>NZ_PJMB01000002.1 GCF_002892835.1 Arthrobacter sp. AFG7.2 | reverse complement strand
CGGTAGTGGTCACCATCGGCACCCCGACGCTCTGCGCGCCCGCACGCTGCAGCAGGCTCCGCATGATGAATCGGGCACGCTCAGTGCCCTGTTCCCTGATTAACGAATCCAGGGACTCGACCCACTCGGCAGTCTCTTCCGGATCACGATCAGGCAGCTGGTTAGTCAACCCGCTGAGGATATGGGAGGTATCTTCTCCTGCAGCCACGTCCAACCTCTCTTTGCGCGCATTGGTGGCGCACTCAGGCCGGGCAGGGTGACCGCCCGGCGTACATACGCCGTGTGCGACGTATCGGTTACAACAGCCCGGTCATGTGAGCCGGGCAGGGTCCTAGCATTCCTACGTCTGCATTGAGTTACAGGGTTTTTGCCCCGCAGGCATAGTTGTCACCTGCCACTCTAACTCTGTCCCCAACGCGATGCGTAGCCGCGGCTTTGGCAGCTCTGTTGTATTTCGCCGTCATAATGGTTGTGTGACGAAAAGCCGCTGCGCTGTGGGCTGCCGGAACCTGATGTGACGCAGAATATGCGGCATGACAGGGGCGGCAGCTTGAAGCTCAGGCACAAAGGGTGTTGGCTGGGAGTAATGGAAATCACTATGCGCACTGCGTATAAAAGGCATTGGAGGTACACGTGAGCGAGGCCGACGCCGCCACTTCGGTAAATGTGGCGGAAAAATTGGGTTTCAAGAACGGGGATCTGATTCAGGAGTTCGGTTACGACGACGACGTCGATTTCGACTTGCGTGACGATATTGAGGACCTCACCGGTTCAGAGCTGCTGGATGAGGATGACCACGAAGTAGCGGACGCCGTCGTTTTCTGGTGGCGTGACGGCGACGGGGACCTGGTGGACAGCCTGATGGATTCGCTGACGACCCTCAGTGAAAATGGCGTCGTCTGGGTCCTGACTCCGAAGTCCGGCAGGAGTGGGTACGTCTCACCCGCGGACATCCAGGAAGCTGCACCGACAGCCGGACTGCACGTTACGACGTCCGCGGGCGTGTCAAAGGACTGGAGCGCAACCCGGCTGGTGAGCAGGAAGAACAAATGACGGCAGCGCTTGCCGCTGCCACCGGGACTGTCCCTGCTGTAGGCGGGCAGGCGCCAGACTTTGAATTGGTGAACCAGTACGGCGAGCCCGTCAGGCTTTCCACGTTCCGGGGCCAGTCCGTGGTCCTGGTGTTCTACCCCTTCGCGTTCTCGGGCATCTGCACCGGCGAGCTCTGTGAAGTCCGGGACAACCTGGCATTGTTCGAAGACGCGAACGCAGCCGTTTTGGCTGTTTCCGTTGACAGCAAGTTCAGCCTGCGGGCCTACGCCGCCCAAGAAGGCTATACCTTCGACCTGCTCTCCGATTTCTGGCCGCATGGCGCTGCTGCAAGCCTTTACGGCGTCTTCGATCACTCGAGCGGAATGGCTCAGCGGGGCACCTTCATCATCGATGCCGGCGGAACCATCCGCTACTCGGTGGTGAACCCGCGCGGCCAGGCCCGGGACTTCAGTGAATACCGCAAGGCGCTGGTCCGGTTGGTTAAGGCCTGACGGGTTATGGGAGAGCCGCGGCACGGTGTGGGCCTGACGGGCTTTGCCAGCATGCCGCCCGTTCCACCTGCACGGCCTTCGGCAGATGAACGTGAGGTTCTGGTCCGGATCAGGGACCTGCTGGCAGGAGACCGTTTCGCACTCCTCACCGGAGCAGGGCTAAGCACGGATTCAGGCATTCCCGACTACCGGGGACCGGGATCCCCTCCGCGAACACCGATGACCTATCAGGAATTCGTCAAGGCGGCTGCGAACCGCCAGCGTTATTGGGCGAGGAACCACATCGGCTGGTCGCACCTCCGCCACGCTGATCCAAACCAAGGGCACCATGCAGCTGCAGAGCTGGAACGCCGCGGGCATCTCACCGGCCTCATCACGCAGAACGTGGACCGGCTCCATCAGATGGCCGGCAGTATCAACGTGGTAGACCTCCACGGCCGGTATGACCGGGTGGTGTGCCTGGACTGCCGGCGGACCTACTCGCGCCGGCTCCTGGCCGGAATGCTGGAGGAGCTGAATCCCGGGTTTTTGGACCGTGCGGAAGAGGCGGCCCTGGTGGAGATGGCGCCTGATGCTGATTCAACTGTGGAGGACCAGGCCCTGATCAGCAGCTTCGTTGTTGCTGTGTGCCCAGCCTGCGGCGGGACCCTGAAGCCGGACTTCGTGTACTTCGGAGAAAATGTGCCCAAAGACAGGGTTGAAACGTCATACCGGATGGTTGACGACGCCGGTGCCCTCGTGGTTGCCGGGTCGTCGCTGACGGTGATGAGCGGCCTGCGGTTTGTGAGGCACGCGGCCAGGGACGGCAAACCCGTGGTCATTATTAACAGGGGAACGACCCGCGGTGATGACAAGGCAACCGTCAAACTTGAAGCGGGCGTCAGCGAATCGCTGAGCTGGCTCGCGGCTGAGCTGCCGCCGCTTTAGGGTGGTGCCAACAGATTGTCCGCCGATTCGCCTTTAGTGCCCAACTTCGGGTAGAGTCTATGTTCGTTGGTCAGGGCGCAGCAGTGTCCGGTTGCCACTATGGGTCTTTAGCTCAGCTGGTAGAGCGCCACGTTTACACCGTGGATGTCATCGGTTCGATCCCGGTAGGACCCACAAACAAAACCCCGCAGTTTCCGCCGCCAGGCAGGGACTGCGGGGTTTTTCTTTGCCCAGTGCCTGGCTGCCTGATGAGCCACCGCCCTGATTGTCTGCCCCCTGCCATAGCTTGCAGGGATGGAACACGTGATTATACGGACGGGCCGGGACGGTATGCCGACGGCGGTGCTGAGCAATGGCAGGGAATGGGCCGTTGGTGCGGAGCCAGTGAGGTGGTTTGAGCGGGTCAACTGGTGGGAGACGCGCCGCCGTATGCCTCGTGGGCTCAGCAGGGTGGATGTCGAGGTCCTGCAGCTTCAGGTCAGGCTGGGGAGGAATGGCAGTTCAGCGCTGACCACCATGCTCCTGGAGAGGGATGGGCTGGGTGGTGGCTGGAGGCTGCGGGAAGCTGTTGCAGACGCTGCGTAGGGGTGCGGTGCGGCTGGATCAAAAGCCCGCGGGCAGTGGAAAACCCTCCACCGCGACTATTGGGGGATGCCGCGGTGGAGGGTCTGAGATGAATATACAGTGAACTTCCCGAAACAAAAAGCCGGGTGGGAACTGTGACTGCCGCCGCACTGGTGCCGGTGATGTGGTTGCCGGACTTTTCGGGTGCTGCTGGCCGCTCATGGTTGTCAGCGGTCCACCGGGATGAAAACGCGGGGCTGCTCAGTCCAGGTGTCCGACATCTGTGACATGGTCCGCCTCATGATCCTGTCTGAAGCTTCACGGGCGGAGACTGCGTCGCCCCTGGCGATTGCCTCAGCCACGTCCACGTGCCACTGGAGGGCGGCCTCGTGCGGGTGGTCCGGCATCAGGCCGTGCACCGTACGGCCAGTGAGCGTCTCCGCCACCTGCCCCATGAGGTTCGCGAACATCTCATTGCCGGAGCCGGACAGGAGCAGTGAATGGAACTGGATGTCCAGCTCAAGAAAGCGGGGCACGTCCCCCTTGTGCCCGGCGTCGCGCATTGCGTGGGCAACGTCCACAAGTTCCAGCCGCAGGGGAGCGGGGGCGTTTTGGGCGGCGAGTTCGGCAGCAGCAGGTTCCACGGCGGACCGCAGCTCGGCGAGGGAGCGAAGCTGCGCGCCGCGTGCGTCTCCGGCCAGCCGCCACCTGATGACCTGCGGGTCGAAAGGGTTCCAGCGGCTGGAGGGCAGCACCCGGATTCCCACCCGCTTGGTTGTTTCCACCAGCCCCAGGGACTGCAGCACGCGAACGGCCTCACGGATCACGGATCGCGAAACCTTGAGCTCATCCTCAAGCTTTTCGGCGAGCATGATGTGGCCGGCAGGAAGCTCCCCCGAGATAATACGCGCGCCCAGGTTCTCGATGGCACGGTGGTGCAGGCTGCTGGTCATGCAGCTAAGCCTAGTGCGGGCAGGTGCGCCGGGAAGCAGAGGCCCTTGACTGCCGGTGACGCAATCGGTTCCATTACGTGGGCGTTACTTTCCTGTGACCTCAGGAATATATATGCTTTATTAAGACCCTTGGTCTGCAGCGTGCTTCACGGAACGTGGAGCTCCTGCACATCCGTCGAACATATGAACTGGAGTTTTGATGTCTGCACACATCGGTGTCACCGGCCTCGCGGTAATGGGCGCCAACCTTGCCCGCAACCTGGCCAGGAACGGCTTCACTGTCGCCCTCCATAACCGTTCGGTCGAGAAGACCGACGCCCTGCTGGCCAAGCATGGCTCGGACGGTGACTTCATCCGGACCGAGACCCTGCAGGAGTTGGTGGATTCCCTCGAGAAGCCCCGCCGGGTCCTGATCATGGTGAAGGCCGGCAAGCCGGTTGACTCCGTGATCGAGCAGCTTGAACCCCTCCTGGAAGCGGGCGACATCATCATCGACGCCGGCAACTCCCACTACGAAGACACCCGCCGGCGGGAAGCCGCCCTTGCCAAGAAGGACCTGCACTTCGTCGGCGTCGGCGTTTCCGGCGGCGAGGAGGGCGCCCTCAACGGGCCCTCCATCATGCCTGGCGGTTCCAAGGAGTCCTACAAGGCACTTGGCCCGCTGCTGGAAAAGATCTCCGCAAAGGTCGACGGCGAACCGTGCTGCGCCTGGGTGGGCACCGACGGCGCCGGCCACTTCGTCAAGATGGTCCACAACGGCATCGAATACGCCGACATGCAGGTCATCGGTGAAGCCTTCGACCTGCTCCGCTCCGGTGCCGGCATTGAACCCGCAGAGCAGGCCAAGATTTTCACCGAATGGAACCAGGGCGAGCTGTCCTCCTTCCTGATCGAGATCTCCGCCGAGGTCCTGGGCCATGTGGACGCCAAGACCGGCAAGCCTTTCGTGGACGTGGTGGTAGATGCCGCAGGCCAGAAGGGCACCGGCCGCTGGACCGTCATTTCCGCACTGGAACTGGGTTCCCCGGTCAGCGGCATCGCCGAATCCGTCTTCGCACGTGCCCTCTCCTCCCAGGCGGAGCAGCGCAGGCTCGGCCAGGAGCTGCTGGCCGGCAACGAGGCCGACGTCGAAATCCCCGAAACCTTCGTTGAGGACGTCCGCCAGGCGCTCTACGCCTCCAAGCTGGTCTCCTACGCCCAGGGCCTGGACATGCTCACCTCCGCGGCCAAGGAATACAACTGGGACCTGAAGCTCGACGAGATCGCCTCGCTGTGGCGCGCCGGCTGCATCATCCGGGCCGAACTGCTCAAGGACATCACCAAGGCCTACGCTGCTGAAGAGAAGCCTGCCAACCTGCTTTTCGCACCGGCCTTCACCGAAGCCATCGCCGGGGCCCTTCCCGCCTGGCGCCGCGTGGTGGCCACCGCCGTCCAGCTGGGGATCCCGGTTCCCGTCTTCTCCTCCTCGCTGGCCTACTACGACGGCCTGCGCCGCAAGCGCGTGGCTGCCGCCCTCATCCAGGGCCAGCGCGACCTGTTCGGTGCCCACACCTACGGCCGAGTCGACGCTGAAGGCACCTTCCACACCCTCTGGGGCGAGGACAAGTCCGAAATTGAAGCGGTAGACACCCACTAAGGGTTCCGCTTCAGGGACACAAAAGGCGGGCAGTTTCCGGTGATCCGGGAACTGCCCGCCTTGTGGTTTCAGTGCTTAAGGAATGGCCCCCGCGCCGTCAGCTAGTCTCAGAGGTGGTATTCGATTTCGTACTCGGCCGGGTCCACGGCGGGCTTGGTTTCCCGCTGAGCGTCCCGGTGGCGCCACCTGGCAGGAACGCCAGTGACGATCGATTCCGGCGGCGCGTCCTTCACCACCACCGCGTTGGCGCCCACGGCACTGTCGTGGCCAATGATGATCGGGCCCAGAATCTTGGCGCCGGCACCAATGGTGACCCGGTCGCCGATCGTGGGGTGGCGTTTTATCCTGGCGAGCGAGCGTCCCCCCAGAGTTACGCCGTGATAGATCATCACGTCCTCGCCGATCTCCGCGGTTTCCCCAATCACGACGCCCATGCCGTGGTCAATAAAGAACCGGCGGCCGACGGTTGCGCCGGGATGAATCTCGATACCGGTCACGAACCTGCCGAACTGCGAGAGCAGCCGGGCCGGAAAGCGCAGGGCGGGGTTCTGCCACAGGCGGTGCGTCAGACGGTGGATCCAAATGGCGTGCAGACCGGAGTAAGCGAAAAAGTTTTCGAAAGAACCCCGAGCCGCCGGGTCGTGTGACCGGGCGGCATCGAGATCTTCTTTTAGTCTTGCGAAAAAGCCCACAAAGTTCTTTCTACAGGAAACGGGCGAACGGCGGCCTGATCAGCCGCGGATGTCGTCATAGAGCACCGTGGAGATGTAACGCTCACCGAAGTCACAGACAATTGCGACGATCAGCTTGCCGGCGTTCTCCGGGCGCTTCGCCAGTTCAAGGGCGCCCCAGACGATGGCGCCGGAGGAGATACCGCCCAGGATGCCTTCCTTGACGCCGAGTTCGCGGGCGACCCTGACGGAATCCTCCAGGGTGGCATCCAGCACTTCGTCATAGACATTGGTATCCAGGATTTCCGGCACGAAGTTGGCGCCGATGCCCTGGATCTTGTGCGGGCCGGGTGCGCCGCCGTTCAGGATCGCCGAGTCTTTCGGTTCGATCGCAACGATCTGGACGCCGGGCTTCCGCTCTTTCAGGACCTGGCCGACGCCGGTGACGGTTCCGCCGGTGCCCACGCCTGCAACAAAGATGTCCACTGCGCCGTCGGTGTCGGCCCAGATTTCCTCCGCGGTGGTGTTGCGGTGGATCTCAGGGTTGGCCTCGTTGGCAAACTGCTGCGCCCAGATGGAGTTCTCGGTGTTGGCCACGATTTCCTGGGCCTTTTCCACGGCGCCGCGCATGCCCTCGGAACCGGGGGTCAGCACGATCTCGGCGCCAAAGGCGCGCAGCATGACGCGGCGCTCGGTGGACATGGTCTCCGGCATCGTCAGGATGACCTTGTAGCCGCGGGCCGCGCCCACCATGGCCAGCGCGATACCGGTGTTGCCGGAGGTGCCTTCAACAATGGTTCCGCCGGGCTTCAGGGCGCCCGACTTTTCTGCAGCGTCCACGATGGCGACGCCGATACGGTCTTTGACGCTGTTGGCCGGGTTGTAGAACTCAAGCTTCACGGCAACGGTGGCATCCAGCCCCTCGCTGAGCCGGTTGAGCTTGACCAGCGGGGTACCGCCGACCAGCTGGGTTACATCGTCATAGATCCGTGCCATGTACATACGCCTATCTTTGAGGGGTGAATACTGAGGTCAGCCTAACGAGGCCGCGTAACGGTGGCTAAGCGTTAAGCCATGCAGAGTAATATTTCCGGGCCTTGGCGAGTTTGGGGTTGATGATCACCTGGCAGTACCCCTGCTCGGGATGCTTTGCGTAGTAGTCCTGGTGGAATTCCTCTGCCACATGGAACCGGGGGAGGCGGACCACTTCGGTGACGATGGGGTTGGCCCACAACGCCTGGTTCCGGTCGATTGCTTCCTCGAAGAGAATCTTCTCTTCAGTGGTTTCGTAAAACATCGACGACCGGTACTGGGTGCCCACGTCATAACCCTGGCGGTTCAGCGTCGTGGGATCGTGCAGGGCGAAAAACATGTCCAGGATGACCTCTGCCGGGATGATCTCCTCGTCGAACGTCACGGCCACCACCTCGGCGTGCCCGGTAGTGCCGTTGCACACTGAGTAATAGTCCGGATTCGGATCGTGGCCTCCGGTGTAGCCGGACACCACTGAAGTGACGCCCCTGGTCTTCTGGTAGACGGCGTCGAGGCACCAGAAGCAGCCTCCGCCTAATACAAAAGTTTTCATGACCTCTTCAATGGTTGGCGGCCCCGGATGATTCCCCGCTGTCCAATACAGCGCTCGTTGACGTGCGGGCGGGGACCGCGCAATGGGGTAAAACTAAGACTATGGAACCTGAGGACACCGACGTTACCGGCCCGGACAATATCGACGGCGTCAATCAGGACGGCGGGAACCGCGAAGGCATCGTCCCGTCCAGTGAGGATACGCCTCAGCAGGCCGCTACCCTGGGTGAGCTGCTGCTGGCCGTGGAGGAACTGTGGCCTGAATCCCTGGCCGAGAGCTGGGACGAGGTGGGGCTGGTGGCCGGCCACCCGTCGGCTCCTGTCACCAAGGTCATGTTTGCCGTGGACCCCACCCTGGAAGTCATCGACGAAGCCGTGAAGTGGGGCGCCCAGCTCCTGATCACGCACCATCCGTTGCTGATGAAGGGGGTCACGACCGTCGCTGCCACCACTCCAAAAGGCCGGGCGGTTCACAGGTTGATCGAGTCAGGGACCGCCCTGCTGACCGTCCACACCAACGGGGATTCCGCCGTCGGGGGCGTGTCCGATGTGCTGGCCGACGCCCTGGGACTGCAGGACGTTGCACCGCTCACCATGGCAGCAAATGGACTCCCGGAAGAGGGCATCGGGCGGGTGGGTGACCTGGCCGATGCCATGACGCTGGGGGATTTTGCAGCCCGTGTGTTCGGCATCCTGCCGTCGGTGGCAGGGGGAGTGCGGGTGTCCGGCGACAAGGACGGGCTGGTGCGGCGCATTGCCGTGTGCGGCGGCGCGGGGGACTCGCTGTTCGATGAGGTCAGGGCCAGCAACGCCGATGTCTATGTCACTGCCGACCTCCGCCACCATCCCGCGTCTGAAGCACGGGAGGCGGCGCTGAACGGCCGGCCGTACTTGGTGGATGTATCGCACTTTGCCAGCGAGTGGCTGTGGCTGCCCGCAGCTGCAGCGGCCCTCGGCAACGTCCTGTCGGACCAGGGCCACGACATCGAAATCCAGGTCAGTACCACCAACAGCGATCCGTGGGACTTCATCCTGACTCCGGGCTAAGCAGGCGCTAGAGTCTAGGAAGCGCCGTTCAGGTGCCCGGCCGCGGCCGGACAGGATTCAAGCGGAGGTAAATGTGGCGAAGGCAGCACCGGCGGAACAGTTGAAGTTACTCGAACTGCAGGGGCTGGACGCCAAGCTGAAGTCACTCGCCAACCGCCGCCGCTCGCTGGAAAACGACCCTCGCATCAAGGACCTCCGGGCAGCCCTGTCCGTTGCCACCGGTGAGCTGGGTGCCGCCAAGGTTGCCGTCCACGACGCCGAGGGCGAGCTGAAGCGCGCGGAGGCGGATGTGGAGCAGGTGGCGGCGCGCATCCAGCGGGATGAGGCACGGCTGAACAGCGGCACGGGGTTGTCCAAGGACCTGGTGGCCCTCCAGAAGGACATCGCGTCGCTCAATAAACGGCGCTCGGACCTGGAGGACATCGAACTCGAGGTGATGGAGCGGCTTGACTCCCTGCGGGCAACGCAGGCTCAGCAGCAGGGGATTGTGGACGACATCCAGGGATCCTTCGGCACCATCAAAGCCGAGCTGGATGCGGAACTGGCCGAGGTGGAGGCGGAAGCCGCCGGCCTCCGTGCACGGCGCGCCGAATTTGCCGCCGGCCTCGACGCCGGCATGCTTGCCGTCTACGAAAAAACACTGGCCAGGCGTGGAGTGGGCGCGGCCAGGCTGTTCCACGGCACGTCCGAGGCGTCCGGCATGAAGTTGAGCCCGGGAGACCTTGCCGAAATCAAAGCCGCCGCCGTGGACGACATCGTCTTCTGCCCGGATTCCGGCGCCATTCTGGTCCGCTCCGAAGAGTGGGCCTGAGGCCGGTTCTCAGCCGGGCAGGATGATGTTCAGTGCGTGGGGCTTGCGGTTGGTGCCTTCCACCAATTCTGCGTTCCAGGTTTCGCGGGCTGCCTTCAGAAGGGCCGACGGCGTCGCAGGAGCATTACCGCGCCGTGACAGCAGGTGCCGGGCCAGTTCGCCGCGGGTGTGCTTTGCGAAGTGGCTCACCACTTTCCGCACCCCGCCCACCTCAGTGAAAACGTTGACCGCGACGGTCTGTGCCGGGGGCGGCGCCCACGCCGCTGCGTAAGTGCTTGACCTGCAGTCCACCAGAAGCCGCCCCTCAATGGCCGGCGCGAGCACGCCGGTCAGGTGCGGCTTCCAGAATGAGGCGAGGCGGCCGACGTCGTGCAGGGCGGTCCCCATCGACAGCCGGTAGGCGGGCACGCTGTCGCCGAACCGGACGGCACCCCACAGCGCGGAAATCACCAGCACGGACTCGTCAGCCTTGCGGCGCTGCGTTGCGCTGAGGGTGCTGTAGCCCAGGGCGTCGTACAGCACTCCGGAATAGATCTGGTGGGCCGGAGCCGCCGGTTCGGCATGGAGCCGTGTGTTGCGGTCGACGTCGTCCTTCAACGACGCCCCCACCCCCAGCAACGCAAGCGCGTCCTCGTGCGCGCTCACCGTACCCAGCGCGTCCAGGACCTTAACCCGGTATGAGTTCAGTTCGGGGAAGCTCAGGGAAGGCCAGTGGACGGCGGATCCGGTGGCTGCGGGCGTCTTGCCTTCGGACGGGGGAAGCAGAATCAGCACCGTCCGATCCTACCGGCGGAGGGAAAGCCGTTGGCGCCGCTAGACTGGGGGTGGATGGGTTGACCAGGCGGCCGCGCGCCACGCAAGTGGCTCGAGGAACGTCCGGGCTCCACAGGGCAGGGTGGTGGGTAACGCCCACTCGGGGTAACCCGCAGGCCAGTGCCACAGAAAACAGACCGCCTGGGTCGCGCCGGTTTGAAAGCGGCACGAACCAGGTAAGGGTGAAACGGTGGTGTAAGAGACCACCAGCTTCCCGGGTGACCGGGAAGGCTAGGTAAACCCCACCCGGAGCAAGGCCAGACAGGACACGTTTGAGGGCTGCCCGCCCAAGTGTCCGGGTAGGCCGCTGGAGGGCGCCGGCAACGGCGTTCGTAGATGGATGGCCGCTACTCCCGTGCCGGTAACGGAGCGGGAGCACAGAACCCGGCGTATCGGTCAACCCATCCACATACTGGTTTGACCTTGGACGATGTGTTGGGGATGCTGAACCGTGGCCGCTGATAATGACCCGAGTTTCAACTCCGGCGCCCCCGCTCCGCAGGAGATCGGGCGCAGGCGGCAGGCCGTTGCCCTGGCGGGGTTCTTTGCGCTCTCCCTGGCAGCCTGGGCCGTTGCATCCATCCCCATTATCCTGCACTCCAGCGGCTGGTTCGCGGAGTCCGTGAAGGCCCCCTGGATGCCACCGGGGTGGATGTTCCGGAGCATGTGGATGCTGCTGTACGCCAGTGTGGCGGTTGCAGCCTGGCTGGTGTGGCGCAAAGGGGCCCTTACGGGCGGCACCCTCGCCGGCTACCTCGTCCAACTCGTGCTCAATGCCGCGTGGCCGCTGGCCTTCTTTGGGCTCTTCCCGGCGTTCGGTGCCGCGTCGCTGTGGGCGGCCTTCCTCGTCATCTCGGGACTGGCCGGCTCCGTTGCCTTCCTGATTCTGCGGTTCGGCCCGGTAAGCCCCGCAGCCGGCCTGCTGATGCTGCCGTATCTTTCCTGGGTGGTTTTTTCGTCCAGCCTCAATCTTTACTCTGCGGTGCACAACTGATGCTTCGCGGCACCGGCCCCTGCTGTGAGTGATTTCACTTGCATCGGGCCGCCTTACAGACGCCAGCCAACTTAGAATGGAACAGGACGCAGGAGTTCTCCCGCCGGAGTTTGCGTTCGCAGCCGGCGGTTTTTCTTTGCATGTGATCCAGGCGCCTGGGGGCCGACCCCTGCAGGCGCGGGTGCCCCTGCACAACATGTGGTGGCCGACAACCGTGTACGAGGACGTGCGCGGCTGAACCGAGGAAGGTATTTCTGTGAGCCATACGTCAGATTCTTGTCTTGATACGTGGATGGGCCGTGAGGCCCTGGCCGAGGCCATGATTCCGGTGATCGGCCGGCTGTACCGCGAAAACAACGTGGTCACCAGCGTTTATGGCCGGAGTTTGATCAACAAGTCCACCATGAACATTCTCAAGGCGCACCGCTTTGCGCGCCGCATGAGCAAGGACGAGCTGCTGCTGGAGGAAACCGCGCCGCTGCTGAACACCCTCGCCACGCTGGAGCTCGGCGCGGCAGCGATCGACATCGCCCGGCTGAACCAGAAGTTCAAGGAAGAGGGCAACGGCGCAACCCTGGAGGAATTCCTCCGTGCGGAACTGGCCGACGTCGTGGGCAAGCGCGGCGGCGATGACCGCACCAGCACCGACGTCGTGCTCTATGGTTTTGGCCGGATCGGCCGGCTCCTTGCCCGCCTCCTGATCGAAAAGGCCGGCGGCGGCCACGGCCTCCGGCTGCGCGCCATCGTGGTGCGCAAAGGCTCGGACAACGACCTTTCCAAACGCGCCAGCCTCCTGCGCCGCGACTCCGTCCACGGATCCTTTGAAGGAACCATCCGGATTGACGAGGAGGCCAACACCATTACGGCCAACGGCGTCCAGGTGCAGGTCATCTACTCGGACAACCCCGCCACCATCGACTACACCGCCTACGGAATCCACAACGCACTCGTTGTGGACAACACCGGGCGCTGGCGTGACGCGGAAGGGCTGTCCCAGCACCTGCAGAGCAAGGGTGTTGCCCGCGTGCTCCTGACTGCCCCGGGCAAGGGCAACCTGAAGAACATCGTGCACGGCATCAACCACGGCACCATCGAGGACACGGACCAGATCGTCTCAGCCGCGTCCTGCACCACCAATGCCATCACGCCGGTGCTGAAGGCAATCAACGACAAGTTCGGCGTCGTGCATGGACACGTGGAGACCGTGCACTCCTTCACCAATGACCAGAACCTGATCGACAACTTCCACAAGGGCGACCGCCGCGGCCGCTCGGCAGCCTTGAACATGGTGATCACGGAGACCGGCGCCGCCAAGGCCGTGGCCAAGGCCCTCCCCGAACTGCTGGGCAAGCTCACCGGCAGTTCCATCCGCGTCCCCACCCCTGATGTTTCCCTGGCTATCCTGAACCTGAGCCTCGAAGAGGGCACCACCAAGGACGAGGTGAACAACTACCTGCGGGAGATGTCCCTCCACTCGGACCTGCGCAAGCAGATCGATTACATCGACTCACCCGAGGTGGTTTCCACCGACTTCGTCGGTTCCCGCCGTGCGGGCATCGTTGACGGCCTCGCCACGATCTCAAACGACAAGAACCTGGTGCTCTACGTCTGGTACGACAACGAGTTCGGTTACAGCTGCCAGGTGGTCCGCGTCATGGAGGAAATGGCAGGCGTGAACCCGCCGTCGTTCCCTGCAAAGGAAACCGCCGCCGCCCTGGCCGCGATCGCCGTTTAGGCCCGCCACCCTGGTCTCCCGATTTCCCGGCTGATGATGCTGGAATCAGCCGGGAAACGGGATCACACTGGTGGCATGGAAAACGACTCGACCCTGCAGCACGAAACCACCCTTGAGCACGCCCTTGACGTCGCCAAAGCCAACCACAAGGAGGCGATCAGGCTTCTGGAGGGCGCGCGTGCCGGCTACAAAACCGGTGACGTTGGAGAAGACCGCGTGCGCCAGCTCGAAGGGTTGCTGGCCCTGGCCGAGGAAGACTTACGAAGGGTGATGCGGGAACAATAACGCGTTCCTGCCGGACCCTCACTTGCCCTCCACACTGTGGAAAACGCCAAGGGTGAGGCAGGCACGTCCTAGGCTCGTCTGGTGCAGGCTGCCACTCGAAGTGCCGGAACCCCATGACCGTGAACTGGTCCGCATACCGGCGGGCCCGGCGCCGTTCCCGGCAGGCCTGGGGCATCCTGTTTCTGGCGGCTGTCTCCGCGGTGGCGGGCCTCGCCTGGTTCTTTACCGCCGGCCAGTTCGAGGCCGCTGAGCCTGCCGTTGCGGGGCCGGTTGTGGCGCCGGTTTTCGATCCGGCGTGGATGAAGCCTGTGGTCCCAGTGCACCGGGTGCCGCCGGGTTCCGCCCTCACTGCCCTGGAGGGGCTCGCCGTCAAGGGCCGGGCCGGTAAGGACAACTACCAGCGGGAAGCTTTTGGCCAGGCGTGGCAGGACGTGGACCGGAACGGGTGCGATACCCGCAACGACATCCTTCGGCGGGATCTGGCCGAGGTTGTGTTCATGGAAGGGTCGGTGTGCCGCATCGCGGCCGGCCGGTTCCACGAGCCCTACACCGCCCGGTTCGTCGACTTCCGGCGGGGCTCCGAGAGCAGCCGCGCCGTACAGGTTGACCACGTGGTGGCACTGGGGGATGCGTGGCAGAAGGGCGCCCAGGGGCTGACCGCGAGGCAGCGGCAGAGCCTTGCCAATGACCCTCTCAACCTCATTGCCGCTGACGGCCCAGCAAACCAGGAAAAAGGCGCAGGCGACGCTGCCACCTGGCTGCCGAAGAACACATCCTTCCGCTGCCACTATGTGGCACGCCAGATATCCGTCAAAGCTGCTTACGGCCTCTGGGTAACGGAAGCGGAAAGGGACGCCATGAAACGTGTGCTGGCTTCCTGCCCGGGCCAGGAAACCGTGGCGGCCGGCTAGGCGTATGCTGCGGGACCGGCCATAGTGCGCCGGCGCTGTCCCGCCAGCAGCGTGCGGCTAGTGACCGAAGGGGTCCGGATCCACGCCGGGCATCCAGGTCAGTCCTGGAACGCCCCAGCCGTTTTTCTTGGCGAGCTTCATGGCCTTGCGTTTATACCGGTCCATCAGCCGGTTGACGTACAGCTTGCCGTCCAGATGGTCATATTCATGCTGGATGACCCGGGCGAACCACCCGGTGGCCTCGAACCTGACCGGTTCCCCGAAACCGTCGAACCCTTCAACACGGGCCCATTCGGCGCGTTTCAAAGGGTACTGCCCGCTGGGAAAGGACAGGCAGCCTTCTTCTTCCTCGTCAGGATCCGGAACGGCACCGGAAATCTTCGACAGAGTGAGGACAGGATTGACCACCACACCTGCAGGGGGAGCGCCGTCGTCATTGGCGTACTTGTAAATGAAGATCCGCTTGCCCACCCCGATCTGGGGAGCCGCGAGGCCAACGCCGTTGGCGGCGTCGTTTGTTTCGAACATGTCCGCTATCAGGGTGCGCAGCCCGTCGTCGAACACTTCCACCTCGGAAGCCCGGCGGTGCAGTACGGGCTCTCCCCAGATGGTTATTGGCAGAACAGTCATCTTCAGGTGGTCCTTCGGCGGTGTTTCGTGCAAAGAGAACATGTGCGGCAACAATGCAAAAAGAAGGAGGCCGCACCGGATATCCGGTGCGGCCTCCTTCTTGGACGGCTGCACATACCGTCCCGTGAGGGTGAGCTACGGGGGTTGAACCCGCGACCTCCTGGACCACAACCAGGCGCTCTGCCAACTGAGCTAAGCCCACCATGTGCCTGCAGGATGACCGGCGAACCGGCCCTCTTGAAAGGCAACTCATATAGCTTACCTGCTCTACAGGGGTGCTTTGTCCACTTTGGGGGTTTTCGGCGGAAAATTCAGCCAAAGGTGGCGCAGATTACTTTTCCCCTGTTCCTGCATCTCCAGCGGACATGATGCGCCGGGCAATCCGCTGGGCTGTAGCGCTGTCCGGCCCGGGCGCCGGCACGAAGACGGCCTCCCGGTAGTAGCGGAGTTCGTCGATGGAGTCCTTGATGTCGCCCAAAGCGCGGTGGCCGCCCTTTTTCGCCGGTGACTGGAAGTACGCGCGGGCGAACCAGCGGCGGGAGAGCTCCTTGATGGTGCTGACATCGATCACCCTGTAGTGCAGGTGCTCCACCACTGCTGGCATGTCCCGGGACAGGAAGACCCGGTCGGTTCCCACCGAGTTGCCGCCCAGAGGAGCCTTCCGCGGGTCCGGTACCCACTTGGAGATGTACTCCATCACGGCAGCTTCGGCCTCGGCCATTGTTTTGCCGTGCGGCAGTTCCTTCAGGAGCCCGGATTTCGTGTGCATGTCCCGGACGAAGTCGTTCATTTGGGCCACCGCAGCGTCCTCCGGTTTGATGACCACATCGACGCCGTCGCCGAGGATGTTCAGTTCCGAGTCCGTGACCAGGGCCGCCACCTCGATCAGGGCATCATTCTTGATGTCCAGACCAGTCATTTCGCAGTCGATCCAGACGATTCGTTCGTTAGATATAGGCACCGGACCAGCCTACCGTTTCACCTCCCGGCCACCGGCCGATGCTAGGATTTCGGAGATGCGGCGGGTCATGCCGCTCCGGTGGTGACGCGCCCGGCCGGTTCGTTGCCCGCCGGGCGGAACCGCAAACGAGAAGGATTGGACTTGCCTGAGATGACGGCGCCTGTGCCTGCGGCGAGGGAGATGGCCGCCGCCACCGCCGCGGCGGGCGGTGCGGAACCAGAAGTGGACAATGCCAGGTCCCCCCTCCTTGCCGGATTCGCGGGGTCCATGTTCATGCTGATTGGATCTTTGGGAGTCGGCTGGCTCGCTCCCGTCTCGGAACTTCGGCGGATGCCGCTCTTCATCTGGATGCGTGCTGAAGCCGTGGGCGTTGCCCTCTCAATCGTCCTGCTGGCGGTCGGAGGAATGCTCCTGGTCCGTGCCTGGCTCAGGCTGGGGCAGCGGGTCCGGGTCTGGGGCGCGGAGGCACGCAAAGCCACCCTGATGGCCGTCGTGGCATGGGGACTGCCCATGATGTTCAGCGTCCCTCTCTTCAGCCGGGACGTCTACGCGTACATCGGGCAGGGCCGGCTGATGGTGGAAGGATTCAATCCTTACGAGAACGGCATTTCGGCCCTGTCCAACTACTTCCAGCTGGGCGCGGACAAAATGTGGACCGAAGCGCCCGTTCCCTATGGACAGTTGTTCCTGTGGATCGAGCAGGTCGTTGTCTGGGTCACCAACGTCCAACCCGAAGCAAGCGTGATGTTGTTCCGCCTGGTGGCGCTGGCAGGAGTGGTCCTGTGTGTCATATACGTACCCAGGCTGGCCGAGCTTCACGGCGTCAACCCGCACCGGGCCCTATGGCTCACTGCGGCGAACCCGCTGTTCCTGACGAACTTCATCGCCAGCGTCCACAACGACGCACTGATGATCGGGCTGGCACTGGCCGGACTGTACTACTCCGCGACGCACAGGGTGGTCCGCGGCGTTGTCCTGGTGACTCTGTCCATCGCGGTGAAGCCCATCACCATCGTCTTCCTGCCGTTCATTGGGCTCCTCTGGGCCGGCAAGGACGCGGGCTGGCTCCGCAAGTTCACGTACTGGGGCCTGACCGCCGCGCTGAGCCTGGGCATCCTGGTCCTGATGAGCCTGGTGAACGGTTTCGGCTTCGGCTGGATCAACGGACTTTCCGCGCCGGGGAGCATCTCCATCTGGTACGCACCTGTGGGCCTGATCGGGATGGTGGTGGCGTCGCTGGCCAACTCGTTCGGCCTCGACGGGGCCACCCTGGCGGGTTTTGTGTCCGACGCCGGGAAGCTGATCGCCGTGGGCGTGGTTGCCTGGCAGATCTTCCGAGGCGACTACGACCGGCTGATTCGCCGCCTCACCCTTGCCTTTGCCGCAGTGGTCCTGCTGGCGCCCATGATCCAGTCCTGGTACGTCGTATGGCTCATACCGCTCTTCGCGGTAACCGGCATCAGGAACGACTGGCAGGTCAAGGCGCTGTACTTCGTTGTCTCCTTCTTCATGATTTACGCCATTTCTGACCAGCTGGAAGTCTTCCCGTACCTGCAGACCGAGGACCTGGGCTTCGCGCTGGCCCTTGCGCGCGTCGCCGCCGCGGTGACCGGCCTGCTGTTTGGCCTGTATCTGATTTTCTGGGATCCCCGCACGCGCCGGCTGTTCCGCAAGAGCCACGAGGTCGTCGTCGAACGTCCTGTCATCTAGCCGGCCGGAGTTAAGCCGCGGGCACGGAGTGCTTCCCTCCGTGACAAGGGGCTCATGGTGGCGGCGTGGGCAGCGACGAATGCCGCCACCCACTCCGGGGCCGTCTTGGCATACTCGCGCAGGGACCACCCGACGGCCTTGCGAATGAAGAACTCCCGGTCTTCCAGGTTCGCTTCCAGGATCCTGGCCAGGAGTTCAGTGTCGGTGCCGGCCTTCGCCTTGAGCTGCGAGAGGATGGCGGCCCGCCTGACCCAGAAGTCCGGATCGGTGCTCCAGTCCAGCAGTACTGCCGTCATCTCCGCACGGTTGGCTTGGAGCAGGCCGTACAGGCGTGCTGCTGTCCCATCCACGAAGTCCCACCAGGCGCCGCTGCGGATCATCTCCTCGTAAACCGGCAGCATGGGCATGGATCCGGCCACCAGCGGGTTCCCGGTGAGATCGATAGCCGCGTACCGTTCCTCCCGGGCCGTGGCATTCCGCCACAGTTCCAGGGCGGTGCCGCGCAGCTGCCCGGCCGATGCAAAGGGTCTGCCGGCGGCAGCGGCTGCAGCGATCCGGCGCACTTCAGGGACGCGCACGCCGAGGCACGGCATTGCGGATTTCATGTAAGCCTGCGCGCCGGCCCCGCGGACGGGATCAGCCCGTTCCCGCAGCGCTGAGCGGATTGCGGCAAGCACCTGGATGTTCACCGCGTCCCCATCGCTCATGCTGCAACTGTAGTGGCGGCGGAAAGCGTGGGGGGCGCCGCCCTGCCGGGAAGGAAGATGTGCGTTACGCTGGTTAGCGCTAACAGGACGGAACTGCTTTAAGGACCTTCATGCCATCCACGGAACACAGACTTGCCAGCGGTCCCTACACAGCCGTGGTCACCGCGCGCGGGGGCGCGCTCCGGGAGCTTCAGTACGACGGCCGGGACCTCGTGGTGGGCTTCGGTCCGGACGGGCGGATCCCTGACTACCGCGGTGTCATTTGCGCTCCCTGGCCCAACCGGCTGGCCGACGGCAAATACTCCTACGCCGGCAAGGCGTTCGAAGCCGCCATCAACGAGCCCGAGCGCGGCTCTGCCCTCCACGGCCTGGCTACTGAACAGGTCTGGGACGTGCGGGAGGCAGCCGAAGACTGTGTGGTCCTCGCCTGCAGGGTCAAGGCAGGCGTGAACTATCCCTCCGATCTGCAGGTCTCCGTCTCATACTCCCTGGACGCGGACGGGCTGCACAGCACGGTCACCGCTGAAAACATCGGGCCTGCCACTGCCCCTTACGGCGTGTGTCCGCATCCCTACCTGGTGGCCGGGCCCGCAGGGCTGGATGAGTGGACGCTGGAAGTGCCGGCCCGGGAGTTCCTGGAGGTGACGCCGGACCGGCTGCTCCCGGTGGCAATGAAAAGTGTGGAGGGGCACGACTTCGATTTCCGCCGCCCCCGCCGGGTCGGTTCCCTGAAGATCGACCACGCCTTCACTGAACTTTCCCGTGACGACCTAGGGCTGGCCCGGGTCCGCGTTCAGGATCCTGCCGGCACGGGTGTTGAACTGGAATGGGGTGCCGAGTGGCCATGGGTCCAGATCCATACAGGTGACAAGCCGGTGGGCCCCGACCGTCTTGGAATGGCCGTCGAACCCATGACGTGCCCGCCGGATGCCTTCAACTCCGGGACGGACCTCATCCACCTTGAACCGGGGGAGTCGCACTCCGCGGCCTGGACCATCCGCGCTTTACCCTAGTTCCGGCTTTCCTCTGTGGAGGGGCGGGAGGCCCAGCCGGCGCGGTCCAGCCAGCCGGCGCACAGGTCGGTCCAGCGGTCCGGCCCCCGCTCTTCCGAGGCAAGGCCAAGGCCGTGGCGGCCATGGGGAAAGACATGCAGCTCGGCAGGAACACCGGCATCCATGAGCGCGCCCGCGTAGCCCAGGCTGTGGCTGACCGGCACGGCAGGGTCGTCAGCGGTGTGCCAGACGAACGCGGGAGGGGTCGCCGCCGTCACATGCTGCTCTGCAGAGAGCTCGGCAAGGAGGTCCGACGACGGCGCGTGGCCGAGGAGGTTGTCCACCGAACCCTGATGCACGGACTGCGTGTAGGACACCACCGGGTAGCACAGTACCGTCAGGTCCGGTACCGCCGCCGGAACATCGAGGTCCGCGTTGCCCGTTGCCCTGGCCGTTGAGAGCGTGGCGGCAAGGTGTCCGCCGGCGGAAAACCCGAGGACACCCACGCGGCCCGGGTCCACCCCGAGGCCATGGGATCCGCTGCGGATATGCAGCATGGCTTCCTTGGCGGCCACCAGCGGCGCCGGATGCCTGTCCGGCGCCACGCTGTACCGCAGGACGAAGGCGTGGATGCCCAGTGCGGCGAGCCACTCTGCCACCGGCTCCGCTTCGTGGTCTGCCTGGCGGGCATAGCCACCGCCAGGCAGCACCAGGACGGCAGGCCTTGGGTTGCCGGCATCGGCCCCGGTAGCAGCCTGGTGTGCAGGGATGCTGGTCAGTGCGGCCGCCATGCTCATGCCACCGCCTCGGTGCTGCGCCGAAGCGTCACCTCACCGCTCACCGGCCCGGGCTCCCCGTCATCCAGGTCCTCGCTGCCACCGGCCGTGCGGCCCGTGGCCCGGGTGGCAAGTCGTCCGATCTCCTCGAGCGGCAGGCGGACGGTGGAGAGTGCGGGGCGGAAGTCCCGCAGTGTCTCGATATCGTCAAATCCGGCAATTGTGGCGTCCCGGGGAATCCGAAGCCCCTCCGCCCGCAAAGCAGCCGATGCTCCAATGGCCATGACGTCATTGACTGCGAAGATGCATAGTTTCCGGGCGGAGGCTTCCCCGTCCCCTGACCTCCCGGCCTTGATCCTGGCCGCCAGCTCGAGTCCGGCATCGTAACCGCCGGAGCGGTTGAACGCGGTGCGCAGGACCTCGGCAGGTGGACGGCCGGCGGTGGCGAGGCCTTCCTGGAAGCCGCGAATCCGGTCGTCAGAGGTGAAGAGACCGTCAGGGCCGCCGATAATGACGAAGTCGCCATCCCAGCGGGATGCGAGTTCAGCTGCCAGGGCACCTGCGAGCTCCTGGTTGGGCACCGCCACCACGTGATACCCCTCAGTAACTGTGGCACCGACCACCGGGTGCCCAACCACGGCCACCTGCCCGCCATTGCGGCAGTACCGGTCGAGCTCAGCCGCCAGTTCAGCGTTGTCGTCCCGGTCTTCCGTCCGGGACGAGCGGGAACCTGCGATGACGATCGAATCAGCGCGCCGGGCGGCGAAAGCGGCCACGGCTTCGCGTTCTTCCGCCGGAGCTCCGCCCGTGGTAGCCAGCAGTACCATCCGGCGCTGCTCCCTGGCTTCGTCCTGGACGCCGCGGGCTATTGCTGCGAAGTACGGGTCTGCGATGTCATGGACGATCAGGCCGATCAGGCCTGAACTCGATTTGGCCAGCCCCTGGGCCTGGGCGTTGGGGATGTAGCCCAGGGAATCCGCAGCCTGGCGCACCCTTTCCGCGATGTCCTTGCCGGGCTTGCGCGCCGAGCCGTTCAACACCCGGGAGGCGGTGGCGGGGGAGACTCCGGCCAGCCGGGCCACCTCGGTAAGGGTACTTGCAGCCACAGCATCTCCTGGTCAACGTTCTAGGTCCAATAGCGGTAACCACAGTATGGCAGTTTGAAGTTCTTCCGGAAAGCGCTTGCCAACTGTGAATGCGGCAGTGCATTATTGACGTAGTGGGAATGCGCTTTCCCAACAAGCTTGAGTACTACTGCTCACTCACCGTGGAGGACACATGGGCTTCGAAACTAAAACCATCCGCATCGCCATGAACGGCATCACCGGCCGGATGGGCTACCGCCAGCACCTGCTGCGCTCCATCCTTCCCATCCGGGATGCCGGCGGATTCACCCTGGAAGACGGCACGCGCGTCCAGGTTGAACCCATCCTGGTGGGCCGCAACGAAGCAAAGATCCGCGAACTTGCCGAAAAGCACAAGGTAGCGGAGTGGACCACTGACCTGGATTCGGTCATCAACGACCCCACAGTCGACATCATTTTTGACGCATCCATGACCAGCCTCCGCGCAGCCACCCTCAAGAAGGCAATGCTCGCCGGCAAGCACATCTTCACTGAAAAGCCCACTGCCGAGACGCTGGAGGAAGCCATCGAGCTGGCCCGCATCGGCAAGGAATCCGGAGTCACAGCGGGCGTTGTCCACGACAAGCTGTACCTCCCGGGCCTGGTCAAGCTCCGCCGGCTGGTGGACGAAGGCTTCTTCGGCCGCATCCTCTCCATCCGGGGTGAGTTCGGCTACTGGGTCTTTGAAGGCGACATACAGGCAGCCCAGCGCCCGTCCTGGAACTACCGCAAGGAAGACGGCGGTGGAATGACCACGGACATGTTCTGCCACTGGAACTACGTCCTCGAAGGCATCATCGGCAAGGTCAAGAGCGTCAACGCCAAGACCGCCACCCATATCCCTGCCCGCTGGGATGAGGCAGGCAAGGAATACAAAGCCACGGCGGATGACGCGTCCTACGGCATCTTCGAACTCGAAACACCCGCTGGCGACGAAGTCATTGGCCAGATCAACTCCTCCTGGGCCGTCCGCGTCTACCGCGACGAACTGGTTGAGTTCCAGGTGGACGGTACCCACGGTTCCGCCGTCGCCGGCCTGAACAAGTGCGTTGCCCAGCAGCGCGCCCACACCCCCAAGCCCGTCTGGAACCCGGACCTGCCCGTCACCGAATCCTTCCGCGACCAGTGGCAGGAAGTCCCCGCCAACGCCGAACTGGACAACGGCTTCAAGCTGCAGTGGGAAGAATTCCTCCGCGACGTCGTCGCCGGTCGGGAACACCGCTTCGGCCTGCTGTCCGCCGCCCGCGGCGTCCAGCTCGCTGAGCTCGGCCTGAAGTCCAACGACGAACGCCGCACCCTCGACATCCCGGAGATCACCCTCTAATGACCTCTCTCATCCTCCCCTCCAACGACGGCGGCACCCGCGAGTACCGCCTGCAGGGCGGCACCACCTGGGCACGCCCCACGGCTCCGCTCACCGCCCGGCGCGCTTATGCCGCAGCACATGTCATCCCCGAAGTCCTGGCGGACAACACCCCCGGCGCTCCTGCCCGGCTGGACTGGGACGCCACCATGGCCTACCGCCATGAACTGTGGTCCTACGGCCTCGGCGTCGCAGACGCCATGGACACCGCCCAGCGCGGTATGGGCCTGGACTGGGCCGCAACCCAGCAGCTCATCAAGCGGACCGGCGTCGAAGCAGCCTCCGTGGTTGCCGCAGGAAACGCGGCCACGGCAGGGAAGTCCGTCCGGGACCTCGTCTCCTGCGGAGCCGGCACCGACCAGTTGGATATTGACTCCCTGCCCGTGGGCGAAGCAGGCATCAAGGCTGTCCTGGAGGCTTACCGCGAGCAGATCGCCGTCATCAGCGAAGCCGGACCCAAGGTCATCCTCATGGCCTCCCGCGCGCTGGCCAAGGTGGCCAGCGGCCCCGAGGATTACCTGAACGTCTACTCCACCCTGCTGCAGGAAGTGGACCAGCCGGTGATCCTGCACTGGCTCGGCACCATGTTCGACCCTGCCCTCGCCGGCTACTGGGGTTCTGACGACGTCGCCGCCGCCACGGAAACGTTCCTCGGCCTCATCCGGGACAACGCAGACAAGGTTGACGGCGTCAAGGTCTCACTGCTCGACGCGAGCCACGAGGTGGCCCTGCGGGCAGCGCTGCCTGAGGGTGTCCGCCTCTACACCGGTGATGATTTCAACTACCCCGAACTCATCGACGGCGACGGCACGCACCACTCGGATGCCCTGCTGGGCATCTTCGCGGCGATCTACCCGGCCGCCTCGGTAGCCCTGCAAAACTACGACGCAGGCAATGCGGCCAAGGCCCGCGAAATCCTGGACTCCACCCGCGAGCTGGGCAAGCACATCTTCAGCGCCCCCACGTTCTACTACAAAACGGGTATCGCGTTCATGTCCTGGCTCAACGGCAAGCAGCCCGGCTTCCAGATGGTCGGCGGCCTGCACTCCGGCCGCTCGGTATGCCACCTGGCCAGGACCTTCGAACTGGCCGACCAGGCAGGCCTGCTGAAGGATCCTGCGCTGGCCGCGTTCCGAATGTCTGACTACCTGCGCATCAACGGGGTGGGAGTATGAGCGACTTCGCCCGGCTGTCCATCAACAGTGCCACCACCAAGAAGTGGACCCTTGCCCAGGTTGTTGACGGCTGCGTCAACGCCGGCATCCCCGCCATTGGTCCCTGGCGGGACCGGGTTGAGGAAGCCGGCCTGGACAAGGCGGCCCGCCTGATCAAGGACGCGGGCCTGCGAGTGTCCTCCCTGTGCCGGGGCGGATTCCTCACCGCCCCCGATGCGGAGGGCCAGGCAGCCGCTCTCGCGGACAACCGTGCAGCCATCCTGGAAGCCGTCGCCCTGGACACCCGGGACCTGTTCCTGGTGGTCGGCGGGCTGGCCCCGGGGGAGAAGGACGTGGTGGCCGCCCGCCAGCGGGTCGCAGACCGCCTTGCCGACCTGGTTCCGTTTGCCGAGGAAAACGGGGTCCGCCTGGTCCTGGAGCCGCTGCACCCGATGTACGCAGCGGACCGCGCCCTGATCTCCACGCTGGGGCAGGCCCTGGACCTGGCAGCGCCGTTCGACGCCTCCACGGTGGGGGTCGCCGTCGATACCTTCCATGTCTGGTGGGATCCCGAGTTGAAGGCACAGATCGAACGTGCCGGCCGGGAGAACCGGATCGCCTCCTACCAGGTGTGCGATTTCAACATGCCCATCGCCGCCGATCCGCTGCTGTCCCGCGGGTACATGGGCGACGGCGTGGTGGACTTCGCCACCATCGGCACCTGGGTGCGCGACGCCGGCTACACCGGTGACATCGAAGTCGAGATCTTTAATCAGGACATCTGGGACACGGACGGCAACACCGTCCTGGCCACGGTCAAGGAGCGCTACGCGGAGCTTGTTCTCCCGTTCGCCTGACACGCTTTGGATGTCCTGATCCAGACCGCAGGCTCCTGCTACGTCACGGCAGGAGCCTGCGCCCCACCCAAAAGGACCCGGCCGCAAAAGCGGTCCGGGTCCTTTTTTCCTGCCGTTATCTTAGGCGTACAGCGAGGCGAAGCTGCGGTAGCGTGCCAGCACGCCGGCGTCGTCCTTCCGTGCGGAAAGTTCGACGGCGTCCAGCTGCCACTCCGGAAATTGTCCCGTGAGTGCCGCGGCGGCCTGCCGGGCAGCGCCGTCGGCCACATACTCGCCCGGCCCGGGCACCACTACGTCAATGCCCAGCAGTTGCGGCGCCACCTCCTGGACGGCAGTTGATTGTGCCCCTCCGCCCACCAGGATGATTCGCCGGGCTTCAACCCCCTGGGCCTGCAGGGCAGCCAGGCCGTCTGCCAGGGAACAGACCACGCCTTCGACGGCGGCACGCGCCAGGTTTGCCGGCGTGTAGTTGGCGCGCGTGATGCCATGCAGGGATCCGGTGGCATCCGGCAGGTTGGGTGTGCGCTCGCCGTCGAAGTACGGAACCAGGGTCAGGCCCCCGGCACCGGACGAGGCTGCAAGGGCCAACTCATTGAACTCCTGCAGGCTGACATCCAGCAGCGCTGCTGTGGCGTCAAAGACCCGGGTGGCGTTGAGCGTGCAGACCAGGGGCAGGAAATTCCCCGCGGCATCCGCAAATCCTGCCACCAGGCCGGAGGAATCGGCAGCAGGGGCAGCTGACACGGCGAATACCGTTCCCGACGTCCCAAGGGACATGACCACGTCCCCCAGGCCTGCCCCCACTCCCAGCCCGGCCGCCGCGTTGTCACCGGCGCCCGCCGCCAGGAGGGTGCCGGCGGGTGTCTTACCGGCGGAGTCCAGCGGGCCCAGTACCTCGGGAAGCAGTGGAACGTGGCCCAGCGATGACTCCAGGACCTCGGGCAGGTATTGGCCTGAAGCCGTGGAGAAGTAGCCGGTGCCCGACGCGTCCGAGCGGTCGGTCCTCAAGGCCGCCAGGCCCGCCTCGCCGCTCCCGGGGCCATAACCCATGAGCCGCCAGGTCAGCCAGTCATGGGGGAGGCACACGGCTGTAACGCGGGCGGCGTTCTCCGGCTCATTCCCGGCAAGCCAGTGCAGCTTCGTCAGCGTCAGGGAAGCGACCGGAACAGTGCCGGTGGCCTGGGCCCAGTAGCGGGCGCCGGCGGCAGCATCGCCGTCGCCCGCTGCCTTGATCAGGTCCGCAGCCGCACCGGCACTGCGGGTGTCGTTCCAGAGCAGCGCAGGCCGAATGACCTGGCCGTCATTGTCCAGGCAGACCATGCCGTGCTGCTGGCCGCCAACGGAGAGTGCTGCCACGTCGTCCAGTCCGCCTGCCTGGGCGATGGCTTCCTGCAGGGCTGTCCACCAGTGGTCCGGATGGACTTCGCTGCCTTCGGGATGGGCAGCGCGGCCCTGGCGGATGAGCTTCCCGGTGTCCGCGTCGCGGATCACCACCTTGCAGGACTGGGTGGAGCTGTCGATTCCGGCAACTAATGGCATTAAAAATTCCTTTTCGAGAAAAGCCGCCGTCGGCCCGCACCTTTGGGACGGGCCGACGGCGGCGGTTGCCTGAGCGGCGTAAGCGCTCGCTTTAGCGGGCGTTGAGGAGGTGTTCGATGGCGAGCTGGTTCAGGCGGACGAACGCGAAGGAGCGCTCGGCAGCCTTGTCGGCGTCGAAGTCCTCGAATGCGCTGGTGTCAGCAAGCAGGTCGGCGGTGGTTTCGCCGGCGCTGAGGGTTGGTTCACCGAGTTCACCAACACCGGACGCGGCCAGTGCCTCCTGGACCTCGGGGTCGGCGCGGAAGGCCAGTGCGCGTTCCTTGAGCAGCAGGTAGGTGGCCATATTTGCCTTGGCTGATTCCCAGACGCCGTCGTAGCCGTCGGTGCGGGAGGGCTTGTAGTCGAAGTGGCGGGGTCCCTCGTAGCGGGGTCCGCCGTTGGGGAAGCCGTTCTCGAGCAGGTCGACGGTGAAGAATGCGCTGGTGAGGTCGCCGTGGCCGAAGACGAGGTCCTGGTCGTACTTGATGCCGCGCTGGCCGTTGAGGTCGATGTGGAACAGCTTGCCGGCCCAGAGCGCCTGGGCGATGCCGTGGGTGAAGTTCAGCCCGGCCATCTGCTCGTGTCCGGTTTCGGGGTTCAGTCCTACGATGTCGCCGTGTTCGAGCTCGGCGATGAAGGCGAGGCCGTGGCCCACGGTGGGGAGGAAGATGTCGCCGCGGGGTTCGTTGGGCTTGGGCTCCAGGGCGATGCGCAGGTTGTAGCCCTTGTCCTTGATGTACGCGGCGGCAGTGTCCACGCCTTCCTTCATCCGGTCCAGCGCCGCGGCGAGGTCCTTGGAGCCGTCGTATTCGCTGCCTTCGCGCCCGCCCCACATCACGAACGTCTCGGCGCCAAACTCTGCGGCTGAATCGATGTTGCGCAGGACCTTGCTGAGTGCGAACCGGCGGATGGAGCGGTCATTGGAGGTGAAGCCGCCGTCCTTGAATACCGGATGGCTGAACAGGTTGGTGGTCACCATGGGGACCTTCAGGCCGGTCTCGGCCAGGGCTGCCTTGAAGTTCTTCAGGATCAGCTCCCGCTCCGAATCCGTGGCATCGAAGGGAACCAGGTCATTGTCGTGGAAGGTGATGCCGTAGGCGCCGAGTTCGCTGAGGCGGTGGACTGCCTCCACGGGATCCAGTGCTGCGCGGGTAGCGACGCCGAACGGATCGGCGCCGGTCCAGCCGACGGTCCAGAGGCCAAAGGTGAACTTGTCAGCGGGGGTGGGGGAAAGAGTCATGATGCGTCCTTGCAGTCAGGGTGGTCGCTCTTGCGCGACTTAGTTTATAGCTTGAACTATATAGGCGCGATTACGCTAGGGTCAATAGCGAAAGGCCGCCTTTTGACGGCCCGGTTTCGATCCTGAGGGGAGGGGTATGTCTGGCACCGCAGCTGCCGCAGTGTCCGAGGTCGGGACGCCCGGAAATATGGGCGACGTGCGAAGGAGCAACCTCGCACTTGTTCTGGGCAAGGTGGTGCAGTCCGCGGCGGGGGTCCATCTGACGCGGGCGCAGATCGCTGCCGGAACAGGGCTGACTAAGGCCTCCGTGTCCAGCATTGTCCTGGATCTCCTGGACGCCGGCATCATCCGGGAAGTCGGCCTGAGCCGCCAGGGGGAGCGCGGCCGGCCGGGGGTGGGGCTGGAGCTCAATCCGTCGCGGGGCGTCATGGGCATGGAAATCAACGTCGACTACATCTCTGCAGGCGTGACACGGCTTTCCGGGGACCTGGTGGTGCACGAAATCCAGGAACGGGACAACCGGGACAGCTCGGACGCGGCCGTCATGTCCGCCCTTGCTGAGCTGACGGCCGGAGTCCGCGGCGCCGCTGCTGCAAAGGATGTAGAAGTCCTGGGCGGGGGACTGGCCGTGCCGGGCCTTGTTGAAGCCGGCAGTTCCATGGTTACTGTTGCCCCGAACCTGGGCTGGGTGAATACGAAGCTGGATGTAAACCGGTTGCTTCCCGGCGTGCCGCTTGGGGTCTCCCTCTTTAACGAGGCCAATGCTGCTGCCCTCGCAGAACTTGCCCATGGTCCACAGGAGCTGCGCGACTTCCTGTTCGTCTCCGGCGAGGTCGGCGTGGGTGGCGGGCTGGTCATAGGTTCGGAACTTTTTACCGGCCCGGAAGGCAACGCAGGGGAAGTTGGCCACATTGTGGTGGATCCGGCGGGAACGCCCTGCTCCTGCGGCGGGACCGGCTGCCTGGAAACCATAGCGGGACAGGACGCCATATTCGCTGCAGCCGGTATCGAAGCCAAAGCCCGCTCGAGATCGGAAAGCATGTCCGATCTGCTGGCCGCGCTCGCCGCCGGGAGTCCTTCCGCGCTGCTGGCCGTCCAGCGGGCCGGGGCGTCGCTGGGGGTTGCGGTGGCATCGACGTCCAGGGTTGTCAATGTCCGTGCCGTGGTGCTCGGCGGACACTTCGCCGTCCTGGACCAGTGGCTGCGTGGTCCCCTTCTCGAAAGCCTGGCGAAGTACGCGCCGGGGTTGCTTTCCCCTGAAGACGTCAGCGCATCGACTGTGGGGGAGGCGGGGGCCCTGCTGGGGGCTGCCGGCAGCGTTGTCCGGGCGCTGGTGGAGGCGCCGTACCGGCTCCAGGCCTGAACCGCCCAAGGCAACAGCGGAAAGTGGCGAAACACCCCGGTTCGTGAACCGGGGTGTTTCTGCGTGGTGCCCCAGGAGGGAATCGAACCCCCGACCGGCGGATTAGAAGGCCGCTGCTCTATCCCCTGAGCTACTGAGGCAAAGGCATCGGCTGCGAAGCCCGGTGCCTCAAAAAGTTTACATTGCCGGACGTGCCTGAGCCGTCAGCGGCGTGGCAGGCTCCACTCTTCCTCCACAACCACGCGCAGGACAGGGTTGTGCACATAGATAAAGGAGAGCCTCCTGCAGAAGTCCGGCTTGGGCGAAGCTGATGGTGCCCGCAAAGGGCATCACTCAGAAGACAGGACGGAAAAGATGAGCGACACCATTACGATCCGGGGGTTTGTTGCCACCGAGACCAGGAGCTCCACCACGCCGGGGGGAGTGGCCACCGCCTCTTTCCGGATCGGCTCCACTTCCCGCCGCTACGACAAGGAGTCGGGTACCTGGGCGGACGGCCACACGAACTGGTTCACAGTGCAGGGCTACCGCCAGCTGGCAGGGAGCATGGGCTGCAGCATCAGGAAAGGCCAGCCCGTCATCGTTGTTGGCAAGCTGAAGATCCGGACGTGGGAAAAAGACGGCAAGGTTTTCCACTCGAACATCATCGACGCTGACGCCGTGGGCCATGACCTGAGCTGGGGGTCTGCCAACTTCATCCGGTCCTCCTCCAAGCCGATCCTTTCGCTGGTGGAGCAGGATCCATCCTTTGACGGCGGTCCCCGACCCGGCACGGAGGGGGCCTTCGACGAACCTGAGGACGCCGAAGAAGATCTAACCGGGGACGGCGATCCTGCCGCCGCGTACATCGAGGACAACAATGGGGACCTGGTTTCCCTCGATCTCGAAACGGGGGAACTCGCCGGGACCGGCGCCTAGACCTTCCCTTGTCAACGTCCTTCCATCAAGGATTCACCAGATTCCCTGGCGGGCAGGATGCGGCACCCCCGGCCGCGCCCTGCCCGTCACGGTTGCCTGGAGCATGCAAAGCCCGTGGCAGAATGACTGCATGCGGCATACCCCTGAGCACCGGCAGACTGTCAGCACCGGTACCTCACCGGATAGCCGCCCGGCCTCGAGCGAGGCTGGGACCTTGCCGCTGCGGCCAACCGCACACCGCTTACTGGCTGCAATTGCCGCCCCGGTCCTTGCCGTCGCCTTGTCGGGCTGCACGGGCGTGACGCAGTCGGGGATTGGGACGCAGTCCGGCAGCCAGCAGGGACCGGCAGAACCGGCACCTGCAGCGCCCTCGGTTGAGGGCTCAGCCGCTGCCCGCTCCAAAACCGGCAACGGGACGACGGGACCAGCGGCTGCAGGCCCGCTTGCAGACACTTCTGGCGGATCCGCAGCGCCCGGGGACGGTTCCGCCAGCCAGCCGGCCGCCCAGGCCGCAGCCACGGAAACAGTCAAACAGACCGTCACAGACGCGCTGGGCAGACTGGCAGCCGGCAGCCCCAAGCCTGCCACCGTCCAGGTAAGCGACGCCCTCACCGGAGCTGGAATCGCGCCAGGAGTACTGGAGGTGTCCCAGAGCCGGACCCCCACCGGCCTGGAAGCCGATGCCGTCGAGGCCGCGGTACGGCAGGGAAGCGACTGCGTCATCGGCCAGGTCCGCGAGGGTGCCGTGGCGGTGACAGTCCTGCCCGTCCTTGCCAGCGGCAAGTGCTTTGTAGGCTCCTGACCTTCCTGCACCGAATGTGAGATATGCCTGCCAACCCACTAGATTTGGAACCATGGCGGAATTTATCTACACAATGACCAAGGCCCGCAAAGCCGTTGGCGAAAAACTCATTCTTGACGACGTAAGCATGTCCTTCTTCCCGGGCGCCAAGATCGGCGTCGTGGGCCCGAACGGTGCCGGTAAGTCCACCATCCTCAAGATCATGGCCGGACTGGACACCCCCTCCAACGGCGAGGCCCGGCTGAGCCCCGGCTACAGCGTCGGCATCCTGCTGCAGGAGCCCCCGCTCAACGAAGAAAAGACTGTCCTGGGCAACGTCCAGGAAGGCGTTGGCGAGATCTACGGCAAGATCCAGCGCTTCAACGAGATCTCAGAGGAAATGGCCAGCCCCGACGCTGACTATGACACCCTCCTCGAGGAGATGGGTCAGCTGCAGGAAGCCATCGACGCTGCCGACGCGTGGGATCTGGACTCGCAGCTGGAACAGGCAATGGACGCCCTGCGCTGCCCGCCGGCGGACGCAGACGTCACAAACCTCTCCGGTGGTGAGCGCCGCCGCGTGGCCCTCTGCAAACTGCTGCTGCAGAAGCCGGACCTGCTGCTGCTGGACGAGCCCACAAACCACCTGGACGCGGAGAGCGTACTGTGGCTTGAGCAGCACCTGTCCTCTTACGCAGGCGCCGTCCTCGCCGTCACCCACGACAGGTACTTCCTGGACCACGTGGCCGAATGGATCGCCGAAGTGGACCGCGGCCACCTGTACCCCTACGAAGGCAACTACTCCACCTACTTGGAGAAGAAGCGCGCCCGCCTGGAAATTCAGGGTAAGAAGGACGCCAAGCAGGCCAAGCGCCTGAGCGAGGAACTGGAGTGGGTCCGCTCCAACGCCAAGGGCCGCCAGACCAAGTCCAAGGCCCGCCTGGCCCGCTACGAGGAAATGGCCGCGGAGGCGGACCGTACCCGGAAGCTGGACTTCGAAGAAATCCAGATTCCGCCGGGACCCCGCCTGGGCGGCCTGGTGCTGGAAGCCAAGAACCTCCAGAAGGGCTTCGAGGACCGCACCCTGATCGACGGCCTGTCCTTCAGCCTGCCCCGCAACGGCATCGTCGGTGTCATTGGCCCCAACGGCGTCGGCAAGACCACGCTCTTCAAGACCATCGTTGGGCTGGAACCGCTCGACGGCGGCGACCTGAAGATCGGCGATTCCGTCAAGATCTCCTACGCGGACCAGAGCCGCGGCGGCATCGATCCCAACAAGACCCTGTGGGAAGTCGTCTCGGACGGACTCGACTTCATCCAGGTTGGCCACGTCGAAATGCCCTCCCGCGCCTACGTTGCGGCCTTCGGCTTCAAGGGTCCGGACCAGCAGAAGAAGGCCGGGGTGCTCTCCGGTGGTGAGCGCAACCGCCTCAACCTCGCGCTGACCCTCAAGCAGGGCGGAAACCTCCTGCTCCTCGATGAGCCCACCAACGACCTGGACGTTGAAACCCTCAGCAGCCTGGAAAACGCGCTGCTCGAGTTCCCCGGCTGCGCCGTGGTGGTCTCGCACGACCGCTGGTTCCTTGACCGGGTGGCCACCCACATCCTGGCCTATGAAGGCGACGAGGAAAACCCCTCCAAGTGGTACTGGTTCGAGGGTAACTTCGAATCCTACGAGGAGAACAAGGTGGAACGCCTGGGCCCGGATGCTGCCAAGCCGCACCGTGTAACGCACCGCCGCCTCACCCGCGACTGATATGCACCCCCGGCCAGGAACCGGGGCAGCACATCAGGAACGGTAAAGAACAGGCCGGCACCCACTGGGTGCCGGCCTGTTCTGCGCTTGAAGGCATGCGGGATTTCCGGTCAGTCCCGGACAGCCTTGCGGATCTGGTGCTCCATGACCTTGGACTGGAACGCACCCACTACTTTGTTTTTGAGGTCTGTGGGCACGCGGACCATGCCCTCCTGCGCCACGGAGGCAACGTGCTGCCCTGCCTGGTTGAAGATTTTTCCTGTCGCGAGCCCGCGCGCGCCCTGGGCGCTGGGTGATTCCTGGACATAGAGGAGCCATTCGTCCACCCGGGCGGGGCGGTGCCACCACATCGCGTGGTCCAGGCTGGCCACGTTCATGCCAGGGGTGATCCAGCTCAGTCCGTGACGGCGCAGGATGGACTCGAGGAGGGTGTAGTCGCTGGCGTAGGCCAGGGCGGCCCGGTGCAGGTTAGGGTTGTCCGGCATCGGCCCGAACGTCTTCATCCATACCGCGTTCGTCGCTTCGCGCTTGCCCTTCGCGGAGACGTACAGCGGCGGATCAACGTGCCGGATGTCAAAGGGCCGCTCATAAGCCCAGTGCCGGGCCACTGGGTGGTCGAATTTGCCCAGCAGGTCGGCGGTACTGGGCAGGGACTCGGGGTCCGGGATGCCGCTTGGCATCGTGGACTGGTGCTCAATTCCTTCGTCCTCGCCCTGGAAGGAGGCAATCATCGACAGGATGGGCGTGCCTTCCTGGTAGGCGTGGACCCGGCGGGCCGAGAAGGACCGGCCGTCCCGGAGCCGCTGGACGCCGAAGGTGATGGGCTTGTTCGCATCGCCCGGGCGCAGGAAATAGCCGTGCATTGAATGGACAAAGCGGTCCGGCTCCACCGTCCTGATGGATGCAATCAGCGACTGGGCAAGCACCTGGCCGCCAAACACCCGGTGATGGGGCTGCTGCTGGGAGGGTCCCAGGAAAATGTCCTCATCAGTCCGAGCCCCCTCCAGCTCACCAAGGTCCAGGAGTGAGATGAGCGATGATGTGGGATCTTCGCTGGGGAGCGCCAGCAGTCCGGCGTCGGCTTCAGTCATGGTTCGACTCTAGACGGCGCCCCGGCACTGCTCAACAAAGCCCCAGCCGGTAGTGTTCTTGGTGTGTCTGATCTCCTCACCTCGTCCTTCCGTTTTGCCGACTCCCAGGATCTTGCCGATCTGAAGACCTTCGCTGCGCGTGCAAAAGCCATTGACGACGGCGCCATCCGGCTTCAGGCGGCAGGTTCCGTTCTCGCCGCCTATGTGTGCGTGCTGAGGCCCAGGCTCCTGGGTGAGTCGACCCCGACAATTCTCGGGCTGCGCACCATGGCGCTGGCAGAGCCTTCCGCGACGGACGCAACGGTTGCGTTGTCCGCCGTCCTGGACCGTCTCGCGCGCGCAGGCGGGGACGATACCGAACTGCCCGTGCCGCCGTCGACCGTGACGGAATCCTGGACCGGGGTGGGCGCTCCGAGGAGCGGATGGGAGCTGGTGGGCACGCGCACCGACGCGGCGCTGCGGAAGGCAGCCGAGGCAGGCATCGCAGAGGTGGCAGGCATCGTACCCGACAAGCCGGGAGCACTGATCGTCAACAACGCGCGGGCTGCTGTCTGGGGGAGGGAACTTGACGAGTCAGGGCTGCCGGCGGGAGCCGCCTTTGCCGCCCTGGCGCTGGGGTTCCTTGCCGACGGCGACCAGAAGCTGTACCGGACCGGCCGCTGGTTCCGGCTTACCGGTCCCCGCGGGCATGTGCTGGCAAGGACCGGAACCGGGCTGCTCTAGCAGTACCGGGCAAGGATGGGTCAGGCGCCGGACGGGCTGTTGATCATCGATAACGCGGCCCGGTCCATGTAATCCCAGAGCGTCCCCTCGTACAGGGGCGGCAGTTCAAGGGCGTCCACAGCGTTCCGCATGTGGAAGAGCCAGCGGTCCTTGGCCTCGGGAGTCACCTTGAAGGGCATGTGCCGCATCCGAAGCCGGGGGTGGCCGCGTTCCTCGCCATACGTGGTGGGCCCGCCCCAGTACTGCTCAAGGAACATCAGGAAGCGGCGCTTCGCAGGCGCCAGGTCCTCTTCCGGATACATAGGCCGCAACAGGGGATCGGTGGCCACCCCGTCGTAAAAGACGTCGATCAGCTTCACGAACGTCTCGTGCCCGCCCACAGCATCATAAAAGTTGTCAGTGTAGCCAGGCTTGCTGAACGGGTCGTTCTGCATCAGCTGCGGACGCTGGGGCTCGATGGGAATGGTCATCGCTATTCTCCGGCTTTCTGCTCGGTCTTGGTATTCTCGGCGCCGTGGTCCGAGCTCTGGTCCGTGGTACCGCCCGCGGACTCGTGCAGCGGGACGTAGTTGCCCTGCGAGCGGTTGCCTACCCGCAGGATCTCTCCGTTGCGCAGGTACCAGATGGCACCGTCGTCGGAGCGGACACGGGTGATGCGCAGGCCCATGGACTCAACCACGCCTACCACTTCGCTGGTTTCGATCACATCGCCAATGCCGAACTGGTCTTCAATGGTAATGAAGATACCTGCCAGGAAGTCGCGGATGAGCTGCTGGGCGCCGAAACCGATGGCCACACCCAGGATGCCGACGCTGGTCAGGAGCGGCGCGATATTGATGTCCAGGTTCTGCAGTACATACATGCCGGTGATGACCACCACCAGCACTCCCACGATGCTGTTCAGCAGTGAACCTATGGTTTCCGCACGCTGTACGCGCCGTTCATGGTCCAGCGCCCTGAAGGCCGGGGCCGCCCATTTGAAGGTGGGCTTCTTGAAGAAATTGCTTCCTGCCGCCACGCGGTTGGTGATGCGGGAAATCACAAAAGTGGCCACGAGCCAGATGGTAACGCCGACACCGAGGCTGATCACGATGCCGGTGACGCTGATGCCGTTCGGGTCACTGGCGGCGGATGGAAGGATCGACAACGTGCTGACCATAAGGGGGTAGTACTCCTGCTGTTCTCCGGCTGCACCGGAAAGGGGGCGCCGCGGCGCCGGTTACGCCCGGCGCGGAAGGCTCTGTTCTCCTTCAACACTATCGCCGTAGCCTCTCAACATGCGCATCCTTGTCCTCGGCGGAACCGCCTTCCTGTCAGCGGAATTCACCCGCCAGGCGGTAGCGGCGGGGCACGGCGTCACCTGCCTCGCCCGTGGTTCCGCAGCTGTTCCGCCTTCGGGCGCCTCCTGGCTGAGGGCGGACCGTTCACGTGGCGCGGGCGCCTATGCCGGCGCGCACGGAGAGTGGGATGCGGTGGTCGAGGTAGCACGGGACCCGGACCTTGCACAGGGTGCGCTGGACGCACTTGCCGGCCGGGCAGCCCACTGGACGTTCGTCTCCAGTTGCTCCGTCTATGCAGGTGCCTCGGTTCCCGGCGCCGCGGAGGACGCGGAGCTTCTGCCCCCGCTGCCGCCCGGGACGGAATCAATTGCCGAAAACTATGGAGAATCAAAGGTTGCCATTGAGCAAGCCAGCCTCGCCGCGACGGACGGAAGGACCCACCTGTGCCGCGCCGGCCTGATTGCCGGACCGGGGGACAGCTCAGACCGCTACGGCTACTGGCCCGCCCGCTTCGCACGGGGCGGCAAGCATGTCCTGGTGCCCGCCATCGACAACCACCCGGTCCAGGTCATCGACGTCCGCGACCTTGCCGCCTGGATCCTGCTGGCTGCAGAGCAGGGCCTCACCGGTGCCGTCAACGCAGTGGGGGATCAGGCTGCCTTTGGACAGTACCTCGCTGCCGCCCGGGACGCCGCCGGCTTCGAGGGCGAGGTCCTTGCCGCCCAGGAGGACTGGCTCACGGACCAGGGAGTCGCCTACTGGGCCGGGCCGGACTCGCTGCCCCTCTGGCTCCCGCCCGGGCACGATGGTTTCATGGCACGGAGCAACAGCGCGGCACGCAGTGCCGGACTGCAGCTCAGGCCCTGGCAGGAAACACTCCAGGACACGCTGGCGGACGAGCGCCGGCGCGGACTGCACCGGCCCCGGAAGGCAGGACTCACTCCGGAGACCGAGGCGCGGCTGGTCAGCAGCCTCGCAGCCTAGGCCACCACTGTTTCCGGTTCGTGCTCAACCGGAAAGTTCACGCTGCGGGCGATGAAGCATACCTGGTTCGCCTCGTGGTGCAGCCGGGCTGACAGTTCCACATGGGCCGGATCGGCCACCGCCACCCGGGGACGCAGCGTCACGTGTTCGAACTGGCCGCTGCCGTCCCGGTTCAGCTTCAGCAGGCCGGAGGCCTCGTCAGCGTAGTCCGTGACCACCACACCGTGCTTTACCGCCACGTGCAGGAACGAGAGCATGTGGCACTGGGCCAACGCCGCCAGGAGCAGCTGCTCGGGGTTGTACCGTTCCCTGTCGCCATGGAATGTAGGGTCTGCTGAGCCCCTGAGGATTGGCAGCCCGGGGATTATGATGTCGTGGTCCCGTGTGTAGCCACGGTAGGACGCCGTTCCCTCACCCGTATTGCCGGTCCACCTGACCGTCAGCTCATAGCGGTGCTCGCTCAGGCCCATGCTGCGCCTAGGCCTGTGCCGGGAGGACGTCAGCCGCACGTGCCCGCAGAGCGCGGGCAACGCCGTCGCGGTTTTCCAGCATCATCCGCCGCAGCGCGGCGCTTGCCGGCGAAAGCGCCGCCAGGAAGCCGTCGGTGCGGTCGATGGTTGCCTGGGTGGTGAGCAGCGCGGGGTAGAGCCCGACGACGATCTGCTGGGCCAGTGCGTGGGTTCGGCTTTCAACGATTTCCGGCACGGCTTCGAAGTACTTTTCGGCGTACGGCTCGATCAGGGAGCGGTCCAGCACCCGCATGAAGCCGGTCACCGCCGAGCCTTGCAGAGCGTTGGAAAGCTCGCCCTTCACCACGATGGACTCCCAGGCAGCTGCCTTCGCCTCCGGAGTGGGGATGGCAGCCTTGGCGAGGGCAGCGGCGTTCTGGCCGCTGGCGGTGTTGTCGCGCTGGAGTTCAGCGTCGATCCCCTCCTGGCCGAGGCGGCCGCCGGCCACCAGGGACGCCAGCAGCTCCCAGCGGAGGTCCTGGTCCACGGTCAACCCCTCCAGCGTGGCGGAGCCGTCCAGGAGCCCGGCCACCCTGTCCAGCTGGGATCCGCTGCGGGCCAGCAGTGCAAAGGACTTGACGAACTGCAGCTGCGCATCCGATCCGCCGGCCACCCCGGACGCCAGATCCCACAGCCGGTCCACCGCAGCCACCGCCGTCGCTTCCCGGTGTTCCTCCGCTACATAGAAGTTCAGCGTGGTGGCCAGTTGGCGGAGCTGGACCAGGATGACCGAGGAGTCCGATTCGGCAGCCACGTTGGCGAGGATCAGTTCCACGTAGCGCCGTGCCGGAGTTTCGCCGTCCCGGGCAGCGTCCCAGGCCGAGTTCCACACCAGGGTCCGGGGCAGGCTCTGGCTGAAGTCCTTCAGGTGGGCCGTTGCCGTGGCCAGGGACTTTTCGTCCAGCCTGACCTTGGCGTAGGCGAGGTCGTCGTCGTTCACCAGGATCAGGTCCGGCTGTGGCAGACCCACCAGGCCGGGGACTTCCGTGCGTGCGCCGTCGACGTCCAGTTCCTCGCGGTGTACCCGCTCGAGCTTGCCGGCGTCGTTGAGGTTGTAGAAGCCCACTGCCAGCCGGTGCGGCCGGATGGTGGGCCACTGCTCCACGGCGGACTGCACAATGGCGAAGGATGCAAGCATGCCCCCGGCGTCCACCTCGAGCTCCGGTTTCAGGGTGTTGACGCCGGCGGTCTCCAGCCACTGGCGGCCCCAGTCATCAAGGTCCCGTCCGCTGGCTTTCTCCAGTTCCACCAGGAGGTCGCCCAGCTCGGTGTTCTGCCAGGAGTGCTTGGCGAAGTACTCGCGCACGCCGGCCATGAACTGTTCCGGGCCAACCCAGGCCACCAGCTGGCGGAGGACGGAGGCGCCCTTGGCATAGGTGATGCCGTCGAAGTTGACCTCAACGTCCTGCAGGTCGTTGATTTCCGCGAAGATCGGGTGGGTGGTGGGCAGCTGGTCCTGGCGGTAGGCCCAGGACTTCTCCACTGAAGCAAACGTGGTCCAGGCACTGGTGAAGCTGGTTGCCTCCACCGCTGCAAGATGGGACATGTACTCGGCGAAGGACTCGTTGAGCCAGAGGTCGTTCCACCAGCGCATCGTCACCAGATCCCCGAACCACATGTGGGCGAGCTCGTGCAGGACCGTGATGGCGCGGCGTTCAATCTGGGCGCCGGTGACCTTGCTGCGGAAGACGTAGCCCTCCAGGATCGTTACCGCCCCGGCATTTTCCATCGCGCCGGCGTTGAACTCCGGCACGAACAGCTGGTCATACTTCTCGAACGGGTACGGGCAGCCGAACTGTGCCTCGAAGAACCCGAACCCTTGCCTGGTCAGCTCGAAGATGTTGTCAGCGTCCAGGTACTGCATCAGGGACTTGCGGGCAAAAACCCCCAGCGGGATGGTCCTTCCGTCGGAGCTCACCACTTCGCTGCGCACTGACTGGTACGGACCCGCGATCAGGGCCGTGACGTAGGAGGACAAGCGCGGGGTGGGGGTGAAGGACCACACGGAGCGTGCACCGCCGTCGTCCGCGGGCGTGGTCTCCACCGGTGACGGGGTGGGGGAGTTGGAGATGACGTCCCAGTGCGACGGGGCAGTGACGGTGAACCTAAAGGTGGCTTTCAGGTCGGGTTGTTCGAACACCGCGAACATCCTGCGGGAATCCGGAACCTCGAACTGCGTATACAGGTAGACCTCGTTGTCCACCGGATCCACGAAGCGGTGAAGGCCCTCACCGGTGTTCATGTAGGGGGCATCGGCCACCACCGTGAGCTCGTTGTGCTCCGCGAGTCCGGGCAGCTGGATCCTGATCCCGTCGGTCACGGTGGCCGGATCAAGGTCCGTGCCGTTGAGGGTGACACTGTGGACTTTGGAGGTGACTGCGTCAATGAAGCTGGATGAGCCTGGCTTCGCGCTGAATTTCACGGTGGTGGTGCTGCCGAAGACCTTTCCGCCGCGGGTCAGGTCAAGGCTGACATCGTAGGAGTCGACGGCGATCAGTTCGGCGCGTTCGCTCGCTTCAGCGCGGGTCAGATTCATGCCTGGCAAAGTGGGGCCTCCAGAAAGATTGCGACTGCCGGCTGGCGGTGCCCAGTGCGGCACTGATCATTCTTGCATTCCCTGACCCCTTGACAAGTAGCGCGGCTCACAGTGGGTACGGATACTCCCAGGAAGCAAGGGGCAGGCGGCGGGAGTAGCGTTAGATCATGGGCAAGTTCATGGAATCGGTGGACAGCAAGGCCCTGCGTTTTGCCGTGGGGTTCCCCGTGGTGGTCGCAGCAGCCTTCGTGGTGTGCGCGTTCCTGCTGCGGCCTGACCTTCCTGAACCACTCGCCGTGCGGTGGACGGACGACGGCGGTGCGTCCTTCGCGCCCTTCAGCGCCTACATCGCGGGCGGCGCCCTGATGATTATCGCCGCCGGATGGCTGGTCCTCTTCCAGGCAGTGCCCATCAACAGGCCCGTCCTGATGCGGCGGATCATGATGGGCGCCGGGCTTTTCCTCACCCTCTTCGTCACCAGCACCCTGGCGGCCGGACTTGTTGGACAGACAGGCCTGGTGGACGCCCGGGAATCGCGGGTGGACATGACCGTCCTGGCACTCGGAAGTGGTGCAGCCGTGTCGCTGGGGGTCATCATGGCCTTCGTGTTCAAGGCCGACCAGCAGTGGTCCCCGGATGATGACCGCGCGCTCCAGCTGGCCATCGCCAGGGAAGCGGACCCGGACCTGGCGGCCGACAACATCCGGCTTTGGGTGCATGCCCGCAGCTCGGTTTTCATCATGATCGCCGTAGCGTCGCTGTTCCCTTCAGCGCTTATTGCCGTCGCCGTGCCCTGGCTCGGCGCGCTCCTCGTGCTCGTTGCTGTGGTCGGCGCCGCCTTCCTGTTCGCCCGGATCAAAGCCGACCGCCGCGGGTTGAAAGTCCTCCTCGCCGGCATTGTGCCGGTCATGAATGTTCCGGCCGGGGCCATCTCCGTGGCGACTGCGGCGGACGTCAAGGCGGCAGACTATGGCGGGTGGGGCTACCGGCACCACGACGGAACCGCAGCCATGCTTGTCAGCAGCGGCCCCGCCGTCGTCGTCAGCAAGACGGACGGCCAACGCGTGGCAGTGAGCGGCGGCAGCCCGGCGTCCGCTGCCAGGCTGGCTGAAGTCCTGACCCGGGTTGCGGCGCGGGCCCGGCGCGGCGGCGGCCCGTCATCAGCCGCCGGGCAGCCGGAGTCCTAGTATTCTGGACCGTGTTGTCCTGACCCTGGCCTGCGCCGTCCCGGCCGGCGACCAGCGCCCCAACCGAACGGATTCTGCTCGTGACCTCTTCCCCTGCCTTCCCGCGCGTACACATCGCCACCGACCATGCAGGCATGGAGCTCAGTGCCCACCTGGTGTCACACCTGACTGCCAAGGGATATGAGGTGGTGGACCACGGTCCCAAGGTCTATGACGCCCAGGACGACTACCCGTCCTTCTGCATCAACGCCGCCCGTGCTGTCGTTGCAGACCAGCAGGCCGGCGTCCACGCCCTCGGGATCGTGCTGGGCGGCTCGGGCAACGGCGAACAGATTGCGGCGAACAAGGTCAAGGGCGCCAGGGCGGCCCTGGCATGGAACCACTCCACCGCAAAGCTGGCCCGCGAGCACAACGATGCCAATTTGGTTGCCGTCGGCGGCCGGCAGCACAGTGTGGAGGAAGCCACCGAACTCATTGAGGCCTTCCTGACGGAGCCTTTCAGCAATGACGAGCGCCACGTACGGCGCATCGGGAAAATTGCTGCCTACGAGGCCACCGGCGAGGTCGTCGAGTAGTGCCTGAAGGGCATTCCGTCCGCCGCCTGGCGCGGCAGTTCGGGGACGTCTTTACCGGCCGGCAACTCAGTGTCTCCAGTCCTCAGGGCAGGTTCAGTGCGGGCGCCGCGCTCCTGGACGGCCACACTCTCCTCGCCGCTGAGGCGCACGGCAAACACCTGTTCCTGCACTTCGACAACGCCCTGGTGCTTCATGTCCATCTGGGACTCTACGGCGCCTGGAGCTTTGGCGGTGACAGCACCTTCGCCGGCTCCTCCAGCATTGGTGCGCCGCGACGGGTGGGGGAGGAGGAAACCTTTGCTGAGGCGGACGAGGACGGCTACGACGACGGCGGCAATGCATATGCGGGACCGCCGCCACCGGTAGGGGCTGTGCGGGTCAGGCTTGCCAGCAGCAACGGCTGGGCCGACCTGCGCGGTGCCACCACGTGTGAAACCGTCACCCTGGCCGAGACAGATGGGATCCTGGCCCGGCTGGGGCCGGACCCGCTCGTCAATCGCAGGGGCGATGCCGGCCGCTTTGCCGCCAACCTGCAAAGCCGGAAGACCCCCGTGGCCGCCCTGTTAATGGACCAGAAGATCATCGCCGGCGTGGGCAACGTCTACCGCGCGGAAGTCCTGTTCCGGCGGCGGCTCGATCCCTGGCTGCCAGGCGGGGACCTTACGGACGGCGAGGCACGCAAGCTGTGGCGCGACGTCGTCTCCGTGATGAACGACGGCGTGGCCGACGGCAGGATCATCACCACAACTCCCCGGTACTGGTCCGGAAACGGCAAGAGGACAACGCCGGCGGCAGCGCTGTCCGCCATGAAAAGCGGCACCTTTCCGGCCCGGGACAACGCCCATTTTGTGTATAAGCGGGACGGTTTGCCGTGCCGTGTCTGCGGCACAACTGTGCTGATTGCCGAACTCGTGGGACGCAAGCTCTACTGGTGCCCTTACTGCCAGCAGTCCTGACCACACAGAAAAGGCCCCTCGGTGAGGGGCCCTTTGATCCTTGGAGGGGACGACGGGAATCGAACCCGCGTAATCAGTTTGGAAGACTGAGGCTTTACCATTAAGCTACGTCCCCGAAAGAAGCTGCATCTGCAACATTAGCAGGCCGGCAACTTCGGGCTGGCTGTTCAAGCCGGATACAACTAAACCTAATCCATGGGCTACGTGTCAAATGTGCAAACTCGGCGCGTATCACCGTAGACTTGCCTGTGCACTTACGGGGTGTAGCTCAGCTTGGCTAGAGCGCCTGCTTTGGGAGCAGGAAGTCGCAGGTTCAAATCCTGTCACCCCGACTCTGCGGCCCGGACCTCACGGCCTGGACAAAAACATTGCGTTTGCAGATACCCATCCCACAATCCCAGGAGTACTTAGACCGTGAAGAGCGCTGTCGAGAACCTCACCCCCACGCGGGTCAAGCTCAATGTTGAGGTCCCCTTTGAGGAATTGAAGCCCAGCATCGACTCGGCCTACAAGACCGTTGCTTCGCAGATCCAGGTCCCGGGCTTCCGTAAGGGCAAGGTGCCCGCAAAGCTCATCGACCAGCGCGTCGGCCGCGGCTACGTCCTGGAGACGGCCATCAACGAAGGCCTCAACGGCTGGTACCAGGCTGCCGTGCAGGAATCCGGCATCCGCCCGCTGAGCCGCCCCGAGGTTGAGATCACCGAGGTTCCGGACCCGTCCGCAACCGACGGCGGCCTGAAGTTCGCCGCCGAGGTTGACGTCCGCCCCGAAATTGAACTCCCCGACTACGCCGGCATCAAGGTTGAGGTTGAAGCGGCCGAGTCCTCTGACGAAGACGTGGACAAAGCCCTCGACGAACTGCGCGGCCGCTTCGGCACGCTCAAGTCGGTCGAGCGCCCGGCTGCAGACGGTGACTTCCTCACCATCGACATCACTGCCACCATCGACGGCGAGGAAGTCGACTCTGCTGCCGGCCTTTCCTACCAGGTTGGTGCAGGCACCATGCTCGAAGGGCTCGACGAAGCCGTCACCGGCCTCAGTGCCGATGAAGACGCCATCTTCGACACCACACTGGTGGGCGGGGACCACGCCGGCGAAGCAGCCCAGGTCAAGGTTGTCCTGAAGGCCGTCAAGGAGCGCGAGCTCCCCGAGGCCAACGACGACTTCGCCCAGCTCGCTTCCGAGTTCGACACCCTCGCTGAACTCCGCGAAGACCTGGCCAAGCAGGCCGCGGACTCCAAGGTTGTGGAGCAGGGTGTTGAAGCGCGCGACAAGGTCCTGGACAAGCTCGTTGAACTGGTAGAGGTTCCCGTTCCTGACTCCGTGGTTGAAGAGCAGCTCGAGGCCCACTTCAAGGAGGGCAACGGACACGGCGAAGGCGAGCACGACACCGAGGAGCACCGCGAGGAAGTCCGCGCCAACACGGCCCGCGCCTTCCAGAACGAAATCATCCTCGACGCGATCGCCGAGAAGGAAGAAGTCAACGTCAGCCAGAACGAGCTGATCGACTACATCGTTACCACTGCCAGCCAGTACGGCATGGACCCGAACCAGTTCGCCCAGATCATCGACCAGAGCGGCCAGGTGCCCATGATGGTCTCCGAGGTCCGCCGCCGCAAGGCCCTGGCCGTTGTCCTCGGCCAGGCTGAGGTCACCGACACCGACGGCAAGGCCGTCGACCTCAGCGACTTCGTCCGCCCCGGCAACGAAGAGGAAGCTCCCGCAGCCGAGCCTGTTGAGGCTGAGGCAGTGGAAGCGGAGACCGCTGAGGGTTCCGTTGAGGAAGAGACCGCAGAAGCAAAGGCCTAGGCCTTAAGACACACAGTTCCAAGGGCCCCCGGATCACCTGATCCGGGGGCCCTTTGCGTTAATGACCAGGCCGCTGCGGGCAGGGCCTGCCGATCGTGCGCCGTCAGCGAACAGCCGCGGGTGCGCGAACAAATCGCTGATGAAACCGGTTAGTGTCCAAGTAGTGATTTTCAGTGATGTCACCGTCACCAGCGAGAGGTTAGTACACATGTCACAGCACACAGAGTCCCCCCGGATGGCGACTGTCGATCCTGCAGCCCAGGACAACTACATCTACAACCGGCTCCTGAAAGAGCGGATCATCTGGTTGGGCTCAGAGGTGCGTGACGACAACGCCAACGCCATCTGCTCACAGCTGCTGCTCCTGTCCGCGGAAAACCCGGACAAGGACATCTACCTCTACATCAACTCCCCGGGCGGCTCCGTCACGGCCGGCATGGCCATCTACGACACCATGCAGTTCATCCCGAACGATGTGGTGACCGTAGCCACCGGCCTGGCCGCGTCCATGGGCCAGTTCCTGCTGTCCTCGGGTACCAAGGGCAAGCGCTACGCCACCCCGAACGCCCGCGTCCTGATGCACCAGCCGTCAGGCGGCATCGGCGGCACCGCCTCGGACATCAAAATCCAGGCCGAGCTCATCCTGCACATGAAGAAGGTCATGGCGGAACTGACCGCGGAGCAGACCGGGCAGACCGTTGAGACCATCCTGAAGGACAACGACCGTGACAAGTGGTTCACGGCAACTGAAGCGCTGGAGTACGGCTTCTTCGACAAGATTGCCGCCCACGCCAACTCGGTTTCCGGTGGCGGCGGAACTGCCAATGGAACATCCGGCGAGTCAGACCAGTAATCCGGCATACAGAACATCCAGATCAGGAGCAACAAAAAATGACCTACAACTTCGGATCGACTGCCGGCAACCTTCCGTCCAGCCGCTACGTCCTGCCCCAGTTCGAGGAACGCACTCCGTACGGTTTCAAGCGCCAGGACCCCTACACCAAGCTCTTCGAGGACCGCATCATCTTCCTCGGCGTGCAGGTGGACGACGCCTCGGCCGATGATGTCATGGCCCAGCTGCTGGTCCTCGAGTCCACGGACCCGGACCGCGACATCACCCTCTACATCAATTCGCCAGGTGGCTCCTTCACGGCCATGACGGCGATCTACGACACCATGCAGTACATCCGCCCCGAGATCCAGACCGTCTGCCTCGGCCAGGCCGCAAGCGCGGCAGCGGTCCTGCTGGCGGCAGGTACTCCGGGCAAGCGGCTCGCCCTGCCCAACGCGAGGGTCCTGATCCACCAGCCCGCACTTTCCGGCGGGCAGGGCGGCCAGGCATCGGACCTCGAGATCCAGGCAGCAGAAGTCATGCGCATGCGCTCCTGGCTTGAGGACACCCTCGCCCACCACTCGGGACGGACCTCGGAACAGGTCAACAACGACATCGAGCGCGACAAGATCCTCACCGCCGCGGAAGCCCAGGCCTACGGCCTGATTGACCAGGTCCTGGATTCACGCAAGATCAAACCGCAGGCAATCACCAGGTAACGGTAAAGTAGTGGGCCGGTGGCGTCATTCATTTGGCCCCACCGGCCTTTTCCTTCCACCCTCGGGCGCGAATGTGACCTAGAGTGGATGTTGTCACAACCGGTCCATCCAGGCTGGTGGAGATTCCAGCAACGGTGCAAGGCTGCCTGGCAGCAAGATACTAAGGGGTTCACATATGGCTCGGATTGGCGAGAGCACGGATCTGCTGAAGTGCTCTTTCTGCGGAAAGAGCCAAAAGCAGGTGCGCAAGCTCATTGCCGGGCCCGGTGTCTACATCTGCGATGAATGCATTGAGCTCTGCAACGAGATCATAGAGGAAGAGCTCGCGGAAGTTGCCGATCTGGGGAGCTTCGAACTTCCCAAGCCCCGTGAGATCTTCGACTTCCTGCAGGAATACGTCATCGGCCAGGAACCCGCCAAACGTTCCCTCGCCGTCGCGGTCTACAACCATTACAAGCGCATCCAGGCGGGCCATGCGCCCAAGTCCGGAAGCCTCGCTGACGGCGGACACCACGACGACGTCGAGATCGCCAAGTCAAACATCCTCCTCATCGGCCCCACGGGCTGTGGCAAGACCTACCTGGCCCAGACCCTGGCCCGACGCCTGAATGTGCCGTTTGCCGTGGCCGATGCCACCGCCCTCACTGAAGCCGGCTACGTGGGCGAGGACGTGGAGAACATCCTCCTCAAGCTCATCCAGGCCGCCGACTACGACGTCAAAAAAGCCGAGCAGGGCATCATCTACATCGATGAGATCGACAAGATCTCACGGAAGAGCGAGAACCCTTCCATTACCCGCGACGTCTCCGGGGAGGGTGTCCAGCAGGCGCTCCTGAAGATCCTCGAAGGAACTGTGGCCTCGGTTCCGCCGCAGGGCGGCCGCAAGCACCCGCACCAGGAATTCATCCAGATCGACACCACGAATGTCCTGTTCATCGTGGCGGGCGCTTTTGCCGGCCTCGAGGAAATCATCGGCTCCAGGTCCGGACGGAAGGGGATCGGCTTCGGCGCCCCCCTCAACGAGGCCAGCAAGAAGGTCGACTCCTACGGCGAGGTCATGCCTGAAGACCTGCTGAAGTTCGGGTTGATCCCGGAGTTCATCGGCAGGCTCCCGGTCATCACCACCGTGTCCAACCTGGACCGGGACGCCCTGATCCAGATCCTGTCCACGCCGAAGAACGCTTTGGTAAAGCAGTACCAGAAGATGTTCCAGATCGACGGCGTGGAGCTTGTCTTCGACGACACTGCCCTCGACGCCATCGCTGACCAGGCCCTGGAACGTGGCACAGGTGCCCGTGGGTTGCGGGCCATCATGGAGGAAGTCCTGCTTCCCGTGATGTTTGACCTCCCCAGCCGCGAGGACGTGGCAAGCGTCGTCATCACGGAGGACGTTGTCCTGAGGGGTGCAGAACCCACCATAATCCCGCACGTCACCAAGCGTCGGAAGTCCGCCTGACTCTGGCATCTGATCAACGCACACCACCCTGCATGTTGCGGTTGCCCTGCGCAGCGGGCCCAATCGGAAGGATTCCCCATGACTGAAGCCCCCAGGAACAAGGCCGACTTTTGGTTCGATCCGTTGTGTCCTTTTGCGTGGATCACGTCGCGTTGGATCGGTGAAGTGGAAAACGTCCGCGACATCGAAACGGTGTGGCACGTCATGAGCCTTGCAGTGCTCAACGAAGGCCGCGAACTCGAACCCGCCTACCGTGAATCCATGGACAATGCGTGGGGCATGGTCCGCGTGATCATCGCCGCACAGCAGGAACACGGCCAGGAGGCAGTCAAGGGCCTCTACGATTCCATGGGTACCTGGATCCACGAGCGCGGCGAAAAAGACCGGGACGTTGTGATCACCAAGGCACTGGCTGAATGCGGCCTCCCCGCAAGCCTCGCCGATGCCGCCGCCACAGACGCCCACGACGGGCAGCTCCGGGCCAGCCACGAGGAAGGCATCTCGCTGGTGGGCCAGGACGTCGGAACACCCGTGGTCGCCTTCAACGGAACGGCGTTCTTCGGCCCGGTGCTCACCAGGATTCCCCGGGGCGAGGAGGCCGGCAAGCTGTGGGACGCCACCACCGCGATTGCTTCCTACCCGCACTTTTTTGAACTGAAGCGCAGCCGGACTGAACGGCCCGAATTCAGCTGACGTTGGCCTGCCGGGGACGCGGCGGGACGGTAGAGGGCCCCGGGAGAACTACCAGCGTGTAGTTCACCCGGGGCCCTTGTGCATCAGCTGAGGCAGGACAACAATGGTTCTTACCCCCTTCGAAAGAAGGGGGACGCAGGAACCGACGATTCAGTGATATGTATTTGACGCAGCCATCGGCAAAGCCGGATACAAGCTACCAGTGACGTGGTAGGAAGACCTGAAATTTCCAAGGATCCTGCCAGACCATCAAGACGTCACCGGATGGCCGAAAGTCGAAGCCCCACCAACGGCAAAACGCTGATGGGGCTTCCCCTTTGCCCGAATACAGGGCTCACAACAGAACTAGGCTTTCGCGGGCTCTTCGGTCGGAGCCAGCGCCACGTCAGTGACGGCCAGTTCGCCCTCACCCGCCACCAGTGAAATATCACGTGCGTTGGAGGCTGCCTTCAGGTCCGCAAGGCCAGCCTCGAGCTGGGCCGTGAGGTCCGCCGGTGCGGTGATGGTCGCGGAAAGGACCTCGGTCCGCTGCTTGACCTTCGCCTCGGACTTCGCCTTGCGGACTCCACTCAGCGCGATCCCGACGGTAGCCAGCATCGTGGTGTCGCCGCCGGCCACCGCCAGTGCCGCCGGCCACTCCGCGCGGTGGACCGAGCCCTTGCGCCACCAGCTCCAGACCTCTTCGGTGGCAAACGGCAGGAACGGCGCGAAGAGCCGGAGCAGGGTGTCCAGGGTGGTTGCCAGGGCGGCAAGCACTGAGGCCTGTTCGGTTTCACCGGCGGCACCGTAGGCGCGGTCCTTGATGAGCTCGACGTAGTCGTCGGTGAACTGCCAGAAGAAGCTCTCCGTGATCTGCAGCGCCCGCGCATAGTCATAGTTCTCAAAGGCCTTGGTGGACTGGGCCACAACCTCTGAAAGCTGCGCCAGTACCGCCCGGTCCAAGGCGTTGGTCAGCACTGAAAGGTCACCCGACAGCACCGAGTCCTCGGTGGCGCCCAGGTTCAGCACGAACTTTGAGGCATTCAGGAGTTTGATGGCCAGGCGGCGGCCGATCTTCATCTGGGCGATTTCGTACGCGGTGTCGGCGCCGAGCTTGGCGGAGGCGGCCCAGTAGCGGACAGCGTCGGAACCGTACTCCTCCAGCACATCGGTGGGTACCACCACGTTGCCCTTGGACTTGGACATCTTCTTGCGGTCCGGATCCAGGATCCACCCGGAAATGGCAGCGTGCTTCCACGGTGCGCTGTTCTCCAGCGCATCCGCGCGCACCACGGAGGAGAAGAGCCAGGTCCGGATGATGTCATGGCCCTGGGGCCGGAGATCGAACGGGAAGACCTTGGCGAAGAGGTCTTCGTCGCGCTTCCAGCCGCCCACGATCTTGGGAGTCAGCGAGGACGTTGCCCAGGTATCCAGGATGTCCGCGTCACCGGTGAAGCCGCCGGGAACATCGCGCTGTGCTTCGTCAAAGCCGGGAGCGGCGTCCGCGGCGGGGTCCACCGGCAGCTGCTCATCGGAGGGGATGATGGGGGAGTCGTAGTCCGGGTTGCCGTCGGCGTCCAGCGGGTACCAGACGGGGATGGGCACACCGAAGAAACGCTGCCGGGATACCAGCCAGTCGCCGTTGAGCCCGGCGATCCAGTTCTCGTAGCGGGAGCGCATGAAGGCGGGGTGGAAGTCGATCTCATGGCCGCGTGCGATCAGGCGTTCGCGGCGGTCCTCGTCGCGGCCGCCATTGCGGATGTACCACTGGCGCGACGTCACCACTTCGAGGGGCTTGTCGCCCTTTTCGTAGAAGTTCACCGGGTGCATGATCTTCTTGGGCTCACCGTCCAGCAGCTCAGCGGCGGTGAGTAGCTTCACCACTTCTTCCTTGGCGCTGAAGACGGTCTTGCCCGCGATCGCGGCAAAGGCTTCGCGGCCGATGTCGGTGGTGATCCATTCGGGAGCCTCGCTGACGATCCTGCCGTCCCGGCCCACGATGGCACGGGTGGGCAGCTGCAGTTCACGCCACCAGGTGACGTCGGTCAGGTCACCGAACGTACAGACCATGGCGATGCCCGAGCCCTTGTCCGCTTTGGCCAGCGGGTGCGGCCTGACCTCGACCTCAACACCAAACACGGGGGACGTGACCTTCTTGCCGAACAGCGGCTGGTACCGTTCGTCGTCGGGATTTGCCACCAGCGCGGCGCATGCCGCGAGCAGTTCGGGACGGGTGGTCTCGATGTAGATCCTGTCCCCGTCCTCGGTGAAGAACGGGTAGCGGTAGTACGCCCCGGGCACCTCGCGGTCCTCCAGTTCGGCCTGCGCCACCGCCGTACGGAACGTCACGTCCCACAGGGTGGGCGCCTCTGCCATGTAGGCGTCACCTGCGGCGAGGTTGGCCAAAAAGGCACGCTGCGAGACCGCCCGCGAATTGTCATCAATGGTGCGGTACGTCAGCTCCCAGTCCACGGACAGGCCCAGGGTCTGGAAGAGGTTTTCGAAGACCTTCTCGTCCTCGACGGCCAGCTCTTCACACAGCTCGATGAAGTTCCGGCGGGAGACGACGTCGAAGTCCCGCTGGTTCTTGGCGGGCTGCGCCGGCGGCTGGTAGTCCGCCTTGTAGGGGATGGCAGGATCGCAGCGGACACCGTAGTAGTTCTGCACGCGGCGTTCGGTGGGCAGCCCGTTGTCGTCCCAGCCCATGGGGTAGAAGACGTTTTTGCCCGTCATGCGCTGGTAGCGCGCCAGCACGTCAGTCTGGGTGTAGGAGAACATGTGCCCCACGTGCAGTGATCCGGACGCGGTGGGAGGGGGAGTGTCGATGGAATAGACCTGGTCACGGGTGGTCTCCCGGTCGAACTTATAGGTCCCCTCGGCCAGCCACCGCTTCGTGAGGGCAGCTTCGAGGCCCTCGAGGGCCGGTTTGTCCGGAACGTTGATAGGGGCGGTGGTGGGCGTGTCTGTACCCTGAGTGTCTTCAGCCATGTGGCAATTGTTTCATGGCCGGGCACTTCCGCCGGCCCGGCGTCGGGCGTGGCCACGCCGAGCATCCGCCATGTCATCCAAGGGCGGTCATCCTGCCGCCCGCTAGGGTGGTGCCATGACTGACGTTTCGCAGAAAAAGGCAGCCTTGGTGACCGGCGCGAGCAGTGGAATCGGGGAAGCCACCGTCCGTGCCCTGGCAGCGGAAGGGTGGACGGTGTTTGCCGTGGCCCGCCGTGCAGAACGCCTCGCGGCGCTGGAAAAGGAGACGGGCGCCGTCGCAATCCCCGCCGACATTTCCGCGGACGACGACGTGTCCCGGCTGCTGGCCCGGGTCACCGAAGCGGGCGGCATCGACACGCTGGTGAACATCGCCGGTGGCGCCAGGGGCGCCGATACCATCGGCTCAGCCCGCACCGAGGACTGGGAATGGATGTACCGGGTCAATGTGCTTGGCACCATGAAACTCACCAGGGCGTTCCTGCCGATGCTGCGTGCCACCGGCGAAGGGACCGTCCTTAACCTGACTTCCACCGCCGGGCTGGCAGCCTACGAGGGCGGCGCCGGCTACAACGCTGCCAAGTTCGCCCAGCACGCCATGACGTCGGCATTGCGGCTGGAGGAGGCGGAGCACAACGTCCGCGTGATCGAGGTGGCACCAGGGCTGGTCCAGACCGAGGAGTTTGCCCTGAACCGGCTCGGAGACAGCCAGGCCGCCGCCAAGATCTACCACGGTGTGGACAAGCCGCTGACAGCCGGCGACGTGGCCGATGTAGTGCGGTACGCTGTCGCCGCGCCGCACCACGTGAACCTGGACCAGATCGTGATCCGGCCCGTGGCCCAGGCCTCAAACTACAAGATGGTCCGCCGGGCCTGACTTCGGGGCGGACGCGGGCCCCGATTCAGGGCAGCACCAGCCGGGCGAGAACCGCAGCATGGTCTGTTCCCGGGAGCCTCACCACCTGGAAGTCCGCCACGCCGATTCCGGGGCTTACCAGGACATGGTCGATGGCCACGAAGGCGGGCGCAGGGGAGTTTACGGGCCAGGTGGGTGTCAGGCCCTTGCCGGCCACGTCCGCCGCATCCGCCAGTCCGGTTGCCACGAGCTCCCGGAACTCCCGATGGTCGGCGCTCGCGTTGAAGTCACCCAGCAGGATGGTGTGATGGCCGTCCGGCAGCGCCAGCCACAGACCGCCCAACTGCCGCAGCTCCTCGCGCCACGAAGGTATGTGTCCCCGGCGCGGGGAATCAACATGCACTGCCGTCAAGTGCACCGGGCCTGCTGCGCCGGGAACCGCGGCCACGGCACGGCTTTGGTGGAACGCGGAGCCAGGCACCCGCTCCACCCGCTCAAGGGGAAAGCGCGAGAAGAGGGCGCTTCCGGTTCCCACCCAGTCCACATCGGTGGCGCGGTACGGCAGCAGGGAAGCCAGCCCGGCTTTATCCAGCTCCTTCAACCCAAGAGGCGCAAGCTCCGGCAGGGCCAGGATGTCCACACCGCGGCTCCTGATCTCTGACACCAAAGCCCGGGGGTCGATGCCGGTGGAACCAACGTTCACGGCCATCACCGTCAGTTCCTGTCCGGGAGCACTGCGGCCTGGCGGACCTGATAACTCAGTAGTGCCCCGCTGCACCTGGCTGGACTGCACGCGGGCCAATGGTCCGGGAGCCGCCACAACGCGGTCCAAAACCAGCCCGAGCTGGGTGACCAGCAGCGCCGCCACCAGGGCCGCCAGCACAGCCCTGCGGGCGGCGGCCTGCAGGATGAGAGCGACGACGGCGGTGGCAAGTGCCGCCGTCGTGGTGAGCAGGGCCGCCGGAAACAGCGACAGAAGCTGGATCCAGGGGCTGCCGACGTCCCAGGGAACCAGACGCAGGACCATCAGGGCCGCGCCGGGCAAGGCCAGGACGGCCGTGATGACTGACCACCGGGACCGCGGCAGCAGGGACCACATGCCGGGCCGGCCGCCGCCGTTCTCTTGCATAGGTTCCATATTGGTGGCCCGGCGCGGGAAATAGTAGACTCGAAAGCGGCTATGACCCGGCAATCACCGGTGAGCTTCCGGAAGAACACGCGGGCTGCCTGTCGAACTGACACACGGGGGGAACGCGCCAGTAGAACCGGACGGGTAAGCCCGTCACAGCAGTAACGAGTGGCCGGTGTGGCGCATGCTCCCCGCGGAGCATGCAGCGCCGGTAAGTGAGGTGGTACCGCGGTGAGCGTGGAGTCCGGCCGGACACCACGGAAAACCGTCCTCGCATCCTGAACGGAACAGAAGGCGCAAGCCGGCAGTTCGCCAAGCTCAACCCAGGATGTCGACATGTCGTATTACCCGAAGGCCTCAGCCTCCACCACTGCTTCCACCAGCACTTCGGCCGGCGGCGCCGTTTCCGCCTCCGTGAAGTTTCCGGAGATCGAAGAGCGCATCCTGAAGTACTGGGACACCGATGGCACCTTCCAGGCCAGCATCGACCAGCGCAGCGCAGACGTCCCCGGCGGCGAGCCCGGCAGCAACGAGTTCGTCTTCTACGACGGCCCGCCCTTCGCCAATGGCCTGCCTCATTACGGGCACCTGCTCACCGGTTACGCCAAGGACCTTGTGGGCCGGTACCAGACCCAGCGCGGCAAGCGCGTGGAGCGCCGCTTCGGGTGGGACACCCACGGGCTGCCCGCCGAACTGGAAGCCATGAAGCAGCTGGGCATGACGGACAAGACCCAGATCGAAGCCATGGGCATCGACAAGTTCAACGACGCCTGCCGCGCCTCGGTGATGAAGTACGCCGACGAATGGCGGAACTACGTGACCCGCCAGGCACGCTGGGTGGACTTCGACAACGATTACAAGACCCTCAACGTGGAGTACATGGAGTCCGTCCTCTGGGCGTTCAAGCAGTTGCACCAGAAAGGCCTGACCTACAACGGGTACCGGGTGCTTCCGTACTGCTGGAAGGACGAGACGCCGCTGTCCAACCACGAGCTGCGCATGGACGACGACGTCTACAAGAACCGACAGGACCAGACAGTCACGGTGACCTTCCCCATCACCGCCGGGGAGTCGGAGCTGTCCCGCCGGCTCGAGGGCGTCCAGGCGCTCGCCTGGACCACGACCCCCTGGACGCTGCCCACCAACGCAGCGCTCGCCGTCGGACCTGCCATCACGTATGCCGTCCTGCCGGCCGGGCCCAACGGCATCAAGGCGGCCTCTGCGGAGGCGCCCGTCACGGGGAGCTTCCTGCTGGCCGCGGACCTGGTGGCCAACTACGCCAAGGACCTGGGCTACGACGATGTCGAGGCTGCCCTGGCGGCTGTCGTGTCCACGCACACCGGTGCCGAACTTGAAGGCCTGGCATACCAGCCGCTGTGGAACGACTTTGCCGACAACGAAAAGTACGGCATGGAGAACGCCTGGCGGTTCCTCGTGGCCGACTACGTCACCACCACTGACGGCACCGGCATCGTCCACCAGGCACCGGCCTACGGCGAGGACGACCAGAAGGTCTGCGAAGAAGCCGGCATCCCGGTAATCCTTTCCGTTGACGAGGGCGCCAAGTTCCTGCCGCTCTTCCAGCACGGCGACCTGCACGACATCGTGGGCCTGCAGGTCTTCGAAGCCAACAAGCCCATCACCCAGGTCCTCCGCGCCCAGGGCCGCCTGGTGCGCCAGGCAAGCTACGAGCACAGCTACCCGCACTGCTGGCGCTGCCGCAACCCGCTGATCTACCGGGCGGTGTCCTCCTGGTACGTGGAGGTCACCAAGTTCAAGGACCGCATGTCCGAACTGAACCAGGAGATCAACTGGATCCCCGGAAACGTCAAGGACGGCCAGTTCGGCAAGTGGCTGGAAAACGCCCGCGACTGGTCCATCAGCCGCAACCGCTACTGGGGCAGCCCCATTCCCGTGTGGCAGTCCAGCGACCCCGAATACCCCCGCACGGACGTGTACGGCTCCCTGGCCGAGATCGAGGCTGACTTCGGCCGGCTGCCGCTGAACAAGGACGGCCAGGTTGACCTGCACCGGCCCTTCATCGACGAACTGACCCGGCCCAACCCTGACGATCCACGTACGCCCGAAGAAGGCCAGTCCGTCATGCGGCGGGTGGAGGACGTGCTGGACGTCTGGTTCGACTCCGGCTCCATGCCGTACGGGCAGGTGCACTACCCGTTCGAGAACGAGGCCTGGTTCGATACGCACAACCCGGCTGACTTCATCGTGGAGTACATCGGCCAGACCCGCGGCTGGTTCTATATGCTGCACATCCTGTCCACGGCCCTGTTCGACCGGCCGGCCTTCCGCAACGTCATCAGCCACGGCATCGTGCTGGGCTCCGACGGGCAGAAGATGTCCAAGAGCCTGCGGAACTACCCGGACGTGTCCGAGGTCCTGGACCGCGACGGCTCGGACGCCATGCGCTGGTTCCTCATGTCCAGCCCCATCCTCCGCGGTGGAAACCTGGTGGTCACCGAACAGGGAATCCGCGACGGCGTCCGCCAGGTCATCCTTCCGCTGTGGAACGTGTACAGCTTCTTCACGCTCTACACCAACGCCGCCAACGGCGGCGCCGGGTACGAGGCCAGGCTCCGCTACGAGGGCTACGCCGACACCCTGGACCAGTACCTGCTGGCCAACACCGGCGAGCTGGTCAGCACCATGACCGAACGGCTGGACGAGTACGACATCTCCGGTGCCTGCGACGCGCTGCGCAGCTACCTGGACATGCTCACCAACTGGTACGTGCGCCGGAGCCGCCAGCGGTTCTTCGACGAGGACCATGACGCGTTTGACGCGCTCTTCACCGCGCTGGAAACCGTCTCCCGGGCGGCTTCATCCCTGCTGCCGCTGGTATCCGAAGAGATCTGGCGCGGCCTCACCGGCGGCCGCTCGGTGCACCTGGCCGACTGGCCGGACGCCGCCCTGTTTCCCGCCAACCCGGACCTGGTCCAGGCCATGGACAAGGTCCAGCAGATCTGCTCCACCGGTTCCTCGCTCCGGAAGGCCGCGAACCTCCGCGTCCGCCTGCCGCTGCAGGAACTCACAGTCGTGGCACCCGGGGCCGATGCGCTGGGAGGTTTCGCCGCCGTCGTCGCCGATGAGCTGAACCTCCGCTCCGTGCGCCTGCTGGATGCCGCCACGGCTTCCCCGGAGGAGTTCGGGATCCAGCAGAAACTGGTGGTCAACGCCCGCGCAGCCGGTCCCCGCCTGGGCAAGAACGTCCAGCAGGCGATCAAGGGTTCCAAGTCCGGTGACTGGTCTGTGGACGACAGCGGGGTGGTGACAGCCGGCGGACTGCAGCTGGAACCGCAGGAGTACACGCTGGAAACCGTTGTTGCAGAGGCCGACGGCGGTGCTGCCGCTGCCCGGAAGGCCGTGGCAGTCCTGCCCGGCGGCGGCTTCGTTGTCCTCAACACCGAGGTCACGCCGGAACTGGAAGCGGAAGGACTGGCCCGCGACATGGTCCGGGCCATCCAGCAGGCACGCAAGGACGCCGGACTGAACGTCAGCGACCGGATCCGGACAAGCATCACCGCGACGCAGGACGTTGTGGATGCGTTGAAAGCCCATGAAGACCTTGTGTCCACCGAAACCCTCACCGTGGAGCTTGGCTTGTATTCCAGCGGTGACGGCACAGAGCAGCAGATCGCCGTCGAAAAGGCAGGGGCCTGATCCATGACTGACGAATTTTCCGTAGAGAGCGTCTACGCCGAACTGCTGGGCCGGGCGCCGGAGAACAAAATGGAGCCGCGGCTTGCCCCGCTGTTCCGGGCCATGGACGTGCTGGGGGAGCCCAACAAGGCGTTCCCGATCATCCACGTCACGGGGACCAACGGCAAGACCTCCACCGCGCGCATGATCGAGTCCGTCCTGCGCGCCCACGGGCTGAGCACCGGGCGGTACACCAGCCCGCACCTGTCCAAGGTGACGGAGCGGATCAGCATCGACGGGCACCCGGTCCCGGATGAAACCTTCGTCAGGATCTGGGACGAAATCCGCCCCTACCTGCAGATTGTGGACTCCGAGCTTGAGGCCGCCGGCGAGCCCCGGCTGACCTACTTCGAATGCCTCACCATCCTGGGGTTCGCCATCTTCGCGGACCAGCCGGTTAATGTCGCGGTCATCGAAGTAGGCCTCGGCGGAATCACCGATGCCACCAACGTGGGAGACGGCCAGGTTTCCGTCATCACCCCGATCTCCCTGGACCACACGGACCTGCTGGGTGACACCACGGAGGATATCGCCTACGAGAAGGCCGGCATCATCAAGCCGGGCGGCTACCTCATCAGCGCCGCGCAGCCACTGGACGCTGCCCAGGTCCTGCTGGACAAGGCCAAGGACGTGGGGGTGCCGTTCCGCTTCGAAGGCGTGGAATTCGGTGTCGACTCCCGGACGGTGGCCGTTGGCGGGCAGATGGTGACCATCCAGGGCATCGCCGGCCGCTACCCGGAACTCCTCGTCCCGCTGCACGGCGCCCACCAGGCCCAGAACGCCGCCGTCGCGGTGGCAGCGCTCGAGGCTTTCTTCGGCGGTGAGAAGGAACTCGACTTCGAGGTGCTGCAGGAGGGCTTCGCAGACGTGACGTCCCCGGGACGCCTTGAAGTCGTGCGGACAGCACCCACCATTGTTGTGGACGCTGCACACAACCCGGACGGCATTAAGGCCTCCGCCGCCGCCCTGCAGGAAGCCTTCACGTTCACCAGGCTGGTGCCGGTGGTAGGAGTGCTGAAGGAAAAGGATGCCGAGGAGATCCTCCGGCAGCTGAAGGAGTCCCTGGGCGGGATGGCCGAGGAGTACTGCTTTACGCAGTCGAATTCGCCCCGGGCCGTGCCGGCAGCAGAGCTCGCCGAACTTGCGGTTGAGCTTGGCTTCGGCGAGGACAACGTGCACATCGCCGAGAAGCTCGACGACGCCCTGGAGTGGGCTGTGGAACGGGCCGAAGCGAACGACGACCTCTCCGGCGGCGTTCTCGTCACCGGCTCCATCACGCTGGTGGCCGAAGCGCGGATCCTGCTCGGAAAGACGGAGGCGTAGGCTATGGCCAGGCTTACCAAAGCCCAGCGCGAGTGGCGCCCGGGCATGCCCAAAAAACGGCGTTCCACCAAGGTGATGTTCGCTTCGACGGTACTGCTGCTGGAAGCCTTCGTCATGTTCTTCGCCACGCTGGCAGTATTTGGACTCCGCCGCGGGGAGTTTCCGCCTGCCGTGATCCTCGGGGTTGGCATCGGGCTGAGCGTGGTGATGATCGTGGCCTGCGCCTTCCTCACCAGGCCCTGGGGCATGGGCCTGGGATGGATCCTGCAACTCGTCCTGATCCTCTCCGGCATCTTCGAACCGGCCATGTTCCTGGTGGGCGCCCTGTTCGCAGCCGCCTGGTGGTACGGCATCCGTACGGGCATCAGGCTGGACCGGGAAGCCGGGGCGCGGGCCCGCGAGCAAGCGGCATGGGAAGCAGCCCAACCGGACCAGGCCGGTCCCGGCCAGCAGCCCCAGTCCCCGTAGACTTGATGCCGAAACCCCTTACCAACGCATTGGAGCAGTTGTGACTACTGAGCGCACCCTCGTCCTGATCAAGCCCGACGGCGTCGCCCGCAACCTCACGGGCGCCATCCTGGCCCGGATCGAAGCCAAGGGTTACACCCTGGCCGAGCTGAAGAAGGTTGAGGCCACACGCGACCTCCTGGAACAGCACTACGAGGAACACGTGGGCAAGCCCTTCTACGAGCCCCTGGTGGAATTCATGCTCTCCGGTCCTGTGGTGGCGGCCATTTTCGAGGGCCACCGGGTCATCGAGGGCTTCCGTTCCCTGGCCGGCACCACCGATCCCACCACCGCGGCCCCCGGCACCATCCGTGGCGACTTCGGCCGGGACTGGGGCCTGAAGGTCCAGCAGAACCTGGTCCACGGCTCCGACTCCACCGATTCCGCCGAGCGCGAGATCAAGATCTGGTTCCAGGGCTGACACCCTCCCGGACAGCAGAAAGCCCCTGGTTCATGGCGAACCAGGGGCTTTTGTGCGGGGCGGTTCAGAACCCCGAGGTCCCGGCGAAGACCTGGATGAAGGCGAAGAAGATGGTGGCGATGACGGCCACGTACAGCAGGGCGGTGATAATCCAGCCGGAGTCACCCAGAATGCGGGCAGCATTGGCTGGGGCCGGAATGACCCCGGTGGTGATGTTCCGGATTGTCACCCAGACAAACAACGGAATCATGGCCGCCCAGACAACCATGCAGAACGGGCAGAGAACGTGGATCACGTAGAGCGCCTGGGACCACAGCCACACCACGAACGCAAAGCCCAGCGTGACACCGGCCTGCAGGCCCAGCCAGTACCAGCGGGCAAAGGTGGCTCCGGCGAGAAGTGACATGCCCACGGTGATGGCGATGGCGAAGGCAACGATGCCGATGAACATGTTGGGGAAGCCAAACAGCGAGCTCTGCCACGTCTGCATCACCTGTCCGCAGGAGATCCACGGGTTCACGTCGCACACGGTCGTGTGGTTGGGGTCCTTAAGGACCTCCAGTTTTTCGAGGACCAGGATCCCGGAGGCAATCCACCCCACGACTCCGGTGATGACCATCAGCCAGCCAAGCTGGCGGTTGCGGGTCATAGGCGGGCGGGTTCCGGTTGTACTGCTGTCCGGAGCCACAGGCCGTTCCGGCGCGTGGGTGCCGTTGACGGGGGAGATGCTGGGCATTGTCGAGGCGTCCTTTTCATCGGGTGGTCCTTGCCCGATTGTAACGCCGGACGCTGGAAAGACCCTTCAGGTACGGGAACGGGTGCTGCCGCTTCCACCGTGAAATAGCCCGGGTATGAGAGAATGAACGTGGCTGGAGCCCGATCCACATTCGGATTCCAGTCCGGTAGCTTGTTCGCAAGACCGCCAATGATGAGCAGCGCAGGACCCGGAATCATCAATCCAGGTCCCGCAACTCCATTGGACGGCACCTGGTTGTGGCACGTGAACAACGGGTTTCAGAACATCCTGCCGGCCCCCACGGGCTGCCGCACCCCACAGCCGGTGCGAACCTGGGGGTATCCACTTGACTTCTGTCAATGCCTGCGGGTTTTGACAATATGTGCCCCAATGGGTGCCGGATGTGGCGGTACGTCAGGGGCAGGAGTGTTGCCACATATGGATAATGAACAAGTTCCAGCCGTTAATGATGAAGCAGCTGTCACGGATGCCGATCCCGCGCCGAAGAAGGCCACGAGGACCCGGCGGAAAGCAGCTCCCAAGGCCGGCGACCCACTGATCGCTGAAGCTGGCCTCTCCGACGCAGTTACAGCGCCCGGGGACAGTGCGGATCCGTCCGCCGGTGAAGCACCAGAAGCCGGGGCTGCCAAGACCCCCGTCCGCCGGAGCCGCTCGCGGAAAAAGGTTGACACAGCCGAGCCGCTTCCGGCTTTCGCCGAGGAGACCACCACACCCGCTGCGGAGACTGCCACACCCGCTGCAGCAACCGTCGATGTTGGTGCCCGGGGCGTAGGTGGAGGCGAACCGTCCGGTGCTGCCGCGGAGGACACGAAACCTGTCCGGCGCCGCCGCGTTGCCACCCGAAAGACCTCTGCCCCCGTGTCCGCCCAGGCAGAGCCCGCTCCCGGGGAGGCCGCAGGGCCATCTGCTGACGCCGCACCGGCTGAAGCCTCCTCCTTCGCCGCGTCGGAGATCAGTGCACCGGTTGTAGACGCCGCGGAGCTCTCAGCCCAGGCTGCCGGGCAGGCTGGCGGCGACGCCCCGCAGACGCAGCCGGCCGGCGAAGCTTCCGCCCCGGCCCAGGCAGCTGCCCCGGTGGCAGCCCCGCAGGACGCTGAACCCGCCGCTGCCGCCCCGCAGGACGCTGAACCCGCCGCCCCGGCCAGCCCGTTCGGCTCCCTGTTCATGGAACCTGGTTCCGCCACCTCGGTACTTTTCCAGGCTCCTGACCTCAGCACCGTTGTCCGTCCTGCACCGGTGGAAGCTGAAGAAACTGAGGAAGACGAAGCGGAAGAGGACGCAGACGACGCCGGCAACCGCCGCAGGCGCCGTGGGCGCGGTCGCCGCGGCCGGAGCCGGACCGGTGAGCGCGACGGTGAAGGAGATGCAGAAAGCGTCGATGGCGCGGACAGCGATGCCGACGACGCCGATGAGGAGTCCGCCGGGCAGGCTGATGAAGGCGTGACGTCCCGCCGCCGTCGCCGCCGCCGCCGCGGGGACCAGGACCTTGAGCTGACGGGCGGGGGAGACGACGATCCGCCCAACACGGTCACCCGCGTCCGCGCACCCCGCGCCGTCACCGAACCCGTCGTGAACAACCGCGTCACCAGCGTCAAGGGCTCCACCCGCCTGGAAGCCAAGAAGCAGCGCCGCCGCGAATCCCGCGACACCGGCCGCCGCCGTACCGTCATCACCGAAGCAGAATTCCTGGCCCGCCGGGAATCCGTGGACCGGCAGATGATTGTGCGCCAGCGCGATGACAGAATCCAGATTGGCGTCCTCGAAGACGGCGTCCTGGCTGAGCACTTTGTATCGAAGACCCAGCAGGACTCCCTGATCGGCAATGTGTACCTGGGCAAGGTCCAGAACGTGCTGCCCTCCATGGAAGCTGCCTTCGTGGACATCGGACGCGGCCGTAACGCCGTCCTGTACGCCGGTGAGGTGAACTGGGAAGCCGTGAACCTCGAGGGCAAGCAGCGGCGCATCGAGAACGCCCTCAAATCCGGCGATACCGTCCTGGTCCAGGTGACCAAGGACCCCGTGGGACACAAGGGCGCCCGCCTGACCAGCCAGATCTCGCTGCCGGGCCGGTACCTGGTGTACGTGCCCGGCGGTTCCATGACCGGCATCTCGCGCAAGCTGCCCGACGTCGAACGCAACCGCCTCAAGCGGATCCTGAAGGACCGCCTTCCGGAACAGGCAGGCGTTATTGTCCGCACCGCCGCCGAGGGTGCTTCCGAGGAAGAGCTGACGCACGACATCAACCGGCTGCGCGCGCAGTGGGAGGGCATCGAGAGCCAGTCGAAGTCCACCAAGATCCTCGCTCCAGAGCTGCTCTACGGTGAACCGGACCTCACCATCAAGGTAGTCCGCGACGTCTTCAATGAGGACTTCTCCAAGCTGATCGTCTCAGGCGAGGAAGCCTGGGACACCATCGAGGCGTACGTTACCTACGTGGCGCCGGACCTGGTGGGGCGCCTGGAGAAATGGACCAAGGACCAGGACATCTTCAGTGCCTGGCGAATTGACGAGCAGATCCACAAGGCGCTCGAACGCAAGGTCTTCCTGCCCTCCGGCGGTTCGCTGGTGATTGACCGCACCGAAGCCATGACCGTTGTGGACGTCAACACCGGCAAGTTCACCGGCAGCGGCGGAAACCTCGAGGAAACTGTCACCAAGAACAACCTTGAGGCTGCGGAAGAAGTTGTCCGCCAGTTGCGCCTCCGTGACATCGGCGGCATCATCGTCATCGACTTCATCGACATGGTCCTCGAATCCAACCGCGACCTTGTTCTCCGCCGCATGGTGGAGTGCCTTGGCCGGGACCGCACCAAGCACCAGGTTGCCGAAGTCACCTCCCTGGGCCTGGTGCAGATGACCCGCAAGCGGATGGGCACTGGACTGCTCGAAGTGTTCGGCGAACAGTGCGAGGCCTGTGCCGGCCGTGGGGTTGTTACCCACGATGACCCGGTGGAACACCGCAGGGCCAACATTGTGGCGGCCGAGCACCATGTCCAGCGGACTGACACCCGCCCGGAGCCCCGTGCCGAGGGCAACCGTGGTGAGGTCCAGCGCGCGGACACCACGCAGCCCGGCGTTCGTCCTGACCGGAAACGCCGCCGCGGCCGCGGCGGACAGCAGCCTGACGTTGCCCCGGCCCCTGCTCTGCAGGTCCACACCGTCCATCCCGACCCCTCGGACGCTGAGCGGCACGCCAAGGCCGAGGCCACCCGGCTGGCCCTCGCCAACATCGCGGCAGCTGCCCACGCAGCCCACCTGCACGACGATGAGCTGGCCGCTGCCAGGCAGGCGCCGCCGGCCCAGCCGGCAGCACCGGCGGAAGAAGCGGACAAGCACGACGGCGAGGCTTCCCGGCCTGCCGCAGTCCTCACCTTTGGCGGGGAGAAAGTGGTCCTGCCCTTCGTCGAGCACGCTGAGGAGCAGCAGCCAAAGCCTGCCCTCACGCTGGACCGGCTCGCCGAGGCGTTCGCCCACCTGGGGGAGCCAGTTCCCGCCGCCGAAGCGGTGGTTGAGCAGCCAGGGTCGCCGGAGCCTGCCCAGGCCCCGGAACAGCGAGAACCGGAAGCGGTCCAGCCGCAGCGCACGGCGCCCGGTGCGGCGGAGAGGGAATACTCGGACCACACGCTGGAGCAGGCCCGCCCCCGGCGGGCGCGGCGCAACCGGAGTGCCAGCCGTGCCCAGGGCGCGGCCAACGAAACCTCGGTACAGCAGCATGAGAATGCTCCGGCCGCGGCAGGAGGTCACTCCCACGCGGCCAAGGCGCCGGCGGCCCGGTCGGGCAGCAGCAAGCCCGAAGAGGCCCCGATCATTCTCGGCGTCGGGGTCCCCGCCTCGGAGCTCTAGGAGCAGTCGCTACACGTGACCGGATGCCCGGCCGCTACACCTCGTGGCGGCCGGGCATCCGTTGTTTAAGGCCTGCGCCCTTGTCCCGGTGCCAGTCGCAATGTGTCACCTTCGCCGTGGGCAGGGCAAAAAAGCTAGGCTGGGGAACCGACACGGGGTGCCGCGCAGAGAGCCGGCTGAGATCCAGACCCGTTGAACCTGTCCGGTTAGCACCGGCGAAGGGATGTCTCTTGTCCACTGCTCTTGCAATGCCCGCTGCCACCTCCCAGGCCACGCCTGCAGTCTTTCCTGCCGTCCGGCCCGGCCGGCGGGACGTCCCCCGCGTCCTCTCCATTGCCGGTTCCGATCCTTCCGGCGGTGCGGGCATCCAGGCTGACCTGAAAAGCATCGCTGCCCACGGCGGTTACGGGATGGCCGCCATCACAGCCCTCACCGCGCAAAACACTCGCGGTGTGCAGGATGTGCACGTTCCGCCCGCCGCCTTCCTCACCCGGCAACTCGATGCACTCAGTGAGGACATCAACATCGATGCCGTGAAAATCGGCATGCTGGGCGACGCTGCGGTGATCGAAGCAGTGCGGGCGTGGCTCGAAAAGGTGCGGCCCGGCGTCGTGGTTGTGGACCCTGTCATGGTGGCAACCAGCGGTGACCGTCTCCTGCAGGAATCCGCCGAGGCCGCACTGCGGCAGCTGCTGCCGCTGGCACACCTCATCACGCCAAACCTGGCCGAACTTGCCATGCTGGTGGGCGGGACAGTCCAGGAGAGCTGGGAAGGCGCCCTGGAACAGGGCCGCACACTCGCTGCGGTAACGGGTGCAACGGTGCTGGTCAAGGGCGGGCACCTGGCAGGGGATGAGTGCCCCGATGCCCTCGTCAATACCGCCGGCGGGCTGGACCGGGACGTGGTGGTGGTTCCGGGGAAACGTGTGGCAACCAGGAACAGCCACGGCACCGGCTGCTCCCTGTCCTCGGCAATGGCCACTGTCCAGGCCCGGCTGGGGGACTGGGAAGCAGCCCTCCGGGAGGTCAAACCCTGGCTGGCTGGTGCCTTGGAGGCCTCGGCGCAACTGGACGTGGGAACCGGCAACGGGCCCGTCCATCACTTCCACCACTTCCCGGCACTGCGCGGGGAAGGCAGCTTCGCAGCCGAGTTGTGGACGGAAGCGGAAACGGACCTGCAAGCCATCTACGCCTTGCCCTTCATCGGGGACCTGGCCTCGGGCAGCCTTCCGGAGAACCAGTTTGCCTACTACCTTGCCCAGGACGCCATCTACCTCAACGGCTACTCCCGGGTGCTTGCCCGGGCCAGTGCCCTCGCTCCGACGGAAGCCGGACAGCTCTTCTGGGCACGGTCCGCCCAGCAGTGCCTCGAGGTCGAATCGGAGCTGCACCGCTCCTGGCTCAGCACCCGTCCGGTCGAGCGCGTGCCTGGCCCCGTCACCAAGTCCTACGTCGACCACCTGCTGGCGGCATCGGCCTCGGGCAGTTACGGTGTCCTGGCGGCAGCCGTCCTGCCCTGTTTCTGGCTCTACGCAGAGGCAGGCGCAGCACTCCACGGGCGCTTCGTCGCTGCCGGCGAACCCGCCGGGCACCCCTACGCCGATTGGCTCCGCACCTACGCCGATGAGGGTTTCGCAGAAGCAACCCGGGAAGCAATATCCCTCGTGGACGCGGCCGGGCGGGCAGCGTCAGAGACAGAACGGGCCGCCATGATCACGGCGTTCAGGCAGTCCTGCCGCCTGGAAGTGGAATTCTTCGACGCGCCGCGCCTTCATGCCTGACAGCGGGAAGGCTGTCCCGCGGGTACTATGGTGGGGCGCGGTCCGGCCGGGAAAACGTCGTGTGGTACCTATCACAGACAACCCGCTGGAACCAGCCTCATTTGCGGCCGAAGACAAAACTAGCGTATTCTAGATCTTCGGTGCTTACGCCAACACTTGGGTTATGACCCCACGGCGTTGAGGCACAGCGAGAGCCCAACCAATTATGGAACCGGGTTCCGCACGCAAATTTGTAATAAACGTCGAGAGAAGTGAGTTCCCAAGTGGTGTACGCGATTGTCCGCGCAGGCGGCCGCCAAGAGAAGGTTTCCGTTGGAGACTTCGTTACCCTGAACCGCGTCGCCGGTGGAGCTGGCAGCACCATTCAGCTGCCCGCACTGCTCCTGGTTGATGGTGACAAGGTCACCTCTGCCGCTGCTGACCTGGCCAAGGTAACTGTTACGGCTGAGATCCTCCAGGACCTCCGTGGTCCTAAGATTGTGATCCAGAAGTTCAAGAACAAGACCGGTTACAAGAAGCGCCAGGGTCACCGCCAGGAACTGACCAAGGTCAAGATCACTGGTATCAAGTAACCTTCCGTTACTGTTCAGGTTTTTCAGCAGATTCCCCAGAATTTAAAGGCAGGCATTTCAGATGGCACATAAAAAGGGCGCGAGCTCCACTCGCAACGGTCGTGACTCCAACGCACAGTACCTCGGCGTCAAGCGCTTCGGTGGCCAGGTAGTTTCCGCCGGCGAAATCATCGTCCGCCAGCGCGGCACCCACTTCCACCCGGGCGCCGGCGTTGGCCGTGGCGGCGACGACACCCTGTTCGCACTGACCCCGGGCGCCGTTGAATTCGGCACCCGCCGCGGTCGTCGCGTCGTCAACATCGTCGCTGCTGCAGCTGCAGAGTAACAACCAGTTCTGAAGCGGTGGAGCGGGCCATATGGTCCGCTCCACTGTTCTTTTAACCGCATTACAATCATCTTGGCGCCTTTGGGCGGCCAGGAAACAGCACTGAGGAGATTTACGTGGCCAGCTTTGTAGACCGGGTAGTACTGCACGTATCCGGCGGTAGCGGCGGCCACGGGTGCGTCTCCGTCCACCGCGAGAAGTTCAAGCCGCTGGGCGGTCCCGACGGCGGCAACGGCGGCAACGGCGGCGACGTGATCCTTCGCGTGGACCACCAGACCACCACCCTCCTGGACTACCACCACGCGCCCCACCGCCACGCCAGCAACGGCGGCCCGGGCATGGGCGACTGGCGCGGCGGCAAGAACGGCGAGACACTCATCCTGCCTGTCCCGGACGGCACAGTGGTCAAGTCCAAGGACGGCACTGTCCTGGCGGACCTTGTCGGTGAGGGCACCGAGTACGTGGCCGCAGCAGGCGGCATCGGCGGCCTGGGCAACGCTGCGCTCTCCTCCCAGAAGCGCCGGGCGCCGGGCTTTGCCCTGCTGGGCATCGAAGGCGAAGCCAGCGACATCGTGCTGGAACTTAAATCCATCGCGGATATCGCTTTGGTTGGTTACCCGTCTGCCGGCAAGTCCAGCCTCATCGCCGCCATGTCCGCGGCCCGGCCCAAGATCGCCGATTACCCGTTCACCACGCTGGTCCCGAACCTGGGCGTGGTCCAGGCAGGCGACGTCCGCTTCACCATCGCGGACGTGCCGGGCCTTATTGAAGGTGCCAGCGAAGGGAAGGGACTGGGCCACCATTTCCTGCGCCACGTGGAGCGCTGCGCAGCACTGGTCCACGTCCTGGACTGCGGAACGCTCGAGGCGGACCGCGATCCGCTCTCAGACCTCGCCGTTATTGAAGCTGAGCTGGAAAAGTACGCTGTAGATATGAGCTACGCCGGCCAGGACGGGGAGGTGGTTCCCCTGAACCACCGGCCCCGCCTGGTGGCGCTGAACAAGGTGGACCTGCCGGACGGCAAGGACATGGCCGAGTTCGTCCGCCCGGAACTGGAATCGCGCGGCTACCGGGTCTTCGAAATCTCCGCCACAAGCCATGAGGGCCTGCGCCGGCTCGGCTTCGCCATGGCGGAAATCGTCCAGGCAGCCCGCGACGCTGTTGCTGCGGCCCCGCCCAAGGTGCAGCCGGTGGTCATCAAGCCCCGCGCCGTCAACGAGGCCGGCTTCAGGATCCGCCGGGAGGAGAAGGGCCTCGAGCCGCTGTTCCGCGTCATCGGCGAAAAGCCGGAACGCTGGGTCAAGCAGACGGACTTCACCAATGAGGAAGCCATTGGCTACCTTGCGGACCGCCTGGCCAAGCTCGGCGTCGAAACCGAACTCTTCAAGCAGGGCGCAAAGCCCGGCGATACCGTCGTCATCGGCGAGGATGACGGCGTCGTCTTCGACTGGGAGCCCACCATGATGGCGGGCGCTGAACTGCTGGCGTCGCCGCGAGGCACGGACGTCCGTTTTGCCGACCTCGGCGACCGTCCCACCCGCGGACAGAAGCGCGAGGAACAGCAGGAACGCAAGGACGCCAAAGCCGCTGCCCGCGCCGAGCTTGAAGCCGAGCGCAAGGCGGGCATCTGGACCGAATCCGTGAGCAGCCGCCGCGTTGCCAAGCCGCTCAAGGAGAGTGGACTGGGCGCAGACGATGACCTCTAGGGCATCAGCAGCGGAGCCGCTGGCACGGTCCGTTGATCGAAAGGTGCTGGCCAGCGCACGCCGCATCGTGGTGAAGGTGGGTTCATCCTCCCTCACCAGCATCAAGGGCGGCATCTCGGAAGAGGCGCTCACCGCCCTGGCAGACGCGCTTGCCGCGAAGCGCAACACCGGAACCGAAATCATCCTGGTGTCTTCGGGTGCCATTGCGGCGGGCCTGGCACCGCTGGGCCTGGTGAAGCGCCCCCGGGACCTCGCCACCCAGCAGGCGGCCGCCAGCGTGGGCCAGGGCTTGTTGATGGCGCGCTACACCCAGGCCTTCGGTGCCCACGGCGTTACGGTCAGCCAAGTGCTGCTCACCGCCGAAGACCTGATGCGGCGCAGCCAGCACACCAACGCCTTCCGCGCACTGGACCGGCTGCTCAACCTCGGGGTGGTTCCGGTGGTCAATGAAAACGACACCGTGGCCACGCACGAAATCCGGTTCGGTGACAACGACAGGCTTGCTGCCCTGGTGGCCCACCTGGTCCGGGCCGACGCGCTGGTGCTGCTGTCCGACGTCGACTCCCTGTACGACGGCCCGCCGTCCCATGGTGCGAAGCGGATCCCCCTGGTGGAAGGTCCACATGACCTGGCCGGCGTCTCCATAGGAAGAACCGGCAAAGCGGGCGTCGGCACCGGCGGGATGCTCACAAAGGTGGAGGCGGCATCCATGGCCGCCGGGTCCGGCATCCACGCCCTGGTCACGTCCACTGCCAACGCCGGCGCCGCGCTCAGCGGTGAGGACGTGGGTACCTGGTTCACCGTCAACGGTGCCCGGAAACCCGTCCGCCTGTTGTGGCTGGCTCATGTTGCCTCCGTGCAGGGAAGGCTCGTCCTGGACGACGGCGCCGTCAAGGCTGTGCGGCACCACCGCACCTCCTTGCTGCCGGCCGGAATCTCCTCCGTCCACGGCGATTTTGAAGCGGGCGACCCCGTCGAAATCGCCGGTGCTGACGGCACCGTGGTGGCGCGGGGACTGGTCAATTACTCCTCCGCGGAACTGCCCCGGATGCTGGGCCGGTCCACGCGGGACCTGGGCGAGGAACTCGGCAGCGGCTACGACCGCGAAGTTGTTCATGTTGACGACCTGGTGCTGGTCTGAGCTTCCGGCTCGCCTAAACTTGGAACATGACTGAGGCCCTGACCCACAAGACTGCCGACCTTTCCGGAGACACCGCTGCTGCCGCCACGCAGCCGGTCGAGTCATCGGCAGCGCCCGTTCCGGCCGAGGCCCCGCTGTCCGCCGGCGAAGTTGAAGCAGCAGTGCATGCCATCGCCGACCGTTCCCGTCATGCCGCGCGCCGGATGGCCATGGCAAACCGGGCATGGAAGGACCGCGCCCTCCGCGCTGTAGGAACAGCCCTCCAGGAGAATACGCGGGCGATTCTTTCCGCCAATGCGAAGGACGTCGAGGCAGGAAAAGCCAACGGCACCTCCGCGGCCATGCTGGACCGGCTGACACTCACGGACGCCCGGATTGACGGACTCGTGGCCGCCCTGGAAATCCTGGCAAACCTTCCTGATCCGGTGGGCAACGTGGTGCGCGGACAGACGCTCCCCAACGGGCTGCGCCTCCGCCAGGTCAACGTCCCCATGGGCGTGGTGGCGGCCATCTACGAGGCACGGCCGAATGTCACGGTGGACATCGCCGGGCTGGCCCTCAAAAGCGGCAACGCCGTGATCCTGCGGGGCGGCAGTGCGGCCCAGGCCACCAATGAGGTGCTCGTCAGCGTACTTCGCGAAGCGCTCGAGTCGGTGGGCCTTCCCGCCGACGCCGTCCAAACAGTGGACCAGTACGGCCGCGCCGGTGCCAACGTCCTCATGAAGGCACGCGGCAGGGTGGACGTGCTGATTCCCCGTGGCGGCCGCGAACTCATCCAGACCGTCGTTACCAACTCCGCCGTTCCCGTCATTGAGACGGGGGAGGGGAACGTGCATATCTTCATCGACGAGTCCGCCGGTGAGGACATGGCTGTGGAGATCCTCCTCAACGCCAAGACGCAGCGTCCCAGTGTCTGCAACACGGTCGAGACGCTCCTGGTCCACTCGGGCTCAACGGTGCTGCCCGCCGTCGCCTCCGCGCTTCGCCAGGCGGGCGTCCGGTTGCACACCGATGAGCGGATCCGCGCCGCCCTTCCCGCCTCAATCGAGTCGGAACCCGCCACGGATGAGGACTGGGGTACCGAGTACATGAACCTGGACCTTGCGGTGGCCATGGTGGACAGCCTGGACGAAGCTGTCAAACACATCCGCACCTGGTCCACCGGGCACACCGAAGCGATCCTTACCAACGACCTGTCGAACGCCGAGCGTTTCATCGCAGAGGTGGATTCCGCGGCGGTCATCGTCAACGCGTCCACCCGGTTTACCGACGGCGGCGAGCTTGGGCTGGGTGCCGAGGTGGGCATTTCGACGCAGAAGCTGCATGCCAGGGGACCCATGGGGCTGACCGAGCTCACCACCACCAAGTGGATCGTGCAGGGCGAGGGCCAGGTCCGCGGGTAGCGCGCGGTACCATAGACCAGAAGTCAGAAACGGCGGCGCTTTCCGCTGCCACGATCGTTTGAGCCCAAGGGGAGAAAATGCTGTTCCAGCAGATTGCCACGACCATCGCCGAAGGCGAAGAACACGAACTCGCGCCGCTGTGGGCTGAGCCGTGGGTCTTCGGGGTGGTGATCTTCGCCATCCTGCTGGTGCTGATGTTCATTACGCTGTCCTACTCCAACCTGGGCAACCGCCACGCCGTCACCGAGGAGCACGCGGACCCGCACCGCCAGCACCCGAACAAACACGATCACGGGCAGGGCCACTAACATTTCCCGCGTTTTGCACCGCTCGGGTGCCAGCGGCAGGCTGAGGCTGGGCGTGATGGGCGGGACGTTTGATCCCATCCACCATGGCCACCTGGTCGCTGCCAGCGAGGTGGCGGCGGAATTCGACCTGGACGAAGTTGTGTTCGTCCCCACCGGCCAGCCGTGGCAGAAGTCCCATAAGCAGGTCAGCGAGCCCGAGCACCGGTACCTGATGACGGTCATCGCTACAGCGTCCAATCCCCGCTTTACCGTCAGCAGGGTGGACGTTGACCGGCCCGGCCCCACGTACACCATCGACACCCTCCGGGACCTGCGGGCTCAGCGGCCGGACGCAGACCTCTTCTTCATCACCGGCGCGGACGCGTTGGCGCAGATCCTTTCCTGGAAGGACATTGACGAACTGTGGTCACTGGCCCACTTCGTGGGAGTGACCCGGCCCGGCCACGTCCTTGACGGCATGGGCCGCGATGACGTCAGCCTCCTTGAAGTTCCGGCCATGGCCATCTCCTCGTCCGACTGCCGCACCCGGGTGGCAGCGAACAACCCGGTCTGGTACCTGGTGCCTGACGGTGTGGTGCAGTACATCGCCAAATACGGCCTGTACGCCGAGGCCGCGCCAGCCGATGTCCCAACGTCCCAAGCACGCGAACCAGCCAGTACTGAATGAGTCCTCAATGAGTCAGGAACAGCCCCCCATCCGCAGCCGCCGGGAACTCCGGAAGGCCAGGGATGCCCAACAGGAGTCCGCTTCGACAGGCGCGGAACAGCGTTCCCCTGCCCCAAAACCGGCTGCTGCTCCGTCGGTGCCCGGTGCCACCGATACGGCGGCCGGCCAAGCCTCCACCCAGCGTTCCTCCCAGATCCGGGCCCGGGACCGCGCTGCTCTGCGTGCCATCAAGGAGCTTGAGGAAAAAGAGGGCCAGCTCTCCGCTGGCGGTCCGCCCACCCGGCGCCAGCTCCGCCTGCAGCAGCTGAAGGAACAGGCGCTCACGGCAGCCAACCCCATTGTGCCGCCGGCCGCCGCGCCGGCCCTTCCTGCCAGGGACTCCGGGAAGGGCGCCGGCAAGAGGGACACCAGCAGCAACGAGTCGGCCGGCACGCGCAGCGCCAGTGCGGCGGAGAGCAGCGTGCAGGACGGGACGACGCCCCACGCCGGGGAGCCCGGTTCCGATGCCTCCCCGGGGATGACCGTCGAACAGGCGCTGGCGGCCCGAACCCTCCTTGCAGAGCAGGCGAAGAACCAGATCGCCAAGATGGAGCACATCGCTTCCCTGGATCCGGAGGCGGTTGACCCGGAGATCCTGGCGGAGCAGATTGCTTTGGCGGAACGGGCAGCGGTCATGAACCGCAGGGCGATGGCGAAGCAGAAACTGGCCGAACAGGCCGGGAATCCGCAGCCGGCCCCGAAGGACCCTGTCCACGGTTTGACCCGGGATCCTGACAGGACAGACCAGTCAGGCAAGCCTGCATCCGGGCCTGGCCAGCGGCCTGCGCCTTCCACAGCCAACAACCTGGCGATGGTCACGCCGCTGGAGTTCGTGCAGGTTCCGGGAATTGACCGGCCCGTCATGAAACCGCCGGCAACCTCGCACGTGCCGGTGACTACACGTCCGGGAAGCAAAGTAACCCCGTCGGGGAACAAGAAGCGGCGCTCCCCGGGCACTCAACGCCCTGACCCAGCCGGTACCGCAGCCGGCCGGTCCCAGGTCATTGCCAGGGCTGAAGCCGCTGCCCGCACCCAGTCTGTCATGACCGACGAGCACCAGGCTGAGGACCTTTTCGAGGACCTGCCCAGGATCCCTGCCAGGTCCGCCCATGGCCTGGACCCGTTGGACGCCGCTACAGCCGGGCTTGCCCGGGCAAACCGGAACAGGGTCCTGCAGTTCTGCATCCTGGCCTTCGGAATCGTGGCCCTGGTCTCAGGCATCATCCTCATCATCAGCGGTATGTCCCGCTGACCGGCAATGGCCGGCCGTTTGCATCTTTAACCCAACAAGGAGTCACGTGACTGCATCAGAATCATCCATCACCATAGCCCGCGCCGCCGCCAAGGCAGCCGCGGACAAGATCGCGCAGGACATCGTCGCCCTGGACGTCAGCGAGCGGCTCGCCCTGGCCGACGTTTTCCTCATCGCATCGGCACCCAGCGAACGGCAGGTCAATGCCATCGTGGACGGTATCGAGGAAGAGCTCGCAAAGCAGGACCTGCGTCCGGTGCGCCGCGAGGGCCGTTCCGGCGGCCGTTGGGTCCTGCTGGATTACTCGGACATCGTTATTCACGTTCAGCATGAGGAAGACCGCGTCTTCTACGCCCTGGAACGCCTCTGGAAGGACTGCCCCGTCGTGGACCTGCAGCTCGGAGACGACGCTTCCGCCAAGGCCACAGCCGGGTCCGAGAGCGAATAAATCCGCTAAATCCTGCCGAATATGCCCGATTTGGAATTTTCGGAATTGCTGTTCTAAGATATTTGAGTTGCTTCGGGGAAAGCCCGAAAAGCTCAAAGGAGCAGCAATAGTTCGGGGCTGTGGCGCAGCTGGTAGCGCACCTGCATGGCATGCAGGGGGTCAGGGGTTCGAGTCCCCTCAGCTCCACCGATAATCCGCCGGAATCACTGTGATTCCGGCGGATTTTTTCTTTCCATCCTGCCTCACGGCACGTACGCGCGCCCGGTGCTGGGGCCGCGGGCCCGATTGGCGTGGCAGGCAAAAGTGCATTAAGCTGAACAGGTTGCTTCAGGAGTCATTCAGGAGCAGCGAAAGTCCGGGGCTGTGGCGCAGCTGGTAGCGCACCTGCATGGCATGCAGGGGGTCAGGGGTTCGAGTCCCCTCAGCTCCACCGGATGTTCCCCCGCCTCTGGAAGGCGGGGCGGATGCAAAAGGGACGGTCTCATGGGGCCGTCCCTTTCGCATGTGTGCCCCGACCTCTCACAGCCAGGCGGTCCGACGCAGCGGCGGATCGTCGCCGCCCGTCCGCTGGACCAGGACCTGGTTGACGCCTGTCAGCCCGTTCTCGAAGCCCAGGGCGCTTGAGGCCATATACAGCCGCCAGACCCGGGCGCGCCCCGGACTGGCCAGCTTTGCTGCCTTCTCCCAGTTGGCCTCAAGCCTTCGGACCCAGGCCCGGAGGGTCAATGCGTAGTGCCGCCGCAGCGCCTCCACGTCCAGGATCTCAAACCCGGCACGCTCCAGCGCGGCCACCATCTCGCCAAGGCTGATCATCTCCCCGTCCGGAAAAACATAGCGGGGGATAAAGGAGTCCGGGTCCGGTTTTGTTGGCCCCGCGTTCCAGGAAATCGCATGGTTCAGCAGCCGCCCGCCTGGCCGGAGCAGTCCGAACAGTGCCGCCGCGTAGGCCGGCGTCTGTTCCCTTCCCACGTGTTCAGACATGCCGATTGAGCTGATGGCATCAAATGGTCCATCCCCGATGTCCCGGTAATCCTGAACCCGGATGTCCACCCGCTCTGTCAGTCCTGCTTCGGCGGCCCGCTTGCGGGCAAGGTTTGCCTGCTCATGGGAAAGAGTGACGCCTACAACGGTTGCGCCGTACTTTCCGGCCGCGTGGAGGGCAAGGCTTCCCCAGCCACAGCCAACATCCAGCAGCCGCGATCCGGGCCGCAGGCCCAGCTTGCGGCACACCAGGTCCAGCTTCGCTTCCTGGGCTTCGTCAAGCCCGCCAGCGGGAATGCTGCCGGAATCCGTGCTTGCAGTGGCGTCACTGCCTTCCGGCCAGACCGCGCATGAGTAGACCATGGACGGCCCCAGCACCAGGGCGTAGAAATCGTTGCCCACATCGTAATGATGGGAGATGGCTGCCGAGTCGCGGCGGCGCGAGTGCAACGGGCCCTTCCGCACCATCCGGGCCTCCTCGGGCGGAGGCGCCGGATTGGGACCCAAGGCTCCCAGCAGGATGGCAGTGCGCAGCAGCGTCCAGATCTCACTGGGCCCCAGCGGCCGGAAAGGGCCCGGTCCCGCGAACTTGCCCGCAGAACTCAAAGCCATGAAGGCTGCGAAGATGTCCCCGGGGGAATCGATCTCGCCCGCTACATAGGCCCGGCTCAACCCAAGCTGGCCCGGCGACCACAGGATCCGGCGAAGGGCGCGGCGCGAACGGAACTCCAGGACAGGCGCTCCCTCCGGCCCCGCCTCGGAACCGTCCCAAGCGCGCAGGCGCAGCGGTACCTCGTCTGTACCCAGCACAACTGCCAGGGCCTTGGCCAGGCGTGCAGCATGTCCGGCGGGTGTGGTCATGGTGGTCCTCCCGTTTCCATGGGCCCAGACTAAGGCCGGGACGCCCTCCGCGACTATCATGGTGGAGTGAAATCCGCCCGGGCCGACGTCGTGGTTATCGGCGCGGGCCAGGCGGGGCTCTCGGCTGCCTACCATCTCCAGCGCCGCGGCGTGGACTATGTCACGCTCGACGCCGAGGCCGGGCCCGGCGGCGCGTGGCGGCACCGGTGGAAGAGTTTGCTGATGGCAACAGTCAACGGCATCAGTGATTTGCCGGGCATGGCCAAGCCTGCAATAGATCCGCGTGAGCCCAGCTCGGACTTCCTTACCCGCTACTTCGGCGGTTATGAAGAGGCGCTTGGACTGTCCATCCGCCGGCCTGTGAAGGTGCGCTCGGTCATGCGGGAAGACACGAACCCCGCAGGCCGGTTGAGGATCAGTACATCCGAAGAGGACTGGACAACCAAAGCCGTCATCAATGCCACCGGTACCTGGACCCGCCCCTTCTGGCCCATCTACCCGGGGCAGTCCACGTTCCGCGGGCGGCAGCTTCACGTGGCGGACGCCGTCTCTGCGCAGGAGTTCATAGGGCAGCACGTGGTCGTGGTGGGCGGCGGCATCTCCGCGGTGGGCCTCCTTGAGGAGATTTCGCAGGTCACCACCACCAGTTGGTTTACCCGGCGCGAACCTGTGTGGCGGAACGCGGAGTTCGATGCCAAGGCAGGACATGACGCAGTGGCCTTGGTGGAGGAGCGGGTCCGCCAGGGGCTTCCGCCGCAGAGCGTGGTCTCGGTGACCGGGCTGATCCGGACACCCGCACTCGAAGCGGCGGCAGCCCGGGGCGCACTGGACCGCCAGCCGATGTTCACATCGATAGAGCCGCACGGGGTCAGGCGTGCCGGAGGTGCCTTCCAGCCTGCGGACGTGATTCTCTGGGCGACGGGATTCCGTGCGGAACTTGAACATCTTGCCCCGCTTCACCTGCGGGGCCCGGGCGGCGGAATTGTGATGGCAGGAAGCCAGGTGGCATCGGAACCCCGCGTCCACCTGGTGGGGTACGGCCCGTCGTCGTCCACTATTGGTGCCAACCGGGCAGGACGCGCGGCGGTGGCGGCCATCCTGAAGTTGCCGGGGATCAGCGTCAAGCAAGCAGATATGGAAAGCGCGGGAACAGTTGACATTGAACACACTTGAGGACATTTTCGGGGCACTGCGGCGCAGGCCGGATGTCGAAGCGCCCAACCTGCAGGCTTGGGACGCCACGGACCGGCTTCTGCTGGAAACCGCCGCGGGACAGGTGACTGAGGGAAGCACGGTAGCCGTTATCGGGGACCGGTACGGCGCGCTGACCCTCGGCGCCCTTGCCCTGTTGGGCCCGGGCGCGGTCCGCGTGCACCAGGACCTCATCACCGGAGAACGGGCCCTCCAGCTCAACGCGGCCGCGCTGAGTGGCTCCGCCGTCCTGGCGCCAGCGGCGGCAGAAAGGGCCGACGGCGAAGCGCGGGGAGTGCCCGCCTTCACCCGGATGCCGCTCGGGCCGGAGCTCCTCGCCGGTGCGCAGACAGTACTCCTGCAGCTGCCCAAGACCCTGGCGGAGCTCGATGAGATTGCCGCTGCCGTGGCCAGGCACGCAGAACCGGACGTAACGCTCCTGGCGGGTGGCAGGGTCAAGCACATGTCCCTGGGCATGAACACGGTGCTGGAACGGCATTTCCGTTCCGTCCGTCCGCAGCTTGCACAGCAGAAATCCCGGGTGATCCTGGCGCGCGGGCCGCAGGGGAGCGGGGCACCGGACCGCTACCCCGTTGTTGAACACCTTGCTGAACTGGACCTGAACGTCGCAGCCCATGGTGCCGTGTTCGCCGGCACCAGGCTGGACATCGGCACCAGGTTCCTGCTGACCTTCCTGCCGGCCATGAAAACAGCCGGCCACGCCGTCGACTTGGGTTGCGGCACAGGAATCCTTGCCGCCATGTACGCCCGGCACCATCCGGGGTCCGCCGTGACTGCAACGGACCAATCAGCTGCAGCTGCGGCTTCCGCGCAGGCCACCGCCCGGGCCAACGGGCTGGCAGACCGCATCACCGTCCTGCAGGATGACGCCCTGAGCACCATGGCGGACGGCAGCGCGGACCTGGTCATGCTCAACCCGCCGTTCCATGTAGGTGCCGGGGTCCACTCCGGAGCCGGCCTGAAAATGATCGAAGCAGCGGGGCGGGTCCTCGCACCCCACGGCGAATTGTGGACGGTCTTCAACCGCCACCTGCCCTATCTGCCCGCACTCGAGCGCTACGTCGGGCCTACTGCCGTGAAGGGCCGGAACCCCAAATTCACCGTGACCCTGAGCATCCGCCGCAGTCCGGGGCAGGCAGCTGCATAAGCCGCACCCGGCCGGACAGTCCGGTTAGCGCCCATGCCGCGCCGCGCCGTCGTGCCGTCCTAGGGTCTGTGCCCACGCGTAACGTACGATTCAAGCATCACCATAAGTACGTGGCCGAAGACGTTTAGGGGACGCTGTGACTGAGATCCGCCAATCCTCTCCGAGGCGCGGAACCAACCTGCCCAGGATGGGTGACTTCAACCTCACGGTGATCCTGGATGCCATCCGCCGGTCTTCCGGCGGACTGAGCCGGGTGGAGCTTGCCCAGATCGTCGGCCTGTCGCCGCAGACCATCTCCAACATTTCCCGGCGCCTCCTGGACCAGCACCTCATTGTGGAGGCCGGCAAGGAAGGCAGCGGGCCGGGCAAACCGCGCACCATCCTCCGGCTCAACCCTGGCGGCGTCTTCGCCCTCGGAGTGCACCTCGACCCCGCAGTGACCACTTTCGTTGTCCTGGACCTGGTGGGCTCAGTAGTGCGGCACTCCCGCATCAAGACACCCGGCGGCAACGACCCCGCGGCGGTTATCACCACCATCGCGGACCAGATCGCCCGGCTTGTGGCGGACTCCGGCGTCGACCAGGAACGGATTGCCGGCCTGGGACTCGCCGCACCCGGACCCATAGACCTGGACAACGGCACAGTCGTTGATCCGCCGCTGCTGCCAGGCTGGGACAGGGTGGAACTGCGCACTGCCCTCTCCGAGGCCACCGGGTACTCGGTGTTGGTGGACAAGGACGTCACCAGCGCTGCGGTGGCGGAAACGTGGGCCGGCGGTCCCAGCGGCTCCGGCAGCTTCATCTTTATGTACATGGGCACCGGCATAGGCTGCGGCATCGTGCTCAATGACGAAGTGGTGCGTGGAACGTCCGGAAATGCCGGCGAAATCGGCCACATCGTGGTGGACCCGGACGGGCCGCCGTGCGACTGCGGCTTGCGCGGCTGTGTAAAGTCCACCTGCATCCCGCAGGTGCTGGTGGCCGAGGCGGAAGATGCCGGCCTTTTGGACGGCTCCCGCCCGGGGAACAGCGGTGCCGAGATTGAGCAGAGCTTTTCCCGGCTGTGCGATCTCGCGGATGAGGGCAACGAACAGGCGCGCGCCATCATTGACAGGTCTGCCGTGCGGGTGGCGCGGGCAGCGGCGGTGGTCACCAACACGCTGGATGTCGAGCGCGTCGTGTTCGGCGGCCCGTTTTGGAGCCGCCTGGCGGAGCGCTACCTTGAAAAGATTCCGGCGCTGCTTGCTGCCCACAGTGACACCCGGCTGATCCATCCCATCGAGGTGGTGGGTACCGGAGTGGGCGATGACGTGGGTGCCATTGGCGCAGCCTCACTGGTCCTGGAACATACGCTGGCCCCTCGGGCCCAGCGGCTCCTTCTGGAAAGCTGACCCGACGGGCCGCGCAGGACGCCTTGCCTGCTGCAGGGCGCCAATCTAGCATGTGCATACTGTGCGGTTGGGGCCTGCCGCCAACGGGGCCGCCGCCATCGACTTGAATGGAGCGCCATGCGTCGCCGGGCCTTGAAGACCATGTCCCTCATCGCTTCCGCCGTGATAATCCTGACCGCGTGCAGTCCGGGCGACCCCGGCAACACGTCCACAACACTCAAAGTGGCGTACCAGAAAACGGATTCCTTTACCGCCCTGGACACCATGCTCCAGGCCGCCAAGCAGGAGTTCGAGGCGGCCAACCGGGATGTGACCGTTGAGCTGCAGCCCATCCAGGCCAATGACGACGACTACGGCACCAAGCTGGCCCTTGCCCTGCGCTCACCGTCCACGGCGCCGGACGTTTTTTATGAGGACACCTTTAAGATCCGTTCCGACGTGGACGCCGGCTACCTCCTGAAACTGGACAGCCACCTTGAGGGCTGGGAGGAGTGGGACACCTTTGAGGACGGCGCCAAGGCGGCCGGGCGGGCGGACGACGGCGGGACTTACGCAGTGCCGCTGGGCACCGACACCCGCGCCATCTGGTACAACCGGAAAGTCCTGGAAGCTGCCGGGGTCGCCCTTCCCTGGGAGCCGCGCAGCTGGCAGGACATCCTGGATACGGCACGGAAGATCAAAGCCAACGACCCCACCGTCATTCCATTCAACATGTACGCGGGCAAGGGAACAGGCGAAGGCACCGTGATGCAAAGCTTTTATGAAGTGCTGTACGGGACCGGGTCCACGCTTTACGACGAGGAAACCAAAAAGTGGGTGGTTGGCTCGGCCGGTTTCCGGGACTCGCTGGCATTCCTCAAGACCCTGTATGACGAACAACTGGCTGTTTCTCCGGCTGAAGCCCTGGACGCCAATGTGTGGAAGAAGGTGTTCGGCGAGTGGTTCCCGGAAGGCAAACTGGGCGCCACCGTGGAAGGGTCCTACGCGCCGTCGTTCTGGCAGGATGGCGGCAGTTACGCATGGCCCGGCTACGAACAGGAGATCGGCGTTGCCCCTTTCCCCACCCAAAACGGCCAGCCACCTGGAGCTGTGAGCATGTCAGGCGGCTGGACGCTCGCGGTAGGTGCGGGGACCAAGGAACCGGACCTGGCTTTCCGTTTCCTCACCACCGCACTCAATGAGAAGAATTCGCTCGCCTTCACCGTGGAAAGCTCCCAGATTGCGGTCCGGAAGGACGTGGCCGCCGATCCGGGGTACCTGGACGCCAACCCCTTCGTCAGGGACGTCTCCAAGCTTGTCCCCGTGACGCGGTACCGCCCCGCAACTGCCGACTACCCCCGGATCTCCGCGGCCGTCCAGGAAGCCACCGAAGCCGTGATCACGGGTACCAGATCGCCCGGGGAGGCGGCTGCAGAGTACGACGCCGCAGTGGCGGACATTGTGGGCGGCGACAAGACCGTCCGGAAGTAGCCTGTGCAGCCCCCTGTCACGGCACGGCAACTGCTTCGGTACCTGCCGGTGCTCCCCGCCGTCCTGCTCCTGCTTGTCTTTCTCGCCGGCCCCGTGCTCTGGGCCTTTCAGGCGTCCCTGACCGACGCCGGCCTGACCGGGCGCAGTGCCCGCAACCCGTCATGGGTGGGGCTGGAGAACTATCAGCGCCTGTTTGCTGATCCGGTGTTCCCGCTGTCTGTTCTGCTCACGGTGGTGTTCGTGGCAGGGTCGGCGGTGGTGGGCCAGAACCTGCTGGGGCTCGCCCTTGCCGTGCTGATGCGCCGGGCACGGCCGGCGGTGTCCGCCGCCGTCGGCACCACTGTGGTGGCCGCCTGGGTGCTGCCGGAAATCGTGGCCGCCTTCGCCGCCTACGCCTACTTCAGCGGCGACGGGACCCTGAACCAGCTGCTCGGCCGCCTGGGACTTGCCCGGCAGGACTGGCTGTATGCCTTTCCGATGATGGCCGTGATGCTTGCCAATGTGTGGCGGGGGACAGCCTTTTCCATGCTGGTGTACCGGGCGGCGCTCAACGAGGTTCCGGCAGAGGTGAGTGAGGCGGCCCAGGTGGATGGCGCGCACGGCTGGCAGCGGTTCGCGTTTATTACCCTGCCGATGATCCGCGGAAGCATCGCCACGAACCTGATGCTGATCACGCTGCAGACGCTCGCCGTCTTCACGCTCGTGTGGGTGATGACCGCCGGCGGACCGGCCAACGCCAGCACCACCCTGCCCGTCCTGGCCTACCTCGAGGCGTTCAAATTCGGGGACATCGGCTACGGGACTGCCGTGGCTTCGGTGCTGATCCTGATCGGCGCCGTGTTCGGCCTGGTGTACATCCGGCTGCTCAGGGAGACCAGGCCATGACAGTGCCCGCTCAAGCATCCCGGGTGCTGCGGTCCGGCAGGAATGCAGCCAAACGGCGCCGCGCCGGCAGCACCCCGGCCGACCTGGTGCTGCTCCTGATTGGCGCCTGTTTCCTGCTGCCCCTGCTGTGGCTCATCCTCGCTTCCCTCGACGCTGAAGCCGGGCACGAGCTGAAGCTTCCGGACCGGGCCGGCCTGGAGAACTTCGCCGCCGTGCTGACACCGGAGCTGCTGCTGAGGCCGCTCTGGAACAGTCTGGTGCTCTCCGGCGGAACTGCAGCCGTGACGGTTGTGGCTGCAGTGCTGGCGGCCTACCCGCTGTCCCGCTACCGGTCAAGGTTCAACCAGCCGTTCCTGTACACCGTCCTCTTTGGAACCTGCCTGCCCATCACGGCCATCATGGTCCCGGTCTACGGGCTCTTCGTCCAGTTCGAACTGCTCGACTCCATGCCCGCCACCATCTTTTTTATGGCCACTACCACGTTGCCCATGGCCATCTGGATGACCCGGAACTTCATGGCAGGGGTGCCGGTCTCGCTGGAGGAAGCGGCCTGGGTGGACGGCGCGTCAAGGATGACCGCACTGCGGACCATTGTGCTGCCGCTCATGCGCCAAGGTCTGGGTGTGGTGTTCATTTTCGTCTTCATCCAGGCTTGGGGAAACTTCTTTGTCCCCTTTGTCCTGCTCCTTTCCGAAGCCCGGCAGCCGGCGGCGGTGTCCATCTTCAGCTTCTTCGGTCAGCACGGTGCCGTGGCCTACGGGCAACTGGCCGCATTCTCCATCCTGTATTCCTTGCCGGTGCTGTTTCTGTACGTCATCGTGGCCAGGGGCGCCGGCAGCTCATTCGCCCTTTCAGGCGCGGTGAGGGGCTGACCGGCACCAGGGGGCCTGGCTAGGGTGCGGACCCGATGGTGAAGTCGTCCTTGAAATCTCCGGTGGTGGCCACAAATTCCGCGGTGAGTGACTTCTCGGTGAATTTCAGGTCCAGCAGGCCATAACTGGGGCTGGCGTTTTTCGCGGAGTAGGCAGCGAAATAGGGCGCTTCCTTGTCATCCTCGTCGATGTCCCTCAGCGCCACCCCGCCGGTGCCCACTGTGGCAAAGACCGTCCCGGCGCCCTTTGAAAGATTCTTCCCGTCGTCCTGGACGCAGTCCCCGCTGTAGGCACCCGGTTCGATCCGTGTGCAATCGCCTCCGCTGGTGAGCTGTTTGCTGCGCTGGTAGAGGTGTTCGTGCCCGTGCAGCACCAGGTCGACTTTCTTGTTGATCATCAGATCGGTGATGGCACGCCCGGCCTCGCACTCGTACCGCCCCATGGTCAGGCAGGGCGTGTGCATTCCCACGACCACCCAGGGGATGGACGCGGACCGGGCACCGTCGATGGCGTCCGCAGTCCATTGGTAGCGGGTACTGTCGGCGGAGTAGTCCAGGTCCCCTTCGGCAAAGGGGATACCGGGGGAAATCATAATGAACCGTGCGATGGGGTCCTGCTCCGGGACGTCGACGTAGTACTGCCGGGCGTAGGTGCCAACGAGTCCCGGCAACCTGTTGGGCAGGCAGGCTGCGAACTGGTTGATGTCGCCGTTTCTGCCATTGCTCTCGTGATTGCCCGCCAGAAGCTGGAACGGCAACTGCCGGCCCGCATTGGATGTCACCAGGTCGCACCAGGCCTGCTCAGTTCCCTTGGCCCCATAGGACATGTCGCCCAGCGCGAAATGAACATCCGGCTTGATCTCGCCAATCCGGGCCAGGACGCCGGCGGCTGCTTTACTCGAGGAATAGTCGCCCGCCGCGGTGACATGCAGCTCGGTGGAGCTCTTCTGCCAGGGGAGAATCTTCAGCTGCCATCCGACCAGTACGGCTACGACTGCCAGGATGACAGCCGCACTGATGATGGCGATTAACCTGCGCTTGCCCAAACGCACTCCTAGCCCCCGGTGTTTTGGTGCAAGTGTACGGTAAATCTAATCGATGTCCTCCAGCACAACGCCGTACGGGAGGGTTTCATCGAGGTGGGCCTGGTGGCCGGTGGATCCGGGGTTGTAAACAACCCGGACCCCGTGAAGCTTGTCTGCGGCTGACTGCTGGAGAACCGGCTTGACGGTGCTGATAAACATCTCGCTCTTGTCGGCGAGAAACTCCTTATAACTTGCTGGAAGCTCGCTCATGCCAAAAGGATAGCCCTCCCGCAAGGTGATGGGGAGGGGTCCCCATTGTCCCCGCTGCCCGGGCCGTCTTGGATAGGATGGCGGGCGGAGTGCAGCCGCCCGGCAGCCACGCCCAGCTATGCCACCAGGGGGAACGCCAGTGCTACAGAACAGTGTGTCCGCAAGAATCGAACCGGCGGAACTGGCGCGGGCACAGCAGGTGGCGGCGAATATCGCCGGCAGCTTTGATGCAAAGGTGGTGGGGCAGGCGCGGCTGCGGGAATCGCTGCTGGTGGGTCTGTTGACCGGCGGGCATATCCTGCTGGAAAGCGTCCCGGGCCTTGCTAAAACCACTGCTGCGCAGGCCGTGGCAGAGGCAGTCAGCGCCGACTTCAGGCGGATCCAGTGCACTCCGGACCTGCTGCCCAGCGACATTGTAGGCACCCAGATCTACGATGCGGCCCAGGGGACCTTCATCACCCAACTGGGTCCGGTGCACGCAAATATCGTGCTCCTGGACGAGATCAACCGTTCCAGCGCCAAGACGCAGAGCGCCATGCTCGAAGCCATGCAGGAACGCCAGACCTCCATCGGTGGCCAGGAGTATCGGCTGCCCTCGCCCTTCCTGGTGCTCGCCACCCAGAACCCCATTGAGCAGGAGGGCACCTACCTGCTGCCTGAAGCCCAGATGGACCGCTTTATGCTCAAGGACGTGCTGGACTATCCGTCCCCTGCCGAGGAGGCGGAGATCATCCGGCGCATCGATGCCGGCGTGTACACGCCGGAGCAGGCGCCGCCCGCGGCTGCTTCACTGGAAGCCGTCACCGCAGCCCAGCAGCTGGTCCGCCGCATCTACATCGATCCGGCCGTCATTAACTACATCGTGGGCATCGTCTTTGTGACCCGGAACGCCCTGCAGTACATCGATCCCCGGCTGGCCGGCTTCATCGAGTTCGGAGCCAGCCCCCGGGCCAGCATTGCCTTCAGCCAGGCGGCGCGGGCCGTTGCACTGCTGAACGGCAGGGACCACGTCATCCCGGAGGACGTCAAGACCCTCGCCCACCGGGTGTTGCGCCACCGCCTGATCCTGAACTTTGAGGCGGTGGCGGAGCAGGTGCAGGTGGAAACTGTGATCGATGCCGTCGTCGCTGCCGTCCAGACCCCCTAAGGCCGGCGTGACCAGCCTCCTCCACCGGGTGAAGTCCAACCTGGCCATCTTCGCGCACCGGAAAGCCCGGGGTGCGCTCGACGGCGAATACGGCTCGGTGTTCCGCGGCCGCAGCCTGGACTTCGACGACCTCCGTGCCTACGTTCCCGGCGACGAGGTCCGCGACATTGACTGGAAAGCAACGGCGCGCCACGGTTCACCGCTGATCCGGCGTTACGTGGCAGTCCGGCGGCAGACCCTCGTTCTGGTGACGGATACGGGGCGCAACATGGCAGCCGCAGCCCGCAGCGGGGAAACGAAGAAGGATATCGCCGTCATGGCGCTGGGGGTCATGGGCTATCTGGCCCACCGGCACGGCGACGTAGTGGGGCTGGTTTCCGGTGACGCGGAGGGCTCGACGGCGTTGCCCGCCAAAGGCGGCGAGGCCCACCTGGAGCGCCTCCTGCGGCAGGTGGATTCAGCCGCCACCCTGGACGCGGCCCCCAGCAGGATCGAGGACCAGCTGGAGCATGTGGCGCGGACCGTCAAGGGCCGCAACCTGCTGTTCGTCGTGGCCGACGAAGTGCCGGCGGGCCCGGCCACCAGCGAGCTGCTTCGCCGGCTCCGCGCCCAGCACGAGGTCCTCTGGCTCACGGTCCGGGACGCGGACCTGGCCCCGGCGGACCCCTCCCTGCAGCCGGACCGGACCGCCGGGGATTCCTACAGCGTTTCGGGGGGCTACCCCCTGGTTGCACATCTTGCCCGGGACCCGGCCGTTGCCGCAGCCTACGCCAGCGCCGTTGCCGAACGCGACACCGGCAGGACCACCATGCTGCGCAAGGCAGGAATTACGGAAGGCGAAGTGGCCGCCAGCCAGGGCGTGATAAATGCGCTGTTCGCGCTCCTGGAAAGGCACCGCCGTGCAGGCTGATCCCGCGTTCTATGGTCCCCTGCAGTACAGTCCGGGCTGGGTGTGGGCAGGAGCAGGACTGCTGGTCCTGGTGGCCTTGTGGTACGCCGTCGTGCTCGCAGCCACGCGCAGGCCCCGGGAAGTGGAATCTGACCGGCGTCCTGCCGGCTTGACGGACGTCGCTGCGCTCAAGGAGGCGTACCTGCAGCGGATCAGCGACGTCGAGCGGGATGCAGCCTCTGGAATACGGAATGCCCGCGACGCCCACCAGGAGATCAGCCTCCTGCTGAGGAGCTTCGTCCGGGATGTCACCGGAGTGGACGCACCCCGCATGACGCACGCCGATCTCGCCAGGCACCCTCTTCCGGCGGCCGCGGCCGTGGTCGGGGAGCTGTACCCGGCCGCCTTCGGTCCCGGGCCCCTTCCCGCCGTCGCCGTTTCGGCAGCCTCGGCCCGCAAGGCGGTGCAGGAATGGACCTGATGTGGTGGTGGCTCCTGCCGCCCGCGGTGCTGGCCGCGTGCCTGGCCGCGTGGGCAGCCCTGCGGCCTGACCGTGACAGGAACGTACGACGACGGCCCGTGGCGCATGCGGACCGGCTCACCCTGTTGCCGGAATACCAGGCGGCGCTGCGGCGGCACCGTCGATGGCTCGCTGTCGCCGTGCTCGCCTGCGCCTCGCTGCTGGTCTCCACGGCAGTGGCAGCCGCCCGCCCCATCGACGTGGCGACCACCCGGCCCGAGCAGCACAACCGGGACATCATGCTGTGCCTTGATACGTCGGGTTCCATGAGCAGTGCCGACGCCGCCGTCGTGGACGTTTTCTCCCAGCTCGCCGAGGAGTTCGACGGCGAACGGATCGGGCTGACCATTTTTGACAGCACCGCCATCCAGGTGTTTCCGCTGACCGATGACTACTCCTATGCCCGGGAGCAGCTGAAGCTCGCGCGGGACGCGTTCGATGGAAGGCCCGGCAGTTCAGGATTCCTGGACGGGACGTGGAGCGGCCGGGGGTCCTCACTGATCGGGGACGGCCTCGCGTCCTGCCTCAACAGCTTTCCTGCTGCGCCGGAGCAGGCGGGAAGCCTCAAGCCCAGCACCGGGCAGGATCCCGGCAGTCCGCCGCGCTCGCGGTCCGTCATCCTGGCCACGGACAACTTCCTCTCCGGGGAGCCCATCATGACCCTTGTGGAAGCCGTGGCAATGGCAAAAGACAGGGCAGCACGCGTCTACGCGCTCAATCCGGGTGACCTCGACTACGGCGCCGGCCGGGACCAACCAGGGGCGCAGCTTCGGGCCGCGGCGGAGTCTACCGGCGGCGCCTACTACGCCTTGGACGACCCACAGGCGGCAGCCGGCGTGGTACGGGGCGTGGAAGAAACGGAAAAATCGGCACTCCGGGGTTCACCCCGTGCCGTTGTAACGGATGAGCCCGGACTGCCGCTGGGCGTGGCCCTCCTGTCAGGACTGGTCCTCGGCGTTGCCACCTGGCGGTTGAGGCCATGACGCTGCAACCGATCCTGCCGTGGTGGCTGCTCCTTCCCTTCGCTGTTGGTGCTTTGGCTTTCCCGGGCTGGCGGCTTTTCCAGAACCTGCGGACGGGAACAGGGGCCGGGTCACGCGCAGGGCACGGGCTGCGGCAGGTCCTGCTGGTGCTGCTCCTTGCGGCAGCCGCGCTCCGCCCGGGCCTGCCCGGTGGCACGGCCCAGGCCGCCACAACCGACCTCAACGTGTTCTTCGTCGTGGACACCACCACCAGCATGGTGGCGGAAGACTACGGCAACGCCGGGCCAAGAATGGCGGGGGTCCGGGAGGATATCGCGGCCATTGCCGAAGAACTGCCGGGCGCGCGTTTCTCCGTGATAACCTTCGACACCACGGCGCACGTCCGGATGCCGCTGACCACCGACACCCTGGCGCTCGAAACCATCACGTCCGTGCTGGAACCCCAGCTGACGTCCTACGCCAAGGGAAGCAGCATCACGGCTGCCCGGCAGGTGCTGTCCGAACGGCTCACCGCTGCCAGGCGGAGCCATCCGGAGCGTCCCAGGCTTGTGTACTACTTCGGAGACGGTGAGCAGACCAGTGCGAGAGCGCCGGGGCCGATGGACCTGGGCGCTGGCCTGGTAGCCGGGGGAGCGGTGCTGGGCTACGGCACCGCCGGCGGTGGCAGGATGCGGGAAAACACCGGCGAAGAGTACGACGACGGATCCACATTTGCAGAGGATGCGCCCTACCTCCGGGACAGCAACGGTGAGGGTGCCGGGGACGCGCTCTCCAGGATCGATGAAGCCGGCCTCCGGCAGATTGCAGGGCAGCTGGATCTTCCTTACGTGCACCGGGCGGCCGGCGACCCGATAGCCCCGGTCATGCGGGACACCCGTCCTGGGGAGTTGCAGACCAGTTCAGTAAGGCAGCCGGATCAGAACGGGTCATTCAGCACACGGACCGAGGTCTACTGGGTTCCTGCAGCAGGAGCTTTCGTGCTTGGCCTGGGCGAGTTGTTCCTGCTCGTCCGCCAGTTCCGCGAACTCCGGGCAACGCCGGCAGGCTCTCCTCAAGCCGGGCGCCGCCGTGCCGCGCGGAAGGCGGAAGTCCGATGACCTCCGTCAATAACGGCCGGCACAGCAGGGCAGCACGGCGGCGCCTCCTCGCCTGGTCAGCCGTACCGGTGATCGTGGTGCTCTGTGTTGCCGCGAAACTGCTCAGCCTTGGCCTGCTGGGAGCCCGTGCAGCCAACGCCTATGAAACACACGATGCAGCATCTGTCCGGGCAGCGGCGGAAGGACTCCAGCCGGTGAACCTCATCGAACCCCATAAGGCGCCTTTTGCCGCGGGTAACGCCGAGGTCCTGGCCGCTGACTTCGGCGCTGCCCGCCTCCGCTTCGAGGAGGCATTGGGCCATATCCCGGCCACCCGGTCCGGAGCCGCCGATGCCTGCATCATCCGGGTCAACCTGGTCCTGGCCATCGAACGGCTCGGAGATGAAAGGCTCGCTGCCGAAGACCCTGCCTCGGCGGCCGGCCTGTTCGGTGAAGCGCTCGCGGCCGTGGCGGCGGCACCGGAAGGATGCTTTTCCGAAGGTCACCCGGCAGGGACCGGAGACCGGCTGGCCGGAGCTGAAGCCCGGCTGCAGGAGAAGCTCGACGGTGCAGGCCAGGAGCCGGCGCCAGCGCCAGGCCAGGAGGAAAAACCTCAGGAGCCGGACCAGGACTCCGTGCAGCAGGACAAGCTTAAACAGCTGGAAGACAGTGCCCGGCAGGCCCAGCGCGAACGCAACACCGGACGCGAACGGGAGGCGTACCTGGGGGAGACCGGGGACGGGCCAGGACCGGAGCGGCCGTGGTAGAGGGCACCGGAGCGAACAATGTTCCGTACAGGAGCAAAAGAATGCGTAAAACTGCGTCTTAATTCGGGAGCCAACTTGAACGCAGCACCGGCGCCTCCTAGAGTCTTATACAAGTTACCGAGGTAACGTGTCAGCGATCCTCCCTATGGAGGGTGTGGGTGCCCCCATGTGGGCCTGACATTTGCTCACGGACAACTTCGTTTCAGGCGTAACAGTCGCGGCTGCGTCCTGTGGAGTTTTTCCGTGTTCCCCAAACTCAAATCATTGCCGGCCCCGCCGTCGCTTTTGCCGACGGAGCCTTCAATGGCCCAAAGCCAAGGATGCAAATGTCTCCACCAAGCCTTATTGACACACACCCGAACCTCTCTGACGCCGCTCCGGTGGCACTCTCGTACGAGCTGTTCCCGCCACGTTCGCCGGCGGCTGCGGAAACCCTGTGGACCACCATCCGGGAACTCGAAACCACGGCACCGGACTACGTTTCGGTCACCTACGGTGCCGGTGGCTCCAACCGGGACACCGCCGTCGAACTCATCCACCGGCTCGTGCTCGAGACCACCCTCCGGCCGCTGGCCCACCTGACCTGCGTCGGCAACACGCCCCAGGAGCTGGCGGAGATCGTCGGTGACCTGCTGGACACCGGCGTGCGGGGCATCCTGGCGCTGCGCGGCGACCGGCCGCAGGACGGCGCACCGCCCGTCGCCGGCTCCCTGCGGTATGCACAGGACCTGATTGAGCTGATCCGCCGGGTTGAACAGCGCCGGTCTGCACTCCTGTGTGCCGGCAAAATCGCCGTTGGCGTGGCTGCCTACCCTACCCGCCACCCGGAATCACCCAGCGAGGACCACGACGTGGAGGTGCTGCTGGCCAAGCAGCGCTCCGGCGCCGACTTCGCCATCACCCAGGTCTATTTCCGTGCTGAGCAGTACGCTGACCTCCTCACCCGGGCACGTCGTGCCGGGGTGACCATCCCGATCATCCCGGGCGTTATGCCCTTCACCAGCCTGCGCCGGGTAAAGCGGCTGGGCGAACTCAGCGGCGTAGAACCGGCACCGGAGCTCGTGGCCCGCCTCGCCTCCGCAAACAGTGACGCCGAACAGCACAGGGTGGGCGTCCGCGCCACGGTAGACCTGGCCAAGGCTGCCCTCGACGCCGGCGCGCAGGGCATCCACCTGTACACCTTCAACGAACACCAGAGCGTGCTGGAGGTCCTGGACGAGCTGGCTCTCCCGCGACATTCCCGCTCCGCCGGCCGGCGCTCCACCATCCTGCAGCGCCAGCTCGCCAGCTGAGCCTTCTTCCCGGCCACAGCATTTCTGCAGCTGCCCACTTTTTTCTGACCATCTTCACCTACTCCACTTTCCTAGGAGAATCCCATGCCTGACTTCAACACGCCCAAAAACACTCCGTTCCCCGCTGCATCAGTACTTGGCTACCCGCGCATCGGGCGCCGCCGGGAGCTCAAGAAAGCCGTCGAGGCCTACTGGGCAGGAAAAATCGACGCCGCTGCCCTGGACTCCGCCGCCAAGGACATCCAGCTGACCACCGCCAGGCGACTGCAGGAGCTCGGCCTCACCGAGGCCGCTGCCGTTCCCGGCACCTTCTCCTACTACGACCAGGTCCTGGACACCACGGCCCATCTGGGCGCTGTTCCTGCCCGCTTTGGCAAGCTCCTCAATGCAGAGGGACAGCTCGACGTCGACGGCTACTTCACCCTGGCCCGCGGAAACAAGGATCAGCAGCCGCTGGAGATGACCAAGTGGTTCGACACCAACTACCACTACCTGGTCCCGGAGATCGGCCCGGAGACAGAGTTCACCCTCGCCTCCACCGCCAAGGTGGACGAGTTCGCCTTCGCCCTGGCCAACGGCATCGAGACCCGCCCGTACATCGTGGGTCCGGTCACGTACCTGCTCCTGTCCAAGGCCTCCGACGGCGCCCCCGATGGCTTCGCTCCGCTGTCCCGCCTCGAGGACATCCTGCCCGTCTACGTCCAGCTTCTTGAGAAGCTCGCAGCAGCCGGCGCCGGCTGGGTCCAGCTCGACGAGCCCGCCCTGGTGGTGGACCAGGACACTGCCGCCGTCCACATCGAAGCGGCAGTTGCCCGCGCCTACGACGTCCTCACCGCCGCCGCCAGCCGCCCGCAGATCCTGGTCTCCACGCCCTACGGTTCGCTGGACGGCCAGCTCGGCACCCTCGCAGCCACCAACATCGACGCCCTGCACATCGACGTCTTCAAGGGTGCGGTCCCCTCCGCAGCCGCCCTGGCAGGCCTGGGCAACAAGACCCTGGTTGCCGGCGTCGTTGACGGCCACAACATCTGGCGCAACGACCTCGCAGCATCGGCTGCGAAGCTGGACGCACTGAAGGCCGCCGCCGGGAAGCTCACCGTCAGCACCTCCACCTCCACCCAGCACGTCCCGCACGACGTTGCCGAGGAAACCCAGCTCTCAGAGCAGCTGCGCAGCTGGCTGGCGTTCTCGGACCAGAAGGCTGTTGAGGTCAGGACCCTCGCGTCCTACCTGGCCGATCCCACGTCCGCACAGGCAGCCATCGAGGAAGCGACGGCGGTCATCGCCTCCCGCGCCACCGCCGAAGGTGTCCGCCGCGCTGACGTCCGTGCCCGCACCGAGGCCCTCACCGCCGCTGACTTCAGCCGCTCCGAATACCCGGTCCGTGAAGCCGCCCAGGAAGCAGCGCTGCAGCTGCCGCCGCTGCCCACCACCACCATCGGTTCCTTCCCGCAGACCTCCGAAATCCGTTCGGCCCGCGCCCGGAACAACAAGGGTGACCTCACCGACGAGCAGTACGAGAAGCTCATGAAGGACGAGATCAAGCGCGTCGTCGACCTGCAGGAAGAGCTCGGCTACGACGTCCTGGTCCACGGCGAGCCCGAGCGCAACGACATGGTGCAGTACTTCGCCGAGAACCTCGAAGGCTTCGACGTTACCGTCCACGGCTGGGTCCAGTCCTACGGCTCCCGCTGCACCCGTCCCTCCATCCTGTGGGGCGACGTCACCCGCAGCGCCCCCATCACCGTTGCCTGGGCCGAGTACGCACAGTCCCTGACCAGCAAGCCGATGAAGGGCATGCTCACCGGTCCGGTCACCATCCTGGCGTGGTCCTTCGTCAGGGACGACCAGCCGCTGGGTGAAACTGCCAACCAGGTGGGCCTGGCCCTGCGTGACGAGATCGCCGACCTCGAAGCTGCGGGCATCAAGATCATCCAGGTGGACGAGCCTGCCCTGCGTGAACTGCTTCCGCTGCGCAAGGCGGACCACGCCGACTACCTGAAGTGGTCCGTGGACTCCTTCCGCCTGGCCACCGCCGGCGCTGCGGATGCCACCCAGATCCACACCCACCTCTGCTACTCGGAGTTCGGTGTGATCATCGACGCGATCGACGGCCTCGACGCGGACGTGACCTCCATCGAGGCCGCACGCTCCCGGATGGAGGTTGTCCACGACCTCGAGTCGCACGGCTTTGGCCGCGGCGTCGGTCCCGGCGTTTACGACATCCACTCGCCGCGTGTTCCGGGCGAAGCCGAAGTCACCGAACTCCTGGCCACCGCCGTCAAGCACGTCCCGTCCCGCCAGCTCTGGGTCAACCCGGACTGTGGCCTGAAGACCCGCGGCTACATCGAGACTGAAGAGTCCCTGAGGAACCTGGTCAAGGCAACGCAGGCGGTCCGCGCCGGCCTGCTGGAAGCAGCCAAGTAGTAACGCACCACAAACGAGAACGGATCGGCCGGCTACCTCGAAAGGTGGCCGGCCGTCGTCGTTATTACGCGTTCAGGACCAGACGATCTCGTCGTCCACCACGCCGTCCTCGTCGGCCGAGGCCACCAGCACCTCATCGGTGAAGTGCTCGCCCAGGGTGAAGTCCAGGACGAAGTAGCGTTCCGGCTGGCCTGGGTAGATGCCCACATGGCCGAGCTTCAGGGCCTTCAAAAAAACTTCATGGGTGAGCTGGCTGCGGTCCGTGACCCCGAAGACCTTCTGCAGGTGCTCGTCCTTGAGGGCGTTGCAGTGGAAGTGCAGGTACTCCTGGGGGCTGGTGCCTTCCTGATCCAGCTCCTCCGCGATCATGTCCCGCACCTCGTCCACGAGCTCCGGCAGGAACCGCAGGCGGTAGTCCACCTTGCGCATGGCGGCTTCGTCGAAGTGGTCGTGCGCCGTGATGTTGAGATCGATTTCCAGCGGGTGGCCGCGCAGTTCATGTTTAGTCGCGACCAGGTGGTCCTTGCCGTGGTTGAGCTCAATCTCTCCGAAGTGCCGGCTTGCTACCTTGCTCATACCTTCAACATAGACCCGAACAGCGGTGCATTCCAGCATTCAGGCCTAATTGACAGCCGTACGCATTCCGGCGAGAGTCTCGGCGAGGAGATCAACAAACAGCTGTACCCGGGCAGTTTTCCGGTCGTTGATGAGGAGCGCAAAGACGTTCCTGGCCAGCCGGATCTCCGGGACATCCAGCACCACCACGCCCGCGGGTTTGTTCCGCAGCGCGAGCTCCGGCACCAGCGCCGCACCCAGGCCGGCGGCAGCCATTTCCAGGCTCGCGTGGAAATCATCGCTGTGGGCCACCACCCGCGGGTGCAGATTGCAGCCCGCGAAGAGCCGTTCAATCACCATGGCATCGCTGGTGCCGGGGTGGTGCATGATCCAGGGCATTTCGGACAGATGGTCGGCAGCCACTTTGGCGTCACTGCGGAAGCCCCAGCCGGCGGGCAGCACCACCCGGAAGTCGTCGTCGCCGATCCACTGCCGGTTAATGGTGTTCGGCCAGGCGAACCCTGTCTGGCCCACCTGGAAAACCACGGCAAGGTCCAGTTCGCCGCCGGTGCGCAGCCCCTGGATGGTCTGCCCGGGTTCGGCCACAGATACCTTGAGATCGATCCCCAGGTTCTTCCAGGCCGGGTTCTTCAAAATGCGGGGGAGGACGTACGTTGCCAGACTGGGGAAGATTCCCAGCCGCAGCTCCTGGTTGGCCGAATCCTGCGTTTTGGAGGCGGCTGCCATGAGGGCTTCGATGTCCGTCAGCACCTTGGCGGCGTGCCGGGTCATGACGACGGCGGCTTCCGTAGGCACCACGCTGCGCGCGGACCGCTGGAACAGGACGACGCCCGTGTCCCGTTCCAGGGCGGACATCTGTTGGGAAACCGCTGAGGCCGTATAGCCCAGGGTGGACGCGGCGGCTGCGAACGAGCCCAGGCGCGTGACCTCAAGGAGGGTCTTCAGATGTACCGGGTTTACCACCCGCCCACAGTACTCCGCCGGCAGCCGCCGAAAAAACTGCTCTGCCCCGCCACCCATCTATTCCACCGGCGGCGCCGAATCGTCCTCTGCAGACCCAGTCCATTGGCAAATGTTCAGCAGAGGAGCATGAATTGTCACCTGACCCAGCAGTATCCGGAAGCGGCAGGCGCCGGGTTGCCGTTATCGGCAGCGGCGTGGCCGGCCTGACCGCAGCCTACGTCCTCAACCGGCAGGACGACGTCACCCTGTTCGAAGCGGACTCACGGCTGGGCGGCCATGCCCACACCCATGACCTGCCGCAGGCGGACGGGTCGGTGATCGGCGTCGATACCGGCTTCATCGTGCACAACGAGCGGACCTATCCCACCCTGCTTCGGCTGTTCGCCGAGCTGGGGGTCGAGACGCAGGACTCCGAGATGAGCATGTCCATCCGGTGCGACGGCTGCGGCCTGGAGTACGCCGGAGCGCGCGACGGTGGACGTGGCATCATTGCCCGTCCCTCCAACCTTCTGCGCGGGCGGTACCTGCTCATGCTGCTTGAGGTCACCCGCTTCTATGGCAAAGCGCGCGCACTCCTGGAGACGGCCCCCCTGGCTGCGGTCGATCCGGAACGGGGTGTTGCCGAGCAGACCCTGGGTGAGTTCCTGGAGCAGGAGAACTTCAGCCCCTACTTCATCTCGCACTTCATGACGCCGGTGGTCAGCGCTGTCTGGTCCTGCGACCCCACCACCGCGCTGGCCTACCCGGCGCGCTATCTCTTCACCTTCCTGAGCCACCACGGCATGCTGGGTGTCAAAGGGTCGCCACAGTGGCGGACGGTCAGCGGAGGGTCAGCCCGGTACGTGGAGAAGCTGGCCGCCACGCTGAAGGATGTCCGGCTCAACACCCCCGTCACCGCCATCCGGCGCCATCCCGGCGGTGTGGAAATCACAACTGACCGCGGGCTGGAAGACTTCGCCGCCGTCGTCATTGCAACCCATCCTGCGCAGGCCCTGGGGTTCCTTGCCGATGCCACCCCCGAGGAAAAGGACGCCCTCGGCGGGATGCCCTACTCCATCAACCACACCGTGTTCCATCAGGATCCGGCGGTGCTGCCTTCCTCGGACAACGCCAGGGCGTCCTGGAACTACCGCCTCCCCTCCTGTGAAGCACGGCCGGACAAAGTCCTGGTCACATACGACCTCACCCGGCTCCAGCGGCTCAGCCCGCAGGACGGCAGGCCTTACCTGGTCAGCCTGGGGGAGTCGGAGCTGATCGATGACGGCAGGGTCCTGGAGCGGATGGTGTACGAGCACCCGCAGTACACCCCGGCATCCCTGCAGGCACAGCAGGCAATTGCCGGTCTCACTGATGACCGGATCGCCTACGCCGGCGCCTACCTGGGCTGGGGTTTCCACGAGGACGGTGCACTGTCCGGTGTCCGGGCAGCCGAAGCACTGGGGCGGTCCTGGCCGCATCCCGTGGCTGCTGATCCGCTTGGCTCCCGGGACGACGAAGAACGGGAGCTGCTTTCCGCGGCGGAACCTGCATGAGCACGGATGCAGCGATCTACCGCACCGCCATTTCCCACGTTCGTCGCACGCCGCTGAAAAACGCGTTCACCTACCGCAGTTACAGCTGGTTCGTGGACGTCGATCATCTGCCACGCCTGCCGTTCCTGCTCCGGCCGCTCGCGGTGTTCCGTGCCGGCGACCATCTGGGGGATCCCGATGCCTCCATCCGCAGCAACGTGGAACGCTACCTGCGCACCCAGGGCATAGAGCCCGACGGCGGCGCGATCCACATGCTGGCCAGCGCCAGGGTTTTCGGTTACGTTTTCAACCCCCTGTCGATCTTCTGGTGCTACCGGACCAACGGCGACCTTGAGTGCGTGGTTGCTGAGGTCCACAACACGTACGGGGAGCGCCACTGCTACCTGCTGGAGACCGATACGGCGGGACGCGCTTCGGTGCCGAAGGCGTTTTACGTGTCCCCGTTCAACGACGTGGACGGACAGTACCGCATGAAGCTGCCCGCCCCCGGGGAGCGGCTGGCGGTGTCCATCGTGCTGGAACGCGAAGGGCATAAGCCGTTCGTGGCCTCGATGGACGGCACGCGCCGGCCCGCCACCCTGCCGAACATCCTGGCTGCTGCGGCCGCTGTTCCGGCCGCGCCGCTGCTGGTTTCCGCACTCATCCGGGTGCAGGGCATTACACTCTGGGCAAGACGCCTGCCGGTCGTCGCCCGGCCACACCACGCTTCACAGGAGGCAGTTCAATGACAATGACGGACGACAACGGGACAACCGCAGCTGCCACCGGCGGGAAGACCGGCGCGCACTACGCCGCAGCCTGGACCGCAACTGGCGTGCCGGCGTCGCCCGCGATCATCGATCCGGAGCTGTGGCCGGAAGTTGCGCAACCGCCGTCGGGAGCTAAAGCAGCTGTAGCCGGCAAGGCCGCCGGACTCCTCTTCAAGGGGGCCGTGAAGCGGCTGCCCCTTCTGGTGGAGTACCCGGACGGCAGCGTCCTTGGCATAGGCGGTCCGGATGCGCCGGTGATGACCATGGTCCGGCCGGAGGCGTTTGAGGCGCGGATCGGTGACAACGGCTTGATCGGGCTGGGCGAATCATTCATGGCCGGCGACTGGGAGGCGAGCAACCTGGCAGGGGTCCTGGAGGTCTTTGCCGCATCGGTGGACACACTCATTCCCACGCCCCTGCAGAAGCTGCGTGCACTGTACCTGCCGCGCACGCCGCGCCAGGAACGGAACGCCGAGCAGAACACCCGCAGCAACATCTCACGGCACTACGACCTGTCCAACGACCTGTTCTCCACCTTCCTCGACACCACGATGAGCTATTCGTCGGCTTTGTTCCCGCTTGGGGCGGGACCGCTGACCTCCGTTGGCTGGGAGGCGCTGGCGGAAGCACAACAGGTGAAGATTGACAGGCTGCTGGACAAGGCCGGCGTCGGCGCCGGTACCCGCCTCCTGGAAATCGGGACCGGCTGGGGTGAACTGGCACTTCGGGCTGCGGCCCGCGGCGCCACCGTCTACAGCGTCACCCTGTCCAGCGAGCAGCAGGCCCTCGCCCAGGAACGCATTGCGGCGGCCGGATATGCGGACCAGGTGACTGTGGCACTGCAGGACTACCGTGCCGTGGAAGGCGAGTACGACGCCGTCGTGTCCGTGGAGATGATCGAAGCGGTGGGCTACGAGTACTGGCCCATTTACTTCCAGACCATCGACAGGGTCCTGGCTCCCGGCGGGAAAGTCGCCATCCAGGCGATCACCATGCCGCACGGCCGCATGCTCGCCACCCGGAACGCCTACACCTGGGTCCACAAGTACATCTTCCCGGGCGGCTTCCTGCCCTCCGTCCGCGCCATCGAGGGCGTCACCCAGCAGCACACCACGCTCCGGGTGCGCGAGCGGATGGGCATGGGCGACCACTACGCAGCCACCCTGCGGCTGTGGGAGGAACGGTTTATGGAAAAGTCCCGTGAGGTGGGGGAGTTGGGCTTCGACGCGGTGTTCCAGCGGATGTGGCTCTTCTACCTGTGCTACTCACGGGCAGGATTCCAGTCGGGCTACCTGGATGTCCAGCAAATCGTGCTGGACCGCCGGGAGGCGCAGCTGTAGCTGCCGGTCTGCGGACGGAATTCCGTCCGCATCGCCGGCTCAACCAGCCGTGCGGCTAGTGCTTTCCGTGGTTGAGCCGGGCGATCGCCGTCGACAGGACGGTGGCAAAACCGCACCAGGCGGCGTAAGGGGCGAGGGCTGCTCCGGCCCGGGGATTTAACCGGTAGGTGCGCCGCACCAGGTCCGCGCTGCTGGCAGCCAGCAGCGCGGCCTCCGCCGCAGCCAGCCAGGGCCGGCGGGAGCGCCAGAACAGCCAGCTCCAGGTGGCATTGAGGACAAGGTTCGCGGCAAGGGCACCCCGGTAGGCTCGGGTCTCCCGGCGGGGGGCCTTGCTGTTTGTCGACACACTCCCGGCAGCGCCGTCCCGCTCAGCCGCACTGTCCTGTTGAGCGGCGCTGTCCAGGGCGACGGCGGAAGCCACTGCGAGGTCGGCGTACAAGGCCGTCCACACAACAGGGAAGGCAATCGCCGGGGGCTGCCACTCGGGCTTCCGCAGCCGAAGGTACCAGCGGCTGTCCGGGTCTGTCGCTGCGCCTCCCGCAGCAGCAGTGGCCGCTGTCGCAACCGCCGTCCATGCCAGTGTTGTGAGTTTCATCGCTGAGCCCTCTCCATCGGTCCTCATCTGCTGACAGCACTGCCGCCGTCACTGCCGCGTGTTTCCCGGGAAAGTGCTCCCGCACCTTCGATGCTACGGCTCCGGCAGGACGCCGTCGCGGGCCGAATGGATCACAACATGCAGTGATCCGTGCCTCCTGTCCACCAGGAGCCGGCCCCGCCCGACACGCCGTCTTTCCCCCGACACGCTGGGTGAAAATTGTGGCTAAGTACTCCACAGGGTGTGGACTCCGTCCACAAAATCAGCGGGATTCCGGACATTTTGAGGCCCCCTGCCTGTGGATTAAAAGTGCATTAAATGACATACTTGTAATACATCATCTTGGGGTTCCAAAGAGGCGTCTGCACTAGATGTAGTATCTAGGTACAGCTTGGCGGGGACACCGGACGAGCAAGTTTTCCAGAAAAGGGGACAGGAACCATGACCGTAACGGTTTACACGAAGCCTGCTTGTGTTCAGTGCAACGCCACCTACCGCGCGCTCGACAAGAAGGGCATCACCTACCAGAGCGTCGACATCTCCCAGGACGCCGATGCCCTTGAGCGCCTGAAGGCACTGGGCTACATGCAGGCACCCGTTGTTGTTACCGATCAGGACCACTGGTCAGGCTTCCGCCCGGACAAGATCGAGGAACTGGCCCTCTCGGCCGTCTCCTCTGTGGCGTAGGGACACGTTCCCTGCCGCCGGACCGACAACCAGCAGAGGTGACTCTTACGGCAGTGCCAGCAGCCCAGGACACCCACGGGGCTCAGCGCGTGGATTCCTCCGGCCCGGTCCCGGCGGTTGTCACCGGCAGCCAGCTCATCTATTTTTCCTCGGCATCCGAGAACACCAGCCGCTTTGTCTCGAAGCTTGGCCGTGAGCTTGCGCGGATTCCGCTTTTAGCCAAGGACGCACCCCTCCTCGCCACCCGGCCGTTTGTGCTGGTGGTTCCCACCTATGGCGGCACCGGGGGAGAGGGGTCCGTGCCCAAGCAGGTCATCCGGTTCCTGAACAACCCGCAGAACAGGCAACTGCTGCGCGGAGTCATTGGCGCCGGCAATACAAACTTTGGGGACAACTACTGCATGGCGGGGGACATCATCGCCGCCAAGTGCGGGGTACCGCACCTCTACCGCTTCGAATTAATGGGCACGCCAGAAGACGTGGCCCGCGTAAACAATGGATTGGACACGTTTTGGACACGACTGTCGCAGACACAGAAGTAACCAGGGCCAAAAAGCCTGAGATGCCGGCCGCGTACAAGGGCCTCGGCTACCACGAGCTGAACGCGATGCTGAATCTGTACGGCCCCAACGGCGAGATTCAGTTCGAGGCTGACCGCGAGGCCGCGCACCAGTACTTCCTGCAGCACGTTAACAACAACACCGTGTTCTTCCATGACCTGGAAGAGAAGCTCGAGTACCTGGTCAAGAACGACTACTACGAGCGCGAGACGCTGGACCAGTACACGATGAACTTCATCCGTGACCTGTTCAACCGTGCGTACAAGAAGAAGTTCCGTTTCGAGACCTTCCTGGGCGCGTTCAAGTTCTACACGTCCTACACGCTGAAGACGTTCGACGGCAAGCGTTTCCTGGAGCGCTACGAGGACCGCGTGTGCATGGTTGCCCTGCACCTGGCCCGCGGCAACGAGCAGCTCGCCCTGCAGATGGTTGATGAGATCATCGCAGGCCGCTTCCAGCCGGCCACACCCACGTTCCTGAACGCTGGCAAGAAGCAGCGCGGTGAGCTGGTTTCCTGCTTCCTGCTCCGCATCGAAGACAACATGGAGTCGATTGGCCGGTCCATCAACTCTGCCCTGCAGCTGTCCAAGCGCGGCGGCGGCGTGGCCTTTGCCCTGACCAACATCCGTGAGGTGGGCGCGCCCATCAAGCAGATCGAGAACCAGTCCTCCGGCGTCATCCCCGTGATGAAGCTCCTCGAAGACAGCTTCTCCTACGCCAACCAGCTCGGTGCCCGCCAGGGTGCCGGTGCGGTGTACCTGCACGCGCACCACCCGGACATCTACCGGTTCCTGGACACCAAGCGCGAGAACGCGGACGAGAAGATCCGCATCAAGACCCTCTCGCTCGGCGTCGTGATCCCGGACATCACCTTCGAGCTGGCCAAGCGCGACGAGGACATGTACCTGTTCTCCCCGTACGACGTCGAGCGCGTCTACGGCATGCCGTTCTCCGATGTCTCGGTCACTGAGAAGTACTACGAGATGGTGGACGATTCCCGGATCAAGAAGACCAAGATCAAGGCCCGCGAGTTCTTTCAGACGCTCGCCGAGATCCAGTTCGAATCCGGCTACCCGTACATCATGTTCGAGGACACCGTGAACCGGGCCAACCCGATCGACGGCAAGATCATCATGTCCAACCTGTGCTCGGAGATCCTCCAGGTCTCCCAGCCCACCACGTACAACGATGACCTGTCCTACGACGACACCGGCAAGGACATCTCCTGCAACCTGGGCTCGCTGAACATCGCGAAGACCATGGACAGCCCGGACTTCGGCCTGACCATCGAGACGGCCATCCGGTCCCTCTCCGCTGTGTCTGACATGTCCAACATCACCTCGGTGCCGTCGATCGCCAAGGGCAACGACCAGAGCCACGCCATCGGCTTGGGCCAGATGAACCTGCACGGCTACCTGGCGCGTGAGCGGGTCCACTACGGTTCCGAAGAGGGCCTGGACTTCACCAACATCTACTTCTACTCCGTGGTGTACCACGCGGTCCGCGCCTCCAACCTGCTGGCCATCGAAACCGGCCAGACCTTCGGCGGCTTCGAAAAGTCCAAGTACGCCTCCGGCGAGTTCTTCGACAAGTACACGGAGCAGGAATGGCTGCCGCAGACCGAGAAGGTCCGCGAGCTGTTCAAGAACGTGCACATCCCCACGCAGGCTGACTGGCTGGCGCTGAAGGCTTCGGTCATGGAGCACGGCATCTACAACCAGAACCTGCAGGCTGTTCCGCCGACGGGCTCGATCTCCTACATCAACAACTCCACCTCCTCGATCCACCCGGTGGCGTCCAAGATCGAGATCCGCAAGGAAGGCAAGCTGGGCCGCGTGTACTACCCGGCGCCGTACCTGACGAATGACAACCTGGAGTACTACCAGGATGCGTACGAGATCGGCTACGAGAAGGTCATCGACACCTACGCCGCTGCCACCCAGCACGTGGACCAGGGCCTGTCCCTGACGCTGTTCTTCAAGGACACCGCCACCACGCGCGACATCAACAAGGCCCAGATCTACGCCTGGAAGAAGGGCATTAAGACCATCTACTACATCCGTCTCCGCCAGCTCGCGCTGGAAGGGACCGAGGTGGAGGGCTGCGTCAGCTGCATGCTTTAGTTGTACTTTCAACTAAATTGTGAAGTACGACGGCGGGTGCCCGCCCGCCGTCGTACGCTTTAACTTAGAGAAAACCACCCAACGTTTAGGGGATGTCATGACCGAGAAGGTCAAGCTGCTTAGTCACGTCGAGGCCATCAACTGGAACCGGATCCAGGACGACAAGGACGTGGATGTCTGGAACCGCCTGGTCAACAACTTCTGGCTGCCGGAGAAGGTGCCGCTGTCCAACGACGTCCAGTCGTGGAACACGCTGACGCCGGCCGAGCAGCAGCTCACCATGCGCGTGTTCACCGGCCTGACCCTGCTGGACACCATCCAGGGCACTGTCGGAGCTGTCTCCCTGATTCCGGATGCGCTGACCCCGCACGAGGAAGCTGTGTACACGAACATCGCGTTCATGGAGTCCGTGCACGCCAAGAGCTACTCTTCGATCTTCTCGACGCTGGCCTCCACCAAGGAGATCGACGAGGCGTTCCGCTGGTCCACCGAGAACGAGAACCTTCAGAAGAAGGCCCAGATCGTCATGGACTACTACCAGGGTGACGACCCCCTGAAGCGGAAGGTGGCCTCCACCCTGCTGGAGAGCTTCCTGTTCTACTCGGGTTTCTACCTGCCCATGTACTGGTCCTCACGCGCCAAGCTGACGAACACCGCCGACCTGATCCGCCTGATCATCCGCGATGAGGCGGTGCACGGCTACTACATCGGCTACAAGTTCCAGCGCGGCCTGGAAGCCGTTTCCCCGGAGCGCCGCCAGGAAATCAAGGACTACACGTTCGAGCTGCTTTTTGAGCTGTACGAAAACGAAGTCCAGTACACGCATGATCTTTACGACGGCGTCGGCCTGGCCGAGGACGTCAAGAAGTTCCTGCACTACAACGCCAACAAGGCGCTGATGAACCTGGGCTACGAGGCAATGTTCCCGGCTTCGGTCACCGACGTGAACCCGGCCATCCTCTCGGCACTGTCCCCGAACGCTGACGAGAACCACGACTTCTTCTCCGGGTCCGGTTCTTCGTACGTGATCGGCAAGGCCGTAAACACTGAAGACGAGGACTGGGACTTCTAAATAGTCCTCCTGACGTCCAACCCTCTTGTTGAAATCCGAAACCCGGAATCCTGCAAAGACCCCGAGCCCTTGCGGGCACGGGGTCTTTTCAGCGTCTGGGCGGGGGAGGACCGGCCTGGCATCGACTCCGATCACGCTACCCGCTTAACCGTCCCGTCCACCGGGTGTCTCCCGGTCCAGGAACAAGCCGCATGTGCAACCGCTGATGAGGCCGCGGGTTGGGGAGGGTACCCATTTCCGTCGTGATATTGCTGTTGAAGACTTCGGGCATGAATGATCCAAGGACCCGGATTCGTCCGCTCCTCCGTGAAGGTGAGCGGCTGTTATGGGCTGGCCAACCAGATCCAAAGGTTAGTTTTACCGGTGCGGATGCCTTTTTGGTGCCGTTCAGCATTCTCTGGGGCTTCGCAATCTTCTGGGAGTTCAAGGCTGCCACCACGGCCAAGCAACCCTACTTTTGCTCTTAGGCGTCCCCTTCGTCCTGATCGGCCTTTACTTCATCTTCGGCAGGTTCATCTATAAGAAGCGGCGGAAGCTCCGCACCACATACGGGCTCACTGAGCGTCGGGCAATCGTCTGCACAGGGGACAGGTCCGTTTCCGAGACGCCTGTCAGCGGCATGCCAACCAAGGTCGATCGTTCCGAAGGCGGACGCCATGTAAGCGTGACTTTCGGGTATCAGGGCATGGCCGGACTTTTCGGTATCGGCATGTATCAAAACACCGGGCTGGACTTCTTCAGCCGTGGACTCGGGCAAACGGTGGCCTTTTACGACGTCGAGGACACCGGGGGCTGATCATGCTTTGGACCAAGCCAGAGTCAACTGAGGTCAGGCGGAAAACCGCGACCATGGCCTGGGTCCTGCTCATCCTCGCCTCGATGATCCTGATCGGTATCGGTCTGGCGAGGACGATGTTCTTCATTTGGGCGCCAGAGCCGACGATGCTCGAAAAGGCAAGGATTGGTGGCCTATACATCAGCGCCGGTTGCGTATTGTCCCTCGCGGCTGGCGGCTGGGGTCTGGTCACATGTCAGGGGCAACCCCGTCTGGGTGAGCGTCTGCGTTGGGCTACGAGGGATCCTCGTGGGCTGGGCGGCTCTGGAGGACCCGTACAGCCTGCTGCGTCACCTGGCCGCTGTCGTGGCATTCCCTTTCGCGCTGGCCGGGGTCGCCGAGGCCATCAGGGTACGCGGCCGCCGGCAGCGTTGCCTGGGAGCACGATGGACCCTTTGAACGGCCTCACCTGTAAAGCAGCCATCGTAGACGACCTCACGGGGTACACCGTGGAAGATACCTACACAGCCAGCAGCCCTTGCGCTGGGCCCCTGACTAACGACGCAGCGACCACTTTCCTGCCGGCGCCGGCGCGAAGACTCTCGAGACTCGCAACCGGCTCCAGCGCAGGCCCCATGTGGGCCTCGAAGAAAGTCGTGAGCTTCTCTGCCCGCTCGCTATCCGGCGTCGGGACGCCGAGATCCAGTAACGCTTCGAGCTGGCCTTCCTCATTTCCAACAAGCCCTGAAAGGCGTGTCCGAACATGACACACCTGCTCCTTTGGGGCTGTCGCCTTTCCGAGGGGGCGCAGCCAGAGACCGATGTTCACAAAGTACTGCAATCCATACTGCGACTTCTGCAGTTCCACCACCGTGATCACCTCATCAGTGGTGCGGTACCAAGATCCGCTTTTCTTCGAGAACCCGGCACTCTTCATGAAGTCATCAATGGTGGTTTGAATGACGTTCCTGCTCACGGCCCTCCATCCGTAATGACGGATCCCCGTCCAGGTATTAGCACCGGGTAAGTCCCGGTTCGATAAATCAACGTACCCTGAAACCTGTCGCTGACCCCCGCGAATCTTCCGCGGTTTGTTGGGCCTCAATGCTAGGACGCTCAACTATTGAAGTCGAAGGTGCTTCCCGCTTCCACTCCGGACGGTCGCGACCCTGTCCGTCGACACCCGACCCGTGGTCGTCGTCGTCTTCCACCACGTGGGCGCCGACAACCCGGCAAAATTCTCCGCGTAGCCGGGGGTGGCCTCTGGTGCTAGGAGGAGCGGACGGCGGCGAGGGTTGGCACAGCCCGTTGACAGCCTGCCCGGGCGGGAGTAACACAGCCAGTGGCGGCCCAATCCTGCGCCGTTGCAGACAATTGTGCACGTGCCGTCCAAGACCAAGGTCATGGCGTTCACGACCCACGGCCGGTCCCAAGGACCAGCACGTCACGCTTCAAAGGAGAAGCACGATGACTGTTGCACTCATCCTCCACCGGGTCGCCGACTATGACGCCTGGCGCAAGGTCTACGACTCCGTTGCCGACATGCAGAGGGACGGCGGGGTGACCCAGGAGTCGGTACACCGCATGGCCGATGATCCGAACAACGTCCTCGTAATCCATCATTTCGACAACGTCGAGACCGCCAGGGCGTTCGTAGGCAGGGGCGAGTTAAGGGACGCTATGCAGCGCAGCGGTGTTCAGGGCGAACCGCGCGTGGAGTTGTTCGAGTAGCCACCAACCTCGAAGGAGCAGGAGCCGGGGTAGTCATCGAGTCGTTCACGTTCGGTTCATGAGGGAAAACGTCCGGGGCTGCGGACCTCCGCGTCAGTCGTTGAGGTCGACGTCGAGGTTCAGGTCTTCAGGGAGAGGAGCGCCCGCCACGTTCAGTCACCCGGAAGGGTCCCTGGATAGTGCGGAATGGCGGCTGTCGACGGAAGTCGGTGCGAATACGAGAAGATGGCTCAGTGACTGATGTTTATCTGAGCGGACAGTTCGTGTGCCGTAACGCCGAGGACGTTGCCATCGTCGCCCAGCATCTTGACTGCCACCTCCTGCTGACGCAGGCTGAAGCCGGCTGCGTTTCTTTCCGCGTGACGCCTACCGGTGACCCATTGATGTGGCAGGTTGACGAACATTTCCGCGATGCCGCTGCTTTCCGACCTCACCAGGACCGGGCAGCCGGCAGCGTCTGGGGGCGTGCCACGGCCGGGATCGAGCGCCGCTATACGATCAAGGGGCTCTAAGCCGCCTCGTCCACGTGCTCCAGTCAGCGCTGTGCGGGAAGCTTCCGTGAAAACCGCACTCCCAGCGCCACGTGCCAGCCTATTGCGGAGAGCCCAGCACCAAGGAAGGGGAGAGGGGATCCGGAGTAGCCAGTCCGGCACATACCGTGGCCTGAGTTCAGCGCGACGAGCTGGGGTTCCCCCGGACCGGGGCTCGTGACAGCGAGCCAGTATCTGAACTCGCCGTCCGTGCCAGTGAAAATGCAAATAACGCCGACGCCGATGACCCTCGCATCTCGCTCGCACGGGTGGTCAGTCGTCATTGTGAATCCAAGTCCCGACGTTAGGGCCGCGACGTCGGCGTCAGTCAGCTCTTTCCCGGCCTCCCAGCGACGCGAGAGGCTGGGACACGGGTTCGTGCTAATGCACATGAACCGCTCGGGCCGGACAATCTCGTCGGCAGCTTCCACTCGGCGGGGATGACAAACCGCCCGGCACCCGAACGCATTCGATCCGCCACCCTGTCCTCGGCGGAGCGGACCACGAAGTGTACTGTGACCCCCAACGCCAGGATCACCGCGAAGACCAGCCAGAGTCTGTGCTTCACTGGATCCCCCAATCCGTCCTTGTTCGGCCGGGCTTCCTTGGCTGCGGTCAGCTTCCCGGCCTGGTAGTCGATGCGCTGGGTGTGCAGCCAGACCCCGAGGACCCGCTCGGCCCGGTCGTCGGTCTTGTAGACCTGCGGCCACTCGTTGCCGGCGGCCAAGTAGCCAGCCACCTCAGCCAGGTGCTGCTTCCAGCGGGCTGCGTCGGCGTCGCGTTTGGTCGGCTGGTCGCGCCAGTTCGGGGTCGTGTCGACGGCGGCATAGGCGGGGGAGAGGGCGCTGGCGGCAGCTTGTGGGCAGCCCGAAGGACCGGTCCTGCCTGGCGGCAATCCCCAGGTGGTAGCGGACCGTGGTCTCGGCAACGCCGGCACAGTGGGAATCTTCGGGGTCGGGATCCCAGTCGGTACATCCGGACCCACTCCTGGTTCAGTGCCGGCCGCTTAATTTCGGTCATGGGACTGGCCGCTCCGGCATGAGGAGTTCCGTGAGGTCCTCGCTGACACGCGTGAGTTCTTCACCTGGGTCGAGTGTCAGCTTGCCGCCAACAGTCCAAGCGTCGTGGAATTTTGGATCCTGCAGCGTGAAGCGAAGCTCAACGTGGCTTCCCATGTGGACCGCACTCAGCAAAAAGTCGTGTTTGAAGGACTCGTACGCTTTGGTCCCGCTCCAGCCGCGCCAGTTCTCTGCAAGGTCGGCGACATAGACCGCCAGATCCGCGAACCCGTTTTCGTAAGGAGGCAACACCGCGCGCCCGGCCGTGAGGCTACCTAATTCCACGGCCACGACCATGCTGAGCGCTACGCCGTCTGGTCCGCGCTGCACATCGGTGAAGATGAGCCGTTCCGGAGGTCGGCCTATCTCAGTTCTCGTCGTTTCCATCAGTTCAGAGGGCTGTCCCAGGCCCGCTCGGCGCGCTTCAGCTCGGCGATCCGCAGCGGGAGGAAGATGATGACCAACACCAGGGCATAGATCGCCAAGGCGGCCAGCACCACCGTGACGACCGCATACAGGGTGCCGATGATGCCAAAGGCCGGACTCACATTCATTACTACCCCAATTGTCGTTGCCCCTAGGCTACGCGAGCGGCAAGGGGCTCAGGGGTGGCAGCAGGCGGCGCCCGGTAATGTCTAAGCCGCCCTTTCATCGGAGCTTTGGATCTCCACACCCTGAACGCGCCTGACTTCGTCTGGCGGCCCGCGCCGGGCTTTCACCAGAACAATCAGCATGGTCAGGATGGTGACCGTCCAGGCAATCGCGCCGAGGAGCACCAGGCCGATTGCAACTAGGGGGTGCATGCCGAAAGTCTAGGACTGAGGGGCCGGGAATCCTGGTTGCAACTCCGCAGCGTGAGGGCACGAAAAAGGTGCGCCCCGTTCGCTGAGCGCACCCTATCTCGATTCCCCTCGCAGTCGCATCCCCATCCGACTGCGCCTATCATAAGCATGCTTACCATTGCGTGCGCAAGCCCAGGGCCCACACCGCGGCACCGAGGCAGATGGCTCTGAACAGGACGGGGACTGCCCTTGGGTTCACGCTTGTTGCTGGGCGCGTTCGGCCTTACGGCTGGTCGGCATAGTCGTCGACGATGCGGTGCGGGGCCAGGTCCAGGCGGAGCGCAGGATGAAGGCCAGAAGCAGCACCTCGAGTCCGATGGAGAGTCCTACTGACCCCTTTGTTCCCGCTCAAGGTACCTGGACTGGGCAACATCGCATAAAAGGCTTTGGGCACATCATGTTGCCGAACCGGCGCGTCACGACTACGACCGTTTCCTGCAGCAACATGGCGGAACACCGCTTGAGGAACTCCTCCAAATGTGGGGCGCAATGAACAGGCACCTCCAGGGGCTGGGTTAAGTCAGCTACCCGCGGTAGCCGTGGCGGTCTTTCGCTCAGGCAGGCGGGCGGAGGACGTCTTCGCGGCTGTAGTGCCCCACGACGTCGAAGTATCGCTTGGCAGCGAGAGACCGGCCTAGGTCTATGTCGGCGGTAACGATCCCCTCCTGATCATAAAGAGGACCGGCTATGGCGCGTCCGTTGACTGGCTCAAATATCGCGGCACCGCCCCGTCCAAGCGCTTCGTCACTGTCAGGCAACTGGACGGGGAAGTCGTCGGGAAAAGCGCACCGGGGAATGTACTGGGGGACCGACACCACGTAGGCACCCGATTCAATGGCTATATGAGCCATCGTGGAGAGCCAGCCCTTAGAATCATCGGCCGTCGGAGCTGCCCAGATCTGCACGCCCTGTTCATAAAGGGCATATCGAGCGAGAGGCATCCGGTTCTCCCAACAGATGAGGCCGCCAACTTTGCCGAGCGGAGTATCCGCCACAGTCAGGTCCTGCCCGTTGCCAATGCCATGGAACAAACGCTCATGCAGTGTGGGCATTAGCTTGCGATGCTTCAGGAGCAAGCCCTCAGGACCAAGCAGGACCATTGTGTTGTAGAGACTTCCGGGTCTGGACGATTCCCTTTCGTTGACTCCAAGCATGCAGTAAATGTCGTGCTCCGCGCAGGTGGAGATGAAGCGGTCAATGAGAGGTCCTGGCACGTCCACGGAGTTGTTCCAGAGACGGGCCCAGAAGTCATCAAATCCGTCGAATCGGCCTGCGTTGTAAGCCCAAATGCTTGACGGGTATAGGGGAATGAAGAGTTCAGGTAGAACCGCGAGTTTCACACCTTGCTGTGATGCCTCCTTAAGGAGGTTGACTCCCTTCGCCACCGTTGCCTCAGCATCGAGGATTACTGAAGTGGCCTGGATTGCAGCGACTCGTATAGTACCTGCGGACATAAACCAACGTTGGCACGCGGTCCAAACCTCGTCAACGGTCGTTTGTAAGTACACCCTTTGTTTGCGGCGAACGATCCTACCCCTGTTCGGGCGCTGCCAGTCGCACGACCCGACGGATTTTTCTAAGAAACCATTTGCGACGTCGAAAACCTGGCCCCGCGCTCTCGACCCTGACGTGGTTACGGCCGCTAAGCGGATCGCAGCCCCCGAGCGGCGCCACTCTCGTCGTTCAGAGCAATCAGCACCCTTCACCTGCCCCAATCCCCACGGTGGCAGCTATCGGGGCGCCCTCGATGCCTAGGGCACGAAAAAGGTGCGCCCCGTTCGCTGAGCGCACCCTTCTCGATTCTCCGTCTCGAGCCGTTCGCCCGTTCGCATTCGGCTACAACCATACTAAGCATGCTTAGCGTTTGATTTGCAAACCTAGTAAAACGAGATGAGCTCTACGAGCTCTCCGACGCGGTCTTCAGGGTAGTTCCGGGCGATGTCTGCCTGGGTGAGGATGCCGACCAAGTTGTGACCGTCGATGACCGGCAGCCTGCGAACCTGGTGATCCTGCATCGTCCTGATGGCTTCTTCGATAGAGTCATCTGCGCCGACTGTCACCGGCTTGCCTTGACCAAAATCGCCCGCCTTGGCCGCGCGGGGGTCTCCACCCTCGGCAAAGCATTTGATGACAATGTCTCGGTCGGTGACCATGCCCTTGAGCCGGTTGTCCTCGCCGCAGATGGGCAATGCCCCGACGTCCAGTTCTTTCATCTTTCTGGCGGCCGCCTCCAGCGTTTCGTTTTCACCAATACACTCAACGCCGCCGGTCATGATCTCTCGCACTGTCGGCATGACGCTCTCCTTATGTCGGTTATTCCGGTCTTTGGGCCAGCGCGAGTCGCGCCCATTCCAGACGGGCCAACAAGCGCATCACGGTCACAGATTAAAAGTAAGTATGCTGAGCGTTAGTGTCTAGATCGAATGAAAACTTGGGCCTTGGGAAGGACAGCCCCTGCTGGTGCATGTGAAGTCGAATGGTCTCCGAGGAGGCCTTCGCGTGCTGCCCTGCAGGTTCCCCTGAGCCCGAGGGCATCAGACGGACTCCAGCCTGGCGAGGGATTCGGCGATGCGGCTGCCGGCACGGCAAAGCAGCATCACCGAAGCCCGCAGCCAGAACTCCCTCAGAACAGCGGCCAGGGCACCGCCGACATCTGACCGCTCGGAGCCGGGAAGCGACCCGTCAAGCGCAACCGGGCGCAGCGTGCGGCGAGCGACGCAATTTCTTCGGCGGTGAGCAGGTCGGCCAGGTTTCGGCCCAGCTCACCGTCCAGCCCGGCGCTGACACTGTCGATGCCCTCAAGTTCCTCGACCGTCAGGGCATCTCCCAGCCACCCCCACAGCACCGTGCGCAGCTTGTGGTCACGGTGAAAGGTAAGCCCGTGGTCGACGCCGTGCCGGTGTCCGTCTGTCATGGCAAGGATGTGGTCGCCTTTGCGGTCGGCGTTGTTCACGACGACGTCGAACACCGCCATTCGTCTCAGTGCAGGCGTGTCCTCGTGGACGAGGGCGACTATCCGTCCCTCCTCATCCTGACCTTCGAGGACGTGTTTCCACCCGCTTTCCGGGACGTCGTCAGAAGCGACGAGGTCCACCGCGTTCTGGCCCGGGTCTGTCTCCTGCCACAGCTGTACCATCCCTTCGCCCAAGGGTCCATCGCGCAGCCAGGTGCGGGGCACCACGTTCCAGCCGAGGACCTCCGAGACCAGGTAGGCGGCAACCTCCCGGTGGGCAAGGACGCCGTCGGGAAAATCCCATAGCGGTTTCTCCCCGGCTATCGGCTTATAGACGACGGTCGTGTCGCCGATGCTGCCCACGAAGGTGGCGTTGGACGCCGTCGTAATTCGTCCTGTGAGCGTCAGCTCGGCAGTCAGCAGGTCGGGCGCCGGCATCAGACCTCGGGAAGAGTGCAGACGTGTCCGTCTGGGTCCACCGGGTAACCGCAGAGCGGGCACGCGGGACGCCCTGCGCCCACAACCTCACGCGTGCGCTTGGCGAAGGCGCGGGCGGTACCCACCGGCATCCGGACCAACAGCATTTCGGGCACTTCAGCGCCGTCCTCCTCAAGTGCCCCGTCATCCTCGGCATCAACATCGGCGAGCGGGTAGGCCTCTATGACGACCTGTGCCGTGGTCGGGTCCCAACCCAAGCTCATGGCGCCGGTGCGGAACTGCTCCTGAACGGCTTCGAGCTGGTCATTGTCCACCAGTTCAATGGGAGTACTCGTGGGAACGCTGTGAGGGTTGCCCTCGACGTTGAGTAGCTGGTCGAGAATTTCGTCGATTTTCTCTGCGAGCAGGGCCGACTGCTGCTTCTCCATAGCGATACTGACGATCTGAGACCCTGCCCGCACCTGCAGGTAGAACGTCCGTGCCCCTGGAAGGCCGATGGTGCCGACGACGACCCGATCAGGCCAGTCAAATTCATGAACACGTGTAGGCATGTCAGTATTTTAGGCCTCAAGAGGTAATCGTCCGAGTTTTCGCGGATGTTAGCGATTCCTGGGCTCTGATGCGCGCGTTCAGCAGGACCATCCGGGCCCCTTTCGAGGGAAGCGGCCGGTGTACCTTCCTGTGGTGTCATGGCTTGGCGATCAGGAGATTGTCGTGGATGGGCTCGAGGCCGTCTTCGACGAACCTTGAGGTGTCGACGCTGTCTCCGACAAGGACGACGGTGATGACCCCGCTAAGACTCGCTGTGACAATCTCACGATGGGAGTCAGGGGCTCCGCCGCAGCCGGTGATCCAATTCAGAGGAGTCTGGTCGATTACCGCGCTTACACATGTGGTGCTGCCGTCACCGCTCCGGCCGCCAAAGAAACGAATGCCCTCATGCTCCGTGAGGAGACGGACGCCTTCTATCTCCACGCCCTCCACCGGGCCCATAACGACACTTTCGGGCAGGACGTCCTCGGCGGTGGCCTCACGGTCCAAAGCGGCGAAACCGGACGATGACGACGCCGGTGCGCACCCGGTGATCAGGAGTGCTGCCAGTGCGGCCATCAAGCCTGCACGGCCGTGGCTGTAATTCATTGCTCTGCCCCCTCAGACTTTGAGCTTGAGCCTACAGGAGGGCGGCTGACGCACGTTCCGCGTGTTGCCCTCGTTGACCGATAGGCTGAGCCCCATGAGCTTGGGGGGCGCGGCCGCGGAGCCGCTTGTGCATGTCAAGGACTTCCACATGGATTTCGGGGATACCACGGCCATTGAGGACCTGTCCGTCCATGTCAGGGCCGGGGCGACGTCCGGTCGATGAGCCCCTTCATTGTCCTGCCCGTCGTGGCCGGAGTCCTCTGGTTGGTGCATGCAGGCCTGGGTGTTGGCGGTCATCGGGCCTACCGGTACACACGCTGGGTCTTGTTTGGTGGATTGGCGGTGACGGCCTTAGTGTTCTTCCTCCTTGGCGTTCAGGCGAGCAGGTCCGTGCCACCGGAATGGAAGGACGACTCCCTTGCAGGGGTCCTCGCAGCGGTGCTGGCGCTGGAGACCCTGCTGGTTATGCTGGCACTCGCCCTGCTGGAGGTCGTTCATGCTGGGGTGACACAGACCATAGAGGACACCCGGACCAGGGCTGGCAGCGAGCGTTCGGACGAACCCAACCCATGAGACGCCGCGAAGTCTGGGGGACAGCCTTCATCGTCGCGGCGGCTTCGTGTGTCTGGGCATACCATGCCATTTACGGGGCCTACCGGGCAGCCGCACGTGAGGACCTGTTGCTCTACGTCGTCATCCCTGCTGACTCCATCGCCTCGTGGTTCCTGGTTGTGGCCTTCCTGTCCGGCGCCGTCGGCCTGCTTTTCCTGCTTCCGGCGTTGATCGGCCGCATCCCCAAGAACGTCCCACGACGCATCGCCGGGTGGATCACGGGCATCTCGGCCGCGGCCGCAGTGCCTTACTTCGGCCTCATCTTTCTCTTCGCGACCCTTAGCGCGTTCGGGATTGGTGACACGGTCAAGTTCGTGGCCGCGGATGGAACCTCGGCCCTCGTGTCCCAGGATGGCTTCGACGGCGATGCTGTCGCCATCTACACGGAGCACGACGAGTTCCACTACAAGCGGGTCCGCGACGCCCCCGAAATCTCCGGGTGGCCCCGGGTAAAGGACCAGAACTGCCGGCTGGACAGCGCTGGCGACGAACTGCGTCTCATCTGCGGGGACAAAACCCTGAGGGTGGTCGCGGAAGGAACAGGCACGTGAAGGCGATGCCTCTACCAAGGCGCCGAAAGGCTGGAACCATAGCCTGGATCCTGCTCGTCCTCGCGTCGATGGTCCTGATCGGCTATGGGATATGGCGGGCCGGCTGGCATATCGGGCTTCCGGCCCAGGGCGAGCAGGAAGAGGTCTGGGTCGGTAGGGCCTACATCTTCGCCGGCTGCGCCCTGTCCCTCGCGGCCGCCGTCTGGTCCGGCGCACGGGACAACCGGGCCTGGGTGACGGCCTGCGTCGGCCTGCCAGGGATTCTGGTGGGCTGGGCGACGATGGATTCCCCGTACGACCTCAAACGCCACCTGGCCGCCGTGGTGGCGTTCCCGATGGCATTGGCCGGAATCGCCGAGGTCATCAGGGTGCGCGGACGCCGGCAGCGGGACTAGGTGGGCCGACAGATCCGGTGCTGGTCCCCGGCGGTGCCGTACACGTAAAATTTGAATTCCATTCCCGATAGAAAGACCCCCGTGAAGCAGAGTATTTTCGCCCGAGTTGCCCAGCTGGCCAAGGCCAACATCAACGCCCTCCTGGACTCCGCGGAAGACCCGCAGAAGATGCTGGACCAAATGGTCAGGGACTACTCGGCCAACATCCGCGAAGCCGAGGCCGCGGTCGCGCAGACGATCGGCAACGTCCGTATGGCCGAAGAGGACTACCGGCGGGCTGTGAACGACGCCAACACCTGGGGCAACAAGGCCATCGCCGCTTCCCGGAAAGCCGACGAGTTTCGGGCCGCCGGGAATAGCGTGGACGCCGACAAGTTCGATGCCCTCGCCCGGCTCGCCCTTCAGCGGCAGATGAACGCCGAATCGACTGCCAAGGCCCAGGAGCCGGGCCTCGTCGCGCAGAACCAGATCGTTGACCAGCTCAAGGGCGGGCTGGACCAGATGAAAGGCAAGCTCGGGGAGCTCACTGCCAAGCGCAACCAGCTGGTGAACCGGGCCCGCGTCGCCGCCGCCCAGTCCCAGGTCAACGATGCGCTCAAGTCCCTGGACGCAGGAGACCCGACCTCTGCCATTGGCCGCTACGAGGAGAACATCCGCCGCCAGGAGGCCACCGTCCGCGGCCAGCAGGAACTCGCCGCCTCATCGCTGGAAGCCCAGTTCGCCTCCCTGGAAGACCTCGGTGAGCAGACCGAGGTGGAAGCACGGCTCGCCGCCCTCAAGTCCATCGACCGGAAGGCCATCGACTACTAGGACATCCGGTCCTCAGGCAAGCCAGCGCCACCAACGTGACTGTTCCGGTTCCGGCGTCGGGTCCGGTTCCGGGTCCGGCTCCTCGCCCAAGGCCAGCGCGGCCTCGACGATGTCGTCCGCGGTAAGCGTCATGACGGCCTCACGATCGAGCGCGTCGAGACTTTGTTCCTCGTCGAGCGACAGCCGCAGCGCCTGGCGGTTGAGCGCCTGCTCGAAGAGCGTGCGGGCGAACCTTGCGTTGCCGGAGTCCTCGCCCGCGTGGAGCCCGGTGAAGATGCGGTGCAGCATCTGGTCCGCACCCGGCTCCAGCGTGTACTCGTGCTGGGCCAGCATCTGGTGGAAGATCGTCTGGAGTGCGTCCACGGAGTAGTCGGGGAACGTGATCTCGCGGGCAAACCGGGAGCGCAGTCCAGGGTTCGAGAGCAAGAAGGACTCCATCAGCCGCGGGTATCCGGCCACGATCACGACCAGGCGGTGTCGGTGGTCCTCCATCCGCTTGAGCAGGACCTCGATCGCCTCGGGCCCGAAGTCCATCCGGCCGTCCTCGGGGGCCAACGCGTAGGCCTCGTCGATGAACAGGACGCCGTCCAGCGCACGCCTGATCACCCTGTCCGTCTTGATGGCGGTCGCGCCCACGTACTGCCCCACCAGGCCCGAACGGTCGACCTCGACCAGGTGGCCTTTCTGCAGCAGTCCGACCGCGCGGTACATCTCGGCCAGGAGCCGCGCCACGGTGGTCTTGCCTGTACCCGGGTTTCCGAGGAACACGAGATGCTGTGATGTGGCCACCTCCGGAAGGCCGTGCGTCTTACGCCGTGCCTGGACCTGGAGCAGTGCCACGAGGGCCCGCACCTGTTCCTTCACAGTCTCCAGTCCGACCAGCGCGTCGAGCTCGGCCTGCACCTCGGCCAGCGGCCTTGCCGGGCCGGGCCTCGCACCGATGAGATCGCCGACCAGGTCGTCGACACGCTCCGAACTGGGCAGCTTGAGCTGATCAGCCAGATGGCCGATGGTTTCGCGCAGGTCGTCAAGCGGATGGCGGCTGGGAGCCATGCATCCACTGTAGTCCTGGATTACCGACTCGGGTCGGGCTTGGCCTCACCAGTATCATCACCTTTTGAGACGGACTGGCCTCTGCTCAGCACGAAGTTGGCTGTGCTGCGGTGTGGCTGTCCTCAACAGGCACCTGCTGCGGCTTTCCAAGCGGCTGGGCTGAGCCAGGAAGAGCACAAGCACCGCCGAGAAGACAGCGGCCAAGACCAAGCTGTCGAGCGCCATCATGATGGCCCGCGCTCCGCCGGCCAGTACTTCTGAACGCCCGCTGCGGCCTCCCGGAGCCGGCCGCCGTCAATCGTGACGGACGTTTCGGGCATTCCGAGTTCTGCCCATTGGGCTACCAGGTGGAGGTCCCCGGCTGGCGGCAGCGGCCAAAGCCACAGGCTGCCCTTACCGGCCATTTCGTCGTCGCCGCCGTTGCCACCGTTGCCCTGCAGGATGAGGATCGGCGGGTCGGGCTGCTTCGCAGTTCCTGGTGGATAGCGGGAGTGCAGCATTGAATCCGCCCTGGCCTTGGTCCCGTCGGCCAGTTGGACACCGAAGAGGAGAGCTGAGAAAGGACGTCGTTCAATGGCCTGCATGCTGTGGGGGTGACCGAAGAACGCCCCATTCAGCTCAGCCCAGGTTTTATCGTCTTCCTCACCCCGACGGAGTGTCCATGTCAGATCTATCGAGCAGCCGGTCGAATACACCTTCGCGAGCTCGACGGCCAACACAAAGTTGCGGTTGCGATGCAGGAACTGCCCAATATGAACAACTGCAGGCAGTTCATGGGCCGGTGCACCCGCCCATGCTGGGGGAACGTACCTGACGGTCCTGCCGCGCCGTGGTTCTTCGGGTACAGGCAGGTCCTGAAAGAAGGTCATGGTTATCATTGCTTCGCTGTCGGCGACCGACCAGCGGAGCAGCGGCACCGCCGCCCTGGATCCCCCAATCCGTCCTTACCCGGCTAAGTCTAGCTATAGCTGGTGCCGGATAGGAGCTGTCCTAGCTGGCACCCGTCCCTTCCCGCCGCCGGGCCTGTGGCATCCGCTTCAGGCGGGCCAGTCTGACGATGTGGAAAGCGGCAAGCGCTGTCCCGGCCGTCACCATTGCCGCGTCACCCCAGCGGAGTGGCTCGGTGATGAGCCGAAACACTGATGGGATCATCACGAGGACCACTGCCACCAGGCTCATCCAGGAACCGAGCTTGACGGATGCGCGGCGGTCCTCCGTCAACCGCTCTTGTTCACGTCGCTTCATCGCTCTGCCCCCTCAGGCTTTGATGGCCTTGAGCCTACACCGTGGCAACAGTCCGACGGCGGATGCGGATATGGGCTGGAGGCCGTCACCGAGGTCGTCAGGTGACGCGGCCGCCAGCAGAAATAGTGGGTGGAAGGTCAGCGGCAGCCTAGGGCGCGGACCGTCAGTGGAAGGTTTCATCCTCCTTCTTCATAAAGTAATCAGCGCCCGTGTACCCACCATCGGCCACGATCGCTGCTCCGGTGATGAACCCAGCCTCCGGGCTCAGGAGGAAGGCGACGACTTTCGCGATGTCTTCGGGACTCCCGTTCCGGCCGAGTGGAGTGAGGTTTGCCGCAGTGTACGACTCCGGCAGCATCCCGGAATCGACCCAGCCCGGCGTTACCGCATTGACCCTGACGTTCCGGGGTCCGAGCACGTTCGCGAGGCTCCGGGTGACTGAGAGAAGAGCCGCCTTACTGGCTGAGTAGGCGATGCTCCGGTAGGAGCCGACGTAGGCGTCCGTACTGGCAATATTGACGATACTGCCACCAGGGGAAAGGCGTGGGCCTATCGCCTGGGCAAGGATCAGAGGGGCTGTGACGTTGACCTCCAGCGTCCTGTCCCAAGCATCAAGCGTCATCTCTTCGAACGGTTGCTTCTGGAGAATCCCAGCATTATTGACCAAAGCGTCCAGTGAGAATTCATCACAGATTCGATGAGCAAACTCAACTGTTTTTGCTCGGTCCGCCAGGTCCACCTGGTGCATCTTGACATCGAGAGTGCGGGCCAGTTCCTTCGCTTCGTGGAGGCCCGTGAGGTAGGTGGCAACGACACTCCAGCCGTCTGCTGCAAGCCTTTGGACAATGGACCTGCCGATGCCGCGCGCGCCACCGGTGACTAAGACGTACCGTTCGCCAGCCATTGAATGCCTCCTGCCAGTTCGTCAGGTCCAGATAGACATACTGTGGCCCTTGCCGGCGCCCAATACCAGATCAGGTTCCTGAGCAGAAGGTGCACCCCAGACGCCGAAACCGCACGCAAGTTTGGGCCTGCGCGCGAAGCTCAGCTCACCAGGGAAAGGCGGCGCGTCAATGGGGGACTCAGCCATTTACTATTCCCCGGACGGAAGCGACAATGGGTCCACATCACGACCTCCTTGCTGGGAAGAGGCAGCGCCGGCTGCATTCCGCTGCCGGCCGGACCGAGGAGCTCTCATGGCCATCCTGCGAATGACACCTGAAGCCGAGGCCACTGGCCTGACCGCTGAAATTTATGACGACGACCGGCGTTCGCTCGGTTATGTTCCAAGCTACACGAAGGCACTGAGCTTGAACCCGGAGGCATACCTCGCCTTCGACTCACTCCTCAAAGCCATCAGTACATCTTTAGGCCCCCGCCGCTATGAGCTTGTGACGCTGGCCGCCTCGCAAGCTATCGGTTCCACGCATTGCCTGTTGGCCCACGGCAAAAAGTCTCTGCACATTTTCAGTGAAGAACAGCTGCGGGCCATAGCAAGGGGCTTCCACGATGCCGGCCTCTCCGAAGCGGAAGTGGCGATGATGGACTACGCGGTGAAACTCTGCACGGACGCCGCCCGCATGACAGACGAGGATACGCAGCGGCTCCGCGACTTGGGCTTCAACGACCGTGAAATCGTGGACATCACGATGGCCGCCGCTGCACGGAATTTCATCAGCCGATCGGTCTTGGCCATGGCCGTTGACCTCGACGTTCCCACGGGGATGAGCGAGGAGCTGAAAATCTCTCTGCTCGGTTCGATCGCCTTAGCCGGACCGGACACATAGCGAGCCCACTGTTACTGACGCTCACACCGCCGTCGGTAAAGCCCGCCGCCGTTCTTGAGGGCCAATGACCAGGTGACGGGTTCACTCGGGAATGCCGGCGATCTCCTGCAACGCCTGCAGGTGCGCGCCGAAGGCGTCCCGTCCGGCCGGAGTGAGAGCGATCCAGGTGAGGCGGCGGGCATCGCTTCGGGAGGCTGATGCAGCCTTACTCAGGCTGACATATCCGGCCTCAGCCAGCGTCTTGAGGTGCTTGGAGAGGGTTGCGTCTGAGACGTCGAGCGTGTCACGCAGTACAGCGAAGTCCATCTGATCCACCTGCCGCAACACTCCGCAGATACGCAGCCGCACGGGCGCATGGATGAGGTCGTCGAACCGGGCCTTAGTCATTGGCGCAACTGATCCAGCGCCGAACGGAAGGCGACGCCCGCGAGCCAAGAGACTATGCCGAAGGCAGAGAGGCTGGTCAGCACAACTGCCCAGCGTGCGCCGAACGAAACCAGGCCGAGCGAGATTGAGAAGAGGATCAGGCAAAGCGCGATAATTGCCACGGTCACGAGCCCAGCGCGCAGGCCCATCTTGCGGAAGCTGATTCCGGTTTCACGGCGGATCAGGTGAAATGTCACCAGGGCTGCGACCAAGGCCAGCCACCCCGAAGATGGTGGCGCGTAGTTTTCACCTGGATTAGCCACAGCGGCCCCAGCCACCCACCATGCCGCCACCCCTCCGAGCGCGGCCAGCAGCGTTTTCGGGACGTGCACTCCATCGGCCAGCGCCTGCCGGTCAGCAGCGAGGCCACGGAGACTGGCCGCGGCTTCCTCGGGCGAGGGGTTCCGTTCGAAATCGTTTTCCATGATGGAAAGACTATCTGAAGACTTTCCGACCCGGCAAGTTACATAGGCTCCATGAATCCTGGACCAGGGGATTCATGCGCGAAGATGGGTCAGTGACTGATGTCTATTTGAGCGGACAGCTCGTGTGCCGCAACACCAACGACATTGCCATCGTCGTGCAGCACCTTGACGAACACGTCATGCTGACGCGGGCTGAGGCTGGGTGCGTTTCATTCACAGTGACGCCCACAAGGGAACCGTTGGTGTGGCAGGTCGACGAGCATTTCAGCGATGCCGCTGCTTTCAAATTTCACCAGGAACGGGTAGCGGGCAGCACCTGGGGCCGGGCCACCGCCGGAATCGAGCGCCGCTACACGATCAACGGGTTTTAAGCCGTCGGCGCCCCGTGCCTGGACGTGATCGTACGTGGGAGTCCCCAACAGGCCCCAGGCCTCTGCCTGGACGAACTTTTCAGTTTCTGAGCCGGGGAGGATCCGTCCCGGGACCGCCTCCGGTCACCCGCACCCCTCCAACTGCCCCCGTCCACGGAGTATCACCAGGTTCGGGCAGTACCAGATGCGCGAAAAGGTACCCCTGCTCAAGTGCAATCACCTGCGACGTGGACCCGCCGCAACCGAGTTCGAGCTCCACCGGCCGGAAGGGGGCGCCGGGATGCTCCTGTCCAATGGAGACCTTTGCGCCCCTTGCACCAACGCAGGCAGCGGTGACGGTGTACTGCCCGGCCGTCGGCACCTTCTCGAACTTTCCAAAGCCCCTGACCGGCCCGTCAAGTGGCCCGGCCTCAGAAAGGAGAACGGGGCTCGGTGCTGCCCTCAGCTGCCGGTACAGCTCAGCGTAGTTTTCGGCTTCCCTCTCCAGAATCTCCGTGTTGTCGCGCGGCTGGGGTGCGGCGGTTGCGGGCGCGGAGGCAGCTGTAGGACTGCCCACTGGCTCGGGATAGTTATAGGTGCACCCCGTCAAACCGACCAGCGGGACCAGAACGCACACGGCAAGCGCTAACAGGGCCCACCTACCCTTCACCCGCACTCTTCCATGGTGGCATGGCTGCATGCCAAAACAAGCAGGCCCTCGGCCTGGTGGTTTCCACTCTCCGACGTCCCAGCCTGATCAGCAGCGCCGACACCATCGCCGCAATGACGACGGCCGTTGCTCCTATCTCGGTCAGGCCGGCTGCCACGTCACCGGGAGTGCCTTCAGCCCGTAGATGATGGTGCTTTCCATCCGCTCTAGGTGCGTTCCCTGATCCAGCGAAAGCCCGGGCAATCGGGACAGCAGTGCCTCCAGTGCGATCCTTGCTTCGAGCCGGGCCAGCGGCGCACCGAGGCAAAAGTGAATACCGTGGCCAAACGCCAGGTGCCGGTTCTGGCTGCGGTCCACGTCGAATTCCGCAGCCCGCTGAAACTGCACCTCGTCCCGGTTGGCGGAACCGATCCAAGCCACGACCGGTGCCCCGGCGGGAATCAGCTCGTCTCCCAAGGTGGTTTCAGTGACTGTCGACCGGTACATGGACTGGACCGGCGATCGGAAGCGGAGCACTTCCTCGATGGTCTGGGGAAGCAGTGCGGGTTCCTTCAGCAGGCGGTCCATGGTGCCGGGGTGTTCAGTCAGGCACAAAACGGCGTTGCCGATCAGATTGGTGGTGGTCTCATTGCCGGCGACGAGCAGTAGAGCGCAAAAACCGAGCAGTTCGGGCACCGACAATTTCTGGCCGTCAATTTCCGCTCCCAGCAGCGTGCTGATCAGGTCCTGGCCGGGCCGGCTCCTGCGTTGGTCGATCAGGGCCAGGAAGTACTCTGTCATCTCCATGTTTGCGGCGTAGTGGCTCTCACTGGCCGAACCGGTCCGCGTCTGGCTGACAATCACATCGGACCAGTGTTTGAAGCGCTCACGGTCCTCCGCAGGGATACCCATAAGCTCGGAGATCACAATGACCGGCAACGGATACGCCAATTCCTGAATGAGGTCTGCGCTGCCGCGGCCGACGATTCCCTCCAGGAGCTCGTCCGTGAGCCCGGCGATACGGGGAGCCAGCGCGTCCACCGCTTTGGGCGTGAACGCCTGAGTGACCAGCGAACGCAGCTGCCGGTGCCTTGGGGGATCGGTGGCGATCAGGCTCGAGGCGAAGAGTTGGCCGGTACCCTCTACGTCGTCACCACCCATGTGTGAGGAAAAAGTTGCGTAGTCGGACAGTGCCCGCTGGACGTCGTGGTACCGGAAAACGTGCCAACTTCCCGATTGTTCGTCGTAAAAGACGGGAGCCGTTTCCCGCATCCTTTCATAGTGGGGAAAGGGGTCGAGCTGATGTTCAGCGGATTGGCTGAAGTCCATGGCTAGCCTCTCTGCTCGCCTTGGGCTCTTTGGCCTGACGGACTCTGTGACCTCGGCCGACTGAGCGTGGGACCTCGATAGTAGCCAATGCCTGCTCCTGGGTCATTAGCATCCGGTCAACAAGCGTCCGTTGAAGTCGGAGAGGTTGGTGCTGTGGCCCCGCGGTTACCGGACCTTGTAGCGGATACCCACTGTACTCGCGGACGATTTCATCCGCGAACCTTCCGGGGAGGCATCCTCCGCCGTCGACTCTCCTCAAGTCTTTGTCCCGTTACTCGCCGGATGCGGCGCCATTGCCGGTGCGGGCGGCTGCTGCCGGTTGCTGCAGGGGGTGCCGAAGCCACCAGCGAGGACCCGTTCCTGCGGCGGCGCAACCTCAAAATGACGAAGACGGTCAAACCAATCCAGACGAAAGCGGCACCGAGAATAAGGATCACCGCAGGGATCGAATCCATGGCTCATTGTAGGGACGAGCCGCCGTGGATGGCCTCCCGGATTTCCAACGGTTACTAACACGTGATTGCAGCGGCGTGGCCGTTACCCGTTCATGATCTGCCAGCCGGACTGACATCGGAGCCCTAGTGAACAGCAAGACCACCCGTGATCTGCTCCAGGACCTGTACACCGGCGGCAAGGCCGTTTTCGGCGCGGACTGCGGCGCCCACCTCCTCGGCACGGGAGGCGTAGGACGGAGTGCGGATGAGTTCGCCGAGCCGGTCCGTCAGGCCCTTACCGAGGTGCCTGGCCGGCAGCGGTGCAGGTCCGACGCCGAGCGCATGGACCCGCGTGCCCCAGAACGGCTGGTCACCAAGGAACGGCACGACCATCGTTGGCCGGCCCGCCCGGATGCCGGCCGCCGTCGAGCCCGCACCGCCATGGTGCACGACAGCAGAGACACGGGGGAAGAGCCATTCGTGCGGCGCTCCTTCCACCACCAGGACATCGTCGGTCCCGGCCGCGCCGGGAGCGATGCCGCCCCACCCGGTCGCCACGATTCCGCGTAAACCATGCACCCGCAGCGCGGCCAGCACGGCGTCCCGTCGATCGTCCGCTCCCTTCCCAAACCCCATCGAACCGAATCCAACGTAGACGGGAGGCCCGCCGGCCGCGAGGAAGTCCGCCAGTTGCGCGGGCGGGTTCCAGCCTTCGCCGTCGCCGCTGTGATCGAGAAACCAGTAGCCGGTGACGTGGGCCGATGGCGGATAGTCATCCGGGACTGGCACAACGTGCCGGCTGTACGGGTACAGCACGTGGACCGGGCTGCCGTCCGGATTCCTGAGCGGGTCGGCCAGGCGGCGGGTGCGGCCCAGACCGACCTCGCGCCGAAAGTCGTTGACCATGCCGCCGTGAATGGCCCCACTCATCCGGCGGAGCACATAGGAGACGCGGTTGCCCAACCCACCGAAGGAGGCGCCGCCGAAGAACGGCATGGGGTACGCACGCGTCGGGGTGAAGAACGGCAACGGGAGGGAAAGGACGCCGGGCACCCCCAGCGCCTCGGCGATGTGCGGCCCGGCAAGACACTTGGGGTGGTAGACGACGACGTCGGGGCGCGCCGCCTGCGCGGCGGCCCAGCACTCCGCGTTCAGCTCCCGCATCGCGGAGGTCATGATCCCCAGTGTCCGCAACGCGTCACGGGGACCGCTCAGCCCGGGCATGACTTCCTGCAGAAGGCGCAACATTGTGGAGCCCGCCGGCCGGTGGCTGATAGTCCCGGGTCCGGCCTGTGGCACCAGGTCCGCGAACCCTGCAGCAACAGCGAGGGTGACGTCGTGCCCCGCGCGGGCAAGCGCACCGGCGAGGGCGGCATAGGGCTGAATGTCCCCGCGGGTCCCGAACGACATCATCAGGACGTGCATGGCAAATTCCTCCGATCTGCTGGTTCCACTGGGGTACTAGCCGTCGAAAAGGGCGCTGTTGCTGCTCTGTGGAACGACGACGTGCACGGCGTTGCGTTGGATGGTGAAATCGGTAGGCGTGATCGTCGCTATCTCGCCGTCGAGGTTCACTGACAGTTGCGGCTCGGTGATGAGCCGGACACGCCGGCTCGTCAGGTGGTAGACCCTGTCGTGCTCGACGAAGCTTCCGTCCTTAAGCAGCCGTGCAATCTTGATGTGCTCTCGGAGCGGCGCGGCCAGGATCGCGTAGACATCAAGCGTGTGATCGTCGATCCCTGCGGTCGGCGAGACCGTATTGCCGCCCCCATAGTGCCGTCCGTTGCCCACAGCCACCTGAAGCAGGTCCTCGAGCTGCATCATGCCGTGGTCCCCGTCCGGGAACTCGAGGCGGGCCCGGAACGGCGAGTGCCGGGCATAAGCGCGCAGGGTGGCGATCCCGTATGCCATCGGCCCAATATGCCGTTTCAGGAGAGGGCTAAGAGCCTCGGTGACACCTACCGATAGGCCAGCGGACGCAACGTTGAGGAATGGGAGGCTGTTTGCCCGGCCGAGGTCGATGTCCACCACCTTGCCGTCTGCGACGGCGGCGCATGCCTTGTCCATGTCAGTAGGGATCTCAAGCGTGCGGGCGAGGTCGTTCGCGGTTCCGAGCGGCAGAACGCCGAGCATGACGTCGGTGCCGGCAAGGCGACCCGCCGCGCAGGTCACCGTTCCGTCGCCGCCGCCGACAATGACCAGGTCGTGCCCGTCCGCCATGACACCATCGAGCGTCGCGGCAAGCTCCGCCCCGGACAGCACGTGGTGCACGGAGGAGACAGGCACGCCGGCCCTTCTCATCTTGTCCACCACCAGATTCTGTGCCGCCGCCCCCCGCCGTGCTTGGGCATTGAGCACTACGGCAGCCGATCGTGCCTCTCGGGCAAGCTTCATGAGGAACATGGTAGGTCGGCGGACCGGAATCGCTGTGCCCCTACCAAAACTTCGGGAAAATTCGCCGCGGGGCTCCGCGGACCGGCCCAGTAGCAGGCAATCACTTTTCCTTGACGGAACGGAACCGCCCCTGTAACAGTTAGGCGTGGGCGGATCGATGGAGAACCGTGAGCGGACTGGCGCATCGTCGATCCCCGGTGTGCGCCCTCATGGTTCGGAAGCCCCGCCCCCACTCCTGGAAGTCCGTGGACTGACGAAAAGTTTTTTTGGCATTCCCGTTCTGGAAGACGCCCACCTTACCCTTCAGCGGGGCCAGGTCCACGGGCTCGTGGGCGAAAACGGTGCGGGGAAGTCCACCCTGATGAAAGTTCTCGCCGGGGTCTACCAGCCGGACGCGGGAACGGTGCTCCTGGACGGCCAGGCGGTCAATTTCAGCCACCCCACAAAGGCCCACGAAGCCGGGCTGTCATCTGTATTCCAGGAGTTCAACCTCCTTCCTGACCGGACGGTTGCCGAGAACATCTACCTTGGCCGGGAGCCGCGGCGCGGGGCTCTGGTGAACAAGGCACTGATGAACCGGAAAACGGCGGAGCTGCTGCAATCGCTGGGGATCACCGCCATTCGGCCAACCGCACAGGTGCGGAGCCTGACCGTAGCCGAGCAGCAAGTAGTGGAGATCGCAAAGGCGGTCAGTTATGACGCCCGCATCGTCTCCATGGACGAACCCACCGCCGCGCTGGCCGGCGCCGAAGTCGAGCTCCTTTACCAGATCGTGTCCCGCCTCCGGGAACGTGGAACGGCCATCCTTTATGTCTCCCACCGGCTTCGGGAGCTCTTCGATCTGTGCGACGTCATCACTGTCCTCAAAGACGGCCGGGTGGTCAGCACCGGACCCGCCTCAGAACTCGACGATGCAAGCCTGGTCCGGCTGATGGTGGGCCGGCCTATTTCAGCCTTCTTCCCGGACAAGCTGCCACCGCCAGATTCCGACGACGACCGCGGCAACGCCGAAATCATTGGAGCCGGCGTCCCCGCCACACCGATTCTCGAACTCCGCGGTGCCGGAAACGGCCAGCTGGAGGGGATCAGCTTCAGCATTCGTCCGGGGGAGATCGTCGGGCTTGCCGGTCTCCAGGGCTCCGGGAGGACTGAACTGCTGCACGCCATATTCGGCGCCGCCCCCTTTAGCCGCGGCGCCATGAAGGTGGAAGGCCGTGAGTTTCTGCCCAGGTCACCGAGGGACGGGGTCCGGGCGAGGATGGCCCTCATTACGGAAGACCGCAAGGCAGAGGGTTTGAGCCTTAACCAGTCCATCCTGGATAACGCGCTGACCGTCATCAGGTCAGTTTTTCCGCGCCGTACAAGAGCGGCCAGAACCGGGATTCCCGGCGTGTTTTCCTCCCTCGAGGTCGTTGCCCGGGACCTGGACCAGGAGGTGCAGTACCTCTCCGGCGGGAACCAGCAGAAAGTGGTCCTTGCCAAGTGGCTGGCCATCCGGCCCCGCCTGGTGCTGCTGGATGAACCTACCCGCGGAATAGATGTGGGAGCCAAAGTTGCGGTGTACCGGTTGATGCGCCGGCTGGCGGCCGAAGGCAAAGCCATCCTGATGGTTTCCAGCGAACTACCGGAGGTCATCGGCATGTCCGACCGGATCCTGGTCATGCGCGACGGGCGCCTCGCCGGCGAGCTTCCGGCCGGAACATCCGAGGAAGCAGTCCTTCAGCTGGGAACGGGCGCCAGGATTGCACCGGAGGGAGGAGCATGAATCAGCGTGCCGGCATGATTGATCGCCTGTCCTCCACACAAATCGTCTACCTGGTGGCGTTGCTGACGCTGGTTGTCGGTGCCCTGCTGGTCAGCACGATCGGGCGGAATTTCTTCAGCCAGGGCAACATCTCCAGCATCCTGACCGGAACCAGCGTCCTGGGGTTCATCGCCATCGGACAGACGCTGGTCATCCTGGCCGGCAGCCTGGATCTCTCGGTTCCCTACGTCACCAGCCTGGCCAGCCTGATTGCCGCCGGCGTGATGGCCAACAACCCGGCCAACGTGCTGCCCGGCGTGATGCTCACGTTGGCTGCAGCGGCTGTCATCGGCCTCGCGAACGGGCTGATAGTGGCCCGCCTTAACGTGCACGGGTTTATCGCCACGCTGGGCATGGGCCTCATCATCAGCGGCTACCTCGCCACCAATTTCAAAGGCAGCTTTGGCCAGGCCCCGCTCTCGTTCCGGCTGATCGGGGCGACGGGTTTGGGTCCCGTTCCCATCTCGACCATCATCATGCTCGCCTGCGCAGCCCTGGCAATGCTGCTGCTCCACCGCACCCGGCTGGGCCACCACCTCTACGCCGTCGGCGGTGACATCTCCGTGGCCCGGACCTCCGGAATCCGCATCGACCTGCCGGTGATCACGGCCCATGTGATCTGTTCGCTGATGGCAGGCATGGCCGGCCTGCTCCTCGCCAGCCGGCTGGGCGTGGGCAGCCCGACAGTGGGTTCGCAGGGCGGCTATGACCTGCTCTCCATCGCCGCGGTCGTCCTCGGCGGCACCCTGCTGGCGGGCGGCAAAGGGACCATCACCGGCACCCTCGGCGGCGTCCTCATCTTTGCCATGCTGGACAACATCATGTCCGTCATGCAGATCAACCCCTTCCTCAAGGACGTGGTCAGGGGCGTGGTGATCGTCGTCGCCGTCGCCGTGTATGCCCGCCGCAGGATCGTCAACAGGCCGGAACGGTTCAGCTCCAAGGTTTCGCCGCAATCTCCTGCCGCACAGGCTGCACAGGCTGCACAGGCGGAGGGGCCATGAGCGCGGCACTGCCCTCCGGGCGAAGCGCCGTCCTCCGGCAGAACCGCGCCAGCCGTTCCCAGCAGCTTTTACGGGTTGTGCGCACTCCCGGCGGCGCCGTTTTCATCCTCTTGATCAGCCTCCTGGCAACCATCATCGTCCTGAATCCCTCCTTCGGGGAGCCGGGCTCCCTCATCCGATTCATCGGCAGGACGGCCCCGATAGCGATCGCCGCCGTCGGCCAGTACTTCGTTATCGTCAGCGGCGAATTCGACTTGTCGATGGGTTCGGTGGTGACCATGCAGGTCATTGTTGCCGGCAACCTCATCCGGCAGGACGATTCCCGGGTGATTCCGGTGCTGATCCTGATGTTTGTGCTCGGTGCGTTCATCGGGCTCGTGAACGGGCTGATCTCAACCCTGCTGAAGGTGCCCAGCTTCATTGTGACGCTGGGCATGATGCTGGCCTTACTCGGACTGGTCCTGTACTGGACCGGCGGCGCGGCGCAGGGAAACCCTGCGGACAGCTTCCGGCAGATAGGGCGCGGGGGGATCCAGGACGTACCGGTCCTGGATGTCATTCCCTACCCTGTGATCATCCTGACGGCAGTGGCCCTCCTGGCGTTCCTCCTGATGCGCCGCCCCTTCGGCAGGATGCTCATCGCCGTCGGTGACAATCCACGGGCAGCTGAACTGGCCGGCGCCCGCGTTTGGTGGGTCCGGACGCGGGCTTTCATGCTCTCGTCGCTCTCGGCTACTGTCGCCGGCATCCTCCTCGTGGGATACGCCGGAGTCCACCCATCGGTAGGCCGGGGATACGAATTCACGGCGATTACCGCCGTCGTCCTCGGGGGCGTGGTGCTGGGAGGCGGTCGCGGCTGGGTCCTGTCCGCGGCGGCCGGCGCGTTCGCCCTCGAGGCATTGTTCACCCTCCTGAACTTCATGGGGGTCCAAGCCACCTGGCGGGACACGGTCCAGGGGGCAATCATCATCATCGCTGTGGCAGCAGCGTCCAAGTCATGGCAGCGCAAGCGCAAGGGCGCGACTTCCGGTGCCCATGACGAACGGCACCGGCTAAGCGCAGCACCCATGCCCCAGGAGGGCACCGAACAAGGAGGAGATCGAGTCTGATGCGCAAAAACTCTATTCGCGCGATGGCACTTGGCGCAGCACTGCCGCTGGTAGTGCTCACTGCCTGTACCACCACAGATCCGTCGGTTACCGAAACAACGGCAGCACCGGGCACCGGTGCGCCGGCTGAAAGCAGCCCGGCGAGCCAGGAATGGTTCGACCAAGCACTGTACGACGCCCAGTTCGAGCAACGCTCGGCGACCTTTGAAGGGAACGCGGATCAGCCCTACCTCCAGTACATTGCCGGGGACATGACGGACACCACGGAGTTCGCCTCATCCGGACCAAAAAAGGTCTGCTTCGCCAATGCTTCCATCTCCAACCCGTGGCGCCAGACCGGCTGGATCACCATGAACCAGCAGCTCAAGGTCCTGCAGGACTCGGGCGTCATTTCCGAGATGGAAACCCGGGACGCCAAGGACAACGACAACACGCAGATCGCGGACATCGACTACTTCATTGACGAGGGAAACTGTGACGGGTTCGTCATATCGCCAAACTCCACGGCGGCCCTGACCCAGGCGGTGGAACGTGCCTGCGAGACCGGCAAGCCGGTGGTGGTGTTTGACCGGGGCGTCGAAACCGACTGCGCCACCACGTTCATCCACCCGATCGGCGGCTTTGCCTGGGGCATAGACACCGCAACGTTCCTGACGGACAGGCTGGAGTCCGGTGACAAAGTGGTGGCCCTCCGCATCCTTCCCGGCGTGGACGTGCTGGAACACCGCTGGGCGGCAGCACAGAAGATCTTTGAGGACAAGGGCATCCAGGCCAAGGACTACTTCACCGGAGCGGACCCCACGGAGATCAAGAAGATCATTTCCGATGAACTGGCCACCGGCGACGTGCAAGGCGTCTGGATGGACGCAGGGGACGGTGCCGTGGCTGCCCTCGAGGCGTTCGAGGATGCAGGCAAGGAGCTGCCGGTGATGACCGGCGAGGATGAGATGAGCTTCCTGACCAAGTGGAAGGAAACCGGCATCGACGCCATGGCCCCCGTCTACTCCAACTTCCAGTGGCGGACCCCGCTGCTGGCCCTGGAAAAGATCTTCAAGGGCGAGCAGATTCCGGCCGAATGGGTCCTCCCGCAGGAGCCCATCCTGGCGGACGAACTGGACGACTGGCTGCAGCGCAATGAGGGCATGCCCGGCGGCCACTACGCCAAGTTCGGCGGCGAGGACCTCCCCGGCTACCCGGAGGTCTGGCAGCAGCGGCAAATGCCCTGAGCCTGTCCTTGAAACGGCGTTGGAGGGAGCAGCGTGAAGCGCCTTATCGGGATCAGCACGTGGGTCTGGGAATCACCGCTGACGGACTCCACCCTGGGCGGACAGCTGGCGAGGATCGCCGCCATGGGTTTCGACGCCGTCGAACTGCCGCTCGAAAACGCCGGTGATTTTACGCCGGAAGCGGTGCGCGAAGCCCTGGACTCCACCGGACTTGCACCCTTTCTGGTCGGTGCCATGGCGCCGGGCCGCGACCTCGTCGCCGCGGACCCGGCCACCGTGGAGCGCACCCAGGCCTACCTCACGGCCTGCGTCACCATGGCGGGCAGCATCGGTTCGCCCACTGTTTGCGGTCCCTTTTACGCCCGGACCGGCCGGGTCTGGAGGATGTCGCCGGGGCAGCGGCAGGAGGCCTACGCTGAGCTGCGCCGGAACCTCGAACCGGTGGCGGCGCGGGCACAGGAAGCAGGTGTCGTGCTGGGGATCGAACCGCTGAACCGGTATGAAACGTCCCTGATCAACACCGTGGACCAGGCGCTTGAGGCGCTGGAGCCCTTGCTCGGCAACGGCATTGGACTTGCCCTGGACAGCTACCACCTGCACATCGAGGAGCGTTCGCTCGCAGCCGCGGTTCGGGCGGCCGGCGAGCACATAGTTCACGTGCAGGTTGCCGGGAACGACCGCGGCGCCCCTGGCAGGGACCAGACCGACTGGGAAGGTTTTCTGGAGGCCCTGGACGAGGTGGGGTACAGCGGACCGTTGAACATCGAAAGTTTTACTGCGGATAACGCGGCGATTGCCGTTGCGGCGTCCATCTGGCGGCCCCTCGCCGCAAGCCAGGACGAGTTGGCCGCGAGCGGCCTGGCCTTCCTGCGGGGCGTACAACGGTAGTGCCCGATCCGCTGGCCGTTGGCCTAGAAACTGGTTACCAGTTCGCCCAGCACCTCTTCGAGCCTGGTCGGATCAGTGGCGTCATAGTAGTGAGCCCCACTGGCCCTGGCGATTTCCAGCAGAGTGGGGACATCGGCGTCGGGCCCGTATGCGAGGGTGAAGACGAGTACCGGCGTCGAGTGGTTTTGATGGCTCAACTGTTGGGAAAGCCCGCCCAGGTCTCCCGGGTGGGTGGTGTCGTTTTTTCCGTCACTCAAAAGCACGATGGTGTTGATGGACGTGGCTTTGTAGTCCTTTGCCTGATCTCCCGCGAACCGGCCCACCGCTTCGAACAGGGGCGTGGCGTCCACGGCCTTGAGCTCGTTGAGCTTGGCGATGAGGTCTTCTTTATTGGTCTGGAACGGGGCGACCGGGCTTACGATGCCCGGCAGCAACGGGCCGTCGCCTTCCTGGGAGAAGGCGGCCAGCCCAATCTCATCCTCATCCGTAAAATGATCCAGTGCCTTCCGGACGGCATCCTTGGCCCGCTGCAGCTTGGTCACTCCAGGTTCCTGCACCATGGACTCCGAGACGTCCAGCAGGAACAAGGCCCTGGCCCGCTTGCGTACCTCGGGGAAGCTGTCCTGCAAGGCAACAAGCACCTCCGCCTTGGGCAGTGGCAGCGGCTGGAGCGTCTCAGCGTACCGTCCGGTTCCGGCGACATCCGGGTCCAGCGCGCCCTGGATGCTCCGGTATCCGGAGGCCGTGACAACGTCCTGCCCCTGCTGAGTCGTTGCGAACGCGAGGAAATCCCGGGCCGCGAGAAGCTGCTGGCTCCCCACCCAATCCCCGTCGAGGATGACCGCAGGGTTGTCCGCCACGTGGACGCCGTCATTGGGATAGATGGCCCTCAGGGGCTCCTTGGGGGCAGGGCCGGATTGCTTGGTCTTTCCGTCCTCGCTGACTACTCCCCGGTTATAGTCCCAGACAGATTTTTCATCCACGATCACGGCGGAGAGGAATTCGGCGATGTTCCCGGCGTCATCAGCCTCCCTTGCGTGCCACAGGAAGTGCTCCGGGGTGGCCATATAGTGGCTGGTGCCGAGCTCCACGGCGCGCACTTTCTCTACCAGGGACGGTGCGCCCAGCTCCATTCCGTCCAAACCACCTGCACTGCCGCCGGCGGCACCGTAGGAAGCAGCGAGGGCCATCAAACCTGACGTCGAAACGAGCGGGCTGGCCTTGCCGAACTTGAACTTCCCCCACTCGCCGCGGCCCAGGCGCTCCCAGACGTCCTGGTCCTCGGCCATCCTGAAGACCTCTGACCACGACGGCGGGTTGCTGTCCCAGCCAAGGGCACCTGCCATCGTTTCCGGCATGGCGACGACGATGGCACTCCGGGCGATGCTGGTTCCCTCCTGCGGAACAGGGCTCCCTCCGCCGGCTTCCCCCGCTATTCGTAACCAGGCGGAGGAATCCGGCAGCCAGATCGCGGGTCTGTCACCGGGTGGCGCGCCCGGGAACTGCGCAGCAACCTTGCCGGCAGCGACTCCCGATTTTTCCTGGACCACTGCGGGGGCTACACATTTGCCGTCGACGTTGCGGGGTTTGGCCGTGTATCCGGCCGCCAGGGCCCGGACCATGTCCGCGTTCTCCAAGGACGTGAGGATGTTCAACGGTACGCAAGGTGTGGCCCCGGCGGCGGTGGCAGGGCTGTCCTGCGCCAGGGGTTGGCCTGAGGGTGTGCTGCCGTTCTCGGCTGCAATCCCGCCTTCCTTTGAATCGGCGGGGAAGATCAGGCTTCGCAGCAAAAATCCTCCGCCAACAATGAGAATTGCCACGGTGGCCGCCACGGCGACCCAGACCCAGCGTGGATAGATCGGATCAGTTGCTGCGCGTCGACGGCCCATGCTGGTTTCCTTTGAATCCTCCGGGTTTCCCCGGTATGAATGCAAACAGTGAAACTGGCCCGCGGACGTTACACCGCGGGTGCGCCTAGCCCCCGCCCCGCCCCCGCAACTGGATACGCATTTTGAGGATAACCCCGACCGGAACGATGTGAGTCTCGGGATTTGAATATTTGATTGGTTTTTTTTCTGGCTTGCAGCAGGAGTCAGCGGCCGACGACGTCGATCGCCACGAGGTGCGCGCCCCCACCTTCGGCGGGAACCGCCCGGGCTGTGCTCCCCTTTGCGGGGAACACACCTTTCTGTTCAGCCTGGTCAGTGAGACTTCCCGCGGCAGCCACTTATCCAATATCTTTCCGCAATCTTGTGTCTGTCCCTCTACCGGGAGCCGCATCTCCCTGCGCATTCTTGTCGGTGACGGCAACGATCGATGGGGGAGATCATGAAAAGAAGCGCCTGGGGACTCGCGTCTGCCGGCCTGGTTCTCGTGCTGGCTTCCGGGTGCGCCGATGCCAGCGCACCAGACCTCATCACGACTTCAACTGCCGCCGGGATTCCCTCCCCGAAGGCGGCTGCCAGTGAGCCCGGCCCCACCCCCTACAGCCAGGGCACCGGTTCGCCTGTGCAGGTCAACGTCATTCCCCTGGGCAAGAACAACGGTGTGGAGGCGAGGCTGCCGATCAACGGCTACTTCGCAGCCCCGGGTATGGAGATCACCTTCGATGCTTCATCGTCCGCCGGCGCGGTAAACAAGTACGAGTGGGACCTCGACGGCGACGGCACATACGATGCGACCACCTCGGGGCCGGTCCTTAAGCACACCTATGAAAATGAGTTCGAGGGCGAGATGTTCCTTCGGGTGACGAACATGGTTGGAAGCACCCACGTCCTGAAGACCCCCGTTCATGTCAGCACCGTCCCTTCGCATCAGTTGCTGGCGCCGCCGCGGAATGTTCAGGTTGAGGTACTGTCCACGATCGACGCAGTCAGTGAGATAAAGGTGACGTGGGAGTCGGACGACCCCGCTGCCGACTCCTGGGCTCTGGCCATCAACGGGTTCCCGGCCGGGCGCGTCGAAAAGTCAGCCCGATCCGCCACGGTCACGGAGATCCAGCGCGACGAGGATGTCCTGGTGGAGGTTCTTGGGCTCACATCGGACATGGCCCTCGGGCTGCGGGCGGGGACAACGCTGCCGGCCGCAGGATAGCTCCCATCCTGCAAAAGGACGTTGGCCCTGGCGGTGCGGCTACGTCTCCCGGCGGGAGTATGAGGAGCCCGAGGCGGTACGCACCATCAGTCCGAAGTCCACCAGGTACCGGCGGAGCAGCACCACGTCATCGGTGTAGCTGAGAAGCCGTGCGTTCACCTGCTTCTCCGTCAGCTGCTCGCCGGGCTCAATCGCCTCACTGACGATATGTTCCAGCAGTTCCCGGCGGTCGCCCATGTTGGCTGGGTACCTTTCGATCCTGCCCAGCCGCATGAACCGGGCCACGCCGTTCTGCGCCTGCCGCCGGGGCATCCGGGCGAGAAGGTCGCGGAAAATCGACTCAGGCGCCACGAGTTCACCCGCAGCATGCTGTTCGATCAGCCCCGACTCGAGCAGGGCGGCGATCGCTTTGTTGCGCCGCTGGTCCTTCACGCCAGGAAGTACATCCGACAGCCCGGCACCGAGCACTACCTGCGCGTAGGCGGTACGGGCATCCCCGTTGCCAAGCGCCGCCACCACCCGCCGCCAGTGCGGTCCGCTATAGCTCGTCCCTCCGGTCACGGCATGTCCTCACTCTGCGCCTGGCAGACCCTGGCAGGTCATCGTTCTGAAAATCGTAATCCTGATGCCCGCCAGGCCGGAACCCGGGGATCACCCGCTCCAACCCTCGCACAGGGTCTGGTTCTCGATGGGCACCAGGTCTACATTGGGTCTTGGCTTATGCAGAAGGCCCACCCACCACTCATCCAGGAGGGGACCATGAGCCCCAACCCAAAACAGCCCATAACCGATGACAGCATCCAGGTCCGCCAACTCAACCACTACCAGTTCAGCTGGGTGGCCGGTGAAGCCGGAAAGCCTGGCACCTGGACCCTCCAGCTGGTCCTTGACCAAGGCGCCTGGGAAGAAGTGCTGACACTCGACGCCGAGGATGCGGAGGTTCTGCAAAACCTCCTGAAACGTTCGGCGACCGTCTATTACGACGTGCGGCGCCGGACCCTGATGTTCGGGACCACGCCGGCAGGGCAGTAGTCAGCGCTGCCCGTCTTTCACGTGCTGCCGGACCTTCGGTCGTGGCCACTTTCGAGGATCCGCCGGGCATCCGCCTGGGCTTCGAGGGCGAGGCTGCTGACCACCTCGCCCCCGAAGTGGCCGGAGACGGCAATGATGCTCCGGAGTTCCGAGACAGTGCGCGGTTGACTGACGCCATGGTGCGCCATGGCGTGGCAATTGGGGCACAACGGGACAAGGTCGGCGACAGGGTCCAGTAGATAGCCGTTCCCCAGCATTTCCGGCGGAACGATGTGGTGTACGTCGATGACCTCCGTGCCGGCGTGCCCGTAGGAGGCCTCGAAGGAGAATCCGCAGACGGCACAGGACGTCCCATGAAACGCCAGGCAGACGCGGCGTGCGTCGTCGTTCCGCTCGTAACGATTGACACTGATGGTGCTGACAGCGTCCGGCGGGTACGTCCCCGGGACCACTTCAGCGCAACCGGCCGGAACCGGCCCGACGTCCCGCCAGAGCCGACGAAGGCCTGGCTCCGCCTCGGGTGGAACAAGAATGGTTGTGCCGCCGATCGCGTCGCCCCAGCGTATTCCGGGGACTGCTGACCGGAGAGTATCAGCCCGTACCTGCTCACCGAGGGGGAGCAGGGCGTCGAACGCCACGCTGACGTGCCAGCCTGGCGCGCCGTCGTCCCCGTCAACCGCCTGGTATGGCTCGGACATCACCATTCCATGCCCGATCAGCCCGGTGCCGGAGTCACTGCCCGCTGTGGCAAAAAGCCAGGCTTCAGTTCCTCCCCGGACGTTTGGTGCCTGGTCAACGCTCCATGGGCGCAGGAACCTGCCGGACTCCACTGCCTGCCCGACGGCGGCACGGTAGTCCCAGCGGTCTGCTTCCCTGGGGTTCCAGACAAGAATTACTGCAGCCACCACTCACCTGATCCAGCGCACGGGCACGTCGGCATGTCACGGCCTGGCAAGCGCCTAGATGGGTTCCTTGGCCAGCGCCTTGGTCCTGGCAGGAGTTTCGCGGCCCAGGCGCTCGTCCAGTGTGACGCGCAGCCGTGCGGCAGCCACCTGCACACGATGCTCGGCAGGGGTGGCTTTCTTCGCCGGCTTGGCGGTGGTGTTCCGCGGAGTATGGACAAACCGGTGTTCAGACGACGCTGCACTCATGCTCCAGCCTCCTTGGTCTTGTCTTCATCCGTCGTTCCATTCTCGCCTATGTTGCCATCAACGTCCACGAAGGGCACTTCCTGCGCGGCATCGGCGTCCTGACCGTTGTCGTCCCCGTTCTCATCACCCCACACGCTCTTCCAGGCTATGTCGAACAACTCAAGTTCCTCGGTGCGCGCAAGCTCGCTGCGGGCCAGGACTTCCAGGGTGGCCAGCCCCAGGGCCTTTGTTCCTTCGTCCTGGTCCAACGCGCGGTCCAGGGCCCACTGGGTCCTGCGCCACCACTCGGCCCGGCTGTCCGCTTCGGTCTTTTGCAGCAGTGCCTGTGTGTCCGCGGCTCTTTTCTGCTCGAGTGCGGTGGCATCGGCGCTGGTTCGCTGTTTGAGGGTGCGCCAGTTGATGTAAAAGGCCAGCAGGGCAGCGATAAGGACCGCCAGGGGGCCCAGGCCGGCGAGGATGACCCACCAGTCGGCCGGTCCCGAATGGACGACGACGTCGAGGGTACTTGGGGACGGGGCAGGGGTCACTGGACCAGCATAGGTGCAAGGTATTGCTGCCGGCCGGGTGGACACCCCTGCCCTGGCCCATCAGCCGCTGATAACTACTTTCAGGGCGTTGGTCTCTGCCGCCCGGGCGAAAGTGTCGTACGCGTCCATGAACTGGTCAAAGCGGAAATGGTGCGTGGCGAACTTCTCTGCCGGCAACTTTTTCTGCGCAACAAGCTTCAGCAGCATGGGCGTTGTATTGGCATTCACCAGGCCCATGCTGATGTTGATGTTCTGGATCCAGAGGTTCTCCAGGTGCAGTTCCACTGCTTTGCCGTGCACCCCCACGTTGGCTACGGTGCCGCCCGGACGGACAATCTCGGTGCACATGCTGAACGTGGCCGGAATGCCTACGGCCTCGATGGCAACATCGACGCCCTGCCCGTCCGTACGGGACAGCACCTGGTCCTTCCAGTCCGCGTCTCCGGAAAGAACGACGTCGGTGGCGCCGAACCCGCGGGATTGCTCCAGCCGGTTCCGGTCAAGATCAATGGCGATGATGGTCGCTGCTCCGTACAGCCCGGCGGTGGCGATTGCAGCCAGCCCTACCGGGCCTGCCCCGACCACCGCCACCGTGTCTCCGGGCTTGACCCGGCCATACTGGACCCCTATTTCAAAGCCCGTGGGAAGGATGTCCGAGAGCATGACGGCCTGTTCGTCGCTGACCCCTTCGGGCAGGAGGTGGAGGGAATTTTCCGCGTAGGGAACCCTGACGTACTCGGCCTGGGTGCCGTCAATCAGGTGGCCGAAGACCCAGCCGATCCCGGAGGCGCCTTCATCGCCGAGGCAGTGGGAATAGAGCCCCGTTTTGCAGTTGGCGCAGTGGCCGCAGGACTTGATGCAGGAAATGATGACCCGGTCGCCGGGCTTCAGGGTGGTGACGGAGGACCCGACTTCGGTAATGGTTCCCACGCCCTCGTGGCCCAGGATCCTTCCCTCCTGTACAGCCGGCACGTCGCCCTTGAGGATATGAAGGTCCGTTCCACAGATGGTGGTGGTGTCCACTTTGACGATGGCGTCACTGGGATTGACGATCGACGGGTCCGGCACGTCAGTCCAGGACTTCTTTCCGGGTCCGCCGTAGACAATGGCTTTCATTACTGCTCCTTGCTGGTCGGTAATCCGGGCGCTCCCGAGTGCTGCATCAACCTCAAGGATGTGCCCATGGGTTCCAGGGTGGAAGGGTCATAGGTCCCTGGGTATCACCGCCATCAAGGCCAAGGGCGTTGGCGGGGGAGCCCTGTTACTGCACCTCCACACTGCGCGCTGCGGTGCCGCGGCGCGAGATGAGGACCGGTCCACGGGCATGGTGCAGGACCGCGTGGGCGGTGGAACCTATGGTCTCCCTGAGGAACCCATGGCCCTTGGTTCCCACAACCAGCATCCGTGCACCTTCCGAGGCCTTGATGATGGCGTGGGGGACCGAGGTGTCCGTCAGGATCCTGCCTTCCGCCTGAACAGAGGGTGCCAGGGTGCGCGCCCTGCCCAGGGCGGAACCCAGGATGTCCCCGGCGGGTTCCTCAGCGTCCGGCTGGCCACGCAGCCCGTACCCGGGTGGGGTGTGCCGGACATGGACGATGGTGAGGGCCGCCTGCCAGACGGCTGCGAGCGCACACGCGTCCGCCAGTGCAGCGGGAGAACCGGATCCGTCCACCGCGACGACGACGGGCCCGCCAGGCTGAAGGTCCGGCCGGATGACAGCTACCGGGCAGGTCGCGGTAGCTGCCAGCTCGAGGCTCACGGAGCCCACCAGCAGTCCCAGGAAGCCACCCAAGCCGCGGCTGCCGACCACAAGCATCTCCTCACCGGCCGAGATCTCGGCGAGGTACGATGCGGGAAGTCCCTGGAGCAGCGTTCCTTCAACGTCCAGCCCCGGTGCCGCCCCTCTGGCACGGCTGACGCCATCCTCAAGAATGGCCTGCGCCGCCCGCTCGAGTCCGCTGTCCGCAACACCAGGAACCGGACCCAGGTTTTTGGTCAGCAGCGGCCAGATGGACACGTGCACTACACGGAGGGGACAGCCACGCAGAAGCGCCTGCTGCGCCGCCCACTGGACGGCGGCTGCAGCTTCAGCCGAGCCGTCGTAACCGGCAACGATGGATCCTGGTTCCGCCATTGTTCCCTCGTTCCCGGTCGGGGACTTTCGGCCCTGTGATGGCTTGTTCCGGGACCCCATGCTGTTTAGGTGGGTCCCTGTGTACCCGCTCATTCAAGCAGACCACCCCGCAGCTGCTGTAGCAATAAGCTGACGAAACGAGGAAGCCCCATGCCCCAATTGGCCCGGCACCGCGGCGGTTGCCATGGACAACGGGTGGAATGCGGCCTGGACCGCGGCGGGCGAGCAGTCAGGGGGAATCATTGGGCAGCATAATGAGCAGGCTTGTTGGCCTGCTGCTGGTTGTGGCGGCACTGTTGACGGCCGGCGCTGCGGTTGCCTACGCCGTCCCTCCGGTGTCTGTGCAGGTGGAGGACAGGGCAGGAGTGCTGGACCGCACCACGTTGGTTCCGGCACTCGAGGGACTGGACTTCTACGAACCGACCCGGGTTGTGGTCTACACCTATAACGGCAGGACAGAGGACAACCTTAATGAAGAGGTCCTGAGGTTCGCCCGGACCGGGCACCCCGAGTGGATCAGCGCGGACGGGCAGAAATGGGCGGACGGCCTCTTCATCTTCGCCCTTGACCCTGTGGGCCGCCATGTTGGTACCTACATGGGCGAAGACCGGAAAGTGTCGCTCGAGCAGCGCAGCGACATCCAGGATGCAGCAAAGGACCTCCTGCGTGACGCGCAGTGGACGGACGGCACAATCGAGGGCGTCCGGCGCGCGGCTGAACTCATCAACCAGCCCTGGTACCGGTCCGCCGCCTTCCTGGTCACTGCCTGGGTGACAGCCGGAACGGCTGCTGTGGGGGCGGGCGCCTGGATCATCGTACGGGGCGTTACCAGGACCTCCAGCCGGAAAGAGATCAACCGCGGCGACCAGAGCTATGCCAACGTCAGCATGGATCTCGAGGTAACAGAGCTGAATGCCGGCACCATTCCGGAATCGTCCCGGTACGGCGGCCATGTCCTGGAAAAACACCGCACCTTCCTGAACCGGTACAACACCGCCAGCGAACTCTCACAGAAGGTGCACGCGCTGTCCGGGCGCGAGCTGAGCCGCCGCAGGAACCTCAAACTCGCCCGGGAGTATGCGGACGCCGCCTCGGAGCTCGACGCCCTGGACGACGTCATTGCCGACACCAATGCACTGTTGAACCGGGCCAACACCTGGCCCACTGCCTGGGACCGGCAGCTTGCGCCCTTCCGCAAGGACCTGTCGGGGCTGGAGCAACTCCTCACCAAGCGCAACGGGCAGGGGGATTCGGCAACGGCGGCGGCGCTGCGGTCCTACCGCGACCAGAGCCTGCGGGAGATTGAGCGGTGGACGGCGGAGCTGGCCGAAGGAAAGATCACTCCCGAGAAGGCGCTGGACCGCCTCTACGAGGCGAGGTCCCGCCTGGCCGTGCTCCTGGAAAACCACGCTGATACCGTCATTGAGGGATTCGCGAAGAACGATCGGGAAGCGCAACTGATGCGCAAGGAAATGGAGGCGGCCCAGGACGGACTCAACCACAAGGGCCGCCGTACCTACGAGCCAAGCATCCTGGGCACCGTCTACCCGTCCTACCATTTCTTCTCCGTGGCCACCTTCAACTCAGGGCTCAACACCGGAGTCAGCAGCGTCAGCTCCGCCCGCGGCGGAAGCGGCAGCACCACAGGTTATGGCAGCAGCGGCGGAAGTTTTTCCGGCTCGGGAAGTTCGTCGAGTTTCTGACTGCGGGTACAGCTTCCGGCAGCGGTACGACGGCGGCCCTGCCTGGAGCGCGCGGGCTACAGCGCCCGGCTGAGGCTCCGCTGCAGCAGGAATGACCCAAGAGCCAGCAGGCCCAGTGCCATGGCAGCAAGAACCCCTAGTTGCGGGAGGATATCCGCCAGCGTGCCGTCATGCCGCTGGATATCCGCAAAAGCGTCGTAGGCCCAGCGGTGCGGCGTGAGCCGGGATACTGCCTGGAGCGTTTCGGAAAAGAACTCCGGCGGTACCATCGAGCCTCCCAGCCCGGCCAGCACCAGACCCAAACCGACCCCCACGCCCGAGGCGGCGGCGTCGTTATCCATCAGCGAGCCAATCACCATCGCCGCTGCGGCCGAGACCGCGCAGAAGAGCACCAAAACCAGCCCTGCCAGGAGGGGATTTCCCCAGTCCACACCAAACAGCAATGCTGTTCCCAGCATGATGTAGCCGCCCTGGACGGCAGCGATTCCGAACCGCCCCAACGCCTGGCCCGCCAGGGCCTGCCAGCTTGCAACCGGAGCCGCCATGACGCGCGCGATGACACCCAGGCGCCGGGCCTTGATCAAAGTGGCGGCACCCGTGAGGGAGCTGAGGAAGACGAACAGCAGGAGCTGTTGCGCTGCACCGAGGTCGAACCGGCCCAGCCCTTGGAAGACCTGCGTGACGTCGTCGGTGTCCACGAGTTCCACCCGTGGCTGTTCTACCGAGGTCCTTGCCTGCACGAGAGCTGCAGCCGCTTCCGCTGCAGGTACTCCTGCGGATTCAAGGAGGGACTGTTGCCGGCGCTCTGTGCTGACGGCCTGGATGGAGGCGCGGACCTCCTGCAGCACTGCCTGCGCGGCGGACTGCGAGGCCGTCACCACTTCGAGGCCGGCGGGCCGGCCCGCTGCGTAAGCCGCTGCGTCTTCGTCGCTGGTGAAGATTCCAACGTCGGTCCTTCCCCGGCTCAACTGGTCGCGCACTGTCTCCGGCCCGGCAGTTGACACCTGGACGCCGTCCTCTTCCAGCTGTCCGGCAAGGGCCTTCGCCAGCTCTGTGCCAGGAGCGCCGGACAGTGCCACGCGTGCCTGGCCGCTGTTGGCTCCGAACTGCGAACCGAGCAGCAGGATCAGCAGGAGGGGAAAGATGAAGACGAAGAAGATGTTGGACCTGTCCCGCAGGAAGAGCCGGACCTCCACGACGGCGATACCGATGATGCTTTTCATGCCCTGGCACCCCTGTCCGGAAGCAGGCGGGATGCCAGGGTGGCCAGGGCGGCAAATCCCAGCATGACGGCAAGGGGGACGGCGATGTCCGCCACGTCGCCTCCTCCCGAGGCGATGCCCAAGCCGCGGATGAAGGCCGCAATGGGGTTCAGGTCCATCAGGGCTGCGAGGAATCCCGAGGCTTCGATGGGGAAGAACGCGCCGCCGGCGATCCCCAGCACCATGGCGATGATGGACTGCGCGATGTTCGCCTGCTCCGCGCTGCGGACAAGGCGGGCAACGATGAACGTCAGGCTGGTTGCGGCCGCGGCCACCGCCAGGACCAGGAGTGCCACCACAGCCGGTGAGCCAAACGAGACGCCGAAGAGGACGCTGCCCGCGGCCAGCAGGATGGTTGTTGCCACCACGCCCAGAACGAACCCGACCAAGGCCTTGGCCGCAATGATTGTCCCGGGCGCAACGGGTGTGGATTGCAGCCTGAACAGTGTGCCTTCCTCCCGTTCGGCGAGCAGGCCGAGGACCCCGAAGCCAACGGTGAAGAGGAGGAAGAGTCCGGTTTGGCCTGCCACCAGGGTTCCCTTGAGCGAGAGCTGCTCAGCCGAGGCCTGGCCCTCGGACAGCGTCAGGGCAGGGGTGCCGGCGGCGGCCTGCTGGGCCAGTCCGCCGAGGACCTGGTGGGGGAGTCCGGCAATGTCCCCTGCTTCGGCGGTTACAGTCCCTGCGGAAAACTGCTCCAGGAGCCCGTCCACAACGGAAATCAGGACGTTTGTTTCAACGCCTGCGGCATCCCCTTCAACGAGCTGGACGGAAAGTGCCTGCCCGGAGGTGACCCGAGTGGTGAAGTCCGCCGGCAGGATGATTCCCAGGTCGGCCCCGGTGTCCTTGGTTTCCCGGCTGACATGGCCCGCAGGGACCTTCCGGACGGTGACGTCCATGACGGGGAGTTCGTCCACCGCTTCCAGGAGCGCCGCGCCAAGCTGCCCGCTGTCTTCAGAGCTTGCAATGACGACGGCGGGCTTCAGGTCAACGTTTCCTGTATCGAAGCCGCCGAAGGAAAGGTTGAGGACTCCCATGAGTGCCAGGGGGACAAGGAGGGAGAAGATGAACACGGACTTGTCCCGGATGCGCTGCCTAAGGTCGTTGGCCACCATGGTCCACAGTCCGCGCACGTCAGTCCCGCAGGGCCTTGCCGGTCAGGTGCAGGAACACGGACTCCAGGTCGGGTCGGACAATCTCCACGGAGGTCAATGCCATCCCCGCCCGGCCGGCCTCGGCCACGATGGGCGCCAGCAGGCCCGGACCGTTGTGCACCGTCAGCGCCAAACCTGACGCGCCGCCGTCGACATGCTGGACGCCGGGCAGCTGCCGCAGCGCGGTGGCAGCGGCACTGGTGTTTCCACTGCCGTGCAGGTCGATGCGGTCCACGCCGCCGGTCAGCTCCACCAGCTGGTTCCGGGTGCCCTCAGCCTGGATCTTTCCCTCATCGATGATGGCGATCCGGTCACAGAGGCGCTCAGCCTCCTCCATGTAGTGGGTGGTGTACAGGACGGCCATCCCCTCCGTGGCAAGCCCTTCCACCGATTCCAGAATGGAGTTGCGGGACTGGGGGTCAACGCCCACTGTCGGTTCATCAAGGATCAGCAGGGTTGGCCGGTGGAGCAGCCCGATGCCGATGTTCAGCCGGCGTTTCATCCCGCCCGAAAACTTCTTGGTCTGCTCGCCGGCCCGGTCCGCCAGGCCGATGAGTTCCAGGACCTCGGCAGTCCGCCCTTTGAGTTCCTGGCCGCTGAGGCCCTGGAGCCGGCCGAAGAACAGGAGGTTTTCCTTGGCCGTCAGGTCCGGGTAGATGGCGAGTTCCTGCGGAACCAGGCCGATGTGGCCCTTGACCCGAGTGCTCGCCGGAGTCATGGCGGAACCAACCAGTTCGATTGATCCGGAGTCTGCCGGGATCAGCCCTGCCACCATGGAGATGATGGTGGTCTTGCCCGCCCCGTTGGGACCCAGGAGTCCATATGTTTCGCCGGCCTCGATGTGAAAGGACACGCCGTCGACGACGGTATGGTCACCGTAGCGTTTGACCAGGCCTTTGACGCCCAGGACCTGGGCCTTTTGGGTCTGGACCTCTGCCGTCACGGGGCAGCCGGTGTTCTAGGCGGCACCGAGGGAACCTGTTGTGCCGGAAAAGAGCGCCCGGGCCTGAAGGCGGCGCCTGGCCGGCCGTGCCTCGACCGGGTTCGCAGCGAGATCACGGATCAAACCCGTGCCGGCGCATTCGCGGACGTCCTTGATGGCAGCGGCAGCCTGGTGTTTGTCCTGGTACTGTCCGGACACCACAAGCACACGCCCGTCCGGCGTCACAAGCCTGAACCTGATCCGCGAATCCTCATCGACAAACAGTTCGAACGTTCCTGCCATACGTGGTGCTCTCCCTCAAGCGTCTTGCCTCCAACAAAGTGTGGAGCGCATCTGCCCACCGGCATCCGGTGCAGCAGCCCAACACAATGCCCAGCCATTGTGCATCTTTCGGGCCGTCATCCACTCTGCCAGCGGGCGCAGCTGCGCATTAGGGGCCAAAGTCCCGTATCAGCCATTCGTTGGGTTAAACCCGGTGCGCCGGTGGGGTTGCGGGGCAGTCGCTGTTTTTCGTGGTTTCAGAGCCGTTGGGCTCTATCCGGCCGCGGCGTCCGTGCCTAACGTCGCTGCAGGAGGTGTTGACCATGAAGAATGCACCCGGGTTGGTTTCGGGGAGCCGACGGCGGCAGCGGACGATTGAACGGGCGTTGGCAGTTGTCCTGGTTGCCCTGGGGTGCGGCATGGCTGCTGCATCGCTTATGGGGCCCCTGGTGTTCGGCTTCATGGGATACCGCACGTCGGAGACCACCGTCAACCAGTTGGTGGGAAGTGACGCGGCAGCCCTGTTCGTGGTTTTCCCGGCCACAATCCTGGCTGCTGTCTTGGTGTTCCGCAGCCAGCCCGCAGGACCGCTCCTGGGCAGCGGCATTGGCGTCTACGCCATCTACACCTATGCGCAGGTAATCATCGGGCAGGAGTACCTCCGGCTTCCGGGAAACGTGGAGTATTGGTTCCCGCTGTTGCTGGCCGTCTTCGTTTTCGCCGAGGCCGGGGTTGTTCTCTCCCTGGCTGCCATCCCCACGGACCTGCCCGCCCCGTCACCGTCAGCCCGGAAAACCGCCGGCATCTCCCTGCTGGCGGTGGCAGTGTTCCTTGTGGTGGGCCAGCACCTGCGGTCCTTATTGGCGGCCTGGACGGACCCTGCAGCGCTCACCGAGTATTCATCCAGCCCAACACCCTTCTGGATGGTGAAGCTGATGGATCTTGGCATCATCGTCCCGGCGGCCATTGCTTCAGGGATTGGATTGCTCCTGGGAGCAAGGTGGGCGCTGAAGATCATGTATCCGCTGCTGACCGGTTACGCGTTCCTGGCGGCGTCGGTGGCTTCGATGGCCGTGGTGATGTACGTCAAGGGGGATCCGGATGCGTCGCTCACGCTGATGGCGGCGTTCCTGGCATTCGCCCTGCTGTTTGCGGGGCTGGCGCTGATGATCTACCGCCCGTTTTTCCCGGGGAAAGCCGGATCAGCGCGATACCAACTGCGATGAACCAGACCCACAGCAGCACTCCGTAACCCCAGTAAAACTCAGGTACCGCGTGGCGGAGGATGTCACTGGCCACCCCCCAGGGCTCCAGTGGCCACGCCCAGCCACGCGGTCCACCGGGGGAAGAGCCCTCGTGGCCCCCTGGCCATGGCTGTGGCCATCAAGAGGATTCCGAAGGCAGAAAGGGTTCCCACGATTGCCGGTGTGTTGTTTTCGGCAATAATTGCCTCTATTTCCACGTCACGCGAGGGGCCAGATGACCCGGGTTTGCCACTTTGCGGGGTCGGGTTCCTGTTCCGGGTCGCTGAGGTAGTACTCCCACATGATGTCCGCGGGGGTGAGGCCTTCCGCTTCCATCTGTTCAAGGATCGCCTGGTAGGTCTTTTCCAGGCTGTCATAGGGTCCGATGTGGAGGGCTTCGAGCGCGTCAGTTTCAGGCAGGGTCCCGCTGGCCACGCCGTCCGTGTCCGTGAAATTACCGTCGATGGGGAATCCCGCCTCCACGTCAACGGTGTCACTGGGCATTCCGCGGTAGAGCGCGAAAGGCGGACCTGCCGGTGTGCAGTCTTGCGCCTGCGCCGCTGCCATGACGGTTCCGAAGGCGCGGCCGAAGAAATCGGTGAGCGCGTCCATGGGCACCCGTTCACGGACGACGGCGACGGGCTGCCCGGCGAGATGGACTTTCCTGGGGTGCTGTGCAGTGTCACTCATAAGTCCAGCCTCCGCCCCCGGCTGCGGGACCTGACAGTGCCATAGGACTCTAAAGGTGCTCCGCCGCCACCAGCTCAGGCAGCGGATTCATACGCCTGGCGCATCCACTGCTGCACCTCATCATCCAGCTGGCTGACGTCCAGGAGCTCGAGGTGGTGCATCCAGATGTTCGGCGCGGGGTGCGCGATCTGCTTGAACCGCGGCGATGCTGCCTGGAAGGGAAGCGCCAGCGACAGGACTACGGGAACCATCGACTTTACGTAGGCGCCGGGGCGCCAGAGATAAGCGAAGCCACGGCGGCGGCGGAACGAAACCTGGCTCTTGGAGACACGGACCTCCATGGGTCCCAGACCGGACGCCATGCGCTCTGCCTGCACGTAAATGCCATAGCCCGTGCTGGAACCTTCGAAGTATCGTTCAACAGTCCAGCGTTCGCCGCCCTCCACCGCACCCGGAGCGGTTATTCGAGCCCGGCGCGCGTGGCCTCGTTCAGGGGGGTTTGCCAGGTGCCGGTGGCCGACAGGGTGAACCTCCGGCCTGTTACCGACTGCGGAACAATGCGGATGAGGTGGTCCTGGCCAACCCCTTGCCAGGGAAACAGCCCCCGCCGCGTCTCATTCAAATCCGGCCTCGCTGCGTCCTCCTGGACAGCCTTGCCCTTGACCACAACACTCCACGCCAGGCCAAACTCGGCGCTCACACTGTCCGCTTCCAGGGCAACCATCGAATTGGCTTCAATCGCCTGCAGCTTTGTTCCGCTTCCCGTCCGGAAAACAAGTCCCTCACCGTCAACCTTGAAGCTCACCGGAAAGACGTCGGGCTGGCCGTCGACGACGACGCCCAGCCGGCCCACGCTCGTGTGTCCCAGTAGTTTCCAGCATTCGTCGGAGCCGAGGATTTCTGCTTCGGGCGCAATGTTCTTGTCGGTCATGCCCCGATCCTATGGCGCACCTTGGTTCGCCAACAGGGCCCAAAGTCCGTTGACCTGTCCACCGGTTCAGAGATTCCCGTCGCTCTCCTGGCCCTTGAGGGTGGCAAGGATACTTTCAGCCCAGGCAATCGCACGCTCCGCTTCGCCTGTGAGGAGGGCGCCCTCACCGCCTTTGACGTAGAAGGCCATCGGACGGGCGATGATGCCGGCACCGGCGTCCTGCAGTGCGCGGGAAATCTTCCCTGCTGCGTCTGGGAAGGCAACGGTGTCCCTCCAACGATGCCGGCCGAAGGGTTTGGAGGGCAGGGCCAAAAGTCATCCGGGCCGCTGCAGCCACTCCCGGGCCTAAATGCCCTAGCAGGACCGGCCGGGTGGAAGTACGTTCAGCTGCATGGGCAACAACGCATCCGAACGCAGCGCTTCAACTGCAGTGGAGGTCCTGGACGCCAGTGCCTGCTGGGATCTCCTGCGGGTGGTTTCGGTTGGCCACCTGGCTGTGCTGGTGGACGGCCACCCCGAGATTTTCCCCGTGAACTACAAGGTGGACCATCAATCCGTGGTCTTCCGCACGGGAGCAGGGACAAAGCTGCAGGCAGCGGCCGGGCCCGCGGCGGTCGCCCTCGAGGCGGATGGCACTGATCAGGAACAGGGAACGGCCTGGAGCGTCCAGGTGAAGGGCCACGCAGAGGTGCTGGACCCATCACCGGACCTGATGACAGGCGTTGGCCTGACGCTTTTTCCCTGGCAGGCGGGGCACAAGGACCAATTTGTGCGCATAATTCCGACGGCGGTGAGCGGCAGGCGGTTCACCGTCACCCCGCCGTTGACGTGGTGGAGCCACCTGGATAATCCGCCGCGGGGCCTTGCCTGAGGGAAAGCCGGCCGTTTCGGCGGGCACCGCCACAGCGCCCCCGTCGACGGTCGACGCAGAAGAACCCGGCGCATCGCTGCCGGCCCGGGCTGCCCGGTTTGTCCGGCTGTATCCCCTGGTGGCACTGACGTGCCTGATGCTTGTGGTGACCGGGCTGCTGCTGCAGTCGGGCCTGGACCAGCCGGCGAGGCTGGCCGCTTCCGCGTATGCCGCCGTGGTGGCATCACTCCGGGCAGTATCGATGCTCCGCTCCCTGCGCGAGGGCCGCTGGGGGATCGACATCCTGGCGCTGATGGCCATTGCCAGTACCGTGTGGGTGGGTGAGTACCTTGCTGCCCTGGTGGTGATCCTCATGCTCTCCGGCGGGGAAGCGCTGGAAAGCTTCGCCCAGGGACGGGCAGCACGTGAACTGAGGTCCCTGCTGGCCAGGGCTCCCCGGTTCGCCCACCGGGAGGCTGCCGGGTCAATCCTCGAAGACGCTCCGGTTGGCGAAGTGGTACCGGGGGACGTCCTGGTGGTGCGGCCTTCGGAGCTGGTACCCGTGGACGGGGAGCTGCTGTCAGAGGCCGCCAGCCTGGATGAATCGTCGCTGACGGGGGAGAGCCTGCCGGTGGAGCGGGTAAGCGGGGACCTGCTGCTCAGCGGTTCCGTCAACGGCGAGACGGCAATCAGGATGCGGGCCACTGCCACCGCGGAGGACTCACAATACAGCCGGATCATCGCGCTGGTGGAGGAAGCGGCCTCCAGCCGTGCACCCGTGGTCCGGCTGGCGGACCGGTACGCAGTTCCCTTTACGGCGCTCGCGATCCTCATGGCGGGAACAGCCTGGCTCCTTTCCGGGGATCCCGTGCGCATCGCCCAGGTCCTGGTGGTGGCAACTCCCTGCCCGCTGCTGATTGCTGCCCCGGTGGCGTTCCTCGCCGGCACCAGCCAGGCCGCCCACAAGGGCATCATCATCAAGAACACCGGGACCCTCGAACAGTTGGCCAAGGCCAGGACCGCGGTTTTCGACAAGACCGGAACCCTGACCTCAGGAAGGCCGGTGCTGGACACGGTCCAGGTGCCTGCGGACCAGGGAACAGGGACGGTGCAGGCGGTGGGCGCGGAGCGGATCCTGCAGCTTGCCGCCTCCGCCGAGCAGTACTCCTCCCATGTCCTGGCGGCCTCGGTCATTGAAGCCGCAGCCCTGCACAACCTTGAGCTTCTGCCGGTTACCCGGGCCACAGAACATGCCACCCAGGGGGTGGAAGCCGTGTGCGGCGGGGACACCGTTGTGGTGGGGAAAGCTGGTTTAGTCAGGAACTCATCCGCCGGTTTCCGGGAGGCAGCCCTGCAGAGCGGCCAGCTGGCAGTCTACGTCGCCGTCAACGGCATCTATGCCGGCGCCCTCGTCATGAAAGACCCGCTGCGCTCAGACGCCCGTGAAACGCTGGCCCGACTACAACGGCTGGGGGTCCAGCACACCATGCTGCTGACCGGCGATGCCCAAGGGACTGCGGCGCATATTGCCGAAGAGGCAGGCATCCTGCAGGTGCAGGCGGACTGCCTGCCGGAAGACAAGGTCAAGGCGGTGGCGGCCGTGCGGGAACGTCCTGTCATCATGGTGGGCGACGGCGTCAATGACGCTCCCGTCCTGGCGGCCGCCGATGTGGGAATTGCGATGGGGGCAAAAGGCGCCACGGCCGCGAGTGAATCGGCCGACGTCGTGATCATGCTTGACAATCTCTCCCGGGTGGCACTGGCAGTTGACATTGGGAAGCGCACAGTATCCGTGGCCCTGGTGAGCATCTGGACAGGAATAGGCCTGAGCATCGGCCTCATGGCCGTGGCCATGACCGGCTACATTCCGGCAGTCACCGGAGCCCTCCTCCAGGAACTCGTTGACCTGGCCACAATCCTGAACGGGTTGAGGGCTTTGCATGGGGCCGGCCGGCAAAAGCCCGGAAACCGGGGCTGAAGCGGAACGCCGCGGCGTGACTTTCGGCCCTTCCCCCTTGTTCGCGCAGTGGGGAGTCTGGTGGGTATGAACGCAGACACAGTGTCCAAGCCCGTGATCGTAGGGGTCGACGGTTCGGAATTTTCTTCAGCTGCCCTGAGGTACGCCGGCAAGCTGGCGGAGCGCCTGGGTGCGCGGCTGGAGGTGATCACCTGCATCGGCATGCCCGACTACCTGGTGGTGGCCCACCTCGAAGGCGGTGAGCATCCGCTGACCGGCCGCCTGGAGGACGCTGCCTCCCGCGCTGTGGAGGAAGCCCTGGGACGGGCGTTCTCCGGCGAACGTCCCGCCAACGTGGACGTTACCGTCAAGTTCGGTGCGCCGGGGAAAGTGCTGGTGGAGGAGAGCCGGCGGGCACAGCTGCTGGTGGTGGGACGGCACGGCGAGGGAGGATTCCTGGGCAACGCCATGGGCTCTGTCAGCAGGGCCTGCGCAGCACATTCCGTGTGCCCGGTGCTCCTGGTGGGCCAGGAGGCGGACGACGTGTGATGACAGCGGCCGGCCTGACCTCGGACCGGGCTGCCGAGCTCCTGAAGCAGGAAGGACCCAACCTCCTTCCGGCTGAGAAACCCGTCTCCCAGTGGCGGAAACTGTGGGGGGAGCTGACGCACTTCTTTGCCCTCATGCTGTGGTGCGCCGCTGCGCTGGCCTTCCTCGCGGACTTGCCGCAACTGGGCGTGGCGATCATCGTCGTCGTTCTGGTCAACGGGGTCTTCGCCCATATCCAGCAGGAACGGGCCCAGCACGCCGCGGCCAGGTTACGCGGGCTGCTGCCTGCAGATGTCCTGGTGCGCCGGGACGGACGCGTCCGCACAGTCCACGCCAGTGAACTGGTGGTCAACGACGTCGTCGTCCTGGCGGCAGGAGACCGTGTTCCCGCCGACGTCGTGCTGGTCCTTGCCGGGGCCTGCGCCGTGGACGAGTCGATGCTGACGGGCGAAAGCAATCCGGTGCCAAAGACAGCCGGTGACTCTGCCTGGGGCGGAACGTTCCTGGTCAACGGCGACGCCGAGGCCGCTGTAACCGCCACCGGCGCCAGGACCCGCCTCGCGGGGATCGCCCTCCTGACCACCGGAGCTGTTTCGCCACCCACCCCGCTGTCCCTGGAACTGCGACGGATCGTCCGGGTGGTGGCGTCCGTTGCCCTGGCCATCGCCGCCCTCTTTTTCCTGGTTTCCCTGCTGGTGGGCATCCAGTGGCGGGATTCCTTCCTGTTTGCCATCGGAGTCGCCGTTGCGCTCGTCCCCGAAGGCCTGCTGCCCACCGTGACCTTGTCACTGGCCATGGGCGCGCAGCGGATGGCCTCCCGCAACGCGCTGGTCCGCAACCTTGAGGCCGTGGAAACCCTCGGATCCACCACGTTCATCTGCACGGACAAGACAGGCACCCTCACCCAGAACAGGATGAACGCCGTCGAGGTCTTCACCCCGACCGGACGGGTCTCCATAGCCGGGGAGGGGTACAGCCCAGAGGGGACAGTCCTCGGGGAAGGACGGGAGGAAGCCGCCGAGGCTGCGCTCGCGGCGCTCGCCGCCTCCCACGGCCGCGCCGAACTGCATGAAGGACAATGGCGGGCGTCGGGCGACCCGATGGAGGCGGCCATTGACGTCCTGGCCCGGCGCCTGACGGGAAGGGCGAGGGCCGAAATGGCACCTTCGCGCCGTTTCGCCTTTGATCCGGTACGACGGCGGGAGTCGGCAATCGTAGGGCAGAACCTCTTCTGCAAGGGGGCGCCCGAAGCCGTTCTTCCGCTCTGCGTGGAGGTCCCGCCTGAGGTCACGCAACAGGTGGAGCACATGGCCTCCCGCGGCCTTCGCGTCATTGCCGTGGCGCGGAGGGGAATGGCTGGCCCGCCGGGCAGCTGGGAAGCCCGCCGTGCGGAGGACATCGAATGCGGCATGGAGCTGCTTGGCCTGATCGGGCTTCATGATCCGCCGCGGCCGGATGTGGGCGATATCATCCGGACGGCCCGCCAGGCAGGACTCAAACTTGCCATGATCACCGGCGACCATCCCGCCACGGCTGCGGCGATCGCCCGGGAGATCGGCCTGATGGGGGAGCCGGAACGCGTGCTGGAAGGCACCGATCTCCCAGAGGACGAGCAACTGCTGGGGGCGCTCCTGGACAGGGACGGGGTGGTGGTCAGCAGGGTATCCCCCGAACAGAAGCTGCGGGTGGCCAAGGCCCTGCAGTCCCGTGGCCACGTGGTGGCGATGACGGGAGACGGCGTCAACGACGGGCCTGCCCTGCGCGAAGCCGACATTGGCGTGGCGATGGGGTTGAGCGGCACCGACGTTGCCCGCGAAGCAGCCGACCTGGTCCTCCTGGACGACCACTTCGGGACCATTGTGGCGGCCATCGAACAGGGCAGGGCCACCTACTCGAACATCCACCGGTTCCTCACCTACCACCTCACGGACAACGTGGCCGAACTGACCCCCTTCGTTGTCTGGGCCCTCTCCGGCGGCCAGTTTCCGCTGGCGCTGGGCGTCCTGCAGATCCTTGCCCTGGACATCGGCACGGACCTGCTTCCGGCCTTGGCGCTGGGGGCCGAACCGCCCGGCAAACACGTGCTGGCCCGGCCGCCGGAACGGCGGCACCTGATGGACCGGCAGCTCATGGTGCGGGTCTTCTGCGTGCTGGGACCGGTCGAGGCCGCCGTTGAAATGGGAGCCTTCTCCGCGGTGCTCTTCGGCGGCGGATGGAACCGCGCGGAACTGCCGGATCCGGCCCTGCTCATGGCCGCCTCCGGTGCCGCTTTCGCAGCTGTGGTCCTGGGGCAGTTGGCCAACGCCTTTGCCTGCCGGAGCGCCACGGTACCTCCATGGCGGCTGGGCCTGGGCACCAACAAACTCCTGGTGTGGGCAGTCCTGGCCGAACTGGCCGTGCTTGCGGCATGTTTGTACGTCCCACAGCTCGCCGCCCTGCTGGGCCAGGCCCCGCCTCCGGCGGCAGGCCTCCTCCTGGCTGCGCTGGCGGTACCGGCGGTCCTGGCCGCGGACTGGGCCTACAAGGCGGCCAGGAGCAGGGGCAACCGGAGGTGACCTGCGTCCTGCCGCCAGCGGGGCCGGCGCTCGGGACCAAAGACTCTGCCCGGCCCTTCCACCACGGCACAAAATCAAGGCATGACTGCTCCCGCAACCTCCCTGGCCGACATCCATGTCAAGTGGATCGAAGACACCGGGATCGGGGACATAGCATCTGTTGGCGGAAAAAATGCCTCCCTGGGCGAATTGAGCCGTTCCCTGCGGTCCGCCGGCGTGAGGGTTCCCGAGGGGTTTGCCACCACCTCAGCCGCGTACCGGGCTTTTCTGGAAGCCAATGCACTGGAGCCGCGCATCAGGGTATACATCGAGGAGTACCGCGCCGGCCGTGCAACCCTGCGCCAGGCCGGTGCAGCAATCCGGGAACTGTTTCTCGCGGCAACCTTCCCGGACAGCATCGGAGGGGCGATCCAGGAGCACTACCGGATCCTTTCCAGGCGGGCCGGCCAGAACGAGGTATCGGTGGCCGTCCGCAGCAGTGCCACCGCGGAGGACCTGCCGGATGCTTCCTTCGCCGGCCAGCAGGAGACGTTCCTCAACGTGGCGGGGGAGCGTGGCGTCCTCGAAGCCTGCCGGAACTGCTACGCCTCGCTGTTCACCGACCGCGCCATCAGCTACCGGGAAATGAAGGGCTACGACCACCTCGAGGTGGCGTTGTCCGTGGGCGTGCAGCGCATGGTCCGCTCGGACCTCGGCGCCTCCGGGGTCATGTTCTCCATCGACACCGAGTCCGGCTTTCCCCAGGCCGTGCTCATCAGCGCTGCCTGGGGCCTTGGCGAGACGGTGGTCCAGGGAACCATCAACCCGGACAAGTACCAGGTGTTCAAGCCGCTGCTGTCCGATTCGCGTTTCAGCCCCGTGATCGAAAGGACACGGGGCGCCAAGGAACGCAAAATGGTCTACAGCCACGGAGGAAACGCGCGGACCCGGATGGTGGACACGACCGAACGGGAGCAGGCGTCCCTGGTGTTGTCCGACGGGGAGGCCGTCGTGCTGGCGCGCTGGGCGGCGGCCGTGGAGGACCACTACGGGCGGCCCATGGATATGGAGTGGGCCAAGGACGGAGTATCGGGAGAACTGTTCATGGTCCAGGCCAGGCCGGAGACCGTGCAGACCCAGCGCAGCACCACAACCTTCAGGACGTATCACCTCCGGCAGCCGGGCCGCGTGCTGACAGCAGGTGCGGCAATCGGGGACGCCATCACCAGTGGGCAGGCGTGCGTCATCCGGGACGCAAAGGACATTGAATCGTTTGTGGATGGTTCCGTGCTGGTGACCCGGATGACGGATCCGGACTGGGTTCCGGTCATGAAGCGTGCAGCGGGCATCGTCACCGATCACGGCGGCCCTACCAGCCACGCAGCCATCGTCAGCCGCGAACTTGGCGTGCCCGCCGTCGTCGGGACACGGAACGCAACTGAGGCCCTGCCTGACGGCGCACCCATCACCCTGTCCTGCGCCGAAGGGGAAGAAGGGCGTGTCTACGAAGGACTCCTGGAGTTCACCGTGGAGGACGTGGATCTGAGGACCCTTCCCGCCACCCGCACCGATGTGATGGTTAATATCGGCAGCCCCGCCGCAGCCTTCAAATGGTGGCGCCTGCCGGCCGCAGGGGTAGGGCTGGCGCGGATGGAATTCATCATCAACAACATCATCCGCATCCATCCCATGGCACTTGTGCACCCGGAGCGCGTGGCCGATCCGGAAGAAGCGGCCCTCATCCACAAGCTGACCAGCGGCTACAGCGACCCGGAGGAGTACTTTGTCGATGTGCTGGCCACCGGAATCGCGAAGATAGCCGCGCCATTCCATCCCAAGCCGGTGATCGTGCGGCTCAGCGATTTCAAGAGCAACGAGTACAGCCACCTGATCGGCGGCGGCTACTTTGAACGCCCGGAAGAAAACCCCATGCTCGGTTTCCGCGGTGCCTCGCGCTACTACAGCGAGGACTACCGCGAAGGTTTCGCGCTGGAATGCAAGTCCCTCAAAAGGGTGCGGGAGGACGTGGGCTTCTCCAACGTCATCGTCATGGTGCCCTTCTGCCGGACAGTGCGGGAAGCGGACCTGGTCATCGAAGCGATGGCGGAGCACGGACTGGTGCGCGGCAGCGCCGGCCTGCAGCTCTACATGATGTGTGAGATACCTTCGAACGTGGTGCTTGCAGAGCAGTTCGCCCAGCGCTTCGACGGGTTCTCCATCGGTTCCAATGACCTTACCCAGCTGGTTCTGGGCGTGGACCGTGACTCCGAGCAGCTGGCCGGACTGTTTGATGAACGGGACCCGGCTGTCAGCGCCACGATTGCCCAGGCCATCGACAAGGCACACGCTGCAGGCATCAAGATCGGCATCTGCGGGCAGGGGCCGAGCAACCACCCCGATCTTGCCGAATTCCTGATTGGCCGCGGCATAGATTCCATTTCACTGAACCCTGACACCTACCTGAAGACCCTGCCCATTATCGCCGCGGCCGAGCAGCGGCTGGGCAAACGGGCCTAACGGCACTGTCTGCGCCGGCCGTGCGCTGATAGCACTGTCATATGACCGCGTCGCCCACCGCAGCAGCCGCCAGGCCGTCCTTTGACGCCGTCATCTTCGACCTGGACGGGGTCATCACCAACACAGCCCTGGTACACCAGGCGGCCTGGAAAGAGGCCTTCGACCGGATCCTGCAGGACCCCAGGGTGCCCGGGACGGCAGACCGTTCTACCCTCTCCAAGGCCGACTACCGCGCCTACATTGATGGTCTTCCAAGGGAGGAAGGTGTCCTGAAATTCCTGGCATCCAGAGGCGTCAAAGTCGAACGGGGCTCGGACAAGGATGGGCCGACGGCCTGGACAGCCTTCGGGCTCGGTGCCCTGAAAAACCGGATCTTCCTGGAACTCCTGAAACAGGAGGGCGTCCAGACCTATCCGGGAACCATGCAGTTGCTGCAAAGGCTTTCCGACGCCGGCGTCCCCACCGGGGTGGTGACGTCCAGCCGCAATGCCTCCTCCGTGCTCGCTGCGGCCGGCATCCCGGACCAGTTCAGTGCGATGCTGGACGGCACAGCCGCAGCCAGCCTTGGCCTCCGGGGAAAGCCGGCCTCCGACGTTTTCCTGGCGGCCGCCTTCCGGCTGGGCGTGCCGCCGTCGCATGCCGTGGTGATAGAAGACTCAGTCGCCGGGGTGATAGCGGCCCGCCGGGGCGGATTCGGGCTGGTAGTGGGGATCGACCGCAGCGGGACCAGGCGCGAGCTGGAAGCTGCCGGAGCAAGTGTGGTGCTCAACGATGTCGGCGAGCTGGACCTGGGCCTTGTGCTGGGCGATCCCTGGCAGCTCATTTACGAGGGCTTCGATGCCGCGCATGAAGGGCACCGCGAAGCGCTCACCACCCTTGGCAACGGCTACCTGGCCGTACGCGGTGCCGCCCCCGAGAGCAGCGGGACATTCCAGTACCCGGGCATGTACCTGGCGGGCGTCTACAACCGGGTGACGGCGGAGATCGACGGTGAAGTGCTCGTGGAAGAACACATGGTCAACGCCCCGGACTGCCTTCCCCTGGACCTGCGCCTGCCGCACGGACAGTGGTGGTCGGCAGGGGGAATGACCGTTCTCCACGAGCGCCGCACGCTTGACCTTCACAGGGCAGTCCTGGAACGGCGGGTGCTGCTGGAGGCCGGGGACAAGCGGCGGATGGAAATTGTCCAGACCCGGTTCGTGTCCATGGCCGAGCCCCACCTGCTGGCCCTTGAGCTGAAGGTCACGCCGCTGGGCTGGAGCGGCGCGGTGGAAGTCCGCAGCGGCGTCAACATTGGTGTCAGGAATGGGAATGTTCCTGATCCTGCGTCCGGCAGCGGGATTCACCTGGCGGACCGGACCAAGGCCGGCAGCAGTGCCGGGCAGCCGCCCCTGGACGACATTTCCGTCGTCGAGGCCGAAACAACCCAGAGCCTGGTCCGGATAGCCGTGGCCGTCCGCACCAGGGTGCCAGGGGCAGCAGGCGCAGGACATCCCGGCAGGAAGGGTGCCTTTCATTTCCGGACCTTCGAGGTTCCGCTCGTTGACGGGACGCCCGCGAGGATCAGCAAGACCGTGGCCGTGGTGACATCCCGTGACCGTGCGATCTCCTCCCCGGGTACCGCTGCACGGGCCGTGCTGGAACGGGCCGGCGACGACGTCGACGCCCTGCTGTCTGCGCACCAGGAGGCGTGGCGCCGTGAGGTGCGTCCGTTCCTGGTGGACATCGACGCCCCGGTCCAGGTGCGGCTGGTCCTCAACCTGCATATCTTCCACGTGCTGCAGACGCTGACCCGCCACACGGCCGAACTTGATGCCGGGGTCACCGCCCGCGGGCTCCATGGCGAGGGATACCGGGGGCATGTCTTTTGGGACGAGCTGTTTGTGCTGCCCCTCCTGACGTCCAGGACGCCCGATGTTGCGCGTTCCCTCATCGAATACCGCTGGCGCAGGCTCCCCGCCGCCCGGCACGCGGCCGCCGTCCTGGGTCTATCGGGGGCCAAGTTTCCCTGGCAGAGCGGCAGTGACGGGACGGAGGAGACTCCCACGTGGCTTTTCAACGACAGGTCCGGCCGCTGGGTCAAGGACCACTCGCACCTGCAGCTGCACGCAGGGCTGGCGCTGGCCTTCAACGCCTGGCAGTACTACCAGGCGACCAACGACAAAGCCTGGCTGCTTCGCAGGGGCGCCGAACTTGTGGTTGACGTTGCCCGGTTCTTCTCGTCCCGCGCGGAGTACAGCCAGGACACCGGCCGCTACCACCTGCGGGGGGTGGTGGGACCGGACGAGTACCACACGGGATATCCCGGCAGCACCTCTCCGGGGCTTGACGACAACGCCTACACCAACGTCATGGCCGCTTGGGCCTGCCTCCGGGCGTCCGAGATCATCACAACCTTCCAGGGCGACGAGCTGGGGGAACTGCAGGAGCGCCTGGGCATCCGCACCGGCGAAACAACCGGTTGGGAGCAGGTGGGCAGGGCACTTTTTGTCCCCTTCCACACTGACGGCATCATCAGCCAGTTCGCCGGCTACGAGCAGCTGGAAGAACTCGACTGGGAACGCTACCGGGAGACGTACGACAGCATTGAACGGCTGGACCTGATCCTGGAGGCCGAAAGGGACGAGACCAACCGCTACAAACTCGCAAAGCAGGCCGATGTCCTGATGCTTCCCTACCTGCTGGGCCACGAGGGGCTCATTACCCTGCTTTCTGGCATGGGCTACGCCTTCACCGTGGAGCAGTTGAACCGGACCATCGAGTACTACCTCTCCCGGACGGCCCACGGATCCACGCTGAGCCGGGTAGCCCACGCGTCCGTCCTGGCCGCCGTGGACGCAGACCGCGCCTGGGACAGTTTCCGGGAGGCGCTCGACGCCGACCTCGACGATACCCAGCACGGCACCACCAAGGCGGGCATCCACTTGGGCGCCATGGCCGGCACCATCGACGTCATACAGCGCAGTTTCGCCGGGTTGCGGTTCAGCGGCGACACGATTGTTTTCGCGCCCAACCTGCCCACCGGACTCAGGGCCGTCCGCTTCGACGTCCGCTACCGGGGACACCACCTCAAGGTGGAGCTCAAGGACGGGCGCATGAATATCGCATCAGTCCCGGGGGACGCAGACCCCATCAATCTGCGCGTCAACGGCAGGGATACGGCACTCCGTGCGGGCCAGGCGAGGAGTTTCCGTTTACCTGAACAGGGCAGGGGATCGGCGGCATCATGAAAAAACTCGGCGTCCTGACAAGCGGCGGCGACTGCCCAGGGGTCAACGCAGTCATCCGCGGTGCCGTGCTGGGAGGTGAGGTTGCCCATGGGTACGAGTTCCTGGGTTTCCGCGACGGCTGGCGGGGAGTCCTCGAACAGGATGCGGTTCCGCTGCCCAGGCGCAGCGTCCGCGGCATTTCCCGGCTGGGCGGAACCATCCTGGGAACGTCCCGCACCAATCCGCTCAAGAACGGCGGGATCGACGCCGTACGGGAAAGTTTGCAGCGAAACGGCCTTGACGGCCTTATCGCCATCGGCGGCGAGGGAACGCTGGCGGCCGCAAAAGAGCTCTGCGACCAAGGCGTCAACGTCATAGGTGTGCCCAAAACAATCGACAACGATCTCGGCGCAACGGACTATACGTTCGGTTTTGATTCAGCCGTCCAGACAGCCACTGAGGCCATTGACAGGCTAAGGACAACAGGGGAGTCGCACCACCGGTGCATGATCGCCGAGGTCATGGGCAGGGGCGCCGGCTGGATCGCGCTGCACTCGGGGATGGCCACAGGTGCCCATGCCATCCTGATTCCCGAGCATCCGGTGTCCCTGGACCAGGTCTCTGCCTGGGTCACCTCAGCACGGGACCGCGGAAGGGCGCCCCTGGTGGTGGTGGCCGAGGCATTCGCGCTCCTTGGGGAAGAATCACCCTACGCACCGCGGGGCCTCGATACTTTTGGGCGGCCCCGCCTGGGCGGTATTGGCCGCCTGCTGGAACAACAGCTGCAGCAGGTGACGGGCATCGAGACGCGGGCCACCGTCCTGGGCCACATCCAGCGGGGCGGCGAGCCCACCGCCTACGACCGCGTGCTGGCCACCCGGCTTGGAATGGCCCAGTGGAGGCGGCGGCGAACGGCTACTGGGGGAGCATGGTGTCTTTGCGTGGAACGGACATTGTCACCGTAGGCCTGGAGCTTGCGCTCGGAACACTGAAGGTGGTTCCCGACGCGCGGTACGGGGAGGCGGCAGTCCTGTTCGGCTGAGGGCTTGTCGGTGCAGGGCTTGCCTGGCTGTCGGCTGGCCGGCAGGTGGGAACCAGTGGCCGGCAGGGGGACCAGCGCCTGGCCCTTGCCCAGGGCCAGGCCGAAACCCGTCAGCCCCGGGTGATCGGAATCTTGGACGCAGCGGCCTCCTGCCCCTGGTCCGGTAGGGGAGCACGGACTTCCAGGACGCCGTCCTTGTACGAAGCCGTGACGTCGCCCTGCTGTACGCCGCTGGGCAGCGGAACCCGCCGGACGAAGGAGCCATAGCGGAATTCGGACCGGTAGCCGCCTTTGTCCTTGTGTTCCTTCTTTTCCTGCCGCTCGGCCTTGATGGACAGCACGCCGTCGGTGACCGTGACGTCCACGTCTTTCTCGGGGTCGATTCCGGGCAGCTCCGCCCGTACCACCAGGGTGTTGCCGTCCACCATCTCCTCCACCCTGATGGCGGACGTGCCCATCTCGCCTTCAAACAACCTTTCGATCACGTCCATGGGGGAGCGACGGGAGTCAAACCACTTCATCAGGTCAGTCATTCTTGCCTCCTGCTCATACTGGGCCGGGTCATAGGATTACCGGCACTACCACCCTCCGCCTCACGCTGAGGAGGTTCCAGAGTCCAAGGTCCCATCCTTCTGCACGGTTGTTTCCGGGCGCACGCGCAGGACGGCGGAACCGGTGATCCTGTCTGCTGCGAGATCCGCCAGTGCGGTGTCTGCCGCGTCAAACGGATACTCGGTGGTGGTCAGTGCCAGCGGGATTTCGGCCGCAAGGGTGAGGAATTCCTGGCCGTCAGCCCGGGTATTGGCTGTAACGCTGCGCACCTGGCGCTCGTAGAAGAGATGGGCATCGTAGTTTAGGGACGGAATGTCGGTCAGGTGTATGCCGGCAATTGCCAGCGTTCCACCCCGGTCAAGGGCGCGGAGTGCCACCGGCACGAGGTCCCCCACCGGAGCGAAGAGGATGGCGGAATCAAGCGGCACCGGAGGATAGTCATACGCCCCGCCCACATATTCCGCGCCGAGGTTACGGGCAAGGGCGCGGGCCTCCCCGGACCGGGTCATGACGAACACGGACGCGCCCCGGTGCATGGCCATCTGGGCCGTCAGGTGGGCGGAGCTGCCGAAGCCGTAGATGCCGAGGCGCCCTCCGGACGGTACGTTGGCCCGTTTCAGCGCCCGGTAGCCGATGATGCCCGAACACAACAGGGGCGCTGCCTGTTTATCGGTGAACACCTCGGGAATGCGGTAGGCAAAGTCCTGGGCGACGGTGATCTGCTGTGCGTACCCACCGTCCTTGTCCCACCCGGTGAAGACAGGTGCGGAGCAGAGGTTCTCGTCGCCGCGGCGGCAGTAGGGACACGTGCCGCAGACACGGCCCAGCCATGCCACCCCCACCCTGTCTCCCGGCTGGAACCGGGAGCTGCCCGGCCCGAGTCCAGCCACTACGCCCACAGCCTCATGTCCAGGGACAACACCCGGACGGCGGGGCTGCAGGTCCCCCTCCGCCAGGTGAAGGTCAGTACGGCAGACGCCGCAGACGCTCACGTCAACCAGGAGCTCGTTGGGCCCGGGCTTCGGGTCTTCGCGGAAGCCCCTGACCAGGGGACGGGCAGACATTGGCCCGGGCCGGCCCACCCACCATGCGAGCACCGTTTCCTCCTCTTGCCCCTTTGGATGAACACTGGCACGGCCGGGTGAAGCTCTTCCAGAGCCAAAGGTCACTATTGTCAGTAGTCCGCGGGCCGCCTGGTCAGTCGCCGTTGGAAAAAGCGGATTGCCTGGATGACCAGGCTGCCGGCCACGGCCACCGTGACGGACGCGGCCAGGAGGTCCGGTGGCGGCCAGTCGAGCCTGAAAAAGTCTTTCACGGGAGGCGCTGTGAACAGGAGGGCCAGCCCCGCGTACATGCCGGCCAGAATGAGGGACTTGGTCCAGTTGAGGGGCCGGGATGCTGTCACCAGGATCCACGAGGCAACGAGTGCCACGGTGATGACGGCGGCAGACTGGGCGGCGCCGGCGCTGTACTGTCCCGCGAAGCGTGCATACGTGCTGACGGCCAGCACGCACAGGGCGGCACAGATTCCGGCCGGCACAGAGAATGCGAGGGAGCGCCTCAGGAAGCCGGGCGCATAGCGCTGGGCGCCGGGCTGCAGCGCAAGGAAGAATGCCGGCAGGCCGATGGTCAGTCCGTCGAGTACGGACAACTGCCGCGGAAGGAACGGAAAGGGCCACAGGAGCAGGGCAAACGTCAACGAGATGACCGTGATGTAGACGGTCTTGCTGAGGAACACCATGGAAACCCGCTCGATATTGCTGATGGCCCGCCGGCCTTCGGCAACAACAGCCGGCAGCCTGTCGAAACGCCCATCCAGGAGGACGAGCCGGGCCACTGCCTTGGTGGCCGGTGATGCAGTGTCCATGGCAATTCCCAGGTCGGCGTCCTTCAGGGCCAGGACATCGTTGACGCCGTCTCCCGTCATTGCCACGGTATGCCCGCGCCTCTTCAATGCCAGAACCATGTCCCGTTTCTGGGAAGGGGTCACGCTTCCGAAGACATGGTTGTTCTCCACCGTTTCCTCCAGCAGGAGCGGGTCCGCGGGCAGGTTCCGGGCGTCATAGGCGGCGCCCGCTCCGAGCCCTACGGCGCGGGCAAGCACGCCGACGGTTCGGGGATCATCACCGGAAATGATCTTCAGGCTTACCCCCTGCTGCCGGAAGTATTCGAGGGTCTGCGGCGCATCCTTCCGGATTTCTTCACGGAAGGTCAGCAGCACCACCGGAACAATTTCGGCCGGCAACGCGCTGCCTTTTGCGGACGCGGCCATGGAGCCCGGCATGTGCGCGAGCGCCAGGGTCCGCAGCCCGCTGGAGGCCAGGGCTGCGGCCAGCCGGTGTGCGTGCGCGCCGGAAGGTGATTGCCCCAGGACAAAGTCCGGAGCCCCAAGAACCCAGGTTCCCGCTGCCCCGGATCCGGGAGGAAACGTGACGGAGCTCCATTTCCGGGCCGAGGTGAACGGCACGGACGAGGCCTCCGGCAAGAGTTGCGGGGCGGGAAAGGCGTCACCGATGGACCTGGCGGTGCTGCTGCTTTCCGCCTTCGCACCAAACCACTCCAGTGCCTTCCGCCATCCCGCAGCCGGTGGCCCTCCGGCGTCGTGCACTGCGTCGAAGGTCAGGGCGCCGGAAGACAAGGTGCCGGTCTTGTCCAGGCACAGGACGTCGACCCGGGCCAGCACTTCAACGGCGGCAAGCTCCTGCACCAAAACCATGTGTCCGGCCAGCCGGACACCGCCCACCGCAAACGCCACGCTGGTGAGCAGGACCAGGCCGAGGGGGATCATTGACATGATGCTGGCCACCACGCCCACCGCCGCCGGTATCCACCTGCCGGAGCTGAAGGCGTCCGCCCAACCGCCGGCATTGTGAACCTGGGCGTAAGTGACCAGCACTGCGGTCGGCAGGAGCAGCCAGGTGATCACGCCAAGGACTTTGTCCAGGCTGGAGCGTATCTCGGACGTGACCAGGGAGAACCGCTTCACCTCCGCCGTGAGTTTATAGGCGAAAGTGTCCGGCCCCACCCGAAAGACCACTGCGCGGCCGCTGCCTGCCATGATCAGTGAACCGGACAGCAGTACCGCACCGGCATGCTTGGGCACCGGCTCGGACTCTCCGGTCAGGAAGGACTCATCCGCCTCCACATACCCGCCGTCCAGGAGGCGCACGTCGGCGGTGACCTGTTCCCCGGCACTGAGCAGGACGACGTCATCCGGAACCAGGACCTCCGCGGGAATCTGCTGCGTCCTGCCGTCGCGGATGACCCTGCTCTTTGCGGCGTGGAGAATAGCCAACCGGTCCAGGGATTGCTTCGCGCGGAATTCCTGGACGATTCCGATCAGGGAGTTGCCCAGCGCCGAAAAGCCGAAGAGCGCGTCCCGCCACTGGTCCAGCACCAGCAGCAAGATAAAGCATCCCGCCACGATGGCATTGAAAAGGGTCAGGACGTTTGCGCGGACAATGTCCCACAGGCTGCGGCTCGTTGTTCCCGGGACACTGTTGATCAGTCCGGTGCCGGTCCGTTCCCGGACCTCGGCGGAGGTAAGCCCGTCCCACGCCGGCCGCCCCTCCTTGACGGTGGAGGACCGCTGATCGTCGGTGCTTTTCCCGGCGTCAAACATCGTACCGGGAGCAGCTTCCGTCCGTCATGTCTCGTGCCGGGTCTTTCTAAGCCGGGTGATCACCGTGGGGCAGGAAGGCTGGCTCAGGACGCCATGCGCCGTCGACCCCAGGAGAAGCCTGCCGAAGCTGCCCCTGCCCCGGCTGCCCAGGACCAGTAACCTGGCATTGGCGGCGGCCCGGACCAGGGCGTCGGCGGGTTCCAGGACAGTTTCCAGGACTCCGTGCACCACAAGGCCGGGATAGTCCTGGCGGAGTCCGGCGACAGTTTCGGACAGGACGATCTGCTCCTCTTCAACCACGTGTTCGGCGAAGCTGCTGGACGGGAGCCCGGCACTGATCCAGCGGTTGGGGCCCGTGAAGGCATAGAGCACGGTGAGTTCCTCACCGAGTGCATCAGCCTCGGACGCCGCGAAGGCCACGGCCTGCGTGGACTCCTGCGACCCGTCCACACCCACCACAACGCCTTGCCCGGCGTCCTGGCCCGGTCCGATCACCGCCACCGGACATTCTGCCGCGGCCGCCACCTGGAGTGCCCTGTCAGTCAGTGCACCCCGGGAATGGCCGCTGCTGCCCAGGACCAGCATGGCGGCCTTCTGTGAATACTCGCCGAGTGACGCCCCCACGCTCCCCTCCAGCAGTTCAACGGAAACCTGCAGGTCCGGCTCCGCTGCGCGCACCCTTTCCCCTGCCTCCTTCAGCATGTCAAGAGCGGAAGTGCGCAACACGTCGATATAGGGAAGCGCCTCAAGCGCCTCGCCCGCCATCCAACGGTCGTCCAGGACATGCAGGACAGCCAGGGGCACCTTCAGCCTGCGGGCGCGGGCGGCTGCCCATGCCAGGGCGGCATTGGCAGGAGAGGAATCGATGATGCCGACGGCGATGGGCTTGCTTGCGTCCATTGGTAACCTTCCGTGGTGGTGAATCTTCGAGGCGTGGCGCCTCAGGCTTTTCCGGCCGGCTCCTGCGGCGCCCACCAGTGGGTTGGCGGAGCGATAACGAATCTCCGCCCGGTGATCTCCTCGGGCGTGACCCTGATCAGGCTCTCCTTGGGTCCTGCCTGCCAGGGTGACAAACCGGCGTCCGCCGCGTCCTGGAACTCCTCGGCATCGTCCACGAGTACGGCGTGCCCCTTCACCACCACGCTCCATGCGATGGTGCCGTACTGGTTCAGCCCGTCGGCTTCCAGGGACACGGCCTTGCGTCCGGCCACGGCGTCCATCTTCGTTCCCGGGCCGGTGCGTATCAGCAACGTTCCGTTGCTTGGCACGTAGTTAACCGGAAGTATCTCCACGCCGTCACCGCGGGTGAAGGCTATCCTGCAGAGGGATGTTGACCGCAGGTATCTCCAGCAGTCATGCAGTCCAAGGCTCTCGGCTTCCGGTTCTGTTTCAGCTGTATCCATGGCCGTAGCCTAAGCGGGAGATTCCCCCGGGGCTAGGGAAGAAGGTCCCGCGGCACTTCGGTTGCCGGGAGACGGGTTGGTTGGACCTGGACAGGGACTTCAGCCCTTGACTTACTCTCTTAGACTGATGCCAAGACATCACTCGTGCTCAGGAGTGTGGCGCCGACGGGGGAAGCGTTCTCCGGCCGCGTGCAGCACTGTTGAGGGCCCGCAACGGTGCGGGCAGTTTCCACAGGAGGTCCGACCATGAGTCCTGAGTCCTGGAGCTCTCCGATGAAAGAAAGGGCCGAGGACCTCCTGCGGGATTTTGTGTCCCGGGCAGATGAACTGCTGCAGACCCAGGACCGGATGAACGGCCTCCTGGCCGCCGTCGTGGCACTGGCCGAGGATCTCAGCCTGGAGGCGGTCCTGGACCGCCTGGTGAAATCAGCGTGCGGACTGGTCGGCGCCAAATACGGTGCGATGGGGGTCATCGGGGAGGACCGCAGCCTGAGCCACTTCATCACAGTGGGCATCGGGGAGGAGGACATAAAGTCCATCGGGGAATTACCTACCGGGCACGGGGTCCTGGGTCATCTGATTCGTGAGCCGCAGCCCCTGCGGCTGCACGATCTTGGCCAGCACCCCATTGCGTCGGGATTTCCTCCCAATCATCCGCCGATGAAAACCTTCCTCGGAGTGCCGGTGCGCGTCCGGGACGAAGTGTACGGAAATCTTTACCTGACGGAAAAGGACGGCGGGCAGGACTTCACCCCCGAGGATGAAGACCTTGCCATGGCTTTGGCCGCCGCAGCCGGTGTGGCAATTCAGAATGCGCGCCTCTTCGAAGACAGCAAGCTCCGGCAGAAATGGCTGGAGGCCGGGCTGGAGCTGAGTGGCCAGCTGATCATGGCCCCTCAGCCGGGGAAGGGTGAAAACCTGGACCTTGTAGCCGAAACAGCGCTGAAGGTATCGGACTCCGCACTTGCTGTCATTGCTGTTCCCACTGCTGACGGTGTCCTGAGATGCCGGTCCTCCCTGGGGGTCCAGGGATTGCAGGCGGGGCAGGAAATCACCGCCTCCGACGTCATCTCCAGAGTGGCCGAAACAGGGGAGTCCCTCCTGGTGCGGGACGCCCGGCAGGTTTTTGCTGACGAGGTGGCGGAAAAGCTGGGTCCGGTCCTGGTGTGTGCCATTGGCCACAGCAACAGTGAAGACGGCGTGCTGATCCTCGCCCGGGCGCAGGGCTCGGCTGCCTACAATCAGGCCGAAGTGGACTCCAGTTCGCTTTTCGGCAGCAGGATCGGGCTGGCGCTTGACCTGGTACGCGCCAATGCCCTGCGGGAACAGAACCTCCTGTTCACCGACCGGGAGCGCATCGCCCGGGACCTGCATGACCTCGTGATTCAGCGTTTGTTCGCGTCAGGGTTGAGCATCCAGAGCCTGCGCCGCTACACGCTCGACCCCATCGCCCACGAGCGGATCGCCGCCGTGACGTCGGAACTCGATGACACCATCAGGAAACTGAGGGACACCATATACTCACTTCGGACAGGGGAGGAAGCCCGTGAACCGCTCACGAGCCGTGTCCTGAGGGTTGTCCAGGAAGGCTCGCGCAGTTACTCCGTGGCACCGAAGGTTGCCTTTGCGGGACCCGTGGACGACGCGGTCCGGGAAAACGTTGCCGGTCACTTGCTGTCCGTTCTTTCTGAGGGGCTCAGCAACGCCGCCCGGCACTCCGGTGCCCAGGACATCCGGGTTACAGTGTCAGCCAGCCGGCACCAGGTAGAGCTTGTGATTACCGACGACGGCTGCGGTTTCCTCGAGCCGGCGCGGGTCAGCGGCCTGGGAAATATGCGGCAACGGGCGGAACTTCTGGGCGGTGCCTGCGTCATCCAGAGCTCACCAGGAGAAGGTACACGGGTAGAGTGGACCGCCAATCACCAGTGATGCGACCGGAAAGCACCTTCCCCCGCGCCTGGCCCTTTACTGCGTTTCATGGCTGCTTCGGGTCACGTACACCGCGGCCTGGGTCCGCCGTTCAAAGCCAAGTTTCGCCAGGATGGACGAGACATAGTTTTTGACGGTCTTCTCCGCCAAAAAGAGATCCTCACCAATTTGCCGGTTGGTCAACCCCTGGCCGATCAGCGTGAGAACCTTTTGTTCCTGGGCGCTGAGGCCGTCCATCCGTGGATCGGTCGGGGTTTTGGTCAGGCCCTCCATCACCCGCTGCTCAACCCCCGGCTCGAACAGCGACTCGCCTGCAGCAGCCTTACGGATCCCCGCGAGGAGGTCGTCGCTCCGGATTTGTTTGAGGATGTAGCCGGACGCGCCCGCAAGGACCGCACCCCGCAGGGCCTGCTCGTCGTCGTAACTGGTCAGGATCAGGCAGTGCAGGCGGGGGTCCAGCGAGCGCACATCACGGCATACCTCAATGCCGGTGCCGTCCGGGAGCCTTCCGTCCAGGATTGCGATATCCGGTTGGAGGGCAGGGATCCTGCGTGTTGCTTCCGCTGCTGACCCGCTTTCGCCGACCACCACGAAACCCTCACCCTCCAGCAGGTCCTTCAGGCCCTGCCTCACAAGTTCGTGGTCATCGAGGATGAACACCCGCAGCGGCGTCCGCGGATCTACAGCTCCCTCGGAGCCTGATTCATGCCTTTGCACCCAATGCTCCCAACGTGGTGAGGACCAGCCCGCACCGTTGTGCGAGGCAGCCCAGCGCCTGGGCTTCATCCCATTGTTCCCTGCCTGCAGGGTCAGCTGGTAGGGACCAAGGTCTGGAAACGAAACGAACAATTCGGGGGAGGGGCCGCTGCAGCCACGCCGGCAATCTGGGCGTCCGGTGACTTTAGGCCCTAGCCCGGGGGCCGGGGGATGTCCAGTCTTGGAGCAGACCCAAGAGATCGGAGCCTTATGGATGCCCGGGAACGGCACCCCAAAATCATTGTGGGCGTGGATGGTTCTGACGCCTCGGTTGCAGCACTCCGTACGGCAGCTGCTTTGGCGGGGCCGCTTGAAGCATCAGTGGAAGCCTGGGCTTGCTGGGATGTGCCCGCCGGCTTTGGGCTCTACCTTGTGGTTGGCATTGAAGGATTTGAGTATGCCGCACAGCAGTCACTGGAGCAGGCCCTCACAGACGCTTTCGGCCAGGACCGGCCCGCCTTTGTGCACCCCAGGCTGGTGCGTGGAAAAGCCGGCGAGCAACTGATTGAAGGCAGCCGGAACGCCGCGCTCCTCATTGTTGGAAGGCGCGGCCACGGCAGCTTTGTGCCGGGTTCGGTGACTTCGGCATGCGTCAGCCACGCCCACTGCCCCGTCATGGTTATCCATGCCCCGGAGAAAAATCAGGAACCGGAGAAAAATGGCGGCGGCAAGGGCGCCCACGGCGGTGGAGGTGCCGACGGCGGGAAGTAAGCCCGCGCGTCAGTCAGCTTTGGTGCGTGCCGCCGTCGTGCGTCCCTGCGTGATGGCCCCCGCCTTCCCCCACCAGTTCATGCAGCCCCTGCACTGAGTCGGCAAGGGACATGCCGGCGGAGTCCACAATGTAGGGCATCAGGAGCCGGTTTTCCTTGTCCAGGTGCATGGCGAACAACCGCTGGATGGCGGCGCCGGCAACTGCTGCGGCAAGTCCGCTGGAGGTGCGCAGCTCTTCCACCAGGTCCACGATCACACGGTGCTCAGCCAGCATGCCCTCCACCAGGAGCCTGCCCTCGGGGGTGGCGCGCGGTCCGCCGTACAACGGACCCTCCTCTGCCAGGGCGTGGGGGACAAGCTCGCTGTCGCACCAGTCCACAAGTGTTGCCTGGGCTGTTCCCTCGGCACCTGTATCACCTGCCTCAACCGCTTCCATCAGGAGGGCCACAAGCCCGTTGAGATGCTTGAGCATGTGGGCATGGTGCCGCTCGACTGCCTGCAGTGCCTCCGCCTCGGAAGCAGCGTCCTTGCCGTGGTTCATGGTCCCTTACCGCTTTCTGTCCGGCATTTCTTCCCGGCGTTAACTATGACCATCAGGACCGGACGTCCGGCAGAGCCATTGGTCCCCTTTCCCGGCGAAGGTTTGAAGAGCAGGGGCAATGACTCGCCGGGAGGTGGGCCGCGGGGCTTCTGGCCCTGTTATTCGCCTCCCTGGCACCCCACTGTGGAGGAAACTGAGGGAGGACTGTGCAGGGTGGCTGCTGAGGGATCGGTTGTGGCACGCCGGAATGCTTTCCTTGCCCGCTGGGTGGGGTGGGTGAGCGTCGGCGAAAGCCTGGGGTTCCTTGCCCCCGCAACCGCCCAGGTCGTTTCGGCTGCGTTGTGGCCCCCGGCCATGGTTCCGCTGCTGGTGCTGGCTGGCTTCGCCGAGGGCGCGCTCCTGGGGTGGTTCCAGGTGCGGGTCCTCAAGACCTGGCTCCCCGCCGTGGCCATCCGCCGGTGGGTCCTGCTGACAGGTGCCGCGGCCGTTGTTGCCTGGACGGCAGGCTTGCTGACCTTCAGCAGTGAGGCCTGGCAGAACTGGCCGGAAGCTGCCCAGGCAGCGACGGGAGCCCTGGCCGCAGCGGTGATCCTGGTGTCGATCGGCTTCGCGCAGTGGCTGGAACTGCGGCGCCACGTCCCCGGAGCCTGGCGGTGGATAGCCGGAACTGCGGCTGGCTGGGCGGTGGGGCTGGGCGTCTTCATGGCCGTGACAACCCCGCTGTGGCAGCCCGGCCAGGACCTGTGGGTTACGGCGGCAATTGGGATTGGTGCTGCTGTCCTGATTGCGGTGGCCATGTCCGTGGTTACCGGCCTGGTGTTGGTGCGGATACTCCACAAGGGATGATGCAACAGCCGCCCCCTGGTCACCACTGCTGGAACGAATGGCGCCGGAAGCGCTTGTCCGCTGCGACCACCAGGGAAGCGAGCAGTGCGATGCCCAGGATCCGCAGCCATGTCTCCGCGCCGATGGGCGCCGTATGGAACAGCTCATTCATCAGGGGAAGGTACGTGATGGCCAGCTGCCCGGTTGCCTGCACCAGGACACCCAGGATGACCCAGCGGTTGCTGAAGAAGCCGATCCGCCAGACTGACCGGGTGAGGGAACGGCAGCTGAACAGGTAAAACGTTTCCACCGCAACAAAGAGGTTGACTGCCGCGGTCCGGGCTTCAGCGAGGGACGCGCCGCCTGCCAGTTCGAGTTCAAAGATCCACCAGGTCCCCGCCACGAGGAGGCTGGACACCAGCAGGACCCGAAGGGTGAGGATCCAGGTCAGGAGCGGACGGTCCGGGGTGCGCGGCGGGCGGGACATGAGGCCCGGTTCCTTCGGTTCGAAGGCCAGCATCAGGCCCAGGGCCACGGCGGTGGTCATGTTGATCCACAAGATCTGGGTGGGCAGGACGGGGAGCGTGGCGCCAACCAGGATGGCCACCAGGATCACCAGGCCTTCTCCCATATTGGTGGGCAGCGTCCAGACGATGAACTTGGTCAGGTTGTCAAAAACGTTCCTGCCTTCCTCCACGGCCGCCTCAATAGTGGCGAAGTCATCATCCGTGAGGACGATGTCTGCGGCCTCCTTGGCCACCTCCGTTCCGGAGCGTCCCATGGCGATGCCCACGTTTGCCTGGCGCAGCGCCGGCGCGTCATTGACGCCATCGCCCGTCATGGCCGCAACGTGTCCCCGTGACTGCAGGGCGCCAATCAGGCGGAGCTTCTGCTCCGGAGACACCCGTGCGAAAACAGTGGCCCGCTCCACGGCATCAGGGAGTTGTTCTGCGGGTATCGCTTCCAGTTCCGTTCCCGTCAGCGCTGTCCCGTCGGCACGGTCCGCGGTAAGGCCCACTGCCCTGGCGATGGTGGCGGCGGTTCCAACGTGGTCCCCGGTGATCATCTTGACCGCCACCCCTGCCTGGTGGCACGCCCGCACCGCTGCAGCTGCGGCCTCCCGCGGCGGGTCGAACATCGCCTGGAGCCCCGTCAGCGTCATCTGCCCCTGCAGGTCTGCCTCGTCAAGGGCGGTGCCGGCAGGCAGGGGCATCATGGCAGTCGCCAGGACCCTCAGTCCGGTGCCGGCAAACCGGTGGGCCCTGTCGAGGACCGCCTGCCCGGCAAGTTGACTGCTGCCGCCGTTGCTGTCCATTTGCCCCGCGCACAGCTCCAGCACCCGTTCCACGGCGCCCTTGACCAACACAATGCCCAAGCCGGCGCCGCTGCCGTCCGGGAGCCGGGGGGAGTGGAGCGTAGCCATGTACTGGCGCTCGGAAGTGAACGGCAGTGTGTGGCGGCGGGGATTGGCGGCGAGGAACTCCGGGGCGTCCACGCTTCCTTTGCCGGCCGCCACCAGCATTGCTGCCTCCGTAGGGTCCCCCTTGACCTGCCAGACGTGACCTTCCTTGACCACCTCGGCGTCATTGCAGGCGCCTCCCGCCAGGAGGGACCAGTACAGCGCCATATCCTGTGCCGCCGTCGTCGGCCCCCTGCCCGGTTTGGTGGCGTCAATGGCCCCCGCCCCTGCCGGAAAAATGTGCCCCTCCGGGCCGTAGCCGGAGCCAGTCACTTCATAACTGGCGGAGGGGGTCCAGAGCGCACGCACCGTCATTTGGTTTTCCGTGAACGTGCCGGTCTTGTCCGAGCAGATGACGGTGGTGCTGCCCAGCGTTTCCACCACCGGCAGCCTGCGGACCACGGCGCGGCGCCGGGCCATCCGGCGGACACCGATGGCGAGGGTCACCGTGACGGCGGCAGGCAGGCCCTCGGGGATGGCCCCCACAGCCAGTGCGACGGCCGCGGTAAACATTTGCGCGGGTTCCTGGCCGCGTGCCACGCCCACAAGGAAAGCCACGGCAGCCAGGGCAAGGATGGCCACCGTCAGGGTCATGCTGAAGCGTGCCAGTTTCTGTGTCAGGGGTGTGGCCACCGGCTTGACCGCACCCATGAGCCGATGAATCTCGCCGAGTTCTGTTTCGCCCCCGATTGCCACCACCACCCCGGCGCCCGTTCCCGCAGTCACCAGCGTCCCGCTGTAGACCATGTTGCGACGGTCCGCCACCGGTGTGGTCGGCGGAAGGACCACCTCGTCCTTTGCTACTGCTTCGGACTCGCCTGTCAGGGCGGATTCATCCGCCCGCAGGCCGGAGAGCCGGACCAGGCGGAGGTCCGCCGGCACCTTGTCGCCCGCTTCGAGCAGGACAAGGTCGCCGGGCACGAGCTCCTCCGAGGGCACCTCCTGCTTCTGTCCGCCCCTGATCACCACGGCGCGGGTGCGGACAAGGGAGTGGAGCGCATCCAGGGCAGCCTCTGCCCGGACTTCCTGGATGAACCCAATCGCCGTGTTCACCAGGACGACGGCGAGGATGACAATGGAGTCCAGGTATTCGCCGAGGAACAGCGTGACGGCTGCCGCGGCCAGCAGCACATATACCAGCGGGTTGTGGAACTGCCGCGCAAGTTTGCGGAAAATCCCCCCGCCCCGTGAGCGGGGAAGTACGTTGGCTCCGAACTGGGCCTTACGGCGGGTTACCTCTGCAGAAGCGAGGCCCTGCACGTGGTCTGTTTCAAGGAGCAGGACCACCTCGTGCAGGGGGAGGCCGTGGTGGGCCGGATCAGGCGTACCGTTTGGTCCCTGGCCGGACCTTTTGCCGGCGGTTCCTGGCTGCCGGGCCTTGTCCATGGCTGGGCCTTCCTGGCCTATGGGGCGAGCAGCACATCGAGGGTCACGAATCCGTACCCCTCGGCTCTGATCCGGTCGATGATGCCCGGCAGGGCATCGGCGTCAAGGGTTGTGCCGTCGTCGGGATTGGAGCCAATGTGCATGAGGACGATTTCGCCCGGCTGCAGGCCTGCCAGGGTACGGTCAGCGACGACCTGTGCGGAGGCGCCCCCGCTGGTGCCTTTCCACCCCAGGGTGTCCACGGTCCATCGGACGGCAACATAGCCAAGGTCGTTGACAGCAGCAATGGTGCGGGCATCCCGCTCACCGAAAGGGAAACGGAACAATGGCCTGGAGTCGGCCCCGACGGCCAGGATGACCTGCTCAGCCCCGCGGACCTGCTGTCTGATCTGAGCGGTGTTGAGGCCGGTGAAACCGGGATGGGTCATGGAGTGGTTGGCCACCCGGTGCCCGGCCGAAAAAATCTGCCCCACCCCGCCGGGGTTGGCCTCTACCCAGTTCCCGGTAAGGAAGAACGTGCCGGCCACGCCCTTTGCCGACAGAGTGGACAGGATCTTCGGCAAGCCTGCCGCGTTGGCGCCGGCATCAAAAGTCAGCGCCACCACGCGGCCCGCGCCCGGGAGGACCGTGAGGTCCTGGTTGCGGAGCGGGGCCGGGAACGGCACGCCGGGCGTGGCAGGGTCCGGCTCTTCCTCCGGCGGGGGCGGCGGTGTGACTGGAACGGGTGGCACGGTGGCCGGCGGCTGGACGGGGTTTTGGCCTGCCTCGGGCGTTTCCGTGGATGCTTCCGTGGCCTCGGCTGCAGAGGGAGAGGCAGTGGATACGTCCGGGCTGGGGCTGCCGGGGCTGCTGGAGCTGCCCGGAGAGCCGGACGACGCGGCCGACGGCGGCGGACTCTCCGCTGCCGGCTGGAGCAGCACGGCAAGGACAAAGGTGACAGCAAGCAGGGCCAGCACGACGGCGATGGCCACCACCCGCCGTCGGCCGCCCTCCACGTTCTCCGCCTCCAGGACGTTTTTACGAGCGTTCGTCCGGTGTGTGGACCACCAGCACCGGGCAGTGGGCGTGGGCCACCAGGGCCGAGCTGACCGAGCCCAGCAGCAGGCCGCCAAAACCTCCGTGGCCACGCCTTCCCACCACCACCAGATCGGCGTCGCGGGTGGCCTCAATCAGCGCGTCCCGCGGGTGGCCGCGCACCAGGTTGGTAACAACGTTCGACGGCGTTTCGTCACCGAACGCTGTCCTGACCGCCTCATCGAGGATCTGCCCGGCGCGTTCTTCGAAACCTTCAATGCCCACCATCACGTAGCCTGCGTAAACCTGCGGGTAATCCCAGTACGCATTGGCCAGGACCTTGGCTCCCAGGGGCAGTGCCAGGCGCTGGGCCTGCCGGAGCGCCTCGATGGAGGGCTCTGATCCATCCACTCCTACAACAATCCGGGCGAATGGTGCTCCAGCAGTATTCATCTCAGCTCCTTACAGGGCCATGCGGTCATTCGTAATGATGTCCCGGCCAAAGAACGGGAGGTAGGGCCGAAAGTCACTGCAGGGGGCGCTCCCCAAGGATGCTCCGCTGATCCTTTTTATCGCCTGGTTTTCACCGGGTAGCCATGGCAACAGCAATGATGGCGGCATTGATCAGCAGGTTGAGCGAAAGCCAGCGGTTGAAGACCAGCACGGTGAGCAGCAACGAGACCGCAGCTCCCGTGACAGCCGCAACTCCTGCCCGTGGGGCGCCGGCCAGGACCGCGGCGCCCGAGATGACGAAAATTGCGGTGGCTGCGAGCGCGAGCATTACCGGGAGGGAACGGGCTGGCCCATCGGAACCCAACCGGGTTGCCAGCCATGAATGCCTGGGATCAAACGGTGCCTTTGCCGGATCAAACGGTGTGCACCAGATTCCGGCGTGGATCAGCCCATGAGCTATCAGGAACAGGCCTGCCAGCCAGGTCATGGCCCGGGGGCAGGGCTCGTTCCGGGGCGGGGTGCTTCATGGTGCGGAGGTTCCTGTTGGGCGGGTTCCCATGGTGGTGGTTCATTGTGGGGTGGTTCCAGCGCCGGGGTCACTTCACCAGGTCCCTGGTCGAGCCGGAACGGAGGGTATTCATCCCGCATCAGGGCCGTGTAGGCCAGTACACGGTAGATCCACCGGTTGATGCCAAGGATCAGATCGAACAGCGGACGCTGGTACCGGCCGGTGAAGAGCAGGGCCACCACGGCGACCAGTACGAGCAACCCCAGCAGGGACGGGCCCGTTGCGCGTTCATAGGTGGTTCCCAGATCCCCTGTTTCTGTCCGCCAGGTCCAGGTGTTGCCGGCCAGGGCGGCGACGATGAGCAGGTGCGGGAGGGACAGGAGCCACCATTTGACCAGGACCAGTCCCCGGGAGAGCCGCTCTGGGTAGTCCACTTCAAAATCAGCCGGATAGTTGGTGCGGGCCAGGGTGAAGGGCGGATAGAGGTCAGTGCCCGCGGCGGCATAGGCATAAAAGGCCACCCTCCAGTTCCAGCGCAGGACTCCAACGTTAAAGTCGAACAGCGGCCGGGGGTAGCGGCCCGTGAACAGGATGGCGAACCCCGCAAAAATCGTCGTCACTAGGAACGCAAACCACAGGAAAACCAGCACGATGAAGTGCGGAATGGCAAGGAACCATTTCACCAGCCACATGGCCCTTGACAGGCCCGGGTCAAGCTGGCCGAAGAGCCGGGCAGGGTATGGGGCCCGGTCGGCCTGGTCCGCGATGCCGGGCCTGGGCGCCGGGGGGACGCCCGGGCTGCCGGCTCCCTGCAGGCCGGGCACTCCTGAGGCTCCGGCCGTCCCTGTTCCGGGCCCTCCTGGTGCATATCCGGGTGGTGGCACGTATCCGGGCGGCGGCCCATAGCCGGACGTCGGTCCGTACCCGGTTGGCGGCCCATACCCCGGCGGCGGTCCGGCAGGCCCCCCGGAATGCGGGCCCGTGTGCCGGCCCAGTCCGACGGCTCCCAGGATCAGCAAGGGAATCCCGACTACCAGTGCAACTGCCCCTCCCACCAGCAGGCCGGTGGCGGCCGGCCTGATCAGGTCCGAACGGAAGCCTGCCTGCACCTGGGCGTCAACCCCCTGGCTGCCGTCTGCATTCATGATGACTATTTCCCAGCTGCCGGCGGCAAGGTTCCACGTAAGCTCCTGCTGGCCGGGGCCGGAGGTGGACGTGCTCCAAAACGTTTGTTCTCCTGGGGGCGCGGGAGGGGTGGTGCCCGGAATGTCGCGGTATTCCGCCCGGAAGGGACGGCTGTCCACCTCAATCAGTTCCGAGTGATGCACGCCGGAAAGGTACCGCTCGACGTCGTCCTGCGGAGCGACTCCTATGAAGATCTCCTTCCCGGGGTCTGTGGAGGATGCCCGCAGCCGGAGCGTCCCGACGTCGAACGGCAAGCGCGGTGGGACGCCCTCACCCACGGCATCAAGGCGGGGGGTGGTCAAGGCGTGGGATCCCACAGCCAGGCGGGCGGTGCCGGAGGTGAGGTAGCCGTCGCCCTGGGCGGACCCCACCACTGAGGCGACGGCGCCGCCGGCCAAGGTGGCAAGGCCAATCAGCGAGATGAGGATCCCGAGGATAAGCATGATTACTGACGCGGTCTTTTTCATGATGCCAACCCGAAAAGTAGGAGGTAGGGACGAGAGGGACGGTGCCGAACCCTCCGTTAGTTTTTGTTCTTTGCGGCCTGGATGCGGGTGATAACGGTGGGACAGGGCAGATGCCTGAGGACTCCGTGGGTTGTAGACCCGAGCAGGATTCTTTTGATGGCGCCCCTGCCCCGGCTTCCCACCACGAGCATCCTCGCGTTGGCCGCGGCGGCCACCAGGGCTTCCACCGGCCCCCGCTCGGTTTCAAGAATCTGATGCACCGTCACGCTTGGATAGTCCTCCTTGAGCCCGGCCACGGTTTCCGCCAGGACAAGGCGCTCTTCTTCGGCAATGAGGTCTGCGAGGCTGGTGGCGTTCAGGCCTGCATCGCCAACGCGGTCAGGGGCGATAATGACATACACGACGGTGAGGTCATCACCTTCACGGTCAGCCTCAGCGGCAGCGAAAGCGACCGCCTGGGTCGCTTCCTTCGAACCGTCAACCCCCACCACCACGCCGGAACGGCCGTCTGTGTCCTGCGTTCCCACCACAGCCACAGGCACCTTGGACGCGGCTGCAACCTGGAGCGCCCGGTCAGCCAGGGAACCGCCAAGGTGTCCGGTGCCCGAGCCCACCACCATCATTGACGCTTTGCCTGAGTACTTCGCCAGGGAGCCGGCGATGCTTCCGGTCAGCAGCCGGGTGGTGATGGTGATGGGGAAAGTGTCCCGGACACGCCCGGCCGCGATCTGCAGGAGCCTGTCACCGGCTTCTTCCAGGACGCCGGTCCAGGGATAGGGTTCCGCCACCCACCGGTCATCGACCACGTGGAGTATGACCAGCGGCAAACCGGCGCGCCCGGACCGCCGTGCAGCCCACAGCACTGCCGCCTGGCTCTGCGGCGAATCGTTGGTGGCGACGGCAATAGGTTTACGGGCTGTCATTGCCTGGCTTCCTGGTTTGCGCGGGCGTGGTCAAGTACAACAGTGGCCTGGAGCCCGCTACGGACATAGGGCCAAAGGTCACGGCAAATGCCGCCTTGACGTGGTTAATCCTGATCGGGGGCTTTAGCTGCGCTGGGCCCGGGGACCTGTGCTCGCGGCAGATGGATGGGCAGCCGGGAGGTTAGCGCCGGCACCACTTCGTCAGTATGCTGACTATTGCCCGGCTTACCTGTTCGAGAGAAAGGCATCACCATGACGGAACAGAACCTCCCCGATGACGAGCTTGAAGTTGTCCAGGATGACGACGTGCTTCTCGATGAGACTCCCGGTGCAGCTTCCTCCCTTGAGCTTGACCCTGTAAGGGGCGAGCCGGACAGCTACCCCGGCGCTGCGGAGAACAACCCGGACCGCTGGCAGGAGGACCCGCTGCTTCAGGATGAGGCGGTTTCCGGAGAAGAAGAAGATTTCATCAGCGACCAGACCTTCCGGGACGAGACAGCGCAGGCCCGCGCCGCAGCTGATGGCCCGCAGGAAGCTTCGGCAACACCCACCCTTGGTGAGGCGGTTGCAGATGTCGACTTTGGCGAAAACCCCTCCGGCCCGGAGTCCGAGGGCAGTGACGACACGGAAAACTTCGGCGGTTCCCCGCTTAGCGAGTTTGAACCAGACGACCTGGAGCGGTAAGGAGCATCTACGACGGCGGCTGCGTCCGGGCGGAGGGGTCGCCTAACGGGGTGTTCCAGTACTTTGGGCATTCCGGAGGGCGTGCGCTGCCCGGACCAGGGCCGCTTGCGTGATTGCTGGAGTAGTTGCCCGGCAGGCAGTTCCGTTTCCCCCTGTGGAGCCCTTGGAAGGACTTGGCCCGCCAGTGCTTCCACCGTTCCCGGGGCTGGACGGGTACTGGGGGACGAAAGACTCTGTCGCTGAATCCGGATCTGCGGGACAGTCGAGCTGGGAGTATGGCCCCGGGACGGAAGGATCCGCGATGATGTACTGGGACGGGAACATGGGTGCCTGGGGCTACATCCTGATGGTGGTCAGCTTCATCCTCTTCTGGGGCGCCATCATCGCTGCCATTGTCGTTTTTGCCCGCTCCATGGGGCCCGGTGGCCGCAGGCGCGGCAACAGCGGAGCCGGCGGCGCCGCGGAGGACCTGCTCGCCGAGCGTTTTGCCCGTGGCGAAATAGACGAGACGGAATACACTGCACGCCTGGCGGCGCTCCGCCCCGCCCACAGAGCCTGAATGTGCTCGACCTGCCGGGGAAGTCGGGGCCTGTCAGCGTCCATACCAACGGTTCCACCACGTACTGGACCAGGCTGCCACCGCCGGCTGGCAGGTACTCCGGGAAGCCCACGGACTGCGCGTCCTCCTCGCAGGTCTTAGGGCGGGCACCACCACTGAGGGAATTCAGGCTGCGGTGGCCGGCGCACTCACTGCGGCAGGCATTATCGGGACACCTGTCGACGTGACAGTGGTGGACCGGCTTGAACGGACGCCACTGGGAAAGGCCCCCTTCGTCCGCCGCCTTAAGCGGTAAGCATCCCGCCAGCCGAGCACTCAGACCGCGGTATAGCCTCCGTCCACCAGGTAATATCCACCGGTTATAAAAGATGCTTCTTCAGACAGGAGGAAGCTGACGAGGTGCGCAACTTCCTCGGCGGTACCCAGCCGGTTGAGGGCGTGCTTGCCTTCCAGGACCTGCAGGATCTCGGGGCTGAGGCTGTTCTCCACCAGGGGAGTCCGGATGTAGCCCGGCCCGACGGAGTTGATGCGCAGGCCCTGGGGACCGTACTCCGCGGCGGCATTCCTGGTGATTCCCACCACGCCGTGCTTCGCAGCGGTGTAAGCGCCGTTGCCCGGGGCGGCGACAGCGCCGTGGATGGAGGCCATGTTCACGATGGCACACCGTTGCGCACCGGCTTCCAGCATCCGGGGAATCTGGTAGCGCATGCCGTAGAGGACCCCGTTGAGGTTGATGCCGATGACCTTGTCCCACTCGTCCAGGTCCGTCTCCCCGGCTGGCGCCTGCTTGCCGCCGATGCCCGCGTTGTTTACCGCCAGGTGCAGGGCCCCGTAGGTGTCCACCGCATACCGGACCACCATTTCAGCATCAGCCTTGCTGGCAGTGTCCTGCCGAACCGCCGAGGCTGTCCCTCCGGCGTCGGAAATTTCTTTGACGACGCGCTGCGCCGCCTCAAGGTTGATGTCGGTCACCACAACATTTGCGCCCTTGGCGGCAAGCTCCTTGCTGATTGCTTCCCCGATGCCGGAGCCCCCGCCGGTGACCAGGGCCACTTTTCCTGTTAACTGTTCCATGATGGTTTCCTTTTACTGGAAGTCGGCCTGCCAGAGGTCCGGCCCGAACACCTCGTACTGAATGTCCTTGGCCGGAACGCCCCTGGCAATGAGGCCGCTCCGCACGGACTGCAGGAACGGCAAGGGGCCGCACAGATAATATTCGGCCCCGATAGGGTGCTCGATGGCGTTGACGTCCATAAACCCGCTGAAGCTGGAGGAGCCGGCCGTCTGGTCCTGGTTGGCGTCCTGGTTAAGGAACCAGGTGTGCATCGATCCGTCGGCCAGCAGGGCGAGGTCCTGGGTGACCTGGTTGCGCAGGGGAAATGATTCAGGGCTGTCGTCGGCGTGCAGGAGCATTACCTGGCGCTGGCTGCCGGATTTCACCAGGTGCGAGAGCATCCCGGCCATCGGCGTGATCCCGATCCCTGCGCTGGCCATGACCACAGGCCTGTCCGTGTACTCCAGGACCACATCGCCGAAGGGGGCTGAGAGCACAACTTCGTCGCCCACCTTCACGTCGTGATGCAGGAGGTTGGACATTTCGCCATCCGGCGTTCCCTGCCCGTGCACCCGCTTGACGGCAAAGTGGCGGTGCTTGCCGTCGTCGGCACGGGTAAGGCTGTATTGCCGTGGCTGGTGGACGCCGTCCTTCATGAGCATCTTGAGGGTCACGTACTGCCCTGGCAGGGAAGGCTTCACCTCCCGTTCGTCGACGCGTTCCACAACGAAAGTCACGACGTCGTCGGTCTCCTGGATGCGCTCGGCCACCCGCCAGGTGCGCCAGATGGTTTCCGGGGACAAGTGCACGGCGTTGTACAGCCCGCGTTCCTGGTTGATCAGCATGTTACCCATCAGCCAGTAGACCTCGTCCCACGCGGCGGCAACCTCCGGCGTCACGGCCTCGCCAAGAACATCCACGATGGCCCAGAACAGGTGTTCGTGGACGATCTGGTACTGGTCCGGATGCAGGCCGAGCGACACATGCTTGTGGGCCACCCTGGACAGCAGGTGGTCCGGCAGTTGGTCCGGCTTCTCCACGAGGTACCTGGCAAAGGCTGCGATGGATCCGGCCAGCGCCTGCTGCTGCCGGCCGTCAGCCTGGTTTCCCCGGTTGAAGAGGCCGTCCAAAAGGTCCGGCCGCGCCTCAAACATGTGCTGGTAGAACCGTTTGGCGATTTCCTGGATGTTTTCGCCGACCACAGGCAGCGTTGCCTTGATGACGGGAAGAGAGGTGTCAGAGAGCATGGTGGAGCCTTCCGGATGACGGGGTGGTGGCAGGGCGGACTGGTCTCAGGAGTGCAAATGTAGCAGCGCCTGAAAGCATGCTGATAGGGGCAATGGACCCTGGTTCCGTACCTGCGCAAGCCACCACCCGCCCCGGGTGCCCCGCTTCTTTCCGACGCCGGTGCAGGGGAGTACTCTGGGGTGACCGTAAGGAAGAATGCGGCAGCCATCGAAGATTGGATGACAATTTCCGGCATCCTGAGGATGCCCTTCGGTCGGTTGCCTTCCCTTGGTCTCTTCACCCTGAATGAGGGATCTCCCGGCCACTGCGTCTGCTTTGACAGCCGTTTACGTGACCGGCCCCCTCCAGGCAACGAAGAGGAGTTTCGATGGACAGCGGTGACCTTCTGGCGTTGGTTGCCGGCTACCTTGCCGCTGCAATCGGCGTGTTCCTTTTGTACTCGCCGGTCCTGGTCCTTGTGCTTGCGTTGTTGGTTTCAGCGGGATTGCTGCAACTGCTGGCCTGGCCTGTCCTCATCCTGATCCGGAGACTGCGCCGGAAGCACCGGCCACCGGAGGACGGATCATTGCTCCCGCCCTGACGGAACGTGCTGGCAGGCAAAGTCGGCGGACCCTTCGACCCAGAGCCAAATTAGGCTAAAATAATAAGCAGGCTGATGAATATCGGTTGGCAAGATCAACACTGAAGGAGTTTGATATGAACTTGGGAAGCATGATCAGGAATGCCGCTGGACGATTTGCAGGCCGGACCGGGACCAGCGGGACCACACGCGGGACCGGACTTAATGCCACAGGGCGGACCCCGGGCACCACGGGTGCTGCAGGCGCCAGGACCGGCGGCGTAGCCGGCAGAATCATGGGAATGCTCCGGCGGCGCTAAGCCGCCACAGCATCCAATGAGGCAGGTTCCGGGTTCGTCCGGAACCTGCCTTTTGGTACTCCAAAGCTATGAGGGAACTCGTTATCCTCGGCACGGCCTCCCAGGTCCCCACCCGGACCCGAAACCATAACGGCTACTTCCTGCGCTGGGACGGTGATGGTCTCCTCTTTGACCCTGGGGAGGGAACACAGCGCCAGATGATCCATGCAGGGGTTTCTGCCAACCAGATCACCCGCATTTGCCTCACTCACGTGCACGGGGACCATTGCTTCGGGCTGCCAGGGGTGCTTTCACGGATGGCCCTCGACGGCGTTCCGCACGCGATCCACCTTCACTATCCGTCCTCCGGAGAGGACGTTGTGCGCGCCCTCGTGTCCGTGAGTACACCGGGCATCGACCTCAGGTTCCACCCGCATGGCGGAGGCGGCGCTGTTGCCGAAGGCCTGGAAGTCCGGCCCCTCAAGCACCGCATAGAAACCTACGGCTACCGGCTGCTTGAACCGGATGGACGGACCCTGCTGCCCGAACGCCTGCGCGAGGCGGGCGTCCGGGGCCCGGACGTAGGGCGGCTGCAGCGCGAAGGCACCCTTGGCGGGGTGCGCCTTGAAGACGTCAGCATTCCGCGGCCCGGCCAGCGCTTCGCTTTTGTCATGGACACCGCGCCCTGTCCGGGCGCAGAGGAACTTGCCGACAATGCCGACCTCCTCGTGGCGGAGTCCACCTTCAGCAATGACGACGCCGGACTGGCCAGCCAGTACCGCCACCTCACAGCAGGGCAGGCGGGGGAGTTGGCGGCACACGCCGGGGCCCGGACCCTCGTCCTGACACACTTCTCCTCACGGTACGGCGACGACGTGGCGCCCCTCGCCCGAGAGGCCGGCGAACGCGCTGGAAACACAACCGTCATGGCGGCGGAGGACCTGCAACTGATCGGCGTTCCCAGGCGGCTGAGATGGCCACAAGGCAACGGGGGACTGCCGGAACCTGGCGATATGCCGGACCCTAACCACTCATTCAGTTATGGAGGTCACTCATGAGCGCTGCTTCCGAAGAAGTGTCAGACCTTACTGCCCATGACAAGGAACCTGCCCTCAAACGGGTGCTGGGGCCGAAGCTCCTGCTGCTCTTCATCGTGGGCGATATCCTTGGCGCCGGCGTCTACGCGGTCACCGGAACCATGGCCGGCACGGTGGGCGGCATCGTGTGGCTGCCTTTCCTGCTGGCCTTTGTGGTGGCGACGCTCACGGCGTTCTCCTACCTTGAACTCGTCACCCAGTATCCGCAGGCCGCAGGGGCTGCGCTCTATACGCACAAAGCGTTCGGCATCCACTTCGTCACGTTCCTGGTGGCGTTTGCCGTCGTCTGCTCCGGCATTACCAGCGCGTCCACTTCTGCGAATGTCCTGGCCCAGAACTTTTTTGGCGGGCTTGAAGTGAATGGCTGGATGGGCAAGCCCGGGCAGGGTGTCATCACCGCCGTCGCCCTCGTATTCATGCTGCTTCTGGCGGCTATCAACCTGCGCGGTGTAGGGGAGAGCGTCAAATTCAACGTCGTGCTGACGGTGGTGGAGATGCTGGCATTGTGCATCGTGATCGGCGTCGGCTTCTTCGTCATGGCCCGGGGGACCGGAAATCCGGGCGAGATTTTTGTCTTTAACGACTACCAGGACAAAGGCCTGTTCCTGGCCGTTACCGCCGCCACGTCCATCGCGTTCTTCGCCATGGTGGGCTTCGAAGACTCGGTCAATATGGTTGAAGAGACCCAAAACCCCGAAAAAATTTTCCCCCGCACAATGCTCACCGGCCTCGGTATTGCAGTACTGCTGTACATGCTTGTAGCCATCTCCGTGGTGAGTGTGCTGTCGCCAACCGAACTCGAAGGCATCAGGGAAGCTGAAGGCGCTGCCCTGCTGGAAGTAGTGCACAAGGGCTCACCGGACTTCCCCATCGACAGGATCTTTCCCTTCCTTGCAGTCTTCGCAGTTGCCAACACTGCCCTCATCAACATGCTGATGGCCAGCCGGCTGATCTATGGCATGGCCCGCCAGCACGTCCTGCCCCGGCCCCTGGGGAAAGTCCTTCCGGTCCGGCGCACCCCGTGGGCAGGAATCGCCTTCTCCACCATCCTGGCACTGGGACTCATCGTGTACGTCGCCAGTGATCCCGACAGCAACATCGTGGCCAACCTCTCCGGAACCACCGCCTTCCTGCTGCTGTGTGTTTTCACGGTGGTCAACGTGGCCTGCGTAGTCCTCCGCCGCAAGCGGGATCCCCACCGCAAGGTGTTCTTTACATCCCCCGGCCAGCTTCCACTCGTCGCCGCCGTGCTCTGCGCTTTCCTGGCGGGTCCCTGGGTGGGACGGAACGTTATCCAGTACCAGATTGCCGGCGGGCTGATGGCCATTGGCGTGATCCTGTGGTTCATCACTTGGCTGATCAACCGGCGGACCAACGACGGCGATAGGGTTAATTCATGACTGCAGCAGCAGAATCAACAGTTACTTTGGAGGGCAGGTTTGCCCGTGAACTCGCAGAACTGGCCGTCCCCTGGCAGGCGGAGGAGGCGCCGGACCCTGAAATCCTGGTCCTGAACGAGGCGCTGGCCGGCGACCTTGGGCTTGCTCCGGAATACCTGCGCACCCCGGAGGGCGTGCGCCTCCTGCTGGGGAACCATGTCCCGGCGGGGGCCACCCCTGTTGCCCAGGCGTACGCCGGACACCAGTTCGGCGGTTACTCGCCGCTCCTCGGCGACGGCCGTGCGCTCCTGCTGGGCGAAATCGCCGACGACGGCGGGCAGCTGCGGGATTTGCACCTCAAGGGTTCCGGCCGCACACCTTTCGCCCGGGCGGGCGACGGACGCGCCGTCGTCGGGCCCATGCTGCGGGAATACCTCGTGAGTGAGGCGATGCATGCCCTGAACATCCCCACGACGAGGGCCCTCGCCGTCGTGGCCACAGGCCGTCCCGTGCGCCGGGAATCGATGCTGCCCGGCGCTGTCCTGGCCCGGGTGGCCAGCAGCCATCTGCGGGTGGGCAGCTTCCAGTATGCCCGGGCCACCGAGAACATGGAGCTCCTGCGCCGGCTCGCTGATCATGCCATCAGCAGGCACTACCCTGCCGCAGCCCAATCAGAACACCCCTACCTCGCGCTGTTTGAGTCGGTGGTGTCTGCGCAGGCCGGGCTGGTGGCCCAGTGGATGCTGGTGGGTTTTGTGCACGGCGTGATGAATACGGACAACATGACGATCTCCGGCGAAACCATCGACTATGGGCCCTGTGCCTTTATGGATGCCTTCAATCCTGGAGCCGTCTACAGCTCTATTGATGTCGGCGGCCGCTACGCCTATGCCAACCAGCCCGTGGTGGCCGAGTGGAATCTGGCACGCCTCGCCGAGGCCATGCTTCCGCTGTTCCATGAGGACCAGGAACAGGCAGTCGCCCCCGCTGTGGAGGCGCTGGGCAGATTCCGCAGCCAGTACAGTGACGCCTGGTTCAACGGCATGAAGGCAAAACTCGGCCTATCTTCTATCCCGGCCGGAAGCGCCCAAGCCGACGAGGCCTCTGCCCTGGTTGACGGAGTAATCGGCCTGTTGAAGGACGGGCCCGTTGACTACACGCAATTTTTCCGGAACCTCGGCCTGGCCGCAGCGGGAAACACCAGGCCAGCCCGTGGTATGGTCCTGGACCTCGCCGCGTTCGATGCCTGGGCCGGACGCTGGGCGGCACTCAAACCCGACGCCGGGCTGATGGCCAGGGTAAATCCGGCCTACATTCCCCGGAACCACCTGGTGGAGGAAGCGTTGGCAGCGGCTACCGAAGGTGATCTTGACCCCTTCAACCGCCTCCTGGAGGTGGTCAGGCTGCCATTCCAGGAACGGCAGGGACTGGAGCGCTACACCGAGGCTCCGCCGGCAGACTTCGGCGACTACCGGACTTTCTGCGGTACCTAGGGAGCCAGGGGAAGCCCGAAGGGGACAACGCAGACAGGGGCGGCAGCCGGGTTAACCCGGCTGCCGCCCCTGTCTGGAGTGGCTTCCGCCCTGTGCGGGCTGGCAGCGTTGTTCGCGCTGGTTATGCTACGCGGACGAAGGAAGCGCCGCCGAGCCAGCTGATGGAGTGCACGGCAGTCTGGTTGCCGTTCACGCCGCCGCTGACAACCTGGCCGTCGCCGGCGTAAACGCCCACGTGGCCGGCGGTGATGACCAGGTCACCGGGAGCGGGGGTGCTCACGGTGGAGCCGTACTGGTAGAACTGGCCGGGGGCCAGGTCGCCGACGGACTTGCCGACCGTGCGCAGTGCCTTCTCCACCATGGCGGTGCAGTCCTGGATCTGACCGACCTGGCCGTAGGCGTTGGCCAGGATGGCTGCGCCTGCGCCGCTGCCGGTGGCTGCGGGAGCTGAAGCGTAGGACATGTTCATTCCGGTGTTCGCCGGGGTGGTGACTGCGGCGGCCTGGACGGGAGCCGGAGCCGGTGCTGCCGCAGCGGGGGCCGGGGCAACGTAAGCCGGAGCAGCTGCTGCAGCGGACCCTGCAGCCGGGATCCGGATCTGGTCACCGGGGAAGATGATCGTGGAGACGCTGAGTCCGTTGGCGGACAGGACGTCGTTCAGGCTGACGCCGTGGGCCGAAGCGATGGCACCGAGGGTGTCGCCCGATACAACCGTGTGAACGTTGCCGGTGGCTGCGGCGGGAGCTGCAACTGCTGCGGCCGGTGCCGCGGAAGCCTGGACATTACTGGTTCCCGTGGTGTCCGGGCCGGTTACACCGGCGTGTGCAGGGGCGCCGACGCCGAAGGCAATGCCGGAGGCAGCCGCAACGGCGAGCGCCGGACGGCTCAGGGACTTGGCCGAAACAGCCAGTCCTTCGAGCACGATGGAGCCGGCCGGAGTCGCACGGTGACGGGCGGTGGTGGAATTTTTTGACACAGTTGATCGCCTCTCCCATGCCTGCGGGGTGAGCTGTCGGGTTCGGGTTGGAGATACCCGGCCGGTAACTACTCCGAAGGAACGGAGGCGCTATCGACTTAACCCCAAGGCCTTAATAGGCCGCGGAAACTTGGTTCCCCCGTCCCTGCCAGCTGGAAAGCGATTGGTTCCCGGGTCAGTGGCAGGGCTCGGCATACTGAGGGGAATGTCCCGTCTGAGAGGGACACCTGAAGACCATAACCTACCCCGGCGTCCATTGTCACATTTGGATAACATGCGAGGCGTATCTCTCGGTTTATCAAACGACTGGATTCCTTGAAACGTGGGGGTGGCGCGGCTGCGAACAGGCGCGTCAAAAGAATTTGGGTGTCCTTTGTCACAGAAGGGTAAAGGGTGCCGGAAAGCAGGGATCAAGGCTTGTCTGCAGCGGCCGCCGGGAGGAGGATGTTCGGCACCCGAGGAGGCAGTGTGATGCAGCTTGGCAAGTACGAAAAATACCTGATTGAAGAGTTTTTTGACGACTACCGCGCCGGTGCTCTGAGCCAGCGGACATTCACAAGGCGGGTCGCCTTTATTACGGGAAGTATGGCGGCAGCGGCGGCTGCAATGCTGCTGGTCGGCTGCACGCCCGGCGAGGTGCCGCGCAGTACGGATCCCATGCCTGCTCCCGAGCCATCATCATCTGCGGCCGGGACTGGCGGTTCCGGGGCGGTTCCGGGAGCCAAGAGTCCGCTTTCCGTTCCCGAGGGCGCGCCAGGACTGACGACGGCGACCGTGGAGTTTCCGTCCGGCGGAACCTCCGTCAGTGCGTACCAGGCAAGGCCGGAGGGGCAGGGCCGAAGCCCGGCCGTGCTGATCTGCCATGAGAACCGCGGCCTGACACCCCACATTGAAGACGTGGCGCGCCGCTTCGCCAAAGCCGGCTATGCCGCCCTTGCGCTTGACCTGCTCAGCAGGGAAGGCGGGACTGCGAACCTGGACCGGGACGCTGTCCCCGGTGCCCTTACGCAGGCCGGCGCCCAACGCCACGTCGCGGACTTCGCAGCGGCACTGGAGTACCTCCGGAGCCAGGACTTTGTGGACGGTGCGCGGGTCGCCATGACCGGGTACTGCTTTGGCGGCGGCATCACCTGGCAGGCTGCCACCGAGCTGGAGGGGTTGAAGGCCACTGCGGCGTTTTATGGGCCCGCGCCGGACCTGGCCAAGGCAGCGGATATCAAGGCGGCCGTTTTCGGGGTCTATGCTGAGCTCGATCAGCGCATTACCGGCGGCATGCCCGCCCTCAAGGACGCGTTGGCAGCCGCCAGTGTTGTCCATCAGCTCACCGTTTACCCCGGCGTGGACCATGCCTTCCACAATGACACCGGTGAACGCTACAACCAGGCGCAGGCGACCGCCGCATGGAACGACACCCTTGCCTGGTTCAACCAACACGTCTGAGACCGTCAACCAGTGCATGGCGCGCGGTCAGGAACCGTCCGTGCGGGGAGCCTGCACGGGTGCCGCGCTAGGCTTTTGCCATGCCCGATTACGAACGGTTCCGGATTCTGCTCGAAGAGGAGCGGGAACGGAAGGTGGCACTCCTTCCGGCCCTCCGCGCGGACATTGCGTCCGCAAATTCAGCGCGCCAGGGTTCCAACGTTGACGACGAACATGACCCGGAAGGATCCACCATCGCGTTCGAGCTGTCCCAGGAGCAGCGCAGGGCTGGACGAGGTGGACGCGGCCCTGGCCAGGATTGCCGCCGGCACCTATGGGACCTGCGCAGCCTGCGGGGAAGCCATCGCCGAGGGCCGGCTGGAGGCACGGCCGTGGACTCAATTTTGCATCCGGCACGCATCGGCCGGCCGCAGCTCATGAGCAGCGGCCCGTCCCAGGTGGCAGCTGCTGCAGAATTCATTGACCGCACCCTGCAGAACGAGGGGTCCTGGTACCGGGCCGACGACGTCGAGGGCAGGCTTGGCGGGCAGCTGGCCTCCTACGGCTCCTCGGTGGGCGCTGTCCGCGGAACCATCCGCGACGCCCTTCGGAAGTACAAGGACTTCGATCACGACGCCGTGATGCAGCTGGCATCTGCCCTGTGGGGCCAGCCCCGGCCCGGCTCCAAGGCTGTGTTTGAGCGCCGGCTGGCTGCCGTGGTGCTGCTGCAATCCAGGACGCCGCTCCTGCTCCATTCGGATCTGACCCGGCTTGAAGGCTTCCTGCGGTCTGCCGGCACGAGCGAACTCACCCAACCCCTGCTGGCCGACGTCGTGGTGCCGTTCCTGGCCCGGCTGCGCGGACGTGACCGCCAGCGCGCACAGGTCGTCCTTGGCCGCTGGGAGGCGGACCCGGACAGCGGGCTCCGCCGCGCCGCGGCCTTCATCCAGCAGCAATCCGCCCCCGAACCCCGACCACAAGGAGATACCCATGAACGATCCCTATAACCTGGAGCGATTCGTCACGGCGCAGGAGAACGGAGGAGCCTACGATCAGGCCCTGGCGGAACTGCAGCTGGGCAGGAAATCCGGCCATTGGATGTGGTTCGTTTTCCCGCAGATCGCAGGCCTTGGCCACAGTGAAATGTCGCGCCGGTACGCCATCAGCTCCGTTGCCGAGGCCAGGGAGTACCTGGACCATCCGGTCCTTGGCCCCCGGCTGCTGGACTGCGCCCTGGCCGTTACCAATCATGCGGGTAGCCCGGCGGAAAATATCTTCGGCAGCATCGACGCCAAGAAACTGCATTCGTCCATGACGCTGTTCCTCCGTGCAGCTCCTGGGGAAACTGTCTTCAAAACCGTCCTGGCCCGGTTTTTCGAGGGACAGCCTGATGCTGCCACGGACGAACTGCTGGCTGGCAAGGATGAAGAGTAAGCCAGCGGGTTAACGGCCGACGGCGGTGCCCGCGCAAGTACGCAAGGCACCGCCGCCGGCGGTTCTTTTTGGTGGCTTGACGCTACGGCGTGGGACTGCCGCCGTTGACGTTCAGCGTTTCTCCGATGACGTAGCTCGATTCCGGCGATGCCAGGAAGACGTAAGCCGGGGCGAGCTCCGCCGGCTGGCCCGCCCGGCCCAGGGGGGTGGACTGGCCGAACTCCGGCAGTTCCTCCTTGGGCTGGCCGCTGCTGACCTGGAGGGGCGTCCAGATGGGACCCGGCGCCACAGCGTTGACGCGGATGCCCTTCGGTGCCAGCTGCTGGGCCAGGCCCTTGGTGAAATTGTTGATACTGGCCTTGGTGGTGGCGTAATCCACGAGCGTGGGGGACGGGTTGTAGGCCTGGACGGACGTGGTGTTGATGATGGTGGAACCTGCGGGCATATGGGGGAGTGCCGCCTTGGTCAGCCAGAACATGGCGTACACGTTCGTCTTCAGCGTGTGGTCGAACTGTTCATCCGTGATGCCGGTCAGCTCCTCCTGCGCCACCTGTTTCCCCGCATTGTTGACCAGGATGTCGATGCCGCCCAGAACCGCGACGGCAGTGTCCACCACGTCGCGGCACACGGAGGCGTCCTTCAGGTCGCCCGGAACCTTGACGGCCTTGCGGCCGGCGGCCTCGATGATGCCTGCGATCCGGGCGGCATCCTCTTCCTCTTCGGGAAGGTACGAGAGGACAACGTCGGCGCCCTCCCGTGCAAAGGCAATGGCCGTTGCAGCGCCAATTCCGGAATCCGCGCCGGTGACGATCGCCTTGCGGCCTTCCAGCCGGCCGGTGCCGCGGTAGGTTTCCTCGCCGAGGTCGGCCTTGGGGGCCAGGTCCGCGTCCAGTCCCGGCTCAGGCTGGTGCTGTTCCGGCGGCGAAATCTTTTCGTAAGCGGTGACCGGATTGCGGAAGGTGTACTGGTCTGTCATGGCAGTCCTCCTGTTGCTGGGATGGAACAAGAAAGCTAAGTATGCTTACCGTTCCAGCCTAGGCAATCAGCAGTGCCCTGCCAACCCGGGTTCAGTCCCGGGTGACTTCTACCAGCCGGACGTCCGCCACTACCCCGGCATCCACGACGCACGTCATGAAGGTGCAGGCCGGCTGCCTGCGGCGGTCAGTGGGCGAGCCGGGATTCAGCAGCCGCAGCCCGCGCGGGGAAGTGGTGTCCCACGGGATGTGGCTGTGGCCAAAGACCAGTACGTCGGCCTCCGGATACAGGGATTCGCACCTTGCCTCGCGGCCTTTCGCCTGGCCGGTCTCGTGCACCATCGCGAACCGGACGCCCTCCAGCGTGACTGCCGCCGTTTCGGGAAGCCTCCCGCGCAGCTCCGGCCCGTCGTTGTTTCCATAGACCCCCACCAGGGATTGGCTGCGCTGAAGGAACTCGTCCAGCAGGGCTGCGGACACCCAGTCCCCGGCGTGAAAGACGACGTCGGCGGTTTCGACGGCGGTCCACACGCGTTCAGGGAGGGTCCGGGCGCGTTTGGGCACGTGTGTATCGGCGACCAGGACCAGATTCAGCGGCATGGGAAAAATCCTGCCACGCCCGGCTCGTTCCCGCGGACCTCTTTGTGCCCTTCGGCCTTCCACACCCGCTCTTTCCCGATTCCGGACGCGGCCGTAATCTGGGCTGGGAGGTGATTGCCATGGAGGCAGCCCAGGGAGACCGCATTGTTGTGCACGGCAGGACCGTGGGGGCAGCGGACCGGCACGGAGTGATCCTGGAAGTGCGCGGCCAGGGCGGGACGCCGCCGTACCTGGTCCGCTTCGACGACGGCCACGAGACCATCATGTATCCCGGCGGTGATTTCGCCGTCGTGCATGGGCATGGAAACCAGGCCTGACTGACGGTGCAGGCGGATGGGTGCAACTCGTCCACTTCACCTGTCAGACTGGAGCGATGGATCACTTTCCGGCGTCCACCGCGTCCTCCGCCCCGCCCGTCCGTACCGGCCCGAGGGACCCGGGCGATGCCTGGGTGGAGGGGGACCACGGCCGTTTCTGGGGCCGCTTCGGGGCGGCGGGCGTACTGGCACACGATCCCGGGAAGGGCGTGCTGCTGCAGCACCGGGCCGTCTGGAGCCACAACGGCGGAACATGGGGCCTGCCCGGCGGCGCCCTGCATGAGGGCGAGGAACCCGTTACCGGTGCGCTCCGGGAAGCGAGCGAGGAAGCTGCCGTGCCCGCCGAAAACGTTGATGTGCTCTTCACGTCACTGCTGGATCTGGGTTACTGGACCTACACCACGGTTGTGGTGCGGGTGGTGCAGCCCTTTGACCCCGTCATCAGCGATCCCGAAAGCCTGGAACTGCGGTGGGTCCCGCTGCCTGAAGTGGCAGGCCTGGACCTGCATCCCGGTTTCAAGGCGTCCTGGCCGGAACTCCACCGACGGCTCGAGTCCTAGTAGTCCGGGCCATATTCTGCCGTGACAAGGATGGGGAGATGGTCCGAGTTGCCGCGCGGCAGGGTCTCCACGCTTTCGATGTCCAGGCCCAGCGACGTCGCGAAGTCGAAGTGGCCCTTGAATACCTTGTACCGCGTGTACGTGCGCCGGTTGCTGAGGGACAGCGCGTAGCCGGAGTTCTTCATGTGCATGTCAAGGTTCTTGGTGAAAAACGGATAATTGAAATCGCCCACCATCAGGGTCATCAGCCCCTTGCCCATGCTCAGCAGTTCCGCGTGGGCCGCGTGGATCTGCTTGCGCCGCAGCGAGTTGGACGCGGTGAGGGGCGCCGCGTGGAACGAGCCGATCACCAGCTCATGCTGTGTGTCGTTATCAATGACGCGGGTTCCGATCAGCCTCTCGTGGGCCGGGGCCAGGACACGGTCATGCATCGACTTCTTCAGGGCAAAGGACTGCGTGTCCAGGGCGGTGAAGCGGCTGGTGCGGTAGTAGATGGCCAGCCCCAGCCGGTTGCCCTTGGTGGAGTCCGCAAGGTGCAGTGGCCCCAGGGTTTCGGGTAGGTCGCTGGAGTCCACCTCCTGGAGGCAGAGCGCGTCTATGTCGTGGTTCCGCGCCAGGGCGAGGAGTTCGCCGCTCGCCTTGTGCTTGCGGAGGTTGTAGCTGATGACGCGCATGGAACACCTCTTCCGAGGGTTGCTGACAGGACCAGTTCCTGAGTCTAGTCGGATGAATCCCGCCTGGCTCCAACATTTCGCCGCGTCCCGCCGGCGGTCCCCAACAGGCGGGCCGGCGTGGCCGGGGACGCCGGATAGAGTTAAGCCCGATTCACTGGAAACTCCGGAGGGGCCAACGTTGACCGCAGAGCTGCCTGAACTGGCTGAGGGAAACTTCTACTACCTGGACCTGGGCGGACAACGGTTCCGATCCACGATCCATGCGCAGGGTGCGTGGAATGTCCACGAGCAGCACATGGCGCCCGCATCGGGCCTCATGGCGGACAGCCTGGAACGGCATGAACCCCGGCCGGACATGCGGATGGCGCGGATCAGCTACGAAATCCTGGGCCTTATCCCGGGCGGCGAATTCCACATCGAAACCACCACGCTCCGGCCCGGGAAAACCATCGAACTCCTGCAGGCCGAGCTGGTGGCGGGCGGGCGGAATGCCATCCGTGCAACCGGGTGGCGGCTGGCCACCAGCGATACCTCTCCCGTGGCTGCTCTCGAAGACACTCCCATCCCTGGGCCGGAGGACTGCAAGCCTTATGACGGCGCCTCCGTTTGGCCGGGGGGTTACATCCGGTCCCTGGAAATGCGCGTTGCAGAAGGGCACCGCCCCGGCGCCGGGAAAGTCTGGCTCCGTACCGGGCACCCCTTGACTGACAGTGCGGACAGCGGCGACCTCGCACGCCTCGTGGGCATGGTTGACACGGCCAACGGCATAGCAGCGCGGGTTCCGCCGGGAGGGGACAGCTACGCGTTCCCCAACCTGGACCTTCAGATCCACATGTACCGCCGTCCCGCAGGGGAATGGCTGGGCCTGGATAACGCCGTATCGTTCGGGGCTGATGGAATAGGCCTCACGTCCACTGTCCTGCACGACCTGCAGGGGCCGTTCGGGCGTGCCGAGCAGATTCTTACGCTCCGAAAGACCTGAGGGAAAACGTCCCCGCCCGCCACTCTCCGGCTGTATCGTTGAGTATCGTTGTATATCTTTCGCGGTTCACTGAGGAGATCAAGATGCGTGGTGCGTACCCGGCAGGCGGATTTGGCGGAAACAACATTGACGGCATGTGGCAGGCCGTGGAGGAGCTTCGGTCCCGGTTCGAAAAGCGTGTTGGAACCCGGGCCGGCAAAGGCGAGGTGCGGGCCGCGGTACTGGCACTCCTGGCGGAGCGGCCCATGCACGGATACCAGATCATCCGCGAGATCGAGGAGCGCAGCGGCGGCAGCTGGAAACCAAGCGCCGGCTCGGTCTACCCAACCCTCCAGCTTCTCGCGGACGAGGGCACCATCAGCGCCGAGGAGTCCAACGGCCGCAAGATCTATTCGCTGACCGAAGCCGGCCGTGAGGAGGTTGCGCACGATCCTGCGGCGTCCGCACCGTGGGAGGCAGCAGGCACCCAGGCCGGCGGGTTTGCTTCCCTGCCCAAGGCGGGCGTGGAACTCGCGCAGGCCGCAGCCCAGGTTGGCCGGACAGGTTCCCCTGAGCAGGTGCAGCAGGCCGTTGCGGTGCTCGACGAAGCGCGTCGCCGGATCTACGCGATCCTCGCCCAGGGCTGACCCGGGTGGCGTCTGCGGGCCGGGACCGTCCCGCTGCAGCATCCGTCGCCGGTGGCACGCGGGCCCGCTACCGCCGCATCCTGCGCTTTGCCGCCTGGAACCTGGCCGTCACCTGGTGGTTTGAACTGTTCCTGCCACGGATCGGCCTGGGCCGGATCGCCGCGCGGACAAGGTCGAAGAGGATGAAGCGTTTCGCACGGCGCTTCCATGTGCTGGCAGTGGAACTGGGCGGCCTGATGATTAAGGTGGGACAGTTCCTTTCCTCGAGGCTCGACATTCTTCCGCCGGAGATCACCAGGGAGCTTGAAGGACTGCAGGACGAAGTTCCGCCGGTTCCCTTCCACGCCATCCGTGCCCTCGCCGAGGCCGAACTGGGCGCTCCCCTTGAACAGGTGTTCGCTTTTGTGGAGGACGCCCCGATGGCCGCCGCATCCCTGGGGCAGGCACACCGTGCCCGCCTCCTTCCCGCCGATACCGCTGACACCGGACTCACCGCCGTGGTGCTCAAGGTGCAGCGTCCGGGCATAGAAGCCATCGTCGACGTCGACCTGGCCGCACTCCGCAAGGTTGGCGGCTGGCTCAGCCGCATCCGCCTCGTGTCCAGCCGGGCGGACATGCCTGCGCTGGTGGAGGAATTCGCCAGGACAAGTTTCGAAGAAATCGACTATCTGAACGAAGCGGCAAACTCCGAGCGCTTCGCCACCGACTTTTCCGATGACGGCAGGGTGGGCGTGCCCCGCATTGCCTGGGAGCGGAGCACCCGCCGCGTCCTCACCCTGGAAGACGTCACAGCCATCAAGATCACGGAGGTTAAGGCGCTTCGTGCCGCCGGCATAGATCCCGCAGACGTGGCCCCGGTCTTCGCCGCCGTCATGTTCGACCAGATGTTCACCAGTGGCTTCTTCCACGCCGACCCGCACCCCGGCAACATCTTCGTTACTCCAGCCAGGGACGGCTCCGGCGGGCATCCGTGGAAACTGACGTTCATCGACTTTGGCATGATGGGCGACATTACTGCCTCGACCCGCAGCGGACTGAGGGCATTGCTGATCGCGGCCGCCGCACGTGACGGCAGGGGGCTGGTGGCGGCAATCAACGAGGTAGGCGTCCTGGTGCCGTCCGCCGACACCGTGGAGCTGGAACAGGCCATGACGCACCTCTTCGACCGCTTCGGCGGCATGGGGTTCGCCGAGCTCCGCGAGGTGGATCCCAGGGAATTCCGTGACTTCGCGGTGGAATTTGGCGATGTGGTCCGCTCGCTTCCGTTCCAGCTCCCCGAGAACTTCCTGCTGATTATCCGCGCGATGTCGCTGACGTCCGGGGTATGCAGCTCGCTCGATGAACGCTTCAACCTGTGGGATTCGGTGGAACCATACGCGGCCCGGCTCCTGCGCGATGAGCGGGGCAACATTGCTCAGGACGTGGGCCGGCAGGCTTTCGAGGCTGCCGCCCTCGCGCTGCGCCTGCCCAAGCGCCTGGACGCCCTCCCACGCGGATCGAGGAGGGATCACTTTCGGTGGCCACACCCCGCCTTGAGCGGCACGTCGCCCGGCTGGAGCGCACAGCCCAGCGGTCGGCGTCCGCCGTGATCTTTGCTGCCCTGCTCATCGCCGGTGCCGTCGTCCGGCCGGATGACACCGTTCTGGGAAACATCCTGATGGCAGGTTCAGCGCTGCCGCTGCTGCATGGACTGTGGGCAGGGCGCCGCGGCCTGTGACCGTGTTATCCCGCCCGGGTTGTGCGCCGGGAAACCGCCGGACGTCAGGGCCGGGCGTGGAAAACGAGCCAGCCCGCCAGGGTGGACAGGCCGGTCAGCGCCGCACCCCACAGCATGTCCACAACCACCAGCTGCAGCGGCCACACTTTCAGGGTGGCGGCGTTCGTGAGGTCGTAGGTGGCGTAGGCGAAGGCGCCAAGGGCTGCACCATAGCCCAGGGCCGTCAGCCAGCCGCCGCCGTCGAGCGCTGGCCGGAGGGCAAAGAACACGATTCCGGCGATGTATATGACATAGAAGGCCACGGCGTAACCTAAGTGTGGTTTGTCCGCCAGCAGTTCGCCGATGTGGCTGCGGTAAAAGGGGTTCATCAGTTTGAGCCAGACGGCGTCAATTGCTGCGAAGGCTGCGGCGACCACGAGGAATTGCAGAATGACCATAGGGGAGCTTAGCAATATGAACGACGGCGGTCCGGGGGCGCGCATGCTCACCGTGGTGCGGCAGGGAAAGTCGCTGGGTGCCGCCCGGGACCTGGAGTTCGGCCTTGAGCTACTGGCCAGGGCCAGGAACGGGGAAATCGGCCCCACCCTGCGGCTTTACCAGCCGGCTCCGACCGTTGCCTTCGGCCAGCGTGATACCCGCCTGCCGGGCTTTGAAGCCGCCGCCGAAGCCTGCCGCGCCAACGGCTTCGAACCCCTGGTCCGGAGGGCAGGCGGACGGGCGGCGGCCTACCACGAGGGAACCCTGGTGGTGGACCACCTTGAACCTGACCCGGACGCCATTGCCGGCTCGAAGACCAGGTTTGGGTATTTTGGGGAGCTGTTTGCGAATGCCCTGCGCAGCGTCGGCGTCCAGGCTGCCGTCGGCGAGATTCCCGGTGAGTACTGTCCCGGTGAATTCAGCGTCCACGGTACCCATCCCGCTGGCGGCCACCAGGTAAAGCTCGTGGGCACTGCACAGCGGGTGGTTGCCGGCGGGTGGCTCTTCAGCTCGGTCATTGTGGTGGAAAACTCTCCGCCGATCCGCAAGGTGCTGGTCGAGAGTTACGCAGCCCTCGGACTGGACTGGGATCCAGCCACAGCAGGAGCAGTGGACGATCTTGTACCCGGCGTGGACGTCGCAGCGGTAGAAGATGCCCTGCTGGCCACCTACGCGGAGCAGGCCACCCTGCGGTCAGCCGCCTTCAGCAGCCTGGGGGCGTAGGCGCTGCCGTCTTTGCAGACAGGAACGGGACCACCATTTACCAATGCTGGTCCCGTTCTTCCCATCGCTTCCTGGCTAGGCTGCGAGGCGCTTCTTGACCTCTGCGGCGGATGGGTTCGTTGCAGCGGTGCCGTCCGGGAAGAGGACGGTGGGTACCGTCTGGTTGCCGCCGTTCAGCTGCTCCACAAGTTCCGCGGTGCCTTCCACTTCCTCGATGTTGATCTCGGTATAGCCGATGCCCTGGGCATCCAGCTGCTTCTTCAGCCGGTTGCAGTAGCCGCACCAGGTGGTGGAAAACATGGTGATGGTGCCGGATTCGGGAGTGAAGTCCACGGATTTCTCCTACGTGTCGCTGACGGTTTCATTCCAGATAACGGTAGCGTGCAGCCCGCTATTCCCGGGTGTCCGGCACTGGTGGCTGCTCCCGGATGACAGCTCCTGCCGCCGATGGCATGCTGGAGCCATGTGTGGACGCTATGTGATGGCTCGTGCCGTGGGGGATCTTCTCGCCGAGTTCGACGCTGAGCTTGAGGACGAGGTGAGTATCCCGCCGTCGTGGAATGTGGCACCAACGGATGACGTACCGATTGTCCTGGAACGCCTCCTGGATGATGGTCCGCACGGCAGGAACGTCCGCCAGCTTCATGTTGCCCGCTGGGGCCTGGTGCCGTCCTGGGCCAAGGACCCGGGAATCGGCTCGAGGATGATCAATGCACGCAGCGAGTCCGTACTCGAAAAGCCGGCGTTCCGGAAAGCCATCCAGTCACGCCGCTGCGCGGTTCCGGCCGATGGCTACTACGAATGGAAGCAGGGGCCCGGAAAGTCCAAGCAGCCCTACTACGTCCATCCGGGTGAGGGCCGGGGCCTTGTTTTTGCCGGGCTTTATGAATGGTGGAAGGACCCGTCATGGCCGGCTGACGAGCCGGGCGGGTGGATGCTTTCCACGTCCATCCTGACCACTGACACACCACCGCCCGGCAGCGAATCGACGGTGTTTGGGAAACTGACCGCACTTCATGACCGGGTGCCCCTGCCCATGGACAAAGCCACGATGCAGGCATGGCTGGATCCCCAGGCCGACGACGCCGCCGGGTTGGTTGACCTGGTCCGGGAAGGGGTCAAAGACGTGGCCGCAGACTGGCACGTGGAATCAGTGGGGAAAGCCGTGGGAAACGTCCGGAACAACGGCCCGGAGCTGATCCAGCCCGTTGAGGCCCTCTTCTAGCAGCCCGGCGCGGAGCTGCGCCAGGCACTAAACGGTGACCGCGCCGTCGTCGTCCACTTCCCAGGCGGGGTTGTACGCCACTTCCCAGCGGAACCCGTCCGGGTCCGCGAAGTAGCCGCTGTACCCGCCCCAGGGCTGCGTGACGGGTTCCGCGATGATGTCCGCTCCCGCCGCGGCAGCCTCGGCCATGACCCGGTCCACGTCATCAGTGCCGGGAAGGTTGTGGCTCAGCGTGATGCAGGGGACAGGGCCAGGCGCGCTGACGCCCGCGTCAGCCTGCATCTGGCGCACGTCCCACAGCGACAGCACCAGGCCGTGGTTCACCTGGATGAACACCACATCTCCGGGGAACTCGCGATGGACAGGCCAGCCAAGCCCGTCAACGTAGAACGCACGGGAGGCGGCAACGCTGCGGACGCCTAGCGAAATGAAGTCGACTCTGGGCTGCATGCTTCGATACTGTCAGACGATGGCGACAATTCAAGGAAACGATAGAGATGCTTTGGCTGATAAGGAACAGCTCGCTGCCGTCCGTGTTGCTGTTGACGAAGTGGATGACCAGATCGTCACCCTCATAGCCCGCCGCGAGCGGCTGATCCGTATTGCCGGAACCCTCAAGGGTGATGACGCCGAAGTCCGCGCTCCAGGCCGGGTGGAACGGATCATTGAACACGTCCGTTCAGCCGCGGAGAAAAAAGACATCGATCCGGACATCGTGGAGTCCACCTACCGGGCCATGATCTCCGGCTTCATAGAACTCGAACTGAAAGTCCACAAAGAGAACAGCTGAGTTGCTCAAGCCCAGCTGTCACAGGTTCTCCTCCACAGGGACGCCCGACTGGAACTCCCGCCCGTCCGCCTCGCTGAAGCCTGTCATCACATGCCCTTTGCCGAGCCCATTAATGGCAGCCATGGGGAATTGCCCCGTAATGGTGCTCCCCGAATGGCTGACGCCCGAGAGATCGTAGTTCTCCTCCGTGCTCTGTTCATGGTTGAACGAGAAAAAAGCGATGGCTTCCCCGTTCATGAACTCAATGCCCAGGCGCCGCTGTGAGGAGTAGTCCGGGCTGGCGGCCATAAGCCCCACTACATAGGCACCGGAACCGGGGATGTTGCCGTCTATATCGAAGGTGGCCACAAGCGTGGAGTCCTGGGCTTTGATGCTGACCTGTTTGAGGAGTGCGTCATGGGTGCTCATGGCACCATCCTGCTCCCTGCCGTTCGGTCAGTCCACCCTTCACGGGCATTCTCTTTAGCGTGCAGGGCCCTTCCTTATGCCGCTTCTATGCTCCCGTTCCGGGCAGGGGTAGACTGGCAGTATTCGAATATATGTTCGAGTACTTCAGTTCCCATCAGTCCGGGAGGCGTCATGGGCATGTTCAGCCAATCCGTGGATGTTGTGTGCTCTGCTGAGGGGCAACCCCAAAGCCTGCTCTGGGCTGGGGATTCCTATACCGTCTGCGCAGAACCTGTGCGCTGGTATGAACGCCGGCAATGGTGGGCGGAAGAAAGCAGGGCGCCCCTGGGCAGCGGTCCAGGAGTGGTGGACCATGAAATCTGGCGGGTCCAGGTCCTGCCGTCCCACACTCCACGAGGGGTACCGGAACCGGACGAGCCCCTGACCCTTGACCTCACCCGGCATATCAGGAGCGGCCGCTGGCGGCTCCTGCGGATCCATGACGCACTCCGGCCAAGGACAGCATGAGTTTCACGCACCTTCACGTTTCCACCGCATTCAGCGCCCACTACGGCGTTTCCTGGCCAGAAGAACTGGCGCAGGCCGCAGCGTCCGACGGCGCGACGGCGCTCGCCTGCACAGACCGGGACGGCTTGTATGGAACCATCAAACACCTCAAGGCATGCCTTGCTGCAGGCATTGACCCCATCGTGGGGGTTGACCTTGCAGTATTGGACGACGACGGCGATCACCGCACCCACGTCGCGGGCAGGGTTGTTGTCCTTGCCCGGGGACATAACAACGGGGCGGGCTACCGTGCCCTCTGTCGCCTAATTTCCGACGCACACGCCCGCACCACAGGGAAATCGGGGGGAACGGTCCCCGTTGCCGTCACCAGGGCAGAACTTGCCTCCCGCACTATTGATCCCCAAACCCTTAAGCCGGTGCTGACTGTCCTGATCGGGCCGGATTCAGACGTCGGACGGGCCATGGGCGGGCGCCGCTACCTCCGGCCGAGGACACTTTTTAAGCAATGGCTGGATGACCTGCCCCAGGGCACGGTGGTGGCCGAGATCGTTTCCCAACTCAGTGCCCCGGGAAAACCATTGAGTACTGCCCATGCTGTCCGCATGCTCAAACTTGCCGAAGAACATCACGTGCCTGCGATCCTCACCAATGCCGTCAGGTACTGGGCTGCAGACGGGGCCCCCACGGCTGATGTGCTCGACTCAGCCCGCACCTTGAAATCCCTTCCTGAACTGGCAGATGAACCACTGCTGCAGCCCACCGGCCAGGGCTGGCTGAAATCATCCTCGGAGATGCTCCGGCTGGGAAAGGAAATCATTTCGGCAGCAGGCTATGGTGCCGCCGACCTCAAACAACTGATGACGCAGACCGAGGCGCTCGCGGACCTTTGCCGGATTGATCCGGCCACGGACATGGGCTGGAAGCAGCCGGTTGTTCCCGAAGCCTCAGTCATTGGTATCAGCCAGGACCCCCACCAGGAACTGATCCAGCGGTGCCAGGCTGGTATCAGCAGGCGGTTCCCCGGGGTCTCCGGTGCTGCCAGGGAGAACATGCTTTCCCGGCTCGACCATGAACTGGCGATCATCAGCAACCTCGGTTTCTCCTCCTATTTCCTGACAGTCGCTGAGGTCTCCCGCATGATCCAGGAGATGGGGGTAAGGGCGGCTGCCAGGGGATCGGGAGCCTCTAGCCTGGTCAATTACCTGATCGATGTCAGCCAGGTGAATCCCTTGCAGCACGACCTGATCTTCGAGCGGTTCCTTTCACGGGACCGGGCTACCCTTCCGGACATCGATATCGACGTCGAAAGCGCTGAACGGCATAACGTCTACCGCAGGATTTTCAAACGCTTCGGTGCCGAGCGGGTAACCCTGATGAGCATGCAGAACGGCTACCGGGCCAGGGGGGCAGTGCGTGATGCAGGAATGGCACTGGGTATGGATGACGGCGAAGTGGGGGAGATCGCCAAGCAGTTGTGGCGTTTTTCTGCCCGGAAGTTCCGCGAGGCGCTCCAGGAAAAACCTGAACTCCGTGAATTCGCGGGACGGGTGGAGCAGCGCGACCTTGACGGAAACCAGCAGCTTGACCTTCTGGTTGACCTGACGGAACGCCTTGACCGGCTGCCCCGCCACATCTCCATGCATCCCTGCGGAGTGATCCTTGGCGACGCCACCCTTCTGGACCGTTCGCCCGTGCAGCCCAGCGGACTGGGGCTGCCCATGAGCCAGTTCGATAAGCACGACATGGATCCTATGGGCATGCTCAAGCTTGACGTCCTGGGGGTCCGGATGCAGAGCGCCATGGCGTTCGCCGTCCGGGAAGTCATCCGCATCCACCCGTCAAAAAAGGACGTGGTGGCCGCCGGGAAGCATTCGTCGGGGCAGGACGGTAATGGTCCTGACTACATTGCGGAGAACGGCCACATTGACCTCAATGCTGTCCCCCTGGATGACGAAACCACGTTTGAACTCATCAGAAGCACCCATACACTGGGCTGCTTCCAGATTGAATCACCCGGGCAGCGGGAGCTGATCGGCAAGATGGCACCCAGGGAGTTCAACGACCTCATCATCGACATTTCACTGTTCCGCCCAGGCCCCATGAAATCGGACATGGTCCGGCCTTTCCTTGAACACCGGCACGGATTCGCTCCTGAGGTTTACCCCCACCCCGACCTGAAACCTGTGCTGGCCGAAACCCACGGCGTCACCGTCTTCCACGAACAGATTCTGCGGACCTTTGATGTCATGACCGGGTGCGGACTGGCGAGGGCTGACGAATTCCGCCGCGCCCTGGGCAACGAAGCTCTCGAAACAGAGGTGGAGGTCTTCTTCCGCAAAGCAGCTCGGGACAAGGGCTACACCCCAGAGGTGGTGGACAACGTCTGGGGGACGCTGAAGGCCTTCGGCAGTTTCGGTTTCTGCAAAGCGCACGGTGCCGCCTTTGCCGTTCCCACGTACCAATCAGCCTGGCTGAAGGCCCATCATCCTGAAGCCTTCCTTGCAGGGCTGTGGGAGCACGATCCTGGCATGTACCCCAAAAGGCTCCTTGTGGCCGAAGCCCGCCGGCTGGGCATCCCCATCCTTCCCCTGGACATCAACCGGAGCAAGGCCGAGTACCGGGTGGAAAGGATTGAAAAAGGCAAGGACGCCGGAAAGCTGGGAATCAGGCTGAGCCTGAACGGCATCTACGGGTTGTCGGCAACTGAACTGAAACGGATCGTCGCGGGCCAGCCCTATGACTCCCTGGCAGATCTTCGTGCACGGTCAAGGGCCAGCAAGCCCAGTATCAAACGGCTGGCCCAGCTGGGCGCCTTCGATTCCCTCCACAGGGAGGCCGGCGGCACGGCAAACAGGGCAGACCTTGTCCACCACCTGCAAAAGCTCCAACTTTCCAGCAGCGGACGGAAAGGGGTGGAAGTCCTCGAAGGGCAGCTGTCCCTGCCTTTGGGTGATGTTGAACTGCGCAATGTTAAGCCTGGGCTTCCCGCGCCAACACTGGTGGAAAATGTCCGGGCCGAGCTGGACCTGATGGCAGTTGACGTCAGCAGCCATCTCATGGACAGCCACCGCCCCATGCTGGACAGGCTTGGAGTGATCACCGCTGACAAACTCCTGGGCCTGCGCAACGGTACGGAAGTTCTGGTTGCCGGAGTGCGCGTGGCAACCCAGACCCCGCCCATGCGGGGCGGGAGGCGGGTCGTCTTTATCAGCATCGACGACGGCACCGGCTGCATCGATTCTGTCTTCTTTCATGAAGCACAGGAAAAAGCCGGAATGCTCCTTTTTGGTACCAGGCTTCTGCTGATCCGCGGCACCACCAGGAGGACCGGGCCGCGCGGAATCAGCCTGAGCGCGAGTATGGCTTGGGACCTGGGCCGGACAGAGACCCTGCCATTTAAGGACTCCAGCCCGCAGGAGCCGGAGGCCCGGCACCCGCTGGACGGAATCAGCAGGAGCCTTTCCATTACGGGATTCAGCGGCTGATCCTCCCGTGCGCCGCGTTGGTTCGGCTTCAGCGGAACCGATAGCATTGACGATGGCTGGCTGTGGTCCCCGTACGCCACAAGCTATGAAGCCTTAACTTTGAATAGGAGACACCCGTGTCAGATGCCCAGCAGATCACCCTTCTCGTCGATGGCGAAGAGACCAAGGTGACTACCGGGACAACCGGTGCGGAACTCTTCTTTGAGCGCCGTGATGTTGTTGTAGCCCGCGTCAACGGCGAACTGAAGGACCTGGACCAGGAGTTGCCGGAAGGCGCCGACGTCGAGGGCGTCACCATTGATTCCCCCGACGGCCTCAACGTCCTCCGGCACTCCACCGCCCACGTCATGGCCCAGGCGGTCCAGCAGCTTCGTCCTGATGCCAAGCTGGGTATCGGCCCTTACATCACTGATGGTTTCTACTTCGACTTCGACGTCGCTGAACCTTTCACCCCTGAGGACCTCAAAACCCTCGAAAAGATGATGCAAAAGATCATCAACCAGAACCAGAAATTCGTCCGCCGCGTGGTCAACGAGGCCGAGGCCCGCGAAGCCATGAAGAACGAGCCCTACAAGCTCGAACTCCTGGGCAAGAAAAACGAAGCCGCCGAAGCCGGTGAAGGCGTGAACGTCGAGGTCGGCGCCGGCGACATCACCATCTACGACAACGTTGAGCGCAAGGAAGGGACCACCGTCTGGTGTGATCTCTGCCGCGGCCCGCACCTGCCCAACACCAAGCTCATCTCCAACGCCTTCGCCCTCACCCGCTCGTCCTCCGCCTACTGGCTGGGCAACCAGAAGAACCAGCAGCTGCAGCGGATCTACGGCACAGCCTGGCCCACCAAGGACGCCTTGAAGGCCTACCAGGAGCGGCTTGCAGAGGCTGAACGCCGCGACCACCGCAAGCTGGGTTCTGAACTGGACCTGTTCTCCTTCCCGGACGAGCTCGGTTCCGGCCTGCCGGTGTTCCACCCCAAGGGCGGCATCATCCGCAAGGAGATGGAGGACTACTCGCGGCAGCGCCACGTCGAAGCCGGCTACGAGTTCGTCTACACGCCGCACATCACCAAGGGCCACCTGTACGAGGTCTCCGGCCACCTGGACTGGTACAAGGACGGCATGTTTCCGGCAATGCAGGTCGATGCCGAACTCAACGAGGACGGCTCCATCCGCAAGCCGGCTCAGGACTACTACCTGAAGCCGATGAACTGCCCCATGCACAACCTCATCTTCCGCTCCCGCGGACGCTCCTACCGTGAGCTGCCGCTGCGCCTGTTCGAATTCGGCTCGGTCTACAGGTACGAGAAGTCCGGCGTGGTGCACGGCCTCACCCGTGTGCGCGGCATGACGCAGGACGACGCCCACATCTACTGCACCCGTGAGCAGATGAAGGACGAACTCACCAAGACCTTGACCTTCGTCCTGGACCTGCTCAAGGACTACGGGCTCAACGACTTCTACCTGGAACTGTCCACCAAGGACCCGGAAAAATACGTCGGTGACGACGCCACCTGGGAGGAAGCCACCCGGACCTTGGCCGAGGTGGCACAGGAATCAGGCCTTGAACTCGTTCCGGATCCGGGCGGAGCGGCCTTCTACGGTCCCAAGATCTCCGTCCAGGCCAAGGACGCGCTGGGCCGTACCTGGCAGATGTCCACCATCCAGCTGGACTTCAACCTGCCCGAGCGGTTCGAACTCGAGTTCCAGGCCGCCGACGGCAGCCGCCAGCGTCCCGTCATGATCCATCGGGCGCTCTTCGGGTCGGTTGAGCGGTTCATGGGCGTGCTGACCGAGCATTACGCCGGTGCCTTCCCTGCCTGGCTCGCCCCCGTTCAGGTGGTGGGCATCCCGGTGGCAGAGACCTTCAATGAGTACATGTTCGACGTCGTTGACCAGCTGAAGGCCGCAGGCATCCGCGCCGAAGTGGACACCTCGTCAGACCGTTTCCCGAAGAAGATCCGCACGGCCAGCAAGGACAAGATCCCGTTTGTGCTGATCGCCGGCGGCGACGACGCCGAGGCGGGCGCCGTCTCCTTCCGATTCCGTGACGGCAGCCAGGACAACGGCGTGCCCGTGGCAGAGGCAGTCAAGCGGATCACGGAAGCCGTCCGTAACCGGACCAGCTAGCGGAAACGGAACAGCACCGTGCAGGAGAACACAGGCGCAGGGTATCCAGGCGATGCCGGCGTTACCGACGACTTTGACCTCGCCGGTGTCCCGGACGCCTTCCAGCGCCTGTGGACTCCGCACCGCATGGCCTACATCAAGGGCGGACAGCACCAGTTCAAGAATGAGAACGACTGCCCCTTCTGCGTTGGCCCGGGACGTACGGACGAGGAAGCGCTGATCGTCCACCGCGGAAGAACCTGCTATGTGGTGTTGAACCTCTTTCCCTACAACCCGGGCCATCTCCTGGTCTGCCCCTACCGGCACATTCCCGATTACACGGACCTGACCCTTGAAGAGACGGCCGAGTTTGCGGACCTCACGCAGACGGCCATGCGGGTCCTTCGCAAGGTGGCCAACCCGGGCGGGTTTAACCTGGGGATGAACCAAGGCGTTGTTGGCGGTGCCGGCATTGCCGCCCACCTGCACCAGCACATTGTTCCGCGGTGGGGCGGGGACGGGAACTTCTTCCCCATCATTGCCCAGACCAAGGCCATCACCCAGACCCTCGATGAGGTCCGCCAGCAGGTGGCCGATGCCTGGCCCGGGGAGACTGATGCTAAATAGGCACGCGCGCAGTTTCTTCACAGCGCTGTTCACTCCGCTTGCCCGCTGGCTCCTCAAGATCGGGGTATCAGCGGATGCTGTGACCATCATTGGGACGGCCGGAGTGGTGGTGGGTGCGGTGGTGTTCTACCCGCTGGGGCAGCTCTGGTGGGGAACGTTGTTCATTACCGCGTTCATCTTCTCCGATGTCCTGGACGGCATCATGGCCAGGATGCAGGACGTCAAAAGCCGGTGGGGCAACTTTCTGGACTCCACCCTTGACCGGATTGCGGACGGCGCGCTTTTCGCCGGCCTGGCCATCTGGTTCTTCACCGGCGGCGCAAACACTCCCATCGCTGTTGCAGCGATGGCCTGCCTTGTCCTGGGCATGGTGGTCTCCTACGCCAGGGCTAAGGCAGAGTCGCTGGGATTCACTGCCAATGTCGGCATCGCAGAGCGCGCGGAACGCCTGGTCTCCGTGCTGGTTGTCACCGGCTTCACGGGCATCGGGCTTCCCGAAGCTGTCCTGCTGGTGACGCTTGTTCTGCTGGCAGCGGCCAGCTTCATCACGGTGATCCAGCGCGTCGTTTCGGTGCGGCGGCAGGCCCTTGCCGAACCCTCACCGGCGGATTAACGCGAATTAAGCCGCCCGCCCGCGGTGAGACTAGTATTAGGACTGCCCGGTCAATGGATCCGGCAACCCGGTGCGTGCATTGATGGCATCTTCCTGCCGCCCTGCACGCCCGGCGAAGGTCATCTATCTACCCATAGGGGTTTTTGTGTCTACACCTGATGTAAGCAGCGAGGCCGGTACGTCCGCGAACAGCGTCACGGGCAGCAACCGCGTAAAGCGGGGCATGGCTGAGATGCTCAAGGGCGGCGTCATCATGGACGTCGTCAACGTCGAACAGGCCCGCATCGCCGAAGACGCCGGTGCCGTTGCTGTGATGGCGCTGGAACGCGTTCCGGCCGATATCCGCGCCCAGGGCGGCGTGTCCCGCATGTCGGATCCGGACATGATCGACAAGATCATCGACGCCGTGTCCGTCCCCGTCATGGCCAAGGCCCGGATCGGCCACTTCGTTGAAGCCCAGGTCCTGCAGTCCTTGGGCGTGGACTACATTGACGAGTCCGAGGTCCTGACCCCGGCGGACTACATCAACCACATCGACAAGTGGAACTTCAAGGTCCCCTTCGTTTGCGGTGCCACCAACCTCGGTGAGGCGCTGCGCCGCATCAACGAGGGCGCGGCCATGATCCGCTCCAAGGGCGAGGCCGGCACCGGCGACGTTTCCAACGCCACCGGCCACATGCGCCAGATCCGCTCCGAGATCGCCAAGCTGGCTGCCCTGCCCGAGGACGAGCTCTACGTCGCGGCCAAGGAACTTCAGGCACCGTACGAACTGGTCAAGGAAGTCGCCGCTACCGGCAAGCTTCCCGTGGTGCTGTTCACCGCCGGCGGCATCGCCACCCCGGCCGACGCCGCCATGATGATGCAGCTCGGCGCCGACGGCGTGTTCGTCGGTTCCGGCATCTTCAAGTCCGGCAACCCTGCCCAGCGTGCCGCCGCCGTCGTGAAGGCCACCACCTTCTTCGACGACCCCGATGTCATCGCCAAGGCCTCCCGCGGCCTGGGCGAAGCCATGGTAGGCATCAACGTCGACGAGATCCCCCAGCCCCACCGCCTGGCCGAGCGCGGCTGGTAGTCCTCTGGCTTTGGTCGCCTTGGGGGCGCCGGACGGCGTCATCCTCGGCGCGCTATTCCCCGCGCGTAGTTGGCAGCTGAGTAGCTGGTTCCGGCGCGGGGGCCCTTTTACGCGCGCTGCCGGATAACACCGCCCATCGCCAGGGTGCGCTGCCTCCCAGTAGTACGACGCCGGGTCCTCACCTTTCTTTGGTGGGGGACCGGCGTCGTACTTCTTTAAGTGGGGTGGGGTGGGGTGAGGTGGGCAGGGGGCCTGGTTACTCCAGGCCGCGGCGCTTTAAGAGGGGCTCGAGCTTTGCTTCCCGGCCTCGAAGGATGCGGAAGGACTCGAGGGGGTCGCGGCTGTTGCCCCGGGACAGGAGCTCCTGGCGGAAACGTTCACCGTTGGCCCTGGTGAGTCCGCCGTTCTCCGTGAACCAGTCCACCGTCTCCGCATCCAGGACCTCGCTCCAGATGTAGGAGTAGTAGCCGGCAGCGTAGCCGGCGCCGGCAAAGACGTGCTGGAAATAGCCGGTGCGGTAACGCGGCGGAATCAGCGCGTGGGCGATGCCGGCGGCAGCCAGGGCCTTGTCCTCAAAGGCAACAACATCTTCGGGCACCTCGCCGGCTTCAAGGACATGCCAGGCCAGGTCCAGCAGGGCCGCGCCCAGATACTCCGTGGTGGCAAAGCCCTCACCCCAGAGCCGGGACTCGTCCAGTTTTGCGACAACCTCCGGCGGCAGCGGTTCTCCGGTGGCGTGGTGGCGTGCGTAATTGTGCAGGACCTCAGGCCACAGGATCCACATCTCGTTGACCTGCGAGGGGTACTCCACAAAGTCCCGCGGTACCGACGTCCCGGAAAATCGTGGATAGGTGACGTTCGAAAAGAGCCCGTGCAGGGCGTGGCCGAACTCATGGAAAGTAGTCCGCAGCTCGTCCAGGGTGAGGAGCGTGGGTTCGCCGGCGGGCGGCTTGGTGATGTTCAGGTTGTTGATGACGACGGGCTTGGTTCCAAGCAGCGCGGACTGCTCAACCAGGGAGTTCATCCAGGCGCCGCCCCGTTTCGACTCCCGCGTGTAGTAGTCACCGAGGAACAGCCCCAGCCCCATGCCGTCTTCGTCACGGATTTCCCAGACCCGGACGTCGGGGTGGTACCCGGTGAGGTCCTTCCGTTCGTGGAACGTAATGCCGAAGAGGGAGGTGGCAGCAAAGAAGACGCCGTGGGTCAGGACCTGGTCCAGTTCAAAGTAGGGGCGGAGTGACTGCTCGTCCACCTCGTACCGTTCACGCCTGACCTTTGCCGAGTAGAAGGCCCAGTCCCAGGCTTCCAGTGGATGGCCGGCGGCGTCGGCGAGTGCTGCTGCTTCGGCGTCGGCATTTCGCACGGCTGCCGGGGCCATGCGGTTCAACATTGACTGGACCGACTCGAAATCCGGTGCGGTCTGGCGGTCCACCACCAGTTCGGCGTAGTTGGCGAAACCCAGGAGTCGTGCTTTTTCTGCGCGAAGCCGGGCCGTGGACGTGGCCAGGCCCAACACGTCGAGGCTGCCGCCGCTGCTGCCCCTGGCTACGGAGGCTTCAAAGAGCCGGCGCCGGACCTCGCGGTTTGTGAGGGCGGACAGGGCCGGCTGGTTGCTCGGCTGAATGAGTGTCAGCAGGAACTTGCCGTCATGTCCGGCCGCCCGCGCAGCTTCGGCCGCGCCGGCGATGTCATCTGCCTGCAGGCCAGCCAGGTCTGCAGCATCGTCCAGCAGGAGCGCCGCAGATTTCATGCCTTCCTTGACCCGCTGGCCAAACTCGGTGCCCAGCCGCGAGAGCTCCGCGTTGATGGCCCTGAGCCTTTCCTGTCCAGGTCCGTCGAGCTGGATGCCGGACTGCCGGAATTCCTTGAGGTATTCCTCCACGAGCCGCACGGATTCGGCATCGCAGGCGGCGGTATCGATTGCGGCGAAGCGGTCGAAAAGCGCCCGGTTAAGGAAAACCTCGTCCTGATGGGCGGAAAGCAGAGGGGAAAGCTTTGTTTCAAGGTCCCGGATACCGGCAGACGCATCGGCGGAAACCAGCGTAAAGAAGGAGCCTGCGGCCCGTTCCAGCAGCCGGCCTGAGCGCTCCATCGCCAGTGCGGTGTTCTCGAAAGTGGCCGGATCTTCGTTGTCCACGATTGCCTGGATTTCAGCCAGATGTTGGGCCAGGCCCGCCTCGATGGCTTCCTCGTAGTGGGCGGTGGTGATGTCGGCGAAGGGTGGAAGTCCGTAGGGCAGGGGACTGGGCACCAGAAGGGGGTTGGTCATGAAGTACAACCTTTCACAGCAGGCCACGCTTCTCAATGTGAGCCACGCCACCGGCCGCTCTCCGGAATTTCCCCTGCCAGAAGTCCGCCACGCAGCGGTCAGCGCGGACGGCGAGCGGCGTGCTCCCTGGCCAGTTGCGCGTAGCGGTCGTCCGGGTTGCCCGGAACGAAGGTGCCGAACCTGCGCTCGGCGGCGGTGCGGATCAGGAAATCGGCGATGGCGGGATTCTTCGGCAGCAGTGACCCATGCAGGTAGCTCGCCACAATGTTCCGGTAGCGGGCACCTTCGTGGCCGTCACTGCTGTTGTTTCCGGTCCCTTTGGCCACCGTGCCCAGCGGCCGTACCGAACTGCCAAGCGTCGTCTGCCCGCTGTGGTTTTCGTAACCCAGCACCTCGCCGAACTCCGGCGTGGTGACCTTAACGTTTCCGATCAGGCGTTCGTCAGTGCCGTGCGTTTCAACGTCCAGGACGCCGATGCCGGGGATGACGGCTCCAGTGCGGGTCTTGAAGAATTTCCCGAAAAGCTGGTAAAGGCCGCAGATCACCAGCATGGGCGCGCCGTCTTCGGCCAGGTCCTTCAGTGCACCGGCCCGCGCCTGCAGATCGTCCTGGATGATTAGCTGGCCGCTGTCCTGGCCGCCGCCGCCCACGATGATGTCGACGTCCTCCGGGAAGGGATCGCCCACGTTGTATTCGAGCAGTTCCGGGGTATAACCGTGCCACTTGATGCGCTGTTGAAGGACCAGGGCGTTGCCCCAGTCGCCGTAAATGTTCATGTCCCGCGGGTAGAGCTGGACGACCCGGATGGTGCCCTTGCTCGCGGAGCTTTCCCTTGCGGGATTCGCGCCTGACTGGCTCACGAGACAACCTCCACGGTGGTGATTTTGGACAGTTCGCGGCGGATGGCCAGCATGGCGGTGTACGTGCAGAAGATGCGCTTCGGTTTGCCCTGGGCTTCCCGGATGAACGCTGCCAGGGCGGACGCTATCTCGGTCTCAACGGCGCCGATCCGCACATCGTCGTACTGCAGGCGCAGGGCCATGTCGTACGCACGGGAACCAGTCAGCTGGTCCACGCCGCCTTCCTGCAGGGAGTCGAATTCCACATCCCACAGCCAGGACATGTCCCGGCCATCGGCGTAGTTGTCGTTGATGGCGATCATGGTGGCGTAGCCGCCCGCGGGAAACGACTTCAGGCCAAGCCGGAATCCGCTCGGGTTTTTGACCAGGACCAGGTCCAGGGGCTGGCCGTCCACTGTGAGGCTTTCCCCGCGTCCGAACGCCGGGGCCACGTGGGACAGCGCCTCCAGCAGCGTGTCGTGGTTGGCTGTGGCAGCCCCGCTGCCGCAGATGCTCCGGGCAAGCGTCAGCGCCGCGGCCGCATTGAAGATGTTGTAGACACCCCGCAGCTTCATGCCGGTGGTGACCGTGCCGCCGTCGTACTCAAACTCGGCTGTATCCGCGCCGACCTTGCGCAGGACGACGTCGGCAGCAGGCTTTTCCGGCAGGCCTGCCGGAGCGGGACTTCCGGGGGCGGCGCGCATGTCATCGTCATTGGGAAAGGTGCTCAGCAGGGAATCGTCCAGGCCGAAGTACTTGACGTCCTGCCCCGTGAGTGTGGCGGCGATCCGGGCGACCCTGGGGTCCTCCCGGTTCAGCACCACAGTCCCGGTTGTCTTGGCGGCGATGTGCTGGAGCAGCTGGGCTGTTTTGTCGATCTCACCGAACCGGTCCAGCTGGTCCCGGAGGACGTTCAGCAGGAGGCAGTAGCGGGGCGGGACACTGTTGACGAAGTGCACGGCGTGGGCCTCGTCCAGTTCCAGGACCGCGACGTCCGCGTCAAGCCGTCCGCGCCAGTCAACCTCGCCGAGCAGGGCCGCAGCCACGCCGCGGGTGAAGTTGCTGCCCGTGCGGTTGGTGAAAACCTTCAGGCCCTGGCTTTCCAGCAGCTCCACGACCATTTTGGTGGTGGTGGTTTTGCCGTTGGTGCCGCTAACAACCGCAACGCCGTGGGGGAGCGTGGTGAGCGTCCGCCGCATGAAGCCGGGATCGATTTTTTCGACCACCAGCCCGGGCAGGGCGGAACCGCCGCCCCGGAGCCGGGACACCCGGCGGACCAGCTTGCCGAGCGGAACACTGAAGGAGAGCATGGTTCGAATATATCCCAGCAACGGCATGCAACCGCCGCGGGCACTGCTGTTGCCAGCGTCTGTAAGGGGCGGGCCCGTATGCTGGATGGATGACAAATTCCCTTTCGGCTGCTCCTGCGCGCGCGGGTTCGGGCCTTCGGATCGGGGTGCTGGCGCTTCAAGGCGACTTCCGTGAGCACCTCCGGGCCATCGAAGCCACGGGCGCCGAGGCAGTCGGCATCCGCCGCCCGAATGAACTGGACGGGCTGGACGGCCTGGTGATTCCCGGCGGCGAATCAACTGCGATCGACAAGCTGGCCCGGGCGTTTGACCTGGCGGAACCCCTTCGTGAGCGGATCGCCGAAGGCCTGCCCGTCTACGGCTCCTGCGCCGGCATGATCCTGCTGGCAGCTGACATCGCCGATCCCGCCACGGACCTTTCCGGGGCTCCCCAGCAAACGTTCGGCGGCCTGGACATCACGGTCCGGCGCAACGCCTTCGGCCGGCAGCGCGAATCCTTTGAAACGGACCTGGACTTCAAAGGCCTGGACTTCAGCGCAACAGAGGCAGGTGTCCAGCCTGTACATGCCGTCTTCATCCGAGGGCCGTGGGTGGAGCGAGTGGGCCCGGACGTCGAAATCCTCGCCCAGGTTGAGCCGGCCGACCCGGAGCACGCGTCCCACGCAGTCCCGCTGCCGGGGACAGCTAGAATTGTTGCAGTGCGTTCCGGCCACCTGCTGGCCACCTCCTTCCACCCGGAAGTGACTGGGGAGAAACGCGTACACGAACTTTTTATCCGCATGATCAGAGGAGAAGCGTAAAGCATGTCAGGCCACTCCAAATGGGCAACGACCAAGCACAAGAAGGCCATCCTCGACAGCCGACGTGCCAAGTCGTTCGCCAAGCTGATCAAGAACATTGAAGTCGCTGCCCGCATGGGCGGACCGGACCTGTCCGGCAACCCCGGCCTGGAACTCGCCGTCACCAAAGCCAAGAAAACCTCGGTCCCGGCTGACAACATTGACCGCGCCATCAAACGCGGCGCCGGCCTTACCGGTGAAGTGGTTGACTACACCGAGATCATGTACGAATGCCGCGGCCCGCAGGGCTCGGCGCTGCTGATCGAGTGCCTTACGGACAACAAGAATCGTGCAGCGTCGGAAGTCCGCCTGGCCATCTCCCGCAACGGCGGCACCATCGCCGATCCCGGTTCCGTCAGCTACCTCTTCAGCCGCAAGGGCGTGGTGACCCTGCCCAAGAAGGACCTGACCGAGGACGACGTCCTGATGGCAGTACTGGACGCCGGCGCCGAAGAAGTCAAGGACAACGGCGAAACCTTCGAAATCCACTCGGACCCCAAAGACCTCCAGGCCGTCCGCGACGCCCTGAAGGACGCAGGCATCGAGTACGACACCGACGAGGCGGAGTTCGTTCCCTCTATGGAAGTCCCGCTGGACCTCGATGCGGCAAAGAAGTTCATGAAGCTCGTTGACGCCCTGGAGGACCTCGACGACGTCCAGAACGTCTACAGCAACGCCGATCTCAGCGACGACGTCCAGGCCGCCCTGGACTCTGAGTGACATTCCGCCTGCCTGCTGAACCCGCACAACAGTGACGCTGCGCGTCCTGGGCGTCGATCCCGGCCTGACCCGTTGCGGGATCGGCGTAGTGGACGTTGAACGGAACAGGCGGGCCACCATGGTGGCGTTCGGCGTGGTGGGAACCTCGCCGGATGACACCCTGGACCAGCGGCTGCTGGTGATAGCCCTCGCCATCGACGAATGGCTCGACCGCCACGAGCCCCACGTCCTCGCCGTCGAGCGCGTCTTTTCCCAGCTCAATGTCAGCACGGTGATGGGCGTTGCACAGGCATCCGGCGTCGTCATCGCTGCGGCCGCCCGGCGGGGGATTCCGGTGGCGCTGCATACGCCGTCGGAAGTTAAAGCCGCGGTGACCGGCAGCGGGACGTCGAACAAGGACGCGGTGACTAAGCTGGTCACCAAGATCCTTCGACTTGACGCGCCGCCGCGGCCGGCGGACGCCGCCGACGCTTTGGCACTGGCCATCACCCACGCGTGGCGGGCCGGGAGCGGCGCGGCAGTGGCTACGACCGGCCCCGGGAGCTCATCGTTGACTCCGGCGCAGCAGGCCTGGGCCGAGGCGGAAGCCAAGGCGCGCCGTGCACGCTGAATGTCCCGGCTGCTTGCTAGGGTATTCGTAGATATGTTCGGATAGCCGGTCCTGCTCCCTGGAGCCCGGCAAGACACCAGGAGCCCGGATTTGATCAGTTTCCTTCGCGGGACGGTAGCACACGTGGGTCTTTCCACGGCTGTGATTGACCTCAACGGGGCGGGCATGAGCGTCAGCGCCACCCCGCAGACCCTGAGCCGGCTGCGCACCGGAGAAGAAGGCCAGCTGTTCACCTCCATGATTGTGCGGGAGGACTCGCTGACGCTCTTCGGTTTCGCGTCCGACGACGAACGTGAAGTTTTTGACGTCCTCCTCAGTGTGAGCGGGGTCGGTCCCCGGCTGGCACTGGCTGTCCTGGCAGTCCACGAACCGGAGGCGATACGGGTAGCCGCACACACCGGCGACAGCAAGACCTTCACCAAGGTCCCCGGAATCGGTCCCAAGGTGGCAGGCCGGATTGTGCTTGAGCTGGCCGGAAAGCTGGTTCCCCACGGGACTGCAGGCACAGCCGGAGTGCCCACTGCGGCGGAGGCAGCATGGAAGCCGCAGGTGGTGGCCGCCATGACGAGCCTGGGCTGGTCAGAGAAGGACGCGTCGGCGAGTATCGACAAGGCACTGGCGGACGATCCCGAGGTGTCGTTCCGTGGCAACGTGCCGGAAATCCTGCGGACCACGCTCCGCTGGCTGGGCCAGGACGGTGCCCGTGCCGGCAACCGCGTAGGCAGCCGTGGCTGAACCGTCATTGGTGGCCGCGGGGGAGGAGCCCGAGGAACGGGCCATCGAGGCGGCGTTGCGGCCCAAGAACCTGGATGATTTCGTCGGCCAGCACCGGGTGCGGAAACAACTGTCGTTGGTGCTGCAGGCCTCCCGGATGCGCGGGCGCAGTGCGGACCATGTGCTCTTCTCCGGTCCCCCGGGGCTGGGCAAGACGACCCTCGCCATGATTGTGGCATCCGAGATGAACGCGCCGCTGCGGATCAGCAGCGGCCCCGCCATCCAGCACGCGGGCGATCTCGCCGCCATCCTCTCCTCGCTCTCGGAGGGTGAGGTCCTGTTCCTGGACGAAATCCACCGAATGTCCCGGCCCGCCGAAGAAATGCTCTACATGGCCATGGAGGACTTCCGGGTGGACATCGTGGTGGGGAAAGGAGCCGGTGCCACGGCAATTCCCCTTGAACTGCCGCCCTTCACGCTGGTGGGCGCCACCACGCGCGCCGGCCTGCTGCCCGGGCCCCTCCGCGACCGGTTCGGATTCACCGGCCATCTGGAGTTCTACTCCGTGCCGGAGCTCGAACTCGTGCTGCGCCGCTCTGCCGGCCTCCTTGACCTTAAGGTCAACTCGGCCGGGTTCGCGGAAATCGCAGGGCGTTCCCGCGGCACCCCCCGCATTGCCAACAGGCTGCTGCGGCGGGTGCGGGACTGGGCCCTGGTGCACGGCATCGAGCAGATCGACGCCCGGGCAGCTTCGGCTGCGCTGGACATGTACGAGGTGGACAAGAAAGGCCTGGACCGGCTGGACCGCGCCGTCCTTGAAGCACTCATCACCAAATTCGGCGGGGGACCGGTGGGCCTCTCCACTCTCGCCATCGCCGTCGGCGAAGAAACCGAAACCGTGGAAACGGTGGCAGAGCCTTTCCTGGTGCGGGAGGGCCTCCTGGGCCGCACCCCGCGAGGGCGGATCGCCATGGCTCCGGCCTGGAGCCACCTCGGCTACGCCATCCCTTCGGGCGTTTTTGCCCAGGAACAGCTGGACCTGTTCGAGCCGGCCGGAGACGATGAACCTGCGGGTGACTGGGCCCCGGAAAGCCAATAGCAGGCTCCGATCAGCTTTTCCCTTTAGACTGGTATGACGCTCGGCACGTTCGGGTCTTTGTTCCCGCGGGCAGCATTACCGGCAGCCCGCGGATGGATGGCAGGCACTTCTTCGCCAGGCCACTCGTTCAAAGCGGACGCGCTGTCAACCGGCTCTATGCAAGTACAGAATGGAACTTCCCCGTGTTCGGACACATCACTGCCCAGACCACCACAACCCAGCCCGGCGGCGGCATCGACATCATGTCGATCCTGCTGTTCGTGATGCTTGGCATCTTCATCTTCATGATGTTCCGCCGCAATAAGAAGACCCAGCAGCAGCAGGCAGCGTTGCAGTCGCAGTTCGAGCCGGGCGTTGACGTCATGACCAGCTTTGGCCTGTTCGGCCGCATTGTTGCCATCGACGACGAGGAGAACAAGGTCACGCTCGAGCTGTCCCCGGGCAACCTCGCCACCGTGCACCGCCAGGCAGTCACCAAGATCGTTGAACCCGCAGCTGAGCCCGCCGCTGCCACGGACGTACCGGACGATGCCTCCTCCCTGACCGGAGCGGGAAGCGGAAGCACCGCTGCTGCAACCGAGACCCCGGATGAAACACTCAAGCGCCTCAACGACGAGGGCAAGAAGGACAGCTAGTCTCCGCTGCTTCTTTAGCACCTCTACCGCTGCGGACCACCGCCGGTGCACGCATAAGCAGGCACCGGCGGTTCTTCCGTGAATAAGAGAAAGATCGACAATGGCACGAACTGGCCCCAAGAAACCAGGCCTCAGGGTCCTGGTCTGGCTCGGTGTACTCCTGGCCGTACTCACTGCTGTCCTGGCCGGCGGCACCCTGGCCGGACAGGCCAGCTGGGCACCCAAGCTGGCACTGGACCTCGAAGGCGGCACCCAGATGATCCTGGCGCCGAAGGTAGAGGGCGGCTCGGACATCAACGAGGAACAGCTCAACCAGGCCGTGGCGATCATCCGCCAGCGCGTTGACGGTTCGGGTGTTGCCGAAGCAGAAATCAGCACCCAGTCCGGCCGCAATGTGGTGGTGAGCCTTCCCGGCACCCCCTCCAGCCAGACGCGCGACCTGATCCAGGCCTCCGCGGACATGAACTTCCGCCCCGTCCTGCTCGCCGGAGCCGGCGCACCGGTTCCGGAGGAGCAGCGGGCGCCCGAGGACCAGTTGCCCAAGCCGACGGCGGAACCCGCCAACAGCAGTGACACCAACTGGATCACCCCTGAGATCTACCGCCAGTTCGAAACCCTGGACTGTGACAACCCGGCCCAGGATGAGCAGGAACGCTCGGACCCGGCCAAGCCGCTGGTGACCTGTGAACCCGCCACGGACACCACCCCCGCGATCAAGTACATCCTCGGGCCTGTGGAGGTCAAGGGCAGCAACATCGTCACGTCCTCCTTCCAACTCCAGCAGGGTGCCCAGGGTGCCGTCACCAATGACTGGGCAGTCAACATCCAGTTCGACGACGAAGGCACGGCCAAGTTCAAAGAGGTCACCGAACGCCTGAACCAGTTCTACGTGGCAGCCGGCGGCGACGCCGGCAACGACCCCAAGGCCCAGTTCGCCATCGTGCTCGATGACCAGGTCATCTCGGCGCCACGTTCCCTTGCCGTGATCACCGACGGCCGTCCGCAGATCACCGGCGGGTTCACCGAGCAGAGCGCAAAGGCCCTGTCCGACCAGCTCCGCTTCGGCGCCCTGCCCATCAGCTTCGAGATCCAGAGCGAGCAGCAGATTTCCGCAACCCTGGGCGGTGAGCAGCTCCGCATGGGACTCCTGGCCGGCATCATCGGCCTCCTGCTGGTAGTGGTTTACTCGCTGTTCCAGTACAGGGCGCTCGGCTTCGTGACCATTGCGTCACTGGTGGTGGCCGGCGTCCTCACGTATCTTGCCATCGCCATCCTTGGCTGGACCGAAAACTACCGGCTGTCCCTGGCCGGTGTGGCCGGCCTGATTGTCGCCATCGGCCAGACTGCCGACTCCTTCATCGTCTACTTTGAGCGGATCCGTGATGAGCTCCGTGAGGGCCGCGGCCTGGTCTCCGCCGTCGAAAATGGCTGGAAGCGCGCCAAACGGACTGTGTTGGCTTCCAAGGCCGTGAACCTGCTGGCCGCCCTGGTCCTCTACTTCGTGGCCGTGGGCAACGTGCGCGGTTTTGCCTTCACCCTGGGCCTGACCGCCATCGCCGACCTCATCGTGGTGTTCATGTTTACCCACCCCACGCTGCAGCTGCTGGCCCGCACGAAGTTCTTCGGCGAGGGGCATACGCTGTCCGGCCTTGACCCCAAGCGCCTGGGAGCCGTGCCGCTCTACCGTGGTGCCGGACGCGTCCGCACTCCTGAGGACAAGCCGGCCGTGGTCCGGACCAAGAACGCCGGCGCGGCCGCAGAAGCGGAGCGCAGGATGACCATTGCGGAACGCCGCCTGGCGGAGAAGCAGGAGCAGCTTGCGGGCTCCTCGAAGTCCTCAGCGAAGGAGAACAAGTAATGTCAGGCTTCGCCAACTTCGGCAACGAGCTCTACACCGGAAAGCGCTCCTACAACTTTGTGGGGGCGAAGAAACTCTGGTTCATCATCGCAGCGGTGGCTGTGGCCCTGTCCATCATCATCCCGGTGGCCAAGGGCGGGTTTAACCTCGGCATCGAGTTCCGCGGCGGCTCCGAGTTCACCGTTTCCAACGTTCAGACCACTGATGCCGCGCTTGGGGAAAAGGCCGTCACCGACGTCGTGCAGGGCAGCGTGCCGCGCGTAGCGAACGTGGCCGGAACCACCATGCGGATCCAGACGGACAAACTCACCGACGATGAGACACTCCGTATCAAGGAGGGCCTCACCAGCGCGTACGGGGTTACCGACAACGAAGTGACCTCCACGTTCGTGGGCCCCACCTGGGGCGCAGACGTCACCAAGCAGGCCCTGATCGGCCTGGTGGTCTTCGTCCTCCTCGCGTCCGTGTTGATGGCCCTGTACTTCCGCACCTGGAAAATGTCGCTTTCAGCCATTGCGGGCATGGCGGTGACGATGTTTATCACTGCCGGGGTCTACGCCCTCAGCGACTTTGAGGTCACACCCTCCGCCATCATCGGGTTCCTGACAGTCCTCAGCTACTCGCTGTATGACACGGTGGTGGTCTTCGACAAGATCCGGGAGAACACCGCGGATTTGGACGCATCAACCCGCCGCACATTCGCGGAGGAAGTCAACCTCGCCGTCAACCAGACGCTGGTCCGTTCCATCAACACCATGATGGTGGCTATCCTCCCGGTGGGCGCCATCCTGTTCATCGGCGCAGGACTGCTGGGTGCCGGTACGCTGCGGGACCTTTCGCTCGCCCTGTTCGTCGGCATCCTCATCGGAACGGCAGCCACGATCTTTGTGGCAGCGCCCATGTATGCCTGGCTGCGCCAGAACGAACCCGACCTCGTCAGGCAGGCAAAACGTGTTGAGCACCGGCGCCATGGTGCCGGTTCCGCTTCCGGATCCTCCGTAGTGGCAACAGCCCAGGCGTAAGCCAGAAGCCACGGGCCGGCCGGCGTCATATTCCTGACGCCGGCCGGCCCGTCCGCGTTTAACGGGCCGGTTATAAAAGTCACCGCCGCGGGGAATAGACTGAAGTAATTAAACGGTGGTGAGGGGTACTTCATTGGAAGAGCGTTCGGCGTCAGCGCCAACGGCACAAGGAGACAAGAGTCCTGCCCACGGGACGCAGACCGGGGTGGCCCCGTCCGCGCGCCCCGGCCCGCTGGTTCCCGTTGACAACTCCGGCTCCCGTCCCACATTCCCGGGGCGCAGGGAACGCACCCGCTCCAGGCTTGCCCGGCTGACGGGGCGAAGCGCAGCCACGTACTCGCCGATTCTTGAACCGCTGCTGAGGACCGTCCGGGCCAACAATCCCAAAGAGGACTTTGACCTCATCCAGCGTGCCTTCGACGTCGCTGAACAGAGCCACCGCGGGCAGAAGCGCAAGAGCGGCGACCCCTACATCACGCACCCCGTGGCTGTGGCCACCATCCTTGCCGAGCTGGGACTGAGCGGCACCACCCTGGCCGCGGCCCTGCTGCATGACACAGTGGAGGACACGCCGTACACCCTCGCAGACCTGAAGCGGGATTTCGGGCCTGAAGTGGCCATGCTGGTTGACGGCGTCACCAAGCTGGACAAGGTCAGCTTCGGGGAGGCTGCGCAGTCCGAAACGGTCCGCAAAATGGTCGTAGCGATGGCCAAGGACATCCGTGTCCTGATGATCAAACTGGCTGACCGGCTGCACAATGCGCGGACCTGGCGCTTCGTCTCTGCTGAGTCCTCAGCCCGCAAGGCCCGCGAGACGCTGGAAATCTTCGCTCCGCTGGCACACCGGCTGGGCATGAACACCATTAAGTGGGAGCTGGAGGACCTTTCCTTCGCTGCCCTCTACCCCAAGGTCTATGAAGAGATCGTCCGGATGGTGGGGGACAGGACCCCCGAGCGGGAGAAAAGCCTGAGCGTCATCCGCGACCAGATCACCGAGGACCTGCGCACGGCCAAGATCAAGGCCACCATCACAGGCCGTCCCAAGCACTATTACTCGATTTACCAGAAGATGATTGTCCGCGACAAGGACTTCGATGACATCAACGACCTGATGGGTGTCCGCGTCCTGGTGGACTCCGTCCGTGACTGTTATGCCGCCCTTGGCGCAATGCATTCGCGCTGGAACCCGCTGCCCGGCAGGTTCAAGGACTACATCGCGATGCCCAAGTTCAACATGTACCAGTCGCTGCACACCACGGTGATCGGCCCGGGCGGCAAGCCCGTGGAAATCCAGATCCGCACCCATGAAATGCACCGCCGTGCTGAATACGGTGTGGCTGCGCACTGGAAGTACAAAGATCAGCCCAACCGGACCGCCGTGGGCCCGGGAAGCCCCCGGGACGGGGACATGGGCTGGCTGCGCTCCCTCGTGGACTGGCAGCAGGAAACCTCGGATCCGGGTGAGTTCCTGGATTCCCTGCGTTTCGAGATCAACGCCCGTGAAGTGTTTGTCTTCACCCCGAAGGGCGAGGTGATGGCACTGCCGGCGGGCTCAACTCCCGTGGACTTCGCCTACGCGGTCCACACCGAAGTGGGCCACCGCACCATCGGTGCCAGGGTCAACGGCAAACTGGTTCCGCTCAACAGCGAACTGAACCACGGCGACTGGGTTGAAATCTTCACCTCCAAGGCCGAAGGGGCCGGCCCGAGCCAGGACTGGCAGCACTTCGTTAAGAGCGCCAGGGCCCGGAACAAGATCCGCCAGTGGTTCAGCAAGGAACGCCGGGAAGAGGCGATTGACCGCGGCAAGGAACTGCTGACCCGTGCAATGCGGAAACAGAACCTGCCCCTGCAGCGCCTGATGACCCACGAGGCTCTCGCTGCAGTTGCTGAGGACTTCAAGTACGTTGACATCTCCGGCCTGTACGCCGGCGTGGGTGACGGGCATACGTCGGCCCAGTCGGTCATGGAAAAGCTGGTCGAAAGCCTCGGCGGCAATGAAAGCGCTGACGACGACATCGCGGAAGTCAGCATTCCTACCCAGGTCACCAAGGCCCGTTTCTCCGACTCAGGTGTGGTGGTCCGCGGAGTAGGCGACGTCTGGGTCAAGCTGGCCCGCTGCTGCACGCCCGTTCCGCCGGACCCGATCCTCGGTTTTGTGACCAGGGGCTCGGGAGTTTCGGTGCACAGGACAGACTGCACCAACATCTCGGATCTGAAGGACCAGCCCGACCGGATTGTGGATGTGGACTGGGCGCCAACGCAGTCCAGTGTCTTCCTGGTGGAGATCCAGGTGGAAGCCCTCGACCGCAAGTCGCTGCTGTCCGACGTCACCCGGATCCTGTCAGAAAACCACGTCAATATCCTCGCCGCCAGTGTGCACACGTCCACGGACAGGGTGGCGATCTCAAAGTTTGCCTTCGAGATGGGCGATCCCAAGTACTTGAGCCATGTCCTGAGCGCTGTCCGCAGGATCGACGGTGTGTTCGACGTCTACCGGACCACCGGCAACAAGCGCCGGAGCTAGCGCGGCGAGTTTATCCAGGGCCGCCCTTTTGTGGGGCACCCGGGGCGTGGCTTCGATCGCAAGGATCAGCAGTCGCAGGCGGACGTCCTTCTGGGGGCGTGCCAGCAGATTTTCCAAAGCGGGAATGGCCCGCCCGGCATCGACATGCAAGGCGATGTCCAGGGCGGTCCGCAGCGGGCTGGACACCATCAGGCCGCCAAGGCTGACGACGTCGAACGGTCCCAGCTTCACCTCGTGGAGCGTACAGCCGCGGGTGTTCCGGAGGCTTGAAACCCGCCGCTTTGCATCGACCAGCAGGGCAAGCCTGTCCGGCTCTGCCGCGCAGCCGTAAATCCATGCCGCCGTCATCCGTCCGGCAACCACCCTTTGCCGGACCGATGACGGGACGGCGCCCGCCGCCGCCCTGGCGCGCAGCTGCGGGGAGGCGCCGGCCCCGGGCAGCGTGTAGCCGCGGTGGCAGAGCCTGTCCAAAAGCCCGTCCCTGGCCAGAGACTGCAGCTCAGGCAGGGCGAAGGGCATGTCCGGGGTATACAGCTCCGGAAAACGTGGAGGGAGTGCCTCTGCCCCAACGGGATGGTCCAGGCCGGCAGGAGCCAATGGAATTGCCATTCGTCCATCCTGCCGCCGGAGGCTTAACGGCAACAGGCCCGTTCCCGGTTATGTGGATAACCGGAACGGGCCTGTTGCGATGGGCCTGCCTACTGACCAGGCAGACGGATCAGGGAGTGGCTCAGGACAGTTCGCTGGCCGAGCGCTGGATCTGGTCGAGCCACGCCTGGCGCGCCTCGAGTGCTTCCTGCGCAGCCTTGATCTTCCGCTGGTCGCCGGTTTTCTCGGCCTTTGCAAGATCGTCCTGCAGGCCGGCGATCGCGGACTCCAGCTGGGATAGCGCACTGTTGGTGCGTGCCTTCCGCTCCGGGTTGGAACGCTGCCACTGCTCTTCTTCAGCATTGCGGACGGCATCTTCAACCTTGCGGAGCCCCGCTTCGATGCGGCCCATGTCACCACGGGGCACCTTGCCGGCTTCTTCCCACCGGTCGCGGACGGACTGCAGGGCCTTCTTGGCGGCCGCCAGGTCCTTCACGGGAAGGATGGCGTTGGCCTCCACCAGGAGCTCCTCCTTGACCGTCAGGTTGGCTGCATACTCCTGGTCGATTTCGTCGTTGGCAGCCTGGCGCTTGGTGAAGAACACATCCTGCGCCGCCCGGAAACGCGCCCACAGTGCGTCGTCGTCCTTGCGGCTGGCGCGGGGCGACGCCTTCCACTGATCCATGAGCCTGCGGTACTCGCCTGCGGCAAAACCCCAGTCGGTGGAGGTGGAGAGTTCCTCGGCCTCAGCGATGAGCTTTTCCTTGGCTGACTTAGCTGCGGAGTTGTTGCTGTCCAGCTGGGAAAAGTAGGCGCGGCGGTGGCGGTCGAACACTGTGCGGGCAGCGCGGAACCTCTTCCACAAGGCGTCTTCGTTGCTGCGGCCCAGGCGCACGCCGCTCTTCTGCGCTGATTTCCAGCTTTCGAAGAGCTCGTTCATCCGTGCGCTTGAGGTCTTCCACTGCGTCTGGGCGGGGTCCTGGCCGGAAATCTGCTCCGCCTCAGCAACGATCGCCTCGCGGGCGGCGAGCTCGGATGCGCGTACGGCGTCGTGCTCCGCCTTTTCGGCCTTCTCCAGCTCACCGATCTGTTCAGCCAGCTTGTCCAGCCGTGCTTCCGCAGCGCGGAGATCGCCCACCATGTTGCGCTCAGCCAACTGCTCGCGGAGGTGGGTCACGGTCTTCTGCATGTCCGTGCTCGGGGCTTTGGAACTGACGCGCTGTTCGAGCAGCACAATCTGGGCCACAACGTCGTCGTATTTGCGCGCGAAGTAGGCGAGGGCTTCGTCATCGCTGACGCCCGGGTACTGCCCCACTGGATGTTCGCTGCCATCGATGGACAGGAAGACGTGGCCGTCACCTTCCACCCGGCCCCATTTGGAGGCCTCCGCCAGGGACGTGGCAGGTGCTGCCGGTACCGCTGCTGCGGCCGGGGCGGCTGCAGCGGGCTTGGGCCGGGAAGCGAAGGCGGCCGGGGACGGCGCTGCCGACCGCGGTGAAGGAGCAGGTGCCGGTGCGGCGGCAGGAGCCGGGGCATCAGCCGGAGCATCGGTTGCGGCAGATTCTTCTGCAGGGGCTTCCGCTGCCGGGTTGTCGGCTGCCTCAGTCACTGCGCTGTCAGCCGGGGCGGCCGCTGCTTCGGTCACGTCTGTTGCTGTTTCGTCGGATTTCTGACTGTCTGTCACCGCTAAAAGTCTTTCGCTTGGAGGAAAATACTCACGTAATGCACCACGGCCGGGCCGGCCGGGCTCCTACTTCAGAGAAAACGAGTCTATCGTGACTGGTTCAACGGGCGCGCCGTCCGTGTCGCTGCTGCCCGGCGTGATTCCGGCGGCAGCAAGATCCGATACCACGTCCAGGCCTGATGCCACCTTCCCGACCACCGTATAGCCGCCCGCGCTGTCAGCTGGAATAACCGTGTCCTTGTAGACGATGAAGAACTGGGTGCCGTTTCCGTACGCGTTGTTGCCGGTCCGGGCCACTGCGATGGTTCCGGCCGGATACGTGTTGTCCGCCGGTGTGTTCTCCAGCGGGCCCCACGTGTAATTAGGATCCCCCTGCCCGTCGCCTGTCGGAGACCCGCACTGCAGGACGCCGAACGACTCACCGGTAGTCAGGCGGTGGCAGGTCTTCCCGTTGAAGTAACCCTCATCGCTCAGGGATTTAAAAACAGCAGCAGCCTGCGGAGCAGCCGTTCCGTTCAGCTCCACCCCGAGCGGTCGGCCGTTCAGGACCAGCTCGCCGGTGAAGGTCTTGCCGGCGGCGGTGTCTGCAGCAGGAATGTTGGCGGCATTGGTTGCCTGGACCGAGGGGCTTGCCGAGGGGTCCGGCGTGGCCGACGGGCTGCTCAGTCCCGCCTCCGCGGCAGCGAACTCCTCCTCGGTCGGGTTCCCGGCAAAGGCAGTGAATTGAAGGACGACGGCGAGGACCACTGCGGCTGCTCCGGCACTGGCGGCGATCAGGTTGTCGCGCTTGCGCCGTGCTTCCTGGTCACGCCGCATTTCCCGCTTGGCTTCCATCTGCTGAATGCGCCGTTTTGTTTCGCGGGCACTGCGTGAACTGGCCGCCAAGGGTCCTCCTTCTAGTCGGGTTGCTGCGCGGCATGGCTTGTGGGCCGCCGGCGCAGGCATCTGGCGGCCGGGGCCTTGCGCTCCGCCGCATTAGAGATGCCGGCGGATGGCGCATAAACTGACTGCCGCACATAGTTTATGCATGACTGGCTGGACTGCCGCCGTCGTAAGCCCGTTTCGGGCCGATTACCGCGCAGACCACGGCCGCCGTTCACCAAGAGGAGAAACTCCACCATGGCACGCACCGCCTCCCTGTCCGGATTCCCCGAGTGGCTTCCCGAGGAGCGGTTGGTGGAGCTCCATGTGCTGGATACGTTGCGCCGGGTCTTCGAGCTGCACGGGTTCTCCTCCATTGAAACGCGCGCCGTGGAAACCGTTGGCCAGCTGCTGCGCAAGGGCGAGATTGACAAGGAAGTCTATGGGCTCAGCCGGCTCCAGGAAGACGAGGACGCACTCCCGGTCAAGGAAGGTAAAGCCGACCCGCACGCCCTTGCCCTGCACTTCGACCTCACCGTCCCGTTCGCCCGCTACGTCGTCGAAAACGCCGGCTACCTGGCGTTCCCCTTCCGGCGCTACCAGATCCAGAAGGTATGGCGCGGCGAACGCCCGCAGGAAGGCCGCGCCCGCGAGTTCACCCAGGCGGACATTGATGTGGTGGGCGACGGCGACCTGCCGTTCCGCTACGACGTCGAGATTGCCCTGGTGATCGCTGAAGCGCTGAGCGCCCTTCCCATTCCGGACTTCCGCCTCCGCATTAACAACAGGAAGCTCGCCGAGGGCTTCTACCGCGGTCTTGGCCTGGACGACACAGCCGGCGTGCTGAGAAGCATCGACAAACTCGAAAAGATTGGCCCCGCGAAGGTCGCGGAACTGTTGAAGTCGGAGCTGGGCGCCAGCGACGACCAGGCGCAGAAGGCCCTGCAGCTGGCCGGAATCCGCACCGAGGACACCTCATTCGTGGCCCAGGTGCGCGCGCTGGGGGTTACCAATGACCTGCTGGAGGAGGGCCTCAGCGAGCTTGAACAGGTTATTGACGCGGCCGTCCAGCGGGCACCGGGCAAGGTAATTGCCGATCTCAGCATCGCCCGCGGCCTGGACTACTACACAGGGACCGTGGTGGAAACCGTGCTGGTGGGACACGAGCAGCTGGGCTCCATCTGCTCCGGCGGCCGCTATGACGCGCTGGCCTCGAAGGGGAACCGCAAATTCCCGGGCGTCGGACTTTCCATCGGCGTCACCCGGCTGGTGTCACGCATCCTGAGCCAGGACCTGGCCAAGGCCTCACGCTCGGTTCCCACTGCCGTACTGGTGGCGCTCACGCACGATGACAGCTGGGACGCTGCGCAGGACGTGGCCGCCCAGCTGCGCAGCCGCGGAATTCCCACCGAAGTAGCCGCGAAGGCGGAGAAGTTCGGCAAGCAGATCAAGTTCGCCGACCGCCGGGGCATCCCGTTTGTCTGGTTCACGGACGACGACGGCACGCACCAGGTCAAAGACATCCGCACTGGGGAACAGGTGGTCGCTGCCCCTGAAACCTGGGCTCCGCCGGCGGAAGACCTGACCGTGCAGGTGTCAACGGCGGCAGAGCCTGCGGCCGCCGCAGTCTAGCGCCGGAACCGGAGCGCAACCCACCGCCCTGCCAGCCCTGCTGCCAGCACAGCCACCATGGTCAGGACCGACGACGGCGGCAGGGTGAAGGCCAGCAACAGGCAGGCCGTAAAGCCGACGGCGTTCAGCCACTTGGGCGCGTACCCGGGGTGCGAGGCCAGGGTGTACGCCGACGCGTTGGCCACAGCGTAGTAAACCAGGACGCCGAAGCTGGAGAAGCCCACCACGGTCATGACGTCCGTGGTGAGGAGAAGCACAATGACGACGGCGGCTACGGCCAGTTCGGCAACGTACGGCACCGTGTGCTTTCCCCCCACCTTCGCCAGCGGCGAGGGCAGGTCCCGTTCCCGCGCCATGGCCAGGGTGGTCCGGCCCACGCCGGTGATCAGTGCCAGCAGGGCTCCCAAACAGGCGGCGGCGGCGCCCACCTGCACAAGTGCTGCGCCCCCCTCAAACCGTGACTCGAGCACCGCGTCGAGCAGTGGCGTGGTGGTGGCTGCCAGCTGCCCGCCGGGGAGGTGGTTAAGCAGGAGCAGCGCCAGGGTGAGGTAAATGGCGAAAGCCGCAGCCAGGGCGGCCAGGATTGCGCGGGGTATGGCGCGGGCCGGATCCTTGACCTCCTCGCCGAGGGTTGCAATCCGCGCGTAGCCGGCAAAAGCAAAGAACATCAGGCCTGCGGCCGGAAGAACGCCCGCCGGGGAAGCTCCGTCAAGCGGCTCAGCCACACCGGGGCCGGGATGTGGCCCGACCGCTGCGGCGACAGCCACGAAGGCCAGGGTGGCAAGGACCACGCACAGCAGGATCCTGGTGAGCAGGGCTGTACGGGTGATGCCCAGAAGGTTGACGCCGGTGAGGAGAACGACGGCTGCCACTGCCACGGGCACGGCGTAATCCGGCCAGGCATAGCTGCCGAAAGTCAGGGCCATAGCAGCGCAGGAGGCCGTCTTCCCGGTGACAAAGCCCCAGCCTGCAAGGAATCCAGGCCATTCGCCAAGCTGTTCACGTCCATAGACGTACGTCCCGCCGCTGGTTGGGTACTTCGCGGCCAGGGCGGCCGAGGCCACCGCGTTGCAGTAGGCCACGGCCCCGGCAACCAGCACGGACAGGACCAGCAGCTGGCCGGCCAGGGCGGCGGCCGGTGCGAAGACCACAAACACCCCGGCGCCCAGCATGGAGCCGAGTCCTATGGCGGAGGCGTCGAACGTGCCAAGCCTGCGTTGTAGTTGCTGGTGTGCGCTCATGCGGTGGCAGTCCCTCTGCAGCGGGTAAACTCGAACGGAATCGTTCCCGTAACGATCCTATTTAACATTTCTATCGACTCCCCGCTGTTACCCCGCAGAAAGGCGTGCTGTGCTGCGCACACATGACCTCGGATCCCTTCGTTCCGAGCACATTGGACAAACCGTAACCCTGGCTGGCTGGGTGGGCCGCCGTCGTGATCACGGTGGTGTGGCCTTCGTGGACCTGCGTGATGCTTCCGGCGTTGCGCAGGTGGTGGTCCGCGAGGAAGAAGTTTTCCACGGCCTGCGCAACGAGTACGTCCTGCAGATCATCGGCACCGTTTCGAAGCGGCCGGAGGGCAATGAGAACCCAGCCCTGGCTACCGGCGAGATCGAGGTGATGGCCGAAAAGGTCACCATCCTCAATACGTCAGATCCGCTTCCGTTCCAGATTGACGAGCACGTTGAGGTGGGCGAGGAAGCACGCCTGAAGCACCGCTACCTGGATCTTCGCCGTCCCGGCCCCTCCCGCAACCTGCGCCTGCGGTCCGAAGCCAACCGCGTGGCCCGGGAGCTCCTGCACCAGGACGGCTTCGTGGAAGTCGAAACCCCTACGCTTACCCGGTCGACGCCTGAAGGCGCCCGCGACTTTGTTGTCCCCGCCCGCCTGGCGCCGGGCTCCTGGTACGCGCTCCCGCAGTCACCCCAGCTGTTCAAACAGCTCCTGCAGGTTGGCGGGTTCGAGAAGTACTACCAGATCGCCCGCTGCTACCGCGACGAGGACTTCCGTGCGGACCGGCAGCCGGAGTTCACCCAGCTCGACATCGAAGCCAGCTTCGTGGAGCAGGATGACATCATTGCCCTCGGCGAGAACATCGTTAAGGCGCTGTGGAAGCTCATCGACGTCGACATCCCGACGCCGATCCAGCGCATCACCTACCACGACGCCATGGCACGCTTCGGCTCGGACAAGCCGGACCTGCGCTTCGGAGTGGAACTCACCGAGCTGACGGAGTTCTTCAAGGACACCAACTTCGGTGTCTTCAAGGCCCCCTACGTAGGTGCCGTGGTCATGCCCGGCGGCGCATCGCAGCCGCGCCGTACCCTTGACGGCTGGCAGGAGTTCGCCAAGCAGCGCGGCCATAAGGGCCTTGCCTACGTGCTGTTCAAGGAAGACGGCGAGCTTGCCGGTCCTGTTGCCAAGAACCTCACCGAAACCGAACGTGCCGGGCTTGCAGATGCCGTGGGCGCAAACCCCGGGGACTGCATCTTCTTCGCGGCCGGCGAAAAGTCCTCCGCCCGCGCCCTGCTCGGTGCAGCCCGCGTGGAGATCGGCCACCGCACCGGCCTGATCAACCCCAGCGACTGGGCTTTCTGCTGGGTGGTGGACGCACCGATGTTCGAGCCGGCAGCAGCTGCTGTGGCCTCCGGCGACGTGGCCGTTGGTGCCGGGCAGTGGACGGCGGTGCACCACGCGTTCACCTCGCCGAAGCCGGAGTACATGGACAGCTTCGACACGGATCCGGAGTCCGCCCTGGCCTACGCCTACGACATCGTGTGCAACGGCAACGAAATCGGCGGCGGTTCCATCCGTATCCACCAGAGCGATGTCCAGGAGCGGGTGTTCGAGGTCATGGGCCTCTCGCACCAGGACGCGCAGGAGAAGTTCGGCTTCCTGCTGGAGGGCTTCAAATACGGCGCACCTCCGCACGGCGGCATTGCCTTCGGCTGGGACCGGGTGGTTGCGCTCCTGTCCGGCGTGGACTCGATCCGCGACGTCATTGCGTTCCCCAAGACCGGCAACGGCTACGATCCCCTGACCGCAGCTCCCGCCCCCATCACGCCGCAGCAGCGCAAGGAAGCCGGCGTGGACTTCAAGCCTGAGGCCAGGAAGCCGGAAGAGGGCAAGTAAGGCGTCACCCGTTTGACCTGAAGGCCCTCCCGGACGGGAGGGCCTTCAGGCGTATCAGCACCAGAGGAGTCCCTTGGTTTATGGCCTTACGGACCAGCAGGTCCGCACCTTCGAAACGCTCATGGACGCGGCGTGGCCCGCCGTCGAGCGTTTCGACACGGGGGAGTGGGTCCTCCGCGCTGCAGCCGGCGTCACCCAGCGGGCCAACTCCGTCTGGCCGCGCGGCGCCGCGGCGGAACCGCAGGATGCACTGCGTAAGGCGGTGCAGTGGTACCGGACGCGCCGTCTGCCCCTGATCTTCCAGGTGACGGACACGGCTGCCAACTCCGTGCTGAACGGCGTTTTGGATGCCCAGGGCTTCACCCGGCAGTCCGAAACGCTGATCATGGCCCGGCCTGCCGGGTGCCGGACTGACGTTCCAGCGGGTGCGGAAGTTGAGATCCTCAACGGGCCCACCGAGGAATGGCTGCACCTCTGGTGGAGCCTAGACGGCCGCGGCGGCGGGGAGGAGCGGGCCACAGCGCGTGCAATCGTGACCGGGTGCCCTTCGCTGTATGCCCTGGTAAGGGACGACGGCGGCGCCCCGGCCGCCGTTGCGCGCCTCGCCCTGGTGGACGGAACCGGCGGGATCTACTGCATGGCCACGTCCCCTCGCCACCGCAGGCGCGGGTATGCGACGGCAGTGCTCCAGGCGCTCCTGTCCGAAGGAACCGCCCGGAACCTGGAGAGCTTTTGGCTGCTGGTCACCGCGGCCAACCCCGCCGCACAACAGCTTTACCGGCAGGCCGGATTCGAGGAAGCAGGCCGCTACGTCTACCGCCAGCAGCGGCTTCAGCGCGCACTGACGGGCTGCTGAGTCAGGAAGCGTCGGTTACCTGGACCCGGGCCGCGCACGCATCCGCTGCCGCCTTCTTCACCACGGCGGCTTTTGGGTCGGGGACATCAAGGGAGGCCAACCGGGGCAACCCGGCGTAAATCCTTAGTGCCTGATGCTGGAGGACACCGCCTGCCAGGGCACGGTCGCCGCCTGGAACCACGTACTCGAAGGACCCACTGCCGAACACCCGCGCTGCCTGCTCCGCCACCGCCTCCACCAGGGCATCCGCCTGGTTGGACCGCCGCCGCGCAAACCGCTGCTGGGACTGGCCGCCTGCAGCGGTCCGGGACTGCACGTACGTGGAGCCCACCTTTGACGCCAGGACCAGTCCTTCGCTGACCACCGCCACGCCGTAGCCTCCCCGCCTGACCAGCAGCAGGCCCAGCCTGCGCGGCTGCGACGCGAGGGAGGCCAGCCGCTCCAGGGCATCGGCACCGCGCCCCGGCCTGCCGTCTACCGGCCAGGGCGCCTGCAAAAGCGCCTCGGCGCCGTCGGCGGCAACCAGCCGCAGCCCGTCGTCGTCATCGTTCAGCCGGTATCCGCCGTGCGCCGTGCCGAAACGCTCCGCCCATCCGGCCAACCGGCCGGCAGGGATGAAAGTCGTGCGCACGGAGGGCGGTTTGGCTCCGCCGGGGCTGCGTGCGGACATCGTGGCATTCCTTTGCTGGGCGGGCGGACTCCCGGCGGAACCGGGACGTGAACTGGAAGTAGCCTATCTATGTGGAAGATCTCTTCGGGCACGGCCGCGGCAATGATGACGACGACGGCGGCGGCGACGCTGCTCCGGCCCCCGGCCGGCCCGCGGGAGGGGGGAGCAACACCTCCCCCCGGGGCCCGCTCGCCGTCCGGATGCGTCCCCGCACCCTTGACGAGGTGGTGGGGCAGCAACACCTCCTGGGTCAAGGGTCGCCGCTGCGCCAGCTCGCCGCCGGGGCGGGAGCGGACACCTCCGGCCCCGCCGGACCCACCTCCCTCATCCTGTGGGGCCCGCCCGGAACCGGCAAAACCACCCTCGCCCATGTCATTGCCCGGGGAACGGGCCGGAAGTTCGTTGAACTTTCTGCCATCACCGCCGGAGTCAAGGACGTGCGGCGGGTGATGGACGACGCCCTGACAGCCAGGGACCTGTACAAGACCACCACGGTCCTGTTCCTGGACGAGATCCACCGCTTCAACAAGGCCCAGCAGGACGCCCTGCTGCCCGGCGTCGAAAACCGCTGGGTGGTCCTGGTGGCCGCAACCACCGAGAACCCATCGTTCTCCGTGGTGTCGCCGCTGCTGTCCCGGTCCCTGCTGCTGACGCTGAGACCGCTGACGGACGCGGACATCCAGGGACTGATCCAGCGTGCAGTAGCAGATCCACGGGGACTGGGCGGGAAAGTTGACCTCACTGAGGAAGCACTCGACCACCTTGTGCGGCTTTCCGGGGGCGACGCGCGCCGTGCCCTGACTGCACTGGAAGCGGCCGCCGGCGTTGCGTTCGGGGACGCCGATGATGCAGGGGAGGGGCCCGTCGCCGTCGAACTCAAACATACCGAGCGCGCCCTGGACGTTGCCGCTGTCCGGTACGACCGTGCCGGCGACCAGCACTACGACGTCATTAGTGCCTTCATCAAATCCATCCGCGGCTCCGATGTGGATGCCGCCCTGCACTACCTTGCCCGGATGCTCGAGGCGGGGGAGGACCCGCGCTTCATCGCCCGGCGGATCGTCATATCAGCAGCAGAGGACGTGGGAATGGCAGATCCCACGGCCCTGCAGACTGCCGTTGCCGCAGCGCAGGCGGTCCAGCTGATCGGAATGCCCGAAGGGCGGATCATCCTGGCCGAGGCAGTAGTGCACCTGGCAACGGCGCCCAAGTCCAACGCCGCGTACATGGGCATCAACAAGGCCATCGCCGACGTCCGCGCCGGCCTCGGAAACGGCATTCCTGCCCACTTGAGGGACGCGCACTATCCCGGGTCCAAGCAGCTGGGCCACGGCCTCGGCTATAAGTACGCCCACGACGCCCCGCACAGTGTTGCCACCCAGCAGTATCCGCCGGACGATCTGGCAGGCAAGGACTACTACCAGCCCACGGCCAACGGCGCCGAGCGGGACATTGCCGTGCGGCTGGAACGGCTTCGCCGGATTGTCCGGGGCAAGTGACCGCCGTGGTAGGCTAGATGTTTGTCTGGCAAGGCACAGGCGCACAATCTCCCCAATTTCACGTTGAGAAGGTTATGCCCTGCGCCCAGTAGCAAAAGGCAGCGGTTGGCCGATGCTCTCCATCGTGGAGGCCAGTAACACTGACACACCGCAGATATTGGAAGGACACAAGTGGCTAACAACACTCGTGCTCGCCGTCAGGCCCGCCTCTCGCGGTCCCTCGGCATTGCTCTGACCCCCAAGGCCGCCAAGTACATGGAGCGCCGCCCGTACGGCCCCGGTGAGCATGGCCGTGCCCGCAAGAAGCAGGACTCCGACTACGCCGTACGTCTGCGCGAAAAGCAGCGCCTGCGCGCCCAGTACGGCATCCGCGAAGCACAGATGACCCGTGCCTTCGAAGAAGCCCGCCGCACCAAGGGCCTGACCGGTGAAAACCTCATCGAACTGCTCGAAATGCGCCTTGACGCCCTGGTCCTGCGTGCCGGCTTCGCCCGCACCATCGCCCAGGCCCGCCAGCTGGTTGTGCACCGCCACATCATGGTTGACGGCGTCCGCGTTGACCGCCCGTCGTTCCGCGTCGGCGAGGGCCAGCTGGTCCACGTCCACAGCCGCAGCGAAACCATGGTTCCGCTCCAGGTTGCAGCAGCCGGCGCCCACCGCGACGTCCTGCCCGCCGTTCCGGCGTACCTGGACGTCAAGCTGGAAGCCCTCCAGGCCCGCCTGGTCCGCCGCCCCAAGCGCTCCGAGGTCCCCGTGACCTGCGAAGAGCAGCTGGTCGTCGAATTCTACGCACGCTAAATTCCAGCAGCGTATCCAAAGAAGCCCGTGGCAAGCGCCGCGGGCTTCTTTGTATGTAAGGTACTTGGGGGACATCCGCGGAACACGCTTCACACGCACCCGCCGGGATGGAACCGAACCACAGAATTTCGAGGAGATGAACGTCTATGTCTGGTGGCGATATTGCCGGCCTGATCGCTGCCGGAGTATTTGCGGTCCTGGTACTGCTGCTCGCGGTGCCCATCCTTAAGCTCGGCCGGGTCCTGGACGAGGTGCGCACCTCCATCAGGTCCCTCAGCGACGGCGCCACGCCCCTCATGGACGAGGTCACCGCAACCGTCTCCACCACCAACCAGCAGCTGAAGAAGGTGGACGGCATTTCGTCCAACGTTTCCGATGCGTCCGCGAACCTCTCGGCCCTGTCCTCCCTGGTGGCGGCCACCGTGGGGTCGCCGCTCATCAAGGTGGCGGCCTTCAGCTACGGCGTCCGCACCGCGCTGGCCAACCGCAAGAAGCCGGCCGCCGGCCGCCGCAGCCGCTAAGTTCCGGGAGAACAAGAAATGAAACGATTTGTCTGGATGGGTATCGGCGTGGCGATCGGAGTGATCGCATTCCGCAAGGTGACCGAGGCCCAGGCCAGTATGCAGTCAACACTTGGCCCGGAGGGCCTCAACCGCGCCGTGAACCGTCTTGCCGACGGTGTCTACGACTTTGCAGACGCCGTCCGCGCAGGAATGCGCGAGCGGGAGACTGACCTCCGGACCGCCCTCGGCGTGGAATCGGCAGACCTGGTCCGTCAGTGACCGGGACCCGGCCGGCCTAAACCAGGGCCCACCAAACGTTAGAACCATTGCGGCGGGGACCGAACCCACGGGACCTGCCAAGCGAAAGAACCTCCGCGAATCCAAGTGCGGAGCAAGAAGGGTAAGTACACAGCTCATGAAGTCGCAGGAGATCACAAAGCGCTGGGTGGACTTTTTTGTCAGCAAGGGCCACACCGCGGTTCCCTCCGCATCGCTGGTTTCCAGCGACCCCTCGCTGCTGTTCACGGTTGCCGGCATGGTGCCGTTCATTCCCTACCTGACCGCCAGGGAGGAAGCGCCCTACTCACGCGCCGTCAGCGTGCAGAAGTGCATCCGCACAGGTGACATCGAGGAAGTCGGCAAGACTGCCCGCCACGGAACGTTCTTCCAGATGTGCGGCAACTTCTCCTTCGGCGATTACTTCAAGGAAGACGCCATAAAGTTCGCCTGGGAACTGCTGACCACGGGCGTAGACGACGGCGGCTACGGCCTGGCGCCGGAGCGCCTGTGGGTGACGGTGTACGAAGAGGACGACGAAGCCAAGGACCTGTGGCTGAAGAACACCGGTGTACCCGCCGAGCGCATCCAGAAGATGGGCAAATCGGACAACTACTGGCACACGGGCCAGCCGGGCCCGGCCGGTCCCTGCTCCGAGATCTACTACGACCGCGGCCCGCAGTACGGCATCGAGGGCGGCCCGCTGGCCGACGAGACCCGGTACATCGAGATCTGGAACCTCGTGTTCATGCAGTACCAGATCGAAAACGTCCGTTCGAAGGAAGACTTCGACGTCGTGGGCGAGCTGCCCAAGCGCAACATTGACACCGGCCTGGGCATGGAGCGGTTGGCCATGATCCTCCAGGGCGTGGAGAACATGTACGAGACGGACCAGGTCCGCCCCGTGATCAACAAAGCTGCTGAACTGTCCGGCCGGGAGTACACCTCCGCCGAGACGGACGAGGATCCGCACCACACGGATGACGTGCGCATGCGCGTGGTCGCCGACCATATCCGGTCCGCCCTCATGCTGATTTCCGACGGCGTCACCCCCTCCAACGAGGGCCGCGGCTACGTCCTGCGCCGGCTTATCCGCCGTGCCGTGCGCTCCATGCGCCTCCTCGGCGTGGAACAGGCCTGCCTGCCCGAGCTCCTTCCGGCCTCCCGCGATGCCATGAAGGGCGTCTACCCGGTGGTCGAGACTGACTTCGCCCGCATCAGCCGCATCGCGTACGCCGAAGAGAAGGCCTTCCTGCGCACCATCGCTTCCGGCACCGCCCGCCTTGAGGACGCGGTCAAGGAATCCAAGGCTGCCAACAAGCCGCTGTCCGGGGCCGATGCCTTCGCCCTGCACGACACCTACGGCTTCCCCATCGACCTGACGCTCGAGATGGCCGAGGAAGCCGGCCTCAAGGTGGACGAGCCCGCCTTCCGAAGCCTGATGCAGGAACAGCGCCAGCGCGCCCAGGCCGATGCGAAGGGCAAGAAGGGCGGCCACGCCGATCTCAGCGCCTTCCAGGACATCCTGTCGCAGGGCGAGACGGTCTTCACCGGTTACACAGAGCTCGACGGCGAGTCCCGCGTCCGCGGCATCCTCACCGCCGGGCGCCCGGTACAGCAGGCGTCCACCGGCGATGAAATCGAACTCGTGCTCTCCGAAACCCCCTTCTACGCGGAAGCGGGCGGGCAGGCAGCCGACACGGGACTCATCACCGGCGACGGCTTCGTCGTCGAGGTGCTGGACGTCCAGCGTCCCCTGAAGGGCCTCAGCGTGCACAAGGCGATTGTCCGGGAAGGTGAGATCGAGGCAGATTCGCTGGTGCGCGCCGCCGTCGACCGTGAACGCCGCCACGCCGCCGAACAGGCGCACACCGGCACGCACATTGTGCATGCCGCCCTGCACCAGATCCTCGGCCCGGAAGCCACCCAGCGCGGTTCCTACAACAAGGCCGGCTACCTGCGCTTCGACTTCGCCTGGGGAGAGGGCCTGAGCACCGCCACCCGCTCCGAGATCGAAGAGGTGTCCAACCTCGCCATCCGGAACAATTACGCCGTGGAAACCAAGGTGATGGGACTGGCCGAGGCCAAGGCCCTGGGCGCCATGGCCCTCTTTGGGGAGAACTACGGCAGCGAAGTCCGCGTGGTGGAGATCGACGGCGCGTGGTCCCGCGAGCTGTGCGGCGGCACCCATGTGGCCAACACCTCACTGATCGGCAGCCTGTCCCTCCTCGGCGAGCAGTCCGTTGGTTCGGGAAACCGCCGTGTGGAGGCTTTCGTGGGTATGGAGGCGTTCCGCCACCTGGCCGCAGAACGTGCCCTGGTGACCGAACTGACCGACATGCTCAAGGTTCCCTCCGGCCAGCTGGCCGACAGGATTGCCGCCACCCTGGCCAAGCTCAAGGCCACCGAGAAGGAACTGGACCGCCTGCGTAAGGAGCAGCTTGCTGCCGCGGCTGCCCAGCTCGTCAACAGCGCAAAGGATGCCTCCGGGGTCAGCGTCATTGCCCACGATGCCGGGCAGGTCAGTGGCGCTGACGACCTCCGCGGCCTGGCCCTGGACCTGCGGAACCGCTTGGGTTCAGCTGCCGCTGCGGTGGCTGTCGCCGGCGTCGCGAACGACCGCCCCATGATCCTGGTGGCCACGAACGAAGCCGCACGGGAAGCCGGCGTTAAGGCCGGTGCCCTGGTACGGCTGGCCGCGGGCATCCTCGGCGGCGGCGGCGGCGGCAAGGATGACGTAGCGCAAGGCGGCGGCACGGACGCGGGCAAGGTGGCCGCAGCCCTGGCAGCGGTCGTGGACGCCATCTCGCGCCGCTGATCCTCCCATGACCAGTCCTGCTGCTGCCGGCGCCTACCCCCAGGGCATCAAGCTGGGGGTGGACGTCGGCACCGTCCGGGTGGGAGTCGCCATCTGCGACCCCGACTCGATCCTGGCCACACCCTACAAAACGCTGGATCGCAACGCCAGGAAAAACTCCGATGTCCGGGTTATTGCAAACCTCGTTCAGGAGCTGGGCGCAGTGCAGGTCATTGTTGGCCTGCCGCGCACCATGAAGGGTGAAGAAGGTTCCTCGGCCAGGATGGCCACGGACTACGCCCTGTTGCTCGCTGTGGAGCTGGCTGCCCGCGCCCTGTCCGTGCCGGTGAACCTTGTGGACGAGCGCTTGAGCAGCGTCTCAGCGCACCGCAACCTGCATGAAGCTGGCATGAGCGGCAGGAATCACCGTAAAGTAGTTGATCAGGTCGCGGCGGCAGGTATCCTTCAGCACGCCATCGACATGCAGAAAACCAGGGGAGCGGACGTCGGCTCACGCGTGACGCCGCCGGCCCCTTCCGTGGACCCGGGAGGCACTGGGCAGGACCGCCCGGTCTCCGCCACCCCCGGTGATACGGCCCGATCTTCAGATAATGGAAGGCAACAGTGAGCCCTGCCAACATTGACGACGCCTCCAGTCCGCTGGACGCAGGGGCAGCGAGACCGCTGACCCGCAAGGAACTCCGTGCACGCGAGAAGACCCTCAACACGGGGGACCACGACGTTGTTCCTGAGCAGGCGTACGAGACCGGACACAACATTCCACCGCTGCCCTCGGAACCCCCCGTGGCCGCAGAATCAGCCCCACGGCGTCAGGATGAAGCATTGCGCGAAGAAACGTCACCCCAGGGCCAGGCGGAGCAACCTGAAGAACACGGGATTCCAGCTGCTCCTGCTGCCCCGCCGTCCATCCAGGACGTGCATCCGGACGAGGTACAGCATGAAGGGCATGGCCACGCGCATCCTCAGGGAGCCGCCGGGTATGAGGACCTGCAGGCCGCTGACGCGCCGGCACTTTTCGCTGCGCCGGCCCTTGCCGGGCACCATCACGCAGCGGGAGCCCAGTACGACGACGAACGCCACTATGCGGACGGGCATGAGTACGGCACCGAGCCGCATCATGACGGATATCAGACTGATGCCGGCTACGACCCCGCGCACTACGAGGAAACCCACTATGCGGAGGGGCAGCATGACGCCGTGCAGCATCACGAAATCCTTCCAACCACAGCGGCAGCAGCCGTAGTGGCGAAGCCCTCGAAGAAGGTCCGCCGGCGCCGGCGGCTCCTGGCGCTTTTCCTGACCCTTGCCGTCTTCGTCACTGCCGTCGCTGTCGGCGCTTCCTTCCTGAAGCCTTTGCTCGGCGACAGCAAGCCGAGCGACTTCCCGGGCCCGGGCTCGGGCGAAGTCATGGTGACCGTAGAGAACGGGGAAGGCACCCGTTCGGTGGCCGCTAAGCTGGAAAGCGAACGGGTCGTTGCCAATGCCGACACCTTCCTCCAGAGCTTCACAGCCTCCGGCGGGACTTTGGCACCGGGGGACTACACGTTCAAGAACGAGATGAAGAACTCCGACGCCGTCAACGTCCTCCTGGGCAAAGACCAGGCCAAGGTCATCTACTTCGCCCTCAGCGCCGGCCTGCGCATTGGCGAGTCCCTGCAGGCGATCTCGCAGGGCTCCGGAATCTCCTTCCAGGATCTCCAGGGCCTCAGCAACCAGCCGGCCCAGTTCGGCCTGCCCGCCAGCGCCAAGAACCTTGAGGGCTACCTGGCCCCTGGTGAGCACCGTTTCCCGCTCGGCACCCCGGCCAAGGACATCCTGCAGGCCCTGGTCAAGATCACCACCGACGAACTTGTGTCGCAAGGCATCACGGATCCTGCGAAGCAGTACGAGGCCGTCATCGTCGCCAGCATTGTCCAGGCCGAGGGCGGCCAGGCGGAGTACGGGGACGTGGCAGGAGCCATCTACAACCGGCTCAAGCCCAACGACCAGACCGGCGGCTTCCTCCAGGTGGACTCGGCCGTGACGTATGGCCTGGGCACCAAGAGCTACAACTTCACTGATGAACAGCGCCAGGACAAGTCCAACCCCTACAACACTTATGCGAATCCCGGCCTGCCCCCCGGCCCCATCGGGTCGCCGGGAAAGACTGCCATCGACGCTGCCGCGAAGCCCAAGACGAATGACTATCTGTACTGGGTAACCATCAACCTGGATACCAAGGAGACCAAGTTCTCCAAGACGCTGGATGAGCATAATCGCTACGTTGAGCAGTACAACGCCTGGTGCACGGCCAACGTCGGACGGTGCACGTGACCCTACGGGCTGCCGTCCTGGGCCACCCGATCAGCCACTCCAAGTCGCCTGCTTTGCACCTCGCTGCGTACGGCGCGCTCGGCATTGACATCAGTTACACAGCGATAGACGTCACGGAGCTGCTGCTGCCCGCCCTGATGGGGCAGATCCGCGATCAGCCCGGCTGGCGTGGCCTGTCCGTCACGATGCCCTTAAAGACGGCAATGCTCGGACAGGTGGACGAAGTCCGGGGCGTCGCCGGGGCGCTGGGCGTGGTGAACACGGTTTCGTTTGAGGAACACGGCAACGCACGGCGCACCATTGGCTCCAACACCGACGTTGCCGGGATCGTGAACGCGCTGCGGCATGCAGGCTCGGGAGCAGCGCCGTCCGCTGTGGTCCTTGGCGGCGGGGGGACTGCGGCATCAGCCGTCGCCGCACTCAAGGAGCTGGGGTCCAGCAATGCCACGGTCTTCGTCCGGAATACGTCCCGGACCGCGGAGGTACGCACGGCCGCCGGAAGCCTGGACTTTGCCTTGGACATCCGGGACCTCGCGGAAGCTGCGCGCACGGCAGCAGCAGCCGACGTCGTCATTTCGACCCTTCCACCGAGGGCAGCGGACGGACTGGCCGCTGAAGTGGCCGCCCTGAAAACTGCCCTTCCGGGAGTCCTGCTGGATGTTGCCTACGATCCGTGGCCCAGCCTTCTCGCTTCTGTGTGGCAGACCGGCGGAGGAACAGTGGTGCCCGGGCTGGAAATGCTCCTGTACCAAGCGGTGGAGCAGGTTCGACTTTTCACCCGGCGGGGAGATGACGTTAATGCAGCTGTCATAGATGTGATGTGTGACGCAGTCGGCCTTCCCCGACGGGCGTTGTGACCGCCATACGTGGCAGGATAGGAAATTATGTTGCGTTGGTTGACTGCCGGTGAATCCCATGGTCCGGCTCTGATGGGAATTATTGAAGGCGTCCCCGCAGGTGTGGAAATCACCAGCGGGCACATCGCAGACTCTCTGGCCCGCCGCCGCCTCGGATACGGGCGCGGAGCACGGATGAAGTTCGAGCAGGATGTAGTGACGATCCTCGGCGGCGTCCGCCACGGCCTTACCCAGGGCGGTCCCGTGGCCATCCAGGTGGGCAATACCGAATGGCCGAAGTGGGAGCAGATCATGTCCGCGGATCCAGTGGATCCCGCAGTACTGGCCGATCAGGCCCGCAACGCGCCCCTGACGCGCCCCCGCCCCGGCCATGCGGACTTCACCGGTATGCAGAAGTACGGCTTTGACGAGGCCCGTCCCGTCCTGGAACGTGCCAGCGCACGCGAAACAGCAACCCGCGTGGCCATGGGAACCGTGGCGGCACAGTTCCTCAAGCACCTTGGCATCGAACTCGTCAGCCATACCGTCAGCATCGCCACCGTAACCGTTCCCGAGGGACGTCCCCTGCCCGTGCCGGCGAACGTTATCGCCCTTGATGCAGACCCGCTGCGCTGCTTCGACCGGGAAACTTCGGACGCCATGGTGGCCGAGGTGGATGCGGCGCACAAGGAAGGCGAAACCCTCGGCGGCGTGGTCGAAGTCCTTGCCTACGGGCTGCCGCCCGGGCTGGGCAGCTACGTCCACTGGGACCGGCGGCTTGACTCCCGCCTCGCAGCGGCCCTGATGGGGATCCAGGCGATCAAAGGCGTGGAGGTCGGGGACGGCTTCCTGACAGCGGCACGACGCGGTTCCGCCGCCCACGACGAGATCGTCCGCGACGCCGATGGCAGGATCGTCCGGACCAGCAACCGTGCCGGCGGCATCGAGGGCGGCATGAGCATTGGCGACGTCCTGCGCGTACGCGCCGCCATGAAGCCCATCGCCACCGTTCCGCGAGCCCTCAAGACCATCGACGTCAGCACGGGAGAGCCCGCTAAAGCCCACCACCAGCGTTCGGACGTCTGCGCCGTCCCGGCCGCCGGCGTGGTTGCCGAAGCGATGGTTGCCCTGGTCCTGGCCGAGGCAGTGACGGAGAAGTTCGGCGGAGACTCCGTGGCGGAAACTGCCCGTAACATCAAGGGCTACCTGGAGAACATTCCGGCGTCCCTGGACTCGATTGGCCAGTAAGTGCCCCACCGCAGCACATCTGGACCTGCAGGCCGGCCCATTGTCCTCATTGGGCCAATGGCAGTCGGCAAATCGGCCATAGGGCAGCAGCTTGCCAGCCAGCTCGGAGTCCCGTTCGTGGACACCGACGCTGTGATCGTTGCCGGGTACGGATCCATCCCGGAAATTTTTGCCGGCCGCGGTGAGCACGCCTTCCGTGAAATTGAGGCCCGGACGGTGGCCGCCGTCCTTGAGGAGGCGGACAGTACTGTCACTGTGGTCTCCCTCGGCGGGGGCGCCGTGCTGGACTCCGGCACCCAGCAGCTCATTGGACGCTGCACCGTGGTGTACCTCGAATGCGACGCCCAAACAGTCGCCGGCAGGATCGCCCGGAACTCCGGACGGCCGCTGCTGGCAGGGGACGCAATGGGCCGCTGGACGGCCATGTTCGCCACCCGCAAACCGGTCTACGAACGGCTGGCAGACATCACCCTCGACGTGCGCCACGGCTCGGTTTCCGAGCTGGGCGGCAGGCTCGAAGCAGCACTGCGAAATTACGCAGCTGCCAAACAGGAAGTTGAAAAGTGAGCACCGAATCAACTGTCATCAGCATCACCGGCGCTTCCGCCGCTGAAAACTACGACGTCGTCGTCGGGCGGGGGCTGCTGGGTGAGCTGCCGGGATTGCTCGGTGAGCGCGTCCGGCGGGTCCTGGTGATCCACCCGCGTGCGCTCAGGCTGACCGGCGACACGGTCCGCGACGAGCTGGCCGCAGCCGGCTTCACGTCGCTGACCGCGGAAATCCCGGATGCCGAAGAAGGCAAGCACATCCAGGTGGCAGCGTTCTGCTGGCAGGTCCTGGGGCAGAACGACTTCACCCGCTCTGACGCCATTGTCGCCGTCGGGGGTGGAGCCGTCACCGACGTTGCGGGCTTTGTTGCCGCTACCTGGCTGCGAGGCGTCAAAGTCATCCACATGCCCACCAGCCTGCTGGGCATGGTGGACGCCTCCGTGGGCGGAAAGACCGGGATCAACACCGCAGAAGGCAAGAACCTGGTGGGAGCGTTCCACCCGCCGGCCGCGGTACTTGCCGACCTGGACACCCTGGACACGCTGCCACGGAATGAAATGATTTCCGGCATGGCGGAAGTCATCAAGTGCGGTTTCATCGCCGATCCCGCAATCCTTGACCTCGTGGAGAAGGACCCCACGGCTGTGGTTGATCCCCAGTCGGACGTCCTCCGTGAACTGATCGAGCGGGCAATTGCCGTCAAGGCCAGGGTGGTCTCCGAGGACCTGAAGGAATCCGGGTTGCGGGAGATCCTGAACTACGGGCATACCCTGGGCCACGCGATCGAATTGGTGGAGCGGTATTCCTGGCGCCATGGGGCGGCTGTTTCCGTAGGGATGATGTTCGCCGCCGAGCTTGCCCGCAGCGTGGGACGGCTTAGCGATACCGACGCCGACCGGCACCGAAGCATCCTTGAGAGCCTGGGGCTTCCGGTGACCTACCGGCGTGACCGCTGGCAGGGACTTCTCGACGGGATGCGCCGCGACAAGAAGTCCCGCGGCGACCTGCTGCGTTTTGTTGTGCTGGACGGCATCGCCAAACCGGGAATGCTTGACGTCCCTGACACCTCGCTCCTGTTCGCCGCCTACCAGGAAATTGCTTCCTGATGCAGGGCGACAGGGAAGGTACAGCAGACTGGCCCGAGGCCGGCTTCCCGGGCATCCGGATCAACCCGGAATCGTTGCTGCCCGAGATCGTTAACCAGGACGCCTGCCGGATGGCGCTGGCAGTATCCACCGATCCGGCAGACCACATCTTCGTGCTCCTGGTGGAAGGACACGCCTCCGAAGCCGCTGAACTGCTGGCCGAAGCGAGGTTCAAGGACCCGGAATCCTTCCGGCTGCGCACCTTCGAAGCTGAAGTACTCCGGGTCTCCAACCGGCTGGACCGTGCCGTGGAGTTGTTCCGCCAGCTTCTCGCTGAGGTTCAGGGAACGCCCCGGGAGGCCCTTGTGTGGCAGTTCCTTGGTAAGACGCAGTACAGCGCAGGCCAGATGTCCGCAGCGGTGGAATCTTTCGCCCGCGCGTTGGACCTCCGGGTGGCACAGTCGGCCGATGCCGCCCAGATCTACTCGTCCACCGTGGCCCTGCAGCGTGCCAGGGACGTCCTGGAGCTTGCCTGCTGACCCAGTTCCGCACCCGTCGGAAGGCGCGGCCGAATGGTGTCCGCCGATTTACCGCTAGAATGGTCCTTGGATTTTTAAGCACCCGATTTTTGACAAACACGCGCCGGCAGCCTTTTGGCCTGTCCGCCCGGCATACACCGTCTGACAACGCGACCAGACAGAGAAACCAGAGGATACAGTGGCAACCACTAACGACATCAAGAACGGAACGGTCCTGAAGCTCGAGGGCCAGCTCTGGAACATCATCGAATTCCAGCACGTCAAGCCCGGCAAGGGCGGTGCTTTTGTCCGTACGAAGATGCGCAACGTGATGTCCGGCAAGGTCGTGGACAAGACGTTCAACGCCGGGCTCAAAATTGAGACGGCAACGGTGGACCGCCGTGACTACCAGTACCTGTACCAGGACGGTGCCGACTTCGTGTTCATGGACACGTCCGACTACGACCAGATCACGGTCTCCGGTGCCACCGTGGGCGACGCCACCAACTTCATGCTCGAGAACCAGATGGTCAACATCGCCATCCACGAAGGCACCCCGCTGTACATCGAACTACCGCCCAGCGTTGTCCTCGAAATCACCTACACTGAGCCGGGCCTCCAGGGCGACCGCTCCTCCGCCGGCACAAAGCCCGCAACCCTGGAAACCGGCTACGAGATCCAGGTGCCGCTGTTCATCGAAAACAACACCAAGGTCAAGGTGGACACCCGCGACGGCAGCTACCTGGGCCGGGTCACTGAGTAGTGAGCGCACGCGGTAAAGCCCGTAACAGGGCACTTGATGTTCTCTTCGAAGCTGAGCAGCGCTCGGTTTCGGCTTTTGACGTGATTCGCTCGCGGCGGGAGAAGACTGATCAGGTAGTCAATCCCTATACCATCGAAATCGTTGAGGGAGTGGTCTCCCAGCAGGCTGCCATCGATGAGTTCCTGGAGACGTACTCGCAGGGCTGGACTCTTGAACGGATGCCGTCCGTGGACCGCATCATCCTGCGTATCGGCACCTGGGAGCTCCTGTACAACGACGACGTCCCGGACGGGGTCGCGGTCAGTGAGGCGGTGGCCCTGGCCAAGACGCTTTCCACTGATGAGTCGCCGCAGTTCATCAACGGACTCCTGGGCCGGCTGCAGCAGCTGAAGCCGTCCCTGCTCGCCTAGGCGACAGGCAAAAAGGGGGCCGGCATCCATATCAGTGGATGCCGGCCCCCTTTTACCGTTAAACCTTCCAGCCCGGTGCCAGCGCCCGCATGGAAGCTCAGCCGGCGAGGGCCGCCCGCAGGGCGAGGACGCGCTGCAGCTGCTGCCGTTCCTCAGCCTGGTGGAGCTGGACGTCGCGCCCGCTGAGAATCCGCTGCCGCGTGTTCGCCAGGTGGGTGGCAGCCTTGAGGAACTCCTTCATCTGCCGCTTCCTGCCGTAACTGCCCGCCCAGCTCAGGGCCGTCCGCCGGCCGCCCACGGTTGCCAGGAGTTCCACCTCAGCGGGAGTAAACCACCCTGCTGCGGAGTACTCCAGGAGGCGCTGCCGGGTCAGCCGTTTCTCCGCAACGCGGAGCAGGACGATGCCTCCCACGGCAAGGAAGAAGATGGGCACCTGCACCATGATGTAATCCACCAGGAAGCCTTGCCCCATGCTGTTCCAGCGGTTGTGCAGGAACATTGCCGGTAACAGACCCACCAGGAAGGCAGCCACTGATGCGCCGGTATGCCAGCGCCGGGCCGCGAACCCCATAATCAGGCCGGTCGTCCCGGTGAAGATGGCGTGCGCAAAGGGTGACATGACCCCGCGGAGGAAGAAGACCTGGGCAAAGTTGCCGGCGGGATCCGCCGATTCAGCAATGGCCCGGCCAAAATACAGAATGTTCTCGGTGAAAGCGAAACCGCCGGCAATGGTGAATGCGAAGACCACGCCGTCCACGGGACCGTCAAAGTGCTTCCTGGCCAGCAGGAGGAGAATCAGCAGCCCCAGGGATTTGGCGAACTCCTCCACGATGGGGGCCTGCACCGTGGCCATATAGGCCTGGAGGTCAGCCTCGTCAGAAAACTGGAACGTGAGGACAAAAATGGGCTGGATAAGCAGTGTCACTGCGATGGACACCGCCGAGCCCCAGGTAAAGGCGAAGTAGAGGAGCCGCTTCGGCTCCGGTTCCCATTTATCGATGATGTACACGGCCAAAAGCACCACGGACAGGGGAACCAAGGATGCAAGGAAGCCCACCAGGAACCCGGCCGGGCCAGTGTTGGACAGCAGGAACGGGATTACCAGGAAAAGGCTGAGGAAGGCCACGGCGCTGCCGCCGAGAGTCAGGCCCAGCAGGCCGCTGCGGGACCGGCCGGCCCTGATGATGGCGCCCTGGGCCTGCGGCGGCACCACCGCAGCAACGGGCGTGCCGTGGTGGCCCGGTGCCGGGCGGTAGTTCCCTGGCTGGACATGGCCCATCCAACTGGGGTTCGCATCGCTGGGCACCGGGGCGCCCGCCCCGCGGAAGGGATCTTCGGGCGGCCCTGACGGAGGCAGGCGCGGATGTATTGACATAACGAAAAGCCTAGGTGTGAGTTGCTGCGCCACCAAGCACCCTCGAACCGGGTGCCGCTGCAGTGTGACCATCGCCGCGTCCTCCCGGGCCGGTTCCCCGCAGCCCGTGTGGTAATTTTGAGACGCACATGATCCTTTTTTAATTCCGTCCTGTGAGGCGGGGAAAGGGGAGACGAGCGTTGACTTCTGTCACCAGCGCACCGGTTCCAGCCAGGGTTGTCCTCAGCCAGGCGGACATTGACCGGGCCCTCACTCGTATCGCCCACGAAATCCTTGAGGCAAATAAGGGTTCCCAGGACCTTGTCCTGCTGGGCATCCCGCGCCGCGGCTACCCGCTGGCACTCCGGCTCGCCGACAAAATCGCAGCAGCGGACAGCACTGTTGATGCAGCGGCAATCGTAGGCCAGCTCGACGTCACCATGTTCCGCGACGATCTCTCGCATCAGGGGACCCGGCCGCCTTACCCCACCAAACTGCCGCGCACCGGTATCGACAACAAGGTGGTTGTCCTCATCGATGACGTCCTGTACTCCGGGCGCACCATCCGCGCCGCCCTCGACGCCCTCGTTGACCTGGGCCGGCCCCGCATCGTCCGGCTCGCCGTCCTGATCGACCGCGGCCACCGCGAACTTCCCATCCGCGCGGACCACGTGGGCAAGAACCTGCCAACATCTTCCGCGGAAAAGGTCCGGGTCCGGCTCGAGGAGACGGACACCGCCCCCGGCGGCGCACCAGTGAACGAAGTAGTCATCGAGGGCCGTTCATGAAGCACCTGCTCTCTACCGAGGACCTGAGCCTCAGCAACGCCATCCGCATCCTGGACACCGCAGAGGAGATGGCAGCGGTAGGTGACCGCGAAGTGAAAAAGCTTCCGGCTCTCCGCGGCAGGACCGTAGTCAACCTCTTTTTCGAGGACTCCACCCGGACGCGGATCTCCTTCGAAGCCGCAGCCAAACGACTCTCCGCGGACGTCATCAACTTCGCTGCCAAAGGCTCCTCGGTCTCCAAGGGGGAATCCCTGAAGGACACCGCCCAGACGCTCTCCGCCATGGGTGCGGACGCCGTCGTCATCCGTCACTGGGCGTCAGGCGCGCCGCACCGGCTCGCAGCCACCGACTGGATCGACGCCGCCGTCATCAACGCCGGCGACGGCACCCACGAGCACCCCACCCAGGCGCTCCTGGACGCGTTCACCATGCGCCGCCACTGGGCACGGCTGGCCGGTACAGGCTCCGAAGGCGCCGACCTGAAAGGGATGCGCGTAGCCATTGCCGGTGACGTCCTCCACTCCCGCGTTGCCCGGTCCAATGTCTGGCTGCTGCGCACCCTTGGTGCGGACGTCACCCTGGTGGCGCCGCCCACCCTGCTGCCCATCGGCGTCGAAAAATGGCCCTGCAAGGTGAGCTACAACATGGACGAAACCCTGGAGCAGGGAGCGGACGCCGTCATGATGCTCCGGGTCCAGGGTGAACGCATGAACGCGTCCTTCTTCCCCAGCACCCGCGAATATTCCCGCCGGTGGGGATTCGACGATAACCGGCTGCGGGCCCTGGACACCCTGGGGATGAAGGACACCATCATCATGCACCCGGGGCCCATGAACCGAGGCCTGGAAATTTCCGCGGCCGCAGCCGACTCGCCCCGTTCCACAGTGCTCGCCCAGGTCCGCAACGGCGTCTCCGTGCGGATGGCCGCACTGTACCTGCTGCTCTCCGGGGACACCCGCGAACCAGCCGCCACCCCCGCCCTTGCCTACGCCGGCACCCATTCCACCAAGGAGAGCAACTGATGGCCGCCAACACCGGAACATACCTGATCCAGGGCGCCGCCATCCTGGGCGGTGAACCGGCCGACCTGCTGATCCGTGACGGCGTTATCGCCGAAACCGGCAGCGGACTGACCGCTGAGGGCGCCACTGTCATCGATGCCTCCGGCCTGGTGGCGCTGCCCGGCATGGTTGATGTCCACACTCATCTCCGCGAGCCGGGCCGGGAAGACGCCGAAACAGTGGAGACCGGCACCCGCGCCGCAGCGCTGGGCGGGTATACGGCGGTCCACGCGATGGCCAACAGCACGCCGGTGGCGGACACCGCGGGCGTGGTTGAACAGGTATTCTCACTCGGCCAGGCAGCCGGGTGGGTGGATGTGCGGCCGGTAGGCGCCGTCACCGTGGGCCTCGCGGGGGAGCAGCTCGCTGAACTGGGCGCCATGGCCGATTCCCGGGCGCGGGTGCGCATGTTTTCCGACGACGGGATCTGTGTCCACGATCCTGTCCTGATGCGCCGCGCACTGGAGTACGTCAAAGCATTCGACGGCGTGGTGGCCCAGCACGCGCAGGAACCACGGCTGACCGCCGGTGCGCAGATGAACGAAGGCGAGGTGTCAGCGGTGCTCGGCCTCGCCGGCTGGCCCGCTGTTGCCGAGGAAAGCATTATTGCCCGCGACGTCCTGCTGGCGCAGCACGTAGGCTCGCGGCTCCACGTCTGCCATGTCTCCACGGCCGGCTCTGTTGAAATCATCCGCTGGGCCAAGGAACGCGGCATCAACGTCACGGCGGAAGTCACCCCGCACCACCTGCTGCTCACCGACGACCTGGTCCGCAGCTACGACCCCGTGTACAAGGTCAACCCGCCGCTGCGCACCGACGCTGACGTCCAGGCCCTCCGGGCCGGGCTGGCAGACGGGACCATCGACGTCGTGGGCACCGACCACGCGCCGCACCCCAGCGAGCACAAGGAGTGCGAGTGGGCGCAGGCCGCAATGGGCATGACGGGGCTGGAGACTGCCCTCTCGGTGGTGCAGCACACCATGATCGACACCGGCCTGATGACGTGGGCGGACTTCGCCCGGGTCACCTCCACCGCCGCCGCGAAAATCGGGCGGCTTGAGGACCAGGGCAGGCCCCTGGAAGCAGGGGAGCCGGCCAACGTCATCCTCGTGGATCCTGCCGCCCGCTGGACCGTTGACCCGTCCCGGATGGCAACCATGGGCCGAAACTCGCCCTTCAAGGGCAGGGAGCTGCCGGGCAAGGTTGTGGCCACCTTCTTCAAGGGACACCCCACCGTCCTGGACGGCAGGCTCAACACTCCGTTCCGGCACGCCGCGTCCGTGGGCGCCGCCTAATGGACAAAATCCTCCCCGGACTCGCGATGCTCGCGATCATTGCCGTCGTCTTCGTCCTCCTCGCCGTTGGATGGCGGAACAGGCTGCGCCGCCAGTCCGACGTCGAACACCTGCCGTCCGTGCCGGAGGCTGCCGGTGAGCCGCTCGCCGTTGCGGAGGGGCAATACGTCGCCACCACCACAGCCGGTGACTGGCTGGACCGCATCGCGGTCCATGGCCTGGGCATCCGCACCAACGCCGTCCTCGAGGTCTACCCGCACGGCGTCCTCTTTGACCGTTCAGGAGCTCCGGCACTCTACGTCCCTGCGGCGTCGCTCACCGCCGTCCGGCAGGACAGCGGCATGGCCGGCAAATTCGTGGAAAAGGACGGCCTCCTGGTCCTGGCCTGGACGCACGGCAGCCATGGGCTGGACACCGGCTTCCGCACCCGCCGCGCGGCGGACAAGGACGTTCTGTTCGAAGCACTTCAGGAATTGATTTCTTCGGCCCCCGCGGCTGATGCCAACAGTGGAAAGTAAGACAGTGACAACACATACCGCAGTAACCGCCCCAGTTTCCGCTCCGGTTTCCGTTCCAGCTGCGCTGGTCCTTGAAGACGGCCGCATCTTCCGCGGGAGCAGCTACGGCGCCACCGGAACCACCCTGGGCGAGGCCGTCTTCGCTACCGGCATGACCGGCTACCAGGAGACCATTACGGATCCTTCCTACGCCCGCCAGCTTGTGGTCCAGACCGCACCGCACATCGGCAACACTGGCGTGAACAACGACGACGCAGAGTCCCGCCGCATCTGGGTTGCCGGCTACATCGTCCGTGACGCCGCGCGCCGCCCCTCCAACTGGCGCTCCGAGCGTTCCCTGGACGAGGAGCTGGTGGCCCAGGGGATCGTGGGCATCCAGGGCGTGGACACCCGGGCCATCACCCGCCACCTCCGCGAGCACAAAACCATGCGCGCCGGCATCTTCTCCGGCGAAGCCGCGCAGGCCACGGACAAGGAACTGGTTGACGCGGTGCTGGCCAGCGCCCCCATGGAAGGCGCACGCCTCGCGGAGGAAGTCAGCGTCGACGAAGCCTACGTGGTGGACCCGAAGGACCACGGCTGGGACGGCGAACCCCGGTTCAGCATTGCCGCCGTCGACCTTGGCATCAAGGCCATGACGCCCGTCCGGTTCGCCGAGCGCGGCGTCCGGGTCCACGTGCTCCCCGCCACCGCCACCCTGGAAGACGTCAAGGCGGTCAACCCGGACGGCTTCTTTATGTCCAACGGCCCCGGGGACCCCGCCACTGCCGATACACAGGTGAAGCTGCTCCGCTCCGTCCTTGACGAGAAGCTGCCGTACTTCGGTATCTGCTTCGGCAACCAGATCCTGGGCCGCGCGCTCGGCTTTGGCACCTACAAGCTCCGCTACGGCCACCGCGGCATCAACCAGCCCGTCATGGACCGCCGCACGGGCAAGGTGGAAATCACGTCCCAGAACCACGGCTTCGCCGTGGATGCACCGCTCGACGGCGCAACGCTGGCTCCGGAGGAACGGTACGGCCGTGTGGAGGTCAGCCACGTCAGCCTGAACGACGACGTGGTGGAGGGCCTGGCCTGCCTGGACATCCCCGCCTTCTCCGTGCAGTACCACCCCGAGGCAGCGGCCGGCCCGCACGACGCCGCCTACCTCTTTGACCGCTTCATCGACCTGATGGAGGGCACCCGGGACGGCAGGACCGCCAATCTGTCCAAGGATCCCGTGGACTCCGCACATCCCGCAGGCGCTGAACACAAAAACGACAACAAGACTGAGGACAAGAAGTAATGCCGAAACGTACAGACCTCAAGAGCGTCCTCGTCATTGGTTCCGGCCCGATCGTCATCGGCCAGGCCGCAGAGTTCGACTACTCCGGCACGCAGGCGCTGCGCGTCCTGAAGGAGGAGGGCCTGCGGGTCATCCTGGTCAACTCCAACCCGGCCACCATCATGACCGACCCCGAGTTCGCCGACGCCACCTACATCGAGCCCATCACCCCCGAGGTGGTGGAGAAGATCATCGCCAAGGAACGCCCGGACGCCGTCCTGCCCACCCTGGGCGGCCAGACGGCACTGAACACGGCCATCGCCCTGGACAAGAACGGCGTACTCGAGAAGTACAACGTGGAGCTCATCGGCGCAAACATCGCCGCCATCGAACTCGGCGAGGACCGCGAAAAGTTCAAGGGCGTGGTGGAACGCTGCGGCGCGGAATCCGCCCGCAGCCACATCATCCACAGCATGGATGAAGCCCTCAAGGCCGCCGACGACCTCGGCTACCCCATGGTGGTCCGGCCGTCCTTCACCATGGGCGGCCTCGGCTCGGGCCTCGCCTACAACGAGGACGACCTCCGGCGCATCGTGGGCCAGGGCCTGCAGTACAGCCCCACCAGCGAGGTGCTGCTCGAAGAGAGCATCCTCGGCTGGAAGGAATACGAGCTCGAGATGATGCGGGACAAAAACGACAACGTCGTGGTGGTCTGCTCCATCGAGAACTTCGATCCCGTAGGCGTCCACACCGGTGACTCCATCACCGTGGCACCTGCCCTCACCCTCACCGACCGCGAATACCAGCGGCTGCGCGACATCTCTATCGCCGTCATCCGCGAAGTGGGCGTGGACACCGGCGGCTGCAACATCCAGTTCGCCATCGATCCCGCCACCGGCCGCGTGGTGGTCATCGAGATGAACCCCCGCGTTTCCCGCTCCTCGGCGCTGGCGTCAAAGGCAACCGGCTTCGCCATCGCGAAGATCGCCACCAAGCTCTCCCTGGGCTACACGCTGGACGAGATCCCGAATGACATCACCCAGAAGACCCCGGCGTCCTTCGAGCCGACCCTCGACTACGTTGTGGTGAAGGTACCGCGCTTTGCGTTCGAGAAGTTCCCGGCCGCGGACAACACCCTCACGACCACCATGAAGTCCGTGGGCGAGGCCATGGCCATGGGCCGCAACTTCACCGAGGCCCTGCAGAAGGCCTTGCGCTCCCTGGAGCAGAAGGGCTCCCAGCTGGACTTCACCTCCGTTCCCGAATGGGAAGTGGCCGAGCTGATCGAAAAAGCAAAGCGGCCGACGACGGACCGGCTGTACCAGGTCCAGCGCGCCCTGCTGGGCGGCGCCACCGTAGAGCAGCTTTTTGAGGCGACGAAGATCGACCCCTGGTTCCTCGACCAGCTCCAGCTGCTCAACGAGATCTCCCACGAGATCCGTAAGGCGGGTGCACTCACGGTTGACATGCTGAAGCGCGCCAAGCGGCACGGCTTCTCCGACGAGCAGATCGGCGCCCTCACCCACAATTCCGAAGCTGTGGTCCGCGGCGTCCGGCAGGCGCTCGGGATCCGCCCCGTCTACAAGACTGTGGACACCTGCGCAGCGGAATTCGCCGCGTACACCCCGTACCACTACTCGGCCTACGACGAGGAGGACGAGGTTGCGCTGCACTCCAAGCCGTCCATCCTGATCCTCGGCTCCGGCCCCAACCGCATCGGCCAGGGCATCGAGTTCGACTACTCCTGCGTCCACGCCTCCATGGCATTGCGCAAGGCCGGCTACGAGACCGTCATGGTCAACTGCAACCCCGAAACCGTCTCCACGGACTACGACATCTCCACCCGCCTGTACTTCGAGCCCCTGACGCTCGAGGACGTCCTGGAGGTCATCGCCGCGGAAGAACGCACCGGCGGCGTGATGGGCGTCTTCGTGCAGCTTGGCGGCCAGACCCCCCTCAAGCTGGCCCAGCAGCTGGCTGACGCGGGAGTGCCCATCCTCGGCACCTCCCCGGAAGCCATCGACCTCGCCGAGCACCGCGGCATGTTCTCCCGCGTGCTGGACAAGGCCGGCCTGATCTCCCCGAAGAACGGCACCGCCGTGTCCTTCGAGGACGCCAAGAAGATCGCCGACGAAATCGGCTACCCCGTGCTGGTCCGCCCGTCCTATGTGCTGGGCGGCCGCGGCATGGAGATCGTCTACGACGAGCCCAACCTTTCCCGCTATATCGCCAACGCCACGGAAATCACCCCGGACCACCCGGTGCTGATCGACCGCTTCCTGGAGGACGCCGTCGAAATTGACGTCGATGCCCTCTTCGACGGAACCGACATGTACCTGGGCGGCATCATGGAGCACATCGAGGAAGCCGGCATCCACTCCGGCGACTCCGCCTGCGTCCTGCCGCCCATCACCCTGGGCACCAACGTCCTGGAACGGGTCCGCACCGCAACCCGGGCCATCGCCGAAGGCGTGGGCGTCCGCGGCCTCATCAACATCCAGTTCGCTTTGGCCTCCGACGTCCTGTACGTCCTGGAAGCCAACCCCCGGGCGTCCCGGACCGTGCCGTTCGTGTCCAAGGCCACCGGCGTGCAGATGGCCAAGGCCGCGGCCCTGATCGGCACCGGTGTCACCATCGGCCAGCTCCGCAGCGCCTACAAGATGCTGCCGGAAGCGGGGGACGGCTCCACGCTGCCCCTGGACGCCCCGGTGTCCGTCAAGGAGGCAGTCCTGCCGTTCAGCCGCTTCCGTACCCTTGAGGGCAAGGTGGTCGATTCCCTGCTCGGGCCCGAAATGCGCTCCACCGGTGAGGTCATGGGCATCGACAAGCACTTCGACACCGCGTTCGCCAAGAGCCAGGCAGCGGCCAACAACGCCTTGCCCACCGAAGGCAAGATCTTCGTCTCCGTAGCCAACCGGGACAAGCGTTCGGTGATCATGGGCGTCAAGCGGCTCTCCGACCTCGGCTTCGAGATCGTCTCCACCGGCGGCACTGCGGACGTCCTGCGGCGCAACGGCATCCAGGCCACCCCGGTCCGCAAGGTGGCAGAAGGCAGCAGCGCCGAGGGTGAAGGCACCATCGCGGACCTGGTGATCGCCGGGGAGATCGACATGGTGTTCAACACACCCTCCGGCGGCGAGGCCCGCAGCGACGGTTACGAACTCCGCGCAGCGGCCACGTCCATCGGCATCCCCTGCATCACCACGGTGGCCGAGTTCAACGCCGCCGTCCAGGCCATCGAGGCGATGCGGACCTACGAGTGGTCGGTGACCAGCCTGCAGGAGCACGCCGCGTCCCTGGCGGCGTCCCAGAAAGCTGCCCTGCAGCATGCCTGAGCACGTATCGCCATCCGCTGCAGTACCCGGCCGGGAGTCCTTTGGCTCGCGGCTGGGTGCCGCCATGGCGGCCCGCGGCCCGTTGTGCGTCGGCATCGATCCCCACCCCGCCCTGTTGAAGAGCTGGGGACTTGACGACGACGTCGCCGGGCTGAGGCGGTTTTCGCTGACGGTGCTGGAGGCGGTGGCTTCGCTCGCTGCCGCCATCAAGCCGCAGGTGGCGCTGTACGAGCGCCACGGTTCCGCCGGAATGGCGGTCCTGGAAGAGGTTCTTGCCGAGGCCCGGGACGAGTCCGTGCTCACCATTGCCGACGCCAAGCGCGGCGATATCGGATCCACCATGGCCGCCTACGCCGACGCCTGGCTCCGTGACGATTCCCCCCTGGCTGCGGACTCCGTGACCCTTAGCCCGTACCTTGGCTTCGAGTCGTTGCGCCCCGCGCTGGACCTTGCAGCCGGGACGGGCCGCGGCGTCTTCGTCCTTGCGCTGACGTCCAACCCGGAGGGTGCCTCCGTGCAGCACGTCGGGGGAGCGGACTCGGTGGCCCGCCGGATCACGGAGGCGGCCGCGGTGGAAAACCGCCGCTACCAGGGAAGCCTCGGTTCCGTGGGCCTTGTGGTGGGCGCTACCGTAGGCTCCGCCCTGTCGGACCTGGACCTGGATCTTGCCGGCATGCGCGGGCCCATCCTGGCGCCGGGCCTGGGCGCGCAGGGGGCAACGCCGTCGGATCTGCGCGCCACTTTCGGTGCTGCCTATCCGCAAGTCCTGGGTACCTCGAGCCGGGAGATTCTCTCTGCCGGGCCGGATCAGCGCGGACTGCGTGAGGCCGCCCAGCGGAACGTCGACGGACTCCGCAGCGAATAGTGGTGCGTTTCACCGGATGCATTGATTCGGGCAGCACCAAAGGGTAGTTTCAGGACAGGTCCAAGGGCGGCCGCCCTTGGACCAAATCCACCGAATCCCGGGGGTGTGGCGCCATGGTCCTGCGACCGTTATCCGCGTCGGAACGGGCTGACGCCCTGAACAAGGCAGCAGCAGCCAGGGCTACCCGTGCGGCGGCCAAGGAAAGCCTCAAGAACGGTGAAAGGTCCGCCGCGGACATCATCAGCTCTTCGCTGGAGGATGATGCGTTGGCCCGGATGAGGGTGTCCGAACTGCTGGAGGCGCTCCCGGGCATCGGAAAAGTACGGGCCGCGGCAATTATGGGCCAGTTGGGGATAGCCGCTTCCCGCAGGGTCCGCGGCCTGGGCGTTCACCAGCGCCGGGCGCTGGTAGATTTTATAGACGAGAGTTAGGGCGGGCGTGAAGCCTGCTGATCCCAACCCCGGCAAAGGAATACGTGAGCAAGAAACCTGGACTGACAGTCCTCGCTGGTCCGACGGCTGTTGGCAAAGGCACCGTGTCCACCTACATCCGGGACAATTATCCCGAGGTATGGCTGTCCGTATCCGCCACCACCCGGGCTCCCCGTCCCGGCGAGCAGGACGGCGTCCACTACTTCTTCAAGTCCAAAGAAGAGTTCGAGCAGCTCGTAGCGGACGGGGAACTCCTGGAATGGGCTGTGGTTCACGGCCAGAACACGTACGGGACGCTGAAGAGCACCGTTAATCAGGCCATTGCCGAGGGCCGGTCTGTACTTCTGGAAATCGACCTTCAGGGTGCCCGGCAAGTGAAAGCCGCGGTTCCCGACGCACAGTTTGTCTTTTTGGCCCCGCCCAGCTGGGACGAAATGGTCCGCCGCCTGGTGGGCCGCGGCACCGAAAGCCCGGAGGAACAGCAGCAGCGGCTGGAAACCGCTAAACTGGAACTTGCTGCTGAACCGGAGTTCGATTTCACCGTCGTGAATGACGACGTTCGCCGGGCAGCGGACGAGCTTGTTTCACTCATGGGGCTGACCCCGCACCCGCATGGCGCGCCGGAACCGTCAACCCGCTAGAACTTTGGAGAATTCGTGTCTACGAACCTTGAAGGCATCATCAACCCGCCCATCGACTCGCTGCTTGAGGCAGCCGATTCCAAGTATGGCCTGGTGATTTTCGGTGCCAAGCGTGCTCGTCAGATCAACGCTTACTACGCCCAGCTGCACGAGGGCCTTTTCGAATACGTCGGCCCGCTGGTTGACACCAAGCTGAACGAGAAGTCACTCTCGATCGCCCTGCGCGAGATTAACGAAGGCAAGCTGGTTTCCACGCCGATCGAAGCAGCAGAGTAATAACTGCCGCCGAACTGACGTGCTGTTGACGGAGGTCACGTGCGCATAGTCCTCGGAGTCGGGGGAGGGATTGCCGCCTATAAGGTGGCATCGCTCCTCCGGCTTTTTACTGAAGCCGGCCACAACGTCACGGTCATCCCCACGGAGGCGTCCACCCGCTTCGTGGGTACCGCAACCTGGGAGGCGCTGTCCGGAAACCCGGTGAGCAACAGCGTTTTCGACGACGTCCACCAGGTCAACCACGTCCGGCTGGGCCATGAAGCGGATCTGGTGGTCATCGCCCCGGCCACTGCCGACCTGCTGGCAAAAGCAGCGACCGGGCAGGCCGGGGACCTGCTGACCAACACCCTGCTGATGGCGCACGGCCCTGTGCTGTTCGCCCCGGCCATGCACACCGAGATGTGGCAGCATGCTGCCACCCGGGCCAACGTTGAGACCCTGCGCAGCCGTGGTGCGGCCGTCCTGGAGCCGGCAACCGGGCGGCTGACGGGCGCCGATTCCGGCCCGGGCAGGCTTCCCGAGCCGGAAGCTATTTTTGACGCTGCCATGGCACTGCTGCAAGGACCATCAGACTTCCAGCTGCCGCTGGCCGGCCGGACGGTGACCATCAGTGCCGGCGGCACCCGTGAACCCCTGGACCCGGTACGCTTCCTGGGCAACCGCTCCTCCGGGAAGCAGGGCGTCGCCCTGGCCGTCGCCGCCCGGAATGCCGGCGCCAGCGTCCGCCTGCTGGCAGCCCACATGGAAGTCCCGCCCCCGGCCGGCGTCGATGTGGTGCAGGTGGAGACGGCCCTGCAGCTTCGCAAAGCCGCGCTGGCGGCGGCAGCTGACTCCGACGCCGTCATCATGTCTGCGGCAGTTGCCGACTTCCGCCCTGCGGAGGTTTCGGACACCAAGATCAAGAAGCGTGATGACACAGCCGATCCCGTCATCACGCTGGTGCGCAACCCTGACATCCTGCAGGAACTGGTGGAACTGCGGAACGGCACAGCCGGGCAAAAGCAGCAGCTGATTGTTGGCTTCGCGGCAGAAACCGGCGACAGCGATGGTGGCGTTCTGGCGCATGCCCAGGCGAAACTTCAGCGCAAGGGCTGTGACCTCCTGGTGGTCAATCATGTGGGCACGGACAAGGTCTTTGGGCAGGATACGAATTCGGTGGTCATCCTGGCCCGCGCCGGTTCCGAACCACAGGAGGCCTCCGGAACCAAGACAGAGGTTTCGGCAGCCATCATCAGCCGGATCGGCTACGAACTGAATTCCGTTTCGCCCCGAGCCTGAGTGTTTCAGGCCACGTTCACTTAGCACGGAGACATCTCGCCCCGTCTCCTGCGGGTGGTGCGTATCCCAACCAGTAAGGTAGTTGAGTGACTTTACCGCTGCACCTTCCCCAGACGTCCGGGGCCACGCCCTCCGCACTCCGGCTCTTCACCTCCGAGTCGGTCACCGAAGGCCATCCCGATAAGATCTGCGACCAGATCAGTGACGCCATTTTGGACGCTCTGCTGGCTGCCGACCCGGAGTCCCGGGTAGCTGTGGAGACCATGGCCACCACGGGCCTGGTCCACGTGGCAGGCGAGGTCACCACTGATGCGTACGTGGAGATTCCCCAGATCGTGCGCGAAACGATCCTGGGCATTGGCTACGATTCTTCCGCCAACGGATTCGACGGCGCCCGCTGCGGCGTCTCCGTTTCCATCGGGCAGCAGTCCAACGACATTGCAGGCGGCGTGTTCAACTCGCTCGAAGCCCGCGAGGGCCGCCAGGAAGATGACTACGACCTCCAGGGCGCCGGCGACCAAGGCCTGATGTTCGGCTACGCCAGCGACGAAACGCCGTCGTACATGCCCACACCCATCTGGCTGGCACACCGCCTGTCCGAACGACTCACCGAAGTCCGCAAGTCAGGCGAACTGTCGTACCTGCGCCCGGACGGCAAAACCCAGGTGACCGTGGGGTACGACAAGGACGTCCCGGTTTCCGTGGAAACAGTCGTCATCAGCAGCCAGCATGCGGAAGGCGCGAGCCTGGACCGGCTCCGCGCGGACCTCGCATCGGTGGTCATCGAGCCGGTGCTGGCGGGTGCCAACCTGGACCTGTCCCGCACCCATAACATTCTTAACCCTGCCGGTGAGTTCGTGATCGGTGGCCCGGTGGGTGATGCCGGCCTGACCGGACGAAAGATCATTGTGGACACCTACGGCGGCATGGCCCGGCACGGCGGCGGTGCATTCTCCGGCAAGGACCCGTCCAAAGTGGACCGCTCCGCCGCGTACGCCATGCGCTGGGTTGCCAAGAACGTGGTTGCTGCAGGGCTTGCCAAGCGGGCGGAAATCCAGATCGCCTACGCCATCGGCCAGGCGCGGCCGGTAGGCACGTACGTTGAGACGTTCGGGACTGAAACGGTGGACCCGGCGCGGATCAGCGCTGCCATTGCGGAGATCTTCGACCTGCGCCCCCGCGCCATCATCGATGCCTTGGACCTGAAGCGGCCCATCTACGCCAAGACCGCAGCGCACGGGCACTTCGGGCGCGACGAGCCGGACTTCACCTGGGAGCGGCTGGACCGCGTCGATGACCTGAAGGCATTCTTCAACGCCTAGGCTGCACGCTTCCGTCCCGGTCATTCGCCTGGTGAAGAATGTCAGTCCCCTGTGGTTGGCTGGGCATGTCCATCCGGGAGCCGAACGGAGGTAACTGCCATCGCTGCCCACAGGCCGGGTACTCATGTGCCCATTGCTGACAGCCCTCTCCAGCCGTCCCCGGACGGATCCGGCGCGGTCCAGCCTTCGCTCCTGCAGGGTTTTCCGGCCACTCCGCGGCCCGGTGGCCCGCAACTGGCCCGGCACCTGCCCGTGGCCAAGGTGCTGGTGGAGTCCTCCCTGCCGCACCTGGACCGGCTTTTCGACTACGGGGTTCCGGAGGCGCTGGACGAATCGGCGATGCCGGGCGTCAGGGTCAAGGTCAAGTTCAACGGCCAGGATCTCAGCGGGTTCCTGATGGAACGGGTCGCCGAATCCGACGCCGGACACACCTTGGTTCCGTTGGCGAAAGTCGTGTCCCCGGTCGCCGTCCTCACACCCGCTGTCCGGGAACTTGTGGCCGCCGTCGCGGCACGCTGCGCCGGTACCGTCAGCGACGTCCTGCGCGTTGCCGTGCCGCCCCGGGTGGCGAAGCTGGAAAAGGAGTTCACGGCCGGGCTGCCCGCTGGTACCGCTGATCCGGGCCGGGTGCCCGAAAGTCCAGAGACGCCCCCGGGTCCGGGGCAGGAAACGCTGCCCGTTTCCTGGGCGCTGTACCGCAACGGCCCGACGTTCCTGCACCATCTGGCGGGCGGCGGTTCTCCCCGGGCCGTCCTGAACCCGCTTCAGGGCTATGGCACGGGAGGATGGCCGCAGCTACTGGCCGAAGCGGCGGCGGCCGCCTACGCATCAGGGCGTGGCGCCCTTGTAGTGGTGCCCGACTACCGCGATCTCGACCGCCTCGAAAAAGCCCTCCAGGCCTTGCTGCCCGAAGACGCAGTTGCCCGGTTAACGGCCGACGACGGGCCCACTCCGCGCTACCGGAATTTCCTTCGGCTTCTGGCGGGGACAGCCCGGGTTGCCATTGGCACGCGGTCGGCCGCCTTCGCCCCGGTCAAGGACCTTGGCCTGGTGGCCTGCTGGGACGACGGCGACGACCTCCACATCGAACAACGCGCCCCCTACGCCCACGCCCGCGACGTCCTGCTCCTGAGGGCCGGGCAGGAAGGCGCTGCCTGCCTCCTCGCCGGCCACTCCCGCAGTACGGAGGCCCAGCGGCTGGTGGAGGCCGGCTGGGCAATTGCAGTCGATGCCGGCCGCCCTGATGTCCGGCGGACTGTTCCGCGCATCGTCAATACTGCCGACAGTTTCGAGCAGGAGCGGGATCCGCTGGCCAGGATTGCCCGCCTTCCTGGAGCTGCGTGGCGGGCGGCAAAGGAAGGACTGGAGCACGGACCGGTCCTGGTGCAGGTTGCGCGTGCCGGTTACGCGCCGTCGCTCGCCTGCGAGACCTGCCGGGAGCCCGCCCGGTGCGGCACGTGCCAAGGGCCGCTTGCAGTAGCCGGGGCAAGCGGAACCTCAGCCATGCCCCAATGCCGCTGGTGTTCCACACCTGCGCCGGACTGGCACTGCGTGCACTGCGGTGGCAGGCGGCTCCGGAAGGGCGCCACGGGAGTCATCAGGACAGCGGAGGAGCTCGGCCGCGCGTTTCCCGGCAAGACGGTCATTACCTCCTCGGGAGACCAGGTCAAAGCGGAAGTGGGCGCCGGCAAGGCCCTGGTGGTGGCGACTGTAGGCGCGGAACCGGTGGCCACCGGGGGATACGCTGCAGCCCTGCTCCTGGACGGTGATTCCCTGCTGCGCCGTGAGACGCTCCGCGCGGGCGAGGACACTGTGCGGCGGTGGTTCAACGCCGCAGCGCTTGTCCGCCCGGCCGCGGATGGCGGGCTGGTGGTGGTCACCGCAGCGGACACAGCTGCCGTAGGCGCCCTGCTCAGATGGGATCCCGCCGGCTATGCCGAACGGGAGCTGTCATTGCGGGTGGAGCTGCAGCTGCCCCCTGCCGTACGCCTGGCATCCGTTACCGGGCCCAGGGCCGCCGTCGAGCAGTACGCCGGGGCCGTCACCGCGGAGCTGGCCGCCGGAGGAATCACCTTGCGCACTGCCGGACCGGCACCCGTGGTTCTTAACGGCCCGCCCACGCCCCGCCGCTCAGTGGAGGATGTCCGGACGCTGCTCTTTTTCCCTTATGCACAGGCAGCTGCCGTGACCCGCGTGCTGCGGGTCACCAGGGCAGCCGCAGCCGCAAAACGTTCCACCGAGCCCTTCCAGCTCCGGCTGGACGGCGTGGACGTGCTGTAACGGCAGGTGCTAACGCCGCCGCTGCCTGATCTCATGGGCAACGTCCACCAGCTGGCGGGCTGACTCATCCCAGCTGAACTCCCGGGCACGTGCAACGCAGCGCCGTGAGATGTCCTGCCAGCGGCTGGTGTCCTGCAGGGTACCTACGGCGTCGGCAAACTGCCCGGGGGAGGCGGGATCAACGTAGAGGGCAGCATCTCCACCGACTTCCCTGAAAATAGGGATGTCGCTGGCAATGACAGGGGTGCCCAGGGCCATGGCCTCCACCAAGGGAAGCCCGTAGCCTTCAGCACGGGAAAGGCTCACCAGGGCCGTTGCCTGCCGCAGGAAAGCGTGATACTCCTCATCGGTTACGCCATTGTGGAACTCCACGTGCGCCCCCGGCGGAACCAGGCGTTCCAGCTCGGCGCGGCGCTGGGGTGTGATGCGGCTCAGCAGGTGCAGGGTGTAACCGGGGAGCCCGGCCATTCCCGCCACCATGGTCTCAACGTTCTTGTACGGCATGAAGGAGCCCATGTAGACAAGCGTGCGTTCCGCCCCGGCCTCAGCGGGGCGGGGCTCCTGCTCCGGCTGGGGGGCGTTGCTGATGATCCTCACCGGGCGGCGGGTCAGGCGGTACTTTGCAATCAGCGCTTCCGTGGTTTTACTGATGGTGGCCACAGTGTCCGCGCGGTTGAGGAGAAGCCGCTGCGGCCAGAACGCCTTGTGGTAGAGCCGCCAGAGAAGCCGCACCGGTGCGGGCAGGATGCCGGGTGGCGCCGGGTGTTCATAGTAGATGAGGTCGTGGAGTGTCAGGACCAGCCCGTACTTCCGGCCCCAGGTTCCCATTGTCTGCATGGGACACACCACCACGTCCGCGCCCAGCTTGTTGATACTGCGGGCCACCAGTAGCTCCATCGGCGACAACGGGCTGCTGATCAGGGTGTAGGGGACGTCCGGGAGCAGGGCGAGCTGCCGTACGTCGGAGACCAGCATGGAAACGTCGGCGATTTTCGCAGTGGCCGCAATCAGGCTTGCCCCGTACCGGCTGATGCCGTCGTGGTGGTCGGTCCGGGTGAAACGTGCGTCGATAACAATTTTCACGCGGGGTGGTCCTTAAGGAAGCTGCGGATAAAGGCGGCGGCCGGTTCCGGCGTTTCGTAATGGATCAGATGGCCGACGCCGGGAATCACATGGAGTTCGCCGTCCGGCAGCAGCGCGGCGAGGCGGCGCTGGTCAGGGAGGACGGCAATCTCATCCTTCTCACCGGCTATCAGCAGCACCGGGAGGGCCAGCCGGCCGGCCACCTCGGCCACATGGCTGCTGACTGAGGCAGTAAAGGACTCAAGGAGGCTGTCGCGGCTGGCGAACGCGCTGAAGTAAGCGTGGTGCTGGCCGTGAATGAAACGGCGCAGGTCCCGGTCCGGCGTCTTGGCCATGGTTTCACTCATCATCCGGACAATCAGCGGGCTGCGCAGCAGGGCCAGTCCCACCGGCCTGGGGAGGCGCGCGGAAAGGCGGTAGTAAAGGACTGCAAGCCGGGTCATGATTCCCTTTGGCCCCTCCAGTGCCGGTGCAGCAATCGGGTTGATGAGGATCAGGGGATTTACGGTTCCCGGGTTCCCGGCGACGAAATGCGCCGCGATGATGGAACCGAAGGAATGGCCCAGCAGGACTGTGTCCGGGCCCAGTCCGAGAGCCGCCATGAAGCTGGTGATGAATGAGCCGTAGCGCTCCACAGAATGGACGCCGGTGGTAAACGCTTCAGAATTACCGAAGCCAGGGAGGTCCGGCATGATGATGCGCATCTCCGGAAGGTGGTCTGCGACGCGCAACAGTCCGTGATGGTCTCCACGGAAGCCGTGGATCACCAGGATGGTCCGCGTTTCCGGGCCGGCTTCCACCGGCTCGTAGGTCCAGAATGCAACCTTGCCGCCGTCGATCTCCATGGAGGATGAAAATGTACGGGACGCGAGGCCGGAGCTGAAGTAGGCAGGCATGCGGGATCCGGGGTGTGCTGTAGTCATCTGTCCTGCCCTAGCTGACGTGGTCCGGGTGGGAGCCGGTCCGATGTCCCCGGTCGAGCCCTGCAAGCGCAGTCATGTCCCGGCCGGAAAGCTCGAAATCGAACACGTCGAGGTTTTCCCGGATGCGGGCCTCCGAGCTCGCCTTGGGGATGGCAATGTTACCCAGTTGCATGTGCCATCGCAGGATCACCTGGGCCGGTGTCCTGCTGTGTTCCGAGGCGCAGGCACGGACAACCGGATCATCGAGGACCTGGCCGCGGCCCAGCGGACTCCAGGCTTCGGTCCGGATGCCGAGGTGGTCATGCAGCGTGCGCAGTTCCTGCTGCTGAAGCCACGGGTGCAGCTCAATCTGGTTGACCGCCGGGACCACCTCTGCTGTCTGAAGCAGGCGGTCAAGGTGGGCCGGCTGGAAGTTGCTGACCCCGATAGCTCGGACTTTCCCTTCCCTGTACAGCGTCTCCAGCGCCCGGTACGTGTCGGGGAAAAGGCCACGCCTGGCGCACGGCCAGTGGATGAGGTACATGTCCACGTAGTCCAGGCCAAGATTGACCATGGAGTCATCGAAGGCCCGGAGCGTGGCGTCATAGCCGTGGTGGTCGTTCCACACTTTCGTGGTGATGAACAGGTCTTCCCTGGACAGCGACGGCAAAAGTTCGCCTGAGCCGCCGCTGCCGGCCGTACCGCCCAGCTGGGAACTGATGCCGCGGGCAACGCCCGTTTCGTTGCCGTACATGGCGGCGGTGTCGAAGTGGCGGTAGCCGGCCGCGAGCGCGATGGCAACGAGTCCTGCCGCGTCCGCAGCCGGGACCTTGTACAGCCCGAAACCGAGCTGGTGGATCAGCACGCCGTTGTTCAGGCTGAGCCGCGGTGAAATTCTCATAGCCACGACTCTACCCATTGGCCGCAGCGAGCCCTTCGGAATCCACCAGACGCCGCGCGGTGGCCTCATCCAGGATCAGGTCGGTGGCCAGGTTGGCGGCCAGGGCACCGCGGAGGCCGTTGATCTTGGATACCCCGGACACTACGCAGATCCTCCGCCGGACCTGCCGCAGTTCCGTGAGGCCGGGCCCTGTGGATCTTTCATTGAGGACTATTCCGTCAGAGGATCCGTCGCCGCGGAAGAAGACGGTGGCGACGTCGCCCACTACATCCGAGGTCGCCAGGATGTTGAGATCGGTTTCATCAAGGTACCCGCCTGCGTAGACGTGGCTGGGGTAGTCCGCGTCCACCGACCCGACACCGAAGATGGCGATGCTCATCTTTGCCTGCAACTCGAGGATCCGCTGCACGCTGCGCTCATTCCACATAGCGGTTTTTGTAGCGGCGTGGTCGAAAAAGGCCGGTACGGGAAACTGTTCAACCCTCGCCCCATAGGCACTTCCGAAGCGCCGCATGATGTCACTGGCGTACGTAATGCCCGTGGTATGCATGTTGCCCGCACCGTTCAGTTGAACGATGACGCCGTCATGGGTGATCTTGCGGGTGAGGTGGCGGCTGACGGCGCTCAGGGTTGAACCCCAGGCGACCCCGATGATCGCGTTGGAGTCGACAAGCGGTCCGATGGTGCGTGCTGCCTGCATGGCTACGCGGTCCAGGGTTTCTGCTTCGTTCAGTGTCTCCAGAACCGGTACCACGTGGACGTCCACACCAAACCGCCGGCGGATCCTGCCTTCGAGTTCGGGGCCCGTGTCCAGGGGGTTGCGGATCTGGATCTGCACCAGTCCGGATTCGCGCGCGGAGGACAGGAGCCGCGAGACGGTGGACCTCGAAGTCCTGAGTTCCCGGGCTATGGCATCCATGGTGAGGTCCTGCAGATAATACATTTGTGCAGCTCGCAGCGCCTCAGAGTGCCGGGAAGGATCCATTACTGCTCCGGTCTGCACGTTTGTGCATAGTCCTTGACGCCATTTTCCATTACTCCGAAGAATAGTTGAGAACGGCGGGTTCATCCATTCGGTGGCCCGCGCCACACAAAGCCCAAGGGAGTCGTTTTGGGACCCAAGGATTCAACCGGCGGACAATCTGCTTCAGCGGCGAAGCCGGGAGTCGAGCGCAGTTCAGTACAGCATCTTCGGCGCCGCCCGCACGCAAAGGTACTCGTGGTTGGCGGCGGGATCAACGGGGTAGGAACATTCCGCGACCTTGCGCTGCAGGGCGTGGATGTTGCCCTCGTCGAGCGCGGTGACTACTGCCAGGGAGCCAGCGGCGCGTCGTCCCACATGATCCATGGCGGGATCCGGTACCTCGAGAACGGCGAGTTCCGCCTGGTGCAGGAATCCGTGGTGGAGCGCAACCGGCTGCTCCGCATCGCTCCGCATTATGTGAAGCCGCTGCAGACCACCATCCCCATCTTCAGCACGTTTTCCGGCGTACTCTCGGCGCCCCTCCGGTTCCTGACCCACAAACAGCAGGGCAAGCCCAAGGAACGCGGAGCTTTCCTCATCAAACTGGGCCTCAGCCTGTACGACTCCTTCTCCCGCGACGGCGGCACAGTTCCGCGGCACCAGTTCCGCACCGGCCAGCGGGCCCGTGCCGAACTCCCCAGCCTCCGCCCGGACGTCAAATACACCGCCACCTACTTCGATGCGTCGGTGCACAACCCGGAACGGCTCACGCTCGATGTCCTCCAGGACGGGGAGAAAGCCGGAGGGGCGGCTGTGGGCGAAGGCAACGCCCAGGGCAACACAGCCCGGGCCAGCAACTACGTTTCATTGCAGTCCATGACCGGTCAACCCAATCCAGGAACCGGCCGGGGCAGCACTGTCCGGCTGCGGGACGAACTGACCGGGGAGGAGTTCGATTTCACGGCAGACGTGATAGTTAACACCACCGGTGCCTGGGTGGATCTCACGAACGAAGCAATGGGTACTGCCTCCGCTTTCATGGGCGGCACCAAGGGGTCCCACATCGTACTGGACCACCCGGCGCTCCTGGAGGCCTGCCGTGGCCGGGAGATCTTCTTCGAACACACCGACGGCCGGATCGTCCTGATCTATCCAATGGGGGACCGGGTCCTCGTGGGCACAACCGACGTCTACGCAGACATGGCGGAAGACGCAGTCTGCACAGACGAAGAAATCGGATACTTTTTCGAACTGATCGGCCATGTCTTCCCGGACATCGCAGTCACGCATGAGCAGATTGTGTACACCTTTTCCGGTGTTCGTCCCCTCCCGCGCCATGACGCTGCCCAGCCCGGCTTCGTCTCCCGCGACTACCGCATTGAACGCCGCGAACCCGGCACCGGCGGGGACGGGCAGGGCGCCGTTGTACTGAGCCTGGTGGGCGGCAAGTGGACCACCTTCCGTGCCCTTGCCGAACACATGACCAACGATGTCCTGGCCGAACTCGGCATGGAGCGCAAGGTCTCCACAGCGCAGCTGCCCATCGGCGGCGGAGCGAACTTCCCTGCCGATGAGGCCGGTGTGCAGAAGTGGATCAAGGAACACATGGCCGCCGGCCGCGATGCTGACCGGACCGCGGGCCTCCTGACCCGGTACGGGACCCGGGCGGAGTCCGTCATGGGGTACCTCGATGCCGGACCAGACAGGCTGCTGCATTCCACCCGTGAACTGAGCGTCCGCGAGCTTGAGTTCATGGCAGCCCAGGAGCAGGTGGGACACCTGGTGGACATCCTGATCCGCCGGACCTCGCTGGCTTTCCGGGGCCTGGTAACAGGCGAACTGCTCAATGAGGTGGCGGACGTACTGTCAGTACCCATGGGCTGGAACGCCGCAGCCCGCGCAGCGGAAATCAAGCACGCGCAGGACGTTCTCCAGCGGTTCCACCGCGTGGAAACCCACAGCCTGGTCGCCTAGGACCTGGCTGCAGGCCGGGGCGGCAACCCGCCCCGGCCCAAAGTCCTTCAACCCGCGAAGGGCTCACAACAAAATACAAAGGAGTCAAAGATGTCTCTTGGAATTGTTTTCTTATCCGAAGTGTTCGGAACGGCGATGCTAACCCTGCTGGGTTGCGGTGTCGTCGCCAACGTTGCCCTGAGGGGGACAAAAGGCAACAGCGGCGGGTTCCTGATGGTCACCTGGGGCTGGGGCATCGCTGTCTTCGCCGGCGTCTTTGTGGCCGCAAAGTCCGGGGCGCACCTTAATCCCGCTGTCACGCTCGGGATTCTGGTCGAAGGCAAGAGGCCGTATGCACCGGACGTACCCATAGATTTAGCATCGACGCTGACGTATTTCGGCGGAGAACTCCTGGGTGCTTTCCTCGGCGCCGTGGCCTGCTGGTTCGCCTATAAGCAGCACTTCGACGCGGAACCGGAAGTTGCCAGCAAGCTTGGCGTCTTCTCCACGGGTCCCGCCATCCGCTCCACCCCCTGGAACCTGGTGACGGAGATCATCGGCACCTTCGTCCTGGTGTTCGTGATCCTCGCCTTTGGTGGAACGCCGTCCGGCCTGGGCCCGCTGGCGGTTGCCCTGCTTGTTGTCGGCATCGGTGTCTCCCTCGGCGGCCCCACCGGCTACGCCATCAATCCTGCCCGCGACCTTGGTCCCCGCATCGCCCATGCCCTTCTCCCGATCAAGGGCAAGGGGTCAAGCGACTGGGGCTACTCGTGGATCCCCGTGGTAGGCCCCTTGGTAGGCGGTGCCCTGGGCGGCATCGTTGCCAAAGCGGTTCCCATTATCTCCCTGGCCGCTGCCTAGCTTCCTGCACCACCTGACCACACCCATAATCAGACAAGGACGTCAATCATGAACCAGTACGTAATCGCCATTGACCAGGGAACCACCAGCACCCGCGCGATCATCTTCGACCACAGCGGAAACATCGTGTCCTCGGGCCAGATGGAGCACAAACAGATCTTCCCGCAGGCCGGTTGGGTGGAGCACGACGCTGCCGAAATCTGGAACAACACCAGGGAGGTCATCGCGTCTGCCCTGTCCAAGGCGAACCTGACCCGCCACGATATCGCCGCCGTCGGAATTACCAACCAGCGTGAAACCGCCGTGGTGTGGGACAAGACCACCGGCGAAGCCGTCTATAACGCCATCGTCTGGCAGGACACCCGCACGCAGGACATCGTCAATGACCTCGCCAAGGACGGCGGTCCGGACCGCTTCAAGCAAAAAGTGGGCCTGCCGCTGGCGACCTACTTCTCGGGTACCAAGATCAAATGGATTCTTGACAACGTGGAAGGTGCGCGGGCCAAAGCTGAAGCCGGTGACCTGGTGTTCGGCAACACCGATTCCTGGGTGCTGTGGAACCTGACCGGCGGCATCAACGGCGGCGTCCACGTCACGGACGTCACCAACGCCTCCCGCACGCTGTTCATGGACCTTGAGACCCTGCAGTGGGACGACGAGATCCTTGGAATCTTCGGTGTTCCCCGGACCATGATGCCGGAGATCAAGTCCTCGTCCGAGGTCTATGGCACCGTGCACACCTCCCAGCTCCTGCGGGAAGTTCCCGTGGCCGGAATCCTCGGCGACCAGCAGGCCGCCACGTTCGGCCAGGCCGCCTTCCAGACCGGCGAGGCCAAGAACACCTACGGCACGGGCTGCTTCCTGATCTTCAACACTGGCGAGGAAATCGTCCATTCGAAGAACGGGCTGCTGACCACCGTGGGTTACAAGCTCGGGGACGCGGCGCCGCACTACGCCCTGGAAGGGTCCATCGCCGTCACCGGCTCGCTGATCCAGTGGTTGCGGGACAACCTGGGCATGATCAGCAGCGCACCCGAGGTGGAAACCCTCGCGGCCTCCGTCGAGGACAACGGCGGCGTGTACATCGTCCCGGCCTTCTCCGGCCTCTTTGCTCCCTACTGGCGCTCGGACGCGCGCGGAGCGATCGTCGGGCTGACCAGGTTCGTGAACAAGAACCACATTGCACGCGCGGCCCTGGAGGCTACCGCCTTCCAGACCCGCGAGGTCCTGGACGCCGTGAACGCTGACTCCGGCGTTCCGCTCACCGAGCTGAAGGTCGACGGCGGCATGGTGGCCAACGATGCGCTGATGCAGTTCCAGGCGGACATCCTGGGCGTTCCCGTGATCCGGCCGAAGGTTGTGGAAACCACAGCCCTCGGTGCCGCCTACGCAGCCGGCCTGGCTGTCGGTTTCTGGAAGGACCTGGGGGAGTGCTCGGCCAACTGGTCTGAGGACAAGCGCTGGGAACCCCGGATGGACCAGGCGGAGCAGGACCGGCAGTTGCGCCTCTGGAAGAAGGCCGTGACCAAGTCCATGGACTGGGTTGACGAGGACGTCCGCTAGCCTTTTCCGCTCCTCAAGAGGGGCCGATGACTTCCGCCTGCCGCACCAGCGGAGAGTCATCGGCCCCTTTTGCTGCCTGTCCACCCTCAGCCTTCGTGGGGTTCCACTGTTCCTGCGTTGCCGTCTACTGTTACCAGCTGGCCCGTGTAGAGGATCTGGGTGGCGTTGCCGGTACCCACGACGGCCGGGATGCCGTACTCACGGGCAATCAAGGATGCGTGGGCCGCAAGGTTTCCGGTGTCCGTTACCACCGCTGACGCGGACGCGAAGAGTGGGGTCAAGGCCGGTGCCGTTGCCCGGGCAACCAGGACTTCGCCCGGCTTGAAGGTCGTGACATCCGCGGGAGCGTCCACAACGCGGACCCGGCCGCGGGTCCTTCCGGGGCTTGCGGGATGGCCAACAAGCGCACCCCGGGAATGGTTGCCAGTGCTGCGGGCAGACTGCGCTATCCGGTCGAATGTATTGCCGGACAGCGGCACCCGGCCCAACATCAGCGGCGCGGCCAGTTTCCTTTGCCGGAGCCAGTCCTCACGGCGTCTGGCAACGGCGTCCTGTTGTGGTGGTGCGTCGGGCCGCAGGTCCCGGCGCTTCAGGAAGTAGACGTCGCTGGAGCTGTTGATGACGCCGGCTTGCCGCAACTGCACCCCGATGGCTTCTGCACAGCGGCGCAAGAGGGGCCAGCCCAGGGTGAAGTCCCGGGCCTGCTCCTCCCGCAACAGTGCATAGTGCTGGGCAACAGCAAGCACGGTGTCGAAACGGCGGAGATGACGGGTGCCCCGGAGGATCATCCGGCAGTCGGCTTCGGCGGACCGCCGCCGGTCAGCGGCGGCGGTGGAATCTCCGGCCGTGGATCCGGCCTGTCCGGCGGGCTCCTCACCCGCCACCCGGTGGTACCAGTCCAGGCTGTAGACAGCATGCGGGACGACGGCCGGCGGGGATGGAAGCAGGCCGCCCAGCAGGACCTGGTATCCGCCGCCGCGGTGCAGTCCCTGCCGGTGCGGTCCGCGTTCCTGCCTCCCCGCCAGGGAAGGGGCCAGGTGCCTGCGCCAGATCCTTGCCAACACCAGTTCCATCTTCCAGGCGGCACCGCCCGTAGCGGAAAAGAACCACAGGTACTGCCCGGCCGCCCGGGCCACCAGTTCAATGGTCTCCAGGAGCTCATCCAGGCTGGCCGAAGGGGCAACATCGCCCGCCGCCAGGGTGCGGCAGGCCGGAAGCAGCCGGGTGCGCCACTCGTACTCCAGGTCCCGCAGGACGGCCCGGTCCGCGCCTGCGGGATCAATCATGGGCCGCACGACGGCGTTGAAAAAGTAAGGCAGGGAATGCGGCCTGCCACCAAACAGCACGTGGGGGAGGGCCCGCAACGTGGGTGGGGCAACGTAGTACCAACCGTTGACCGTGGCGTTGCCCATGGGAAGCCTGATTCCGGCCGAGCGGGCAACGGCATCGTTATAGGCCGCGTCGATGCCGGGAACCAGCCAGTCCATAAAAAGCGGCGTAACCGGCTCTGGGAGCCATTCCCCCAGCCGGAAGTTCCTCAGCCAGACGCCCTTGCCCGGTGCCTTCCACGTCACCGGTTCGGGGATTGCTGTCATCGGACGGGCCTGCAGGACCTGTACCTGGCCGGAACTGTCCAGGGCCCACTCAACGTCCTGCGGGCAGCCGAAGTATGAGGCGACGTGCACGGCGAGGGCGGCTACCGCCGTCGCGCTTTCCAGCGTGAGGACGTGCGAACCCCGCCTCCGGCTCACCACGCCGTCGCGCGCCAGCCATTCCTCCCCGTCCTCCGCACCACCCACCAGGTTTTCGCCCAGCCCTTTGACCGCGGAGACCAAAGTTTCGTTACGGGAACCAGTCAGGGGATTTGCCGTGAAGGCGACCCCCGCTGCAACAGGATCAAGCATCTGCTGGACGAGGACGGCCATGCGCGCACTGTCGAGCGGCGCCGCTGGTTCACTGTCCAAACCAGCACCAGCCCGCAGCCGGAGCGGATCCTGGTAGGCCCGGACCCTGGCGGCGTCAGCCGAGGCGCAGCACCGGACAACGGCCGCGGCGAGGTCGCCGTCGCTTAAGCCCAGGTAGCTTTCATACATTCCGGCATAGGAGGCACCGGGCAGGTCCTCGGCGGCCGCAGAGGAGCGGACGGCATACGGTCCGGGGCCGGCTGCGCGGGCGGCGGCCTGAAGGTGACGGTCCCAGTTCTCCTGCCAGCCCGGGCGCTCTGCCATGGCGCGGCCGGTCACAACGAAGCCCGGAGGAACGGGGAAACCGGCGGCCATCAGTTCGGACAATACCGCCGCCTTGCCGCCGGCTGCCTCACGGCGCAGGGGGACCGGCCCGCCAAGCGGAGGGAAGAGCCGGCCGGGCGGGGGCCCGCCGCTGAAGCCTTCAAGCGTGTCATCGCCGGAGTCGTCACCCAAAGGAGCCACCCTGCTGTGTAGGAAGGTCGTTGCCCGGCTCAAGTCTAGTGACGGCGGGCAACGGCGGTACAGGCCCGGTGCAGGGCGGCAGGCCGCTTTGGTGCGCTAAAGTGGTTGCATGCGTGCGATCCTTCTGCTTAGCAAGCCGCCCGGTATCCGAATCAACGGATAGCGTGCGGCAGCCCCTCCATGGCGAGGGGCTTTTGTGTGTCCGGGAACATTTTCCGGTGGCAGCAGGGGGATCAGGCCGTTATGGCAGCACAGATGCCATAACAGAACAGAAGAGGGCAGCAGTGGGCGTTCAGCCGGAGACAGAGACCGGAACAGCAGCAACAGTGTCAGCGGACGTGCCTGAGGAGGGCACCTACAGCTTCACGGCGATGGAGGCCAAATGGCCGCAGGTATGGGAAGACCTTAAGGTCTTCACGCCTGTGGACGACGGGTCCCGCGAGCGCCGCTACGTGTTGGACATGTTCCCCTACCCGTCCGGTGACCTGCACATGGGCCACGCGGAAGCATTCGCCATGGGCGACGTGGTGGCCCGCTACCTGCGCCAGAAAGGCTACGACGTCCTGCACCCGATCGGCTGGGACTCCTTTGGCCTGCCCGCGGAAAACGCGGCCATCAAACGCAATGCCCACCCCAGCGAGTGGACCTACGCCAACATCGACACCCAGGCCGCGTCCTTCAAGCGGTACGCCATCTCGGCTGACTGGTCCCGGCGGCTGCACACCTCGGACCCGGAGTACTACCGCTGGACACAGTGGCTGTTCAAGCGCTTCTACGAGCGCGGCCTGGCGTACCGCAAAGACTCCCCGGTCAACTGGTGCCCCAAGGACCAGACCGTCCTGGCCAACGAACAGGTTGTCAACGGTGCCTGCGAACGCTGCGGAACCACCGTCACCAAGAAGTCACTCAACCAGTGGTACTTCAAGATCACCGAGTACGCGGACCGCCTGCTCGATGACATGGAGCAGCTGCGCGGGCACTGGCCCGAACGCGTGCTGGCCATGCAGAAAAACTGGATCGGCCGCTCCGAGGGTGCGCACGTCAACTTTGTGATCGAGGCCGACGGCGGCAGGCCCGCCAAGGAGGTAACGGTCTTTACCACCCGCCCCGACACCCTGTACGGCGCAACCTTCTTTGTGGTGGCCGCAGACGCGCCGCTCGCCGTCGAACTCGTCACTGACGAGCACGCCGCTGCCCTGGACGAGTACCGCGAACAGGTCAAGGCGCTCTCCGAGATCGAACGCCAGTCCACAGAGCGGGAGAAGACCGGCGTCTTCACCGGCCGCTACGCCATCAACCCGCTGAACGGGGAGAAGTTGCCGGTATGGGCGGCCGACTACGTCCTGGCTGACTACGGCACGGGCGCCATCATGGCCGTGCCCGCCCACGACCAGCGCGACCTCGACTTCGCCCGGAAGTTCGACCTGCCCGTGCGGGCAGTCCTGGATACCGGCGAGGAAGACCCCGCAGTGTCCGGCACTGCCACGGCGGGGGAGGGCACCCTGATCAATTCGGGCGACCTGGACGGCCTGCCCAAGACTGAAGCCATCCCGGCCGCTATCGCGATGCTGGAGAAGCAGGGCACGGGCGAGAAGTTCGTGAACTTCCGGCTGCGCGACTGGCTGTTGAGCCGCCAGCGCTTCTGGGGCACCCCCATCCCCATCATCCATTGCCCGTCCTGCGGCGAGGTTCCGGTCCCCGATGAGCAGCTGCCCGTCACCCTGCCCTCCGACCTGCGCGGCGAGGATTTGTCACCGAAGGGCACTTCACCCCTGGCCGCGGCCGAGGCCTGGGGTAACGTCGAGTGCCCCTCCTGCCATGGCCCGGCCAAGCGGGACACCGACACCATGGACACCTTCGTGGACTCGTCCTGGTACTTCCTGCGCTTTGTGTCACCGCAGTACACGGAAGGTCCCTTCGATCCGGAGAAAATCAACGACTGGATGCCCGTGGGCCAGTACGTCGGTGGCGTCGAGCACGCCATCCTGCACCTGCTGTACGCCCGGTTCTTCACTAAGGTCATCAACGATCTCGGCCTGATCGAAGCCAATGAGCCCTTCACCGCGCTGCTGAACCAGGGTCAGGTGCTCAACGGCGGCAAAGCCATGAGCAAGTCGCTGGGCAACGGCGTGGACCTCGGCGAGCAGCTGGACAAGTACGGCGTGGACGCGGTCCGCCTCACCATGATCTTCGCCTCACCGCCCGAGGACGACGTGGACTGGGCAGACGTTTCGCCGTCCGGTTCGGCGAAGTTCCTTGCCCGCGCCTGGCGTCTCGCCCAGGATGTGGCGAGCGAACCGGGCGTCGACGCCACCACCGGGGACCGTGCCCTGCGCTCCGTAACCCACCGGACCATTGCCGACGCGGCCGAACTGCTGGACGCCAACAAGTTCAACGTGGTGGTGGCCAAGCTGATGGAGCTGGTGAATGCCACCCGCAAGGCCATCGACGCCGGGGCCGGCGGAGCGGACCCGGCAGTCCGCGAAGCCGCGGAGGCAGTAGCGGTGATTTTGAGCCTCTTCGCCCCCTACACGGCGGAGGATATGTGGAGCGTCCTGGGGCATCCCGCGTCGGTGGCAAACGCCGGCTGGCCAACCCACGACGAGTCACTGCTGGTGCAGGACACCGTCACCGCCGTGGTGCAGGTGCAGGGCAAGGTCCGCGACAGGCTGGAGGTTTCCCCCTCCGTGTCCGAGGACCAGCTGCGTGAGCTGGCGCTGGCCTCGGACAACGTCCGGCGTGCCCTTGACGGCCGCGGCATCCGCACCGTGATTGTCCGCGCCCCTAAACTGGTCAACATCGTCCCGGCCTAAGCCGGACCAGGCCGCCGGAACCCTCCGGCGGCCTGTTGTGACCCCAGGAGGCCTCCTTGCCCGACCGTGACGCTGCCTGGCCCTGGGTCCGTGCCCGCCTGTTGGCGCGCCGCCGGCAGGAAGGCGTCGCGGTCCCGCCGGACGTCGTCGTGCGTACTGCCGTGGTCACTGATTCGGCAGCCGCGCTGCCGGCTGATTTTAGTGCCGCATTCAGTGGTGACGGACGCTTGACCGTGATTCCCATGCCCGTGATGGTGGGTGCTGACATCTACGGTGAGGGCGAAGACGACATCTCCGAGACCATTGCCCTCGCGCTGGCCAGCGGAACCTCCGTGAAGACCTCGCGGCCCTCGCCCGGACAGTTCGAGCAGGCTTACCGTTCGGCCCAGCAAAAGGGTTTCGAAGCAGTGGTGTCTGTCCACATCTCCAGTGAGCTGTCCGGCACGGCTGACGCTGCCCGGCTGGCTGCCACCCGGGTGGGCATCCCGGTGGAGGTCGTCGACTCCCGGACGGTCGGGATGGCCCTGGGCATGGCGGTCCAGGCAGGTGTCCGCGCAGCGGCCGACGGCGGCGACGCGTCCGCCGTTGCCGCTGCCGCAGCGGAACAGGCCGCGCGGACCAAAGTGTATTTCTACGTCCCCAGCCTGGAACAGCTGCGCCGCGGGGGCCGGATTGGCCCGGCAGCCTCCCTGCTGGGCACCATGCTCGCCATCAAGCCCATCCTGGCCGTCGACGGCGGCAGGATCGTGCCGCTGGAAAAGGTACGGTCAGCTGCCAGGGCGGTTGCCCGCCTGGAGGAGATCGTCGCGTCAGACGCCGGCGCCCGTCCCGCTTCTGCCGTCCGGCTCGCCGTCCACCACTTCGGAAACCCCGAAGAGGCATTAAGCCTCTCCGGACGACTGGCCGAAGCCTTGCCGCAGTGCCCTCCTGCCCAAACCAGTTCCCTCCCCGCCGTCCTCGCGGCCCACGCGGGACTCGGAGTCCTGGCGGTCATCGTGGGCGAAGAGCTGACGGAAACCGACAGCCTTTCCACATAACGGGCGCCGGCCGTGGTGCCTCCACCCTGGGTGTCCCTAGCGTGAAGCTATGTCACGCCGGGATGCTGGAGCAGCAGGTCGTCCGGCGCGCCATGCCAGAACCCGGCTCCAGGCGACGCTGGGCGAGTCACCCTCAGGCCTGCTGCTGGACGCCGACCGGAACGAACCCTTCGAATACCAGGGCATCGAGGGGCAGGATCGGGATGGCGCCCGCGGGTTGTTGACCGGACAGGACCCGGATCCCTCGTCCGTGGCCGTGGGACCGGCGCTTCGGTGGCGGACGGGGCCGCGCCTGGCGGTGCTTCTGGGCATTCTTGCTGTTGCTGCCGGGGCCTGGTTTTGGTGGCAGGCGGAAGCAGGCCGGCCGGAGATCCTGCCGCTCACTGGCGTCAGCCCCGGCAGTCCGGAACCTGGACCGGCAGGGAAAAGTACTCCCGGCGGAGACAGTGAAACCGCTAGTGATCCTGGTGCAGTCCCGGAAGGTGACGGACCTGGAACCGCCGGCGCTGTCGTGGTCCACGTTGCCGGAGCGGTGGCCAGGCCGGGAGTAGTCCAGCTACCCGCAGGCAGCAGGGTGCATGAAGCCATCGCCGCCGCCGGAGGCGGGACACCGGGAGCCTGGCTGGACCGGCTGAATCTGGCCCTGGTGGTGCAGGACGGCCAGAAAATCCATGTCCCCCGGGAAGGCGCGGAGATTCCCGCCGCCGATGCCGGTGGCGAAGACCCGGAAAGCGGAGAGGGCGCTGGCAGCACCGGCACGGCTGCAGGAGGCAAGATCAACCTCAACACGGCAGGCGTGGAGGAGCTGGATACCTTGCCTAAAGTCGGCCCGGTCCTTGCCCGGCGCATTGTGGACTGGCGGAAGGAACATGGGGCCTTCAAAACCGTTGAGGAGCTTGACGCTGTTGACGGGGTAGGGCCCAAGATGCTTGAGACCTTGCTGCCGCTGGTGACCGTATGACCAGCTCGGGTGGGGGTCAGCCAGATGAATAGCGGCGGGGAGAAGCCTCGGACGAGTCCCTGGAACCGCTACGTGGAATCGGCAGTCAGGGGACCGGGCCCTGGACCTGATGGAGCCGGCAAGGTGGGGCTGGGTGCAGGCACAGGCCAGCACGCCGGGAACAATCCGGGCGCCGGTTCGGGACCTGTGGAAGGGCGGCACCGCACGTTTGAGGTCGTTCCCTCCGGCCGCCGCCGGGCCCGGCAACAGTGGGGCCGTGTGTGGGACAACGCGCGCCAGCGGGTGGGGAAGGCCGGGTCAGGGAAAGATCGCGACGGCGGAGATGAGGCGCCGCGCCGCCGCATGGACGTGCGGCTCGCCATGCCCGCTGCAGCGGTGTGGGCGGCAGCGCTTGCTGGTCTTTGGCTGCAGCCCGCCGCCTTGGCAGTTCTCTGTTGCGGTTGTGTTGCTGCCGGCGTGCTGATGCTGAAACGGCCCGGCCGGCGATCAGCCGGGTTCCGCGGGCGCAGGGCACCCGAAGCAGGACGCGAACCCGCCCGCCGCAGTTTCCTGGCAACCGGCGCCGTTGCGCTCTTCCTGGCAGCTGCCACTGCCGCGCATTCGGCGGTGGCAGCCGGCCAGCGGTTTGAAGGTCCCCTGGCGGAGGCGATTGCGTCGGGAAAGTCAGCAGTCGCCGTCGTCGAGGTGGCAGGAGCCCCCCGCCCGCTCGCGGCCCCCGGCCAGGCAGGCCCGCCGGAGCGGTGGTCCGTACCTGTCTGGACCCGGGACGTCAGCACCGGTGGGGTCCTGCTCCGGACCAGGGCGCAACTGATGGTGATGGGTGGCGGCGCCTGGGGCAACGTGGTACCCGGCCAGGTGCTCCGTGCAGCGGGAAAGCTTAGGCCGGCTGATCCGGGGAGGGAGGAAGCGGGTATTCTCGCGGCTTCCGCTGCCCCTGGGAAACCCGGCCAGTCACCAATCCTGGAGCGGTCCGCCAAAGAACTGCGGGAGCGGTTCGTGGCCGCATCTTCATTCCTGGCACCCGATCCCCGGGGCCTGCTGCCGGGCATGGTCACGGGGGATACAAGTGCCTTGGATGAGGGCCTCAACAACGCCATGAAGGTGGTGGGCATGACGCACTTGACCGCCGTCAGCGGGGCGAATTGCGGCCTGGTCCTCGGGGCGCTGCTGCTGGCATGCCGGTCCCTGCGCCTGCCGCGGCTGCCGGCTGCTGTACTGGCCGCCGGCGGGCTTGGCCTGTTCGTGGTACTCGTGGGTCCTGATGCCAGTGTCCTGCGGGCGGCCCTCATGGGTGCAGTGGCGGTTGTCTCGCTGGCAGGAGGGCGGGCCGGGCGGGGCCTGAGTTTCCTGTGCCTGGCTGTGATCGGTCTCCTGCTGATGGATCCCGGGCTGGGGTCGAGTTTCGGGTTCCTTCTGTCCGTTCTGGCTACCCTGGGAATTATTGTTCTGGGGCGGTGCATCATTGATTGGACGCCGAAGTGCGTACCGCGCTGGGCGGCCGCAGCAGTGGCTGTTCCGTTGTCGGCCCAGCTGCTGTGCGGGCCGGTGATTGTCCTCCTGCAACCCCAGTTTTCAAGCTACTCGCTGCTGGCCAACGTGATTGCCTCGCCCCTGGTGGCCCCGGTGACACTGTTGGGCACCGCAGCCGTGCCCCTGCTGGTTCTGGTGCCGTGGCCGGCCACCGCGCTCATCGCAGTGGCCGGAACCTTCAGCGCCGGCGTCGCCGGGACGGCAAGGTTCGCCTCACAACTCCCGGGCGCATCCCTCCCGTGGCCGGAAGGCATCCCCGGTCTACTGACCATGCTGTTCCTGTCCATGCTGACCTACGGAGCTGTCTGGGCTGCAGCCCGGCCGCGCCGGTTCATCCGCTGCATCCTTTTCTGCCACCGGCGCCTCGTTTCCCTCATCGAAGTCCTGGAAACATCGGCAATCACAATACTGCGCCGCGCGGGCGGCGCAACGTCGCATGGGCCGCACCGGGATAAGGCGGGACCGCCTGCTCCTGGCTTGGAGCAGGCGGCCGGACGTGGCAGGCTGGAGTATTCCACAGACCTTTCCGGAAGGAACCCACGATGGCCGCTGCACAAAAGCGAGCAACCCGTTCCCCGGCATCAAACGCGGCAACCTGGCGGGATGTAACCCCTGCCGCGGTTGTGCTTATCAGCGGCCCGGAGGAGTACCTGGGCATCAGGGCCATGGACCGGATCCGTGCGCAGGTGCGGACCTCCGCCCCGGACGTGGAGGTCAGCCGCATCAACGCGTCATCCTACGAGCCGGGCACCCTGCTGATGCAGGTCAGCCCATCCCTTTTCGGCGAAAGCAAGCTCATCGAGGTGGAGGCCGTCGAGGCCATGAACGACGCCTTCCTCGCCGACGCCCTCCGGTATGTGGACCATACGGAAGCCGACGCTGTCCTGGTCCTGCGGCACGGCGGGGGAGTCCGCGGAAAGAAACTCCTCGACGCAGTCAAAAAGGGCGGCTGGCCCGTGGTGGACTGCCAGCCCCTCAAAAAGGACGCCGACAAGATGGCCTTCGTCTCCGCTGAGTTCAAATCCGGCGGCCGGCGCATCGAGCAGGACGCCGTCCAGGCCCTCGTGAACGCGGTGGGGGCCAACCTCTCAGAGCTTGCGGCGGCCTGCAGCCAGCTGATCGCCGACGCCGGATCCACCGTAACCTCCGACGTCGTGGACCAGTACTACGGCGGGCGCATCGAGGCGACTGCCTTCAAGGTTGCCGACGCCGCAATGGCCGGCAATGCTCCCGTGGCCCTGTCCACGCTTCGCCATGCCCTCGCCACCGGAGCGGACCCTGTTCCGCTGGTGGCCGCGCTGGCCGCAAAGCTCCGCACGGTTGCGAGGGTGGCAGGAGCATCCGGATCCTCGGCCCAGATAGCAGCGGAGCTGGGCATGCAGCCCTGGCTGGTCGAGCAGGCCCAACGGGATGTCCGGCGGTGGACTCCCGACGGACTGGTGCGGTCCATCCAGGCAACGGCAGAAGCGGATGCCCAGGTCAAAGGGCTCTCCCGCGACCCTGTTTACGCCGTGGAGCATGCAGTGACCGTGATAGCCATGTCCGTCCAGGGCAGGTAGGGCGGCAACAAGGGGACGAGCAACCAGCACCCCACCCAACGGCACAGCGCTTAAAGGGCTGTGGCCGGTACCCGAGAGTACCGGCCACAGCCATCAGTTCAGGCGAACTGGAAACCTTACAGTGCGTTGACCTTCTTGGAGATCGCCGACTTGCGGTTCGCTGCGTTGTTCTTGTGCAGAACACCCTTGCTGACAGCCTTGTCCAGCTTGCGGCTGGCAGCAACCAGGGCAGCAGCAGCTGCATCCTTGTCCGTGGACTCAACGGCGGTGTTGACGGCGCGGATGGCCGTCTTCAGCTCGGACTTGACTGCGTTGTTGCGCAGGCGTGCCTTCTCGTTGGTGAGGATGCGCTTCTTCTGGGACTTGATATTCGCCACGTGTGAACTCTCTTTTTAATGCGGAAATGGTCTAGAGGGCTTTCAGATTGGCCATTGACTGAGCGGCGTGGGGATACCTATGGCGGCCAACCATCAGTGGCCGTCGACCTGCACGGACACACAGCTATAAAGAATAGCAGGTCAGCGGCAGCACTGGCCATTTCAGGGATTACGGCCAGCCGTGTCGCCGGCGCAGGCCGGCCGCCACCTTGTCGAAACGGCCCCGGTCCAGCACGGCCCCTTCCCGGCGGATGGTGTCGGGCTGGAGCTGGAGGATGCGGTCGAGCCGGGCTTCGCTGGGCCGGCCCTGGCGGTCCCAGCCGCCAACACCAATGTCCACGTAGTCTTCGGATGCACCGGAGTCAGGAACACGGTCCCGGCTGGTCAGCATCAGCCCAAGCAGATATCCGCCGCTGTGTCCCACCAGCAGAACGGGCCGGTCCTTTCCGCGGCTGTAGTCCTCTTCGTAAGGCACCCACGCCCACACCACTTCTCCCGGGTCCGGTTTTCCGTTTGGTGTTGCTGCATAGCGGACGGTGAACCTTCCCTGGTAGTCCCCTGGATATGTATCGCCCGCACCAGGGCCGCCCGGGAGCCGTCCTCCACCGGACATTGGCGCCTTGCGGCCCGGCGAGGGATGGCGGGCAGGTGTCCCGGCATTACTTCCCGCCTTACGGAGTACCCGAAGGCCTGTCCTGACGGCGTCCTGCAGTGAACGGAGAGTGAAAACCATCCCGCCACCTTATAGCTGCCTTCCGGATAGGGGAATGACGGCTGCAACCGGGCCAAGATGCGGTATGGCGGGCAATGACGTGGGACACTGGAGGTTGAAAATGTGCGGCCTGTCCGCGGGCCGCCCACGGTGCGCCCCGGCGGTGGCCGTGGAAATGCCAACAGTAAGGACCCTGCGTGTCTCCCATGGCCCGCACCGCCCCGGTGCCCGCCGCGACAGATCCGGCCATTATTCGGAATTTCTGTATCATCGCGCACATTGACCACGGTAAGTCCACCCTGGCAGACCGGATGCTTCAGTTGACCGGTGTGGTCCAGCCCCGTGACATGAAGGCCCAGTACCTGGACCGGATGGACATCGAACGCGAACGCGGTATCACCATCAAGTCCCAGGCGGTCCGGATGCCGTGGGAACTGGATGGCAAGAGCTACGCGCTCAACATGATCGACACGCCGGGTCACGTCGACTTCACCTACGAGGTCTCCCGCTCCCTCGCAGCCTGCGAAGGAGCCATCCTCCTGGTGGACGCGGCTCAGGGCATCGAGGCCCAGACCCTCGCCAACCTGTACCTGGCGATGGAAAACAACCTCACGATCATCCCCGTTTTGAACAAGATCGACCTGCCGGCAGCGCAGCCGGAGAAGTACGCGGCGGAACTGGCCAGCCTCATCGGCGGCGACCCGGAGGACGTGCTGCGCGTCTCGGGGAAGACCGGCATGGGCGTTGAGCCGCTGCTGGACAAAATCGTCCGGGACCTGCCGGCTCCGGAAGGCGACGCCAACGCCCCGGCGCGCGCAATGATCTTCGACTCCGTCTACGACACCTACCGCGGCGTGGTTACCTACGTCCGCGTGGTGGACGGCATGCTCCACCCCCGGGAACGCATCCAGATGATGTCCACCCGCGCCACCCACGAACTCCTTGAGATCGGCGTCAGTTCACCGGAACCCACCCCCTCCAAGGGATTGGGCGTCGGCGAGGTCGGCTACCTCATCACCGGCGTGAAGGACGTGCGCCTGTCCAAGGTCGGCGACACCGTCACCAACCTCGCCAAGCCGGCCGCGGACTCGCTCCCCGGCTATGCCGACGCCAAACCCATGGTGTTCTCAGGCCTGTACCCGCTGGATGGAACCGACTACCCGGTGCTGCGCGATGCCCTGGAAAAGCTGATGCTGAATGATGCCGCGCTTGTGTACGAGCCTGAGACTTCCGCGGCACTGGGCTTCGGATTCCGCGTGGGCTTCCTTGGACTGCTCCACCTCGAAATCACCCGCGAACGGCTCGAGCGCGAATACAACCTGGACCTGATTTCCACCGCCCCCAACGTGGAATACGAAGTGACGCTGGAGGACAAGAAGGTGGTCCATGTGACCAACCCCAGCGAATACCCCTCCGGCAAGATCCACGAGGTCCGCGAACCGATGGTGTCCGCCACCATCCTCGCTCCGAACGAATTCGTCGGCGCAATCATGGAACTGTGCCAGAGCCGCCGCGGCGTGATGGGCGGCATGGACTACCTGTCCGAGGACCGGGTGGAAATCCGGTACCGCCTGCCGCTGGCGGAGATTGTGTTCGACTTCTTCGACATCCTCAAGTCCAAAACCCGCGGCTACGGGTCCCTGGACTGGAAGGCCGACGGCGACCAGGTGGCCGACCTCGTCAAGGTGGACATCATGCTCCAGGGCGAGCAGGTGGATGCGTTTTCCGCCATCACCCACCGCGACAAGGCCTACGCCTACGGGGTCATGATGACCACCAAGCTGCGTGAACTCATTCCCCGCCAGCAGTTCGAGGTGCCCATTCAGGCAGCCATCGGCTCCAGGATCATTGCCCGCGAAAGCATCCGCGCCATCCGCAAGGACGTACTCGCCAAGTGCTACGGCGGAGACATCTCCCGCAAGCGCAAACTGCTGGAAAAGCAGAAGGAAGGCAAGAAGCGCATGAAGATGGTGGGCCGCGTCGAGGTCCCCCAGGAAGCCTTCATTGCCGCGCTTACCACCGACGAATCCAAGGACAAGGCCAGGAAGTAGTGAACACAGCGTCCGGCTGCACCGGAGGCCCCTGCAATGCCTAGCGTTCTTCCCCTCGGCGACCCGGCGCCGCCGGACGGTCTCCTGCCTCCACAGGCAGCTGACGGTGCGGCGGCACGGGCGTTCGGGCTCTATGTCCACATCCCGTTCTGCGCTGTGCGCTGCGGTTACTGCGACTTCAACACCTATACCGCCACCGAGCTCGGCGGCGGGGCCTCGCAGGACGCGTATGCCGCAACCGCTGCCTCGGAGGTGTCCCTGGCCGCTAAAGTCCTTGCCGGTTCGGGCCTTCCTGCGCGGCCCCTCAGCACGGTCTTTTTCGGGGGCGGGACGCCAACGCTGCTCCCGGCGGAGGACCTGGCCCTGATCCTCAGGCGCGCCATCGGCGAGTGGGGGATCGAGGAGGGTGCCGAGGTCACCACGGAGGCCAACCCGGACTCCGTCACCCCTGAATCCCTCGTGATCCTGAAAAATGCCGGGTTCACGCGGATTTCGTTCGGCATGCAGTCCGCCGTTCCGCATGTCCTGAAGGTCCTGGACCGGACCCACACGCCCAGCCGCGTGCCGCAGGTGGTGCAGTGGGCACGTGACGCTGGACTGGCCGTGAGCCTGGACCTCATCTACGGCACGCCGGGGGAGTCCCTGGATGACTGGAGGTTTTCCCTCGAGACGGCGCTCTCCTACGAGCCGGACCACGTCAGCGCCTACGCACTGATCGTGGAGGACGGTACCAAACTGGCCGCCCAGATCCGCCGTGGTGAAGTTCCCGGCATCGACGACGACGACCACGCCGACAAATACGAACTCGCCGACGAACTGATCACCAAAGCCGGCCTGGGCTGGTACGAGGTCAGCAACTGGGCCCGCACGCCGGATCAGGCCTGCCGCCACAACCTCGCCTACTGGCGCGGCGACGACTGGTGGGGGATCGGACCCGGGGCCCACTCCCACGTGGGCGGGGTCCGCTGGTGGAACGTCAAGCACCCCACGGCCTACGCCGGACGTCTGGCGCAGGGAGTGTCACCGGCGGCCGGCAGGGAAACCCTGGACGAGGAAACACGGAATATGGAACGGGTGATGCTGGAGGTACGCCTCCAGTCCGGCCTCGAGGTTTCCTCGCTGGACGCCGCAGGAAGGCGCGAGGTAGCAGGCCTCATCGCAGAAGGGCTGGTGGATCCTGCCGCCGCTTTCAAGGGCAGGCTCATCCTTACGCTCAAGGGCAGGCTGCTGGCGGACGCAGTGGTCCGGAGGGTCCTGCCGGACTGATCCCTGCAGCAAGGCGTTTTAAAGCAATGCTGCCCGGTTACTTGATCCAGCGGAGGTTGTACTGGTAGCGGTGCGGCTGCCCCTTATTGACGTGGATGCCGGCCGCGACGGCGTAACAGGTCAGGGCAATCCAGATCAGCGTGGCAATTACGGCGAAAATGTTGCCGATCACCGGGACGAACACCAGGACGTTCGCAACCACGGCGGCGATGGTGGGCGGCAGGCTGAAGTTCAGCGCTTCCTTGGACTCCTGCGCGGTGAAGGGACCACGGTCCCGGAAGATCAGGTAAATCAGCAGCGCGGGCACACAGCCAAGAATGCCACCGAAGTGCGCCATTGTGGCCCACTGCCGGTCTTCGCTGGCTGTCAGGGGCAGCGCATTCGCCGGAACGCCGTGGTATTCCGAGCGGCCCTGGCCGCCCTGGGCGTCCCTGTGATCGCGTGCGTTTTGTGCCACAGTCTGTTCCTTCTGAGGTGCAATGGTGCTGGCTAAGAGTTCATAGGGGTTGCAGCGGACTGCAAACGTCGCAGGATCCGCAGTACCAAGAATACTGGCTTCCGGCGCCCAACCCGGCGCGGGAGGCCCGACACGGGACCGGAGGTGCCGTCAGGGAACGGTGAGGAAGTCAATAACTTCCTCCACCCTCCCCAGCAAAGAGGCTTCCAGGTCCGCGTAGGTGCGGACTGCGCCCAGAAGCTTTTGCCATCCGAGTCCGATGTCCTCCTTCGTGGCGTGGGGCCAGCCGAACGCTGCAAGGATGCCGGTCTTCCAGTCCTGCCCGCGCGGCACCACGGGCCACTGTTCAATGCCCAGGACAGCGGGGCGGATGGCCTGCCAGACATCCACGTAGGGGTGCCCGACAATCAGCACGTTCCCGGCAGCGCCGGGTGAGGCCATGACGGCGTCCGCAATCCGGGATTCCTTGGAGTCCGGGACCAGGTGGTCCACCAGCACCCCAAGGCGCCGGCCCGGTCCAGGGTTGAACTCAGCCACAGCCGCCGCCAGGTCGTCAATGCCGTGCAGGGGCTCGACGACGATGCCCTCCACCCGCAGGTCGTCTCCCCAGACCTTTTCCACCAGTTCGGCGTCGTGCTTTCCCTCCACCCAGATCCGGCTGGCCTTGGCCACCTGCGCCCGCTGACCGGCAACGCGGACCGAACCTGACGCGGTCCTGCCCGCGACGGCGCCCGGTGCCTGCCGCGGGGCGGGCGGCAGGAGCTTGATGGCCTGCCCGTCCAGGAGGAATCCGAAGCCCAGCCGGAAGGACCGGGATTTCCCCCGCCGGTCCTCCAGGGCCACCACATGCATTCCGCCTGACTTTTCCACGCGGATGACCGCGCCCACCCAGCCGGACTGGACGTCTTCAAGGACCATTCCCCGTTCAACCGGCACCTCAGGCAGCTTGGCCTTCGTCGGAGCGGACATGTCCTGGGGACCCCAGTTCTGGTACTGCATGGATTCACTCCGCCTAGCGCTCGATCACAGGTCCGGAATTTCGCCCGGAGCGGTACCAATGCTAGCAACGGGCGGAGGCATAATAGACTGTTAGCACTGAGGCATGTCGAGTGCTAACCCTTGAGGCGGCACAGTGCGGGCGGCACGGCCCCCGTAACCCTGGATGGAGGTGGAGTGTGAGCGAGCCACGCAAGCTTGAAGTACTGCGTGCCATCGTGGAGGACTACGTCCACTCCCGCGAACCCGTGGGGTCCAAGGCCCTGGTGGAGCGGCACCGTCTCGGTGTGTCCAGCGCAACGATCAGGAATGACATGGCGGCCCTGGAGGAAGAAGGCCTGATCACCGCTCCTCACACCAGCGCCGGCCGCATCCCCACGGATAAGGGCTACCGGCTGTTTGTTGACCAGATCTCGGCGGTCAAGCCGCTCTCCCAGGCCGAGCGCCGCGCCATCCAGTCTTTACTTGAAGGATCCGATGACCTGGACGATGTGCTGGACCGCACCGTCCGCCTGCTGTCCCAGCTGACCAACCAGGTTGCCGTGGTCCAGTACCCGCACCTCAGCCGGGCACTGGTCCGCCACATCGAGTTCGTCCTGCTCGCTCCGCGGAAAGTGCTGGTGGTGCTGATCGCCAACAGCGGCAAGGTGGAGCAGCGCGTTATCGACGTCGGGCAGGAACTGGGGGACGAGGCCCTTGCCGGCCTGAGGGCGCGGTTCCTTGGCTCGCTTTCCGGCACCCCGCTGAGCCAGCTCGCCCAGTCCCTTCCGGCAGTGGTGGCCACAGCCGGGCAGGCGCAACGGCAGGCCGCCCAGGCCCTCGCCGCAGGCCTTGAGGGCCTTGCCCAGAGCAGCCGCGAGGACCGTATGGTCATGGCGGGCACTGCCAACCTGGCCCGGTCCAATGTGGACTTCCCGCTCAGCATTGGTCCTGTGCTGGAGGCCCTGGAGGAGCAGGTAGTCATGCTCCGCCTGCTCAGTGAGATGGCGCAGGATCCCCGTGGCGTAGCCGTCAGCATCGGCCGCGAAAATCCCTACGACGGCCTTGCCGAGGCATCCGTCGTGGCCACCGGGTACGGTCCGGACAGCGTGGCGAAAATCGGCGTGCTGGGACCGACAAGAATGGATTACCCAACCACCATGGCCGCCGTCAGGGCCGTTGCCCGTTACCTTTCACGGATTCTCGGACCCTGACAATCATCCCGGCGCTGCCGGGACCCCAAGCATTTCCGGCAGTCCAACTGCAGGCAGTACAACAAGGAAGAGATACGAACTTTGAGCAGCCATTACGACGTCCTTGGAGTCTCACCGGAGGCCACGGGAGAAGAAATCAAGAAGGCCTACCGGAAGCTGGCCCGCACACTCCACCCGGACGTCAACCCGGGTGAAGACGCGTCCGACCGCTTCAAGGCAGTCACCCACGCCTACGAAGTTCTCTCGGACCCGCAGAAGCGGCGGGTATACGACACCACCGGCAACGAAAACGGCACGGACAACGGCTTCGGAGGCGGAGGATACGCCGGCCAGGGCTTCGCGTTCCAGGACATTTTCGACACGTTCTTCGGCGCCGGCGGCACCACGGGCCCGGCCTCCCGCGTCCGGCGCGGACAGGACGCCTTGATCAGTGTGCGGATCGAACTCCGTGATGCTGTGTTCGGCGTCAACAAGAAGCTGGAAGTTGATACAGCCGTCACCTGCCCCACCTGTGACGGTTCCTGCTGCCAGCCGGGCACCCAGCCCGAACGCTGTGACATCTGTGGCGGCAGCGGCCAGGTCCAGCGCGCCGTCCGCTCGATTCTGGGACAGGTCATGACCGCTGCGCCCTGCGGGACGTGCGAGGGCTTCGGCACGGTCATCAAGGATCCCTGCAACGAGTGCAGCGGCCAGGGCCGTATCCGGAGCCGCCGTTCGCTGACCATCAAGGTTCCCGCCGGCGTGGCCACCGGTACCCGCATCCAGCTTTCAGGCCAGGGGGAAGCAGGCCCGGCGGGCGGCCCCGCCGGTGACTTGTACGTCGAGATCCGCGTCAACAACGACGCAACCTATGTCCGCGACAACGACGATCTCCATGCCACCCTGCATATCCCCATGACGGCCGCCGCCCTCGGCACGGAAGTGAGCCTGGAAACTTTTGACGGAACCCAGGACATAGATGTCAAGCCAGGCACCCAGTCCGGTGAGATCATCACTCTCCGCGGCCTTGGCGTGACACACCTCCGCGGGTATGGGCGCGGCGACCTGAAAGTGCACCTCCAGGTGGACACGCCCGCCAGGCTTGATGCTGCCCAGGAAGACCTGATGCGGCAGCTCGCTAAGCTTCGCGGGGAACAGATCACCGACGGCAAGCTTGCTGCCAGCGGCGGTATGTTCGCCAAGCTCCGGGACCGGCTCGGTAACCTGTAGCGGTGAGCAACGCTGTCTTTTTCACTCCGCCGGGGTCCCTGGACCAGATGACGGAGGGGGCGGTCTATGTCCTCGACGGGGCCGAGGCCCGGCATGCCGTCACGGTAAAACGGTTGGCTCCGGGTGAAACCGTAGACCTTGTGGACGGTGCCGGGACGCGCATGAGCGGGAAGGTGCTTGCCGCGTCGCCGGCAAGCCTTGAAGTGGAATGCACCTTCCTCTCGGTTGAGGAACAGCCGGGCATCAGGCTGGTGCTCGTACAAGCCCTGGCCAAGGGTGACCGCGACGAACTCGCCATCGAGACAGCGACGGAATTGGGGATCGACGCCGTCGTACCCTGGCAGTCCGAGCGGTCCATCGTGCGTTGGAAAGGGGACAGGGCTGCAAAGGCCCACGCCAAATGGCAGTCGGTCGTGACGGCGGCAGCCAAGCAGGCCCGCCGGGCGTGGGTGCCCGAGGTGCGCCCCGCCGTCGACACCCCCGCCCTGGCACGGCTCGTAGAGACCGCAGGGCTGGCAATCATCCTGCACGAGGACGCCGTTCGCCCCCTCCGGACTGTACTGGAGGCCTGGCAGGTCCAGTACGGGGTGGACTCCCTGGAGGTTCTCCTGATCGTCGGACCGGAAGGCGGCATCAGTCCCCGGGAAGTCACCAGGCTTTGCGGCAATGGCGCGGTCACCGCCCTGCTGGGGCACCACGTGCTGCGCTCCTCCACCGCCGGTCCGGCCGCCGTCGTTCTCGCCAGTGACATCCTCGGGCGCTGGACAGCACCTTCAGTTTAAGGCGCGGCCCCGGCCTGGTTGAGCCAGTGCCTTCAGCGGACCTTGAACGCGCGGGAATCCTCATGCTGGTCCGGCTGCTCGCCGATGCCGGCCTGGGCCATCTTCAACTCAAAGTCGCCGGCCGGCAGCGTGAGGGCCAGCGTAAACAGCCCTGCCTGGCCGGGCTCGGTGGCAGCCGTTGTTTCGCCGGTCAGGAACGGCGCCTTGGTGCCGTTCTCCTCTGCCCGCAGGATCTGCCAGCGGAGCTTGCCGCCGGCGAGTGTGCTGCGGCCGGTGATCTTGACACTCCCGCCCGGCACTTCCGTGTTTTCCTGCGGATCAATAATCCACACGGGTGCCACCATTCCGGCGGCCCTTCCCATGAGCTCACCCAGCTGGACATGGTCGAACGCGACATAGTCGGTGTGGCCATCCACGAGGATCCGCACCCGGATCTGCTGCCCGGAATCGATGAGGCCCGAACTGGCCGCAGCGGCGGTGGCAGTGTACACAAGCTGCTGGACAGCGCGGATGGCCATGTCAGCATCGAGGTTGCTGTTGAACGCATCCTCGGACACGTCCACAGTGATGACGTCCTTGCCGGAAATCGAGGTGGCCAGCTTGCTCGGATTCTGCCAGGGGGTAAAAAAGTCGGGGTCCAGGGGCTTGTCCGACATCATCGCACGCAACGCCCGCGTCACGGGGTTCTCCTGCTCCGGGACATCCCTGAACTCCCGGTAAAGGAAGACGTTGCTGTTGCTCCGGCCAATCCAGTAGACGGGCGCCTTGTTCGAGGACTGCGTGGTTTCGAGCGGCGCGCTGGTGGAAGGAGCGGTACCGGTAGCGGCAGGATCTGTGCCCAGGAGGCCGGTCGGTGAGGGATCCGGTTCGGCGAGGCAGCCGGTCAGAAGGGGGGCAACCATCAGAATCGCTGCCAGGGCAGCAGAGCGCACGGGACCGGGGCGTCGTCCTGCCCTGCGGGGCGCAGCAGATTCCGGCACGTCTGTTGCCTGTCCTTTCGTGTATGGCGGGCCGCTCCCCAGGCGGCGCAATCCCAGCTGCGGCTGGATTTCCAGCATGGCACAGGCCCAGGAGCGGAATGGCCGCATCTCCGGCTCCACGGCGAACTGCAACGGGAACGATATGAGGCCGATATGAAGTTGATACCTTTAAGGCGGCACTCTCACCGCTTTGCCACGTTCTTTTCAGACCTTGCCGGGTTCCCCTTTTCTGTCGTTGATGGCGTCCTGGCGTAAGATGGGTGGACCGCTGGGCAAGGCGCAACAGTAGAAGTTGCGAAGTCAGCGGAGGGAATTGTTTTCGGACTTCGAGGGGATCACAGGCCTGCGGGCCATAACCATGACTGAATCAGCGAATGGCAAGCGCCGGCTCAACACAGGAGAAGGCGTTGCGGGGGAATTCCCGCATTCCCTCCCCGGCAGCCGCACCGAGGTAGTCCTCTTTGACAACTCAGACCAGATGGTCCAGTCGCTGGGCAGTCACGACGAGGCCCTGCGTTATATCGAGGAACAGTTCCCGGACGTTAACTTCCATGTCCGCGGCAACGAGTTGTCCATCACCGGTCCGGCCAGCGACGTGCCCCGGATCATGCGGCTCCTCCACGAAGTCCGCGGCCTCGTGGCACGCGGCACGGTGATCAGCCCCGCCGTACTGCAGCAGCTCGTGGCGCTGCTCCGGACCCAGTCCATGCAGAACCCCGTGGACGTACTGACCCACGACATTCTTTCGAGCCGCGGCAAAACCATCCGCCCGAAGACGCTGAACCAGAAGACGTACGTTGACGCAATCGACGACAACACCGTGATTTTTGGCATCGGACCGGCCGGAACGGGCAAGACCTACCTGGCAATGGCAAAGGCTGTCCAGGCGCTGCAGCAAAAAGAGGTCAGCCGGATCATCCTGACCCGTCCGGCGGTTGAGGCGGGGGAGCGGTTGGGCTTCCTCCCCGGAACCCTGAGCGACAAGATCGACCCCTACCTGCGTCCGCTCTACGACGCCCTGCACGACATGATGGACCCGGAGTCCATTCCCCGGCTCATGGCAGCAGGGACTATCGAAGTTGCCCCCCTCGCCTACATGCGCGGGCGGACGCTCAACGATGCCTTCATCATCCTCGACGAGGCACAAAACACCACGCCCGAGCAGATGAAGATGTTCCTCACCCGGCTTGGCTTCGGATCGAAAATGGTGGTCACGGGTGACGTCACCCAGGTGGACCTGCCGTTCGGCACCCGCTCGGGACTTCGCATTGTCGAGGAGATCCTGCAGGGAATTGAGGGCGTCAGCTTCTCGGTCCTCGACGCTGCGGACGTCGTCCGGCACCGGCTGGTGGGTGACATCGTCAATGCCTACAGCATCTGGGATGACGCCCAGCGCAGCCGCGTCAAGCATTCGGCCGGCGCCAACAAGCGGGGGGAACACGCGTGAGCATCGAGGTCAACAACGAGTCCGGCGTCCAGGTGGATGAGGCTGAACTCGTCGCGTTGTCCCGGTATATCTTCGAGCGGCTCTTCATCCACCCGCAGGCCGAACTCTCCGTTCTCCTGGTGGACGAGCCGGCCATGGAGAAACTGCACATCGAACTGATGGACGAGCCCGGTTCAACCGACGTCCTGTCCGTGCCAATGGACGAGTTGACACCAGGCACGCCGGACCGGCCCACGCCCCAGGGAATGCTGGGTGACATTGCTATTTGCCCGCAGGTGGCTGCCGTCCAGGCCAGGAACGCCGGTCACGGCCTGCAGGACGAAATGCTCCTGCTGACCACGCATGGAATCCTCCACCTGCTGGGGTATGACCATGCCGAGCCCGAGGAGAAGGCCGAGATGTTCGGGCTCCAGCGGGAGCTGTTGTCCGGCTTCACGGGCAAAGAAGCGCCTGCTGAGACCACCCAGTGACGCATGTGCTCCTCGTCGCAATGGCCCTGGTTTTCCTGGTTGTTGCGGCGGTGTTGACCGCGGCCGAGGCCGCCTTTAACTTCATTCCCCGCCATGACGCGGAAGAAGCGCTGGTGAAGAGCCGCGGCACTGCCCTCCGGCGGATCCTCAGCAAGCCCGTCGCGCACATCCGGGCCCTCCGGTTCTGGCGTATCTGGTTCGAAATGGCCTCGGCAGTTGCTGTCGCCGTCCTGCTCTACAACCTTCTGGACAACGTCTGGCTTGCAGGCCTTGCCGCCACCGGCATCATGGCCCTGCTCGGCTTTGTCATTGTGGGCGTCTCCCCACGGCAGCTCGGCAGGCTTCATTCAGCGGCCGTTGTCCGCTTGACGGCTCCGATGATCCGCTTCCTTACCTGGGTCCTGGGCCCAATTCCGGGCTGGCTGGTGACGCTGGGCAGCACGGCCGCCCCAGGCGCTCCAGTGGGTGACGAAGCGTTCTTCAGCGAGCAGGAATTCCGCGAGCTCGTGGAACGCGCCAGCGAGTCCGACATGATCGAGGACACCGAGGCGGAGATGATCCAGTCCGTCTTCGACTTCGGCGACACGCTGGTCCGCGCCGTGATGGTTCCACGAACGGACATCCTCACCATTGAAGCGGGATCAAGCCTGCGCGAGGCCATGTCCCTCTTCCTCCGTTCGGGGTATTCCAGGATTCCTGTCATCGGTGAAAGCACGGACCAGATTCTGGGGATCATTTACCTGAAGGATGTTGCCGCCGTCATCCACGAGCTGGCACCCCACCAGGAACCGCCGCTGGTTGAGTCCCTCGCCCGTGAAGTGCGGTACGTCCCCGAGTCCAAGCCGGTCAGCGACCTGCTCCGGGAACTGCAGAAGGAGTCCACGCACGTAGCCATCGTGATCGATGAATACGGCGGCACGGCGGGCTTGGTCACCCTTGAGGACCTCATTGAGGAAATTGTGGGTGAAATCGTGGACGAATACGACACCGAAAGCGCAGAGGCAGTGGAGTTGGCCGACGGTTCGTATCGGGTCAGCGCCCGGATGGGCATTGACGATCTGGGCGAGCTTTTCGACATTGAGCTGGACGACGACGAAGTGGACACCGTCGGCGGCCTGCTCGCCAAGGCGCTGGGCCGGGTGCCCATTGTGGGGAGTACCGTGGAAGTCCACGGCGTGTCCCTGCGCGCGGACCGGCTGGAAGGCCGCCGCAACCGCGTCAGCCACATCATTGCGGCGCCACTGGCAAAAGAAGACACTGACCTCGAGGACCTCTTCGAAGAGGCAGAAGCAACCCAGCAGGGAGTTTCACGTGAGCAAGAAAAATAAGGCCGAAAGCCACGACGATTTTGGCGGTTTCCGCGCCGGTTTTTCGGTGCTGGTAGGCAGGCCCAATGCGGGCAAATCAACCCTGACCAACGCGCTGGTGGGCAAGAAGGTGGCCATTACGTCCGCCAAGCCACAGACCACGCGGCATACAATCCGCGGAATTGTCCACCGGCAGGACTCGCAGCTCATCCTCGTGGACACGCCGGGGCTCCACCGTCCCCGTACCCTCCTGGGTAAACGCCTGAATGACCTCGTTGCGGACACGCTGGCGGAGGTGGATGCGATCGGCTTCTGCCTCCCGGCCAATGAAAAGATCGGCCCGGGGGACAGGTTCATTGCCGCCCAGCTGGCAGCGGTGGGCCGCAAGCCTGTCATCGCCATCGTCACCAAAGCCGACACGGTGGACCGCCAGGCTTTGACGGAGCAGCTCCTGGCTGTTGCCGCCCTGGGCAGGGAAGTGCTGGGGGATGACGGTTGGAAGGACATCGTTCCCGTCTCCGCAACAGATGGGTTCCAGGTGGACACGGTGGCGGATGTCCTCATCAGCCACATGCCCCCTTCGCCCCCGTTGTACCCGGACGGCGAGCTCACGGACGAGCCGGAGGCTGTCATGGTCGCCGAACTCATTCGGGAAGCTGCGCTGGAAGGCGTCAGGGACGAACTGCCCCACTCTCTCGCCGTCGTGGTGGAGGAAATCGTTCCCCGCGAAGACCGGCCGGAGGACAGCCCGCTTCTCGACGTGCGGGTCAACCTCTACGTGGAGCGTCCCTCGCAAAAAGCAATTATCATCGGCAAGGGCGGCAGCCGGCTGCGTGAAGTGGGCACTAATGCGCGCAAGGGCATCGAGGCGCTCCTGGGTACCCGCATCTACCTGGACCTCCATGTGAAGGTGGCGAAGGACTGGCAGCGGGACCCAAAGCAGCTGGTGAAGCTGGGCTTCTGAGCCTTTCACAAAGCGCCGCCCCGGCGACGTCCGGGAATTTCCCAGCCTGGACCACTAAAATGGGCCGGATTCAAAGTTTAGAGGAAGGTTCACCACGTGGGGCGAAGCCGCGACGAGCGTGAAAATGGGGCTGACATGTCAGCCGGGGGACCAGCGTCGAGGCACGCGGAAGATGGCACCCTTGGCGCTGCCCGCCATCTCGGACCCCTGCGTGGCATGCCCGGCTGGTTAAAGGTCGTCACCGGTGTCCTTGCCCTTGCAATGGTTGGCGGCCTCGCGTTTGCGGGCTTCTGGTTCCTGCGGCTCCAGAATAATATCTCCAAGGCTCCACTGAACGCCGGCGGCGGCAACAACGAGTCGGTGAGCGACGCGACCGGACGGATGCAGATCCTGATCCTTGGCTCGGATACCCGCGACGGCAAGAACGCCGAGTACGGCACAGCGGACGATTCCCGGGGCTACGGCAAGTCGGACGTCATGATGATGATGGACATCTCCGAAGACAACAAGCGCGTCAGCGTCATCAGCTTTCCGCGGGACCTGCTCGTTGACATTCCACAGTGCAAGGACGAGGAGACCAACCAGGTCTATCCGGCCCGCAGCGGTGTGATGATCAACGAGGCCATGGCCGAAGCGGGCATCGGTTGCGCCGTGGACACTGTCAACAAGCTCACCGGCCTGGAAGTGGACCACTTCATGATGGCTGACTTCACAGCAGTAAAGGAACTGTCCAATGCTGTAGGGGGAGTGGAAGTATGCATCAGTGACGCCGTGTATGACCCCGATTCACGGCTGAGGCTGCCCGCCGGCACCTCGGCTGTCCAGGGGGAAATGGCCCTCGCATTCCTGCGCACCCGCCACGCATTTGCCGACGGCGGTGATCTGGGCCGCATCAAAGCGCAGCAGGGCTTCCTGTCCTCGCTGACCCGGAAAATCAAAGACGACGGGACGTTGTCAGATCCGGGCAAGATGCTCAAAATCGCCGACGTGGTGACGCAGAACCTGACGGTGGACGACGGGCTGGCCTCGGTGCCCAGCCTGCTCACCATTGGGAACCGGCTCAAGGACATCGACATCAGCAAGGTGGCCTTCGTGGCGGTCCCCACCACACCCGCCGTCCTGGACGAAAACAGGCTGCAGATAGCCGAACCTGCGGGCTCACAACTGTTCGCCGCCCTTCGCCAGGACGTTGACCTGACCGATCCCGCAGCCCCCTCGCCCGCGCCCACGGAAACGTCGACGGCACCGCCCACGGCGGGCCCCACGGAAACCGCACCTCCGGCGCCGCCCTACGACAAAGCGCTGCAGCCTGTCACCGTCGCCAACGGCAGCGGCGTACCTGGCCGCGCCCTGGAAATCGTGCAGGCCCTGGTCTCTGGCGGCTTCACCCAAACCGGGCAGTTCGAGGCCACCGTAGTGGCCCAGTCGGTGGTTTACTACGGACCGGATTTCGCGGATGTGGCCGCAGACGTTGCCGCTCTGCTGGGTATCCCGGCAGCACAGCTTGTGCCTTCCCCCAACATCCCGGGTGTCCAGGTGTACCTGGGCACCGACTTCACCACGGGGGCTACCTACGGGGGTCCTGCGGCGCTGCCTGATGACATCGTCAACCAGACAGCAAGGGATGCCTCCTGCCAGCAGGCAAACCCGGCGCTCATCGTCCAGGACTAGCCGTCGCGGAGGGCGCTGCAGGCGTGGAATTGCCCACCGCAATAAATTGAAGGAACAACAGCGGGGGCCCACCAGCCGGTGGGCCCCCGCTGTTGCGTCGTGCGCTACCAGATGCTGACGCGCTCCGCCGGCGGCATCCACATGCCGTCCTGTTCGGAGACGTCAAACGCATCATGGAAGGCGTCCAGGTTCTTCGCGATGGCGTTGGTGCGGAACTCGTTGGGAGAGTGCGGGTCCGTTGCCAGGCGGCGGATGGCTTCCTCCGGCCTGATCACCTGGCGCCAGCCGGCGGCCCACGAGGCGAAGAAGCGCTGCTCCCCGGTCAGCCCGTCCAGGACCTCCGGTTCCTTCCCGTCCAGGCTGATGCGGTATGCCTTGTAGGCAATCGCCAAGCCCGCCAGGTCGCCAATGTTCTCTCCAAGGGTGAGCCGTCCGTTGACAGTGTGTCCTGGCGCTGCGTAGGGAGACAGCGCATCGTACTGGGCCACGAGTTTCGCGGTGAGCTGTTCGAACGCCTGCCGGTCCTCGTCCGTCCACCAGTTCCGCAGCGCACCGCCGCCGTCGAACTGGGACCCCTGGTCATCAAAGCCATGGCCGATCTCATGCCCGATGACGGCACCGATCCCGCCGTAGTTCACGGCGTCGTCGGCGTCCGCCGTGAAGAACGGGGGCTGCAGGATTGCCGCCGGGAAAACGATCTCGTTCATCATCGGGTGGTAGTAGGCATTAACCGTCTGAGGGGTCATCAGCCACTTGTTGCGGTCCACCGGCTTCCCCACCTCGTCAAGGTGCCGGTCCACGTCTGCGTTGTGCGCCCGCTCGACGTTGCCCAGCAGGTCCGCGGGATCGATCTCGACGGCGGAGTAATCGATCCACTTTTCGGGGTAGCCGATTTTCGCGCGGAAACCGTCAAGTTTACGGAGGGCCTCGGCCTTGGTGGCCTCACCCATCCAGTTAACGGCGGTGATGCTCTGGCGGTAGGCCTCAGTCAGGTTGGCCACCAGGGTCTGCATCCGGGCCTTGTGCATTTCCGGGAAGTGCCGGGAAACATAGATTTGCCCCACAGCCTCACCCAGTGCCCCTTCGACGACGGCGACTCCGCGCTTCCAGCGGTCCTTGTTCCGCGGCGTGCCGCTGATCGTAGTTCCGTAAAAAGCGAAGTTTGCGTCCACGAACGCAGCGGAAAGGTACGGGGCAACTGCGCTCACCACCCGCATGGCGAGCCATTCCTGCCAGTGGGCCAACGGCTCGGACTCGAGCAGGCCGGCAGCTCCCTGGAAGAACGGGGGAGTGCTCATGACCACCTCCTGCCGCTTGTCCACGCTGATGCCGGCGGCGTCAAACCAGGTGTCCAAAAGGGGGAACAGCGCGGATGCCTCATCAGCAGTCTTCAGGTTGTAGGTCTTCTGCGGGTCGCGAAGGGCGACCTTGTCCCAGTGGTGGGAGGCCAGCCTGGTCTCCAGCGCGACCACCCGCTGGGATGCGCCGTCCGCATCATCCACCCCTGCAAGCCCAAGCATCGTCCTCACGTGGGCGCCGTAGGCACTGACCATCGGGGCGAATTTTTCTTCCCGGTAGTAGGACTCGTCGGGTAGACCGAGGCCACCCTGTCCGGTGTAGAGGAGAATCCGGTCCGGGTTGCCGGCGTCCGGAGCCGGGTAGATGTAGAAAAGCCCGCCAACATCCGCACGGAACAGCCGGCCTGCCAGCGCGACAAGTTCTGCCACGGAATTGGTGGCGAACACCTCGGCCAGGCGGCCGCGGATTGGTTCCAGGCCTTTGCTCTCCACCGCAGCCTCGTCCATGAAGCTCGAATAGAGGTCGCCGATCTTCCGTTCAATTCCGCTTGCGGCTTCACCCTTGGCCGCAGCTTCTTCAATGATGTCGCGGACCGCAATCTCGGAACCGTCTCGAAGGGCTGTGAACGTGCCCTCCAGCGGCCGGTCATCGGGAATTTCGGTGGCCTTCAGCCATGCACCGTTGACGTGCTGGTAGAGGTCATCCTGCGGGCGGACCGTGTGATCAATGGTGGACAGGTCGATCCCCGAAATGGGCACTGAAACTCCTTCTGATGAAGCGCGGCGGCAGGAATAACAGCGCGCGGCGTCTGCATGGTGGACTTTACGGACGGTAGTGCCCTTTCATCTTACGCACGCGTGTTAGTCTCAAAGAGTGCGTGCAGAGCTCCTTCTTCTTAGCTGCCGCGGCGAGGCCTCAGACGCGATCTAGCGCAAGGCCCATCCTCGCTGCGGAGTTTGTGTTGCCCGGCCACCTTTCAATGAAGAACCACAGAAAAGGCCCCGATAGTAATGCGAAACGCACAGAAGTCCTCAGGAATGCCTGCCCACCGCTATACCCCGTTCCAGGACCTGATCAAGGTTGAGCTGCCGGACCGTACGTGGCCGGACAAGGTCATCACCAAGGCCCCGCGCTGGTGTGCAGTGGATTTGCGCGACGGCAACCAGGCGCTGATCGATCCGATGAGTCCGGCCCGGAAAATGAAGATGTTCGACCTGCTGGTCCGGATGGGTTACAAGGAAATTGAGGTAGGTTTCCCCTCCGCTTCCCAAACCGACTTCGACTTCGTCCGCCAGCTCATCGAGGGCAATCACATTCCGGACGACGTCACCATCCAGGTCCTGACGCAGGCCCGGGAGCACCTGATCGAGCGGACCTACGAGTCATTGGTGGGTGCCAGGCAGGCGATCGTCCACCTGTACAACTCCACCTCCGTACTGCAGCGTCGTGTCGTCTTCAACCAGGACGAGGACGGCATCCTGGACATCGCCCTGCAGGGCGCCAGGCTGTGCAAGAAGTATGAAGAGACCCTCGTGGACACGCACGTCACCTACGAGTACTCCCCGGAGTCCTTCACGGGCACCGAACTGGAGTATGCCGTGCGGGTCTGCAACGCCGTCGCCGATGTCTTCGAGGCTTCCGCGGACCGCCAGGTCATCATCAACCTGCCCGCCACCGTGGAAATGGCCACCCCCAACGTTTACGCCGATTCGATTGAGTGGATGAGCCGCCACCTGCACCCGCGGGAAGGCATCATTCTCTCACTGCACCCCCACAACGACCGTGGAACGGGCGTCGCGGCTGCCGAGCTGGGCTACATGGCCGGGGCGGACCGGATTGAAGGCTGCCTCTTCGGCAATGGCGAGCGGACCGGCAACGTGGATCTGGTGACACTGGGGCTGAACCTCTTTGTACAGGGCATCGACCCCATGATCGACTTCTCCAACATCGACGACATCCGCCGGACGGTGGAGTACTGCAACCAGCTGCCCGTCCCGGAGCGTTCGCCGTACGGCGGCGATCTCGTGTTCACCGCATTCTCCGGTTCACACCAGGACGCCATCAAGAAGGGCTTCGAGGCCCTCGAACGGGACGCCGCTGCCGCAGGCAAGGACGTTGCGGACTTCACCTGGCAGGTGCCCTACCTGCCCGTGGACCCCAAGGACCTGGGCCGCAGCTACGAAGCGGTCATCCGCGTCAACTCCCAGTCCGGCAAGGGCGGCGTCGCCTACCTGCTCAAAAACGAGCACAGCCTGGACCTGCCGCGCCGTGCCCAGATCGAGTTCTCCGGCGTCATCCAAAAGCGCACCGACACCGTGGGCGGCGAAGTCAGCGGCGCCCAGCTGTGGCAGGTCTTCCAGGACGAGTACCTGCCCTCCGGCAAGACCGACGGCCAGTGGGGCCGCTACTCCCTGGGGGCTGTCAAGACCGAGACGGACGACGACGGCGGCATGACCCTTCACGCCTCCCTCGCCGTTGACGGCGCAGAGGTCCGGCGCACCGGCACGGGCAATGGTCCCATCGCCGCGCTGTTGAGCATCCTGCGGGAAGACGGCGTTGATGTCCGGGTACTGGACTACAGCGAGCACGCCCTCTCCGAAGGCGGAAGCGCCATGGCAGCCGCCTACGTGGAATGCGCCGTAGGGGAGCGGGTGCTCTGGGGCGTCGGCATCGACGCCAACACCAGCATGTCCTCGCTGAAAGCCGTGATCTCTGCCGTGAACCGCGCCATCCGGGACGCCCAGGCCTGATCCCTGTATGGTTGTGCCGCCGGTATCAGCCGGCGGCACACCAGCATGCAGCACTGCCTCGCCCTCAAATAATGGGAAGATAAAAGGCGTGGCCCAACACTCATTCGCCTCCCGCGCGTACCGGGACGATGCCGTCGTGCTGCGCACCCACAAGCTGGGCGAGGCGGACAGGATCATCACGCTGCTCACCAAGCACCACGGCCAGGTCCGGGCTGTTGCCAAAGGGGTACGCCGCACCAGCAGCCGCTTCGGTGCACGGCTGGAACCTTTTATGGTGGCGGACCTCCAGCTTGTGTCCGGAAAAACCCTGGACATCGTTACCCAGGCTGTAGCCAAGGGCGCCTACGGCGGAAACATTGCCGCCGACTACGGCCGGTACACCGTGGCTGCCGCCATGACGGAGACAGCAGAGAAACTGACGGACGTCGACGGCGAGGCAGGAACGGCGCAGTACAACCTCCTGGTGGGTGCACTGGCTTCCCTCAGCAGGGATGAACACGCTGCCGGCCTGATTCTTGACTCCTACCTCCTTCGAGCGCTGGCCACCGGCGGCTGGGCACCGAGCTTCACGGATTGCGCCCGGTGCGGCGTGCCCGGACCCCACACAGCCTTTTCCGCACCCCTGGGCGGGATGGTCTGCAGCGGATGCAGGCCCCCGGGGTCGCCGGCCCCCGCACCGGAAACAGTCGTCCTGCTGGCGGCACTTCTGACCGGTGACTGGGCCACGGCGGACGGTTCCCTTCCGGTGCACCGGAAAGAGGCTGCGGGCCTGGTGGCGGCCTACCTGCAATGGCACCTCGAACGAGTCCTGAAGTCCCTCAAACATGTGGAGCGAAGCTGACAGTGGCCCTCGGCAAAAAGAACACAGTGTCCCGTAAGCGCAGCCACCCCGTGGTTGCCCCGTACCCGCATCCTTCGGGAGCCGTGGCCCCCGCCATACCGCAGGAGTTCATTCCCCGCCACGTGGCCATCGTGATGGACGGCAACGGGCGCTGGGCCAACCAGCGCGGGCTGCCAAGAATCGAGGGCCACAAAGCCGGCGAGCCGGCGCTGCTGGACGTTATGGCCGGGGCCATCGAACTGGGCATCGAGTATGTCAGCGTGTATGCCTTCTCCACCGAAAACTGGCGACGGTCCCCGGAGGAAGTCCGCTTCCTGATGGGATTTAACAAGGATGTGCTGCGGAGGCAGCGGAACCAGCTCGATGAGTGGGGCGTCCGGGTACGCTGGTCGGGCCGGAGGCCACGACTGTGGGGCTCTGTCATCCGCGAGCTGGAAGAGGCCGAGGAGTTCACCGCCGGAAACAGCACGTGCACGTTGACCATGTGTGTTAATTACGGCGGGCGGGCTGAGATCACCGATGCTGTCTCCGCCATCGCTGCCGAGGTGGCTGCCGGCAGGCTCAAGCCGGGTGCCATTACCGAGCGCACCATCCAGAAATACCTTGACGAGCCGGACCTCCCGGACGTGGATCTGTTCCTCCGCAGCTCAGGCGAGCAGCGGCTGTCCAATTTCCTCCTTTGGCAGTCCGCCTACGCCGAGTTCGTCTTTATGGACACCCTGTGGCCGGACGTTGACCGCCGGACGCTGTGGGCGGCCGTGGAGGAGTATGCCCAGCGGGACCGCCGGTACGGCGGGGCCGTGGACGCCGCCGCACCCGCGGGCTCTTAGTCAGGCAGGGTAGCCCCTGAGCCAGGCGGTCAGGTCCCGGTAAGCCTCCTCCCGCACCTCCCGCCGGGAAAGGAAGACGTCGTGGATGGCACCGGGATAGCGGAACACTGCCACCCGCCGTCCCAGGCGCAGCGCACGGTTGGCCGTTTCCTCCACGTCGATGACTGCGTCGGCCTCCATCAGCTCCACTGACCATTCAATCTGGATCCGAGTACGGCTGGACAGCATGACCAGTGCAGGGGCACGGATGTCCAGCCGGCGCTCCACGGCCGCATGGCCGGCAAGGACTGCTTTGGCCCAGCCCGCGCGGATGGGGAATGACGCCCTGGGCCGCCAGACAGGGTCGAGCTGCCATTCCCCATGGGCCTCGCTGCTGACGCTTTGCCAATAGCCGGGCATCTCGGGAAGCCACAGGGGGCGTCGGGGATCTGCCCGGGACAACGGGTCCACCAGATGCATGGCGATGGTGCGGATGACGCTGCTGCCCTGCAGCTCCAGCCAGGGCGCGTTCAGGATCAGGGTGCCCAGGTCAGCCGGATTCCGGTCAGCCCACAGCGCGGCAATGAGCCCGCCCAAAGAATGGGCCAGAACGTGGACCTTCAGCGGAATACCGGGCCCCAGGCGTTCGGCGGCATCTTCCCTGATAGCCTCGACGGCCGCTGCCAGGTCCTCGTCATAGACCGCAAGGTCCTCGGTGAACCCCGGGGTGTGCCACGGCCGCAGGCTCCGGCCGAACTTGCGCAGGTCAACTGCGTAAAAGGGGAACCCGGCGTCGGTCAGGTATTCAGCAACCTCCGCCTGCAGGAAGTAGTCCGCCCAGCCGTGGACATAAAGGACGACGTTTGCAGCAGCCCCTCCTGCCGCCGTCATCTCTTTCCCTGGCTCTCCGGGCAGGCACCGGACAAGCGTCGCGCACACGTCCCCCTCATCATCAGGGGCAAGGGGCAACAGCCGCTGCTGGAATCGCGGCCCGAGGATGTCGGCGGTCCACAGTGCGGCAGCTGTTCCGCGGCCGGTGGGGGCGGCGCTCATGCGCTGTCCCCGCTGCCGGGTTGCTGGGGGTCCCCGTCCCCGTCCCCGTCCCCGTACGCGCGGAGCCACCGTGCCAGCCGGGCGTATGCATCGGCGCGCACGGCAGCGGGGGAGAGGAACACATCATGCAGGGCGCCGTCGATCCGTTCCACCGTCACCGTCCGGCCGAGGGTCAGGGCACGCGCAGCAATGATGTTCACGTCGAGTACGGCGTCCGTCCGGCGCATTTCTTCAGACCAGAAGAGCCCGTTGGCGCTTCCGCTGGACAGTAAAACAAGGATGGGAACCTCGATGTTGAGGCCGCGTGCCACCTGAGCGTGACCGGCGAGTACGGCACTGAGCCAGCCCGCGCGCACGGGAAAGGCCATCGGAGGGCGGTACCGGTCATCCAGCGTCCACTCACCGTCTGCTGAACTGCTGATGGTCCGCCAGTAAAACCCGCGCTCGGGCAGCCGGAGCACAGCTTCCGGCCGGAACCGGGCGACGGGTCCCACCATTCTCGACGCCGCACGCCGCACCAGCGCACTGCCGTGCATTTCCAGCCATGGGCTGTTGAGGACCAGCCGGGACACCCTGCCCGGATTCCGGCTTGCCCACAGCACCGCCACCAGCCCTCCTGTTGAGTGCCCCATCAGGGTGAAGGAGGGGTTGGCCCCGTCCTGGTCGATGAGGCGGCACGCCATGTCGATCTCTGCGTCATAGTCGCCAAGGTCAGACACATATCCGCCGGGCAATTCCGGGCGGAGGCTCCGTCCGTGGTTGTGCATGTCCAGCGCATAAAAGTCGTATCCGGCCGCGGACCAGAAGCGGGCCAGGTCCACGTTGAAGAAATAGTCACTCCAGCCGTGCAGGAACAGAACCACCCTGCGGCGCTCCCGCGAGGGAGGCAACTCCTTCAGGGCGGGCCGGAAGCGGACAAGGGTAGCGGTGTGTTCCGCACCGTCCGGCCCTACGGCACGGAAGGCATGCGACTCGAAGTCCTCGCCCAGTATGTCCTGCTGCCATTCCATGAATTCATGCTAATCCGCTGCCTTGTTGGGGCTGCCCATTTTGGTCTGGGCGAACAAGACGGAAGACTGGAGGCATGCGCGTATACCCCACCTTCTTCAGGCTTGCCTTTTCATGGATGGACGCCGAGCGCGCCCACAAAATCGGGTTCCAGGGCATCAGGCTGGCGCACCGCTCCGGCACGGGGAAGTTCCTTGAAAAGCTGACGGCGCCCGCACCGTCCCTTCAGACCACGGCTTTGGGTATGACCTTTCCCTCGCCGTTCGGGCTGGCGGCCGGCTTCGACAAGGAAGGGCATGGCATTGAGGCGCTCATGGAACTCGGGTTCGGCCATGTGGAGGTAGGCACCATCACCGGCCAGGCCCAGCCGGGCAATGAGAAGCCGCGGCTCTTCCGTTTGGTCGAGGACCGCGCCGTCATCAACCGGATGGGGTTCAACAACGACGGCGCAACGGCAGTGGCGCCGCGGCTCAAGGCCGCCCGCGCTGCACTCCAGCGCCGGCACCCGAATGTACGCCCTGTCATCGGCGTTAATATCGGCAAGACCAAGGCTGTGGACCTGGCGGATGCAGTGGATGACTACCTTGTCACTGCCCGCAGCCTGGCGCCCGCCGCCGACTACCTGGTGGTCAATGTCAGTTCGCCCAATACCCCCGGGCTCCGCCTGCTCCAGGACGTCGGGTCCCTGAGGCCCCTGCTGGCTGCAGTGGGTGAGGAAGCTGACAGGGCTGCGGGCCGCCACGTTCCCCTGCTCGTCAAAATCGCACCGGACCTCAGCGACGAGGATATCGACGACGTCGCGCGCCTTGCACTGGACCTTAAGCTCGATGGCATCATCGCCACCAACACCACCATTGCCAGGGACGGACTGACGTCACCGGCGGAACAAGTGGAACGTTGCGGCGCGGGCGGGCTCTCCGGCGCCCCGCTCAAGCAGCGCTCCCTTGAAGTTCTGCGCAGGCTCAAGCGTGTCACCGGTGATGCCCTTGTGCTGGTGGCTGTCGGCGGTGTCGAAACGGCACAGGATGTCCAGGACAGGCTCGACGCCGGGGCCACCCTGGTACAGGGCTACACCGCCTTCCTCTATGAGGGGCCTTTCTGGGCTGCCCGCATCAATCGTGACCTCGCAAAGAAGCGCCGGCCCTGACGAAACTGCCGCACCGCACCGTTAAACACCAAACCCCGGCGGGTCGCCCGCCGGGGTTTGGTGTATTTAGTCTTTGAGGCGGTCAGGCCGGGTACTGTCCGCGCCGGACCTGGGGCTTGGGCAGCCGAAGCTTACGGAACTGCAGGGAACGCATGGAGCCGTACCAGACCGTTCCGCGCTCAACCTCGCCAAACTTGGCGGTCAGCCGCTTGCGAAGCTGGCGCGACAGGATGAACACGTCAACAAAGACGGCCAGGAACATCACCCAGAATCCGCCCAGGACGTAAATCATCAGGTCGCTGGACGCGGGTACCACCAGGGACACCAGGACGAAGACAAGGGCGCCGAACATCAGGTACTCGCCCAGGCTGAAGCGTGCATCAACAAAATCCCGGGTAAACCGCTTCTGCGGGCCCTTGTCGCGAAGCGGCAGGAACCTCTCGTCTCCGGTATCCAGCGCCTGGCGCATCTTAAGCCGCTGTTCCTGGACGGCCTGGCGCTCGGCCGCCTTGGACGCTTTGCGGTCCTCGGGCACGAGCGGGCGCTTGCGCGCTGCTTCCTGCGCCCGGCGGGTGGGAGTTGGAGCCCCCTTGCCGCTCAACCCGTTTGCCCGGGCCGCCGCCTCTGCAGCCTGTTGGTCTACTGTTTGCTGCGCCGAGGGCGCTTCCTTTTTACGTCCGAACACCTGAACAGAATACCTTGCGGCAGGCACCCGACTTGATGCCTGGCCCTTGGCGCCGCCGCCGGTTGATGATGTGACGCGGGTAATGTTTTGGCCATGACTTCATCGCCAGCGGCTACGCCGCAGAACCCCAATGCCCGCACATCCCCGGGCCTTGCCGGAAACAGCTTGACGGAAGATCTCCGGACCTCCATCGACCAGTGCTTTGACCAGACCCTGGACCACCTTAAGAAGCTGGTGGCCATACCCGGGATAGCGTGGCCCAGCTTTGACCGCGGGCCCCTGGAACACAGTGCCGAGGCGGTGGCGGAATTGCTCCGGGGAGCGGGGCTGGACAACGTGCAGATCCTGGCCTGCGACAAGCCGGACGGCACCCCGGGCGGGCCCGCCGTCGTGGCCAGCAGGCCTGCCGGGGACGGTAAGCCGACCATCCTCCTCTACGCGCACCACGACGTCCAGCCCACGGGTGATGTAAGCCTGTGGGATACGGAGCCGTTCGCCGCCGTCGAAAAGGACGGGCGCCTTTACGGCCGCGGGGCGGCTGACGACAAAGCCGGGATCATGGCGCATCTGGCCGCGTATGCGGCAGTGTCCGAGGTGGTTGGCAGCTCCCTCGGACTCGGCGTGACGTTCTTCTTCGAAGGCGAGGAGGAAGCGGGATCACCGACATTCCGGTCATTCCTGGAGGCAAACCGTGACCTGCTCCGGGCCGACGTCATTATCGTGGCCGACTCCAGCAACTGGAAGGTCGGCATCCCCGCGCTCACCACCAGCCTCCGCGGCCTGGTGGACGGGACCATCGAAGTCCAGGTCCTTGAACACGCCGTCCACTCAGGCATGTACGGCGGTCCCGTACTGGACGCGCCCACCTTGTTGTCCCGACTGATTGCCACCCTGCACGATGACGAAGGCAATGTCGCCGTCAAGGGACTGGTGGCAAGGGACACTGCCACCGTGGACCTTCCGGAAGCCGACTACCGGGCTGACGCGTCAGTGCTCGACGGCGTCCGGCTCGCCGGGACGGGCAGCATTGCCTCACGGCTGTGGACCAAGCCGGCCCTGTCCATCATTGGGTTTGACGCGCCGTCAGTGGACCAGGCATCGAACACCCTGTTGCCGCGCGCACGGGCGAAGTTCAGCCTGCGGCTGGCTCCGGGACAGGTTCCGGGGGAGGCCATGGACGCCCTGCGCAGGCACGTGGAGGAGAATGCACCGTTCGGCGCGAAAGTAACCTTCACGCCGGGGGAGAGCGGCGATCCCTTCCTGACCGACACGTCGTCCCCGGCAGCATCGAAGGCTATGTGGGCCTTGGGCGAGGCCTGGGGGGTGCCGGCGGTAGAAACCGGTATCGGCGGCTCCATCCCCTTCATCGCCGATCTGACCGAGCTGTATCCGGACGTCCAGATCCTGGTAACGGGTGTGGAGGATCCGGACTCACGGGCCCACAGCGCCAATGAGTCACTGCACCTGGGCGACTTCCGTAAAGCGATCCTGGCCGAGGCGCTGCTCCTTGCCCGGATTAACGAACAGGGGCTGTAGGGCACGCCGGCGGTCCCGGAGCGGGGACACACAGCCGCCCGCAGCAGGGGCGTTCCCGGGAACAACAGGGGAGCCTCGATGGTTACGTCAGGAGTTAGAGCTACACCTCCGCCCCGCGTAGCATGTAGCTATAGCCCATACCGAAACCGTAGGGGCAGGCACCGCCAGCGCGGTGCCGCCAGACCGTCCTAAGAAGGTAGGCCAATGAGCACCGCAACCAATGAGAACAGCACCGGTACCACCAGCACGGCCAGTGATGAACTGCCCGTCCACGAGGTCAAACTGACCGACGTGGCAGCAGGCAAGGTACGCAGTCTTCTCGAGCAGGAAGGCCGTACGGACCTGCGCCTCCGGGTTGCTGTGCAGCCCGGCGGATGCTCCGGGCTGATCTACCAGCTCTACTTTGATGAGCGGCTCCTGGACGGAGACGCGGTCCGTGACTATGACGGCGTCGAAGTTGTCGTGGACAAGATGAGCGTTCCGTACCTCAGCGGTGCCAGCATCGACTTCGAGGACACCATCGCCAAGCAGGGCTTCACCATCGATAACCCGAACGCCGGCGGCTCCTGCGCCTGTGGCGATTCGTTCCACTGAGCCGGTTATTTCGCCCGGTGCCGGCGCCGTGTCCCTTGCCGAACATAACGGTATGGGGGCACGGCGCCGACATGTGGGCGAAACGCCCGGCGGAGCGGTAAGCTCTACACCGAGTAGTAAAACTTTTAGTGTGCCCGGGGCGGCCAAGTCTGCCCGGACAACAGCAACAAGTAGGAAGGGCCGTCTGTGAGTTCGCAGAACCGAACCGGCAGCCGACGCAAAACGATCACAACGATCACCAGCTTGGCAATTGCCGGCGCGTTGGTTTTGACCGGATGTTCGCCAGAGGTAGAGAAAGGGTGGCTGCCCACGGAACGTGGCACCACCAGCAACACCGACCGCATCATGGACCTCTGGGTCAACTCATGGATTGCTGCCCTTGTGGTGGGCACCATTACCTGGGGCCTGATCATCTGGTGCCTGGTCGCATACCGCCGCCGCAAGGGCACGGTGGGTTTCCCGCGCCAGACCAGCTTCAACCTGCCGCTGGAAGTCTTTTACCTGACCATCCCGATCTTCATGGTTGTGGTGTTCTTCTACTTCACCGACCGTGACCAGCAGGCCATTGACAACCGGTCCGAGCCAGCCGACGTCGTTGTTGACGTCCGCGGCAAGCAGTGGGCCTGGGACTTCAACTACAAGGCCGGCGACGTCATCGAAGAAGACGTCCACGAAGCCGGCGTCCAGACCAACCTGACCGGCAACACCATCGACAAGGAACAGCTCCCCACGCTGTACCTGCCGGTGAACAAGTCCGTGGACCTCGAGCTCAATGCACGCGACGTGATCCACTCTTTCTGGGTTCCCGCCTTCCTGCAGAAGCGCGACATGATTCCCGGCAAGACGAACTACATCAGGTTCACCCCCACGAAAGAGGGCACCTACGACGGCAAGTGCGCCGAACTCTGCGGTGAGTACCACTCCGAAATGCTGTTCCGCGTCAAGGTAGTCTCGGAATCCGAATTCCAGGCCCACATGGACAACCTGAAGTCGGCAGGGAACACGGGCCTCCTCGGTGTGGAGTACGACCGCAACCCCAACCTGAACGAAGCTAAGTAAGGGGATCGACGTGGCTACGTACACTCAATCCGCACCCACCGGAGCCCTGACGGCTCCCGTGGTTCCGAAGTCCAAGGGACGCATCGTCGTCAACTGGATCACCTCAACCGACCACAAGACCATTGGGTACATGTACCTGATTGCGTCCTTCGTGTTCTTCTGCCTGGGCGGCGTTATGGCGCTGCTCATCCGTGCTGAGCTGTTTGAGCCCGGCATGCAGATCCTGCAGACCAAGGAACAGTACAACCAGCTGTTCACAATGCACGGCACCGTGATGCTGCTGATGTTCGCCACCCCGCTGTTCGCCGGCTTTGCAAACGTGATCATGCCGCTGCAGATCGGCGCCCCGGACGTGGCCTTCCCGCGGCTGAACGCGCTGGCCTTCTGGTTCTTCCTCTTCGGCTCCACCATTGCGGTGTCCGGCTTCATCACCCCGCAGGGTGCCGCTTCCTTCGGCTGGTTCGCCTACGCTCCGCTGTCGAATACCACCTTCAGCCCGGGCATCGGCGGCGATCTCTGGGTCTTCGGCCTGGCTCTTTCCGGCTTCGGAACCATTCTGGGTGCGGTCAACTTCATCACCACGATCATCTGCATGCGTGCTCCGGGCATGACCATGTGGCGGATGCCGATCTTCACCTGGAACACGCTGATCACCGCAATCCTGGTGCTCATGGCGTTCCCGCCGCTGGCCGCCGCCCTGTTCGCGCTGGGTGCCGACCGCCGGTTCGGTGCACACATCTTCGACCCCGAGAACGGCGGCGCTGTCCTCTGGCAGCACCTGTTCTGGTTCTTCGGCCACCCCGAGGTTTACATCATCGCGCTGCCGTTCTTCGGCATTGTCTCGGAGATCTTCCCGGTCTTCAGCCGCAAGCCAATCTTCGGCTACAAGGGCCTGGTGTACGCAACCATCGCCATCGCGGCCCTGTCCGTGACGGTGTGGGCACACCACATGTACGTCACCGGCGCAGTACTGCTCCCGTTCTTCGCCTTCATGACCATGCTGATCGCAGTGCCCACGGGCGTGAAGTTCTTCAACTGGATCGGCACCATGTGGCGCGGCTCGCTGACGTTCGAGACGCCCATGCTGTGGAGCATCGGCTTCCTCATCACGTTCCTCTTCGGCGGCCTCACCGGCATTATCCTGGCCTCCCCGCCGCTTGACTTCCACGTGTCCGACTCCTACTTCGTGGTGGCGCACTTCCACTACGTGGTGTTCGGCACCGTGGTATTCGCGATGTTCGCAGGCTTCTACTTCTGGTGGCCCAAGTTCACAGGCAAGATGCTCAACGAGCGGCTTGGCAAGATCCACTTCTGGCTGCTGTTCCTCGGCTTCCACGGCACCTTCCTGATCCAGCACTGGCTGGGTGTCGAGGGCATGCCGCGCCGCTACGCTGACTACCTCGTGGAGGACAACTTCACCTGGATGAACCAGTTCTCCACCGTGGCGTCGTTTGTCCTGGGGGCGTCGCTGATCCCGTTCTTCTGGAACGTGTACATCACATGGCGCAGCGCCGAGAGGGTCACCGTGGACGACCCGTGGGGCTTTGGTGCCTCGCTGGAGTGGGCCACCTCCTGCCCGCCGCCGCGCCACAACTTCACCTCCCTGCCCCGGATCCGCTCGGAGCGGCCGGCGCTCGACCTGCACCACCCCGAGCTTCGACAGGTTCAGACTGTTGAGTCGCCCGCTCCCGCAGCCAAGACGCTCGGTAATGCCGACCAGAAGGACACTGCACAGTGAAAATCGAATCATGGATCTTTGGAGCCGGAGTCTTCTTCTTCGTTCCGGTATCGCTGGTATACGGTTTCCTGACCAACTGGGGTGAGTGGGTCGGCATCCTCGGCGTCCTCCTCGTGGGCGGCCTGGCCGGCATGATCGGTGGATACCTTGGATTCACCGGCAAGCGCGTAGGCCTCCGTCCCGAGGACCGCAGCGATGCGGAAATCCACGAAGGCGCCGGCGAGCAGGGGCACTTCAGCCCCTGGAGCTGGTGGCCGCTGGTTCTCGGTATTGCCTGCGCAACGGGCTTCCTTGGCCTCGCAGTCGGTTTCTGGATTGTCTACATTGCAGCCGGCCTTGCGGTAGTCGCACTCATCGGCTGGGTGTACGAGTACAGCCGCGGAGACCACGCGCACTAACAGCAGCAATTTTGAAATAACGACGTCGGGCCCTCACCGGAAGGTGGGGGCCCGACGTCGTTCTGCCGGCAACTGTTAGTTGCTGTGCTGGCCGGGCTAGGAAGCGCCCTGCGACTCCAGGAGTTCGCCGAGGGAGCGGAGGGCGTCCTCGGCCTCCTGACGGCTCAGCGTGCCGCCCAGCACCGCATCACTGACGCTCAACTCCACCTCGCACCCCTGGTGAAAATCTGCCGTCATCACCTGCAGGAGCGAACGTGCGTCCACGTGGGGGTCGCCCGCTTTGGCGATGGTTACCGGCAACCCGGTCTCAGTAACAGCCCGCACAAAAACGGCGGCAGGCCGCGCGTGCAGACCAACTGAGGCCTTGACCACGGCCTTCTGAACTGGCAAGGGGACACTCCTTCGTTGTGGCAGCTTACCGCCGCCGGCAGGACATTTTCCTGACAAATATAGCGGTCTGGGGTCTTGCGCCGCCAAACGGCGGAACGGCGCATCGCTGGTCTAGACCTGCCCTAAAATTGGAGGGTGAACTTCAATGTAGGGGCGAGGCCCCATGCCTGGTAGTGCGGCGGCCATCGTCGGCGATATAGACCGCGCCAGCGGCACGGCAATCTACATCCAGCTTCGCGAGATCCTGCGGTCCTACATTGCGCAGTCCTGCCCGCCAGGCTCGGCCCTGCCCTCGGAACGCGACCTCGCCGAACGATTTGGACTGGCACGGATGACTGTCCGTCAGGCTATCGACGCTTTGGTAGGCGAGGAAGTGATCGAGCGAGTTGTGGGCTTGGGGACGTTCGTCCGGAGACCGAAGCTCGATCTCCAGGTGAAACTGACCTCATACAGTGAGGAGATGCAGCGGCGGGGCATGGTCCCGGCCGCAAAGGTACTTAGCTTTGAGCAAATTGGAGCCAGTGCATTCCTGGCACGTGAACTGCAGCTGGACGAGGGCACACCGCTCGTCCGGTTCCGTCGCCTGCTGCTCGCGGACGGTGAGCCAATGAGTGTGGATGAAAACTTCATCCCCGCTCACCGGGTCCCGGGGCTGCTGGAGGGGGAACCGCCCACATCGCTTTACAACGTCCTGAGTGAGCAGTTCGGCCTGGTCATGGAATGGGGCGAGGACATGATCGAGGCCACGGCGGCGTCACCGTCCACCGCGCGCCTGCTGAATGTGGAAGTGGGTTCCCCGCTCCTGAAGATCCAACGGCACGCCTTTGTTGCCCGGGCGATGGTGGACTATTCCGTCTCGTACTACCGCGCGGACCGTTACAAGCTGTGGGTTCCACTGCAGCGCCCCGGTGCACGCAGGGCCCGCAACCACTAGGAAGCCTGGGGACGCAGGTCGACGACGCCATCGCGGCCCTTTCTCCCGGGCGCCACAGCATCCGCAGCACAAAGGAAGGCCCGGTCCACGTGGACCGGGCCTTCCTTGTTGAATCATAGAGCTTAGTGCGACAGGCTCTTGGCTGCCTCTGGCGCCTCGACTGCTTCGTGGCCGTGGCCGTGGGCCGCTTCCAGCTCAGCGGGCGTTGCAGGGGCTACCCGGTCCTCGAAGAACCACTTGGAGAGGAACGCGCGGCGCTTCTCCTTGCGGGTTACAACGCCATGCTCGTTGGGCACGGCGGGCAGGACCTGAGGAGATTCGAAGCCCACGAGCTTGTAGCGCTTGTATTCATCCAGGGGAGCGTGTACCTCGATGAATTCACCGTGCGGGAGCCGGACAATGCGGCCGGTCTCACGTCCGTGGAGTGCGATTTCCCGGTCCTTGCGCTGAAGGGCCAGGGCCACACGCTTGGTCACGATGAAAGCAATGATCGGGCCAATGAAGAACAGGGCCCGCAGCCAGTAGGTGACGTCGTTCAGCGAAACGCTGAAGTGCGTGGCGATGAGGTCCGAACCTGCAGCTGCCCACATGACGCAGTACCAAACGAAACCGGCCATGCCGATTGCGGTACGGGTGGGGGCATTGCGGGGACGGTCCAGAACGTGGTGCTCACGATCATCCTTGGTGACCCAGCGCTCGATCCACGGGTACATGAACATCACTGTGAACAGGATGCCTGCAGGCACCAGGGCCGGCAGCAGTACGTTGAACGAGAACACGAAACCAAGCCACGTCTGCTCAACCTGCCAGTCACCGAAGGTGCCCGGCATCAGGCGCAGCGCACCGTCAACGAAACCGATGTACCAGTCAGGCTGAGTACCGGCGGAGACGGGGGAGGGGTCGTAGGGACCGTAGTTCCAGATCGGGTTGATCGTGAAGAACCCTGCCATCAGCGCCAGCACGCCGAAGACGATAAAGAAGAACCCGCCGGCCTTTGCAGCGTAAACGGGACCAAGGGGGTACCCGACGACGTTGTTGTCGTTGCGGCCCGGACCGGGGTACTGGGTGTGCTTGTGAACAACCACCATGAACAGGTGGAGAACGATCATCAGCAGGATCAGCGCCGGCACCAGCAGGATGTGCAGCATGTAGAGGCGTCCGATGACTGCCGTACCCGGGAACTCGCCGCCGAAGAGGAAGAACGAGATGTAGGTACCGATGACCGGGATGGACTTGATAACGCCGTCGATAATGCGCAGGCCGTTACCGGAGAGCAGATCGTCAGGCAGGGAGTAACCGGTGAAGCCGGCAGCCATGGCCAGGATGAGCAGCACGCCGCCCACAACCCAGTTCATTTCGCGGGGCTTGCGGAAAGCTCCCGTGAAGAAGACCCTGAGCATGTGCACCGCGATGGATGCCACGAACAGCAGGGCGGCCCAGTGGTGGACCTGGCGCATGAACAGCCCGCCACGGATGTCGAACGAAATATCGAGCGAAGAGCTGTACGCCACCGACATCTCGACGCCCTTCAACGGCACGTACGAACCGTCGTAGTGCGTCTCGGCCATGGACGGATCGAAGAAGAACGTCAGGAACGTGCCGGAGAGCAGCAGGATGACGAAAGAGTAGAGGGCAACTTCGCCGAACATGAAGGACCAGTGGTCCGGGAAGACCTTGCGGCCGAACTCGCGGAGAATTCCGGAACCGCCAACACGCTGATCGACGAAGTCGGTAACCCGGCCTGTCTTGGTTTTGGCGACGAAAGCGGGCTCAGCTGTTGACGCTGCGCTCATGCATATCACGCTCCCAGTAACTTGGTCCTACAGGTTCTTTGAAGTCGCTGGTGGCGACCAAGTAGCCCTCGTCGTCAACTGCAATGGGCAGCTGGGGGAGAGGCCGGCTGGCGGGGCCGAAGATCACCTTGCACTCTTGAGTGAGGTCGAAGGTGGACTGGTGGCACGGGCACAGCAGGTGGTGCGTCTGCTGCTCGTAGAGAGCGACAGGGCAACCGACGTGGGTGCAGATCTTGGAGTAGGCAACGATTCCGTTGTAGCCCCAGTCCTCGCGGCCCTCGGAGGGGTTCAACGACGCCGGGTCCAGCCGCATGAGCAGCACAACGGCCTTGGCCTTTTCGTTGAGTTTGCCTTCGTGGAGGTCGTTCAGGCCCTCCGGAATGACGTGGAACGCAGAACCGATGGTGACGTCGGAGGCCTTGATTGGCGTTCCGTCGGGGTCCCGGGCGAGGCGCTTAAGCTTGCCCTCCTGGGGCGCCCACAGGGTGTGCGCCAGCTTGTTATCAGGCCGCGGTCCGAGGTCACCGAAGATGGCAACTGCCGGCAGGGGCGCCAGGGCAACCGCACCCAGGAGCGTGTTCCGGATCAGGGGACGGCGCTTGATGCCCGTCTCTTCAACGATGTCATCCACGATTCGGACAGCCGCCTGGCGGTCCTCTTCGTAACGGATCGCGTGGCGCTCCTCGGAAACTTCGTGGTCAGGCATGAGCGCTTTGGCCCAGTGCACAATGCCGGTACCGATGCCGAGCATCGCGAACGCGGTACCAAGCCCCAACAGCATGTTCTGGAGCCGGATGGTCCCAATGCTCGAATCTTCGGCTCCCAGGTCGATGGCGAAGTACGCCACCAGGAAGATCAGGGTTCCAACAACAGAAATGCCAAATAGTAAGGCGACCTGCCGTTCTGCCCGCTTTGCGGCCTTCGGGTCCGTGTCAGCCAGGCGCAAACGGTGCGGAGGAATTCCAGGGTCCTGGAACTTCTCCACCTCATTCTGACCAGCCCTAGCTACGGTGCCCGAGTGGCTCGGACTGCCGTCACTATGGTTGCCCATAATTCGCCTCATCCTTCTCTCGTCCCGGCGGATACCGGGTTAGTTTCTAATATCAAGCTGCTGACGGATCAGCAGAAGTGTGCGGTGCCCGGATGTCAGGACGTCCGGGAAGTCAACCAGATGGTGAAGGCGATGATGACGCCAAGGCCTGCTACCCATACGAACAGGCCCTCCGCCACGGGACCGAGGGACCCGAGGTCGGCGCCGCCGGGCGAACCGGTGGTTTCGATCTGCTTCAGGAAGGTGATGATGTCCCGCTTGTCTTCGGGGGTGATGTTGGAATCGCTGAACACAGGCATGTTCTGCGGGCCCGTCACCATTGCCTCGTAGATGTGCTTGCCGGAAACGTCGGCCAGCGCGGGCGCAAACTTGCCGCGCGTCAGAGCACCACCGGCGGCAGCAGCGTTGTGGCACATGGCGCAGTTGACGCGGAACAGTTCGCCACCGGCAGCGGCGTCGCCGCCTTCATCCAGCAGGCCCTCTTCCGGAATTGCCGGTCCGGCGCCCAGGGACGCCACGTAGGCGGCGAGCTGCCTGGTCTGCTCATCGTTGAACTGGACAGGCTTCTTCATCGCCTGGGGGCCGTTCATCTGCATCGGCATGCGGCCGGTTCCAACCTGGAAGTCAACCGAGGCGGCACCGACGCCGACCAGGGAAGGACCGGCCTCACTGCCGCTGGCACCCATGCCGTGGCAGGTGGCGCAGTTGGCGGCGAACAGCTTGCCGCCCTCCTCCACGTCATCCGCGCTGTACGAGGTGGTGGAGGCCTTTGCCTCGTTGACGGTGGTAGCCACGGCGTAGAGCCCACCCGTGATGAGGAGCCCCATCAGGAGCAGCGCTATTGCTGCAAGTGGGTGACGCCGCTTTTGTGAGAGTGCCTTCACGTGGTGGTTCCTTTATTCGATCCTGCGCCGGCTCGGGGAGCCGCTACCTGAAATTCTGCCTCTTGTAGAAAAAGAATCAAAGCTGGCTACTTGAGTACGTAGATGACCAGGAAGAGGCCGATCCACACGACATCCACGAAGTGCCAGTAGTAAGAGGTGACGATCGCTGACGTCGCTTCGAAATGCCCGAACTTCTTCGCGGCAAAAGACCGGCCCATGATGAGCAGGAAGGCGATGAGCCCGCCGATGACGTGCAGGCCGTGGAACCCGGTGGTCATGTAGAAAGCGGAGCCGTACGCGTTGGAGGAAAGCGACACGTGCTCAGAAACGAGCATCGCGTATTCGGTGGCCTGCCCGGCGACAAAGAACGCGCCCATGAGGAACGTCAGGGTGAACCATTCGTTCATTCCCCAGCGGGCGAACTGGAACACACCCCCGGTCCGGCGCGGCTGGAGCCGTTCGGCCGCGAAGACGCCCATCTGGCAAGTAAAGGAACTGGCCACGAGGACGATGGTGTTGGCGAGCGCAAAGGGGAAGTTGAGCTTGGCTGTCTCGTCCGCCCACATCTGTGCGCTCGTGGAGCGCAGCGTGAAGTACATGGCGAAGAGACCGGCGAAGAACATCAACTCGCTGGACAGCCACACAACGGTTCCAACGGAAACCATATTGGGGCGGTTCAGCGTGGGGTGCGCCGGGGTACTGGGGGCATGGGTCGCAGATGTCACATAGACATTATGTCTGCAAAAGTCCGTGCTGCCCAACGCAAACCGCCTTTTTCGGGGACTTTTTCTACAAAGACGCGAATTCGCGCCGAAAAGTTCCCGCGGTGGTTCATATTGGTCAGTCTCCGGCATCCCTCGATAGCATCAGGAGGTGACTTCACAGGCTTCTGCACCGTCCGTCAACTCCTGGCCCAGGCTGATCTCCGCGCTGATCAGCGGAGCCGACCTTACTGCTGACAACACCTCCTGGGCAATGGACACCATCATGTCCGGCGAGGCCACCCCGGCGCAGATCGCCGGGTTCCTGGTGGCGCTCAGCGCCAAGGGTGAAACTGTGGAGGAACTTTCCGGGTTGGTTGACGCCATGCTTGCCCACGCAAAACCGGTGAGGATCTCAGGTCAAAAGCTGGACATCGTGGGTACGGGTGGAGACCAGTTGAATACGGTGAACATCTCCACCATGGCCGCCCTTGTTGCTGCAGGAGCCGGCGCAAAGGTGGTCAAACACGGCAACAGGGCAGCGTCGTCGTCGTCCGGCTCCGCCGATGTACTGGAAGCCTTGGGTGTCCGGTTGGATCTCACCATCGAGCAGGTGGCGCGAAACGCCGAGGAGGCGGGGATTACCTTCTGCTTTGCCCAGGTCTTCCACCCGTCATTCCGCCACACGGCGGTTCCCCGCAGGGAACTGGCCGTTCCGACTGCTTTTAATTTCCTTGGTCCCCTGACCAACCCGGCCAATGTGCAGGCCTCGGCGGTCGGCGTCGCAAACGCGAGGATGGCGCCGCTGGTGGCTGGCGTCCTGGCTCAGCGGGGGAGCAGGGGACTGGTGTTCCGGGGAAACGACGGCCTCGATGAATTGACCACCACCGGCCCGTCCACCGTGTGGGAAATCCGCGGCGGCATCGTGACTGAACTTACTTTCACTCCGCAGGACCTGGGCATTGGCCTGGCTACTGTCGAGCAGCTTCGGGGCGGCAATGCGGAGGTTAACGCCGCTGTGGTCCGGGACGTCCTCGCAGGCAAGGAAGGCGCAGCCCGCGATGCGGTTCTGCTTAATGCGGCTGCCGGCCTGGTGGCTTTCGACGAATCCGCCACGGGGCACTTTGGTGACCGTATGCAGTCCGCGTTTGACCGCGCGGCAGACTCGATTGATTCCGGCGCGGCTGCGGCGGTTCTTGAGAAGTGGGTTTCCCTGACTGCCCGCTAGCAGGAATCAGGCTACTGTTCGAAGCCCATCGAAAACGCCGCGTCAAGGTCATGCTGAGAGTAGGCCCGGAAGGCAATATGCGTCGTGGTGTGCACCACGGCAGGGACCTTGGAAAGCCGGTCGGCAATGACGTCGGCCAGGTCCTCGTGCTGGTGCACCCGGGCCACTGCAATGAGGTCCCATTCACCAGTCACTGAATACACCTCGCTGATGCCCTCGATCGCGGAGATTTCCTCGGCCGTCTCGGGAATGCGGGAAGCGTCGGTCTTGATCAGAACGAATGCGGTGATCACGTTGAACCTTCCGGATCTGTTGCGCCGTAGCAGTGCCCGGCAAGCTTTCAGTGCTGCCAGCCTATTACATCGGCCCGCACTTCCGGCCCGGCGTGAACCGCGCCGTTGGGCACTCAGGCACGCCTTCGGCGCCGCAGGCCTGCGAGCAGCAGACGGTAGCCAAGGAGCAATAGCCCCAGGCTGAGCAGGGCCACGATGACGAACGGGAGCACCACCGTTTGCCCCGTCACCGCACGCAGCGCCATCCCTCCCGCCACGCTGCCAAGCCATACGGCCAGCCCGGCCCTGCGCACCGAGAGCGGGGCCCGCCACGCTCTGGCAGCAGCCCACCCGATGGCCGCCCCCGCAAGGAACGGCCAAGCGGTCAGCAGCACACCCGAAATGATATCGCCGCGCTGGTGGGCATCGCGTCCGACGGCGGCGAACACCAAAATCAGGACGGTATCCGTAAGTGCGGCTGCCAGCGGCAGGCGGAGGACGGGCGGTCCGGGGGACTTCATGGTGCGGGAACTCATGGTTTCGAGCCTAGCCCCAGTCGTTGTGCGCCGTGGGCCCCGGCATTAGGCTCGAGCCGGAAGGGAGCCATCCATGCCACGAAAGATCGGGACTTGCCTCTGGTTCGACAACCAGGCGGAAGAAGCGGCAACGTTCTATGCCTCAGTTTTCGACGACTCAAAGATTGTGAACGTTTCGAGGTTCGGTGAGGGCGGCCCGGGTCCGGCGGGTGAGGCCATCGCCGTGGACTTTGAACTTGAAGGGCGCGCATTCACTGCCCTGAACGGTGCACGGGGTTCCAGCTTCACCGAAGCCATCTCGTTTGTGGTGGACTGCGAGGACCAGTCCGCAGTGGACAGGTACTGGACTGCGCTCACGGACGGAGGTTCGGAAAGCCAGTGCGGCTGGTTGAAGGACCGCTTCGGAGTGTCCTGGCAGATCGTTCCGACCATCCTGCCGTCATTGATCGCCGGACCGGATCCCCACGGCTCGCAGCGCGCCATGCAGGCGATGCTGAACATGCGGAAGCTTGACATTGCGGAACTGCGAAGGGCCTATGACGGCTGACGGCGGCAGGCACTCACCGCCACCGGTTACGCCAACCAGGATAGGAGCCCTGTGAACAAGCCGCTCTGGATCTGTTGCCTGCTTGGCGCGGCAGTTGGAATCACCCTTGGGCTGGCGGTGTTCGACAGCCCGTTCCTTGGCTTTGCACTCGGGTTAGGCGTCGGTGCACTGGTCGGGGCCGGGGTGGGATCCAGGCGCTGACTTTGGCAGTTCAGCCAGCGTGGCCGCTGCCGTTCACCGCCTCGCCCCTGTCCTCGATTCCCAGGAGCATCCTGCGGAGCATAGCAAAGTCGCCGAACTCCAAAAGTACGACGACGGCCAGCGCCACCAGCGGCTTGTTCCAGTCGTAGACCGCGTTAATCCGGGTTACCAGCCGCGTTCCGCCGTTTCATTTACTTCCTCAACTCTTCTGCGGCCTTGGCCCCGCCATGTCAGGACGCCGTGCCGGTAAGCACGGTGTCCCGCATAAACGCAACGAATTTCGCCGGCTCCTCGAACAGGGGCCTGTGCCCGGAATTTTCGAACTCCACGACCTCTTTGCCCGGGGCTTCGAGGACCGCTACCCATTCGCGGAAGGGTTCGGCGCGGCCGCGCGCTTCATGGGCCCCCTGGACAAAGAAGACAGGCACCTCCAGCGAGATTGCGTCATTCCGGAAGTCGAGGTCCTGGAGTTGCGGGTAGAGGACAGCGAAGGTGTCCATGAACGCGCCGAGCAGATGAACCTGGTCCGTGAAGGTGTATTCGGGGACCAGGAAATTCTCGGAGAACCCGCCCTCGCCCTCCGAATTGCCCGTGCGATCGTAAGAGTAGACCTCGTACTCATGGGACAACGCAGTTTCGTAGTCGAGCATGCTTTCGTAGGGCGGGGGACCAATGTCTTCCAGTTTCCCTGCCAGCTCCGCTTTGCCGGTCCGGTTCGCCCAGTCAAGGGTGTCCTGGTAAAAGATCCGGTCCGTTTCGAGCGGACTGACCATTTGGCCTACGCCGACGAACGCACGGTAGAAGTCCGGGTTGCGCTGGACGGCAAGAATGCCGTGAAGAGTGCCGCCCGACTGGCCCATCAGATAAATGCGGTCCTGGTCAAAACGCTCCCGCAGGTAGTTGGTGACCGACAGTGTGTCCTTTACGTAGCTCTCGAGGCTGAGGGTGGAGGTCGGATCGAGGGCCGGGTAGGACGTGCCCGTACCCCGTTGATCGAGCGTCGCCACAAGAAAAGTTTCTTCGAGGGCGGGGAGGTGGTTGCGCATGGCTCCGAGCTCTGAACCGCCGGGGCCTCCCGCCAGGAACAGCAGGACGGGGTTTCTGGTGCTGGTCCCGCGGAGCATCAGGCCAAGGTCCTTGCCGCCGGCCTCCACGGTGGTGAGTTCTGTGATGCTGCCCGCCGCGGGGTTGCCGTCAGGACCCATGATGGGCGAGGTAGAGGCGGGCCGGGCGATCAGAACGGCCAAGGCAACGAGAGCCAGGCCGACGACGGCGGCCAGGGACCGCCGGATGCCACGCCAAAGCTTAGCGCGGCGGCGCGGCGTGGATGGCTCGGATCGCCGCATGTGTCCGGCACCGACTGCCGCGCCCAGAATCATGGGAGTGAGAGCCAGCAGCGCATGGAAACCACGGCCCACGATGAAGGCAAAGATGCCGTAGGTGCTGGACTGGACAGCATCCACAGTCGGGCCTTCAGCACCCAGCCGGGCGGCTTCAAACACAATCACCGAAACGACGGGCGCAACCAGCATTGCCCAGCGTGAACCCATTGATGCTCCTGCAGCGATGCCTATGACCAGGCTTACGGTCATGGTTGCCAGCGCTTCACCCGTTGTCAGCGGACCGCGGGGCATCATCCAGCCGGAGAGAAGCCCCCACCCCGCTGCGAGGGCCGTCCCGACGGCAAGGCCTGTTAACCGGCCGGACAGGAGCCTTTGCATAGCGTTGGGGGAGCGCGCAGGAAATGGGGACTGCACTTCATGCCGGGTACTGGCCATTGTCGCCACCTCCTGCCGGCACTGTGTCCGGAACGTCCCTGCCATCATGAAGCCTCGATCCCCTGAACGGGAGAGCCAAAGGTCCTGGGGCAAGAGGGGCGGCCGGGTCCGGCCGAAGAGCCGTGGTGGCAGTTGATCCCTGCCCCGGGAACGGATAGGCCCACTGCTACGTCCACGGTCAGCGGAGCGGATGTGCCGGCTGGGGGAGCGGACGGGCCGTGGCCATGGAACCCGCTGCGGCCGCTCACCGCGAATTAGTTGAAATGACAAGTCCCATGAGTACTATAAGGAAAATGCAAAAGCCTTGGGGGAGGTTGTATATGGAAAACGTACACTTCATTGATCCGTTTGCGGCAGGGGACCAGCCTCCCGTAAAACCGACCAGCGAGCCGAAGCCCGCCCCGGAACCTCTTAAAGGCCCGGCAGCGACGTCCCCGGCCGTTCCCGCCCGCGGCCGTGAACACGAGGTGCAAAGACTCATCCGTGATCTGGCAGTCCTGGCAGCCAGGAACAAGCCGCCGGCCGTGTAGCCGGGATTGAACCGGCGGTCGTCATCAGATGCACCCACAACTTTTTTCTACTGGTAATGGTGCATATTCATCGCCGAACTGTTCCTTGAATCCGTCCCTGAACGCTGCTGCACGGAGGGGCTCGAACGCCTCATCCGGAATCCGTGCGGAATCCGCAGGAGAGGGCCTGCGTGATTCATCTGATGAGGTAAGCAAAACTCAGCTTTACATAATGTAGATTATCGGCACTTTCTCAGAGTGTCCGGCAGGGGCACATTCCGCAGCGTATTGGCCTGGACAGACCGGACATGACCGCAGGTCAAAGCCTCGCTGGCCGTTGCCAATATCCCTGCGCTCGTTAAGAATGAGTCAATGACGGTCTACGTACGCGCCCTTGAAACTGCAGTCCCTCAAACGATGCTGATCCAGTCCGAAGCCCGGGACGTCTTTGCGGCGCAGCCCGGATTGTCCAGGCTCGGTTCACGGCTGGTGAGTACGTGTTTCGATTCGGCGGCCATCGAAACCCGGTTTACGGCCGTCGAGGAAATGACCAATGATTTTCGCGCCGACGACCCCAATTTCTACGACCAGGCCACCGGCCTCCTGCTGAATCCCAGCACAAAGGTCCGCAATGAAATCTTCGGCCGCGAAGCCACCAAGTTGTTTGTTGAGGCTGCCCGATCGGCCGTGGAAGCCTGTCCGGAGCTCAATCTACCTGACATAACTCATCTCGTGACCGTCTCCTGCACCGGTTTCTTCAACCCTGGACCTGACTACAAAATCGTCCGGGAGCTTGGCCTGGATCCTGCCGTCCAGCGCTACCACCTCGGCTTCATGGGGTGTTACGCGGCCTTTCCCGCACTCCGCGCCGCGAAGCTGTTCTGCGAAGCCGACCCCAACGCCGTCGTCCTGGTTGTTTGCGCGGAACTCTGCTCGCTCCATGTCCGCACCTCCAACGATCCCGACACCATCATGGGATCCGCCCTTTTCGCTGACGGCGCCGCTGCCGCCGTCGTCACCGCGCGGCCGGGCACGAAGGAAAACGCCCTCCTGCAGCTGGACCACTTCGAGACTGTGCTTACTCCCGTCGGCGAGGACTCGATGGCTTGGAACATTGGCGACCACGGTTTCGAGATGGTCCTCGGAAACTACGTGCCGCACATCATCGATGACCACATCGTCGGGGCGCTGGAGCCGCTGCTGGCACGGGAACCGGAGCTAGCGGCCCTCCCCTACTCCGACATCCGGCACTGGGCCATCCACCCCGGCGGCCGGAGCATCCTGGACAAAGTGGAATCCCGGCTTGGCCTGACCGCGGAGCAGCTGGTCCCGGCCCGCGAGATCCTCAGGAACTACGGCAACATGAGCAGCGCGACGGTTCTTTTTGTCATCAAGCACATCCTGGAGCAGGACCCGGAGCCGGGCGACGAGCGCATCTGCTCCATGGCGTTCGGCCCGGGCCTCACCGTGGAAACCGCGCTGTTCACCAAACTGCGGCAGGCTCAGCGCCACGTGACGGCGGAACAGACCCCACACGTGGAGCAGGAGCAGGAGCGATTGCCGGCGGCAGCGCCGGTGGCCTGATCCCGTGGACCTCCTGCTGCGGCAGCGCGCCACCGGTGCCACTGAGATCATGGACCTGCCTGACTGCGATCCGCAGGCCCTGGACAACACGTACAGGCAGTTTGCCGCCGTGAACCGGGCGCTGGCCGGATGGCGGCGGCTGTACGTGCGGGAGCTGCGCCCCTTCCTTGCCGCCAGTGCCCGGCCGGGAACCCTTCTGGATATCGGTTCAGGCGGCGGTGACCTTGCCGTCATGCTGGCACGGTGGGCAGCACGGGACCACGTGGGGCTGGACATCACAGGCATCGATCCTGATCCCCGGGCGGCCGCCTTTGCCCTGCAGCGCCCGGCCATGCCCGGGGTCAGTTTCCGGCAGGCCCACAGCAGTGAACTCGTGCAGGAAGGCAGGCAGTACGACTTCGTGATCTCGAACCATGTCCTGCACCACCTGGATCACGGGCAACTGCTGGAACTGCTGGCACATTCGGAAATACTGGCCGGACAGGCGGCACTTCACAACGATCTCCGCCGAAGCACGGTGGCCTATGCCCTCTTCAGCGTTGCCGCCCTTCCGTTCCGCCATTCCTTCATCCGCGCGGACGGGCTGACCTCCATCCGCCGGAGTTACACGCGTCCTGAGCTGATATCCACCGCTCCACCAGGCTGGGATGTCCGGTCCGGCAGTGCCTTCCACCAGGTACTCGCTTACCCGAGGGGCTGACGTGCGGACAGATGTCGCCATTATCGGGGGCGGACCGGTGGGACTGTACCTGGCCGCTTCCCTCCTGAAGCAGGGAATCTCGGTGCGCATCCTCGAGCAGAGGAAGGAACGGAACATCCACACCCGCGCCATCGGGATCCACCCGCCTGCCCTCGCTGCACTGGACGAGGTCGGCGTGGCCGCAGCCATGGTGCAGGAGGGCGTGGCCATCCGTACGGGCCTGGCGGTCAGCGGCGGCAAGACAGTGGGCACCATGTCCTTCGCAAACGTTTCGAAGGACTATCCGTTCGTGCTGGCCCTCCCCCAGTACCGGACGGAACAGCTGCTGGAGGAACGCGTCCTTGCCCTGGACAGTAAGGCAATGGTCCGGGGCATCGAGGTCACGGGACTGAACGACGACGGCGACAGGACCGCCGTCGCCGTCGAACCTTCTGTGGATGGACAAGCAGGCCACGATGGCTTCGAGGCCACCGTTGTGGTGGCGGCTGACGGCGCGAGGTCACGGATGCGCGGCGCGCTCGGTGTGCCCGTCAAGGCGAAGGCCTATCCCGACCACTACCTGATGGGAGACTTCGCTGACGCCGGGCATCACGGTCAGATGGCGGTGTTGTTCCTGGAACCAGGGGGAATCGTTGAGTCCTTCCCGCTTCCCGGTGGCCTGCGGCGGTGGGTGGTACGTCTCGGTCAGCCTGCCAAAGCAGCAGACGCGGTCCAGCTGGCAGAGCTGGTGCACGCGCGGACGGGAATCATGCCGGAGGCGGAGACCAACTGCATGACGAGCGCGTTCAGTGTCCGGTCCACTCTCGCCCGGCGTACCGTGGCCGGGCGGGTCCTGCTGATCGGGGACGCTGCACACGAGATCAGCCCCATCGGTGGTCAGGGCATGAATCTTGGCTGGCTTGATGCCCGGGCCCTGGCTCCGGTGATTGCCAGGTCCCTGGCTGGGGAGGCGGTGGACGCGGAGCTGAAAGAGTTCGAGGCCGGCCGGCAGCGTGCCGCCGTGACCGCACGGCGGCAGTCGGAATTCAATATGATGCTGGGACGCCCACTGCCCGGACCTCTCCTGAAGCTGCGGAACCTTGCCATTGGGGCCGCCGCTTCCACTCCGGCCATTAACCAGTGGACTGCCCGCCGGTTCACGATGCAGTAATCAGGTCCCGGGAAGGCAAAGCCTCCCTGGGCCGTCACCTGAAGTAGCAGTCGTAACTGTCCTGGCTCAGGATCTTTCCGTCGCTGACCTCGAACACCGATGATGTCCTGGCGCGGATGGTCTCTCCGCTGTCCCAGTAGCGCAGGTCCATCAGCGCGGTGGCTGACCAGTCTGCCTCCACAGCCACTCTTCCGCCCTCACAGGTAGTGCGCCTGACCGTAAACTTCTGGTCCGCGACCACTTCTGAGCTCTGGTCGGCACCGGCAAGCACTGATTCCAGTGACCTCGTGGATCCTTCCGGTGCCAGGAGGTGCGGGGCTTCCACGAGCACGAAGGAGTCAGCCAGGAAGGGCCTGATGTCGTCGGATCCCCCGCCTGATTCCAGGACGCGGATGAAAGCCAGGACGCAGTCCAGGGCAGGGGTGTTCGAGGAGGAGTCTTCAGCCATGGAAAGACCATAACCCAGCCCTTCCGCCGGAATGGCACGCCCCCAGTAGGCTTTTCTCCATGAGCCACAATCCGCCGGAGACCGCCCTCAATAACGAACAGATCCGGGACACTGTGGAGCGGATCCTGTCCGCAGGGACGCTGCCGCCCATTGTGCAGGCCGGCCATCCTGCACTCCGCCAGCGCGCCGCCGCCTTCGATGGCCAGCTCTCCGCCAATCAGCTTGACCGCCTGATCACCCTCATGCGGCAGGTCATGCACGAGGCGCCCGGCGTCGGACTGGCAGCACCGCAGCTGGGCATACCGCTGCAGATAGCCGTCCTGGAGGACCAGTACGACGTCGACCCGGAGGCCGCAGCTCTGCGCAAACGGAGTCCCCTTGAGTTCCTTGCCATCCTCAACCCCCGCTACACAGCCGTGGGCACGGAGCTGGCTTCCTTCTACGAGGGTTGCCTGTCCCTGAACGGCTTGCAGGCAGTGGTCGCCCGCCCGGAGAAAGTCCTGCTGGAGTTTCAGGCGCCCGACGGATCAGCGGTTCAACAGGAGTTCGCAGGCTGGCAGGCGCGCATTGTGCAGCACGAAACTGACCACCTCAACGGCATTCTCTACGTGGACCGGGCCCAGTTGCGCTCGCTCAGCAGCAACGCCGAGTACGCCGCCCACTGGGCCGAGCCCGGAATCAGCAGGGCGCAGGCCGGCCTCGGCTTCGATGCCGGCACCGCCCCCTTCCCTGCGGGCCAGGTGTATTGACCTGAGACGTTGGTGACGCGGCTGGCCAGTCCGCGCACTGCTGGACATGCGCGGACAGCCCTAAGATGGTGCGTATGCCCTTTCCCAGCCTTCCTCTGCTGTGTCCGGTGTGCTCGGAGCCGCTGGAACTTGCACGGGCGAATCCTTCAGGGCAGGGCGGCCTTGCCTGCGGCTCCGGTCACAGCTTCGACGCTGCCCGGCAGGGCTATTTCAACCTGCTCGTGGGCAAAGGCACGGCTTTCGAGGCCGACACCGCCGAAATGGTTGATGCCCGGTTCAACTTTCTGGGGCACGGCCACTACCGCCCGCTCGCGGACGCCGTAGCTGCCGCCGTCGTGCCGCACCTCGCCAGGGAACCCGCCGTCGTCCTCGACTCCGGCACCGGGACCGGGCATTACCTCCGCGTTGTTCTCGACGCAGCGGCAGCAGAAGGACTGAACGTCGCAGCCCTGGGCCTGGACATCTCCAAATTCGCACTGAGGCGGGCCGCAAGGCTCAACCCCGAGGCGCTGCACCTGGCCTGGGACGTGTGGCAGGCATTGCCGCTGGCCGGGAACTCTGTCGACGTGGTCACTGTCGTCTTCGCGCCCCGCAACGCGCCGGAGTTCGCCCGCGTTCTGCGGCCCACCGGACGCCTGCTGGTGGTGACTCCCCGGCACGGGCATCTGGCCTCGATCGCCCGTATCACGGGAATGCTCGCCATCGAAGAGGACAAGGACAGCCGCCTTGCCGGGGCGATGGCTCCCCACTTCATCGTCGAGGAGGCCCGCGACGTCGGGTTCCCCCTGTCGCTTACCCGCCAGGAGGCGGCAGGCCTTGCCTACATGGGCCCGGCCGGGCACCATCTTGACCCCGCAGCCATCACCGGCCGCCTTGAGGGGCAGCCCGAGACCCTGCAGACCGAAGCCAGGTTCCGCTTGACCGTCTTCCGGCCCGCCACGCCGCAGCCGGCGTAACGACTTGGCCACTATCCCCCACAGCTGAGCCCGGCCCGCCCATAATACGGACACCCGCACTAGGATGGAAGGACAGTTACTGGCGGATCCGCGGACGCGGCTTCCCGTAGCGAAGGGGGAGAACGTTGTTCGAATGGTTGGGCGAGAACTGGTGGGCACTGTGGCTCACTGCTTTCCTCGCTTTTGCAGTGATTGAGATGATCACCCTTGACCTGTTCTTCATCATGCTCGGCGGAGGAACCCTCGCCGCCCTGGTGGCCGACTTCGCGGGCGCGGACCCGTGGCTGCAGATCGTGGTTTTCTGCGTCGTTTCACTCCTCATGATTGCGTTTGTCCGGCCCGTCGCTTTGTCCCACCTTAAGAAGGGTCCGTCCGAGCAGCGGACCAACGTGGACCGCCTGATCGGCGAGCTGGCCGTGGTCATGGAACCCGTGACGTCCGACGGCGGCCTGGTCAAGATTGGCGGCGACATCTGGAGCGCACGCTCCGCGGCAGGGGTCCTTCCCGCCGGACAAAAAGTAGTTGTAGCCGCGATCGACGGCGCAACCGCCGTCGTCTCGGCGCCCTCGGAAGCCGACGATAAGTCCTGATACAGCCTGAACAATTGGGGAAAAAGGAGATGTATGGATAACGCAGGAGGAGCCGCACTCGCCATAGTGCTGGTGGTCCTGATCGTGTTTGTGATTATCGTTCTGGTCCGGGCGGTCCGGATCATTCCACAGGCGCGGGCAGGAGTGGTTGAACGGCTTGGAAAATACCAGCGGACGCTCAATCCGGGACTGACCATCCTGATTCCGTTCGTGGACCGGCTCCTGCCGCTGCTGGATCTTCGTGAGCAGGTGGTCTCGTTCCCGCCGCAGCCCGTCATCACCGAGGACAACCTGGTGGTCTCCATCGACACTGTGGTGTATTTCCAGGTGACTGACCCGCGCGCGGCCACGTACGAGATTGCCAACTACATACAAGCCGTGGAGCAACTGACCACCACCACCTTGCGCAACGTGGTGGGCGGACTGAACCTGGAGGAGGCACTGACCTCCCGCGACCAGATCAATGGCCAGCTCCGCGGGGTCCTGGACGAGGCCACCGGCCGCTGGGGCATCCGGGTTTCCCGGGTGGAACTGAAGGCCATCGACCCGCCGCACTCCATTCAGGACTCCATGGAGAAGCAGATGCGCGCCGAGCGTGACCGCCGTGCTGCCATCCTGACTGCCGAAGGGACCAAGCAGTCAGCAATCCTGACCGCCGAGGGCCAGCGGCAGGCCTCCATCCTCGCGGCGGAAGGCGATGCCAAGGCCGCCATTCTCCGTGCTGACGGTGAAGCCCAGGCTATCCAGAAGGTCTTCGACGCCATCCACAAGGGCAACCCGGACCAGAAGCTGCTGGCCTACCAGTACCTGCAGACGCTGCCCAAGCTGGCGGAGGGCTCGTCCAATAAGCTGTGGATCATTCCCAGTGAAGTCGGCGAGGCCCTGAAGGGGATCGGTAACGCCCTGGGCGGGACCAACCCTGAACCCGGTTCCGGCGGCCTGTTTGATGAAGTGGGAGCCAAACCGTCCGAGCCTTAGAGCTTGAACCCGGGCCGACCGGAGTGCCGGCCAAAAGGAGGGATCCGCTGCTGCGGGCCCCTCCTTTTGGCTGTTCAGGGCCAGCGCCGGTATACTTGAGTATTTGTCCGGCAGGAGCAGATCCGCTGGAACAACGAAGCTTCGCGATGCGTTGAATCTAAAGATGCAACACAGAGCACACAGTAGTCCGGCGGCGCTTGGCCGCTGCCGGCTGGCGCGGTGTTATACGCCGCGAACCGACCAGAGGGAGAAATCATGAGCGATCGCAGCCTGCGGGGCATGCGCCTTGGTGCACAGAGCATGGAGACCGAGTCCGGAGTAGAGCCGGCTCCGCGCCAGCGTGTCGAGTACCGGTGCGAGGACGGCGAGCAGGTCTTCGTCACCTTCTCCTCAGAAGCGGAGATTCCCCCGGTCTGGGTTTCCAAAACCGGTAAGGAAGCCCTCCTGGTTGATGGCGAGCGTCCCGACACCAGCAACGACAAAGCAGTGCGTACACACTGGGACATGCTGCTGGAACGCCGCTCACTCCCCGAGCTTGAGCAGATCCTTGAGGACCGGCTGACCATCCTGCGCGAACGCCGCGGGGAACGCCGCTCCGCCTAGAGGTTCCAGACTGGCGGCCTGACGCTGGGAAGGGGCCGTCCCTGCACTTGAACGTGCAGGGACGGCCCCTTCTGTGTTGGTCCGGCTGGCTGGCTCCCTCGGCAGCAGCGCTTCCTCTACTGCCGGGCCGCCGCTTTCCTGCGGGTGAGGGTGTTCCAGCGGGCCTGGAGTCCCCACTTGGTAACGTTCACCATTGCCTCAAGCACGATGTTGCCGCTCATTTTGGAGGCTCCAAGTTCCCGCTCAACAAAAGTGATGGGACGTTCCTCGATGCGCAGGCCCATGCGGGCCACCCGGAAGGCGAGGTCAACCTGGAACCCGTAGCCCACCGAATCCACCAGGTCCAGGTTGAGCTTTTCCAGTGTGGTCCTGCGGAAGGCACGGTAGCCACCGGTGACATCCTTGATGCTTAGGCCGAGCATAAGCCGGGCGTAGGTGCTTCCAACCCGTGAAATGGCCTGGCGGTAGAGCGGCCAGTTGACTACTTTTCCTCCGGGAACCCAGCGGGAGCCCATAGCAAGGTCAGCGCCCTGCTCAACGGCTTCCAGGAGCTGGGGAAGCTGCTCAGGCTGGTGGGAGCCGTCCGCGTCCATCTCCACCAGGACGTCGTACCCGGCATCCAGGCCCCACCGGAAGCCGGCGATGTAGGCGGCCCCGAGCCCTTCCTTGCCCTTCCGGTGCAGGACATGCACCTGGGCGTCCCCGGCAGCGAAACTGTCCGCGAGCTGCCCGGTACCGTCAGGGCTGTTGTCGTCCACCACCAGCACGTCCGACGCCGGAACTGCCGTGCGAAGCCGCTGAAGGGTCTTGGGCAGCGATTCCAGTTCGTTATAGGTGGGAATGATGGTGAGGACTCGCACAGAGGGCCTTTCCTGGGGGAAACGGTCAGTGCGCCCGGCTGCGAACAGATCGGCAGCAGGCGCAACTACCAATTATAGGGCGGCAGTGGTCCGGTCAGGACCGAAGCGCCGGACTTGCGAAAAGTTCGACGCCGTTGCGGACCGTCTGCAGGCAGACCGGGTCAGCACCGGTGTCCAGGGCAGGCAGCAGCGGGGTGCGCGCCCTCGGATCCGTGCTCCAGGACTGGACCCGGCCATCGGCCACCTGGACCATCAGTTCCTCCACCTCCCACACAGCGAAGCTTGCCGGTGCCCCGGGAACCAGCTGTCCTGCCATGGGGTCCGGATACCTGGCTGCCCGCCAGCCGGCACGCGTATGGCCCAGGAAAGCGGCCCTGGCGGAAATGCGCTCATCAAGGTTGTGGTGCTCAATACATGCCCTGACGCTGGACCAGGGGCGCAGCGCTGTGACAGGGCTGTCGCTGCCGAAACAGATGGGAACCCCGGCTGCGTAGAGGGTGGCAAACGGGTTCATGGACCTGCTCCGCTCCCCCAGCCGCTGCTCATAAAGGCCCCCGGTCCCGCCCCAGGCAGCGTCAAACGCCGGCTGGGCACTCACCGTTACGGCATACCGGGACAGCATCTCCACTGCCGCAGAGTCCATCATCTCCACGTGCTCAAAGCGATGCCCTGCGGCACGCATCCGCTGCTCGCCAACTTCCGCGGCGGCAAGCTCCAACGCGGAGAGCGCGGCGTCCAGCCCCGCGTCACCGATAACGTGGAAACCGCCCTGGACTCCCGCGAGCGAGCATGCGGCCAGGTGCGCGGCGGCTTCCTCCACGCTCAGGTACAGGCTGCCCTGCTCGTCCGGAGCATCAATGTACCCTGACCTCAGAGCCGCTGTCCGTGAGCCAACAGAACCGTCGATGTTCAGGTCGCCGGCAAGCCCCCGTACGCCGAAATCAAACTGGCCCAGGAGACTGCGCGCATTCTCTTCGGAAGATGCCAGTTCCCCCCAATACGGCAGGACTTCCGGGACGGCACTGCCTCCTTCCCCACTGCTGTTCCAGGCGCCCGCAAGCCGCAGGTCCTCCACCCCGCCAATATGCGGTGCTCCCATTTCGGCCACCGCCACGTATCCGTTTGCGGCCGCTTCGGACAGTGCGCGGGCCTGGTGCCGCTTCAGCGCGTCCCCTGGCAGGCGGCGGGTAGCCCGGCGCGCCGCCGTGTGTGCCGCCCGCCGAACCCTGGGGCCGCCGTCGAACCCGTCCAGCTCCCGCAGCCCGGCCGAATGCGCCAGTGACCCGGACACCAGCGCCGAATGAACGTCAACCCGGGACAGGTACACAGGACGCCCGGCTGATGCCCGCTCCAGTTCAGCGGCGGTGGGCAGGCCGCTGTCCAGCCAGGCAGTCTCGTCCCAGCCGTGGCCCAGGACAGGGCCGTCGCCGGGCGCTGCAGCAACGGCGTCCAGCAGCTCCCTGGCTGAGCGGATGCCGCCCAGCTGCAGCGAGTCCAGTGCGATGCCCGTCTCCGTGAGATGGATGTGGGAGTCCACGAAACCCGGCGCCACCAGGGCTCCGCGGAGGTCAATGATCTCCATGGAGCTGTCCGCGATGGACGAGGCCGCTTGTTCGGATCCCACCCACGCCACGGTGCCGCCCTCCACCACCATTGCCGTGGCAAAGGGGTCTGCGGCGGTGTACACGGACCCGTTCCGGTAGAGGACTGTTTTTGGGCGCGGGGCGGGCAGCGTTTGAGGCTGGGACATAGGGAGTGGTGCTCCTGGCATTGGGGCGTGCCGGTACCAGGACCGGCACGGCTGGTCAAAGTACGGACGAATACGCCACGACGCCGCGGCGGATCAGGGAAATGGCCTCGGCACAGAGCCTGGCCAGGCGGGGATCCAGGCCGGGGATCTTGGCAAGCTGGTCCAGCAGGTCAACAACCTGCTTGACCCAGCGGACGAAGTCTCCCGCCGCGAGGTCGGTGCCGCTCAGGACGTCCTGCAGGTGACGGCCCCGGGCCCATTTGTAAACAGGCCACACAAGCCCAAGTTCAGGTTCACCGGTCAACGGAAGCTTGTTATCCTCTTCCACGTCCTCCAGGGCAGACCATTCACGAACGACGATATCCACCGACGTTTCGAGGGAAACACTGGGCATCCGCGGCCGGAGCCCGCGCTCTTCCCGTTTCGCCTGGTACACCAGGACGCTGGCCAGCGCCGCGACCTCCGCAGCGTCCAGGTCATCAAACGCACCCAGCCGCAGGGACTGGGAGATGAGCAGGTCCTTTTCCCCGTAGATCCGCCGCAGCCGCTGGCCGTCCGGGCTGATGGCGAGCCGCCCGTCGGCAGCCGGCTCAAGGTAACCGTAGGTGGACAGGACATCGCAGACGCGGTCGAAGGTTTTGGCGATGGTGTTGGTCCGGCCCTGGATCTGCCGCACCAGCCCGTCTGTTTCCCGCCGGAGCTTCCACCAGCGCTCGGACCAGCGTGCGTGGTCTTCCCGCTCGCTGCACCCGTGGCACGGGTGGGCGCGGAGTGCGCGGCGGAGATCGGCAATCCGCTTTTCCTGGTTGGGCAGCGCCGTGGCCAGCCCGAAGTCATTGTTGCGGTTGTTACCCGGAGCAGGTGGCCGGTTTTCCCGGAGCGCATTCCGGGCCGAGGATGCAAGGTCGCGGCGGGACTTGGGTACCTTGGCGTTGAAGGACTTGGGAATCCGGATGCGCGTTACGGGCGCGATCGGACCTTCAAGGTCATCCGTCCCGATCCTGCGCAGCTGGTTGTCCAGTGTCAGAACTGCAGGCCGGGGTTCGCGGCTGGCGTGGTCCGAACTGAGGACAATGGCCGGCCCGGGAGCCCTGCCGCCGGGAACGTGCACCACATCCCCGGGAAGCAGGCGTGCCAGCGAATCGTCGCTCAGGGATTTCCGGGCACGGGACTTGGTTTTTGAGGTGGCGTTTTCGGCGTCGGACAGTTCCCTGCGCAGCCGTGCGTACTCAGTGAAGTCGCCCAGGTGGCAGGTCATCGACTTGGCGTAACCGGCCAGCGATTCCTCCCGGCTGCGCACCTGCTTGGCCAGTCCCACGACGGAACGGTCAGCCTGAAACTGCGCAAAGGAGGACTCAAGGATTTCGCGTGCACGCGCCCGGCCAAACTGGGCCAGGAGGTTGATGCTCATGTTGTAGGTGGGACGGAAACTCGAGTTCAAGGGGTAGGTGCGCCGGGACGCGAGGCCGGCTACCGCCGTCGGATCCGTCCCTGGCTGCCACAGGACCACTGCATGGCCTTCGACGTCGATGCCGCGGCGCCCGGCACGACCCGTCAGCTGGGTGTACTCCCCTGCGGTGATGTCCACGTGGGCCTCACCGTTGAATTTGTCCAGTTTTTCCAGAACCACGGAGCGGGCGGGCATGTTGACACCCAGAGCCAGGGTTTCTGTGGCGAACACTGCCTTGACCAGGCCGTCAACGAAGAGCTTCTCCACCACTTCCTTGAACGTGGGCAGCATGCCGGCGTGGTGCGCTGCGAACCCCCGGATCAGTCCGTCCCGCCAGGTCCAGAAGCCCAGGACGTCGAGGTCGTCCGGCGGGATGTCCTGTCCGGCCTCGTCAACGCGCTGGGCAATGATGCGTTGCTCTTTTTCGGTGGTGAGCCACAGCCCGGACCCCACGCACTGGGCCACTGCAGCATCACAGCCTGCCCTGGAAAAGATGAAGGTGATGGCCGGCAGCAGGTCCATGCGGTCCAGGCTGGCGATCACCTGCGGCCGGCTGGCGGGGCGTACTCCCCGCTCGTCGCCGCCGCGGCCGGGCCGGTCGTTGCCGCGCCTTCCACGCTGGCCGCGCCCGCCCGGTCCTCCCTGGCGGCTGCGGAAAATTTGCTGGCTTTCGCTCCGCGCGACGGTCAGGAGGTCGGGATTGACGTCGAAGCCGCGTCCCTTGTCGCTGTCCTTGGGTGAGACCGGCTGCGTCTCCCCCTCCTCCACGGGCGGCGCGATTTCATCGAAGGTGGTTTCGCCGGCGAACAGATCCATGATCTGGCGCCCCACCATCACGTGCTGCCAGAGGGGCACCGGTCGGTGTTCGGAAACGATGATGTCGGTATCGCCGCGGACGGTGTCCAGCCAGGCGCCGAACTCCTCCGCGTTCGAAACGGTGGCGCTGAGGGATACCACCTGCACTTCGCTGGGGAGGTGGATGATGACTTCCTCCCAGACCGCTCCCCGGAACCGGTCCGCAAGGTAGTGGACCTCGTCCATCACCACGTAGCCCAGGTCATCCAGGGTTGCGGAATCCGCGTACAGCATGTTCCGCAGGACTTCGGTGGTCATCACGACGACGGGCGCGTCACCGTTGATGCTTGTGTCGCCGGTGAGCAGGCCGACGTTGCCGGCGCCATACTTTTCGGAGAGTTCGGTGAACTTCTGGTTGCTGAGTGCCTTGATGGGCGTGGTGTAGAAGGCCTTGAGCCCCCGCTGCAGGGCGAGGTAGATGGCGAATTCACCGACGATTGTTTTGCCCGCGCCGGTGGGTGCTGCCACCAGGACTCCCCTGCCTTCCTGCAGGGACCGGCACGACTGGCGCTGGAAGTCGTCAAGCTCGAAGTCGAGGGTTCTGACGAACGCTCCCAGGTACGTCGCTGCTTCTGCCATGCGCTCCGCGCTGGCCCGGTACCGCTCGGCCGGCGAGAGCTGCTCGAAGTCAGCGGGCTCAGGGGAAAACGGTCCAGTTGAAGAAGGCCCGGTGTTGGAGGACATACCCCAAGCCTAACGGGCGCTTAGAGGTTCTTCAGCTCACTGCCGGGGGTGGCGACGTCTGCCGTTGCCTCGGTTTCGGCTGCCCGTTTGGCGATCCGCCGTTCCCGGCGTTTGTCGTTCATCAGGCAGATGCCGATCGCGGCGAAGAACAGGACCAGCAGCGGACCGGCCAGCATGAACATCGAAATGGCATCCGCTCCGGGAGCGGCAATGGCGGCGAGGACGAACACCAGGAACACGGTGATCCGCCAGGCCTTCAGAATGGTCTGTCCCGAAATGACGCCGGCCATGTTGATGCCTACCAGGACCACCGGGACCAGGAAGGCGATGCCAAGCACCAGGACCATCCGGGTGACGAACTCGATGTAGGTGCGGGCATCGATAACGCTGGAGGAACCATCCGGGGTGAACTGGGTCAGGGCCCGGACCACCTGCGGGACCACCAGCCAGCCGGCCCAGATGCCGGCCAGGAACAGCGGCACAGCTGCCGCCATGTAGCCGAGGGTGTACCGGCGCTCCTTGGACGTGAGCCCGGGGGTGATGAAGGCCCACAGCTGGTAGATCCAGATCGGGCTGGATATCACCACGCCAATGAGCAGCGACATCTGGAGCTTGAAGTCAAACGGCGAAGCGATGCTTCCGAAGTTGATTGCGGCCAGCCCGCCGGTTTGCTCCGAGATGCGGTTAACCGGTTCCGCCAGTGCCTTCAGCAGCGGATCGTAAAGTATCCATCCCCCGATGCCGCCGATGACGGCGCCGATAGCCGACTTGATCAGCCGGTTTTTCAGTTCCTTGAGGTGGTCCCAAAGAGCCATCCGCCCCTCGGGGTTGGCTTTACGGGCCCGCGACAGTGCCACTGGGGTCAAACGCGGTTCGACGGCGGAACGTCAGTGCCGTCAGTCGGCTCGCCTGGCTTCGCCTTGGGGTGGTTGACGATGGTTCCTTCCACCGGACCTGAGGGGTCGGTGGGTTCGGTTTTGCCGTCGTTCTTCATTTCCTTGACCTCGGATTTGATGATCCGCATGGACTGGCCCAGGCTGCGTGCCATGGCCGGAAGTTTCGGTGCGGCAAAGAGAAGCAAAGCAACCACGATGATAATTACGATGGGCCAGGGGCCATCAAAGAGTCTTCCCACGGGAAATCCTTTCGTCTAAGTACATTTTACTTCTAAGTGAAGTCCAGATCGCCGAGCGCCTGCGGCTGGCCCCGGTCCGTCTTGCGCTGCACCCGTTTGAGGCGGCGTTCTTCCCGTCGGGAGGACTTGGATGCCTCGTAATCATGTCGCATGACAGTGGGCGAGGCAAAAACCGCGGACCCCGGAGACGGGGTTGACGGATCGGCCGGCGCATCCGCGACCTCCAGGGGACCCAAATGGCCCAGTTTTTCGCCCGCTGCGCCCAGGTCCTTCATGGTGGCCATGAACTGGCGGAACAGTCGGATGCCCAGCAGGACATAGAAAAGCAGCGACAGCGCAACGAGCGCCACCCATATCAGGATCCAGGACCACCAAGGCATGCTGTGAAGTCTAGCCGCCGTACCTGGCCAGGGACGCCGTCAGCCAACTGCGGGCCGCGTCGGCGAGTTCAACGGGTGCGAGTATCCTGGCGGAACCGCCGTGCTGGGCTACGAACATCGGGAGCCACGCGGTGTTGCCGAACCGGATGTCGGCCACCAGCCCGCCGTCGGGCAGCTCTGCGGTACGTTCCGCGTAGTAGTCATCTGCCAGCCCCCTCCCCTGCCGGGTGAGCTGGACGGTGACGGTGGTGTCGTCGTCGTTCGCTGTGAAGAGCTTCGCGGGCACCCCCTCCGCCGGCGTGTACTCTGCCGAGACGGGAGCACCGTTCGGACTGACTTCCTGGACCCGGTCCAGCCGGAAGTTCCGCAGGCCGCGCACCAGATGGCAGTACGCCTCGAAGTACCAGGTGTTGTCAAGGGAATAGAGGCGGAACGGGTCCACGTCGCGCTCGGTGATGGTGTCCCGCTGGGGCGACAGGTACGTCAGCCGCAGCTGCGAGCGTGATTCGATGGCCTGCCGCACGGTGGCGTGGGTGGCGGCATCGGCAGGCGCCACCTCCGGTCCGGCCAGTGAGGCCGCCCGGAGCCCCTCTTCGCCTGCGGCCGCCAGGAGCTTGAGGGTAACCGACTCCAGGGCACCGCCCTCCGCTACTTCCGGCAGCCCGTTCAGGGTCTCCAGGCCGGCCAGGAGGGCACAGGCTTCCTCCACTGTGAAGCGGACCGGTTGTGTCAGGTCAAGGTCCTGGGTGATGTAAACGTGGTCGTCATCCCAGTGGATGTCCAGCAGATCGTCAGGGTACCCCTCCGGGAGGCCGGAGCAAATCAGGATCTGCAGGTCGTCCTCCAGTTCCTTCCTGCTGATGCCGAACTGGTCGGCGACGTCCTGGATGTGCAGGCCCTGGTTGTGCACCAGGAAGGGCACAAGCTGGAGCATCCGCTTGAGCTGGTCCTCCGACGTTCGTTTCCGGACAGGACGCGCCCGGCTCTCACTGAAGCTGTACGAGGGCTCAGGTGCGGCGCTGAAGTCCGCTGCGGCACGGAGCCTGCGGAGGACGGCGGCCACAAGGTCGGAAGGGGCTACAGCCAGGGCATCGGGCCCATAGGAGGCAAGCTCTTCGGCCAGGACCTCAGGGTCCCGGTACTGGACTGAAAGCCGCTCATAGCCGCTTTCAGGCCGGCCGGCGCTGCTGCCCGCCAGCGAACTTCGCCGCCGCAGGGCCAGCAGGCGTCCGTCACGGACGTCCACGACGGCGGTGCGCAGCGGCAGTTCCGGGAGGCGGTCCAGTTCCTGGCGGATATTGAAATTGGCCGGAGGCGTGTAAAGCTCCCTGTCCAGGGTGGTCACAGCACTGGTGATCCGGGAAAGGCGGAAGTGCCGGGGTGCCGCCCGGGCACGGTCGTGGCCTACCAGATACCACTGGCCAAACCTGCTTCCCAGGCCCCACGGCTCCACGGTCCGCAGCTCTTCCCTGCCTGTGCTGCCGGCAAGGTAGGTGAACGTGACGGGGTGCCGGGAGTGCATTGCGGACACCAGGTCATCGAAGGCCTGCCCGGCCGGCTTGATGCGGGGCTGAACACCGGCGGGCAGGGCGACGTCGGCCAGCCGGGCTGACGCCTGCAGTTTCCGGAGGGCACTCTGGGCAGCCGTACCGAGGGCGGCCCGTTCCCACAGTTGCGAGGCCAGGAGCAGGACTGTCCATTCGTCGGGCCCCAGCTGGACGTCCGGAAGGCGGTTGGATTCCTTGCCAATCCGGTAGCGGGTGGTGGCAGGATCATCCTCGCTCCATCCCAGGTCCGTCAGGGTTTCCACGTCGAAGCCGAACTGGCGCAAGTCGTTCTTGTCTCGCTCGAACATCCGGCCAAAGGCTACGTCGTTTCCGGAGGAGTCGTGGTACACCTTTTCCCGCAGCTCGCTGCGGCGCAGCCCGTAACGCGTGTTCAGGAGCGCGATGAGCAGGTTGAGGAGGCGTTCAGTGCGGGATACGGACACTCTGGTTACGTTACTAAAGTCCGGGGCGGAAACAGAAAGCGCGGCAGCACCGGGAGTTTTAGTCCTGGTGCTGCCGCGCCCTGGCGGTACCGGCGTTTGCCGGCCGGGCCCTCTTAGCGGACGCCTACCAGGTCCACCACAAAGATCAGTGCTTCATTCGGAGCGATGGCTCCACCGGCTCCGCGGGAACCATAGGCCAGCTCCGAGGGGATTTCCAGACGACGGCGGCCGCCTACCTTCATGCCGAGCAGTCCCTGGTCCCAGCCCTGGATGACCTGTCCCACTCCTACGCGGAAATCGAGCGGTGCTCCGCGGCCCCAGGACGCGTCGAACTCTTCGCCGGTGGACCAGGCCACGCCAACGTAGTGCGTGGAGACTGTGTCGCCGGCCTTGGCTTCGCGGCCGTCTCCCTCGATGAGGTCGGTGATGACCAGTTCGGTGGGGACGTCGCCCTCGGGGAAGTCGATCTCGGGCTTCTGGCGGTCGAATTCACGCTGACCGAATGACATGGTTTCTCCTTTGGTTTTTGTGCTGCTCGTGTTGTGAGGCGCTGGCCGATGCCGCGGCGCGCAGCCAGGGCATCGCTCCAGTGTTGCTGCTTCGACTGTAACTGGTGCTACTTCGCCCCGAGGATGTCGACGACGAAGACGAGGTCGCCCTTGGCCTCACCCTGGCCGGCGTCGCCGTAGGCAAGATCCTTCGGGATAACCAACAGGACACGGGAGCCGACCGGCTTGCCGGCAAGGCCCTGGGTCCAGCCCTTGATGACGCCGGTGAGTGGGAAGCTTGCGGGTTCACCGCGGTCGAAGCTCGAGTCGAACTTGGTGCCGCCCTCAAGGGTGACGCCCACGTAGTTCACGGTGAGGGTGTCGGATTCCTTGACGGTGGCACCGTTGCCCTTGATGAGGTCCTGGGAAACCAGGGACGTCGGTGCGGCCACGCCCTCAACGTTGATTTCGGGGACGCCGTCCTTTTCGGTCACAGTAGGCAGTCCTGCCGGCGGGGTGACGGTCTCACCCTCAGGCTTTTCCAGCACGGGTGCCACGTCCTCGGCTGAAACAACCTTGATGATCAACAACTGCGTGGGCCCGGCTGCAGCGGATGGGCTGGGGCTGGCTCCGTCCGACGGTGCCGGGGCGGGTGCACTCTGCTGGCCGGGGACAGCCAGGGCAAGGCTGGAGCCGACCTTGGCACCAACAAAAGCGTTGTAGATGACCTCGCTGCTGGTCTTTAGTTCGTCATTGAGCTCAAGGGGTTCGGGCTCACCGGGAAAGGTGTCCTCGAGGGTGCTGCCGTCAGCGCCGTTGAGGGCCAGGATGGAGATGTTGGCAACCTGGTTCGCCTTTACCGTTTCGCCGCTGCCCTCACTGATCACCTTGACGGTGGGTTCTGCCACTTCGAGGGGCTTGGTGAATTCAACGCCGGGGGCTTTCTTGTCCCCGTTGTCTGTCAGTTTGAGGGAGTCGAACTTGGCAGTCTCGCCGGCGGACACACTGGTGGGTTCCGGCTCTGCGGTTGATCCGCCGCAGGCGGTCAGCAGCAGCAGACCGGGAAGAAGGATTGCTAGTAGTCGGCGCACTTAAGAAAACTTTCGTCGGGGCAGGGTGGATGCGATGTTCCGCATGGCAACGGCCGGCATCGCGGCGGGCCCGATTAAAGGGGCCCATCCAGAATAGCCCCTGAAGCTGGGTGTCAGCCCATAGAGTCAAGCAGGGCATCCACGCGCTCGTCAACGCTCCGGAACGGGTCCTTGCACAGAATCGTTTGGTGTGCCCTGTCATTCAGCTTCAGGTGGACCCAGTCAACGGTGTAGTCCCGGCCCAGCTCCTGGGCGCGGCGCACAAAGTCCCCGCGCAACTTGGCGCGTGTGGTCTGGGGCGGGACGTCCACAGCGTCCTTGATGACTGTATCGTCAACGATCCGCCTCACGGCACCACGTGACTGGAGGAGGTAGTAGAGGCCCCGGCTTCGGGAGATGTCGTGGTACGTGAGGTCCAGCTGGGCTATCCGCGGGGCGTCAAGCCCCAACCCATGGCGTTCACGGTAGTTGTCCATGAGCTTCTTCTTGATGGCCCAGTCGATTTCGGTGTCGATGCTGCGGAAGTCGCCACTTTCGATGGCCTTGAGCGTTCGCTCCCAAAGGTCGAGGATGAGCGGGACGTGGCGGTTGTGGGCCCCGTGCTCCTTGACGAAGGCCGTGACTTTGGTCAAATACTCCTGCTGGATTTCGAGAGCGGTCAGTTGGCGCCCGTTGGCCAGCCGGACCAGGGCGCGGCCGCTGAGGTCGTGGGAGATCTCGCGGATGCTGCGGATGGGGTTCTCCATCCGCATGTCCCGCATGATTACCCCGGCCTCGATCATCCGCAGGACGAGGTCCACGGTGCCGACCTTCATCAGGGCCGTGGCTTCGGCCATGTTCGAGTCCCCCACAATCACGTGGAGGCGCCGGTAGAATTCAGCGTCGGCATGCGGCTCGTCGCGCGTGTTGATGATGGGACGCGACCTGGTGGTGGCGGATGAGACGCCTTCCCAGATGTGATCCGCCCGCTGGGAAAAGGCATAGGTGGCACCGTGCGGGGTTTTGAGGATTTTGCCCGCGCCGGCAATCAGCTGGCGGGTGACAAGGAACGGGATCAGGATTTCCGCAAGCCGCGAGAATTCCCCGCGGCGTGGAATGAGGTAGTTCTCGTGGCTGCCGTAGGAATTCCCGGCGGAGTCGGTGTTGTTCTTGAAGAGGTATACCGTTCCATTGAAGCCTTCGGCTGCGAGCCGGGCCTGCGCCTCGTCCACAAGGTCGTCGAGGATCAGCTCTCCGGCCCGGTCATGGGCAATGAGCTGTGCCAGGTCATCGCACTCGGCCGTGGCGTACTCGGGGTGGGAGCCCACGTCCAGGTACAGCCTGGAGCCGTTAGTCAGGAACACGTTGGATGAGCGCCCCCAGCTGACCACCTTGCGGAAGAGGTAGCGGGCCACCTCCTCGGGGGCAAGAGGCCTCGAGTCGGGGCTTGAGTACGAAATCCCGAATTCGGTTTCGATGCCGAAGATTCTCTTGTCCATCGGTCCTGTCCTCCTAGGCCAGCAGTGCAGTGATGTCTGCGTCGTTGAGCCGCCGGAAGGCGCGCCTGGATCCGCGCGTGCGCTCCGAGTTCCGGTCCAAAAGTGCCACTTCCAGCGCACCAGCCGGCAGTGCTCTTGGCTGTTCTTTCGCCTCTGAGGGCGGAACAAGGCCCGCCATGGCGAGCTGCATGGCTTCCGCGAAGTTCAATGAGCTGCGCCATCCCTGGCCAATGACAGAGGAGACCTTGTCTGCCTGGCCACCCATCACAACAAAGGAGTGCTCGTCTGCAATGGAACCGTCAAACGTCAGCCGGTAGAGGTGGTCCTCCGCCTGGCTGGCGCCAACCTCTGCTACCGCCAGCTCCACTTCAAAGGGCTTCTGTTCGGCAGTGAACACCGCTCCGAGACTCTGGGCGTAAACGCTGGCCAGCCCCCTCGCTGTGACGTCCTCCCGGTCGTAGGAATAGCCGCGGACGTCCGCGTAGCGGACGCCGGCCTGGCGAAGGCTTTCGAATTCGTTGTATTTGCCGACGGCAGCGAAGGCGATCCTGTCGTAGATTTCGCCGATTTTATGCAGGGATGGCGAGGGGTTCTCGGCCACAAGGGCGATCCCGTCCTCGCAGCTGATGACGACGACCGATCTGCCCCGGGCGATGCCTTTCCGGGCGAAATCCGCCCGGTCCTTCATCAGCTGCTCAGGTGATACGTAAAACTGCTGCGTCATCTCAGGCCTCCCGTCCAGCGATGGTGCGGGCCTCAATAACGTTGCGGGATGCAGCGGCCAGCTCGCTGTCGGGTACCCGCCGCGCACCGGAACTGTCCACGGTGTAAATGACGGGCCAAAGCTGCCGCACTACATCCGGACCGCCGGTGGCTGAATCGTCGTCGGCCGCATCATAGAGCGATTCAACGGCGACGGCGGTGGCTTCGGAGGCGGTGAGGTTAGGCCGCCACAGCTTCTTTAGTGCTCCGCGGGCAAAGACGGAGCCGGATCCGACGGAGTGGTGCTCACGTTCCTCGTAGCGGCCGCCCGTGACGTCGTAGGAAAACAGCCTTCCGACGCCGGCGCTGGTGTCGAACCCGGCGAAGAGGGGCACCACGGCGAGTCCCTGCAGTGCCAGGGGAAGATTGCCCCGGATCATGGCCCCCAGTCTGTTGGCTTTGCCTTCCAGGCTGAGGAGTGTGCCCTCAATCTTCTCGTAGTGCTCAAGTTCCACCTGGAACAGCCTGGTGAGGTCGATGGCAATGCCGGCGGTGCCTGCGATTCCCAGGACGGAGTAGCGGTCGGCGGGAAAGACCTTCTCGATGTGCCTGCTGGCTATCACGTTGCCCATGGTGGCACGCCTGTCCCCCGCCATCAGGACACCGCCGTCGTAGCTCATGGCAACGATCGTGGTGGCGTGCGGAACCTGCAGGGGTGCAGCCGCTGGCGCGGCAGCCTGAAGGGACCGGTTATAGGGAAGGAGCTCGGGCCGGTCCCGCTGCAGGTGTTCGGTAAACGATGAGGTTGCGTTGGCGGCTACCTGGTTGGCGGTTGATTCCTGCACTCATGCACTCCTTGAACGTGGTTCTTCAACGTCGGTACAGATTCGGGCCGTCCGCGGCTTCCGCCAGCCTCCGGGTCCGGGTTTACTGACCGCCCTTTTGGACAAACGCGCGGACGAACTCTTCGGCATTGGATTCGAGAACGCCGTCGATCTCGTCCAGGAGATCGTCCACGCCCTCTGTCGATGCTGACGCCTGTGCCTCGGGCGGCGCGGGCGGTGCCTCGGGAATGTCCTCGTCGACCTGGCTGTCGCGCGATGTCGGCTGCTGCTGCTCCTGGCCTGCCATTGTTACCCCTCCTTGTATCCGTCATCGGATCCGGCGGATCCTCCGATATGCCCATCCTGCCACGGTGTGGGCCTCCCGGCGCGGTTTACGCCGCAGGCGGAGCGGTATGTCCCAGAAGCTCCGCCAGGAACGGACCAGCTTCCCGGTAGCGTTCAAACAACGCTCCGGTCAGGGCCTTGGTTCCCCTGAGCGGTTCCCTGGTGGGCACGCGCTGAAGCCGCCCGTACCCCGGGACATCGAAGATGACGGAGTCCCAGCTTGCGCCCACCACGTCCTTGCCAAAGCTGCTGATGCACCTGCCGCGGAAGAATGCCCGGGTGTCCGCCGGGGGTTCGGAAACTGCTGTGGCGATGGCCTCGTCCGCAAGGATCCTCTGCATCCGGTTGCGGGCCAGAAAACGGTAATACAATCCCTTTTCCGGTCTGATATCGGCCCACTGGAGGTCGACCAGTCCCAGCCGGGCATCGCTCCATTCAAGCCCGTCACGCTCACGGTAGCCGTCGAGCAGCGACAATTTGGCCAGCCATTCCACCGACGAAGCAGCAGCGGCCCGGTCGTTGTCGAGCTGGGTGAGGACGGTGGCCCAGCGTTCGAGGACCTCGTGCGTGTGCCCGTCTCCCTCAACGGCGTCGCCGACGCCGGTGTCCTGGGCCAGCTTGGCGGCGGCCTCGTGGTACATCCACTGCAGGTCCAGGGCCGTGACGCGCCTGCCATCAAGCAGCCGCAGTGTAGCGGTGAGCGAGGTATCGTGACTGACCGTCTGAAGCGCGGACACCGGCTCATAGACCTCGATTTTCGGCGCCAGGCCGGCCTCGATAAGGCTGAGGACCAACGCGGTGGTCCCGAACTTGAGATAGTTGGAGACCTGGCTGAGGTTGGCATCTCCGATGATGACGTGGAGCCGGCGGTACTTGTCCGCCGTGGCATGCGGCTCATCCCTTGTGTTGATGATGGGACGGCGGATGGTGGTTTCCAGGCCAACTTCGGCTTCAAAGAAGTCAGCCCGCTGGCTGATCTGGTAGCCGGGGGTGGAAGCGTCCTGCCCGATTCCCACCCGGCCGGAACCGCAGAGGACCTGGCGGCTGATGAAGAAGGGCGTCAGCCCCCGCACAATGTCGCCAAAGGGAACCGAACGCGGCATGAGGTAGTTCTCATGGGAGCCGTAGGAGACGGACTTGTTATCCGTGTTGTTCTTGTAGAGATTGACCGGCGGAAGGTCCGGGTCTGCTGCCAGCCGGCGGACGGTTGCCAGGGCCACAAGGTCTCCGGCCGCGTCCCATTTCACGGCGTCACGTGGATTGGTGACTTCAGGGCTGGAGTACTCGGGGTGGGCGTGGTCCACGTACAGCCGGGCACCATTGCCCAGAACCATGTTCATCAGGAGTGTCCCGGACTCGTCCTGACCGTCCAGTTCCAGTTCCTCGCGGCCGTAGGCAAGCGCCACCGCTTCCGCATCCAGTACCGGGGGCTGGTCGGTCAGTTGGCTCGGATGGGCTGAGGTCCGGTCCACCGTCCAGCCGCGGGCATCATGCAGCGGCTCCTCGTCGGTGTAGTCCCAGCGGGTTTCCGCGCCACCGGCGGCCCGCTGGCGCGTCACCTGGGCGTACGCCTGAACCACCCTGGCACTCATCATGGTGGCGTTGGCGGAAGGAGCGGAGGGAGCGTGGATTCCGTATTCGGTTTCCGCTCCCATCACCCGCATGGCCCCGCCGACGGGCAATGATCCCCCGGCGGCGGGTTCCGGTGCAGCCGTCATAGATATTGTCCCGTGCTGGGCATGGTCTCGATGGACTTGCCGGGCTCCTGGCCCGCCTTGCCTTGGACAATGGTCCGGATGTAGGTGATCCGTTCGCCCTTCTTGCCGGAGATCCGTGCCCAGTCATCAGGGTTGGTGGTGTTGGGCATGTCCTCGTGCTCGCGGAATTCGTCGACGACGGCGCGCAGCAGGTGCTCGATCCGCAGCCCCTTCTGGTGCGTGGTCAGGAGGTCCTTGATGGCATATTTCTTGGCCCTGTCCACCACGTTCTGCACCACGGCGCCGGAGTTAAAGTCCTTGAAGTAGAGCATTTCGGTGTCGCCGTTGGCGTAGGTGACTTCGAGGAACTCGTTGGACTTGTCGGTGGAGTACATGGCCTCCACCGTCCGCTGGACCATGGCGTCCACGGTAGCCTGCACATCGCCGTCGTGCTCGGCGAGGTCCGATTCGTGGAACGGCAGGTCGGGGGTGATGTATTTGTTGAAGATATCGGCGGCAGCTTCGGCGTCCGGGCGGTGGATCTTGACCTTGACGTCCAGCCGGCCCGGCCGGAGGATGGCGGGATCGATCATGTCCTCACGGTTGGAGGCGCCAATCACGATCACGTTGTCCAGCCGTTCCACGCCGTCTATCTCACTGAGCAGCTGGGGCACGATGGTGGTTTCGACGTCGGAGGAAATCCCTGTGCCGCGGGTACGGAACAGGGAATCCATCTCATCGAAAAACACCACGACGGGGCTGCCGTCCGAGGCCTTTTCGCGGGCCCTCGAGAAGATCAGCCGGATGTGCCGCTCCGTTTCACCGACGTACTTGTCCAGGAGCTCCGGGCCCTTGATGTTCAGGAAGTAGCTCTTGAGGTCCACATTGCCGGACCGCTCGGCGGCACGCGCAGCCAGCGAATTGGCGACGGCCTTGGCAATCAGGGTCTTTCCGCAGCCCGGAGGACCGTACAGCAGGATGCCTTTGGGGGCTTTGAGGCCGTGCTCGCGGTAGAGGTCAGGGTGGAGGAAGGGCAGCTCGACGGCGTCGCGGATCTGCTCGATCTGGGGTCCCAGGCCGCCGATGTCCTCGTAGGTGATGTCCGGAACTTCCTCCAGCACCAGGTTTTCCACTTCGGAGCGCGGCACTTTTTCGAGGGCGTACCCGGTCCTGGAGTCAATGGACAGGGCATCACCCACGCGAAGCTTTTCTGCCAGGAGCGCTCCCGAAAGCCGGACGACGCGCTCTTCATCAGCACGCCCCACCACCAGGGCGCGGTCCGCCCCCAGCATCTCCTTGAGCGTGGCCAGCTCACCGGCGCGCTCGTATCCGAGCCCGGCGACAACCAGGAGCGCCTCGTTGAGGAGTACCTCCTGGCCCACGGCCAGCTGGCTGATGTTCACCAGCGGGCTGATGCCCACACGCATCTTCCGGCCGGCATTGAAGATATCCACGGACTCTTCCGTGGCTGCCTGGCCGCTGCTGCCGGGCGCCGGCTGACGCTTGGGATTCAGTTGCAGGATGGTGCCGAAGCTGTACGGCGGCTGGCCTTCCTGATCCAAGGCGTTCTTGAGCCGGAGGATTTCGGCCTTCGCCGTCTCGAGCATGCTGACCAGCTTGGTGTTGTTCTGCGTTGCCGCAGCCAACTGCCGGTCGATGTGCCTGAGCTTGTCCCGGAGGATGTTGACCTGGCGGTCGGCAACCGAGAGGTCATTGGCGGCAGACTGCTCTGCCGGTGTACGTCCGGAGTCCTGGTTTGGTGTCTCCATGATGTATCAGCCCCTTCCTGCGCTTCTATTAAGACATTAGCCCCAAGATGGCAGGTAGGGATGGAGACTCCCGAAATATGGACTAGTTCGTGACCTCGGGACCGTCCTTGACGTTTGTTCCTGCGATCGCGTCCCGGGCTGCCCGCCGGAGCTTTTTGTCGGAGACCTGCCGCTCGCCCACGGCACCTGGCGTCCAGGCGTTGACATCCTCTTCGTTGAAGTCGGTCTTGGAGGGCCGGCGCTTGACGGAGATGCCGGTAACGCCGTCGGCCAGGCGCCGGGTGACCAGCAGGAAGCCGGTATGCGCCACCATGCGGTGGTCCGGCCTGACGGCGAGACCTTCCAGGTGCCAGCCCCGCACCATGGACTCCCAGGCGTCGGGTTCCGTGAAACGGCCATCTGCCCGGATCGCTTCGGCAGTCCGGGATAGCTGGGTGACGGTGGCAACGTAATTGATCCACACGCCGCCGGGGGCGAGCACGGTGGCCACGGCGTCCAGGCATTCCCAGGGGGCCAGCATGTCCAGGACCACGCGGTCCACGGATCCTGGTTCCTCGGTGCGGACGACTTCTTCCTGAAAATCACCGATCGAGATCTGCCAGGCAGGGTGCGGGCCGCCAAAAATGGTCTCGACGTTGCCGCGGGCGATGTCGGCGAACTCTTCGCGCCGTTCAAAAGAGTGCAGGTAGCCGTTGTCTCCGACTGCCCGCAGCAGGGAGATGGACAGGGCACCGGAGCCAACGCCTGCTTCCACAACACGGGCGCCGGGGAAGATATCGGCCATGGTGATGATCTGCCCGGCGTCCTTGGGGTAGACGACGGCTGCCCCGCGCGGCATGGAGAGCACGAAGTCCGAGAGCAGGGGGCGGAGGGTCTGGTACTGCTGGCCGACGTTGTTCACAACTACCGAACCGTCCACCTTGCCGATGATTTCATCGTGGTTCAGGAAGCCGCGATGGGTATGGAATGCCCCGCCGCTTTCGAGGGTGATGGTGTTCATGCGGCCACGTTCATCAGTCAGCTGGACGCGCTCGCCTTCACGGAACGGACCACGGCGACGGGCAGCGCCTACCGGCTGCGAGCCGCCCGCGGCAGCCCCGGCCTGTGCCGCTGCGGCTGTAGCTTCGTTGACGGCAGTTTCGCTGCTCATGACTTTCCTCGCTCCTGTAAAACTGTGGCGCCTGAATGTCCTGTGAAAAACATTGTGGCTTCTGCGGCGGCAATGCACGGCCGGCAGGTAACTCTACCGGTTCTGGCCCTGCCGGCGTGTATCGGGCCGCCGCGGTTTCCCTGTGATGGCGGCCAGGACCGCGTCCTGGGAAAGCAGCCCGGTGACGGCGCCGTTATGGTCCACCACCGCGTAGTGCCGCCCCTCAAGCTGGGACAGGAACTGGAGCAGCTCCTGCCCTTTGGACCATTCGGGAACGTAAGCGCCCGGGGCCAGTGCATAGGACACGGCCGTGATGGGGGTTGACGCCGCAGCGTGGACAGGGACTGACGACAAAGCAGCTGCGTCCACCACTCCCTCCGGGCGGCCGCCTTCACCGCAGACCACCAGCGTCTTGTCTTCGGCGCCGTCATACTGAAGCGCGTCCGCCACCGTCGCCCTCGCAGGGATCCCGGCTGCCGGCGTCGAAAGCGCTGCTGCGCTGACCAGGTGCAGCCGCCCCCTGAGGGTTCCCTGCTGGATGGAGGCTGAGGCACCCATCCACAGGAAACTTCCCACCAGGACGGTGATCATCAACAGGCTGAAATCAGGAGCATCCCCGGCGAGCAGGGGCCTGGCAATAAACCAGTAGCAGAGGGCGACGACGATGATGCGTCCTCCCCAGCCTGCCGCCACCGTGCCCTTTGCCTGGCTTCCGGTCGCCTTCCAGACGGCGGATTCGACCAGCCGCCCGCCGTCCAGGGGAAGGCCCGGAAGGACATTGAAGACGGCAATCAGGAAGTTCGCCCACATAAAGATGTTGGTGAGTATCTCGGCAACGCTGCCCATGGTTGCAGAAGTGAGGATCAGCCACGCGCCTGCGGCCAGGACGAAGTTTGCGGCCGGCCCGGCCAGGGCCACCAGGACGGAGCGTCCGGGGGTCGCCGTGAAACTCTCGAACTGGGTGTGCCCGCCCCACAGGTTGAGCACGATTTTCTGCGTGGGCCAGCCGTAGATTTTCGCTGTCAGGGCGTGCGCAAGTTCGTGCACCAGGACCGAAATGAGGAGCAGGAGGGCATAAGCAAAGGCCACAATGTATGCGCTGACACCAAGGGCCGGATTCTGCCTGTCAAGGAGCGGACCATAAACAATCACCGTGAAGGCAGCGATGATGAACCACGAATACGCAAGGACAACCGGGACGCCGGCGATCCTGCCCAGCGGGATGCCTTCGCGCCGGACCGGCACGCTGGCCTCAGTCACCGGCAGTCCCCCACGATGCAGCGTGTCCGGCACGGCCACGGAGTGCAGGGCCGGCAAGAAGCAGGGACTCAAGGTCCGTAACGGTGCGACCGGCCAAAGAATTCCACAGCGTGTACCGCTCGTCCTCGGGCAAGGGCACAATGTGCGGGACTGCAACGGTGGCCACTCCTGACGCGACAGCCGCAGTGACACCCGGCACGGAATCTTCCAGCGCGATGCAGTGGTGGAGCGCGAGGTCCGGGTCTGCCTCCTGCAGCCATTCGACGGCGGTCAGGTAGGCCTCCGGGTGAGGCTTGCCCTGGGTTACGGTGTCCCCCGTTACCAGGACTTCAAAGTAGGGCCGTGGAAGACTGGCCACCACCTGCCTCGCCAGCGGCCCCTCGGACATGGTGACCAGTGCGCAGCGGACCCCTGCGAGGTGAAGCTCCTCAAGCAGTTCCCTTGCACCCGGGCGCCAGGGCACTTGGCGCTGAACGCTGCTGATCACCGCGCCGGTGAGGGTGTCAATGATGTCCCGGATCTCCAGGTCCACGCCGGCCTGCTGGAGGAGTCCGGCGGAGAAAGTCAGCGACTGGCCAACCAGCTGCATTGCCTGTTCATGGGACCAGGTGCCTCCGTGCGCTTCCACCAGGGCACGTTCCGCCGCGATCCAGTAGGGCTCGGTATCAACGATCGTGCCGTCCATGTCCCATAGGACGGCTTTGAGCGGGGAATTGTCGGCTGGCGATGGCATGTGTTCAGTCTACGGGGACTGCCTGAGCGCGGGCTGATGGCTACGCCCTTGGCGAATATGGTGCTCTGTGGCGCCGGGCCCCTGCTTTTGACTGCTTTTACGGCGCTTCATTGAATGCACAGCCGCGGTGCTTGGACGTAGGGTGAAGAAATGAATAGCTTCGAGGGAGACACCACCGAACCAGGTGCCGGACCCGAACGGGAGCGGTTCCTGCAGCCGGTGGCTGACGGACAGCGCGTGACAGTGATGCTTGCCGCGTTTGAAGGCTGGAATGACGCCGGGGAAGCGGCCAGCGACTCCCTGCGCTACTTAAACAAGCTGTGGGGCGGCAAGAAAGTGGCCTCCATCGACGCGGACGAGTACTACGACTTCCAGTTCACGCGCCCTACCGTCCGGCGCAATGCAGCCGGCGAACGCAAGATCAAGTGGCCTTCCACGCGGATCTATAAGGCCAGTGCGCCGAACTCGAACGTGGACGTCATCTTTGTCCAGGGCACCGAGCCGTCCTACAAGTGGCGTGCCTACACGGCTGAGCTCCTGGTGCACGCTGAGGCACTGAACGTTGATTACGTTGTCCTGGTGGGCGCACTGCTGGCAGATGTTCCGCACAGCAGGCCGATTCCGGTCAGCACGTCCTCGGATGATGCCCCGCTGCGGGAACGGATGAACCTGGAGGCTTCGCAGTATGAGGGTCCGGTGGGCATCGTCGGCGTGCTCTCGGAAGTGGCATTGCTGGCAGGCATCCCCACAGTCTCGCTGTGGGCAGCGGTTCCGCACTATGTTGCCCAGGCGCCGTCGCCGAAGGCCCAACTGGCGCTCCTGCACCGGATCGAGGAACTGCTTCAGGTCCCGCTCGATACGCATGAACTGGCTGAGGAGGCAGACGCCTGGGAGCGCGGCGTGGACGAACTGGCCACCGAGGATCCCGAAATTGCGGCCTACGTCCGGCAGCTTGAGGAAGCGAAGGACACGGCCGATCTTCCGGAAGCCACCGGCGAGTCAATTGCCCGTGAGTTTGAGCGCTACCTCAAGCGCCGGGGCCAGGACCGGCCCTGAGAACAAAGGGGCGCGCCGAACACGGTACGCCCCCTTCCTGGGGACCGGGACGGCTCCTTTAGATAAGAATGCCGAGCAGGGCGTCCACCGCATTCTTGACCAGGGCCTGGTCGGAAGGACTGGCCGGACCGCCGTCGGCGTTTGCCTGCTCCGCCCAGCGGGTGACGGAGGCGACGGCGGCGGGCGCATCCAGGTCAGTGGACAGCGCCGCCCGCATCTCGGCGACAAGGGGTCCGGCGGAGCCTTCGGGAGCGTGGCCGAGGGCGCGGCGCCACGTCGCTATTGTGGCCTTTGCTGCCTCAAATCCTTCATCCGTCCAGGACCAGTCAGAGCGGTAGTGGTGGGCGAGGATAGCCAGCCGGATCGCAGCCGGGTCCTCCCCTGCTGCCCGAAGTTTTGACACGAGCACCAGGTTGCCCTTTGATTTGCTCATCTTCTCGCCGTCCAGCCCCACCATGCCCGCGTGGGCGTAGTGCCTGGCCAGCGGGACGCCGGCGAGTGAGTAGGCGTGGCCGGCACCCATTTCGTGGTGGGGGAAGATCAGGTCCGAGCCGCCGCCCTGAACGGTGAACGGCGCGGGCAGGTACTTCTGGGCGATCACCGTGCATTCGATGTGCCAGCCTGGCCTGCCTGCTCCCAGGCCGCCGCCGGGCCAGCTGGGCTCACCCTCGCGCTCGACGCGCCACAGCAGCGGGTCCAACGCCTGCCGCTTCCCGGCCCGCCCCGGGTCCCCGCCGCGTTCGGCGAAAAGCTCCAGCATCTCGCTTTCGGTCAGCCCGGAGATCGATCCCAGGGTCCATGCGTCAGGTGCGACGGACTGCTTGCCCGCCGCCTCGACGTCGTAATAGACGTCCCCGTCAGGCTCGCCGTTGGTGCCTTGGACCGTGTAGGCCAGCCCGAGTTCCACAAGCCGTTCCACTTCCGGAACTATCAGCGCGATGGATTCGACTGCGCCGACGTAGTGGTCAGGCGGCAGGACGTTGAGGGCTTCCATGTCTGCCTGGAAGAGCTCGATCTGTCCGGTGGCGAGGTCCCGCCAGTCCACGCCTGTGGCGGTGGCACGTTCCAGGAGGGGATCATCAACGTCCGTGACGTTCTGAACGTAGGCAACGTCGAGTCCGGCGTCGCGCCAGGCCCGGTTAAGTAGGTCGAAGGCCACATAGCTGGCTGCGTGGCCCATATGCGTCGCGTCGTACGGTGTGATGCCGCAGACGTACATGGACGGCCGGCCCTCGTTTTCCAGGGCCACCTCCCGGCCCGCGGCGGTATCAAACAACCGGATGGCGGGCATGGTGCCGGGCACGCGGGGAACAGGGCGGGAAGTCCAGGATTTCACAGACCAAGCCTAGTGCTAGGCGCTGATGACACCGAAACCGAGGAGGAGGTACAGGGCCATGCCCAGGAAAATCCGGTACCAGACAAACAGCCGGTAGCTGCGGGTGGAGACGAACTTCAGGAACCATCCGATAATGACGTAGCCCACCACGAAGGCGATCACGGTGGCCAGGGCAGTTTCGGGCAGCCCGTAGGGGCCGCTGATTCCGTCATCGGACACAGTCTTGTAGAGCTGGAAAAGGCCGCTGCCGAATACTGCGGGGATCGCCAGGAGGAAGGAGTAACGAGCCGCCGCCTCCCGGGTATAACCCATCAGCAGTCCCGCGGTGATGGTGCCGCCGGACCTGGAGACGCCCGGGATGAGCGCCAGCGCCTGGGCAAAGCCGTAGAGGATGCCATGCTTGTAGGTTAACCGGCTCAGGTCCCGTTCCTGCCGGCCTGTGGCGTCCGCCACGGCCAGGAAAATGCCGAAGACGATCAGCATGGTGGCGACGATCCACATGCTGCGGAGCACTGATTCGATCTGGTCCTGGAACAGCAGGCCCAGGACCACGATGGGCAGGCTGCCCAGGATCACCAGCCAGCCCATCCGGGCGTCAGGATCCTGGCGCGGCACTTTTCCGCTGAGGGATCCTGTCCACGCTTTGACGATCCGGACGATGTCCCGCCAGAAGTAGACCACGACGGCGGTTTCGGTACCGAGCTGCGTGATGGCCGTGAAAGCCGCGCCTGGATCTGCCGCATTGGGCAGGAGCTGTCCCACAATCCGAAGATGAGCACTTGAAGAAATGGGTAGAAATTCGGTCAGTCCCTGCACAAGGCCCAGCAGGGCCGCCTCAAACCAGTTCACGCTAAGACCCTACGGCATGGGCAGTGCCGGTTCTGCCCGTAAGCTTGCTGCTATGCAGCAGCGTTACGTCGGCAACAGTGGATTGCGTGTGTCAGCCCTTTCCCTTGGCACCATGGGCTGGGCCGGCGAAACCGACGAACAGGACGCCTCGGAACTCCTGCGCACCTTCCTGAATGCGGGCGGCCGGCACGTTGATACTGCTGCCTCCTACGCGGACGGACGGTCAGAGGCGATGATCGGCTCGCTGCTCGGCGACGTCGTCGCGCGGACGGAGATTTCCATCTCCACCAAGGCAGGAATGACGACGCCGGACGGCCGGCGGGGCGTGGACACGTCCCGCACTGCGATGCTTTCCGGCCTCGACGCCAGCCTTGCCAGGCTTGGCACCGACTACGTGGACCTCTGGTTTGCACAGGCCTGGGACGGGAACGTTCCGCTGGAGGAAACACTGTCGGCGATGGAATTCGCGGTCCGTACAGGCCGGGCACGGTATGCGGGCGTTTCCAACTTCAATGGATGGCAGACGGCGAAAGCCGCCGCCGTAGCCGGGTTCCCGCTGGTGGCCGCGCAGGCAGAGTATTCCTTCCTGCAGCGCGCGCCGGAAGCTGAACTGATCCCTGCCATCGAGGATGCCGGGCTGGGCCTCATGGCCTGGGGGCCGTTGGGACGCGGTGTGCTCACCGGGAAGTACCGGGGCGCCATACCGTCTGGATCACGGGCAGCGTCAGGGGCAGAAGCCGGGTACGTGGAGCCGTATCTTAAGGAGAAGCCGTCACGAACCGTCGAAGCCCTGTGCATGGCTGCCAAGGGCCTGGGCCGGACGCCACAGGATGTTTCCCTCAGCTGGCTCCTGTCACAGCACGGCGTAGCCAGCGCCATAGTGGGTCCGCGAACGCCTGCCCAGCTTAAGGAGCTGCTGGACGCCCAGCTCACGCCGCTGCCGCCCGAGATAGCCCGGGCCCTGGAGGATGTTTCAGCACCGCAGTAAGGGTGCAATCCTACTCCTGAACGATTTCCAGGTCCTCGTCGTCCACTTCGCTATCTTCGTCCTCGTCGTCCTCGTCATCAAAGACCTGGAGCGGAGTTACCTCGTTATAGGCCTCGTAGAGTGCGTCCTCGTAAACTTCGAAGGCATCTGCGACTGCGAAGAACGCCGCCTCCACGGAGGGATCACCATCTCCGCGGCGGTTGGTTGCTGCTATAAGGTGTTCTTCCAAAGCGGTGGTCAGGGACGAAAGCGCGACACGCGGATCGATGCTCATGACTTCACGTTAGCCGGAAAAGGACGAAAATGGAGAGCAATGAAGGAACAATTTCTCACCAGCTCGGTCCAGCGGGAACGGGACTATTTGAGGCAGTACGAGTACCTCGTACTGACGGTCAGTCCTGAGGATTCACTGCCTGAGGCGCGGCGCCGGCTCGTTGAACATTCCGAGTACGGCAAGTGGGAACTGGAACGCAGCAAGCTATATGTCGGCGGAGGCCGCCGCTTTTGGCTTCGCCGCCGGGTGATGCAGGTCCAGCGGACCGTCTGAGGCGCGCTGCCTTCTTGCAATGCCCGCAGCTCAGTTTTCCAGCGGACCCAGCCAGGCGTTGGCGACCGTGTTGTGTGCAGACTCGTCGTCCGACGGGTGGAACATGCCGGCAAGGACGTCCCGGTAGAGCCGTTCGAGTTCCGAACCCCGGAAGTAGCTGGAGCCCCCGCTGACGCGGATGGACAGGTCAACAACCCGCCGTGCAGTCTCGGTTGCGTTGACCTTCAGGCCCACCAGCTTCGGAAACCATTGCGGACCGTGATCCACCAGGGCATCCACATCAGCTGCCACTCCCGTCAACTGCGGATACAGGTTGTCCATTGCCATGGCAGCTTCGGCGACCTTCCAGCGGATGTCCGGGTCCTGAGCGTAGCTGCGGCCGCCGTTCTTGAATGAGGTGCGGCGTTTGACGGTCTCCACGCCCACTGCAAGGGCGCGCTCCCCCAGTCCCGTGTAGACCGCGGCAAGCAGCGTCTCGAAACAGGCAAAGATGGCGAAGATCAGGGGGTCCCGGCTGGGCCCGACGGGAATCCTGCGAAAGATTCTTTCCTGCGGCACCCGGGCGCCGTCCAGGACGGTAGTGCCCGACTGGCTTGCCCGCATTCCCAAGGTGTCCCAGTCGTCCATAATGCGGTATCCGGGCGTGTCTCGAGTGATAAAACCGTGGACCAGTTCGCCCTCGCCTTCCCTGCCGGAGGCGTCCTTGCCGAAGATTCCCAGCCTGGTCCAGGCGGGTGAGAGGCTGGTGAAGATCTTGGTACCACTGAAGGAGTACCCGCCATCGGGCAGGGGCGTGGCCGTGGTCCGGGAGTCGAACAGGACCGAATCGTTCCCGGCTTCCGAATTGCCGAACGCGAAGATTTCGCCACCGGCTGTTTCCTTGAGCACGAAGTCCAGGGAATGGTCGCCCCGGGCTCCGAGGACATGCGCGACGCCGGTCCACACCAGGTGCATGTTCACCGCCAGTGCGGTGGCTGGCGCGGCCGTTGCCAGCCTCCGCTGGCACTGCGCCGCCGCTTCGAGGCCAAAGCCCATTCCGCCGTCGGACACCGGGACGAAGAGCTTCAGGTATCCGGCCGCAACCAGGTCCTGAAGGTCCTCATGGAAAAACGTGTTGTCCCTGTCGTAGCCTGCGGCCCGGCCGCGGATTTTCTCCAGGAGGGCATCGGGCAGGATGTCATCGGGGGTCATGGGCTGCCGCCTCAGTAGTTGGTGAGGAGTGTGTTGAGTACCCTCGCGCCGAACTTGAGGGAGTCTGCGGGCACGCGCTCATCCACGCCGTGGAACATGCCCGTGAAGTCCAGCTCGTCCGGCAGCATCAGCGGCGCGAAGCCATAGCCCGTGATGCCCAGCCTGCTCAGGGACTTGTTGTCCGTTCCGCCGGAAAGCGTGTAGGGCAGGACCTTGGCGCCGGGATCCTCGGAATGCAGGGCATCGATCATGGAGTCCACGAGGTTGCCTGCGAAGGGCACCTCCAGGGACACATCGTTATGAACATAGCTCACGTCGACGCCTGCTCCCGCCAGTTCCCGGACGATCTCCAGTACCTGGTCCTGCTGACCGGGAAGGGTGCGGCAGTCGATCAGGGCCTCGGCGGACTCCGGGATGACGTTGTGCTTGTAGCCGCCCTTGAGCAGCGTCGGGTTGGTGGTGTTCTGCAGGGTGGCACCCACGAAGCGTGACACCGTGCCCAACTGGTCCAGCAGGCGGTCCGGATTGTCGGCGTCGAACTCCACACCGGTGAGTTCCGTCACTCCCTCCAGGAACTGCCGGGTAGTGGGCGTCAGTTCGATGGGCCATTTGTACTCACCGATGCGGGTGACGGCTGCAGCGAGGCGGGTAACGGCGTTGTCCGTATTGATCTGGGAACCGTGCCCTGCCCGGCCATGCGCCACCAGCCGAAGCCAGGAGATGCCCTTCTCCGCGGTTTGGAGCAGGTAGGTGCGCTGCCCGCCGATAGTGGCAGAGAAGCCTCCCACCTCGGAAATGGCTTCGGTGGCGCCCTCGAACAGCTCCGGACGGTTGTCAACGGCGTAGCGCGCTCCGTAGGCGCCGCCGGCTTCCTCGTCCGCGAAAAAGGCGAAGATGATGTCACGTTTCGGCTTTTTGCCTGACCTGGCAAAGCTGCGCAGGACGGACAGGATCATGGCATCCATGTCCTTCATGTCGACGGCGCCGCGGCCCCAGATCAGGCCGTCCTTCAGTTCAGCGCCGAACGGGTCCACTGACCACTGATCCTTGAGGGCGGGCACGACGTCGAGATGGCCGTGGACCACCAGGGCGCTGGCGGAGGGATCCTCGCCTGCCATCCGGGTGACGACATTGGCGCGGCCCGGGGCGGACTCAAATATCTCGGCTTCCAGGTCGACTTCCTCGATCAGCCCTGCGGCGTACTCAGCGGCAGCACGCTCCCCCGGTCCTGAACCGTCACCATAGTTTGAAGTATCTATCCGGATCAGTTCCTGGCAGATACGGACAACTTCATCCTCGGGCAGGACGTCAGGCATGGAGGGCTCCTCACTGGAAATGCTGGTTGGAACAGCGCTGAATAGCTGCCCTCAGCCTACCCACTTGCCCCGATTCCATGTTTCAGGAAAGTTCGTGTTAGAGTTTTTCTCGCTGCTTCGGAGAGATGCGAAACGCTGAAAGGCGGAAATGCTTCCCGAAATACCACCTGCGCGGGTGGCGGAATGGCAGACGCGCTAGCTTGAGGTGCTAGTCCTCGAAAGGGGGTGGGGGTTCAAGTCCCCCTCCGCGCACAAAGGGAAAGCCCCGGAAAATCACTGATTTTCCGGGGCTTTTTTGTGTCTGCAAAAACGCGTGAGGCCTTTCCATCCACACCAGTGCGACTATGCACCCCCGTCAGGGGGTTCGCCGCTTAGTAACTACATGGCCTGCGTCGAAGAAGGTTGTGCAGGGGAACCCAGCGTTGCTGAAGAAGTGACTCTTCGCCAGGCTGTTCGGGGGTAGCCGGGCACAACAGACAGACACAAAGAGGGGAAGGCCACAGCGGCCTTCCCCTCTTTGTGCCGCGACCCTAGGCCATCGGCTGGTCGTACTGCTGACCGGCCGGCTCAGGGCCGAGCAGCATGAATACCAGCACGATGATAGGGCCGGCGACCGGGACTAGGGCGAGCAGCAGCATCCAGCCGCTCTTGTTGCTGTCGTGCAGGCGCCGCACTGACAGTGCCAGCGAGGGGATGAAGAAGGCAAGGAGCCAGGTGGCCGCCAGGAGGATGCCGATGAGCGTCCCCAGTCCGGCGGTGGGGCCATAGCCGGTGTAGTTGATGCCTGCGGTGATCACGATGTTCAGGACGATGCTGACGATGATGGACACAAGCGTCCACCACCAGTATTCGCTGCGGCTGGCCCGGCCGGAGAATGTGGCGTACTTCTTGAAGAACCGCTTGACGGCCGCGGCGAACGGGGCGCCGTACCACGGAGCCCAAAGCGGCGGTTCACCGCTGCCTGCCCAAGACTGTTGGGACAAGTGCGGCTGCTGGGGCTGGTAAGGCTGCTGCGAGTGATATTGCGGGTGGCTCAAAGGTATTCCCCCAAATGACAAAGTAATGAGACAGGGCTGATCTTACGTTCACGTGGAGAACGAGGAACTGACCTGCGGTAACAATTCCCCCCATTCGCGGGACTGCCGTGCGCCGCCGCAGGCATGCACGCCCGGGTGCTTAAGCTGGCCTGGCAGGTTAAGCACCGGATCTACCGGCCCCCTGCGATTGACCGGGCCGTTCCACCACACAGGCCGTTGCGTGAGCAGGGTGGGCGCCAGTGGACGACAATCAGGACGGCGGCGGGGATGAGCATGAACGCCGCGGACAGCATCCGGCCCTGCACCTGGTCCCGCGGCATACCTTGACGGATTCCTGGCCCAGGACGAGCCCGGGAGTCCATGCAAGGATCACTGCCGCAGCGGCGCTGGTACCCAGGGCGGCCACCTTCACGAATACGGCAAGAGCGCAGTCCCGCCCCGTGGGCTGCGGCGTCCTGCATTTTCGATGTCCTGCGCCATGGCTGAGCCGCCCTGCGCCTCCCCGTCCCAGCCGGCGTTCAGTAACGCTCATGTGGGGACTCTAACTCCGGGGAACGACATATCGAGGACAGGACGAGACACCATGAGTACCAATGTATTAACCCAAACGACCACCGGCGCCGGTACGCTGTGGCGGGGCCAGACGGTCAGGGTGCACAAACTCGGCCATGACCTGGGGACCGGCGTTGTTGATGACCATACTGAGGACGGCTCCATAGCCTGGGTGGTGCTCGGCGGCGCCGGCGGCGCATGTTTATTGAGGAAGGCGCCCGCTATACAGTCCTCCCGCCGACGTCGGTCCGCTAATTCTCCGCAGCTACCTGCCGGGACGGGTGCCAGCCAAGCCATTGCATTTCTCCAGGACTTCCTGCGTTTGAATCAGCTTCCGCATTCTTCTCTACCACGGGCGCTCCCCCAAACTTTCGAACTCAGGCTGCCCGGGTTTTGTCAGCGGCGGGTGGAGAGGCCGGTCAGTGGCCGTGCACAGCGCCGCCGGCGCGCCCCTCCTGCTCCCCTTGTTTTCTTCATTACATCTTGCCGGCCAGCCGGTTCAGACAGGGAGGTCGTCCAGCTCCACGGGGTCTTGCCGGACTTCTCCTTCGTTTCGATTTTGCCCAGGACGCTGGTCAGAGCGGCCTTGTTGCCGGCTTTTCACGTGGACGGCGACGTTGCCTTTGAGCTTGTCCGTCAAGGACATGGTGTTGCCTCATTGTTCATTAGAGTGAGGTGTATGTGTAGGGAAAGCTGCCCGTAAGTCTCCGGGCGTGCTCAAGGAAGGTCCTGGCGGATGCCGCACACAACGTGCCAAAGACGTTTTTCGGACAGCTAGTCAGCATTAAGGAATCAGCATGGTCTACGACCGGGAGCGTATGCGGCACGAGGACGCGGTATACGCCGAGCACAAGAAGGCTGTAGCCGCCGGAGGGAAGCGCGTGCTCCGCAAGACCAGCGCCGGGGAGCTGCACAGCTACCCGGCGGAAGAAATCGGATTCACTCCCGGACGCGGTCATGCCCAGGTCAGCACCTGGTGGGGTATGGGAATCATCACAGCCTTCCTTGGACTCGTGCTGATCGTTGGCCTATGGCTGTTCCAGCGGCCGCTGTGGGAGGGCGGGCGCCGACGTGGGGCGCCCTGTGGCTCATTGGCTTCGCCGGACTCATGACGCTCTACACGTTCAACCTCGCCCGCGACGAATACCGGGCCACCAAGCTCCGCGGGCTGCGGGGCTCCCCCCAGCCGGGCACCTCCGGCCGAGTCGACGTCAACCTCTTGGAACTGGGGCAGCAAAAGAAAGAGCCGGGGCACTAACAGGGAACAGCGGCTGGTTGTAGCAGGACGTCCCTCACAGCTCGGCTAAGTTCTTCGGCATAACGGGGACGACGACTTGTGCCGATTCGTTGGCGGCGCGGGCGCCAGCGGCCTCCAGGGCTCGGTACAAGGATGAGGGGACCTCCACGGCGGAGCAGAAGTTGGAGCTCGAGATCCCGGACATCGACGGCGTGAGCGTCGGCGCGCTCCCTCCAGCCCCGTCCACGGCTCTGTCGGGTTACCCCGGCCGACCTTCCCGGCACCCCGGGATATCATGCAGTCCGTGGATCATTGGACGGCCGGTAGAGAGCTGTTAGGTGGCCCGCAAACTGCGGGAGTACATCGACTCGCCGGTATTGCGTCACCCTGGCGGCGCGGGCAGAGGCAATACCACTTACATCAAACCGGGGCAGTTTCGCTTCCCTCGGCCAAGCTGACCACGCTCAAGCTCTGCCCTGTCTGAGCATGTCTAGTCCAGGAAGTACTCCCGGAACCTTTCAAGGGAGGCACCGCCGGAATAGCCGAAGTCGCTGGCCCCAACCGAGACTGAGTCGTCCGGCGAGAAGATGCTGGTCGAGAAGGTGCCCCCGTCAAGGTGACTGGTTTCCTCCAGCATCGGCGGTAAGGCCCGCCTGAGGGCATCAGCGAGTTCAGCCTGGTCCATGCTGTTCCCGACGAGTTTCGCGGTGATGAAGTTGCCGGACGTGTTCATATTGACGTTGATCAACGTCGATTGAATGCCCGGAACCGTCATTGCAGCATCGTTCATCGCAATTTCGAGCTGGTCGGCCTTCGAGGGGCCAGTAGCCAGGCAGCCGGCGGTACTCAGTACGATGAAAGCCGCTGCGAATACTCGGGACGCTAGGAGAGGGTGGCGCATATTCGCTGCTTCCGTAGGGCTGAAGATGGCTGAAGCCGACTGTACCGGGACGGGCCCCTTTGTCAGAATCCAGGCGTAGGCGCTGGTTGTACCGAGTCAGGACGTTGGTTACATCATGAATAGGTGAAGACCTCTTAGGTTGGTGGTTACCACACACAGCCAACGACTAAGAGGTCTTCATGTTCCACCGTAATGCCGCCTGACCCCGACCGGTAGACGGATCCTCGTCGAACGCATCCTGGCCGGCCGTCCGATAGCCCATGTAGCCAAGGAAATGGGTATCTCGCGGACCTGCGCCCACCGCTGGATCAGCCGGTACCGGGCCCACGGCTTGGGCGGCCTTTAGGACCGCAGCTCCAGACCGAAGTCAGCCCGCATGCCACCCCGGAAGAAGACGTTGCCGACGTCCTGACCCAGCGCGGGGGCACCGGGAAGGCCCAATGGACCTGGCCGTGCGCTGAGGACCAGCGCCCGAACGGTCTCCCGGATTCTGGCCCGCGCCGGCATGCCACGCCTGACGAGAAAGGCCCGACCTGCGCCGGGTTCCTCACCCGCGCGGCGGCAGCCATGGTAGCCAACGGCGCACCGGTCAAACGCGTCATGACAGACAATGCCTTCGCCTACCGGCGGCTCTCCCTCGAATTCCACCGCGGAAGTCAGAACTGCATGTCTCAGTCCGACTTCCGGGGAATGTTCATTTTGAGACTTTCTTGTGTCCGCCGGTATTACAACAATTCCTGCGAATTGGGGCGCTGCAGGGTTACCTCCGTCCCGGAAGGGCCGCAACCTCCCCCTCCGCAGCCAGCCCGGCCACTATAATTTTCAGCATGCCGATCACGAGCCTTAATCGAGGCCCCCACGCCCAGCAGTCCCTCCCCGAGCAGCGCAGGAGCGGTCTGTGAGCGGCGGCCTCGTCGCCCTACTGGACGACATTGCAGCCCTGGCCCGCATAGCCGCAGCCTCGGTGGACGATGTTGCCGCCGGAGCAGCCAAGGCCGGTGCCAAGGCCGCCGGTGTGGTGATCGACGACGCCGCTGTTACGCCGCAGTACGTGTCCGGCGCCGACCCGTCCCGAGAACTGCCCATGATCAAGAAGATCTTCTGGGGCTCGCTCCGCAACAAGCTGCTGATCATCCTGCCGGCGCTGCTGCTTATCAGCGCCTTCATCCCCGGCGTTATCCCGTTCATCCTCATGCTGGGCGGCACGTACCTCTGCTACGAGGGTGCGGAGAAGGTGTGGCACAAGGTCCGCGGCGACCACTCAGATGAAAAGGCGCCGGCGGTGGAGCGGGGTCCGGAGGCAGAGGCCAAGGTCATCAAGGGCGCCATCACCACCGACTTCATCCTGTCCTGCGAGATCATGGTCATCTCGATGAACGAGGTGGCCGGTGATTCCCTGTGGGCCCGGGCTGTCATCCTGGTTGTTGTGGCTTTCGTCATCACGGTGGCCGTGTATGGTGCCGTCGCTCTGATCGTCAAAATGGACGACATTGGCCTGCACCTGGCAACAAAGGATTCCCCGCGTACCCAGCGCTTCGGCGAACTGCTCGTCAAGGGGATGCCCGCCGTCCTGGCCGGGATCACGTTCATCGGGACGATCGCCATGCTGTGGGTTGGTGGGCACATCATGTTGCAGGGTGCATACGACCTCGGCTGGCACGCGCCCTATGACCTGGTCCATGTCCTTGAGAAGCCTTTCGCCGGAATCGCAGTTGTGGGCGGCTTCCTGGCCTGGCTGGTGAACACTGTGTGCTCGGCCATCCTCGGACTGGCCTGGGGCCTCGTCATCATGGCTGTCGTTGGCCCGCTGCTCAAAGCCCTGCCGTTCGGCAAGAAGAAGGGCGGGCACGAAGAGGGCGACCTCCGCGCCGAACTCGCCGGCTATCGGCCGGAGAAACGTAACGGGTCTTCAGCGCTCTAACGCAGCAGAAACAAAAGCCCGCCGACTAAAGGCAATCCGATCCGACGCCTGCAAAGCTGAACAGTCAGTACTCAACGTTTGCCTGCGATGACGGCCCAGTCAGACACGGGCTGTCCAAAGAGGTTCGGTTTTTCCTGGCGGCCGCGATACCGATACTCGCTCAACAGTCAGCGCGTGCACGTTTCGGCCAAGATGGCGAGCATGTTCAGAAAGTCCCCAAACGCCCTCGGCGAGACGATGGATGTGAGGCGTGTTTTTAAGATGAGCGCCGGCGTGATTCCTGCCGGCTCGACCGGCATATCCCAGCCCTGAAGGGGTCTCTTAAAAAACTGTCGTTTTCAAGATGCTAGGCAGCCGAACTAAGAAAGTGCTTGCTTCCATGCCTCGCTTTGACAAGCTCCGGGCGTCGCCCGCCCACCTGTCTCATAACTAAGGATGAGTACACGAGGCGAATTCCAGTGGTGCCTGCAACACCGGACTTAGTTAACTGGGTTCGAGACTAGCTCGGCGAGGACTTCTGCGGGCGTTCGGTAGCCGTGTCGTTTACGTGGCCGGCGGTTGAGTTCCGCCGCGACGTTCTCGAGGATTCCAGGCCCATGGAAAGACAGATCGGTGCTTTTCGGGAAGTACTCGCGGAGGAGTGGAGTGGTCCCCGGAAGTTGGACACCCAATTTAGGATCCTTCTTCCAGGAGTAGTCAGATGTACTTGAGAAGCACGTTGAGTCACTCCGATGCAGTGTCTTCTATGGAGTTGTTCGAGCAGGGGCTGACTGCGAAGTCCGTCGCGCTGACTCTTGATTTAGCACCTAACCCTGTCCAAATGTTGTATCAGCGATGGCAGGTACGAGGATCGGGTGCGCTGATGACAAGAGACCGTAAGCAGTACGACATCGAAACCAAGCTTTTGATCGTGCGACGTCATCTTCAGGGCGTGTCCGGACGCGTCCTGGCCAAGGAGTACGACCTTCCCTCTCCCGGCACCGTCACGAACTGGACGAGAATTTACCGGCGAGACGGTGAAGACGGCTTACGCCCGAAAAAACGGGGCCGGCCACCGGTCGATCGCGAGAATCCAGTTCCGGAGGGCGAGGTCGAGCAACTCCGAAGGGAGAACGAGCGGTTGCGTGCGGAGGTGGCGTACCTGGGAAATTTGCGGGCCTTGAGGGCACAGGAACGACGCTGAAAGTTCAAGCGATCAATGACCTCAAGGCCCATCACCGGTTGCCGCTGTTGCTGCATCTGGCAAAGATTCCCCGGTCCACGTTCTACGACCACCGCAACCGGCTTACCCGGCCAGATCGGCACGCGGAACTCAAAGAAGCCATTCGTCAGGTCTTCACGCAGGCGCGAAGCGCTTACGGGCATCGACGCGTCCTGGCCATGCTCCTGCGACAGGGATGGATAGTGTCGAAGAAGACCGTGCTGAAGCTCATGCGCGGGCTCGGATTGCAAAGCCCGGTCCGTCGCCGGCGCAGATACAACTCCTTCCGCGGCGAGGTCGGTAAAGCGGCTGAGAACGTGTTGAACCGCCAGTTCGAGACCGCGGTCAAACACACTAAGTGGGCCACCGACGTCACCGAATTCACGGTGGGCACCTCCAAGGTTTACGTCTCACCGGTCCTTGATCTCCATGACAACCGGATCGTCTCTGTTATGGCAGGTCCGTCACCGAGCGTCAAAATGGTTACCGATGGCCTTCGCGCTGCGATCAGCGGCCTCGCTCCGAACGAGCGACCCCTGGTCCATTCAGATCAGGGGATTCAGTACCGGCATCCGCTCTGGCAGGACACGCTCCGCGAAGCCGGGCTGACGCAATCGATGTCCCGTAAGGGCACCTGCTTGGATAACGCCACCATGGAAGGGTTCTTCAGCCACCTTAAAGAGGAATGGTTCCGGATCCAGCAACCCAAGACCACCGAGCAGTTCCATACCGGTCTAACCGAGTATCTGCGTTGGTGGAACAGCACCCGAATCCAACGGAGACTCGGCTACCTCAGCCCCGACGAATACCTCGCTCACAACCTCGCCACCGCGTAACGTTTAATTAGGAGTCCAACATTTAGGGACCACTCCAGGAGCCCGTTGGTGTTTTCGTTGCTGCCGCGCTGCCAGGGCGAATGTGGCTCACAGAAATAGATCGGCATACCGGTAGCCATAGTGATCTCCTGATGCCGCGACATCTCCGCTCCTTGATCCCAGGTCGTCGAACGGCGCAGCTGCTCGGGGAGGGTATTCATCGCGGCGGCGCCGGTGCGGGCGGTGTGGTCCTCAAGCAGATGCAGCAACATCACGTATCCGCTAGTGCGTTCACCGAGGGTCCCGATCGCGGATTTCGATGCCGTTGAACCGTCGTCGTGGGTTGGTGGCCCACCGACTATGTCCCGACGGACGCATGCGCCTGGGTGGGCGCGCTCGTCGAGGTCGATCCGTCGGCTGAGGCCTTCGTAGACGCGATGACGGCGCAGACGTCAACGGCGAGCACTCGTCCCGTCGAGGTCCTGCTGGGCGATTACTCTGGCTTCGAGTCCGGCCACTGCGTCGAGCGCGACGTGGACATTACAGCCTGCGACCGCGGCAAGTTCTGCATCCACTCAGAATTCTCAAACGAATGCTCACGCTGGTACTCGAGCGCCGCTGAGCGCGAAACCTACCGGGTGGTCCACTTGAACGGCCAGCTCGCTGTGAACTGGACGGTTCAATTCCGCGAATCGGTCAATCCGGAACTGACGAGCGAGGCACGTGCCGTCTTCGACTCGATCGTGTTCAGATTTGGCAAATAACCACCGGTGAGTGCTCCTTCAGCCTTCACTTGCAGCCGGCCAGTATCCCGCTGATGGCGTCGTGCTCGGCTTGGGTGACCCACAGCTGGTACTTGGCTTTCACTGCGGTCTGGCGGGCAACATATTCGCAGCGGAACGGTTTGTGGGGCGGAAGCCAGGACGCCGCATCCTTATCGCCTTTGGCACCGTTGGTGGAGCCGTCCGCAGCCATCAGGTTCAGGGGATCGTTGGCGAACTGCTTCCGCTGCTCCGCGCTGAGCTGTTGCGCTCCCTTTTGCCAGGCGTCGCTGAGCGGAATGAGATGGTCAATCTGCACGGCGGAGCTGGTGTCCTGGCCCCGGACAAAGCTGATCGTGGTGCCGGTGTACTTATCAGCCAGGGTGCCGGTAGCCACCACGCAGTCCCGGGTGCCGGGTTTGAACGTCTCCGCCTCGAGATCACGGGCGAGGATGTCGTTGCGCGTGTCGCAGCCGTTCCGGTCCACGTCCGCCCACGCCGGTCCAAACTCTTCCCGGGTATACCCAGTTTTGGGTGCACGGCCCTTCACAGGGAGTGCCTCCAGCTGTAAGAGCGCTGCCTCGGCCTGGGCAGGGTCAAAGCCCGGTCCTGCTGGGGAACCCTGGGGAGGTCCAATAGCGACGCCTGGGCCGCCGTCGAGCGCCTCCGCAATTCCGGTTCCCGCCCGCACTGCGGCCTCGCAGCCGGTCAAGGCACCTGCAAGAAGGAGACCCGAGAGGACGGCAGATACGGTGGCGGCGTACTTAGTGAGCGGCATCGACTTTCCCGGGCAGGTGGCAGTTCACGCCAACGCTACCCGCGCAACCGGCCGGCACAGGGCAGGCCGGGACATCGTGCCCGTCACACTCCGAGGCACTGGCACGGCGCTGCGAAGGCGGGCAGTATGTGCTCATGGAGGAACTTCCGACGGCGAGCGCCGGCAGCGGCCATATGGTCCTGCTTGGTGATTCCATCTTCGACAACGGTGCCTACGTTGGCGGCGGCCCCGCTGTCATCGCTCAACTCAGGCAGGAGCTTCCGGGGTGGCGGTGCACGCTTTTGGCATTGGACGGCGACGTGATTTCCGGGGTGCCGCGCCAGGTGGCCTCGCTGCCTGGTGATGCAACACACGTGGTGGTGAGCGCCGGCGGCAATGACGCCCTGGGACACGCCCCGCTGCTGCAGGAGCGCCCACCCTCGGTGGGGGAAGCGCTGGGCATGCTGGGCGCTGCCCGGAAGCAGTTCGCAAGCGATTATCACGCCATGCTGGACCATGTTCAGGAGGCGGGACTGCCCGTCGCTGTCTGCACCATCTATGACACTCCCCCGTCACAGCCCGGCCAGGACGTGATCCAGGCAGCTCTTTGCCTCTTCAACGACGCCATTACCAGGGCTGCCTTCTCGCGGGGTGCGGCCCTGATCGATCTTCGGCTGATCTGCAATGAAGACGCCGACTACGCAAACCCGATTGAGCCGTCGTCGCAGGGCGGACAGAAGATCGCCCGCGCTATCGCGTCGTTCGCCAGGCTGGGAAAACCAGCAGCCGCGTCCCTCGTGATTACCCGCTGAGGGCGGCGGCCGGAGGGTGCCCCTTGTCAGTGCGGGCGCAGCCGGCGGGGCCGGTGGCGCCGGCCTTGTCCCTCCAGCCGGGAGCCCTCAACCACGGGTTGGTACTGGATCCTCCGTTTGCCCTGCCGGCTTGCCTTGCGCTCCTGGCGCCGGGCTTTCCTCTCCGCACGGTCAATGGCGGACAAGATTGCGAACGTTCCCACAATCCAAAGGAACGCCACTGTCAAAACCAAGGCAATTTCGATGTCAGTGCCCATAGCCCAATTTTAGGACTTTGCCGCCCTGTGCAGGAGCCCTGGGTGGACCCATTTTTTAATATGGGAATACGCTAGAGCGCACCGAGTTCCCGTACCGCGGACAGGACATCCTGGACCGTCACAGCCAGCAGCGCCGGGTCCGGATCCACGGCAAAGGTCTCGCCTCGCCGCAGCTCGGCACGGGTCAGGACCACGTGCGGGCCTGGCGGCGGGCCCCAGATTTCGGGCGGGGCCGGACCAAACAGCACCACCGACGTCGTTCCGTATGCTGAGGCGAGATGGGCGGCACCGGTATCCGCGGAAACTACAAGGCGGGCGGCAGCAATGGTGGCAGCGAACTCCCCCAGTCCAAGCTTTCCGGCCAGCACCGCTTGGTCCGGAAGGCCAGCAAGCCGGCAAACGTCCATGGCCCTGTCCCGTTCGCCGGTGCCACCGGTGAAGACGATCCTGTGCCCTGCGTTATCCAACGCCGCGGCTACGGCTGCGAAACGGTCGGCGGGCCACAGCCTGCTGCCGTAAGCGGCACCGACATGCAAAACCGTGGCTCCCGGAACAGGACTGGGAACATGGGGGGTGTTCAACTGCACATCCAGCGGGTCCGCTTCAATCCCATGCCATTCGAGAAGCTTTACCCACCGCTCCCGTTCATGCAGTTCGTTGCGCCACGGCGGCCCGTCCCTGTGCTCGCTCCGGTGGCCGATGGTCCACCGTGCCTTCAGCGCCTCAATCCGCCCCTGGCTTTCCGGGCCGCTGCCGTGCAGGTTTACTGCCACGTCAACAATACCCGCGTCCATCGCCAGAGGCTCGTCCAGGCCATGGGTTGGCAGGAGTTCGTAGCCGCCCACCAGCCCCAGCGCCTCGGACAGCCACCCCTGCGCCGCATAGCGCAGCCGGTGCTCGGGAAAAGCCCGGCGGAGAGCTTTGAGGGCGGGCACGGCGACCAGCAGGTCACCCAGCTTCAGGGCCCGAAGGACCAGCAGTTCCGGCTTTCCATCCAGATGGTTCCCCGGTTCACTTGCAGCGGGGAGGGTCCCGGCGCCGTTCATGCATCCTCCTTGGCCCGCTCGGTGGCCGCCAGGCTCCGCACGTCCTCATAGACATCCTGGACCGCAACATCCGCCACCACCGAGTCATTGTGCGGGCACCGCGGCGCCGTCCAGCCAACCTGCGTTACGTCTATCCCGCAGGTGGGGCAGGCGGTTACCCACGAGGCGCGGATGCGGTGCAGGCTCCTGCCCAGCGCTCCGGCATTGATGACGTTCCCTGCCCAGAAGATTCCCACGGTAGGGATTCCCAACGCCTGTGCAAGGTGGCGCGGGCCGCTGTCGTTACCAACCACCACAGCTGCATCCGTCAGGACCCCCACGAGCCCCGCCATGTCCAGGTCTCCCGCGAATGAGTGGACGTGCGCGGAAGCCGCCTTCGCCACAATCTGTTCGGCCAGGTCCTGCTCGCTCGCGTCCCCAATGACCGCAACCAGGAAGCCGTCGGCGGCGCAAGCGGCCGCAAGTTCAGCGAAACGTTCAACCGGCCAACGACGGCGGGGATCCGTCGCGCCGGGGTGAATCACAACCAAAGGTTGGGTGCCGTCGTCGTCCATCACGACGGCGGGGCGTGCCGCGTGCGCTGCCGGCGCCAGGCGTGCCTCCAGATCAACGGGAAAAGCCCCGGCCAGGCCGGCCACTTCCAGGGCCCTCAGCGGCTCATGCTGGTAATAAAGGTAGGGAACCGTCCGCTCGAGGCTGGCCGCGTCCGACGTGCGTGTGCCCACCGTGTGCCGTGCCCCCAGGCGAAGGAGGAACGGGTTGGAATACCGGCCGCCCCCATGGAGCTGGACTGCCACGTCGAATGCCCGCCCGCGCATGCCGTCAAAGAACGATTCCAGCTCCTCCTCGTTTTCTTCCCCCGGGCGGACGCCTTCAGCAAACGGGAGGACGCACACCTCGTCCACAGGACTCTTCGTTGCGGCGAGCAGCGCCTGGTGGACAGGGGTGCCCAGCAGCGTGAGGGTAGCGGCGGGATAGGCTGCCTTCAGCGCTGCCATGGCGGGGATGGCGAAGATCAGGTCGCCCAGGCCGCCACCGCGCAACACCACGATCCTCGATACGTCGTCGAACTTTTCCAGTACAGGACCAACGCCTGTGCCGACCCGCCGGGAACCACCGAACTCTGCAGTGAGCTGCTCCACCTGCACCCCTTACTGTTAGTGCGGAGGCGGCGCATAACGCCCCGTCCTCCGCTGCCCGTGCAGCCACACTACGGCGATAAGCCGCAGGCTGCCTTCTTTGAACCTGTACCCAGCGGACGGTCAATATACTCCGGCTATTGGGGAATAGGGGCGTGATGCTGTACGTTTCATACGCGACAGGCGAACCAAAGAAAAGAGAAGCACCTAAAGTGGCAACCGATTACGATGAACTGCGTTCCGACGTCAAGGAATCGCAGGACAACTCACTCGAGCAGCTCCAGTCAGCAAATGCTCCGGACGCACGCAGTGTTGTGCTGGAGCTGGATGAAGCTGACGGCCTGGACGGCGCCGGCGTTCCCGGCGGCGAGTTCGTTGCAGAAGAACTCGTGGTACAGGTCATCCCGCAGGCAGAAGACGAATTCACCTGCTACTCCTGCTTCCTGGTCCGTCACCGGTCCCAGATTGCGCGCCAGAAGGATGGCCACAGCTACTGCACCGAGTGCGAAGGCTAGGCAGCACGTCCAGCGTGGGGCTTCGGCAACGTCCGCAGCCCCACCGATCCTGAGGCACGCCCGGCTGTTGGCGTGCCTTTCGGTTTTAAGCCTGCGCCCAGGTGCTCCCGGTACTGTGGCGCATATGGCACCCCTTAATCCAGCCGGCAAACAGCCCTGATGAACATACCCGCCGAGCTCTGGAACAGACTGCTGGATGCGTTTACCCGGGCAGATGCTCCACTCGTTACTCCTACCGAACTGGTACTGGCTTTCGTGGCAGCTGCTGCCCTGTCAGTACCGCGCCGTTCATGGAGGTACTTCGGGCTCCTGGCCACGGCGACACACGAAATGGGACACGCTGCTGCGGCGCTACTGAGCGGACAGCGGTTGTCCGGTATCCGGCTGAGCCTGGACCATTCCGGCACTACCACCACGTACAGCCGCAGCCGGTTCGCTGCTGCATGGTCATGCTTTTGGGGTTACCCGGTCCCGGCACTGGTGGGCGCCACGTTTGTCTTGTGCGGCTTCAGCGGCTGGGGGCCGGCAGTCATCACGGGCGGGGGCCTGGCTTTGGCCGCCTCGCTGCTGTTCCTCCGGAACCTCGCCGGCGTTATCATCACCATCGCCGCCATCGCAGCGACCCTGTTTTTGCTCCTTGTGGTACCGGAGGCCTTCGTCGGCCATGTGGCGGTCGTCCTGGGCGTTGCACTGCTGGTGGCTGCTGTACGGGACCTCATCAAGCTTGCCAACGTCCACCTCCGGCGGCGTGACAGGCTGACGAGTTCAGACGCCTACCTGCTATGGCGCGCCACAGCAGTTCCCTCCGCCGTCTGGATTGTCCTTTTCGCAGTCCTCGTGGCCGGATCCTGGCTGTGGGCCTGGCAGCCCATCTCCGTGGTCCTGGCCGCAGGAGCATAGGCTGGTCCCATGAGCCAGGAAACTGACAGCACCCAGCAGGCCGCAAAGGGAGAAGGCACAGACCACAGCACCCGCGGCGCCTACGTCACCGGTGGAGCGGAATTCAACCGCGATACCAACTACATTGAGGACCGCATCACCCGGGACGCTTCTCCAGGCGCCAACGGTGAACCGGGGTGGCCGGTGGAGGCCGGGCGCTACAGGCTGATCGCGGCCCGTGCCTGCCCCTGGGCCAACAGGACGGTCATTGTCCGGCGCCTCCTTGGCCTGGAGGATGCCATCTCGCTGGGACAGCCCGGACCCACCCATGATGCCCGCTCCTGGACCTTCGACCTGGATCAGGGCGGCGTGGACCCTGTCCTCGGAATCGAACGCCTGCAGGACGCCTACTTCCAGCGGTTTCCCGACTATCCCCGCGGCATCACGGTCCCGGCAATGGTGGATGTGGCGAGCGGGGCCGTGGTGACCAACAACTACCCCCAGATCACCCTGGACTTCTCGACCGAGTGGACGGAGTTCCACCGCCCGGGAGCTCCGGACCTGTATCCGGAGAACCTCCGAAAAGAGATTGACGACGTCAACAAGCGCGTTTTCACCGAGATCAACAACGGCGTGTACCGCTGTGGCTTTGCCGGTTCCCAGGAGGCGTACGACGCCGCTTACGCGCGGCTCTGGGCCGCCATGGACTGGCTCGAGGACCGGCTCTCACGGCAGCGCTACCTGGTGGGCGATACCATCACGGAGGCCGACGTGCGGCTATTCACCACCTTGGCGCGGTTCGACGCGGTGTACCACGGCCACTTTAAGTGCAACCGGCAAAAGCTCAGCGAGATGCCGGCTTTGTGGGGCTACTCGCGTGACCTTTTCCAGACTCCCGGGTTTGGCGACACCACCGACTTCGTGGAGATCAAGCAGCACTATTACATTGTCCATGAGGACATCAACCCCACCGGCATTGTTCCGGCGGGCCCGGACCTCAGCGGCTGGCTGGAATCCCATGGCCGGGAAGCGCTTGGCGGCCGCCCCTTTGGTGACGGGACACCGCCCGGCCCGGTGAAGGAGGGCGAAGAAGTAGCGCCCGGACACGGCGCCCCAACGCCACACCCCTAGGCAACAAAGGGCTGGTAAGCGCTTTCTGGATAGACTTGCGCCATGCAGAAATCTTCCGGCTTTGTGGCGCCCGAATACGGCAGCGTCCTGGACCTGTTCGAATCATTCCTTAGGGAGGACCCGGACTACAGCGCGCAGTTGGCGGCCTACAAGGACGGTGTCCAGGTGGTGGGACTGGCCGGCGGACCTGACATGGCTCCGGATTCCCTCACCGGGGCGTACTCCTGCTCCAAGGGTGTGGCCGCCATGGTCATCGGACTGCTGGTACAGGACGGGCTGCTTGACCTGGACCAGACCGTAGCCCATTACTGGCCGGAATTCGGGGAGCACGGGAAAGATCGGCTTCTGGTCAGGGAGGCCCTGTCCCACCAGGCGGGCTTGATGGGTATTCAAGGCGGCTTCGGGCTTGCCGAGTTCACCACCCCCGGCGCCGCTGCCCGGCTCGCCGCCACGGCCCCCACGTGGCAGCCCGGACGGCAGTTCGGCTACCACGCGCTCACCATCGGCATCATCATGGAAGAGCTGTGCCGGCGTACTGCGGGAGAATCGCTGCAGGACATCTATGAGCGGCGGATCCGGGCACCTTTTGGTGTCGATTTTTTCCTTGGCCTGCCGGCCGACCAGGAGTTCCGGTACAGGGACGTCCTCTATTCGGCAGAACCCGGCCAGCACTGGGTCGATCCCCTCAGCCTGGACGGCATGAACAGCAATGCCCCCGTGAGCACCATCATGGAACTTCCCAACATCCGGGAAGTACGGGCTGCAGGAATGTCTGCGGCGGGTGGCGTGGGAACAGCGGAAGGCCTGGCGCGCCTCTATGCCGCCGCAACCACCGGCGCACACGGAAATGCCCCGTTCTTCGAGGACGCGACCGTGGCCCGTATGACAGAGGAACAAGTATGGGGACTGGACCGGTCCTCGGGCCTGGACAACGCGTTCGCCGTCGTATTCATGAAGCCGCACCCGTCGCGCAACTTCGGCAGTTACCGCGCGTTTGGACATGAGGGCGCCAATGCAGCGCTTGGATTTGCGGATCCGGTGTACGGCCTCGGCTTTGGCTACATTCCCCAACGCCAGGAAGAGGGAAGAACTCCTGGCCGGGCCCATCGGCTGGCTGCTGAGGTACGCCGTTCGGCGGCTCTTTCGTCCTGAAAAAGCCATGATCAGTCCCACTGCGGGGCCCTGACCAGCAGCTTTGTCTGCGGCAGCAGAACCGCCATAGGGTGGTACAAATGCACAAGTCTCGAGCACGTCCGGATGCCCGGTGGGCCAAGGGGACCCTTTTCCTCAAACAGGCAGTGTCAGGACTCTCGGCCGCTTTTGCGGCGCAGCGGCTGCAGTTGGCTGCCAAGGCAGCAGTTGCAGCCGGGTTGGCTTTCGCTATCGCACCCCTGATGCCGGGTGCGGCAGCGAACTATCCCTACTACGCACCGTTGGGCGCCCTCGTGGCTATGTACCATAACGTGGCCGGCTCGGTGCGGCAGGGACTGCAGGCCCTTGCGGGCCTTGCCATGGGCATTGGTTTGGCATTCGTGCTGGTGACCGTCACTGATCCCTCCCCCTTTGCCGTAGCCCTGATCATGGGGATCGGTGTGCTGCTGGGCGGGCTCCCGGGCATCGGCTCGGGCAGCGACTGGATTCCGACGGCGGCACTTCTGGTCCTGCTGGTGGGCGGCAGTAATCCGGACGATTTTTCGTTCGGCTACCTGCTGCAGATGGGTGTCGGCGTCGCTGTTGGAATCGGCGTCAATCTCCTGATCTTCCCGCCGCTCCACTTCAATGCCGCGGCCGCAAGCCTCGATGACCTGCGCCTGGCACTCGGAAGACAACTTACTGACATGGGCATTGCGCTCAGGGAAGACTGGCCGCCCAAACACGAGGAATGGTCGCGCCGATCGGACGAACTCGCTGAGGCCGCCCGCTCAGTGCGGCATCTGGTCAAAGAGGCCGACGCCAGCCGCAGGGCAAACCCGCGGCGCAAACTGCACCCCCGCGACGTTGACCTGGACTACCGCAACCTGCGTGAACTTGAACGCGTCACCTTCCATATTCAGGACATCACCGATGTGCTGTCCGACGTCATCTGGGACAGCGACGTGCCGTACACGGTGCCGCTCGAAGACAACGCTCCGCTCTCAGATGCCCTGACCGCAACAGGTGATCTTCTGCGCTCGTTCAGCGAAGGGGACCCTGCGGAGCAGGACGAACACCTGAAGGCGGCAAAGGCGGCAGTGGAAGCCTGCATGGCAGCCACCGCCGGACGACAGCCGGAACACGGCATGGTGCCCGCTTCCGAATCGGTCCTCCTGAGCCTCCACCGCATTTTGCGGGCTGTCGGTACAGGCGGCTAGTCAGAGGGCGCCCACGGAGCCGTGGAAGTGCCGCCGCCCGGAGCGGGGATTCCACGCAACGAAGCCGGACCGGCTCCAAGCGCCGGCATCGTCCTCCACCGAGTTGATCTCCAAGGCAACCGTGCAGGGAAGGAACACCGGGGCATCGAATTCGACATCCCACGTGAAGGAATCACCACGTGACGGGCCCACGTCCGCGAGCGCCCGTGCGGCCAGGTACATCCCATGGGCGATGGACCGGCGCATTCCTAGCGCCTTGGCGGACAGAACACTCAGGTGTATGGGATTGAAGTCCCCGGACACGGCTGCGTACGCACGTCCGGTATCAACCCCCAGGTGCCAGAGCGCGGTGGGGTCCGGTGCCGTGAATTCTGTCCTGGCGGGAGCAGCGGATGCTTTATCGATTCCCGGCAGGAAGACTCCCTTCGCAAGATAGGTGGAGATTCCGAGCCAGCAGATTTCGCCAGAACCGCGGCGGCGGACTTCCGCGATGAGGTCCACCTGGGTGCCCGCGCGGTGCCCGCGCAGGTTTTCCACCCTGGCGGAGATGTCCAGGGTGTCCGAGAAGTGGAGCGGTACCCGCTGCTGGACGCTGTTGCGAAGGTGGATCATTCCCAGCAGGGGCAACGGGAAATCGTCCCTGTTCATCACGCTCATGGCCAGGGGGAAGGCGAGCGCGTGGAGAAAACCGGCGGGCAGCACGTCACTGGCTGTCTCACCAATGAGGTGCTGGTAGGCGGTGAGGGTGGCAACGTCCACGGTAACGCCACGCACTTCGTGGCTTTCGGCCGGCAGGACAGACCCTTCGTGGGTGCCCAGCAGCCGCCGGCGTGCTGCCTGTGCCGCGGCATTCACGTAGAGTTTCGACAGCGACGGCATCTCCCCCAGGATGACCGGCTGTGTGGAGGTCATGCCCCCACCATGTTCTGCCCGCAGACCCGCAAAACCTCTCCATTAATGCCTCCGGCGGCGTCGCTGGCCAGGAAGGCAATGGTTTCGGCTACGTCGGCTGGCTGGCCACCCTGCTGCAGCGAATTCAGCCGCCGGCCGATCTCCCTGACGGCGAACGGGATCCTCGCGGTCATGTCCGTTTCTATGAAACCGGGCGCCACGGCGTTGATGCTCCCGCCATGCCCGGCCATCAACAGAGCAGTAGCCCTGACCATTCCCATTACCCCCGCCTTGGACGCCGCGTAGTTGGTCTGCCCCCTGTTGCCGGCAATCCCGCTGGTGGAAGCAACTGACACAATACGCGGGGATTTACGGAAGTACTCAGACGCAAGCAGCGCTTCATTGATCCTGAGCTGCGCGGCAATGTTGATGCTGATAACGGAGTTCCATCGCACCTGGTCCATGTTGGCCAGCAGTTTGTCCCGGGTGATGCCCGCGTTGTGAACCATAATGTCCAGCCGCCCGTGACGCTGGGCGGCGTGCGCGATGATTCGCTGGCCCGCATCATCCCTGCTGATGTCCAGCTGCAGTGCGGTCCCCCGGACTTCGTTTGCCACTGCTGCAAGCTGGTCACCGGCAGCCGGAATGTCAACGAGGATAAGGGAGGCGCCGTCGCGGTGCAGGGTGCGTGCTATGGCGGCGCCGATACCGCGGGCAGCTCCGGTCACCACCGCAATCCGCCCTGCCAACGGCTTGTCCGGGTCCCTGGCTGGTACTCCCGAGGTGCCCGAAACAGTGAGGAACTGCCCGTCAACAAACGCTGAACGGCCGGAGAGGAAGAAGCGGAGCGCAGCCAGGGCGCTTGGGCTCGTGGCCTTGATGCCCTCCTGCAGGACAATGCCGTTACCGGTGGCGCCGCCGCGAAGTTCTTTGGCCAGCGAGCGCAGGAAGCCGTCAACCCCCTGCCGGGCCGCGGCGGCGGCAGGAGAATCAGCCTCCGACGCCGGGCGGGACACGGTGACAAGCCTGCCGTTGGGGGCAAGGTCACGCAACGAGGCGGCTGCAGACAGGATGGGCTTTTCGAGGTCCCCCGGATGCGATACCTCGTCCAGCGCCAGGATGATGGCACCCAGTTTTTCCCGGGGTACTGCATGCCTCCGGACGTCGAGGTCCCAGGAAAGAAGTTCTGCGGCGAGGTTGTCAGCTTCCGCTGTATTTCCCTGGACCAGGACGGGCCCCGTAATCAACGGCTGCCCGGGCTGGTACCGGCGGAGAACAGCAGGCTGGGGCAGCCCGAGCTTCCTGGCCACGTTCCTGCCAACGCCGTGGTTTACCAGCTGTGCGTACGTGTCTGTCATGTGGATCCCCCTACAGTGATTCGAGAAGTGCGACGACGCCCTGGCCGCCTGCCGCGCAGACGGAGACAAGGCCGCGTACGGGCCGGCCGTCCGCACCGGCTTTGGCATGCAGCTGCTTGGCCAGTGAGGCCGCAATCCTGCCGCCGGTAGCGGCGAACGGGTGGCCTGCTGCCAGGGAAGAGCCGTTGACGTTCAAGCGTGAGCGGTCCACACTGCCGAAGGCACCCTCGAGCCCAAGCCGGGTGCGGCCGAACTCCTCGTCCTCCCACGCGGCAAGGGTGCTGAGGACCGTGGCCGCAAAGGCTTCGTGGATTTCGAAGAAGTCAATGTCCGCGAGGGTGAGGCCGTGCCGGGCCAGCAGGCGGGGTACGGCGAACACGGGTGCCATCAGCAGGCCGTCCTTGCCGTGGACAAAGTCCACCGCGGCGGCTTCGGCATCCACCACGGCCGCGAGCTTTGGCAGGTCATGGGCGTCTGCCCAGGCCTCGGAAGCGAGCAGGACGGTGGAGGCGCCGTCGGTCAGGGGCGTGGAGTTGCCCGCGGTCATGGTGGCGCCGGCCCCGAGGTTCTTGCCGAAGACCGGCTTCAGGGTCGCGAGTTTCTCCAAGGAAGTATCGGCGCGGAGGTTGCCATCACGGGAAAGGCCCCGGTAGGGGGTGACGAGATCATCAAAGAACCCGGCTTCATAGGCGGCTGCCAGGTTGCGGTGGCTGTTGAAGGCCAGCTCATCCTGGGCCTCGCGCGAAACCTTCCACTGCGCCGTGGTCAGCGCCTGGTGCTCCCCCATGGAAAGACCGGTCCGGGGTTCTGCGGTGCCGGGTGCCAGCGGGGCAAGGTCCTTGGGCCGCAGCCTGCTCAGAACCTGCAACCGCTGCGGAAGGGTCCTGGCCCGGTTGAGGTCGAGGATCACTTCGCGGAGACCCTCACTCACCACGATGGGAGCGTCAGAAGCGGAATCCACGCCGCCGGCAATTGCCGAGTCGATCTGGCCCAGTTTGATTTTGTTGGCCAGGCCCACCACGGTCTCCAGGCCAGTGGCGCAGGCCTGCTGCAGGTCATAGGCAGGAGTCTCGGCAGAGAGGGCAGAACCGAGCACGGCCTCCCGGGTGAGGTTGAAGTCCCGGGAGTGCTTGAGCACGGCACCGGCAGCCACCTCCCCGATGCGCTCGTCCTGCAGGCCGAACCGGGCAATGAGGCCGTCCAGTGCAGCGGTCAGCATGTCCAGGTTGGAGGACTTTGCGTACTGTCCCCCCGCGCGGGCAAACGGGATCCGGTTTCCTCCGACGATCACTGCCCTGCGCGTGGCAGGAGTACCGGCCTTGCCTGGTTCTACAGGTCCGGCGGTGGTCTGTCCGTCAATGGACATGGCTATCTCCTCGGGTTACGTGCGGTTACCGATACCCAGCGTACCTGATACGCTGGGTATCGTGAACAACGACCAGGCCCGCTCCGCGGTGCCCTCCGGAACCGGCAGCCCTGACGGCCGCTCATCGCGCTGGCAGAGCCACCGGGAGGAACGCCGCCGCGAGCTGATCAAGTCCGCCCGGCGGGCAGTTCACATGCTGGGCAGTGACGCTTCCATGGAGGACATTGCCGCCGCCGCAGGCACCTCAAAATCGGTGTTCTACCGGTATTTTGGCGATAAAGCCGGGCTGCAGCAGGCCGTGGGTGAAGTTGTCCTGAGCCAGATGCAGCGCCGGATCCAGGAAGCCGCCCAGAGCGCTGACACTCCCCGTGAAGGGCTGCTGGCCATGGTTTCCGCCTACCTGCAGATGGCGGCCACCAGCCCAAACGTCTATACCTTCGTCACGCGCTACGGCAGCGGAGACCCGGAAGGTGCGTCGGGAGCGGTTTCCGGGGCGCTGGGGCACTTCTTTGACGCAGTGGCCGAGATGATTGCAACCCCCATGAGGTCGCACCTGGGGGACAGCAGGGAGGCCGTCATTGGCTACTGGCCCAAAGCAGCGATAGGGCTGGTGAGGAACGCCGGTGAACAGTGGCTGAGCACCCCGGACTCGCCGGCCAAGCCAGGCCAGGAGTCGATGGCACTGCAGATCACGGCCTGGCTTTGCGTAGGCATAGCCCCGGAGCTTTCGCCCCCGGTCCGGGGATGACCACCAGGACAACCACCAAAAACCTCAAGACATCTGTCAGCACCAACGAAGGATATTGACATGACTGAAGTAGTGGATCGCCCCGCCGGCAAGGGTCAGCGGCCCCCGGCAACAACCAAACCGGTACCCGGCCCCTCCTTGGCCCAGCCCGCCGTCGACGTGGAAGGACTGGGCCGGCAGCTGCTGGGCAAGTGGGCAGCTGTCCGGCTTCAGGCCCGGGACCTGGCCGCCCGGCCTGACCTGCACAAAATTGAAGGCCAGACCCATACTGAGCACCGGGCGAGGGTATTCGGCCAGCTGAAGTACCTGGTGGACCATGAGGCCGTCCACCGCGCCTTTCCGGCGGCACTGGGCGGCGCCGATGACCACGGCGGAAACATTGCCGGCTTCGAGGAGCTTGTAGTGGCCGATCCGTCCCTGCAGATCAAGGCAGGCGTGCAGTGGGGCCTCTTCGGCTCAGCAGTCATGCACCTCGGCACATCGGAACACCATGTGAAGTGGCTTCCCGGCATCATGAGCCTGGACATCCCAGGATGCTTCGCCATGACCGAAACGGGGCACGGCTCGGACGTGGCCAGCATTGCCACAACGGCCACCTACGACCCCTCCACGCAGGAATTCGTGGTGCACACGCCGTTCCGGGCCGCCTGGAAGGACTACATCGGCAACGCCGCCATCGACGGCCTTGGCGCCGTGGTATTCGCCCAGCTCGTTACCCTCGGAGTGAACCACGGCGTCCACGCCTTCTACGTGGACCTGCGGGATGTGGAAACCCGGGAGTTCCTGCCCGGCATCGGCGGCGAGGACGACGGCGTCAAGGGCGGGCTGAATGGCATCGACAACGGCCGGCTGCACTTCACCAACGTCCGGATCCCCCGGGCCAACCTCCTCAACCGTTACGGCGACGTCGCTGCCGACGGGACCTACACGTCCCCCATCGCGAGCCCGGGCAGGCGGTTCTTCACCATGCTTGGCACGCTCGTCCAGGGACGGGTCTCGCTGGACGGTGCAGCGGTGGCAGCATCGAAGGTCGCCCTGCAGGCGGCCATCCGCTATGCCACCGAGCGCCGCCAGTTCAACGCGTCCTCCCACACAGACGAGGAAGTCCTGCTGGACTACCAGCGGCACCAGCGGCGGCTGTTCACCCGGCTCGCCACCACCTACGCCGCCGGATTCGCCCACGAACAGCTGCTGCAAAAGTTCGACGACGTCTTTTCCGGCGCACACGACACTGACGAGGACCGCCAGGACCTGGAAACCCTTGCCGCTGCCCTCAAGGCCCTGAGCACCTGGCATGCCCTGGACACCCTGCAGGAATGCCGTGAAGCGTGCGGCGGCGCCGGCTTCCTGATCGAGAACCGTTTCGCGTCACTGCGGGCCGACCTGGACGTCTATGCCACCTTCGAAGGGGACAACACGGTGCTGCTGCAGCTGGTGGCCAAGCGCCTCCTGGCTGACTACGCCAAGGAGTTCCGGAACGTGGACTTCGGCGTCCTGGCCCGCTACGTGGTAGGCCAGGCCACCGGCGCCGCAATCCACCGGACGGGTCTGCGCCAGGTGGCCCAGTTCATGGCGGACAACGGTTCGGTGCAGAAGGCTGCCATTGCCCTCCGTGACGAGGAAGGCCAGCGGGCACTGCTCACCGACCGGGTGCAGACCATGGTGGCCGAAGCGGCAACAGCGCTGAAGGGAACAGGCCGGCTGTCCCATGAGAAGGGCGCGGCTCTTTTCAACCGGCACCAGAACGAACTGATCGACGCCGCCCAGGCCCACGCCGAGCTGCTGCAGTGGGAGGCGTTCACGGACGCGCTCCGGGACGTGGCAGATCCCGGGACCAAGGTGGTCCTGACCTGGCTGCGGGACCTTTTCGGCCTGTCACTGATCGAGAAGAACTTGTCCTGGTACCTCATGAACGGCCGTCTTTCCATGCAGCGCGGCCGGACCGTGGGCGAGTACATCAACAGGCTGCTGGTGAAGATCCGCCCGCATGCCCTGGACCTTGTGGAAGCGTTCGGATACGGCGACGGCCACGTCCGGGCTGCCGTTGCCACCGGCGCCGAGAAGGAGCGTCAGGACGAGGCACGGGCCTACTTCCGCCGCCAGCGCGCCAGCGGCGAGGCGCCCGTGGACGAGAAAGTTCTGATGGCCAGGACAGCGGCCGCGAAGCGGGTCTGACCGTCCGCCGGCTGCAGGAACGACGACGGCGCCGCTCCCCTTGCGAGGGGGCGGCGCCGTCGTCGTCAATCAGGAATGATCGCCGGGACGAAACCCGCTAGCCTTGGGCCGGCAGTACCGAGCGGTAGACCTCGAGGGTTGTTTCGGTGATGGATTCCCAGGAGAAGTGCTTCTCGGCGCGCAGGCGGCCGGCCTGGCCCATGGCGCGGGCGCGCTCGGGGTCGGAAACCACTTCCGTGAGGGCTGCTGCAAACTCGGTCACAAATTTCTCCGGATCGAGGGGCGTGCCTGTGCCGTCCGTGACCTGCTCAAGGTCCACGAGGAGGCCGGTCCGGCCGTGCTCCACAACTTCCGGGATGCCTCCGGTGGCGCTGGCTACCACTGCGGCGCCGCAGGCCATCGCCTCAAGGTTGACGATGCCGAGCGGCTCGTAGATGGAGGGGCAGGCGAAGGCGGTGGCGTGGCTGAGGACCTGGATGAGCTCGTTGCGCGGCAGCATCCGCTCGATCAGCACCACCCCGGTCCGCTGGCTTTGCAGTTCCTCAATGAGCCGCGCCGTCTCCGCAGCCAGCTCGGGAGTATCCGCAGCACCCAGGCACAGGACCAGCTGGACGTCGGCCGGCAGCTTCGCCGCCGCCCGCAGCAGGTAGGGGACGCCCTTCTGGCGCGTGTTTCTGCCCACGAACACCACGCTGGGCTTTGCCGGGTCGATGCCCAGGGCGCGGACGGCGTCGTCATTCTCGTCACGCTGCCACAGCTCGACATCGATGCCGTTGTGAACCACCCTGACCTTCTCCGGATCGACGTCCGGGTAGCTGCGCAGGATGTCCTGCCGCATGCCCTCCGAGACAGCGATGATGGCTGCCGCGGCCTCATACGCCGTTTTCTCCACCCAGGACGAGAGCGCGTACCCGCCGCCAAGCTGCTCCGCCTTCCAGGGACGCAGCGGCTCCAGGCTGTGGGCGCTCAGGACATGCGGAACGCCGTGCAGCAGGGACGCAAGATGCCCTGCCATGTTGGCGTACCAGGTGTGCGAATGGACCAGGTCCGCCCCTTCCACGTCCGGCACGATCCGAAGGTCCACCCCGAGGGTCTGCACGGCGGCGTTGGCACCGCCAAGGTCCTCCGGAACCTGGTAGGACGTCACGGTGGCGCCATGATAGTCGGCGTCGCGGGGAGCCCCAAAGGCACGAACCTGCAGGTCAACATGCTTACTAAGCACCCTGCTCAATTCGGCCACGTGGACACCGGCGCCACCATAGATCTCAGGCGGAAACTCTTTAGTCACAATGTCTATTCGCACAAGACCCAAGGTAGTCCTTCACGGATAACTGTTCTAGTGTGAAGGAGTCCGGGCATGCCGGACTGTCTTGGGGAGTTACGAAGGCGTACAGGAGCGACCACTATGCCGTTGAACAAAAAAGTCCTGGCCATTGTCCTCGCAGGCGGCGAGGGAAACAGGCTGATGCCACTGACGGCAGACCGGGCCAAACCTGCTGTGCCCTTTGCCGGGAGCTACCGCCTGATCGACTTCGCGCTGTCCAACCTTGTGAACTCGCGCTACCTGCAGATCGTGGTGCTGACGCAGTACAAGTCGCACAGCCTTGACCGCCACATTTCGGAGACCTGGCGGATGTCCACCCAGCTGGGCAACTACGTCGCCTCGGTACCGGCCCAGCAGCGTGTAGGCAAGAGCTGGTTCCTGGGCAGTGCCAACGCCATCTACCAGTCGCTGAACCTCATCCATGATGCCAACCCGGACATCGTAGTGGTGGTCGGCGCGGACCACGTGTACCGGATGGACTTTGCCCAGATGGTGGCCCAGCACGTGAACAGCGGCGCCAAGGCAACGGTGGCCGCCGTCCGGCAGCCCCTGCACATGGCGGACCAGTTCGGCGTCATCGAGGTGGACCAGGACAACCCCCAGAAGATTTCGGCGTTCGTGGAGAAGCCTTCCAGCACCCCGGGCCTCGCGGCTGATCCGTCCCAGTTCCTTGCCTCCATGGGCAATTACGTTTTTGATGCCGATGCGCTGGTGGCTGCGCTCCATGTTGACGCGGAGCGGCTGGACACCAAGCACGACATGGGCGGGGACATCATTCCCTACTTCGTCAACCAGGGCGAAGCAGACGTGTACGACTTCACCCTCAACGACATCCCCGGCTCCACGGAACGTGACCGCACCTACTGGCGCGACGTCGGCACCATCGACTCCTTCTACGACGCCCACATGGACCTCATTTCGCCGTTGCCGGTCTTCAACCTGTACAACTCCGAGTGGCCCATCTACACGAGGCAGAGCATCTCCCCGCCGGCGAAGTTTGTCCGCGGCCAGCACAACACGGTAGGCACCGCCCTGGACTCCATCGTCTCCAACGGCGTGGTGATTTCCGGTGGCATTGTGGAGGGGTCCGTCCTGTCCAATGACGTCTATGTGGCCACCAGCAGCCGGATCATTGATTCCGTCCTCATGGACAAAGTCCAGGTCGGCGAGGGAGCGGTCATCAACCGCGCCATTATCGACAAGAACGTCAAAGTGCCCGCAGGGGCAGCGATCGGCCTGGACGCGGACCTGGACCGTGCCCGTGGCTTCAAGGTCACCGACTCCGGGATCACAGTGCTTGCCAAGGGGCAGACCGTTCCCGAGCCGAGTGATGACGAGCGCCAGCTCGCTGCGCGGAACCTCCACCTCGTCCCGAACGCGGTCAAGGCAGCAGCCGGGCACTACCCTGAACTCCGCGATTCCGTGGACAAGGTGGCAGAAACCCATGCTGCCGCGGCGGCTGCAGCTTCTGCCGACGCCACCCCTGCGGCCAGGATCTAGCACCGGCCCCCAACGCCGGCCCACCGCCAGTGAGGTGCGGCCGGCGATGTCCCAGGCTGTAAAATGGGTACAGTGAGCTCCCCCGATCTGACCCCTGAGGAAATCCAGGCCTGCCTCAAGGTCCTGAACACCATCCACGCTTATGACGAGGAGCATCCGGACTACGTTTCAGTCCGGCGCGCCACCGGGAAAATGTTCAAGGCGGTCAAGAGGCACCGGCGGGTCACGAAGCGCGACCTGATTTCCGAGGCAGACCGGGCAGTGCTGGCCCAGACAGCCACGGCCGCCCCCGACCGGATCGACGACGAAACCCGGGGCAACAAGCTGGCAACATCGGCCACGGGCAAGGTTGCCGGGCACCTCATCCGGTCCCGCCCCTGCTACATCTGCAAGCAGCACTACACCCAGGTGGACGCCTTCTACCACCAGCTTTGCCCCGAGTGCGCCGCGTTCAGCCACGGCAAACGGGATGCCCGGACCGACCTGACCGGCCGCCGTGCCCTGCTCACCGGGGGGCGTGCCAAAATCGGCATGTACATAGCGCTCCGGCTGCTTCGCGACGGCGCACACACCACCATCACCACCCGCTTTCCCAAGGACGCCGCCCGCCGGTTCGCCGCCATGGAGGACAGCAGCGACTGGCTGCACCGGCTGCGGATCGTGGGCATTGACCTGCGCGATCCCGCCCAGGTCATGGCCCTTACGGATTCGCTTAACGAGGCCGGTCCCCTTGACATCATCATCAACAACGCGGCCCAGACTGTGCGCCGGTCCGGCAACGCCTACAAGCCGTTGGTGGACGCCGAAGATGAAGCGCTCCCGCCAGCCCTGGAACAGGCCAACGGCGGCCCCGAACTCGTGACGTTCGGGCATGCCCACGACAAGCACCCCCTGACGCTCGCCAGCAGCGTCACCGAACACCCGGTCCTGGCCGGCGATGCCATTACGTCCCTGGCACTGTCCACCGGGTCGGCCTCGCTGGAACGCATTGCGTCCGGAACGGCCATCGACGCCGGCGGCCTGGTCCCGGACCTCGCCACCATCAACAGCTGGACGCAGGTGGTGGACGAGGTGGACCCGCTGGAGATGCTCGAGGTGCAGCTCTGCAACGTGACCGCGCCGTTCCTGCTGGTCAGCCGGCTGCGCGGGGCTATGAAGCGCTCCACCGCCCGCCGGAAGTACATCGTGAACGTCTCCGCCATGGAAGGGCAGTTCTCCCGCGCCTACAAGGGCCCGGGGCATCCGCATACCAACATGGCCAAGGCAGCGCTCAACATGATGACCCGCACCAGCGCCCAGGAAATGCTGGACAGCGACGGCATCCTGATGACCGCGGTGGATACCGGCTGGATCACCGATGAACGGCCGCACTTCACCAAGGTCAGGCTCATGGAGGAAGGCTTCCACGCGCCCCTGGACCTCGTGGACGGCGCGGCGCGCGTCTATGATCCCATCGTTATGGGAGAGAACGGCGAGGACCAGTACGGGGTGTTCCTCAAGGACTACAAACCCAGCCCCTGGTAAGGGTAAGCTCGCGGCATGAGCGGCGAACCTATATCTGACGTGCAGAACCTTGAACACCATGAGTGCTGGGCCGCGCTCCGGACCGTGTCTGTTGGCAGGCTGGCAGTCCTTGTGGCCGGGCGCCCGGATATTTTCCCCATCAACTACACCGTTGACGGCGGCACACTGGTGTTCCGGACCAGCGAGGGAACCAAGTTGTCGGGTGCTTCGGAAGACGCTGCGGTAGCCGTGGAGGCAGACGGAGTGGACCCTGACACCGGGCTGGCGTGGAGCGTCGTGGTGAAGGGGACGGCCGCCGTCGTCACGGGCACCGAACAGGTCCTGGAGACCACGCAGCTCTTCCTCTTCCCCTGGCAGGCAGGCAAGAAGGACGTGTTCGTCCGCATTACCCCGGACAGCATCACAGGCCGCCGCTTCAGGGTGACTGAACCGATGACCTGGTGGACCCAGCTCAGCGGCGCTGCCAGGGCTGCCCAGGAGTAGCACGGCCGGGCCGCCCCGCCTGAGCCGTCCCCGTTGGCGCGGGCAAGCAGGGACGGCGCCGGTCAGGCGAGTTGCGTAATCTCCACGCTGACGCTCAGTGCCGAGCCGCCGCCGCCGGACAGGATGCCCTTGAGTGGAGGCACGTCCCGGTAGTCCCTGCCGCGGGCCACAGTGACATGGAAGTCGCCCGCCGGCTTGTGGTTGGTGGGATCCCAGCTCCGCCAGTCGCCGTCCCAGAATTCCAGCCAGGCGTGCGACTGGCCGGCCACCGTCTCGCCGACGCCCGCGCTGGAGCGGGGGTGCAGGTAGCCGGACACGTACCGGGCTGGAATCCCGCAGCTGCGCAGTGCACCAATGGCCAGGTGTGCCAGGTCCTGGCAGACACCCTGGCGCTGGCCCCACGCTTCCTCCGCGTTGGTGGTCACCGCCGTCGACCCGGACATGTAGGTCATCTCGCCCCGCATCCACTCGAACACGGCCATGGCGGCCTCATGCGGGTTCTTCCCGGCCACTACCCCGGGGATGATGCCCAGGACTTCGTCGCCCGGGCCGCTCAGCCTGGACTGCGGCAGCCAGTCGCTGAAGGTGTTGAGCGTCTCCGGGGAGGCAAGGACGTCCCAGCCGGCAATGTCCTGCTCGGCCGGAATCTTCTCTGCCCGGTGGACTTCCACAGTGATATTGGAAACCACCTCGAGGTGCTCGTGCGGCATCTGCATATCGAACGCAGTAACCCTGGTGCCCCAGTAATCGCGGTAGGTGCTGACGGCCGCCTGGGTCGGAGACACCTTGACGACCGATTCCAGCACCACCTGCTGCGAATCCGTCAGCGGGGTCATCCGTGCCTCGTTGTAGGACAGGGTGACCCGTTTGTTGTACTTATAGGCCGTCTTGTGCACGATACTCAGCCGGGTCATGAAACTTCTCCCACCCAGGCCAATTCATCCGCCTGATTGAAGTACTTACGGGAAATGGCGTCCGACGCCTGGGACACAGCCTTCTGCACGCGCTCCATGTGTTCCGGCAGCTCGGACATCAGATCATCCGTGCGGTGGAACTCAAGGAACGTCCGCGCCTGGCCAACAATCCGCCGGGCGTCATTGATAAAGCCCACCCGCTGGGCGGAGGGATCGAGCTTTGCCAGGCACTCGTCGGCGTCCCGCAGGGCGTAGACGATGGACCGCGGGAACAGCCGGTCAAGGAGCAGGAACTCAGCGGCGTGCTGGTCACCGAAGGCGGCCCGGCGGGTACGCAGGAAGGACTCGTACGCCCCGGCGCAGCGGAGCATGTTGACCCAGGACATTCCGGCGGAGAGCACGTCCCGGGTGGAGAGCATGCGCGCGGTCATGTCGGCCCGCTCCAGGGAGCGGCCCAGCACCAGGAAGAGCCAGCTTTCATCATGGCTGACGGTGGTGTCCGCCAGGCCGCTGACCATGGCTGTCCGTTCCAGCGTCCAGTTGCAGAACCGGTAGGTGCCCACCACGTCCTTGCGGTGCTGGCTCAGCCCGTAGTAAGTGGTGTTCAGGCTCTCCCACAAGCCGGAGGAGACAGTTTCCCGGGCCCGGCGGGCGTTCTCGCGTGCCGCTCCCAGGGATCCTGCAATGGAGGTGGCGCTGGTCTTGTCATAGGCCAGCGCGTGCAGCAGTTCCGGCAGGCCGAAATCCTCGCTCTGCGGGCGGGCGCCCATCACGGCAAGGAGTTCCTGTGCCACACTTTTGCGCTCGTCCATGGGCAGGTGGTTAAGGCGCTCCAGGTGCACGTCCAGGATGCGGGCGGTGCCGTCGGCACGCTCCACATAACGGCCGATCCAGAAAAGGGACTCGGCAATACGGCTAAGCATTCGCGGCTACCTCCTGCGCGCCCGGAACTGGAAAAGAGACTGCGTGGGTCATGGCCCGGCTCACTGCTGCTGCTCCGACTGGCGGTCCCGCCAGTTGCTTTCCACCGGCCATACGGAGACGCGCTCCCGGACGGAGATGGAGGGACGCGGCAGGGTTTCCACCGGCACCTGCGGAGAATCTGCCAGGACCCAGGTGTCCTTGGATCCGCCGCCCTGGCTGGAGTTCACAATCAGTGAGCCCTCCTTGAGCGCCACGCGCGTCAGCCCGCCGGGGAGCACCCAGACGTTGTCGCCGTCGTTCACGGCGAAGGGCCGCAGGTCCACGTGGCGGGGGCCGAACTTGTCCCCGCTCAGCGTGGGGACCGTGGAGAGCTGCAGCACGGGCTGCGCAATCCAGCCGCGGGGATCGGCGATGACCCGCTGGCGCAGGGCGTCCAGCTCATCCCTGGAAGCGTCCGGGCCAATGACCAGGCCCTTGCCGCCGGAGCCGTCCACGGGCTTGACCACCAGTTCGGCCAGGTTGTCCAGGGTGTACTCCCGGGCTTCCTTCTCCTCCAGGCGGTACGTGTCCACGTTGGCGATGATGGGCTCCTCGCTCAGGTAGTACCGGATCAGGTCAGGGACGTAACTGTAGACCAGTTTGTCGTCAGCGACGCCGTTGCCCACGGCGTTGGCGATGGTCACGCCGCCTGCCCGGGCAGCGTTCACCAGACCGGGGCAGCCGAGCATGGAGTCGGAGCGGAACTGCAGGGGATCAAGGAAATCGTCGTCGATCCGTTTGTAGATAACATCGACGCGCTGTTCGCCGGCGGTGGTGCGCATGTAGACGCGGTTTCCGCGGCAGATCAGGTCGCGGCCCTCCACCAGTTCAACGCCCATGAGGCCGGCCAGCAGGGTGTGCTCGAAGTAGGCGCTGTTGAACACGCCGGGGGTCAGGACGACGACGGTGGGATCGTCGACGCCGGAGGGCGCCGTTTTGCGCAGGGCAGAGAGCAGCCGGCGGGGGTACTCCTCGACGGGCCGGATGAGCTGCTGGCCGAAGGCTTCGGGCAGGCCCTTGGCCATGGCCCGGCGGTTCTCCAGGACGTAGCTCACGCCTGAGGGAACGCGGACGTTGTCCTCCAGAACGCGGAACGTGCCGGCGGCGTCACGGACAACGTCGATGCCCGAAATGTGGACGCGGACGCCGCCGGCCGGTTCGAAGCCGTGGACCTGCCGGTGGAAGTGCGCGCTGGTGGTGACCAGCTGCCGGGGGATCACGCCGTCGGCCACCACGGTCATCTTGTCGTACACGTCGTTGAGGAAGGCTTCCAGCGCGCGGACCCGCTGGGCCACCCCGCGCTCCAGCACGTCCCACTCCCCCGCGGGAATGACCCGGGGGACGATGTCCAGCGGGAAGGGACGCTCCTCGCCGGCGAAATCGAACGTCACACCGCGGTCCAGGAAAGTGCGCGCCATCGAGTCGGCGCGTGCGCTCACATCCGCCAGGGAGAGCTTGCGAAGGGCGTCCGCCACCTGCTCATAAGAGCCCCTGGCCTGTTGCCCGGGGGCGAACATCTCGTCGTAGGCTCCGGACCGGCCGGCGGCCACGGAGTAATCCTGGAATAGGTCTGACATGTCCAATAGCCAACCATCTTTTTGTTTCGAATTCATTACTGCCATCCATTCTGGCGTGTTGGCGGGGGTGCTGCGGTTCGTGCATTGCGCAACTTTTCCGGCACAGTAGGTGAGTGCCAGTCCGCAGATCCTTCCGCCACCCCGGCCCCGGCCTGCCAGGACGGGCCACGCGGCTGCTCCCGGGGCTGGCAACCGCGGCCGCCGCCCTGGCAGCAGCCTTCCTGGTTCACCGGTTTGTGCCTGCGCTGCCCGCGATGACTCTGGCTGTGGTCCTGGGCGTCCTGGCCGCCAACCTGCCCTGGGCCGGGGCGTGGACGGCCGGCAGGGCGAGGCCGGGGCTGGACTTCGCCGGGAAGCACCTGATGCGCGGCGGCATCGTCCTGCTAGGCCTGAAAGTCAGCATCATGGACGTGCTGGGACTGGGCTGGCTGGCGCTGGTCCTGATCGTCGGCGTGGTGGCGGCCAGCTTCGGTGGAACGTACCTGATCTCCCGGCTCTTCCGGCTGCCGCCGGTGACCTCGCTCCTTGTGGCAACAGGGTTTTCCATCTGCGGTGCCTCCGCCATCGGCGCGATGGCCGCCGTGCGCCGGATCCGGCACGTGGACACCGTCCTGCCGGTGGCACTCGTGACCCTCTGCGGAACCCTTGCCATCGGCGTCCTGCCACTTCTCGTACATCCCCTGCAGCTCAGCGCGCCCGTGTTCGGCGCCTGGACCGGCGCATCAGTGCACGACGTCGGCCAGGTGGTGGCCACGGCGCAAACCGCAGGAACGGCGGCGCTGGGCATCGCCGTCGTGGTTAAGCTCACCCGGGTGCTCCTGCTGGCGCCGGTCACTGCGCTGGCCGGCGCGCACCACCGGTTTGTGCCTCCGCCGGGGAACCCTGCCGAAGCGGAAGAAGCCAGGCTGCCGCCGGTGGTGCCGCTCTTCGTGATCGGGTTTATGGCGATGGTGGGCCTCCGCTCCACGGGGTGGCTGGCGCCGGGCTGGCTGGAGGCCGGAGCGGTGCTGCAGGACATCCTGCTCGGTGCCGCCCTGTTCGGACTCGGGTCCGCCGTGCGGATCAGGACGCTGCTGCACACCGGCGGACGGGCGCTGCTGGCGGCCCTGGCATCATGGCTCCTGATCGCCCTCCTGGGACTGGCCGCAGCCCTGCTGATTGCGTCCTGAATTGTGATCAAACACCTCGTGATTAGATAGCTGGGTGTCACATGAGAATCTGCAGCGCGATGAAGCCGCCCAACGTTCAGCCCTGATCAGCACCACCAGTTATGACGTATCCCTGGACGTGCGGCAGGGGCCGGATCCGGAGGTGGCCGGCTATCCAACCAGCACCACCATCAGCTTCACCGCCTCCGAGCCGGGTACCCCGACGTTCCTGGACTTCATCGGCACCGTCCACAGCGTGTCCCTCAACGGTGAGGAACTCCGCGTGGAGGATGTGGCGGACGGCGCCAGAATCAGGCTGGACAACCTGCAGGCCGAGAACCAGGTGACCGTCACCGGAACGGCCCTCTACAGCCGCTCCGGCGAGGGCATGCACCGGTTTTTCGATCCTGCGGACGGCCAGTGCTACCTCTACACCCAGTACGAGCCCGCCGACGCCCGCAGGGTGTTCGCCAACTTTGAACAGCCCGACCTGAAGGCCGCCTACACCTTCCATGTGACGGCTCCCGCCGGCTGGCAGGTTGCCTCCAACGGCGCCGAAGTCAGGCGCACGCCCCTTCCCGGCGACGACACCGCAGCACGTTGGGACTTCGCCACCACCGAGCCCATGTCCACCTACATCACCACCGTGCTGGCCGGGCCGTACTTCAAGGCGGAGGACCGCTGGCAGGCAACGCTCGACGACGGCACCGCCCTGGACGTGCCGCTGGCCCTCTATTGCCGGGCTTCCATGGCTGAATCCTTTGACACCGGCGAGCTGTTCACGCTGACGAAGAACGGACTGGACTTCTTCAACAGGCTCTTCGACTACCCCTACCCCTGGGGCAAGTACGACCAGGCATTCGTGCCGGAGTACAACCTCGGGGCCATGGAGAACCCCGGCCTGGTGACGTTCACCGAGAGTTACGTGTTCACCTCCCGCGCCACCGATGCCCAGTACCAAGGACGCGCCAATACCCTGATGCACGAAATGGCGCACATGTGGTTCGGCGACCTGGTGACCATGCAGTGGTGGGATGACCTGTGGCTCAAGGAATCCTTCGCGGACTACATGGGCAGCCTGGGTGTGGACGAGGCAACCGGCTGGGACACGGCGTGGGTGAACTTCGCCAACAAGCGCAAGGCCTGGGCCTACGTCCAGGACCAGCTGCCCACCACGCATCCCATCGTGGCGGACATCCCGGACCTCGAGGCCGCCAAGCAGAATTTTGACGGCATCACCTACGCCAAGGGCGCCTCCGTCCTGAAGCAGCTGGTCGCCTATGTGGGGTTCGAGGCGTTTATCACCGGTGCCCGGGCCTACTTCCGCAAGCACGCCTACGGCAACACGTCCCTTGGCGACCTGCTGGCGGCCCTGAGTGCTTCTTCAGGCCGGGACCTGGACGGCTGGGCGCAGCAGTGGCTGCAGACCTCCGGCATCTCCACGCTTTCCCTGGAGATCGTTCCGGGGACTGACGACGACGGCGTCCTGGGCGCCGTGTCGATCGTCCAGGACGCCACGGACCCGGTCACGGGACGTGAGGAACTGCGCCCGCACCGCCTGCGCGTGGGTTGCTACGATTTCGACGCCGGAGGCGCGCTGGTGCGGTCCGGGAGCCTCGAAACTGACGTGAAGGGTGCACGGACTGAGCTTCCGGAACTCACCGGACGGCCGCGGCCGGCGCTCCTGCTGGTAAATGACGACGACCTCACGTACGCCAAGGTCCGCCTGGACCCGGCATCCGAAGAGACGGTCCGCTCATCACTGGACCGGATCGTGGACCCGATGGCACGCGCCCTGTGCTGGACGGCCCTGTGGAACTCGGCCCGCGACGGCGAAAGCCCTGCCGCACACTACGTTGACGCCGTTGCCGCGTTCGGTCCGGCGGAGACAGGCATCGGCGTGCTGCTGAACATCCTGGAAAACGCAAGCACCGCCGTCGAACGCTACACCCCGGCAACAGCCCGGGACGCCGCCCGGTCCTCCTTCCTGGCCACCGCAGCTGCCGAAATGGACCGGGCCGCGCCGGGCTCGGACCAGCAGCTGGCCTGGGCCCGGACAGTGGGCACCCTCAGCCGGCACGACGACGCCATGCTGCCCCGCCTCCGCGGCCTCCTTGACGGCACGGCAACTGTGCCGGGTCTGGCGGTCGACGCCGAACTGCGCTGGCACTTCTGGCACGCCCTGGCAGCGCAGGGCCGGGCGACGACGGCGGAGCTGGAGGCCGAGCTCGGCCGGGACACCACGGCCTCAGGACGGGCCGGCCACGCCACGGCGCTCGCCGCCCGCCTGGACAAAGACGTGAAGACAGCGGCCTGGCAGGCTGCGGTTCATGGCAGCGAGCTCTCCAACCAGCTGCTGACCGCCACCATCAGCGGCTTCACCACAGCGCCGGCCGCCCTGCTGGACCCTTACGTTGAGCCGTACTTTGCGTGCCTGCGGGACGTGTGGGAGAGCCGCAGCATCGAGATCGCCAGCCGCATTGTCCGGGGCCTCTACCCCGCAGCCCAGGACCTGGCCGCAGGGTCGGAGCCGGCACAGCATCCCGTCATCCTGCGCACCGAGGACTGGCTGGCCGCCAATGCCAATGCTCCCAGGGCCCTGCGCCGCATCATCGTGGAGCAGCGCAGCCACCTGCAGCGGGCACTCACGGCGCAGGCCGCCGTCGTCAAAGCCTCGCCGGCCCTGCAGTAGGTCAGGGAACCCGGTGCAGCCACTCCGCGGTGCCGAACTTGCTGCGGACGCGGTCAGCGGCCGTGCCCAGCTCGGCCTCGGTCAGCTCTGACGGAGTAGCCCCGTACCGGTCGGTGAAAACCTCCATCATGGCGCTGATGATGGCCGTGCGGGACAGTCCGGTCTGCCGCCGGAGCGGGTCCACCCGCTTCTTGGCGCTGCGGGTCCCTTTGTCCGAAAGTTTTTCCTTGCCGATCCGCAGTACTTCCACCATTTTGTCGGCGTCGATGTCGTAGCTCATGGTGACGTGGTGGAGCATGCCGCCGTGCGCCAGCCGCTTCTGCGCTGCACCGCCGATCTTTCCCTGGTCCGTGGCGATGTCGTTCAGCGGCACATAGAAGGCGTTGATGCCGAGCTTTTCCAGCGCGGCCATGACCCAGGCGTCGAGGAAGGGGTAGGAGTCGGCAAAGCTGAGCCCGTCCACGAGGGTCTGTGGCAGGTACAGCGAGTAGGTGATGCAGTTGCCCGCCTCCATGAACATGGCTCCCCCGCCGCTGATGCGCCGCACAACCTTGATGCCGTGCTTCGCCACGCCGTCGGGGTCCACCTCGTTGCGGTAGGACTGGAAGCTGCCGATGACCGTTGACGGCTCTTCCCAGTCCCAGAAGCGGAGGGTGGGGTTGCGGCGGCCGGCGCCTACTTCCTCGGTGAGGACCTCGTCCAGCGCCACGTTGATTTCGGTGGGCAGGACGGTGGGGGCAATGACATCCCAGTGGTGGTCTGCCCAGGATGTGGCCTTGGCCAGGGCGCGCCGGACCGCAATGGCTACGGCTTCCGCGGAGAAGCCGAACAGGGCTGCGCCGGCCGGCAGCGATGCTGAGACGACGGCGGCGAGCTCGGACGCCGTCGTGGTGTCCGGCAGTCCCGTCAGGCCGCGGTTGATGTGGAGGAGTGCCTCATCGGGTTCCAGGAAGAAGTCTCCGCTGACGCTGACGTTGGCCAGCCTGCCGTCATTGACGTCCAGGTCCACCACCACGAGTTTGCCGCCGGGGACTTTGTACTCGCCGTGGCGGCGGGAGGCAGAAGGGTTCGCTGAAGCAGGCGTGGCGGTCATGCCTTCCATCCTGCCCCAAAATGGCGCTGGGCCAATAACAGGGTTCCGGAACGCGGAAAGCCCGCACCGTGAACCGGTGCGGGCTTTCCCAAAGAACGTTGCGGAAGCTGGTTACTTCTTGCCGCCGAAGCCCTTGAAGCGGGCGTTGAAGCGTTCGACGCGGCCTGCGGAGTCCATGATGCGCTGCTTGCCCGTGTAGAACGGGTGGGACTCGGAGGAGATTTCGACGTCGATGACCGGGTAGGTGTTGCCGTCTTCCCACTCGATGGTCTTCGAGGAAGAAACGGTGGACTTGGTCAGGAACTTCGTGCCGGAAGCGAGGTCGTTGAAGACAACAGCTTCGTACTTCGGGTGGGAATTAGACTTCATAATTGGGCCTTTGTTCGCACAACTGGATTTTGCCAGCTGCCAGGTATGAATGGGATGGCCGTTGCCTGCGCCGAAGGGCGCACTACAGCCAGCTATCAATAATAGCGGAGAACCAGGGTGCCCGCGAACCACCTGCGCGGACTACTTCCGGGGGCGCAGCTCCCAGAACGCAACGGCTGATGCGGCGGCGACGTTCAGCGAGTCCACACCCCTGCGCATGGGGATTTTCACGGCAAGATCGACGGCGGCAAGGGTCTCCGCGCTCATGCCCGCACCCTCGGTACCGAGCACCAGGGCAAGCTTGTCCGGGTTCCGGGCCGCGACGGCATCCACGTCCTGCGCATCGTCGGTGAGCTCCAGCGCGGCGACGGTGAAACCGTGCTCCTTGAGCTGGTGGAGATCCTCCGGCCAGCTGCCCAGGCGGGCCCAGGGCACCTGGAAGACGGTGCCCATGCTCACCCGGACGCTCCGCCGGTAGAGCGGATCGCCGCAGCGGGGCGAAACGAGGACAGCGTCGATATCCAGCGCGGCGGCGGAACGGAAGATGGCACCGACGTTGGTGTGGTCCACGATGTCCTCCAGCACGGCCACCCTGCGTGCTCCGGCCAGCAGTTCCGGCAGCGGGACCGGAGCCGGGCGCTGCATGGCCGCCATGGCGCCGCGGTGGAGGTGGAAGCCGGTGATCTCCTCCAGCAGGGCCGCGCTGCCGATGAAGGCGGGGACCTGCGGGTAGGCGCCGAGGATGTCCTGGAGGTCCTCGAGCCATTTTTCGGCAAGGAAGAAGGACCGTGGCTGGTGCCCTGCCGCCAGGGCCCGCCGCAGCACCCGGGAGGATTCGGCGATGTACATGCCCTCTGCCGGTTCACGCAGCTTGCGCAGGTGCACGTCAGTGAGCTGGGTGTAGTCGGAAACCCGGGGGTCCGCGGCGGATTCAAGGTAGTGGATTGTCACCGGGTGATTATTTCAGCAGATTCGCGATCATGAATCCCAGTGCCACCACACCCAGGACCAGGATCACCCCGCGCAGCACCGTGGGTGGGAGCCGGCGGCCCACCTTTGCCCCGATAAGTCCGCCGATGCTCGACGTGACGGCGATCAGGAGCACCACAAGCCAGTTGATCCGGTCGAACGCGAAGAGCACGTAGGATACGGCGGCCACCAGGTTCACGCCCAGCACCAGGATGTTCTTCATGGCGTTGGCGTTCTGGATGGTGCCGGTGAGGAAGACGCCCAGGATGCCCACCAGGAGAATCCCCTGCGCAGCCACGAAGTAGCCGCCGTACACGCCGGCCAGGTACACCAGGACCACCAGGAGGACGCCGTGCTGTTTGTCCCGCACGGCGTGCTCCGGGTTCTCTTCACGGGAACGGACCCACGTTTGGAGCCGGGGCTGGAACACCACCATCAGGAGGGCAAGGACAATCAGGACGGGAGCGACGTAGTGGAAGACCTCTTCAGGCAGGTGCAGGAGCAGCCACGCGCCGGAGATGCCGCCCAGGAGTGATGCCGGCAGGAGGCGCATCAGCTGCCGTCCGCGCCCCTTCAGCTCACGACGGTAACCGAACGCTCCGGCAGCCGTGCCGAAGACAAGTCCCATGGCATTGCTCATGGACGCCACCACCGGGGCGACCCCCAGGGCGATGAGCACGGGGAACGTCACAAGGGTGCCGGAGCCCACCACGGCGTTGATGGTGCCGGCCCAGAGGCCGGCGATGGACACAAAGATGCTGCTGAGAAGATCCAAGGTGCTGCGCTGCCGCCCTAGCGGCGGGCGACGGCGGTGTACCGGCCGGCGTTGACGCTCACGTCCAGGTCCAGCCCGAAAGTCTTGCTGAGGTTGTCAGCGGTCAAGACATCCGTGATGGGCCCTGCGGCGACCACTCCGCCATCGCGCAGCAGCATGGCGTGGGTGAAGCCCGGGGGTACTTCCTCGAGGTGGTGGGTCACCAGGACCATGGCCGGGGCGGCTTCATCCTGGGCCAGTTCTCCGAGCTTGTGGACGAGTTCCTCGCGGCCGCCCAGGTCCAGGCCGGCTGCGGGCTCGTCAAGCAGCAGCAGTTCAGGATCGGTCATGAGGGCGCGGGCGATCTGGACGCGCTTGCGCTCGCCTTCAGACAGGGTGGCGAACGTCCTGTTCAGGAGCGGACCCATCCCCCAGTCGTTGAGCAGGCGGAAAGCCCGCCGCTCGTCGTCGCGCTCGTATCCCTCACGCCAGCGGCCGGTAACGCCGTATGCAGCGGTGACCACCACGTTGAGGACGTTCTCCTGTTCGGGAATCTGCGTGGCCAGCGCGGCGGAGGATAAGCCGATACGTGGACGCAGCTCGAAGACATCGGTACGGCCCAGGGTTTCGTCGAGGATGCCGGCTTTGCCGCTGCTGGGATGCAGCCGCGCGGCCGCGATCTGCAGGAGCGTGGTCTTGCCGGCGCCGTTCGGGCCCAGGATCACCCAGCGTTCGCCTTCATTGACCTCCCAGTCAACCTTGTCCAGCAGGGTCTTTTTACCTCGGACAACGCTGACGGAAGCCAATTCCAGAACATCACTCATAGGAGTAGACACTAGGACAAAAAAGAGGCCGACTGATAACCGGGGCAAGGTAACACCGAAACCTGGTTGGCGGCCTGATCAGCCCCTGTCTGCGGCGCTGATTTTGTTCGGCGGCGGCGCAGCCCCGGCCCCCGCCTGCCTCACCCAACCAGCACTGCGCAATGAATTCCAGGGACCCCTCCCCCGCTGGCTAAGATTGCAGGCATGACTTCGAACGCGACTGCGGTCAGCTATGGCCTGAATGTGTCTCCGACAGCGCTGGAGCAGCTCCGTTCCATCTTTACCTCCCAGGGGGCCACCCAGCTGTCCGAGGCCTCCTCAGGGGACGGGCGGTACCAGGTCCATACGGTTGAACTTCAGCTTCCGGACGCCACCGCCGCCGGGCTCGCCGGGCTGCGCCACGCCGTCGCCCGGACGGAAATCAGCGGGCTCGACACGGCACTCGTCCCGGCCGCACTTCGGGCGGCAGAACGCAAACTCCTGATCATGGACGTGGATTCCACCCTCATCCAGCAGGAGGTCATCGAACTCCTCGCCGCCTACGCCGGAAAGCGCGAGGAGGTTGCCGCGGTCACCGAAGCCGCCATGCGCGGGGAGCTGGACTTCACCCAAAGCCTGCACGCCCGGGTGGCGGTGCTCGCGGGGCTGCCGGCCGACGTCGTCCATTCCGTCCGCCATGAAGTGAAGCTGAGCCTGGGAGCGACCGAACTGGTGGCCGCCTTCAAGGCCGCCGGCCATGTGGTTGCCGTGGTGTCCGGCGGGTTCAACCAGATCCTGGAGCCGATAGCCGCCGAGCTGGGCCTGGACTACTGGCAGGCAAACGAGCTGGAGATCATCGACGGCGCACTGACGGGCAAGGTGCTCGGCGCAGTGGTGGACCGGGCGGCCAAGGAAAAGTACCTGCGCGAGTGGGCGGCCGCCGAAGGTATCGCCCTGGAGCACACCGTGGCCGTGGGCGACGGCGCCAACGACCTGGACATGCTCGGCGCGGCCGGCATCGGGATAGCGTTCAATGCAAAGCCCGCCGTGCGGGCCGTGGCCGACGCCGCCGTCAACATGCCGTACCTCGATGCGGTCCGGCACGTCGCCGGCGTCTGAAATCAGGGCTCCGGCAGAAGTAACTCCTTAAACGCCGGATGGCCCGTCGCGCTGCGACGGGCCATCCGGCGTTTAAGAATCAGGCCTAGCTGGTGGCCTGGTCAGCACCCTTGCCGAAGTAGTCAGCGCCGCCGGCGTATTCGGTGTGGCCGGATTCGACGTCGGCCGTAACCATGCCGGCCACAACCTCAGCGAACTCTTCCACGGAATACAGCTTGCCGGCTTCCGCGCGGCGGGCCTCGATGGCGCCCGGCGTGGAGCGGTCAAGCAGCGTGGCCGTGACGGTTCCCTCAATCATGTCGCCGGAGACAACCACCAGGGTGATGCCCTTCTCCGCAAGGTTGGGGATGAGTTCGCGCAAGGCGTCCTCACCGGCGCGCTTGCTGCGGGCCACCGGCTCATAGGCCTCCATGGTGGGCACCGTGTTGATGAAGTGGGCCTGGTGGCTGGTCACGAAAACCACCCGCGACCCTTCCTTCATCAGGGGCACGGCAGCGTTGAGCATGTTGACCTGGGCGTCGCGGTTCAGCTTCAGCGCGTAGTCCTCGCCCATGCCGGTTTCCATTCCACCTGATGCGTTCAGCACCAGGATGTCCAGGGAACCGAAGTTTTCCATGGCCGCGGACGCCAGGGCGTGCACGCCTTCCTGGGTGGTGAGGTCCGCGCCGACGGCCACGGCACGGCCGCCGTCGGCCTCAATGCCCTGGACAACCTTGTTGGCGCGCGGCGCCTTCTGGCGGTAGTTCACCACGACGGCGGCGCCCTCGCGTGCCAGGTTCTTTGCCACCTCCGCGCCGATACCGCGTGAGGATCCGGTCACGATGGCAGTCTTGTTATCCAGCAGTCCCATGCGGGCTCCTTTGTCTGAAACGTCTAAATTGCTGATGGCCTGCAGTCCATCATGCCAGCGGCCCCCGGCAATTCCCTTGTGTGACCTGCACAAAGAACCGCCGCGCTCCTAGTTTTCCGGCGCCGGTCAGTGACCCATGCCCAGGCCGCCGTCCACGGGGATGACGGCCCCCGAAATGTAGGCGGCCTCGTCGCTGGAGATCCAGCGGACCACGTTGGCAACCTCGGTGGCCTCGGCAAAGCGGCCGGCCGGGATGCTGCTGAGGTAGTCCTTCTGGGTGGCTTCGGGGAGTTCGGCCGTCATGTCCGTGTTAATGAAGCCCGGGGCCACCACGTTGGCGGTAATCCCGCGCGAACCGAGTTCACGGGTCAGGGAGCGGGCGATGCCCACCAGGCCTGCCTTCGAAGCCGAGTAGTTGATTTGGCCGGGAGCACCGTACAGGCCTGACACAGAGGAGATCAGGACAACGCGGCCCTTCCGGAGCCGGATCATGCCCCTGGAAGCGCGCTTGATGACCCGGAAGGCGCCGGTGAGGTTGGTGTCGATGACGGACGTGAAGTCGTCCTCGCTCATGCGCAGCAGCAGGGTGTCCTTGGTGATCCCGGCGTTGGCCACCAGGACCTCCACGGGACCATGGGCAGCCTCCACCTCCTTGAACGCGGCGTCCACTGAAGCCTCGTCAGTAACGTCGGCCTTCACGCCCAGGATCCCCTCCGGCAGCTTCGATTCGCTGCGGTAGGTCACGGCCACCTTGTCGCCGTTGGCCAGGAAGGCCTCGGCGATGGCCAGGCCAATGCCGCGGTTGCCGCCGGTCACCAGGACGCTGCGGGGGGCGGTGGCTGCTTCAGTCATGTAAAGGCTCCGGGATTCTGCGGCGCGCTGGGGCCGCGGTGGTGGGGGTGATTTGGCTGACTTCGATCTTAGCGCCCGCCGTAGCCCGCGTTTGGGTGCCACTGCTGATGGTGAGATAATTAGTACAAGCCTTTGGAGCGTGATAAATCACCGTGACCCTTGAAAACCATGCGGGACAATCCGTGCCTGGAGAATCAGACCGGCTCTCCAACGATCCGGAAGTCCACAGCATCACGGACGCCGCGGGAGCCCATTCTGAGGACATGCGCCAGCGGATGATCAAGTACGCGATTGCCATGGGGATCCGCATGGTCTGCCTGGTCCTGATCTTCGTGGTGGACGGGTGGTTCAAGATCATTCCGGTCGCCGGAGCGGTCTTCCTGCCATGGATTGCGGTGATCATCGCCAATGGCGACGACAAGGCGGAGGGCCACAGTGATTCGCTGCTGGATTCAGCGCCGCTGGCCGAACTGGACAGCCCGCCGGCTCCGGCTGCCAGCGGGGAGCCGGGCTTGGAGGTCCTGCAGGGCGAACTGATTGATGACGACGACGAAACGACACCCGGGCAGGAGCGGAAGGCATCATGAGCATTTTTGATTTCGCCGCCGGGACCACTCCGGCGGCGGCCGAAACGGGTGCGATGTGTTCCCGGAAGGCCTGCCGGGCGCAGGCATCCTGGCAGCTCCTGTGGAACAACCCGAAGATCCACTCCCCCGAGCGCCGCAAGATCTGGCTCGCCTGCGCCGATCACCGGGACTGGCTGGAGGACTACCTTCAGACGCGGGGGCTTTGGAAGGAAACCCTGCCCCTCGAGGATCTGCTTGCGCCCCGTGACCCGGGCAAGGGCCGCTGAATGTACCGTTTCCTGTTCTCCAGCAAGTGGCTGGGCTACCTCCTGCTGGCCGCCATCTTTGCGTCCGCATGCGTCTTCCTGGGCCGCTGGCAGATGGACCGGCGCGCCGAGACCCTGGCTGAAATCAACCGCGTGGTGACCAACTACTCTGCAGCACCCATTCCGTTTGCTGAGGTTAGGGAACAATTCAACACCCTTGACCCCGCCATGGAGTGGACCCAGGTGGAGCTGACGGGCACTTATCTCGTTGAAGGCCAGCGTGTAGTCCGGAACCGGCCGCTCAACGGCCAGCCGGGCTACGAGGTGGTTGTCCCGTTCCGCCTGGACACCGGGGAGACCGTCGTGGTGGACCGGGGGTGGCTGCCCATCGGCAACAAGAACCCCGGCGCCCCCGACGCGGTGCCGGAACCGCCCGCCGGTAACGTGACCGCCGTCGTCCGCTTAAAGCATCCTGAGCCCGAACTGCAGCGCGGCGCCCCCGAAGGCCAACTGGCCTCCATCGACCTCGCCGCCTATTCCGGGCAGCTCGGGTATCCCCTGCTTGCCGGGGCATACGGCCAGCTCGCCTCCGAGACGCCGCCCGCGGCGGAGATGCCTTTCCCGTTTCCGAAGCCCTCCACCGAGGAGGGGACGCACCTGTCCTACTCGCTGCAGTGGTTCGCCTTCGGCGTGCTGATGTTCGTCGGCTTCGGCTACGCCGCCCGGCAGCAGGCCCGCAACGCCGCTATTGACGCCGAGGACGACGACGAGTCCCCGGAGGGTGCGCCGCGCACGGCAGCCGGGGCACCCCGACGTCGTCCGACGCCTGCCCCGCGGAAGCGCCGGAAGGCGACGTCAGAGGAAGAGGAAGACGCCCTCTTGGACGCTCAGGGCTACTGAGGCACACGCGCAGCGACGCAGGCGATTTATGTAGCGTGCATCAAAGGCGAGGAACGAGCCAGCACGCGGGAAATGACCTACGCCGCGAAGCGGAGGTAACGCAGGCAGCGGGAAGGCTCAAGCCAGGGTTATCAGGTCCAGGTAGTCTTCGTTCCAGTGGTCTTCAACACCGTCGGGCAGCAGGACAACGCGCTCGGGGTTGAGGGCTTCGACTGCCCCCTCGTCGTGGCTCACCAGGACCACAGCGCCGCTGTAGTTTTTGAGGGCGCCCAGGATTTCGGCGCGGCTGGCCGGGTCCAGGTTGTTGGTGGGCTCATCGAGGAGGAGCACGTTGGCGCTCGAAGCCACGATGGTGGCCAGCGCGAGGCGTGTCTTCTCACCACCGGAGAGGACTCCGGCGGGCTTATCGACGTCGTCCCCGGAGAACAGGAACGAGCCGAGGATGCCGCGAACCTCGGCGTCCTTCATGTCCGGGGCTGCGGAGCGCATGTTTTCCAGGACGGTGCGTTCGACGTCGAGCGTCTCGTGCTCCTGGGCGTAGTAGCCCACCTTCAGGCCGTGGCCGGCAATGACATCACCGGTGTCAGGCTGGTCCACCCCCGCCAGCATCCGCAGGAGGGTGGTCTTGCCGGCACCGTTGAGGCCGAGGATCACAACCTTGGAGCCACGGTCAATGGCGAGGTCCACGTCCGTGAAAATCTCCAGCGAACCGTAGGACTTGCTGAGGCCCTCGGCGGTCAGCGGCGTACGCCCGCAGGGTGAAGGGTCCGGGAACCGCAGCGCTGCCACCCGGTCCTGCTCACGGACAGCCTCCAGCCCGCTCAACAGGCGCTCGGCGCGCTTTGCCATGTTTTGTGCTGCCACGGCCTTGGTGGCCTTGGCGCGCATCTTGTTTGCCTGGTCGAACAGGACCTGGGCCTTCTTCTCGGCGTTGGCGCGCTCGCGCTTGCGGGCACGCTCATCGGTTTCGCGCTGGGTGAGGTACCGCTTCCAGTCCATGTTGTAGAAGTCGATCTGCGCGCGGTTGGCATCGAGCAGGAATACTTTGTTGACTGTGGCTTCGAGCAGCTCGGTGTCGTGGCTGATCACGATCAGCCCGCCCTGGTGGTTCTTGAGGAAGTCACGGAGCCAGGCGATGGAGTCGGCGTCGAGGTGGTTCGTGGGCTCGTCGAGGAGCATGGTTTCGGCGTCCGAGTACAGGATACGGGCGAGCTCAACACGGCGGCGCTGACCGCCGGAAAGGGTCTTCAGCGGCTGGTTCAGCAGGCGGTCCGGCAGCGCAAGGTTGGAGCAGATGGCTGCGGCTTCCGCTTCGGCTGCATACCCACCGGCGGCCAGGAATTCGGATTCGAGCCGGTCATAGCGGTTCATCGCCTTGCGCTGGACTGTGGCGTCCTCACTGGCCATCTCTTCATGGGCAGTGCGGAGCTTTCCGACGGCGATATCCAGGCCGCGGACGGACAGGATCCGGTCCCGCGCGAGCTGCTCCATGTCCGGGGTGCGGGGATCCTGCGGCAGGTAGCCGATTTCGCCGGTACGCGTCACCTTGCCTGCGGCCGGCAGCCCTTCACCGGCGAGGACCCTGGTGAGGGTGGTCTTCCCGGCACCGTTGCGGCCAACGAGACCAATCTTGTCTCCCTTGTCGATACGGAAACTCACCTGATCCATCAGCAGCCGGGCGCCGGCACGCAGTTCAAGATCCTGGACAGTAATCACAGCAGGTAAGGCCTTTCACAACAGGGAACGCCGCAGCCCTCGCACGATGCTGGGAGGGAGCCGGGGCAGAGTGGCCGGAGAACGGCCCACCCAAGTCTACCGGCTGGCGCCATGGCTGGAGAACCCTGCCCCACTGACGGCTGGGCGGGCAGCTGTCCCGTGCCCCGTTCCTTCCCGCGGGAGGGGTCCGGGTTAGCCTTGACGCCATGAGCGCTACGGAATCCCCTGCCCGGCCCTTTGCGGTGGATACCGGGTCCGGGGTCCGCATTCACGGCTTCGAGCTGGGGCCGCCTGAAGGTCCGCCCATCGTCATCCTTCACGGCTTGGCCGGCAGCGCAATGGAGTTCATCGAGACGGCGCGGGCGTTGCCGGAGTTCAGGAACGTCCTGATCGATCTCCGTGGCCACGGCAGAAGCACCAGGCGGCCCGGTGACCTTTCACGCGAAGCCTTCGTGGCCGACGTCGTCCGCGTTATTGAAACAGTGGTTGGCGCACCCGTTACGCTCGTTGGCCAGTCCATGGGCGGGCACACCGCGATGCTGGTGGCGGCAGGACATCCTGAGCTCGTGTCCCGGTTGGTCCTTCTTGAGAGCGGCACCGGCGGTGACAGCGAGGCCGGCAATGAACACTTGGGGGACTACTTCCGGTCCTGGCCGCTGCCCTTTACCAGCACGGCAGCAGCACGGGAGTTCCTTGGGGACGGTCCCCTGGCGCAGGCGTGGGTGGCTGACCTGGAGGAAAGACCGGACGGGCTGTGGCCACGGTTTGAAGCTGACGTGATGGTTTCCATAATGAAGGGATTGATCCCGCCCCGCTGGGATGAGTGGCAGCGGATCACCGTCCCGGCACTCGTGGTCTACGGAGAGCATGGCATGTTCGCTGCCGCTGATAAATCCGAGTTCTGCGAGCGCGGGCGCAACGTCCACCGGGTGGAACTGGCGGGCGCATCCCATGACAGCCACCTTGACGCCTTTGAGTTCTGGATCGCCGCTCTCCGCTCGTTCTTGCTGGTATGACCCGTCTCAGGGTTCGCGCCCCGGACCCGGAGCCGTCAGACTGTCCTCATGGCGTGGACTCGTGCGAAGGACTGGCTGATCGGTGCTGCCGGGATGGTGCTCGTCCTGGTGATCGCTGTTGGAATCCTATGGTGGGTGGTAAGCGATCCGCCTGGTGGAGGTGAAGCATCGTCCCAGCCGTCGCCGTCGGCGACGCCGGGTGCGGCGCGCCCGCCTGCAGCAGAACCTCCCGCCGATCTGCGTGATGACGACGTGTGGCTCGGTGACCTTGCTCTGGACGCCGGGACGGTGGTGATGGCGGGCTCAGTGCTCCGCGATGTAAGGGCCGTCGGGCAGGATGTGGTCACCGGACCGGACGGGGTGGTGGCTGCCCGGCTCTCGGTGGACGCAACCGTCCCGTTTGAGGCCGTTGCTGACGAGCTGGGCAATGGGACTGTGGTGGGTGCAGCCGACGGTGGCCAGGCCATGGTGGTCCGCACTGTTGAGGCCCTGGGCCGCGAACTGCGCGTCACGGCTATCGGGACGGTCAAGGTAAACGGTGCCGGGAAGCTCGTCCTTGAGCCGCGCTCCATAGACTTTGGCGGGCCCGAATTCCTTTCCCAGGCCACTGGCGCCATCGTGCGCAGGCTCGTGACGATAGAACATGGAATCGAGGGTCTGCCAGAGGGCCTCGTGCTCAGGGACGTCGCCGTCCAGAGTGATGGTTTCCGTGCCAATCTCAGGGGTGAGGACGTCAGGCTCGTCCCGTAACTTCGCCCGCTTCTATGTGGTTTCTTTGTTGGCCATGTCCTCGTGCTGCCGGCGCCGCTCCAGGAGCCCAACGAGGTTGGCGCCGGTGAAGACGGCACTGAGAGTGACCAGAAGGCCCCTTGCCGTTACCGAATCGGCCTCGACAGGCTGTGCCATGAGTGACAGGACCAGGATGAGGGCTCCCGCAGCCAATCCGCCCTTGCTGGGGAAGTACCGCTGCCGCATCAGTTCACTGACCTTTCGGGTGCCGCCCCTTGGGGGGTCCTTCCGACTCGACGATGAGCCATGCACCCGACGTTAGGCCTTGCCGTCCGCTGGAACAATGATCTTGATCAAATCATGAGCATTGGGACGTGGACGCAGGCGAAGGCTTCGCCTGCTTTCCTTATGGCGGCATGCATTGGTCAGAGGTGAGTACGCCGAACGTGGAGCCGTGTTCCTGGCCAGTGCGTGACTGCCACCGCGCGGATTGTTCAATGGTTTCCGGGTTCAAGTAGGCGGTCTTTTTTCCTGGGCCGAGCTTGATGATGTTGTGGTGCAGGTCCAGCCCGGCGGGGAGGCGCCCGTCAACGCTGTTATGCAGGTAGCTGTCCCGCGCACCGATGAACTGGTTGCCGGTAACCTCGACATCCATGGGCAGCGCCGTCTCATAGGTCATGACGTGCGCACCCTTCCCTGCCGTGTCCGGCCGGATGGTGGCAGCCCAGGAGTAGCCGGCGTCGAGGCACACGTTATCGCTGAACGTGCAGCGGATGTGCCCGGAGTCTTTGCTGGCCTGACCTGCTGACCACATTTCAAAGGACTGGTTGCAGTTCTCGACGTGGTTGTGCCGAAAGTGGATGTCTGTCCATGACCTGGCATCAGCGGTGGCCGTGCCCTGCATGGTGTAGGCGGCGTCATAGCATTCCCGGATGGTGTTGTTCTCGATAGTGATATCTGATGCACCGATCCAGACCTCGATGCCGTTTCCATACCGGGTGCCGTCGGGATTGAGCCGGGAGCCGCCGAGGTTCTCCAGGAAGCAATCCCTGATATGGATGTCCCTGGACCCGCCGGTCGCGATGCCGTGCCCGCCATGGCCCTCGATGTGGATGCCCTCAACGAGGCTGTTGGAGGCGGGCCGGAGGCCGTCCTCCCGGATGGCGATGGCGACGCCGTCACCGGGGTTGAAGGATGACAGGACGTAGACGAACGTCGCGTCATTGCAGAAGTCCCACTGGTTCGCCAGCTCAGCGGGGCGTGGACACTTCCGGCCACGGATAAGGCCTGCCACTTTCAGGAAGCCGGCGTTGGTGGACGTCGCGGCGGTGTTGCCGGTGTACTGCCCGGAGTTTGCCGTGATGTCCAGCTTCCAGATGTGGTGGGTGTGCCGGCTCCAGGCGTCTTTGCTGATCTTGTAGCCGGCCACGTTGGGGCGGGGCCCGGTGCCGTAGGCACCAAGGGTGAAGACGCCCTTGCTTCCCTGAAGTGAGGGCTCGTAGAGGGTGCCGAAGAATGTTTCTCCGCGCTTGAGCAGGACACTGTCTCCACGGCCCAGCTCCCCGCTGCCGAGTGCGGCGCGGATGCGTCTGAGGCTACGCCATGGGGACGCCTCGGTGCCCGGGTTGGAGTCGGAACCAAGCACGCTCACGTACCGGGTGGTCCCGGTGGCTCGGGCCCCGCCCTGATAACGGGGAACCAGCGCGGAGCCTGCCAGGCCCGCCGCCACGCCTTTGAGCAGTGTGCGGCGGGTAACGTCTCTCCGTTGCAGGTCCATTGCCGGGACGTTCCTGATGGATCGGGCCCTTGCTAGCTCGCGGGGTCGTACATGAATTCCCGGAGCTCCTGCGAGCAACGGCAGGCCGCTGCAATTTTGCGCGCCCACTCCACTGCATCCGCACGGCTTGGCAGCTCCAGCACGGTGAAGCCACCTTTCAGTTCTGAGTGCGGATAAGTCCCGGCGCTCACCGATCCATCTGCGGAGACGAGCACCGGATCCACGTTCTCGTCGATTCCACCACCAAATACATAGACGCCCGCAGCCTTCGCTTCCTCGATGACGGCGTGGGATTCGGCGACGACGGCCGGGAACTCATCCTCGGTGAGCACCATGGCTTCACTGGGGAAAGAGATGAGATATTTGGTCATGTCCCGATGGTGCCACGCAGGCGGCCGGGTCTCCAGCTCTTTTTCAAAGAGACGTCCTTGCGGTTCCACGGAACATGATTTACCTCTGGCTGAAGGCCTGTGCCTGGCTTTTGGAACCCATGGCGTGATCCTGGTCGCCTTGGTAGTTTTTGGCACATGGCCATCAGACTTGAGAACGTCGGAATCGCCGTTCGCGACCTTGAAGCAACCATCGCCTTTTTCACCGATCTCGGCCTGACTGTTGTCGGCCGTGACACGGTCAGCGGGGAGTGGACGGACACCGCCGTGGGGCTGGATGGCAACCACGCCAGGATTGCGATGCTCCAGACGCCCGACGGCTACGGCCGGCTTGAGCTCTTTGAGTACATCCACCCGCAGGCGATCGAGTCGGGTCCAACTCGGCCCAATGACATCGGCATGCACCGCGTGGCCTTCTCAGTGGACAACATTGAGGAGGCTCTTGTAGTCGCTGCCAGGCACGGATGCCATCCACTTCGCGGTGTGGCAACCTACGAGGATCTGTACAAGCTCACGTACCTCCGCGGACCCAGCGGCATCATCGTGATGCTCGCAGAGAAGCTGCAAAAGGACTGATACTCACATCGGCAGGCAGATTGGGCCCCATGCGAGACTGGTCGGATGTCCCGCTACACCATAAGTTCTTCCAGCGAATTGCACCCTGCCGAAGTACTGTCCCTGTACGAATCTGTGCGTTGGGATGCCTACACCAAAGATCCGGAACTGCTCCTCAGCGCAATCAAGGGTTCCTCCTTTGTCGTGACCGCCCGTGCTGCGGACGGTGAGCTGGTTGGACTGGCACGGGCCATCTCCGACGACGCGACCATTTGCTACGTGCAGGACATCGTGGTGAGGCCGGCGTTCCAGAGAGAAGGGGTGGGGCGTACTTTGCTGACCCGCGTCGTGGAGAGATATGGACACGTCCGGCAAAGAGTCTTGATTACCGACGACGAACCAAGGCAACGGTCCTTTTACGAGGCCATGGGCTTCACTGAGGGGGCCGACTTCCGTCCGGGACCGATCCGGGTGTTTGCACAGTTCCGTTAGAGTTACGGGCCCGTATGAAGGACGGTCCCGCCCAGGCTTTTTTGGATGCGGTTGGGATCTTCGCTTATTACGGTCCAGTTCTTACCGATATTGACCGCCCTTTGTCCGCTTGGCCTCAAGAAATCCAGTTGCGACTGCAAATGCAGGTCATCGCTATAGAGCGCAAGGGACGTGAACTCACCACAGGTTGCCGACTCGGCAGCGAACTTGGAAGGGGGTTTGTCCAAAACCATATCCGTGCAGGGCAGCCCGGCGGAGTTCACAGCCACCTTCAACTCTTCAATGGTCTGGAAAGTGCCACCATCTGCGGGCGGCGGGGTGGCTTCGGAGGCGGAACAGGAGGCCAACGAAGCAGCAATAATGGCTGCGGCAATGACCTCAACAACCCGTTTCATAGCTGTCCTCCCCCAATCGTTCAACTTGAATACCCAGCCTACATTCAGCTCACAGCCTTACGGCCTACTCCCTCGCTCAGGGCCCCGGCTAGATTCAAGAGGGCTCACTTGTTTCGCGCTCGAATCCATTCGTCGCGGTTCGAGTCTCGCTGCCATTGCTGCCTGGGGCCAATCCATTCACGCGCTACGTCCGTGAGCCAGATCGTGCTGTCAGGGTCCCAGCCCGCAATCACCGTTGCAGTTTCGAGGTCAACCTCAAGGGGGCGCCCAGCGGCGTTGAGGTATCCCATGACTGTAAGGTGCGCGGCGTCCCATTCGCTGGCGACTTTTTCCCAGTTCGGAATTACCCATCTTCCATGTCGTCCGGTGGTGTGGAACCAGTCATGACGCCTGGACGCTGTGACTTCCAGGGGGAACTTGCGGCAGAGGTTTACCCAGTCCTCTGCTGCCTTTAGCTCAAGTACCTTGCCGGATCCGCGAACAGGAACGGTGGTGGCGTGCTCCCACCCCAGGGAATCTTCCACCAGGCTAAGCCCGGCAGGGAGTTGCCCCACGGTTTGTATCAGCCCGTGCGGGATGGACCACCAGGTTCCCGAAACGTTAGCGGTGGGATCGCCGGGGCGGTCTCGTGCCGCCGTCGCTTCCTCCGCGCGTTCCCTGCGGGCCCATTCTGTCAGCGTCTTTCCTGGGTTTTTCGGTAGGGGTGCTGGATCGTCGGCATGACGCCAGTCGATCGCCCACTGCTCTACCTGCCGGGGCTGAAAGCACCATTGCATACGGGGCGAGGAGATAAACTGTTCGGCGGCCGGGGACAACGCCTCGGCTACCACCGCGAGTCCGGCCAGGACGTCCTCTCCATCGGGCGGTTGCCAATACCTTGCACTGTCAACGGAACGCTCAAGGGCCCCCTGTACCTGACTTTCTTGCAGGTCTGAGTAGTCCAAAGATCTTAGGCTCGCCGCCAACCACTCCAAGGACGGAGCAGGGGGCTCAACCTGTACGTCAGCGGAGGAAACAGCGGACAGCAGAACCCTGGATGTACCCCTGCCGCTGTCAAGTTCATGGGCTAACCAGAAGACCGCGGTTCTAACCTCCTGATCAAGCCCCATAGCCAACTCAAGGCACAGCCGGCGGCCTCGAGGACCTTGCAGGAGCAGATCAACAGTTGCTGTCATCAGATCATCCTCGCACCGCACCACCGGCAAAACCTGAGCGGAAGATTCTGAGATCGATATCTTTCTTAATTAAATGTGTCGGAGGTAGCGTTCTGGCGATTCCAAGAATGACCGCCAGTTCCTGACAAGATCCAGGTCTTCCCAATTGTTTGGCCGCAGGCCCCAAGGGCCGACTTCCAGAATTTGGGCACCAGGGAGGGACGCCAGAAGTGGCGAGTGGGTGGACATGATCACCTGGGAATGGCCGCCAGCCAACAGCTCTTTCAGTACAGCCAGGAGTGTGAGGCATCCGGTGAAGGACAATGCAGATTCCGGTTCATCGAGCACCCACAGCCCGTCTCCACGAAAGCGGTCAACGGCTAGCTGAAGGAACGATTCTCCGTGGGACATGTCGTGGAAGGCGATGTCACGACGTGACGTGCTCGGGTTCTTCTCCAGGTAGGTGAAGAACCCATGCATCGTCTCGGCGCGCAGGAAGTAGCCGCGTCGAGTTGTTCCTGCGTTCCTTACGAGCTGTAGGTGATCGGCAAGCACTGATTCTGTTGACCTGGTCGTGTGACGCGCACCCGTTGATCCACCTTCAGGGGACAAGCCGTAAGCCAGAGCGATCGCTTCCACCAGTGTCGACTTTCCAGCACCGTTCTCACCAACAAATATGGTGGCGGGCGCTAGATCGAGCCCATCGTCCAGAATCGCTGCTACCGCAGGTAACACGGCAGGCCACTGGCTGCGGTCCAGCACATTACTGTGATCCTCTGACAGCCGCCGGATGGGATAGGTGTTGATAGGCACCCGCCCATTGTTGCAGGCACCCTGACGGGCCCGCCCGTGGAATCGTGAGCATCTACGTCGCTGGACCTTCACCGGTACATCGTTTGCACTTCAGCTGGGTCCGGCATCCTCTTTCAGGTCGTGCCCTGCGTGTGTGGGGAGACGGGGATCCCGCGTGATCTGAACGCCCTTAGGCGTTCCGAGCGTGATGCTTAATCAGTCTCTTGACCGTGATGATGGTGGCCGGGACGAGGAGAACGGCACTGCAACCGAGCTGGACGAGCGTGATCTTGATGTTGCCGGCCCCCGGCCAGGGAACAAAACCGAAACGGTTGCCCCCATATTCGACAAGTTCCGTGATTGAGGTGGCCAGGCCAATCCCCGCCAAAAGCGTAAGGACAAACCAAACGAGGCTACTGAGGCGGATGGTTACAGGACCGTTGGTAGGTTCTGATGCTGCCTGCGGGTTGCTCATGTTCGTTTCCTTTCGTTGGAGCTGTTTTCTGCTCCAGCTCAGATCAGCGGCCAGACCGCGGAGGGCCCGGCCGGCGATTGCCCGATCAATAGAACCGCGGGAGAGCCCCTGCCGCTTGCCGTCAACGAATTGCTCGTAGAGGTCTGAACGCAACTCGTCATATCGCTCCTGTGCCACGCGGGCAGGGGTGAAGCGTGTGTAGAAAGTGACCCATCGAAGAACGGCCGACATCGTTCTCGAATCCGGAAGTTCCGGCAGAGAGTTCATGGCTGAACCGGACGGAGCGTCGACAGCGGGCGCGCGCTTACGGCAGGTACGGTGCGAGCCTCAATCAGCGCAGCACTCCCCCTCAATGAGATGCGGTACAGGTGGCGCCGGGGACGTCCCTCAGCCTCCGCTATCTCGGGATCTTCCCACTCGGTCTCCAGAAGGCCGGCATCGGCTAAACGCCCCAGCGCCTTGTACAACGTGCCATGACTGGTCAGCGACTTTCCGGCGTCATCCGACAACGCACTCGCCAGGGCAAACCCATACATGGGGTTGCCGTCCGACTGTGCTTTCCTGGCAATCTCAAGGATGCGTACCTCCAGTGGAAGCAATGTTCCGGCTTTACGTCGTGGCATATCGAAAGCGGATGGCCAAACCGGGGCTCTGGTGCAAGAGGTACGGTCGTTGGATGAGAGCAGAACTCATCGATTCACGGGATCAGACCTTGCAGGTCGACGATCCGAAGTACCGCGTCTACTTCTGGGCCGAAGACGGCTCGAAACAGGAGTGGGAGCTTTCGGGCGCGGACCTCGATGAAGTGCTCGAATGGATTCGTCTGCATTCTCAAGGCCGCTCGCACAGCCTCTGGGCGGTAACGCGACTCCCAGATGAGGTTTGCTTGATTCGTCTGCAAGGCATCGACCTCGACACCCGACCGGACGCCTGGCCGAGCTGGGCGCGGAGGGTTTACCTGTAGCCGTCGATCAGTCAGCCGATAGCTCTCTCGTCTTGAGCAGATACCGCGACATTTATGCAGAGCTTCGCGAAAAGTATGGCCCTCCATCGGATGAGTCCACCCATCGTTCGGGCAGCGCGTCCTCCAAGTGGCAGATCCACGGCACCACCATCGAAATGTATTGCCACTTCAACCCTTCACCTTCGTTGCAACTCGGGTTCAGCCACACGTCCAGAAATGCAGAATACGAAGCACACGTAAGATGATGATGCTCCGCCAAACGATTCGCCCTGCCCATCCCAGGAGCGCCTAATGCTTCGCCCGAACCTGATCAGTACGTATATAGGTTTGCGAGTACTCGTTCAAACACCGGACGTACTTGGGCTGGGTGTCCGCCAGCATTTTCCTCAGCCAGGGCGGCATTGAGGACAACGCATAGTTCGTCAAACGACGTTATTCCATTAGGCAACCGCAAGTACCAGTCATAGCCCCTTGGGCGAGGCTCAAACCCCGCTGCCACAAGGTACTCATCCAGGAAATCGTCGATTATCCCTTGGTCCTGGTCGGTGAAGGGGACTTTCTTGACCGTTGTGGAGCCGGCAGTTGTCGTAACAACGGAGATCTCCTTGCGAACGCCGCGTTTGGGATAACGGGCACCATGGCCTGAGCCAGCGACGGCAAGTACGAGCGCTTCCCACCCATTCTCGGGAAGTAAAACGAAACCGCCCTGCGGGGGCTTGGTTAAAAACTCATTCCACACGTGCACATCCTTGGGGTGGGATGAAAACTAAGCCACAGACCCAACCTACATGGGAGATGGCACACCCAGAGCTGTTCAGACCTTGTTAGCATCCGGTTCCGGCTGTTGCGGGAAGCCCTATCTGGGAACCCTTTACGGGGCAATGGTCTTGCTGGCATTCAGATCGAGCCGGCAATAAGAACTTGTGCGTTGTGTAGGCCTTAGTCGTGCGAGTGCTGCCCTTTATGATGCTGCAGTGGGGGAAAAATGCGCAGAACAGCTGCTATGTCACGCAGGCCGATTTACGTTGAGGTTGGCATTCGGGCCGCAATGGATCGGGTGTGGAGGCTAAGCCAAGACCCGGCGTTGCACCCTCGATGGGATTTGCGGTTCTCCCGAATTACCCCGATTGAGCAAGACGACGAGGGACTTCTTCATTTCCGTTATGAGTTCCGCCTTCCCCTACATGTCATCCAAGGAACGGGCACATCCCTAGGGCACCGGTTTAGGCCCAATGGGCAGGCCACCTCGGTTTTGATATTCGACACTGCTGACCCTGTGTCACCCATCGGGCATGGCTCCGGTTATTGGCGCTATCTCCCGACAGAGGACGGTCTGCGATTCATCACGGGGTACAACTATCAGCCGGGAATGGGTGCTCTCGGAAGGGCCCTGGACTGTTGGATCTTCCGCCCCGCTTTGGGGTGGGCGACGGCAATAAGCTTTGACCGCCTGAGAATGTGGGCGGAGTCCGAGCTCGATCCCAGGGACTCCCGAAACCACTGGCTGATAGATGCCGCAGCCAGGTCATGCGGCGTTCTAACCGCCTGTGTCATGCTCCGCCGAGCCCTGGCAGGACGAACCGCCGGCCCCGCAGCACTGGGCCTGACAATCGCGGCAGCTTCGTTGATGCTGCCGCCCCGCCGGACCGTACCCAGGGCAGGACGATGCCTGCGCCAGGCTCCGGACTCGCGTTCCGGGCGTGCCCCGTCAGCACTTGCTGATCTGCCTGAACCAGCCACACCGGGTCTGAGCGCCAACCTGGGAGGGCAGGAATAACCGTGGCGTCAATTTTTGAGTTAGCACTCGGCCATGACTTCCACCGTCTGCACCCGATGCTGCAGAAGCGCTTCGGCGTTGACACTGAAGCAGGCTACGCGTGCGTGGGACGCGGGACCTTCTCCGAAGTCCGCCGCGGGGCGTGGTGGACAGTCCCGTTTCTGCAACTGGGCACCTACCGCAACATCCTGTTTCCCGACCAGGGAAAGAACATTCCTTTCACGATCGAGAACTACCCATACAACGATGACTTCGGCCGCCCTACCGTCACCTTCGTCAGGACTCTGGAACTAAGCAACTCCAAACGCCGGCGCTTCGACGCCACCATGGTGCACAGCAAACAAACTGGCGGCATCGTTGACTACCTCGGCACCCACCAGCACCTTGCTACTGACCTCGCTTTGGAGGTCCTGGCTGATGGATCACTGCATCTGCAATCAGCGGCACAAAGGTTCTACGAGGGCTTCGCGGCGTTCGAATTTCCCGCCGTCTGCACAGGCACGGCAGACCTCTACGAGAGCTTTGATGATGCCCGAGGCGTGTTTACGATTCAGATGCAGGTCCGGAACCCCATCCTCGGGTTTCTCTTTGGGTACCGCGGCGAGTTCACGTGCACCTATCCAGTGGCGTCCCAGAACACCTCAAACCTGTGAGGGAAGAGCGCCGCGAATAGGAGACCGCCACCCGAACCGTTTGCGGGAAGGTTTTTCGCTACCTTCTTGGGAAGGCAGCGGGGTGCCCTGTTCGAAACGACAGGACACCTCCCCCGTCACTCAGAAGTTGAGTAGTTGAGTTTCGGTAGTGCCATTGGTGTAGGTCACCTGGACGGGCAATCCTTGATCAGAGGCATTTTGCATTTCGTTTCCAGGCAGCCAGAAGGCGAACTGACCTTTTGCGACAGTTGCGATCACCTCCTCATTAGCAGCGCTGGTGTAGGTGACGGCTACAACGTCGGTTCCCACGCGGCCTGACGCGATTGAGATCGGCTTGTCGGCGATTGCTCCGGTTCCGAGTTGGGTAGCAGCGATGCCTCGTGCCGGGAGTGCCGTAGCGTTACTTGGATTTCCGATGGAACCGATCATTCCTTTGCGGAACCAGGGTGCTGTGGCGTCGGTGGTGCATGTTGCTTCAAAACCGTCAGGGCCACTGAGGACGACAGTCACCCAGGCTCCCCGCCGCTCGGCGATGGCTACTTCCGCTGTTGAAAGTTCGGTTGAGTACATGCCGCCGCCTACATGTTGTTTTGAGTTGAGGCAGTCTGAGACGGCGGTGTCCCGTTTTGAGCCAGTAAGTGTCCCGGGTGCTGCGGTCCACGTGGCGAACGCCGGGTCACCTCCTGAAAGTGCCGGCATGACCAGTAACCCGGCCGTTACTGCTGCTGCCAGGCCCCCAAGAGTGACGGCTCGTCGTCGGCGGTTGGCCTTGGGTTTGGCCAGCTCGCGGCTATCCTCGAACCGGCTGTTTGGGGCTGCGGGGATTGGTCGAGAGCTGAGTATGCGGGCGAGATCTGCTTGTGCCCGGGCAGGGTTCGGCTGTGAGTCTTGCTCCGCTGCGTCCATGGAACGCACCAGTAAGTCGAGGTTCTGGTCACTTTTCATAGCGTTGACGCCTTTTCAGGTGATGCTGCCGAAATGTCGGAAGGATGGTGAGGGAGGTGGTCGAGGAGGAGCCGCAGCGCCCGTCTGGCACGGGTCAACCTCAGCCGGAAAGCTACAGGCGAGATTCCCAAGACTTTGGCTGCCTGCGGCGCCTCGAGGTTCTCGAAGATGGCGAGTCCCAGCGCTTCTTGATGGACTTCAGAAAGAAGCGTCCAGGCGCGGCTCAAATCGACGCGACTACTGACCAGATCAGCATGAGAGGTGTTGAAAAAATCAGGTGTTGTTTCAGCGAGCCGGACGCCTAGCGCTTGACGCCGTTGTTCTCCGCGCTGAGCGTTCAGCATAAGATTCCGCGTTATTCCGAAAACCCAAGCCCGGGCATGGCTCTGGTTCGCCGGCGCTTCAGAGAAGCGCCTCCAAACGACAAGAAATGCCTCAGCCACTACATCCTCAGCATTCGCTGGCTCAGTACGACGCTGAACGAACTTCAGCAAGTCGGCATATGCGGATTCGTATAGCGACCGGAAGGCGTCCGCCGTGTCAGGGGCCCTCGATAGATGATTCATACCTATACCTGTCCGCCACATGCCTCGGTGTGTCGCAAATGATCCAACAATTCTGGCAGTCACCCACAAGGGGTGATCGAAGGCAGGGACTGCCCCGGCTTTTGTTGACTCGGGGTCTTAGGCCGCTTTGAGCGCGGCCCGGTTGATTGTTTCATATTCGATGGGTGTGAGTTTTCCCAGCCGTCTTTGCCGTCGCCGGCGGTGGTAGGTCCGCTCGATCCAGGTTGTGATGGCCAGCCGGAGGTCCTGTCTGGTGAGCCAGCGCTGTCGGTCCAGGACGTTCTTTTGCAGCAGCGAGAAGAACGATTCCATCGCGGCGTTGTCCGCGCACGCGCCGACCCTGCCCATCGAGCCGGTGAGTCCGTGGTGCCGGAGCGCTTCGACAAACCGGCGCGAGCGGAACTGCGACCCACGATCGGAGTGCACCACCGTCCCGGCCGGGTTGCGTGCCCGTACGGCGTTCTCCAGCGCGGCGACGGCCAGCGAGGACTTCATCCGGGCGTCCATCGAGTAGCCGACGATCCTGCCGGAATAGACGTCTTTCACCGCGCAGAGGTAGAGCTTCCCCTCGGCAGTGAGGTGTTCGGTGATGTCCGTCAGCCACAGCGCGTTCGGTGCCGTGGCGGTGAAGTCCCGTTCGACCAGGTCGTCGTGGACCGGTGGCCCCGGCTTCCTATTCAGGCCCCGCTTCTTGGAGAACACCGACCAGATGCCGTGGTCTCTGCATAGTCGCTGGACCCTGTTCTCACCTGCTGTGATGCCCTTCTCCGGGAGCTCGTCGGCGATGAACCGATACCCGAAGGCAGGGTCGTCGGCGTGGATGTCCAGTGCGGCGTTGACCAGGTGCGCATCGATCCAGTCCCGTTCCGTCACCGGGTTCGCCTTCCACCGGTAGTAGCCTTGCTTGCTGAATCCCAATACCCTGCAGGTCACCGCCACGGGAATACCGTCGGCGGCAAGATCCGTGACCAGCGGGTAGGTCATTTTGGGTTGATGTCCCTGGCCAGATAGGCAGCAGCCCGGCGCAGAATCTCGTTCTCCTGCTCCAACAGGCGGTTTCGCTTCTTCAGCTCCCGCATCTCGGCCGACTCCGTCGCCGCCGGGCCGGTCCCGGATTCCTTACGTTCGGCGATGGCGATCCAGCGTTTGAGCGTCGTGACGGACAGCCCGAAATCCTTTGCAATCTGCGCCAGCGGCGCCTCGCCCTTGCGGGCCACATCAATAACATCCTGGCGGAACTCCGCCCCATAAGCCGTGGGCATGGTCAACATCCTTCCACGAGCACAAGCTCGCTAGGTCAAGGAGTCAACAAAACCGGGGGCAGTCCCCGGGGTTGTCCTGATGGGACCGATAGGAAGTTGGGTCTTTGCACTGGTAGCGCTCGGAGTGCTGCTAGTTGTTATTGCGATAACTGTTGGGCTCAGGAATCGCAAGCCCAGCACGGGGTCCCAGCAGTGGTTATCGGACTAGCCGCGCTGATCGTTTTCGGATTGACGGCTTGAAGCTGCACTCGTCGGTCAACCCGCAATCGCGGCGATGCTTGGCTCACCATGCGCCCATGCTAATCGGCGTCATCGGTTTATAGAGTGATCCGCTGTTCAACTCCTGCGACGTCCCGTAAGGCCTAGTCTCGAAGTCGTCCCGTTAGCCGGTCGATGGAAGGGGTGCAGCGCCTCGTGTTCTCGCCTACCTGTGGCCCGGGCGACCGGAAGCCAGTATGACCTGTCCGAGTAGCCTCCCGGTGAGCGTCTCTCAACTGAGGTACCTTGCCGTCTCATAACCCCTGGGATACGAGACAAAGGGTTATGAGACAAGGCCTCAGACCAATCCCCGTTAGAAGACCGGAGGCTAGACGATGGCTCCGTTATTGAGCTGCCGGCGCCGTGCACGGCGGGGGAGCTTACAAGCCCAATATGTGATCATGAGTCCAGCCGTCGCGGCCCCGCCTGCATACACCCAGGGCGAGGACCATGACCCTTCGGGGGTGGGAATAGCAAAGGCAATCACGACGGCAGCCACGGCCAGAAGTACCTCCACGGCTGCCTGCAGAGGCCTAACCCGGTACTCAGGGTAGGCCAGCCGGACCAGAGGGATGATCGGGAGCAGGAACAGGCCGAGGCTGAAAATCACCCAGATGACGTTGAACGTGAAGACCGCCAGGCCCAACACCAGCAGCCCAAGGAAATTCGACACGTCCGCGGCCCGGAGCGCATTCGCTGACGTCCATCGGCTCAGCATCAGCCCCCAGGCCGGGAGCCCAAGCAGCCAGCCGCCACACCAAAAACCCAGGTTCAGCAGCGCCAGGACCACGAGCAGGGCACCGGGAAGCAGGAACGCCGCGGCCTGCCGGATTGACAGGAACTTGCCGGTCGGGCCGAAGATACAAGCCCCGATCAGCATGTAGGCGGCCACGTACCCAGGTAATAGCTCAATCACGGGCACCTGCGTCATGCCGAAGACCAGAAGGGTCAGCGAGGCGACCATGACGCAGACCGCGGCAAAAATCCACGGACGGCTCTCAGTGTTCGGCGTGGCATCCCCCAATGTCATGGATGCACTCTACCGGCTTAAAGGAGCGCCGAGCCCGAACACTGACTATGCCGGACCGTGAGCAGCCTGTGTTGAAACGCTAACCTCATACGGTGAACTTCCTTCTCTCAACGGAATTAGGCTTCCCGGTATGAGACCTCGCACAATTCTTATCGCAGCCCTGCTGCTGGTAGTCGTTGTGGCCGCGATTATCGTGGGCTGGGCGGTGGTCGGTGACCGCCCAGGTCCCCTGAATACTCGTGCCTTCTCTCACGCCCAAGACAAGGGGGCTGGAACCTCCAGCTAAGTTGGTCGAGGAATCATCACCAGCACAAGTTACAGATGTCAGTAAAACCTGGGGGAGAACAACGCTTCGGGGACGACTTGGGGCTTTTCGAGAGCGGTCGTGCAAGCAGGACAACGATGGGTACATGGAGCTCCCTGGCAGGTTTCCAAAAAAATCGTGGCAGTCCTTCTTCCCCTTCCTGTTCGGCGTTGCTGTGGTAGCCACCGCAGGGGCGTGCTCCTCATCCTCGGACGGTGAGCCGCCGTGTCTTCCCCCTGCCTATTCGGTGAGCCCGGCAAACGCCAAACCGGGAGATACGGTGACTGTCGCAGCAGCGGGGGCTGGCTGTAACCCCCGCTATGGCGCCAATGCCCAAGTTCAGGTGAGTGTCACCGATGAGAGTGGCGCCGAAGTCATCAACGCAATGACTTCAATGACGGATTCCGGGGAATTCACGTACAGCTTCATAGTTCCTGCTGAAATAGCGGTTGGCGAAGCAACGGTGACTGCAATGCCGCACAACATCGACTGGTGCGACGATACCGGCAGAAACAACCGTGCAGGAGGAGCAGTGCAGCTTGAACTCGCCTCGTGTGCAAAACCGGAAAAACCACTAACGATAACGCGATAGGTAGGAACCCTCCGATCACGAGAGGAACCGGGACCGGACGTACCCGCGGGAAAGACCGTGATTTCCGCGAATTCAGGAAGATTCTCCGGCGCTCACGCACCGGAATTCGCCACCGAGTTCCCGAGCCAGCGTCCTCAAATCTTTGCCGCTTGGAGCCTCATTCAGCGCGTCGGACATATCCACGACCATCCAGTTCTCACCCACAACGATGGTCAGAGGCTGGGCCGAATCGCTGTGAAGCTGGTGCTCGGCACTCCGGGCCTCTTCGGTCTTGAACCCCACAACCTGGACGCGGTTTGCACAAACGACGTATTCAGCAGTGAACCCTGCGAGATCCGGGTTGACAATGGGGTCCGTCTTAGGCTCATCATCGCAGCCGATAACGCCGGCAACAGCTCGACGGGCATCATCAAGAGAAGCGAAGGCCGCAAGCTTCGGAGCGGCCGAGGACGGCGTGGCTATGGGCTGAGGTTCGGCCGCCTGCTGGGCGTCCACTGCGCAGCTTGAAAGAAAGACATTCGCCCCGATTACGGCAATCATTGCCGTTGCCTTGTGCCCGTATCTGATCGTCATTGATACCCCATCCCCCGGAGGTTAGTTCAGTCATCGTTGCACACGACAAGCGGGGCGTACAGGCCAAAAAGAGGGGAAAGCCCAGCCAGTCCGTCGCTCACAGCGTCCCGCCAGGGTCCGGTTTTGAACCCGTCCCGTAAGCCGGTCGATGGAAGGTGCGCAGCGCCTAGAACTCTCGCCTACGTGAGGCCTGGCGGCGAGAAGCCCATTTGACCTGCCCGATTAACCTCCCGGTGAACGTCTCTCAATTGAGGCACGTTGCCGTCTCATAACCCTTGGGTTGCAACACGGGACTGCTGGAAACTGTACCTTCAGCAGTCCCAGGGAGTTCACTCCGCACTCCTACATGCCGGCGGGGAAGCGGGAAAGTACTAGAGACCCCACTAGATGGGAAGAAGGTCGTCCGCGCCGATGCAGACGTAGCGATAGACAGTGGCGCGGCTGGCGCCGATGATCTTCCCGATGTCAGCCGAGGCAAGCCCCTGCGCCTTCAATCGCGGGTACGCCTGACTTTAACATGGTCGGCAGTTACCACCCGCCTGCCAGCCTTGCGCTCATCAAAGGCATTGTTCTGCTTTGTTGAGAACAATCCACATGAGACACATTGTTGAGACGCGACTCGCGCCAACTTCCCCGCGAATACTTGTGAATTTGGTCGCTGTGTGGCGGCTTTTTTTGGTCGCTCCGTGTCGCGAGACTGCGCGTAGGCAGCGGGGCAAAAACGGTGACGCAGCCGCCATGTCTGATTTCGTTTGGAGGAGTGAGCCCTGATGCAAGGGCTGGAGCCTAGGCCTTATCTTGCAACGCGCCCGCTTTTACGCCTGCCCCCGCTGTGTGGCCTGCCTTCGCGCCAGCCGGGGAGCTGGGTGTCCAGTTTGCCTTCGTGTTCCTTGGTCAGGGTTCCTTTGCGGAGCTTTATTCGTTGTCCGTGCAACCACGAGCCGAGCACGCGTTCTTCTTCATTGGAAGCCTTTTGGGGCAGGGGCCAGTCGTTACCTTCCTGCCGGTAGTGAACGAGTTCAGCCAGGCGGCGTTCCCAACGGGCCGCGTTTTCCTCGGCCCGGGTCGGCTGCCTGTCCCATCCAGGAATTACGGCCAGGCCGTCACGATAGGCTGGGGAGAGGGTGCCGCGGGCTGCTGCCCTCGATCTGGATAGTAGCCAGGAGGCCAGTGCCCGTTCTCGTGCGGTGTACCCACCACTGGAGGGGAGCCGTCCCTCCCTTTCATAGAAGCTGATGGTGTCGGCCATGTTTTTCAGCCCGCCGGCTGTTACCGGGCTGACAGGACCCCTGGCTACCTTGTGCTGGACTTGACTCTCAGGAGCTGCCCGGGCTGCGATGCGGAGATGGTAGCGGACGGTGCTCGCCGCAACGCCCGCAAGAGCAGCGATTATCGATGTCGGAATGCCATTGCGGTACATCAACACCCACTCAGCGTTTGGTGCTTTGTGTATTCCCCGTTTCGTCGGCGCGGGACGAGCTTGAGCGGCCCGTTCGTTGCTCATGCTTCCCTTCGGTTCTTGATCTGCGGGCCTGACCCTCGCTGCCCAGGCTTCCCACGTATTGCGGATTTCAGTATGCCTCGGCACTCAGCCGGGCCACGAAATTTCAGGGCCCATAAGAGTTTTCCCGCCGCAGGTCCTTGACGAGGCTCTTTGAAGTTCGGGTCCTGGACAGTCACAACAGTCCCTGACCGGCCCGATGATCTCGTTGACCTCGACCTGCAAGTCCGCCAAGGCGCAGATCTCATCATGAGCAACCTCAAGATTGTGGACATGGTGGAGAAATCTTGATCCAATCTTGAGGCGGAGAAGCGATCATGTATCCGCCCGTGAAGCAGATGCGGGGGCTTGGTCCTGTGAGCCGACTTCTGTAGCAGCGCGGGAGTCGGCCCAAGCCCGGAGCGTGAGCCGCTGGGCGAGCAGTAGACCACGCGCTACTGCTGCTCACTACCGGCCTCACGTCGAATCCACTGGGATCTCATCCGATGAGGTCGGGTTGGCTCCCGAAGAACTCCTGAGACCAGGAGCCAACCCTCGGCGGGCCCCTAATGAAGGCAGAAGGAACCTCCCCAGCAAGGCAGACACCGCCAATGCAGATACTCCCGTTAATTGCCGGCTTGGACAAGAGACCGCTGTGGTTGCTGCCCGGCGTAGCGCCAAATCCTGTCGGCATTCTTTAAGTCAGCTCTCAGTAACGAGGGGTTCCGAAAGACGTCGAATCGAGAAGCCGGGCTACCGCCCAGCGCAGTGGCGCGACCGTCCCTGCCGGCGAAAAATTGGCTCGACGACGAAAAAGCGTATGGCTTTCGCCGGTAGAAAGGGCGTTTCCACAGCGCTATTTGGCACAGGGTGCAAGGTAAATGTCCGCGAGCTCGTGGAGCGTGAGCGCGTCTTGTCCGTGCTGCGTCGCAGGCAGACAGTGAAGCGCCCCAGGAGAGCGGGCTCCTGGGGCGCTTCGGTGTGTTGCGGTCAATCAGGCGAGGCAGCCGCCGAGCGCGATCGTCCCGTCGATGACTGCGATGCGGTCCAGGACCACCTTGTACTGGGCCTGCAGGCCGGCGACGACGGCCTTCTGGGCGGCGACGGCGTCGCGGTTGACCTTCTTGGCACTTTCCAGGGTCCGCAGGGTTGCGGACTCGGTGACGATTTTGGCGTCGAGAGTGTTGAGGTCGGCCTTGGCGGTGGTCAGGGCCGCTTCCTTGTCGCTGATCGCCTTATTGAGCGTGTTCAGCGAGGTCTGCAGCGGGGTGAGCTGGTTCTGCAGGGAGAGGATCGCGTTCTCAGCGTCGGTGATCGAGGTGTTCAGGGTGTCCAGGGTCGCCACAAGCTTGGTGATCTCACCGTCTAGCTTGGCAACCTCGGCGGTCTGCGCGGTGACCTCAGTGTTCGCCGCGGTCAGTGTGGCCTGCAGGCCCGGCAGGGCGTCCTCCAGTGCCTTGAGTTCACCCTGCTTGGTGGTGATCTCCGCCTTGGCGGCGGTCAGGTCCCCGGTCAGGCCCGGCAGGGCTGCCTCGAGTGCGGCGATTTCTGCTTTCTTCGCGGTGACGGCGGCGTTGGCATCGGTCAGGGCGGCGTTGGCGTCGGCCTGGGAAGCCTTGGCGTCGGCCAGCGCGGAGGTGGCGCTGGTGACCTGAGCGTTGGCACCGGCGAGGCTGGTCTGCAGGCCCGGGAGCTGCTGCTGGAGGTTGCTGCTCTCCTGCTGCTTGGCCGACAGCTGGGAGTTCAGCGTCGCGAGCTGGCCCTGCAGCCTGGTCAGGTCACCGTTCAGGGCGGTAATCACCGCGGTCTTATTCGCCGCCTGCTGCTCCGCAGCAGCTAATTCCGCCTTCTTGGCGGTGATCGCGGCGTTCAGCTCCTGCTTCTTCTTGTCCGAGTTGCCCTTCACTGCCGCGAGCTCGGCCTCGAGCGCGGCGAGCTGCCTCTTCAGCGCGGCAGCGTCGGTGACCGGCGTCGCGGTCGCGGCGGCGATCTCCTTCTCCTTCGCGGCGATCTCAGCGTTCTTGGTGGTGATGTCACCCTGCAAACCCGCGATCTCGGTCTGCAGCACAGGGAGCCTGGCCTCGATGGTGCCGATCTGCTGGGTGAGGGTGGTTACGCTCTGTTCGGCCAGATGCAGGTTCTCCTCGGCCTTGACCACGGCAGCGGTCGCGGCGGCGGCGTTAGTGTCAGCAGTTTTGGCGGTCCCCTCCAACACCGGCAGCGCCGCACGGGCGTCGGCCAGGTTCTTCTCCGCCGCGTCGACCAGCGCCTGCGCCGCGTCACCCTGAGCGACCAGACCGGCCAGCTCCTGTGTGGCTTCCTCAATCGAGGTCACCTGGGTGTTGACGTTGTTCTGCGCCGTCGTCGCCGCTCCGATCAGGGTCTGCAGGCGGGTCTTCGCCGCCGCCAGGTCAGACTCCTTAGTTGCCTTGTCGGCGAGGGCCTGGGTCTTCTTCGTGGTAAGACCGGCAAGCTCGGGCTGCGCGGCGGTGAGCTGGTCCTGCAGCGGGGTGATCTGGTTCACCAGCGTCGTCTTTTGGCTCTGCAGGGCGGTCAGCTCGGTGTTTGCTGCGGCGATCGCGGCGCTGAGTGTGGCCTTGTCGGCCTCGAGCTTGGTCAACGACATCGTTAGGGTGTCGACCTGACCGGCGAGGGTGGCGTACTGCGCGTCAAGGGAGGCGATCTCCTTTTCCGCTGCGGTGATCTGCGTCGTCAGGGTGTTCTGCGTGGTGACCAGCGCGGCCCGTTCGGCGGTCAGCGTCGCGATCTGCTCCGCGTTCTGACGCGCGGCGGCCCTGACCAGGTTCGGCTGCGCGTTGCCGCGGTGCGCCTGCTGGTTGGTTACGCCGTTGCAGATCCCCGACACAGGGGAGGTCTCGGCCGACGCCTGCGGCGCGAAAACCAGCATGCTGGTCAGGACTCCCGGCAGGATGACTGCGCTTGCAACGCGGCGGAAAGGAACGGATTTCTCAATGGTGGCGCGCACGGTTACTCCTGGTGATTTCGCGGTGGGCCCGGTCAGGAAGGGAGCCGAAGTTCTCTTGCTCATAGTGTCCTTCGTACAGGCCCGGCTGGGGCATGCTGTCTTGGAGTACACCGCAGCATCTGCGTTAGGCGGCGCACTGTCTTAGACCAGGGGCATGACTTCCGCGCCTTCACAGAAGCCAACCCGCCGGCTAAATACCGCATCTGCTTTACGGCTCCATTCATGATCGCGTCCCAGCCTCAAGATTCAGTCAATAACTCCTCCGGAAGAGCACAATTCCAGGGCTCGTGCGTGTCTCTTGAAGCTCTCAGCTACACGGCTGGTCGCCCGGAACACAGCTCCTCCGCGAGAAGTGAGACGAGTTGGCCGTAGCGGGTTGCCGGGACCCGCCACGTTCAAAGAGGTTGAAGTTCCGTCGTGGCTTTGCGGCCATTGTGGTTTTCTATGTCGAAGACCGGGGTCTGCCTCCCGTGGAACCGCGGTGTTTTTGGCCCAGTGAACTGGGTGAGCGTACTGGCAGCGGGCCGTCCAGTAGGTCAATAACGACCGTTTCTGACCATCATTCGGCAAGCCTCCGAAAAAAGTGTGAATGTTGGCGATAAATGGCGGTGTTTTTGCGCCGCTCCGCGTCGCCCTCAAATCACTCTCCCAGGGCTAGTGCGGGGGCCAGCAGGCATCCTCCTCCGGCGCCAGCTCGAACTCGCCTCGAAACCCCAGCGGTTCGAGACACCGGGGCTATGGACACCCCGGTGTGTTCAAAGAAGGAGCCGGCGCCCGAGGGCGTGATCGCCTATCGGATCAGCTGGTCACTTGTAGGACGCGAACACGATCGAGTCGAAAACGGCGCGTGCCTCTCTTATCAGCTCCGGATTGATCGATTCGTCGATATGGGCCACCGCGACGACAGCCCGCTGGCCCTTCAGGTCGACCACCCGGTAGGTTTCGTGTTCATTCTGAGTTAAGTACCAGCGTGAGCAGGTGTATCTAGATCCTGAGTGGATGCATAACTTGCCGCCGTCGCAGGCGTTGATGTCCACGCTGCCGTCGACGGAGTGGTCGAACTCGAAGCCGGAGTAATCGCCCACCATGATCTTGGCGGGAGGAGTGCTTGCCGTTGACGACTGCGCCGCCATCGCGTCAACGAAGGCCTCGGCCGACGGACCGACATCGGCCAGGGCGCCCATCCAGTTGCATGCGTCCATCGACACATAGTCCGCGGGCCAAAGAGTCAGGAAGACGGCCCATTCAGCCGGGTGATCCGGATCATCCTTGATTAGGCTATCGCCGTCGAGAGCAAACCAGCCGTCTGGGACGGTGATCTCGAAAGGCTCCCCGTAGCCGGCGACTGGGACTAGGTATGTGCCGGCGTCGATATCGCCACTCTTCGGCAGGGGTGGGAGCGTGCGGGTGTCGCGACTCTCCGTCAGCGGTGAGGCCGTGCGAGCCTCCGTAACCGGAGAACTGGCAGACGGGCGTGACGCGTCGTTAGACTCATACTCGCACCCGCCGAGACATCCAATCAGTGCGATAGTCACCAGAGTCAAGAGATGGCGTGACCGCTGAGCGGCCTTTTCGAGGGATGTCACGGAACTCATTGATCCACCAGGCCGCTACAAGGTGCTGTGAGGCCCCGCAGCCGGGTGGCCCCGCGGGCGGCCCGAGATGGGAGGCCGTCGCCTCAAGTCTCCTCCGGCGCAGAACCCGTGACAATGAAGAGTTGGACGGAGACCAGTCTCGACTCATACAATCCCCCGCAATGACAGGAGAGCCCTTCCCAGAACGCTAAACGAACACCCAACGGCAACCACGGCCTGCCCATCGACGACACCCCACAGAATTCAGGGTGTTGCACTCACCTCCTGAACTCGCTGCGCCTCGGTTATGAGACATGCAGATGGGTTTCAGAGAAGGAGCCGGCGCCCGAGGGCGGGATCATCGCCCTCAACTGGTCTTGTCGGACTTGAACACGATCGAGTCGAAGATGACGCGTGCCTCTCTCATCAGCTCCGGATTAATCGACTCGTCGATATGGCCCACGGCGACCACAGCCCGCTGGCCGTTCAGGTCGACCACCCGGTAGGTTTCGCGTTCGCCCGGCGTCGAGTACCAGCGTGAGCAGGTGTATCTAGATTCTGAGTGGATACATAACCTTCCGGCGTCGCAGGCGTTGATGTCCACGTCGCCCTCGACGGAGTGGTCGAACTCGAAGCCGGAGTAATTGCCTACCATGACCTTGGCGGGAGGACTGCTTGCCGCTGACGACTGCGCCGCCATCGCGTCAACGAAGGCCTCGGCAGACGGACCGACATCGGAAAGGGCGCCCATCCAGGTGCACGCGTCCTTCGACACATAGTTGGCAGGCCAAAGAGTTATGTAGACGGCCCATTCAGCCGGATGATCCGGGTCGTCCTTGCCCAGGCTTTTGCTGTCGAGAGCAAACCAGCCGTTTGGGACGGTGATCTCGAAAGGTTCCCCGTAGCCGGCGACGGGGACGAGGTATGTGCCGGCGTCCATGTCGCCACTCTCCGGCAGCGGTGGGACCGGGCGGGTGCCGCCTCCGTCCGGCAGTGGCGGGTCCGTGCGAGCCTCCGTAGTCGGAGAACTGGTGGACGGGAGGGGGACGTTATCGGGCTCATACTGGCACCCGCCGAGACAGCCAATCAGTGCGATAGCGACCATGGGCAAGAGTTGGAGCGACCGCTGATCGACCTTTTCGAGGGGTGTCATGGAGCTCATCGATCCACCAAGCCGCTACAGGGTGCTGTGAGGCCCCGCAGCCGGGTGGCCCCGCGGGCGGCCCGAGATGGGAGGCCGTCGCTTCAAGTCTCCTCCGGCACGGAAACCGTGACAATGAAGAGTTGCACGGAGACCAGTTTCGACTCACGCAACCCCCGAAATGACAGGAGCGCCCTGAGGCAGTGCTGTGGGAGTGGCAGCTTTTCACCGCCCGGGTCTAACTAGCCCGAGAGATCTGGCGGCAGTATGCGTCTTGAAACCCTTGGGTTTCGAGGCGCGGAGGTTTCGAGACACCGAACCGGGCCAGGAGACGGGGCCGGAGGGCTAAACGGCATCTCGTGCCGGACAATTACTTTGCGCCAACCGCAGTCACTCGGCCCAGGAGGCTGCTTGTCGGACACGTGGGGGAAGGCCATGCATGGAAGAACCTCGCGAACAGCAGACCCTCCGTGCGCTCATGTACGTTGCTCCCTGCCGTCCCAGCCCAGCATGAGATCGGGAACTCACCTCTGAAGCGGCCGGCTGGGGCAATTCTCGCAACTATGTCTCGCATCTCTTGGCAGAAATGTTGTACTCACCATTAGTTACGAGACACCTCCGGAACAGTTGCTGCAGGGCGAAACTGATTCCCAAAATTCGGACCAGGCAGTCCAGTCCCGGCTCAGCCTTGACGGATAACTCTTACCGGCGTCAGCATTTCACGGTCGAAACCCACCACCCGGCGCTCGCCGTGAAGGATGACTTCGTGCGTGTGGACATCGCGGGTGCTGGACGTGGCGACGTGCAGTTTCACCAGCCCGGGTGTGACCACGCGTTGCAGGTCCACGCCGGTGAAGGAGGTGCGGTCCGCGTGCACGGTGAACTGGACGGTTGCCGATGACCCTGCCAGGAGTTCAACCCTTGCAAAGCCGATCAGCTCCCGCACCGGCCGGACCACCTCAGCCACCGGATCTTCCAGGTAGAGCTGAACCACCTCGGCACCGTCAAGGGCGCCGTTGTTGGTGACAGTGCAGCTGATGGTGACCGCGTCCGCCGTCGACATGGCGGGGGCGCTGGCCACATGCTCCGAAAACCCAAAGCTGGTGTACGAAAGCCCATGGCCAAAGCCGAACAACGGTGACGGGTCCAGCGCGCTGACCCCCGACGGGCCGGCCAGCCGGCTGCGCAGGTAGGTGCCGGGCTGCCCGCCGTGAGTCCGCGGAACGGATACCGGCAGCTTCCCGGACGGATTGGCGACGCCGGTCAGCACATCCCACAGTGCTTCCGCCCCTTCCTCGCCCGGAAAGAAGCCCTGGACGATGGCACCGGCGCGGTCCACGAAATCACCGAGGGCGTAGGGGCGGCCGCTAAGAACCACCACGATGATCCGCGTCCCCGCAGCCTCGGCTGCAGCCAGCACCCGGTCCAGCATGCGGTGCTGGTCGCCCGGCAGCTGGAGGTGGGCGGCGTCATTGCCTTCTCCGGACGTGCCGCGGCCGAAGAGCCCGGCGTTGTCGCCCACCGCAACCACGCATGTATCCACCTCAGAGGCAATGGTGCACGCCTCCTCGATTTGTTCCTCGGTAATTTCCTCGCACGTGCCGGTCGCGGCGCTGCGGACGGAACCGAAGCGGGACGCAGCAGCATCAGCGACGGTGGGCACCCGGATGCCCATCGGCACGTCCGGATGGGAGGCGCCCACGTGCGCGTCAAAGGAGTAGCATCCCAGCATTGCGAAGGGGTCCTGAGCCAGCGGCCCCACCACGCCAAGCGATGCGTTGCCGGTGCCCTGCAGCGGCAGCGAGGGGCCGCCGTCGTGCGTCCTGTTGCTCAACAGCACCAGTGACTGCGCTCCGATCTCCCGCGCCAAGGCGCGGTTGGCGGCGGGATCCAAATCGATGGAACCGGCCGCAAGCACCGGGGGAGCAGGGTTGAAACCGGGGGACAGCAGTCCGGCCTCCTCCTTCTGGGTCAACACCCGCCGCAGTGCGGTGTCCACCAGCGACTCGGCAACCGCACCTTCACGGACCCGCTCCTGCAGGGGTTTGCCGTAGCAGTTAACCGTGGGCAGTTCCACATCCACACCGGCCGTCAGGGCAAGCGCAGCGGCATCGCCGGAATCGGCGGCCACCCCATGGGTGACATCAAGGAAGGCAACGCCGAAGTAATCTGCCACCACCGTCCCCGCAAAGCCCCACTCGTCCCGGAGCAGGGACGTGAGCAGCGCACGGTTGGCAGCTGCCGGAACGCCGTCGGTATCGGTGTAGGCATGCATGACGGAACGGGCGCCGCCGTGCTTGATGGCCAGCTCGAACGGCGGCAGCATGACATCGGCCAGCTCCCGCGGACCCATGGACACCGGGGCGTGGTTGCGGCCGGCACGGGAGGCGGAGTAGCCAACGAAGTGCTTCAGGGTAGCCACGATCCCGGCCCCTTCAAGGCCTTCCACGTATGAGCTGGCCAGGATGCCCACGAGGTAGGGGTCCTCGCCGATGGTTTCTTCCACCCGCCCCCAGCGCAGGTCGCGCACCACGTCCAGGACGGGGGCCAGGCCCTGGTGAACGCCGAGTTGCCACATCTGGTCACCGATCAGCCCGGCCATGCGCCGGACCAGCACAGGATTGAAGGTGGCACCCCAGGCCAGGGGCACAGGGAAGGCCGTGGCTTTCCAGGCCGCCAGCCCGGCCAGGCATTCCTCGTGCACCTGTGCCGGGATGCCAAAACGGGAGGCCGCCATAATCTGCTCCTGGGCGGCGGCCAGGCGGCGCGCCCCCTCCAGCGGCTCCACCGGGACGGTGCCGTACATGCGGGTGATCTGGCCCAGGCCGTTGGAGATCATCTCATCCCAGGGCCGGCCGTCACCGGCCATCTCGTTCTGCAGGGGAGCCACGGAGTCGCCGTCCGTGGAGGCGTTGACCCAGACACCGGCCAGCTGCGCGAGCTTCTCTTCCAGCGTCATCTCCAGGATGAGGCGTTCGACGACGTCGCTGGCGCCGGCAGGAACGTTCTCCGGGGTTAGTGCTTGCTTCTCCGCGGCACCGCTTGTCACGGGCTTCTCCTAGGATCGAGATTGTTTCTCTGAAACTATCAGAAAGTTATAACAAGTTTCTAGGGTGATTTCCCTTGACGAAGGTCAGAAGATGTTCCTACGGTTGATGCTGGGCGTTGAAATACTTTCGTATTTTCGGTTTGAAACTTCTGGATTGGTTTAGAAAGTTTCTCCGTTGCGGAACCTGTGGCCGGCAAGCTGGGACTGCTGCAGTCCCCTTGGTGGCATCAACATCCAGGGCAATGACATTTACTGCAACGACGGAGAAGATATGCGGACGTACAGAGTGGCCATCGTGGGAACCGGCGGGATTGCGGCGGTACATGCTGACAACATTGCCCGTAGCGGGGGACGGGCGGAGCTGGTGGCTGCCTGTGATGTGGACCGGGCCAGGCTGGACGGCTTCGCGGACCAGCACGGCATTGACGGACGGTACCTCACCCTCACCGACCTGCTCGCCAGCGCCAAGCCGGATATCGTGCACCTCTGCACCCCGCCCATGTTCCACATTGACCAGGCGATCGAGTGCCTGGAAGCGGGTGTCCACGTTCTCTCGGAGAAGCCGCCGGCGCTCAGCCTGGCCGACTTTGACCGGCTGGATAAGGCCCAGGCGAAGGGCGGGGCGCAGTTCTCCTGCGTCTTCCAGCACCGCTTCGGCGATGCCGCGGCCGCGGCAAAGGAGCTGATCGGAGCAGCTGATTTCGGCAGGCCCCTGGTTGCCCGCTGTGACACGCTCTGGTACCGGCCTGACAGCTATTGGGACCTGCCCTGGCGCGGTACATGGAAGGCGGAGGGTGGCGGACCCACCATGGGCCACGGCATCCACCAGTTCGATCTTCTCCTTCACCTGCTGGGACCATGGGAGGAAGTCACCGCCCTCGCGGTCCGGCAGGCGCGCGCCACCTCAACCGAGGACTTGTCCGCTGCGCTGGTGCGCTTCCAGAACGGCTCCATCGCCACCATCGTCAACTCGCTGCTGTCCCCGCGGGAAACCTCGGACATCCGGATCGACTGTGAGTTCGCCACCGTGGAGCTCAGCCACCTGTACGGCTACAGCACCGGGAACTGGACCGTCACCGGCGCGCTAGGACATGAACAGCAGGTCAGCGAAGCGTGGACGGGGCAGCCGCTGGAACGGGGAAGCGGACATTCGGCGCAGTTCCTTGCCATGTATGACGCGCTGGACGCCGGCCGTCCGCTCCCTGCCGGTGCTGACTCTGTGCGGCAGACGCTCGAGCTTGCCGCAGCGATCTACGCCTCTGCTTTCACGGGCGCCCCCGTCCGGCGCGGCGAAATCGTCCCCGGCCACCCCTTCTACGGAGGCATGGACGGCGAAGGACTGGGCACCAAGGTTCTGGAGGCAACAGCCCTCCAGCACGGTGCACTGGACACCGCCCGCGCCTGACACTTCCCCAACTTTCCAAGGAGACTCCTTATGACCACGCCCGCAGCCACCACCACCCAGCAGCTGAGTCTGTCCGACGACGGCGCTGCCCTGAGCTTCACCGCAAACGGCCGGACCATCGCCACATACACCTACAAGCCCGCCGACGACCAGTACGAAAGCCCGCGGCCGTTCTTCCACCCGCTCACCACGCTGGAAGGCGACGAGGTCACCATTTCCCGTCCCTGGGACCACGTCTGGCATAAAGGCCTGTCCTGGGCGCTGCCCAACGTGGGAAAGGACAACTTTTGGGGCGGGGCCACCTATACCCGTGCCACTGAGTACGCCAACCTGGACAACAACGGCGCCATGACCCACCAGGCATTCACGGCGATTGCCGAAACCGAAGCCGGGATCACGGCGTCGGAATCCCTCACCTGGACGTCCCAGGACGGCGAGCCGGTCATCGCGGAAAACCGCCGGTTCAGCATCCAGCTCCTGCAGGGGGCAGGCACGGACGGTGCCTACGCCATCCTGTTCGAATCCGAAATTGGCAACATCTCCGGTGACGTAATCACCATCGGGAGTCCCACCACCGAGGGCCGGGACAACGCCGGCTACGGCGGATTGTTCTGGCGCGGCCCCCGTTCCTTCACCGGCGGGGAGTTCCGCAGCCCGGAAGGAACCGGCGGGGACGAATTTATGGGGAGCCGGTCACCGTGGATAGCGTTCACCGGGAAGCACGACGACACCTGCCGGTCCTCGAGCATCCTCTTCACGGAGGACAGCGCCAACCCCGGTGCACCCAACCAGTGGTTCGCCAGGTCATCCATGTTCGCGTGCCTGGGCTCCGCCCCGTTCTTCAGCCAGGAAGTCCTGTTGAAGGAAGGCACACCGCTGAAGTACCGCTATGCCGTGGTCATTGCCGACGGCGATCTGGGCGGGGAGCGTGCCGAGGCCCTGGCTGCGGCAGCCCAGCACGCGCTGGAAAGCTGGGTATGACCATGCCTTCGACCTTTCCGGGGGCTACCGGACTTTCCGAAGTCAGCATTTACGACTGGCCCGGCGCGGACGGTGCGGCCGGTGGTTCCCCGCACATGCACACCGCTTCCACCGAGGCGTACGTTGTGCTGCAAGGCACGGGCCGGCTGGAGACGCTGAACTCAGCAGGCTTCACCTCCACGCCGCTGGCACCCGGAGTGGTGCTGTGGTTCACCCCCGGAACAGTGCACAGGGCCATCAATGATTCGGGCGACCTCAAGGTGCTGGTGGTTATGCAGAACGCCGGGCTGCCGGAACACGGGGACGCCGTGATGACGTTCCCGCCCGAGCACCTTGCGGACGCTGACTCCTACCGGCGTGCCGCCGCCTTGGATATCAAGGATGCCGACGCCGGGCTGCCGGCGGGGGAGGAAGCGGCCCGCCGTCGTCGTGACCTGGCTTTGCAGGGGTACCTGGTCCTGAAGGACGCGGTGATCGAGTCCGGGCCCGAAGCCCTGGCGGATTTCCATGCGGCAGCCGGCCGGCTGGTGGGTCCCAGGACCAGTGCATGGGCGGAGCTGCTCGCCGGAGGTGCTGCGGAACAAGCGGAGACGACCCGGCAGCAACTGCTGTCTCTGGACGCTGCGGAAACTTTCTACCTGGGCAAGGCGCGCACTACCATGGGGAAACGGGAGAACCGCAGGATTTACGGCATGTGTGGGCGTATCCAGGCGTGGGAACTTTCCGATAGCTAACGCCGGGCGCCAGTCCCGGGTGAAAGGACGGCTTCCATGGTGAGCAAGCAGGACACGGGACGCGCAACGATCAGTGAGATTGCGCGCGAAGCCGGGGTTTCAGTTCCCACCGTTTCCAAAGTACTGAACGGGCATGCCCACGTTGCCGCGGAAACGCGGGCCCGGGTGGAGGAGATCATCGCCCGGCGGGACTACGCGCGCCGCCCCGCGAAACGGCGGCAAAAGGCCGGCCTGGTGGACCTGGTGTTTCCGGGGATGGGTTCGGAATGGGCTCTCGAAATCATCGAGGGCGTGGAGCGGGTGGCGCAGCTTGCCGGCTACGGCACGGTAGTGAGCAGCCTGAGCCTGGACGGCTCCCGCATCCGGCCCTGGCTGGCCAACGTGGCGGAACGGAAGTCCGACGGCCTGCTGATGGCCGTTTACCAGCTGGACGCCAAGCAGATCCAGCGGATCAAGTCGCTTGGCATTCCGGTGGTGCTGATCGATCCCGTGGGTCAGCCTGGCCCGGACCTGATGACGGTGGGCGCAGCGAACTGGGACGGCGGCTACTCGGCCACCCAGCACCTGCTCCAGCTGGGGCACAAGCGGATCGGCATGATCGGGGGACGCGAGGACCTGCAGTGCAGCAGTGCCCGTGAGGACGGCTACAGTTCGGCACTGCGGCGGGCCGGCATTGAGGTGGATCCGGCACTCATGGTTCCCGGCGACTTCTCCATCGAGTCCGGTGAGGCCGCAACCCGCAAGCTGCTGCAGCTGGAGGACCGGCCTACTGCCATTTTCACGGGCAACGATGACCAGGCGCTGGGTGCCTACCGGGCGGCCCGGTCGGCCGGGCTCAGCATTCCGGACGACCTGTCCATTGTTGGATTTGATGACATCCCGGCCGCGGAGTGGGTGGAACCCGGGCTGACCACTGTCCGCCAGCCCGTGGTGCAGATGGCCGAGACCGCCATGCGGGCATTGCTCCGCCACCTGGACGGGGACGAGGAATTGCCGCAGCGGATCGAACTCGGGACGGAACTGGTGGTGCGCGGCTCGACGGCCCCGCCGCCGAAGGGCTAAAGGGTTTTCCGCTCAATGCAGTAAGCGTTATGCCGCTCTCTTTCAGCAGTTCGTCGTGCCTCCTTTTGGCCCTCACCGGGCGGCCCTAAAATGTCGAACCCCGCCAGGATGATTGGGGTATGGAAAGCAACCCGGGAGTGGTCAGGCGGAGGCGGCCGTGGAGGCTGCTGTCGCTGCATTTGCTTTGGCCACGGCATGACCCCATCCTGGGATCTGTCTAACTGGCCGTAGATCCAGCGACTCTAACGCGCGGCCTCGTCGAGCAGCTGGCGGAACTGGGCTTCACTGTTCAGGGTGAGCTTCTTTCCGTCCAGAAAGAAGGTAGGTGTGCCGGTTACGCCTAGTGCTTTGCCGTCGGCAATGTCCTTTCGGATCCGTTCCTTTGTTTCCTCTGCTGCCACATCGGTGTCGTACTGGGTCATGTCGAGGCCAAGGTCCTCGGCGTAGGTCCGGAACAGTACGGCTTGGGATTCCTGCTTCTCGCCCCACTGCAGTTGGGTCTCGAAGAGCTTGGCGGCCATGTCCTCGTACCTGCCTTGCCTGGCCGCGGCTTCGACGGCCAGCGCGGCGGTGCCGGAGTTGGCGTGCCCTGGCAGCGGGAAGTAACGGTGCACGAAGGTGATCAGGTCCCCGTACTCCTGCTTCAGTTCCTGCACCAACGGTTCAGCGGCACGGCAGGATTCGCATTCGAAGTCGAGAAACTCGACCAGCTGGGCCTTCTCAACAGCAGGGTTCGTGACGCGGTGGCTGTCCTCGCGGATCAACTGCGCATCGGGGGCAGGTGGGGCTGCCGCCGGTGCGGGCTTGTTGGCTGTGACCACGGCGTACCAGATCACGCCGGTCGCGAGGAGGACGGCAAGGATGGTCCAGATGGCGGTCCGAACGTTCCGCGCGGTCGATACGGCGCTCACCGATCGGCCGGTTTCGTACCGAGGTTCAAAGTCACCGGCGCCTGTTCCGCATCGGCTTGGGACCCGGCACAGCATGCCCCTTCCTGCTCCTCAGAAGCGGGAGCTGTGGACGCTGCGGGCCTGCTTTTGCCACCTGCTGGTGCACAGCAGTCATCGTCTTCACCACCGTGACCCTCGCCGTGCGCGTCGGTGTGGGGAATTGAGCAGCAGGCTTCGCCGCGCCAGGCATTGATGCCTTCACGGACCGCGATGCCGGCAATAACCAGGGCGGCGCCGGCGTCAGCCCACCACCAGCCCAGGGTGCTGTTCAGGACCAGGCCAACGAGGAGGACCGCGGAAAGATAGGTGCACAGCAGGGTCTGCTTGGAATCGGCGACGGCCGTGCGGGAGCCGAGTTCCCGCCCTGCCCGGCGTTGTGCCCAAGACAACACGGGCATGATCGCCAGGCTCAATGCTGCGATCACGATGCCCGGGGTGGAATGTTGGGCTTCTTCCCCGCCGGTCAGGGACCGGACAGCATCCATGGCCACGAAGGCGGCGAGGGCGAAGAACGAGATGGCAATGATCCGCAGCGTCAGGTGCTCACGCCGTTCCGGGTCCTGGGAGGAGAACTGCCACGACAGCGCCAGTGCCGAGGTCACTTCGATGACCGAGTCCAGCCCGAAACCGATCAAAGCGGCAGAATCAGCGACGTTGCCGGCCCAGAGCGCCACGACGGCTTCAATGACGTTGTAGGTGATGGTCGCGGCTGCGAACAACCGGATGCGGCGGTTCAAGACAGCCCGCCGCTCGGAAGTGGGTGCCTGCAGCAGTGCGGTCATGCGAGGCACTCCCCATCCGCGGCGCAGCAGGCCGGATCGACCGCCAGGACCACGCCGAGCAGATCCTTGATTGCGTGGCCCAACCGGGCGTCCGCCAGCTCGTACCGGGTCCGCCGCCCGTCCGGGACAGCAACAACCAGGCCGCAGCCGCGCAGGCAGGTCAAGTGATTGGACATACTCTGCCGTGAAACCCCCAGCGAATCAGCCAGGTCAGAGGGATAGGACGGGGCCTCAGAGAGTGCCAGAAGGATCCGGGCCCGGGTCGGGTCTGAGACTGCATAGCCGAACCTGGCCAGCACGGGTGCCTGCGTGAGCGTTTCCATCTACTCAAAGTACAGCGCCCGATGTATTCAGGCAATTCTGTATTCGTCCTTCCTTTCGCCCCGCGGACACTCCTGCGCTTCCCTTGGAAGTAGTACTAGTCTTCGAACCCACGCCCCACCTGTTACGTTCAGACCAGACCTGTTGCGACGTTTGTGAGAAACAGTCGGCCCAATACTGGATGTGTTCTGCAGATGGGGCTGTCGCGGGCCGATCAACGCTCGTAGGGTGGGGCCATGGCTGACACATTCTCGTCCCTGATTGACGCATTCAAGAACGTCGGCGTCTCCCGCGCGTACGGTTCCCCGGTTCAGCTGGGAGGCGAAGAGGTCATTCCCGTCGCGTTGGTGACCTTCGGGTTTGGCGGCGGCGGGGAGGAAGGGCAGGACGGTGCCTCCGGCGGCGGGGAGGAAGGACAGGACGGTGCCTCCGGCGGCGGGGGAGGCGGTATGGTGCTGCCTCTGGGTGTCTACCGTAACGTCGGCGGACAGGTCACTTTCCGGCCCAACACCGTCATCGCCCTCATGTGCCTCGTTCCGGTTATCTCAGCAGTCGGGGGAGCCGTCAGAAAGGCCATCCGCGCTGCGAAGAAGTGACGGTGACAAGGTTGGCCGGGCGCTGGAAGCGGGTCCTGCCGTCGCACGTTGCGGGGCTAGGATGTCCGCATGGGTGACGTTGACGATTCCCTTGCCGCGCTGGCTGAGCCGGAACGCAGCTGCCTGCAGCGCGTCATCGCCGTGGCCCGGCGCATCGTCCCGGATGCCGAGGAAGGCCGAAGTTACGGGATGCCCGCCTTGAAGCTGGACGGTAAACCACTGATCGGAGTGGTGGCGGCAGCCAGGCACCTGTCCATCTTCCCGTTCTCGCCTGAGGTGGTGAACGCGGTCGCGCCCAGGCTGGAGGGCTTCTCACTGTCCAAAGGCACTGTTCGGTTCACGACCGGGCGCCCGGTGCCGGATGACGTGGTGGAGGAGATGGTCCGGCTGCGGCAGGCCGAGATCCGAAAGTGACGTCCCGGGGCGGGACGGTTCAAGGAGATGTGCAGGGAGGAAACCGTGAAAACCAATGAATTGCTGCTGGACGCCTTTGGCCGGATAAGGGAGACCGTGGAGGCCACTCTTAGCGGGATCGACGGCGGGACGTTGGACAGGCGGCCCGGCGGCAACGGCAACTCGATCGCCTGGCTGATCTGGCACCTGGCCCGGGTGGAGGATGCACAGCTTTCTGATGTTGCCGGCCGTGAACAGGTCTGGACCGCCCGGGACTTTGTTGGCCGGTTCGCGTTGCCGCTGTCGCGGGACGACACCGGCTACGGCCACTCAAGCAAACAGGTGGACGCCGTCCGGGCAGAGCCGGAACTGCTGCTGGAGTACTACGACGCCGTCCACCGGCAAACCCTGGAGTTCCTAAAGACTCTCGACGACGGAGACCTTGACCGCGTCGTCGACACCCGCTGGGACCCGCCGGTCACGCTCGGAGTGCGGCTGGTGAGCACCATTGCGGACAGTCTCCAGCATGTGGGGCAGGCCGCGTACGCCAAGGGCCTGAAGCCGCTGCAGGGGCAGTAAAAACTGCCTATTTCCGTGCGCGCGATTCGGTTCCATAATGGCCACGTAGGCTTCGGGGACCCTCGCGCCAATGACGGCTGGCGAGGCACGCAGAGTTCCAGGTGGCCGCCCCGGAAATGGCGCGAAGGGCGGTCCGGCGCTTCCTGGCCGCACGTCCGGGAACCGCAACCGGGGGAGAGCACCGCCACGAGGCGAACAATGCACAAGGGAAATCATTATGCTCAAGGATTCTGCGATCATAGCTGTCCTGCCGGCAAAGGACATTAACAGGGCGAGGGACTTCTACCGGGACAAACTGGGACTTGAGTCATCGGAGGCCATGGAGGAATACAGCCTGCTGTATCGCTGCGGCAACGGCACCAGCTTCCTCATTTACCAGACCGATAACGCGGGAAGTGCCCGGAATACCCAGATGGGCTGGGAATCGAACAACATCGAGCAGGACATGGAGGAGCTGCGGTCCCGCGGTGTCGTCTTTGAAGACTACGACCAGCCCGGGCTGAAGACAGAGAACGGCCTTGCAACAGACAGCTGGGGCAAGTCCGCCTGGTTCCTGGACAGCGAGGGGAACATCCTCAACCTGTCGCAGCGCACATAGGTGCGGCGCGCTGCAACAGCCGGTCAGTGAGAGGAGGAGTACGACGGCGGCGCGCACCGCCGTCGTACTCCTCCTTTTGGTGCGGCTTCTAATTCACAGTGTTACAAGAGGAATCAAGGCACGATCAAGGCAACATCAATGTTGCCTCAGCTTTCCCGCAGTTTCTGCTTTTCGAGTGCTGGCGGGAAATAGCCTCCTCACTCTAACGACTTATGGCTAAGCAAAGGCCCGGCGTACTGCTGGGCCTTTATTTATTGGGGGAAGTATTCGATGGCGAAAGATGGGACCCCGCCGGGCCCTGCCCAGCCGCCGCCCGGGCGGGCCGCAAGGCCCCGGCATAAGACGGCGGCCATCACCGTCGGTATCTCCCTGGCACTCTTCGTCGCCGGTGCTGCTTCACTGCCCGGGCTGCTTTCCGGTGGCGTGGAGGCGGTCGCCTCGTCACAGAGCACGGCGCCCGTCGCGCCCTCCCGCCTGAGCGCTGCGTCCACCGCCATGCCCGCGCCGTCGTCCGTCCCGACTGCCCAGGAGACCGCTGCGCCGCTCGATCCCGAGGCCACCGCGCTCCTGCCGCAGGGCGTCGCCCTGGAGGCCCCGAAGACGCAGCCTGCTTTCGGCACAACGGCGGCCGACCTGCTGGTCACCCTGCCTATCAAGGGCCGCGCGCCCAAAACCGGCTACGACCGTTCCCTCTTTGGGCAGGCGTGGGCGGACGTGGACCGGAACGGGTGCGACACCCGGAATGACATCCTTAAACGGGACCTGGCCGGCATCACGTTCACGAACAGTGTTCCCTGCAAGGTGCAGTCCGGAATGCTGGCAGACCCATACACCGGAACGTCCATCAGTTTCCTGCGGGGGAGCGGGACCAGCAGCAAGGTCCAGATTGACCACGTGGTTGCGCTCAGCGACGCCTGGCAGAAGGGCGCGCAGCAGCTGACCATGGAACAGCGCACAGCCTTCGCCAACGATCCGCTGAACCTCCAGGCGACGGACGGTCCTACCAACCAGAAAAAGCGCGACGGCGACGCCGCCACCTGGCTGCCGCCGAACAAAGGGTTTCGCTGCGAGTACGTTGCCCGGCAGATTTCGGTGAAGGCGACCTACAGTTTGTGGGTTACCCAGGCGGAGCACGACGCGATGTCGCGGATCCTGACTGGCTGCACCGGGCAGCCGGCGCCGACAGACCAGCAGGCAGTGGTGCCCTCGCCGGCTCCGGTACCTGTCCCGGCAGCGCCCGCTCCTGCGCCCGCTCCCGCTCCCGTGGTTCCAGCACCTGCTGCAGCCACCCCCGTTGCTCCGGTCCCGGCGGCGGCTGTCTACTTTCCCAACTGCGCCGCTGCCCGTGCCGCAGGTGCTGCACCGATCTTCGCCGGACAGGCCGGCTACCGTGCAGCCCTGGACCGCGATTCAGACGGTGTCGCCTGTGAGTAAGCGCCCAAAGTCTTGGGGCTTGCCGAGCCCCACCTGCATCACCATCACAACCATTTCCTAGGGGGAAAATTGAAAAAGACACTGTCCTTAGTTCTGCTGACCGGCCTGATGCTTACCGGATGCGGCGGCAAGCAGGCAGCCGTGCAGCCGGCAGAAAGTGCCACCGCAGTTGCTGTGGTTGAGGCAGCTCTCGCGGTTCCGGATGTAAACGGCCTGACCCTGGACAAGGCCACTGAGCAGCTGGAAGACCTGGGACTCAAAGTCGAAGCGGTGGATACCGCGGACGGCAAGTCGATCATGCTGAAGAAGAACTGGCAGGTGACCTCCCAGGATCCCGCCGGCGGTACAAGCGTGGCCAAGGGGTCCACGGTGAAACTCGGCGTCACGTCCCTCGAAAAGTTGGCGGCAGAAAAGGCTGCGGCAGAAAAAGCAGCTGCCGAGAAGGCCGCCGCCGAACTGGCTGCTGCTGAAAAGGCTGCCGCCGAAAAGGTTGCCGCCGAGCAGGCGGCAGCCGCGCAGGCCGCAGCAGACAAAGCGGCCGCCGATAAAGCGGCCGCCGATAAAGCGGCGGCCGATAAGGCTGCGGCAGACCAGGCCGCTGCGGCTCAAGCAGCGGCTGACCAGGCTGCACGGGATGCAGCGGCCCGCCAGGCAGCACCGGCTCCCGCCGCGCCAGCGCCGGCCGTGCCCGGACAGGCACCGGCCTACTACGCCAACTGCGCAGCTGCCAAGGCTGCTGGCGCCGCACCGCTGTACCGGGGACAGTCGGGGTACCGTTCAGGGATGGACGGCGACAACGACGGCGTGGCCTGCGAACGCTAACCGCCTGCGCTTAACCAACGATGCCGTGGATACCCTTTCGCAGGGTGTCCACGGCAGCATTGTTTGGTCTTAGCGTCCCGCGCTCAATGCAAGGCCATGCCACCCATCAAGCCGAGCTGTGCCAGGAACTCCACCTGGTCAAAGTACATGTGGTGCGAGGTGATCTCGCCGTCCTCCACCCGGGCCACATCACAGGTCCTGATGCGCACTTGCTGTCCTGTGGGCTGCAGGGTTTCGCCGGAGGGCATCACCAGCGGGCCGGTGTTCGTTCCGGCCACAGTCCCTTCGTCGATCGCCACGTCGCCGGCGTCGTACTTGTGCAGATGCTCGTACCGTACATCCGGCATGGCATCCCACAGCTCAAAGAAGTAGCCCGTGATGGCATCACGCCCGTGGAGTTCCCCCTGGTCCGGAGTGTGGACCACAGCATCGGTGGCGTAGCACCGCCCCAGCGTCTCTTTATCCTTTTCAGCCATGGCTGTGGTGAGCCGGTCCATGACGTCGCGTGCCTGTCCCATCTGAATCTCCTCAATGTCAGTACTCATCGGCCCCTCGTGGGCTGTCTGCGGAAGACCGCCCTTCAGAACGGCAGTGTCACCAGGACTCCCAGGCCGGTCACCAGGTTGCGGAACCCGGTGGGGATGGCCCACATCATCACGGCAGCGGGTGCCGCGAAGATCTGGGATACGGCGTTCATGAAGGAAGAGTACGACGGCGGTCCCCTGCTTCCCCATCCCCTGCAGCGGGGCTTCGGGGCACTGGCGAAATCCCCATTCCGGGGGATTGCCATACAGCTCCCCGGGCGGATACTGAAGCTATGTGGGAGGAGCGCGCCGAGCGTGCCAGGCGGGACATCGCCGCCCTCGCCGCCAGCGGAACAAGCCTCGCCGACCTGTACGCCTCGGCGCTCGCCGTGGTGCAGCGGACGGTGCCGTTCGAACAGGGCTGCTGGGCCGGCGTCGACCCCGACACCCTGGTGATGACATCCATCACCAACTGGAAGCCTTGGCCGGTGGGGGAGCGGGATTTCCAGGAGTACTCGGCCCGCTTTGCTGAGTCCGAATATACGGGCAACGAGCCAAACACCTTCACTCAGCTGCTGCGGCGTCCCCTTCCCGTCGCCAGAATGTCCGACGCGCCACACCGGGAAGTGGCCGGCAGCGTCCGGATCAACGAACTGCTGAAGCCCCAGGGCCTGGAACATGAGCTGAGAGCGGCCTTCCGGGTGGACGACGCCTGCTGGGGTGTCGGCAGTATCTTCCGTGATGCCGGCCGGGACTTCACTGACCGGGAAGTGGAATTCCTGGGCGCCGTGACAGCCACCCTGGCAGCGGCAACCAGGATCGCGGTCCGCGCGGCGCATCCGCAGGTGCCCGCCGCCGTCGGGCCCGTTATTGTCATCGCCGGCCGCGACGGCGGACTGCAAGCGGCAACTCCCGCCGCTGTTTCCTGGCTCGCGGAGGTGGAGGACGCCGAGCCGGGCCGTTTCAGCATGACGCTGTACTCTGTGGTTGCTCAGGCCCATGCGGCCGCGTCGGGTACAGCCCGGGCCAGGATGCGCGACGCCGGGAGCAACTGGGTGGTGCTGCAGGCCAGCCGCCTGATTACAGGTAATGATCCCGAACAGATGGTGGTCACCGTGGTGCCGGCCACCACCCATGACCTGGCCAGCCTGCTGCTCGCGGCCTACGGAGTGACTGCCCGCGAGCGGGAGATCTGCCTCGAGGTGATCGCAGGACATCCGACGGCGGAGATCGCCCACCACCTGTTCATCTCACCGCATACCGTGCACGACCACCTGAAGTCGCTGTACGGGAAGGTGGGTGTGGGCAGCCGCGGTGAGCTGGTGGCGAGACTGGTGGTGTGAGAAGCCGCCGCTAGCCGGTCCCGCCGGCTGTCGCCGGAAGGTGCCGGGCCGGATCGAATGAGTCGAAAGACGATGCGCCGATCAGGAAGATGCCGCGCTGGGGGATCCAGAAATCACCCAGCCGGGTCTGCACGCGCAGGGGCTTGAGGCTGCCGAGGTTTTTGCCGGCAAGGGCAGCCGAACTTTGGGCGACGAACCACATCCGCCGGGGCTTCGCCCTGAAGCCTTGCCCATTGGGGACGGTGCCTGTCAGCCCCAGCCGTCCAGCCCGCAGCACCGGCCCGGAGACTGCACCCATGGTCTTCAAAACTGTTTTGTTGTCCAGAACCGAACTGGGCAGTGCGGCCAGTGCCACGGCCATGGCGCGGGTGGTCAATGTCGAGGCCAGCCTGGCCTCCCATGTCAGGTCAACGTCCCCGCCAATCCGCACGGCGAACGTGGAGTCCCCCGTCCAGGTAACCGTGATCGCGCATTGCACCGTCGATTTCAGGTGTGCGCTGAAGTAGCGGGCGCAGGAGACAGCGGGCGGAGCATCGGCGTAAATGGTCCAAGAGCCGGTCGGCCGGCGCAGCCAGACCGAGGTGTATCCGGGCCCAACACTGGTGACAGGGAAGCGCCGCATCGCCAGGACATGGCCGGAATTGAAGGGCAGGCCCATCACGCCATACCCGGAAAAGCGTTCGTCATGGCCCGGGCGCAGGGCTGCTTGGTGTTCAGCGTCGAGTACCTGCGCGCGGATGCTCTTCATGGTTGCCTCCACTGTCAGCGGTGGCGTCAGTCTACGCCCCCGGCGGCGGCCCTGTTCCACCCTTCCTACCCGGTGCAGGCGCTTGTATGCTGTGGATCGGAGAGCCGGGAAGTCTGGTCGGCACGCAGGCAGCGCCTGCGGAAATACGCGGCACCGCCACGGGCGTTCGCGTGACCGACCTGAGGAGCGAACGGCTCATGAGTACAGCAGCACAACCTGTCATTGAAGCCCAGGGTCTGGTCAAGGACTTCGGCAGGACGCGCGCACTTGACGGGCTCAACCTGAGTGTGGCGCCAGGCGAGGTGCACGGCTTCCTGGGGCCCAACGGTGCCGGCAAATCCACCACCCTGAGAATCCTCCTGGGCCTGATCCGTCCCACCGCCGGCACAGCCGCGGTCTTCGGGCTCGATCCATGGGCTGACCCGGTGGCGGTGCACCGGGACATCGCCTACGTCCCTGGCGACGTGAGCCTCTGGCCGAACCTTTCCGGCGGCGAAGCTATTGATCTGCTTACCGGCCTCCGCGGGGGCGCCAATGACACGCTGCGCAACCACCTCATTGAGGAGTTCGAGTTCGACCCGCGGAAGAAGGCCCGGGCCTACTCAAAAGGCAACCGGCAGAAAGTCGCCCTGATAGCGGCGTTCGCCCGTCCCGCCCGCCTCTACCTGCTGGACGAGCCGAGCGCCGGACTTGACCCCGTGATGGACGCCGTCTTCCGACGCCAGATCGAGCGTGTCTGCCGGGACGGAGCCACTGTCCTGCTCTCCAGCCACATTCTCAGCGAAGTGGAACAGCTGTGCGACCGGGTGACCATCATCCGCTCCGGAACGGCAGTGGAGACGGGCACTTTGGGCGAACTCCGGCACCTGCAGCGCACGCATTTCCGCGTGACCGGCCTGGCTAATCCGGAACGCCTGGCCGCACTGCCCGGGACCCACGGCGTCAGCGTGGGCGGCAGCGCCGTGGAGTTCGACGCCGACCCCGGGGATCTCGGCGCCGTCCTGGCCGGGATCGCCGAGCCGGGGGTCAGCAGCCTGTCTGTTGCCCCGCCGTCGTTGGAATCGCTGTTCCTGCGCCACTACAGCGACGGCAACAGCAGGAAGAACAGCGCCAACAACCACAACGAGAACGCCGACGCGTCAGCCACAGACCGCAAGGGCGACCGTACCGGCAGCGGGGCATTGTGATGTCCGGGGTGGTGCGGCTGTTCCTGTTCCAGGCCCGGCGGGACAGGGTGGCACTGCCCGTATGGATCCTGGGCATTACTTCGCTGAGTTTTGCCACGTCCGCCGCGGTTGCCACCCAGTTCGGGGACGAGGCAGCCCAGGCCGGGATCCTCACGCTGGCAGCGTCAAACCCGGCATTCCTGTTCCTCCGCGGCCTTCCGGACGGGACCGGAACCGGCCCGGTGGTGTTCTTCCAGGGGTTTGCGTTCACGGCGGTCCTGGCCGGCCTGATGAGCACGTTCCTGGTGGTGCGGCATACCCGCACGGATGAAGAGCTCGGACGCGCCGAACTCCTGGGCGCGGCTCCGCTGCGGCGCGAAGCGCCCCTTACCGCGACCCTTCTGCTGGGCGCCGCAGCAAACCTGCTCCTGGCCGTCTTTGTTGCCGCCGCCTTCGCTGCGGCCGGACTGCCGGCTACCGGATCGGCGGTGGCCGGAGCCGCCGTTGGGAGCGTGGGCATCTTCTTCGTGGCCCTTGCCGCGGTGGCCGCCCAGATCCTGCCCTCAGGACGGAGCGCGGACGGTGCCGCCGCGGGACTGGTGGGCGCGGCCTATCTGGTGCGGGGCATCGGCGATACGCTGGGTACTCCCGCGGCGGACCTGCTGCACGTCACCAGTGCCTGGCCGTCGCTCCTGTCACCCATCGGCTGGGGCCAGCGAAGCAGGCCGTTCATTAGTCCGGATCCGTCCGCGCTGCTGGTGCCGCTCGCTGCCGCGGCGTTCCTTGCCATGGCGGCGGTGATGATCCGACGACGGCGCGACGTGGGTGCCAGCCTCTTGCCCCAGCGTGCCGGCAAAGAGCGTGCCGGAGTGGGCGGGACCTCCCTGCTGGGCCTGGCGTGGCGGTTGCAGCGCGCCACCCTGGCCGGGTGGTGCGTTGGCGCGGCCGCGTTGGGAGCTGTGGCAGGAGCACTTGGCCCGGCGGTGACGGAGACCGTCTCCGGCGTGGAGGCTTTGAGGGATCTGATTGCCCGGTTGGTGCCCGGCGGGCAGGCAGGGCTCATCGACGTGTTTGTTACTGCCCTGCTCGGCATGGCAGGGGTGTTTGCGGCGGCAGCGGGAATCCAGGCGGTGCTGCGGATGCGTGCGGAGGAAGCGGAGGGCAGGGCAGAACTGTTGCTCTCCGTACCGGCAGCCCGGGGCCGGTGGCTTGGCTCCAACCTGGTCATCGCTGCCCTCTCCGCCGCCGTAGTCTCCGCGACGGCGGGAGCCACTGCCGCCGTCGGCCTTGCCGTCTCCGGGACCTCCGCCACTCCTGTCTGGTCCCTGGTGCCGGCAGCGCTGGCGCACGTTCCAGCCGCTTTGGTGTTCCTGGCCGCAGCCGCCTGTGCTTTCGCTGCGGCCCCCCGGCTCAGCATTGTGCTGGCATGGGGAGCGCTTGCACTGGGTATTTTCCTGGGCGAGTTTGGTGAGCTGTTGGGCCTGCCGGCCTGGCTGCAGGACGCCAGTCCCTTCCGGCACTCGTCCGCCATGCCGGTAGAACCGTTCAACCAGTCAGGGGCGGTGGGCCTGGTGATCATTGCGGCCGCTGGAAGCGTGCTGGCCGCCTACGCCCTTCGCCGCCGCGACCTGGCAGCCTGATGACCGGAGGGGCCCCATGAAAAGGGAGTGCCGCGTCAGGAGCCTTCAGCATCGGGGGTCACCCGGATCCTTGAAATGCGCAGCCGGTCCATCGCCGTCACCGTCAGTACGTGGCCGGCAACTTCCACTTGGTCGCCCACCTTGGGGAGCCGGCCCAGCCGGTCGATGACGTACCCGGCCACTGTCTCGTAGTGGCCCTCCGGCAGGTCGATGCCGGACGCTGCTTTGAACTCCTGAAGAATAAGGGCGCCGTCAACGTCCACCGTTCCACCGGTTTTGGTGATGCGGTCCTCGGGGTCGGTGCCGGTGTCGTATTCGTCGTAGATCTCGCCCACCAGCTCCTCCACCAGGTCCTCCAGGGTGACGATGCCGTCCGTGCCGCCGTACTCGTCCACCACCAGGGCGATGTGCTGGCCCAGCCGGCGCATCCGGGACAGCGAGGGAAGCACTTTGTTGGTGCCCGGCAGCGGGAGGATCTCCCGCACGATGCCCCGCACGGGACCGTCGTCGTACTCCCCGTCCCGGGGCATCAGGTCACGGATATGGACGAAGCCCAGGACGTCGTCGGGCGTTTTGTCCATGACCGGATAGCGCGAAAAGGGGCCGTTCCGCACCATGCTGCGTGCCTCGGCGATGCTGAGGCTGCCGTTGATGAAGGTGACGTCGGTGCGGGGGCGCATCACCTCCTGCAGCGAGCGGTTCCCGGCCCCGAACACGTCGGACAGGATGCTGCGGCTGTGTTCTTCCAGCATGTCGCTCTCGGCCACCATGTCCCACAGTTCCTCGGAGGTGATGCCTTCCTGCTTGGCGTTGGGGTCGCCGCCGAAGAGCCGCACCACGGCGTCCGTGGAGACGGACAGCAGCCAGACGGCGGGACGCATGATGTCGGAGAGGACGCCCAAGGGTGGAGCCAGGACCCTGGTGAAGCCGACGGCGCTTTGCATGGCCAGGCGTTTGGGCACCAGTTCGCCGAGCACCAGGGAGAGGTAGGCCACCAGCAGCGTCATGCCGATGAAGGCCACGGGTTCGGCAGTGGAGCCGAAGCCGATGCCTTCGAGCAGGGGTTCGACGTCCGGCGCGATGGTGGACGCACCATACGCGGCGGAGAAGAAACCGGACAGGGTGACGCCGATCTGGACCGTGGAGAGGAAGCGGTTGGGGTTGCCGGCAAGGGCAGCGATCCGGGCGCCGCGCTTTCCGGACTTCTCCAGCCGGCGCACCTGGCTCTCGCGGAGGGACACCAGCGCCATTTCCGTGCCGGCAAACACCCCGCCCAGCAGCACAAAAAAGAGGACCAACAGGAAATTGAGCAGGGTGTTGCCGTCCATGATCAGACACTACCGAATGATGGCGTGCAGGTTACGCCGGGGGCCTTACGGGCGTAGGGTCTGAGGGACCATGACTGAACAGCAACCCTTCGAGCTCGTCAGGCGCTACCCGCACTTCGAGCTGCGCCGCTATCCCGCCCACGTTGTGGCGGAAGTCCAGGTCAACACGACCTTCGACCGTGCCGGAAACGCCGCCTTCCGCCGCCTGTTCAACTACATCAGCGGCAACAACACCGCGCAGCAGAAGGTGGCCATGACGGCCCCGGTCATCCAGGAGCCCGGGCCTTCCCAGAAGCTGGCAATGACCGCCCCGGTGCTGCAAAGCGGTCCGCTGCCCGGGCGGGGGACACCCTCTGAATTCGTTGTGGCCTTTGTGCTTCCCGCGGGCATGACGGCCGACGCGGCGCCTGTTCCGTCGGACCCCGGGGTCAGGATCCGCACCGTACCCGGCTCCCTGGCCGCGGCCGTCCGGTTTTCCGGCAGCGGGTCCGAGGCAGCCTTCGCCCGGCATAACGAGGGGCTGCGGGCTGCGCTCAAACTTGTGGACCTTACGCCCGTGGGACCGCCCCGGTTTGCCCGCTTCGATCCGCCGTTCAAGCCGTGGTTCCTGCGCCACAATGAGGTGGTCCAGGACGTCACCGAGCCGTAACGGAAGGACGACGGCGGCCGTTGCGTGCCGCCGTCGAACAGGCCTCCGCCAGGGTTGCCTTTGCAGGACCCCCGCGGTCAGGCCGCCGGTTCCTTGGCCAGGACCCGGCGCAGCGCGGTTGCCGCCAGCCAGGTGACCAGGCTGCAGGCCCCGGCTCCCCACAGGATGTCCGTCACGGCCACCAGCAGGGTGAAGTCCTGAAGCACGGCGAACGCGGTCAGCGCCCAGGTGGAATACGTGAAGAAGCCGAACAGCGCCGCACCCGTGATCCGCTGCCGGAGGGTTGCGTCCGCGTCGTTGGGCCGGACCCCGTAGTGCACCATCCCGGCCACGAAGATGAGATAGAAGGCAGCGGCACCGGCAGCGTTGGGCCGGGCGGCAATCAGGTGGCCGATCTGGCTCTGGTACAGGTTACTCGCCACGAAGCTTATCCACACGAGATCCAGCACGGCGAAGATCACGGCGGTGACCGCGTAGGACAGCAGCCATCTCTTGGTCCGGGTGTTCATGCTTGGCTCCTTGGCTCGGTGTAGAGGGTGTCAACAAAATGGCGGGCGCGTTCGGTGAAGGCACCCCGTTTGAGCTTCAGGGTTGGGGTGACCATGCCGTTGGCCTCACTGAGGTCGGCGAGGAGCAGCACGAACTTCCGCACCTGCTCGGAGCGCGCGAGCTTTGCGTTGGCGGAACTGACCGCCTTGCCGATGGCGCCGAGGAGGCGCGCGTCGTCGATCCGGACGGCGCCGCCGTCGTGCGGGATCCGCAGCCCCGCGAGATCGGCGATGCCCTCGCGCTCTGCCCAGGCCGTGACGGACTCCGGGTCGAGCAGCACCAGCCCGCCCAGGTACGGTTTGCCTTCTCCCACCATCACAGCGTGGGCTACAAGGGGATCGCCCTCCACATAGCCCTCCCAGATGGCCGGCGTGACGGTCTTGCCGCCCGCGGTGACAATGACGTCCTTGATCCGGCCCTTGAGCGTAAGGCGTCCCTGCTCATCGAGCCCGCCAAGGTCGCCGGTGCGGAAGTAGCCGTCAGCGAAGGCGGCGGCGTCATCAGCCTGATTGCGGTAGCCGGAGAAGACCCCCACACCCCGGGCCAGGACTTCGCCCTGGTCCGAGATGCGCACGGTGGTTCCGGGCATTGGGACGCCGACGGTGCCGGCGGTGATGGCACCCGGCAGGTTCCCGGTCAGCGGCGCCGTGGTCTCGGTCAGGCCGTAGCCTTCGACGACGGGCAGGCCCAGGCCGCGGAAGAAGAGGGACAGTTCCGCGTCGAGCGCGGCGGCACCGGACAGCAGGTAGCCGAGCCGTCCACCCACCAGCGTCCGCAGGCGGGCGTAGAAAAGCCGGTCGAACAGCGCGTGCCTGGCACGCAGGCTAAGCGGGGCGCGGACGGAAGGGTCGGCGTCGTGCGCTTCCGCAAACCGGCCCCACGCCACGGCCGTCTGCTGCGCCAAAGCCCACACCCTGCCAAGGCGTTTCCGGGCCGCGGCGGCGGCGGCGGAGGCCTGGATCTTCTGCAGCACGCGGGGGACCACCACCAGGAAGGTGGGTTTCAGGACGCCCAGGGCGGGCACCACATCCCGGGGGTCGGAGAGGTGCGCGATGCGCATGCCGTTGGCCAGGCAGATCAGCTGCAGGCCGCGGGCCAGCACATGCGCCATGGGCAGGAAGATGACGGTGTTGCCGCCCTCGCGGACCACGCCGGTGTAGGCGGCGGCGACGTTGAGGACCTGGCCCACAAAGTTGCCGTGCGTGATGAGCGCACCCTTCGGAGCGGCGGTGGTGCCGGAGGTATACACGATGGTGGCCACCGAGGTGAGGTTCGCCAGCAGCCGCCGCTCCTCAACCTCGCTGTCCGTCACTGATACCCCGCCGGCTATGAGCGCGGTGAGATCCGCCCCGGGCCGGGCATCCATGGTCCAGACACCCAGGCCGGGATGTCCCGTCTCTTCGAATCCCTTGTCCAGGAGCAGGGCATGCTCTGCTGTACCGGCGATCGCGAGGCGCACGCCCGCGTCGTCCAGGACTGCGGCCACCTGGGGGGCGGCAGACGTTTCGTAAATGGGGACCACGATGGCGGCGGCGAACCACGCTGCCATGTCCGCCACCGCCCACTCGTACCGCGTGGGGGACATGATGGCGAGGGACTCTCCGGGCTGGAGCCCGGCGGCGATGAACCCTTTCGCCAGGGCACGCACGTCCTCAACGAACTGCCGCGTTGTCACCTGGCGCCAGGGATCAGTGATGGTGCCTCCTGGTGCCCGCACTTCGAAGGCAACATGGTCCGGGGACGTGCGGAACCGCTGCATCAGCAGGTCGGTGGCATTCCGGTGGCTGGACGGGTCGACCAGCAGCGGGGTGGAAAACTCTTTCAAGCGTTGTCCTTCGTCGACAGGGTGTGCAGGTGCTCCTGCATGAGGCGCTGGGCGGTGTGGAGGAACTCGGCCACTGCGCCCTGGTGGGCGGCAGGCAGCGACTCGATGTGCTGGTTGGTGGCATCCATGAGGGGCCGCATCAGGTGCAGGATGTCCCGGGAGGCGGCCGCGGTGGCGCTGATGTGGACGTGACGCCGGTCTTCGCCGCCACGGAGGCGCTCCACGTAACCGTGATTTTCCAGCCGGTTGATGATGGCGGTTGTTGTGGCCGCTGTGGCACCCAGTTTGGCCGCGAGGTTTCCCACCGTCGTCGGTTCGGATTGTTCCAGCGCGGAGAGGGCGCGGTAATCGGTGAGGTTCAGCCCGAGTTGGCGGGCAACCTCGCGTTCAGTTTCGTTGGCAAGCGTCAGGACGCCCTGCAGCGCGACGGCTGCCGGATGGTACGGGGGTTGGCTCATCGTTCCTCCTTTCTTTAGCTAGTCTATATAGTAATTAGATAGGCTTGTAATCAAATAAGTTTGAATAGCCGGTTCGCTCGGTCATCCGATCGCACCCAGGCAGGCGTGGGAAAGGAATGTCCTGATGAAGGAAGCAGACCGTAAGGCGCTCATCATCTTTGTGATAGCGGTAGTCGTTGGAGCGCTCGTCGCTGTCGCCGGCAGCCAGGGCGGTGCCACCGTGGGCGGCCTTCCCTTGTTTGCGTTGGGGGTGGCGGCGGCTTTCCTTATCCAGTGGCTGGCATTTGTCCCTGCCTTCAGGGCGCAGACCGAAAAGTACTACGACCTCACCGGCGCCCTGACCTATATCTCCATCACGGTGCTCCTGGTCCTGCTGACCCCTGGTGTGGATGCCCGGGGCCTGCTGCTCGCTGCCCTCGTGGTTGTGTGGGCCGGGCGGCTGGGAAGTTTCCTCTTCCGGCGGGTGAGTAAGCACGGGAAGGACGACCGCTTCGATGAGATCAAGCCCTCCTTCTTCCGGTTCCTGAACACCTGGACGGTGCAGGGCCTTTGGGTGGTGCTCACCGCAGCTGCCGCCTGGATCGCCATCACGTCCGCCACGCGCGTGGCGCTGGACTGGTGGGCGCTCGCGGGCTTCGTGGTGTGGGCTGCGGGCTTCGGCATCGAGGCGGTCGCAGACCACCAGAAGGGCCGGTTCAAGGCGGACTCCGCCAACCAGGGCAAGTTCATTTCCACCGGCCTGTGGTCCAAGTCCCGCCACCCCAACTACTTCGGCGAGATTGTCCTGTGGGTGGGCGTGCTCCTGATCGCCGTGCCGGTGCTGGAAGGCTGGCAGTGGGTGGCCCTGCTGTCCCCGGTCTTCGTGGCGTTGCTGCTGATCAAGGGCAGCGGTGTGCCGCTGCTGGAGGCTAAGGCTGACAAGAAGTGGGGCGGACAGCCGGACTATGAGGCCTACAAGAAGGACACGCCTGTCCTGATTCCCAAGCTTTAGCGGGGCAGGGAGAACGCACGACGGCGGTGCCCGGCCTGGGTGCCGCCGTCCGTTTGCGCCCGGCTTGGGGAGCCTTGGCGGGAACCGCCTGCTGGCAGGGACGCAGGGCCCTGGCCCTGGCGGCCCGCTGTGGGTACGGTGTCCGAATGCAGAAGATATCGATTGATGCCCTGGCCCGCCAGCAGCTGGAGGCGGCCGTCGCCGCGTCCAGCGGCCGGGCTGCCGATACCGCGTTCGGCGGCCATGAGAAGAAGCTGCGCCAGACGGTAATGGCCTTCCGCGCCGGCACCCGGCTCAGCGAACACCAGAATCCCGGCGAGGCCACAGTGTTCGTGATCAAGGGGTCGGTCTGGCTTAAGTCCGGCGGGGAGGCGTGGCAGGGCAAGGCCGGGGACCTCCTGATTGTCCCGGACGGCCTGCACAGCCTGGAGGCGGACGAGGACTCCGCGGTGCTGTTCACGGTGGTCAAGACAGACCGGTAGGCGCCGGAGTCCCGCAGGCTATCGAACCTCGGGCCGGTGCGGGATGGATGAGGCGAGGCCAAGGACAAGCATGAAGGACGTGGCCAGCACCGCTACCCACGCGCCGCGGGGCTCCGACAGGGCAAGCCCGGGCCCGGCGATACCCGAACCGGAAAGGGCCATCGCGGCCACGAGCGCACCGCTGACCAGGCCGCAGGCCAGCCTGCCCCACAGCGGCCCGCGGCGGGAGAAGGAGTAGCCTGCGCCCATGGCTGTCAGGGCGACCGCAATCGCCCCTCCGCCCAGTCCTTCCGTAAGAAGGGCAGTAATTGCGCCGGGCAGGAACATGGGGGCGATGGCAAACGCCAGTGGCGCAAGAGCCAGCCAGCGCCATCCCCTCCGGCCGCCGGCCCGCCGCAGTGCTTCCGCCCAGCCCAGGAGTCCGCCCACCACCGCTCCCGGAAGAAGGAGTGCGCCGAACGTCCCCCACCAGCCGACAGTGGAGGCGGGCCCGGCCAGCTCAACCATGTAGGCGCGGAATCCGGCCGCCCAGGCAATGCCGCAGACGGCGCCGATGGCAATCAGCGGTCCGCTGTTGAAGCGGCCGGGGGACTTCATGGCGGATCCTTGGGTGGATATTTACTGGAGCAACGCCCTAGTGGGATACGCCAAATATGGTCCCGGGCACCGCACCCGTCAATAGCGTCCGCAGGGGAAAAGCGCGCGCCTTGGGGGAGCGGCGCCCTTAGCCGGGGAGCAGGGAGGTGGTCATGAACTGCGTGACGTACCGGGCGAACCGTGGCAGCGGCCACCCCCGCCTCAGGACGAGCAGTTCGTAGAGTTCGGCGGAGCTGCAGACCCACAGGATGTCGGCCGCCTCGCCCTCGGAGACGTCTCCGCGGAGATAGCCACGGTCCTTCAGATACCGGGCATGGTGCTGCATCCGCTGGAGCCGTTCGTTCTCGATGTCCTCCAGCAGCCTGGCCATCTCCTGGTCGGTCACGGCCGCCGACCGCATCAGCAACCGGAGGGGCGTGACGAGTGATGCCACCTCGGCGGTGAGCAGGCCCCACTCGCGCATCACCGACGCCGGCTCGGTCTCGCGTTCGCGCATTGCGTCGGAGCGCTCGTACGCGGGGACAGTCCCTGCGCCGGCCAGGCCCCGCTCGTACAGGGCCCGGACCAGCCCTGCCTTTCCACCGAATGCCTTATATACGGTCTCAACCGAAACTCCGGCCTCGGCGGCGATAGCGGCGAGGGTTGCGCCGGCGTATCCACGTTCAGTGAGCTGCCGCTCGGCGGCTTGGAGGACGGCATCCCGGTTTCGCCGGGCCTGCTCCAGCCGGCTGCTTGAGTCATAGCGCCGCTTGTCCTTGACGTTTCCCACTCTTCGTTCCATGCTTGAGTATCAGATACAGGCGACTGTATCAAAATTGGTCGGGGAGTTGGAATGGCCGGCACAGATCCCGCGGTTGAGGTGCTGCAGCGGCTCGTCAGCGCGGTGAACGGCCACCGGCTGGACGATCTCGTGGCCTGCTTCGCCGCTGACTATCGCAATGAGACGCCTGTCCACCCCCGGCGCAGCTTCCAGGGGCGGGGCCAGGTCCAGGGGAACTGGTCAGAGATCTTTTCCCGGGTTCCGGACATCCAGGCCCGGGTGGACAGCACCGCCGGCCGCGGCGGCTCCCTGTGGACAGAGTGGGAGCTGGCCGGGACGCGAACCGATGGAGCTGCTTTCCTGATGCGCGGCGTGGTCATCTTCCGCATCGCCGACGGGGAAATTTCTTCGGCCCGCTTTTACCTCGAGCCGGTGGAGGCTGCCGGCGGCGACGTCAACGCAGCCGTCAGGCGGGTCCTGGGGCGGCCGCTGGAGGACGGGAATCCGAAAGCCGGCACTCCGGCATCCCGTCTGTAAGAACCCGATGCTGCCGAATCAAAGGAACGGGAAACATCATGATCCTCGTCGTCGGAGCAACTGGCCAGTTGGGCGGGCTTATCGCCCGGTCGCTGATGGACGGCGGGTTCCAGGTGCGCATCCTGGTCCGCGCCGGTCCCGCGCATGAGGCCTTGGAAGCGGCCGGCGCCCATCCGGTCATCGGTGACCTCAAAGATCCCGCCTCGCTCGTAGCGGCCTGTGCCGGCGTGGACACCGTCGTGACCACCGCCAACTCCTCCGCCCGCGGCGGCGAAGACACGGTTGAATCGGTGGACCGCCTCGGAAACCGGAACCTCATCGAAGCTGCCGCACGGGCCGGCGTCGGACGCTTCATCTTTGTCTCCAACCTCGGCGCCAGCCCGGACAGCCCCAACCCCTTCATGGCCGCCAAGGGCGAAAGCGAGCAGCTGCTGCGGAGCAGCGGAATGTCCTGGACAATCCTCCAGCCCAACCTTTTCATGGACAAGCTGCCGGTGCTGGTGGTCGGGCTCCCGGCCCTCACCGGACGTCCGGTCACCCTCGTGGGGGAGGGCCGGCGGGTGCACTCGCTTGTGGCCATGATCGATGTGGCACAGTACGTGCGCGCTGCCGTTGAGCACCCGGAGCGGGACGGCCAGGTGCTGGTCATCGGCGGCCCGGAGCCCGTGTCCTGGCGTGACGTGGTGGCGGCGTTCGAGCAGGAACTGCGGCACCCCATTCCCGTCCACACCATTCCTCCGGGGCAGCCCGTTGACGGTATGCCGGACCTGCTCACCGGCTTCCTCGCACTGCTGGAAACCTACGATTCCAGGCTGGACATGGACGGGATGCCCGCACGCTACGGGGTGGTGCCCACCACGCTCCAAACCTGGGTGCGCAACTTCGTTCAGGAGTCGCAAGGCCGCTAAGGTCATGCCATGACCAATGACGCTCTCCGGCCTGTCTATTTCCTTTCGGACAGCACCGGCATCACGGCGGAAACGCTCGGCAACACGCTGCTGACGCAGTTCCCCGGCAACAATTTCGACCGCATCACCATCCCGTTCATCACCACAGTCCACCAGGCCCGGTCCGTGGTCGGCATCATCGACGATGTGGCCGCCGCCGGCCCTGTCCCCATTGTTTTTTCGACGGCGGTCAGCAGCGATATCCGCAGCATCCTCTCCGAGTGCCAGGGCATCATGGTGGACCTCATCGGCACCCATGTTGGCCAGCTGGAGCAGGCCCTCGGCAGCCCCGCCAGCTGGGAACCAGGCAGGGCGCACGGCCTGGGCAACGCCGTCCGGTACCAGTCCCGGATGGCCGCCGTCGAATATGCCATGGAGCACGACGACGGCCAAAGCCTGCGGGCGCTGGAGAAGGCCCAGGTGATCCTGGTGGCCCCGTCCCGCTGCGGCAAGACGCCCACCACCATGTACCTGGCACTGCAGCACGGGATCTTCGCGGCCAACTTCCCGCTGGTGGACGAGGACTTCGAACGGGAAGGGCTGCCGCGGTCCCTGAAGCCCTTCGTGTCGAAATGTTTCGGCCTGACCACCAACCCGCTGCGCCTCAGCCAGGTCCGCACCGAACGCCGCCGAGGCTCGCCCTACGCCTCGCTGCGCCAGTGCGGCTTCGAGCTGCGGAGCGCCGAGCGTTTGTACGAATCGCACGGGATTCCGTACCTCAACTCGGCCAGTGTCTCCGTGGAGGAGATGGCGGCCACCATACTGCAAAGAATGAACCTCAAACACTAGGGAAAATTTTCACAAATCAAGTGTGGCGGAGATCATATGGCAAGCCTTTCCCGGGCCTGCCAATGTGGAGGGGTTGTGCCCCCGCCGGTTACCGCCACGGGCACAACCGTGCACGCCACCCTCTGCAAAGGAGCAGTAAACAATGACAACGGACATCCTGTGGTTCTCTGAACTCGGACTCAAGGACCTGGACCGGGTGGGCGGCAAAAACGCCTCCCTGGGCGAGATGGTGCAGAACCTGACCTCTGCAGGCGTCCAGGTGCCGGACGGCTTCGCCACCACCGCCGATGCCTACCGCCGTTTCCTGGCGGACTCCGGCCTGGACCAGCAGATCGCCGACCGGCTGGTGGGCCTGGACACCGATGACGTGACCGCCCTGGCCGCCGCAGGGCAGGAGATCCGCACCCTGGTGCGCCAGACGCCCTTCCTGCCGGACTTCGAAGAGCAGCTGCGCAACGCCTACCGGGAACTCGTGGAAAAGCACGGCGGCTCCGATGACCTCTCCTGGGCCGTGCGGTCCAGCGCGACGGCGGAAGACCTCCCCGACGCGTCCTTCGCCGGACAGCAGGAAACCTTCCTGAATGTCCGCGGTATTGAAAACATCCTGACCGCCATCAAGGACGTGTTCGCGTCGCTCTACAACGACCGCGCCATCGCCTACCGGGTGCACCACAAGTTCGAACACGCGGACGTGGCACTCTCGGCGGGAATCCAGCGGATGGTGCGCTCCGACGTCGGGGCCTCCGGCGTCATGTTCACCATGGACACGGAATCGGGCTTCCAGGACGCCGTGTTCGTCACCTCCTCCTACGGCCTGGGCGAGGCCGTGGTCCAGGGCGCCGTGAACCCGGATGAGTTCTACGTCTACAAGCCGGCCCTGGAGGCCGGCCGGCCCGCTATCCTCAAGCGGGGCCTGGGCGAGAAGGCCCTGCAGATGACCTACACGGCCAGCCGGGAGATCGGCCGGACCATCGACTTCGTCCCGGTGGAGGCATCGCTGCGGAACCGCTTCAGCCTCAGCGACGAGGACGTGGAGCAGCTCGCCCGGCACGCTGTAGCCATCGAGAAGCACTACGGCCGCCCGATGGACATCGAATGGGGCAAGGACGGGATCGACGGCGGCCTGTACATCCTGCAGGCCCGTCCGGAAACAGTGCAGTCCCGCCGCGCCGCCGGCAGCCAGAGCCGTTTCCGCCTCAACGAAACCGGTCCCGTGCTGGCGGAGGGCCGGGCGATCGGCCAGCGGATCGGCGCCGGCAGTGTCCGCATCCTCACCGCCATCGACCAGATGGCCGCGTTCCAGACCGGCGACGTCCTGGTGGCGGACATGACCGACCCGGACTGGGAACCGATCATGAAGCGCGCCTCCGCGATCGTCACCAACCGCGGCGGACGGACCTGCCACGCGGCCATCATTGCCCGCGAACTGGGGATCCCCGCCGTCGTTGGAACCGGCCACGCCACCGACTCCCTGTCCGACGGGCTGGAGGTCACCGTCTCCTGCGCGGACGGCGAAACCGGCACCATCTACGAAGGCCTGCTGGACTTCACGGTGGAGGAAACCGGGATCACCAAGATGCCCGACGCCCCGGTGAAGGTCATGATGAACGTGGGCACCCCGGAACAGGCGTTCACCTTCGCCCAGCTGCCCAACCACGGTGTGGGCCTGGCCCGGCTCGAGTTCATCATCAACCGCCAGATCGGCATCCACCCCAAGGCGCTGCTGAACCTGGACAGCCAGCCGGAGGACGTGGCCGCGGAGATCCGGGAGCGGATCGCGGCGTACAGCAGCCCGCGCGAGTACTACATCAAGCGCCTGGCCGAGGGCGTGTCCACCATCGCGGCGGCGTTCGCGCCGGAGCCGGTGATTGTGCGCATGTCCGACTTCAAGTCCAACGAGTATGCCAACCTCCTGGGCGGACCGGCGTACGAGCCGCACGAGGAAAACCCGATGCTCGGCTTCCGCGGCGCATCGCGCTACCTGGAGCCGTCCTTCCGCGACTGCTTCGACCTGGAGTGCGAGGCCCTGTCCTTCGTCCGGAATGAGATGGGCCTGACCAACGTCAAGCTGATGATCCCGTTCGTGCGGACCCTGGATGAGGCGCGTGGCGTGATTGAGCTGCTCGCCGAGAACGGCCTCCGCCGCGGCGAGAACGGCCTGGAAGTCATCATGATGTGCGAGCTGCCCTCCAACGCGCTGCTCGCCGACGAATTCCTGGACTACTTTGACGGCTTCTCCATCGGCTCCAACGACATGACCCAGCTGGCCCTCGGCCTGGACCGGGACTCAGCGATCGTGTCCGCCGGCTTCGACGAACGCGATCCTGCCGTCAAGAAGCTCCTCAGCATGGCCATCAAGGCGTGCCGGGAACGCGGCAAGTACGTCGGCATCTGCGGACAGGGCCCCAGCGACCACCCGGACCTCGCCGAGTGGCTGGTGCAGGAAGGCATCGAGTCCGTCTCGCTGAACCCGGACACCGTTGTGGACACCTGGCTCCGGCTCGCGGACGTGGCGGCGGGTGCCTCACCGGACGCTTCCCGCGCTTCGGACCTTTCGGCCGGGGCGGAAACTGAAGCAGTGGCAGGCGCCGGGGTCCGCTAAAGACTGATTCAACCACCTGGGTGCGTGCCGCCGTCGGACTTTACGACGGCGGCACGACGCTTTGTGGACCCTGGCAAGGGCAGCGCGTCCCGCTGGTTAGGCTGAAGCCATGGATTTCCAGCTTCGCCAGGCCACGCCCCAGGATGCGGAGGCGGTGGTGCACATGCAGACCCTCGCGCACGAGGAGTGCTACCCGCACCTGCTCTCCGCCGGGTTCTTCCGCGGCCGCAGGGCCAGCATTCCGGAACGGGTGGAACGGCGCCGGCCGCACCTCGCTGTCGATGATCCGCGGATCATCGCGGTGGATGCCAACAATGAACTGGTGGGCTTCGCGGACGCGGGGCCGGGCCGTGATGACGACGGGCCCGAAGAACTGGAGCTGTACTCGATCTACACGCTCCGCCGGACGTACGGAACGGGGCTCGGGGCGGCACTGATGCGCGCCGCCATCGGCGATGGGCCTGCCTATCTCTGGGTGGTGGAGGACAACCCGCGGGCGCTGGCGTTCTACCTGAAACAGGGTTTCCGCCCGGACGGCAAGCGCAGTGTGCTGCCGCCCGAGTGGGAGGAGCTGCCGGAATTCCGGCTGGTCCGGCGCGCCGGGCATGCGGGTCCGCCGTCGGAACAGTAAAGGAAGTCCGACGGCGGTCCGCGGGCCCCGCTTACTCCGTGACCGCCGTCGCAACCGGCTCGCGGCCGGGCGCAGCAGGAGCGCTGCGGCGGCGCCAGTAGGCCGCCAGGACAGCACCGGAAACGTTGTGCCAGACGGAGAAGATGGCGCCGGGCAGTGCCGCTTCGGGGGTCAGGTACTGCCGCGCTAGTCCTGCTGCCAGGCCTGAGTTCTGCATACCCACCTCGATGGCAGTGGTGCGCCTGGAGGGAATCGGCAGTTTGAACAAACGGGCCGCACCATAGCCCAGCGCGTAGCCCAGGCCGTTGTGCAGGATGACGGCGGCAAGCACCAGGAGCCCGGCTGCAAAGATGGCCTTCGCGCTTCCTGCAACCACCGCGATCACCACGGCGGTGATGGCGAGGACCGAAATCCAGGGCAGGGCGGGCAGCGCCTTGTCGACAAGGCGGGGGAGGAAGAACCGGACCACAAGCCCCAGCAGCACGGGGAACAGGACGATCTGGACGATGGACCACGCCATGGAACCGGCGTCCACGGGCATGTACTGGCCGGCCAGCCACAGTGCCAGCACGGGGGTCAGCAGCGGCGCGATCAGCGTTGACACAGTGGTCATGGCCACGGACAGGGCAACGTCGCCCTTCGCCAGGTAGGAGACCACGTTGGAGGCAGTTCCGCCGGGGCAGCAGCCCACCAGGATGACGCCCGCAGCCAGCGCAGGCGGCAGCCCCAGCGCCGCCGCCACCAGCCAGCCGAGGAACGGCATGATGGCGTATTGCGCCACGACGCCGATCACCACCGGGACCGGGCGCTTGGCAATGACGGCGAAGTCAGGCGGCGTGAGCGTCAGGCCCATGCCGAACATGATGACTCCCAGAAGGGGGTTGATCCAGGGTGCCAGCCCGGTGAAGGCCGACGGCGCGGCAAGCGCTACGGCTCCGCCGGCCAGGATCAGCAGGGGAAAGAGGGTGACGGCGATGCGGGCGCTGCGTTCTTCGGCAGCGGATGCCGTCGTTGACGGTTGGGGTAAAGAAGACATACCTATCGGATTATCACAGCGAAGGTCCTGTTCCAGAATCAGTGCGTGATGATGACGCGGTGGTTTGCCTAACGGCCCACCACGCCGAGTTCGAAGGCGAGGATGACGGCCTGCACCCGGTCCCTCAGGCCCAGCTTGTGCAGGATCCGGCCGATGTGCGTCTTCACTGTCGATTCCGCGAGGTAGAGGGAATCAGCGATCTCCGCGTTCGTTGCACCGTCGCCGATGAGGCGGAAGACATCCCGTTCGCGGCTGGTCAGCACTGCCAGCGGGTCCTCCTGATCTTTGGGCGGTCCGGCCGCGAGCCGGGGTGCAGCGAGCGCGATGAGCTTGGCAGTGATGCGCGGTGCGACGACGGCGTCCCCCCGGTGAACGGCGCGGATGGCCGCGATGAGCGCGGCCGGCTTGGTGTCCTTGAGCAGAAACCCGGACGCGCCGGCACTGAGCGCGCCGAAGGCATAGTCGTCAAGGTCGTAGGTGGTCAGGACGAGCACGCGGGTCTCCGGCAGTGAAGCCGTGATGCGTCGTGTCCCTTCCAGTCCGTCGACTCCAGGCATCCGGACGTCCATGAGGACTACGTGGGGACGAAGCCGCTCCGCTGCCAGAGCCGCGAGGGCACCGTCGCCGGCTTCACCGACCACCTCGAAGCCGGGTTCAGCCTCGAGGACCATGCGAAGCCCGTACCGGACCAGTTCCTGGTCGTCGGCGAGCAGGATCCTGATGGTGTCCGTCATGTTGGTTCTCCTGTCCAGGGCAGCCGGACCTGGAGGCGCCAGCCGCCGTCTTTCCGTGGGCCGGCCGCGACGGCGCCGCCGTAGAGCGCCGCCCGCTCGCGGATGCCCAGGATCCCGCGTCCCGGCTCCGATTCGTGGTTCCCCGCCGGTCCGGAGGGTGCGTCGTCGTCGACAGTGATGTCAACGGCCTCACCGGACGTGGCTACCAGCACGGTGACCTTGCTTGCTCCGTGGGCGTGCCGCAGGGCGTTGGTGAGGGATTCCTGCACAATCCGGTAAACGGTAAGGCCGAGGGCAGGGTCGGTGATGGGCGGGCCGGCGGTGGTGAGTTGGACCGGCAGGCCGGCCCGGCGGATGTCGTCGGCGAGGTGGCCCAGTTGCGCGGCACCCGGCTGCGGGGCGTGATCGGCCGGATGCTCCCGTTCCGTGGTGCGCACGGCTCCGAGCAGGCGCCGCACTTCTGCAAGTGTTGTGCGGCCTGTGTCGGCGACGCGTCCCATCGCTTCCCGGGATTGCCCGGGCCGGCCGGGGGCTGCCGCGTAGGCTCCGTCGGCCAGGAAGATCATGACGGACAGGCTGTGGGCGATGATGTCGTGCATTTCCCGTGCAATCCGCTCACGCTCCCGGGCACTGGCGATCTCGGACTGCTGGTCGCGTTCGCGTTCGAGGTGCCGCGCCCGGTCGAGCAGCGCGCCGATGTAACGCTTGCGCCCGCCCACGTTGGTTCCGATGAGCGTCGCGATCAGCAGCGTGAGGGTGATGCCGATGGTGTTGTTGAGCCAGTCCGAGAACAGGTCTCCCGAGTTCGGGGGCTGGGTGGGTTCGAGGAGGAGCGGGCCGGTCCGCGACCGGACGGTGAGGATGAACGCGGCGAGGGCGGCGCCGCCTGTTCCGAGGCCGAAGGAGGTCCAGGCTGCACGGGGGGAGCGGTTGGCTCCGATGGCGTACAAGGCCAGCAGCACCAGCAGCAGTTCGGCTGTTGTGCTCGTGGCTGCGGAAACCAGGAACAGCAGGGTGGCGGCCGCGAACATCAGCACTGGCCTGCGCCGGCTGAAGAATGCTGTGGCCGTGCCCGGGACGGCAAGGACGACGGCGATCCACAGGGGCGCAGCGTCGGGATCGCCGGCGGAGGCGGTGGCCAGGAGGCCTGCGAACAGCACATACAGGACGGTTGGAAGCAGGTCGCCGAGCCAGGGGCGCCGCTGCAGGGACCTGCGGACCAGTCCCGGCGGGGCCGGCAGCACGAGAGTGCCCGGCTCCCCTGCAGGGGAGCCGGGCGCCGTCGTCGGATCCGGTTTCAGGCGTCCCTCCCTCGAAGGGTGAGTGCACCGAGCACCAGGGACATGGTTGTCCAGGCGAGGACGACCAGTCCTCCTGCTCCGGGGGTGAGGGGAGTGCCGGGCACGGGAGAGCCTGCAGCCGGTCCGGCGGGTATGCTCCACATCGATTCCCCCGCAGCCGCGAAACCGTACGGGGTGACCGCGGCGACCCACTCCATGGAGTTGCCCAGCAGGGACAGGGCAAGCGGCAACAGGAGGAGAACGCCCAGCACTGCGGCGACGCCGCCGGCCGCGGACCGGAGGATGGCGCCAACACCCAGGGCGAAGGTGGCTGTCAGGCCGAGGAAGAGAGCCGCCCCCAGCAGTGCACCCGCCAAGCCGGGCTCAGCCAGGCTTACCGCCAGGCCGAGATCATCGAACATCGCGTAGGTGGCCGCCCAGGAGCCGAACAGGGTGACCAGCCCGACGGCGGTCACAAGCCCCAGGAGCACCATTGCCTTCGCCGCCAGGACGGGCAGGCGCGAGGGTACGGCAGCCAGCGTGGATTGGACCATCTTTGTAGAGTACTCACCGCTGATGGCCAGGACGCCCAGGACCGCGGCCACGAACTGGCCGCATGCCGCCCCTATCGCGACGATCGAGAGCGTGAACCGCACTGATGGTTCGTCCGGGACCCCGGCCGATTCCATGGTCAGTGCAAGCACGAAACTCAGGCCGATGCCGACGAGGATAATCGTGAGGAGCGACCACAGGGTGGACCGCAGGCTGGTGAGCTTGATCCATTCGGAGCGCAGGATGCCGCTGAAACGCAGCCGCGAGTCGGCGGGGATGCCCGGGCGGACGGGCAGGACGGCGGCGCTCATGAACGCTCCTTGTGGGCTGTAGTGGTGAGGGACCGGTACTCCGCTTCGTCGGCGGTGATGCTCATGTAGGCGTCTTCGAGCGAGCCTGCAACGGCGGCCACCTCGTACAGGGGCACCCCCGCTGCGGCGGCTGCGTTGCCGATGTGTTCGGGGCTCATGCCCATCACCAGGGCGGCGCCGTCGTCGAGCGTGGTGACCGTGATGCCGTGGCCGGTGATGGCGCTGGCCAGCCGGCTGAGCTGTGGTGTCCGTACGCGCACAGCCGAGGCAGTGGCACCGTCAATCAGGTCCCGCAGCGGCGCATCCGCGAGGACCCGGCCCCGGCCGAGGACGATGAGGTGGTCGGCAGTCTGCGCCATTTCGCTCATGAGGTGTGACGACAGGAGCACGGTGCGGCCCTCTGCGGCCAGTGTGCGCAGAAGGGTGCGGACCCACAGCACGCCTTCGGGGTCCAGCCCGTTGACGGGTTCGTCGAGGATGACGGTGGCGGGGTCGCCCAGCAGTGCCGCGGCGATCCCGAGGCGCTGCCCCATGCCCAGGGAGAAGCTCCCTGCCCGCCTGTCAGCGGCGGACTCGAGCCCGGCGAGCTCGATCACCTCCCGCACTCGGGCGGCTTCGATGCCGTGGGTCGCGGCCAGGGCGAGGAGGTGCTTGCGCGCGGTGCGGCCGGGGTGCGCAGCCTTCGCGTCCAGCAGCACACCTACCTCGCGAAGGGGAGCGCGGTGCTCGCGGTAGGCGCGGCCGTTGACCTTGACCTCCCCACGGGTGGGGCGGTCAAGGCCAACGATCATCCGCATGGTGGACGACTTCCCGGCACCGTTGGGACCCAGGAGGCCCGTCACCTGGCCGGGGCGGACCGTGAAATCTATGCCGTCCACGGCCGTGCGGGAGCCAAAGCGCTTCGTGAGGGTTTGTGCGTGAATCATGGATTGTCCTTTCGCATAACTACGAAATTACGCACCATGACCCCCTGGCCGCGTCCGTCCACGGGATGTGAATGGGAGGCGGGAGTAGCACCCTGGTACTACTCCCGCCTCCCGTGAAGCTGCCGGGTCACCCCGTCCCTGGCGCCACGGTCAGGCACTAGACCTGCGCGGATTCCTTTTCGCGCTCGGCCGGCTTGTAGGACTCCCAGAAGGTGGCCCCGGTGATGCCAAGGGGCTTGGGGTCGAAGACCGGGTCGAGGCCCAGCTTCTGCTGCCGCTCGAAGTCCTTCAGCGCCTTGAACGCCGGCTTCTGCAGGATCAGGATGCCCACGATGTTCAGCCAGGCCATGAGGCCGACGCCGATGTCACCCATCACCCATGCATCGGCGGCGGTGTTCACGCAGCCGTATGCAGCGGCGACGAGGATGGCCACCTGCAGTGCGATGGTGGTGGCGCGGCCCAGGGTGGTACGGAGGCCGGGAATCATCTTGGCCGACGAGGTCCCAAGGAGGAACCGCAGGTTGGTCTCGGCCATGTAGTAGTACGCGATGACAGTGGTCAGGCAGAAGAAGATCAGCGTGATGGCAATGAAGGAGGCGCCGACGCCGGGGAAGACGGAGTCGAAGCCTGCCTGCACATACTGCGGGCCGACGACGGCCGAGGCCGAGAGCAGGCCGCCTTCGGCGAGGATGTCACCGTCTTCACTCCCGCCGGAGAAGACGCGGTAGGCGCCGGTGGAGAGGATCAGGAAGCCGGTGGCCGAGCACACGAACAGCGTGTCGATGTACACCGCGAAAGCCTGGACCAGGCCCTGCTTTGCCGGGTGCGAGACCTCGGCTGCGGCAGCGGCGTGCGGGCCCGTTCCCTGGCCGGCCTCGTTGGAGTAGACACCGCGCTTGACGCCCCACATCACGGCCAGGCCGATGATGGCGCCGAGGGCGGAATCCATGCCGAAGGCGCTGCGGAAGACCAGCGAGAGGATTTCCGGCAGCTGGGCGGCGTTGATGACGACGACGATGAGGGCGAGGATGATGTAGCCGGCGGCCATGAAGGGCACCACGAACGCGGCAACGCTGGCGATGCGCTTCACGCCGCCCATGACGACGAGGGCCAGGAGGATGACCGAGCCAACGGCAACAATCCATGGCTCGAGGGTCCAGGCGCCGCTGATCGCGGTGGCCATGGAGTTGGTCTGGACACCCGGCATGAGGACGCCGCAGGCAAGGACGGTCACGGCGGCGAAGACGTAGCCGTAGACCTTGAAGAACCCGGCGCCCTTGGTGTGGGCGAACGCGCGGGAGAAGTAGTAGGCCGGGCCGCCGCGGTACTCGCCGGTCAGCGGGTCGCGGGTCTTGTAGATCTGGCCGAGCGTGGACTCGACGAAGGACGTGGACGCGCCCAGGAAGGCCACCGCCCACATCCAGAACAGTGCGCCCGGTCCGCCGAAGGCGATCGCGGTGGCGACGCCGGCGACGTTGCCGGTGCCGACGCGGCCGGACAGGGACATGGCCAGGGCCTGGAACGAGGAGACGCCGGAGGCGGACTTCTCGCCGTGCACCAGCTGCTGGAGCATCCCCTTGACATGCCGGACCTGCAGGAAGCGTGTCCGGACGGAGAAGTAGACTCCGGTGGCGAGGCAGAGATAGACGAGCCAGTCACTCCAGATCACGCTGTTGATGGCTGATAAGACGTCGCTCATAAGTGTGGGTTCCCTCCATGGAAGAGCGTGGGTGATGCGTGAGATGGTGCGTGCCGGGTGGGTGAACGGAGTGGCGCGCACCACATCAAAACTTGTGAAGTGTCGCACAATGCACCGGTCTTCGTCCATTTGGCCGCCTGACAGGCACCATCTGGTAGCAGGCAGGCGAATTTGTGGTAAACGGTGCAAGGTACGCCACACTTGAGGCTGAAACCCAACGAAAGCAGAGTCCCTTGATCACCCTCCAGCAGGACGCAGAAGGCTTTATCCGGATGAACCGGCACTACCCGGCCAGCGTCCGCATCAGAATTAATTTCACTGACGGGAGCACGGGGGAGTTCTCAGGCCTGGCCCTGAACAAGGCCTACGATGCGGCGCTCGCCGAATTCCGCGCCAAGAACGATCTTGATGCGCGCGGATACTCCAGGACCTCTGCAGGCCGGACGAACTCCGGCAACAAAATCGATTTCGTTCCCGTGCACCCCGGCATGCAGGAGTAACCCTCAAACAGGCTGGATTGTGACGGTCCCGGCGTCGCCGTCCACGCTGACCTGCTGCCCGGTGGCCAGCCGCTGTGTCGCGACCCCGGTGCCCAGGACGGCCGGGATGCCGTACTCGCGGGCCACGATGGAGCTGTGGCTCAGCGGGCCGCCGACGTCGGTCACCACGGCGGAGGCCATCGCGAACAGCGGCGTCCAGGCGGGGGTGGTGATGCGTGCTACCAGGACGTCGCCGGGCTGCATCTGGCCGAAGTCCTGCGGACCGCGCAGCAAACGGACGGGAGCGCTGACCCGGCCGGAGCTGGCCCCCACGCCCTTGATGACGTCCCCCGCCTGGTGCTGCGATCCCGCCGGCATCATGGACCCGATGGCCTTTTCCATCCAGGGGCGCTCCGGGAGCATCTGCGGCGCGGCGGCCTTCGCCTGGCCGCGCCACAGCATCCTGCGCTCCTCGACGGCGGCCGCGCGGACCGGACGGTCAGCCCCGGTAATGGCCACGGCTGGTGCTCCCGCATCTTGCTCAGCCAGGCCGAACCTGACGGCGGCCTCCAGCTCCTGGAAGCGCAGCCAGAATACGTCCGTCGGCCCGGCGATGACGTTGGAGGTCACCAGCCGGTTCCCGAGTTCGAGCAGCATGCGCCGCAGCAGCGGCCAGGCGAGTCCGACGTCGGCCAGTGCGTCTTCGCGGATGGGCGCCACGAGCTGTGCCCACCGGAGCAGCCGGAGGAAGGCGGCGCGGCGTCGCGGTCCCAGCCGGCCGGCCATCTGGGCGGTCAGCTCCTCCCGGCGTCCGGTCAGCAGCCGTTGCCGCTCGTGCGGGTCGGTGCCCTGCCCGCGGAGGTAGAACTTCACCGTTTCCAGCAGGGCGGATGGATCATCGGCGGCCACGGGAGTGGCGAAATCAAGGTTGTAGACCGCGTGGCCGTAGAGGCCCAGATGCTCCTGGAAGGCGAAGCGCCATTCCTGCCACAGGGCATCGTCCACCCCTGCGGGCGGCGAGCCGGTGCGCTGGCACTCGGCGAGCACCGCCGTCGGCCGTTCCACTAAAGCCGACATCAGTGCGGGGTCGCTGCGGGCCCAGCCGGCCAGGTCCCAGAGTGACTTTTCGGCCCGGATGGGTTCGCTGTCATAGCCGAGGAGGAACGTCTGGGCCGGGGGGTCGCCGTCGCGGCGGACCAGCTTGTCGTAGAACGCCCGGAAGGACATTTCGCTGGTGGACGCGAGCGGAATGATGGACTGTACGGCCGTGTAGTAGACTGTCCCGGCGTCCAGCAGCGCCTGCGCCCCGGCCAGCAGTTCCCTGCCGGTCAGCTCCGTGACGGGTTGTGCCTGCCATTCCTTGATGACCCGTTGGTAGCGCGGATGGGAGTACCCGCGCCAGCCGTCGATCCCCATGTGCGCCCTGCCGAGGGCCAGGGCGCCTATCGCGGGGACCAGCCGGCCGGTCATCCGCAGCAGTCCGGAGGTGCGGTAGTAGTAGTAGGCGTAGCCGTTGATGGCGGGCATCCGCACGTCGCCCTCGCGGATCGCGCTCCGGCCCAGCGCCTCGTCCATCAGGGCCTTCAGCGAGCGCGCCACGGAGCCGTCAATAAGGTCGGCGAAGAGCGGGGAGAGGGGATCGGGGAGCTGCTCCACGATGCTCGCCCGGAAGTAGAGGCCGTTGGGATAGGGCACGGGCCAGGTATCCGGGGTGTCAGCCGCCGGTTCTGGCAGCGCGGTAATGGGCCGGGACTGGAGCAGGAAAAACGCGCCGCCGGCCCGCGCCCATTCGATGTCCTGCGGCACCCCGAAGTGGTCCGCGGTCCGTTGCCCCATCGCTGCCAGGTCGGCCGCCGCCTGGTCATCCAGCACGGGAGCACGACGGCGGGCTGCCGCCACCGGCTGCTCCCGGATGCCGTTCTCCGCGTAGACAGTCATGACGTCCTTGTCGGCTGTCTGCCGCGACACGACGGTGCCGGTCCCGGCGTCGACCACCACGTCATCGGTGGTGACCGTCCCGCTGACCACCGATTCGCCCAGGCCCCAGGCGGCACTGATGACCGTCTGGTCGCGCCGGCCGTTGGCGGGGTTGGCGGTGAACATGACGCCGGCGGCCTCGGCCTCCACCATGTGTTGAACCACGACGGCGAGCCGGACCTGGTCCGGCCGCACACCTTCGCGGGCGCGGTAGGCCATGGCGCGCGCCGTCCAGAGGGACGCCCAGCAATCGATCACCGCGTCTGTCAGGGCGTCGATGCCGCGGACGTTCAGGGAGGTTTCCTGCTGGCCGGCGAAACTGGCGGAGGCGAGGTCCTCGGCCGTGGCGGAGGAGCGCACGGCCACGGGTGTTTCGCCGGTGCCGAGGTTCCCGTAGGCGGCCTCCAGTTCTGGGGCGATGCCGGCGGGCATGGTGCCGGCCGTGAACAGGGCCGTGATCCGTTCCGAGGCATCCTCGTAGTCCTGCGGCGCCGCTTCTGGTGGCAGCGCTGCCAGGTCCTGGATTGCCGCCGCGAGGCCGTTTTCGGTGACGAAGTGCGAGTAGGCGGCGGTGGTCAGCACAAACCCGGCCGGGACCGGCAGCCCGGCCTGGACCAGGCCGCCCAGCCCTACCGCTTTGCCGCCGGCGACGGCGATATCGCCCGGTTTCACGCTGCCGAGGTCCTTGATATAGGTCATGGCTTCATCTCCTTGCTGCCGGGGATTCGGTCTTTGGCCGTTGGCTTCCACAGCGCTATGGCGAGGACTGCGACCCACAGGAGGAATGCCCCGATGCTGATGCGCTCGCCGATGCCGAGAACCAGGTTGGGGCCGGGAGCAGCTGCGAACGCCACCATGCCCATTACTGCAGAAGCCGCGAGCGAGAGGATGGAGTACCACCGCATCCAGCCGTGGAAGCCTGCCGCCACGAAGCACATTGCGGCGACCATCAGCGCGAGCTGGACGTTGGTGGCGAGGATATGCGGGGCGATGGAGGTTTCGTCTCCCAACCTCAGCGAGTAGAGGGCTCCCATGATGTTCCACAGTCCGTACGCGATGAGCACGCCGCCGGCAATGCGCAGGGCGCGGTTCCCGCGGACGGAGCTCCACGCCCAGGCCGAAGACTGTGAACATGGCCGTGTAGAGCCACGTAAACGGGGCCAGGACCTCCCGGCCGGGGGAGCCGACGGCGAACAGTTCGCTCACCATCTGCCCGGTTCGGCGGTACCCCTCCCACCGGGACGCCGCCAGGACGTCCGTGAAAACCACGTAGAGCAGTGAAGAGAGCGGCCCGGCGGCCAGGAGGATCCTGCGGAGGGTGTCCCGGCGCGCCGTTGTAAGCGGGGTGTTCCGCCTCTGGTGGGGGAGCCGTCCTGCGGAAGCCACCGTCTGCTCCTAACCGGTGCCCGTACCGTCTCCGGTGTCCTCCCAGATCACATCCAGGTTGTGGAAGGTCACCGGCCCGTCACACAGCGCCGCCATTTTGGCAGCGAACTCCGACGTTTCCGGTCTGCCGGAATTCTCCATTGCCGAGTCAAAGGACTCGAACTCCGCGATGGTGAAGTAGGTCCCCGGGTGGTCCCGGTCCGCCGTCGCCACAATCCGGCGGAAGGTGGGCTGGTTGCTTCCCGCGGTTTGGGAGGGTCGGCCCAGCTCCTGGATTTCCTTGATGCGGGAGGATTTGAATTCGATGATCTGGAAAAACCCGGCCATGACGGCTCCTCGACGGCGGTGGACACTGATGGGGATCAGGGTAGTCCCGGCGGCCGGCGGTGCACAGGGGAGAAATGCCCTACTTTTGCACGCCGGCCTGAGCCGCAGGCCCCGGGGATGGCGGGGCCGAAGGCGTTGCTGCACGTCGTGTGATTTAGGCCGACTCCCGGACTATCAGTTGGTGCTTGAGGACCACCCGTGAGTCGTCACCGGCCGGTGAGAGTTCCCCGGCGAGAAGCCGCTCCACCAGCCGGACGGCCACGGCACCCACCTCCCGAAGATCCAGGGCGAGGGTGGTCAGCTCGGGGGTCAGCAGTTCTCCCATGGCAATGCCGTCCATTCCGATGACCGCGCAGTCGCCGGGGATTGACCTTCCAGCGGCGGTGAGGGCCTTCATGGTTCCGGCGGCCATCAGGTCGTTGAACGTGACGATGGCTTCCGGGCGGTTCCCGCCTGCCAGGAACCCGGCGATGGTTTCCCGGGCGCTCGCCGCCGAATCTGCACAGTTGAGGAATGTGGTTGACATGCCCATTTCGCCCGCGCGCCGGGCAAACGCCTGGCCGCGGACGGACAGTCCGCCGTCCCGAACGTAGTCAAGATAGGTGATGTGCCGGCGGCCCTGCCCCGCCAGGTGGTCCAGGGCCAGGGAGGCTGCATGGGCGTAATCGAAGGAAACCTGCCCGGCGCTGTTGCTGCTTGTCAGGTCCAGGAGGACCAGGGGGCGCCGCCCCAGGATCTCCTGTGATGCTCCCGTTTCGTTGCCGAGGTAGCCAATCACGGCGTCAACCTGCGGGGCGAGCTGGCTGACGGCGGACACCGGACCTACTGCCTTGTCCACGTAATCGCTGATCACCACTTGCCACCCGAGCCCGGTAGCGTGCTCCACCACGCTGGCGATAAACGCAGGGAAGTAGGGGTTTGTCAGGCCTGGAATGGCGAGCCCCACGGATATTTGTGCTCCCTGCGCCAGGCCTTTGGCGAAGCGGCTGGGAACATAGCCCAGGTCCTTCGCCAGCTGCTGGATGCGGTCCCTGGTTTCGGCTTTGATCCCCGGCATGTTGTTCATGGCCCGGGTGACGGTCTGCTTCGAGACGCCGGCGGCTGTTGCCACGTCCACAATGGTGGCGCGGCGGGCAGCCGTGCCGGGCGCGGCTGCCACCTTGATCGATTCCATAATTCTTCAGTCTATGGGCAGTACGACGGCGGTGCGTCGCCTGGGATTCCTACTTGAGGCCTGTTGTCGCGATGCCTTTCACGAGGTATTTCTGGCCTACGAGGAACACGATGAACACCGGGATCAGGGTCACTATGGACATGGCGAACAGCGAACCCCAGGAGGCGCCGCTGGTGGCGTCCACGAAGTTGCGCAGGGCCACGGGTGCCGTCTGCAGGGCAGGCTTGGTGAGGTAGATCAGCTGGCCGAAGAAGTCGTTCCACGTCCAGATGAAGGTGAAGATCGCTGTGGTTGCCAGGGCAGGGACGGACAGGGGCAGGATCACCTGGAAGTACGTCCGCCAGTACCCTGCACCGTCCAGGCGGGCGGCCTCGTCCAGTTCCTTGGGCAGCCCACGGAAGAACTGCACCATGAGGAACACAAAGAAGGCGTCCGTCGCGAGGAATTTGGGGACGATCAACGGCAGGAAGGTGTTGACCCAGTCCAGGTTGGAGAAGAGGACATACTGCGGGACCAGCACAACGTGCATGGGCAGCATCAGGGTCAGCAGCAGGGCGCCGAACAGGATGCCGCGGCCGCGGAATTCGAGTTTTGCGAAGGCGTAGGCAGCCATGGAGCAGGTGAGCAGGTTGCCCAGGAGCGAACCGGCAACGATGATGGCCGAGTTGGCCAGGAAGACATGGAAGGGATGCGCCAGGGCAGTCCAGCCGTCGGCGTAGTGTCCGGTGTCCACTTCCGTGGGTATGAGTGAGGGATCGCGGAAGATCAGGGCCTCAGGCCGGAAGGAGCTGGCCACCATCCACAGCAGCGGGTACAGCATCAGCCCTGCTGCAAGCACCAGTGCGATGTGTTTGGCTAGCCCGCGCAGTTGGCCCCGTTGCTTGCGGCTTCGGCCGGAGTCCGGTGAGTTATGGGTCTGAACCTGTACTGGTGCGGTATCAATCGCGGTCACTGTAGAACACCCATCGTTTGCTGAAGTAGAAGTTGATTGCCGTGAAGACGGCGATGATCAGTACCAGGACCCATGCCATTGCCGATGCGTAGCCCATGTTGAGCCGGCCGAAGCCCTGCTCATAGAGGTAGAGGGAGTAGAAGAGCGTGGAGTCTGCCGGCCCGCCGGTGCCGCCGCTCACCACAAAGGCCTGGGTGAAGGTCTGGAAAGAGTTGATGATCTGCAGGATGAGGTTGAAGAAGAGGATGGGGGTCAGCAGTGGAAGGGTCACGTTCCGGAACCTGGCCCACCGGCCTGCACCGTCCAGGGCGGCGGCCTCGTACAGTTCCTCCGGGATCTGGCGTAGCCCGGCCAGGAAAATCACCATGGAGGAGCCAAAACTCCAGACATGCAGCATGATCAGCGAGCTGAGCGCGGTGCCTGGATTGGAAATCCATCCCGGCCCGTCGATGCCGAAGAGGGCCAGGAACTGGTTGACCAGGCCGTCGGTTCCAAAGACCTGACGCCAGAGCACGCCCACCGCCACTGAGCCGCCGAGCAGCGACGGCAGATAGAAAACGGAGCGGTAGAAGGCAAGTCCCCGAATGCCGCGGTTCAGGAGCATCGCCAGGGAGAGTGCCACCACCAGAAGCGCAGGCACCCCGATCAGCACGTACGCGAACGTCACCCCGAGCGATTTGTGGAGCCGCGTGTCAGTGAGCATCTGCTCGAAGTTGTCCAGGCCCACCCATGAGGGGGCGCGAAGCAGGTTGTAGTCGGTGAAGGAAAAGTAGAGCGACGCGATCATGGGGCCGATGGTGATCAGCAGCATTCCTACAAACCAGGGGAGCAGGAACTGCCAGGCAGCCCGTTCCTCGAGCCGTTTCATGAGCGATCTCGACGGCGGGGCAGGCGCGGTACCTGCCCCGGTACTTCTGGGCAGGGGGGTCAACGTTGACATGGGTGCTCCGGGTGGTGGTTTGGGAAGTGGCGTCCTCAGGCGCCGGACGGACTTGAGTATTGCAGTGAAAAATCCGGCGCGTCAATGGTCTTGACGAAAATAGTTACCGGTCACTATTCTTCAAGTGTCAGCTCGCTTGAAGCTCTGGATGAAAGCTTTTCCGTGATAGTGACCGATCACTAATTGCTGGCTTCTGACTGATTCTTTAAGCCGCCCCGCACTGCTGCTGCGGCAACGTCATCCATTGGCTCAGTCGTCCTGCAAACCCGAACACTCGTGCCCGTCCAGGGTGCCCATATGACCTGCAGCCGCCGCCCGGCGGCAAGGTCATCACCTGAAGCAAAGGAGCTCCACCGTGGTTTTCAAACCATCACCACCACGCAAGGTCAGGACCATCGCGGCGGTTCTTGCCGCCGTCGTAAGCCTTGGAGTCGCCGGCTGCGGCAGCCCTGCCGCGGACGATTCGGTGACGCTGAGGTTCAACTGGTGGGGCTCTGATGCCAGGCATGCGCAGACGCAGCAGGTCATCGAACGCTTCGAGGAAGCGCACCCCAACATCAAGGTGCAGCCGGAGTTTTCCAACTTCAGTGATTACTTCAACAAATTGTCCACCAGCGCAGCCTCCCGCGACCTGCCCGACGTCATGCAGATGACAGACCCGCACCTGTACACCTACATCGACAACGGGCAGCTGGTGGATCTGGGCAAGCACTCGGATGTCCTGCCCACCGGCGACTTCTCCGAGGCATCGTTGGCCGGGACGCAAATCGACGGCGGCCTGTACGGAATCCCAACAGGAGACTCCGGGTTCGGGATGGCAGTTAACCCGGCATTGTTCGAGAAGGCAGGCGTTCCCCTGCCCGATGACAACACCTGGACCTGGGATGAATTCAAGGACACTGCAGCAGCCATCTCCAAAGCACTTCCGGACGTTGCGGGCACGTCCATCACCATGGACGAACAAACGATGAATTTGTGGATCCGCCAGCACGGCGAGGATTACTGGAAGAACGGCGGGAGCGAGATCGGCTTCACTGCAGAAACCGCTGCCAGCTGGTGGGAATTCGTCCGTAGCCTGCGGGACAGCGGTGGAACGCAGCCTGTGGAAGCCGAGCTTGAGTCCGCCAGCCTGGCGCTGGAGCAGTCCCCGCTGGCCCTGGGAAAGAAGGCCATGACACTGATTTCCGTCAACCAGCTGGGCAACCTGGAGAAGGCCGCAGGCCAGGAATTCAAGCTCTTCCGGCTCCCCGGCGAACAGCAGTTCAAGGCGGAAGGCGGCTGGACCAAGCCGGGCATCTACTATTCCGTGGCCGCCAACAGCGAGCACCCCAAAGAAGCAGCGATGCTCATCGACTTCCTCACCCACGCGCCCGAAGCCGGCGAAATCGTCAAATTCGATCGGGGCGTTCCTTCCAGCTCCAAAATGCTGGAAGCCATCACCCCGTCGCTCACCCCGGTGGAGGGGAGGGTGGCAGAATACGTGACCCGGATCAACGAGCTGGGCACTCCTGCCTATGCCATCCCCCATCCCAAAGCAGGCGGGGTGCTCATCGATACGGTGAAGCGGCTGTCGCAGGAAGTCGTCTTTGACCGCATGACTCCCCGGCAGGCGGCGGATCAGCTCCTCGCCGACGTCAAAGCCGCCATGTAAGACACGTCCACGGGCGGGTCCCCGGCCGGGACCCGCCCGTCCTCCTTGCCACCAGTTCCCACTCCGAAAGTGCCTGCCATGAGTCCCAAACCCCTCGAGTCCTTCCGCCAGCGCCTGCCGGGGATCATATACGGCGGTGACTACAACCCTGAACAGTGGCCCCGCAGCACCTGGCAGGATGACATCCGGCTGATGCGTGAAGCCAACGTCACCCTGGTCAGCCTGGGCGTGTTCTCCTGGTCGCTGCTGGAACCCGCAGACGGCGACTTCAACTTTGGCTGGCTGGACGAGGTCATGGACCTGCTCGGGGAGAACGGAATCCTGGTCAACCTGGCCACCCCCAACGCGTCGCCGCCGCCGTGGCTCGCCACGGATTTCCCGGAGGCGCTCATGGTGGAACGTGATGGAACGCGGGTGGGGGTGGGCAGCCGGGGCCACTTCTGCCCGTCGTCGCCCGTGTACCGGGACCGGAGCCAGCGGATGGCCCGCCAACTGGCACAGCGCTACGGCGCCCACCCGGCGCTTGCCATGTGGCACATCGGTAATGAATACCACGCGCAGTGCTTCTGCGACCTGTGCGACGACGGTTTCCGGACCTGGTTGCAGGGTAAGCACGGAAGTTTGGATGAGCTGAACACACGCTGGGGGACCACCTTGTGGGGGCAGGTGTACAGCGACTGGAACCAGGTGCACCTTCCGCGCCCCGTGCGTGGCTGGGTGAACCCCGCGCGGGAGCTGGACTTTGCGCGATTCGCCACGGATATCCAGGTGGACCTTTACCGGCAGGAGCGGGACCTGCTCAAAAGCATCACCCCCGGGATTCCCGCCACCACCAACTTCGTGCAGTTTTTCCGGGTCCAGGACTACCGGCGGTGGGCGCCGGAAACAGACGTGATCGCCCTGGACATCTATCCGGATCCGGCCAAGCCGGCGTCACTGGTGGAGGCAGCGATGCAGTATGACCTGATGCGGCACCTGGGGGACGGCAAGCCGTGGATGATGATGGAACAGGCCGCAGGGGCGGTGAGCCAGTGGAAGGTGAACCTTCCCAAACAACCCGGGATGATGCGCCTTGGCTCCTACCAGGCCATTGCCCGCGGCGCCGATGCCGTGATGTTTTTCCAGTGGCGGGCTTCACGCTTCGGGCAGGAAAAGTTCCACTCGGCCATGCTTCCGCACGGCGGTGAAGCAAGCCGGACCTGGCAGGAGGTCCGGCAGTTGGGGAAGGAACTGGCAGCTCTTGCAGAGCTGGCGGGCTCCAGGAGCGCCGCCGAGGTGGCCATCGTCTGGGACTGGGAGAACTGGTGGGCGGTGGAGGGCGCCGCGCATCCGTTGAACAACTACAACTACCGGGAAGTGGTTGCCGGGCATTACCAGTCACTCTGGAGGACGAATGCTGCCGTCGACGTTGTGACGCTGTCCTCGGACTTGTCCCGCTACAAGGTCCTGGTGATTCCCAACCAGTACCTGATGAGCCCAACTCAGCAGCTCGCCGTCGAGTCCTTCGTGGAGGGTGGCGGTCACGCGCTCGTCTCGTATTTCTCGGGGATCGTGGACCAGGATGACCAGATCATCGAGAACGGCTACCCCGGCGGGCTGCGCGGGGTCATCGGAGGGCATATCCGTGACTTCTCGCCCCTCGCCCCGGGCGCAACGGTGGGGATCACGCCCGCTTCCGGCCAGACGCTGCTCAGCGGGACGGTGCAAGGGTTCGACGACGGGGCCTCCCGCTGGCAGGACGACCTCGCCGTAGAGGGGGCGGACGTCGTCGCTGTTTACACTGACGGTTACCTGGCCGGACGGCCGGCCATCCTGGATCACCGGCCGGGCACCGGGCGGGCCGTCTATCTGGGTACACACCTTGCCCAGGAAGCGCTGGACCGGGTGGTCGAGGCCGTTCTTAACGACGCAGGGATCCGGCCGCCGCATGCTGCACCCGAGGGTGTGGAGGTCACCGAACGGTTTACCGGCAGCAGGCGGTACCTCTTTTTCCTCAACCACTCAGGATCCGCAGCCGTCGTGGACCTTGAGGTTTCGGGGCTTGAGTTACTGGCCGGGCGGCAGGTGGCCGTCGGAGAGAGCCTGAAGCTCGAGCCTGTCGGGGTGGCCGTCATCCGCGCCGGCACGGAGGGCTGACGGCATTGCAGGCGGAGCCGGCCCGGGTTAGTCGATGGCCTCGATGCCCTGCCGCTTCAGTTCCTCCAGGTGGTTGCGCATATGCTGCAGTGCCTCGGGGGAGTGCGGCTGCCAGTCCGAAACCTCACCTAGCACGCGGAGGGCTTCCCGGGTGCGGTAGGACCGGGTGGGGTTACCGGGGAACTTTTTGTCGGTCAGGTTGGGGTCGTTCTCAAACGGTCCGGTGGGCTCCACCCGGTAGATCCTGCCCGGCCCGTCGCCCTCGCTGAGTTCAGCACCCCACGCGGCGGCGTCCAGGGTGGCCGTGAAGTAGATGTGGTTGGCCGTTTTTCGGCTGCCGTAGTTGGACACATAGCCGGGGACCAGCAGGTCCCCGGGCCGCAGGTCGGCTTTGGTGCCGTGGTAGAACGGCCCGGAATCGTTGGGGTCCTCCGTTGCTGTCGGGTGCTTCTCCAGCGAGTGCAGGAAGGCTGCGGCGTCTGACGCGACCCGGTCCGGGTGCTCCCACAGAACCAGGTGCCCGGCGTCGGGATAGACCTGCAGTACTGCACCCGGAATCCGCGATGCCAGGACCTCCTGGTCCTTCCTTGGCAGCAGGTCATCCTGACCGCCATAGATGATCAGCGTGGGCGTCCGGATGGTTCCGGCTTCCGTGGGCGGGGTGGCGGCCGTCAGTCCGGCCAGGATCTTCTTCCACGCGTGGGCCGGCATCCGGACGCCGTCGCGCACCCGGTCCGCCAGGTACCAGCCCGGAACAGGCTGGTGCAGGGTGAACCAGGAGAGCGAGGCCCGGACCCAGTCCTCGTCGATGGGGTCCGCCAGCAGGTCCACCTCGTCGGCGAAGGCCGGCCGCCCCTGCAGGCTCAGCGGCGACCCCACCAGGACCAGCGCCGCCACCCGCCCGGGATGCGCCACCGCGAGCTGCTGGGCGACGTAACCGCCGCTGGAGGAACCGAGGACGAACGCCGTCGTCACCCCAAGGGCGTCCAGGATCGCGGCGGCGTCCTCGGCCTGCTCCGCCAGGGAGTAGCCGTCCTCCGGATTGTCCGCCTCGCCCTGGCCGCGGAGATCCGGAGCATAGACCCGGAAGCCGGCAAGCAACGGCAGCAGGCGGTTGAAGCAGAGCCGGGATTCACCCCACGCGTGCAGCAGGAGCAACGGCTTCGCGTCCGTGTCACCCAGGATCAGGCACGGCACCGTGATGCCGGTGCGCAGGGACAGGTTCCGGACCTCGGATGCCATGGCTTCAGGCTACGCCGGTCAGGTCACCGTTTTCAGGCGGGCAGGCCGGCCCTGATCTGGATGAGGGTCAGGTCCAGCAATGGCGTGCTGAGGTCGAGGCTGTGGGCCCGAACTGCGAGGTCGCCGAGAATGTGTTCGGCCTCCGAAGGGAGGCCTGCGGTGAGGTCCCGGTAGAGGGAGGACGTGAAGGCCGAGCCCGGTTCGGTGAGTATACCGACGGCCTGCGCGTGGCCGGCGTCGGACACTGGATGTCCTGCCGCTGCGGCCACCCCTTCGGTTTCCGTGATCGCCTCCAGGATCCTGGCCCGCCCGCCGGCATCGATGATTCGTCCCACCGGCGCCCGGAACAGGCAGTTGACGATTCCCGCCGCAGCGATAAAGGCCCATTTTTCCCACAGTGCGCCGGTGACGTCGTCGGCTATGGAAAAGTCGACGCCGGGCACGGCCAGTGCATCGGATACCTGCGCAGGGACGGTCTTTCCGTTGAGCCCGCCGACATTGAGGGAGGTGAGGGGCATTTTCTGGCGGACCACATCCCCGTCGAGGGTGGCAACGATCCGGGCCAGGCCGCCGAGCACCTGGCCCGGGTACTGCTGCTCAAGCTGGTCCACGTGGGCCATGCCGTTGAGGATCGGGATGATGGCGGTTTCGGGCCCGACGAACGCCCCAATCTCGTTGAGGACGCCGTCCAGCGCGGTGGCTTTGACGGTGACCAGGATCAGATCGAACGGCTTAGGCCCGTCCGCCGCAGTGATGGTCTGCACCTGATGCGTCCGGTCCGTGGTGGGGGAGATGAAGCGCAGCCCGTCGCGGCGGAGGACCTCCTGCTTGCGCGGCCGCACCAGATACGTGACATCCCGTCCCGCTTCCTGCAGGAGCGTGCCGAACGCCCCGCCTGTTGCTCCGGCTCCGACGACGAGTATCCGCATGGGTGCGTACCTTCCGGGTGGTCTTCAAGGGGGTGAACCGGCACAGGCGGCAACACCAGTACACGGTGAGGCTCTGTATCCGCTATCCCAAGGCTAGGCGGTTTCAGCGGGACATCGAGAACGGATGTCTTAGAGTCGTGGTTGCGAAGCTATCTAGTTAGTGACACTATCTAACTGTGGAAGAACTCGATTTTGACCCAGAGCTCACCCGGGCGGCGCTCCCGCAGGCTGTGCTCGCGGTCCTCAGTCATGGGGAAAGCCACGGGTATGCCATCGCCGAGGTCCTCCGGCAGCACGGCTTCGCACGCATCAAGGGGGGAACCTTGTATCCACTGCTTAAGCGGCTGGAAGACCAGGGCTTTGTTGAGCACACCTGGCAGCACGACCAGTCGGGTCCGGGCCGCAAGCAATTCACACTTACTCAGGACGGCCGCGACGAACTGGGCCGAATGGCTGAAGGGTGGCACCGAATGGGGCGGGCCCTCACTGAACTCCGAACACATCGACAGGACATGCCATGAGCTACGAGCGAAACCTAGCCTTCAACCTTCGAGTCCGCGGGTTGCCGGAATCCGAAATCGCGGAAGTGCTCGATGAGGTGCGAGCCCACCAGGCGGCATCAGGGTCATCAGCGGCCGCGGAATTCGGACCGGCAGAGGAGTACGCAAAGCAGTTCCCCAAGGGAAAGCGGAGGACGGCGGGGAAGACCATCACAAGCGTCGGAGCAGCGCTGGCCCTTGCCTACCTTCTGCTGGCGGTCCTGCTGGTGCTCCTGTTCAAAATCGACATTCGAGACTTCGTTGGTCCGATCACGCTCATGCCGGCGGCGGTAGTAATTCTCGCCAGCATCCTGGCCGGATTCCTGACCGACTACTTCAAGCCCGTCCAACGCTTACGCACCGCCAACTAACCCTACGTCCGCACCTGGGACCATTCTTAGTTTTGCCTAGGTAGCCTCTCCCACTCAGGTGAGGGTGGGAAACCGTAGACTCGGGATCATGTCTCATGGGGGGATGCCGCCTCGGCGCGCAAGAGTGTTCACCGTTGCGGCCGTTGTGGCCATGTCGCTGGCGGGGTGTGAGTACACTGGACCGCCCGAACAGCTGGCCCCATCGTCCCCGCCGCCCGTAACGCCGTCGTCCGCATCCTTCGAGGACAACGTCAGCGAAGTGGCGCGTCTGCTCGGGGCTTCCCCGGGCGACCCCGGCATGCCGTCCGGGGCTGAACCCGCCGGGAAGCTGTCCCTTGACCTGGCGCCCGGCGACTACCTGGTCAGTGGCGCCTGTGCAGGGGTTTACGGGGCCAAGCTCACCGTTGTGAAGGCCGACGGCGTCCCGGAGGCGTCCAGCTTCGAGTGCACCTCCACGCTGGACCGCTTTGTCAGGCACGACGGCGGTCCGCTCACCATCAGCGCGGTGCCGCCAACAGGAAGGCCGGCAGCAACGGGCGTCAAGGTGCAGGTTAACCGTGACCGCAGGGCTTCTGAGCTGGAGGACATGTCGGAGTGGGCAGCACACCAGCTGCAACCGAGTGTGCCCGGAGAGCTGCGGGGCGCCAGCAGCGGGAACACAACCACCACCGCCGGCCTGTCGGCCCAACCGGGCGAGTACGAACTGCACCTCGTCTGTGCCGGACTGCCGGTAGCCGAGCTGTCCGTGGCCACCTGGAATGGAGCGGAAGTTCTCGCCCCCGTACAGGTCCCCTGCAGCGGGAGCGTGTTCAAGGCGCCCGTGGTGCTGCCCACCGAGGGAGCCGACCTCACGATGGGCCCCGGCGGCCTGGACAGCCGGTTCGTATACCGGCTCGTCCCCACGGGCCAGCCCTGATGAAACCGGGAGGCCTCGCACTGGCCTGGGCGTAGGGTGGGACGTGGACGAAAGGAGCACTTCATGAAGAAAATCCTCATGGTTTTGACCAGCGTTTCCGAGATCGGCGATACGGGAGAGAAGACCGGCTACAACGTGGCCGAGGCTGCACATCCCTGGAAGGTGTTCAAGGATTCCGGGCATTTCGTCGACTTTGCATCCATCCAGGGCGGCCAGCCCCCGCGCGATGAGGTGGACACAAAAGATCCCATCCAGGTCGCCTTCACGGAGGATGAGACCACCCGCGCCGGCCTCTACAACACGGCCCGCGTCGACGTCGTTGATCCGGAGCAGTACGACGCCGTCTACCTCGTGGGCGGCCACGGCACCATGTGGGATTTCCCGGAGAGCGAAGGCCTGCAGAGCCTGGTGGCCAGCGTCTACAACAACGGCGGTCTGGTGGGCGCGGTCTGCCACGGACCGGCCGGGCTGCTGAACGTGGAGCTCGCGAACGGGCTTCGCCTTGTCGAGGGCCGGAAGGTCGCGGCCTTCACCAACGACGAGGAGGTCGCTGCAGGCAAGGACAAGGTCATTCCGTTCTTCCTGGCAGACCGGCTTGAGGAGCAGGGCGCCACCCACGTCTCCGCCGATGTCTTTGAAGAAAAGGTTGTGGTTGACGACCGGCTGGTGACCGGCCAGAACCCGGCGTCAGCTGCCGGTGTGGCCAAAGAGATGGAGAAGCTCTTCGCCGCGGTCATCCACCAGGAAAAGGCCGAGGAACAGCACGACGCCGAGGCCTTGCGCGCCGAGAAGGACGCCATCAAGGCAGCTGCCGCCGCGGAGGGCGAACAGTAACCCCAACAGGTCGCTAAGACTGACGGCCACCCGGATGAGGGTGGCCGTCAGTCTTATGTCCGGCGGCAACGAACCGGGTGCAGCTTAGGCTTGGCCTATGGCTACTGATGAAGAGAAGGATCCTCCGGTACCCGCTGACGTTGAGGGAAAGATCCCGAAAAAGGTTCACGACAAGCCAGCTGCAGATGACGGCGAGAAGCGGGCCCAAGATGTTGACGACTAACTAGCCGTCATCCCCGCCAGGCCCGCAGGTTTATCGGAACCCCGGCAGGTTGTGGTCGTCCAGCACGGTGCTGCCGCCAGCCCACTTCGTGGCGCATGTCGGGCACTTGATGTACCAGTCGTCGCTTCCCGGGGACTCGATCATCAGACCCACGTTCTCGCCGCTGGACGGGCACCACGCTTTCATGTCCTCTTCTTTTTGCAGGATCACCTGTTGAATTCTCACGAAGCCCAGGTCGTCGTCACGTCTACTCATGTTTGCGATCCTACGCAGGGTGACCGACATCAGAGATCCGACGCCACCGCGGATCGGCGGAACCTTTGGGTTAGTTACCCCGCCACCGCCGCCTTTGCCGCACGACAATCCGCGGCGAAGCGGGGACTCCTTCAAGGGCGCCCGGCTGATACGCAAGACCGGGGGCGGGTAGGGGGCTTAGAGGGCTGGCGCGTCGAGGGAGTCAAGCTCCAGGAGGCTGGCGACGTAGGCCTCGGCCTCAGCGACGGTGACCATGAAGAGGGCGAAGACACCGTCGACGAGGACGGAGGCCGAGTTGCCCCGGCTACTGATTACAATTCCATTCGGCACTTTGGCCACTTCCTTCCCTGCGGCTGGATCATCGTTGCTTAAACTGTGTTCGTTGTGCCCCATCCGTAGGATGGCTCATGTCGGGGCTCAAAAAGGGCTATTGGCTCGAGCCCGGCGTGCACACGGTTGATGTCTTGCTGGAGACGGTGGACCGGGTGCGGGAGTCGTTCCGGATGTTCCAGCAGCGGCGGCTGTAGCACCCCCTGTATCCTGACACTGTAGGTTCAGCCGCAATCGATCAAGAAGCTTGAATCGCTGCCCAATGACGGTCTGGACTCTGGGCCGCAGCCGCGGAACGCCGTCGAATCACCGCCGCACTCCTCAGTCATAGTCCGGCGCTGGAATCTTGGAATGGATCCTAATCAGAAGCGACACACCAGCTCCCGTGGCAACGCCCGCGACGTTTCCCATGCCCGCACGATGGCGTTCGGCGAACGGCAGGCCTGCACCGACGCGCGTCCAAGTGGTTTCCGACTCGCTCACAGCCGATGATGCGTACCGGCTGGCGTCGCAGGGGATCGCGATGCTCTGGCAGGGTGACTTCCACAATGCGCGGCAGATCCTCAACGCCCTGGACCGGCGGATCGGCGCCGGAAAGAAAGAGACCGCAGGAACACCGGCCGAAAAGTTCTACCGGCACCGCCAGTCCGCCTCGCATCGCGCACGCATTCTCGGTCTGCTGCTGATTCCCCTTGATCCGGGCCCGGTGGTGCCGTTGCGCCGCGCACCGGATATCCGGGAGGCAGCCGCTGAAGCGTACGGTGATATCGGCGAGCCTTCCGTCGTGTCCCTTCACGAGCTTGTCGGGGCGATCGGCGCCCACGAGTGGCGACGGAACGGCGTCTACGTCGGTGCCCTGCAGGACCGTATACACCCGCACTATGGCACGTTCTTCCCCACCCGAAGCGAGTACGTGGATCTCGTGGCCGCCGCTCCGCTGCCCTCTGACACGCTGGCGTTCGACGTCGGAACCGGCACCGGAGTGCTCGCTGCCGTCCTCGCGCGCCGTGGCGTCCAGCGGGTCGTAGCGACGGACAACGAACCGCGTGCCATCGCCTGCGCGGGGGAGAATTTCCGGAACCTCGGTGTCCAGGACCGCGCTGAAGCTGTCCTGACGGACATGTTCCCGCCCGGACGGGCACCGCTCGTCGTGTGCAACCCGCCCTGGATCCCGGCCACGCCGCATTCCAGCCTGGACAGCGCTGTTTACGACCCCGGCAGCAGGATGCTGTTCCGCTTCCTGAACGAACTCCCGGACCATCTGGAACAAGATGGTGAGGGGTGGCTGGTCCTCTCCGACCTGGCCGAGCACCTTGGGTTGCGCTCCCGTGAGGATCTGCTGACCGCCATCACGGCGGCCGGGCTGACGGTGGTGGACCGGCTCGACACCAAGCCAACGCATCCCAAGGCCTCGGACCGCAATGATCCCCTGTTCCTGGCGCGCGCGGCCGAGGTCACGTCCCTGTGGCGGCTGGTTGCCCGGTAACCAGGGGCAGCAGGGCAAGGGACGTTGTTACCCCTTCAGCTCGTACGCCTTGGGCAGCTTCAGGCCGCGTTCCGCCATGAGGGTGCGCAGGCGCGTGGGGTAGTCGGTGATGATGCCGTCCACGCCGAGGTCCATGAGGCGTTCCATGTCGGCCGTGGTGTTGACGGTCCAGGGGATGACGGGCAGGCCGAGTTCGTGCGCTTCGGTGATCATCGCTGGGGTGACGGAGCGGAAGGTGGGGGAGACGACGTCGTACCCCTGGGCGGCTGCTGCCTTGGGAAGGGAACCGTCGTAGTCGTCGATGTCGATGCCGCCCAGGTTGCGGCTGGCGCCCGGCTGGCCGACTCCCATCCAGGCGTCGCCGCTGGACAGTGCCACCAGCGGGAGCTCCGGTGCGATCTCCTTGGTGAGGTTCAGGGAAGACCAGTCGAAGGACTGCAGGGTGGTGCGGTCCGCCATCCCGGAGGCCTGGACTTCGGCCACTACGGCGCGGGTAAGGGACTCCATCCCGGCGCCACCGATCTGGCTGCCCTCCACCTTGGTCTCCACGTTGAAGCGGACCTTGGCGGCCTTGGTGTCGCGGACCAGCTGGTAGACGTCCTTGAGCTCAGCGATCCGGTTTCCCCCAATCACGTCCTGCTCCGGGTAGCCGGCCAACTGCACGAAGCCGCAGTTCAGCGTCTTGATCTGCGCCAGGGACAGCTCGGCCACGCGGTCGCCCACGTACGGGAACTCGGGGTCACCGGCGGTGGCTGGTGCGGTGTCGGCACACTTGGCGGCCTGGATGGTGTCGTCGTGCCAGACGATCACCTTGCCGTCCTCTGTCAGGTGGGTGTCCAGCTCCAGCGTGGTCACGCCCAAGGCGAGAGAGTTCTCGAACGCGGCCAGCGACTCCTCGGTCCACTCACCGCGTCCGCCACGGTGTGACTGCAGGTCGAAAGAGCCGTTGCGCTCGCTGACCTTCAGGGCGGAGGTGGCGGCTCGGGCAGCGTCCGACGACGGCGTTCGGGCTTCGTCCGTGGAGTTCGCGACGGCGGGGCTCGCCATGGCGGCGATGAGGGCGGCGGTTGCCGCGGCAGTGAGAACTGTGCGCATGGGGTGGTTTCCTCCAGCAAGAAACGGGGGCGGCCCGTGGGCCGGTGACCCGTCAACGCTAGGGAGGGCAGGTTGCGGTTGTGGTGCCGGGAGTTGAAGCGGTGGTGAATTGCGGGTGGTGCGTACGGTATCCCCGGCGTTTCTGTTTAGAGCTCTTTGTTGTGTTCTTTCCGCAATAGCTTCGCAAAGTCTGAGGCGTGCGTGGCCGGCCACCAGTGCCCAGCCTCCACTTTCGTCACCGTCAGCCTGGGAACCCAGTCAGTCAAACCGTCGGTCAGGCTCGGGGAGAGGAATGGGTCCCTGACCGGGACAATCACATGGACGGGAATAGACACCCGAACCGGAGGCTGGGGCGTGGCTGGGACGTTTGCCCGGTAGAGGGCAAGCCCGCGGATGGGATTGTCGCCTACGGTGCGCCCGGTGGCACGCTCGTAGGAACCGGTAAGGAAAAAGCGCCAGAGCACCTCGGGCAGCAGGGGAATCTGGAACACGGCCACGTAGAAGCTGCGCAGGAGTTGTCCCAACAGCTGGGGCCAGCCCCGCGGGTGCCGCAGCCTTTCGCGTATCCACCGGGAAAAGTGCTGCAGGTCCGGCCCGGACACGCTTGTGAAGCGGCTGATCCTTCCGGGGGCACGAGGGTCCTGGACTGCTGCCCATCCCTGGATGGACCCCCAGTCGTGGCCCACAAGGTGAACGGACGTGGCCTGCGTTGCGGCCAGCACGGCATACAGATCGTCCACCAGGGCCTGCAGCGCAAAGCTCCCCGGCACGTCTGTTACGGACGAGCCGGCGTTGCGGGTGTCATAAGCGATGATATGGAACGTTTCGGCCAATTCGCGGATCAGCGGAAGGTATAAGCGGTGGTCGTCCGGGTAGCCATGCACCAGGAGCAGGACAGGAGCATCGGCTGCCGGGTCCGGCCCGTACTCAAACACTGCCAGGTCCGCCCCTTCAGAGGGGACCGTCCGCTGCCTTTCGTTCCACCTGCCCATCGGCAAAGACTATAGCCTCAAGCGGTCACAGCCCTGTAGCGGATCTAGGTCAGGAATCCTGGTCTACGGCAACCACGATCTTGCCGCGGGTATGGCCTTCCATGTTGGACCGGAAAGCATCCGCGGCCTTGTCCAGCGGGAAGACCTCGGCGACTTCAACGCGCATCTTCCGGCTGTCCACCAGATCGGCGAGTTCCTGCAGGTCGGCTCCCACCGGATGGACCCACATCCAGTCGCCGCCGTGCTGCTCCACTTCACTGTCGGCAATCGAGGCGTGCCGGCCTCCGTCGGCCAGAACCGCAAGCGTTGCGTCGAGGTTTCCGCCCACAAAGTCGGCAACGACGTCCACACCGCCAGGGCGCAGCGCCCGCACGCGCTCCGCGAGCCCGTCCCCGTAGGCAACCGGCTCCGCTCCCAGCGAACGGAGGAATTCGTGGTTCTTCTCCGAGGCCGTGGCAATGACGTTGGCGCCGAGGGCCACCGCGATCTGGATGCCAAGCGATCCAACGCCTCCGGAACCGCCGTGGATCAGGACGGTTCCGTCGGCCTTCAGGCCCAGCCGGTTGAGGACCTGGTAGGCGGTCAGGCCCGCCAGCGGCAGGCCTGCCGATTCCTTCCAATTGAGTGAGGCGGGCTTCCGGGCCAGGAGCCGCTCCGGCAGTGCGATGTACTCGGCAAAGCTGCCGCCGTGGACGTAGTCTTTGCGGCCATAGGCAATGACCTCGTCGCCGGGCTTGAACTGCCGGGCATCAATCCCCACCGACTCCACAACCCCCGCTACGTCCCAGCCGGGGATGGCGGGAAACTCCAGGTCCATGACCGGATCCAGGTACCCGGCCATGATTTTCCAGTCCACCGGGTTCACTGCGGCTGCCTTGACTTTGACCAGGACCATGCCGGGTCCGACTTTTGGCATCGGTTGATCGCCGTATTCGAGGACGTCCGGGTTGCCGTATGTGCTGTAAGTGATTGCCTTCATGCCTGCGACAACCGCAGGGCATGGCATCGCTATTCCGGATCCGGCGGGGAAGTGGCGAACCGCACCGTAACGGTTCCGTGAGGCGGAGGACATTGATGCGCCTTAGCGGCTGGCACCCACTGCAGCCAGCACGGTGAAGCCGAGGCTGTGGCGCTGACCGTGGTCTCGGCGACACCCCTGGTCAGAGGCCCTGCTGGAACGTCCCGGTCCCGGGCTTGGGCGCGCCCGAGATCCTGCATGGGCGGCCGCGGATACGATGCCACTGCATCATTGGAAGCTTTCAAGGGGGAAGCATGTCTAAAATCATTCCTCAGGCACCGAAATGGTCTCGTGCCTGGATCTGGCTGATCGTAATCGGCCCCATTCTGAGTGTTGCCGGTCTCATCCTGGGTTTCGCCAGTGCAGGATCCATGTGCAGAAGCGCCGTTGGTCCGAACATGGGGTTTTTTGAGTTGTACGGGACGTTTCAGGGCACGGCTGGCGCGGTAGGCATCTGTGAGATAAGTATCGCCGCTGTGGCCGCGCCGGCGTGGACCTTCATCGTGCTGGGACTCGTCCTGTTCCTCACCGGAATTGTCGTCCGTTCTGTCATTGGAACGCGGGCAGATGCTGCCGGCGAACAGCGGTTTAAGAAACAGGGTGTGAAGCGGCGGTCCGTTCTCCAGGGCGCGGTGGCGTTCATAACGGCGGCGCTGGCCGGGGCGGCCCCGGCGTACGCGAATGGAAACGTTCGGTACGTCAGCGCGTCAGGTTCGGATGGTAATCCGGGAAGCGTGACGGCACCGTGGCGCACTCTTGCCAAGGTACGGTCGGCAATGGCTTCGGGCGAACTGCAACGCGGATCCACCGTCCTGTTCAAGCGCGGGCACGAATTTTACGGGTCCATCCATATGCCGTCCTTGATCGGGACTGCGGGCAGCCTGACTATCGGCGCTTACGGTGAGGGGGCACGGCCTCGTTTGCTGGGGTACAAGGTGAGTAATGCGGCGTGGACGCCGTACAGCGGGAACATTTGGAAACTGAACATCGCGGCGAACAGTGGGCAGTATTCGGGCAATACCTTCGAGCCATCCACGAACGTGGGATTCCTAAAGGCCGCTGGCATTATTCACGGCCGAAAACGCTGGTCCATTTCCGAGTTGGCAGCGGACTGGGAGTTCTTCAGCGATTCCACAAACGTCTACGTCCGGTTGGGGGTGAACCCGGGGGCGGGGGTGGCTATCTCCGTTCAAAGGGACATTTTGCGGCTGGCCTCCCATACCACGGTGCAGGACCTCTACCTCGGCGGTACTGGAGCGCACGGTGTCGCTACCGGCGGCAAGAATGTCCTCATCCAGCGGAATGAAATCGAGTGGATCGGCGGTTCCGCCCTATCGGGAACTACGCGGTACGGCAACGGGGTGGAACTGTACGTAGGCGCGGCGAGGGTCATGATCCGGGAGAACGTGATCCGGCAGACGTACGACGTCGCGCTGTCGGCACAGGGCACCGGCACGGCGGGCTGGACCGATATTACGTGGGATTCCAACCGGATTGAGAACTGCAACATGACACTGGAACTGTGGGGCAAAGGTGGCGGCACCGGATTTCTTCGGTGCAGGTTTATCAATAACACCTGTATCGACGCCGGGTACTCGTGGGCCGCGCTCATCCGGTCTGACCGGGACGGCAAGGGGACGCACCTGTTGACCTACTCCATGGAAGTCCCTGTGGACGTGGAAATTACGGGCAACAGCTTCCTTGGGGCGCGGGACAATTACACCCGCAACAGCGGCGACAGGCAGATTCCCGCCGGGATCGTCACCCACGGCAACACTATTAAGCTTGGTGCCGGTAAAAAAATTGCCTATGGAGTCGAAAACCCGGAGATCAGCGAACAGGCCGCACAATGGCAGGCGCGGACCGGCAGGGAACAGGCATCCGTCTTCGCCGTCAGTTACTGAGAGGCTGACGTAACGGAGTCGCTATCCCATCAGTGCACGTGCTGCCGCCGCCTTGACAGGTTGCGGCGGCAGCACGGTGTCCAAACGTTGCCGCCGACAGCACCCCAGTATGCGCATGTGAGGCTGTGGCAGAGCAGCTGCTCAACGCCGCCGCCCAGACCCAGGTCGGAAAGCCGGGGCCTTCCGGCTGCCCGGATCCTGACCGCAGCGCCGAGTGACCTTACGCTTTGGGCGCGTCTGGCGCCCCCTTTCGTACACATAAAATGCGAGGAAAGCCGACGAGTTCCGGTCTGCTGGGAACACTGTGGACGCCGACGAGTTGATGCCCTGGCCAGGCTCGCTCTTCAGCGGCAGATGACCTCCGAAGGCACCGCGAAGGCGCTGGAGCCGGGCCTGGCCTCACAGAACGAAGTGGTTGACACGCTCAAGGGCGGGCTCGACCAGATGAAGGGAAAGCTGCACGAGCTGACGGCCAAGCGCAACGAAAATTTATGGGCCGGAAAGCCATCGACTACTAGCACCACTTCCCCCCAAAAAGGCCCTGGCCCCTCACCGGTCCGTGGCCTTGGGCGTTACGGCACATAGGATGAGGAGGCTTAGAGGGCTGGCGCGCCGGGGGAGTCAGGCTCGCGGAGGCTGACAACCTAGGCCTCGGCCTCAGCGAGGGTGACCATGAAGAGGACGAAGACGCCGTCGACGAGGACGGAGGCTGAGTTGCCCCGGCTACTGATTACGACTCCCCCAGGCAATTTGGCTACTTCCTTCCCTGCGGCTGGTCTTCGTTGTTTAACCAGAGTTCGTTGTGCCCCTACCTGTTGGACGGCCCAATTCGCGGCTCCAGATGGACTACCAGCGCGAGGCTTCGAGTCCTTGCTACCCCGCCACCGCAGCCTTCGCCGCCTGCGAAGCCTGCATCCACTCGGTCAGCCAGGGCGCCCGGACGCTGGACGTGATCCGGCAGTCGGCAACGAACGTTCCCTGCGCGCCGGCGTTGATCCACTCCTGAAGCGCGGAAAGGTCACCAAGGGACCGGATCACAGCAGACTCGGCACCCAACGCCCGGGCAACACCGCTGAAGTCAACCTCGGGGATCAGCATGGGCTTTTCGGTCAGGCCCTGGGAGCCGTACTGGTGGATCTCAGCCCCGTAGGCGGCATCGTTGTAGATCACAACGATCGCGCTGCGAGCCGCACCGATGAGCGATTCAAGGTCGGACAGGCCCATCAGGAAACCGCCGTCGCCGGAGGCCAGCACCAGGGTGCGGCCGTCCTCCACCGCGCGGGCTGCCCCGACGGCGCTCGCGAGTCCCAGCCCGATGGACTGGAACGCGGTCCCCACCATCACCATGTCCTGCGGCCGCGGGATGTTCCAGTACATGGGCGCCCAGCCGATGAAGTGCCCGCCGTCCTGGACCACCGTGCGGCGTTCCGGCAGCACGGCATCCAGTGCGCTGGCGAGGGAGCGCGGGTCCAGCCGGCCGTCGGAGGTCTCGTCCGAGCCCGGGTGGTGGGCAGGCCCTTCAGCAAGACGCCTGGAAGCTTCCGCGCGCCAGCCTTCCGCCGCAGCCTCACCATCCAGCAATGACAGGAGGCGTCCCGCGGCTGTCTTCGCGTCCGCGCTGACGAACAGATCCACCCGCGGGTTGGTCGGCTGCAGGCCGGCGTCGATCTGGATTACCGTGCTGTCCGGGCCGAGCAGATGCCCGAACCGCATCGTGAAGGGGCTCAGGCTGGCCCCGACCACCAGGACCACGTCCGCCTCGCCCATGGGGCCGGCCGCGGTATCCGTGCCGAAGCCGCCGGCGACGCCCAGGTACCCCTCGCCTTTGAGGAGGTTAAGTGCCAGGGCGGTTCCGGCGGTCAGTGCGCCGATCCGGTCGGCGAGCTCGCGGAGTTCCGGCCCGGCTCCGGCGAGGTGCGCACCCCGCCCGGCCAGGATCAGCGGGCGCTTGGCACCGGCGAGCAGGCGGGCTGCCTGCCCAAGGCCGCCGTCGATGTCGTCCGTCACCTTCGGTGCGTGCGCCGCGGGAAGCTCCTCGTTCCCGGCTTCGAGGGACGCGAGGTCGTAGGGAATGGCAAGCACGACGGCGGTGCGCTTGGTGAGTGCGTACTCCACCGCCTGCTGCGTGATGGCGCCGGCGGCGTCGCGGGTGACAGTGAAGGTCGCCGCGCCGAGGCCGGTGGCGATGGCCGTCTGGTCCACGTCCTGCGGCCGGGCGCCGCTGGTGGGGGCGTCCCCGGTGACCAGCACAACCGGGATCTGCGCCTGGACCGCCTCGGCCAGGGCCGTGAGTGCGTTGGTGTAGCCGGGGCCGTAGGTGGTGGTGCCGGCGGCGAGGCGTCCGGAGGACCGATAGTGGGCGTCGGCGGCGGCGATCGCAGCGCCTTCATGCCGGACGGGGGTGAAGCGGAGGCCCTGCTTCTCCGCGGCGTCCAGGAAGTAGACGTTGCCGTTGCCCATAACGCCGAACACGTCGCTGACGTAGCTGCTGAGAACCTGCGCGACGCGGCCGGAAACGGTAAGAGTAGTCATGCAGGAATCTTGCGGGCTGCTTTTCGCAGTGGCAATAGAGGGAGAAGTGGTTGGGAGAATTGGCAGCCGGATGGTGGCAGCAGTGACAAAGTGCCCAACTCTGGTGCCCGTCACTTTGGTTTACTCCGAGAGGCGTGATTCCTGCTCCGTCAGCCGGGCCAGGAGGCCGTCGTAGCGTGGCGCCATCAGCTCAACCACGGAAATAGCCGTGCTGGTCCGCTGGACTCCCTCGATCTCCAGGATCTGGTTGGTGACGCGGTACAGGTCGGCCGTGCCGCGCGCCACTACCTTGGCCATGAGGTCCGCGTCGCCGGTGGTGGCGTGCACCTCGATGACCTCGGGGATTGCCGCGAGGCCCTGCTCCACCGAACCGGCCCGCGTCTGGCTGATGGACAGCGAGAGGAAGGCCATGAGCTCGTAGCCCAGTGCGGCGGGGTCAAGCCTGCGGCTGAAAGAGCGGAGGGCGCCGCTGCGTTCCAGCCGCGCCAAGCGGGCGTGGACGGTGTTGCGTGCGACGCCGAGCGTCCGGGAGAGTGCCAGGGCGCTGGCTTCGGGATCCTTGTCCAGGGCCAGGATGATCCGGCCGTCCAGGGAATCGAGGGTGCGAGAGTTCGCGGTGGTCATATTTTCACCAGACACAGTAGAAGTTGAGCAGAAGTCCCAGTGGCTAGAGCGTATCTTGCAATGTGGGCCGGGTCACTTCCATAGTCAGTCCTCATGACCGCTGAACAACTCCTGGCCGCTCCAGCCATCGCGCTGCCCACCCTTCGTGGCGCCGTCGCCGGCCTTCCGTCTTACGTCCCGGGCCGGCGCAGCGCCGGCGCGGACGTCGCAGCCCTCGCCAGCAACGAAAGCCACTACGAGCCGCTGCCCGCAGCCATCACTGCGGTGGCCGAAGCGGCCGGCCGGATGAACCGCTACCCGGACATGGCCGCCGTCGAACTCCGCGAACGGATCGCCCGGCAACTGGGCGTCACCGCCGCTGAGGTTGCAGTGGGACCCGGCAGCGTGGGCGTCCTCCAGCAGATCATCACCGGACTGTGCGACGCCGGGGACGAAGTGATTTTCGCGTGGCGCTCCTTCGAGGCTTACCCCATCCTGGTGGAGCTGGCGGGCGCCCGGCCGGTCCGCATCCCGCTGGACCACCTTGAGGGCCACGACCTCGATGCCATGGCCGAGGCCGTTACGGTGCGCACCAAGGTCATCCTGTTGTGCACCCCCAACAATCCCACCGGCGTGCCGATCAGCCATGACCGCATTGAAGCCTTCCTGCGTGCTGTCCGCTCCGACATCCTCGTGGTGATTGACGAGGCCTACGTGGAATACGCCGAAGCAGGCAGCGGCCCCGATTCCCTGGCGCTCTACCGCCAGTACCCGAACGTCTGCATCCTGCGCACCTTCTCCAAGGCTTACGGGCTCGCTGGCCTGCGCGTGGGATACGCCGTGGCAGCACCGGCCATCGCCGAGGGGCTGCGCCGGACCGCGCTGCCTTTCTCGGTGAGCGCGCTGGCCCAGAAAGCGGCCATCGCATCGCTGGACGCGGGGGAGGAGATGGAAACTCGCGTTGCCGCTGTCAGGCAGGAGCGCTCCCGGATGGCGGCGCAGCTGGAAGCCCAGGGCTGGAAGCTGCAGCCGAGCCAGGGCAATTTCCTGTGGATCCGTGCCGATGACGATCTCCTGGCGCGGCTCGTGGAGGCGTTTGATGCCGCCGGCGTCATGGTCCGCGCGTACCAGGGCGACGGCGTGCGGATCACCGTTGCCGACCCCGCGTGCAACGACCGCGTGCTCCGGCTCCTCGAAGCCCACGCAGCCTGAAGTTTTATCCCCAACAGTTCCACCTACTAACTAGAGGAATCCCCATGGAACAACAGACAAAGACGTCTGCCCGCGCCCTCGGCGCGGCCCTCAAACCCCGCCAGCTCACGATGATGGGGCTTGGCAGCGCCATCGGCGCGGGCCTCTTCATCGGCTCCGGCGCCGGCATCCAGGCGGCCGGCCCGGCGGTGCTCATCTCCTACCTCGTCGCCGGAACGCTCATCATCCTGGTGATGTGGGCGCTTGGTGAGATGGCCGCGGCCAACCCGGACAGCGGCGCATTCTCCGTCTACACCGCCAAGGCCTACGGGCCGGTGGCCGGTGCCACGGTGGGCTGGCTGTGGTGGATCCAGCTGGTGGTGGTCATCGCGGCCGAAGCGCTCGGGGCGGCAGGCCTACTGGCCACCATTTTCCCGGCTCTGCCGGTGTGGCTGATGGCTTTCGTGTTCATCGTGGTGCTCACCGCCGTGAACCTGACCAGTGTGAAGAACTTTGGCGAGTTCGAGTTCTGGTTCGCCCTGCTCAAGGTGGCGGCAATCGTCGTGTTCCTGGCCGTGGGCGCTGCCCTGCTGTTCGGCTGGCTGCCGGGCGTCCAGTCGCCGGGGCTGTCCAACTTCATGGGCGAGGGCTTCGCGCCTAGCGGTTTCGCCGGAATTGCCACGGCACTGTTCGTGGTGGCGTTCGCGTTCGGCGGCACCGAGATTGTGTCCGTGGCCGCAGCAGAGACCGCCGAGCCGGCCCGGAGCGTAAAGAAGGCGGTGCGGACGGTGCTGTGGCGCATCCTGGTGTTCTACATCGGTGCCATCTTCATCATCGCGGCCGTGGTTCCCGTTGGTTCGGAGGGACTGAAGAGCCCGTTCGCCGCGGTGTTGGAGGCCGCCGGCATGCCCGGTGCCGCCACCGCCATCACCCTCGTCGCCGTCGCGGCACTCCTCTCCGCGCTCAACGCCAACCTCTACGGTGCCTCCCGGATGGCGTACTCTTTGGCCGAGCGGGGTGAGGCTCCGCGCCTGCTCGCTTCGGTGTCCAAGGCGCGGGTTCCGGTGGTCGCAGTCCTGGCCAGCGTCGCCTTCGGCATTGTCACGGTGGTGCTGGAGCTGGCGTTCCCCGAGATGGTCCTTGGCGTCCTGCTGAACATTGTGGGCTCGACGTGCCTGCTGGTGTGGACGTCCGCGCTCCTGGCCCAGCTCGCGCTGCGCCTCCGCGCCGACCGCGAGGGAACTGAGCTTCCCCTGCGGATGCCCGGCTTCCCGTGGCTCACGTGCTTTGGCCTGCTCATCCTCGCGGCGATCTTTACGGTGGGCTTCATCGGCGAGGATTCCCGTCCCCAGCTGCTTAGTACTTTTACACTCGTGGCGCTGCTAGCTGTGGCTAACTGGGTGAATCACCGGAAGCGCGACGCTCGGCCCCGTGTGGAATCTCCCGAGGGTGACAAGCAGCCTGTGCTGATCGACTGATCCAGGCGCCTGAACCGCTTTGCGGGTGGTGGCATGCGAAGGGCGCGTCCGGCCAGAACTGCATCCCGGAGTCGAAACTGAATTCTTCAGTCCAACTTTCGGGACCAGTCCACCTGGCTAGACGTGCCCTTTCGCCTTACAGGGAAGGGCCGAGTCGCGCTGATCGTTTGTAATGGCCGGGCATAGAAACAGCTTCCCCTGCATGGTATTCGAATAGCTATTTGATTAGGCCGACGGGTATTTCCAAACCCAGCCGCCACCACCTGAAGGGTCATAAGAGACTTCACCTGAAGGTGATGTGACATCAAGAAGAACCAAGCCGTTGAGCTGTTCCCCTTTGCCTATATAACTGGGAAGAATTTTACTTTCATCGGAAAGGCAGCCCTGAACAGCAGTCGAATCGATCTTGTTCATGCGGGTGCCGTTCGCGGCATAGCCTTTCCAATAATATGGATCGAAGCTGATAAGCCCTTCCTCACCATTGACGGTAAGGGGGCCTGAGAAGGTGCTCGTGGTGGCAACTTCCAGACTGATCCCGATGATGGTTCCGGTCGGTTGAGTAGCGTAAGGTGCATCGCACTTAATCGGCTGAATCGAGGTGACCTTGAAGGTCAATGTGGGAGTATCGGATTTTGGATCGGTGAGCTGCGATGCAGTTTCACCAATTTCCTTGACCAACTGCCCTCTCGCATTCTCCTTACGACTTGGTGTCGGTGTCGGTGCAGGAGTGGCAGTCTGCGTGGCGGCAGGCGGGACCGATACGGTGGGCGCCGTTTCCGGAGCCGAAGATGAGCAGGAACTGAGAACCAGGCTAAGGAAGACGGCCCCAGCAACAGTGCGAATAGTATTCATTTTTCCCCATTTAGAACGACGAGACACGTCATCATAGCGACACGGATTCCTCACGCAGAATCATGACGTGAAGCAGCAGCAATTCAGGGGCAGCATACGGCCGTTCACTGCCTGGAACAGGAGGTCGTAGACAACGAGCCTGCGTAGTGCCTGTCCTTTCTGACGAAAGTTGCCGTTTTCTGCACCCGCGTGACTAGTCGTTGGTTGGACTCTAATTCACTCGACAAAGACAATCCGCTAGGTCTCCTTACCAAGATGTTGAGGACTCAGATAAAAAATGTTCTTGTTGTTATAGTTCCTGAATGAACACTATCGAAACTACGGACCCTCACCTGCAGGCCATTGTAAAAGCAGCAGAGGGCGGCGCAGACCTCTATCGCGTAGTGGTCGTTTGCGGGGCAACTGTTTATGTGGGTAAGTCAGTATCCACATCTAGATTTGCTGACAAGAACTTCGAAGAATTTGGAGTGGAATTTTTCAAGGATGCGGGTAAATGGAAGACATCCCGTCAGGAAAAAGAACTCATCGCTGACCAAAAGGCTAGAGAGATCTTGGATGCCATGTCTCCGGCGGATACCCTGCCGACACTGGACGTACTCTCGCTGTCTCCCGCCCAGGTGTTCCCCGGTGGTATGACCAGTTATGAAGTCCCTGCTATTCGCGTCCACCTTCACCAGATTGATTCTTGGTGGGTGGCTCCATTTGTGGAACACCAAGCAAAGTTCCGAGGTGGCGGAGTCGGAGTCAGCTTCTAGCTCTGTCAGTCAAGGATCAAGATCAGTGCAGGCAGCACCAAAGTCTCTAAAACCTCAACTTCCACCGGTATCATACCTACTTCGTTACGTGAACGACCACTGCTTTGTCGAGGGCTTGTTCCGCTCCGGCGTTGTCGATTCCAGTAACTGTCCAGTTGCTGAGCAGAAGCACGGTCTTGCCAGTGTCAGCGTTATAGACGATTTTTTTGAAGCCCAAAGCGGATAACTCGTCATCAAGTGCCTCTGCATTCATTCCCGCAGCGTTGGCCGGGATCACGGCAATCGCTGGAGCAGCAGGAGCCGCCGGCACTGGCGCCGCGACAACGGCAGGAGCAACGGGCTCAGCAGTCACCGTGGCGGTCGCCGTCACGATCACTGTTGCCGTGGCCGTCTCAGTCACGGTATGCGTGACAGTGGGAACTGCTTGCGGGGACCCCGCACAGCTCGAGAGGGCGAAGCACAGGAGCGCACCGCTGGCCAAAGTTGCGATGGATTTCAATCTAATTTCCCTTCATAAGTGTTTCGACAATTGGATGTCCAGTTGCGGCTCGATTATCAGTTGGCTCACTCGTGGCATCCCCGGCCATGCCGCGATAAGTCGGAGGTCAAAGATCGGAACTATCTGTTCGCTAGGGTCCTCCTGGACAGCGTCCAAGAGGACCCTGGGCACAACCGTCAGTAGATGTCTCGGTTGCCCTATTGCGATGGCGGGATCGACTTCGAGCCTGAGCTAGAAACCTTGCCCGGCCGTTAGAGGCCTGTCGTGCTGGCTCCATACTCGGCCTGCTCTGGCGTATAGCCCTCAAAGAGCAGCTGATCGACCAGCCCGGGACGGGAGAAGGAGCTGAACTTCAAATAATCCTTGGCTTTCTTGGCTGCCTGCTCGTTGTAGTCGATAGTCATGTGGTCCACGGCCCAAGTTGAGTCCTCCACTGAGAACTTCTCGAACACCAGCTGATCGATCAGGCCAGATCGCGAGAAAGCGGTGAACTTGAGGTAGTCGCCGGCCTTTCGCTGGGCGCTCTGCTGGCTGATGGTCCCCTTTTTGGCGGCGGCTTCGGCCTCAGCCTGAGCCTTAGCGGCGGCTTCTGCTTCTGCTTTTGCCTTTGCTGCAGCCTCCGCCTCAGCCTTAGCAGCCGCGTCTGCTTCTGCTTTTGCCTTAGCCGCAGCATCCTTCTCAGCCTTCGCCTTTGCAGAGGCTTCAGCCTCTGCAGCCACCACGGCCGGGTCCTTGGTGGGTGCGGCAGAGGCGGTCTCAGCTGCAGTGGTGACCTTGGGAGTTGATGCAGCGGGTGCAGACGAAGGGGCAGAACCTGCCCGGGCCGAGTTGACGACGATGCTCAGGAGAATAACGACGCCGGTGACAATCAAAGCGACCTTCCGGTGCCTGTCGTAACCTTCCAGCGGAAGACCCTGCTTGTCCCGCATTTTGTTCGTGAGAATCAATATGAGGTCAACTAGTGCCCAGATACCGAAGCCGCCGAGTGTGACCAGCTTCAGGATGCCGGTTCCCACCTTGCCAAGGTAGAAACGATCAACGCCGAGGACGCCAAGGAGCAGCGAGAGCAGCCAGGCCGCCAGGAATGATTTGTTGCTTACCGGCGGTTCACCGTAGCCGTAGTTCGGAGGGTAAGGGGCGGTGTAGGGTTGCTGGCTCATGAGAGTCCTTCCATAGGACACCTGACCGACATGCGAAGCTAAGCGTGCGGGGTAGGTGCGATGATGGACGCGCATGGAGGAAATCCAGCATGGAGCGGGGGCCGCAAAAGCGGTAGACCGATCCAGCCGACAGACACAACATCTTCGCTTCCCCCAACAGCGTCAAAGTCATTTCATTACATCTGAGAAAATGCCCGCATTTTGGTTTTCTGGGAGAAAACTGTGCGAATCCTGATTATCAATCGCTAATCTTGATCCTTTGTTGATGCTTTCTGGGTTCGCTCCGAGCTTCTGTGATACTCGCGTTGTGTATTTTTGCCAAGAGGTGACAGTGGTCGCGGGGCTATCAGTCCAACGACCTCCACGGCCTCCTCAGCACTGCGTGCGAAGGGCTGGGCGGAGCGCGATGTAGTCGCGGTACGACATCTGCAGCTTTTCGCATCGCGTTGCTTGATATACGGGGTCGTCCACCGCGTCGTTTCTCACGTCCCTAGGGGTGCACGCCGTATCGATTAGCATGGCTCCAATTAGCTAGCAACGGAAGGAATTCGTGTCATGCGGTATGTCGTCCTGCAGGTGATTCTGAAAGAAAAACTTTGGGGAACCGGTTCAGGCAACCTGACCTCCCTTGAGAAAGCCATCAACGATCAGGCCGCCAAAGGCTATCGACTCCACACCATAACCACCGCCAGCAGCGGGAGTAAGGGAATGATCGGGGGCGGCGACCGCATTCAGGCGACCCTGGTGTTCGAGAGTCTCGGATGATCGGACGTCGCAAAATAAGCTACGGCTTCTGAATAGCCAGACGCACTCCTGGCGAGCTAGGTGCCCGTTAAAGCACAGATCTCGCATGGCAGTGTTCATGCTGATCGCAGCGCGGATGCGGTTGTTTCGGCTACGGGATCGTCTCCACAGAAAGGGCCCTGAGCCAGCCGGCCGTGGTTTCACCGTTGATCGTAGCCTCGCCCATTTCCACGATCATCTGGACCTGTGTGCCGTCCTGCCACCTGGCTGCATCTGATTTATCAACGAACACCGAGAGGTCATCGGCTCCACCGTGGGCCTTTAGCAAGACGTTGTACTCTCCGGACGCCCCGGTCATCCACAGATCGGACATGAACAGTTCGCCGGTCAGTCGAAACTGGTCCCCAATCTTAATTCCACCCATTTGGGCGGAATTGAGCTTGTCTAGCAACTCATCGACGGAGGTGGCGGTTACCACAGGGGCAGCAGGCGTTAGCTCAACGGATGGTGTGCTTGCTTAAGTTGGCGCGGTTTGGGATGGAGGTAGTGGCGGAAGGGTTGCCGCGTCGTTGCTCGAATTGGCCCCGCCCCCGAGCGCACTCATGATGGACAGCACCACAATAAAAAGCGCAAGTAGGCCGCCGCCGATCCCGATCATTTTCCACGGAATTTCTGGTTTCGGCCGTCGAAAGGTCAGTTCCGTCCGCACCGCTCCTTGAATCTGAGAGACAAACTCCCAGCCCTCTTTCTCTAACTTGACTCGAGTCCTGGCCTCCATGCCACGAACCGTCTTCACGGACCGCATTTCGTATGTCACACCTGTCGCTGTCGTCATGCTGTTTCCCCCTTGGCCTCGGATATCAAACGCTCAATCTCCGAGAGCTTAGAGTGGCGCGACGATGTCGCCAACTCGCGCCAAAACGACGCCTTGGGGCAGCCTTTGTTCGTGCAGGATCCGAACCGACTTCACAACCGGCTTGCGGATGGCGTGGCGACTCAAGCTCCGCCCTGCGCCAGCCCCATGAACATCGTTCGGTGCAGGATGTCTACGTGCTTCCGGGAAACTTCCACGGCTTCCTCAACGCGACCGGCGCGGAGGGCTGCCACCAGCGCAATGTGGTCGTGGTTGGACTTGTGCAGCTTCTCGATGGGGTAGGGGATGAAGTAGTCATAGAGCTCGGCAAGCGTCTCGTGATAAACCTCGACGGCGCTACCCATTCCTGACGCCGTTCCCACCAATTGATGGAACCGCTCGTCGGCCTGATGGTAGACGGACCAGTCAGTGGCCTCTGCCATGGCCCCGGTCAGCCGCTCCAGCTCGTCCAGCTGTTCGGGCGTGGCATTGACCGCCGCGTAGTGCGTCACCGCGCACTCAAACAGCAGCCGCCGGTCCACCAGCCGGTTCACCGCCTGTGACTCCGCCGGCGACGCCGAAAGCTCAGCCAAAACATCTGACGGTGGGGAATCCGCCACAAACGTCCCGCCCGCCCGGCCACGTCGGCGCACCACCACGCCCTGCTCCGCCAGGCTCGCCAGCGCACGGCGGGCCGTAATCGGACTGACCGAGAGACCCAGCGCCACGTCCTCCTGGTCCGGCAGCCGCTCGCCGGGTTTCAAGAGTCCTAAAGAAATCGCCATCCCGATCCGCATCCGCACCGCGTCCATCGCACTGCGGCGCTCCATCCCGGACATCCTGCCGGCGCCAAGGCGCGGGGGCTCGGCGGTGTCCTCAAGCTGACGGGTCATATCCGCTACCTTACGGCCCACGCCGCCCCCTTTCCTTTATTGGTTCATTCTGATCTAATATAACCCGGATCACACCCCAATGCGGAGACAAACCCATGCAACGCACCCTTCCCCTCGTCGCGGCCCAAGCAAGGCCCCGGCTCATCAGCGAACCCGTCTCGGCGTTCGCGGACGAGGTCCAGAAAGCCCTCGAAGCCCAGCCGCACAGCAAGCTCGTGGTCTTCCCCGAGCTGCACCTGTTCGGTGACGAAAACCCGGACCTGCAAAGAACCGAAATGCTCCAAGCAAGTGCCGAACCCCTGGACGGACCACGGGTCAAAGAACTCAAACAGCTCGCGAAAGACCTCAACATCTGGCTGGTGCCCGGCAGCGTCTGCGAACGCGGCCCGGAAGGGCAGCTGTTCAACACCCAGCTGGTCCTCTCCCCGGACGGAGAGCTCGCCGGCTACTACCGCAAGATCTTCCCCTGGCGCCCATTCGAGCCCTACGACCCCGGCGACCGGTTCACCACCGTGGACCTGCCCGGCATCGGCAGGGTGGGCCTGAACATCTGCTACGACGCCTGGTACCCGGAGGTGTCCCGCCAGCTCGCCTGGATGGGAGCCGACGTCATCCTCAACGTCGTCAAAACCACCACCCCGGACCGCAAACAGGAACTGATCCTCGCCAAGGCCAACGCCATCGTGAACCAGGTCTTTATGGTCAGCGTCAACTGCGCCGGCCCCACCGGCCAGGGCAAGAGCATCATCGTGGACCCGGAGGGCAACACCCTCACAGAAGCAACAGACGATCAGCCGCAGCTGCTCACCGCGGAACTGGACCTTGCCGCCGTCGACCGCGTCCGCACGCACGGGACGGAGAACCTCAACCGCCCCTGGTCGCAGTTCCGCGAGGGGGAGCCCGCCGTCGAACTTTCCGTCTACCAAGGCCGCATCAACCCGGCCACCTGGACACCGCCGTCCTACAAGCCCTAAGGAAACACCGTGACAACAACCCTCACCCGCACGCTGAAGTTGCCCTCGCTGGTCCTGTTCGGGCTGGCGTACCTGACCCCGATCATCGTCCTGGGGATCTTCGGCATCATCGCCGAAACCACCGGCGGCGCCGCGCCCGCCGCGTACCTCGTGGCGCTCGTGGCCATGCTGTTCACCGCGCACAGCTACGGCCGGATGGCCATCGCCTACCCCGTGGCCGGCTCCGCCTACACCTACGTCCGCCGCTCCATCGATCCCCGCGTCGGGTTCCTGGTGGGCTGGGCCGTCCTGCTCGACTACCTCTTCCTGCCCATGGTCATCTGGCTGATCGGCGGCTCCTACCTGAGCGCCCAGTTCCCCGGCATCCCCATCGGCGTCTGGATCGTGGGCTTCATCGTCATCACCACGCTGCTGAACATCCTGGGCATCAAGGTGGCGGACAAGGCCAACTACGTGCTGATGGCGTTCCAGCTGCTGGTCCTGGTGTTCTTCGTGGCGCTGGCCATCGGCAGCGTGGTGTCCGCCAACGGCGCCGGGGGACTGGCCGGCGGGCAGCCGTTCTTCAACGACACCGCCAGCTTCGCCACCATCTCCGCCGGCGCGGCCATCGCCGCGTACTCGTTCCTGGGGTTCGACGCCGTCACCACCCTCACCGAGGAAACCATCAACCCGCGCCGGACCGTGCCGCGCGCCATCATGCTCGTGGCCCTGATCGGCGGCGGCATCTTCGTGGCGGTCTCCTACGTGACCCAGCTGGTCCACCCCGGCGGCGTGTTCGAGGACTCGGCGTCCGCTGCCAGCTCCATCGCCCTGCAGATCGGCGGGCAGCTGTTCGGCGCCGTGTTCCTGGCCGGCCTGGTGGTGGCGCAGTTCGCCTCCGGCCTCGCCGCTCAGGCCAGCGCCTCACGCCTGCTGTACGCGATGGGCCGCGACTCCGTCTTGCCCAAGGCGGTCTTCGGCCGGCTCAGCGAGAAGTTCCACACCCCCGTGGCGAACCTGGTGGTCACGGGCGTCGTGGGCCTGATCGCGATCTTCCTGGATGTGGCCACGTCGACGTCGTTCATCAACTTTGGTGCGTTCACCGCCTTCACGCTGGTGAACGCCTCGGTGGTGTTCCACTATGTGCGCCAGCGCCGGGCCGGGCACCAGCTGAACCCGGTGTCCTACGTGGTGGTCCCGGTGATCGGCGCCGTCATCTGCTCCTACCTGCTCTCCCGGCTGGACAGCAACGCCATTACGCTGGGTGTGTCCTGGCTGGTGCTGGGTGTTGTGGTCCTGGCCCTGATCACCCGCGGGTTCAAGGCTTCGCCGCCGGAGATGACGGCCACGGAGAAGGCGACGGTGGAGGCGGCCGCCTGAGACTGTCTGTTTGTAGTGTTGCCGCCGGGGCGAAGGGAGGAAGAGCCGTGAGGATTGCGCTGGGGCAGCTGGAGTCGGGCGCCGACATCCGGGCGAACCTCGCCGCGATCGACAGGTTTGCCGCCGAGGCAGCGCGCGACGGCGCAGCGCTGGTCGCTTTCCCGGAGTACGCCACCTACGAGAAGAAGAAGGTGGACGCGACGTTCCCCGCGGTGGCCGAGTCCCTGGACGGCCCCGTCTGCCGGGAGTTGGCCGGCATCGCCCGCCGCTACCGCATCGCGCTGGTGGCGGGCGTGGTGGAGACCTCGGACGAGACCGGCCGGGCGTACAACACGCTGGTGGCTTTGGGGCCCGACGGCGGCCGGCTGGCTTCCTACCGGAAGATGCACCTTTTCGACGCGCAGGGCTTCGGGGAGTCCACGTTCATCAAGCCGGGACCGTCCACTGACCCGGCGGTGTTCGAGCATGGGGGAGTGCGGTTCGGGCTGATGACCTGCTACGACCTGCGGTTCCCGGAGCTGGCAAGGTCCCTGGCCGACGCCGGCGCGCAGGTCCTGCTGGTCTGCTCGTCCTGGGTGCCGGGGGAGCACAAGACGGAGCAGTGGCTGGCGCTGAACGCCGCCCGGGCGATCGAGAACAGCGTGTACGTCGCGGGAATTTGCCAGGCGCCGCCGGTGTCCGTGGGGCGGAGCGTGCTGGTGGATCCGATGGGGGTTGTGGAGGCTGACCTCGGGCTGGAGCCCGGAGTGTGCTCAGTGGAGTTTTCGCTGGAAACGGTGGACCGGGTACGGGACTCGTTCCCGATGTTCCGGCAGCGGCGGCTGTAGGGACGACCTCCAGCACACGGGCAGGTATTCCGAAAGCAGTGTGACGGAGAAAAGGGCTGTGGATTAACCATTCGATTTCTCCTCATTCTCTGACTGAAGCAGAGCATCGACCAGGTCCTGAGGCTCCTGTCGTCATGCCGAAGCTCGTTCTGTTTCCACATAGGTTTGTGGAAGGTTAAGCGATCGTGCCAACTCGTTGTTTCGTTCAGGATGACCCTAGCTCGCCAACCATGCTGTTCATTTCGATGGGGCGCGCCTCGCCGACTAATGGCATTAGATACTCAAACATGGACGTCAGGATCAATGCTGGCCGAGGTTGCCGCCGATGGGCGGCAGGCCGCCGTCGGGCCGGCGGTCATCGTCGCGGCGCTCGGCGGCGCTCAAGTTTTCGCCTTCCAGCGTCTCGTCGGACTCGCCCGTTGTGTCCACTAGGCCGTTGGTCTGGTCGAATGCGTGCCCGATCCTGTCATTACCGAGGTCGGCGACCGAACCGGTGGAGCCCGCTGCCGCCGTCGTATCCGTGGTAGAGGTGCCCGTTGATGTGGTGTCTGTGGTGGTGCCCGTTGACCTGGTGTCTGTGGTGGTGTCCGTCGTCAGCGGCGTCACCGTGACAGGCTTCCCGGGAACGGTCGGAGTCACTGTTTCGTCGGCGGCCTCCGTAGTGCCCTTGTTGGTGCCGGCCGCCATGGCAGCTGCTGCGCCGGCGGCAGCGGCAACGCCGAGTCCAGCGGCCACCTTGCCTGAGACGCCTACCTTGCCCGAATCGCCGCGGGATCCGGCGGCGTCTTCCACTCCGGGCGTGCCCACGGTGGCACCGGGGTTGACGGCGCCGCGCCAGGCACCGCTGGCGTAACCTTCATCCTCAATGAATTCCTTGAACCGCTGCAGGTCTGCTTCGGCCTGCCGGTCCACCACATTGAGCTTGTCGCCCACCTTCTCGATAAGTCCTTCGGGCTCGTATTCGAGTCTCAGCTGCACGGACGTCTGCCCGCCGCCGATGTCCTCAAATTCCACAACGCCCGCATTCGTGGCACCTTCCGTGGCCGCCCAAGCGATCCTGCGCTCGGGTACCTGCTCCAGAACCTTCGCTTCCCACTGCCGGCGGACGCCGCCGATCTCGGCTACCCACTCCAGCCGGTCGTCACTGAGCTGCGTGACAGTTTTGACACCGCCCATGAAGTGCGGGAAGTCCTCGAACTGGGTCCACTGGTTGTAGGCCGTGCTCACCGGTACGTTCACCAGAATGCGTTTTTCCACCCCTAGCGGCACAGAAACGGACTCCTGCTCCGGTCCGGTCATTTGCGGAGCTCGTCCACGCTTGGCTAATGCCCTTATTAGTAAACCCGCTGCGGCTGCAATTTCATCATCGAGGTTCTGTTCCGTAAGGGCTGGTTGGGCAGAAACGGTGCTTGGATTGGACGCTGCTGGGTCTGGCTCATGCTGGCCATCAACCTTTGCCTGCTTTTGCGAAGGCTCTTGTGGCTTCTGCCATTTTTGGGGACCAGGACTCGAGGTAGACGCGGAGGAGGGTTTGACCTGCTGGGTTTGGGTCAGAGGCTGACGGTAAACGGGCCGGAGTGCCAGGGCGTTGGCAAGGTCACCCCAGAATGAATCGGATGCAGCTACCGGCTTCCGCTTCACGGGGTCATTCCTTGGCTCTCTTGTTTCAGGGGAGTGGAAGGAGTGTCAGCTGACCGCTTGCCAGGTGATACGGGAAGCATCGTGCCTGCGAGGATACCCAAAAGGGCCATGGCCGAGATGCCTTGCATAAAGCTGCCTGCCCTCCCCTCGAAAGCAAATGCCATTACACCACCGAGTAGTCCAAACAGCACGGCCGCCAGGATGTGGCTGGCTATCAGCTGGCCATACTTAGTTGGGTGGCTCTCGTGGTCCATCCCAATAATGGTGACGATTAGTCTACCGAGTCCAAGGACACTGCCCCCCAAGGCTCCCTGAAGGAAGGCTTCATTCCATTGGATCCAACCAAATGTCTGATACAACCAGCCCTGGATATCCATGTTCCCCTGCCCTGCTAAGACTGGCTCTCAGATTACAGCCCACAGGTTCATTCGCAGTAGGAGAAGCGCATGGGTTTCCTGCTCTTTGCTGGTGTGACGCTCCGCGGGCCTGTGACCTCGGGAAAGAAGAGTTTGACTCCAGTGCTGCTATAAATCTAAGCCCCCGTTCCCTTCAAGGGGGATTAAGGCCCCAATACAAGGGGCGAGGTGTCTTTGGGCGCATCCTGAGGCAGCCCGGCGCAGAGGCCCGTCGGCGGAGTTTGCTCTCGTCGTAGGTCCAAGCGATATTACAGCATGGGAAAGCGCGGTTCAGTCTAACGACCTGCTGTTCCCGGAGCTGGACAAGTCACTGGCCGACGTCGGTGTTCAGGTCCTGTGCCGAGGTCCACGCAAAGAAGTTAGCTATTAAGTTTGCTATCGGCACCAAAACAAAGAGCAGCAGTTGGTTTTATTGTTGAAAAAATCTGCAACTCTATAGAAGAGGTCGGCGCATTACGCGAGTGCGCGCGCACTATTATCGACGACCAGGTTATCACCTATCAGATCTAGTCATCTCAGCTGACGCACTGTCCAATTCGGTCAATCCATTTATTGTTCGTTTGGTCATCTTCTTGAGTGGATGTACGTCGGGTAGCGAATGAAAGCCCTGCTTGGTCTCGTTCTCTACGAAGTCGATGACGAATTCCGTTGCCAGCTCTTCAAGTCTTGCCTTCTTCACGTCGCGGTTGGCTTCGGCGCGCGCTACTTTGCTTTCCGCCACAGCGGTATCAGCTTTTGCCTTTTCCGCCCGCGCCTTTTCCCAGTTCGACTTCACGGTAATCCACCTGTTGAGAGCAGCAGCAATTGCAGCTGCCGTGGCGGCTACGTAGACGATTTCGAGCGGACTGCTGAGGGAGACGCCACGGACTTCAATGTGCTCGGAAACATACTCTCGAATCTGGTCGACCGCTTCGCGGGCTAGAGGTCTACCCAGACCACCTTTAGCTATGGGACCAGCGGTTATGGAGAAAAACTGAATCATGGCTTCGGCATCGAGTATCGTCTCGCTGAATTGCCGTAACGAGTAGTCCCGAGACTCAAACTTGATGTGCAGGAGGGTGTGGGGCTCCGGACTAAAGGCATTAGGAATAGCCTCAAGCACAGACCATTCCATGGGTGCCGGACGCAGTGCAGGCGTCAAGTATTCATCGCCGTGCCACTCTTCCTCTTCTTCACCACCCATTAAACGCGGCCTCCCTCTCAAGCGAGTACTGATTGACTCGTAGGTTATCGGCATTATCAACGCTTTGGGGCGTGACATGCCGCGTTTTCTGCACACGCGGCCATGCCTCCGATTTCCCATCACACTTCCCTCGCACGCCCAATAGCGGAAGACAGTCAAGGACTTCCTACGGGTCATCATGCTGGTCGTCCGTCCTAGTGACCCAGCTGGTCCACCCCGGCGGCGTGTTTGAGGACTCGGCCTCAGCGGCGAGCTCCATCGCCCTGCAGATCGGCGGGCAGCTGTTCGGCGCCGTGTTCCTGGCCGGGCTGGTGGTGGCGCAGTTCGCCTCCGGCCTCGCCGCGCAGGCCAGCGCCTCCCGCCTGCTGTACGCGATGGGCCGCGACTCCGTCCTCCCCAAGGCGGTCTTCGGCCAGCTCAGCGAGAAGTTCCACACCCCGGTGGCGAACCTGGTGGTCACCGGCGTCGTGGGCCTGATCGCGATCTTCCTGGACGTGGCCACGTCGACGTCGTTCATCAACTTTGGTGCCTTCACCGCCTTCACGCTGGTGAACGTCGCGGTGGTGTTCCACTACATGCGCCGGCGCCGGGCCGGGCAGCAGGTGAACCCGGTGTCCCACGTGGTGGTCCCGGTGATTGGCGCCGTCATCTGCGCCTACCTGCTCTCCCGGCTGGACGGCAACGCCATTACGCTGGGGGTTTCCTGGCTGGTGCTGGGCGTGTTGGTCCTGGCGCTGATCACGCGCGGTTTCAAAGCCTCACCGCCGGAGATGACGGCCACGGAGAAGGCGACGGTCGAGGCAGTCGTCTGACGTTTGTCGGGTTGTAGTGTGGCCGCTGGGCCGAGGGAAGGAATGCTCGTGAGGATAGCGCTGGGGCAGCTGGAGTCGGGCGCCGACATCCGGGCCAACCTCGCCGCGATCGACAGGTTCGCCGCCGAGGCAGCGCGCGACGGCGCCGCGCTGGTGGCCTTTCCCGGAGTACGCCACCTATGAGAAGAAGAAGGTTGACGCGACCTTCCCCGAGAAGGCCGAGCCGCTGGACGGTCCCGTCTGCCGGGAGCTTGCCGGCATTGCCCGCCGCCACCGCATTGCGCTGGTGGCGGGCGTGGTGGAAACCTCGGAGGAGCCGGGCCGGGCGTACAACACGCTGGTGGCTTTCGGGCCCGACGGCGGCCGGCTGGCTTCCTACCGGAAGATCCACCTTTTCGACGCGCAGGGCTTCGGGGAGTCGAAGTTCATCAAGCCGGGGCCGTCAACCGAGCCGGTGGTGTTCGAGCACGGGGGAGTGCGGTTCGGGCTGATGACCTGTTACGACCTGCGGTTCCCGGAGCTGGCGAGGTCGCTGGCCGACGCCGGCGCGCAGGTTTTGCTGGTCTGCTCGTCCTGGGTGCCGGGCACTAACAAGACGGAGCAGTGGCTGGCGCTTAACGCGGCGCGGGCGATCGAGAACAGCGTCTACGTCGTGGGGGTGTGCCAGGCGCCGCCGGTGTCCGTGGGCCGGAGCGTGCTGGTGGACCCGATGGGGGTCGTTGAAGCGGACCTGGGGCTGGAGCCTGGGGTGCGGGCGGTGGAGGTTTCGCTGGAGACAGTGGAGCGGGTGCGGGAGTCGTTCCCGATGTTCCGGCAGCGGCGGTTGTAAGCCGGGCTCCGGGGACCAGCGAAAGGCACCAACAGAGCTTCTAAGCCTCGTCAATGTCGAGGATTAGGGGCATGTGGTCGCTGTACGTCAGCCAGTCCTCCGGCCGGCCCGCCATCGATGCTGATTTTCCGCCAAGGAATGCGTAATCGATGTGATGGCCGAAGCGAAGCTTTTTCGTGTGAAAGTAAGTCTTTATGATCTCCTCGCCGTGGGGCAGGCCTTGACTCCTGTGATAAACGCTCTGCAAGCCGAGAGCCTCAAGCTTCGTCACAAGCATGGAATGGTTCCGGCCGGGATGCTCTTGGTCCCAAACAGTGTTGCTGTTGAAGTCACCAATGATCAGTGAAGGTGCTGAGGATAAGAAACTGGCGTGACGATCGATAATCCCATGTGTTACCCGCACATACTTGAGATCTTTATCTCGGACATGAGACCAAAGCCCGATTACGTTCAGTCCATCCACGCTAAACGGAATATGCCAAGGCAGCAGCATGCCGGCCTCGTGAAGCCTGTAAGAACGGTTTGTGAAGCCGACAATACCCAGCCCCTTGTGCGGGTTGGAACCCACCCAGGCCTTGAACGGCGCCTCAGTTTCCTCGATGTCTCTCTGAGAAGCTTCCGGCAAGCTTGCGATGTCAGGGTTCAGTGCCTCGACGAGAGGGCGCTTTTTTGCGAAGCCCATGGCGCAGTTCCAGGAAACGATTCTCATGTTGGGTCAGCCTTGAAATTGAGAACTGCATGCTCGAGGCGCTGGAACTCGTCCGGATAACGCGCAGCAGAATCCACGGTAGTTAAAGCACTGATGCCAAGAACTTGTGCCACGAACCTTCACCCGCTTTGAAGCCTCCTAGGGCAAGTGACAGTTCGAGCGTCCGGCGAAGGGGGTGGGGTGAGAGCATGATTGCCTCATTTCGCTGTCCAAGCCGGAAAATCTCAACACGCGTAGGGGGTCGATTGCTCTTCTGACCGTTGCAGGAAGCGTGCGCCGGGGCGAGGTTCCAGACGGCATCAAGGTCTAAATGCGGACCAATCAGCGCTCTCCCGTTATTCATTAATGAGAATGGAAAAACGTGATCAATGGCGACAGAATCAAATGGTTCAAGGGGTTCACAGCAGATCAGGCAGCGGCCGTACTGGAAGCCGGCGACAGCAGCCGTCAGACCCGCCACCGGTCGCCTGCGCCGTTTCTCAAGGAGATGTTCCAAGCTCAGATCAATCCCGAGTCCCTGCCCCATCAGACTTTGTCCGACTCCGCTAGCAAACGATGCTTCGACGATCTGCCAACGTGCGTCCAGCTCTGAGCTCAAACTGTGCAGTTCGGTGGAACCGGCCACAGCCTTCAAAGCCGGGGTGAAGTCCACAACGGCGTCTCGCCCTGATGCCCTGAGTGAATAGAAGCGGTGGGGTGTCTCGACGCCTCCACGCAGGTTGTGAAACTTCTGCATCACCATGCCTGGCATCGCGCGCACTGCTGAGTCCACCAGCTCTTCCGTCGGAGGAGCATCGCCTGGAGACGCTTCACGGAACTTGTTGACCAAGGATAGGAAATCCTTTGGCGCTAGATTCATGGACGCAGGCGCTTGCGGGCCATTAGCAGAGTGCCTAATTATTGCTGAGGTGTATGAGGTGGCGAGCTCCCGTAGTGTGACGGAAGAGCGGCCCTCGCTAGCATGCTCGATCAGAGCATCTGCAAGGGCGAACTTATAAGTTCGAGCGTTGGCGCCCATCAGCACGGCCAGCCGCCAGGCAGTCGAAGCAGTCGGATGTGCTGAGTAGAACCCCATCGTGCAAGTATCGGAAGGACGTCTGACTTGGGCAAATTAGTGAGGGACCGGATCCCGGAAATCATGACATCCGCGGGGCTGAGACCTGACACCCGCATTCTTGACTCCGGTGCATACCTGGACAGTCTTCTCGCGAAGTTGGTCGAAGAAGCCGAGGAACTTCGCGATGCTGATGCTAGTCAGCGTTTGGAAGAGGCAGCGGATGTTCTCGAGGTTTTCACCGCCGTACTCGACAACCTGGGGTATTCGCTTGCAGAAGTGGCCGAGGCGGCAACCGCAAAGCGTCACAAGCGTGGCGGATTTACTCAGCGGATATGGTTGGAAGGCTAGGCGGGAGTGCGACTACGTCCAACTGCGTCTGAGATCGCGCTGACAGGAGAATTTCCAGCGCCGGGGAGGAGCGGAGTCCCCACGTCCATCCGGTTACAACATTGAGCGGAGGAGCCCGGCTAGGGCTGGGACCTGGACTGTATGGAGGGCAACGCCCTCTGCCAAGAAGGCATGCACCTCCGATACAAGCTCCAGTGGAGTGACCAGCCGGATGGGTGCCCGGCCGGGTAGTGGGAAAATATCTGCACGCTCCACTGACGGCAGGGAGAGCCTTCCGGTCGGTGAGTGCAGCACCGTCCAATCTTCAACCACATAACCGGGATAGGCGGCACGAAGTGCCTCAACACCTGCTCCTAGTACGAAGGCCTTAAGCTCCCTGCCGTTGCGGAAGAGCTGCTTGTTGTCCCACCAATAGACGCCGTCGGCCCACATTTTGGAGTCGATCAGGGCGATTCCGGTTTCTGGCGATAACAGCGTGATCCAGGTCGGCGTGTTCGGGGATTTCGGCTGGGATTTTTGGCAGCAGAAGCGACAGGAAGTGAAAAAAATGCCCAGGCTGGCAGGCGCCAATGCCCTATGTTCTGGCGGCCTCCGCTCCCATTAGTCGGAATGCTCCACCCACTACTCGCCGCAAACTGAGACAGTCCAAGCAGGGCGACATGAAGGAACGGAAACGCCACCGACACGTGCGCGTCTCACCAGGTGACCTAGCCGAGTGCAGGATGATCGCGAACAAATGGCTTCACCGAATATTGCAGCAGTGCCCAGATCTTGTTCTCTTGCCCCTGGGTGATCCTGTCCTTATGACGCTTGTTGAACATGTCCAGAAGAAACTGGTAGTCATTCAGGCCGTTATTGCCGTTGTACTGATTAGCCGAGAAAGCCTCATTTTCATACAACCACCGCAGGATTTCACGTGAGAAGTCCTCGTCGAGAAAGATTTTCTCCCCCGCGAGGATCTTCTTCCTGAGATCGAACAGCCCCCGGAACACATTGACCTGAAGGTTCAGCTCGCTACTCTGGAAGTGCTCTACGCATTTGCTGCCGATGTATTCCAGCGGCCGCCCTGTATACAGATTTTGGATGGTGTACATATACCGAAGATGTTGCTGGCCGCAGACGCATTCGCCCTCCTGGAGTGGATCCTCCTCCACCGCTGTCACGGTCCACTCATGCACAGCACGATAGAACTCACCCGCTTGTGAGTTCTCCTCGATGACCTTCTTCAGCGTTTCGAAACTGTTCACTGCCACTGCATTCCCCCATCTCCTGGGAAAACTCTACAGCGCTCTCTGAGGGGCCTTCTGCACAGCTGCCGAAGAAGAAGGTGGACGCGACGTTCCCCGCGGTGGCCGAGCCGCTGAACGGGCCCGTCTGCCGGGATCTGGCGTCCATCGCCCGCCGCCACGGCAGCGCGCTGGTGGTGGGCGTGGTGGAAACTTCGGACGAGCCGGGCCGGGCGTACAACACGCTGGTGGCTTTCGGGCCCGACGGCGACCGGTTGGCTTTCTACCGGAAGATCCACCTTTTCGACGCGCAGGGCTTCGGCGAGTCCACGTTCATCAAGCCGGGCCCGTCCACCGCCCCGGTGGTGTTCGAGCACGGGGGAGTGCGGTTCGGGCTGATGACCTGCTACGACCTGCGGTTCCCGGAGCTGGCCAGGTCACTGGCCGACACCGGCGCGCAGGTCCTGCTCGTCTGCTCGTCCTGGGTGCCGGGAGAGCACAAAACGGAGCAGTGGCTGGCACTGAACGCGGCCCGGGCGACCGAGAACAGCGTCTACGTGGCGGGGGTCTGCCAGGCGCCGCCGATGTCGGTGGGCCGGAGCGTGCTGGTGGACCCGAGGGGCCTGGTTGGGCTGGAGCCCTGCGTGCGTGTGGTGGAGGTTTCGCCGGAGACCGTGGAGCGGGTGCGAGTGTCGTTCCCGATGTTCCGGCAAAGAAGGTTGTAGGGCCGAGATGAACTCGGGAGAGCCCGGGTTACTGAGACAATTGCTCCGGTACTTGCTCATCGCTGGGCAACTGCTCCTGCCAATAGGCTGTGTAACGAGGAACCCGGGTCCTTCGTTCTCCAGTTAAGGCGGCATTACCTGAAGTCCAACATGTGTTGATACGTTCCCGGGGGTACCGGGCGAAGGGCGTCCGAACAGGCTGATGTCCTTGAACCACTTGGGCTACAGCAAAGCAATTTCCCTTGCGCTTTTCCTGCAGTTAAGGGCGCTCAGCGTTACTACGTCTTCGACGAAACAGGTTCGTCCAGGTTGACGACCTTATCCATGACAACCAGCCCCTCATTCCCTCGGGTCCTAGATCGCAATTTCTTTACAGGGGATCGGAGCCCCTTCATGAACCTCGCTGGCCGCAGATGAAAGATACTCTCATCAAATGGGAACTCGAACACCTTCCGAACACCATCTAGTTGAGGACGTGACCGTCCAGGAAGATGACATTCAAGCTTTCCTCCGACTACCGGAGGAACAGCGTTTTCAAGTCATGCGAACGCTAAGACATGAGACCTCGCTCCTCTCTGGAGGTGGACTCGGTCCAATGGCCGGCATCTACTTTGCAGCGGTTGTCGCGTCCCTTCCTCTGTTGACGGCACTCTCACTTCAAGGAGACGAACCATGGATGCTAGCTGTCTCCATTACAGTGGGTGCATTCATGCTTATTTCCGGTCTGTATCTGACACTGCAGGTCGTTCTCACGCAGAGGAGATATGCAAGATCTGCGACCCGACTAGCTTTCTACGAGGATGCATTACGGAAGATGCCACGCCCCGATTCACGGAGTTCGTCGCGAGTTGCCAGGTGGTTCACACGCACTGGCATTTCTGATTGAACTGACTATTGGTTAGACGGGGCGACGTATGAGTGGGCTCACACTCGCCTTCGAAGATGAGGAGAAGGGCCATGGCTCTGCCGTAGACTAGTCCGAGACATAGGGGTAACGAGGTACTGGGGGTGCTGATGGCGGAAGTATCCATCAGTTTTACTGATCTTTTGACCGAGGAGCTCAACAAGTTGAGCCTAGCCAAGGACTCGTCGAAGAGTCTGCTAGCGGCTTCTGCTCGAAGCACCGCTGCGATTGATCGTGCACGCTCAGCGCTAGCGCAGGTGCCGGAGATGGCTGGTTGCGGCGATGACCTAGTGGCATTTGGTTCGCTTGCGCGTCACGAACTCACGCCAAGCTCTGATCTTGATTACCTCTTCATAGGCATGCAGGAAGAAGACAGCAAGCGTCACCAGATGGTTGTCATTGATCGGCTGCGCGAAACCTTGGTTGATGGTGTTGTTCTCTCCGCGCCCGGAAGTAGCGGCATTTTCGGATCCTGCATAGATGCCTCCAAGCTAACTGAGCATGTCGGTCTTGAAGATGACACTAATCACAACTTGACCCGTCGAATTCTCTTCTTGGAAGAAAGTGTTTCGCTATTCGACCCCGCCGTCCACGAAGAAACCATCAAGACAATTTTGAGTATGTATCTGGAAGCTCGAAAGTCTCCTTCAGAGAAGATTCCACGATTCCTGCTTAATGACATTATCCGGTACTGGCGGACGATCGCGGTTGATTACCATGCTAAGCAGTCAAGGGGAAACATATCGGGCGTTCCCTATTCGCTTCGATACTTGAAGTTGCTTATCTCGCGCAAGCTATGCTTCATATCTTCTATTGCTCCCTTGTATCTCCTATCTCACGAAGGTAACCCGGATGAGCTCGAGTTTCTACTTCGCGCGTTCAAGGAACCTGCAGTTCTTCGCTTGATTCGCCTCCTCAATTACGTCGATATGGATGCAGACGGCGGTCGCGAAAAGGTGCAAAGAATAGTAGAAACTCTGGACTACTTCATAGAACGGTCTGGTGATCAAGCCTGGCGGAAATCAGTAGAAATTGAATGCAAGGAGCCTGATCCTAAAGAATCTGCAAATTTCGGAGACATGCGAAAACGCGGAAAGCAGTTGCATCAGGACATAAGCGATGTTCTGACTTCAAAGAATATGATTCACTTTACGAAGGAGTACATGTTGTCATGAAGACAGTGTCACTGAGAACTCCACTACTTCAAGATGTTCCGTGCAAATGCGGATTCGAACTTTGGGAGCCAATCGCACAGTCGCAACACTCCCGTCTTGGCCTCTATGATGACGACAGATTCCCCGGACGATCCATACTGGCTCTGAATGAACATAGGGTCACGATTGAGACCATGCCCATGGACACAATGTTGGGCTTCATGCGGGATATTCAGATCGCGATGCAAGCCATTAGAGAGGCTACGGGGGCCGACCGAGTCAACGTTTCCATTCTCGGTAATAGAGATCCGCATGTTCACGCGCATCTAATTCCTCGATTCTCGGATCGGGAGATGTTCCCGGATTGCTCCCCCTGGAACGATCAGCGAACAAAGCAGAAGTTGCCGGCGGATTTGCGCGACCGTATAAAAATGCGCATATTCCAGGAACTCCAACGTCTAGACACTCGTACGTCAAAGTTGGATGAGTTGGTTCTTTCTGATCCGTTATTCGATTTGAACGGCTAAAGCTTAGCTGTTCAGGTCGCTGTGGTTTAGGTGAGCGTCGTGCTTGATCTAATGTCGCTGGAAGAAGCAATGAAGGTTGGATGTCGGACTGCGTTTCGGCGTTCGTTGCTTCTAATTGCCAGTTGTCGATTGGCTGGCATGCTACAAACCGGATCTTTGAAAGTATCGGAGCGTAAGCCAATTTCACGTTCTTTGATCTGCTGACATCAGGGTGCTCGTCCTATTCCGAATCGGCGGGGTGTTCAGATCGAAGCAACATAATCAGAAAGGCGACACGGGCGGTTGCGGTGTATGCAAGCGGTAAAGGATGGCGTCGCGAATCCTAATCTTCAAATTGGGAACGGTTAGCCTTACGCAGTGACTAATATCATTGGTGTAGGCGTGGCTGGTGGACTTCAGGAGGGCTTGTACGAACTTCTTAACACCGAGGCGTTAGGTGCTGTCCTCAATGACGCGTCGGCATTGCAGCCGATCCTTGTGGACATAGCCGACGAAGATACCCCCGATGTCCTCTCTCGTTACGTTGCAGCCGCCGTGAGGGATGCTCTTGCCGCAGTCAGGCCTGAAGATAGGGTTAGCCTTGCTAATCAACTTCTTCAGCAACTGAGCAGCAAAGATTGCATTGCTCCCGGACCTACGCAACTCCAGTCCCTCTACCGCCGGGACGCGCTCAAGCGCAGACGACTCCGTCGCCCCATAACTAAGCTCAGCGACTCAGCACTTCTTACCAACAGCAAGGACGAGCCCAACCTGGCCGCCGAGCTTCGAGCTGAGATGGAGTCGGCCAACACAGTTGATCTTCTCTGCGCCTTCATTAGGTGGACCGGTCTGCGGCTCCTGCAGCCAGCCCTTGAGCAGCTCAAAGAACGTGGCGCCAAGCTTCGAGTCATCACCACCACCTACATGGGCGCCACCGAACGCCGCGCCATTGACGAGCTCGTCACCAGGTACGGAGCCGAGGTGAAGATCAGCTATGAAACCCAGGCAACAAGGCTGCACGCCAAAGCCTGGCTGTTCCGCCGCAACTCCGGTTTCGACACCGCATACGTTGGCAGCTCCAATCTGAGCCAGGCGGCACTTCTGGATGGTTTGGAATGGAACGTCCGGCTCAGTTCTGTCGCAACTCCGGCGCTCCTACATAAGTTCGGGGTCACCTTCGACAGCTACTGGAAGCAGCAGGCCTTCCAGAGCTACGATCCGGAGCGCGACGGCGAAAAGCTGGACGATGCGCTGGAACGCAACGGCGGCCGACGCACCACGGCCGCGGATGCGGCCACCGGTTTAGAGGTGCAGCCGTTCCTTCACCAGGAGGAGATGCTGGAGGAACTCGAGGCCGAACGGCTCAAGGGTTACAACCACAACCTCCTGGTCGCTGCCACCGGCACCGGAAAGACAGTCATCGCGGCCCTCGATTACAAACGCCTTTCCGAGGCTGCGGGCCGGGATCTAAAGCTGCTCTTTGTCGCTCATCGGCAGGAGATTCTGAAACAGGCCATGCGCACCTACCGCGATGTCATTCAGGATGGCGCCTTCGGTGAACTCTACGTGGGGGACCACAAGCCGCAAGAGTGGAAGCACATTTTCGCGTCCGTCCAGTCGCTCTCCTCCCTCGGCATAGAACAGCTGGAACCCGACTTCTTCGACGTCGTGGTCATAGATGAATTCCATCACGCCATGGCGCCCACCTACCGCCGCCTGCTGGACCACCTCCAACCGCAGCAGCTCCTTGGACTCACCGCTACTCCGGAACGCGGCGACGGAGTCGACGTCGCCAAGCAGTTCTTCAACGGCCGCACTGCCAGCGAGCTCAGGCTCTGGGACGCGCTGGACGCCGATCTGCTGGTGCCGTTCCACTACTTCGGCGTCTCGGACGACGTCGACCTCAGCCAGTTGGAGTGGAAGCGCGGCAACTACGACGCCACCCAACTGAGCGCCCTTTACACGGGAAACGACGCCCGGGCCGCCAAGGTCATCCGCGAACTCAGGGACAAGGTCACCAGCACCGACCAGATGCGGGCCATTGGCTTCTGCGTCTCCGTGCAGCACGCCCGCTACATGGCCGAGGTGTTCAACCGGGCCGGCATTTCGTCTGTCGCAGTCGACGGCACCACTGACAATGCTGACCGCGAGGAAACCCTCAGGCGCCTGGGGCAGCGGGAGATCAACTGCATCTTCGCCGTCGACCTTTTCAACGAAGGACTGGATCTGCCGCAGGTGGACACCATCCTGCTGCTCCGGCCCACGCAGAGCGCCACGGTCTTCCTCCAGCAGCTGGGACGCGGGCTGCGCCGTGCGGAGGGCAAAGCGGTACTGACGGTCCTGGACTTCATCGGCCAGCAGCGCCGTGAGTTCCGTTTTGACCTGCGGTACCGGGCACTGACAGGTTACGGGCGCAAGAAGCTGGAGGAGGCTGTCGAAGACGAGTTCCCGTACCTGCCGTCCGGTTCCCAGATCGTGCTGGACCGGGTGGCGCAGCAGGTGGTGCTGGACAACATCAAGGCACAGCTCCGGTTCAACCGTGCACAGCTGGTCCGGGACATTGCCTCATACGCCGAGACCGAGCTGGAGGCCTATCTGGAGCGGTCGGGGAACGAGGTGAAGACGATCTACCGTTCCACCAGGGACTCGTGGACCGGCTACCTCCGGCAGGCAGGGTTGACCGAGGGGTTCTCGCCCCTGGAGACCGTGCTTCGTGGGAAAATTGAGGAGCTGTCGGACGCGGAGGAAAAGAAGCTGCTGGGCCGCATGGCCGCGCTGATTCACGTGGACGATCCGGAACGCGCCGCTGCCTATTCCATGCTGGTTGCTCCCGACGCGCCTCGTTATGCCGAGCTTGGCTTGCGGGAGCAGGCTTTTGCGCGCATGCTGTTTTACACGCTGTGGGATGACGGTGGCGGATTCAGAGCGTACGACGACGGACTGGACTACCTGCGCGGCTACCAGTTCGTGTGCCGCGAGATTCAGCAGATCGTCAAGCTGTCCGTTGCAGCGTCCAAGCACGCGGCCAAGAGCCTCGGGGCGGGACTGCAGCACATCCCGCTTTTGTCTCATGCCACCTATCGGCGCGAGGAGGTTCTCGCGGCGCTGCAGTACGGCTCGCTGGAACAGGGCAAGAACGTGCAGCACCGCGAGGGCGTTGCATGGTGCCCGGCAACTTCCACAGATGCCTTCTTTGTCACCCTGAACAAGGACGACAAGAAGCATTCAGCGACCACAATGTACAAGGACTACGCCATCAGTCCTGAGCTGTTCCACTGGGAGTCACAGAACGCTACCTCGCCGAGCAGCCCGACCGGACGCCGCTACCTTGACCGGGCCTCCCACGGCTCGAAGGTTCTGATCTTCACGAGGAACACAGCCGACGACGAGACGGGGCTGACAGTTCCGTACACCTGCCTGGGTCAAGTGGACTACGTGCAGCATTCCGGGGAGAAGCCCATCGCGATCACCTGGAAGCTGCACAGGCCGATGCCTGCTGATGTGTTTGCGACGGCTGCGGCGGTGGCTCAATGAAGGCGCTGCCGGAAGTCGCCATCTGTGCGATTGTAGCCGAGCCAGCCGAGCGGACCGGTTACGGCGTGCAATTGGGCCGTAGACTCTCCTTTCCAAGGTGGGCCGCCTCAGTTCCGGCCCTGCCAGAGTGGTTTGTAGGGAAACTACCCGGCTAGTCGGTCGCCAGGCGACCAAGGGCTCGCACTCCAGCGGTGAACTGGTCGAACTCTAAACGTACGTGACCTCGTTGGAGCGCTCTCCCGTTCTTTCCGAGCTCTTCCAATTTGAGTTCCAAGAGTGAGGACGGGACAAGTCGGGGTGTCGTCCGGTTGATCCAGGGCCAGCGTTCTAGTGAATCGTGCTCCTCTGCTTGTTCTGTCCACTCGACGTAATCCTGTGGCTTGTACTCGGCCTCAGCAGTCACTTCGACGACGGCGTAACAGTCGTGAGTGCCCACGGCACAAATGAATACTAGATCGCCTGGATTGAAACTGGGACGGCCGTTCTTCGGGCTTGCAAACCATGAATCCTGCCGCCATCCGTCAAGGGCAGGTTCGCCATATTCAGATTTGACCCACAGGCGGCGTTTCGACTGCCGTGCATCGACCAGGAGTTGCTCGACCAAGTGGAGCGCCGACTCAGCGTCCTGTTCCTCATTTTCTGGATGCACGGTCACTGTTAGGTTCTTGGCTTGCAAGAGCAGTTTATCGAGATCGTCTTTTGATACTGGTCGAGAAGGCCAGCCCGAGATTATCTTTCTAGCCTCTTCTGCTTGGACCGGATCCAGCTCCACACTAAGTTCGCGGTTGGCACTGACGGAGCTGCCCAAGCCGGCGCCCGTGAGGTTGGCGGAACCTATCATTGCCTTAGTGCCTACGATGAAACATTTAGCATGAAGGCGTTGCACGTGCCGCACGTTGATTCCGGCATCGAGCATGAGCTTCATTCCATCGACGCGCAGGAATCCGTTTGCTACCGCGCTCGGGTCCAGCGTCGTCAGCAGGGTCCATGACTGAGAGGAGTCCCTTGCAGCATCTGCAATATGCTTGCACACATCGAAAGCAAGATAGGGACTGGTTAAGATAACGTCGCTGTCGGGGTGAAGGAAGGCCGCGTAAAGCCACTCTGATGCCGTGTCGAGAATGCGCTTAGGTGAGCTCATTGAGACAGCCTAGCGGCCCTCGACCATTCAACGACATTTGCTCGGGTGGTCCCATGAGGCAAGACAGCGCCTTGGTTCCCGAATGGAATCGAGTTTGCTCAACTGGGAAATTGAGCTTCCAATCTCCGTCGTACTCTGTCTTGGAGCTCCGGGATGATTCGGAAGACTACGGCATGGGCCCCAACAGGTGTCACTCCTTTTCTTTGCGGAAGATGGAGTTCCGGCGGGTTTGGAAATGCCGAGGAGAATGCATGTCACTTCAAGCGGTAGGCTCAGCGAAGCAACTTTCATCCTATGGGGGTCCTATTTTGGAAATTCAGTTCGTCGGGCAGCCGTTTTCAGACCAAATCGGAAAGCGAGTAAAGGAGCTCTTACTGCAGGAGGGGACTAGGTCCAGATTCCTTGTCGCCTGGGGCAAGACGTCAGGGCTAAGCCGCTTGTCTAATGAGTTGACCTCTTCGATAAAACGGGGTGGGCGAGTCGAGGCCATTGTCGGCGTAGATGAAGGTGGTGCATCCATTGAAGGCTTGCAAGGGCTGATAGACCTAACCACAGAGTCTTACGTCTTCCACAACCCAAGGCGTCCCGTGCGTACTTTTCATCCGAAGCTCTACATATTTGAAAACGATCAGGAGACCAACATCCTTATCGGCTCAGGCAACCTGACACTCGGGGGGCTGTTTAGAAACTACGAAGCCGCAGCATGGGTCCGGGTGGGACCTTCCGATACTGCCGATGCCAAAGCATTTGTCGAGGAGGCAAACGCCTACTTTGAAAAGTTTCAGACAGATCCCAATGCTTGCAAGAATCTCACCCTAGAACTCATCGAGGACCTGAAGCAGGACCCGACTCTCGTAATCCTGCCGGAAGGGAAGGGACGTCGTTCTAGGGGCAACGGTGTCCCCATTCAAGCAGACCAACAGCGGGTCTTTGAAAGCAGCGAACTCGATTTGCTCGGCGATCCTCCTACAGTCGTCCATCGCGTCGACGGTGCGCAGGACATAGATCTGCTATTCACGGACATTGATCTGCAATACCCCGATCCCGACTCAGACACAGTTACTGATGAGTTGCTTCCTCTTCAGGGCTTCTATAAGAAGCTCAGTGACAACGACGTCAGCCTCACGAGCTCTCCTGGACAAATCGTCATTCCGATCCGGTTCCAAGAGTTTTTCTCTCCCCTTGAAGTGACACAGGACGATCGCGCCAGCGGCGGCCCTTTGAAAGAGGAACGTGTGGTGAAGGGGTACTTCAGCAGCGGCGCTGAAATTATTGACTTTCAAGGGCGCGTCATTCTGTACACGCCTGCGGCGAACCACCCGAGGCAAAATAAGGAGATTCGCTTTACGTTTCACAACCGGGGAGTCCTCACGACCTTGCAGGCGGGCCACTACCTTCGGTTCATACGAGCAGGCGACCTTGTCTCCGTGACACAGCACGTGGAGTCTCCCGGGGTGAGCAACTTCGACTGGCTCGAATACACTTCTGGTAGTAGTGATGAGGCTCTCGAAGACCAGTCTGGTAATTGACGGACCCCTTCGGTAGCATAGTGGTCATGACACAAGCTGCGCTGGACTCCACCCGTATCACTTTCGACTGCACCAACTGCAGGGCGACAACGGACGCATTCACCGGGACCATGCGGGAAGCGCAGAGGCTGTGTCGAAACTGTGTGGCCAAACGCAAGGATATGCGACCTCGCGAACTGAACGATCTGACTGGTGCAGAGTGGGCGCAGTCGAGTAAAAGCGTACAGGAGTTTCCAGACACCCGCTCGGAGAAGCAGCGGCTTCACGGTGCGGCGTATCCCCAATCATTGGCCAGCCAACAGATCGCCAAGTACACGATGAAAGGACAGACAGTCCTGGACCCGTTCGCGGGGGTTGGCACTACCCTTGATGCCTGTGTTGAATTGGGTCGCAACGGCGTGGGGATAGAGCTAAATGACCAGTACAGAGAGCTTGCGTTAGCTGATTTGCCGAAAGATGGAACGCAAGTCCTGATTTCTGGGGACTCGCTCCACCTGAATGAGCTGGTGAAGCCTGATTCTGTCGATATGGTTATGACGTCCCCTCCTTACGGCGCGCTGCTCAAGCACGTAAAAGGAGCTTTCGGCTACAAGTGGCAGGAACATTCTCGAATTGCTCCCATCAGAAACCCACTTCCGTACTCGGATGACAGTCGCGACTTAGGTAACATGCCGTATGCGGAGTACTTGACGGCAATAACGCAAGTTATGGGAAACACCATGATGGTTATGAAATCAGGCGCCTATGCCGTTTGGGTTGTCAAAGATTTCAGGGCGTCAAAAGAAAAGATACCCTTCGTCCCATTCCATATGCATATAGCCGATTGCGCGGCAGAGGCCGGTCTGAAACTGTGGGATATCCAGATTTGGGATCAGACTCGTTTTAGGCCCTTAGTTTGCTTGGGTTATCCGTCTAAAAACTATTACCACAACATTGGCCACTCCTACAATATGATCTTCCGCAAGCCGTGAACCATTCCGCAACCCAAGCGAGTTCCTTAGAGGACTTTTTCGCGAGCTTAGACAGTGTTGAAGACAAGCGTTCTTCCACTCACGGAGCTCATCCTTATCCTGCTAAATTTATCCCCCAAATACCACGCGTCCTGATTGCTCATTACAGCAGTCCAGGCGATACGGTCTTAGATCCCATGTGCGGATCAGGCACAACGCTCGTTGAGTCCGCGCTGGCAGGCCGTCATGCTTTAGGTGTTGATATAAATCCTGTTTCAACTCTCATCTCTGAGGCTAAAACGTGTCGCTTAGATTTAAAAGCGGAAACTGAGTTGAAGAGCCTTATCACATTTATGCATTCCGGCAGTATAGGTTTCGCGCAAGACCTTGTGCTGCCCAATTTCAAGAACAGGGATCATTGGTTTGCCGAGGACGTTTCCTGTGCTCTAGCGACAATCCTAAAACGGATAGAGGAACTGAAAAGCCCTTCCGCCACACTTCTTGCTAGAAGTGCCCTCAGCTCGATAGTCGTCGCAGTATCGAGACAGGACAGTGAGACGAGGTGGGTGCGGCGGGAAAACTCTTTAACTCACTCGGATGTTTTTCGTAGATACAGTGCTCGGCTTGAACAAAACCTCGTCAGAGCCGTAGGTTTCACAAATGACGCCCCGTCCGTTACCACCCAGGTATGGAACGCTGACGCACGAGATCTACCGATCGGAGACGAATCCGTTGATCTGATAGTCACTTCGCCGCCCTATGCAAACTCCCACGATTACTACCTATACAACAAGCTGCGTATGTTTTGGCTCGGGTTTGACGTTCGTCCTGTACAGGAGGGTGAAGTTGGTTCCAGAAACAAGCACTCGGACCAGCGCATGCCCTTCTCTAGTTACATGTCATCGATGCGGTCGGTGTTGTCGGAGTGCGCGCGTGTAGCGAAGCCCTCAGCGAGGATATGCGTTGTGGTTGGCGATGCGGTTATACGCGGGGAGTTCTTCGACGCTGGAGATCATTTCTCTGAGACGGCCAGCGAGTTGGGGCTGGCGCAGGAGTCTAGGCTCGACTTCCACCAGCAAAAATACACTAGAGCGTTTACGTCGGGATTCGGGACAAAACTTCCTAAAAAGACCCACGTTCTGACCTTCGTAAAGTAGTCCTGAGCTGCCTCCAGGAGGCTGCTGGCCATCTACAACTTGTCGATCCAGGTCTCTTCTGTGCGGTTATCCCAAGCGCTTCCGCTCGTGGGTTCACTCTTCCCGAACTCCCTGATCCTCTTCAGGATTGGACGAACGTCCTTGGCTAGAAGCTCGCGAGGATGAGAGATCGCACGAATGATGCAGCTGTGAACTATCCGCTTCTTGGTTTCCGAGTCCGTGATCCCCGCTACTTCGAAAGCCTGCATGATTTCGTGCACTTGCTCGGGGCTTATTGGCATATCAACCAGCGGTTGCGATTCGGGTTTGTCTAGGTCAAAAAGGAAAAGCTCGCCGTCGCTCATGAAGGTCTATCCTAGCTCCTAGTGGCATACGAACTGACACGCTACATTCCGCTAACACCCTGGAAGGCTGTGCACAATTCGCTTGCTGATCGGGAGCCGGCGCGGTTGCCTGGGAATTACCGCGCCGAAGTCAATCTCCTGCCAAACACATGTCCTCACGCGCCCTCGCTCCGCGGTCGAAGTAGTCGGGGCGGTACAACGGGGCTTCAAGCATTACCCGGCAGTCGCGTCGGCAGAGCACCTGCCTAGGGGAGCGGGTGCCGTTCGCCCACGCTGACGGAGGACGACGGCGGCAGGTACTCCCGCCGTCGTCGTTCCATCCGTTGCTGCTGGCCCGGTGACGGAATCCTGGCACGCTTGGCACGGTTGCACCTGGCACAGGCTGCAACAAAGTTCTGCAGGCTGGTGGAACCGCCCTTGGACCACGGGTAAAAGTGGTCGCCGTGCTCCGCCGGGCGGCCACAGCGGCGCCCGAAGCCGGCTTCCAGCTCGCACACGCCGCCAGCCCGGGCCATTCCTTCACGGCGCTGCTGTCTCGTGAAACGGCGCAGCGGATCCCGGCGGCGGACGTCCCGGCCGGTGATGACTGCGGCGGCAATGCCCAGGACGACGGCGGCCACGCCCGGGAACGCAACCGCGGCAACGACGTTCTCCACCATGCCGCGCAGAACCCCTGCGGCGGCGGACGGCCCCGCTCCGACAGCCGGTGCTGTCTTCGACATGAGCGCCGACATCACCGCGACGGCGATCCAAACCATCACCGCTGAGTACGCCAGGCGAAGCACCTGCCGGGTCCAATAGATACGGCCGAGTTCCGGCATTGATGACCCCCCCATTTTCAGTTTTGCCGGATTCACATGGCTCCGGATGTCCAGGGAATCCTATAGGCCGGGCGCACGGTGGTGTCCCAGGTTTAGCTCAGTTTTTGCCGAGTTTCCGCGTCACAGTCTTGGCGGGATGAGACGCACGTGGCTCCCGCCCCCGGCATCGAGGCCCCCAGCCGGTCACCCTGCTGTCCACCTCCCGTGTCGAATAGACGCAGGTCACTAACAGGTGCAAGGGTGGACGCGTGAATGCCGACATCAACTTCTATTTCGACCCGGTCTGCCCTTTCGCCTGGATGACAAGCAAATGGGTGCGGCAGGTGCAGGCGCAGCGCGAGTACACCGTGGACTGGCGGTTCATTTCGTTGCGCCTGATCAACGCCCACATTGACTACGACGCGCATTTCCCGCCTGAGTACGAGGCCGGACACACGGCCGGGCTCCGGCTTCTGCGGGTGGCGGCCCGGGCACGTGCGGAGCATGGCCGCGAGTCCATCGCCCGGCTGTACGAGGCGTTCGGAACCCACATCTTCGAAGCTGCCCCGGACACGGACCAGCGCACTGAAAGCGAGATGCGTGAGCGGCGCGGGACGCGTGAATTCGTGGAGCCGATCCTCGCTGAGGCCGGCCTGCCCCTGGAGCTTGCGGAGGCCCTCGACGACGACTCCTGGGACCGCGAGATCCGGCAGGAGACGGATGAGGCGCTGGCGCTAACAGGTAAGGATGTGGGCACGCCCATCATCCACTTTGAGCCACCCGCCGGTGTGGCCTTCTTCGGGCCGGTCATCAGCCGGCTGCCGGAGGAACAGTCGGCCGCCGAGCTCTGGGACCATGTTGTGGGGCTGGCACGCTTCTCTGGTTTCGCGGAGCTCAAGCGCAGCCTCCGTGAGCAGCCGCAGCTCCCGGCCTTCGGGGTCAGCCCCGGCACGGCAGGTCAGCAGGAGGACTGGCACGGCGGCAGCCGGCGGCAGAAGAAGTGACCGTCTGTAAGGATGGACCCATGAATCAGAACAGCACCCGCCACCACCAGGAGTCGGTCACGGTCAAGGCATCAGCCGAGGCGCTGTACGACCTGGTCTCCGGCATCACCCGCACCGGTGAGTGGAGCCCGGTTTGCACGTCATGCTGGTGGGACGACGAGGACAGTGCCGGCCAGCCCGGTGCCTGGTTCACCGGCCGTAACGAGCTCCCGCACCGGTCCTGGGAGACCCGCTCGCAGGTGGTGGCTGCCGAGCGCGGCCGCGAGTTCGCCTGGGTGGTGGGCGGCAAGTTCGTCCGCTGGGGCTTCGCCCTGGCCCCGGCAGATGGCGGGACCACGCTCACCGAGTCCTGGGAATTCCTGCCGGACGGAATAGCCATGTTCGGGGAGAAATACGGTGCTGACGCTGACGCCCAGATCGCCGACCGCACCCGGCAGGCGCTGGACGGCATTCCGAAAACCCTCGCGGCAATCAAGCGGATCGCCGAATCCACCGCCGCACATGAGGACGCCAGGGCCTAGGACCGGAACTGCTGCATCACAGAGGGTTGCCCGGCGCCGGCCGGATGACCCTGGCGAGGGACGCGAGCAGGGTGGTGCCGCCGTCGTCCGCTATCTCCAGAGGTGCCGCCACACCCAGGAGTGAGCTGGCCTGGGCGGCCACCGGCAGGACAGGCGCAGCGGTGCCCCGGGCTACGCCTGTCCATTGCCGGTACGGGAACGCCATGCGTCGAGCTGCTCGATGGTTTCCGGATGCTCGTAGGCAATCTTCTGCCCGCTGTCCAGCGAGATGGTGTTGCTGTGGGTCCTGATGCCCTCCGGGATCTGCCGCCCGGGGCCGCTGGAGCGCACGAAGTTGTCCTTGGCGCCCACAAAGCTGTTCCTGGCAATCTCGATGTCGCAGGGCAGATCCACGTCATAGGTCAGCAGGTGTGTGCCCATGCCTGCCTGGTCCGGGCGGATGTTGGCAGCCCAGGAGAAGCCGGCATCGCGGCATTCGTTGTCCGTAAACGCGCACCGGATGTGTCCCGTACCTGCAGCCGGTGTTCCCCGGGACCAGACCTCCAGGCTCTGGTTGCAGTTCTCAATGGTGTTGCCCACGAACCGGCAGTCCGTCCACGCAACGTTGGATCCCTCAGCACTGCCCTGCATGGTGGTGCCCGTGTCATAGGTCTGCCGGATGGTGTTGCCCTGGACCAGCACGTTGGCGCAGCCAATCCAGATTTCCACGCCGTTCCCGTACCGGGTGGTCTTTGATACCCGCGAACCGCCGATTTCCTCAATCAGGCAGTCCTTGATCTGCGCGTTCTGGGTCCCGTAGATTCCCACGCCGTGGGCGCCGTGGCCAAGGATGTGCAGGTCCGAGGCGTTGGTGTTGGAGGCGGGCCGGAAACCCTGCTGCTTCACGGCTATCTCCACGCCGGCACCCGGGGATGCGCCCAGCCTCACGTACACGTGCGTATCGTCGCTGTAAAAATCCCAGTCCTGCGCCAGGTCAGCCAGGTTCCACCGCTTCCAACCGTGGATGGTGCCGCCGGCCTTCAGGAATCCGACGTCCGTTGAGGTTCCGGCCGTGTTGCCGGTGAACTCCCCGGATCCGGCCGTCAGGTTCAGTTTCCACACGTTGGGGCTGTGCAGCCCCCACGCGTCCGTGCTCACCTTGTAGCCGTTGATCTGCGGCAGCGCCCCACTGCCGTAGGAGCCGAGGGTAAAAGCTCCCGTTGTCCCTTTCAGCACAGGAACCTTGAGGGAGCCCCAAAACACGTCACCGCGCCGCAATAAGACAGCGTCGCCGCGCCCCACTTCGCCGGTGTCAAGCGCCGTTCTGACCCGCGCCAGCGTCTGCCAGGGTGCCGCCTTGGTGCCCGGGTTGGCATCGTCCCCGCCGCTGCTGACAAAGCGGGCGTTCACGTAGGCAGGGGAGGGAACAACCTCCGCAGGCGGGGCAGTGAGCGCGCTGGGCACCCCGGCCGTTACTGCCGCAGCCCCAATCCACTCCAGGAACCGCCGGCGCCCCAGCATCATGATGTCCCACCGGCCAGGGACTCGGCACGGCGGCAGGTTGACGGGCGGTGGAGGGGTGTAGAAAAAGGCACCAGAAGATTTTACTAGCCCTGGACTGCCCGGCGCACATCGCCGCTACCTGCGCGTTAGCGGAGGGTAAGGCCCCCTTCGCATTTGGCACACGGCGCATGCCTTGGACAAGCATCAATTTCCGGACAGTCCGGGCAGGGTCTTCGTACACTGGGGTTCATGGTTTCCCGTATCAGCGAACTGGTCCTGAATTGTGCCGATCCGGAACTCCTGGCAGGGTTCTGGAGCCAGGTGCTCGGATATGTCGAGCTGGACCGGGAGGACGGTGCCATCGAGATCGGCCCTCCGGACGCCGGGTTCGGCGGCCTGCAGCCCACTATCATCCTGAGCCCGAGCAACAATCCGCGGACGGGACGCCTCCCTTTGCATATTGACGTCAACCCAGTGGACCGGGACCAGGACGCCGAGCTGGAACGCCTGCTTGCCCTTGGGGCGCGCCCGGCCGACGTCGGGCAGACGGGCGATGAGCCGTGGCACGTCCTGGCCGACCCTGAGGGCAATGAGTTTTGCCTCCTGCGCAGGCGGCTCGATCCGTAGCAGGCTACGGAAGCGGCTGCCTTTCGCCGACGGCAACGGCACCCTCAAGCGGAACGTAGGTCCGGCGTCGCCGCTCCAGCCGCAGCTGCTGTCCCGGCGAAGGGATCCGTGCGCCCTTGGCGCGGTTGCACCGGCTGCAGGCCGCCACAAAATTCTGCAGGCTGGTGGATCCGCCCTTGGACCAGGGATAAAAGTGGTCGCCATGCTCGGCCGGGCGGGAGCACCGGCGGCCAAAACCCGTCTCCATTTCACACACACCGCCGGCCCGCGCCATCCCTGCGCGGCGCTGCTGGCGCGTAAAGCGCCGCACTGGATCCCGCCGTCGAACGTCCCGTGCGTTGATAACGGCCGCGGCAATGATGAGGACGACGGCGAACGCGCCTGGGAGCGTCACCGCGGTTTTCACGCGGTCCACCATGGAACGGAGCACCCCAGCCGCCGTAGACACTCCGGAACCGGCGCCGGCATCCGCCTGCGGCATGAGCGAGAGAATGGCCGAGCCGAAGAGCCACACCACAATGGCCATGAACGCCAGGCGAAGGCTCACGCGTGTCCAATAAATGCGTTTCAGTTCCGGCATTTGGATGTCCCCCAACTCGTCCGCAGACCGTGACGCTGCCGTCCCGGGCCTAAACGAGATCGTACAGTCGCCGTCCCCAATACGGGCTCATTCGCGGGAGTTCAAGGCGTCAAACTGCTCCTGCCAGTGCGATTTCTCGCCCTCCACGTACCGCCGGTGCGACGTGTTCCATTTGGGCCATATCTCGGACGCGACCTTGCTGCCGGACTCCGCGAGGCCTGGGGCCCGGGTTACCTGCGGTGGGGGTGGCGCCCGGGGTACGATCCGTTTGGGGCCAGTGGCGGTTTTTCGCTCCACGCTCGGCCGGCTCTTTCCTCCAATGAGCAAGTGCGCGAAGTTCGCAAGCCCAACTATCAGGCCGAACGCCGCCCAGAGAATACCGGCCAGGACCAGGGCACCCAGAAGGACGTCAATCCAAAGCAGCAGCCCGATCGCAGGAACCAGGAAGACCATGGTCGGCCTTTAAAGCGTCTCGGGGACCGGACGCCCAGGAAAGAGCGTCGAGTACTGTTTCCGGTACATCCTGCGCCCGATGAGGCGGTAGCCCAGGCGGACCGGCGGGGGGATCTCCTTGAACAGTTCCTTCCGGTCTGCGGGCGGATTCGTGGCCAGCACCATCCCCAGATAGGTGACCAGGAATTTCTTGTCGAACTGCTCAATGCTGTGCTGCCCCAGCCCGTCCATTTCCTTCTCGGTCATCACCCTGTCCGCAACGGGCATTACCTCCGTGACCTCCCGGCGCAGGTGCACTTTGAGGATTGCCGACAGGTCCTCGTAGCGCGCCGCCAGTTCCGCAGCAGACTCTGCATCCGCCGTCGACATCCAGCGCAGGCGGACGGGCTCGATGCCCTCGAGCCGCTGGGTGACCTGCCGGTGCTGCTCCAGCATTTGCGCCACGTGCAGCGCGCACGCAGGTGCCCGTTGGCCCAGCTGCGGGTACATCAGCAGGTCCTCGCCCTCGTGGTGGATGTGGAGCACCTTGTCGAAGTTCCCCAGCACTTCCCCCACGTAGGCGGCGCGGGCAGTGTCGCCAGCACCCACGGAGCGCACCAGACCGGGCGCCTCGTCGTACGCCCACAGGAAAAAACGGTGTATGCGCCGCATGCCCGCAGTCCCGGTGCACAGGACGGGTCCGGGCGGCAATGGAGGTGCGGTCTCGCCGGGCTGCATTGTAAAGAAGTCGGTCATTGGAGGGGCCCCTAACGGCGGTCAAGCGAAACCAGGACCTCTCCCCGGGAGCATTTTATCGCTTGCACCGAAGCCGAAACAATGGCCCGGACCAGCCGCAGGCGCCACGGCAGAGGCTGCTACCAGGAGCCCGATTGCGGGGAAGATCGATTCCTGGTGGGCCGGCCATGATGAAACCCCGGGGCACTGCTTCCCGGACGACGCCATCGACTGGGTCGAGGCCACCGCGAACGAGGAAGAGCCCGGCTAGGAGCCAGCCCTGTTTTCGGGACCTATGGCACGTCCCCGCCGCCGCGCCCGTCCATCAGACTGGAGACGGCATGATCGGAGGTTCAGGAATGGCTGTTCTGGTTGCCTATGCCAGCGCGATGGGTTCGACGCAGGAGATCGCCAATCATATAGCGGACCGCATGGCGTCCACGCTGGACGGCGTCGAGTGCCGGTCCGTGGAAGAGGTGGAGAGCCTCTCTTGCTACGACGCCGTGGTGATTGGCAGCGCCGTCCACAATCAGTCGTGGTTGCCCACGGCCGATCAATTTTTCTCCCGGCATGCGCCCGAACTGGCCAAGCGGCCCGTCTGGGCCTTCAACGTGGGGATGGCTGACGCGCTGCCTAAGCCGTTCCGCAAAAAGGGCGCGGCATTGCAACAGGCGCGTCTGGCAGGAGTCCTGCCCCAGGACGTTGCGCTTCGCGGCCACCGGATGTTCTCCGGCGTCTACAAGGCGGACCAGATGTCGTCAGCGCTGCGCTTCCTGTTCCGGCTCACCGGCGGCCGCTTCGGGGACTTTCGGGACTGGATCTCTATCGACGCCTGGGCCGACGAAATCGCGGCCCAGCTCGCCAAACCAGCGCCGCCCACCTCCCCGGGCAGCGCCACCGCGTGACGACGGCGGTCTGCACGCCTGCGGTCCCGTCGCCATAAGCCAGCCACGGCTGGGCCCCAACAACCGCCGGCGCGGCCCGCAGGAATGCCAGCCGCCACGTCGGATGGGTTTATTGACAAAAGAATTTGCTAGGCGAATTTTGCATCCGCCGCTGCCGCTCCGGCACTGAATGACAAATACCGTGCATCGCGCGGGCCCACCAGTTTGCCCAGCGCCTCCACCGCCGGCATGTCCGCCGAGCCCATGTCCGTGGACAGCCAGCGGACGAGGAGAGCGGGGTCCGTACTGGCGCGAACGGCTGCTCGCAGTGCCAGATCCAGCCGGTCCCGCAGGAGCTGTATGGCCATGTTTCCGGAGCGGCTGAGCAGGGGTGCGCGGTACGCTTCCAGCGCCGCAGCCGCATTGCCCTCGCGCAGCAGCCGCAGCACCTGGCCCGCGTCCGACCACCCGGCGAGCCCCTCACCCAGCCGGTAAGGGTTGGACGCTATGGCGTCGCCCAGCAGGGACCGGACCCGGAACATTTCGGTGCGGATGGACGCCGCAATTCCCGCATCACCGTGGAGCTCATAGGCCAGTTCTTCGGCACTCCAGCCCTGGCTCCGTGAATCCAGCAGCGCCAGGATCTCCGCCCGACGCAGCGTCAGCGGCACGCGGCTGCCGTCCCGGAGGACCGCGGCCGGCTGGTCGCCGAGCAGCTCAAGCGACGCAACTGCAGCCGCCGGCCGTGCAGCAGATCCGGTCCGGGAAGACTGCCGGGAAACAGGCGCCGGGGAAGGGGCACCCAGGGACGTGCCGGCGTCGGACATCCTCAGCAGCGCCTCTGCCGTGCTCACGGCGCACCGCACCATGCGCAGCGTGTCCGCGGTGAGGGACTCCAGCGGCCCTGACACATCCAGCACCCCCAGCAAAGCACCCGTCAAAGGATCCCTGATGGGTGCCGCGGTGCAGGCCCATTCGTGGTGCGTGCGGACCAGGTGCTCGGCGGAGAACAGCTGCACCGGACGGCCGGTGACCAGCGCCTCGCTGATGGCGTTGGTGCCGATTCCGGCCTCGGACCAGTCCGCCCCCTCGGAGAACTCCAACCGGTCCGCCCGCCGTAGCACCTGGGCACTGCCCACCCGCCAAAGGATCTCGCCGCCGGCGTCCGTCAGCACCAGCAGGTGCCGTCCGTCGCTGGAGTCGTCGGCCAGCAGCTCGCTGAGCGCGGGCATAACCTGCTGCAGCCGGTGCTCCCGCCGCAGTTCCAGCACCTCGGACGCCTCGTGCAGGTGGCGGGGGCTGTGCTGGTCGGGGCTGATGCCCAGCGCCATGGAGCGGCGCCAGGAGCTGGCCAGCCCTTCCGGGATTTCGGGCCGCGGAACGCCGGAGATCACCTGTTCATGGGCGCGGCGCAACAGCCGCGAATACGCCGCCGGGTCCGAGAACTTCAGGCCGTGGTCCATGGCTCCCTCCCACCGCCGTCGCCCTCGTCCGGCGGTGCTGAATGCAACGCTGCTGTAACCCCCACTGCGTTTCACTGAGGTGACGCAGCTCACGCCCGCCCAGCATACCGCAGGGGGCAGGACGGAAACGGGGCCCACTGAACGCGGACCATCACACAAAGGAGTGGACATGACCGATTCACCAACGGCCGCCGCGCAGGCCTGGCTCAAACGCCTGGATGACGCGCTGCAGCGGCGCGACGTGGACGCAGCCCTGGAGCTCTTCGAGGACGAATGCTACTGGCGCGACTTCGTGGCGTTCACCTGGAACCTCAAGACGCTGGAAGGCAAGGCGGACATCCGGCGCATGCTTGAGGCCACGCTGGACCACGTGCAGCCTGCCGGCTGGGCGATCGCGGAAGACGCCACCGGGGACGCGGAGAACGTGGAAGCCTGGATCACGTTCGAAACCGGCACCGCCCGCGGCTACGGCCACCTTCGGCTCCGCGGCGGCAAGTGCTGGACGCTGCTGACCACCATGCAGGAGCTCAAGGGGTTCGAGGAGAAGAAGGGCCCGCGCCGCGAGCAGGGCGTGGCCCACGAGATTGTCCGTGGGCGCCGGTCCTGGAAGGAGCTCAAGGAGGAGCAGGAGGCCCGGCTCGGCTACGAGGAGCAGCCGTACTGCGTGATCATCGGCGGCGGGCAGGGCGGCATCGGACTGGCCGCCCGGCTGAAGCGGCTCGGCGTGCCCACTATCATCATCGAAAAGAACGAGAACCCCGGGGACTCCTGGCGGAACCGCTACAAGTCCCTGCACCTGCACGATCCGGTCTGGTACGACCACCTGCCCTACCTGAAGTTCCCGGACGACTGGCCCGTCTTCGCCGCCAAGGACAAGATCGGCGACTGGCTGGAGCACTACACCCGGATCATGGAGCTGAACTACTGGTCCGGCACCGAGTGCGTAGGGGCAAAATACGACGACGCGACGCAGGAATGGGCGGTCAACGTCCTTCGCAACGGCGAACCAGTAACCCTCCGGCCCAGGCAGCTGGTCTTCGCCCTTGGCGTCTCCGGCTACCCGAACATTCCCACCTTCGACGGCGCCGAGTCCTTCCTCGGGGAGCAGCGGCACTCCTCCCAGCACCCCGGCGGCGGGGACTGGACCGGCAAGAAGGCGGTGGTAATCGGTTCCAACAACTCGGCGCACGATATCTGCGCAGACCTGTGGGAGCACGGTGCCGACGTCACCATGATCCAGCGCTCCTCTACGCACATCGCCCGCAGCGAGTCCCTGATGGACCTGGCGCTGGGGGACCTGTACTCGGAGCGGGCGCTGGCCGCAGGGGTCACCACGGAGAAGGCCGACCTGCTGTTCGCCTCGCTGCCCATGCGGGTCCTGCCCGGGGCCCAGGTCCCGGTGTACCAGCAGATGGCCCAACGTGACGCCGGGTTCTACTCGCAGCTGGAGGCCGCCGGGTTCGACCTGGACTTCGGCGTGGACGGCTCCGGCCTGTTTGTGAAGTACCTGCGGCGCGGCTCCGGCTACTACATCGACGTCGGCGCTTCCCAGCTGATCATCGACGGCAGGGTGAAGCTGAAGTCCGGGCAGGTTTCCAAGATCACCGGCAACGCCGTGGTGATGGCGGACGGATCCGAGCTGGAGGCCGACCTCATTGTCTACGCCACCGGCTACGGGTCCATGAACGGGTGGCTGGCGGACCTGGTGTCCCCGGAAATCGCGGACCGCGTGGGCAAATGCTGGGGGTACGGCTCAGACACGCCAAAAGACCCTGGTCCGTGGGAGGGGGAACTGCGCAATATGTGGAAACCAACCAACGTGCCCAACCTCTGGATCCACGGCGGCAACCTGCACCAGAGCCGGCACTACTCCGCCTACCTGGCGCTGCAGCTGAAGGCCCGAATGGAAGGACTCGACACCCCCGTCTACGAACTGCAGCCCAGCCATCACACCCGCTAGCAGCGTTTGCACACTGAAAGGATCATCATGAAGGCAGCACGTTTCCACGGCCGCGAGGACGTCCGGATCGAGGACATCCCGGAGCCGGAGCTCCGGGCCGGGGCGGTGAAGATCGACGTCGCGTGGTGCGGGATATGCGGCAGCGATCTGCACGAATACCTGGAAGGACCCATCTTCGTCCCCGCCCCGGGGCACCCGCACCCGCTGTCCCACGAGGAAGCGCCGGTGACCATGGGGCACGAATTCTCAGGGACCATCTCGGAAATCGGCGAAGGTGTGGAAGGGCTCTCGGTAGGGGACAACGTCGTCGTCGAACCCTATTTCGTGGACGGGACCTGCGACATGTGCCAGGCGGGCAGTTATCACCTGTGCCGGCAGATGGGGTTCATCGGACTCTCCGGCGGCGGCGGGGGCCTGAGCGAAACCATCGTGGTGGACAAGCGGTGGGTGCACCCCATCGGTGACATCCCCCTGGACGAGGCCGCCCTGATCGAGCCGCTGTCCGTGGCCCATCATGCGGTGGAGCGCAGCGGCGTGAAGGCGGGCGACACCGCGCTGGTGGGCGGATCGGGACCCATCGGGCTGCTGACCGCGGCGGTGCTGAAGGGCATGGGCGTGACCACGATCGTCAGCGAACTGACCCAGGCCCGCAAGGAGAAGGCCACCTCCAGCGGCGTGGCTGACCACGTGCTGGACCCCAGCCAGGAAAACGTCCCGGCGCGGGTGCTGGAACTGACCGGCGGAACCGGGGCCGACGTCGCCTTCGAGTGCGCCGGAGTGAACGCAGTGCTGGACACCATGCTCGACGCCGTCCGGCCCGGGGGAGTGGTGGTGAACGTGGCCATCTGGGGCGCGCCGGCCACCGTTGACATGCAGAAGCTGGTGCTCAAGGAGATCGACCTGCGCGGCACCATCGCCTACGTCCGGGACCACCCCGCGGTAATCAGGATGGTGCAGGAGGGCAAGGTGGACCTCAAGCCGTTCATCACCGGCCGGATCGCGCTGGAGGACCTGGTGGAACAGGGCTTCGACACCCTTATCAACCACAAGGACACCGCCGTGAAGTTGCTGGTGCACCCCTAAGGGCTGGCGGGGCGGACATTCGGAAGGACGACGGCGGGAGGCGAGTCCCGCCGTCGTCCTTCCCCTTCCTTCGCTACGGATCGCCGTTGTACTGTCATGGCGTGATTGTTCCCGACATATCCCAGAACGCCGTGGCCGTCGCCGATCACTACGACGAGCTCGATCCCATTTATCGCCGGGTGTGGGGGGAGCATGTCCATCACGGGCTATGGGCGACCGGCCACGAGACACCCGGCGAGGCCGTCGAGGCGCTGGTGGACACAGTCGGTGACAGGCTGGCCCTCATGCCAGGGCAGGCGTGCGTGGATATCGGCTGCGGTTATGGCTCCACGGCAAGGCGGCTCGCAGTCAATTACGGGGTCCGCGTCACCGGCTTCACGCTTTCGGCTGAGCAGGCCTGCTACGCCGCCGCGCATTCTGCCCCCGGCGTTGACATCCAAGTCCGCGACTGGCTCGACAACGGACTGGCCGATGCCTCGGTCGATGCGGCGTGGGCGATCGAGTCGAGCGAGCACATGGTGGACAAGCCCGGGTTCTTCGCCGAGGCACATCGCGTGCTGGCGCCCGGTGGCCGCTTGGTCGTCTGTGCATGGCTCGCCGGGACCGATGCCAACGGTTGGAAGGTCCGCCATCTGCTCGAGCCGATCTGCCGCGAAGGGCGCCTGCCCTCGCTGGGCACCCGCGAGGAGTATGAAGCGATGGCAAGGGCGGCGGGCTTTTTGGTTGACGGCTACGAGGATGTCAGCCGCCGCGTCACCCGCACCTGGCCGATCTGCGCCGGCCGCCTCGTGAAGGCCCTGCTCGTCGATCGCGAGACCCGCCGCCTCGCCCTGGGTGCCCGCAATCTCTTTGTTCTGAGCATTCCCCGCATGATCCTGGCATACCGCACCGGGGCGATGCGTTACGGGATCTTCACGTTGTCTAAGGCCGGAAAGGACGGGGCGCTCCATGAACCCGGTACATCAACGGAGCAGAAGCAGGCGTGACCGCAAGTACCCGCTCAATCACCTGAGGCTTGCCGGAGTAATGGTCCAGCCGAGCCATCTGGGAGGCGTTATGACAGCCGGACAGGAAGACCGCCCCGCGCATAGCCTCCGCCCTTGACAGCCTGGCCGGGCGTACGGATTATCAAAGGTGCCGGTGTGCCTGGCTGTCTTCGGGAAGCCATTGCCGTCCGGTGTCTCGAAGGAAACATCGGATGGAGTCAGCGTTGCCTCATCGCAGATCCTTCAGGAATGTGGCCACCACCGCCGCAATACTTTTGGCGCTCTCTGTCCCGGGCTGCACCAGCGGTCCGGAGCCGCCTGACCAGCAGTCTCCGACGGTCCAGTCTTCTACAGCAGGCGGCACAACCGGTGAACCTTCGCCGAGCGGACCCGCGTCCCCTGCGGGTGATGTTCGGCTGGCTGCCGTTGGTGATATGAACGGCGTCAAAACCACGGCGGCCGACAGCCCGTCCGGGCGGAACGGTGCGGCCATCAGCGAGCTCGTGAAGAACAACGAGATTGACGCGTTCCTGGGGCTGGGGGACTTCCAGTACGACACGGCGCGCTGCGAGGATTATGTGAAGTACTGGACCCGGCTGTGGGGCGGCACGAAGTCTAAGCTCTATTGGGTGTCCGGCCCCGGCCACGACTGGCAGCCCGGCCGCAACGAGGACCTCGACGACTTCATGAACGGCGAATGCCGGGGATCCCGGGCGAAGGCGGCGATCAACGAGCAGCGCGGGTTCATTGGAAACGGGGAGCCGTATTCAAAGGACTTCGGAAACTGGCACTTCGCGTTCCTGTCCTCCGCGCACTGGCGCTACAGCCAGAAGCAGGCCCGCGGCATCACGGAATGGCTGGACAAGGACCTCGCTGCGGCCAGGGCTGCGGGCAAGCACCTGGCCGTTGTGCATCACGAACCGTACTTTACGTCCAATACCAAGGCGCATGAGCGGGCCAACGACCACAGGCCGTGGATCAACGTGATGTGGAAGCATCGGGTCCGCCTCACCCTGTCCGGGTCGCAGCACAACTATGAACGGTCCTGTCCAGTGAACACTGCTGACGAATGCGTCGACGACGGGATCACGGCGTTCCAGGTGTCAACGGGCGGTACCGGCCTCCGCTCCTTCACCAGCAGTCCGGACTACATTGAGAAGCGGTTCAGTGACACGTACGGGTTCCTTCGGCTGACACTTCGGGACGACGGGTCCTTCGACTGGAACTTCGTCCCGACGTCAGGGTCAAGCACAGACGAGGGAACCCGCTCCGCCCCGTAGCAATCCCACGGCAGCCCCCGGAACCGGTGCCTGGCGTGGTTCCCCCTGGGGCCAGGCACTCAGGACAGCGGGATCAAGCGACGTTTTCCGCGGACGGTTCATATCTCTTCCAGAACAGCCTGACAGGGCAGCCGCAGCTGCTACTCCACCCACGCCGGACAGGAACCGGCGTCGCGTGGTCACCCTCGTAGTTTAGCGGCGGGTGCATTTTCTGACCCAGGAAATCCCGACGACGGCCATCAGATGCGGCGGCGGAGTCCCGCCGCCGGAAAGTTCCGCGCTTTAGCTGATGGCGGTCATGATGTTCCAGCCTTGGCCCACCTTGATGCGGGAGCCGAAGTGGCCGGTGCCGGTGCCGGGGTAGGTCCAGAGGTCGCCGCTGCTGTCCCGTGCCACGAGGTCGGGTTTGCCGTCGCCGGTGAGGTCTCCGGCGGCGCTGATGGCGGTCATGATGTTCCAGCCTTCGCCGACCTTCATGCGGGAGCCGAAGTGGCCGGTGCCGGTGCCGGGGTAGGTCCAGAGGTCGCCGCTGCTGTCCCGTGCCACGAGGTCGGGTTTGCCGTCGCCGGTGAGGTCTCCGGCGGCGCTGATGGCGGTCATGATGTTCCAGCCTTCGCCGACCCTGATGCGGGAGCCGAAGTGGCCGGTGCCGGTGCCGGGGTAGGTCCAGAGGATGCCGCTGCTGTCCCGTGCTACCAGGTCGGGTTTGCCGTCGCCGGTGAGGTCTCCGGCGGCACTGATGGCGGTCATGATGTTCCAGCCTTCGCCGACCCTGATGCGCGAGCCGAAGTGGCCGGTGCCGGTGCCGGGGTAGGTCCAGAGGATGCCGCTGCTGTCCCGTGCTACCAGGTCGGGTTTGCCGTCGCCGGTGAAGTCCCTTGCTGTCGCAGCGGGAGCAACCAGCTGGGCAACTGGACCTACATTCAGCAGGCGGTTTGGAGTCCCCGCTGATGGGTTGGTGATAACGGACTGGGTGGCACTTGAGGTCAACCCGGCGGAAATGGCCGCCGGCGTCTGCCCTGGGTTTTGCGCCAGGGCAAGAGCCGCAGCACCCGCAACATGCGGAGCCGCCATGGACGTCCCGCTCAAGGTGCTGACCGCCGTCGTGGAGGTGCGCCCGGCGGACAGGATATTGACCCCAGGTGCGTACAGGTCAACACAGCTTCCGTGGTTCGAAAACGATGCCTGCCGATCCGAGGAATCGCTCGCTGCGACGGTCACCGCTTCGGGTACCCGGGCCGGGGAAGCGTTGCAGGCGTTGATTGCGGAGTTACCCGAAGCAACGACCGCCGTCACGCCGTCGTTGATGACTCCCCGGACAGCAGCGTCCAGCACGCTGCTGACGGGACCGCCCAGACTGAGGTTGGCGACCGCCGGGACTCCTGCAGCATGGTGGGATGCTATCCAGTCAAGGCCAGCGATGATGTTGGAGTACAGGCCGGATCCATCGCAGGCGAGGGCACGGACCGGAGTGATGGTCGCGGCTTTCGCCACTCCATACGTTTTTCCGGCGATGACACCGGCGACGTGGGTGCCGTGGCCGCTGCAGTCGCCGCTGCCCAGGCCGTCGGAAACGTAACTCCAGCCCGGGGCTACCCGGCCGCCGAACTCGTTATGCGCAGCGAGGACGCCGGTATCGATAACGTACACATTGATGCCCGCTCCCGAGGACGGTGGTGTGAAGGTGCCCGAGAACGGCAGCGCACTTTGGTCGATCCTGTCCAGGCCCCACGGTGCCGACTGCTGGGTCTCAGATACCGAAACCAGCGCATCCAATTCGATGGCGGAAATCCGGGGGGAACGAGCCAGGGCAGCTGCCTGCCCTTTGCTGGCTGTGACAACCGCACCCTGCAACGCCGCGGAAAACGTTCTTCCTACGGCTACGCCCTGGGACCGCAGGGCCTGGGCCTCCTCCGCGACGTTGGCGCCCTTGTGAAAGCTCACCAGATAGCGTTCGGAGTCCTCCGGGCCTGGCCGTTCCATCGCCGCTGTTGAGGGGGCTGCAGCAGCCGGACCGCCCGTGGACGCCACAACAGCCGTGGCAATCAAAAGGGCGCCAAAAGCAGTCAGGCGCCGTTTCCTACGTGACATGTGTTCTCCTAATGACCAAGGCGGCCCGGGTTGAGCAAATCGACAAAAAACGCTCAGCACCCGGACGGGGTAGCGCCGCGACGGCCCCCCGGCGGTCCCATACGCCCCACCAGTCATCACCGAACAAAAAACCTGTTCGATATCACGCAATCTTGGTCTTCCCCAGGAGTACTCCGGCTGAGCCCGGAATCCGTCCCCAACGCTCGCTTCCCATGCAGAAGACGAACGTCACGGACACGGCAAGCTTACAAGATCAGTACCACTCGCCCCAGAGGCAACTTCAGCAACGGCGTGCTACCGCAGCACCGGCGCGGACCGCGCACTGCCATACCTACTGCAGCCCCGGCACGCCGTCCTGGATCTGGAAGGAGGCCTTCGTGCTGACGGAAGCGCCCGGCGTCGTGACGTAATCCAGGGTCCGGAAGTCCGCCGTCATCGCATCCCGGGTGATGCGGGTGTTCACGTAGCCGCGGTTGTCGTTGTAGAACTTCAGGTGCGGGTTCCACGCCATCACCGGATCCGCCGTGGAGCCGGTGCCGTTGCCGGTGGACGTGATGGACGTGCACACCAGTTCCGACCCCACCACCGGCGAGGCCGGATCCTTGTAGTCCACCCGCAGGTCGTTCGCCCAGTTGCGGTGCACGTCGCCGGTGAGGACGACGGCGTTGCGCACCTTCGCGTCCAGCCAGCCCTGCGTGATGCGGCGGCGGGAGGCCGCGTACCCGTCCCAGCCGTCCATGGAGACGTCGTCGATCTCCGGTGCCACGTTGCGGTCCCGCTCCGCGAAGAACACCTGCTGGCCCAGGATGTCCCAGCGCTGGGTGGAGTTCCGGAAACCGTCCAGCAGCCACTTTTCCTGCTCGGCGCCGGTAATGGTGCGGTTCTCCGCAAGGCGTTCGGCCACGTTCTTCTTCCAGCCGTCGCCGGCGAGCTGGTCGTCGCGGTACTGCCGGGTGTCCATCATGTGGAAGTTCGCCAGTTGGCCCCACTGGACGGTGCGGTAGATCTTCATGTCGAACCCGGCCGGCACGGAGGACCTCCGCAGCGGCATGTTCTCGTAGTACGCCTGGAACGCGGCTGCCCGGCGCTGGCGGAACCGCTCGGTGGTGTCGTTGAGCTGGCCGGCGTCGCGGTTCTCCGGGATCTCGTCGGCCCAGTTGTTGTCCACCTCGTGGTCATCCCACACCACCAGCCATGGCGCGATCGCGTGCGCTGCCTGCAGGTCGGCGTCGGACTTGTACTGTGCGTGCCGCTGCCGGTACCCCTGCAGCGTGGTGGTTTCGGGGCCCTGGTGGTCGCGCGGATTGCCGCCGCCAATCACGTAGCTGTCCTTCTTGTACTCATACAGGTAGTCGCCCAGGTGCAGGACCAGATCCGGGTGGTCCTCGGCGAGCCGGGTGTAGGCGGTGAAGTAGCCGTGCTCGTACTGCGAGCAGCTGGCGAACGCCATGGCCAGCGCGGCGGGCGTCTCGTGCGGGGCCGGGGCGGTGAGGGTTCGGCCCACCTGGCTGAGGTGGCGGCCGCTGCGGAAACGGTAGAAGTATTCGCGGCCCGGCTTCAGGCCCTTGAGCTCCACGTGGACGGAGTGGGCGGTTTCGATCCGGGCGTGCTCGACGCCGCGGGCTACTACGGTGCGCATCGCCGCGTCTTCTGCCACTTCCCACGCGACGGGGACCTGGCGTGAGGGCATTCCGCCCAGGCCGTCCTCGGCCAGGGGGTCCAGCGCCAGGCGGGTCCAGATGACGAAGCCGTCCGGCCACGGTTCGCCGGACGCAATGCCGAGCATGAAGGGATCGGTGCGGATGCCGGCGTCGTCGGCTGTTGAAACGGCGACGGCGGCACTCGGCAGGGCAGCAACAAGCCCGGCTCCGAGGCCGGCGGAAATGAGGGATCTGCGGGAGATGTTGTCCATGCCTTCGACCGTAGGAAGGCCGGTTGGACGGGGATCGAGGGGAATATGAATGGGTGGTTAACCACGTGACAAGAACTGTCCTTTTCATCGCAATTTTCGGACAGCCTTCGACAGGGTCATCAACGGCATCAAGGCCCTATCCAGCCCGCGTTATCCGGGGCAAAATGACGAAATGAAAAGGCATATTGTGGCTAGTTTCGCAGCGGCAATCATGTCGCTTGGCGGTCTCAGCATGGCAGCTCCAGTCAATGCGGCGCCGGAATCCCCCGGTACGGGGCACATCATCGTCAAGTTCAAGGACGGCACTGCAGCACCCGGCCTGCTGCGTACGCAAGGCCTTGATCAGGGGGAGGCGATCGGAAGCACCGGCGCGGTCCTGGTGGAAACGCCTCGCGGAAAAGAAGCACAACTCGTCGAAGAGCTGAGCAGCAATCCGAACGTTGAATACGCGGAGCCGGATGTGGTTGTTACCGCCGCCAAGGATGACCCTTACTTCGACCGCCAGTACGCGCTCCACAATGCGGGGCAGTCCTTCACCAATACCGCCGGCACAATAACAGTGGCCGCCGGCACCGAGGATGCGGACGTGGACGCCGTCGAAGCGTGGGAAATCACGAAAGGAAACGGCATCAAAGTTGCCGTCATCGATTCAGGGGTGGCCATTGATCATGAGGACATCTCGCACAAGGTGGTGGCCCGGGCCAACTTCAGCGACACGGTGATCGATGAACCTGCGGACTACGACAGGTACGGCCACGGCACCCACGTGGCCGGCATCGTGGCGGCCGAACACAACTCCACCGGTGTGGCCGGGGTGTGCCCGGGCTGCACCATCCTGGACGCCAAGGTCCTCGACGACGGCGGCGCCGGTTCCAGCTCCGCCGTTGCCGCAGGCGTTGACTGGGCTGTGGCGCAGGGCGCCAAAGTCATCAACATGAGCCTCGGCCAGCGTGTCCCGTCCCGCACCCTCGAGGTTGCCATCAAGAACGCCTGGAGCGAGGGCGTGGTGATTGTGGCCGCAGCCGGCAACGCCGGCACCGAGGCCGAGATCTATCCGGCCGCCTATTCGAAGGTCATCGCCGTGGCGGCAACCGACAACAAGGACGCCAAAGCCCCCTTCTCAAGCTACGGAGAGTGGGTGGACGTGGCCGCACCGGGAGTCGACATCTATTCGACGTTCCCCCACCACGAGTTCGTGGCGGGTATCCAGGGCGGGCGGCACAAGGGATATGACCTGGGCAGCGGCACGTCAATGGCCTCGCCGGTGGTTGCCGGTGTTGCAGCGCTGGTGTGGAGCGCCGATGACGATGCCACGAACGAATCAGTCCGGGAAGACCTTGAATCCACCGCCGACCACATCAAAGGCACCGGCACCTACTGGGCGCACGGCCGCATCGACGCGGACAAGGCCGTCAACGGGAAGTGAGCTGCCAAAGTCCCTAGGATTGCAGACCATGGCGTACACACCCGCAGACAGTTTCACGACCCGCCCCACACTTCAGGGCACGTTCGGCATGACAGCCTCCACCCACTGGCTGGCCACCGCCTCAGCGCAGGCGGTGCTGGAGCGCGGCGGCAACGCCTTCGACGCCGCCGTGGCCGGAGCTTTCGTCCTGCACATTGTCGAACCCCACCTGAACGGTCCCGGCGGGGACATGACCGGCGTGTTCGTTACCGCCGGCAACCCCTCAGAACCCGTCGTGCTGATGGGGCAGGGCCCTGCACCGGCCGCCGCAATCCGGGAGCATTACCTGGCCGAAGGGCTGGAACTGGTCCCCGGCGCCGGCGCGCTCGCCGCCGCCGTGCCGGCCGCCGTCGACGCCTGGCTGCTGCTTCTCCGCGACCACGGCACGTGGGAACTGGCTGACGTGCTGGCCTTCGCCATCGGCTACGCCCGGAACGGGCACCCCGTCCTGGACCGCGTGGGCAGCACCATTGCCTCGGTGGCGGAGCTGTTCACCGGGCATTGGCCGACGTCGGCCGGGCTCTGGATGCCGGGCGGGAAAGTTCCAGCCGGGGGAGAGATCGTAAGGAACACCGCGTACGCGGACGTCCTGGAGCGGCTGATCGCGGCGGGCGGGGATGCCGGGGACGACGGCGGCACGCCAGTGCCGCGGGAGGCGCGGATCGACGCCGCCCGGCAGGAATGGCGTGAAGGTTTCGTGGCCAAAGCCGCCGTCGCATTCCTCGCCACGCCACACCGGCACTCCTCCGGGACGGACCACGCAGGGGTCATCACGGAAGCGGACTTCGCCGGGTTCTCCGCCGGCTACGAGCCCGCTGCCACCTTGGAGTTCCGCGGCCACACCATCGCCAAAACCGGGCCGTGGGGGCAGGGGCCTGCCCTGCTCCAGACGCTCGCCATCCTGGACGGGTTCGACGACGACCACCTGGACCCGTCCACCGCCCTCGGAGTGCACACCATCCTGGAGGCGCAGAAGCTGGCCATTGCAGACCGCGAGGCGTACTACGGGGATGCCGCGGTGCCCCTGGACTACCTGCTCAGCCCGGAGTATGCCGCGGAGCGCCGGCAGCTGATCGGGCACCAGGCCTCGCATGAGTTCCGGCCCGGCAGGGTGCCCGGCCACGAACCCTTCCTGCCACCGCTGCGCACGGAGTACCTCCCGCCGTCGCTCGCTGCCCGTGGTGAGGCCGGCTTCGCCGGTGTCGGCGAGCCGACCGTGCGGCCCACCGGGGAGACGCTCGGCGACACCTGCCACATCGACGTGGTGGACCGGTGGGGAAACATGGTCGCGGCAACCCCCTCCGGCGGCTGGCTCCAGTCGTCCCCGGCCATCCCGGAGCTGGGCTTCTGCCTCGGATCCCGGCTCCAGATGACCTGGCTCGAGGACGGTGCCCCGTCAACACTGACACCCGGCAAGCGCCCGCGCACCACCCTGACGCCCACGCTGGTGCTGAAGGACGGCAAGGCGGTAACCGCGCTTGGTTCCCCCGGCGGCGACCAGCAGGACCAGTGGCAGCTGCTGTACCTGCTCCGCACGATCGTGGGCGGCTACGAACCCCAGCAGGCCATCGACGCGCCCGCCTTCCACACCACCTCCATCCCGGGATCCTTCTGGCCACGCACCTGGACGCCTGGCGGGGCCGTTGTTGAGGACCGCATCGGGGACGACGTGATCGCCGACCTTGAAGCACGCGGCCACGAGGTCACCAGGGCAGGGGACTGGTCCCTTGGGCGGCTCTCCGCAGTGATGCGGGATCCCGGGACAGGAGTGTTGAAGGCGGCCGCCAACCCGAGGGGTGCACAAGGCTACGCGGCAGGGCGGTAGCGGGAATCGTGAGCGGCTCCTGGCGGCCCTGTTCGGGACCAGTGGTAAATGGTGTCCTGAATCTCGTGTAGAGTAAATCCTGTTGTTGTGTTTATGCAGTTGGTAGTTCAGGCAGTACGCACGGTCGAAAGTCCGTGTTCTTCTGAAGTAGCGGTTTTGAACACCCCACACCGGAGGGCCCGAAAGTCGGGACTTTCCCTCCACCTTCACGAAGGACAAAAATAATGGCTACTGGTACCGTCAAATGGTTTAACGCTGAAAAGGGCTTCGGCTTCATTTCCCCCGATGACTCCTCACAGGACGTTTTCGCACACTACTCCGCGATCGCTTCCTCCGGCTTCCGCTCACTCGAAGAGAACCAGAAGGTCTCCTTCGAAACCGAGCAGGGCCCCAAGGGTCCCCAGGCCGTAAACATCCAGTCCCTCTAATTCCTTAGAGAAACTGGGGCCTTAGGGTTTCAAAGTTTGAAAGCAAGCCGGTCATTGACCGGCCTGCTTTTGTTTAACCCGATTCTTTAACCCGAGTGTTCCCCGGTGCATCCAGCACCAGTTGCCCACAAGCGGGCCGCTCCGGGAAACCGGCGCGGCCGGCAGTTGTTCAGAGGCTGTTGAAGCCTTTCAGGGTCAGGGCACCGAAACCAGGATGGGCGGGGTGGACATCGGCCCGCCGCACCGCTCCGATCCGCCCACCCTGGTCCACACCAGCTCGTGGTCCTGCTCGGCCAGCACTGTGCCGTCCGCTGCGACGGCCCGGACAGTGACGTCCGACGGCGTGCCAAGATTGAGGGTGAACACCCACGTGTCGCTGTCCTGCTGCTGGCCATGAAACGGGGGAAAGCTCGCGGGAGGCGCCGGCGACGGCTGAATGTCGGGGGAGAAGGTGGGCAATATTGTCCTCTTGGGGACGGGCGTGCCGGGTACCGGCGCGGGCTGCGAACACCCGGTGTCGTCGCAGAGCCGGACCTCACTGACGGCGGCAACGTTGCCTTCGAGATGTACCGTGAGCGTGCTGACATAGCCGACGGCCGGGCAGGCATCCGTTACGCAGCCGGGGACCGGCACCACCCCGACGGTGAAGGCGGCAAACACGCCAAGGATCCCCCAACCCGCTTTCATGCGGCCAGTCTACGTCCCCGGGATTCGGACCGGGCCACCTGGACGCAAGGCATTAGTGTCGGCTAGTGCAGCCCCATCGCGTTCCGGACCTCGTCGAGGATGTGGTGCATTGCCTGCTCGGCAAGCGCAGTATCCCCGCCGGCCACTGCCGCCGCAACATCCTCGTGGGCCTGCAGCGCCTCGTTCCGCGGCTTGAACGGCATGAGCCCCTGCTGGGTCCTGCTGGTCAGCACTTCGGCCACCATGCCTTCCAGGGCGCGGAACATCTCGTTTCCGCAGCTTCGCAGGAGCAATTGGTGGAACTCGATGTCCGCTGCGAGGAACCCCTGCAGGTCGCTGGCCTCACCCAGCCGCCGAAGCTCCACCCCAAGGGCAACCAGCTGCGCCCGTTCAGCGGCACTTGCGCGGCGGGCCGCGCCGGCCGCGGCAATGGGTTCGACGGCGATGCGCAGTTCGGTCAAGCTGCTGTACTGGATCTCACGGCGATCTGACGCCAGCCGCCAGCGCACCAGCTTGGGATCAAAGACGTTCCACACGGAGCGGTCCTGCACCACTATGCCCACCCGCCGGCGCGAATAAACCAGGTTCATCGATTCCAGGACCTTCATGGTGTCCCGCGCTACGGTCCGGGAAATCCCGTACTCCTGCTGGAGCCCTTCAAGAGTGAGCCTGCTGCCGGCAGCCAGGTTCCCGGAGGCAATGGCGACGCCTACCGCCTCCAAAACGCGCTCGTGCATGGCGGGGGAGCCGCCGCCGTCGTGCGCGTCATCCGCGCCCCCTGCTGTCGCCGTCGACATCTTTATCCGCCTCTCTTTGCGCCGCAGCGCCCCTACAGAATAGCGCGGAAACCAGACAAAGGTATGACCTGTAACACCAATAGGTAGTATCTTTCCCCTGAAAGGTGATACCTTATGGCGTAGCCCACTTCCTGGCGGGCCATGCAGCGAGCTTCTTCGAAAGCCAAAGACGTCTTCTCCGGAGGTATGACATGCAGTATCCCCCTACGCATCTTGTAGTCATGGGCGTCGCCGGGTCAGGCAAATCCACCCTGGCGGCGGCCCTCTCCGAACGGCTTGGCTGGGATTTCGCCGAAGCGGACGAGTTCCACCCCGAAGCGAACATCGCCAAGATGACCCAGGGCATCCCGTTGCAGGACGAGGACCGGTGGCCCTGGCTCCAGGAAATCCGGAACTGGATGACCGCGCAGGCCCAGGCCGGGTGCAGCACGGTCCTCACCTGTTCCGCGCTCAAAAAGAGCTACCGGCAACTCCTGTCCGAAGCCGAAGGCAGGGTCCTCTTCCTCCACCTGGACGGCGGCACCGACCTCATCAGCCAGCGCATGCAGGGCCGGGAAGGCCACTTCATGCCGCCCACGCTGCTGCCCAGCCAGCTGGCCACCCTCGAGCCGCTCAGCCAGGAAGAGCTCGACGCCGGCAGCCTCCGACTGGACATCTCACAGACCCCTGAGCAGCTGGTTGCCGCCGTCGTGGAGGCCCTGAAGCTTCCCTCCGGCCAGGCTCCCTGCACGCCCTGACCACCCCCTGATCCCCAACAGATCCTGTTTCAAAGGAGAACCATGACCATCGAAGGATGGACCCAAACACTGGGCGCAGGCCCGCTGCTGCTGATTGCCGCGGCCGCGATCCTCGTCCTGCTGTTCCTGATCATCAAGCTGCGCATGCACGCACTGCTGGCCCTGATCCTGATCAGCCTGGCCACGGCCTTCGCCACCGGCATCCCCGCGAACCAGGTGGTTCCGGTGCTGATCAACGGCTTCGGCACCACCCTGGGAACCGTTGCCCTCCTGGTCGGCCTGGGCGCCATGCTCGGCCGCATCGTGGAAACCAGCGGCGGCGCCAAGGTCCTGGCCGACTACCTGATCGGCGTCTTCGGCGAGAAGCGCGCCCCGTTTGCCCTTGGCCTCGCGTCGCTGATCTTCGGCTTCCCCATCTTCTTCGACGCCGGCCTGGTGGTCATGCTGCCCGTGGTCTTCGCCGTCGCCCACCGCCTGGGCGGGGGAGTGCTGCGGTACGGCCTGCCTGCCGCCGGCGCGTTCTCCGTGATGCACATCTTCCTGCCGCCGCACCCCGGTCCGGTCTCCGCGTCCGCGTTCTTTGATGCCAACATCGGCCTGGTGACTATTGCCGGCCTGATCGTCGCCATCCCCACCTGGTACGTCACGGCCTACCTCTTCGGCCTGTACACCGGCAAGAAGCTGGTCCTGCCCGTGCCGGAGATCCTGGGCCACGCCTCCGCTGAAGCCGAATCACACCCGCCGCGCTTCCGCACGATCGTCGGCCTGCTGCTCCTGCCGCTGGTCCTGATCTTCATGAACACCGGCCTGAACACCCTGGCTTCCTCCGGCGTCCTCCCCGAAGGCGTCAAGGACGAGCAGTGGTACCAGGTCATGCGCACCCTGGGTGAAACCCCGGTTGCCCTGCTGATTGCTGTCCTCGTGGCCATGTTCGTCCTGGGCGCCAAGCGCGGCAAGGACGCCGGCGCTCTCGAGAAGCTCCTCGAGTCCTCCCTGGGCCCGGTCTGCTCCGTCATCCTGATCACCGGTGCCGGCGGCATGTTCGGCGGGGTCCTGCGCACCTCCGGCATTGGCCAGGCGCTGGCCGACGTCCTGGGCGACCTGGGCATCCCGCTGATCCTGGCCGGCTTCCTCATCTCAGCCATCCTGCGCATCGCCCAGGGTTCCGCCACCGTGGCCCTGACCACCACTGCCGGTCTGATCGCCCCGGCTGTTGCCCTGGCCGGACTGAACGGCATGCAGGTTGCCGCGCTGGTTATCGCCGTGGCCGCCGGCTCCGTGGTGGTCTCCCACGTCAACGACTCCGGCTTCTGGCTGGTGGGCCGGTTCTTCGGCATGGACGTCAAGACCACGCTGAAGACCTGGACCGTCATGGAAACCCTGATCGGCGTGATGGGCTTCGCCATCGCGGCCGTGATCTTCCTGCTTGCAGGACTGGCGGGCTAGCTGCCTTCCCAGCCACGCGCACTGAACAACAGCGGCGGGGCGGCCGGCACGAATGCCGGCCGCCCCGCCGTCGTCGTACCTGCGTCAAGTGGGCTCAGCCCGCTGTTGCGGCGCTAGGTGCGTTCGTCGATGTCCTTCTGAACCACCGCGGCGAGTGTCCGGAGGACCTGCCGGTCGGCCTCGGGGAAGGCCCTCGGTTTCTGGTCTATGACGCAAAGCGTCCCGATGTTCCAGCCGCGGGGGCCATGCAGCGGATAGCCGGCATAAAAGCGGATGTAGGGCTCACCGGTGACCAGGGGGTTGGAAGCGAAACGGTCATCGGCAGAAGCATCGTTGATGACCAGCATCGAATTCCGCTCCACAGTTTCCGCGCAGAGTGCAATAAGGCGCGGAGTCTGCTCGCGCAGGGGCCCGACGACTGACTTGAAGTACTGCGCGTCTTCGGCAATCAGGGACAGCGAGGCCGCGCCCACATCAAAGAACTTCCATGCAGCAGTAACAACCCGGTCATAAGTGTCCTCCGGGCCGGTCTCCAGAAGGTCCGTCTCCTGCAGGGATTTCAACCGTTCCTGCTCCGCCCGTTCCGGAGTCAGCAGGAGTTTTCCCGCAGCTCCCAGGGCCGCAAGGGCGTTCTCCGTATTCTTCCGGCGGGCAGTCCGCTGTCCGCCCGTGTGCTGGTCCGGAGGCCGCGTCTGTTCCGCCCTGGGTTCCCCGTCCCTTTTGCCGGCATCACGCCCGCGCTCGATGGCCGGCATGGTCAGGGCCTCATGAAGGTAGGCGTCCAGTTCGAACGCGGAGCAACGGGACCGGCCGAAATAGGATGGCCACAGTTTCTCCGGATCCAGGCCGATCGCGGCAGCGAGTTCCAGCCTCCGCTTCACCTCGTGGTCGATTGCTTCCACCTCCAATGAGGCGCGCTTGTTGGGTCCGCGCACTCTGTAGTTGTAAAAGCCATGTTTATAAGCTTACTTAGTAAATCGGTCCCCGGCTAGCGGAAGCCCCGGGCCGTGCACTGTGGCTCGTGTCCGGCCATGGCTTACGGCCCTCGCGGCAATCAGCCGGGCGTCTGCCGTTTCCCCGCCTTCGGCTCTTTCGCCGGCAGGCCCGCCACGTGCTCATGGGCTTTGCGGATCCAGGCTTTGGCCCGTGCATCGTCCCCGTCGCCTTCCTCGTTCCAGATTTCCGGAAGTCCGGTGTAGTCCCGCATTGGCCGGTCGGCCGGTCCAAACGGCACTGTCCGCTCGCTGCCTTCAAGCTTCTGCTTGTCATCCGGAGACAGCTTGATGCCGATAACAGGCCCGAAGAGCCCCGCGAACATATTGCCGTTGACGAATGCGCCCAGGTTGCCGAACATCGGCTTGACCGCAACGTCCGGGCTGTCCGGCACCAGCGACCTGAAGCGTTCCTTGTCCGCGTCCGACGCTTTGGGCATCTCCATTGCTTCCCCTTGGGCTCGGTTTGATCCGGTTTCCGTGCTGGATGTCTGTGCAGGATATGCCCTGCTGGTTACGGCGGGGAACACCCGGCCGTCCGCCGTCGTTGTGCGGTTAGGCAGCGCGTCCACACGGGCGCCCGGACTTTCCCCAAGCAAAGGACACCCCTTGACTCCTCGCACCATCGTGATCACCGGCGCCAGCGACGGCATCGGAGCAGCAGCCGCGCGGACCCTCGCCAAAGCCGGGGACCAGGTGGTCATTGTGGGCCGCTCCGAGGAAAAGACGCGCGCCATCGCCAAGGAGCTGGACGCCGACTACTTCATCAGCGACTTCTCCGAGCTCGCCCAGGTGCGCACCCTCGCCGCGCAGCTGGAGTCCGACTATCCGCGCATCGACGTCCTGGCCAACAACGCCGGCGGCATCATGGGAAAGCGCACGCTCACCGTTGACGGCAACGAGGCAACATTCCAGATCAACCACCTGGCACCGTTCCTCCTCACCACGCTCCTGAAGGACACGCTGGCGGGCAGCAATGCCAAAGTCATCAATACCTCCAGCGGGGCCAACAGCTTCGGCAAGCTGGACCTGTTCGACCTGAATGCCGAGCACAGCTACTCCACCAACCGCGCCTACGGCACCGGCAAGCTGGCCAACATCCTCTTCACCTCCGAGCTGCACCGCCGCTACGGCGGTCAGGGCATTACGACGGCGGCATTCCACCCGGGCGTGGTCCGCACCAACTTCGCCGCGGAGTCCACCAGCCCGTTCCGGCACGCCTACACAACACTGTTGAACCGCTTCATGCTCACGCCGGACCAGGGCGCAGACACCCTGCTGTGGCTCATCAACGGCACGGCGGGCAAGGACTGGATCTCCGGCGCGTACTACTACAAGCGCGCCCTCGCGAAGGCCAACGCCCAGGCCTACGACGCCGAGCTGGCCCGCGGCCTGTGGGAGAAGAGCGAAGAGCTGGTCAAAGCTGCCTAAACGCCGCCTACCCTTCGCAGCCGACGCCGTCGTTGTCTTTGCCGTCAAGTCCATAGATATCGCTGCCGATGACTCGTACGGGTCCCTGAACGTAGGCGGGTCCGTTGCCGCTTCCGCCGGCGCAGTCCACGTCGGAGGCAATGGGGACACACCCTGAGTAGTTAGGGTCACAGCCCGATGCTGCAGGTGGTGCAGCGGGAGCAACATATTGAGGAGCGGGTGGCGCAGCCGCTTTCGCCGCGGCGTCGGCTGCTGCCTTAGCCGCTGCGGCTTCCTGTGCAGCCTTTGCTTCCGCTGCTCGCGCCTCCTCTGCAGCGGCGGCGTCTGCGGCAGCTTTATCGGCGGCCGCCTTTTCGGCCGCTGCATCTGCAGCTGCCTTATCTGCTGCGGCCTTGGCCGCTGAAGCCACAGCCAGTTTCGCCTTGAGATCCCTGGACTGAGATGCCTGAAGCCAAATCAGCTTGCCCGTCTCGTCGAGAGTGCATATGTAGGTCTCCCCGCCGGAAGCCTTTTGGCTGTCCACTGCGGCGCAGGGAGTTTCCGCAATAGGAGACGGTGTGGGGGTGGGCGTAGCAGTAGAAGTAGCAGAACTTGTGGGGCTGCCTGCGACGACGGCACTTATGGAACTCGGAGACCCGCCACAAGCCGTCAGCAGGAACGCGACGGCAGCAGCCGATGCCACCAGCGTTGTGCTGTTTGAGCCTTTCCGCCGGGAACCTCCTGCGGAAACTGACTCGCCTTTCCTCCGAGCGCGGTGCGGCCGGGAGAGGTTCTTCCTCGTATTCATTTATGCCTCATAAGTTTTGTCAGACGCGAATTGCAAGGCAAGCGTAGCTTTCGTCCACAGGTGCGTGAACAGTCCTTGTGGAGATCTTGCGCCATTCCTAGGAAGACCTTGATGGCGCGGTTTAGAAGGCCCTGCAGACCCTCGCTGCCCCGGCCTGGTCCCCGGGTGCCTATTGAATCGGTGCCCGAAGGCGGGCTCAACCTGTGGCTGCGCAAAGATCGGTCACTTTGCCCTTGCCGGTGAACATGTCACCGACTTCATCCCCATTGGCGTCAAGAATCCAGTTGACGGTTCCGGCGGTGAACTTCCGCCGTCGTACGTCTCATTGCCTTTGCCAGAGCGTAACAGCGTGCAATATAAGCATGGAGTCATGCTTTTGATGACTAAATATTCGGCGGCCGTGCTACTTTCAACACTGCCGCCGTGCACTTCTTCGTTTCCTGAGGACCGGGACCAGGGGACTGCGCGCGCCCCACCGCACTGTTCGACCCATCTTGGAGACGCCCGTGAAACCCTCAGCACCGCTCACGCTGGATGAGCAATCAGCAAGCGTGGCAACGCAACAACAGGAGTCCGGACTCCGCCGGTCGATGGGCCCGCGCCACCTGGTGATGATCGCCATGGGCGGCGTCATCGGCTCCGGCCTGTTCCTCAGCTCCGGCTACACCATCTCTCAGGCCGGCCCGCTCGGCGCCGTGATCGCCTACCTGGTGGGCGCCTTCGTGGTGTACCTGGTGATGGCCTGCCTTGGCGAACTCGCCATCGCCTACCCGGTGTCCGGCGCGTTCCACATCTACGCCGCCCGCTCCATCGGCCCCGCCACCGGATTCGCCACCGCCTGGCTGTACTGGCTGTGCTGGGCGGTGGCCATCGGTTCGGAATTCACCGCCTCAGGCCTGCTCATGCAGCGCTGGTTCCCGGACGTCGACGTCTGGGTCTGGTGCCTGGTCTTCGCCGCGGTCCTTTTCAGCTTCAACGCAGTCTCCTCCAAGTTCTTCGGCGAGTCCGAGTTTTGGTTCGCCATCGTGAAAGTTGCCGCGATCATCGGCCTTATCGTCCTGGGCGGCGCCGCCCTGTTCGGTTTCCGCCCGCTCAGCGGCGGGGGAGAGCACCCATTTCTGTTCGAGAACTTTGCCACCGAGGCCGGCCTGTTCCCCAACGGCTTCACCGGCGTCCTGGTCACGGTCCTCGCCGTCTTCTACGCCTTCTCCGGCTCCGAACTCATCGGCGTTGCCGCAGGCGAAACCAAGGACCCCGCCACCAGCATCCCCAAGGCCATGCGCACCACCGTGATCCGCCTCCTCATCTTCTTCGTCGGGGCCATCGCCGTCATCGCCGCCACCATCCCGTACAACGAGGTGGGCCTGGACGAAAGCCCCTTCGTGACTGTCTTCTCCGCCATCGGCCTGCCGTTCGCCGCCGACATCATGAACTTCGTCATCATCACTGCGCTCCTCTCCGCCGGCAACAGCGGCCTCTTCTCCTGCGCACGCATGCTCTACTCGCTCGCCGACGAAGGACACGCACCGCGCGCCTTCAAGAAGCTGACGCGCCGCGGGATTCCCATGATCGCCCTCTCGGTGAGCATGGTGGGCGGCGTCGCTTCGCTGATCAGCAGCGTGATTGCCCCGGAAACGGTGTACCTGGTCCTGGTGTCCGTCGCAGGCTTCGCCGTGGTGGGGGTGTGGATGTCCATCACCGCTTCCCACTTCTTCCACCGCCGCGCCTTTATCCGCAACGGCGGCGACGTGGCCGCCCTCGCCTACAAGGCCCCTCTGTTCCCACTGGTGCCCATCCTGGCGTTCACCCTCTGCGTCGTCTCCCTCATCGGCATTGCCCTCGACCCCACCCAGGCCGCCGCGCTCTACTTCGGCATCCCCTTTGTGGCCGCCTGCTACATCTGGTTCCACTTCCGGCACGGCCGCAAGGCACTGGCGGCCAAGTAACTGTCCTGCCACGTAACGGAAGCGGACGACGGCGGCAGCCGGGTCAGGTGCGCAGGGCACCTTCCCGGACGGTCGCCGTCGTTCTTTCCGGCGCCACAGCGGCGGCCTTGCTGCCGTGGAAGAATGGGGCGAGGTTTCCGGCGGGGAGGGGCAATAAGCGTGGATTCGTCCACTGAGGCATCGTCAATGGCGCAGGGCCTCCGGATTGTGCGGTTGGTGGCCGACCGGGAGAAACGGGGCCGCCAACTGCTCGGCGTTTCCCAGCTGGCCGCGGAACTGGACATGGACCAAAGCCGCGTCTCCCGGCTGACCCAGGAGCTGTGCGACCTCGGACTGCTGGAGCGCATGGACCGCGGTCCGTTCCGGACCGGCCAGCGTTTCTTCACACTCGCAGCCTCGCTGAACACCGGGTGGGTCAGGGAGGCCAGGAGCGAGCTGGAGGGCCTCGTCTCTGCCCTAGGGCTCCGCGCCCGGCTTTCGGTCCGGGACGGCTACCGCGTGGTCCTGGTCCGGAGTTCGAGCAACGACGCCGTTCCCGGAAGCTTCGTGAAACCCGGAATGGTGACGCCCGTGTGGTGCACCGGCGCCGGGCGTGCCCTGCTGTGGGACCACTCCCGGGACGCCCTCGATGCCCTGCTGGCCGGTGTGAACTACATCGGTATCGGCGGCCCGGGTGCGGCCCACTCCACCAGTGAAGTCTGGGACCTGATGGTCCGGGACCATGCGACCGGATACATCGCCGCTGACGAAGAATTTGAGCACAACATCCTGGAATTTGCGGTACCCGTCCGCGACTCCGGCGGCGCCATCCTTGCCTCGCTCAGCGTTTTGGGCAGCCGCACAGAGGTCGGCTCCGGAGCCCAAGATTTAGGAGCAGCCCTTCATCGCGCTGCAGAACGGCTTGGAAACTTCCAGCACGCCAGCTAATCCTGCGGCTGGTAGCCGAGCCTGCCTTCGAGCCACTTTCCCTGTTCCACCAGTGCCGCCGCGCATGCTTCCCTGCGCGGCTCCAGCCGGTCCTTAATGCCAACGATCTGTAAGGCTGCCACCACGTCGCCCTTGAAGTCCCGGACCGGTACGGCCAGCGAGTAGAGCCCGGGTTCGGCCTCCTCATCCACAATGGAGTAGCCGCGTGTCCACGCGGCCTCACGGCGGGCCAGGAAATCGTCCACTCCGGTGGGGGTGTTGGGGCCGTGGCGCACGAAGTCCACCCCCGCGAAGACGGTCCGCACCTCTGTTTCCGACGCGTCCCAGAGGACCGCCTGCCCGGCGTCGCTGCAGTACGCGGGATAGGGGCGGCCCAGCCAGGAGCCCACCAAATTGCTGCTGGGCGGAACGCTTTCACCGATGGTGACGGTGCTGTCGCCGTGCAGGACCCCGAGGAAGCAAGCCTCGTCAGTACCGCGGGCCAGGGTGTCCAGGGCGGTGCCGCCGTCGGACTGTAAGCGGCGTTCGGTCAGCAGCTGCGCGTCGGTGAGGACTGACCAATCCAGGGTGTACGTGCGCTGGCTGGAGCGGATGAGAAAGCCCTCCTGCTCGCCGCTGCGCAGGTTGCGCGAGACCTGGCTGCGGTCCCTGTCCAGGTCCGTGGCGATGTCCGCCACTGTTCCGCCGGGATGTCCCGCTGCATGGCGTGCGCCAACAGCAAGGACGGCCGTGATTCCGCGGCCCATGCTGGAGGTTTTAGGCATGCCGTTGAGTCTAGTGGAGGGGCATTCCCTGTCTGTCAACGGGCCGGTGCCCAGGGGCATGTGCTGCAGGACGCCGTCGGAATCGCCGGAACAGTGCGGGGACGCCGGAACGTCGGTATATATCAAGCTGTTTGTGACAGCTGGTTGGTTTGTTTGTGGTTGATACCGGCGGCGGGCGGGACTCCGGGCGCTGCGGGTTTGGCACGGTACCGCTGGGGATTGCGTGCGTAGCAGGCATCGAGTATTGCTTGCCGGTGCCGGCGTGCGTGATCGACCTTTCCGTGGTGGACGGTGTCAGGGGTGTAGTAGTTCAGGCCGCTGTGGCGGTGGTTGGCGTTGTAGTCCATGAAGTACGCCGCCATATAGTCCCTGGCGTGCTGCAGGTCTTGGAACCGTCGGGGAAATTCCAGGTCGTATTTGACCGTCTTGAACATTGCCTCTGAGTACGGGTTGTCATCGGAGACCCGGGGTCGGGAGTAGGACAAGGTGATGCCCAAGGTGCGGGCGAGGTCCAGGGTTGTTCCCGCCCTCATTGGCGCGCCGTTATCGGCGTGGAGGATGCCGGGGCGGGTCCTGTTTTCGGTCACGGCGTCTCGGATCAGGGCTGAGGCGAAGGCGGCAGTTTCGGTGTATTCGACGCGATGTCCGACGACTCTGCGGGAGAACACGTCAAGGATTGTGTAGAGCTTGTAGGTGTGTTTTCCGGGGCCGTGGAGCATCGTGATGTCCCAGCTCCAGAGCTCGTTCGGGGCCGTGGTTTCCAGGACAGGTTTGGTCCGTTTAGGACTAAGACCGCCGCGTTGTGACCGGCGGTCTCCGTTTTGCCCGTGCGCAGCCACGATCCGGTGGGCCGCGGCGACCGAGAAGGAGCAATGCCCTGCGTCGAGCATCCGGTAGTAAGCCTGAGTGACCGAGAGGTTCCCGTAGTCCCGGGAGTTGAGCAACCCCATGAACGCCTCCGCTTCGGCTGCAGTGATCCGGTTCGGGTAAGCCCGGTCGGCCTGTGGCACGGTTATTCCGGCCGGGGCGGCAGGGCGCAGGTGCCGGTACCAAGTGGTGCGGTGCAAGCCCACCAAAGCACAGGCTTTGACCGCTGACCAGCCGGCAGCCACCAGATTCCCGGTGAAGGTCAGTGCGATGTCTTTCCAGGCTTTGGCACCAACCACTCCGGGCGCTGCGGCTCCGGTTCCTTCAGCTCCGGATCCGTTGCCGCCGCGCTCTTGGCCATGGCGTCCAAGAGCGCGGAAGCTTTTCCCAAAATGTCTACCGCGGCCTCGGACCGGGCCAGTTTGGCCTTGAGAATTTCATTCTCCTTCAGCACCTGCTTGAGCAGCCTTTTATCGCCTTCCCTCAACCGATGGTCCTCACTCCCTGACTTGAATCTGGATCTTAACTCCCCGGATTCACGCTGCCGGACCCAAAGGCGGATGGTGCCATCAGTGATGCCGACCGCACGGCTGAACGCAATCCTGGACCCCCAATCGAGGCACTTGTCGTACTCATCCAGAATCGCGTGCTTCTGCTCAAGAGTGAAGTGCTTACGATTCGAACCACGGGGAGGGCTAACAAAATCCATGGGGGACCTTCCCCGCCCAGCATGTCAGCCCGCGGCGACAGCAATCTGTCACACAAGAGCCTGACACACAGGGCCGCTCCGACGACTCGGCAGCGTTCCGGCGCCTGGGGAGCTTTCCACATAACGACGACGGCACCTGGACCGGGCGTTTCCCGCACCGAAGGCTGGGCGTATGACACAGCCTCCAGCACCCTTGCCACAGCTTCCGGTTACTGGAAACCTCTGGCGCACTGACCAACTTCATGCCAGCGGACTCAACTCACGGGCCATCCGCCATCTGGTCAACCGCGGCGGCCTGGTCCGTCTGAGGTACGGCTGCTACATCCGGGCCTCGCTGTGGGAAAAGCAGTCTCGCCGGATCCGCGAACTTCAACTGATCCATGCGCACGCCCATGGGACACTGACCACCTCAACGGGAGTCTTCGCCTACAGCCACACGTCAGCCGCACGCCTCCACGGGCTGTTCCTGTGGAACGCGGACGACTTGGTCCATATCCTGCTCCGGGTACGTCCCTCCGCCGAGCGTCTCGGGAAGGATGTCCGAGGCCATACCCGGCCGTACGCCGACACGGAAGTGATAACCCTCGGACGGCTTAGGGTGACGTCCCTTGAGCGGACAGTGCTGGACTGCGCGATGATGCTCGACTACAGCCAGGGGCTGGTACTTGCGGACCATGCGCTCCGGCTTGGTGCCAACCTCGACCTGATGAACGCCATGGCCGCCAACCTTCCGGGCCGCAGCGGCGTAAGGAATCTTCGCGCGGTGCTGGCCAAGGCGGATATCCGTGCCGAGTCGGCCGGCGAAACACTGACCCGGGAGCTCCTCGCACGGCTGAAGCTGCCCATGCCCGAGGCTCAGGTTGAGGTGCAGAGTCGCGTCGGCCGGCACCGCCTTGACTTCGCCTGGAAGGAGAAGAAGGTGGCACTCGAATTCGACGGAAAGGTCAAGTACTTCGACTACAAACCAACCGCCGAAGTCCTGTTCCAGGAGCGGCGCCGCGAGAAGGCACTTACGGAAGACGGGTGGTACTTCGTCCGCTTGGAATGGAAGGACCTGTTCCGGGAGCAGGAGTTCAAGAACCGGATCCTCGCAGCCCTCCGGCGCTCCAGCCCGTGACAGCGTCCAAGTCGCCGGAACGGTGCCGGGTCGCTGAACGGCATCGGCGACCGGGCACCGTTTGGGCGATTCAGCCGGGCCGGCAGCACGAAAAGCCTGGAGACGCCGACGGCGGGCCCGCCCTCCCAGGGGCGGCCCCGCCGTCGTACGGACTGCTTGGGAAGAACTAGCTATACAGCGCGTTCTTCGGTTCGTTGTTGCGGACCTTCTGCCAGCCCAGCCACAGCACCAGGGCGAAGAACGGGATGGTGGCCAGGGTCCAGAGGCCCAGGTGGAACACCTCGCCGGTCTTGCTGGTCATGGTGTCGAAGCCGATCAGCACCGTGATGGCGAGCAGGGAAACCAGACCGGCCCAGCTGCTGGCGACGCCGCCGGGCGCGGGCAGTGAGGAGACCTTGCCCTTCTTCTTGCGCAGCGCAATCTGGCTGGCGAAGATGGCGCCCCAGGTGAAGATCACGCCGATGGATGCGGAGTTCAGCGCAAGGTCGAAGGCGTGCGAGCCGCCCAGCCAGATGTTGAGCATGATGCCAACGAGGTAGACGGCGCCGATGGCCAGGATGGCGGCGTACGGCACATGGTTCTTGGACATCCTGGTCAGCCATTCCGGTGCATGCCCGTTGTTGGCCATGGTCCGGAAGATGCGGCCGATCGAGTACAGGCCGGAGTTGCAGGAGGACAGTGCCGCGGTGATGACGATCATGTTCATGACATCGCCCATCCAGCCGAGGCCCATCTGGCCGAACACAGTAACGAACGGCGACGTGCCGGCCACGTACTGGTCGGACGGCAGCAGCATGGCAAGGAGCGTGACAGAACCGACGTAGAACACCACGATGCGGAAGACCACGGCGCGGATCGCCTTGGGAACCTCCTTGGCGGGGTTCTGCATTTCGCCGGCAGTGATGCCCACGAGTTCGATGCCGTTGTACGCGAAGATCACGGCGTTAAGGACCAGGATCATCACCAGGGCGCCCTTGGGGAACATGCCACCCTCGGCTGCGAAGAGGTTGCTGACGGACGCGTTGCCGTCACCCACCTGGGCATTGGTGACCACCATGAACGTGCCCACTGCCAGGAAGATCACGATCGCGCCCACCTTGAGGCAGGAGGCCCAGAACTCGAACTCGCCGAACGCCTTGACGCTCATGAGGTTGACGCCCACGAGCAGCAGCAGTGCCGCAATGGCCGAGAGCTCTACCGGCACATTGGGGAAGAAGAACTGGAAGTACAGCCCGATCGCGATGAGCTCGGCGATGCCGGTCATGGCCCAGTTGATGAAATACATCCAGCCGGACAGGTAGGCGCCCTTTTTGCCGAACATTTCGCCGGCGTAGCTGACGAAGGAACCGGACGTTTGGCGGTACATGATCAGTTCGCCGAGGGCGCGCATCAGCAGGTAGGCGATGACGCCGGCAATGGCGTAGGAAAAGATCAAGGCCGGGCCGGTGGAGGCGAGGCGGCCGCCGGCGCCCATGAACAGGCCGACGCCGATGGCGCCGCCCATGGCGATCATGGTGACCTGGCGCCCGCTCAGTGATTTCTTGTAGCCCTCGGCGCTGAGGGTGGAGTCTACGACGGAGGATGGCGCCGCCTGGCTCTGGAGTTCTGTGGGGGTACTTTGAGGCACAACAGTTCCTTGTGGGTTGGGGGTTGGCCGCATCCGGGCTGGAGCATGATCCAGCTCACAAATTCGGCCTTTTCCTTTTGGGACAGCTGTTCGTGAGCGTGAACCTGTGCTTAGCCGAAGCTTCGCGCGGCTCGTCTATCTTACAAGAAACCGAAGGTCCTACGTGACGGGCACTACACCTGCCCCGTCTCCGGGACCAGATTCTGCTCCCTAAACCGGCGCGAGCACGCCCTTGTCCATGGAGTACCTGGTCCACTGCCCGACAGCGGTGTTCCCGGCCCGGGTGCTTTCCTGTCCGGCCGCCGCAGCGCCGCGCCGTGCACAGGCAGAAAACCATTCCCGCAGCGCGCGGTCATGGCTGACCATGACCAGCGTCCCGGTGAAACCAGCGAGCGCCGCCTCGAGTTGCTCCACCAGGACGGGCGCCAGATGGTTGGTGGGCTCGTCCATGACCAGGGTGCCGTAGCCGCCCAGCAGCAGCCGGGCAAGGGCGAGCCGGCGCTGCTGGCCGACGGACAGGCTGCCGACAGGAACGTGGAACTCGCGGGCACGGAACAGCCCCAGCCCCAGCAGGGCCTCGGCGTGCTCATCGATGTTGCCGCCCAGCCCGGCTGCGAAGGCCGGCAGCAGCCGCAGCGCGGGCCGCGGCGGCAACTCGAGCTCCTGCTGCAGGTAGCCGGTCCGCCCGTGCCGTTCAACCGAACCCGTCCCGGGTAACAGTGTTCCCGCCAGGACGGACAGAAGCGTGGACTTGCCCGCGCCGTTGGGCCCGGTGATGAGGATCTTCTCGCCGGCACCGGCGCGGAAGTCCGTCCTTGCGAGCCGGCCGGGCACGCTGATGCCCCGCGCAGCCAGCGCTGCCGCACCGTCCTGCAGTGCCGCCGGCCCGGGTGCCGCGGAGGCATCGCCCGAGGAAGCGCCACCGGAGGGGCCCGCCCCGGAGTCAGCAGTGAGGTCGACAGTGAGCCGCAGGGGTACGGGCGGGCGGTCCACAGGGCTTGCTTCGAGCCGGCGCAGCCGCTCCTGGGCGTTGCGGACCTGGCTGCTGGCTGCCTTTTGCCAGGTACCTGCCTTGAAGTCGAAGCCGATTTTGTCGCCATCGCGCTTGCGGCCGTAACCCATGGTCCCCGCTACAGTTTCGGCCTGCCGCTTTTCGGATTCCATGGCATCAATCCAGTTGTGGTACTGCTGAACCCAGCGCGCGCGTTCGGCTGCCTTCTCCCGGAGGTAGCCGTTGTAGCCGTTGCCATAGCGGCTCACGCTGCGGCGCTCGGCGTCGACTTCGATGATGGTATTGGCCACCTTGCGGAGGAGTACGCGGTCATGGGACACCACCACCACGGTGCCGCGGTGGGCGGCCAGCCGGTCCTCCAGCCAGGCCGTTCCCCGGGCGTCGAGGTGGTTGGTGGGTTCGTCCAGGAGCAGGATATCTGCCGGGTCGGCCAGGAGACAGGCCAGCGCGACGCGTTCCTGTTCACCCCCGGACAGCGATCCCAGCACCCGGTTCCGGTCCAGGCCGCCCAGTCCCAGCCGGTCCAGCGCGGCCTCCACCCGGGACTCGGCCGCGTAGCCTTCGCGCAGCTGGTACTCCGTTTGCAGCCGGCCGTAGGCTTCCAATTCGTTGTCCTCTGCGTCCGCGAGGTCGGCCTCCAGCCGGTCAAGCTCAGCTTCAAGGGCACGCAGCGGGGCAAGGGAGGCGTCCACGGCGGCTCCCAGAGTGAAGGACTCCGGCAGCCCGTGGGTCTGGGCGAGGTGGCCCACCCGGCCTTCTATTGCCACTGCGCCTTCGTCAGGAGCTTCGAGGCCGGCCATGATCCGGAGCAGGGTCGATTTCCCGGCGCCGTTTTCACCCACGACAGCAACGTGCTCGCCGGCCGTGATGACCAGGCTGATGCGTTCCAGCAGCTGGCGGTCGCCGTAACCGTGGGAGACGGCCGAAAGGTTCAGGTGTCCAGTCAAAAGAAGTCCTCGCAAAGGTTCCGCAGTGTGGCCGCCGGGGCTGGGCCGGACAGTACGTCCGGCGTTCGACGGCGGCCCTGGTCATCGGAAGACAGCCCGCTGGCGGGCTGTTGGCTAGGACTTCATGGCTCCAGCCTGCCCGCCCCGGGGTTGCCGAGTCAAGCAGTTGCCGAGTCAAGCAGCCGGCGCCTCAGCCTGCGGCGAGTACGGCCGCCTTTCTGCGCCGTGCCATGGCCAGCCGGGTTCCGATCAGTCCCTGCCGCGGGCTGAAGAGGTAGACGGCGGCGAACACCACGCCCTGCGTCAAAACCACCATGGCGCCCGAGGCTGTGTCCAGGTAGTAGCTGAGGTAGATTCCGCTGATGGAACAGAGTGCCGACACCACCGGCGCGATCACCAGCATCCGCGAGAACCTGTCCGTGAGAAGGTAGGCCGTGGCGCCCGGGATGATGAGCATGGCCACCACCAGCACCACGCCCACCGTCTGCAGCGCCACCACGGAGGTCAGGGCCAGCAGGCCCAGCAGCAATGCCCCAAGCTTTTGGGGCGACAGCCCGATGGCGTGCGCATGGGTGGGATCGAAGGCGTAAAGCGTGAGGTCGCGCCGCTTGAGGATCAGGATGGCGAAGGCCACGACGCCCAGCACCAGGACCTGGATGAGGTCCGGGATGCTGACGCCCAGGAGGTTGCCAAAGATGATGTGGTTCAGGTCCGTCTGGCTGGGCGTGACCGAGATCAGCACCAGGCCCAGGGCGAAGAGGGAGGAGAACACAATGCCGATCGCGGCGTCCTCCTTCACCCGGCTGGTGTTGCGGACCACCCCTATCAGGGTGACAGCCACCAGGGCGAAGACGAGTGCTCCGAGGGCAAAGGGAGCCCCCACGATGTAGGCCAGGACGACGCCGGGCAGCACCGCGTGCGAGACGGCGTCACCCATGAGGGACCAGCCGATGAGGACCAGCCAGCAGCTGAGTACGGCGCACACCACGGCGGCAAGAGCGGTGGTCACGATGGCACGGACCATGAAGTCGTAGCTGAGCGGTTCGAGCAGGAGTTCCATCATGAGCCCGTTTCTTCCCGGTTGAGCACATCCAGGCCAAATGCCATGGCGAGGTTCTCCGGCTGCAGGACCAGTTCCGGCGGGCCGTGCATGAGTACCCGGTGCATCAGCAGCACGGCTTCGTCGCACAGTTGCGGGAGGGCGTGCAGATCGTGGGTGGACACCAGGATGGTGCAGCCGTCCGAGGCGAGCTCGCGCAGCAGCCGGGTGATGGTGGCTTCGGACCGCTTGTCCACACCTGCGAAGGGTTCGTCCAGGAGCATGGTGGTGGCGCCCTGCGCGATTCCCCGGGCCACGAAGGCGCGTTTTTTCTGGCCGCCGGACAGCTGCCCGATTTGCCGCCCCGCGTAGTCACCGAGTTCCACCCGGTCCAGCGCTTCATCCACGGCAGCGCGGTCCGCCCTGGAGGCCCGGCGGGTGAATCCCTGGTGCCCGTAGCGGCCCATCATCACTACATCCTTCACGGACAGTGGGAATTGCCAGTCAACATCCTCACTCTGCGGCACATAGCCGATGCCGCCCTGCTTCCGCGCCCGGGAAGGTGGCTGGCCTCCGATCAGGACTGTGCCGGCGTCGGGCTTGACCATGCCCATAATCACCTTGAACAGCGTCGACTTGCCGGAACCGTTCATGCCTACCAGGCCGCAGATCCGCGCAGGTTCAACCGTCAGGGATGCGGAGTCCAAAGCCAGCACCTCGCCGTAGTGGACGGTGACGTTCTCAACGAGGATGGCCGGGGCGCTCATGATCCCGCTCCGGCGGGGGCGCCTGCGAGCGCATTTGTGATCACGTCCGCGTCATGCCTGATGAGCTCCAGGTAAGTGGGCACCGGCCCGTCCGTCTCCGACAGCGAGTCCACATACAGCGTTCCGCCGAACTTGGCTCCCGTTGCTTCCACCACCTGCCGCATCGGCGCATCGGAGACTGTGGATTCGCAGAACACCGCCGGGACCTGGTTGGCCCTGACGTACTCGATGGCGCGGGTGATCTGCTGGGGTGTGGCCTGCTGCTCGGCATTGACAGCCCAGATGTACACCTCGGTCAGCCCGGCGTCGCGGGCAAGGTAGGAGAAGGCTCCCTCACACGTGACCAGTGCCCGCTGGTTTTCCGGAACGCCGGCCAGGCTGGAGATCATCCGGTCCTGCACAGCCTGGAGCTCCGCCTTATAGGCCTCACCGTTGGCCTTGAACACCTCGGCGTTGCCGGGATCGAGGCCCGAAAAGGCCCGGACCATGTTGTCCACATAGATCTGGACGTTGAGCGGCGACATCCAGGCGTGCGGGTTGGGCTTGCCGCGGTAGGAGTCCTCGCTGATGGACAGGGGCTCCACACCCTCGCTGACCACGGCATGCGGTACGTCTAGCCCCTCCACGAACTGCCCGAACCAGGCTTCCAGGTTCAGGCCGTTGTCCAGGATCAGGTCGGCTTTCGAGGCCTTCCTGATGTCGCCGGGGGTCGGCTCATAGCCGTGGATTTCGGCCCCGGCTTTGGTGATGGACTCGACCGTGAGCTTGTCTCCGGCAACATTCCGGGCGACGTCCGCCAGCACTGTGAAGGTGGTCAGGACCACCTTCTTGCCGTCGCCGTTGCCTGCGGCACCGCCGCCGCAGGCAGTCAGCACGAGGGAAAGCACAACGGCGGCAATGGCCGCCGTACGGAAGCGTGCCGATTGCCGCGTGCCGGTTCGGGCGGCTACTTTGGCGCACCGAAACATAGATTTAGGCATACCGAAGATTCTACGGGAAGCACGTTTCCTCCGGCAACGCGCTTAGGCTGAAGTCATGGCTACCGCCCACCGAATACCACCCGCTCCGCAGCCACAGCTGTACCGCTTCACACGCCTCGACTTCGCCACCCTCGGCCTCTACGTTGCTATTGCAGGGTTCTTCGCAATCGCCGGGGAACTGCTGGCACCGCTGTTGCGCCAACTGGCGCCCACCCCGGCGGCTGCATCCTATGCCGTCAACCTGCTCTTCTATGCCTCCGTGGGCATACTGGCGCTGTGGGCCGCCGGAAAAGTGGTGGGCCGTGACCTCAAGGTGCTCGCCACCCGGCCCTGGTTCACGCTGCTGATGGTTCCCGCTGCGGTGATTGCCATGATGATCCTGACCGCCGTGGTGGTGGCACTCAGCGGGGAGGCCCAGACATCGGCAAACCAGGCGGGGCTGCAGGAACTGGCGCAGCAGATCCCGGCCTGGCTGATGGTTCCACTGCTGGTGGTAGTGGGACCTTTCGTCGAGGAGTACATCTTCCGCCACCTGCTGATCGGGAAGCTGAGCCGGCGGGTGAACATCTGGATCTGCTGCGCCCTGTCCGTAGTGCTGTTCGCGGCGTTGCATATCGTGGGCCAGGAGGCCATCACCTTTACCGCGCTGCTCCCGTACCTGGCCATGGGCGCCACGCTGGTGTTCGTGTACGTCTGGACCGGGAAGAACCTGATGTTCGCGTACCTTGTCCACGCCGCCAAGAACCTGTTGGCCGTGGTGTTTATCTATGCCATCCCGCCGGAGGTCTTCGAACAGCTCCAGCAGGTGCAGCCCTAGGACGCCAGGGAGCGGCCGCGCAGTGTAAAGCGGTGGCTGCCGGACGTGCGGCCCGTGATGAATACCTTCACACCCCCGGAGGCATTGGTTCCCGCCAGGTAGCGGTAGGTTTCACCGGGGTTGTAGGCGGCCGGGGTGTCAGGATGGGCAGCTGAACCGGGACCGAACTCGATGACGTCGCCACCCAAACGGTAGCTGCCCGCGCCCTCCACCAGCTGGAAGGTATCCGGCGCAGCCAGGGGGATGACGCCGTCGAGGGTTCCGCCCGGCCGGAACGTCAGCTCGAGGGCGAATGCAGTGTCCGCGCCCTCGAAACTGATCTCCAGCACAGTGTGCTCCCCCTCAACCTGCACGGCAACGTGGGTGGCAAGCCGGTGGACAACGGTGGGCCGGCTGCGGAAGTCCATGCTGGCGCTGAACCGCCCCTCATGCTCCAGCGCGTAGATGCCGTCCGCCCGGCGCTTTTGCGGTGGCAGCGGCAGGTAGAAGTTTGCTTCCAACTCTTCCGCCATGGTCACGGCAGTGCCGATCCGCTCTGTGTTCCGGCTGCGGAACGGGCCGAGGTCAAAGAAGCTGCGGGACAGCCGGACCCCGGCGAGCACGGCTGCACCGTGTGCGAACCGGAGGAAGGTGGGATTCGTGGCAAGGCCGGACACCACGCCCGGAACCAGTTCATCGCAGCCGCCAAAGACGGTGGTGACCGATCCCGCCCGCCGGAACCGGTACACGCCGCAGTCCCCAAGGGCCGCGTCTGCCGGGATGAATGTGGCGGGGAGTCCTTCGTCCCCGTTCGACGACGGCGCCAGGGCTCCTGCAGGCCGGTTGCCGGGCAGCGCCTCCCGAAGCCAGGGATCCAGCCGGGTCATCGCCAGGAGCTTGGCGGGCTCATGCAGGGGAAGCCGGTCCAGCCAGGCGGCCGCGGCGGCGAAGTCGTGCCGTCCGTCCTGGTTGGCGAGGCGGCGGTACAGCGGAAGGAAGGGGGCGGCGTCGAAATCCATCCACTGGTCCTGCCGCCGCGAAAATACTGACTCGACGTTACCGTCCGGGCTGAACCACGGCAGGAACGCGGTGAGGTTCCGGCGGACGTGGTCCAGCAGTTCCGGCCGTCCCGAGCTGTCCGCAATGGTGATCAGCGACGGGTTGGTGACGGCGGTGGCGTACAGCGGGCTGCGCTCTGAGTACATCCCATCCGGGAGCTGGTCGATCCCTTCGGCCAGCCACTCCCCGATCCTCTCCGCGATATCAGGCCGCGGCTGAAGGCCGTTGATCTGCGCCAGTGCCGCGCACAATTCCCAGCGGTGGTTGGGCGTATGCACTCCGCCGGTGACCATGGCGTCGATGGCGCGGGAAACAATGCCGCTGAGCCTGGCATCAACCTCAGCCAGCAACGGGTCCCCCGGTCCGTCAAGCGCCCGGATGAGGCTGAGCGCCAGGCACACATCATTGAGGGTGAAGGCTGAGTCCGGCGGTGAGCACAGGTTGGTGCCGTCGAACAGGCCGGTGGGGCCCTGCAGCATTTCCAGCCGGTCCAGGCACCTGGCCATCGGTTCCCGCAGCCCGTCAGCTTCGCGAAAGGCGGAGCCTGGCTCGGTGAAGACCGCGACCATGGCCAGCAGCCTGCCCATCGCAGGCCTGTGCGCCAGGCCCGGCACCTCGGCGTCGTGCGTTTCCAGCAGCGCCTCCACGTGCCGGTCCGCCGCCTCCACCACCCGGTCCAGGAACGCGACGTCGGCCTGGGCTGTATGCAAAATAGTCACCTTTCACGGGTTCCGCCGGCTAACAGGGCGGAATGCCTAATCCTTCAGGCCAGCGCTGACGTCAGCGTTGAGCACGTATTTCTGGAACACGAAGAACACCAGGACCAGCGGCAAAATGGAGATTACCGAGGCACCCAGGAGCACGGGCCAGTCGATGTTTTCCGCCCCGACGATGCTGCGCAGTGCAACCTGCAGCGTGTACCACTTGGGATCGTTGAGGACGATCAGCGGCCAGATGTAGTCGTTCCAGCGCCACTGGAACGAGAAGATGGCCAGCGTGAACAGGATGGGCCTGGACAGCGGAAGCATGATCCGGAAGAAGATGGCCAGCTCGCTTGCACCGTCGATGCGGGCTGAGTGCAGCAGGTCGTCAGGAACCGTGAGGAAGAACTGCCGGAACATGAACACACCCGTGGCGGTGAGCACGGACGGCACGATGATGCCGGCCAGCGAGTTGTACAGGCCGAGGTCACGGATCACCGAGAACGTGGGGTTCAGGATCACCTCGGTGGGAAGCATGGTGGTGGCCAGGATACAGACGAAGAACAGCCTGGTGCCCTTGTTGTTGTACTTGGCCAGCGCGTAGCCCGTGCAGGCGCTGAAGAACACGGTGAGCACAGTGGTGACAACCGCCACGGTGGCGGTGTTCAGGAAGTACTGCGCGAAGTCCACCCGCTCCCAGGCGTCCACGAACCCTTGGAAGGTCCACTCCCGGGGAATCATGGACAGCGGGTAGCTGAAGAGCTCGCTGCCCGGCTTGAACGAGCTGAGGAGGAACCAGAGCAGCGGCAGTGCATAGATCGCGGCGATGACCCACATCAGCACGGTGAGGGGAACGGACAGCCTGGCGCGTCCTTCCCTGTTGCCGCGGTTGCCGGATTTGCCGGGCTTCCCCTTGGCGTCCTCCGCCTTCTCAGCTCCGAGCGCGGCTTCCTCTGCGATGACGGGAGGCAGGTTGGCAGCAGTTGCCATGGTCAGGCCTTCTTCCGGTTGAAGCGCAGCTGGATGAGGGCGATCGCCAGCAGGACCACCATCAGGACCATGGAGGCAGCACTTGCGTAGCCCACCTTGGACTGCTCGAAGCCGGTCTTGTAGATGTACTGCACGATCAGGGTGTTCTCGGTTCCCGGGCCGCCGTTGGTGAGGGCCTGGATCATGGCGAATTCCTTCATGGCATGGATGGTGGAGAGCAGGATGACCATGAACGACGTCGGCGCGATGCCCGGGAGCGTGACGTTCAGGAAGCGCTGCCAGGCGTTCGCCCCGTCCAGCTCGGCTGCCTCCAGCAGGGCTTCCGGGATGTTCTTCAGGGCCGCGATGAATAGCAGCATGTTGAAGGCAGTGCCGCCCCAGGCCGAGGCGAAAATGACCACTGCGAGGGCCAGGTTGCCGTTGCTTGACCACGGCACCGGGCTTCCGCCCAAGGTGGCGATGACGAAGTTGACGAACCCGAAGTCCTGGCCGAACATCCACTTCCAGATGACACCCACCACGATGGGTGATATCAGCCAGGGCAGGAAGATCACGATCTTGGCCGCCGTGCGGCCCCGGACGGCCTTGCTGACCAGCAGCGCCGCGACCCCGAGGGAGCAGACGTAGATCAGCGGCACGGAGAGGATCGTGTACACGAAGGTACGGCTCAGGGCGGCGTAGAACGTGCTGTCCGCGAAGAGTTTCTGGAAGTTGGCCAGGCCGATGAAGTTCAGCTTGCCCACGCCGCGGTAGTCCGTGAAGGAGTAGAGCAGCCCCAGGGCGCCCGGCCAGACGAAGAAGACCAGGAAGAGCACCACGTTGACGCCGATGAGGACCAGCGGGGCGATGACGTAGCGGTTACGGCGCTTCTGCTGGGACTTGCTCCGGACCGCCCCGGCCTGGGGCGGTCCGGGCGCCACCGCGGTGCTCATGGTTGGATTGGCCACGGATCAGGCACCGTTGTAGAGCTTCACGATGTTGTCCACCGTGGTTTTGGCATCCTGACTGCCGGAGAGCATTTTGACCGTCTCCTCGCGCAGCGGGTCCCCGGAGAACGGGGTTTCCGCGTAAGCCTCGGAAACAACCCGCTTGATGGCGTTGTCACCCTTGGCCTCGTTGCCGGCGATCTGCTTCTGGTACAGCTCGAAGGAGGCCTGCTGGAAGGGGTACTCCACCTGCAGGTCCTTCACCGGCAGGTAGCCGCCCAGTTTCGCGAACTCGGTGTAGTTCGCGTCGTCGTAGAACCAGTCGATGAACTTCTTGGCTTCCTCATCCGCGCCGGTGTCCTTGAACGCAACCATGAAGCCGCCGCCCAGGTTGGTGGCGTTCACTTCCTTCTTGGGCAGCGGCACAGAGAGCCATTCGAAGTCCTTGATGTTCTTGTTGAAGTCCGCGACCTGCCAGCTGCCGGAGTAGTAAGCGGCCACCTGGCCGCTCTTGAACATCGCGTTGCCGTCCTCGCCGCTCAGCCAAACGGACTTGGGCATGGTCTGGTCGTCGTTGATCTTGGCGAAGTACTCGAGCGTCTCCACGGCTTCGTCGTCCGCGGAGTACTTGTCGCCTTCCTTGGCGAACGCGGTGCTGCCGAATTCGTACATCATGGCCCGCAGGCGGTGGCCGGAGCGGTCCATGACCACGCCGTACTTTGCGCCTGCCTTCTCACGGACCTCGTTGACCGCTGCCACGAACTCGTCCCAGGTCCAGGTCTGTGCGATGTCCGTGGGGAAGCTGACGCCGGCCTTCTCGAACAGGCTCTTGTTGATGAAGAGGCCCACGGCGGTGAGGTCGGAAGGGATGGCAGGGATGATGCCGTCCGGCGATTCCTGCAGGAAGTTCTCGTCGATCCCCCGCGATTTTGCGATGTCAGAGAGGTCCTGAAGCTGATTGACCCAGAGCGGATCGATGCTGGTCACGCGGGCCAGGGCCGGGAGGTCATTGGCCGTGGCGGCGTTCTTGAGCTTCGTGGTGATGTCCGCCGTGGGGACGTCCACCACCTCGATGGTGATGCCCGAAATTTCCTTGTACTTCTTGGCTGCGGCGGCAAACGCGCCGCCCTGGTTGGTGTCACCGGAGAGGACCAGCTGGAGCGTCTTGGCACCACCCTCGGAGGAGGAGCCGCCACCGCTTCCGCAGGCGGTAAGTCCGGCGGCCAGTGCTGACAGTCCGAAGGCCGTCAGGCCAAACTGGCGGCGGCTGATGGTGGAGATTCTTGTCTTCTCTGACAATGCTCTGTCCTGTCTCTCGCTGTGCTCCAGGCCGGGAAAAGCCTTTCCTCCCCCACTGTGACCTATGTCATGACAATGTGTCAAGAATACTTTCCAGCGTTGTAGGCGGAGGGACGCAAGCTCCGGCAGCCCCCACAACCTACCGGAGCAGCGTCTGCCACCGTACCGTGGTGTGATGGGACTCAACATCCAGATAGTCATAGATTGCAGCCAGCCCCACCAGCTCGCCGACTGGTGGGCCGAAACCCTTCAGTGGGCGGTGGAACCCCAGGACGCGGGGTTCATCCGCTCCATGATTGACCAGGGCTTCGCCACCGAGGACCAGACCATGACGCACCGCGGCAACCTGGTGTGGCGCGAGGGCTGCGCCATCCGGCCGCCGGAGGAACTTGAGGCCGGCAAGCCGACCCGGCGCCTTCTGTTCCAGACGGCGCCGGAAGGCAAAACCGTCAAGAACCGCGTGCACTGGGACCTGGACCTGGACGGCCGGGACAAGGACGAGGTTCGCCGGGAGCTCGAGGCGCGTGGGGCCAGCTTCCTCTGGACGGCCAGCCAGGGCCCACACTCCTGGCACACGATGGCAGACCCGGAAGGCAACGAGTTCTGCATCAGCTGAGGCCGATTACTAGACTTGCACGGTGAGCAAACAGATTCCCGCCCAGGTATCCGACGTTTTTGATCCCTCCCGCTGGCGGACCGTGTCCGGCTTCGACGACTTCCAGGACATGACCTACCACCGGCAGGTGGAGCGGGATTCCGGCGGCGAATGGGTTCGTGACCTGCCCACGGTCCGGATCGCCTTCAACCGGCCGGAGGTCAGGAACGCGTTCCGGCCGGGGACTGTGGATGAGCTCTACCGCGCCATGGACCACGCCCGGATGTCCCCGGATGTGGCCACCGTGCTGCTCACCGGCAACGGCCCCTCCCCCAAAGACGGCGGTCACTCCTTCTGCTCGGGCGGGGACCAGCGCATCCGCGGCCGTGACGGTTACCGGTATGCCGACGGCGAGACCCAGGAAAGCATCGACCCCGCCCGCGCCGGCCGCCTCCACATCCTGGAGGTCCAGCGGCTCATGCGGACCATGCCCAAGGTGGTGGTCGCCGTCGTCAACGGCTGGGCAGCCGGCGGCGGGCACTCGCTGCACGTGGTGGCCGACCTCACCATCGCCTCCCGGCAGCACGGGAAGTTTAAGCAGACTGACGCCACCGTCGGGAGTTTCGACGCCGGTTACGGTTCCGCGCTGCTGGCCCGGCAGGTCGGGCAAAAGGCAGCGAGGGAGATTTTCTTCCTGGCCCGCGAATATTCCGCTGAAGACATGGTTCGGATGGGCGCCGTCAATGAAGCCGTGGACCACGAGCGGCTCGAAGAGGTTGCCCTGGAGTATGCGGCTGACATCGCACGCCAGTCCCCGCAGGCCGTCCGGATGCTGAAGTTCGCCTTCAACCTCGCGGACGACGGCCTGGCCGGCCAGCAGGTGTTCGCCGGCGAGGCCACCCGGCTTGCCTACATGACGGATGAGGCGGTGGAGGGCAAGGAAGCCTTCCTGCAAAAACGCGAACCGGACTGGTCCACCTTTCCGCACTACTTCTAGGCAGGAGCGGCACATGAGCAACCCAGCAGAACCCACCAGTCCCTTCAACATCGAACCGGCCCTGACAGCCCTGGCGGCAGCCCTCCACGGCGAGGGGCCCGCGGTCGAATTCACCATTGGCGACGACGGCGCCCTGGTGGTGGGGCATCTGGAGACTCCGGGCTGCGATGACGCCGTGGCTGTGGTCCGCACCTCCGGCTCCACCGGCACCCCCAAGGCCACCGTACTGACGGTCGAATCGCTGGCGGCATCCTCCATGGCCACGGCCCTGGCACTCAAGGGCGAGGGCCAGTGGCTCCTCGCCCTGCCGGTTCAGTACGTAGCCGGCATCCAGGTCCTGGTGCGTTCCCTGTTCGCCGGCACCCGCCCCTGGGTGATGGATATGTCCGGCGGTTTCACGCCCGAAGCCTTTACAGCGGCCGCGCTGGAACTGACGGACAAGATCCGCCTCACGTCCCTGGTCCCCACCCAGCTTCAGCGGCTCCTCGATGCTCCGTCAGCGGAGACGCTGGCTGTGCTCCGCCGCTTCAACGCCGTCCTGCTTGGTGGCGCACCTGCCCCCGCATCCCTGCTGGCTGCTGCCCGGCAGGCAGGTGTCCGGGTGGTCACCACCTACGGTTCTGCCGAAACGTCCGGCGGCTGCGTTTATGACGGTTTCCCGCTGGAAGGAGTCTCTGTGCGCGTCGAGCAGGACGGCAGGATCCTCCTGGGCGGTGACACCATCGCCGCCGGCTACCTCGAGTCGCCCGAGGATACAGCCTCGTTTTTCGAGGAGGACGGCGTGCGCTGGTACCGGACCAGTGATCTTGGCAGCATCGACGACGACGGCCGGCTGACGGTCCTGGGCAGGGCTGACGACGTGATCATCAGCGGCGGGCTGAAGCTTTCCGCCGCCCGGGTGCAGGACGAGCTGGAAAAGTACGACGGCGTCGCAGCGGCTTTTGTGGCAGGTGTGCCTTCCATCGAATGGGGCCAGGCTGTGGCGGCTTACGTGGCGCTGGAGGACCAGGTGTCCGGGCCGGACGCACGTGGCGCCGGCGCCGTCCTTGAGCAGGAATGGCGGCGGACACTCGGGGTACTTGCGCCGAAAACAGTCCTCGTGGCATCCGCGCTGCTGATGCTTCCCAACGGCAAACCCGACCGGCTGGCCATGACCTCCGAACTCAACGCCCTCCACCAGGGAAAGTAAAGTAGACCTGCAGCACCGGCAGGGCTCCCCTCCTGCCTCCTTCCCCAACACACAGAGGTACTGAACGTGGCTACAGCCGCACAATGGATCCAAGGCGCCCGACTCCGGACGCTGCCAGCCGCGATTGCGCCGGTGCTGATCGGCTCCGCCGCCGCCTACGAGATGGATTCGTTCCTCCTGTTCAACGCCGTCCTTGCGGCGCTGGTGGCCCTCCTGCTCCAGGTGGGCGTGAATTTTGCCAACGACTACTCGGACGGCATCCGCGGGACCGACGACGACAGGGTGGGCCCGCTGCGGCTGGTGGGATCCGGGGCGGCCAGTCCCGAGCACGTGAAGCGGGCTGCATTCGGGGCCTTCGCCGCTGCCATGGTCTTCGGGCTGGTCCTGGTGGTGATCACCCAGAGCTGGTGGCTGATCCTGGTGGGGCTGGGCTGCGTCATGGCAGCGTGGGGCTACACCGGGGGTAAGAACCCGTACGGCTACATGGGCCTGGGCGACGTTTTTGTGTTCGTGTTCTTTGGACTGGTGGCCACCCTGGGCACCACCTACACACAGGCCGGGCAGATCAACCTGCCCGCCATTATTGGCGCCATCGGCACCGGGCTCATCGCCACGGCACTGCTCATGGCCAACAACGTCAGGGACATCCCCACAGACATGCAGGCCGGCAAGAAGACCCTTGCGGTCCGGCTTGGCGACAAGCACGCCAGGGAAAGCTATGTGCTGATGCTGGCCGTGGCCATCCTGCTGGTGGTGATCCTGGCGCCCGGCCGGCCCTGGATGCTGATCGTCCTGCTGCTGATTCCGGCCTGCCTCATGCCGGCCTGGCTGATGATCAACGGGCGCAAGCGCAAGAGCCTGATCCCGGTCCTCAAGCAAACGGGACTGATCAACCTCGGTTACAGCCTGCTGTTCTCACTCGGCCTGGTACTAAGCCGCGGGTTCTAGAAGAATCCCGCACGGTCTCACGCCCGCTTGCGGTCCTTCACGTCGTTGCTGATGGCAACGTCCGGGTTGGCATCCAGGAGTGCATCCTCGGCGTCCGCGTCCTGGACTTCGTTCGCAGTGCGCAGAGGTTTGGCCTTGCCGGAAAAACGGTGGTGGAGGGCCGCCGCAGCCTCGTTCCGCTGCTTTTGGAAGAACAGGTAGCTCACGGCGAAGGCAATCAGGGCTGCGCAGATGACGGACATCAGGGCGCCCAGGCCCAGCACCGTGAACAGCACGAACAGGGGCGCAAAGAGAGCCAGGCGGATCAGGGAATATTTCAAAAAGGCCACTATTCCAGTTTAGCTGCCTCCCGCCCGCAGCCACCGCGCCAGCTGACGATAGACTTAATGGCATGCTCCTCCGTGTGGCTTTGGCCGTCGCAGTCCTTGCCATCTTCGTGTATGGCCTCGTCGACGTGATTCGTACTGACGGGCGCCTGACCCGCGGAATATCGAAACCTGCATGGATTGTGGTGATGATTGTCCTGCCGGTGCTGGGCGCCATTCTCTGGCTCCTGATAGGCCGCCCCCGCAACACTCCCCCTCAGACCCGCAGCCCGGGGCATCCCACCGCTCCGGACGATGATCCGGACTTCCTCCGCAACCTTGAAATGCGCCGCCGGCAGCAGGCCGAGGCTGACCGCCTGAAGAAGCTCAAGGATGAGCTGGACGCTAAGGCAAAGGACAACAACGGCGGGAAAGACAAGCACGAGACCGACGAGCACGACGCCGACGGCCTGAAATAGCTTCCTGGCCGGCCAGAATGCCAGGCCGGCCGCGGTCATGCAGGCTGGCGTTGCCTTTGGTCGCGGGAAAACACATCCGCCAGGACGCCTTCGCAGCTGCGGACCACCACCCGGCAGGCATCCAGGGCTGAACGGTCCGTCAGCGGGTTTTCGGCCACGGCCCGCCACCGAAGCAGGTAGCGGCGGGCCTCGTCCGCGAGTTCAGTGCGCGTGGCATGGGCATCCAGCCCCAACCGCACATGTGGCGCAGCGCCCCGCCCTCCCACCAGGACCTCGGCCTCCGCGGCAAGTTCAGAGCTGAGCGGTACACCGGTAGTACGGAGGGCAGCCAGCAGCCGCAGTTCCCGGAACTCATGCGCGTTGGCCTGCAGCCGTTCCAGCGCCGCAGCCAGGGGCCCGGTCCCCTGGCGGGGGACCGTGCGCAGCAGGGTTTCCACTCCCACCAGGGCCGTCCGTGCCCTCAGCGCCCCGGCGCGTGCCTGGAACTGGCGGTCCAGCAGGTCCAGCAGCGGATCCAGGCCGCTGCGCCTGGCAAGCTCGTGGGCCAGCGGCGTCGGTTCATTGAAACCATTGGGGATCAGGACCACAGCCAGGCGGATACCGAACAGCCCATATCGCGCCAGCAGGGTGGCCCGGGTCTCCGCCGTCAGCCCTTCCGGTTCGGCTGCCCGGAGGAACCTGTCAGCGGAAAGCAGCGCCTTCTCCCGGCTGCCCCGGTCCAGGCCCGCCAGCAGTTGAAGCGCTGCAAAATCCTGCTGGCTCATGGTCCGCGCGCTCTGGGCAAGGAGACCCGCCACCGGCACCACGCCCAACGCGAGTTTCCGCAGGTTATGGTCCCGCCGGTACCGCTCCGCGATGTCTCCTGCGGAAAGCAGCGAGTCTATGCGGCCGCCACCCACCTCATCAGCCCGTGACAGCACGGCAATTGCGTTGACTGTGCCGGAGCGGCCCGCTTCCGTGTCCCTGAAGGATTCGAGGAACCGGACGTCGGCCGCATGCATGTGGCGCATCAGGTAAATGATTGCATCCGCTTCCGAATGCGTATCCGCCGGGGTAAGAAAAGCGGTGGAACGGGCAGATACGCCTTGGGACAACGACGCAATGCCAGGAGTATCGATCAGGGTCATGTTCCGGAGCGCCGGGGAGGGCCACTCCACTTCCAACCTGTCCACGTCTCCCGCCTCCACATCCCCAAGGACGAAAACCAGGCGGCCATCGACGCGTTTGAGCGGCAGGGTCCGGGGCACGCCGGCTGTGGGATACAAGGTAATGCGGGGAGTGCGCCCGTGCCGGTACCAGGTGATGATCCTGGTGCACTCCCCCGTGTCAGTGGGTGCTATTTCCTCCCCGATAATGGCGTTGAGCAGGGTCGACTTGCCCGCCTTCACCATGCCGGCGATGGCTATCCGGAGCGGTTCCGTCAGCCGCCTGGAATATCCCCGGAGAAGGGCAGCACTTGCCGGATCGTCGCCATAAACCTTCAACGCCTCCTGGACCAGGGCCGCAGCGCCGGCAACTGTTGGACCAGTCAACGTACACCGCCCGCAGGAGCCATGGTGCCGGCAGCCGATACTTCCGCGGCCACTGCTTCTGCAGCCCGGTGGAGCGCGTCCACTTTTTTGAGCTCGGCCTTGATGTCCCTGATGCGGGCGTCTTTCTCCAGGGCGTAGGTCTCGGCAGCCTTCTGCGCGGCCGCCACTGAGTCGGCAAGGGAGCGGTGATGCTCGTCCGCTATCTCGGTGAAGTGGTCGCGGATGGAGCGCTGCACCAGCCGCAGCCGGTCTTTGAGCTGCTTGCCCACCTGGAAGGTAACGTCGTCGAGCTGCCTCCTGACGAGGACCTTGGCTTCCCCTTGCCGCCGCTTGAGCCGCGCTTCCTTGTCTTCCCGGTACGCCTTGCGGCCCAGCAGGACGCCGGCGCTCAAAGAGAGCGGGTTGATCAGTGCCATGCCGAAGATGCCGGTCACCAGCCCGAACATGAGAACGCCTCCGTAGGAACCCCGCATGCCAATCAGCACCTTTTGGACCGGGTTGATGCGTCCCGGGTCCATCTCCGGCATGGCGTCGACGGGGTTCAGCACGTCTGCGGAATTGGAGACATGCATTACCGGGAGCCTCACTTCCTCCGCGGCAAAGTGTTCAGCCACTTCGGCAGCAAGCTGCTGCGCCCGCTCGCTGGTCAAGACGAAGGTGTCAGAGATAGCGGCGGCAGTGGACACCTCAAGCCATGTCGAAAAATCGGTCCAGGCAGGTCCCGGGTCACCTTCGTCAATGGCGGTTTCAGCTTCCCGCTGGATCTGGCGGAGGCGGTTCCGGAGGTCGTACTCCATGTCGGCGATAAGGTCGCTGATGCCGTCATTGAGCGTGATCTGCCAGCGCGCGGAACGCTTCCGCAGGTCATCAGCCTCTGCCCGCGCCAGTTCAAGCTGTGCGACCATCCGGGGAGTGCCACCTGGGTTCTCGAGTGCCTCAAGCTCGGATTGCAGGGAGAGGCGCAGGTTTTCGGTGACGCCGCGTACGTCCTGGCTGACGGAACGGCCCTGGAGGCGCTGGGCCTCGCCCATGATCCCGTCCCGGAGGTGGGCGATCAGTGCGGGGAACCCGGACTCCTCGTTCAGTTCACTGTCGCGCAGCCGTGCGGCCTCGAGGCGGAGGTCCGAGGAGACGGGAAAAAGGGGAATATCGGGGGCGACGCCGGTGAGGTAGGCCCGGTCTGCTTCTTCTACCCGCCGCCACTCCGGATAGAGGTCGGTCTTGGCCAGGATGCCGACAACATTGGGGGTAATCCGCATGGCCTGGCGGAGGAATCGCAGCTCCGGTTCGGTGTATTCCTGTGAAGCGTCCGAGACCAGGAGCATGGCGTCCGCTGTTGGCAGTGCCGTCAGCGTGGCCAAAGTGTGCGCGGAGGCCAGGCCCCCCACACCGGGGGAATCGACGACGATGAGGCCGCCGGCCAGGATCTTGCGGATTA
>NZ_PJMB01000022.1 GCF_002892835.1 Arthrobacter sp. AFG7.2 | reverse complement strand
CGAACCGGCGGAAACGGACCAGTCTTCGGCGAGGATGCGCTGGGCCTCGATGGCCCAGGGCACGGAGACGCCGGAGGCGAGGATCTGGGTCCGGGGACCGTCGATCTTTGCCGGTGCCACGAGGTAGATGCCCTTGAGTACGCCTTCGACGTCCAGTTCCTCCGGTTCGGCGGGCTGGATGATCGGTTCGTTGTACACCGTGAGGTAGTACATCAGGTTCCGGTCCTCCGAGTCCGGCCCGTACATGCGTTCGATGCCGTCGCGGATGATGTGGCCCATTTCGTAGCCGTAGGCGGGGTCGTAGGTGACCACGGCGGGGTTGGTGGAGGCCAGGAGGGGGGAGTGGCCGTCGGCGTGCTGGAGGCCTTCGCCGGTGAGGGTGGTCCGGCCTGCGGTGGCGCCGATGATGAAGCCGCGGGTCATTTGGTCTGCTGCGGCCCAGAACGCGTCGCCGGTGCGCTGGAAGCCGAACATGGAGTAGAACACGTAGACCGGGATCAGCGGCACGCCGTGGGTGGCGTAGGCGGTGCCGGCGGCGGTGAATGCTGCGACGGCGCCGGCTTCGTTGATGCCGGGGTGGATGAGCTGGCCGGCGGGGGATTCCTTGTAGGCCAGGACGAGGTCCCGGTCCACGGAGAGGTAGTTCTGTCCCTTGGGGTTATAGATCTTCGCGGTGGGGAAGAACGCATCCATCCCGAAGGTGCGGGCCTCGTCGGGGATGATCGGGGCGATGTGCTTGCCGAATTCCTTGTCCCGCATCAGGTCCTTGAGGAGCCGGACGAAGGCCATGGTGGTGGCCGCCTGCTGCTTCCCCGAGCCGCGCTTGGCCACTTCGTAGGACTTGGCGTCGGGCAGGGTGATGGCCTGGTGCTTTGACCTGCGCTCCGGGACGGACCCGC
>NZ_PJMB01000021.1 GCF_002892835.1 Arthrobacter sp. AFG7.2 | reverse complement strand
CAGTTCTGGGAATTCCCCACCGTGTCCATGGGCATCGGGCCGATGAACGCGATCTACCAGGCCCAGTCCAACCGGTACCTGCACAACCGCGGCCTGAAAGACACCTCTGACCAGCAGGTCTGGGCGTTCCTGGGCGACGGGGAAATGGACGAGCCCGAGTCCCGCGGCCTGCTCCAGCTCGCCGCGAACGAGAACCTGGACAACCTGAACTTCGTGATCAACTGCAACCTCCAGCGCCTGGACGGGCCGGTGCGCGGCAACGGCAAGATCATGCAGGAACTCGAAGCGTTCTTCCGCGGCGCGGGCTGGAACGTGATCAAGGTCGTCTGGGGCCGGGAATGGGACGAGCTGCTCGCCAAGGACACCGACGGGTCGCTGGTGAAAATCATGAACGAAACCCCCGACGGGGACTACCAGACCTACAAGGCCGAATCCGGCGGGTTCGTCCGTGAACACTTCTTCGGCAAGGACCCGGCCACCAAGGACCTCGTCGCGGACCTCTCCGATGACCAGATCTGGAACCTCAAACGCGGCGGCCACGACTACCGCAAGGTCTACGCCGCGTACAAGGCAGCGACCGAGTTCAAGGGCAAACCCACCGTCATCCTCGCCAAAACCGTCAAGGGCTACGGCCTCGGCCCGCACTTCGAGGGCCGCAACGCGACCCACCAGATGAAGAAACTGACCCTGGATGACCTGAAAAAGTTCCGCGACCACCTCCGGATCCCCATCACCGACGACCAGCTCGACAAAGACCTCTACCAGCCCCCGTACTACCACCCCGGCCCCGACGCCCCGGAAATCAAGTACATGATGGAACGCCGCGCAGCCCTGGGCGGGTCCGTCCCGGAGCGCAGGTCAAAGCACCAGGCCATCACCCTGCCCGACGCCAAGTCCTACGAAGTGGCCAAGCGCGGCTCGGGGAAGCAGCAGGCCGCCACCACCATGGCCTTCGTCCGGCTCCTCAAGGACCTGATGCGGGACAAGGAATTCGGCAAGCACATCGCCCCGATCATCCCCGACGAGGCCCGCACCTTCGGGATGGATGCGTTCTTCCCCACCGCGAAGATCTACAACCCCAAGGGACAGAACTACCTCTCCGTGGACCGCGACCTCGTCCTGGCCTACAAGGAATCCCCCGCCGGCCAGCTCATCCACCCCGGCATCAACGAAGCCGGCGCCGTCGCAGCATTCACCGCCGCCGGCACCGCCTACGCCACCCACGGCGTGCCGCTGAT
>NZ_PJMB01000020.1 GCF_002892835.1 Arthrobacter sp. AFG7.2 | reverse complement strand
CCGGCAGCGGGATTCACCTGGCGGAACTCCGCCCCATAAGCCGTGGGCATGGTCAACATCCTTCCACGAGCACAAGCTCGCTAGGTCAAGGAGTCAACAAAACCGGGGGCAGTCCCATATGGCCCGCAAGGGTGAGGTGCCGGTGACGCCGATTGTGCAGGATTTAGGGCTGCGGCGTCAGGACGGTAAAGCGCAGGATTGCCGTTGCCGAACGTATGGAATCCAGGCCGGCACGGCAGTGTTGGAGTCGGCTGAGATGCGGGAGATGAAGAAGCCGAACCGCCTGTTAGGGCAGGAAAATGACATTCTGCGTCCGGCTGCTGCCCATCTTGCTTAGGACATCTACGCAAGTAATGTACCCCCTCTTCACGGGCCTTGCCACCGACGGCATTCCTGTGGCGGTGACCTGCAGGGTGTTGAAATTCGGCAAGCAAGGCTATTACCGGTGGAAGACCCACCCTGTGACGTAACGGGACCGGGTAGATGCGCACCGGGTCAACGTCGAACTGGAAATCCATCTGACGACCCTGCATTCGGGTTTCGGTTCATCGCCGACGGACTCCCGAGAAAGGGGATCACGGCGGGTAGGAACTGGGCCCCTGGCTCGCACAGGGAGCACGGCATTTGGTCGGGCCTGAACCGGAGCCCGGGCCATCATCGGTCCGCGACGACCTGGTGGAGCGGGACTTCACCGCTACAGCTCCGCACGAACTGTTGGCTGACCAATATCACGCAGCACCTTACTGCCGAAGGGAAGGTCTATCTTTGCACGGTGAAGGACGTCGATCCCGGCAGGATCGTCGGCTACTAGATGGACTCGCGGATGAAGTCTCCGCTTGCCGTCGCCGCAGTCGCGAATGCAGCGCGGCGACGTCAAGCTGGCCGGCAGTTACCGTGTGCACTCGGATCGACGAGTCCTAGTTCCGCTCCACGCCGATTCGTCAAATCACTGCGGCACCACGGCTCACCCGGCCCGATGGGCGAGGTCGGTGCGCGCGCGGACAACGCCGGATGGAATCGTTCTTCTCGCTGCTGCGAAAGTACATTCTGGACTGTCAGCGGCGGCTCAAAAGGCGGGAACTGCGCCTGGCCATCACGACCTGGATCAAGCGGACGTATACCACCGCCGACATCGGCAAAGACTGCTGGAAGACTCACGCCAACCCAAGATGAACAATCAACCGGACCGCGCTCACAGCGGCTTAGCACTCTCGACAGAATTGAGCAAGCGCTCGTCAAGGATTGCAGTGTGACGCATTCTGTCGGCCTCGTTTTCAAAACGGCGACCTATCACTCGCGCCGGATTACCCACAACTATTGAATATTCAGGAATATCCCGCGTTACAACGGAGCCGGCGCCAACAACGGACCCCTGGCCAATTGCTATGCCGCCCAGAATAACGCTTGACGCTCCGATCCAGACGTCACGCCCGATGTCCACACTGTCCCTAGGGCGAGCTGCGCGGTCCCCAATCCAAGTTGACCGGGCCATTGGAACGCCGATCTCGGTCATCTCATGGTCCTCACGACCAATTATTTGGACATGCATCCCTATCAGTGCAAAGTCTCCGATGACGCCATTCACTTGGACAACGGTGCGTGGTCCGATCGCAACTCCACGGCCTATACTTAGGCCGTGCGTCGAGCCTATGATGGCTCCACGACCCACGCGCAGGTCGGGGAAATGGTTGACCTTTCCGTGCATTGACAGCTTACGCAGAAGCGATCTGACCACCGTCGTCAGCGGGGCGGGAATTCGTGACCGGGATATACCTTCAATCATCGAACGTCCTCGTCGCTTAACATTCTGCCTTCAAGTGCAGCTTGCAAACCTCTGGCCATGGCCTCGGCCGAATAACGCACCTTTGTGTAGTCGGACAGCAACGCATCAGGCAACCGGTAACGCTCTTCCCATTTGGTGTGAAGGGCCTCTGCCAGTTCTTTTTTTGAGTCCGACGAGAAATAGGAGACGCCACCTGTCACCTCAAGTTCTATTTCCGGAGAATGAGGCTCGGCATCCGCTACAAGCATGGGTATACCAAATCCTAAACTTTGGGTTAGTCCTAGTCCAGCAAAGCCCGGGGACGCCGAACAAAAGGCGCGCCCGTAATAGGGCTTTAGTCCTTCTAGTTCATCTATCCATCCAGCAAATTCAACTTTTTCCTCGACGCCCAACTGTGAAGCGAGCTGCCGAAGATTTGATTCTTCTGACCCGCCACCAATAAGGATGAGTTTCATATCCGGCTGCGACTTAGCCGCAACGGCGAAACCTTCGACTAGCAAGGCCACTTTCTTTTCGGGAGCGAAGCGCCCGACATATACCACGGAGTCTCTGGGTTCCAAGGAGGCATCGATAGCTGGGAGAATCCTTTGCTTCCTATATAGCGAGTTAGGTGCAGTCCACACCGGACTGCCTGGAAGGTCGGAGAGTGCCTTCTCGGCGTCTCTGTAAGTGTATGAAATCGTGCCGTTCGCGATCCGACGCATACCCCTTCGTAACAGGGCAGTTTTAGAGGAAGGACCGGCTTGAGGGTGGATGTGTCCCCAAACAAGAGTCCGACGGCCCATTAGCGCACGGGCCATCAGTAACAACCATGCCGTGACACTTCGTGGATTTAGGTCTAGGACCGTGGTCTCTGCTTGTAGGGCTGGCCGCCAAGCTCCAAGCTGCACGAACGCGCGCTTTCGAAGGAGTCGCAAGATCGCGACCTCCTCGTATAACTCGGCGGGAATTCCCGATCGGACTGACTCATCTTAGGGAAA
>NZ_PJMB01000019.1 GCF_002892835.1 Arthrobacter sp. AFG7.2 | reverse complement strand
TGTTCGTCCGCGCTCCCGGCGCGCTCCCGCCGGTCGCGAACGCCGACCATGTGATCGCCGTTGCCGGTGCAGACACCGTGATCGCACCCCTGAAGAACGACGTCGACCCCCAGGGCGGATCCCTGCGCCTGGCCCAGGCCACCACGGACGAACAGTCCACCACCGTCATCGGGGCTGACCAGCAGACGTTCACCTTCACGTCCGACGTGCCGGGCGCCCACTACGTCTCCTACCTGGTGACCAACGGCCCTGCCAGCGCCCAGCAGCTGGTCCGGGTGGACGTGGTCCCCGGCAACAACGAAGGCGCGCCCGTGGCGGTCCGCGACATTGCCCTGCTGCCCACCGGTGGCAGCGTGCTGGTGGATGTCCTGGGCAACGACTCCGACCCCTCCGGCGGCGTGCTGGTAGTCCAGTCCGTCACCGCCGACGCAGGGCTCCCGGTCAGCGTCTCTGTGCTGGACCACTCCGTGGTCCGCGTGACGGACATCCGCGGCGAAGGCCAGCTGACCTTGAAATACACCATCTCCAACGGCCGCGCCTCGGCTGTCGGCGAAATCGCCGTCCTGCTGGTTCCGGCGCCCGCAAAGCTGCAGCCTCCGCAGGCGAAACCCGATGAGGCCACAGTGCGCGCCGGGGACGTTGTGACAATCCCGGTGCTGGAGAACGATACGGACCCCAACGGCGGCAAGCTGACTTTGGTTCCGGAGCTGGCGCAGGAGCCTGATGCCGCGGACGGGCGGATGTTCGTGTCCGGGGACACACTCCGGTTTATTGCCGGCGAGGCCCCCAAAACGGTGTATGCCATCTACAAAGTCCGGAATGACACCGGGCAGGTGGACTCCCAGCAGGTCACCATCCGGATCCAGGGCCGGGACGACGACCGAAACTCCCGCCCGGAGCCACGGAACCTGACGGCCCGCGTTGTGGCGGGTATGACCGTCAAGATACCGGTGCCGTTGGATGGAATCGACGTGAACGGCGACTCGGTCCAACTGATCGGCATCGACAAGGCCGCGGCCATGGGCACGGCCACTGTCAGGGACGGTTACCTTGAGTTCACGGCCGCAGGTGATGCGGCCGGAACCGATACGTTTACTTACCGCGTGCGGGACCGCGTCGGTGCGGAAAACACGGGAACGGTGATCGTGGGTATCGCCCCGCCTGAGGCCAACAACCAGAACCCCATCGCGGTGGAAGACTTCATTGACGTCCGGCCCGGCCGCAAGGTTGCGGTAGATGCCCTGGCCAACGATTCAGACCCCGACGGCGACCCGATCTCCTTGCTGTCCAATTCGTTCGAGGCGCTGCCCGAGTTGCAGGTGGAAGCAATGCAGGACTCCAAAGTCCTCTTCACGGCTCCGCCGGTACCCGGCAACGCCAGCATCGGATACAAGATCCAGGACGACAAGAAGGCCGAGGCAGGCGCAGCCATCCGGGTCAGTATCAGTCCCGAAGCTGAACTCAAGCGCCCGGTCGCCAAGGATGACCGGGTCACGCCCGCAGAGACGCTCGGCAAGACAGCTGTGGACATCCCGGTGCTAAAGAACGATTCAGATGCCGACGGCGTTGCTGCCGAGCTGAAGATCAGCCTCCCGGACGCCAATCCCAACGCCCGGGACGGCGGATCCGGCAACATCGTGGTGACCCTGGCCCCGCAGGACCAGCTAATTCCCTACACGGTCACTGACGTGGACGGCCTGAGTTCAACCGCTGTCATGTGGATTCCAGGCCAGGGCGCCCAGTACCCAAGCCTGGCGAGGACTGACACCGTTGAAGTGATGGCCGGCAAGGAAGTCACCCTCCAGCTCAGCGAATACGTCCGGGTGCGCGAAGGAAAGCGGCCGCGCATCACCGTGGCAGACTCCGTCAAAGTCCAGGGCGCCTCGCCTGAGGACATCATCGCCGGGGACGGTACGGCACTGCGTTACGCGGCGAGGGCTGACTACGCAGGCCCCGGGTCCTTGACCTTCGAGGTCACGGACGGCAACGGCCCGGACGACCCCGACGGCCTGAAGTCCACGCTGGTCATCATGACCAAGGTGATACCCGACCCCAACGCCAACCACCCGCCCACCTTCAGCGGGGCGGCCCTGGACGTACCCAAGGCGGAGACCGCCAGGCTGGACCTCGGCCCGCTGGCGACGGATGTTGACGAACAGGACAAGGGCAACCTGAAGTTCGAGCTCGACGGCGGCCTGCCCGCCGGCTTCTCGGCCAGCCTGAATGGTGATGTCCTGGAAGTCCGGGCAGAAACCTCGGTGGCTGCCGGGGCTACCGGAAACATCCCCGTGCGCGTTACCGACGGCCGCTCACCGGCCGTCAAAGCGAACATCACAGCCCGTCACGTGGCTTCCAACAGGCCGATGCCCGTAGCCAATGACGACGTCGTCGAAAAAACCAATGCCGGCAAGACGGAAACCGTGAACGTCCTGGCCAACGACGGAAACCCGTTCGACGACGCGCCGCTCAAGATTGTTTCCGCGGGAGTGGAAACCGGATCCGCCGCAGGACAGCCCACATTTGCGGGCGACTCCGTCACTGTCACCCCGGCGCCGGGCTTCAAGGGTGTGATGGTTGTCCGCTATACCGTGGTGGACAAGACCGGAGATGTGTCGCGGCAAGCGACCGGCCGCCTGCGGCTGACGGTCCGTGATGCACCCGATGCACCGTCCGCTCCTTCCGCCACCGATGTCCGCAGCCGGACCGCCGTCCTCAAGTGGGCACCGCCGTCGGACAACGGAGCAGCGATCACCGGGTACCGGGTGGAATCCAACAACGGCTTCTCCCAGGCATGCCCTACCACCACCTGCACCCTCTCGGGCCTCACCAACGACGTCAAATACGTTTTCACGGTGACCGCGGAGAACGAGGTGGGCACATCCCAGCCCTCCGCGGCCTCGAACGAAATCCGGCCGGATGAGAAGCCTTCGCCGCCGGAAGCCCCCTCCGTCAAGGCGGGCGACAGGAACATGGTCATCAACTGGCCCGCCGCCAGGACCGAGGGTTCCGCGGTCAAGCACTATAACCTGGAAATTTCGCCACCGCCGGCCACCGGCATTGCCGTCAAGAATGAAGTGGCAGGCCTCAATTACACCTGGACCGGCCTGACGAACGGCGTCAAGTACCGGGTACGGGCGCAGGCAGTCAACGAACTGGGTGCCTCGGACTGGGGCATCTACTCGGTTGAGGACAACCCCGCCGGTGTGCCCGCCGCCTCCGCTGCGCCCACCACGGCTGTGGCTTCCGCAGTGGGCAGCGAAAACCAGATCAGGGTGGACTGGGCTGAGCCGGACACCAACGGCGACCCCATCAGGAACTACTACGTCACCATGAATGGCGGCGGCGCAGGCCCGCAAACCCAGGTGGTGCCAGGAACCGTGCGCACTGCGGTGTTCGGGGCACAAAACTCGGAAACTGCCTACACCTTCACCGTCCAGGCCGAGAACAAGGCCGGCAAGGGAGCAGTCAGCCCCGCATCGGCTCCCCGCCGCGCCACCGGAAAACTTGCCCAGGTCTCCGGCGTCAGCGCCACCCCGGCCAACACCGAAGGCGCCGGCCGCCAGGTCACCATCCAGTTCAACCGGCTCACCGACGCGCAACGCAACGGGTCCCGGGCCGAGGAAGTGAGCTACCGGTACTCCGCCGGCGGGCAGAGCGGACCCATCAGTCCAGGCCAAACCGTGGGAGGCTTCACCAACGGCCAGGCCCTTTCAGTAACCGTCACCGCTGTCTCCACAGTGGCTCCCAGCTCAGACGCCAGCGCGCCGGCACGGGCCACGCCGTACGGCTCGCCCGGTACGCCCTCGGCCAGCGGCACCAACGGCAAAATCAATGACCAGACCGTGACCCTGAACTGGTCCTCGCCTTCCACCTCCACGAACGACGTCGCTGAAACCAGGATCCTCATCAGCGGCGGCGGTTGGGAAAGCGTTGCAGCATCTGGCAGCCGCACCATTAACACCGGAGGCTGGGAACAGCAACGCACCATCACCGTGCAGACCTTCAATTCTGTGGGTACCGGCAGCCCACAGGTCAGCGCGACCGCCACCTCCGGCAAGCGCGGCGAATGGAACACCCGCCTCAGTTCAGCGGACCCGAAGTTCGTGCGGTCCTGTACCTATACCCTGGGCGGGGCGAACTACCGGCCGGAGCCGTATTACGACTGCGACGGGATCAATGCACACCGGCCGCCGTGGCTGTACGTGGCGGACAACCACAACCTCGTGGTCCGCTGCTACATCATCCAGAGCGATCACTGGACTCCCAACCCGATCCGGACCTGGTACCGGATCGAACCGGGTTCGGCCAGCAATGTGGGCCGCTACGTCGTGGCGGGTTCCACCACCTTGGGCGAGCCGGGGAATGCCGGGGTGCCGCCGTGCTGATGCCCCGGCCGGAACCAGCCACCGGCATCGAGTGCGGGGAGGCCTCCCCATCGCGGCTGCGCAACCACTTGGGTAGGCTGGCCCGGGGAACGGAGAGCCGTGTGCCGGCTCTCCGGACGAGCGGGCCTGGGGGCTATCGCAACAACATGAGGGAAAAATCGCTGTGACAAGTCTGCTGGGGAAACTTGGGCTCAACAGGCGCCACAAGAAGATGGTTACCGGTACTGCTTTTGGTGCTGCGGTTGCTGTTGTGGTGACTGGTGCTGTGTTGTATCCGGGGTTCAAGACCACTGAGGTGGACTTGAATGATGGTGGTGTGTGGGTGGTGTCGAAGTCGAAGAATGCTGTGGGGCGGTTGAATTATCCGTCGCGGGTGTTGGATGGGGCTGTGACGCCGGCGTCCACGACGTTTGAGATCCTGCAGGATGCGGGGGATGTGTTTGTTGATGATGAGTCTGGTTCGACGTTGAATCAGGTGTCGCCGGCGAATATGCGGTTGGGCGGGGATAAGCAGTTGCCCGGTGCTGCGGATGTGAGTTTCGGGTCCGAGGTGATTTCGGTGACGGACGCGGCGTCGGGGAAGGTGTGGGCGGTGTCGCCGTCTACGGTGAATGGTTTTGATGAGGAAGCGTCGGAGCCGGTGTTGGTGGGGTCGGAGGGGACTGTTTCGGCTGTGGGGGAGGATGACCGGATTTATTCGGCGGACCCGGAGTCGGGCGTGGTGACGGTGACCGGTGTTGACGCCAACGGTGAAGTGGTGTCCTCGGAGTCGGAGACCTGGGGTGAGTTGAAGGGGTCGGGGGACCTGCAGGTCACGGTGGTGGGGGACAAGCCGGTGGTGCTGGATGCGGCGGCCGGGAAGTTGTTGCTGCCGGGCGGGAAGCGGCTGCAGCTGGACAACGCACGCGAGGCCAAGCTGCAGCAGGGTGGTCCGGGCAGTGACTTTGTGGCGGTTGCGACGCAGAAGGCGTTGCTGAAGCAGCCCCTGGACGGTTCTACTGCAAAAACGGTGGCGTTCGACGGCGAGGGTGTGCCGGCTGCTCCGGTGCAGTTGGGCGGGTGTGTGCATGCGGCGTGGTCGGGTGCGAACAAGTATGTCCGTGATTGTGTCAATGATGGCGATGACAAGAACGTGGATGTGCCCAAGGCGAGTGCGTCGCCGTCGTATGTTTTCCGGGTGAACCGGGACCTGGTGGTCCTCAATGATGTGAATTCCGGCAACGTGTGGCTGGTGAACCAGAACATGCAGCTGGTCAACAACTGGGACGACGTCATCCCGCCCAAGGACACATCTGATGACGCGGACAAGGACTCCGCGGACGAAGTTCAGCAGACTGTCCTGCCGGACCGCACCAAACCCAACAGTCCGCCCGCGGCAAAACCGGATTCCTTTGGTGTGCGGGCCGGCAAGACCACGATCCTCCCGGTCCTGGACAACGACACTGATCCGGATGGGGACATCCTCACCCTGCGCCCGCCCGCCGAGGTTAAATCCGGAACTGTGGCCACCATCTACGGCGACACCGGCTTTCAGATCTCCGTGCCCGCTGACAAGACCGGAACAGACTCCTTCCAGTACACAGTGGATGACGGGCGCGGACTGTCCGGAACAGCGGACGTGGCACTACGCATCGTTCCCGCAGGGGAGAACTCTGCGCCCCGGCAGAAACCGAACCGCGAAACCACGCTGGTGCTCCAGCAGGGCACAACGCTCACCCAGAACATCCTTTCCAACTGGATAGACCCCGACGGCGACGACCTGTTCGCGGAATCCGTGACGAGCACCGACCCCCTGGACCAGGTCAGGATCCGGCCCGATGGCCAGCTCACCTTCCAGGACTCGGGAACAGCGCCCGGACGCAAAACCCTCACGGTACGGATCTCGGACGGAACCGACTCCACGGAAGGTCGCATCGTCGTCGACGTCCGCGCTCCCGGCGCGCTCCCGCCGGTCGCGAACGCCGACCATGTGATCGCCGTTGCCGGTGCAGACACCGTGATCGCACCCCTGAAGAACGACGTC
>NZ_PJMB01000001.1 GCF_002892835.1 Arthrobacter sp. AFG7.2 | reverse complement strand
CGGCTGGGAAAACTCACACCCATCGAATATGAAACAATCAACCGGGCCGCGCTCAAAGCGGCCTAAGACCCCGAGTCAACAAAAGCCGGGGCAGTCCCTATCGATAACATCCGGGCGGAACTCGGTCCCATAAGCCGTGGGCATGGTCAACATCCTCCCACTAGCACAGGCTCGCTAGGTCATGGAGTCATCAGCTAAACCGGGTTAGTCCCATCAATAGCTCTCGCGGCCAGTACCTGGGCGAGGTGTCTATCAACGGATGCCTAAATTCCGTCCCAAATCCCTCATCTGGGCGGCTCGACCGGCTCCTACGGATACTAATTACGCCGTGGGTCGATACAGAGTTTCCAGCATCCCGCAGCCACAGGGGTTGCTTTTACTACCCTCTAGGGCTTGAGTAGTTGTTGGGCAGTGGTCTTGTGCTCAGTGCAAGTATGCAGGCAGAAAAGCAGGAGAACCATTTAGAGCGTCACTGCCAGGGTTGGGGACGCGACGCCTTGGCCCGCCGTATTTTTGAACGTTGGAGTGCGCTTAGCATGAACTTCAGCTGATGCCCATGTCGCAAGGGACTGCGAACATCTTGAACAAGCGAAGCGATTATCCCGCGCATGATGAGAAATGGAACTCCCGGTACTGCCACATTTAGCCAGCATGAAGTGAGATATCCCTTTGGATTCCGTCCGGTAGTTGGTCTTTCTTCTAAATGCCAGATCCGTATGGACTCATTTCGAATCGGCCTATTAGATTTACGAAAGGCGCGCAATGCAAAATCGTTGTCCTCGCCATAGGCGAATACGCCGGAGCCTACTCCCAAAGCTTCATTGAAACCGCCGGCGCGCTTAACCAGCGACCAGCGTGCGAAAAGTGCGACGGAGCTAGACCGGAATGCTGCATCTTCGACTTTAAGGGGAACTCCAATTGAATCCGTGATTGGTTGCTCGCCGTAACTACCGACCAACATATCCGTATTGGTCTCTTTGAAGACCGTAGCCACGCGGCGCGCCAGGCCTTTAGGATATCGGCAGTCATCGTCCGGAAAACTTACTATATCGGAATCGGCAATCTTCAGCTCATGGAGGATCCGCAGACCTATATTTCTCACGGCAGAAATCCCGCCAAGGGGAACTCGATGTACAGCAACGACCGAATTGTGTCGGGCGTAAGATTCGGACTGAACGTCGTCCACGCCTCTTAGGACAAGGACCACTCTGATTTCTTGGTCGGAAACAGACTCCAAGAAAAGATCTAAGTCCCCTTCAGCTAGTTCGCTGGCGCTGGCCGTTGCTATGCAATACAACACTTTCTTCATCTCCCTGTTGGTACGAAAGCTTTTGAATAGCCCTTTCCACATATAGCAAAAGGGCGCCAGCCGCAACAACGGCCGCTGTAGAGACGCCCACGGCCGCGCCTAATGTTCCCGAATACTGGAAGCCGAGAACAACGAACAAGGCAGTTACGACACCGCCGAAAATAGTTATCCCAAGACGCCATTCGGATTTTCCTAGCGCATATGTGACATCACCTGCAGCATACTGGACTCCTCTAAGCGGAATGAGGATGGCCAGCACCGCTCCTACAAGAACGGAGTCCTTGTACTCGCTGAGGACAGAGGTTGAGGCTATGACCAAGGCGAGAACCACCGCCACTGCCGAAACCAAGCCCAACCAGAAGCTTTTGCGAATGGTTGAATACATGAGCGTGCGGATCTCAACGTAGCGCTTTGAGTCTGCTAGTCGAAAGTATTGTGGATAAGAAACCAAAGCAATAGCTCGTACTGGAATGACGCCATAGGCCGCAAAACGGGACGCCACTCCGTAAGGGCCAGCAGTTGTGGGTCCACCTGCGTAGCCGATTACCAATTTGTCCACCGTGTCAGTTGCACTAGAAGCAACTCCCACCAAGCCGAATCCCAAGCCTCGCCGCAACCACTCGAACGTGACCCTGAAGCCATATAAGAAATTGTGGGACCGCGCGACAAACGCTGTGACGCCGATACCGCCCAGGCCAAGGAAAAGCAGTACAGTTCCCCACGTTTCCAGCGTTCCTTCCCACACTAACAAAGCAGCGACCGTGCCCAAAAGCTTTAGAATAGGAACTGCCACCGATGCGACGAAGTAATGCGATAGGGCGCCGGACGTCAAGAACACCATAACTAGAGCCGACCAAAGTGGATAAATTACCATCTCAATCAGTATCACAAACGCAAAGGCCAGCATTTGTCCGCGAAAAATTGCGCCAGCCCCAAGAATGACCGCGACTGCAGATGGCAGGCCGAAAATAACTGCGATGGGCAAGACAACAGACGAAGCAGCAGAAACGCCGCGCTGAAGTACCAAGGGTTGGACCCAATACGAGTACCCTGCCGTCGCCAGGGGGACGAGGGTCATGGCTATTGCGGCGAACAAGACATAGGAACCGTAGTCCTCTGGGCCAAGCAGTGACGCCATCAAAAGAAACGTGATTCCTGAGACTGCGGCTTTTAAAACCTCGGTCATCACAGAAACATTTCTAGGAGTTATTGCTGCAGACAGGCGCAAATTGAACTACTTTCGATCAATAAAACGTTGTATCGGAGCGCCATCTACAGCTCTTGGCCATGCCGCAACTCTATCTATTACCAGAGGCTGGAAGAGCAGTACAAGACTCAGGATCGCAACGCTTGTAATGGTCCAGTTTGAGCCAGCAAATATCGGGGACTCTGCGAGGCATAAAACGAAACAAGCAGCCAGCGGAATTGCGAGGAAACGATTTTGAGCTCGGAAACTCTTTAGAAGCGATGCGACCGTAAGTAGCAGGAAACATAAGGCCGCCGCAGCACCACCCGCCACGAGTAGCGTGAGCCAAGCGTTGTGAGCATGAGCAAATCCTTCAGCGGATACCAAGCGCGCGGTCCGCTCGTACAGGCCATTTACGCCAATGCCAAATGGCAAAATTTCATTGAGGTTGGAAAAAATGTAGTCATAAACTTGTTGTCTTGACTCTACGCTGGCCTCACGACGACTTAACATCTCAGCCACGGCATCCTGTACGACGTTGGCTAGTAAGAGCCCGAGCAACCCGAAGATGCAGAGACTGGTCTTCAACCAGTCGAATGCGCTTCTTGTCCTAGTCCAAACAACATCTATAAACCCACAGGCTAGAGCAGCAAAAAGTGCGCTTCGCTGATCCGTTAGCACAACAACGGCTACGCAGAGGCCGTAGGCGAGGTACCTGTTTCTGCTTTCGAGTAAAACCAGGCTCAGTGCGGCGCCTAGTGCGGCCAGCGATCCAAGGGCATTCGGATGGCCGAACGGACCAGTTAGTCGCCCGACTTGAAGCCAACTGTTCATAAGGGAACTGTAATTTGTCGTGACTAGTTCCGGGACCGTGGCGTAAAGAGCGAGAGAGCCAGTACAAGTGGCCAAGATAACCCACAGGGCTCCTTTTACAAACTGCCGCGTCGTTTCGACGCACCCAAGTAAGATGGCGACAAAGAAGAATGCAAAGTATGTAGGAAGGTCTCTATGGATACCGGCAGGGGATGCCGAGGACAATGCAGAACCCAGGACCATAGAAATTACGATGACGGAAAGCCCGACTCGAAGTGTTGTCGCATTCCCTGTTCCTAATCCCGCGGCAATCTTTCTTGCGACGACATACATAGAGGCGCCTCCGGCTGCCAAGCATGCAAACATACCTGTACCCGCACCCAGATTGTATTGTCGCGCAATCATCACGGCTAATGGACCCAGATACAAAAGAAAAAACGCGGCCAGCATGCCGGGGCTGTTCAGAAATACCCTCTTATGCCCCAGGAGAGGAATGAAGAGGGCCAACGAACTAACCACGTAAATGAGAATCGGCAACTTTTTGTGTCCTCTCGCTCAACTACTAGACATGCATAACCCTCGTCCCAAATGGGCGCCCAAACTTGAGCCGCGAAGTTCGGCCGGCCGGAGGCCGAACTTCTTGACTAGCTCTTCGAAGGGGAAATTTTAGGTGGGATTCTGGCTATCGCGAGGGAATGTGTGCGCGCGTGCACTGACATCTGAATAAATTGTTGTTTCGAAATCATCGAATTCGCGCTCATTTCGAACGCTAGCCGCACTTCTTTGCGTAGTCTTTCGGCGGGACTTGCCTGCAAGTCCCGATTCATTGTGCCCGTAGTAGGTGTACGAGTACGCGTCCGGACCCTTGCTGGGAAGACGGTTCAACACGACACCTAGGATATTCGCATTGACCATTTCGAGTGCACTGAGTGATTTTTGCAGATCCTGCTGGCGGAGCTTTTGTGATCCTACAACGAGAACGACGCCACCTACATGCTGGGATAACACGGCGGCATCCGTAACTGGGAGGAGCGGCGGCGCATCGACAATAACGATGTCAAACGCTTGCTCTAAACGTCCTAAGAGCAGTTTCATTTCCTCTGACCCAAGTAATTCGCTGGGATTAGGAGGTATTTGTCCAGAAGTAAGTACATAGAGACTGTCATCGCCCCACGACTGAAGCAAGTCGTCTACGTCGGCCACTCCGATCAGCGCAGTCGTGAGACCAGCGCTTCGATCTAGGCCCAGGTACTCGTTGATCATCGGACGTCGCAAGTCTGCATCTACTAGACATACTGTCTGACCTGTCTGAGCCAAAGCGATGCCTAAATTTGCGGCGGTCGTGCTTTTGCCTTCACCTGGAAGTGAGGAAGTTACAAGGACGGTCCTGGCCTTGTCTGAAACATTCGCAAATTTTAGATTTGTGCGAAGCTGACGAAAGGATTCCGCACGAGGACTATGGGGAAGGACTTGCGTCAGAAGTGGAGATTTTGTGGCGTCCTGGTCAAAGGAAATTCCCCCCAGCAGGGGTGCATCCGTAACTTCCCTTAGATCCAACTCCCCGCGAATACGTGTATCAAGTGTCGACCTGAAAACCGAAGCGGTGACGCCCAGCCCAAGTCCGAGAATAAGTCCAAGAGCAAGATTAATTTTGGTATTAGGAGAGGACGGGACAGTGGGAGCTGTAGCTGGCTTCGTCACTGACATGTTGACCGGTGAAGGCCCGCCCGTTCGAGGCTTCTCCAATTCATCGATGACCCGCACGAAACTATCGGCCACACCACGGGCAACGGCTGCTGCTTGGACAGGGGATTCGTCATTTACCGAGATGTTAATTAGCACCGTATCGAGCTGAGAGCTTGCGGTAACCCTCTGGGACAACTCTTCTGCAGATTCGTTAAGTCCAAGAGTATCGATTGCCGGCTGCAGGACTGCTGGTGAGGTTACAGTTTGCACGTAGGACTGCACCCTGGCCTGACTGAAAGTATTACCCTGCTGTAGTTCTTGAACCGAACCGGAGCTCTGTATAGCTACAAAAAGTTGAGTTTCCGCAGAGTAGGTGGGCTTCGTCATCGCGGATATGGTTCCGCCGACCAGTAAGCCGACCAAGGTAGTACCTAGTACGAGTATCCAGTTGCGTCGCAGGATGCCAATGTAGTCGCGAAGTTGCAAACCGGTTCCCCCTGTGTCAATGGCCGGAGGCCGCCATAGGGCGCCTGCAGAACGGCTAATTCGTCGGTCTCGCTAATTGTACCCGCACTCCAGTGGTGAGGATCGGCATCCCGCAGAGGCTCGGTAGCCTTAGACCTGGTTCGGGGTCTAACTTTGTACCGTGGACAGCCCATCGAGCTAGGGTCAGTAGTGGCTTACTTACATTCTGTTCGATGGGGTATCAGCGCATCGTCACGTGCCGTTACCGACGCGACTGGTTCGATGCTGTAGTGCATTTTGCGGGCCTTAAGGCAGTGGAATAATCAGTTGAACGGCCTCTGCAGTATTACAGGAATAACGTGGTTGTACTGGTTGTACCTTCAAGCTCGTTGAGGGCATGGACAAAGCTGGTGTCAGAAGACTGGTTTTTAGTTCATCGGCAACCGTTTATGGCACCAATGACAACGTCCCGCTCATTGAAAAGTCCGTCCTGGACGCGATCAACCCATACGGCCGAACCAAAGAGCAATTAGAGGACATTTTTTCTGATCTAAGTGGCGCGCTGATCCACGGTGGGGAGTAGCTCTCTTAAGGTACTTCAACCCAGCCCGTCCAACGGAAAAGACCACGCGTAATCTTTGGCGTGACTTGATCCCCCTCCCCGGCTATGCAACAGGACAAGGAAGTACCCTTACTTCCTTGTAGTTCCGGCACATTCGCGCTTAGGGCACCACTCCAGAGAGGGCATCAAGTGGTGTTTCTGGCTTTGACTCTGCTTGTCAATACGTTGACCAGCGGGTAGCGTCCAAAGGGATCTGACATGGGGGATCATTGCTCACCGACGGAGGTCTGTTGTGGCTTTATCCGAATTTGTGCTGGCGCTCTGCATGCTGATGGCCACCCTGCTGATTCCTTTCGCTGTTCTGTACCAGATGCTTCGGCTCAAGCGCCGTGCCATCCGGGTCACTTCTCCCGCCCCATCCCGAGGTAACCGCCGTTAGTTATGCCGTACGTAGACATTAACCCGCACAAAGGCCGCCCCAAGTGGCACGGTTATGCCGTTCTGAGCGTCCTCCTGGTCCTCACGGCCGTAGTCGTTGCTGCCGCCCTTGCCCGCATCTGACGTGCCGTAACTGCCACAGCCCCTAGACTTACTGTTTGAATCAGTGCTGCACGAAAGTTTGCCGAACGTCCTGGGGGGACACCAATGCCAGATCCGGCGGATCAGAACGCGCGCGCTCACGCAGAGGATGCAGGGCAGCCGCAGCGGCGCCGTCGCCGTGACCTTCGTCGCGCCGGCGGCGAGCTGACGGATGCCCGGACAGGAATCATGCCAGCTGTAACCCCCAACTCTTCCAACCAGCCCGAGCCGAGTGCGCCCCTGACTCGACGGACCTCATGGGCGGAGGCAGCTGCGGCTGCTGACGCTGCCAAGCCGGCCTCGCAAATCCCTGCACCCAATCGGGTGCCTGCATCCGCGCAACAGGCCGTGGCGGACACCATCACCTCCGTCCCAGGCACTGCGGAAGCCCCGCCGACGCCGGCGGCCGCTACTGCGGAAACTCCCGCCTTCCGCCGGGCCCGGCCCACAGTTGCTGACACCATCGCTGAGAGCCCCATGCCCGACTTCATCAGCTCCCCTGGACTGTTCGTAAAGGAACAGAAACCCCGGCCTGTCGGCGGTATCCGTGGCGCGATCTATAACATGACCGGCGGGGCCTGGAACTTAGGCCCGGGGCAGAAGCAGCGCCAGGAAGAGGAACTCGGCCGTCGCATCTCCCGGCAACTGCAGGGCAGCTACAACACTGCTGTTCTAAGCCTCAAGGGCGGCATCGGCAAGACCTCTACCACCGTGGGCGTGGGCCTGACCCTCGCCGAATACCGCGGGGACGCTCCCTGCGCTATCGATGCCAACCCCGACTCTGGTGACCTGGTGGAGCGCGCTCTGGGCGAGGGAATCTACCAGCAGTCGAGCCCGCGCACCATCTCGGATCTGCTTGAGAATATCGACTCCATCGATTCGCTGACCTCCTTGTCCAGGTATATGCACCACGCCGGCCGGCTTCATCTGATTGCGGGGGAGCAGGACCCTGAAGTCTCGGACTCGCTTACTGCCGAGGAGTACCTGCGGATCCGCAAGCTGATCTCCGCCTACTATTCCGTGGCCCTTACCGATTGCGGCACCGGAGTGACCCACAACGCCATGAAAGGGATTTTGCAGTCCGCCGATAACTTGGTTATCGCCGCAGGCTATGCAGTGAGCGGCGCCAAGCGCGCCCGCAGCACGCTGCAGTGGCTTGCCAGCCACGGGTATGAGGACCTCGCCCGAAACGCCGTTGTGGTGATCACCGATAAGGACGAGGTTTCGTCCCGGGTGGACAAGGACGCGATCGAGGAACATTTGGCGGGCATCTGCCGCGAACTCATCGCTGTCCCGCATGACCGCGGTGTCGCTGATGGTGACCTGGTTACCCTGGACGTCCTGAAGCCTGAGACCCGGCGTGCCTACAAAGAGATTGCCGCAGCCATTGTTGACGGGTACCGGTAGTCCCTTTGGCTAGCCTGCCGTGTACCTGTGATAAGTCGCTAAGGAGCGATTAGTCAGCCGAGAAGATCTGCCGAAGCAATAACCCACTCTGCAAAGCGGCGGGGAAATGTAATTCGAGGGGACGCATACTGCTTGAGTACGCCCAAGGGGAGATAACCGGTCTTATTGGCCCCTGTCTGGCCCGTAGAATGTGGTCAATCATATCTGCTCTTTGGGGGAAAGCTCTATGTCCAGCCGTAGCCGCGAGAAGCGGCTGAAAGTCCTAGGCAACGCCGGTCTTATCGCGCTTGCTGTTGCCACTGCCTGCGCCGTAGCTTTCGCCATAATTGGAACCAGGAGCGACGCGCCGCCTGCACCGGAGAAGGTCCAGGCCTACTATGAGTCCGGTCAAGGGGCAACGACTAAGGCACGTCCCGTCGTTCCTCTGGCGGCGTTCATAGGGGACTCATATGCAGCCGGAGCGGGCGCAACAAACCCGGCCCTGAGATGGCCGGCGCTTCTCACAGCCAAGATGGGGTGGGCGGAGGACAACCTAGCAATCTCCGGGTCTGGATACGTCAATGAACCCAAGCAAGGAGCGTGCGGGAAGCCAGAGTGCCCCGCATACCCGGGAGTCGTCGAAAAGCTCAACCCTGTGACTGACTATGTGATCATTTCGGGTGGACGGAATGACGTTTGGTACAGCCGGGAAGAGATTGAAGCGAACGTAACGGGGCTTGTTATGGCTGTGCGACAGAAACTGCCCGAAGCTCAGGTAATCATTGCCTCGCCCATGTGGGAGAAGGAGCCAATTCCAGCAAACATGCAGAATGTCATTGAAGCTGTGAAGAGCGCAGCCTCCATAAACAACGTCCCGTATCTGGAACTGGGCACACCACTCGAAGAGGGCCCGGATCGTACGGCGCCTGATGGCTATCATCCGAACGTTGCCGGGCACGAAGCTATTGCCGGCAGAGTTGCCGAAGTACTCCCTGCGGTCCTGAAATGATCAAGGGCAAGGATGCCGTTGCGGGCGCCTATGATGAGGGAATGGAACCTGGGGGATCAATGACACACAGCGTGCTGCAGGTAGGGGATAGCCTGTCCAATGGCGATTCGATTGTTATTGGGCATGTTCCGTCAATGGCGTGGGGCGGCTGGCTTGCATTCGCTAACGGATGGTCATTCACCCGGCATTCAGTCACCGGGCGGACCTCTGCGCAGGTAGCTGATGACCTTCTGCCAAGGGCTGGGTTTGGCTTCACTGTCGGTTGCTTCACTGCTGGCGCTAATGATGTCGCTGGCCGAACGTGGGATTCGGCAGTGACCGAGGAGAATCTGCGGGTGATCTGGAAGGGCATGTCAGATCGCTGCGAACACGTGTTGGCTCTGCGACTCCCGGATTCGTACTTCCGGCTCCCCAGCGTTCCCGCATCCGTCTACCGTCGCACTGCTGAAGTGAACCAGATGATGGAGGGCTTCGCGGATGAGTTTGGCGGCTCGCTGGTGAACATCAACGACTTCCGAGGTGCCCGCTATGTTCGACCCGATCAAGTCCACTTCACTTCCGTTGGCGACCTGGCCATAGCCTCACGAGCCGCTGGCATCCTCACAAGGCGAGGACTAACAACCACCGACCCGGCTACCTTGGGACTGGGCGACCCGGTTTCCCCTATCAGCCCAGCCCGCCAGGTGGCATTTGCTACAGGTTTTGCCCGCCAGACTGCCAAGCAGACAGCAAAGCGACTACTAGGCCGCTTCTAGGCGGCGTCGTAGGCTGCCTTCACAGAGTCTTTCCAGACGATCGATCCAGCAGCGTTGGGGTGCATCCCGTCCGCTCGCAGCAGTGCGGTAAGTCCCCGAGCGTCAGCGACGAACGCGCCGTACGTGTCGATTACATCGATGCCTGTTGCTGCTCCTACCGCGATGATCTCCGGGCGCCGCTTGGCGTGCGTCTTCCAGTAAACCGCCGGTGCCTGTTCCGGGTTCTGGGTCATCGCCACGACGGGCACGCCGATGTGGCGGGCCTTCACGGCGTCAATCTATGCCTTGTATTTGGCGTTGAACGCTGGTCCGCTTGTCTGGTTTTCGTTGTGGCTGTCTGAGAGGAAGATCGCCAACGGTGCCACGAGCGGCAGCATTCTTGGGTAGGCGTGTCGCATCGCTCAGGTAGGTGACGTCCGCGCCAGGCTTGGACCCGTTGAACACATCCAGGACCGGGGCGCCGTTCATTGTGCCGGTAAATCCGCCGCCAGAAATGTACGGCAGCAGCCATGCGCAAGGGTTAGGCGGGGTAAGTAGCGGACCCTCGATGCCGTCCCGGACCTGCACCTCGTACACCTGCGAACCGGCGGTGAGTGATTCGCCGCCAAGGTTGCGGGAGCCGAACTCGAACGGCCACGCGGTCGGCTGGAATACGGTGGTAACGCCAGACGTGGTGATGCTCGCGCCAACCTGCGTCCAAGTGTTGCCATCTGCGGATTGGTAGAACTTCACGTCATGGCCAGCTGCGCCGTTGTCGGCGTCCAAGACAGCGCGAAGCCATCCTTCCGCATTGTCTGCGAAGGGTACGGCGTTGCCGAACTTGGTGGCGTTGAACGTTGTTCCATCGCTGGACCTTGTGTTCCCGTCCGCGATGTCCCCACGCCTAGGATGCGCCGCCTACAAGGAAATCGCCACGGCGATTGGGAGGGTACCGGTAGAGCCTCTGCGGTGTGTAGGTTTCCAATGCGTCAGTCGCAGAAATGTTACCCAACTTTTCGCGCACGGAGCGCTGCCAATGGGTTGGCTGGCATTAAGTGTTCCCAGAACCGCCCTGTGTTTTTAGCATGTTCAAAGCTTCTCTCTTCTGCCGAACCAGCACCTGGAGGACCCCGGCTTCGCCAAAAGTCCTGCCCCAGATCCCTCCGCCCTGAATCCAAGTAGTGGGCCCCTAAAAAGACGAGTACTCCACCATTTGTTGGACAAATACCCCGTTCCCTACCCTTATAACAAGCACCCTGAGCTTCTGGTCTCGAAGCGTCTCGAGGGTGCTTGTGTTTGTTTTCACACCCTTCAGGGGATCCCACGGCAAGGAGCTGCTTCCTTATGAACGCCTTCCTTTGCCGTGCCTTCCTGCGGAACATCGGCGTCGCGTGAGCTGGGACGAACTCGCCGTCAGGGGAACCCTTGGACTACTGGTCTTTGCGGTCCTCTTTGCCCTCGCACATTTCCGATGGAACGGACGCACGAAGCATGACACTGGTGAAGACCAACGGGACAGCACGGGCCTGGACTGACAGACCCACACTCCTCCTCCTGCTGGCCGTGCTCACCACGGTGTTCACCTTCATTGCGGTCCTGGACGGCTCACGCCTGGTCTGGGCCGAACTGCTGGTTGTAGCCCTCGTCATTGCCGCATCCTGGCGGGCCGGGGCAGCCGGCGGCATCGTAGTGGGCCTGGCAGGAGCAGCAGGACACATTGCCCTGCACAGCATCGACGGCGGCTGGGGACGCGATGGTGCTGCCTTCTCCGTCGTGGCAGTGTGCGCCTTCATCGTGTACGGGTGGCTGTTCGGCCTCACCGCCGCGTACCTGCGGCGCCACCGGGCGGCCGCAGACCAACCGCCCGCAGCTGCCGGCGCCGGCGCGTCCCAGGGCCTGCTCTCCGCCGCCGAAGGCCGCGCCCTCCTCGACATGGAGGCCGAGCAGGCACGCCTGGCAGGGGACCACCTTGCCCTCGTCACAGTCCAGATGACTGTCCGGGACGGCATTCTGCCGAAGCAGGCAGCCCATGCTTCCCGGGCCGTTGCCCGGACTTTCGAAGCCGCCGCCGCCGGGCGCATGCACCCGGTGCTCCTGGCCGACAACCAGCTGGCCATGGTGATCCCGGGCGGGGACGTGCTCAGCGCGTACCGCTTCGAGCAGGCGGTCCTTGCCTCACTCGCCGAAGCAACCTTCGCGGACCGTTCCGCCGGCACGCGCCCCAAGGCGTCCACCGCACTGGCTGTGGAGAGCGCCGTCGTTGTCCTCACCGAGTCTTCCGCACAAGCCGAGGCCCTCTTCAGCCAGCCTGAGCGGCACCTGGACGACGCCCGCCGTCGTCCCGCCGTTCCCGCCGCGCAAGCCGCGTAATGTCCGCCAGCGAAGTAGGACTGCTGGTCCTCGCCGCCGTCACCGCGGCCCTCATCATCTACTGGAAATACACCGCATCCATGCACCAGCGCAGGTTGGAGCAGCTTGACGTGCGCATCCACGTCAACGGCATCCGCGGCAAATCCTCCGTCACCCGGCTGGTGGCGGGGGTGCTGCGCGAGGGCGGCTTTATCACCGTCGCCAAAACCACCGGCTCGGCCGCGCGGGTCATCGGCACCACCGGCGAAGAAACACCCATCCGCCGGCTCGGTGCCGCCACCATCATCGAACAGGTGGACATCGTCCGGGACCACGTCCGGCACGGCGTGGAGGCCCTGGTGATTGAATGCATGGCCGTCCGGCCCCAGTACCAGCAGTACGCCCAGGACTACATGGTCCGCTCGGACATCACCATCATCACCAACGTCCGCGAAGACCACCAGGAAGAGATGGGCGAGACCCTCGAGGAAATCGCCGATTCCATGGCCCGGACCATACCCACCAACGGCGTCCTGATCACCGCCGAGGACCGGGACGGCATCCGCGAACGCCTCCACCGCACGGCCGAGGGCCGGGGCAGCTCAACGCTTTACGCCGACGCCGGCTCCGTCCGGGACGAGGACATGCGCGGCTTCGGCCACATCGAATTCAAGTCCAACGTCGCCATCGGCCTGGCCGTCGCCAAGTACCTCGGCATCAGCCGCGAAAAAGCCATCACCGGCATGTGGAAAACCGTCCCCGACGTCGGCGTTGTGCGGCTGAAAACCTACGACGTCCTGGGCAAGAAAATCACGTGGGTACCGATGTTCGCCGCCAACGACCGCGAAAGCGTCATCCTCGCCCTGGAACAGCTCAAGCCCACCTGCGACGCCGCGTCCTCGGTCATCGGCATCCTCAACAACCGCCAGGACCGGGGCCGGCGTGCCGAGCTCTTCGGCACGATGGTCCCCAACGACCTGGACGGCTACCTGGACACCGTGGTCACCATGGGCGCGTACGAGGACACGGTCACCGCCATGATGACCGCCGGCGGATTCCCCCGCGAACGCATCCTGAATCTCGGTGATACCGTCCGCCCCAGCCTCGAACAGATGCTCGAGGCCATCGCCGGGCTGGTGGAAGGCGAGCACGGCGTCCTGATCGGCATGGTCAACATCCACACCGAGCAGGCCGAAAAGCTGATCCACTACTTCAGCGAGTGCGACGGCGACGACGGCATCGACGAGCTCGCCGCCTCCCGGGAACCCCACCGGGCGCCGCTCCCCATGCTCCGGCTCCGGGCCGCCCAGCATGCGATTGCCTCTGCGGCGGACGGGAAACGCCGCGTTGCGTGAATACCTGCATTCGCCCGAGCTGATCCGGCTGGCGATTGTGCTGGGTGTGGTGGTCAGCATGATCTTCTACGAGAAAGTCCAGCTGACCACCGGCGGGGCCATCGTCCCGGCATACCTGGCCATCTCCCTGCCGCATCCGCTGCTGATCATTTCCACGCTGGCTGCGGGCATCGCCGCCTGGTGCGTCACCCACGTGTGGCTCCCCAAACGCAAGATCCTGTACGGACGCCGGAAATTCGACGTCGAACTGCTGGTGGGCCTGGGATTCGTGGCGATAGGAACACTGGCGGCGGGATTAACAGGCAGCTACTCGCCCATGCTGCTGTCCCTGTCCGGCATCGGCTTCCTCATACCCGGGATCATCGCCCACGACATGGGCCGGCAGGGACCCAAACGCACCCTGCAGGCCATCGCCGCCACCACCGCCATCCTCGCCCTGATTGTCTACGTCCTCGAGGAAGTCCTCCTGCTCATCCAGGCCGTACCCCAAAGCGACTCCACCCTCCTGGCGTCCGTCCTGGGCTACCCGCGCGAATTCATCATCGTCGGTGTGCTGGCAAGCGTTGCCCTGGGGATGCTCATCTTCGAAAAGCTCGACCTCCGGGCAGGCGGGTTCGTCACCGGCGGCTACCTGGCACTGGTGGGGCCACGCTGGACCGAGCTGGCCTTCGCCTTGGTCAGCGCCGTCATCACGTACGTGATCGTGGTCCACCTGCTGATGCCGCGCCTGCTGCTGTTCGGCCGTCGCAAGCTGGCCACCATGATCCTGGTGGCAGCCTTGGTCACCTGGTCCGGCGAAGTGGCAGTGATGCGCCTGACGGACGAGTCCTTCGTCCCCTGGCGGGGACTGACAGTGGTCACGCTGATGGTTCCGGCGCTCCTTGCCAACGACGCCCAGCGGCAGGGCTGGGAAAAAACCCTCTGGGGCTCAGCACTTGCCGGCGTCGGCGCCTACGGGCTCACCAACCTCGTCGCTGCCGCGGCGGTCCTGCTTGGATGGTTCCAGTGACGCCCGCCTGGCCCGGCCGACGTCGTCCCTCACCTGGGGAAGGCAACGCACCGCGGCGGGGAAGCGGCGCCCTGCCCAAGCTGGCGGCGGCTGCAGTAGTGGCCGTCCTGCTGGGTGCGTCCATCCCGCTGACGGCCCACTTCGCCGGTCTCTCCCCGGCCGAGCCCGCAGCAGCCAGCCCCACGGACTGGGCGGGTGTGGTGGCCGATGAAACCGGCCAGCCCCTCGCCGGCGTAGAGGTGACAACCGCTGCCGGCGATACCGTGCAGACGGGACCGGACGGGAAGTTCCCGGTAGGCACGACGGCGGTGTACACCGCACGGAAGGCCGGTCACCTCAGCCGTGCGGCGGCAGCGAGTGCCGGTGCGCCGCTGCGGCTGATGCTGCGCCGGGAAGAAGGTGCTGTTTCCATGCGCTTCGGCGGGGATGCCATGTTCGGCCGCCGCTTCTATGAGGCTCCCGCTGGTAACCCGCTGCTGAAGACCGGCGCTTCAGTGGAAGACCATACCCGGCTGCTCGTCGGCGTGGCACCGCTCCTGAACGACAGCGATATTGCCGTGGTGAACCTCGAATCCCCGTTGGTCCGGAACCCCTACTTCAGCGACGGCGAGCGGCCGGCGGGCTTCCACCCCACCAAGGACATCGCCTTCGCCAGCGCCCTTGAATCCGCGGAAGCACTCAAACGCTCCGGCGTTGACCTGGTGACGCTGGGAAACAACCACGCTGCGGACGCCCTGGGCCCGGGCATCACCAGCACCATCCAGGCGCTCGACGCTGCCGGTGTCCTGCACACCGGGGCCGGGCTCACCGAGGACGAGGCCTGGAAACCGGCGCTCATCACAGTCCGCGGGCAGTCCTTCGCCTTCATCAGCTGCACCACGGTGGACGGCAAACCCGGCCAGATTCCGTACGTGGCCGGTCCTGATACTCCAGGTGCTGCAGAGTGCGGCATCAAGAGACTGCAGGCGGCAGTCCGCGAGGCGAAAGAATCGGCGGACGTGGTGACGGTGCTGATGCACGGCGACGTGGAATACCAGCGCGTCCAGGCACCGGTAATCCGGAAACTCACCGAAACGGCCAAGGAGGCCGGTGCCCGGGTGGTGGTCAACGGGCACCCGCATGTTGTGGGCGGCCTGGCATCCGGACAGGACGGGATCACGGCCGAAAGCATGGGGAACCTCGTTTTCGACCAGACCCTGTGGTCCACCTTGTTGAGCTACCTGCTGCGTGTCGAGATCACGCCGGACGGCACACCCGTGGCCAGCACCGACGCCCTCTCCCTGCAGGGCTTCCTGCCCGTCCCTGCCGTAGGGGAGCTGGCTGATTCCAGTGCCCGCATCGCGGCCGGAACCGTGCAGGGGTCCGCGCAACTCGGCCCGCAGGGCGCCACCGTGCGTCCCGGCACTGTTGACCCCGGGACGGCGGCCACGCATCCCGTTCCCGCCGGGGTCCACCGGATCACTCCGGGGTGGTGGATGTCCGCCCCCGGGCAGCAGATCCGTGCAGGCCAGGACCTGCTGTGGGGGACCGGCAGCTTTACGGACCAGGATGCGCCCGGGGTGGCCCAGCCCTCGGCACTCTGGACGCTCGGGCAGTACGCCAAGGTATCGCCTGCCGGCGCCTGCGGCGACGGGCTGGGCCTGCAGTTGCTGCGCAGCCCGGTCAGCCTGGAGGACGTCTACGTCAGCACCGCCCACCGCCAGCAGATCACCCCGGGCAGCAGCCTGACCCTCCTGGCCGACGTCCGGGGCGCCTCCGCGGGCGGCAGCATCGAGCTGAGCTGGTACGACGGGAACAAGGGCAAAAGCGTGGGCGGCGTCCAGATACCCATTCCCGAATCCTCGGCCGACACCGCATGCGAACTCGTGCGGATTGACGCCGTGGCTCCGCCGGGCATCACGGCCGCGCAGCCCTTCCTTCGGCTGGCTCCACCCAAGGGCGAGACGCTCTCCTCCAGCCTGTTCGTGGACAACGTGCGGCTCATTGAATGGGCCCCACCGGGAACAGCCGGACGGCTGTACGACTCAGTGGAAGGCGGACCCGGCGTTTCAGCTGAATTCACGCTGGATGCGGCGGCGGGACCCGACGTGCCCGGACCCCTGCAAACAACCCGCTGACCATCCGGCCGCATGTCCGCCGCCTGGTCAGAAGGCGGTTCGGTATGTTCAGGTCATGTTGCACATCTTCGCGCGCCTGGGGGGCGCCCTCGCAGTCCTCGGGCTGCTGATCCCAACAACCACGTCCTTTCCCACCAACCCAGAGGAGTATGTCGTCACCGAAAAAAGCGGAACCAGCCAGGCCGAGGTCTACGACAATGCCGGCGAGTGGATAGCGACTTTCACCTACGGGGCTCAGACCGTGGCGCTCGCCGGACCACAGCGGACCTTCACCGAACCCGGCACCACCGCCGCAGTAGTCAGCTCCATCCACGTCCGCCTGCTGCCGGAACCATTCACTGGCGCCGTTGACCAGCACTGGCTGCGCTCCGCTGTTTCCGATACCTCGCCGGACCTGCTGGACATGGCCATGCAGTATGTTTCCGGAGCACCGGACATCCGGGACGAGGCAGGGCTCCGGATTGCGGGTGATGCCGGCTACGGCGCTTCATCGGCTGACGGCACCCTTCAGGAAGGCGCCGACTTCAACGACTATCTGGGCATCCGGTGGGACTACGCCGGAAAGTCGGATGCCCCGGAAGCCAATGAGCTGAAGGCCCTGGACTGCTCCGGCTACATCAGGATGCTGTTCGGTTACCGGGGCGGTATGGGCATGACCCTCAGTCCGGCGCCCGGCCTCCTGCCGAGGCGCTCCTTCCAGATGCTTGAGAATGCACCAGGAACTCTGGTTCACAAAAGCACAGGCCAGTTAAAAACGTTCGACGGCATTCAGCCGGGCGATCTGGTGTTCTTCGACGCCGAAGCGGACACCGCCGGGCAGATTGACCACGTGGGCATGTTCCTGGGTGCCGATACCGCCGGAAAGAACCGCTTCATTTCCAGCCGCAAGTCTTCGAATGGACCCACCCTGGGCGACGCCGCCGCCCGGTCCATCCTGGACGGCACGGGCTATTACGCAAAGGCTTTGCGGGGAGTCCGACGCCTTTGAGGCATTTGTCTGACTTGCCGCGGGCTGCTTGGCTGGGCCCGCGGCGGGCCAGGCTACCGCGTATCCAGGTCCTCGAACACCAGGAACGTCTGGGTATCCAGCACGCCCGGCATGGACTGCAGCTGGTCGAAGATGACCCTTCGCAGGTCGATGTTGTCTACGGCCCGGACCAGCAGGATCACGTCGAAGTCGCCGCCCACCAGGGCCACGTGGTGGACCTCGGGGATGGCGCCGAGCTGGTCACGGAGTTCGCGCCAGGCGTCCTGCTTCAGCTTCAGCGTTACGTACGCGGAGGACCGGAGGCCTGCCTTGATCGGGTCCACGAGCGCGGTGAACCTGGACAGCACGCCTTCGCCGGTGAGCCGGGCGATCCGGGTGTAGGCATGCGCGCGGGAGATGTGAACGTTCTCCGCCACCTGGGTGACGGACATGCGCCCGTCCCGGGTGAGCTCGGAAATGATTTTGCGGTCAATATCGTCCAACGGGACGGGTTCAGTCCCGGCATCCCTTGCTGCCACGTTGCCCAAGGCCCCCGTCAGTAAGCTGGCTCACTTCTACAATTCGTCTCCCAGTGTAGGGCGGACGAACCAACTTCTGAACGTTCAATGCGAGCGGGGATACAAAACAGGGCAGAAAGCGCCGCTACGAGGACTTGCGGCTATCGGCGTCCTGGAGTTCCGCAGCGTTGCGGATGAACTCTATGTCGCTGGGGGAGAGGGCGCTCTCACCGTGCCGGTCCTGGTCCAGTTGGTCTCCGGTGGCCTTGGAGATCGCTGCCACCACGGACCGGGGAAGGATCATGCACCCGGGGTTGTCCACCAGCCACTGCCGCGTTTCCGGCTCCAGCTGGTCCCACACCATATCAATGCCCACTACAGACCCCACTCTTTGTAATTGTTTTGTGAAGGTGAATGAGCGGTGGAGGGGACCACGCTGTCCCCTCCACGTCCATCGCCGCACCATAAGCCCCCATCAAGGGAAAGTCCCTATCCACATGGTGCGGAGTCTTCCCCCTGTCCGAGCGGAAAAGATGCTTTCAAGCAGTGACAAAAAGACGTTTTCGTCAATTGCGTCCCCATGAGTGTGGTCCTCCCAGGTGGAGAGGTCAAGGGATTTTCCAAACATCCCGAATCATTACCGCTAGAGGCACCGGCGGCCGCCTGCGTCTCCCGGCAGGGGCGGGTGCCCCACGTCCACCGGGATCAGTCTGTATCGGCTTCCGGTCCGCCGCGAAGTTCCTCCAAAGCCGCTTGAAGCAGGGTAAAACCGCGGCTGCGTGCTGTGGCGATCAGCTGTGCCACTGCTGCGTCCGGAGTGCATCCGGTTCGTGCGGCCACCGACTGGGTTGCGTCCGCGATGACCGAACGCGATACCAGTGCCGTGGTTGGGCCCCGGAACTGTTCGGCCCGGAGGTCCGTGGATAACTGTTCTTCCGCGACGGGCAGCAGGGAAGAGACGGCGGCCGCAGTCCGGGCCTCAAGCACGGACCGGGCAGCGGCGAGCAGCTCTGCTACTTCCGGGTAGGCCAGCCGATAGAGGAGCCTGCCCTCGGACCTTCGGCACTGAATGAGGTGCTCCCCGCGCATCTGGGCAAGGTGCCGGGACAAATGCGTGGCCTTCACGCCCGTGCCCTGGCACAACTGCGGGATGGTGCACTCGCCCTTGGAGAGCATCTCCAGGATCTGCGCCCGTGCCGGATGGGCCACGGCCTTGAACACGTCTGAGGCAGCGGACATCGAGGCGCCAGCGCCGCCGTCGGGCTGTTCGCCTGCGAGAACCTGGTAGCCCTCGCTGCCAATGCCATAACTGTCCATGCCTTTTGCTCCCTGTAGGGCCTGCACGCCATTATCCTCCGTAAACCGGTTCCGCGCCCTGAAATGTCGTGATCGGCAGTATTTCCCATCAGCGCCAGTTCGCGCATCTGGCGGCGATTTTTGGCGTCTGTTCAGGAGCGGGAGCCCGGCGTTACGCTTGGTTCCCCGAGTTGTAGGAGGCGATGATGCTCGAAGAGGCGGACCTCCTGCAGGCCCTGCGGCGCCACTGGGAGTACTCAGGCAAGGACGAGGACATCTCCCACGAGATTTACCATGACAACGCCGTGCTCGAGTTCCCGCAGTCCGGCGAACGTTTTGAAGGCGTGGAGAACTTCCGCGAATGGCGGCGGCGGTACCCGGCGCAGCTGAAGTTTCATACCCGCCGCATCACCCACCGTGCCGGCCTGGTGGTGGTGGAGAACATGATTAGTTACGACGGCGCCCCTTGGCTCTTCAGCGTCAACCTCCTGGAATTCAGGGGCGACAGGGTTGCGCACGAGCGGATCTACATCATGGAGGGCTGGGAGGCTGCCGAGTGGCGCACCCCGTGGCGCTCCGACGTGCCGGTAGACCCGCCCCCGCCGGCTCCCTAGCAACCCCCGGCGCCCCGTACCGCCAATTTGTCCACAAGCGCCGTCCGTAACGTGGCTCACACTTGCAGTTCGTCTTCCAGAACTGGGCTAATTGTGCAGCTTCTCCACGATTCCGCAAGATGCTGGATACGAAACCTGCCCTTGGCGGATACTGGGGAGTAATAGTGGCAACAGAAGGACGGAACGATGACGATCTCCGCGAACCACACCGCGCCGGACCAAACCAGCAAGGCACCTACCGAGGACGCCCTCAGCCAAACTGCCACGAAGTTCGGCATCACGGCCGAGGATTACATGCTGCCGGCCCGGCACCAGATCGAGATGGTGGACCCGGACGGCCGGCTCCTCCCTGAAGGCGAGCAGGGCACCGAACCCGGCCACGAATACCCCTTGCCCGGCGATGAGGAACTCCTGGCCGCGTACGAGCAGCTCGTCGTCGGCCGCCGTGTCAATGACCAGAACTCCGCACTCGTCCGGCAGGGCCGGATGGCTGTGTACCCCTCCAGCCATGGCCAGGAAGCCTGCCAGGTGGCGGCCGCCTTGTGCCTCTCCGACGGCGACTGGATGTTCCCCACCTACCGCGACGCCGTCGCCGTGATGACCCGCGGCGTGGACCCCGTCCAGGTGATGACCATCTTCCGCGGCGACTGGCACGGCGGCTTTGATCCGCTCGAGCACAAAGTGGGGATCCAGTGCACGCCGCTGACCACCCAGCTGCTCCACGCCGTCGGCGTTGCCCACGCCGCCAAGCTCCGCGGCGAGGACACCGTGGTGCTGGCCATGTGCGGCGACGGCGCCACCAGCGAAGGCGACTTCCACGAAGCCCTGAACTTCGCCGCCGTCTTCCACCTGCCCGTCATCTTCTTCGTCCAGAACAACAAGTACGCCATCTCGGTGCCGCTGGCGCACCAGTCCGTGGCGCCGTCGCTCGCGCACAAGGCCGTGGGCTACGGCATGGCCGGCGAACGCGTGGACGGCAACGACGTCGTCGCGCTCCTCGCCGTCCTGGACCGCGCCGTGAAGCTCGCCCGGGAAGGCTCCGGCCCCCTGCTCATCGAAGCCAACACCTACCGCATGCAGGCCCACACGAATGCCGACGACGACACCCGCTACCGGGAAAGCTCCGAAGTTGCCGAGTGGCGGGCGAAGGATCCGGTGAACCGGATGCGGACCTACCTGACGGACCGCGGTTTGTTGGACGACGACGGCGAGGCGCGGATCCGCGAGAAGGCGGAAGCAGTTGCCACCCAGCTGCGTGACGGCCTCAGCGAGGACGTTCCCGTGGACCCGCAGGAGCTCTTCCGGCACGTCTTCTCGGCGCCGACTCCGCAGTTGAAGGAACAGTCCGCCCTGCTCGCCGACGAACTCGCCCGCGACGCATCTACCGAGGAGGCCGGCAAATGAGCACCACCATCACCACCTCATCCGAGGCCAACGGCAACGTATCTGCCGCCACTGCTCGGGCCGCCGCGTCCGCCGCCGCTTTGTCCGAGGCATCCGGGCCGCAGCCGGTGACCATGGCCAAGGCGCTCAACACTGCCCTGGCAGACGCGATGCACGCCGATTCCTCCGTCCTGGTGTTCGGCGAGGACGTCGGCTTGCTGGGCGGGGTGTTCCGCATTACTGACGGGCTCACCGCCATCTTCGGCGAGCAGCGCTGCTTCGACACCCCGCTGGCCGAGTCCGGGATTGTGGGCATGGCCGTGGGCATGGCCATGAACGGGATGCGTCCGGTGATCGAGATGCAGTTCGACGCGTTCGCCTACCCGGCGTTCGAGCAGATCATCAGCCACGTGGCCAAGATGCACAACCGGACCCGCGGGGCGGTCAAGCTGCCCATGGTGATCCGGATCCCCTACGGCGGCGGCATCGGGGGAGTGGAGCACCACTGCGACTCCTCCGAGTCCTACTACGCCCACACCGCCGGCCTCAAGGTGTTCACCCCGGCCACCGTGGCGGACGGCTACCGGATGCTCCGCGAGGCCATCGACTCGGACGATCCCGTGGTGTTCATGGAGCCGAAGAAGCTCTACTGGTCCAAGGACCTGGTGGACCTGGCTGAGCTGCGGTCCGCTCACGCTGCCGCTGCCTCGGCGGGCTCTTCTTCGGAGGGGCGTGCCGCCGTCGCCCGTCCCGGCACCGACGCCACCCTGATTGCCTACGGCCCGTCCGTCCCCACCGCTCTCGCCGCCGCCGAGGCCGCCGCGCTGGAAGGGCGCTCACTGGAAGTCATCGACGTGCGGACCATCGTCCCGTTCGACGACGCGACCGTCTGCGAGTCCGTGCGCAAGACCGGCCGGGCCGTGGTGATCGCCGAAGCGCACGGATTCGCGTCCGTGTCCTCCGAGATCGTGGCCCGGGTCCAGGAACGCTGCTTCCACCACCTGGCCGCCCCCATCCGCCGCGTCACCGGGTTCGACATCCCCTACCCGGCCCCGAAGCTTGAGAAGTATTACCTGCCCGGCGTGGACCGCATCCTCGACGCCGTCGACGACCTTCAGTGGGAGAACTGACCATGAGTGAAGCACGCGTGTTTTTATTGCCGGACCTGGGCGAAGGCCTCACCGAAGCGGAGCTGGTGTCCTGGCATGTTGCCGTGGGGGACACGATCACTGTTGACCAGCCGATTGCCGAGGTGGAGACCGCCAAGTCCACGGTGGAGGTGCCTTCTCCCTATGCCGGGATTGTGGCCGAGCTGCACGGGCAGCCGGGGGAGACGCTGGATGTTGGGAAGCCTTTGATTTCGGTGACACCTGTTTCGGTGGGTGCTGGTGCTGCTGCCCCGGTTGCTGAGCCGGCCGAGCCTGAGGTGGAACCCGCCGAAACCGAGCTTGGTGACGCCCCGGCTCCTGTCACCGCCCCTGCCCAGGCCGAGGCGGAAAGCTACCGCGAGGAAGAGAAAGCCGGGTCCGGCAATGTGCTGATCGGGTACGGCACCCCGGGCGGCCATGGCGTTGCCCGGCGGACGCGGGCACGGAAGTCATCTGTTTCCGGCTCTGTCAGCACCCTTCCGTTGGAGGATGGAGCGGCCGACGGCGGTCCGGCGGCGGATGCCGACGTGGACCTTTCGCTCCTCCGCACGCGCGTCCCCGGGAAACTCGGTGCCGTCATCTCACCGCTGGTCCGTCGGATGGCGCGGGAACACGGCGTCGATCTCGGCGACCTGCCCGGTTCCGGCGAGGGCGGGCTGATTATGCGCCGCGACGTGGAGAAGGCCATACATGCTCCGGTGGTTGAGCCCGTTGAAACCCCCAAGGCCCCGGTGGCAGAGCCCGCGATAAGCCCGGAAGCCGCACAGGCTCCGGCGACTGGCGCTGATGCCCGGACCGGTTTGCCCATCGCCGCCCGGACACCGGTCCGCGGAGTGCGCAAAGCCGTTGCGGCCAACATGGCGCGCAGCCGTTCGGAAATTCCGGAGGCGACGGTTTGGGTGGACGTGGACGCCACGGCGCTTCTGGAACTTCGCGAGGGACTCAAGAGCGGAAGCTCCCAGGTGCCCGGGCTGCTCGCGTTCATTGCCCGGTTTGTCACCGCGGGGCTCAAGAAGTACCCGGAGCTGAACACGCGGATCGAAACCGCCGAGGACGGCTCGCAGGAAATCGTCTCGTTCGACGGCGTCAACCTGGGCATCGCGGCCCAGACCGACCGGGGCCTGGTGGTCCCGTCCGTCCGCGCGGCCGAGAAGCTGAGTGCGCGCGAACTGGACGCGGAGATCCGCCGGCTCACCGACGTCGCGCGTCAGGGCAAGGCGACCCCCACCGAACTGGGCAGCGGCACCTTCACGCTGAACAACTACGGGGTGTTCAACGTGGACGGGTCCGCGGCGATCATCAACCACCCTGAGGTGGCCATCCTGGGCGTGGGCCGGATCATCGACAGGCCGTGGGTGGTGAACGGCGGGCTCGCGGTCCGCAAAGTCACCGAGCTGACGCTGACGTTCGACCACCGCGTCTGCGACGGCGGCACGGCAGCCGGCTTCCTCCGCTTCGTGGCCGACGCTATCGAAAACCCGACCAGCCTCCTGGTAGACATCTGAATCCAGCACTCGCAATTGTATTTTGGATTTCGATGACCTACTCAAGGATGCGCCTAAACGTCCACAGGGCCTATTGCTAAAGCTTGATTTCCGCCAACCCGAGCGAGGCGGGAGCTGAACGCCGGCGGGGTAGTTGCGTGCTGTTTTGTCGGATTTCGGTGAAACCCCGTCAGATTTTGAGCTGGGTAACTCCCCGTTTGAGGACGGTGCGGCCCTGTCCGCGAGGACGGATTCGGGCCTTCCCCGGCCGCTGCATGGAACTCTGATCTGCTTGAGGGTGGCGGCCAGCATAGTCGTGTCGTTAATTTGCCGGCCGACAGGACGGCCATGAGCATCCTTCGCTGTCGGTGGCGATGTGAAGCTTGGAAGCCAGACCGCCTCGCGAACATCCCTATGGCATGGTCAGGCAGATCGTGGCCCAGTTTGAAGTAGTTCGTCGGGGCTCGTGAGGCGTAGGGAGAGCTCCACGGCGCTGGTGAAGCCGCACGATGGTGGCCAGTGGGGAAAACAGCGGACCGATTACGGACCCCGCCTCGTCACACTCCAGGATGCGACTACTCATCACCCGCCAACCGCAGCAGGCCCGAAAAGAGGTCTAGCAGCACGTCCTAGCGCCAGGCTTGCCCCTTAGCGTAAACTCTTTGCAGTGGTTATAGAAAAGCGGTAACGGTAATGATGATGAAAAAAAACTGCCCGTGAGACCGAAATTCAAACCTAAGTCATCCGCATATATTAGCGTCGCTCTGCTGATGGTCGTATGCAGCGCCGTGCTGATGGTCTTATGCGCTCCTGCGGTTCGGGGCGATATTAACCAGGATGGAAAAGTTGACGTATTCGATATATCCGTCTTGCCAGGAAAGGGTAAGCTAGCGGCGGGCGTCGATCACAATGCCAAGGTAAAGACACTCGATGTCTCGATTTTACTAGCTCGGTGGGACGCGAATTCGTCCGGGTTGGCCCCTCCTATCTCAATCCCATGGGCCAGCATAAACGTCCAAAATTACGGCGCTAAAGGCGATGGTGCAACTGACGATACAGCAGCTATTCAGCAGGCATTAAATGCCGGGGTAGCGCAGAACCTGCCTGTTTATGTACCGGCAGGGACCTACATTATCGCTGGTAGGCAGGGCGCGTTCGGCGCCATCTTGACTTACCAAAGTAACACCACGTTTTTTGGTGATGGGGAGAAATCTGTCATCAAAGTGATCGACAACCAAGTTGGACGAGGCGACGACTATATGATATTCGCCCCGCCGGCAGCTGGGGCAACAAATAATGTAGTTTTTCGGAACTTTAAATTAGACGGAAATGGTACGAAAAACCTGCAACCTGCCAACGTTCCGATCCTGCATGCCTATGGTGTTTATGTTGATCGGGGCGACAATATCACCATTCAGGACTGCTTTTTTAAAAATTTGCCGGGTCCGAGTGCGATCGTTTTAGGCAATAATACTTCTCCCGCCTCAACTTCTAATGCCAAAGTTATCAACAACCGTTTTCACGGATCAGGGGCAGGTATCTCTGGCAATCGTAATCTGGACGATACATCCACGATTTATGTCCAGGCGGACGGCGGACTCATCAAAGGTAACCGACTCTGGAACGATCGGCCCATTAACCCCAATAGTCCCAACACTGTCGTTGTGACGGCATTGGAAATACATGGGAGTCGCACCTTGGTAGCGGATAACTATATTGAAAACTATACTGCAGGTGCTAATGCCGTCTCAACTGTGATCAACAGTATTGGCAATACTTGGCAAAACAATATTTTTCGTAACCTCTCCAATCTCGGGGTGAATATCTGGGCAAAGGCCCCTTTTACCCATAGCGATCTTACGATTAGGAACAACTCGATACAGATGTACGGAGAATTCGGCTCTGAAATTGCCGGGATCTATCAAGATCATCGTGCTGCATCCACGACTACGGTGGTGAAGAACCTGGCTATCACCGACAATGCGATTTATTTTGATGACACCAGGTCTCGGCCTGCAGTCAATCATGGTATACGCCTGACCGCTGTTAGTGGCGCAAATGTTGCCCGGAATTATATCAAGAATTTTCAAGGTGATGGCATTAATTTTGAGCCTCATCACTCCCTTAGCGTTCCTGTCCAAGATGTGGATATCGCGGATAATACGATTGAAGACGTGGGCCGCACGGCACTTGCTAATCGGCTCTGGGCAATCCATATCAATTGGAATATCGCCGACAGGACCGTTTCGCGCATTAATATTCGCGGGAACCAGATAAAGAAATATACCTCACCCAACATGCAATCGATCCGTATAGAAGGTTCCGGTACGATTCAGGATGTAACCGTAAGTCCGGATAACGTTTTCGAAGGGGACGGAATCTCTGGCGGAATGCCGGCCTTTCGTTAGAATCGAAACCTCACAAATCGTGTTCCAACCGTCGGGGGATAGGCTCGTTGGGAGCCCGCCTTCTTGGTCGGTCAGTGTGGTCAGGCCCGAGTTACACAGGCGTGGGGCCCGGCGCCGCTGATTGGGGGTTGCTGGTCGAGGATGACTCGTTCTTCTTGTGGCAGGCGGGTTGCGCCAGTGGCACGAGAGCTTGGGCCTGGGTGAGCGGCTGCTGGCCGGTGGGTTGCCCATGAAGGGGCCCGCCTGGAAGCTCCCGAGGAGTTCGCGACGACTGAGACCGAGAAGTTTGAGCCCGCTTGTCAGGCCGGAACGCAACGAGGGCCTCGTAACATGTCCGTTCTAATTGCGTGGGGCGAGAGCCAGGAATCAGTGATCATGTCCGGTTCCGGTTTCAGTCCTCCTGCTTTAGGGGCCCAAGCCGGATCGACACCGCCAACTACGAGCGGCCAGCCGGATTCGGCATCGCCTGATCATCACCGAAACTTTTGATTAGACTCTGAGGCCACGCCGCCAGGCGTGTTCTAATGGCGAAGGGTCCGTATAAATGCCGAGCGGTGTCTTGCTCGTGGTGGGTGCCGATGAACGTACGCGTCGATGTCAACCGTCGCAATGAGCCGCCAGTTCGGAGGGTGTTGGGCTGGGTGGTAGACAGGCTAGAGGGTGCAGGTTCGACGCGAAGTTACTACGATTATCGTCCTGAAGAGATTGACTACGGAAGCGACGCAAGTCAACACTGCTGGCTGAAGGTTGGCGTGCTACAGATCATTGTTAGGAAATCTTCAGCCCATGGAAACGCGTAACTTTTTATGGGGAACTGTCCGAGGGGTTCCTCGGTGCATGGCGTCAGTGCGGATGGTCTTATGCAAGCGGAATGTGAGACTCGACAGTTAGGGACGGCACATGTCTAATACTCTATGGTCGCTGGCTGTTATAGCAGTACTCGCCGGGTTTATCGTGCTCGGACGCCTTATAAACCGCGATGGAAGTCGCGTAATGCTCTGGCATAATGTGGTCTGGATTTTTGTTCTGGCATTACTTGCAACCAACCTAATGGCCTATTATGAGGCGAGTGCGACTTCTTGGTTGGTGCTTATTGTAGGCCTGGTTGCTTTTAATATAGCTGCGCTTTTGGCCTTTTCCTTGAGTGACGATAGCAAGCATTCGATTCTCGTTCCCGAGACTGTCGCCCCTGTTATATCCCGCTCATTTCTTTACGCGGCAACTGCCATCTACTTCGCTGCGTTTGCTGTTTATCTCAATGTTATTTCCAATACTTATGGGTTAGACGTTCTCGTCTCAGATCCCGGAAGTATTAGGGCGCTCCCCCTGGATGGGGAAAGTTATCTTTCTAAAACACCACTATTGGCACGACTTGGATTGAACCTAGGTCCTGTACTTCTGGTGATATATGCTGTGCGAAGTGCCGTTCCCATTCCACTGAACATATGGTTCCGTGTAGCTATGCTTGCTGCAATTTCGATATCTATGATAGCCATGCTTCAGAGGACGAACTTCTTCATAGCGGTCCTGTGGTATCTAGCCTACTTATTGTCTCAGCGCTCCGCGCGACATGGGCAGACCAGCGGCAATGCTCTTGCAGCCTCGAGGAGCAACCGTCAAGTGCGTAACCCTAAGGCCCTGTTAGGGTTTATTCTGGGGCCGCTGGCTCTTTTTGGATCTTTTCAGTTCCTCGGTAACGCGTTGGGAAAAGCAGGCAACCAAGACATATACTCGGGTCGAGTTAACGATGTTCTTGTATCTTCCGGTTTAGCAGATATTTTTAGCTATGCGACTGGCGGAATTCCCGCTTTCCTTCAGCTTGTTGAATCCGAAAACTTTCGAAGGCCTCCGGAAACTCCACCAGGGACGTTACTGATCGGGGACTACAACCCGCAGACGTATGGGACGGCCAGTTTGGGACCAATTGCAGAGCTGATTCCCGGTGTCCCGACGTGGGATCCTATAGCCCCATTTATCGATGTCGGCTTCCTTACGAATGTCTTCACTTGGTATGAACTGCCTTTTCGTGACTTTCGCTTATTGGGCGTCTTTGTTTATGCAGCATTATTGGGCTTTGGTCTGACTTGGATGTTCATTCGCCGGTTCAAGTCTCCAACCATATTCTGGGTACAGTCTGCCCTCTTTTCAACCGTGTTCCTTTCCGTATTTATCGCTAAGACAAGCACCGTGATTTTCTGGACGGGTATCATCTTTGTCGTCTTGACTTCGCAATCACTAAAACGAAAAGCTGTAAATGCAAATAGTAAGACCTTTGAATAGGTGAAAGTGATCAACCGCGACCGCCGTCCGTGGAAGCCACATCCGCAACGCCTTCCTTAAGGCCGCGAGGGGGTCGATTGTGACCGGCTTGCGCAGCCAGGCGCCATTCCAGGGACGGTCGAATCCAGGGCTCGAACCGGGTCCACCCTTCGTTATGGGTATTGGTAGTACGGACCGGAACAGGCGCTCACCAATGCCCAACATCGGCGGGCTCAGCGCACCCATGTCCGGCAACGGCAGCAGACATGCTTCGGTCACCGCTGCCCGGACCATACTCCACGAATCAGCGAAGCCGGCGGCCCTCTCCGACACGGCCCTGCCGGAGCAGATGAGGGCGTGCACGAGCAGATGAGGGCGTGCACGAGGTGGTAACGGAGCTGGCTGTTTCCTAAGTTAGCAGCGCCCGAGGCACAGGGCACAACGACAAGTCTTGGTTTGGTCCGGTACTGACGGCTCATGACCGACCTTTGTGCCGGGCATCTATGCCAACCGAAAATTTGCCACAAGATGTGATTTGGGATGGCTTAGGACTAACTGTCCAAGGCCGTCGTGGGTATCCTTACCGTGCAGCATGTTTCAAGCGGAGTCGGCGTGTCGCGAGCCTCCGAAACGTGATCGAAACCTGGCAGACAAGGCTAGAAACCATGGACCTAAGAGACTTTATCCGTGTTGTACGGCTACGGTGGTTGGCCATCGTGGCCATTATCGTCATCGGGTTGGCGCTAGCCTCGGCATACACGTTCCTGCAAACCCCTTTGTATAAGGCGGAGAGTCAGCTTTTCGTTTCGGTGAAGGCGGGCGATTCAGCGCTGGACGTGTCCCAAGGCAACGCATTCGCGGAAAAGCGTGTCCTGTCTTATGTGAGTTTGGCAACGAGCGTAAGGGTTCTTGATGCGGTTGCTCGGGAATTGGATTTGAGCGGTGGAGCGGAAGCACTTGTGGAGAAGGTTACGGCTACTACGCCTTCGCAGACCGTTCTTATCGAGATTGCTGCCACTGATCCTGATCCGGCGCTGGCTGCCAGGATCGCAAATTCGGGTGCTGAGCAACTGATAAGGGCTGTTAACGAAGTTGAAGATGTGGACGTTGTTCGCCTGAGCGTTTTTCAGGAAGCCGCCGTCCCGGATGCGCCGTCCTCCCCGAGAGTGCGGCTAAACCTTGCGCTCGGAATTTTTCTGGGACTCCTTGTTGGATTCGGTTACGTACTTCTTCGCCAGGTGCTTGACACTGGAATTCGAACACAAGCGGATGTAGGGCGTGCCGTCAAAGCAGGTATTCTCGGTACTTTTACCTTTGATGCAAGCGTGAAAGATGAGCCCGTGATCGTTCAGGGAGACGTTTTCAGCCCTAGGGCAGAAGGTTTTCGTCAGCTACGGACGAATCTGCGTTTCACGCATGTTGCAGGGGGAGCGCAGACGGTGGTTGTGTCCTCGTCGGTCCCGGGGGAGGGCAAGACCCTGATAGCAACGAATTTGGCGATCATGTTGGCCGAAAGTGGTACGCGCGTGCTTTTGGTCGACGCTGACCTGCGCCGCCCGCGGGTTGCGGAGTACCTTGGGCTGGACGGTTCCGTAGGGCTGTCGGGTGTGCTGTCGCATTCCGTGACACTAGAAGACGCTATTCAAAAATGGGGACCGGATGGCGCGCTGCATGTTCTTCCTTCGGGAAGCACGGTTTCAAACCCAAGTGAACTTCTGGGCTCGCCCAACATGGAAAAGCTGATCGCTCGGACTGAGACCGCTTACGAGGTTGTGGTGATAGACACACCACCGCTGTTGCCGGTTACGGACCCGGCAATCCTAGGTGCAAAGGCCAGCGGGGTTGTACTTGTCGTCAGTGCTGACGGCCGGACAACCCGCGGTGACGTATCCCAAGCTGTTGTAAATCTGGAGGCGGTTGGTGCCCAGTTGCTCGGCGTGGTGGTGAACCAAATCGATAAGGCCGCCGTTAGTAAGTCGCATTACGCCTATGCCCGGGAGTCCGGGGGATTTGGCAAGAATCCTAAAACAGGCGGGAGGATGTAGCGTGTGTTGCACGCAGCCATCGGTCCGAAGCGAAGACAGCAGCGCGGTGACCCACCCGGCCGTCAATCGGTCGGTCCACCAGTAGTGGTACAGGGTGTGGTGCGGGTTCCTGAAGGGGTTGCTGGGGAGCGCTACGAGGACCGCAACTGGCACCCGTGCACGAGCCCGGGTGGGAGCTGTCGGAGCATCCGGAATGCCTCGAGCCGCCCCGCTGACTTTCCCAGGTCCTTGCTTCAGAAAGCGTCGCGCGCTACACAGATCACGGGTGGCGGTAGGCGGGGAAGTATCCGACGGCGGGGCCCGCGGGAGCGGCTTCGACAAGATGTCGATAACGGTCGGGGTCGACGACCAGCTGCCAGCTCGTGACGGGACCGCGCAAGGGGGAAAAGCCGAGTTTGAACCGGAACAGGGGATTCTCCGCGCCGCCCCACCCACTGCCGCTTCCGAGGTTGTAGGCTACATTTCCCCGTTCCTTTGCCCAGTGCTGAACTGTCAGGAGCAGAAGTTTCGCCGGGCTCATCGGGAGGTATTCGCGAGCAGTCCCGCCCACGTAGTACTGCACGTGCCCGCCCACCTCACTGAACAGGCCTGCCGCGATGACCTCACCACCCCGGCGGACCGTTGCAATCCGGAATACCTCCATAGCGGCGAGCTGACTGAAGAAGTCATCGGATCTGCGGTAGAAGTCGCCGGCACCGACGCGGTCCATTGTGTCGCGGTAGATCCGCTTCAGGTCGTCGAGCGCTTCCCAGCCCTCCTCAACCGCTCCAACGAAGCCTGCGCCCGCAAGTTTCGCAAGATCACGCTTGTGGTTCGTGCGCAGTTGCGAGCGCAGGGTGGCGTCATCTTGAGTCAGGTCCACCCATACCGACTCGCCGTGCTCGGCCACCGTGCCGGCGGCCTCAAGCGCATGCGTCATCAGGCGGAGGTGCGGTAGGGGGTGCAGGCGGATGAAGGCGGACACGACGTGCAGCTCCCGCAGCTTCTCGACAAGCGCCGGAACCGCCGAGCGCAGAAAGTCGTTGCGTTCGGCGGGCGTGGCGGTCTTCTGTCGCGAGAGAACAAGCGGAGTCGGGTAGCCGTAGGGGCTCCGCGCGTCGAGGAGGCCTGTCTCAGCACCGGACATCGGCGGAAGCGGCCGGAGCACGATCGGCAGAAAAAGCTCGAAAGTCCGGTCGGCCACATGCACGGCGACCGGAATCTCGCCGTCGGCCGCGGCGTCGAGTCGCGCGTAGGCAGGCAGATGGTAGACATCGTGCGGCTGTCCGTCGAGGACGCTCGGCCACGCGGCGTCGTCGACACCGTACACCTCAGTGATCACCGCACTGCTCCGATGTTTTCATGGTGATGGCCCTTCCGTGCGTTACTTCTTCTGGCCGCGCGGGCCGAGGCGGCGAAGCCGGCAGCGGCCGCCGCCGAGTCCAGGTACTCCGCCGGCTATACCGGGCGGAAGTTGTGGTCGAGCTCGTAAACCAGCGGGACGCCGGTCGGGATGTTCAGCTCGGCGATATCGGGGTCGCTGATGTCGTCGAGGTGCTTCACAAGCACGAGGAGACTCGAAATACACCCTTGGGTTGGGGCTCATCGTCGCCTCCGGGATTAGTGGTGAGTCGGCCTACTGCCAGCCCAGAACCCAATGTAGACCTGATACCCATCGTGATCCAGACCCTGCCGACGGGCTAGAGGCCGGCCGACCGTGGCCGGAGGGACGAGGATAAGCGGGAGGAACTGGCGGCGAGTAATGGCTACCCTCGCTAACAGCGATGCCCGAACTGCCTGCGCACAAATAGTGCTCGCAGCAGTGCTGCTCGCGGTGCTTTGCCGGAGCGCAGGACCAACGGCGAAACCGGGCGGCGCTGGATAACCTGCTTGAGTATGGTGGACGAATTGGCGGCACCTGCTTCCACCGTCGCAAGAGTTGGTTTTCAAGTACGAAGATTATTTTCCGACCCGCTCCAGGCGACGTGTGCCGCGACCTCCGGCTATCCGCTTTGCCGCCCCAATCACCAGAAGCCCAACGGGCCGGCAAGGCCGACATCAACGAGTCAAGGATGAAGAGCCGCATCTTCCTGCTAATCGATCGTCCTCTCGTGGCGGCGGGGACTGCGTTCACTAAAAAGGGCTTCGTAGCTTTTGCGTGCAGGGGGCGATAACACTTCGCCCCAAGTAACGGTCGCGACGAACCGGCTTCCGACCGGTGTTCAGGATCTTGTAAACGGGTAGTGCTGGTCCCTAAAACAGGTAGTCCTTACGTTGGTGTGCCTCGGGTGAGACGATCTAGCGTTTCGTTATGAACTTTGACTTCTTGGGTCGGCCATGGGCATAAGCCGCGGCAGTTTGGGGCTTTTATGCGCGACCGCCAGGGGCGTATCTGGACCGGCAGGTTTTCTGCGTGCTGTTCGGGTTGGCCGTCGAATTAGTTGGATGAACTCGGCGCCGGTATCGGTTGGATTTCGATCTACGAGAATTACGCCTGTAGTGGTCAGCGTTGCTCGGTTCTTTACGACTATTCCCGAGGCCTGCCGGCTGGTTGTACAAACGCGGGGGAGTTACCGGCCAGGAGAAGTACCAATTCTGGACATGAGAGAGCCTGCCCGGACCCTGGACGTGGGCAGACGAAAGATTGCCGGCTCTGGTCGTGCGATCATGATTTCAGTTACCGGCCTTCGGCGGGGCGAAGAAGTGCACAAGGTCCCTGTAGGACTTTTCGAGTCGATGGACGGCCAGTCCATCCAAAGGTCAGTCACACCGGACTGCCGCCTCTGTCCCCGAAGCATTTCCTGTTCAACCACTGGGCGCGGAAGAATGCCCAGAGTATAGATGAACCTCTGAAGTTCGAAGCCAAAAGAGCTAATGATGGACACCAACATGGATGACCGCACTAGGGCGTACCTGGCCAGACGAGCGATTGTGGAGAAGGGTGCAGCTGGATTGATGCTGATTGTTCTCTCGCCGCTCTTCATGTTGATCTCATTGCTCATAGCGGTACGCATGGGAAAGCCTGTTCTATTCAGACAAACCCGTATCGGCCAATTCGGGGAGGTCTTCACTCTCCTCAAATTTCGCACGTTGATCAATAATGCAGAAGAGATCGGCGGAGGGAAAATCCCGCGGGAGTTGAATCTGGTGCCTCCGCTTGGCCAGAAGCTTCGCTTGTCCAGTTTGGACGAGCTCCCCCAGTTGGTGAATGTACTTCGTGGAGAAATGAGCTTCGTGGGACCGCGTCCTGCGCTACCGGACCAGTACGCGGAGTATACTCCCGAGCAGTCCCGACGAGTTTTGGTACCTCAAGGGATAACAGGGCTGGCGCAGGTGACCCACAGGAATGCGGCCCCATGGAGCATTCGTATTGAAAAAGACCTGGAATACGTTTCGAACGTTGGGCCCTTGCTGGACCTTAAAATCTTGGTTCGCACCATTTATAAAGTAGTTCGTGCTGATGGCGTCATAGCAGAGGTCCCGGCCGATTCCACGGGTATCATCATTCAAAAAGTCCGCGCTCCAGAGCTGAATTGAACAATGTGAAGCTGTTCCGCCAGACTGACTTACGATCGATCACCTTGCTGGCAGCAGCGCAAGCAAAGGCGGCTTCTTTCCATCTTCGCTATAGGGCGTTTCTGCGCTCGGGGAGATGGGTTGACGTTCTTATCGCTGACTCGCAGGGGGTAGTTGGAGTCATCGATAGCTGGGGGTACTCGTGCACTACGCGCACACGACGTTCGCCTGTTCGGTAACTACGGTTGAACAGCTTAGTAGTCGAATAAACCATGCACGCGCGAAGGTCGCTTCTCGTGCCCGATGGCCTACCGGCAGGGCGCTGGGCCGGCAGTTCCACCAAGAGTGCAGATGGCATAGAGTTACCTCGCGTACTGATCCGTCGGCGACCAAGGGATTTCCAGTTCATTGGACTGGCGTCGAAAGCGAGAAGCCAGTTGCGTAAGTTGCATGTTTTTTTGTCTTCTGGCCTTGGCGCTTTAACGAGTATTGCGCCAACGATTTCGGCGCTTCTGCTTCTCTCGACCCAGGAGTTTGGTGCATTTGCATTCTTATACGCGGCTTTTGCTCTCGGTTGGTCGGTCTGCCTGTCAGTTGTTTGTGATGCATTTCTGCGTGCAGTTAGCTGCCGCGGCACGTGGGCGGAATACTCATCAACTCTTGTAGGCTTGTCGACGGTTATTGCTTTAGTGGCCGTTGTTGTCGCCTTGTTCATATACCCAGATGTTCTATCGGCAGTGTTGGCATCAGGCGCCATAGGGTTCGCCATCTATCGCCTTGGGGCGCGCTTTTTTCGATCGCTCGAATTCAGCGCCGCGTCGGTGCTTTGGGTCGATGCGTGCAACCTGTCCGTCTTCTTAGCCGTGCTCTTCAGCGCAATGGCCATCGGGGTAGACCATCTGATGGCGCACTCCGCGGCCTGGGTCATCGCCGGTGTAGCAAGCATGATCATCTCACCGCCCCTCTTGTCTAATCCGTTCAAGGCACTTTTGGTGTGGTGCAGGCTCAGGTGGGGAACCATCCGGACGCTATTATCGGATTCAATTATTATGGATTGTGGAGCTATCGTTGGCCCATTGCTGTTACTGCCCGGATTGAGCGTCCAGGGATTCGGAATATATCGCGGCGTTTCCAGCGTGGCATCGCCAGCGCAACTTCTTCTCGAACCTATAAGACCAAATTTGGCTCGGATGTCCTACGCTCGGCGCACAGACGTAAAGTTGCTGGTGGGAGTCTGCGGGACTGGGTTGGTGATGTCAGGTGCCTGTTTTATCGCGCTTCTATCCATAAGCCACTTTCAATTAGTGCAAGGAACACTCGCCGCGCTTTCAGCGTTTGCTGTGCCATGCTCAATTTTTGTGTTTACTAATTTCCTCGGGCATTTCTATTACTTACTGAGTAGAGCGCACTCGTCGGCCAACCGGATTCGCGCCGGACGATTTGTTCAGACCGTGCTTGTCATGGCTTGTCCGCTGGTCGGGGCAGCACTGTTTGGGTTGTCAGGTGCAATTTGGGGATTTGTTGGAGCCACTATGCTTTCCTCGGTGACTTGGGCATCACTCACGCTCACATCCCTAGGAGAATGAGCAATTTTCAGTTTGTGCGCCGCCTTGCTGTTCTTTGCTACCTCAAGTACTTCGAAGGCTGGGTCAGAGTCCCAAGCATCCTGTGTTGAGGGGCAGGATCGCGCAGCATAACGTTGGTGATCGTCAGCGGCAGGGAAATCGCCCACATATGCCCGCGTGCCTGTAGGCGATGGCCATTGGCAATGGCGATGCCCCTGCAAGGAGTGACGATCAACGCCGGGAGCATATCCGGCGGAGAATGCCGCGGGGTGTTGCTGTTGCTCTTCATCGGATCCCCCCCGGGTTAAGACGGCACGCACAATCCTTAGTACTGCTGCAAGTAGTGCAGGCCTGAAAATCGAGTAGTTAATGCGGTGGTTTCGTCCGTCCGCCGCCAGATACCTTTTCACCATGAATCTTCGCCTGACGAGTCAGGGCCCACCTGAACGTACGGGCCGCTGGAAGTATGCAGCCTTGAGAGGTGCTGATGAGCACTAGGATCTACATGTCGTCACCTGATGTAGGAGGTTTGGAGGAGAAGTTTGTCCTGGATGCAATCCGGTCTGGGTGGGTGGCGCCGTTGGGGCCGGATGTCGATGGGTTCGAGGTCGAGTTAGCGGAACGGGTAGGTGCGTCCTACGGCGTGGCTCTCGTATCGGGGACAGCGGCACTTCATTTGGCGTTGCTGAGTCATGGTATTGGAGCTGGTGACGTGGTATTGACCGCAACCATGACTTTCGCGGCCACTGCTAACGCTATCTGTTACACAGGAGCGCAACCATATTTTATCGATAGTGATGCGTCAGGCAATATCAGTACTGCTTTGTTGGAGGAAGCGGCAGAAAGGCTCGTGGCTGAATCCCGCCCCGTTAAGGCCATAGTTGCGGTGGATCTGCTAGGCAAAGTGTGTAATTACGCCGAAATAGAACGCATTGCCGCACGATTTGGAATGGTGGTCATTGCCGATGCTGCGGAGTCACTGGGCGCCACTCGCGGGGGTAAAGCTGCCGGGTCGTTTGGGGATACAGCCATCGTGTCCTTCAACGGGAATAAGATCATGACCACGTCCGGCGGCGGGATGCTTTTAACGGGAACCAGTGCAATTGCTAACCGCGCACGTTACCTGGCTACTCAAGCAAGGCGGCCTGTGGCTCATTACGAGCACACTGACATCGGCTACAACTACCGAATGAGCAATCTCTTAGCTGCCATGGGTAGGGCGCAACTTCTAAGGTTGGATGAGATGCTTTCCAAACGCCGCCGCCACCGTGAAACCTATCGTGACTTTTTCGCTGGGGTACAGGGTGTGGAAATCTTCGGTGCTCTTGATGACCAGGAGGATAACTGCTGGCTCACCTCGGTAGTGGTGGATTCCGAACTGTCAGGGTTCACTGCTCAGGCTCTGGCCGGCCACATGGACGCAGAAAACATTGAGACCCGCCCGCTCTGGAAGCCAATGCATCTTCAGCCCGTTTTTGCCGGGGCGGAGCGTCTCGTTGACGGTACGTCAGAAAGATTATTCAAAACTGGTCTCGCTCTTCCCTCGGGTTCGGCTTTGACCGCAGAGGAGTTTTCACGCGTTATCGAGCATCTTAGCTTTTTCCTGGCATCCCGAAACTGATGCCCGGCGAGGAAAAATATTCAGCCACTGCCGCTATCAAGATTTGAGCTTGTCACGTGAGACGTCCTCCAGCTTCGAAAAGTCGCCGACCTATGGTGGGTAGCCGTGGTGCTCGCCGTCAACGTGTTCAGGGGGCGGTGATTACTGCACTGGCTTGGAGCAGTGTCGTGCTGGCTACGTGGGTCACCGCCGGTTTCTTCGTCTTCGTGGTTCCAGCGGTGGACCGCCCTCAGCGGGCGGATGCCATTGTGGTCTTAGCGCCCGTTGTTGGAACCGGGCGTCTGGAGCTGGCTGAAGAGCTGATGTCCGACGGACTTGGGACACTGCTCGTTGTTTCCATGCCTGATGGCGTTCACCGACACAACTTTTCTGAAGTTTGCCGTGCAAACCGCAGCTATCGAATCATTTGCTTCGATCCAGACCCCGTGACTACTCAAGGCGAAGCCAGAGCCATCCAGCGATTGAGCGAAGAGTTCAATTGGGGCAGCATCACTGTCGTGACAAACGAATTCCATGTCGCCCGAGCCGAGCTCATAATTCAACGCTGCTACTCATACGAGCTCAATATGGTAGCTGTCAGGAGCGATTTGGCTCTCAAGGATTGGGCCTATCAATTCCTTTATCAGAGTGCCTCGTGGGCGAAAGCCGCGATTAGTTATGAGTGTTGAGCGAAAGTGAGGCTCGCAGCAGGAAACCCTAGGTACATCACTGTAGTTCACGGTGTTGCTGGCCGCTGGGTCAGGACGTCGGCAACGACTTCTTCCGGGGTGGCAGGCCTCATCCCGACCGGTAGACGAAGCCGATACCGGGTCCACGGCTGGAACGGCCTTCAGGACCGCAGCTCCAGACTAAAGTCTTGCCCGGATGCGCCCGGACGGTCTCTCGGATTCTACTCCGGACCGGCAGGCCACCCCTGTGGGACCTGGACCCGGCCACTGGGAAGCGAATCGGCTCCTCCCAAGCAACCGCTCCGTTACGAGCGCGGCGCTCCTGGTGACATGATCCACGTGGATGTCAAGAAACTCGGGCGCACCCGGAAGATTGCGGCTGCCGGGCCGACCCTTCCCAGAACCTGGCCAACCACCGCACCTCGCACCAGAAACTGGGCTTCGACTACGTCCACGTCACCGTGGACGACTACACCCGCTTCGCGTACGCCGACGTCCTGCCCGACCTGACGGGCCCGACCTGCGCCGGCTTCCTCACCAGGGCTGCAGCCACCATTTACGTCCAACCAAGGGTCTTCACCCATTCATGATGTAACCAACGTCCTGACTCAGTACACCTAGGGCCATGCCGGAGTTGAACGCAGCAATGCGAAGATTGCATATGAACCTGCGGCCAAACGGAGGGATGCTTCGGCCCAGCCACATATATCTTTCCGCAGACTTCAACAGTGACCAAGCACGGCCGTGACGGGTAGGGCGACTCCCAAAAACAGGTACTTCCTACGGTGGCTAGTCTCAATGAGGTGACTTAGCGTTTCTAAAATGAACATCGACTTTCGGGGCCAGCTATCACCATGGCGATTCTCGAGCAGTTCAGCCGACCTTCGTACCAAGGCTCCGCGTGAATGAACAGCGAAAGATAACTTTGCTCGTAACATCGGAATCAACGGCGATTTCTTTTTACCCGGGCTACGCGGAGTTTCTGCGATCGAAGGGATGGAATGTCACTATCATCGCAAGCTCGCAGGGAGAGTTAGAGTCATCAGAGGCTTTAGCAGGTGCATCAATTCACGCTGTTCCAATGAAGCGGAATCCATCTCCCGCGCATGATTTACGGAGTCTCTACAAGCTGCTGAGGAAGTTAGGCGAGATATCACCCGATGTTCTCGTCTTTGCGACACCGAAGGCTAGTCTACTCGGATCAATAGCAGGATTTTTGCTTAAGGTGCCTATCAGGAGCTACCACTTGTGGGGCCTCCGATTAGAAACTGAACACGGTCTCCGAAGGAGAATTTTTCTAGGTCTCGAACGATTAACGTCTTTATTGGCAACTGAGGTAGTTGCCAATAGTCCGAGCTTAGCTGCACAGGCGCTGAAAATCGGGGCATCCGCGGGGCGCCCTATCTCGGTGATTGGTGCCGGAAGCGGACTTGGCGTTGATTTGGAACACTACTCTCCTGACGCGCAACTTCCGCCTACGGACCCCGCAACGCGCAGATTCATTGGCGACGCTGGTGGTTTCACTATTGGTTTTGTCGGGAGGATACATCCGGACAAGGGGATCGATACTCTGATAAGTGCGGCGTCCGCACTGTCGCAAGAACGGTCCGGGGTGCGTCTCATGTTAATTGGGGCTGAGGATGGGGCCGCCCTTGAAAAGTTGTTGTGTGGGGTGCCTGATTCTCTTAACGTCCATGTTGCTGGGAGCGTCAGCGATGTTAGGCCCTACTACTCCGTTATGGACATTCACTGCCTGCCGACGCTGAGGGAAGGATTCCCTAACGTTGTTTTGGAGGCCTCTGCGATGGGGATACCAACTATCACTACAGATGCAACTGGTGCGATCGATTCTGTGCTCAATGAGAAAACCGGGTATATATTCCCGAAAGGAGACTCGGAAACTCTATGCGATCGTTTGCGCCGCTTGTACGACCAGCCTGAGTTGCGCCATGAGTTTGGCCAAGCAGCCCGCGCATACGTTGAAAGCTCTTTTAGTCGATCGGTGCTATGGAACCTGCACGAACGCCATTTGCGCAAGCAGCACGATGAGATACACGGGACAGGGACAGGCAGCGCGTATGAGGCGAATGGCTGCTGGCCATGAGAAAGCAAACGTCCCTCGTGACTGTCGCTACGTATGGCGCCGCCGGCAGTAGTGCACGAGTGCGAATCTATGAGTGGTTGCGTTTCCTGAACCTCACGGCAGTACAAAACGACTACCTAGGGGGGCGCGAAAACGGCCTGGGAACACTTATTCATGGACTGCCACGTGTCATCAGCGCGGAGTCGAATCTGCGACGCCTCTCCAAGCAACTATCAACGTCAACGTTACTCATGAGCCGCGAAGCGTCGCCGTTCAGCAACGGAAGATTGGAGTCTTCCCTGTTGGCCAAGGCAGGCCATGGAATCTACGACTTCGATGACGCCATGTTCAATGCCCGTCCCACTATGCCTAAGAAGCTGTGGAGCAAGGCAAAGGTTTGGTCTGCTGCTGTGCGGTCCGCCGATACGGTCATTGCCGGCAACGATTACTTGGCCGAACACGCGGCAAAACTGCGCAACGACGTTGTTATTATACCTAGCTGTGTGAATCCTCGCGAATACATACCTAAATCTAACTATTCGTTGAACGAAATTCCGACCTTGATTTGGATGGGATCACCAGCCACCGAGCACTATTTACAGCTGATCGCGGAGCCTCTTTTATCCATTAATGCTCAAACACGAATACGGCTGATCATCGTGAGTGCGGGATGCAGGTCACTTGGTCAACTTGATCAAATAGTGGAGCGAGTAAACTGGTCGGCGCAGACTTTTGGATCAGTTCTAGCCCAGGCTGACATAGGCATCATGCCCTTGGATAAGTCCTTGTACGCTCAAGGTAAATGCGCATATAAGCTCCTTCAATATGGTGCGGCAGGGCTGCCCGCTGTAGGCAGCCCAGTGGGCGCCAACCGCGCGGTCATAGATTCCATGGGTGGGCATTGCGCTACCAACAACCAGGAATGGGAGCAGTCTCTGCGGGATCTAATTACATCTGCAGTAGCGGACAGGGCAGCGTTGGGGATGCGGGCGCGAGACGTTGTTAGTAGGAGTTATAGTTTCGATTGCTGGGCTGAATTGTGGCGCAGGACTACGGGAATCTAGTCCATCTCACGGGGTCTATCGAGGACGGCTTTCGAAAATATGGGAGTAAGGTCTCGTTGAAATTGGGAGGCGTTCACGCGGCCGTGTTGCCAACGGAGCTATCGCAATAGCTATTTTGACGCGGGTAAAAAGGATACGAGCGCACTCGAGGTGTTCACAATGATCGGCTTCTAAGTTGCTTGTTCTCACCATGATCTATGCCTGCCTGCTGTCTGGTGCACAAAGCAGGTAGCGCGAAGGGCGCAGTCGAGTACTTTCTACGGTGGTTCCGAGTGTACGCGGCGAAGTAGCGTTTCAGTATAAAGCTTCGTGAGGTCGGCTCTGCCCCTGCGAAACTCGCCACATTTATGCACGCCAGTTTTGGAATAGGCAGTGGTATCTAATGAAGTTATTTTGGAACCAGGCATGATCGGAAACTTCGGCGGCGTTCAAACGCCGAAATTTGCTCCCAGCATCGAGTTCATTCGAGGTCGGATCCTCGAGCGAATTCGAATGGACCACACTAACATCCGGCCGCAGGCAGGGCAGGTATTCCGCTGGAAAGAGTATGTCGTTGACGCAGGGATCTGGGCGACTGCCCTCCCAATCGGCACTTTGCTCCGACTCGATTTCGACCCAACGAGAATCAGGCCGTCATTTCTTGTCATGGCGATCCTTCTGGCCGTCGTACTACAAGCCCTATTTGGATGGGCGTTCGGCCTATACAGGTTTTTCCACCCCTATGGTTCGCGACATGATGCCCTAAACCTCATGCTGGTGGTAGCGACCGTGGGCGTGGTCCTCACGGTCGTCAGACTCTTAGCTCCGGCATCTGACGATTTTCCGCGGAGCGCGCCGTGCATCGGGCTGCTTGTTGCTTTTGTACTGATGGGGGGTGCGCGTCTGATACATAGAGGGCTCACCGATCGACGCCAGCGTCCTGGGGTATCTGCCACTCCCGCTCTCGTGTATGGCGCGGGGCACCTGGGGCAACATGTCATCCAGCAGATGAACACTGACAGATACTCACCGTTCCGCCCCGTGGGCATCGTTGATGACAATCCTCGGCTTCGGAAGTTCCGCTTGGAAAGGGTTCCGGTTCTTGGTGGACGGGCTCAACTGCGACGGGTGGCAAATGACACTCGGGCTAAAGTACTTGTTTTTGCAATAGCGCGAGCGAATGCCGAACTGCTGAGGGAGGTTTCCGATTGTGCGGATGCTGCCGGCCTCCGGCTTCTTGTCCTGCCCCCGCTCGCTGACATCCTCGAAGGCCGTACTGGCCTCGGCGACTTGCGGGAAGTGTCTATTGACGACCTGATTGGCCGCCACGCTGTTGACACGGAATTAGATTCAATCGCAGGGTTCATCACAAACAAGCGAGTTTTAGTAACAGGCGCAGGCGGCTCCATAGGGTCCGAGCTTTGCCGTGTCATCACGCGATTTGCGCCCGCCGAAGTGATCATGCTGGATCGGGACGAAACAGGTTTGCAGGGAACGCAAATTTCGATTGCGGGCCACGGCTTGCTGGATACAGACGAAGTGGTCCTTGCTGACATCCGTGATGAAAAGTCCATTCACGACATATTTTTGCAGAGGCGACCTGAGGTAGTGTTCCACGCTGCTGCGCTTAAGCACCTACCTATGCTGGAGCAGTACCCTCACGAAGCCTGGCAGACAAATGTCCTCGGAACCCTTAATGTTCTCCAAGCCGCTAAGGCGGCAGGTGTTGAAACTTTCGTCAACATCTCCACGGACAAGGCGGCAAATCCAACAAGTGTGCTTGGTTACTCAAAAAGGTTGGGTGAGAGATTGACGGCATGGTTCGCCAACGACACAAAGAGAGCATACTTGTCAGTGCGCTTCGGCAACGTCATAGGCAGTCGCGGCTCCATGCTGCCGACGTTCAAGGCGCAAATTGAGGCGGGGGGTCCATTGACCTTGACGCACCCAGACGTGACTCGTTACTTCATGACCATCCCGGAGGCTTGCCAGCTGGTTGTCCAAGCAGGAGCGATAGGTTCCCCCGGGGAAGTACTTATCCTGGACATGGGGGAGCCCGTTCGAATCTTAGATGTGGCCGAACGAATGATTGCAAAGTCCGGTCGAGATATCAGTATCTCGATTACCGGCCTCCGGCATGGTGAAAAGCTGCATGAAGAGCTCGTCGGGACTGGCGAAACAGATGAACGACCGATTCATCCCAAGATTAGCCATACAGTCGCGCCGCCCCTTTTCCCGGATGAACTCTCCCTGAATCATTGGGATCCACACACCTTTAAAGGCGCTGAACGGACTTTTGCCAGGACAAGCCTGGAGCCGCCAATGAACACTCAAACAATGCCGTTTTAGCCTGGCTGGAAAGTATCCGCGTCCCTCGCCTGCAACTGTCATCTGGTACAACCTACCGCGAAGAATTAAAGCGAACCGGGTATCAAGAGCGCTCTCCTACAATAGAAAATGTTTTATGCGACGTAACGCCTGCAGTATAAGATAGCAAGTCCTCAGTCGCGACAGATTTTCCTTCGGCCCAGCGAACATATGCACGTGGCACGTCGGCCCCAGCAAAGTGGCTAAAAGGATATCCGCCCCCAAATCGCGGGTTGACATCGATGAGCCATTGTTTTCCTTCGTCATCGCAAATAATATCTGTATCCATGAGTCCGCGATGCTGTGCGAAGTGCGCCAGAGCGCGGGCTGTATCTTCAAATTCCGCCGCGCTAACTGTTGTTGCAGAGGCTGTCTCTCCATCTCGCATCACGATTTTCTTTCTAGCCAACACTCCGGCAAAATCAGCATGAAAGTCGTTGATTACATCAACCCCATACTCGCGTCCTCTAACGTAACGCTGAAGGACTACCGCGTGTGCTGCCTGCTCGCGGCGGAGGACTTCTCTTCCCCGTACGTCGCGAACTCTTGCCAAAGATGTTTCCAAGTCGCGGGAAAGGTCACCGATATTTGAAAGCAGTAAACCAAATGAACCGCTGCCGTAACGGTTTTTAATTATTATCCGCTCTCCTAGTGCTGATGCGCTTTTAGAGCCGTAGAGAATGTCAAAAGCGGAAACAGTCAAGGGAACGTTTAGTCCGGCAGCTGCCAGTGCATAATATGTCAAAAGCTTATCTTCAAGCACGGTTTGAACTGCTGGGGGCAGGCAGATGAACTTTGTGGGGCCGGATATTCGCGCAAGCCCGAGTTCAGACCATAACGAATTCTCGTAGTCATTTAGGCTAAGTGCCAGGTCGATTGCGTGTTCTTGGCAGAGTAACGCAATTTCTTGGCCATAGTTCGGGTCGTTAACCCGGGGTAGCAAAATGAGTCCGTCTGAGGAGTATTGAGCGGGAACATCGGGGCTGCAGTCGCCCACCAGTATTTGCCCTGGCACATCTTCGGCGGCCAGCGCTCTTTTAAACCACTCTACGAGGTAGTTCCTTCGACCTGCAGATGCCAATAGTATTCTCAACGTCACTGGGAACTACTCGCATTCATGGTGAAGTATGCCTGAAACGAGAGCATAATCTGGGTGCCTCACTGTCTTCAGAGTGGTCGTGCTTCGTTATACACAACTGGGGAGTGCCTGTCGCGCTTCTCCAGGTAAGTGGGTTTTGGCGCCTGCGCGTCCTGGGGTGTAAGCCTCAGCGATATGAGCGAAAGCGTTATCAATTGATCCGCCTGCCTGGGAACCTGCTGGCCCGCTGTGCACACCTCCTAACGCATGGAGCCCTTTGCGAGCTATGCACGCCATTATCCTCTGCCGCTTCACAAATGCTCAAAGATATTCATGTGGTGTTTCCGCTTGCGCAGTTCGTGGTCGTCGTGTGAAGTAGGGCGCCACCCATTTTTCATAGACTCGTACCCGGAGGAGCCGGCGGATGTGCTCGGGCACATCTCAACGCTGCCCACCGCTACGAGTTCCTGATCCCCGGGTGCGGGAAGCCGTGTAGCGACAGTTCATCAAGACCATCAAGCCGACCTGGCCATCACACACCAGGCCGTTCACGGCAGAGGCAATTAGTCTGAGTGCCGCATGACCCGTTTGTACGATCGGCGGTAGGGCGCTGGCTGATAGGGTCTGCTCCACGGACGGGCAGGTCAGCTTTGCAATGTCTGGAGCCGCGGATCCACCCCGATTCATGCGGGCATAGCGCCGGCAGCGTTGCATTTGGGCGTTCAGGTTAGGAGATACATCTCAAGCCGAAGCGGCGGACGCTCAAACAAGTACGTGAGTACACAAAGACAAGTACTGGATTACCCGGATGCCAAGGGTGGGGGCTGTCTAAAGTCGGAGGACAGCACGAGGTTTTGCCCGCTGGAACAAGGGCCGCAACTGGCCATGGAAGCAAACGAAGGGTTTGCCCGTTTTCGCCGTAATCGGCGTCTTTTTATTGGTGGCGTAGGCAAAGGCGCCTACGTCTGGACCCTAGGAAACACAATGCATGTAACTTTGCCGGATGCCGACGGCCAGGACTCTGGTTGCCCTCACCAGTTCGTGGGCAGTTGCGATATGTGCAGCTCTCGAAATGGTATTCGCACTCGGTCCGAGGCGGACCTGGTAGTGGGACAAAACGATGTGGATCGGCACGAGTTTGACTGAAATGGCCGGGATACGGGCTCTAATCCCAGCTTTCGCTCACTTGATGTCAGTCTGACCCAACCCCTCTTTCAGCTGAGGGGCAACCATCCTCCCGGGACGGTGAGGCATACGACGGCGGCCCGCGTGCCGCCGTCGTACATCTTTTTAGGACTGGTGGTTTTATCCACTACAGATCATTTCTGCTTGGGAATCCACACGACGCGTCCACCCCGCCACCTGTGAGATTGTCACAGCGCCAGTTGGGAGCCGATCCGTTCGAGTGGGCAGTCGGCATTGGGTGGTGAGGGCACTATCGCCCGAAGTAGCTTTTGCGCTGGCCCGAGGTGAAAAGGTTCCAATCTAGGAGGGTGGGGTGTCTCGTGGCGCCGGGAAGCTGTCTGAGCTTCGCCATCTCGCACGGCGTCCCGGAGCGAAAAAATTCCCCGATTCCTAACTGGCTCAGAGGAATTGGGCCGCAGGGGTGTTGCTGGAAACCCGTGCCTTTGACCCCCTGGTGATCTGAGGCCGTGATCCGGGGAGAAAAGGGGGGTGCCACCCATTGACCCCGTCCCAACGCTCAGAGGATACTCGAATTATTGGCTGTGCTGGGACGCAGCCAGATATAGATGGCAAATACACGAAGCCGTTTATGTGGGTTCTGAATGCAACTGGCGTCGCTTCACGGCTTGCCGCAGCGCTCGCTTTCTATCTGTAATTAGTCGTCTCCGAGGCGGCTGGAGCTGAGCCAGTCGGTCTAGTCCCCACCGCGAGCCACCCGTTTTCGAGGGGGTTTGCAGAGGAATACGCCATGCTCCGTAACTTCCGGCTTTTGCTTGCCTCGTTGTTGGCCGTGGCAATGATAGGCACTTTTGCTTTAGTTAATTCCGCGCTTTGGATGGCGGACGCCGCCCCGACTACTGTCACCCTAAACCCGGAGGCGGACAGCTATGTATCGACCTCAGCGCCCACCAGCAATTACGGCAGCGCGACGTCTTTGTCCGTCTCGGAGAGCAGCTATCGCGTACTGCTGCGGTTCGATGTTTCGCTCCCGGTAGGCAGTAGTATCACCAGCGTAAATCTCAAACTGTATTCAAATACTTCGTTGAATGGGCGCTTGATCGTACACCCCTCCTCTAACGATTGGGTTGAGACGACCGTAACAGCAGAAAACCAGCCGCTTTGGCAAACAGCTGAACTGGGCAGGACGGGCACTCTCCGCTCGAAGCAATATGCCAGCGCGTCATTGCCAACGAATGCCATTGCCACTTCTGGCAAGGTTAGTTTCGGGATCAACACAACTGCAGGGGTGAAGGGAAACCTGGCGTCTCGAGAATCAACGCAGCGCCCCCAACTTGTTATCGTTTACGAGCCCTCCACGCCGACGCCGACGCCGACGCCGACGCCGACAGCGACGCCCACGCCGACGCCGACACCGACTCCGACGCAGACAGTGACGCCGACTCCGACGGCGACGCCCACACTTACACCGACGTCGACAGCGCCGGCTAACGCGCCGAAGAATATCCGCTTGGATCCTGCTTACACCACGGATCTTGAGCACACCGCCCGGTTCCTATGGGACCCAGTGCCGAACGCAACCCTGTACCGGCACTACATCAACGGTGTGGCTGTAGCGGGCGAGGATGACACGGGTGCAAGTGAAACGATCCGGAACCTCCAGCCAGCAACTGCCTACACGTTCGCGGTGGGTGCTTTTGTCGGCGGTGCAGAGTACAAGTCTGCTCCCTTCAGCTTCACAACTGCAGGCGCGGCCCCGACGCCCACGCCAACCCCCACGCCGACTCCGACTCCGACGCAGACGGCGACGCCCACGCCGACTCCGACGCAGACAGTGACGCCCTCGCCGACTCCGACGCAGACAGTGACGCCCACGCCAACCCCGACGCAGACAGCGACGCCCACTCCGACTCCGACAGTTCCGGCTAACGCGCCGAGGAATATCCGCCTGGATCCTGCTTACACCACGGATCTTGAGCACACCGCCCGGTTCCTTTGGGATGCAGTGCCGAACGCAACCCTGTACCGGCACTACATCAACGGTGTGGCTGTAGCGGGCGAGGATGACACGGGTGCAAGTGAAACGATCCGGAACCTCCAGCCAGCAACTGCGTACACGTTCGTGGTGGGTGCTTTTGTCGGCGGTGCAGAGTACAAGTCTGCTCCCTTCAGCTTCTCAACTGCAGGCGCGGCCCCGACGCCCACGCCAACCCCGACATCAACGCAGACAGCAACGCCCACGCCGACACCGACGTCGACAGCGCCTGCTAACGCGCCGAAAAATATCCGCCTTGATCCTGACTACGCCTTGGATCTCCAACATACCGCCCGGTTCCTTTGGGACGCAGTGCCGAACGCAACCCTGTACCGGCACTACATCAACGGTGTAGCGATAGCGGGCGAGGACGACACCAGTACAAGTGAAACGGTGGTGAACCTTCAACCGGGAACGGCGTATACGTTCACCGTCGGTGCTTTCGTCGGCGGTGCAGAGTACAAATCTGCTCCCTTCAGCTTCACCACCGCCGCTACTTCGCCAACGCCCACACCCACGCCAACCCCCAGCGAGGGTGGTTGGGACATCGCGGCGGTGGGTGACATGAACACCCCCGGCAACACATCCATGGCCACGCACAGCGGCGCCAATGCCACAGCGATTTTGAACGGCATGAACGGCGGAACGATCGACCACTTCCTCGGTCTGGGTGACTTTCAGTATGACTGGGGCACGTGCGCGAACCTCGTGAACTACTGGCAAAAGGTCTGGGGCGGCGTGCTGCCGAAGACATACTGGGCGGCTGGGCCGGGCCACGACGTAGATCTGACCGTTGGATTCAACGACATCGGTAAGTACATGAACGGGCAGTGCGCCGGGAACACGACCAAGAGCGCCACGAACACCCATTTGAACAGGTATGTGGACGCTTTGGAATGGTACTCATTCGATCAAGGCAACTGGCATGTTCTCCACGCGCCGACGGCAGCATGGCGGTACAACGCTACGCGGGCACAGGCCATGACGGCCGAGATCGATGCAGATCTGGCAGCTGCTAAGGCGCAGGGCAAGCACCTGGCTGTGATGTATCACGACCCGTATTTCACCTCTACTACTTCATCGCATACCCGCGAAACGAAGGTGAAGCCTTGGATCGACGTGTTTTGGAAGTACAAGGTCCGGTTACTGCTGTCCGGTTCCCAGCACAACTATGAACGGTCATGCCCGGTAGACAACACGGACCAGTGTGTGGGTGACGGGATGCAACAGTTTCAGGTTTCAACCGGCGGGAGGGAACCGCTGCGGTCGTTCCTCGATTCACCGTCGTACATCCAGAGGCGCTTTGCTGACACATATGGCCATCTGCTGATGTCACTGTTCCCGGACGGTTCCTACACCTGGAACTTCAAGCCCGTCGGAGGTGTACTTCAGACTGACAGCGGATCCCGGCCGGCTGGATAAGTTAGGGGCAGCCCCCGGTTTTGTTGACCCGGGGATGGGCATCGTGGCGGGGGAGAACAGGGTCCAGAGCTTGTGCAGGGACCACGGCTTCTAGTCGGTGTTCACAGGACGATGGGCAGGGTCGGTGCGTGCAGGGACAATTCCGCGATGGAATCGTTCTTCCCGTTGCTGCAAAAGAACGTCCTGAACCGTCAGCGGTGGTTTATCAGGCAGGACCTGCGCCTGGCCATCACATCCTGGAGAGACCGCTGTGCTGGATCCAGACTTCTAACCCGCCGGAGCCGACTCAACCGTGATGACCGAAACCACGCTGGAAACGTTGTTCGTTACGTAGGCTGCAGACCCATTCGGCGTGAGGGCAACACCGACCGGGCCCTCTCCCACCGAGATTGTGGAGGCCACTGTGCCGGACACGACATCGATGACCGACACCGTGTTGGAAAAGTAGTTCGTGACGTAAGCAGTCGCCCCATCCCGGGCGATTGCTACGTTCATCGGGCCAGACCCGACCGGGATCGTGGCGGTCACTGTTCCGGAGGCCACACCAATGACCGATACCGTGTGCGTGCCACTTGACCCGTAGTTGGTGACAAAGGCCTTCGAACCGTCCGGGGTGAACGCAATGCCGAAGGGATTTTCTCCGGCCATTACTGAGGAGGTCACCGTTCCAGAAGCCACATCGATGACCTCTACACCGCCGCCGGTGACATAGGCCTTTGACCCGTCCGGGGTGAACGCAACATTCATCGGGATCGTCCTGAGCGGGATTGTGGAGGTCACCGTTCCGGAGGCCGCGTTGATAACTGAGACCGTGTAGGAACGATTGTTGGTGACGTACGCTTTTGACCCGTCAGGCGTGAACGCAACATCGTACGCGCCGTCACCAACCCGAATGGTGGAGGCCACCCCTCCGGACGCCACATCGACGACCGAAACCGTGCCGGAAAGTTGGTTTGTGACGTAGGCTTTCGACCCGTCCGGGGTGAAGGCAACGGATGTTGGGGCATCACCGAAACGGATAGCGGAGGTTACTGTTCTGGACGCCACGTCGAGGACTGACACTGTGTCGGAGCCCTGGTTGGCCACGTAGGCTTTCGACCCGTCCGGGGCGATGGCGACACCTACAGGGTTCGGCCCGACCGGGATTGTGGAGATCACTTTTCCCGCGGACGCCGGGATGTTGCCGAGCACCGTGAGCGCGACCAAAATTGTGCTGCTGATGGCCGCTCGCCGCCGGGACAGAGGAAAGAATGTTGCACCCAGGCGAAACTTGCGCACTCTGGTGGTGGTTTCTTCCGTGCCTGAGGCCGAAGGTTGCCCTGGGAATCGCCGGGATATTACTGTTGGGAACCGCATTGGTTCCTCCTGTGGGGGAGCGAAGTCTGTTATGAGTGCGGCCTTGCGGAAGATAACCGTCATTGACGGACGAGCATCGGCGCGGCTTGGCGCCGGAACCGAGGTGTGTCGCCAGGACGCCATACAAATGAATGGCCCTTAACGGCTTTGCTTCAGTTTATAGCCGGATCAACCTGCCGTCATGGGTGGAAAATACCCAACTTATGAGTGGCGACCCAGTGCAGGGATGGTTTGTGCGTCGAAACCCGTTCCTCCGGGACGTAAGCGAACGACGGCGGCCGCGTGCCGCCGTCGTACTTCTCCGGTGAGGCGCGTGGCGGCGGAATTTGAAGCACCTGCCCGGTGGCTGCCTCCCGGTAACCGCAGGTACTGCTGGTTAGAATCGAGGCCTGGACGAACGAACACTGCTTTGCCGGAGGTACGGAGAAACAATGTCGGAATGGCTCGAAGTCGGCGCGGACAACTATGTGCTGGTCACCGAAGGATCGCTGCTGAACACCGGACTGGTGGTGGGATCCGAGCGGGCCATGGTGATCGATACCGGCTGCGGGCCACGGCAGGGCCGGGAGATCCTGGACGCCGTACGCGAAAAGACCCAGCTGCCGCTCGTCGTCGTGAACACCCACGCGCACTACGACCACTTCTTCGGCAACGCCGTATTTGCCGAAGCCGGCGTCACCGAATTCTGGGCCCACGAGAACTGCGCCACGGAAATCGAGGAACACGGGGATCTGCAGCGCCGCTTTGTTGGAACTCTGGAACCGGAGATGGCCGCCGGCGAAGGCCGCAACGTGGAACTCGTGGTCCCCAACGCGATCGTGAAGGACCAGCCTGTGCTGGTTGACCTGGGCGGGCTCACCGCAACCCTGTTCTACCTGGGCCGGGGGCACACGGACGGCGACCTAGTGGTAGGCACTGCCACGAGCCTGTTCGTGGGCGACCTCGTGGAGCAGGGGGCCCACCCGTCCTTCGAGGACTCTTACCCGGAGGAGTGGGCGGACGCGCTCCGGCACATCTCAGGGCTGCGCCATCGCTACGAGTACCTGATTCCAGGGCACGGCAAGCCGTGCAGCGACCAGTTCGTCAAGACCATGGCCAACACCATGACCACCGCCGTCCGCCAGGCACGCCAGTCCATCCGGGACACCCCGAGTGATGCCACCAAGGCCATCCCGGTGCTGCCTTACGGCCCGGAGCAGTCCCGCCGGTTCATCAAGCGTTTACAGGAGACCCGCCGGGAGCACTGACAGAGCTTAGGTGCGGCGGTTGTGGTTACCCGAGGACCGAGCTCAGCGGTACATACCTCTGGTTGGAGGTAGAGCCTCCAGAGTTGACCTCATCGTGTACAACCAGCAGCCCCGACTCAAAGCCCGGCCCTGCGTTCCCGGTGGTCACGTCAAGCCCATCCGAGTGCGTCGTAATGTCAATTGAACCGTTAGCGCCCACCGAGAATTTCTTGAGGAACGGGTTGTTGCCAGCGCGGTCGTAAACCAGGAACGTGTCATCGCCTTGGCTCGACGCGAACAGGTGCCCGGTGCCGTTGGGGCCGTAGGCGATGCCCAGACCTTCCACGTCGGCCGCCAGGTTTCCATCGCCCACCTTATTGACGGCCACCGGGGTGCTGCCGGCGCCCGGCTCCGCCCCGTACTTCAAAATGCCCACGTCTTCCTGGGCGGCGTAGAAGTTGGCCAGCCCGTCATCGGCAACACAGCCCTCCGTGATGCTGCTGACCGAGAGCGTACGGACAAGCCTGGCATCCACCTTGCCTGCCCCGTTATCGAACAACTCGAACTGCTGGAGGTCGCCGCCTGAGTAAGGGGTGACGAAGGCGTAGAACTTGCCGCTCACCGGGCTGTGGTACATGCAAAAGCCGTAGTTCCGTGAAACTGTGGAGATGCTTCGCGCATGGACTGAGGACAGGGTTCTGGTCACTGTGTCGTAGGCGTACAGGGCGATGGTGTTGTTGGAGCGGTTGTTGGTTCCGACCAGGACCGTCGGCCTCCCGGCGAGCATGAAGCCCCCGCGCAGGTCGACGTTACCCATCTTCCCGTCCTGCTTGAAGTGGATCAGCTTGCCCTTCATGTCGAACACGCCGAGGCCGCCGCCGGAGTCCGCCTTGTTATCCACGATGACCACACTGTTGCCCGGGTTCGCCGTGTCCACCCAGATCGCCGGGTCATCGGCCACGTCGCCGGAGCCGGTGGGGAAGCTGTCAGTTTCAACCACCGGCAGCGACGTGGATGTACTGGAACCCGTTACGGCAGTCGCTGTCCTGAGTCCGGGATTGATCAAAGTCGGCGCGCCTAAAGTCGCCAAGACGAGCAACGACGCAAGACAAAGTCGGAACTGAGGGAGCATAGCGCATTCCTTAGGCGAGCGACTTAGGAATGGCTCGCATCGAAGGTATACCGGCTCTCCTAGCTATAGCCGATTTTGGACGACGATCTACAGAGGACACATGATGGCTGGCACGGCTTGTGGAGGAGCGCCAAAGCAATATCCCCAGATTTAATGATCGAGCAACTGTAATTGAGGGACGGTGATGTCAGCCTACGTTGCCATAGCCGCCTTTCGACCTAACTGGCACTACCTGTCTTTCCATAGGTGGTTACTCGGATTTCTCCCTGCAAGTGAAGGGCTTCGGCTGCGTCGTTTTCCTCGGAGCCAAGCTATGGAGCCCGATCAGGGACACCCCGAGCGATGCCACCAAGGCCATTCCGGTGTTGCCGTATGGCCCGGAACAGTCGCGCTGGTTCATCAAGCGTTTACAGGAGACCCGCCGGGAGCACTGACTGCGCCCACCTGCGGGTTCAGGATTGCCGGCGAAGCAAGCCGGAGCTTTGCGGCCCGCTCAACGAGGATGGGGATGTAGTCCCGAACCCGGCCGTCCTCAAAAAGGCCGTGTTCGTAGGCCACGACGTCCTCGATGAATGACCGCGGGTGATCAGGGAAGCGCTGAGCCAGCCGGTCCACCACAGCCGCGAGTGCCCGGATTTCAGATTCCTTGGGAACCATCACTTCTCCTGCCCGGAAGGGGAGCTACAACCACCTGCACGTTCCTGAACCCGTTCTGCATGGTTGCATCCTACGAACCCGGGCAGCGCAGGAAAGGGCAAATGCCTGAAGTCTGCGGATTCCCGCAGGCTTGCGATGGCTGTTGCTGTGGTTCCGGCTCGGGTGGGTGGAGGTGCTTGACGGCGCACCCGGCACGGACTAGACAGTAAGTAGCCTTATTATCTTGTCGGTCCTGCGAGGAGAGGAACTGCCATGAGCAACGAGCCCGGTAACCAGACCCCTAACACCCCGGACGTGAGCGAAACCGAGCTGCGGAAGATGAAGGTGGACGAGCTCCGCCAGGAGGCCCGGGATGAGAACGTCTCCGGCGCCTCCGGCATGCGCAAGGAGGAGCTGGTGAAGGAAGTGGCCAATGCCCGGTCCAGCGGTGACGGACGCGGAGGTGACGGGGATGCCGGCTCTGATCCGGACGACCTGGGCGCCGGCCCCGAGGGTGGCAAGATCCGGCATGGCGATGCCTCGTCCAAGTCCCTGAAGTATTCGCAGGAGATCACCTCGACCGATGACGAGGCGGAACGTGAAGGCCGCAGCCTGGCAACAACTCACCATGAGGTCATCAGGCAGTGGGCTGAAGAGCGCGGCGGCGTACCGGCGACGGTTGAAGGCACCGAACACGGCGATCACCTCGGTGTCCTGCGGATCGACTTCCGCGACAAGGACAGCAACCTGCGCCAGGTCAGCTGGGAGGAATGGTTCGATACGTTTGTCGCCCGCCGCCTGAATTTCATCTACCAGGAGCAACGCGCCGACGGAACCCAGTCCAACTTCTTCCGGCTGGAAAACCCGGAACGTGAGGACGCTTAAGACCACCCGCCACGGCCGCGCCGCATCCCGGTTCAAGGTGTCGCGATAGGCCTAACCCCGCCTGCTGCTGCTCATCGGCGGTGGTGATCCCGGCGTACGGTCCGGACGAAAAGGACGGCCGCGCCGGCCACGATCACCACCCCGATGCCCTGCAGGCCCGGAGAGTCATCGGCGCCGCCCAGAACGAACGCGGCGAGGCCGAGCGCGGTGATGAGGACTGGGACTACCAATTTCACGGCTTCTCCGCCGCATCGCCGTCGTCGGCCACCCACTCGAGCAGGTCGCCCGCCTGGCAATCCAGGACCCGGCACATCGCGTCCAAAGTGCTGAAGCGGATGGCCTTTGCGCGGCCGTTCTTCAGCACCGCCACGTTGGCCGGGGTGATCCCCACGCGCTCGGCGAACTCGCCCACGCTCATCTTGCGCTTGGCCAGCTCCACGTCGATGCGAACCACGATGGCCATCAGATCACCCCTTCCATGTCCGTCCGCAGTGATGTTGCCTGCCGCAGCAGTTCCCGCATCACCACAACCAGCAGAACCAGCACGGCACCGATCAGCGTGATGCCGATCAACAGCGCAGGCGTCCCGGGGTCACGCAGTTCGGGCGTGAAGTAGATGTACGCGACGAGGGAACCTGCCAGGGCCGCCAGCAGCAGCCATGCCGCCACGAACGCCCACATGATCACGTCCACCCACCGCAGCGAGGCCGGGGTGAAGATCCGGTCCCGCTGGACCAGGGTCAACAGCCGCCAGACGCACACAATCACAACCTGCAGGCACAGTGCTTCCAGTTCAAAGAACAGCAGCAGCGGCCATCGCCACGGATCTGATTCCGAACCCTCCTCAAAGAGAAACTCGCCGGGGAACGACATGACCTGGGCCACCAGCAACCCAAGGAACACCATCACCAGCAGGACCCGAAGCGGGATGACCAATCGACTTACAATACTCATAGGTTAAGAGTCGTTCGGTTTCTATCGAAAGTCAATATGTCGCCCAGGTCAGCGGGGGATGCGCCGCCCCCGGAACCGGCTCAGCAGCAGCAGGACGAGAGCGGCGGCCAGCAAAACCGGGGCCACCCCTATGAGGAACCCCAACGTGTTGACGGCGAGGCCCAGAACAAAAAGGCCGACGGCGGCAATGGCAAGTCCAATGACTAAGGCTTTCATCAGTTTCCGCCCCACGGTCGCAGTGATGCCCTCAGCGTACGCCTGCGGCCCCCGCCCCACCCAGCTTCAGCCCGGGAACTTTCAGGCCTGCGGTCAGGAGACTTCCGCTGCGCGGCGGTAGCCGGTGGGGCTGACACCGTAGGCCCTGGAGAACGCCGCGCTGAACGCGAACGCGCTGCTGTACCCCACATCCTGCGCGATGGCAGCGGTGGTAGCGGTGCTGGATGCAAGCCTGTCTGCCGCCAGTGCCAGGCGCCACGCCGCCAGGTACGTCATGGGCGGCTGCCCCACGGCGGCTTGGAACCGGGAGGCCATGGTTGCCCTTGAGACGTGTGCTCGCTTTGCAAGCTCTGCGACAGTCCAGGCCGACGCAGGTTCCGCGTGCAGCACCTCCAGTGCCCGGGCAACGACGGGGTCCCGGGTGCCGGTCGCCCAACTGGGGCCTGCGGCGTCCGCGCGGTCCACGCTGGCGCGCACCAGGTGAAGCAGCAGCAGGTCCAGGGCCCGGTCCAGCGCACTTTCCTGGCCCGGCGCTGGCCGGCTCATCTCCCGCTCAATCAGGCCCAGGAGGGCGGGATCGGTTTCCTGCGTATCGAAGACCGCCAGGGGAGGCAGGGCAGAGACTGCCAACTGCCCGGCCGCAGCGGACGACTGATAGGTGCCGATGAGCAGGACCGTGTCCCCGTCAGGGCTGTTGCCCCAGCTCCGGACACCATGGGACATGGTGACGTCCACGTGATCGCCGGCCGGAGTACGGCAGGACTGGCCGGGGCCGATAACAACAGTGGCGGCCCGGTCCGGCGCATCCGCAACCACGTACGGTGCGGGGCCCCGGACCGTCGCTGCCTGTCCGGCCGCCAGGAATTGCGGGTCCGTTCCGGCAGCAATGATCCACGCGCCTCCCTGGATGGCGGCAATGACGGTGAGGGCGGCCTGGTCCTGAACGTCGATGGCGAACGGCGGGTCCATCGTGACGCGAAGCGTGAACGCTGCCTGGGCGCGCGGGCCCGTGAGGAACTGCGAGAGGGGATCCACGCCTGCCAGTGTAGACGGCAGCGTATGGTTTCCGGAGTTTTCGGCATTCAGTGTCGATCCGCCGGAGGGCATCCTTGAGATATGCCATCAACTTCGTTACAAAATCTGCTGCCCCTCATGGCGGGAACCGGATCGGCCCTGGTGGGCGGCTTCTACATCGCCTTCTCCGTGGTGACCATGCCTGCATTGCGGCACCGGCCGCCCCGGGAAGCCGTAGCCGCCATGATGGCCATCAATGAGCAGGCCTTGAAACCTCCGTTCATGGCACTGTTCTTTGGCACCGCCGCAGCCTGCGGCGCTGTTGCTGTCACCGGTGCCTCCCAGCAGCCGCTGGGGCTGGCCGGCGCGGCTGCCTACCTGGCGGGCTGGGCCCTCACCATGGCCATCAACGTGCCCCGCAACAGCAGGCTGCTGACCCACGGCCCGGGCAACCCGGACGTGGAGTGGAACAGGTTCCAGCGGTCCTGGGTGCCCGCGAACCACCTCCGCGCCGGTCTTTCCGCCGCCGGCGCCGTTGCAATGCTGGTGCCCGTATCCCAGTCCTGGCCCTAGGCCACTTTGGCGGGCAGCAGCCAGGGTGAGGCGTACGACGGCGGTGCGCGCCGCCGTCGTGCGCGCTGGGACTGCCGCCCCGCCGCCTGGGCCCCCAGTGGTGGAAGCTTAGTAAAACGAGTAGGCGATACGCGGGTGCCGGCAATGCGGGGCTGCGTAGAGTCGGCGCATGGCAGATGTAGTCGACCGCAAGCATGGACGCAGAAGAGGGCCGGGGCCGGCCAAGGGAGGAAGCAGGAAGCTCGCCATCCTTGGCGTCTTCCTGCTGGTTGTCCTGGCAGTCGCCGCTTTCGCACTGACCCGCTAGCCCGGCCAGCGGCCTGTCAGCTGCCGGCTGCAGTGTTTTGCGCCGGCCAGGAGTGAGCGAGCTCAGCCGGAGGCAGCGGCCGTGCGATGAGGTAGCCCTGGGCAGTGCCGCAGCCCAGTTCCCTCAAAACTGCCAGTTGAGTTTCCCGTTCCACTCCTTCCGCAGTGGTTCTGAGGCCCAGGGCCCTGGCCGAGGCCATGACCCCGGCCACCAGGATCCTGGAGGTGGGATCGGTGTCCACCGCATCGATGAAGGACTTGTCCAGCTTCAGCCCGGTCAGGGGAAGCTCGCGCAGCAGCGCAAGGGACGAATATGCCGTCCCGTAGTCGTCCAGGGAGACGCCGATTCCGGAGTTGATGAGGGTGCGCAGCTGGGCCGCGGCAGCCGGGAGGTCCACAATCGCGGTGCTTTCGGTGATCTCGATGTTCAGCAGTGACGCGGGCACGCTATGCCGCTGCAGGGCTGCGTGAAGGTCTGTGGCCAGGTTCCCGGCTGCCAGCTGCAGCGGCGAGATGTTGACGGACACCGCCCTGGGGGTACCGGCGTCCTGCCAGCGGCGGGCCTGGGCGCAAGCCTCATCGATGACCCACAAGCCAACGGCGTGAATCAGGCCGGTGTGTTCGGCGATGTGGATGAACTCGTCCGGGGAGACGGCACCAAGCTCCGGGTCCTTCCAGCGCAGCAGCGCCTCCACGGCCAGGCTCTGCCCGGTGCGGATGTCCATCAGCGGCTGGTAATGGAGGCTGAACCCTTCGTTGCCCAGGGCCTGCGGCAGGCGGCGGCGGATCAGGGCCTGCCGGGCGAAACGGCTGGCCGGCAGGGCTGGATCGATCCGGCCCAGCCTGCGCTTGCCTTCATGTTTGGCCTGCAGCATCGCCGCGTCCGCCTGGCGGAGCAGGTCCTCGAGGTGCCTGCCGGCGTCCTGCCCTGCAGAGCCGAGGTCACTTCCCATGGCCAGTCCCAGCGTGGCGGAGATCCGCAGCAGATGGCCGTCATGGGCGAAGGGTTCATTCAGGACGTGGAGGATGCGGTCCGCGAGGGTTAGCGCGATGGACTCATCGACGTCGGTCAGGAGCACGGCGAATTCGTCCCCTCCCAGCCGCGCCACCCTGTCCACCGGCCTGGTGCAGGCCACAAGCCGGGTGGCAAACGTGGTGAGCACACTGTCACCGGCCCTGTGCCCGAAGGTGTTGTTGACGACCTTAAAATCATCCAGGTCCACGTAGAGCGCCGCCGTCCGGGTTGCTCCGCTGCCGCCCAGCAGGGCCTGCCCGGATTCCTCCAGCCCCAGCCTGTTGGCCAGGCCTGTCAGCGGGTCGTGGAGGGCGGCATGCCGGAAAACATCGGAAAGGCCCTCGAAAACCTGCCATACCGGGACGACGCGCGGCGCACCTGATCCGGGAACGACCAGCAGGTCCTGGTACCTGCCCTCCTCGGGGCGGTCCAGCAGGGCAGCGGCGGCTGCCCGAAGATCCAGCGACGGCGGCAGGCTGAAAGTGGTGCATGGCAGCAGCGCCTCTGCCGTGACGCGGGCGTTCAACGCCCGCCCGTAGCCCAGCCGTCCGGTCATCTGGTGGTCAAGGTGGTCCCGGGTCAGCAGGTTCAGCGTTCCCCGGACATTGACGACGACGGCGCGGAGTGCGCGGTCTGCGCGGAACAAGGCTTCAATCTCTCCCGAGGACGTCTCGCCCTGCAGGACCATCGCCTCAAAGCCGAGATCACCCAGCGTGGACGTGGACGGCTTCATGATGCGGACGGAGCGTTGGGGGTGGGGCCACCGGTTCTGCTTATCAGCCGAAAGCAAACAGAAGCTGAACACCCGGCCAACAGCGGCAGGGGACTTCACTGCATGGACTGATTTGCAGTTGTGCAACATTTGCAGTCGTGCAAAAATACTTGCATGCCCACTTCTGCTTCGCCCTCGCTCCGTGAGCGCAAAAAGGTCGAAACCTGGACAGCGATCCACGAGGCGGCGGCTTCCCTGGCGCAGGAACGCGGGCTGGACCAGGCAACTGTGGAAGCCATTGCGGAGAGCGCAGGCGTCTCGCCCCGGACATTCTTCAACTACTTCCCCGCCAAGGAGGACGCTGTCCTGGGCCTCCACGAGCCGGTCCTTGAGCCCGGCGAGGCCGCGAAACTCACTGGGGCGGACGATTTCCTGGGGCAGGTCACGCTGGTGCTTGTCGCCGTCGCCCGCTCCGCACTCCGCGGCACGGACAGGGCCCGACGGCGGCAGCTGCTGGAGCGGTACCCGCACCTGTTCGCGCGGCAGATGGAGTACATGGCCAAGGCCGAAGCCCTGGTGTGCGATGCAGTAGCTGACGTCCTTGCCGCTGATCCTTCCTGGTCCTCCGGCGCCGAAGGATTCAGCCCCGGCGAAACCGCCCGCATGCTGGTGATGCTGGCCGCCGTCCCCGCCAAATTCAAGGCCAAATCCAAAGACTTCGACCCCGCCGCGGGACTCACGCCGGAGAACCTGGCGCCCGCCGTCGCTCTTTTTCACCACTTGCAAAGGAAACTCTCATGACCACGCCATCCGGGCCCGGGGCGGTGCAGGCGCCGCAGAGGCGGCACATGGTGCTGCTCTTCGTAGGCCTCATGCTCTCGATGCTCCTCTCCGCACTGAACCAGACGGTCCTCAGTACCGCACTGCCCACCATCGTGGGCGAACTCAACGGCGTCAGTGACATGCTCTGGGTGATCACCGCGTTCATTCTCACCTCCACCATCAGCATGCCCATCTACGGGAAGCTCGGTGACCTGATGGGCCGCAAGTCCCTCCTGATCGCAGCGATCCTGCTGTTCATGATCGGCTCCGTGGTGGGCGCGCTGGCCAACGGCATGGGCGTGCTCATTACAGCCCGCGTGATCCAGGGCCTGGGCGGCGGCGGACTGATGATCCTCTCGCAGGCGGTGATTGCCGACGTCGTCCCTCCCCGGGAGCGCGGAAAATACATGGGCATGATGGGCGGCGTCTTCGCCATTGCCTCCGTGGCCGGGCCGCTGCTGGGCGGCTGGTTCACCGAAGGTCCCGGCTGGCGCTGGGTCTTCTGGATCAACATTCCCCTGGGACTGCTGGCCCTTGCCGGTGCCGCGTTCTTCCTCAAACTGCCCAAGCACTCCGGGAAACCCAAGCTGGACCTCGGCGGCATGGTCCTGATGGCCATCGCCACCACCTGCCTGGTGCTCTTCGCCACCTGGGGCGGCGGCAAGTACGAATGGTCAGACCCCATCATCCTTGCCCTGATTGCCGGCACCCTGGCCAGCGCCGTCGCCTTTGTCCTGGTGGAGCGGCGTACAGCTGAACCCATCATCCCGCTGCACCTGTTCAAGGACCTGAACTTCAACCTCTCCACGTTCGCGGGCCTGCTGATCGGCGTGGCAATGTTCGGCGCAATCGGCTACCTTCCCACCTACCTGCAGATGGCCTTCAGTGTTAACGCCACCGAATCCGGCCTGCTGATGATCCCCATGATGGGTGCCCTCCTGGTGTCCTCCATAGTGTCCGGCCAGCTGGTCAGCAAGACCGGCCGGTACAAATGGATGCCCATCGCGGGAAGCCTGCTGGTGGCGGTTGCCCTGGTGCTGCTCTCCACCCTCAAGCCCGGGCAACCGCTCTGGGAAATATGCGCCTACCTCGCCGTCATGGGACTGGGCCTCGGCCTGAGCATGCAGATCCTGGTTCTGGTTGTCCAGAACTCGTTCCCGCTCCGCGAAGTGGGCACCGCCACGGCGTCGAACAACTTCTTCCGCCAGATCGGCGCCACCCTCGGTTCAGCGGTGGTGGGCAGCCTGTTCGCTGGCCGGCTCGCTGAGCTGCTCTCGCAGCGCCTGCCCGCCGCTCCCGGTGGGGCCGTCCCCGGCGGATCTAATTCCCTCACTCCAGCCCTGGTCAGCACAATGCCCCCGGAGATCAGGAACCTCATCATCTCCTCCTACAACGACGCGCTGACCCCCATCTTCCTCTGGATGGTCCCCCTGGCGCTGACCTCCGCCGTCGTACTGTTCTTCGTCAAGGAGAAGGCCCTGGCAACCGCTGTTGAGCACGACGTCCTCTCTGAATCCATCAGCGAAGGCAACATCCTTATCGCCGCCGACGACGAGGACGCGGCGGTGCGTCGGTAGGCCTGCCCCTGCCGCCGAATATTTTTTCTTTGCAGAACCCCTTTACTGCCCCTCAGCAGGTGATTAAAGTGAGTTCTTGTCATAGTCCGGATGGGCGCCGGGGGCGTCCGGGAAGGGGGAATGCATCACCGCTGACCGTTACCGAATGACCATTGACCACTACATCGAAAGCCCCTCCTAGGAGGGGCTTTCCCTTTGTTTCCGCTATGTTCCCTTGAGCGTCAGTCCGCCTGGGCGGGCCGGAAGGTCATCCCTCCGTCCGTTGAAACCACCACCCCGTCCGATGTGGCGGCCCACAGCCAGGGACGGCCGTCCTCACCCTTGATGGCGCCAATCGCCATGACCTCGGCCTCGATGCGGCCCTTCCTGGTCCATGTCCCGCCGGCATCCGGGGAGTAGTGGACAGTGCCGTCCGGTTCAACGCCAAGCGCTTCAGCCGGGTGTGCGAACGCTGCGAACTGGATTACCGGGCCATTGTCCACTGCCGTCCAGGTGGTGCCGCCGTCCGTGGAGCGCTGGATTCCGTCCGGAGTGGTTGCCAGGACGGTGTTGCTGTCCGGATGTCCGGCGAGGACGGCCGGCGCGAAAGCTGCGGCCACTGTGTTCCATGTTTTCCCGTCCGCGCTGGTCCTGAGGATTCCGTCGAATGCCACGATTCCCGACTTTGTGGCGGCCAGGGCGTGGAAGTCCGATTCCCCCTGCCGCGAAAGCTGTTCCCAGGTCTGTCCGCCGTCCGAGGACCTGAGCAGGCCCATCGGGTTCGGCAGGTCCGAGCCCGGGCCGGGGTGGCCGGAGGCGTAGAAGATGCCGTCAGAGGGCCCGGGAGTGAACCCCATCAGGTCGTTGGTTTCACCAATTTTGGTGGCCGGGGTGGTGGTCACATCGAAGAGGCCGTCGTGAGTGGCCAGGAGCACCTGGCTGGTTTCGCCGCTGACCGTTATTCCGTGGACGTGGGAACCTGGCAGCGCGTTCGCTGCCGTGCTGCTGGTGGCCGGCGCCGGGCTCGTGGCAGGAGCGCAACCTGTAAGAGCGAGCAGGGCGGCTGCTGCCACTGCATAGTTTCTGGTCCTGTGGGCGGGGAAGTGCGGCATCTGTAACTCCAGGTTGGGGGCAACAACAATCCTGCACCGCGTGCTGCGCGGACCACAAAACGCCGCAGCCCGGAACCCGGTGTAGCAACGGGCAACCACAGCGGCGGTCACTGAAAACCCGTTTGGCTGTCCTAGGCGCTGCCCTCCCGGAAGGAGGCAATCATCTCCTGGACTTTCCGGTGCTCATCCGACTCCGCATACGCCTGCGCTTCCGCGAGTGTGCCGAAGTCCTGGTTGGAGGTGAAGAGTATGGTCCGGTGGGTTATTCCGTTGGGGGCAACGACTCCTGTATCAACCAGGCCCAGTCCGTACATCAGCCGCGGCATCAGGGCGGTTGGCGCCGGGGCGGTATTGGAAGTCAGGGACGTCACCACCCTGACATTGTCCGGCCAGCCATTGTCGTTACGGTCCTGCGGGAATCCGGTCAGGTCCATGGCCATCGACCGGACCACGAAGCGCCCTGATTTTGACAGTGGAGCTTTCCCTGCCAGGTCCCCGAGGTGTACGGCAGGGCGTTCTACGCAGGGGCACTCTGCTCCCCATGCGATCAGTATGGTGAGGGCGGCCTTGAGCGTTCCGTCCGGGCCTGTGACCGACACGCTACCTGAGCCCTCAGGGCTCTCCGGCGTGATGTCCTGAACCGTCCAGTCTGCCGGGTGGTCGAAGGAGTAACGAACGTCCTCCCAGGTTCCGGAAAAGGTCGAAAGCACAGGGGAGGGGCTGCCCTGGCCGGGTGTTTCCGTGGGGACTCCGGACACAGGGCTGGACGGCGGAGGCGGGGGCTCGGCGCTCTCGGGTGGTGTGGGAAGCTGGCTGGTGCCTTCCGTACCGACCTGGGCCGGGCCGGCAGGGGCGCCGCAGGAACCGAGCGCCAGGGCCGCGGACAGGATGGCCGGCAGCAGAGCTAAACGGTAGAACCAGCGTCTGCTCATCAGGGGCCTCCTTGGAACGCAAACTTGCGCGTCCCCTGATGATAAGGGTGGCCGGGAGCGCGCGTCTGCACCCCTGCTGCCGCCCCGGCGGTTCCGGGCGCTACTGGATCAGGTAGTGGCGTTCCTCGGCGTTGGACGCCTTGGCAGCTTTCGGGAACATGGACTGGCCCAGTGCCTTCACACCCAATGCGGGCAGCAAGGCAAGGGCCACGGTGATGGAAAGAGTAGTCCAGCCGAGGTCCTCGAGCGGGCCAAGGGTGGTCCCCTGGGGAGAGGCAGTTTTCACGATGTTGACCTTATGTGAGACCGATGGGGAACGGATGTCTGCCCGGGTCTTCGGATGGAACCCTCCCAGGTGTCCGTCCGCCGGCAGCAGATATCCCTCCAAGGCTACGGCACCACACCGGAGCGCGGAAATGGGCAGGCGCTGCTTTCGTCGTCGGAGGACACCCACCCCGGCGCCACGATCCCGCCCACGCCGGGACAGGGATATTTGCCGCTGCCCCTTCATCCCTCTCCTGCTTGTGGCTAGACTCGGGCCGGGGGTGACTCTGTCAGCGCGTCAGCACCGAGTGCGTGGCGCCCGTCCTTGAAGGATGTCCGCGAATGACCCACAGGATCAGCCCCCGCACCGCCGTCGCCCTTAGCTTGGCCGCCGTCCTCGCGCATACAACCCTGGCCGCCCTTCCTGCCCAGGCCGACAACGAACTGGACAACATCCGAAAAACTCCGCCGCGGGCAGCGGCTCCTGCTGTGGACCCGGCCACTGACCAGTTCATCGTGGGCATCCAAGGTGGCCCCGGTACTGCGTCAGAGTCGGCGGTGACGTCCGAGGCTGCACAGATGGCTGCGGGGAGGCTGGGTATCAACGCCCAAAACGTCAAGGACACCGCCGCCGGCACGCAGGTGGTGAAAACCAGCCGCCCCCTTTCCGGCGCCCAAGCCGACGCCTTCCTGGCAGAGCTGCGTTCCGTACCCGGCGTGGCCTACGCCGAGCCGGACATGAAAATGTACCCAACAGCGGAGGCTCCCAACGATCCCGGATACCAGGTCCAGTGGAACTTGTGGGATGACGCCGCCGGCATCCGGGTCCCCGGGGCCTGGGATGTCAACCGCGGCGAGGGGACAGTGGTGGCGGTGGTTGACACCGGAATCACCAGCCACTCCGAACTGGACTCCCGGGTCCTGCCCGGCTTCGACATGATCGTTGATGCCGCCAACGCACGGGACGGGGATGGGCGGGACGCCGACCCGCGGGACGAGGGGGACTGGTTCGCCGCGGACCAGTGCGGTGTCGGGGGTCAGGACGGTACGTCTTCCTGGCATGGAACACACGTGGCGGGGACGATCGCCGCCGTCGCCAACAACGGTGACGGCATCGCAGGTGTGGCACCTGAAGCCAGGTTGCTTCCTGTCCGCGCCCTGGGCGCTTGCGGCGGCTACGAGTCAGACGTGGCCGACTCCATTGTCTGGGCCGCAGGCGGGCAAGTGGCCGCGCTGCCGATCAACCCCAACCCCGCACGCGTGATCAACCTCAGCGTCGGCGGTGACGGTCCCTGCTCCTCGACATTGCAGAACGCTATTAGCCTCGCTAACAAAGCCGGGGCAGCCGTGGTGGTCGCCGCCGGCAACTCGAACCGCCCGGCCTCACGCATGAGCCCGGCAAACTGCAGGAAAGTCATCACAGTCGCCGCCTCCGGACCAAACGGCGCACGAGCCCCCTACTCGAATTACGGCGACGATGTGGACGTGACGGCGCCAGGCGGTGACATCAAAAACGAGTACGTTGAAGGAATCCTCTCCACCTCCAACTTCGGCTCCACCACACCCGGGCTTGAGGCCTACGCCTTCATGCAGGGCACGTCCATGGCAGCCCCCCATGTGGCGGGGATCGCTGCCCTCCTGATGTCCGAGGTGGGCAGCAAATACACGCCCGAGATGGTGGAGAAACGCCTCGAATCCACGGCCCGGCCCCTGTCCGGTGGTTGCCCCGAAGGCTGCGGCCACGGGCTGGTTGACGCCGCCAAAGCACTCGACCTCTCCACTGCGGATCTGCCTTCCGGCATTGTGCTTCCCGAAGCGGTGACCTTCACCGACAAAGACGGCGTCAAAAAGGACACCTTCACAGTCCCCTCTTCGAAGGGCGTGGAATACCTGAGGGACGGAAAAGTTCTTGGGTCCGGCGTGCTTCCAGGCTCCGGCACTGTCACTGTCACTGCCCGTGCCCTTCCCAAGTATTCACTGGCAGCCGGAGCCACCTCCCAGTGGACATACACCTTTTCAACCGATAGCGCGCCCGCGGGGCCTGCGGGGTAACGCCGCCTGAGACTTCAGACAGCCGGGACGCTATGGGATGACCACTGCGGGGCGGGCACGCGGTGCTCTGCGGAAGCGCCCGGTTGCGGGCACTCAGCACAACGTGCGCTGGCAACGAGCGTGCCGGCGTCGTCCTTGTTAAAGTGCGTCACATGCTTGGTGGTCCTGCCACATGCGTGGCAGAAGCTCTGGCTCTGTTTAGTCCACATGCTGGAATCCTCGCGGACACTTGCGCCGTGCAACAGCCAAAAGGGGGAAGTGTGCGGATGCCCGCAGGCAATATGTGCCAATACCCATCTGAGGCTCCCTGCCGCTATGCCACGGCCGGCGGCTCGAAGCGGGCCGATATGCCGCCGGCCAGCGCCTTGATGATGTTCTCGGCGACGCTCCGGACCTTCAGGTTCCGCTGCCGCGAGACGCCCGCCAGCTTGCTGAAAGCCTCCGGATAGGAGCAGCTGTTCTGTGCCATCAGGACACCGCACGCCACATCGATGGAGGTGCGGCTCTCCAGTACATTCTTCAGGTTGTCCCCGGCTGACCGGACGCTGCGCACTTCAAGGGCCAACCGCAGGCTCTGGGATGCCATGTCAGCGAACCGGGTGGCCTCGGCCTCAAACTCCCGCGTCAGCGTCGCGGCGTTACGGACCAGGAACAGCAGCGCGCAGGACGATCGGTCCTCAAGTCCCAGCGGAACAGCCAACGCTCCGCCATAGCCCGAAGCCGCCAGCCGCCGCCGGTACGCCTGCCACCTGGATGATGTGCCGTCGTCGACCATCACCAGCTCCGCCGCGCTCATCGCCTGGGTCAGGGGTCCATCGCCGTGCCGGTCCTCGGAGGCCGCCCAGCCTGCGGCGTCGAACGTGTTGCCTGCAGTTTCGGGTGGGCCGGCCACACGCGCCAGCACGGCGCCACACTCCACCTGACCCGACCCGCCGAGGGCCAGCGCGCCGGCCTCCGCCAACCGCTGCAACGAGTCCAGATCGGTCTCCGTACCCGTGATCAGGTCCAGCAGGAACCCCGGACGTTGCATCCGCCGGGTCCCGGCCGCTGGTTGTATAGCCACGCTTCTGCCCCCGTAAACATCCGCTCCGCCCCGCACCAGCGCGGGCTTTCATCGAACTTACGAGGTTGGCCGGGGGAGGGCACGAGTAGCCGGTACTCTACTTTTCCCGCCCCGCGCAGGGACTACTTGCTTTTGTCAGCGGCGGCCGGCCAGGGCCTGCCGGAACGCGTCCACGGACGAGGTGCTGCTGTTGATCCGCCAGTCGGTTTCCTTGTTGTAGTGGAACCAGGTCAGGGCCGTGATGTCAGGCTGGGCGGCAAGGTAGCCCACCAGGGCGGTGATCCAGTCTGCCTTGGAGCCGCCTGATTCGGCGGAGGACGTTTCAGCAATCAGGATCTGCTTCCCCGGGGCCAGGGCACGAAGCTGGGACAGGCCATCGCCGAAGAGCTGGGAGGGGGAAACCCAGGTGCTCCAGGAAGCGGAGGTGCCCCAGTTGTACCCGTCGAGGGCTACGGCATCCACATAGGCGGCACCAGGATACAGGCCAGTCAGCGGTACTGATCCCCAATAGGGGACGTTGGGATTCCACACCCAGCTGACGTTGCCGGCACCGGCCGCTGTCACGACGCTGTGCACGTGCTGCCACGCGGCCGCGTAGTCGCCTGCGCTGTTGCCGTTGACCTGCTCCGACCATGGATACCAGTTGCCGTTCATTTCGTGGCCGAACCGCAGCATCACCGGGTGGCCCCAGCTGGCCAGGGCCTGGCCCCATTGGCGCAGGTAGGGATCGAAATCCCCGGCGGTGATCCTGTTCAGGGAGAACGCGGGCTGTGATGTTCCGCCGCCCCACACCCAGGGCTCCCAGGTCAGCAGGGTGAGGGCGCCGCGGGTGCGAACCGCCTCCAGTTCCGTGATGGGGGGAGCCTGGTTGAAGTCCTTGTAGGACAGGATGATGGAAGGCGCTTCACCCGCAAGGGCAGTGACCTCGTCCAGTTCTCCTCCTGCAAGCGGCCCGCCGGGAGTGCCGACGCCGAACCGCAGGGTGGACGCGGCCGGTGCCGTCGGGCCGGGGAGCGCAGGTGACGGGGCCGGATCAGCAGGAGGTGTTTCCTCAACGGGGGAGGGGGAGCTGTAGGTGACCGTGAACGCTGCGGAGGCGCCCGCCGTCGTGGTTGCGGCATGGACGGTGATGGCGGGCTCAGCTGTCGCAGGCATCACCAAAGCCGCCGTGAAGTAGCCGGAGGCACTGGTCTTGAAGGGCGCGCTGTTGGTTCCTGCGCTGACGCTCCCGGCCGCCTTCTTTGGGAATCCGGTTCCGGTGACCGTCACGGAGGTGCCCGCAGGGCCGGAAGAAGGGCTGAGCGTGATAACGGGAGTCGCGGCCTGCGCCGGTGCCGCGGCGGCGGGCAGCACCCACGCAAGCATCACGGCGAAACACACGACGTATCTGAACAGTTTCACTGGACCTCCAAGCGGTGGGCTGCGGCCTGCATTAAGGGCGACGGCGGGGGACAGGCACACAAAAAAGGAGACCGGAGTGATCCCCTGGTTAAAGTCTGCGGTCCGCCCGGACAGCAGGGCGCCGATTTCCACGCAGGATCCGCGAAGTTTTGACCCACCTTCTGCACACCGGCTGAACGGTCCACGTAGTCAGCGTGCAGGAAACGAGTAGGGCTTGCCGACGGACCCGGGCCTAAGCTTGATCATGAACGCGATTCCGTCGCTGGTCCTGATCTTCGGTGCGACTTTTGTCTGGGTGGGCCTGACGGTATTGGTGCTCCTGCGGTTGCGCCGCCGCCGGAGAGGATCCTCGGTGGTGGCATCGGCGGCCCCTCCTGCTGTCCACGACATCAGCCATCCCCGCAGGCACTGGCACCGGATCCACCCGGCAGGGAACAGTGCCCCGGCGGGACGGCACCGGGGGATCAGGAAGGTTCGCGGGTAAGGGTTTCCAGCCACTCAACGAACGTCTGGCGTCCGACGGCGGAACCCGGCGCCGGAATCAGCGCACCTCCGCGCATGGCCTTGCCGGTTGGGCCCGGCACCGGCACGGTCACCAGCCGTTTCCGCTGCCCCGTCTTCCGCAGGTACATCCGCACCAGGCCTGCGAGTTGTTCTGTCCGCGGTCCGCCCAGGTCACTGATCCGGCCCTTTGGACCTGCCTCGGCTGCCTTCACGAGGGCCTCGGCCACTTCCCTGGCGGCCACGGGTTGGGTGAACATTTTCGGGACGATCACCAGCGGGCCCGCTGCGGCCGCTTTGACGGCCATCGGCACGAACTCGTGGAACTGGGTGGAACGGAGCAGAGTCCAGGGGACGCCACCGTGCCGCACCTCATCCTCCTGCACCAGCTTCCCGGCGTACAGGCCGGACGTGGCGCCGTCGATTCCCACGATGGAGAGCGCCACGTGGTGCTTCACACCGGCCTCCTTCTCGGCAGCCAGCAGGTTCTGTGTGGCGTTGGTGAAGAAGTCCACGGCCTTCTTGGTGGACAGGGTCTGGACGCCGGAGACGTCAATGACCGCCTCCACCCCTTGCAGGGCCTGCGCCAGGCCGCGGCCGTTCACCAGGTCCACGCCCTCCGCACGGCTGAGGCTCACCACCTCGTGGCCGCGCGCTTTGGCCACCTCCAGCACGTGGCGGCCAACAGTCCCGGTTCCCCCTGCGACGGCTATCCTCATGGATGAAATCTTATGCCCGTCTGCCGCTTTCAGCGCGCTGTGGTGCCGGTGGCTGCCGGCAGGCGGCGGCCGCTGCTGAGCGCCGTCTTGATGTTGACCTTCGAGGCGTAGGAGATGGAGCCGTACTGGAAAAGCCGGACCGCGAGGAAGAACATCAGGACGGCTCCGATGTACAGGATCGCGATCACGATGGCTGCTTCCACGACGCCCAGCGAACCCAGGCCGTTGCGCAGCAGCGCTGTGACGGGCGCTGAGAACGGGAAGTACGTGAAGACCTGCACAATGAGCGCCTGCGGGTTGGAGAAGATCAGGGACACTGCATAGAAGGGAATGAAGATCAGCGCGATCATCACGGCCATGTAGTTTCCCGCTTCCTTGACCGTGGGCATGACCGCGCCGATCGCCACCAGGGTGTTGGTGAACAGGGCGAATCCGCCCACCAGGATCAGGAATCCGGTAATCATGGGCGCCGGTTCGAAGACCAGCGCGGAAAGGTCCAGGTCCGGAATGTTGATCTGCTCGCGGAAGAACAGGTACCCGATCACCACCGGGGACGTGAAAATGACCATCTGCAGGAGCCCGATCGCGAACAGCGCCAGGACCTTGCCGCTGATGAGGGTTGTGGGCTTCAGGGTGGTCAGGATCATCTCGGTCACCCGGTTCTCCTTCTCCTCCAGCGTGGAACTCAGCATCTGCCCGCCGAGGAGGATGATCAGGCCATAGAAGATGACCAGGAAGAACAACGGCGGCACCGCAGAGTTAAAGCCGCCGGATTCCACCCCGTCGTGGTACGTCTTCATGTCGATGGTGGCATCAGTCCCGGCCAGGGCAGAGAGCTCAGGTGATCCGATGCGGGCATTGACCGCCTGGGTGAGCATGGCCTGCGCGACGGCGGAGTACTTGTTGTTCTCGAACAGACCCTGGTCCGCTCCATAGACTTTGACCGCGTTCGTGGCCGGGTCCGCGGGGAAGTCGAAGAAGGCGTCGGTGCGCCCGGACCGGACAGCCGCCACCCCGTCCTCTGCGGAAGCCGCCGTCGTCGCTCCGAACACCGCTGCCTGTTCCGGCGGGATGAGCCCGGACGCGTCCGTGTAGGAGATGGTGAATTCGGCGCTCTTCTGCGCGTCGGCCGCGGTGTCGGTTGCGCTGTTGGAAGCGAAAAGCAGGCCAAAGACGATTGCCATGATGATGGGTACGGCCAGGGTCCCCGCCCAGAAGCGCTTCTTGCCGATGGTGCGGAAAAACTCGAAGGTGACCACTGTGCTGAGGTTGTGCTGTGCCATGCGGGTTATGCCTCTGCCATCTCGTAGGTTTCCGCGCCGGCCCTGTTCTGGTCGCCGTACACCCTGATGAAGATCTCTTCCAGGGAAATTTTGGTGGTGGCGAAGGAGCGCACTGCTACGCCGGAGGCCACGAGCTCCCGCAGGATGTCAGCCTCGTCGGCGTCGTCGCCGATGGACAGTTCGGAATAATTTGTTTCGTTCACGGTGACGGTGTAGCGCGGCGAAGCGGGGATGGGGCCGCTGTGCTTGACCCGGATGATCCGGCCGCCGAACTGGTTCTGCACCTCATCGATGGTTCCGTAGGCTTCGGCGGTACCGTTCTTGAGCAGGATGACCCGGTCGCAAAGGCGTTCCACTTCCTCCATCTGGTGGGTGACCATCACCACGGTGGCGCCCTTGGCCTTCTGTCCGTCGATGATGTCCATCAGCAGCCGGCGGTTAACCGGGTCAAACCCCTTGGTGGGCTCATCCAGGATCAGCAGCTCCGGATCATTCATGATGGTCACGCCGAGCTGCACCTTCTGCTGCTGGCCACCTGAAAGCTTGTCCAGCTGCGCCCCGGCCTTGTCCGCCAGGGCCACCCGCTCCAGATACTCGAGCGACCAGGTTTTGGCGGCGTTCCGGTCCAGGCCCTTGAGCCGGCCGAAGTAGGTCATGACGTCAATGACCTTTTCCTTCTTGTACAGCCCGCGCTCCTCCGGAAGGTAGCCCAGCCGGCCGCCGTCCTCCGGCCGGAAGGGCCTGCCGTCGATGTGCAGGATCCCCGCGGTGGGCTGGTAAATACCCAGCAGGGCGCGGATAGTGGTGGTCTTGCCGGACCCGTTGCTGCCCAGGAACCCGAACGTCTCACCCCGCCCGACGTCGAAGGACAGATCCCGGATGACAGTCCTGTCCCCGAAATCCATCCTGAACTGGTCAATGTGGACGAGTGCTTCGCTCATGGCTGTTCCCCAAAAAGTGCCGGTAGTGTCCTGTGAGTTTATCGAGCGCAAGTCCGGCCGGCTCGATCCTAAGGATGACACTTGGTCTTAGGAATGACGCCCCGGCGCGTTTTCAGCCGCGCCCCGCTCGCAGACGACCTGGAGCCGGTGGAGTACCAGCCAGCCGACCAGGGCCGTGCCGGTCAGAAATCCCTGTCCAGCGCACCGGTTTCCGTGACCGGAGCCGTTGACGTGGCTACCCCTGCCGGGCTGGTGACCGCCGCCGTCGGGCTCCACACCATGGTGGCGGCCGTGCCGAAGATGCGCAGGTTGTTGGCGCCGCTGGCAGCGCTGCCCAGGGTTACTGTCACGACCGTCCGGGGAACTCCGGCTATGGTGACCGTTGCGGCGCTCATGGTGGCGTTGATGGACGTTGCGGAGCGGTTCTTGACGAAATTCCCCCTGGTGTTGACCGCTCCCAGGTTGACGGCAGACCCGTTCCTCAGGACGTCAACGGTGTCGCCGCTGTTGCCCAGTCCGAGCAGGTTCCCGTCCCTGAGCCGGACGGTGACGGGCAGCGCGGCACCGGTCCATCCGGGGACAACGGAAGCGGGATCAATGGGTTGGCTGTAGGTGAAGGCCAGGACGTCGCCGGCGTCAAGTTTGCCTGCCACGCCTGATCGGTTGTCCGCCTGGATATCCACTCCCCTCAGGGGGCTGTTGTCCACCCTGCGGGAGGACACGGTTGCGGAGACGGTCACCCTGCCGGCGGCGTCGGTGAGTACGGCGCGGAAATCGTAGAGGCCGTCGGCCGCAGCGGTGGTGTCCCAGGTGCAGGAGAACGGTGCAGCAGCCAAAGTGCAGCGGGTGGTCCAGGTTGCTGCGCCCGCCGGTGCCGTTTGGATCTCCACCTTGGCGATGCCCGCCGTCGAATTGGCGGCCGCCTTCAGCGCCACGGTGCCGGTGAGGTAGGCGCCCGGATCCTCTACTGAAACGGAAGCGACAGTGTTGTCCACCGTCCGGCTGGCGGCCACCGTGGACACGGCGCTGTTTCCGGCCTCGTCCGTGGCTACCGCCCGGAAGCTGTATGTTCCATTTGCGATGGTGGTGGTATCGAACCGGCACGAATACGGCGACTCTTCCACTGTGCACAGGGGAATCCAGGTGGACGTGCCGGAGCGCAGGTACTGGAACTGCACGTTCGCCACGCCGGAGTGTGGATCCGAGGCGGCAGCGGCGAACGTAGTGGTTCCACGGAGGGCGGTGCCCGGATCAGTCAGGGTGACCGCCGGTGCACCGTTGTCCACCAGGACATCGGTGACGGTTTCCGAATACCTGGTGACAGTTCCGGAGACGGCAACTGCCCTCAGGTCATAGAAGTCATTGGCGAACTGTGCGGTGTTCCAGGCGCAGTTGTAGGGGGCTGCAAGGTTGGAGCAGAGGGTGCTCCAGCGGTTGGTTCCTGCCAGTGAATACTCCACCCGGACCGAGTAGGTACTGGTGCCTGGGCTGTAGAGGGAAGCGCTGAGGGTTGTGGTTCCGCGGACAACCTCGCCGGGATCGTTCAGGACAACGGAGAACGTATTGGCCACGGTGGTGGACACGGTGGCGGATGTTGCGGTGAGGCCGGCGTTGTCCGTTGCCGAGGCACGCAGGGTGTATTGCCCGTCCGGAACCCCGGGCGTATTCCACGGGCAGGAGTAGGGGGCAGTGGTCACCGTGCACAGTGCAACCCAGGTGTTGCTGCCGGCGGCGGCGTACTCGACGGTGACGCTGCGCACGCCCGTTTCGGCATCGTTGGCCTCTGCCGTTACTACGGTGGCGCCGCGGAGGGTCGGGCCGGGGTTGGCCAGGGTGACCGACGGCGGCGTCCAGTCCGGTGCTGCGCTGAAAGTGTTGGCGGCGCTCGCGGTGGTGGCAGTGAACGCGGCGGCTGAGAAGGCGCCCGCTCCCGCGATCACCAGGGTGGTCAAGGCGGCAACAATACCGGCGGCAGTGCCGGCCCGCAGCAGCGGGGGAGTGCCGCCGTCGTCCGACCCGGGGTCGCCGTCCCCGCCGTCGTTCCCGTCACCGGCTCCTGCCGCGGAAGGCTCCTTCGGCGCCCAGCCGAAAAGGGCGGCGACGACGGCGAGCAGCGTCAGCACGGACCAGAAGGCCAGAGCGGGGAATTTTCCGGTGCCCAGCCAGAGGCCGGGCAGGCCGATCGACGGGACGAGCAGCCGGGCCTGGCCGGTAATCTGCCCACGGTCCAGGGGAGTGCTGTCCACGCTGGTGTTGGCATCGCCGGCTGTGACGAAGGTGCCGTCCGTGTTGGCGGCCACGATCCGGTGCAGCCGGATCTTTTCCACCCCGCCGGGTTCGGCCGACGCCGGACTGCGGTACTCCACCACGCCGCCGACGGGCACGGGCTGCGATGGGTCGAGCCGCGCCGCCAGCACCATGTCCCCCGGAGAAATGTGCGGTTCCATGGAACCGCTCTGCACCACAGTGCCGTGCCAGCCGAAAAGGACAGGCAGCACCGCAAAAAGGGACAGGCTCAGCAGGACGCCCAAATAGAGCCGGGACGCCAGGGACGCGAAAAAAAGCGGCCAGCCGTCCGCGGAAAACAAGCGTCCTCCCCGGGAGAGAACCGGGGAGGACCCGGGCCTCTCCCGGTTCACAGCGCCGCTGTTGCCTGTCGACCTGGGTTACGGCGCCGGGGTGGGGGCGTTGTCCGACTGCAGTTCCCAGACCAGGTCGATGCCCACGCGGGCGCCCTGCAGTGCGTTGACCTCGTCCTGGCTCAGGCCGGTGGTGTCGAAGCGCCAGGTGCCGCGGTAGCTCTGCGTTTCTCCGGGCTTTCCTGCAGTCTTCCAGGCAGCCCCGCCGGTAGCGAAGTCCCGGTTGACTGCAGCAAGGGTTGAGAGCGGGTATTCGGGCACAGTGTTGGCCGTGGGAGTGAAGCCGGTGCAGTCGTTGAAGGTGCCGCCGGTGCCCTGTTCCAGGTCAAAGAAGATCCGGTTCTCCATCCCGCGGGAGGTGATGAGGTTCTGGGTGTAGGCGCGGACTTCGCCCGGAACGTTGGACTGGGAGGTGACCACGATGCACTTCTGCCCTGTCTGGCCCGGAACGATGTTTTCCACGGTGAACGCTGCTGCTCCGAGGTCGTCATCCGTGAGCACCACGTTGCCGGTGCTCCAGGAGTTGCCCGCATTGCGGGTCTGAGCGGTGAAGGCCGCCTGGGAGCCCTGCCAGACCATGCCGCCGGCGATGAGGATAGCGAGGGGAGCGGAGGCGAACATAGCGATTTTGCGCACGCGCGAAGAGGGAGAGTTCATAGCTGAGACCTTGCCTTGGACCGATAGGAGGGGGATGTTTCCTGCTCGGTCTGCCCCGCGGACCCCACCCAGGTGTCCGCCAACCCCCCAAGCGCTGACTCGGTCAGCGTACGGGAATCGCCGCCGTTAATCTACGGCGTGTGACACGTTTCATTCATGTCTTAAAACGCATATAACAGGTTTTGTCATGGCTGCCAGGGCGGCTGATTATGAAGCTGCTGCGCAGCCGCCAGATTCCGCCCTGCTGCACAGTGACTATGCGTCCGGCGCGGCTTGCTTGCCAGGGCGTGAAGGGTGTCCACTCAACTGTGAGTGCAGCTATCCGTCTATTCGGATACAACCGCACCCACAGCCAGTGGAAAATCAGAAGAAAGAGTTTGGCTGGCAGCCTGGCCCGACGACGGGGCGCTTCGGGTGCCGTTGCCCGGGACGTCTATGCGGCCATCAATGCAGGCGCGTGCGTCCTGCGGGCGGGATTGCGCGGCGCAAGGACACTGATGGTGCACGGTGCCTGCTGCGGATCAATCCTGGCCGGCAAGTGGTGGGTCTCAGAGGAAGAATGGAGCATCTCCAAAGCATCCTGGTCCACGTACGCGTGGGTGATATCCAGTTCCACGCCCAGGCCTTCCCGCAGGGAATTGGCGCGCTTGACTACTACATACAGTGCGTTGACGCTGTGAATGGTGATGTGCCCCTTTGCAATCACCTGTGCACGAGCGTGGTCGAGATCTACACGGACAACAATGTTCAGCTTGGAATTCAAGTTGTAAAGCCTTCCCCGGCATTGGCTGCGACGCTGCAGCTTCTTGCTATGGCCTGTTTCTTAAGCCTCAACCAGAGTAGGTGCAAGATGTGACCCATGCAACAGTTACGTATTTATTACACCGATTGGGATGCTTATTCCGTGACCCCACAGGCCGCTGACGGCAGCAGGTGCCGGTCAGCTCACAGCTTCGGGAAGCCTTCCGGTTAACACCGTGACCGGCGCCGCGGACCAGCGCTCGCGCTCCGGCTCGTAGGAGATGACCACAGCGGTGTCACTTTCCCTGGCCTCATCCATCGCCAGCAGCAAAGCGTCCTCCACATGCCGGGCGTATTCCAGCCGGTCGGCCAGGCTGCCCTGCAGGTGGGCATCATCAATTAGCACGTGGCCCTTGCCGTCCACCACAACCTTCAACGAATAGCCCTGGTCCTCCTGAAGGGATCCCCGGGTGGATGAAATTTCGGTGACTCTGTCTGCCCGGACCAGCCCGTTGCCGAGCGTGCGGATCCACACTTCACCCATCGAAAGACCTCCCGTTTGGTACGGGCGCGGGACAGCGCCCCATAAGGCGAACGCTACTCCTCCCGGCGGCATTTGTGACCCCTGAATTCTTTGCGGGGACGTGAAAGAGCAGCCGTTTAATCACGCTCACGGATCCGGGCTGTGGGCGGCAGCCCAACCGCACGGCTGGGCCGGCCATAGGATAAATCTGATGACTTCCCCGGACGACCCCCAGCCCTTCAGCCTGCGTGGCATCGCGGTGGCTGCGTTCGGGCCCACGCTGCTCTATGGCATCGGCACGGGCGCCATCCTGCCGGTTGTGGCCCTGAGCGCCCGCCATCTGGGCGCTTCGGTGGCCGTCGCAGCACTGATCGTTACGCTGATCGGCCTGGGGTCCTGGTTCTTCAACCTGCCCGCCTCCCTGGTGACCCTGAAATTCGGTGAGCGCTGGTCCATTGTGGGTGCCGCCGTCGCCGCCGGCCTTGCGCTCGCTGCCGCCGGACTGACCCCACTGGTTGCCGACGGGCTGTGGCTGCTCGCTGCGGCAATGGCCGTCGTCGGAATGTCCGGGGCGGTGTTCGGCCTGGCCCGGCAGAAGTACCTCACCGAAGCGGTGCCCGTGGAGTTCCGTGCCCGGGCGCTGTCCACCCTGGGCGGCGTGAACCGCATCGGGGTGTTCATTGGCCCGTTCCTGGGTGCGGCCGTGATGCAGATTGCCGGCATCAGCGGCGCTTACTGGGTGGGCGTCCTTGCCATGGCGGCCGCCGCCCTGCTGTCCCTCACCATTCCGGATCTGGCTGTTGAGCCAACGCCCGACGGCGGACACAAAGGTCCGGAGCCGACGCTGCGGAGCGTCGCGGTGTCCCACAGCGGGGTGTTCCTTTCGTTGGGCGTGGCGGTCCTCCTGCTCAGCGCCCTGCGCTCGTCCCGGCAGGTGGTGATCCCGCTTTGGGCCGACCACCTCGGCATGGACGCGACGTCCGCCTCCCTCATTTACGGGCTCTCCGGGGCGATCGACATGCTGGTGTTCTATCCCGCCGGAAAGCTCATGGACCGCAAGGGCCGGCAGTTCGTTGCCGTCCCCTCCACGCTGCTCATGGGTGCAGCACTGCTCCTGATTCCGCTCACCGGGTCCTTTGTAGGGCTGCTGCTGGCGGCGCTGCTGATCGGCTTCGGCAACGGGATCAGCTCCGGGCTGGTGATGACACTGGGAGCGGACTTCTCGCCGGACCGCGGCCGCGGGCAGTTTCTGGGGCTGTGGCGCTTCATGGCCGACGCCGGATCCACCGGCGGTCCCGTCCTCCTCTCCGGGGTGACCGCCGTTGCCAGCCTGGGCGCGGGGGTCTCAGCCACGGGCATCCTGGGGTTTGCGGCGGCGGCCGTGTTCGCCGTCGTCATCCCGCGGTTAAAGCACCGGCGGAACTACTGACGACGGTACTCCGCCGCGTCGGTCCGGCCTGTTTGGAAGCGGGATTAGCGGGTAACGAGCCTGAGGGCGATATCCTCGACAGATGGGTGAACGGGACGTGAGCACTCGCATCAGTCCGCTGCAGAAAGCCGTGTGGTGGGCGCAGGACTATGTCTACGCCGCGGTCTGCCAGGTCCAGGGCATGGTGTCCCGGGTGCAGCCGGGGTCCTTTCACCAGGGCCACCGCAGCCCTGTGCTGATCATTCCCGGCGTGTACGAAAACTGGCAGTTCATGATGCCGCTCATCCGGGCCATCCATGACGAAGGCCATCCCGTCCATGTGGTCACGGTGCTGCAGCGGAACAAACTGGACGTTCCCGTGGCGGCGCGGATGGTGGCGCAGCACCTTGAAGAGGCGGGACTGCAGGACGCAGCGATAGTGGCGCACAGCAAGGGCGGGCTGATCGGCAAGTACACCATGCTGAACCTGGACCCCGAGCGCCGTATTTCCCGGATGGTCACGGTATGCACGCCGTTCTCCGGGTCGCGCTACGCAAAGTACATGCTGCTGCCCACCCTGCGGATATTTTCCCCCAGCAACGCCCTGACGCTTGAGCTGGCCCGCGAGGAAACCATCAACAGCCGCATTACTTCCATCTACGGACCGTTTGATCCCCATATCCCGGAAGGCAGCATTCTTCCCGGCGCCACCAACATCGAGCTGCCCACTGCAGGTCACTTCAGGATTTTGGGTGATTCTGAGACGGCGCGAATCATCGTTGAGCAGCTGAACCCTGGGCAGCCGTGACTCCTGGTTTGGGCGACTCGAACGTGGGGGACTACAGCGCGGGGGGCTCGCAGGCTGTTCCGGACGAGCCTGACCATTCCCGCTTGAGCAGTGTGCAGGAGCGCCGGCAAAGCAGGTGGGCCACCGTTCTGGCGGTGCTGCAGCGGCTGCTGTACCTGGTGGTCACCGTCGCCGTGGGGTGGGCGGTGTGGTTCTTCCTGCTGTCCCGGCTCACCCGCGGTCCGGAGCAGGCGTGGGTGTTCCTGCCGGTGTGGCTGATCCTGGCCTACGCCCTGCTGCCGCGCATCCACAAGATTTTGAGCGGCCTCTACATTCCCGACTACTTCATTGGCAGGGCAAGGACGGGCGACGGCGTACTCGGCGACCCAGTAAACCTGGCCGTGGTGGGAACGAAGGAGGAGCTGCGGCGGGCAATGCGCACCGCAGGCTGGGTGGAGGCCGACCCCATCACCCCCGCCACCGCCTGGCACACTCTGACCTCAACTGTCCTGGGCCGGAGCTATCCCGCGGCCCCGGTCAGCTGGCTTTACGTCTTCGGCAACCGGCAGGACCTGGCCTTCCAGCGCGAAATCGACGGCAACCCGCGCAAACGCCACCACGTCCGGTTCTGGAAATGTCCGGCCGGGTGGATGCTGCCCGGCGGTCTGTCCGTGGATTGGGTCGGCGCCGGAACGTACGACCGCAGTGTGGGCCTGTCACTTTTCACGTTCCAGATCACGCACAAGATCGCCGACCGGACCGACGAGGAGCGCGACTTCATCATCGCCACGCTGCAGGCGGCCGACGCCGTGGAATCGGTCCACGTCATCCTGAACTACTCCAGCGGCTACCATCACCGCAACGGGGGAGGGGACGCCATCCGCACCGACGGGCACCTGCCCATCATCGATTTGTACGAGCCGGGACGGCCCGGGGGATTCGGGTCTGCGGCGTCCCCATAGGGTCTCCAAGCCCAGGTGTTTGGGGCTGCGGCGGCAGGCGGGACGGCAGTTTTTTCAGCCGCTTTGGGATAGCGCTTACCAGCCTCTGACCTGCTGTTTTATTCTTGCGGGAACCTTGATCAAATCCCATATCCGCTCCTGAGATTGGCCTTGCAGAGTAGTCCCCAGTTAGAGAAACACACAAAAGTCTGAGGGGACACACCATGAAGAACAGCACCCTGATCAAAGGCACCGCCGCCATCGCCGTAGGCGCAGCACTCCTGCTCGGCGGAGGCGGGACACTGGCGGCATGGAACGATTCGGTGTCGGCAGCTCCGGGGACCATCACGGCCGGAAACCTCGATATGGCGAAGACCGCGGCAGGAGTCTGGAAGGACCGCGCCAACAACACCATCGATGACATCAGCGCTTATCGGGTGGTCCCGGGCGACAAGCTCACCTTCACCCAGGACGTCGACGTTACGCTGACGGGCGACAAGATGGCGGCCAGCATCACGGCCCTCGGTACCGGCGAGCAGAACGGCTTCATTTCAAGCAACGTCGTCGTCACCGGTCCGAGCCTCACAGCCGGCGGCGCCCCAATTGCCAACCACCTGACGCAGTCGGCAGATGTCCAGAAGGTTACCGCCACGATTACTTTCGAGTTCCTCGCGAGCACCTCGGGACAGGTGGACGTCAACAAAACCTACAACTTTGGCAATGTTGGCTTCACGCTCCAGCAGGTAGTAGCTGGAGCCGGTCTCGTCCCCAAGCAGTCCTAGCAGAACGGGCGGGCGGCCTGGCTGCCACCTGCCATAAGTAGCAACTAACCAGGTCCAGGAGGACTCCATGCGCATCAAGCGCACACTGCAGGCGGCGGGCCTCATTGCCGCAGCAGTGATTTTGGGCCTCCTGACAGTCCAGGGCACCTACGCCCTCTGGGGTGCCACTGCAGTAGCATCCCCGGGAGCTGTTTCCTCCGCTTCCTTTACCGTCAATCTCACGGCTGCTCCGTCCGGGCAGGTCACCACCATGACCCTCCCGGACGGCCGGCCGGCGAATGTGGCCCTCACGCCGGGTTCGGCGCTGCTGCCCGGAACCTCGGTCCATGGCGGCGTGGTTGTCACCAACAGCACCGACGCCGGCGGAACCTTCAACACTGTGGCCACCGTTGGGCAGCCCACGGTCGCGAACGCCTCGGGGGGATCCCTGGCCCAATACCTGAGCGTCAACGCTAAAACCGCAGCCTCAACTGGCGACTGCAGCACAAGCAGCGGGTACGCACCCTTGCAGGCCGCGGGGTTTTCATCACCACCTGTTCCCAAAGCGGGCTCCACCGTCCTGTGTTTCCAGGTAGCCCTCAGCCCGTCCGCGCCGTCCACCGTGAAAGGACAAGCAGTGAACATCACCCTTCCGCTCACCGTTCGTCAGTGCGGGGTGCCAGATGGCTGCTGACCTTACCGAACGCCCGCTGACTCAAGGCGCCGCTTCCGTTCCGGACGCACCGAAGGCTGCATCGCCGTCGTACTCGAAGGAGAAAAGCACCGGTGCGCACGCACTGGCACTCCTGGGACGCATGGCCAGCCTGGCCGCAATGCTCGTTGCGCTGTTCGCTGCATCGGTCCTGATTGTGGTGCCCGTGGTGACGGCGTCGCACACGTACACCGTGCTGACCAACTCCATGGCACCCAAATTTCCGCCCGGCACCTTCCTGGTGATGAAGCCGGCGCCGTTCAGCGAACTCAAGTACGGCGATGTGATCACGTTCCAGCTTTACTCGGGACGGCCAGAGGTTGAGACCCACCGCGTCGTAGGCTTCGGCGCCACCCAAACAGGTGAAAAGACACTGATCACCAAGGGTGACAACAACGGCGCCACCGATACTGAGCCCGTCCGTGAAATCCAGGTCAAAGGCAAGCTGTTCTATGCCGTTCCCTACGTTGGCTTCCTGGCCAATGCCCTGGGCAATGCCGACCGCGGGCTATGGACCACCGTCGCGGCCATTTGCCTCATGGGTTACGGTGCGCTTCTGGTCTTGAAGTCGGTGCGGACGTCGCGGCGGCAGGACCCCGTGGCAGGGGCCGGATGATGCGGCGGTTCCAGGGGCTTCCAGGTGCTTCCGCCGCAATAGGTGCTTTTGTCCTGACTGTGCTGCTCGGCTTTGGCGGAGCATCCGCGTCCGCGTTGTGGCAGCAAAGCGCGACGGCGACAATGACGGTCACCGCTGCAGCAAACTGGCCCGGCCCGGCGGTGTCCCCAGTGACCTGCCTCAACGACAGCCCGCAGAAGACCGCGACCCTTAGCGTCTCCGCTCCGAGAAGCATCGCTGCGCTCACGTATGGTGCAGTCCAAGCGAACGGCGGCATCGCAACCGCTTACTCAGGATCAGAAGTCAGTGTGGCGGGATCCACTGGGTCAATCACGCTCACGGGGGCGTCCCAGATCATAAGGGACAGCTTCTACCAAGGGCGGCTGACCGTCCGGGTCACGGCAACATACTCAGACCAGACGCAGGCATCGTCGGACATAGTGCTGTGGCATGACACCAGCAACGGCAAAATTTACTGCCCATAGCGGCATTTCCCCACCCATAGCCAATACACCCCCGGGGTTGTACCTTGCGAGGGTACGCAGGACTGGGCGACTGAGGAGGCATCATGGGTTACACGCACACTGTTACCGTGCCGCTTGCGTGGGACGACGCCATGCAGCAGGCGCGGGAGGCCCTGGCCAGTCAGGGCTTCGGGATCCTTTCGGAGATCGATGTCCGTGCAACCTTTGAAGCCAAGCTCGGTGCGGAAGCTGCGGCCTCCGTTGGCGACTACGTGATCTTGGGCGCCTGCAATCCCGCGCTCGCCAGCCGTGCCCTTGCCGCCGAACCGGCCCTGGGTGCCCTCTTGCCGTGCAACGTCGTGGTCCGCAGCGGGGCTGGCGCCTCCGAAACCACCGTCCAGGCCATCGATCCCCAGACCATGGTGCAGCTGAGCGACAATCCAGCCGTCCGCGAGGTGGCGGACGACGCCGACACCCGTCTTCGCGCGGCCCTCGCCAGCCTTGGTGGCAGCGTCAGCCAGGAAAACTGAGAAGGAAAGTATGACAGGCGGCGGCAGCACGGGCCCCAATCCCGCCCGGGAACGCGGGCCGGCGGAACTGCAGCATCCCCGCTTCGCCCGCGCCTATGCCCGGGCAGTCGACAGCGTGAACCGCCGCGGCGGAACCGAACACCGGCGGGAGCTTCTGGCCGGACTGCGCGGGTTCGTCGTCGAAATCGGCGCGGGCGACGGATCCGGGTTTTCCTTGTATCCGGGGTCCATGACGCAGGTGCTGGCCCTTGAGCCGGACGACTATCTCCGGGACATCGCCACCACCAAAGCCAAGTCTGCACCGGTGCCAGTGAGCGTTCGTGCTGGGGTGGCCCAGCACATTCCGGCAGAGGATGGCAGTGTGGACGTCGTAGTGGCCAGCCTCGTCCTGTGCAGTGTCAGCGAGCAGGCTCCGGTATTGGCCGAGATCCGCCGGGTCCTGCGTCCTGGCGGAATCCTTGCGTTCTACGAGCACGTCCGCTCTGGCAACAGTCTGATCGGCAGGGTGGAAGACGTCCTGACTCCCGCCTGGCAACGGCTAGCGGGGGGTTGCCATCCCAACCGCGACACTGTTGCGGCCATCGAGGAGGCGGGTTTCAGGCCGGTGTCCAGCCGGCGTTTCACCTTCGCCGTCAGCCCGCTCTCCCCGAAAGTCGCCCACGTGGTGGGGTCCGCCGTCAGCCCTGGTCCCGCGCAGGATAAGCCGTAGCGCGGAGGCGGAACCATCCGGCGCGGCCGGCGTACCAGGAGTCGGTGGAAGTCCCGGCGCCGCTATGGGGGGATAACGACGCCGGGACGCTTGGGGGGCGTGCGCCCTGGCCCGAGGGGACAAACGTCCTCGCCGTCTGGACCTGAGCCAGGAGGCGGGCAGGTGGTGGGTGATACCTGGCGGAGCCCACTTCAAAACTCCGCCAGGAGAATGATGGGCTGCAAACGATCCTGCGGGGATGCGTTCTGCTGCCTGCCTGCTGCCACTGCCCGTCTCCTGACACCCCTTACTATCCATCGGGATCATCAAATTACCCACCAGTAATGCCTCAAGGTTTTGTCAAGGTTTTGCGGGCTGAGGCGGCAGTTCCCAGCTCCGGAAGTGACCAACAAGATACCTGCTTTTGACCTGCACGAAACATTCCAGCCAGCCCCCTCTCATATCCTTAAACGAGGGAAATCAGCTGGAGGAACCACCTTGGAAACAACCGACGCCGCAGTAAAGCCCATCATCGGGCTCACCACCTATCTGGAGCAGGCGGGCACCGACGGATGCGGCACTGTCAGTGCTGCATTCCTGCCCGAAACCTACCTCGCCCCGATCATCGCTGCAGGCGGCGTACCCACCCTTCTTCCGCCCCAGCCGGCAGTCCCCGGAGTCATCGAAGTGCTGGTCAGCCGGCTGGACGGACTGGTCATTCCCGGCGGCTGGGACGTTGATCCGGCCCTCTACGGGCAGGAAGCCCACGCCCAGACTGACAAGCCCCGGCCCGAACGGGATGCGTGGGAGCAGGCCCTGATCCGTGAAGCAATCCGGCAGGACATTCCGCTCCTGTGCATCTGCCGGGGCGAACAGCTTTTGAACGTGACCCTCGGCGGCACCCTGCACCAGCACCTGCCGGACGTCATCGGTGCCGGCCACTACCAGCTGGGCGGATATGAGTTCAACAGGATCCAGGTGGAAATCCGCCAGGGTTCCCGGCTGGAGCAGCTGATTGGCGCCACCCCGGGCCCGGTGCCCGTGTCCCACCACCAGGCCGTGGACAAGCTGGGAGAAGGCCTGATTGCGGCTGCCTGGACGGAGGACCAGGTGGTGGAGGCCATCGAATACCCTGCTAACACCTTCGCCATGGGCATCCAGTGGCACCCCGAAGAACTCCCTGAAGACTTCGGACTGTTCCGCGGATTCGTCGAAGCAGCCCGCGGGAAGCTGCTGTCCCGCCTGTGGCAGGCCACGCCGCCGTCGCCCGCTGTTTCCCAGGTGAACGGGGCGCAGGGGAGCGGAGCACAGCTGTCCTCCGCCCACATCGCTGCTTCCGCCCTCGCTGCCTCAGCAGTGCCGACGGCGGATATTGAGGTTCCGCCCAGCGCCTTCTGATGGTGCCGCACCCCAGGACGGTGGCCTCCGTGCATGCCGTCCGCGGCATTTTGGCTTGCGACCAGGAAATAAGCATGCTTACTATGCTGTAGTAGCGGAGGTTAAGCATAAGCCCCCCGGTTTCTTACCGAGGAGCGATGTGGCTGGATTACATAACAGCAGTTTCCCGCATGCGTCAGGCTGGGTCCGATGCGCGGAATCGCCGGAACGTGCGAGCTTACGATGATGCGTCGGGTAGGTATAGAAGAAGAGTTCCTGATCGTCGATAACGTCGACGGACATGCAGTGCCGCTGGGTGAAGTGCTGGACAGCCTGAGCGACGACGATGGCCTCAGCAGCGAAATGAAGCAGGAACAGATCGAGACCTGCACACTTCCGCGGACAAACCTCGAGGAGTTGGCGCAGGACATCACCAGGCGCCGCCTGAGTGCCGATGCCACAGCCCGTTTCGTCGGAGCCCGTTCAGTGGCGCTGGCAACCTCGCCGCTGCCTGTGCGGTCCACGGCCACCCCGGGGCAGCGCTACGAGCGGATGATCGAACGGTTTGGCCTGACCGCCGTGGAACAGCTGACCTGCGGCTGCCACGTGCATGTGGAGGTTGAGTCGGACGAGGAAGGCGTTGCCATCCTGGACCGGATCCGGATCTGGCTCCCGGTTCTGATGGCACTGACCTCCAATTCCCCGTTCAGCAACGGCGTGGACACCGGCTATGCGAGCTACCGCTCCCAGGCCTGGAACAGGTGGCCAACAGCCGGTCCCTGCGAGATTTTCGGTTCCGCGCAGGCGTACCACGCGCAGGTGGAGGAGATCCTCGGTTCCGGAGTGCTGCTGGACAAGGGACAGATTTATTTTGATGCCCGGCTCAGCCACCGGCATCCGACCGTGGAAATCCGGGTAGGGGACGTATGCCTCCACGCGGATGACGCCGTCCTCCTTGCCGCCCTGGTACGGGGTCTGGCGGAGACGGCGTCCCGGGATTGGCGCCGGGGCAAAGAACCCGCGCCGGTCTCGGCCTTGCAGCTGAGGCTCGCTTCCTGGCAGGCGGGCAGGTTTGGGCTTGGCGCCGAGCTGATAGACCCGCAGACCAATCAGCCCCGGCCTGCTTTCGAGGTGGTCATGGCGTTGCTGGAGCACATCCAGCCGGTGCTCGGGGAGCAGGGCGAGCTCAGCGCTGTTGAATTCCTGCTGTTCCAGCTTCTTGCCCGCGGGACCGGGGCAGACCGCCAGCGCACAGCCTTCGCCAATACCGGAAGCCTTTGCGGGGTGATCGCCGACGCCGTCAAGGTCAGCAGCCTCCCGGCCACCCTGCTGCGGGACGTGGCCGACCCGTCACTGCTGACCAGCAAACAGAACTCGTAAACATCGGAATCAGGAGGCCGCATGGACCAGAATGAAGCGCCGGTGCTTGATGCCCTGGCTGAACACCAGAAACTGGAGCGCTACGGCTTCACGCCGCCCGCCCACCGCCAGGGCCGCGGCGTTGACCCCCGGGTGCTGGAGGTGCTGGGGGAGCAAGCCTTCAAGTCCGACGTCGTTGCCTCCTCAGGGCTGGACGACCGGCAGTCCTCCAACGGCTACCTTTCCAAAGCCGAGGAGCTGATGGCCGACGCCGTGGGTGCGGACATGGCCTTCTTCACCACCTGCGGCAGCTCCCTGTCCATCAAGGCCGCCATCCTGGCCGTGACCCGCGGCGAGGGCGAACTCCTGATCAGCAGGGACGCCCACAAGTCCGTGGTTTCCGGGCTGGTGCTTTCCGGCTTGCAGCCGCGATGGATCAAACCTAAGTGGGACAACGAACTGAAGCTTTCGCATCCGCCGTCACCGGAAGTTGTGGAGGAGATGTGGCAGCGGTACCCGGACGCCTCGGCTGCCCTCATCGTGAGCCCCACCCCCTACGGCACGTGCGCCGACATCGAGGCCATCGCCGAAATTTGCCATAAACGTGGCAAGCCGCTGATTGTGGATGAAGCCTGGGGCGCGCAGCTGCCCTTCCATCAGGACACCCCCACCTGGGCCATGTCTGCCGGGGCCGACATCTGCGTGGTCAGCGTGCACAAGATGGGGCTGGGCTTTGAGCAGGGCTCCGTCTTCCACCTTCAGGGCAACCTGGTGGACCCGGTCCGCCTGAACCAGTGCGCCGACGTCCTCTCCACCACCAGCGCCAACACGCTCCTGTATGCGGCAATGGACGGCTGGCGCCGGCAAATGGTGCAGGACGGCAAAGCCATGATCGAGTACGCGCTGGAGCTGACGCGAGGGCTCCGCCGGGACATCGACGCCCTCCCCGGCCTCCACGTCCTCGAGGAGGAGCTTGTGCACGCCGAGGCCTCCCACGACCTGGACATCCAGCACATCATGATTGACGTCTCGAACCTTGGCATCAGCGGGTTCCAGGCCACGGACTGGCTGCGGGAAAACTGCCGCATCGACATGGGCACCACAGACCACCGCCGCACGGAAGCCGTTATTTCGGTATCGGATGACCAGGAAACCGCGGACCGCCTCCTCGCGGGACTCCGCGCACTTACCGAAGCTGCACCTGACCTTCCCCGACCACCCGCCGTCGTCATTCCGGATGAGGAAGAGCTCTACCTGGAGACGGTCATGCTGCCCCGGGACGCCTTCTTCGGGCCGGTGGAAGTCATCCCGTGTGAAGAGGCCCCCGGCCGCATCGCCGCCGAGATGGCCACGCCTTACCCGCCGGGAATCCCGCTCCTGCTGCCCGGCGAGCGGATCAATAAAGCCGCCATCGATTACCTCCGGAGCGGGGTGGAAGCGGGCATGGTCCTGCCGGATCCCGCTGACCCAACGCTCAAAACCATCAGGGTGGTTCGGGAAGAACCGCACCGATCGCAGTAAATCGCAAGGAACGAGGACAGCACCATGTGCGGAATAGCCGGCGAGATCGCCTTCAACGGGAGAACGGCCTCCCAGGAGGCGGTTCTGGACATGATGGGGGCCATGACATCGCGGGGACCCGACGGAAGGGGAACCTGGCATGCCGGCTGGGTTGCGCTGGGGCATCAGCGGCTCAGCATCATCGACCTCTCATCCGGCGGGACCCAGCCCATGCTCGACGACGGCGGCCTGGCTGTCACCTTCAACGGGTGCATCTACAACTACAAGGAACTGCGCCGCGAGCTGGAACCCGAGTTCACGTTCCATTCCACCAGCGACACGGAAGTGATCCTCAAGGCCTACCGGAAATGGGGCGAAGACTTTGTCCACCACCTGGTGGGGATGTTCGCCATCGCGCTGTTCGATTCCCGCCGCTGCGAGGTCCTCCTGGTCCGTGACCGGCTGGGCATCAAACCGCTCTATGTGGCGGAGCTGCAAGGACGGCTGCGCTTCGCCTCAACCCTGCCGGCGCTCGTTGCCTCGGGCGGGATCGACACGTCCGTTGATGAGGTGGCCCTGCACCACTACCTGAGCTGGCACTCGATCGTCCCGGCACCGCGGACCATCCTCAGCGGGATCCGCAAGCTGCCGGCCGCCACCATCCGGACCGTCCGCGCGGACGGCACCTGGCACGACCGCGAATACTGGAAGCCCTCCTACACCCGCCGCGACGAGCACGCCGGCTGGTCAGCAGGCGACTGGCAGGACGCCGTCCGGGATGCCCTGCGGACGGCGGTACGACGGCGGATGGTTGCGGATGTGCCGGTGGGCGTCCTTTTGTCCGGAGGACTGGATTCGAGCCTGCTGGTGGCCCTGCTTGCGGAGGAGGGGCAGCACGGGCTGTCCACGTTCAGCATCGGCTTTGACGGCGCCGGTGGGGACTCGGGAAACGAGTTCGAGTACTCGGACCTGATTGCCCGCGAATTCGGCACCCGGCATGAGCGCCTGCACGTGAGCACCTCGGAGTTCGCACCGTCCATCGGTGACGCCGTGGAGGCCATGTCCGAGCCCATGTCCAGCCACGATGTCACGGCATTCCACCTGCTCTCAAAGACCGTCACCGAGCACCTGAAAGTGGTGCAGTGCGGCCAGGGCGCGGACGAAGTCTTTGGCGGCTACGGCTACCACCAGCCGCTGGCAGGCGTTGGCCGGTCCGAAGCCCAGTCAGCCTTCACTGCTTCGTTCGTTGACCACAGCCACGAGAAGCTCCTCCGGATCCTGGAGCCGGAATGGTTCACCGGGCCCGACGTGAGCAGCCAGGTCCTGGCGTCCCATCTGGCTGAGGCCGGCGCCGACACTGCCCTGGACGCCGTGCTCCGGCTGGACACCCACCTGCTCATGGTGGACGATCCGGTCAAGCGGCTGGACAACATGTCCATGGCGTGGGGGCTCGAGGCCCGCGTGCCGTTCCTGGACCATGAACTGGTGGAACTCGCCGCGGCCTGCCCGCCGGAGCTCAAGGCATCCCAGGGCGGCAAGGGCATCCTGAAGGACCTGGGCCGGCAGATGCTTCCCGCTGCCGTGGTGGACCGACGCAAGGGATACTTCCCCGTACCAGCCCTGCGGCACCTTGAGGAACCGTTCATTTCGATGGTCCGCGACGCCCTGCACGCACCCGAAGCCAAGCAGCGGGGCATCTTCCGGCCGGACTACATCGACTCGCTGCTGGCTGACCCCAACACCCAGCGCACAGCGGTGAACAGCAATGTCCTGTGGCAGTTCGCCCTCCTGGAAATGTGGCTCCAGCGCCACGGAGTGGGGTAGCAGGATGGCGGCGAAGGACCCGCGCCTTCTGTCCGAACTGCGCCGTTCCGTGCAGGCGGACTTCGCTTCCGCTGTCGGGGAACTCACCGGGCTGGTCCGGATTCCGGCGATGGCCTGGGAAGCCTTTGACCCCTCCCAGCTGGACAAAGCAGCCGGGCAGGTAGCCGGCCTGGTCCGTGAAGCGGGGATTGCCGACGTCGACATCCTCCAGGCTCCCCGCCCGGATGGTTCCCCGGGCGCGCCGGCCGTGGTGGGCCGTTGGCCGGCAAAGCCTGGCCGGCCGACCGTCCTGCTGTATGCGCACTACGACGTTCAGCCGGCCGGTGACCTCCAACTCTGGGACAGTCCGCCGTTTGAGGCTGTCGCCAGGGGCGGCAGGCTGTGGGGGAGGGGAGTGGCGGACAACAAAGCGGGCGTGCTGCTGCACCTGGCCGCATTCCGGAATGTGCTGCGGGTATTGGGGGATGAACTGGGCGTGGGCGTGACCCTGTTCATCGACGGCGAGGAAGAAGCCGGCTCACCGAGCCTTCCGTCGCTGCTGCAGCAGCACGCTGGCCTGCTCAGCGCCGATGTCCTGGTAGTCGCCGACTCGGGGAACTGGAAGGTAGGCGTCCCGGCACTGACCACCAGCCTCCGCGGGCTGGTCCTTGGGACCATCGAGGTCCGCGTCCTGGACCACGCCCTCCATTCGGGAACGTATGGCGGTCCGCTGGTGGACGCCGTCGCCGCGCTGTCCAGGCTGCTCGCCACGCTTCACCACGACGACGGCAGCGTTGCCGTGGAGGGCCTGGCCGCATCTGATGATCCGGGGCCGCCGCTGTCCGAGGCTGAGTTCCGGGCCGACTCGGGGGTCCGGCCGGGGGTAAGGCTGGCCGGCTCGGGAACTCTGACGTCGCGGCTGTGGACCAAGCCTGCGCTGGCCATCATCGGAGTGGACGCCCCAAGCGTGGCGTTGTCCTCCGATACGCTGCTGCCGGTGGCCCGGGCCAGGTTCAGCCTGAGCCTGGCACCGGACAGCGACACCGCCGCGGCCATGGAGGCGGTGCGCCGGCATGCGGAGGCTCACGCGCCCTTCGGTGCCGAAGTGACGTTTACCCCTGGTGGGCGGACAGAGGGGTTCGCCGGAGACGCTTCGGCACCTGCCGCGCAGGCCATGCTGGCGGCGATGGAAGAGTCGTGGGGCGTGCCTTCTGTCTGCATGGGGGTTGGCGGTTCGATCCCGGCCGTGAACATCCTGAACAAGCTGTATCCGGAGGCGGACATCCTCATTACCGGGGCCGAGGATCCGGACTCCCGTGCCCACGGGGCCAACGAGTCGATTCACCTGGGTGATTTCGAGAATGCCATCCTGGCCGAGGCCCTGCTCCTCACCCGCCTCAACGCCGGGTGACTGTCAGCGCCCTGGCGAGGCCCGCCGTCGTGCGGCATACGCGAACAGGGACGTCGTGGCGACCGTGGCCAGGTAGCCGGCGATCACAATGAGTGAGATCCCGGCCCAGAAGTAGTGCGTGGTGCTGGTCTCCTGCCACGGTCCCGGTGCAATGCGGGCCAGTGAATACAGCGCCACCGCCGCCGACGCCAGCCCAATCAGCACCGGCAGCGTCAGCCAGACGCTGGCCGAACCGACGTGCCCGCCGAAGCCGTCCCACGCATTCCACGTCCCCCGCCGGATAATGAGCCAGCCCGCGGGAATCATGAACGCGCCCACCAGCAGGAACGCCGCCACCACATCCGCGGGCCTGTGCCACTGGTTGATCAGCGTGGACACGCCGGATGCGATGGCGAAGGTGCCGCCCACGAACCCGGCCATGGGGCGCCAGCGCGGTGAGGCCATGAGGAACACCGCGGCCGCGGCCGACGCCGCCAACGTGGTGTGGCCTGACGGCAGCGAATTCAGTTCGAGGGTGATCACGCCCTTGTCCGGGCGGGCCGGCAGCAGGTCCTTCAGCACCTGGGTGGCAATGTTCGCCCCGATGCAGGCAGCCACGGCAATCCCGGCCTCCGCCCAGCGCTTCCGAATGACCGTGACAAACAGAACCACGACGGCGGCCATCACCAGTGACACGGTGGGCAGCAGGTCCAGGAACCGGGTGGTGGCCTTGCCCGCCGGCCCGTGCAGTTCCACCGCTTCCACCAGCGCGGATTCGTCGATGAACTGGCCCGTGGTGGTCTGGACGAAGTAGTAGTAGGTGGCCATCAGCCCGGCCACGCACGCCAGCGTGGCGAGGACGAACAGGAAGCCCGACCCAGGTGCGGGTCGGGCTGCGGTCCTGCTGGGTGCCTGCCGTTGAGAAGTCATCGGTTCAAGGGTGTCACAAAAAGCTGGGATCCCGCCGCATGTGGGCAGCCCGCCGGGGGGCATCCCGGCCGCCCCGGTGCTTAACCCGGGTTCTGTGCGAGTTCCTCGAGAAGTTCGAACTGCTCGCGCACGCCGCCTTCCATGCCGGACCGGGCAATCAGGTCCCGGACTTCCTTGCTGCCCGCGTCGGTACGGATGCTGACCAGGGTGGCGCCGCCGTCGGCATCGCTGAAGGTGACGGTGTTGACCACAGCCCCTTCGTCGCTGTCAGGCGCCGGACCCGGCGTCTCCATGATCTCGGTGTGGACAATCCGCTCGTTCGGCACGATCTCCCGGTATGTGCCATGGAAGGCCACCTCGAACCCGCCGTGCGCCACCATCACGTACCGCCACGCGCCGCCGACCCGGAAGTCCATTTCCGCAACGGTCATCTCACCGCGCCGGCCTGCCCACCACTGCCTGACGAGCCCGGGGGTGGTCCAGGCCCTGTAGACCAGCTGCCGGGGTGCGTTGACGGTCCGGGTGAGGAGGATTTCCCGGTCGCTGGGAAAAGTCATTCCCAAGATGCCTGTCCGCGTCATTGCCCTGCTCCTTTACTCCTGCGTGTCTTCCTGCTGGAGGCCGGCTAGAACCCCATCCAGCAGCTCGAAGCGTTCCTCCCAGAGGTGCTGGTAGCCCGATACCCAGTCGTGGATGGGCTTTAGCGCCTGCGGGTTGAGGCTGTAGAGCCGCTGCCGGCCCTCTTCCCGCACCTCCACGGCACCCACCTCGCGCAGTACACGCAGGTGCCGCGAAACCTGGGGCTGGACCAGGCCCAGGATCTCCACGAGTTCCCCCACCGGCCGTTCGCCCTGGGTCAGGACGTCAAGGATTTCCCGACGGCGCGGCTCGGCTACCGCGTTGAACGCGTCAGTGGTGGTTGCTGCCCGTGCCATGCGCTCATCATATATCCATATGGATATGCATTGGAAGGGGCTGCCGGTTCCCGCTTGTACAGTGGGTCCATGCCTACTGACCCGCGTCCCCTGCCCGTGCTGGAGGAGCTGCTGGCCGGCGCCCACGTGGTGAGCCTGCCCATGCGGGTGAAGTTCCGGGGCATCATGGAGCGCGAGTCCCTGCTGCTGCAGGGGCCGGCCGGCTGGGGCGAGTTCTGCCCGTTCCCGGAGTATGGCGACGCCGAGTCTTCCCGCTGGCTTGCCGCCGCAATCGAGGCCGCCTGGTCCGGCTTCCCCGCGCCGCTGCGTTCGCTGATTCCCGTGAACGCCACCGTTCCGGCCGTCCCGGCAGAACGGGTGCCGGAGGTTCTGGCACGCTTTGGCAGGGTGGACGCCGTTAAGGTCAAGGTGGCCGAGCGCGGCCAGACCCTCGACGACGACGCCGCCCGCCTCGCCGCCGTCCGTTCCGCCCTGCCGGAGGCCGCCATCAGGGTGGACGCCAATGGCGGCTGGGACGTGCCATCCGCCGTTGAGGCCCTGACGCGGCTGGCGGAGGTCCGGCTCGAGTATGCAGAGCAGCCGGTCCCCACCATCGAGGGCCTGGCCGAGGTCCGCCGGGCAATGCGGTCCGCCGCAACCCCGGTGCTGATCGCCGCGGACGAGAGCGTCCGCAAGGAATCCGACCCCCTGCGCGTGGCGCGGGCCGGCGCAGCAGACCTACTCGTGGTCAAAGTGGCGCCCCTTGGGGGAGTGCGGCGCGCCCTGGAGATCGTGGCGCAGGCCGGGCTTCCCGCCGTCGTCAGTTCTGCGCTGGACACCTCGGTGGGCATCCGCGCAGGCCTTGCCCTGGCGGCCGCGCTCCCTGAGTTGCCCTATGCCTGCGGGCTGGGCACGGTGTCCCTCTTCGAATCGGACATCAGCGTGGATCCCTTGGTGTCCGACGACGGCGCCATCCGCCTCCGCGACGTCTCCGCCGACGCCGGGCTGCTTGAGAAGTACGCGGCATCGCCGGAACGCCGGGACTGGTGGCTGGCCAGGCTCCGCCGCGTCCACGCACTGCTGGCTCCCTAGGACTTTTGCGCCTTCCCGGTGGACCCCCGCTCACGTGTGGCTTGTCCCTGCGCCGACGCTTGACACCGTTCCTGCAGGTCACGCGCGGTTAACCGGAACTTCACTTCCCGGATGACTCCGCGTAGAAACCGCTTGACAGGGTGTGTGAACCGCATCGATTTTCCCTGGAAGGCCCCCATGTCTGAAACGACTGCCCGCAAGTTCACCCTGCTGCCAATGCTCGGCCACACGAAGGGCAAGCGCAGCGCCGTCACCTGCGCACTGAAGTGCGACAACGCCTGCGCCGGCGACGTCTGCAACACCAGCTCCAACAGCTACTTCCGCGATATCGCCTCCGCCACCATGTCCCGCCGCGCCGCCCTGGGCTTCGGCGCCGCCGGCGCGCTCGCCGTCGTCCTTGGTTCAGCAGCGACGTCGCCGGAGTCCGCCAACGCTGCAGGCCTGTCCAAGGCGGCAAAGGAAGGCTTCGGCAAGTCCAAGCTGCAGTTCACTGCCATCCCGTCAATTGACGCCGCCGTGGACGCCGTCACTGTTCCTGAAGGGTTCACCTGGCAGCCGGTGATCCGCTGGGGCGATCCGATCTTCAACGACGCTCCGCAGTTCGACCTGAACAACCAGACAGCCGCGGCGCAGGAGAAGCAGTTCGGGTACAACAACGACTACACGGACATCCTGGAGATCCCCGGCAGCAAAGGCCGCCGAGCGGTGCTTTTTGCGAACCACGAGTACACCAACGAGAACATCATGTTCCCCGCCACCATGCCCGCGGACCAGATGCGTGCTGTGGGGGCAGCCGCACACGGTCTCACCGTGGTGGAGCTGGAGCGCAAGAACAAAAACAAGCCTTGGACCTACGTCAAGGGCGCACCGCTCAACCGCCGCTACCTGAACAACACGAAGTATGAACTGACCGGCCCGGCAGCCGGTTCGGCGCTGGTCAAGACCGTTGAAGACCCTTCCGGCCGCGTCATCAGGGGAACCCTGGGCAACTGCGCCGGCGGCACCACCCCGTGGGGCACCATCCTTTCCGGTGAAGAGAACTTCCAGAGTTACTTCGTGGCGCCGGGTACGTCAGCAGGCGACAAGCGCTACGGCATCACCAACAAGCCCACCGCCCGCCAATGGGAACTGGACGAGCCGCGCTGGGACACCCGCAACCCGGGCTACGAGAACGAGGCCAACCGCTTCGGCTGGATCGTCGAAGTAGACCCGTTCGACGCCACCTCCACCCCGAAGAAGCACTCCATGCTCGGCCGCTTCAAGCACGAGGGCGCCAACGTGATCATCGCCGAATCCGGACACGTCGTGGCCTACTCCGGCGACGACGAGCGCTTCGACTACCTCTACAAGTTTGTCTCCAAGGACAAGTACCGGGAGGGCGACCGCAAGCACAACATGACCCTGCTGTCCGCGGGCAGCCTCTACGTGGCCCGGTTCACCGGCAACTCCCCGGCCACGGAAATCACCGGCACCGGGGCCGTGCCCTCCGACGGTGCATTTGACGGCATTGGTGAATGGCTGCCGCTGGTGGTGGACGGGGCCTCAGCCGTTCCCGGCATGTCCGTCGAGGAAGTCCTGGTCTACACCCGTCTGGCCGCCGACAAGGTTGGCCCCACCAAGATGGACCGCTGCGAGGACGTGGAGCCCAGCCTGCACACCGGCAAGGTCTACGTGGCCTGTACCAACAACTCGAACCGCGGCGTCGGGTCCAACGAGGGTGCCACCGAGGTCAACCCGCGCACCCAGAACCGCGACGGCCACATCGTGGAAATCACCGAAACGGGCGGCCAGACCTCCACCACGTTCACCTGGAACCTGCTGATGGTCTGCGGCGATCCGGCGCAGGGTGACGTCACCTACTTCTCGGGCTTCCCGGTGGACAAGGTTTCTCCCATCTCCTGCCCGGACAACCTAGCGTTCGACTCCGTGGGCAACCTCTGGATCTCCACCGACGGCGCCCCCTCCGGCATCGGCCGGGCGGACGGCCTGTTCAAGGTCACCCTTGACGGCGCCGAGCGCGGCAAGGTGGAGCAGTTCCTTGCCGTCCCGCGCGACGGCGAAACCTGCGGCCCCATCATCCATGACGAGGAGCGCACCGTCTTCGTCGCCGTACAGCACCCGGGCGAGGACGGCACCTTCGATGCGCAGCTGTCCTTCTTCCCGGACTACGTTGCGGCAGGTGCGACGCCGGCCCCAGGCCAGGCGCGCGCACCCCGTCCGTCCGTGATCCAGGTGTTCCGCACCGACGCGTAGGCCCCACTGCGACGCTCTATCACTTAACAGGGGTTTTCTGGCGACGCTCTATCACCTGCCGTCCGGCCTTGGGCGGCAGGTGATAGAGCGTTCCGGTTAAACCCACATCAAGGAAGGGAGCGTCCGGGGTGGCAGACTGGTTTGGTGACTTCGCACAACGATTCTGCCCCCAACGCTTCGCCCCATGACTCGGCCTCCACAGGTTCTTCCCCCGCAGAGACGTACCCCGCAGGCGCTTCTGACGCCCCACCTTCGCTGAGTGCGTTGGCTGCCGCGCGGATCGCCGTCGGGGTATTGGTCGACGGCGGTGTGCAGCACGTGGTTGTCTCGCCGGGGTCCCGATCGGCCCCCATGGCCTACGCCCTGGCCGAGGCTTCGGCCGAGGGCATGGTGGAGCTGCTTGTCAGGATCGACGAGCGCTCCGCCGGTTTTACGGCGCTCGGCCTGGCCTTGGCCACCGGCTCACCCGCCGCCGTCCTCACGACGTCAGGGACCGCCGTCGGGAACCTGATGCCTGCTGTAATGGAAGCCAACCACGCGGCTGTCCCGCTGATTGTGCTCTCCGCTGACCGGCCTGACGAACTCCGCGGAACCGGTGCCAACCAGACCACCATCCAGCCTGACCTCTTCGGCGAGCAGGTTCGGTTCGCCGCGGATATAGCCGCCGGTGCCGACCCCCGCCGCGCCATCCAGACGGGGCTGTCTGCCGCGACCGGGGCGTTTCCCGACCTCCCGCCCGGTCCTGTGCAACTCAATCTCGCGTTCCGGGATCCGCTGGTCCCGTCGCCTGAGGAGAGGTTGCCGGCTGTGGCCGAAATGCAGCGCTACCGGATCGGTACGGAGCCGCTCATTATGAACCTGCCGCCGGCGCCGGCCGGACTGCCCGAACGACGCACCGTAGTACTTGCCGGCCACGACGCCGGCCCGGTCGCGGAGGCCTTCGCACGAGCCCACGGACTGCCGCTGCTGGCCGAACCCTCCTCCAACTCCCGGTTCGGGCCGAACGCCGTGGGACCTTACCGGCTGTTGCTGGAGCACTTCGGGCCGGGGTCGGCAACGCCGATCGAGCGGGTGGTCCTCTTCGGCCGGCCCACCCTGTCGCGTCCGGTTGCGGCGCTTCTGGCAAGGGCAGACGTGCAGTCCGCCCTCTACCAGCCGGTTCCCGTGGCCTGGTACGAGCCAGGCCGACGGACCGAGCTGCCCCTTGAAAGCCTTGCGGACCTGGCAGATTTTGCCGGCCGGGGCCCGTCCACATGGCTGGACACCTGGCTGCTCGCAGGCTCGGCCGCCCAGCACGCGCTGGACCGCATCCTGTCTGAAGAAGCGCCTGCCACCGGTCCGGCTGTCGGATCCCTGGTGTGGAAACATACCCGGGGCCAGCTGCTGCTCGGGTCCTCCAACGGGATCCGGGACGTGGACCTCGCCGGCCTCCCGTCCCCTGAACCTGCCGCCACCGTTTACGCCAATCGCGGGCTTGCCGGAATCGACGGCACTGTTTCCACAGCTACCGGCATCGCGATCGGCGGCCGGCAGGAAACCACCGTCCTGCTGGGCGACGTCACCTTCCTGCATGACGCCGGAGGCCTGCTGCTGGGTTCCGGCGAAGAGCAGCCACAACTGCGGATAGTAGTACTCAACGATGCCGGCGGTGCCATCTTCGACCTGCTGGAACATGGAACTGTACGGGAGGCCGGAACATACGGCGACGCCGTCGAGCGCCTCTTCGGCACCCCCCACACAGTTGACATCGCGGCACTCGCCGCGGCGTACGGCGTCGGCCATTGCTCGGTAAGTACGACGGCGGCACTCGCTGAGGCACTCCAGCAGCCGATCGAGGGCCGCAGCATCGTGGAAGTCCGCACTGACCGGCACGGGCTGAAGGCACTGCACGCCAGGATCAAAGAGGCCGCCGCCGCCGCAGTCCGGGGAGTGCTGGCACGCTAAGAGGGGGATTCCGGCTCAAGTTTCGCCATGACGCGGGAGGACAGCTCGACCAGCAAGCGCCGCTCCTCAGGAGTCATCACCTCAAGGAAGTTCTCCCTGACCCACTCGATGTGCCCCGGAGCTGCTGCACGCAGGGCGGCCCGGCCGGCCTGCGTTATGTGAACCAGAATGCCGCGGGCATCATCGTGCGCCGGTTCCCGGCGGACGAGCCCACGTTCTTCCATCCGCCGCAATTGATGCGCAAGCCGGCTGCGGTCCCAGCCGGCACTGTGGCCGAGGTCCCGGGCCCGCATTCCGCCGGCGCCCGCCGCGGCGAGGGGAGCGAGCATCTGGTAATCGGCGCCTGATACTCCGCTTCCGGCCAACTGCCTTTCCATTCCGGCTGCGAGTTGCCGGCTGAAGAGGATGTAGGCAAACCACACTTCCTCTTCGTCCCGGGTCAGGCGGCGATATTCAGGCAACGTGCATCCTTTCCCTGGAGGAACCACATAGTTGTTGACACGTCAGCATAACAAGAGCAGAGTTGTTGACACATCAGCAATTTCCCGGCGCGGGGGAAGCGGGCCAAGCCCTAAGGAACAAACCATGACCACGCAGCCAGCCGTACAAGTCATCACGCTGCCGGACGCCGGCACGTACCGGGTGGATCCCGAACGCTCCAGCGTCACCTACTCCTCCCGGCACATGTTCGGCCTGGGAAAAGTGCGTGCCGGCTTCACTATCTCCTCCGGGCTGCTGAATGTCTCGTCAACACTGGCCGGGAGCAGCGCCAGGGCCACCATCGACGCGGCCAGTTTCGACTCCGCCAATGAGCGGCGGGACCACGACGTCAAAGGCCGGGGCCTGCTCGATGCAGCCGCTTTTCCACGTATCACGTTCTCGTCAACCGGGATTCGCGAGGACCGAGGTGCCATACTTCTTGCCGGGACAGTGGCCATGCATGGAGTGGAAGCTGCCGTGGAAGTGAAGGTCCTGTCCTGGGAAGCCCCGGAACCCGGCCTGGTCAGCGTTACGGCGCAGGCCAGCCGTCTGGACCGCTATTCGTTCGGCATCACCGGTTCACGAGGTTTCGTGGGCCGCTCCTTCGACCTTGCCTTCCAGGTGGTTGCAGTCCGTACTGGACGATAAACCGGCCACCCAACCAGCCGGACTGCGGCGTCTGCGTCATTCATGGCTACGTGTGTGTGCCAGGCCTGTTCATGCTTTCCTTCATGGCGGCTTCAAATGCAGGCAGGCTGCGTTCGATCATGTCGTCGTTGGCCGTGAGAGAGATCCGGAAGAAGCCGGGGGTCTCAAACAGCACACCCGGAAAAACAAAGACATCCCGCCGGACGAGTGACTCGGTGAACGCCTCGTCGTCCGGAATGGGGGAGGTTGCAAACAGGTAGAACGTGCCCTCGGGCCGGTGGACACGATATCCCATGCCACCCAGCGCTTCCACCAGCCGCTCCCGGCGCCGCTGCAATTGGCCGACGTCGACGGTGAATTTCTCAAGGTCGGGAAGTGCATGCTGCAGCAGGGCATTCGGATACACCCACCCCATCGCCACTTGAAGGCCGGTGATGGCAGGACGCATCTCCTCCCGCTGCGGCATGGTGGGCGGAAGCGCCAGGTAGCCCACCCGCTGGCCAGGGGAGAGGTGCGTTTTGCCGTAGGAATAGGCCAGCAGCGTGTGCGCATAGAACTCCACGGGACTGTGGAAGCGGAGGCCGTCAAACACAATCCGGTTATAGGCCTCATCCGAGACCAAATAGATCCGCCTGCCGATCCTCACCGAGGCCGCCTCCAGCATTTCCGCCAGCCGGAGCAGCAGTTCGGGAGGGTAGATTCGCCCCGTGGGATTGTTCGGCGAATTGACGATCACAACCCGGGTGCGCTCCGTGATGGCGGCCCCAATCGCATCAAGATCCACGTCGAAGGTCGTGGTGTTGATCTTTACCTTCACCGGAACCAGTCCGGCTTCAAGAATCAGCGGCTCATACAGGAACCACGGGGGCAGGCTGTAAATGACCTCATCACCCGGATCGCTGACCGTCTTCAGGGCCAAGGCAATGGCGGCAAAACCGCCGGTAGTGAGGTAGATGTCCTCCTTACGGAACGGCACATCCAGCAGCCGCTGAAGGGAGTCCGCAGCGGCCTCGCGGGCAGCTTCGCCGTTGGTCTGGTAGGCGAACCACTGGTCGTGCTGCGGAGTAAGGGCATCGCGCAGCGTATTGACATACCGGTCCGGCGGCATCTGGTGCGGATTGCCGAAAGTGAAATCACAGACGTCCGACTGGCCCTTCCGGCGCAGGCTGGCCTCAGTAAGGTAGGCGTCAACCCGTTGGAACGAGGGAATCGATGCCAGCCGTGCAGCACGAGCCGACACAGCCGAGGCTGGCCGCGGGGTGGTTGTCGGGTCTGTCATGCCGGCGCTCCTCTATTGGCCTGCCGGGGTGGGACGGCAGCTGGATGGGCAGCACGCTGCTGAGCCAGTGGAGGCTGTAGAGGGACCATTGTGGGCTCCGGCACCGGGCGAAGTAAAGGGCCCCGCCGCAAACCGAAGCCCGCAGCGGACGGCGCGTCCCGCCGTCGTCCGCGTTCTGCGGTTCCCGACGCGCAAAAGCTCCTGTGACACGCACATGCCCTGGCGCTGCCGGTATTTCGGCAGCGCCAGGGCAAGTGTGCATCGCCGGCGCATCAGCGCGTCGAAAAGCGCCTACTCCTCGAGACCGATGTGTGTCGGGTCGAGGACGCGGCGCAGGAACTCCTTGGTGCGGGGCTGCGTGGGGGAGGAGATGACCTGCTCGGCCACACCTTCCTCAACAACTACGCCACCGTCCATGAACACCACGCGGTCCGCCACTTCACGGGCGAAGCCCATTTCGTGGGTCACCACCAGCATGGTCATGCCCTCTTTGGCGAGGTTCCGCATGACGGAGAGGACATCGCCCACTGTCTCGGGGTCCAGTGCCGAGGTGGGCTCGTCAAAGAGCATCAGCTCCGGATCCATGCTCAGCGCGCGGGCGATGGCCACACGCTGCTGCTGGCCGCCGGAGAGCTGGTCAGGGAACCGGTCGGCAAGGTGTCCCAGCCCCACACGCTCCAGGTTGTGCATGGACACCGCGTCAGCCTCCGCCTGCGAACGCTTAAGGACCTTGGTCTGGGCAATGCTGCAGTTACGCTTGGCGTCCAGGTGCGGGAACAGGTTGAACTGCTGGAACACCATGCCCACCTTGCGGCGCATCTTGTCGATGTCCACGTCGGGGTCCGTGGCCTCGAAACCGCCCACATGGATGCTGCCCTCGTTGGGCTGCTCCAGCAGGTTCACGCAGCGCAGCAGGGTGGACTTGCCGGATCCGGACGGCCCGATCAGGCACACCACTTCGCCCGGCGCCACATTCAGGCTGATGCCCTTGAGGACTTCATTGGAACCGTAGGACTTGCGCAGGTCCTTGATGGCCACGCCCGCGGCGTGAATGGTGCCGGTGCTTCCGGCGGAGGAATGTACGACGTCGTTCATGGTCTTCCCTGCCTATCGATTGTTCCGCGCGGTGCGGCTTTCGAACTTCCGGGCCAGGAAGCTCAGGGGGATGGTGATCACCAGATAGAAAGCACCGGCCACCAGGAGGGGCGTCAAGCCGGCGCCCAGGCTGGAGATGCCGTCGCGGCCAAACTTGGTGAGCTCATACTGCGAGGCTGTCAGGCCCAGGACGTAGATCAGCGAGGAGTCCTTGGTGAGCAGGATGACCTCGTTGGTCAGCGGCGGCAGCACGATCTTGAATGCCTGCGGGATCACGATGGTGATCATGGCCCGCCACTGCGGCATGCCCAGGGAGCGGGCGGCTTCCAGCTGGCCTTTCGGCACGGCCTGCAGGCCGGCGCGGAGGGTTTCAGCGATGTAGGCCGAAGCCACCATGCCCAGCGAGATCATGACGATCACGGTGATGTTCCACGAGACGCCGAAGGCCAGCGGTACGCCGTAGCCGAAGGCAATGAAGACCAGCAGCGCGGGGATGCCGCGGAAGAACTCGATGTAGCCGGTGGCGATCCAGCGGTACAGCGGGAAGCTGGAGAGCTTCATCAGGGCCAGCAGCAGACCGCCGGAAAGGCCCACGATAAAGCCGAGGAAGGTGTAGATCAGGGTGTTCGTCAGGCCTGTCATGAAGATGCCCGGGAACATCGGACCGATCTTGGCGAAGTTGAAGACGCTGTTCCCGATGGTCTCCCAGTCGGTGGCCAGGATCAGCGCGGCGATGGCCACAACAAAGATTCCGGCCTGGACATACAGGCTTACTCTGGCTCGCTGACGTGCGGTCATTGCCATGGATTGCTCACATTCGTTGTGCGTGGCAGAGGCCCCGGACGGACTGCGGCACAGCTCGTCCGGGGCCCCGGCGGCGTAGTTCCCAGGGCCGTGGATGCACCCAGGACGGGGCAGCCTTCAGGCCTCAGCGGCGACTACTGGCGGTCTTTGGCTACTTGGCGGTCTCGCCGAACCAGGTGGTCTTGAACTTCTCGAGGGACCCATCCTCGGTCAGGCGCTCGAGCGTTCCGTTGACCTTTTCCAGCATGGCGGTGTTGCCCTTCTTGACGGAGATGCCGAGCTGCTCGCCGGTGGCGAATTCCTCAACGCTCTTGAACTTGGGCTGGTCCTTGATGGCGTAGCCCAGCACCGACTGGTTGCCGAGGGCAGCGTCGATGGTGCCGGCCTCAAGGGCCTGCACCAGGAGCCCGGTGTCTTCGAACTGCTGCGCGTCGATGCCCTGCTCTTCGGCGTAGTCAGCACCGGTGGTTGCCTGCTGGACGCCCACCTTCTTTCCCTTGGCGTCGTCCAGTCCGTTGATCCCGGAGTCTTCGCTGGCAACCAGGGCCAGGTCGTCATCAAGGTACGGGGTGGAGAAGTCCATGACCGACTTGCGGGTGTCCGTGATGGAGATCGAGGAGATGCCCAGGTCGCACTGGGTCAGCGCGGTGCCGGTCTCGATGGCTTCGAAGGAGCTGTCCACGATGCTCAGCTCGGCACCGAAGTCCTTGGCGAGTTCCTTGGCGATGTCCACGTCAAAGCCGACCGTCTGGCCGTCCTTTTCGAACTCGAAGGGCTCGTAGGGGATGTCCGAGCAGACAGTGAGCTTGCCGGCGTTGATGAGCTGGACGCCGCCTTCAGATGCTGCCGGTGTAGAGCTTCCGCCGCCGCAGGCCGTGAGCGTGAGGGCACCGGCGGCGAAGACTGCGGCTGCCTTGGCGGTCATTTTGGCCGTGGCCAGGGACTTGAGCTGCATGTTTTCTTACCTTTTGTTGCGCGGAGTATGCGGTACTAAATCGGTTCATAGTGTAGCGCCGATTATGAGATGTGCATCACAGGAAACTTAGTTTCACTATTGGATAACTAAATCACAGAAGAAATCAAGCCCGTCCAGCCAGGGGCTGTCTGCCATCCCGGACCGTCAGCTGCTGATGCCCAGCGACTCGAGCATCGGCCGGAACTTTGCCCACGTTTCCGCCAGCTCAGCCTCAGGCAGGGAGCCGTCCACTATTCCGCAGCCGGCATACAACCGGACTGACGTGGGGGACTCAATCACGGCTCCCCGCAGTGCGATGCCCCATTCGCCGTTTCCTGCAGCATCCAGCCATCCCACCGGGCCTGCGTACGGGCCCCGGTCCAGGTGCTCCAGCTTCCGGATCAGGGCGCCTGCCACCTGGGTAGGGGTTCCGCAGACCGCGGCCGTGGGATGCAGTGCGTTGATGAGTGCAAGGCAGGTGGGCACGTGGCCCTCGATTTCCGCCAGCTCAGCCTTCACGTCCGAGGCAAGATGCCACACGTTGGGCAGCTCAAGGATGAACGGTTCATCGTGGGCATTCATCGCTTCCGAGAACGGGGCCAGCTGACTGGTCAGCGACTGGATGGCGATCTCGTGCTCGTGCCGCTGTTTTTCTGAGCCGGCCAGCACCCGGGTGGCGTAATCCATGGGGAGCCCGTCCTCACCGTGGGCGTCGCGTCGGTCCAGGGTTCCCGCCAGCACGCGCGCCTGGGCGGTGCGGCCCTCCACCTGGATCAGCATCTCGGGCGTGGCCCCCACCAGTCCGTCCACCCCGTACGTCCAGCATTCGCGGTACCGGGCGGCGAGCTCCCGGAGGACCGCAGAGGAGTGCACGCCGGCCGGAATCGTGGCCACGACGTCGCGGGCGAGCACCAGCTTCTCCAGCGCGCCGGTCCGGATCTCAGCCACGCCCGCTTCGACAGCCGCCATCCACGCTTCTTCGTTCAGCGAGCCGGTATGCAGGGTTGCCCCCGCGGCGAGGGGGAGGGGACGTACGACGGCGCCGCCCGCCTTGCCGGGGACGCCGCCCATGGTGCCGTCCCCGGCAGGGCCCGCCGCCGCCGTCGTGCTGCCCGAAGCCTGTGCTGCGGGGGCAGCCGCGGAGCCGCCCAGGAGGAAGCCGTCCAGTGCGGCGAGGGCGCTGTCCTCAGTCAGGTCGCCGCCGCCGAACGTCAGCTGGGTGACCCAGACGCGCCCGTCCCGCACACCTACGACGATCTCCGGCACGATCAGCCGTGACTCATGGGCCGAGGTCTTGGAGAAGGCAAAGGAGCCAAAAGCCACCGGGCCCGTCCCGGGAAGCTCCACGGAGTCCGTGACCTCGGCTTCGAGGACAAGGTGGCGCCACCAGATGTCAGCCTCGAGGAACCTGTCGGGGCCGGTGGCGATGAAGCGCGCGATCTCGCCGAAGCCGGCCAGCCCTGCCTCGCGCCGCGACCAGCACAGGACGTCGTCCCGGACCAAAAACGCAGGAAGCCCCCCGGGGAAATCTTTTCCATCCAGGGGGACTGTCAGGGTGCGGAACGTGCTCGTCATGATGAGACAACACTACTCCCGCACCTGCGTGGCCCCTGAGCGGGCGCCGCCAGGCCTTGGTCCGGACCCTCCGGAACATTTGAGACAATGTCATGGTGAACCGAGCATCCTTGGATAAGCGTCCGGACGAAGTAGCCACGATGTTTGACGACGTCGCACCGAAATACGACGTCGTCAACGATGTCCTCTCGATGGGGCAGACCCGCCGCTGGCGCAAGGTCGTGGTGGAAGCCATGGAAGTCTCCAAGGGCCAGCGCGTCCTCGATCTGGCGGCCGGCACCGGCACCTCCAGCGAGCCATATGCGGATGCGGGCATAGATGTCGTGGCCTGCGACTTCTCCCTCGGAATGCTGAAGGTAGGCAAGCGCCGCCGCCCGGACATCGACTTCATCGCCGGTGACGCCACCAACCTGCCGTTCGCGGACAACACCTTCGACGCCACCACCATTTCCTTCGGCCTCCGCAACGTCAACGAGCCCAAGAAGGCGCTCAAGGAAATGCTGCGCGTGACCAAGCCCGGCGGCCGCCTGGTGATCGCCGAGTTCTCGCAGCCGGTGGTCCCGCTGTGGCGCACCATGTACACCGAGTACCTCATGCGCGCCCTGCCGGCCATCGCCGTCAAGGTCGCCTCCAACCCGGACGCCTACGTCTACCTCGCCGAATCCATCCGCGCCTGGCCGGACCAGGACCACCTGGCGGCCTGGCTGCAGGACACCGGCTGGGAAAAGGTGACGTACCGCAACCTGACCGGCGGCATCGTGGCCGTCCACCGTGCATTCAAGGCCGCAGAATCCACGCCGGACAACGCTGCTGCCGCCATCGCCGCGCACAAGGGCCCGGTGGCCAAGCTGCGCCGCAACATCACCCGCTGACCTGTGAAGGTACTGATAGTCGGCGCGGGGCCCGCCGGTTCCACCGCCGCGTACTACCTCGCCAAGGCGGGCCTCGAGGTCACCGTCCTGGAGAAGACGAGCTTTCCCCGTGAGAAGGTCTGCGGGGACGGCCTGACTCCCCGTGCCGTCCGGGAAATCCAGAAGCTTGGCCTGCCGCACCCTGAAGGCGAGGGCTGGCGCCGCAACAAGGGCCTGCGCCTCATCGCGGGCGGCCGGACCATTGAGCTGCCTTGGCCCGAGGTCTCCGACTTTCCGCAGTACGGCCTCATCCGCACCCGGCTCGGCTTCGATGAGGAGCTGGCCCGCCATGCCCAGGCTGCCGGGGCTGAAATCCTCGAGCGGCACAGCGTCACCGAAGCCGTGCGGAACGACGACGGCCGCGTCACCGGTGTCCGCGCAGCGCTCCTTGACGCGGCCGGACGCAAGACGGGGGAGACGCGCGCCTTTAGTGCCGACGTCGTACTTGCCGCCGACGGCAACTCCACCCGCACCGCCGTCTCCCTCGGTATCCAGAAACGTGACGACCGGCCCCTCGGCGTGGCCGTCCGCACCTACTTCACGTCACCTCGCACGGACGACGACTGGATGGAAGGGTGGCTGGAACTTCCCGGCAACGACGGCAAGCTGCTGCCCGGTTACGGCTGGGTGTTCGGCGTGGGCGACGGAACCTCCAACGTGGGTTTGGGCATCCTGAACTCGTCGAAGGAATTCGGCAAGCTCGATTACAAGCAGGTCCTGCGCGAATGGACCGCCGGCATGCCTGCCGCGTGGGGCTTCACGCCGGAGAACCAGGTGGGCGAGATCCGCGGCGCCGCGCTGCCCATGGGCTTCAACCGCACCCCGCACTACTCGCCGGGCCTGCTCCTCCTGGGTGACGCCGGCGGAATGGTCTCCCCGTTCAACGGCGAAGGCATCTCCTACGCCATGGAGTCCGCCAGGTACGCTGCGGAGTTCATCATCGATGCCTCCTCCCGGACTGCTTCAAGCGGAACGTACGACGCCGATGCGCACCTTTCGCGGTACGCGGACTACGTGCGGAACCAGTGGGGGTCGCACTTTACGCTGGGGCGGGCCTTTGCCGTGCTCATCGGCAAACCCGCTGTCATGAAGCTCGCGCTGCGTACCGGGATGCCCATTCCAGTGCTGATGCGGTTCGTGGTGCGGCTCCTGGCCAACCTCACGGACCCCTCGGCCAAGGGCTTCGAGGACCGGGTGATCCGGGTCCTGGAATCGCTGGTTCCGGCCACATCCAATACCCCCTCTGCAACGAACCAGCGGTATCCGCAACAAAAAGTTAGGGTTAACCAGTGAACAACCCCGCAGACCACAGCTGGACGCACGCCGGGCACGGCCTGCCGGAGTCCGAACCCAGCCTCAACACCACCGCCATCGCAACGGGTTTGCAGCTGCCGGCGGGATTCGCCGCCATCGCCGGAGACGCCGAGCTGGGGCCGGCCATCACCACCAACCTGGCCCGGGTGGAAAAGAAGCTCCGCGAAGCCATTGCCAATTCGGATCCGCTGGCTGACGCAACGTCGCGCCACCTCGTGGAAGCCGGGGGCAAGCGCATCCGGCCGCTCCTGACCCTGCTGTGCGCCCACCTCGGTGACGCTTCCCTGCCCTCCGTGGTGCAGGCCGCCGTCGTGGTGGAACTGACGCACCTGGCCACGCTGTATCACGACGACGTAATGGATTCAGCCCCGTTCCGCCGTGGTGCGCCCACGGCACATGAGGTGTGGGGCAACTCGGTGGCGGTCCTCACCGGCGACCTGATCTTCGCCCGCGCCTCCATCCTGGTGTCCGAACTGGGTTCCCGGGCTTTGGGCATCCAGGCCCGGACTTTTGAGCGGCTGTGCCTGGGCCAGCTGCACGAAACCGTTGGTCCGCGCCCGGACGAGGATCCGGTGGAGCATTACCTCTCGGTGATCGCAGACAAGACCGGCTCCCTGGTGGCAGCGTCCGGCCAGCTGGGTGCCATTTTCGCGGGGGCGGATCCGGCCTATGAGTCTGTCCTGGTGGAGTACGGCGAGAAGGTGGGCGTGGCCTTCCAGCTTGCCGACGACGTCATCGACGTCACCGGCATCAAGGTCAAGTCCGGCAAGTCTCCCGGGACGGATCTGCGCGAAGGCGTGCCGACCCTGCCCGTGCTGCTCCTGCGCAGGGCCGCAGCGGACGGCGACCAGTCCGCCGTCGAACTCCTTCAGCTCATCGATGGTGACCTCACGTCCGATGATGCCCTCGCAGCCGCCGTGGCCGGGCTGCGGGAGCACCCCGTCACTGCCGAATCGTGGATCGTGGCACGCCGCTGGGCTGACGAGGCAATCGCCGCCTTGAGGCCGTTGCCCGAGGGCGTGGTGAAGGATTCGCTGTCCAACTTTGCCCTGGCAGTGGTGGACCGCGCCAGCTGACTTTTGCCCGCAGGGGCCCGTCGCCTTCACCGACCAGTTCGGAAAGGCGGCGGGCTTTTGCCCTGTGGGGACCATGCCTGGAGCCGCCACTTAAACGGGATAGCCCCGGTCTGCAGCAACGATACGAGTCATACGTTGCTGCGAACCGGGGCTATCTCTCCGTTCGCATCAGATCCGCCGGAGGCGTTTAGCGGATCCGTGAATAGCTTATGACAGCTTTGTCATGAAGTGCAAGCGGATTGTTACCTCCGCTGTCAAAATGTTTTCCGGTGCCGGAACGAGGCACATTCGGCCCCCAAAAGCACTTTCCCCGCAAAAGCATCGGCGGGTCCGTGTCGAAGTGCCCCGGGATGGCCCCCTTGTCCACATAACCAAGGAGCCATCTCCCGTCAGCGGCCAGGGCGGGGCACCGTGAGGCATGGACATTGAGGCATTCTTGGGCCGGCGTGCAGGCATAGCCCGGACCGCAAAGCTTCGCCAGGCCGGTTTCCCGAGAAGCAGTATTGAGAAAGCTGTGGCGTCAGGCAGAATTGTGCGCCTTCGCCCGGGCGTCTACAGCCTTCCCCGTGAAGCGGGTGTGATGAGGATGGCGCTGGAGCACAATGCCTTGGTGACGTGCTTGTCAGCTGCGCCCGTTTACGGACTCTGGACGGTGAGTAAGGCGCAGAAGCCGCACTTGAGCCTCGGGCACAAAAAGACGCCGCCGGACTCGCTTGCCCACGGAAAGTGCTCAGTTCCGCATCATCCCTGGCTGCCGCTGGCTGGCCTGGCGGATGTCCTGATCCATTCCTTGCGGTGCCTGCCCGAGGTGGAGGCGCTGGTGATGGTCCAGTGCGCTGCGCAGAGCGGGAACATCACCGTGGACTTCCTCCGCGGCAAGCTCCCGGGAAACCGGAACGCCCGCGCAAGGGCAGTCCTGGACTATGTAATCCCGAGGGCGGACTCCCTGTTGGAGGTACTGGCCAACTATCACTTCCGGCGGGTGGGCCTGCATGTCCGGCGTCACGTGGAGCTGCCCGGGGTGGGGGAAGTGGATTTCCTCGTCGAGGAGTGCCTAGTGGTGGAAACTGATGGCGCTACCCACTTGGAGCCCCGCCAGGTGAAGAAGGACCGGAACAGGAACAACGCCACGATGGCCGGCGGGTACCTTGTCCTTCGGTTCGGGTATGACGACGTCGTCCATCACCCGGGGCGGATGACGGAACGGGTGCTGGAGGTACTTGAGCTGAGCCGGCGGGGAGCCTTCGGTGCGCGGTGAGGGCCGCCGTCGTGGGCTACTTTGAGCCCTGTAAAACCTGAATCGGGGCCGGCGCCCGGCGAGCCCGTGTCAAAGTGCCCCGTTTTGGCGCGAGACTAGTCCTCGTCGTCCTCGAAGGCCCACTCGAACATGTCGAACACGAACTCCGAGAACGTGCCTTCCTCTGACTTCCACTGGCCGCGGGCGTTGTTGCGGCGGTACACAATGGGGTCCGGGACGCTGAGGTCGCCTACCCGGAAGCCCCAGGTGTATTCCTCTTCCTCGTCCTCAAGGAACATCAGGAAGCCTTCGTCATCGACCTCAAGCTCGTCGGGGTCCCAGAAGTAGTGGTAGGCCTCCATCAGGTCCTCGCAGCCGCCGATGGCCAGGTAGAACTCGCGAAGGACCAGGGGAATCTGGAACTGGTGGTCGGCCAGGGCCTTGTCCAACTCCTCAGGAATAAGCCCGTCCTCTGCCTGCCATTCGTCTTCGAGATACTTGGGAACAAGCGCGCGGAACTTCTCGAGGAACATGTCAGTCATGCTTCATATCCTAGCCAATCGCGCCCCTGCCCAATGACAGCGGAATGCCCCTGAAACCCGGCTCAAAGCCCCGGTTCGTCGCCCCGCCGATGCCAGCCATGGACCGCCAGCGGCGCCTGCCATGACCGCCGCCACGCAAGGACGCGAAAAGTGAACACCACCGCTGCGATAGCCGCCGCAGTCAGTACGTTGAAGACCCCAAGGACCCAGAGGGACGCAGTCATCGCTGCGCCCAGGAAGGCAGGCAGTGCGTAAATATCCTTGGGGTTGAAAAGCTCAGGAACCTCATTGGCGGTGATATCCCGCAGCAGGCCGCCGCCCACCGCCGTCGTCACTCCCAGCAGCACTGACGCCACCGGGTTCATGCCCGCAGCCAGCGCCTTGAGGGTGCCGGTCATGCAGAACAGGGCAAGGCCGCCGGCGTCGAACAGGGTCAGAAGCGACGTGTAGCGCTGCACGCTGGGGAACAGGAAGTACACCAGGAATGTAGCCAGCAGCGGCGGCACCAGGTAGGCCGGGTTGGTGAACGCCGCCGGCGGCCCGCTGTTCAGGATAATGTCGCGGATCACGCCGCCGCCGAGGCCCACCAGGGAAGCCAGCAGCAGGGATCCCACAATGTCGATGTGCTTCCGTGCAGCCAGCAGGGATCCCGACACCGCGAAGAAAAAGACGCCCAGCAGATCCAGCCACACCGGCGAGTTGTCAAAGGCGAAGGTCATGGAGCGTCCCGGCAATTCAAAGAGGGCGGACAGGGCGGCTCCAACGTTACGCTAGCCCCTATGAACAGCCCCATCATGATCGCCTGCGCCCATGGGACGTCCAGCACACAGGGAGCTGCGGAGGTCAACGCGCTGCGCGCCGGCATTGCCGAACTCCGCCCCGGCCTCGACGTCCGCGAAGCCTATGTCGACGTCCAGCAGCCCGACCTGGTGGACGTGGTGGCGGGCCTGCCGGAGGGGGAGTCCGCCGTCGTTGTGCCCTTGCTGCTGAGCGTTGGCTACCACGTGAAGGTGGACATCGCGCGGGCGGTGAAGAGCCGCCCGGGCAGTGCCGCAGCAGCTCCCTTGGGGCCTGATCCGCGGCTGGCCGCGCTGCTGGACCAGCGGTTGGGTGAAGCCGGCGTCACGGACAACGACGTGATCGTGCTGGCCGCAGCCGGCTCGTCCAACCCCAACGCCGCCGTAAGCGTGGAGGAACTGCTTAGCCAGCTCCGCGGCCTGCGGTCCAACCGGATGGTGGCCGCCTATGGTGCCTCCGCCAAGCCCTCCGTGCCCGACGCCGTCGCGATGCTTCGCGAGGAACTGGAAGGAGGTGCCGGGGCGGGGGAGTCCGCGGGGGCGGTCGACGTCGGCGGGCGCGTGGTGATTGCCTCCTACCTCCTGGCGCCGGGCTTCTTCCACGACCAGCTCGGCAAGGCGGGGGCGGACGTCGTGACGGAACCCCTGCTGCCGTCCCCGGTACTCGCCGAGATTGCGCTGGACCGGTATGACGCCGCCGTCGCAAAAGCCAATGAAGCCGCCGCGCATCCACCGGTTGAATCATCCGCGATGGCGCCCGCTGAAGCCCTCAAAGAAGCCCCCGCGGAACCGGCAGCCGATGCACAGGGGGGTGGCTTCTTCAAGGCTGTCCGGCGTTTCGTGACGAAATATTTCCCTAGGTGACTTAGCGTTTCCGGGCCTTTGTGACGCAATTCGGGCGGGACCTACAGTCGATGCATGACTGATACAGCTCTAGCCGGAGCGTCTGCTGCCTCCAAGCGCCCGGCCCGCCCGTCCCGCCCCGCCGCGAAGCCGCACGGGCAGTGGAAAGTCGACGGCAAAACGCCCCTGAACGCCAACGAAACCTGGAAACAGGAAGACGACGGCCTCAATGTGCGCGAGCGTATCGAGTCCATCTACTCCAAGGAGGGCTTCGACGCCATTCCCGGCCAGGACCTGCACGGCCGGTTCCGCTGGTGGGGCCTGTACACCCAGCGCAAGCCCGGGATCGACGGCGGCAAGACCGCAACCCTTGAGCCGCACGAGCTCGAGGACAAGTACTTCATGCTCCGCGTGCGGATCGACGGCGGCGCCCTCACCACTGAACAGCTGCGCGTCATCGGCCAGATCTCCGTTGATTTCGCCCGGGACTCTGCCGACCTCACCGACCGCCAGAACATCCAGCTGCACTGGATCCGCGTGGAGGACATTCCCGAGATCTGGACCCGACTGGAAGCTGTTGGCCTCTCCACCACCGAGGCCTGCGGCGACGTTCCCCGCGTCATCCTTGGTTCGCCCGTGGCCGGCATCGCCAAGGACGAGATCATCGACCCAACCCCGCTGATCGAGGAGCTGGGGGAGCGGTTCATCGGCAACCCGCTGCTGTCCAACCTGCCGCGCAAATACAAGACCGCCATCACCGGCCACCCCAGCCAGGACGTGGTCCATGAGATCAACGACTTCGCCCTGGTGGGTGTCCGCCACCCCGAACTCGGCATCGGCTACGACCTCTGGGCCGGCGGCGCGCTGTCCACCAATCCGATGCTCGGCAAACGCCTCGGCGCCTTCGTGACCCCCGAGCAGGCCGCCGACGTGTGGCTCGGCGTCACCAGCATCTTCCGTGACTACGGCTACCGCCGCATGCGCACCAAGGCCCGCCTGAAGTTCCTGATGGCCGACTGGGGTCCGGAGAAGTTCCGCCAGATCCTCGAGGACGAATACCTGGGCTACAAGCTGGCCGACGGCCCCGCCGCGCCCAAGCCCACGACCCCGGGCGACCACATCGGGGTGCACGAACAAAAGGACGGCAAGTTCTTCATCGGCGCCACCCCGCTGGCCGGCAGGCTCTCCGGCGCCGCGCTGGTCAAGCTCGCGGACACCCTGGAGGCGCGTGGCTCCTACCGGCTGCGCACCACCCCGCACCAGAAGCTCGTTGTCCTGGACGTCGAAAAGGACCAGGTGGAGCCCCTGGTGGCCGAGCTGGACGCGCTGGGCCTGTCCGCCCGCCCGTCGGTGTTCCGCCGCGGCACCATCGCCTGCACCGGCATCGAGTACTGCAAGCTGGCCATCGTGGAGACCAAGTACACGGCCGCCACCGCCGTTGCCGAACTTGAGCGCCGCCTGGCCGACCTCGCAGAGTCCGGTCAACTCCCGCACGCGCTGTCGCTGCACATCAACGGCTGCCCCAACTCCTGCGCCCGCATCCAGACCGCGGACATCGGCCTTAAGGGCATGATGCTTCCCACGCCCGACGGCGACCCCTCCCCGGGCTTCCAGGTCCACCTGGGCGGCGGGCTGGCTTCCAACGAGCGCGAGGAAGCGGGCCTGGGACGTACCGTCCGCGGCCTCAAGGTCTATGTTGACGACCTGCCCGACTACGTGGAGCGCGTGGTCCGCACCTTTGTGTCCCAGCGCGCCGAGGGCCAGACCTTCGCCGAATGGGCGCACGCAGCAGACGAGGAGGCACTCCAGTGAGTAAGCACGCACTCGGAGTAGACCAGGTGGTTGCACCGGCTGAGGCATCGGCGCAGGTTGAGCTGACCGTGGCCACCGCGGCTCCGAAGCTCCGCAGCAAGGAAGAACTGAAGGCCCTCGCCGAAGCCGGCGCTGCGGAGCTCGGCTGGGACGCCCCGGCCCGCGACGTGATTGCCTGGGTGGAGCGCAACTTCGACCTGCCTGCGGTCGCCGTCGCCTGCTCCATGGCCGACGCCGTCCTGCCCGCACTGGTCGCGGACCAGTTGCCCGGCGTCGACGTCCTGTTCCTGGAGACCGGCTACCACTTCCCGGAAACCTATGCCACGCGTGACGAGGTGGCCGCGAACCTCCGCGTCAACGTGGTGGACGTGCTCCCCGAGAACACGGTGGAGCAGCAGGACCGGCTCCTGGGCAAGGACCTCTTTGCCCGCGACGCCGCCCAGTGCTGCGCCCTGCGCAAGGTGGCCCCGCTGCGACGCACCCTGTCCGGCTACGAACTCTGGTTCACCGGCGTCCGCCGCGACGAGGCCCCCACCCGCACCAACACCCCGCTGGTCACCTGGGACGAGGCCAACGGCCTGGTCAAGGTCAACCCGGTGGCCGCCTGGACCTTCGACCAGCTGGTCCAGTACTCGGACGACAACCTCCTGCCCGTCAACCCGCTGCTTTCCCAGGGTTACCCCTCCATTGGCTGCCAGCCCTGCACCCGGAAGGTGGCGCCGGGCGACGACCCCCGCGCCGGCCGCTGGGCGGGCTCCGACAAGACAGAATGCGGACTACACGTATGAGCACCCAAACCACCAACGAGGATCTGGAGCTGTCTGTGCTGGAAACTGACGCTACTGAGACGCCGAATGCCGCCCAGGGAGTGGCATCGGGCCTGTCGGAGCCGCGCGCTGGACTGATCGAAGATCAGTCCAGCGGCGAAGGGGCGGGGGCGGCATTCGGCGGCTCATCCCGACTCTCCAGCCTGGACACCCTCGAATCCGAGGCCATCCACATCATCCGCGAGGTTGTTGCCGAGTTCGAGAAGCCCGCGCTGCTGTTCTCCGGCGGCAAGGACTCCGTGGTGATGCTGCACCTGGCCACCAAGGCATTCTGGCCCGGCAAGGTTCCGTTCCCCGTGCTGCACGTGGACACCGGCCACAACTTCCCCGAGGTCATCGACTTCCGCGACCGCACGGTTGAGCGGCTGGGGCTGAAGCTCGTGGTGGGTTCCGTCCAGGAGTTCATCGACCGCGGCGAACTGGCCGAACGCGCCGACGGTACCCGCAACCCCCTGCAGACCGTCCCGCTGCTGGACGCCATCCAGCAGAACAAGTTCGACGCCGTGTTCGGCGGCGGCCGCCGTGACGAGGACAAAGCCCGTGCCAAGGAGCGCATCCTGAGCCTGCGGGACGAATTCGGCCAGTGGGATCCGCGCAACCAGCGCCCCGAGCTGTGGAACCTCTACAACGGCCGCCACACCGTGGGCCAGCACGTCCGCGCGTTCCCCATCAGCAACTGGACCGAGCTTGACATCTGGCGCTACATCGAGCGCGAGAACATCGAGTTGCCCGGCCTGTACTACGCCCACGAGCGCGAGGTCTTTGCCCGTGACGGCATGTGGCGTGCCGTAGGTGAGGTGTCACAGCCGCTGCCGCACGAGGACGTCATCACCAAGACCGTCCGCTACCGCACCGTGGGGGACATGTCCTGCACCGGCGCGGTGGAGTCCGACGCGTACACCGTGGCCGACGTCGTGGTTGAAGTCGCCGCCTCCACCCTCACCGAACGTGGCGCCACCCGTGCAGATGACCGCATCTCCGAGGCAGCCATGGAAGACCGCAAGAAGGACGGCTATTTCTAATGAGCACCGACACTTTGGCTGCAGACCTGGAGACAGCACTGCCCACAACTTTGTTCCGGTTCGCCACCGCAGGATCGGTCGACGACGGCAAGTCCACGTTGGTGGGCCGCCTCCTTCACGATTCCAAGGCCATCCTGGCTGACACGCTCGACGCCGTTGCCCGCACCTCGGCGGACCGCGGCTTCGGCGGCGCTGCCGGCGGGATCGACCTCGCCCTGCTGACCGACGGACTGCGCGCCGAGCGCGAACAGGGCATCACCATTGACGTGGCCTACCGCTACTTCGCCACCGACCGCCGCAGCTTCATCCTGGCTGACTGCCCCGGACACGTCCAGTACACCAAGAACACGGTGACGGGCGCGTCCACTGCGGATGCCGTCGTCGTACTCATTGACGCCCGCAAGGGCGTCCTGGAGCAGACCCGCCGGCACCTGTCCGTGCTGCAGCTGCTGCGCGTGGCGCACGTGATCGTGGCCGTGAACAAGATCGACCTGGTGGACTTCAGTGAGTCCGTGTTCCGTGAGATCGAAGCGGACGTGCAGCAGGTGGGCCGCGAACTGGGCCTCGGTTCGGATGGAATCACCGACCTGCTGGTCATCCCCGTGTCGGCGCTCGACGGCGACAACGTGGTGGACCGCTCCGAGCGCACCCCCTGGTACACCGGGCCCGCACTGCTCGAGGTGCTCGAGACCCTTCCGGCTGCCGATGAGCTGGAAAGCCACCTGGAAAGCTTCCGCTTCCCGGTGCAGCTGGTCATCCGGCCGCAGGGCGCCCTGGCTCCCGACGCTGTCGCCGCCGGCCTCGATGTGGAGGCCTACCGTGACTACCGCGCATACGCCGGCCAGATCACCGAAGGATCGGTCAAGGTGGGGGACCAGGTCTCCGTGCTGACGCCAGGCCAGGACCCGCGCACCACCACCGTGGTGGGCATCGACTTCGCCGGCGCCTCGCTGGAGGAAGCCGCCGCCCCGCAGTCCGTGGCCATCCGCCTGGCTGAAGAATTCGACGTCGCCCGCGGTGACACCATCGCCGCAGCCGGGACCGTCCGTGAAGCCTCGGCGGACCTGTACGCCTCGCTCTGCTGGCTCTCCCCGAAGCCGCTCCGCGAGGGCCAGAAGGTGCTGGTCAAGCACGGCACCCGCACGGTCCAGGCACTGGTGCGCAATGTTGGCGGCAAGCTGGACCTGGCCTCCTTCAAGCTGGAGCCGGCGTCCACCCTGGAACTCAACGACATCGGCCACGCCCAGCTCCGGCTCGCCGCGCCGCTGCCGCTGGAGAACTACCTGCACCACCGCCGTACCGGCGCCTTCCTGGTGATTGATCCACTGGACGGCAACACCCTGGCCGCCGGCCTGGTCAAGGACCACCCGGGCGACCACGAGGACGAGCGCTACAGCATCTGATCCATTGCACCGCGGCTTGTTCGCACATCCTGGCCTCACGGTTCGGAACGGCGAACAAGCCGCGACTGTGTTTAAGGACCGCCCCCGCCTGGGGCCCCGGTTCTTGAGTACAGTGAACGGCCCTCAGTGCCGCCCCGTTCAAATCCAAGTACCCGCTACTCGTGCGGCCTGCTGCGGCACAAGGGGTTAATGGTCAGCGGGGGCACCAGCTCCTGTGGCACCCGGACGCAACAGCTGAGGAGGCACCATGCCGGCCATCCAAGAGTGGAGAACCCGGGCGGCAGGGCACCTGCGGCAGGATTCCGAGGACTGGAGAATTGCACCCCGCCACGCGAAGCTGCTCATACTCACTCCGTTTATCATCGCGGTCGCAGCCGCGGCTGCCCTTCCCTTCAAGGACTTCTACCTCTGGCTGGTCAACGAGGACTCCCTGATTGAATGGCTCCAGTTCCTCTGCCTGCTGGGTGCAAGCATTTTCCTGCCCCTCATTACGGTGTACCTGGTCCGCGCCAAACGCTGGGGCATGGCCCTGCTCTACGGCGTTGTCACGCTGGGGGTCTGGTTCCTGACCGGAGAGGAGATCTCCTGGGGCCAGCGGATCTTCGGCTGGGCCACCCCTGACGCGCTGAACGAGGTCAACCGCCAGGGTGAGACCACCGTGCACAACATCCGGGGCGTCCAGGAACTGGTCCCCGCGGCCATGCTCCTTGCGAGCCTCTACGGTGCCGCAGCCCCGCTGGTATGGGCTGCCGTTGGAAAACGCTGGGAGCACCTTAAATCCAGGCGCCTGCTGGTCCCGCCGCTTTGCCTGGTGCCCGCCTTCCTGCTGGCCGCCGCTTACCGGCTCTTCCGGCTGCTGATCTGGCCTGAGCCTACCTTCGTCATCTCGGAGTATGCCGAGGCGATGGAACTGTGCCTGTACCTGGGGCTCGCAATGTTCTGTTGGTTCAACCTGCGCCTGCTGCGGCAACCGCAGGCGGAACCAGGGCTCCGGACCGAACGCCGCCGGGTGCACCGCAGGACATAACGACCTTCAGGCGCACACGTTTTCACGATTCCAGGATCGACTTGAGTTTCTTCAGGTCCTTGCGGGTCTCCCGGCGGATCATCGGTGCCATCACCAGCCCGGCCAGCTTCGAAAAACCTGAGGGGCTCCCGCTGTTGCCAAGAGTCATGCGCGTCCCGCCGTCGTCGTCCGTCCAGGTGTAGGTGGTCTGCATGGGGAAGGGGCCCTGGGCAGTGCGCATCACGAGCCTTTCGCCGGGGACATAGTCCATGAACTCGTAGGTGTAGTTGAGCTCGCGGCCAAGGAACCTGGCAGTGAACGCTGCCTTGGTGCCGGTTCCCACAGGACCCGGGGTCAGGCGCTGCGACTTGTGGATGTTCACGTACCACTTCGGCGCGTTGTCCGGATCGGCGGCGTACCCGGCCACCTCCGCGCGGGGACGGTTGATCAGGATGTCGGTCTGGACGTTCACCATCATGCGTCTCCTTCGGGTGCCGTTGTAACGCGGGGTTAGCCTAGAACCACGTTAGTCGTGGCGCCGCTGGAGGGAAGCATGGAAACCATCAACCCGAAACTGCTGAACTGGGCCTCGATCCTTGACCCGCAGACCCGGGAGCAGGCGGTAAAGGCGTCAACGCTGCCCTTCATCTACCCGCACCTGGCCCTGATGCCCGATGCGCACCTGGGCAAGGGAGCCACTGTAGGTTCAGTCATCCCCACCCTGCACGCGATCATGCCGGCTGCCGTGGGTGTGGACATCGGCTGCGGAATGATCGCGGTCCGGACCCAGTACTCGCTGACGGACCTCCCCAAGGACCGCAAGAAGCTGCGCGAGGACATCGAAAGGGCCGTACCATTGTCCGCCGGCCACAACAACAGGAAAGTGCTGGCCACGGCGGAACCACGGATTGCTGAGCTGAAGCAGCTGGCTGCGGGGGCCGGCTTCAACCCTGCTCAGTACGTCGAAAAATGGGACCTGCAGCTGGGGTCGCTGGGCTCCGGCAACCACTTCATTGAGGTCTGCGCTGACGAATCCGACGCCGTCTGGCTGTTCCTGCACTCCGGTTCACGAGGCATCGGGAACAAGATCGCCCAGCACCACATCGGCGTTGCCCAGCGCGTGGTCACCAAAAGCAAGACCTACCTGCCGGACCCGGACCTCGCCTACCTTGAAGAGGGCACGCCCCAGTTCGACCGGTACATCGCCGAGCTGCGATGGGCACAGCACTTCGCCCTGCTGAACCGCGAGGAAATGATGGATCGGGTGAGCGCACAGTTCAGCCGCTGGGTGGGCGGACCGGTGCAGGAACTCGAGCGGATTAACTGCCACCACAACTTCACCCGGCAGGAGACGCACTACGGCAAGTTCGTCTGGGTGTCGCGGAAGGGTGCCATCAAAGCCGAGCACGGCGATCCCGGACTCATTCCCGGATCCATGGGAACGGCGTCGTACGTGGTGGAGGGGCTCGGCAACCCGGCTTCGCTGAACTCCTCCCCGCACGGGGCAGGCCGCGAGTACTCCCGCAACGCCGCCCGCAAAACGTTCTCGCTTGAAGAACTGAAGAAGGCCATGCGGGGGATCGAGTTCCGGGCTTCCGAGGCGTTTATTGACGAAATCCCGGCTGCCTACAAGCCCATCGACGTCGTTATGCAGGACGCCGCGGACCTAATCACCGTCAGGCACAAACTCCGGCAACTGGTCAACGTCAAGGGCAACTGAGCGGGCCACTCAACCCCGCGTGGTCACTCACCCCCGGCGTGGTCACTCACCCGCGCGATCGCTCACTCCCGCGCGGTCGCCGGAACCCTGCCCCGTCGCCGGAACGGAACGGCGAGCGGGTACCGTTCCGGCGACCCCGGTGCGCAGGGGCTGAATATGACGCCAGATGAACCTGCGTGACCCCCCGTTTCCGCTTCATTGAACGGGTTTGGGCCACTCCCTATGGTGAAACAATGACTAGTTCCAAGCCCGGGATGACCCGCATCGTGGCAGGCGAAAGCGCAGTTCCCAAGCGCAAGCGTGCCGTCGAAGCCGCCCTGGCCGTCGGGCTGGTCCTCCTGATCGTGGTGGGCGCCGTCGTAGCCTCCACTGTTTCCCGTAACACTGAGGCGCAGGCCGTTGAGCCCTCGCCCGCGGCCGGGCTGAAGCTGGGCTTCTTCGGCAACGTCACACATGCCCCTGCGCTGGTGGGCATCAAACAGGGCTTCCTCGCCGAAAGCCTGGGGAGCACCGCGCTCAGCACCGAAACGTTCAACGCCGGACCCGCTGCCATCGAGGCCCTGAACGCCGGCGCCATCGACGCTGCCTACATCGGCCCCAACCCGGCCATCAACTCCTTCGTCAAGAGCCAGGGACAGTCCGTGAGGATCATTGCCGGTGCCGCAGCGGGAGGAGCCCAGCTGGTGGTGAAACCGGAGATCGAGTCCGCCGCCGACCTCAAGGGCAAGACCCTTGCGTCGCCACAACTCGGCGGCACCCAGGACGTGGCCCTCCGCGCCTGGCTCGCCGCCGAGGGCTACGAGACCAACGTGGACGGCAGCGGAGACGTGGCCATCAACCCCACGGAAAACGCGCAGTCCCTGAAGCTCTTCCAGGACGGAAAGCTCGACGGCGCGTGGCTGCCTGAGCCATGGGCCTCACGGCTGGTGCTACAGGCCGGAGCGAAAGTCCTGGTGGACGAAAAGGACCTGTGGAATGGGACCGGTACCGGCAAGCCGGGCGAGTTCCCCACGACGGTACTCATTGTGAACCAGAAGTTCGCCGCGGCCCACCCGGATGCTGTCAAGGCACTGCTGGCCGGCCACGCCAAGTCTGTGGCCTGGCTGGACGGGGCCCCCGCTGCTGAAAAGGCAGCCGTCATTAACTCCGCGCTGCAGGAATCCGCCGGCGCACCCCTTGCCGACGACGTCCTGGCCCGGTCCCTGGCCAACATCGCCTTCACGCTGGACCCCCTCGCCGGAAGCTACCCGCGGCTCCTGGAGGACGGCGTCGAGGCCGGCACTACCAAGCAGGCGGACATCACCGGCCTTTTCGACCTCCGCCCGCTCAATGGAGCCGCAGCAACCAAGATTTCAGCAGCCGGCCTCGGCCAGGACTGATCCACCCCCCTACTTAAGGACGGCACCATGCCAGTCGTACTGGAACACCTGGGCAAGCGCTTCGGCGACGGCGCCCCGGTACTGGACGACGTCAACGCCACCATCGGGAAGGGCGAGTTCGTTGCCCTCCTCGGTGCCTCCGGCTGCGGCAAATCCACCCTGCTGAACATCATCGCGGGACTGGAGCCGCCGTCGTCGGGCGCTTTGGAAGTGCCCAGCGACGGTGCCGCCTTTATGTTCCAGGACGCTGCGCTGTTTCCCTGGCTGACCGCCCGCGAGAACATCGAGCTGGCCCTGAAACTCCGCGGCGTCGGGAAGGCCGGGCGCAAGGCCAAGGCGCAGGAGCTCCTGGAACTGGTGCACCTGGGCACGGCCGGGGACAAACGCCCCCATGAACTGTCCGGCGGCATGCGGCAGCGCGTGTCCCTGGCCCGCTCCCTCGCGCAGGACCGCCAGCTGCTGCTCATGGACGAGCCGTTCGCCGCCCTGGACGCCATCACCCGCGACCTGCTGCACGATGAGCTCGAGCGGATCTGGAAGGAAACCGGCCGCACCATCGTCTTCGTCACCCACAACGTCCGCGAGGCCGTACGGCTGGGCCAGCGCGTGCTGCTGCTGTCCTCCCGCCCCGGCCGCGTGGTCCAGGAATGGGCCGTCACCGAGGAACACCGAACCGACGCCGGGCTTGCCGGCCAGCTGACCGGGGTCATCACCGCCCGGCTCCGGGAGGAGATCCGCCGCCATGCCAAGTAACCAGACACCTCTGGCCGAAGCCCCTTCCGAGCCCACATCGCCTCAGCACATCCACGCCGCACTCACCCGGACGTCCACCGGCAGCGAGGACCTGCGGGAGCTTGAATCCGGGCTGGACTCCCTTCAGTCCGACGCCGCCCGCAAGAACCGCATCGACTGGAGCCGCGTCCTGCTGCCCATCGCCGCCCTGGTGGTGTTGGTGCTGATCTGGCAGTTCTACGTGTCGCTGGGCTTCAAGCGGCGTGACCAGGTCCCGGGCCCGATGGACGTGCTGGGCCAGATGGGTGTCCTCTGGAGCGAAGGCAAAGTCCAGGAATCGGTATGGACGTCACTGCAGCGCGGGCTGGTGGGCTTCGTTATTTCGGTGGCCATCGCCACACCCGTAGGCCTCCTGCTTGCCCAGGTGGCTCCGCTTCGCCGCGCGTTCGGCCCGCTGATTTCAGGCCTGCAGGTCCTGCCTTCGGTCGCGTGGGTTCCGGCGGCCATCATCTGGTTCGGCCTCACCGACGCCACCGTGTATTTCGTGGTGTTCATGGGCGCCATTCCGTCCATCATCAACGGGCTCATTTCGGGGGTGGACCAGATCCCGCCGCAGTACCGTCGCGTTGGCACTGTCCTGGGCGCCTCCCGCCTGGAGATGGCTCTGCAGATCATCCTTCCCGCAGCCCTGCCCGGCTATCTGGGCGGGCTCAAGCAGGGCTGGGCCTTTTCCTGGCGTTCGCTCATGGCCGCGGAGATCATCGCGGTGGGCGGTACCATCGGCTTCGGCCTGGGTTCCCTGCTGGACCAGGGCCGGCAGCTGTCCGACATGGCCGTAGTGATGTCGGCAATCCTGCTGATCCTCGCCGTCGGCATCCTGATCGAACTGCTGGTATTCGCGCCGATTGAGAAGCGCCTCCTGCGCAGCCGCGGCCTCCTCTCCGGCAGCACCCGCTAAGTCGGCCATTAGCCAATCCAGCCACCCACGTACCTTCAGCCAAGCCCGACGGCGACTCCCGCCGTCGGGCTCTGCTGTTCCTTGGCGATCCAAAGGCGTAACTTTTACCCGCCCTGCGCCGCATACGCCGCGTAATTCCGGTGGCAAGGTCCTGGGCCAGGCTCAAAAGTTACGCAGTTATGCCAGCACCCCCAGGCCCCGGAAGCTCCGGCTGAGTGGCAGACTGGCGCAATGACCATGAGCTTTGTGTGCCGCACTGAAAGCCGCCTTCCGCAGGAGCGGCTCTTCGACCTGGCCCGCAGCGTTGATGCCCACGTGGAGTCCCAGAAGGGGTCGGGGGAGCGGGCGGTAGCCGGGGTGACGTCGGGGCTCATCAGCGAGGGACAGGAGGTCACCTGGAGGGCGCGGCACTTCGGGCTTCCGCTCACTATGACCAGCCGCATCACCCATTTGGACTTCCCCCGCAGCTTCACGGACGAGCAGGTCCGCGGCCCCTTCAGGTGCTTCCGCCACATTCATGAATTCGAGGCCACAGCCGGAGGATGCATCATGACGGACCGGGTGGAGTTCACGGCTCCGTTCGGGTTCCTGGGCCGGATAGCCGGGAAGCTGGTCCTGCGCCCCTACCTGCAGCGGCTCATCACGGACCGCGGCCGCTTCCTCGGCAGCATCAGCGGCCCACCTGGGGCACTTTGACACGGACACGCCGGGTGCGAACGCAAACACCGCCGCCTTCCACGCCAATGTGCCCCACAAGCGAGTACGACGGCGGGCGGCAGGCTATGTGACGCAGCGTTACCTTGCGTGAACTGGTGTTGCTCGGCCTTTGTTGGCGATTGTGACGCGGCCCTACCGTTGATCCATGGCAATTCAGGATATCTACCCCACAGCGCTGCGGCTCCTCGGCCGCCCGGTGCTGGTGGTGGGCGGCGGCCCCGTTGCTGCCCGCCGCGCCAAGGGCCTGCTCGACGCCGGTGCACAAGTCACCGTCGTGGCTCCCGTTGCCTCCGCCGCGCTCCAGGACATGGCCGACGCCGGCCTCCTCACCTGGGCGCCGCGCCCCTACCGCTCCGAAGATGTCGACGGCGTCTGGTTCGTCCAGACCGCCACAGGCGATTCCGCCGTTGATGCCCAGGTCTCTGCCGACGCCGAGGCGCAGCGCATCTGGTGCGTCAACGCCTCCGACCATGAGGCCTCCGCCGCCTGGACCCCCGCCGTGGCCGAAGTTGATGACATCAAGATCGCCGTCAACGCCGGGGGAGACCCGCGGCGTGCCATGGCAGTGCGCAACGCCGTTGCCACCGCCCTGGAAACGGGCGATCTTCCGTTGCGCCGCCGCCGGGCCCACCGCGGATCCGTTGCGCTGGTGGGCGGCGGCCCCGGTGACACTGGACTCATCACCGTCCGCGGCCGCCGGCTCCTGGGCCAGGCCGACGTCGTGGTGGCAGACCGCCTCGGCCCCCGCGAACTCCTGAACGAACTCGCTCCCGACGTCCGCGTCATCGAAGTGGGCAAGACCCCCGGCCACCATCCCGTACCGCAGGCCGAAATCAACCGGATCCTCGTGGAGGAAGCACTCAACGGCCACCGCGTGGTCCGGCTCAAGGGCGGCGACCCCTACGTGCTGGGCCGCGGCGGCGAGGAAGCCGAGTACTGCCGGCAGCACGGCGTCGAGGTCGAAGTGGTCTCCGGTGTCACGTCCGCCATCTCCGTGCCGGCAGCGGCCGGTATCCCCGTCACGCACCGCGGCCTGGCCAAGGGCTTCAGCGTTGTCACCGGCCACGAGGAACTTTCCGAGGTCCCGGCACGCCCTGACCACACCATCGTCCTGCTTATGGGCGTGGGCCAGCTGCGCGAATCCGCGTCCGCCCTGGGCAAAGCCGGCCTGCCATCCGATACGCCAGTTGGTATTGTGGAAAACGGCTATTTGCCGGACCAGCGCGTGACGATTGGCACGCTCGGTTCCATCGCCGACCAGGCCCAGGCCGCCGGCGTCGCAAATCCCGCAGTGATTGTCATCGGTGACGTGGTGCGCGTGAGCCCCTTCGCGCCGTCGCACTTCAAAACCGCTGACTACAGCACCACCACACCGAACAAGCCCCGAGTCCTCACCACCTAGCCCTCCGGGCCGGATCGAAGAAAAAGGAACACAGCCGTGTCATCAAGCACCACCGTAGGTTCTGCCGAACGTCCGCTGCGCGTTGCCGTCGTGGGCTCCGGCCCGGCCGGCGTCTACGCCGCCGACATCCTCACCAAGAGCGAAGCCGTCAAGAGCGGCGAGCTGACCGTGAGCATCGACCTCTTTGACCGCTACCCGGCACCCTACGGCCTGATCCGCTACGGCGTGGCCCCGGACCACCCCCGCATCAAGGGCATCGTGAACGCGCTGCACAAAGTGCTCGACCGCGGCGACATCCGCTTCTTCGGCAACGTGGACTACGGCACGGACCTCACCATCGAGGACCTCCGCACCCACTACGACGCCGTCATCTTCGCCACCGGCGCCATCAAGGACGCGGACCTGAACATCCCCGGGATCGAGCTGGAAGGCTCCTTCGGCGGCGCGGACTTCGTCTCCTGGTACGACGGCCACCCCGATGTTCCCCGCCACTGGCCCCTCGACGCCAAGGAAATCGCCGTGATCGGCAACGGCAACGTGGCCCTGGATGTGGCCCGCGTCCTGTCCAAGCACGCCGACGACCTCCTGGTCTCCGAAATCCCGGACAACGTCTATGCCGGCCTGAAGGAATCGCCGGTCACGGACGTGCACGTCTTTGGCCGCCGCGGCCCCGCCCAGGTCAAGTTCACTCCGCTGGAGCTGCGCGAGCTGTCCCACTCCAAGGACGTGGACATCATCCTGTACCCGGAGGACTTCGAGTTCGACGAGGAATCCGACCGCCAGATCCAGACCAACAACCAGACCAAGACCATGGTGGGTACGCTCACCAACTGGATCGCCGAGCAGCCCGAGGACCTCTCCGAGCTGAAGGCCTCCCGCCGCCTGCACCTGCACTTCCTGCACAGCCCGGTGGAGATCTACGACGACGCCGAAACGCCGGGCAAGGTGGCCGGCATGCGGTTCGAGCGCACCGAGCTGGACGGCACGGGCAACGCCCGCGGCACCGGCGAGTTCGTGGACTACCCGGTCCAGGCCGTCTACCGCGCCATCGGCTACTTTGGCTCCGCCCTGCCGGAGATCGAGTTCGACCACACGAAGGGCGTCATTCCGAACGACGGCGGCCGCGTCCTGGATGCCGCCGGCACCCACGTACCGGGTATCTACGCCACCGGCTGGATCAAGCGTGGACCGGTCGGCCTGATCGGGCACACCAAGGGCGATGCCCTGGAGACCGTGACGTACCTGCTGGAAGACCGCGAAAACCTGCCGGTCGCCGCCGTTCCGGAGGCGGAGGCCGTCGTCGAACTCCTCGACGCCCGCGGCGTGAAGTTCACCAGCTGGGAAGGCTGGCTGGCGCTGGATGCCCACGAGCTCGCCCTCGGCGCTGCGGCCACGGAGGCCGGCGGCTCGCACGGTGTCGAGGTCAAGCGCGAGCGCATCAAGGTTGTGCCGCGCGGGGATATGGTGGACATTTCCCGTGACGGTGTGGCCGCGCAGGTCTAAGGACCGCAGCACCTCACTAACACGGCAATGCGGGGTCACCTCGCGCCCGTAACCTCCTGGTTTATGGGCGCGGCGTGACCCCGCATTGTTTTAACCGGGCAGGGCTACTTCCCGGCTCCGCCAGCGGCCATGAGTTCCAGCCGCTTAAGCGTTTCGCGGTTGCGGACGGTGATCATGGGGTCCCGCATGACCTTGGGCACCTTCCTGCCGGGCCCGCGGATGGCGTCTTCGGAGATGGTCACCAGGCATTGGTCGCCCCGGTCCTCGAGGCTGATGATGATTTTCGCTTCACCCATCGGCCAGCCGCGGGCCAACAGTTCCAGTGACTTTCCCGGTTCCACGGCGGTCACCCTGGTGCTGTCGTTGATCACGAGGGGCCACGCGCCCACGGAGTGGTGCAGGCGGGCGCCGGCTGACGGCCAGGTGTCGTCCACCGCCCGGATCCGGGAGGCGCCCACCACCCAGCCGGAGTACAGCCAGCCGTCGGCAACGACTTTCCAGACGTCGGCGGCGGGGGAGTTGAACAGCTGGGACACGGTGGACATGGTGTTCCTTCCTGTGGTGGATGGGGTGACCAGGATTTGTGCGGCTGGGGAAACTTCGGGGGAAGGCGCGACGGCGGCAGGAGCCTGCCGCTGGGCCGCCAGGTAGGAGCGCTCCCGGAGGCGGCGCGTCCAGGCGTAGGTCCGGGTGCCCGGCGGCTGGTTGTTGAGGGGGTCAAAGCGCAGGGGAGTATCCCGGGGCTTTAGGTCCGCCCTCAGGCGCAGCTCGCCGCACTGCCGCCAGGGCCCCGTTGGCGTGGCCCAGGACAGCTCAAGCACCCATTCCCCGGAAGACAGCGACCCCTCCGGCAGCTGCGTGCTCCGCAGCCCCAGCAGCACGGGTCCGTTGCGGCCGCGGTAGGGCATAAGCGTTGTCAGGGTGGAGCTTGCAACGTCAAGCCTGGGCTGGAGCAGGAACCTGCCGGGCAGGTGCCAGCCCGTGGAAGCAAACAGGACGTCGGCCGCGCCGCCACCTTCCCCGCCGTCGCCGCCGCCTTTCCCGGCAGCGGGAGTGGCCCGGAGCGCCAGCCCCAGGATGTCGGGGAACTGTTGGGGCAGCCCGATGGAACGGGAAAACCTCGCTGCCACGGTATCCAACCCCGGCGTGTCAAGCCAGTCCAGGCCGCTCGGTTCACCCTGGCTGCCGGTCCTGGCCAAGGTCCCGGTCAGCCCGATGCCCTGCGGGTGGATGGGCCTGTCAGGGCGGGCAAGCTTCAACACCCGGAACATGGCAGCGAAGGTCCTGCCTACAGTCTCCGTGATTGCCGGTGCGACGTCCCCCGGCGCGGCCTCGTCGTTGGCCGTTTGGTCCTGGTCCTTCAGTTCGGAGTGGCTCATGCTTCCTTCCTACCCTGAAATGGCTGTGCTACATGCGTCCAAACCGCGAGCGGACAAGCGCAAAGATCCCATAGGCAATAAACCCCGCACCGATGGCCACCAGGAGGTACGGTCCCCACGGGTGATCCTGGAGGGCTTTGAGGCTGCCATCCAGGCCGGTGGATTCACTGGGATTGTGCTTGGCTGCGGCGATGACGAAGAGGAGGCCGGTGAGGACCAGGGCCACGCCCTTGGCAATGTGGCCGGCAATGCCCAGGCCGTCAATCACCCTTCCGCGGCGGGTGCCGTCAAAGTGGAAGAGCTCCTCCTTGAACCCGCGCCGCACGCCTTTGACCACAAAGTAGACCCCGATACCCACAATCGTCAGGCCCAGTGCCACCAATGCCCATAGCCCTAACGGCGCAGCCATCAGGGACGCACTGAAATCGCGCGTGCTCTCACTGGAGTCGCCCCGCAGGCCCACCGCGAAACCGGCGAAGCTGACCCCTACGCTGCTGTAGGCAATCGCCAGAAAGCCCGACGAGATGAGTTTGGACACCCGTTCCTTGCGGGGCAGGCGGCGTGCCCGCAGGGTGGCCTCGCTCGCCTGCCACAAGCCCAGCCCGAAGCAGGCCAGCACGCACGCCCACATTACTGCAGGACCCCAGGGATTGGCGGCCAGTTGCTCGATCGCCCCTGTGGGTTCGGCCTCGCCGGGCTGACCGAAGGCGACGGCGATGGAAATGGCCCCAATAATGACGTGGAGCAGCGCCATGACGGCGAACCCTGTCCGCGCCAGGACATCCAGGGCCGGGTGGTTGGAAACCACCTCGACGGCATCCGCGGCCTGGCTGATGGTCGATTCCGCGTCGGACATGGGTCAGCCGTTCATGGGCCCTTCAGCGCGCAGCTTCCCGGCGCCCGGCCCCTCGACGTGCACGGTACAGCGGACCACCAGTTTTCCGGGGGCGTTATCCAGTTCCACCAGGGAATCGTCGGCGCTCAGGACAGTGAACACCTGCGAATCCGCCACCACGGCTACTCCCTTGGCCACTGCGGTCTCCCGCGCATTCTTCAGCGCCTCATCCTGGAGGCCGGCCACGTACGTGCTTTCTTTTTCCCGCGCCGGGTCCCCGAAGGCCCAGCCGAACAAAGTACCTGTGTTTCCCATGGCCACGATATTACGCGTTATGCCCCTCGGAAGACGGGCTTTCGTAACATTAGTAAGTGTGCTTACCATAGGCGGACCATGACCTTGAAGGGACACGGCAAGCGAAGACCGCAAGAGCGGCTCTCGGAACCAGTTCAACGTTAGGAATGCACATCATGGCAGGAAATCTTATTGCCCGGTCAGTTCACGATTTGACGGCAGCAGCGTGGTTCGGTGGATCGCTCATGGGCGCAATCGGCCTCAACGGTGCGGCGGCGGCGGCCAAGGACCCCTCGGAACGGACCAGGCTCTCGAGCGCAGGCTGGATGAAATGGGCGCCGTTCCAGACCGGCGCGTTCGCCTCGCACCTTGTGGCGGACCTGGCCATCGCGTGGGAGAACAAGGACCGGATCGCCAAGCAGGACGGCGTGGCGCGTGACACCGTCATCAAGACGGCAGTGACCGTGGTGGGCGCCGCAGTCACCCTGTACTCCGGCATCCTGGGCAAGAAGGTGGAGAAGATGGCCGCTGAGGGTGCGGAAGGTGCCACCGAGCCCGCCCCGAATGCCTCCGAAGAGCTGAAGGCGGCCCAGCAGCAGCTGAAAATGCTCCAGTGGGTCATCCCCGCGTTTGCCGGGCTGGTGGTGGTCCTCGGCGCCAAGCATGGTGAGATGCAGCGCCCCAAGAACGTCTTCGCCGGCCTCCAGAAGTAATACCGAAAGACGACGCACAAAAAGGCTGGCGCACCTGGGATACCAGGGGCGCCAGCCTTTTTGATGCGTGGAGGCAAATCTGCCAGCCTGCACTGGAGCTTGATGCCTAGATCGGCTTAGTACCGGCCGGCGGCAGGTCCGGGTTCATGTCCTCCAGGTTGGGGTCCTCGGCAGTCCACACCTGGATAATGGCCCAGGCGACGGCGGCCAGCGGCACGGACAGCACGGCGCCGACGATGCCGGCCAGGATGGTGCCTGCAGTCAGGGCCATCAGGATCACCAGGGCATGGAGCTGCAGGGACTTGCCCATGACGATGGGCTGCAGGAGATCGCCCTCCAGCTGGTTGACTGCGATGACCACGGCCACCACGATCAGGGCAACCACCGGCCCGTTTGCCACCAGTGCCACCAGGGCGGCCAGGATGCCGGCCACCGTAGCGCCCACCAGCGGGATGAAGGCGCCGATGAAAACGATGATGGCCAGCGGAATGGCGAGCGGAACCTGCAGGATCAGCAGCGCGGTTCCGATGGCGATGGTGTCCACCAGGGCCACGATGGCAGTGCCCCGCACGTAGCCGCCCAGCACCTCGAGGGTGCGGCTGCCCACCCGGCGCAGTTTAGCCTCACGTTCGCCCGTGAAGGGGCGGAGGAAGAAGTTCCAGATTTTGGCCCCGTCCTTGAGGAAGAAGAACAGGATGATCACCACGAGGCTTGCGCCGGCAAGAAATTCAGTCACCACGGACAGTCCGGTGAGGGCGCCGGACCGCACCTGGCTGCTGGTGGCGAACTGCACAATGCCTTCCCGCGCCTGGTCCAGCTGCGCCTGCTCAAGGGGGATGGGCCCGGTCAGCAGGAACTTCTCCAGCTCATCCAGCCCGGAAGCAGCCTGCTGCGCCAGTTCGCCCCATTGGTTTCGGACGGAGTAGTAGATCACGGTGGAAACGCCGCCCAGCACCAGCAGCAGCCCAATGAACGCGATGCCGGTTGCCAGGCCGCCCCGCAGCCCGCGGCGCCGGAGCATGTTCACGAACGGGCCGATGGCGGCTGCCAGAATCAGTGCGATCAGAATCGGAATGACCAGCAGCTTGATCTGCATCAGTGCGTAGACGGAGACAACCGCTACGGTGAGGATCAGCAGAATCTGGGCAGCACGGATCCCAACCCTGCCCAGGCCGTCACCCCACAGCTGGGTGGGCGACTTGGTGTCCCGGGCCTTCCGGACGGGCGGCGGTTGGTGGCCGGCAGCGCCGGTATGGCCAGCGGCAGCGGCCGGTGATTGTGCCGCTGCCTGCTGCGCAGGCTCTTGGCCCACGTTGTGGTCGGTCAGGCGTGATGATCTCGCCACGGGAACTCCTCGTCGTCGGCGGTGCCTGCCGTGCCGGGGCGCAGGGCGGGCTGAACTACCTTTCTTCAGATAGTAAGCCTACTGACCGATTAAGTTCCGGTGAAACCCTGTATAGGAAGCGTTATCCGGCAAGCCACTCGGCGCAGGAGTTCAGGTTCCGGTTGACGGTGCCTACTGCGGCGTCCTCGTCGCGGGCCTCAATGGCATCGGCCAGGAGGTCATGCCCTTCGTGCGGGCGGCCGTCGAAGCCCGCCCGGCGCTGCTGCTTAAGGAGGTCCTGGTGAAAGGCTGCGCCGAAGCTGACGTAGAGCTCGTGCAGCAGCGGATTGCCGGAAGCCTGTGCCACCCGTTCGTGGAATCCCCAGTCGGCCTGCGCCCAGGCCTCGTAGTCGCCGGCGCTCCAGGCCGCGTCCCGGGCGGTGAGCAGGGCACGCAGGGCGGAGACGTCGTCGTCCGTTGCATTCCGTGCGGCCAGCCGGGCTGCCTGGGTGTCCAGGCCCAGCCGGACTTCCAGGATGTGTTCCTCAGTATGGTCCTGGTACATGCGCCGGGCTGCTCCGGAGATCTCACTGGTGGCCCGGACATAGGTGCCGTCGCCGCGCCGCACCTCGAGCATTCCGCTGTGGGCAAGCGCCTTGATGCCCTCGCGCAGGGTGCCGCGGGACACCCCCAGGCCGGCCATCAGCTCGGTCTCGGACGGGATGCGCTGGTGAAGGGGCCACTCGCCTGAATGGACCATGGCGCGCAGCTTGGCAGTGACCTCGTCCGCGAGCGGGGTGCGGGAAGAAGGGACCAGGACCATGGCGGGCTACTTCCTTCCCACGGCTTTGGTCATGGCCTTGCCGGTGATCAGGTGCGCCACCACAATCTGGGCCAGCGCAAGGGCGAGGAGCAGCAGGAGGGGCAGCGTCCAGCCGCCCGTGGCGCTGTGCAGCAGGCCCATGCCGAACGGCCCCGCGGTGGCGAGCAGGTAGCCCGTGGACTGGGCGAGCGTGGACAGCGCCGTGGTTTCCGTGGTGCTCGCGCCGCTGCGGCTGATCATCACCATGACCAGCGGGAAAATTCCCAGGCCGAACCCCAGCAGGGTGGCGGAAACGGCGGCCAGCCCTACCGGCAGGAGCAGCAGCGACACCAGGCCCGCCACCATGGTGACGCTCACCAGGTAAAACGCGGGCCGCAGCATGCGGGGCCGGGAACCGATGGCGATCAGGACCATCCCGGCCGGAACCGAGACAAGCTGCATCAAGCCGAACATCAGTCCGCTGTCCGAGGCGCTCAGGCCCATGGTGGTCAGCATGTAGGGGAACCAGCTCAGCAGGGCATAGGCGAGCAAGGCCTGGAGCGCGAAGATCGCGGTGAGGAGCAGTCCCTTGCGGGCCCGCAGCAAAGGCCAGGGGGAGATCCGGGCCCCACTCCGCTGCGGAGTGTTCCGGTGCGCATGCAGCGCCACGGGAAGGAAGCCCAGGAGGGCCGCTACGGCAGTGATGCCGATGGCGCCAACGGCAGCTGAAGGGGAACCCAGCGCCTGGGCCAGCGGTACCACCGCTGCCGCGGTCACGGTGGCACCCGTGGCCATGGTTACCGTGTACACGGCGGTCATCAGCGAGGTCCTGTGCGCAAAGTGTTCCCGGATGAAGGAGGGCATTGCCACGTTGCAGACAGCCAGGCCGGACATGCCCAGGACGCTGCCCGCCACCAGCATGCCGGTGGCGGGAATGCCGCGCAGGAGCAGCCCGCCGGCCAGCATTGCCAGGGCTACCACGATGGCCTTCTCCACGCCCAGCCGGCCCGTCAGCCACGAGGTGCCCGCCCCGGCAAGGGCAAAGCACAGCGTGGGAATGGACGGGATGACGGCAGCCACAAAGGCGCCGTAGCCCAGGACCGACTGCAGGTCATGCAGCAGTGCCGACGCTCCGGTGATCCCGGCCCGCAGGTTCAGCCCGATCAGCACCAGCGCGATCACACCGAACACGACGGCGGAACGCGGTTTTGTCTCGTTCCCCGCCAACGCCGAGGCGGGGGCGGGGGGAGCGGGAACACTCCGGGGAGGGGCGGCAGGCGCTGCGGCGGCAGAAGGAGGCGAAGCTGGCATTGATCCAGTGTAAAGGTTAGACGTTTGATGTCTGCGATTGTGTGGCAGGAATCTCCCGGGTTCCCGGCCAAGGGCAATAGACTGCCAGCGGGCAGCCGGACGCCATTTTCCGGAAGCTCTGCCCGTGGAGTGGAAGGACGGCTTGTGAAGGCTTCGCAAGGACTTGAGATCGAAAAGAAGTACGACGTCGACAGCGACGCCGTGGTGCCTCCGCTGGACAGCCTGCCCGGAGTGGCTAAGGCCGGCGCTCCCCTTACCGCACTTCTTGAGGCTGTCTACTTTGACACCGCCCGGCATACCCTTGCCTCCCGCCGGATCACCCTGCGCCGCCGCACTGGCGGCACAGATGCCGGGTGGCACCTGAAACTGCCGCCGCTGGAAGCCGGAGGCGGAGGGCCGGAACCTCAGCAGCGGCGGGAACTGCACGCCCCGCTGGGGCAGCCAGGCGTGGTGCCGGACAGCCTGCTCGACCACGTCCAGGCGTACCTCCGCGGAGCGGAAGTAGCACCCGTAGTCCGGCTCGAGACCAGCCGCACCACCCACGCGCTGTACGGAGAAGACGGCGTACACCTGGCGGACCTCGCCGATGACCGGGTGACGGCGGAGCGCCTGCATAACGGTCCGGGTGGCGGAACCGAAAGCGGCGGCCGGAAGCAGCAGTGGCGCGAGTGGGAACTGGAGCTCGTCCATGGCGGACCGGGGATCTTCGGACCGGCTGAGGAACTCCTCGCCCGGGCCGGCGCACATCCTGCGGGCCACGCGTCCAAACTCTCCCGTGCCCTCGGCGATACCCCAGGAAGCTCAGCACCGGGCGCCGGCCCGTCCCTGGCCGCCCGCCCGGCGCAGGACCAAAGTACCCCTGCTCTCGCCGCCGGCAAGAAAGCCCCAGCCACCGCCGTCGTCACTGCCTACCTCGACGGGCAGATCCAGCAGATTCTGGCCCAGGACCCGCGGGTCCGGCTGGAGGAACCCGAGTCCGTGCACACCATGCGGTCAGCTGTCCGCCGGATCCGGTCCGCGCTCGCGGCCTACCGGAAGCTGTATTCCGCCGGCCCGGTCCGCCGGCTGCGGGACGAACTGAAGTGGCTGGGCGGGCTGCTGGGCGGACCGAGGGATGCCGAAGTCCTGCTGGACAGGCTCCGCGGGCACCTCGGCGAACTGCCGCCGGGGGAGGGCACCGGGGCGGCCAGGAACCTTGTTGAGCACAGAGTGGGTGCCACGTTCGACGACGGATACCGGCAGCTCCAGGAGGCGCTGCGCTCGGACCGCTACTTCCGGCTCCTCGACGAGCTCGAAGAGTTCCGCGACAACCCGCCTGTCCGCACGGAAACGGTGGCGCGCGGCCGGCGCGTGTCCGCAAAAGCCGTGGAAAAGTCCGCCAGGCGGCTGCGGCGCTCACATAAGGCAGCTGCGCACGCCCGGCGCGGGACAGACCACGACAACGCCCTCCACCAGGTGCGCAAGGATGCAAAGCGGCTGCGGCACGTGGCGGAAACAGCTGCTTTGGTGCACGGCAAACGCGCCAGGCAAGTGGCCAAAGCGGCACACCGCCAGCAAAAGGTCCTGGGCGATTTCCATGACGCCGTGATAGCCCGGGACCTGCTGGCCGCACTCAACCCTGGCCAGGAACAGCCGGCAGAAGCTGCGGTCTTCGCCGCGCTGGCCAGCCGGCAGGACGCGCTGATGAGCGCCGCCGAGGCCAGGTACCGTAAAGGCCGCAAGAAGTCGCGCGAGCTCCTGCAGCGCGGGGTTATCTGACGCCCGTCCAGCCCACCGGACGGGGCGCCTTGGTTTGCCCTACTTGCCCTGCCGGGCGCCCAGCCGGGCCACGGCCAGCGCAAGCCACAGCTGGACACGGTCCGTGGTGACCGCGGGATCGTAGCCCGTCAGTTCGGTGATCTGCGCCAGGCGGTAGCGGACCGTGTTCCGGTGCAGGGTCAGTTCCTCCGCGACGGCAGCCACAGAGCCGTTGTTGTTGAGATAGCTCTCCAGCGTCGTCATCAGTTCCGAGCCGTGGGCGGCATCGAATGCGCGGAGCGGGTTCAGGGACTCATTGGCCATGTCCGCCAGCGGCACATCCTCACTGGCCAGCAGCAGCGACGTCAGGCTCAGACGCTCCGGTTCATTCACGGGCAGCCCGTGGCTTGCCGCGTCCCGGGCTTCGAAGTAGCTCCACCGCAGCCCGTTCGGCTTGGTGTACGCACCCCCGATTCCGATGGTTGCGTGGATACCCGCCTCGGCGAGATGGTCGCTCAGCTTCCGGGCCAGGGCAGGTGCGCCGCCGCCGTCGTCATTGATTGCCAGCACCAGGTCCTTGCCCACGACGGCGGCCACCGCGTTCTCCAGTTCGCGCGGCACCGAGGTGCTCACCAAGGCTTTATGGTGCGCTGCGGAGACAGCCAGCAGCACCACGTTCTTCCGGGTGCTGTTGACACCTACCCCGGCCAGGCGGCGCTGGGCCTCGCTGGTCTCCAGGGCACCATGGATCACGTCCTCCAGCACCTGCCCGCACAGGGCACGCTGGGCCTGGCGCTGCTTGACCATGTTGTTCAGCTCGACGCTGATCAGGTTCTGGGCGTAGCCGATGATGCCCGAATCCTCGAAGGGCTGCCGGACCCACAGGGTGCAGGCATCCCGCCGGCCGGTGGGAACGGGGTAGGAGGACCAGGTGTCCGCCGAGGGTGATTCGCTGCTGCTGTTATACAACTGGGCGGTGAACTGGCTCAGGGCTACATCCGTGCGCAGCATCCCGCCCAGGTGCTTGAGCAGCTCAGCGAGCCCGCCACCGGTGAGCAGTGCACGTGCCAGCACCTGGTGGCCGGCGATCAGGCGTTCAAGTTTCGCATAATGGTCCGCGGACTGGGCGTCGGCCACCAGCTTGCCGATGGCGATGAACGGCGTCTCATAGGGAACCTCCACCACGGGCAGGCCCCACCGGTTGGCTTCGGCCAGCAGGGCCGGGGGAACTGTCTCGTGTGAAAGCCCTACGCCAAAACCGATGCCGACAGCGCCGGCCCGCTGCACCTGCCGGACAAAGCGCCGCTGCTCGGGCGCGGACCGCAGGCGGAGGCCTGTTGTCAGGATCAGTTCACCGCCGTTGATGAACCGGTGCGGGTCCTCCAGCTCGGTCACTGCCACCCAGTTGATGTCCTGGTGCCAGGTGGTTTCCGCGACCCCGGCCTTGGACAGCTTCAGCGAGTTCACACCCAGCAGGGCGGCAAGGGAAATGGCCATGGATCTAGGATAAAGGGGCGCTGGGCAACCGCACTAAATACCCTCAAAAAGGGTGTGCAGGTGGCTATTCACTGGGCAGGGGCGCTGGCATAGGCTCTAGGCAGTTCCAACCACCGTCCTGGACTCAGCCCAGGCGCGGCCGGCCCCTACGAAAGAGGTTGCACACCGTGGTCCAAACCTTGCAGAACTTCATCAACGGGAAGTTCGTCACTCCTGCCGGCACTGACCTGCTGGACATCGTGAACCCCGTCAACGGGGAAGTGGTGGCACAGTCGCCCGTCTCCGTGCAGGCCGATGTGGACGCCGCCATGAACGCCGCCAAGGACGCCTTCAGGACCTGGAAGCACGTCACCCCGGGGCAGCGCCAGCTCATGCTCCTCAAGCTTGCCGACGCCGTCGAGGCCAACAGCGACGAACTCGTGGAGGCCCAGCACCGCAACACCGGGCAGGTGCGTTCCCTCATCGCCTCGGAGGAAGTTGCTGCAGGCGTTGACCAGCTCCGCTTCTTTGCCGGCGCAGCCCGCATCCTGGAAGGCAAGTCCGCCGGCGAATACTTCGAGGGGCACACCTCCTACGTCCGCCGCGAGCCCATCGGCGTCGTGGCGCAGGTGGCGCCCTGGAACTACCCCTTCCTGATGGCCATCTGGAAGATCGGTCCCGCGCTCGCGGCCGGCAACACAGTGGTCCTGAAGCCCTCGGACACCACCCCGGAATCCACCCTGGTCCTGGCCCGCCTGGCCGGGGAAATCCTCCCCGCCGGCGTCCTGAACGTGGTGCTGGGAACGGGCGAGACCGGCGCCATGATGGTGGACCACAAGGTTCCCGGCCTGGTCTCAATCACCGGCTCGGTCCGCGCCGGCATCGCCGTCGCCTCAGGTGCAGCCAAGGGCCTCAAGCGCGCACACCTGGAGCTTGGCGGCAAGGCGCCTGCCATTGTGTTCAAGGACGCCGACATCAAGAAGAGCGCAGCGGCGATCGCCGAGTTCGCGTTCTTCAACGCGGGCCAGGACTGCACGGCCATCACCCGGGTACTGGTGGAGGATTCCGTGCACGACGACGTTGTGGCCGCCATGGTGGAACACACCAGGACCCTGCACACCGGCTCGCAGAATGACGAAGACAACTACTTCGGCCCGCTGAACAACATTAACCACTTCAACGCTGTCACCTCAGTAGTTGAAAACCTTCCTGCCAACTGCCGGATCGAAACCGGCGGCCACAGGGCGGGTGGGAAGGGGTACTTCTTCCAACCCACCATCATCACCGGCGCGAAGCAGAGCGACGACATCGTCCAGAAGGAGACCTTCGGACCCGTCATCACCGTGCAGAAGTTCAGCACCGAGGAAGAAGCCGTTGAGCTGGCGAACGACGTGGAATACGCCCTCGCCTCAAGCGTGTGGACGTCCAACCACGGGACGGCCATGCGCCTCAGCCGGGACCTTGACTTCGGTGCCGTCTGGATCAACACCCACATCCTCCTCACCGCCGAAATGCCCCACGGCGGCTTCAAGCAGTCCGGCTACGGCAAGGACCTCTCCATGTACGGCGTGGAGGACTACACGCGCATCAAGCACGTGATGTCCGCACTCGACTCTTAAGGAAGAAATCATCATGACCACCACCGCATCAGACATCACCTTCCGCCTGGAGCAGAAGCGCCGGGTCCAGGCCGACTTCCCCGGCCCCAAATCCGTAGCCCTGACAGAGCGCCGCAAGGCAGTAGTCGCCGCAGGCGTCGCCTCCACCGTGCCCGTCTACGTCGCAGACGCCGACGGCGGCATCATCCACGACGTCGACGGCAACTCCTTCATCGACCTCGGCTCAGGCATCGCCGTGACGAGCGTTGGCGCGTCCGATCCCGCCGTCGTCGGCGCCGTCAAGGAAGCAGTGGAGCACTTCACGCACACCTGCTTCATGGTCACGCCCTACGAGGGCTACGTGGCTGTGGCCGAGCAGCTCAACCGGCTCACCCCCGGCGACCACGAAAAGCGCACCGTTCTTTTCAACTCCGGCGCTGAAGCAGTGGAGAACGCCGTCAAGGTGGCCCGCCTCGCCACCGGGCGCGACGCCGTCGTGGCCTTCGACCATGCCTACCACGGCCGCACCAACCTGACCATGGCGCTGACGGCCAAGGCCATGCCGTACAAGACCAACTTCGGCCCGTTCGCGCCCGAGGTCTACCGCATGCCCATGAGCTACCCCTACCGGGAGGAAAACCCGGAGATCACCGGTGCCGAGGCTGCCAAGCGCGCCATCACCATGATCGAGAAGCAGATCGGCGGGGCCCAGGTTGCCGCGATCATCATCGAGCCCATCCAGGGCGAGGGCGGCTTCATCGTCCCGGCTGAGGGCTTCCTCCCGGCACTGGCAGCGTGGGCCAAGGAAAAGGGCATCGTCTTCATCGCCGATGAGGTCCAGTCCGGTTTCTGCCGCACGGGTGAATGGTTCGCCGTCAACCACGAGGGCATTGTTCCGGACATCATGACCCTGGCCAAGGGCATCGCCGGCGGCATGCCGCTGTCCGCCATCACCGGCCGGGCCGACCTGCTCGACGCCGTCCACCCGGGCGGCCTGGGCGGCACCTACGGCGGCAACCCCGTAGCCTGCGCTGCCGCGCTGGCGTCGATCGGCACCATGGAGGAATACGACCTCGCCGGCCGCGCCCGCCACATCGAATCCCTCGCCACCACACGCCTGCGCGAACTGCAGTCCGAACTCGGTGGTGCCGGGTCCTCCGTGATCGGTGACGTCCGCGGCCGCGGCGCCATGCTGGCCATCGAACTGGTCCAGGCCGGGTCCAAGGAACCCAACCCGGAACTGACCAAGGCAGTTGCTGCCGCCTGCCTCAAGGAAGGTGTCATCATCCTGACCTGCGGCACCTACGGCAACGTCATCCGGCTGCTGCCCCCGCTGGTCATCACCGATGAACTGCTGAACGACGGCCTGGACGTTTTGGCTGCTGCCATCAGGGCCCACGCGTAAACGCCAAAACAAGAGTTGGCGTCACCTCGCAACGGCGCAAACACAGCCAGGGGCCCCGGAACAACCGTTCCGGGGCCCCTGGCTTTGCTACTCCAGAACCGAGCTGAGCGGAATGTACTTCAGGTTCGACGTTGTTCCGTCGCTGTTCGATTCATCGTGGACAACCAGAACTCCCTGCTCGAACTGCGGGCCGGCATTCAGGGTGGTGACATCCAGGCCGTCGGTTCCCGTGACGGCGTCGATATTCCCGCTGCCGCCCACCTTGAGTTTCTTGATGAAGGCGTTGTCACCGGCCCGGTCGTAGATGGCTATGGTGGAGTCGCCCTGGCTGGAAACGAACAGGTGCCCGGAACCGTCCGGGCCGTAGCTGATGCCCAAGCCCTCCACGTCCGCAACAAGGCGGCCGGCGCCTGCTTCGTCCACGGAGACCCGTTCGGCCCCGCCATCAGGTTCAGCGTTGTACTTCCACACTCCAACGTCCTCCTGCGCGACGTAAAGGTGTCCCAGCTCGTCGTCGGCCACGCAGCTTTCCGTGATGCTGCTGATGGGAAGTTCCCGGACGAGGTCGGCCTCCACCTTTCCGGTGCCGTCGTCCACCAGCTCGAACTGTTGCACGGACCCTTCCTCGTTCGGGGTGACAAACGCGTAGAACTTGCCGGTGGCATTGCTGTGATACATGCAAAAGCCGTAGTTGGGCTCAACCGTGTCAATGGTGCCGGCCGTCACCGGAGTAAGGTTCCTGGTCTCCGGATCCAGGGTCCACAAGGCCAATGTGTCGTCCGTCCGGTTGTTTCCGCCCACCAGAATGGCCGGCTTTCCGGACAGCGGGAACCCCGTCCTCAGGTCGACATTGCCGATCTTCCCGTCCGGACGGAAGTGGACCAGTTTGCCGTCCATCCCGAAAACGGCAATACCGCCGCCTGTATCCGACTTGTTGTCCGCGATCACCACGCTGTTGCCCGGGTTGTCCGGATCAACCCAGATGGCAGCATCATCCGCCACGTCGCCCGAAGAACCTGAAAAGCTGGAGGTTTCCGCCGCGGGGCCGTCCGTTCCGGCCGCCGGTGCCGATGTGCCCGGCCGGGAAGGTTCAGCGGTGCCGGGCCGGGAAGGTTCAGCGGTGCCGGGCGGGGAAGATTCCGGGGTGCCGGGCAGCGGTGCAGGGCCCCTCGTCAGGAACAGCACTGCCGCCGCCAGGACGGCGACGGCGAGAAGTGCCGCGACCAGGATGCGGAGACGGGTTCGCCTGGTGTCTTCCCGGGAAGGAGATGTCATCTGCCCCGCTTTCCCCGTCTGGCCACCGAGTTCCTGCGCGCCGCCGCCAGCATGTCCACGGTGAGGACGGCCAGGGCCAGCCACACTACTCCGAAACCGATCCAGCGGTCCAGGGTCATCGCTTCCTTGAACACCACGAGGGCAAGGATGAACTGCAACAGGGGTGCAAAGTACTGGAGCAGTCCGATGGTGGTCATGGGAAGCCTGCGCGCGGAAGCCCCGAAGAACAGCAGTGGAACCGCGGTGATCACCCCGGATGCCAGCAGCAGCCAAAAATGCCCGGGGCCCTGCGTGGTGAGGGTGGCGGTTCCGGTGACGGCCAGGAAGATCATGGTGGCAGCGGCCAAGGGGGCGAGCACCATGGTTTCCACGCTGAGGCTCGTTACGGCGTCCACCCTGGGACCAACCCGCTTCTTGACAAAGCCATAGAAGCCGAAGCTGAAGGCCAGGGTCAGGGCGATCCACGGCAGCTTGCCGTAGGAATACGTCAGTACTCCCACCGCAACAAAGCCGATGCCCACGGCTGCCCACTGCAGCGGACGCAGCTTCTCCTTCAGGACAAACACGCCCAGCAGGACGGACACCAGCGGGTTGATGAAGTAGCCCAGGGAAGCCTCAACGGCCTGTCCGGTGGTCACTCCGTAGGTGTAGGTCAGCCAGTTGACGGCGATAAGGGCGGCAGCGAGGGCAAGGGAGCCAAACACCGCCCGGTTGCGCAGTGCCTGTGCCAAGGCGGACCAGGCGCGGGTAACGGTGATGAGGAGCGCGCAAAACAGCAGCGACCACACCACCCGGTTGGCCACGATTTCGACGGCGCCGGCAGGCATAAGCACGAAGAAGTACAGCGGGAGCAGCCCCCACAGCCCGTACGCACCAATGCCAAAGAGGATTCCCGCCGTCGTCTCTTTATCGACGGCCTTGGGGCCGGCTGTCCGGGAAGGACCGGGGGCAGCGGCAGGAGCCGGGGCACTCAGGGGGGAAGATCCGTCGGGTGTGGGCACGAACCCATAACACCACCCCGGAGGCAGGTATTCCAGCAGGCCGGGCATGCAATCCGGGAAATAGTCAGTAGGCTTGCTTTTATGATGTTCGCCATGAGGCCGGGTGCCGCTCCATGAGGCTCCGGCGGAGTAACGCGTCGGGCCGCGGTTACCGCCGCGTGGCCGCGGGCAAGGGCTTCAGTTACCGCGACCTCGACGGATCAACACTGCCGTCCGGCCCTGTCCGGGAGCGGCTGGAAGGCATCGGCATTCCGCCGGCCTGGACCGACGTCTGGATTGCCCCTTTTGAAAACGGGCACATCCAGGCCACAGGGGTGGATGCCGTGGGGCGGCGGCAGTACATTTATCACCCGGAATGGCGGGAGCGGAAGGACCGGCTGAAATTCGACCGTGCCCTCCAGCTGGCCGAATCGCTTCCGGCCGCCCGGCGGCGCGTGACCATGGACCTGCGCAGTGAAGGATTCACCCGCGAGCGCGTCCTCGCGGGGGCTTTCAGAATGCTGGACAGCGGCTCCCTTCGGGTGGGGTCCGAGCGGTACACCAACGAAAACGGCAGCCACGGGCTCGCCACCCTGCTGTGTGCCCATGTCCAGGTGCGCAAGGACCGGATCCATCTGCGGTTTCCGGCCAAGAGCGGCAAAGACTGGGAATCGGAAATCCGCGACGCCGACCTTGCCGCCCTGCTGCGGTTGCTGAAGCGCCGCGGCCCCAATGCCAGGCTCATGGCCTACAAGGAAGGGCGGCACTGGCGGCCTGTCACCAGCGCCGACATCAACGCTTACGTGAAGGAGCGCACCGGCTCGGACTTCACGGCCAAGGATTTCCGGACGCTGCACGGCACCGTGGCGGCCGCCGCAAGCCTGGCCCGCACCGGCGCGCAGCGAACCGCTGCCAAACGGAAGAGGGCCATCAGCCGGGCCATGATGGACGCTTCCGAGGTCCTCGGCAATACCCCGTCCATCGCGCGCAAGAGTTACGTCGACCCGCGCGTGCTTGACCACTACCACGAGGGCGAAACCATCGACCCCAAGCGGCCCGACTCGGCTGAAGCGGAGCTCCGCGCGCTGCTCTACCGTGAAGGCAACGTGGTGCCGCTGGCGAAAAGCGGCTGAGGCCTAGAATAGGGGACTGTGCGCTACCTCTTTCGGTGCCACCTCACGAATCATGGCGATGATCAGTTCAGAAGGGCTCCCGGTGTCCAACCCCAGCGAATCCAGCTCCTCCCGTCCTCTCCGCGTCGCCATTGTGGGCGCGGGCCCGGCGGGTGTCTACGCTGCGGACATCCTCACCAAGTCCAGCGGGGTCAAGGACGGCGACTTCGAGGTCAGCATCGATCTGTTCGAGGCCTACCCGGCGCCGTACGGCCTGATCCGCTATGGCGTGGCACCGGACCATCCCCGTATCAAAGGCATTGTCAACGCACTGCATAAAGTCCTGGACCGCGGCGACATCCGCTTCCTGGGCAACGTGACCTACGGCCGGGACCTCACGCTGCACGATTTCCGCTCCTTCTACGACGCGGTGATCTTCTCCACCGGAGCCGTCAAGGACGCGGACCTGGACATTCCCGGCATTGGACTGCAGGAATCCTTCGGCGGCGCGGACTTCGTGTCGTGGTACGACGGCCATCCGGATGTACCGCGCGAGTGGCCGCTGGATGCCAGGGAAATTGCGGTGATCGGCAACGGCAACGTAGCGCTGGATGTGGCCCGCATGCTGGTCAAGCACCCGGAGGAACTCCTGAGCACCGAGATCCCGGACAACGTGTACGCCGGACTCAAGGCGTCACCGGTCACGGACGTGCACGTGTTTGGCCGGCGCGGCCCTGCCCAAGTGAAGTTCACGCCGCTGGAACTGCGCGAACTGAGCCACATGAATGACGTGGACATTGTGCTCTACCCCGAGGACTTCGAATTCGATGAGGCCTCTGACGACGCCATCCGCAGCAACAACCAGATCAAGACCATGGTGAACACACTCACCAACTGGCTGGTGGAGGAGCACGCCGAGTCCGAGAATCCGTCATCGCGCCGGCTGCACCTGCATTTCCTGCACAACCCGGTTGAAGTGCTCGACGACGGGTCGGGCAAGGTGGGTGGCATGACGTTTGAGCGCATGCAGCTGGACGGCACAGGAAACGCGAAAGGCACGGGGGAGTACATCGAGTACCCCGTCCAGGCTGTTTACCGGGCCATCGGCTACCACGGCTCGGCGCTGGACGAACTCGAGTACGACGCCAAGCGGGGCGTCATTCCCAATGAAGGCGGCCGGGTCCTGGACGGCGAAGGCAACCCGGTTCCGGGCATCTACGCCACCGGCTGGATCAAGCGCGGACCGGTGGGCCTCATCGGCCATACCAAGGGCGACGCCCTGGAAACCATCGGGTTCCTGCTCGAGGACAGGCTGACCCTGCCGCCGGCAAAGAATCCCGACCCCCAGGCCATCATTGACCTGCTGGAAGAGCGCGGCATCGAGTACACCACGTGGGAGGGCTGGAACAGGCTAGACGCCCACGAAGCAAACCTCGGTGCCGCCTGGACGGGACCCGAGGGCCTGGACCATGTGGTCCGCGAACGTATCAAGGTGGTCCCCCGCGAGGACATGATCCGGATCTCCCGCGGCTGACATCTGCGCAAAAGCCGGAAAACGCCACAGCGTAGGTTGGGGGAGCGGGGCCGCGCTACAATGGCGTCCACCCCATGGCCGGCAGTGAGCGGCCACGCCACCTTGCAGACGGATTGCAGCAACCAGGAGTTCGATGACGAACCTGACCCCGCCCGGCGCCGGCGCGTCGCTGCAGCTCCGCGCGCTGGCTGCGCATGAGCAGCTCGACGGCGGCATGTTTGCCGGTGCGCCGGAGCTGCCCGGCCTGCGGGCGCTGATCCGCGAATCCTGGCAGCGGTCGGCGGGCTTTAAGGCGAACCCGGACAACCCGGCGGCGCCGCTCGTTATGGACCAGGACGAACTGGACGACTATCGCCGGCAGCACCCCTTGGCCGCCATCATGCCGGTGATCAACAAACTCCTGGTACAGCCCAGCCACGACAGCGGCCTGCTGGTGGCGGTGGGCGACGAAGTGGGCAGGCTGCTGTGGGTTGATGGGGACCCCGCGCTGCAGCGCCGGGCCGAGGGCATGATGTTCGTCCCCGGTGCCGACTGGTCCGAAGCGACAGTTGGCACCAGCGCTCCCGGCACTGCCCTTGCCCTGGGCCGCGGAATCCAAATTTCCGGTGCCGAGCACTATCAGCGGACGGTACACCCGTGGAGCTGCACCGCGGTGCCCTTCCATGATCCCGATTCCGGCGCCGTCCTTGGCGTTGTGGACATCACCGGTACGGCCACGGCGGTGGCGCCCCACACGTTGTCCCTCGTCGAGGCCACCGTGGCCGCCGCGCAGGCGCAGCTGCGCGTGGAGCGGCTCCAGTTGGCGGCCACGCTGGCCGGCGGGCCCGCACGACGACGGAGCCCGGGCAGTGCTTCCCGGTCGCCGGGGGCGGGGGCGAAGGAAGGCAGCCTGTACCGCAACAGCCTCCAGCTGCTGGGCCGCGACCAGGCAGTGCTCAGCATCGAAGGCAAAACCGCGGTGCTGTCCGCCCGGCACAGCGAAATCCTCGCTCTGCTCAGCGCGCACCCGGACGGACTGAGCGCCGAGGAACTCAGCGTCCTCCTGTACCCGGGCGACGGCTCCAGCATGACCCTCCGCGCCGAAATGGTCAGGCTGCGCAAGGTCCTGCAGCAGCTTAATCCGGCCGCCGTACCGGAGTCCCGGCCGTACAAGCTCACCATGGACCTTGTTCCGGACAGCGGCCAGGTCCTGAACTGCCTTCAGCGCGGCGCACACAGGATCGCGCTGGAAATTTACCGCGGTGCCCTGCTGCCCAAGTCCGAGGCGCCCGGCATCGTCGACCTTCGGGACAGGGTCTCGTCCCTGATGCGGGAGGCTCTCCTTACCGACGGCAGCGCCGAGACCCTGCTCAAGTATGCGGAATTGCCGGAGGCGAGGGACGACGTCGCGGTCCGGCGTGCCGCCCTGAAACTGCTGCCTGCCCGCTCGCCCAAGCGTGCCGCCGTCGTCGCCGACCTTGAGCGGTTGGAAGCCGAACTGCACGCCTGAGTTGTATTTGGGGTTGCGAGGGGGGCCCACGCCTGCAGGGTTCCCTGGCCGAGCTTGCGAGGTTAGGGGGCAGGTGGGGCGCAACCTGGTTGCAACCTTCCCGCTCCTACGCTGAGTGCAACGGCGGACGCCATGACCCGGCCCCCGCCTCATGCACAGCAAAGGAGCCTGCAATGACTGTTTACGCCCAGCCCGGTACCGAGGGTTCGAAGGTCACTTTCAAGGACCGTTACGAGAACTGGATCGGCGGCGAGTGGGTGGCCCCCGTCAAGGGCCAGTACTTCGAAAACGTGACCCCCGTCACGGGCAAGGCCTTCTGTGAGGTGGCCCGCGGGACGGCGGAGGACATTGAGCTGGCGCTCGACGCCGCACATAAGGTTGCGCCGTCCTGGGGCAAGACCTCCGTCGCCGAGCGTGCAGCGATCCTGAACAAGATCGCTGACCGGATCGACGAGAACCTGGAAATGCTGGCCGTCGCCGAGTCCTGGGACAACGGCAAGCCCATCCGGGAAACCCTCAACGCCGACATGCCCCTGGCGGCGGACCATTTCCGCTACTTCGCTTCCGCCGTCCGCGCCCAGGAAGGCCGGCTCTCCCAGCTCGACGACGACACCACCGCCTACCACTACCACGAGCCGCTCGGCGTCGTCGGCCAGATCATCCCTTGGAACTTCCCCATCCTGATGGCGGTCTGGAAGCTCGCTCCCGCACTCGCCGCCGGCAACGCCGTGGTGCTCAAGCCCGCCGAGCAGACGCCGTCGTCCATCCTGGTCCTGATGGAGCTCATCGGCGACCTGCTGCCCGCCGGCGTCCTGAACGTGGTCAACGGCTTCGGCGTCGAAGCCGGAAAGCCGCTCGCGTCCAGCCCCCGGATCCGCAAGATCGCATTCACGGGCGAGACCACCACCGGCCGGCTGATCAGCCAGTACGCCAGCCAGAACCTCATCCCCGTCACCCTTGAGCTCGGCGGCAAGAGCCCCAACATCTTCTTCAACGACGTTGCCCAGGAGGACGACGCCTTCTACGACAAGGCACAGGAAGGCTTCGCGCTGTTCGCCTTCAACCAGGGCGAGGTCTGCACCTGCCCGTCCCGCGCCCTGGTCCAGGAGGACATCTACGAGTCCTTCATGGCTGACGCCGTGGCCAGGGTTGAGAAGATGGTGCAGGGCAACCCGCTGGACACCGAGACCCAGGTGGGCGCGCAGGCGTCCAACGACCAGCTCGAGAAGATCCTCTCCTACATCGACATCGGAAAGCAGGAAGGCGCCAAGGTCCTGACCGGCGGCGCCCGCGCCGAACTGCCCGGCGACCTGGCCGGTGGTTTCTACGTCCAGCCCACGGTCTTTGAGGGCCACAACAAGATGCGGATCTTCCAGGAGGAAATCTTCGGCCCGGTGGTGGCCGTGACGAAGTTCAGCGACTACAACGATGCCATGGGCCTTGCCAACGACACCCTGTACGGCCTCGGTGCAGGCGTCTGGTCACGCAACGGCAACATCGCCTACCGGGCGGGCCGGGAAATCCAGGCCGGCCGGGTCTGGGTCAACAACTACCACGCCTACCCGGCAGGCGCCGCGTTCGGCGGCTACAAGTCCTCAGGCATCGGGCGTGAGAACCACGCCATGATGCTGGACCACTACCAGCAGACCAAGAACCTGCTGGTCAGCTACAACGAAAACAAGCTCGGCTTTTTCTAAGCCGTTCATCCACCCACTCACGCAAGGATTTCGCCAATGACGACGAGAATGCAAGCAGCAGTAGTTACCGAATTCGGCAAGGATCTCCAGGTCCAGGACCTTGAGATCCCCACGCCTGGCCCCGGCCAGGCCCTGGTCAAGGTCCTGACCACCGGAGTCTGCCACACCGACCTCCACGCAGCAGAAGGTGACTGGCCCGTCAAGCCCTCACCGCCCTTCATTCCCGGCCACGAGGGCGTGGGGGAAGTGGTGGCCCTCGGTGAGGGCGTCACCGACCTGGCCGTCGGTGACCTGGTGGGCAACGCCTGGCTCTGGTCTGCCTGCGGCGACTGCCAGTACTGCCGCACCGGCTGGGAGACACTGTGCGAAGTGCAGAAGAACGCCGGCTACAGCGTGGACGGCTCGTTCGGCGAGTACATGCTGGTGGACTCACGGTTCGCAGCCCGCATACCGGCAGGGTCCGACCCCGTCGAGGTGGCCCCGGTGCTCTGCGCCGGCGTCACCGTCTACAAGGGCCTGAAGATGACGGAGGCCAAGCCCGGCCAGTGGGTCACCATCTCCGGCATCGGCGGCCTGGGGCACATCGCCGTGCAGTATGCGGTAGCGATGGGCCTGCGTGTTGCAGCTGTTGATATCGCCGATGACAAGCTGGCCCTGGCCAGGGCGCACGGTGCCGAACTGACGGTCAATGCCCTGCACGAGGACCCGGTGGAGGTCATCCAGCGTGAAACCGGAGGCTGCCACGGCGTCCTGGTCACGGCTGTGCATCCTTCGGCCTTCGGTCAGGCGATTGGCATGGCGCGCCGGGGCGGGACGATCGTGTTCAACGGCCTGCCGCCGGGCGACTTCCCCGCGCCGATCTTTGAGATTGTGCTAAAGGGCCTGACAGTCCGCGGCTCCATCGTGGGCACCCGGCAGGACATGGAGGAAGCCCTCGACTTCTATGCCCAGGGCAAGATCCACCCCACCGTGTCGGTGCGCGAGCTCGGCGACATCAACGCGGTCCTGGACGAGATGAAGCACGCCAAGATCGACGGCCGCGTGGTCCTGAGGTTCTGATGCGACTGGACAGGCTGGACGCCGCAGTGACGCTGCCCGGGGAAGAATTCTCCCGGGTGGCGCTCACCCCGGCGGCCGTGCAACTGCTGCAGAAGCTGTGGCTCCAGCACGGGCCGCTGATGTTTCACCAGTCCGGCGGCTGCTGCGATGGATCCTCACCCATGTGCTATCCGGCGGGCGACTTCATCACCGCTGACGCCGACATCCTGCTTGGCCTGTTTGACCTCTCCGAGAATATCGAGCCCCAGGTGCTGGAGTTTTGGATGTCCCGGGAACAGTTCAATTACTGGAGCCATACCCACCTCACCGTGGACGTGGTGCCCGGCCGGGGGAGCGGCTTTTCGGTCGAAGCACCGGAGGGCAAGCGGTTCCTGATCCGGTCCACCCTGATGGATTGGCCGGTTTAGGGAATTCGGTACAGCAGCACGTGGGGTCCTCCATCTGGAGGGCCCCACGCGCGTTTTGCGGAATAAAGTTTGGCCTTCGGCCGTCTCACCATTCGGAACAATTCGGACCGTCCAGTGGATGGACCGTAGCGTTGACAGGTCTGTTTCCATCCGAAACCAGGATTGTGATTCCCCTATGAACCTTCTCCGGACCAAATCCATCGAGCAGTCGATCGCCGACGCCGATGAGCCCGGACGCAAGCTAAAGCGCTCGCTCAGCACCTGGGACCTGATGATCATGGGTGTCGCCGTGGCTGTCGGCGCCGGTATCTTCTCAGTTGGCGCCAAGGCAGCCGCCAACTTCTCAGGCCCGGCCGTGACCCTGTCCTTCGCCGTTGCCGCGGTCACCTGCGCGCTGGCCATCATGTGTTACGCCGAGTTTGCCACCGCCATCCCCGTGGCCGGCTCCGCCTACGTCTTCACCTACGCCACCATGGGCGAACTCCTCGCCTGGATCATCGGCTGGAACCTGATCCTGGAACTTTTCACGGCGGCAGCCGTGATCGCCAAGTACTGGGGCATCTACCTCAGCAAGGTGTTTGCCCTCATGGGTGCTGACATCCCGCCGGCGGTCTCCCTGGGCGGGGTCGACCTCTACTGGGGTGCCTTCCTGATCGTCGCCGTCTTCACGGTGCTGCTGGTCCTTGGCACGAAGCTGTCCGCCCGCGTGGGCAACATCTTCACCCTGATCAAGATCGGAGTCGTCCTTTTTGTCATCGTGGTGGGCTTCACTTATGTGAAGTTCGAAAACTACGCCCCGTTCATTCCCGCCGCTGAGCCCACCGGCGGCACCGGCGCCGCCGACGTCCTGAAGCAGTCGTTCTTCGGCTTCCTCACCGGAGCCGCGCCGGCGCAGTACGGCACCCTTGGCATCTTCGCCGGTGCTGCCCTCGTGTTCTTTGCGTTCATTGGCTTCGACGTGGTGGCCACCTCCGCAGAGGAAGTGAAGAACCCGCAGAAGACCCTGCCGCGCGGCATCTTCGGCGGCCTTGCCCTGGTGACCCTGCTCTACATCCTCGTCTCCCTGGCCCTGACCGGCATGGTGTCCTACACCCGGCTGGCTGAGGCTGAGAACCCCACCCTCACCACGGCCTTCGAAGCTGTGGGTGATACCTCGGCTGCAAAGATCATTGCCTTCGGCTCACTGGTAGGCCTCACCACCGTGATCATGGTGCTCCTCATGGGCCTGTCCCGCGTGGTGCTCGCCATGAGCCGTGACGGACTCCTGCCCCGAGCGCTGTCCAGGACCAGCGAGAAGCGTTCGACGCCGGTGCGCCTCCAGATCATCTGCGGCGCCGCCGTCGCACTGGTGGCAGGCCTGACCAACGTGGACCTGCTCGAGGAAATGATCAATATCGGAACGCTGTCCGCGTTCGTGGTGGTGAGCCTCGGCATCCTGGTGCTCCGCAGGAAGCGCCCCGACCTGAAACCCGCCTTCCGGGTCCCGTTCGGCAAGGTCCTGCCGATCGTTTCCGCGCTGCTGTGCCTCTATCTGATGACCAACCTGGCAGTGGAGACGTGGATCTTCTTTGCGATCTGGCTGGCTGTCGGACTGGCAATCTACTTTGCCTACGGACAGCGCCACTCCCGCCTTAACGAGCGGTTCGCGGATGCCAGTACGGCGGTCAACGGACCGGCCGGCCACACAGTGCGCGATGACGAGGACGAGTTCACCCGCGCCTGACGCCACCATAGAATGCCCGCCCGGGTCTTCCCGGGCGGGCATTCTTGTGTCCGTCTCCTGCAGCAGGCTGCCTCGTAGGATTGGATTCATGGCACGCCCTACACGACCCGAACGAAAAGCCGAGCTGCTGGGCGCCATCCTCGACTACCTGATGGACAAGACTCTGGCCGAACTCACTTTCCGCAGCCTGGCTGATGGCCTGGGAATGAGCGCCTACGTGCTGGTGTACCACTTCGGGAGCCGGGACCAGCTGATCAATGACATCGTCGTGTCGATTGAGTCGCGGCTGGACCAAATGCGCAACACCGACGTCCGGGACATCGACCGCGCCGCATGGCGGGAGTTCCTGTTGGACTCCTGGCAGTGGACCATGGCCCAAAGGAACCGGCACCTTACCCGGCTCGAATTTGAAGCGACGGCGCAGGACATTGTTGCCGCCGAGCCGAGGGGAACCTCGCAGGACCACTTCCGAATGCTCCACCACAAGACCCGCGACTGGCTGATGGTCCAGGGCATTTCGGAGGAATTCGCCGATACTGATGCACGGCTCTTCACCTCCACCTTCTACGGGCTCCAGTTCGACTTTGTGGTGATGAATGAGCCCGAGGCTGCCACGAAAGCGTTCGAGCTGATGCTGACGGTGTTCTTCAACAACCTCGAGACCCGGCTGGCGGCAAACGGCTAGCCGGCCTGAGCTGGTAACAGCACGGCACGTTCGGGCCCTTGCCCCGGAGGCGGTCCGCCCGTCCCTTACGCCGTCGTCTCAGAGCTGTAACAATGAGCCGTACATGGGTGTGCTTGACCGCCGTACCATGGTTGAATCAAATTGGTCGAACTTTTGTTCGAATGACGAACACTAAGGCTTGGGGACGCAGGCGTCCCCGGTCATGGGCACGAAGGAGTGAACATGAAACGTCATCTTATTTCCCTTCTCACGGCGGCCTCGGTCCTCGGGCTGGCGGCCTGCGGAAGCGGTTCGCCCAGTTCCACGGGTGGCGACACTGCCCCCGCCACCGGCGGCGGCGGAGAGGGGATGACCCGGGTCAGTGTGGGCGTCATCCCCATCGTGGACTGTGCGCCCATCTATCTGGGGGACAAACAGGGCTTCTTCAAGGATGAAGGCCTCGAACTCGACATCCAGACGGCCACCGGCGGCGCGGCAATCGTTCCCGGCGTGGTCAGTGGCAGTTTCGATTTCGCTTTCTCCAACCTGATCTCGGTCATGGTCGCCAAGGACAAGGGGCTTGACTTGAAGTTCGTGGCCAATGGCGCCTCCACCACCGGCGAAGAGGGCAAGGACATCGGCGGGGTGGTGGTCCCGGCCGGGTCTGAGATCCAGTCGGCGAAGGACCTTGCCGGGAAGACTGTCTCGGTTAACAACCTCTCCAATATCGGCGACACAACCATCAAGTCCGTTATCGAAAAGGACGGCGGCGATCCCAGCGGCGTGAAGTTCGTTGAAGTTGCCTTCCCGGACGCCCCGGCGGCTTTGGCCAATAAGCAGGTGGATGCCGCATGGATCCTGGAGCCATTCCTGTCCAAGGCCGTGGATGAGGGCGGAACGGTGATTTCCTCGAACTTCGTGGAGATGAGTCCGGAGCTGGATATCGCCGGCTACTTCACCAAGGGTGACACCATCAGCGGCAAAGCGGAGCTGACGGACAAGTTCACCCGCGCCATGAACAAGTCGCTCGAATACGCCCAGGAGCACCCGGACGAAGTCCGTGAAATCGTGGGCACGTACACCAAGATCGATGAGCCAACCCGCGCCAAAATGATCCTCCCGCGCTACCGGGTTGAATTCAATGAGGACGCGTTCAAGACCCTTGGTGACGCCGCAGCCAAGTACGGCACGCTGACCAAAGCTCCGAGTGCTGACGACCTCCTGCCGTGAGTTCAGCAACCCTGGCCACCGGCGGGGCCGCTCCTCGTGCCGAGCGGCCCCGCCGGAAGGCCGGCAAGGGGGCAGCCAATCAATTGCTCGGGGTGCTGGGGATCATTGGATTCCTGGCAACCTGGGAACTCATTCCCCGGCTGGGCCTAATCGATGAACGGTTCCTCCCGCCGGCGAGTGAAGTCATTGCCGCACTGGTTGTGGACTTCGGGCTGACTGCTTTCTGGATTGCGGTGGCGGAGACCATGAAGGCGTGGTTCCTCGGCCTTCTGATGGCTGTTGCGGCCGCCGTCCTGCTCGGCTTCATCATCGGTTCCAGCGACTTCCTGCGGAAGGCCACGAACTCCACGGTCGAGTTCCTGCGTCCGATTCCGTCGGTGGCACTCATTCCGCTGGCCGTGCTGCTCTTCGGCGTGAAGATCGAGTCATCCCTGCTGCTGATCGTGTACGCATCCTTCTGGCAGGTCCTCATCCAGGTCCTGTACGGGGTGGCCGACGTGGACATGCTCGCCAACAACACGGCGAAATCGTACGGACTCGGCACCATGGCCCGCATCCGGTACGTCGTATTTCCCACCGCCCTGCCCTACCTGATGACCGGGGTCAGGCTCGCCGCCGCTGTGGCCCTGGTGCTGGCCATCACCGCGGAACTCGTGATCGGATCCCCTGGCTTGGGCAGGGAAATCGCGCTTGCCCAGTCCGGGGGCGCCATCTCCGGCATGTACGCGCTGGTGCTGGCCACCGGCCTGATCGGTGTCCTGATCAACATGCTGATGCGCCGGATCGAAAAGCGGATTCTGGGCTGGCATTCATCCATCCGCTCGGAAGTGATTGTATGAAGCACTTACGGAATGCCGGCTACATACTGGGCCTGCCTGTGCTGCTGGTTCTGGTGTGGTGGTCCTCCACCCTGGGTGCCGTGAACTTCTTTGTCCCCAAGCCTGCCGACCTCGTGGAGACCTTCGGTGAGGTCTGGTTTGGCGACCGCTTCTTTTCGGATGTCCTGCCCAGCCTGGCACGGCTGGTGGTGGGCGTTTCAGTGGCCATCCTCATCGGCGTTGTGGGCGGAATCCTGATCGGATCCATCCGATGGCTGCGGGCGCTCCTGGAACCGACGCTGGAGTTTTTTCGGGCCATTCCGCCACCGGTGCTGGTGCCGGTGCTGATGCTGCTTATGGGCATCACCGACTCCATGAAGGTCATGGTCATCATCTCGGGCTGCGTATGGCCGGTGCTGCTGAACACCATCGAAGGTGTCCGGGCAGTGGATCCGGTCCTCTCGGACTCCGCCCACACCTACGGGATCAGCGGGCGGGCGCGCATCAGGTATCTGGTGCTGCCATCGGCAAGCCCGCAGATCATGGCCGGCGTCCGCCAGTCCCTGTCCCTCGGGCTAATCCTCATGGTGATCTCCGAAATGTTTGCCTCGTCCTCCGGGCTGGGCTTCACGATCGTCCAGTTCCAGCGGTCCTTCGCCATTCCTGAGATGTGGTCCGGCATCGTGGTCCTTGGCCTCCTGGGTGTGGCCATGTCCTTCATCTTCCAGTGGGCCGAACGGAACATCCTGCGCTGGTACCACGGCCAGAAAGAGGTAGAAAATGCAGCCTGATCCGATTCAGGGGAACACCGAGGCCACACTTTCCGTCCGCGGGCTGAAAAAGGTCTACCAGACCGACGGCGGCGACGTGGAGGCGGTCCGGAACCTCACCTTCGATTTGCGTTCGGGGGAGCTGGCCTGCCTGGTAGGCCCCTCCGGGTCCGGTAAGACCACGCTGCTCAAGTGCATCTCAGGGCTCATGGCGCCTACCGAAGGCGAGGTGCTGCTGGACGGCAAACCCGTCACCGGTCCGCCCAAGAAAATGGCGGTGGTATTCCAGGAGTACGGGCGCTCGCTGTTCCCCTGGATGCGGGTCCGCGACAACGTGGAGCTGCCGCTGAAGAACCAAGGTGTCCCCAAGGCTGAACGCGACCGGCTGGTGGACGGCGCCCTCGAAGCCGTTGGCCTCTCCAACGTGCCCCGGTCCTATCCATGGCAGCTCTCCGGCGGGATGCAGCAGCGCGTGGCGATAGCGCGGGCCATTGCGTACCAGCCCGAGGTCCTGCTGATGGACGAGCCTTTTGCCGCGGTGGATGCCCAGACGAGGGCTGACCTGGAGGACCTGATCCGGGTCGTCTGGAAAAAGCTCGGCGTGACAATACTCTTCGTAACCCACGACATTGACGAATCCGTGTACCTAGGCGAGCGGGTCATCATCCTGTCAAGCTCTCCGACGGTGATCCAGGAGGATATCCGGATCGACCTCCCGGAGGACCGCGACCAGCTGAACACGCGTTCCCTGCCGCGCTTCACCGAGCTGCGGCATCACGTCTATGAGCAGATCCAGCTGGCAAAGAAGGGGCACCGGCCGGCTGCGGCCTCATCGGGGGAGGAAACACAGCTCAAGGGGCAGCATGCCGGCTGACCCAGTCCACTAACGGACGCAGGTCCTCCCACAGCCCGGCGATGTCCTGGACAGCGGCGGGGGTGGACAGCCAGTCCGGCCGGCCCAGGGTGATGCTGGCGGAAAGGGACTTGTGCTTGAGGAGTTCGGCCCGTGGATGCTCGCGCGCGTACCCCCGAGGCACAGTCTTCAGCTTCTCTCCCTCCACGGCAAAGCCGGCCGCGGCAACAGCCTCCACGATCTGGCGGAGTGCCTCACCTGTGCCGGAGGCGTCCACCGAGTTGCGGTATCGGGCCAGCTGCGCAGGGGTGTGGGAGTGGTAGCCTCCGCCCACCAGCAGGCCATCGGCACTGATCTGCAGATAGTAGCCCACGCCCTCCTGGACGGCCGCTACCGCACCTTGGGCTGTCTTGTACGGAGACTTGTCCTCGGAGAACCTGATGTCCCTGTTGGGACGGAAGAGCTTGCCGGGCCCGAACCTTGGCTCCAGCTCTGCGAGCAGGGACGCGAGCGGTGCCTTGACCAGAGACTGGTACCTGTCCCGGTGCTCCTGCCACCACTCCCGGTTGTTGTTGTCCTGGAGCTCCTCATAGAACTCAAAAGCGCCCGCCGTGATGCCCTGGAAAGTAGTCATGCTGCGATCCTAGGGACGCCCTCCAGCGGAGGACAGGGCACGGACCCGCTATGTGCAAACCATCCCTATGTGGAAAAGCGACCACCCCGCCACGGAATCCGTGACGGGGTGGTCGCCAAGCCCTGAAGGCCAGCAGCGGGCTGGATCAGCCGATCTTGTTGGCAGCCTCTGCGTCGGAGGCCGGGGCCGACGCAACAGCTACGGCGCCGAGGTTCGCGCGGAGCTTCGCGCCGAGTTCGGCGTCAACGTTGGTCCAGTACTGGATGGCGCGCTCCTTGATGCCGGGGCTCTTGACGCCGCCCACGGCACCCGTGATGGTCTCGAGGAAGCGGGCCTTGGCGGCTTCGTCGTAAACCTCGCGGTAGAGCGTCCCGGCCTGGATGAAGTCGCTGTCCTCGGCATGGAGGGAATGCGCGGCAAGGGTCAGCCCGCCGTCGTTCTCCCAGCCGCCGGCCGGGTTCTGCGGCTCAACCGCAGCCGGGCCGCCCACCGAGTTGGGGGCGTACACCGGCACGGAGGGCGCGTTGAAGTGGTAACGCCCGGCGCCGTCCTGGCTGTAGTTGTTGACCTGGTTCTTGGGCTGGTTCACCGGGATCTGCGCGTGGTTGGTGCCTACACGGTAGCGGTGTGCGTCCGCGTAGGAGAAGATGCGGGCCTGCAGCATCTTGTCCGGGGAAGCGGCAATGCCCGGCACGAAGTTCGACGGCGCAAAGGTGGCCTGTTCGATCTGCGCGAAGTAGTTCTCCGGGTTCCGGTTCAGCTCCATGGTGCCCACCTTGATCAGCGGGTAGTCGCTGTGCGGCCACACCTTGGTCAGGTCGAACGGGTTGAAGCGGTAGGTCTTTGCGTCCTCGTACGGCATAACCTGCACGTGCAGGTCCCAGGACGGGAAGTTGCCCGCTTCGATGTTCTCTGACAGGTCGCGGATGTAGAAGTCCGCATCCGAGCCTGCAAGCTGCTCGGCCTGTTCGCCGCTCATGGAGTTGACGCCCTGGTTGGACTTGAAGTGGTACTTCACCCAGAAGCGCTCGCCCTCGGCATTGATCCACTGGTAGGTGTGCGAGCCGTAGCCCTGCATTTCACGCCAGGAGGCGGGCAGGCCGCGGTCGCCCATCAGCCAGGTGACCTGGTGCGCGGATTCGGGGGACAGGGTCCAGAAGTCCCACTGCATGTCGGCATCACGCAGGTGGGTGCCCGGGAGGCGCTTCTGCGAGTGAATGAAGTCCGGGAACTTGATGCCGTCCCGGATGAAGAAGACGGGGGTGTTGTTGCCGACGAGGTCGTAGTTGCCCTCGGAGGTGTAGAACTTCACGGCAAAGCCGCGGGGATCGCGCCAGGTGTCCGGAGAGCCGCTTTCGCCGGCCACAGAGGAGAAGCGGATCAGCATCTCGGTTTCGACGCCGGGCTGGAGGAAGGCTGCCTTGGTGTACCTGGACACGTCTTCGGTGGTCTTGAACGTACCGAACGCGCCGCCGCCCTTGGCGTGCACTACGCGCTCCGGCACCCGCTCGCGGTTGAACTGGGCGAGCTTTTCCACCAGGTAGTGGTCAGTCAGGATGATGGCACCGTCGGCACCGACGGACTGTGAGTGCGCGTCGGACGTAACGGGGGCACCTGACTGGGTTGTTGAAATGGCAGTCATTGTTCTCCTATTTCTCTATTTCTTGTGAGGGACGATTGGAAGGAAGTTGTTGGGACTGCTGGCAGTCCTGGCAGATGCCCTGGTACATGACGTCGGCGATCTGGATGGTCATCGGCTTGGCATTTTCGTCCCAGTGGGGCGTGAGGCAGGGGGCGTGGCCCACTGCGCAGTCAACGTCCTCGACGCGGCCGCAGCTGATGCAGATGGCGTGGTGGTGGTTGTCTCCCACCCTCGTCTCGTACAGGGCGGGGGAGTGCGGGGGCTCAAACCTGCGGAGCATGTGCAGGTCCGTCAGGTCGCCCAATACCACGTACACCGACTGGGCCGTCAGCTCGGGGAGTTCCGCACGTGCGGCACTGAGGATGCTTTCGGCAGGGGAATGCGGGTGGCGTTCGACGGCGGCCAGCACCGCCAGCCGCTGCTTGGTCACCCTGCGGCCGTGGGCGCGCAGGGCGGCAGCCCATGCTTCGTGGCCGTCGAAGTGTTCCGTCATGACACCATTGAAGCACTTATTATGAACATCTCACAATAAGGCGCGGCTAACCTCTGCAAAAACAACAGTCACACAGCTACCACTAGGGTTGCAGGGTGGGGAAACTGCTCGCTGACATCACGCCGCTCCGGGAAAGCCCGGCGTTCCGCAGGCTGTGGCTGGGCTCGGCCGTGTCCGCCGTCGGCAGCCAGCTGACCCTGGTGGCAGTAAGCCTGGAGATCTACCGCCTGACCCAGGACAGCTTCTACGTGGGGCTGTTGGCGGTCTTCGCCCTGGTACCGCTGGTGATCGGCGGGCTGCTGGGTGGTTCCATCGCTGATTCGCACGACAGGCGCCGGGTCGCGCTGCTCGCCACCACTGTCCTGTGGCTGACCACCGGCGTGATTGCCCTGCAGTCCTGGCTGCAGCTGGGCAACGTCTGGGTCCTGTATCTGCTGGTGGCGGCGCAGAGCGGGGCGCAGGCCATCAACCAGCCGGCACGCAGCGCGATCCTTCCCATGCTTGTCCGCAAGGAACTGCTGCCTGCCGCCAACGCACTCAGCATGATGTCCTTCGGACTTGCCATGACGGCAGGGCCACTGCTGGCCGGCGTGCTCGTCGCCTGGGTAGGTTTCGCCTGGACCTACACCCTCGATTTCATCAGCTTCGCCTTCGTGCTGTGGGCGGTTTACCGGCTGCCTCCACTGCCGCCGTCCGGAACTCCTCGCAGGCCCGGACTCCGGTCCGTCGTCGAAGGCTTCCGTTTCCTGGGCACCCGGCCCAACCTCAGGATGACCTTCATTATCGACCTGATTGCCATGATCCTGGCCCAGCCCCGGGCGCTGATGCCGGCCATTGGCGCCGTGATGATTGGCGGCGGAGAGGCCACTGTGGGCGTCCTGCTGGCGTCCACGGCCGTTGGCGCCTTCCTGGCCGGCCTGTTCTCCGGCCCGCTGGGCAGCGTCCGCTGGCAGGGGAGTGCCGTGGTCTTCTCGGTGATGGGGTGGGGTGCGTCGATTGCGGGCTTCGGGCTGGTGGTGCTGCTGGCCGGACGCGCCCCGGACGGTGCGGTGACAGCGTGGCTGCTCCCGGCGGCACTATGCTGCGCCTTGGCCGGCATCGCCGATTCCATCAGCAGCGTCTTCCGCAACACCATCCTCCAGGCCGCCACACCGGACCACCTCCGCGGGCGGCTGCAGGGCGTGTTCATTGTGGTGGTGGCGGGAGGTCCCAGGATTGGAGATCTATTGGCGGGCGGGGCAACAAGGCTCGTTGCGGAGGGCTGGGTCCTCCTGATCGGCGGCTTCCTCTGCATCGCCGGCGCGTGGGCCGCGGCCAAGCTGCAGCCGGGGTTCCGGAATTACGACGCGCGGAACCCTGTTCCGTAGACAGCCGTTCCCTTAGTGAGTAAGGAGGAATTGTGCACAAACATCACAACGGCCTCAAGACCGCGGCGCTCTTCGGCGTCCTGTGGGCCGTGCTGCTGGGTCTCGGAGCTGTGATTGGCGCCGGCTCCCGCAGTTCCGCACCCATCTGGATCATGGCCCTGGTCGGCGTGGGCACCACGGCGTACGGCTACTGGAACAGCGACAAAATTGCTATCAGGTCCATGCAGGCCATTCCCGTGACAGAGGCGCAGGCGCCGCAGCTGCACCAGATTGTCCGTGAACTTTCCGTCCGGGCCAACCAGCCCATGCCGCGCATCTACCTCTCGCCCACCATGAATCCGAACGCCTTCGCCACGGGCCGCAATCCCCGGAACGCCGCCGTCTGCGTGACCGAAGGAATCCTGCGCCTGCTGGACGCCCGCGAGCTCCGGGGAGTCCTGGGCCACGAACTGATGCACGTCTACAACCGGGACATCCTCACCTCGTCTGTAGCCGCCGCCGTCGCCGGCGTCATTACCTCGGTGGGGCAGATGCTCCTGTTCTTCGGCGGGGACCGCCGCAACTCCAATCCGTTGGCCATGCTGGCCATGGCGCTGCTCGCACCCTTCGCGGCGTCGCTGATCCAGCTCGCCATCTCGCGGACGCGGGAGTACGACGCCGACGAGGACGGTTCGCAGCTGACCGGCGATCCGCTGGCGCTCGCCTCAGCCCTGCGCAAGATTGAGCGTGGCGTCACCATCGCACCGCTTCCGCAGGACCAGCGGCTGGTGAACACCTCGCACCTGATGATCGCCAACCCGTTCCGCGGTGGCGCGATGAACAAGCTCTTCGCCACCCACCCGCCGATGCGCGACCGCATCTCGCGGCTGGAACGGATGGCCGGCCGGCCGTTGGCCTGACCGCCGGCACTTGTCCTCGGGAATTCCCGATGTCGCAGCTTTTCGACCCGCAGATTACTTATCGATGCGGAAAGAGTCTGCCGCTGCCCGTAATCGGGTAGCGGCAGCCTCTTTGCGTGGCGGCAGATATTGTGCGCGTCGAATACCGACGGCGGTTCGGCTAGCTGCGGAAGTTCACAAACTGCAGGTCGGCTTCGTCAAAGTCCTTCAGCAGTGCCATGGTGGCCTGTAGATCGTCGCGCGACTTGGACGTGACGCGCAGTTCGTCGCCCTGGATCTGGGACTTGACGGACTTGGGAGCCTCATCGCGGATGAGCTTGTTGATCTTCTTTGCCAGGTCCTGGGCAATGCCCTCCTTGATGGAGGCCTCCAGGCGAAACTCCTTGCCGGAGGCGTAGGGCTCGCCGGTGTCAAGGGACTTCAGCGAAATGCCGCGGCGGATCAGTTTGGATTGCAGCACGTCCAGTACTGCCAGGACGCGTTCCTCGGAGTTGGCCTTCATGAGGATTTTTTCGCCGCTGAAATCGACTTCGGCACCCACGCCCTTGAAGTCGTAGCGCTGCGCGAGCTCCTTCTGTGCCTGGTTCAGCGCGTTGGCCACTTCCTGCTTGTCCACTTTGCTTACGACGTCGAACGTTGACTCGCCTGCCATGACTCTCCTTGTGCTGGTGAAGCCCTGTGTTCTGACAGGGCGCAATCTCTGCATTCCAGCCTAATACGTATGCCCCCTCTGATGGGGGTGCCCGGCTCACAGTTCCCTCTCAGCGGACGCTCCGCCGGAACAAAGGAGGGCCGGGAACAGTTGGACGTGTTGGAGTCTGTTCGAAGGGAACACCATGCACCGCAAGGCCGTCAGTTACGTTACCCGTACGGGATCAGCAGCAGCCGGGGCGGTGGCAACAGCGGCAACGTCTGTCGCGGCAGCGGCGGTGGCAGCCTCCATCATCTTCACTCCGGTGGCGGATGCATCCTCCCGGATGGAGGGCGTCCACGAGGACCTGCTCCGGGCTGTCCAGCTGAACCAGATCACCGAGGAGCAGGCTGCGAAGTTCGAGGCCCGGCTTGCGGGCCAAATCCTGGGCGGCGCCTGACGTTTCCTGGCCGGCACTGGTTGAAGTTGTTGAGGGCCCGAATTCCGTGCCGTTCTGGGGCTCAAGAGCCCGATTCGATTCTTCGGCGGAAGTTCTGTAAAGTTGTCTTGCCCGCGGTTACTGGAAGCGGAACGGCCAGGAATGAACGTTCTGAAGACTGCATCGGCGGGTACTTCTTTTGAAGTTCGGCAGATTACCCGAGCGGCCAAAGGGGGCTGACTGTAAATCAGCTGGCAACGCCTACGGGGGTTCGAATCCCTCATCTGCCACCCAAGGAAAAGCCTCCGGAACCACCAGGTTCCGGAGGCTTTTTCGCGCCTTGGCAAGCCTTCCGCCGTCGACACCGGCATTGGCCGGGCGTAGGCTGGCAGCATCGGCGCACGTGCCCGATGCCCTGCGTCGATATCCCATCGATGAAGGAGAAACAATGAGTGCCGTACGTGAATTCATGACGACGGACGCGCAGTGTATTAAGGAAAGCCAGTCCCTCACGGACGCGGCCCGGATGATGATGGACCTGGACTGCGGCTCGTTGCCCATCTGCGGCGACGACGGCAAGTTGATGGGCATGATCACTGACCGTGACATCGTGCTCAAGTGCGTGGCCGCCGGACACGATCCCCGCGAGATGATGGCCCGCGACCTCGCCTCAGGCAGGCCCCACTGGATCGATGCCGACTCAAACGTCGACGCCGCGATCGAGATGATGGAGAGGTACCAGGTCCGCCGGCTTCCGGTCATCGCTGACCACAAGCTGGTGGGCATTATCAGCCAGGGCGACATTGCCCGGAACTACTCGGACCAGCGTGTTGGCGAGCTTGTGGAGCACATCTCCGAACGCAAACGGATGAATGCCTAGCCCGGGTTACCGGCTGGATCCCCGCAACCAACGCCACGGAGTCCCCTCCGTGGCGTTCTTTGTCCCGTCATGGCCTTGTCCGCGGCTCCCCGCAGTAAAGGCTGGAACCGCGGACAAGCCGGGAAGCTAGTTGAGCGCGATCAGGAGCATCTGGGTGGTGCCGGGGATGCAGGTCTGGAGGATGGCCCGGGGGAAGCCGCCGAAAACCGCAAGGACGTCGTTTGTGGTTCCCGGGTTGGGCACCTGTCCCCGTGCCGAGACGGTGTAGGTTCCGTAACCCGGAATGCTTACTGTTTCACCCACTCCGATGCCGGAGAACCGGGCCCAGCCACCGCAGAAATCGTGCTCGGTAATAAAGAGTGAGTAGCCGTCGTTGGGGGTGTAGTGGATGGGGCCGATGCAGGCGTCCACCATGCCCTGCCCGCCGGCACCGGCGACGTAAATGGTGCGGATGGCCGGTGCCGCCGGTGCCGGTGCCGGGGCGGGTGCGGGTGCCGGGGCTGCTGCCGGCGCAGCCGCAGGCGCAGGTGGCGGGGCTGCCGGAGCCGGAGCGGGGGCAGGTGCAGCAACGGGAGGGCCCGACAGGACAAGGGTCTGCCCCGGAACAATGATGCTGTACTGGCCCAGGCCGTTGGCGGCGAGCATGGCATTCATGTCCACGCCCTGGCTGGCGGCTATGGTGCCGACTGTGTCTCCGGGAATCACGGTGTACAGGTTCGGGTCACCCGCGAGTGCGGGCGCTGGGGCCGGTTCAGGTTCAGGTGCCGGCGCAGGTGCGGGTTCGGCCGGGGCTACGGCCGGGGTCACGGACGGCACTTCGGCCGTTGGAGCCGCTGGGGCGGGAGCCTCGGCCGCAGGCATTCCTGCTCCGGACGCAGCTTCCGCCGCGGGCTGGGCTTCGGCGGCTGCTGCGGCGTCCGGCACCTCCGGCAACGCTGCGGCGGCAACCTGCCCAACCGTCGTCGTGCCCTGCTCCACCGACGCTGGAGGCGCAGCCAGCGCACCGACGCCAACAGCCGCAACGACGGCGGCCGTAGCCATGCCGGCCCACAACTTGTTGCTGATGGCTGGCCGTCCAGCGGTAAGCTCCGTCCGCGGGTCATCGGTCGCGAAGCTCCTGCTGGTTCCTTCGGGGGGAGTGGAAAAGTATGGCTGGTTCATGGGTTGCCCGTCCAGGCTCGGTCCAGCCAGGCCGGTGCAGTGCGCTCCGGCGGGCAGGACGGATCGAGGGAACGTGCCGGCTGCTCCCGCTGACGCGGGATGACAACTGGCCCGTGGTGGAGGCTTCCGCATACCCAGCAGATACGGAGGCTCCGCGAGGAGGCGGGGATCCCGGGAAGCCAACCCGGGGGACCGCCGGCACGTTGTTCGGTCCTAGGAATCCCGAGTCTAGGAAGAGCAGATGGCACGACGCATCAGTAGGACATACCCGAATAATTTGGCGCGGTACTCGGCGGGAGGGAACGTGCTACTCAAACCTACGCAGGCCAACACTTGGCCCGGAGGCGGGGAACTACAGCGTGCGCTGCTGCTGAAGCGCGGCGATCTCACGCCGGAGCGAGGCAATTTCAGCAGTCAGTTCCGCCACTTCCGCGCGGACCGGTTCCTCGGCCTCGGACACGGCCTCGGCCGTGTCCTCCACCCGCTGGACAAGCCAGGAGGCGATGGACGCCGTGACCACGCCCAGGACGGCGATGCCGCTCATCATCAACGCGGCCGCAACCATCCGCCCGATCGGCGTCACCGGATACATGTCGCCGTAGCCAACGGTGGTGATGGTGGTCATGGCCCACCACAAGGCATCACCGAAAGTGATGATCTTCGCCTCGGGGGAGGACTGCTCCACGTCCAGGACCGCAAGGGCTCCGACGAACACCAGCATCGCGGCCGATCCTGCCACATACGTGACCACCCGGCCCCTCAGCGTGTCGCCGAGCGTCCGGTGCAGCACGGACAGCAGGGTCACGAGCCGCAGGAGGCGCAGCGGACGGAAGAACGGCAGGACCACGATCACCAGTTCATGCAGGTTCCGGACGAACCAGCTGGCACGGTTGTCGGCCAGCCACAGGTTAGCCAGGTAATCCACGGCAAAGATACCCCACGTGGCCCACATGACCGCTTCGAGAGGGAGGGCTGCACTTCCTTCAAACCGGCCAATGACCTGCCATGCATAGGCCGCCAGGAAGATGAGCGCAGTCACCGTCAGCGGCCAGTCCGCCAGGTCCCGGTAGCGTTGTTGCGTCATGCAGGAAATCCTACTGGCAGCCCCGCCAAGGCCGCAGACACGATGTTACCCGCGGGTAGCATGAGGGGATGCACCTGCTCCTGAGAACCCTGCTCATGCTGTTCCGTTCCTCGCGCCGTCCACCCCTGACCGTCTGGGATAGTTCCTCGCTCCCCCTGCGCGTCCTGCCAACGGACATCGATATCGCCTTGCACGTCAACAACGGCATGTATCTGTCCCTGATGGACTTGGGCAGGTTCGACCTGATGGTGCGCAGCGGAGTCTGGCAAAGGATGCGCCGGCGCGGGTGGGGCCCCGTGGTGGCAGCGGAGACCATCGCGTTCAGGAAGTCTCTTCAGCTGTGGCAGCACTACACCATCGAGACCCGCATCATCGGACTGGACACCAAAGCCATCTTCTTTGAACAGCGGATGGTGGCCGACGGCGAGGTGTACGCCCGCGCCTACATCGCCACCCGGCTGGTCAGCAAAGGGCGTCCCGTCAGTCAGGAAGACATCATCCGGGAGTTCGGCGAGCCGCCGGCGGACCTGGTGCTTCCTGACTGGATCCACGAATGGCGGGCGTCCAGCACCCTGCCCGGCAGCCGGACGCCGGCCCCGCACACCTGGATCGCGTAGCACCCCCGCTTGCCGCGTGTAGCCGGGCTGCCTCCTTATTCCCGATAACGCGGGGAGCGAACAAGCGGGTGCCAGGCAGGACAGGGCAGGGGAGCGGCGCGTACCGTGGAGTCATGGCTACCCTTGACATCACAGGTGAACAGTTTGCATCCACCATTGAAGGCAACGATATTGTGCTGGTGGATTTCTGGGCGGAATGGTGCGGCCCCTGCAAGCAGTTCGGCCCCACGTACTCCGCAGTTTCCGAAAAGCACCCGGATGTCCTCTTCACCAAGGTGGACACCGAGGCCGAGCAGCAGCTCGCCGCCGAGGCAGGCATTTCGTCCATTCCCACCCTGATGGCCTTCCGCGAAAAAGTGCTGGTGTTCTCCCAGCCCGGCGCCTTGAATGCACAGCAGCTCGAACAGGTGGTGGACGCCGTGAAGGCCCTGGACATGGAGGAAGTCCACGCCCACGTGGCACGCCAGCGGGAAGAAGCCGCGGCGCCGGCCAGCAAGCCGGCCGGCCCCCAGGACGGCACGCAGATCCCGGATCTCTAGAGCTTTACAACCAACGCGGGGTCACTCCGCGCCCATAAACCTCGGTTTCACGGGCGCGGAGTGACCCCGCGTTTTGCTATGGGTGCGCTTAGATCCGTTCCACCTTGACCGGCTCCGCCAGCAGCGCGCTGAGGGACTCGTTCAGGTCCTGCACGGCGATGCCCTTGGAATGCTTGGCCAGGTCCTCTTCTGAGGCCCACTGCTCGGTCAGGACCAGCTTGTCTTCCGTGGCTTCGGTCAACTCGTAACGGATGCAGCCAGGTTCGTTGACCACCTCGTCGATGGCGATTTCCAGGGCCAGCTTTACACGGTAAAACTCGCCGTCATTAGGGATGAACGTTGCCTGCAGGTCAATGGGTGAAGTCATGGATTTCACAATACCGGCACCGGTGCAGCACTCCGCTTCTGTTGCGGCGACAGCCCTGTACCGGGCTCCGCTCGTGCTTTCCTTGCCGGAGGCCAGTTGGTAGCGTGCCACCATGCGCGCATATACAGCCGGGGACACTGACGTCCCGCTGCTCGAGGAAACCATCGGCCGGAACTTCGAGCGGATGGTGGCCCGGTTTCCCTACCATGACGCGCTGATCGAGGCAGCACCGGTTCCGGGTGCCGACGCCCGCCGCTGGAGCTACACGAAGATGAACGACGACGTCGACCGGCTTGCGCGTGCACTCCTCGCCCTTGGTGTGGCCAAGGGCGACCGGGTGGGCATCTGGAGTCCGAACTGCGCCGAATGGACGCTGCTCCAATACGCCACAGCCAAGGCAGGCGCCGTCCTGGTCAACGTCAATCCCGCGTACCGCAGGCACGAACTCGAGTTCGTGGTGAAGCAGAACGGCATGCGGATGCTGGTCACCGCCCCCTCGGACCGGAACAGCGACTATGTGGGGATGGCCCGCGAGGCGCTTGCCCACTGCCCGGACCTGCGCGAACTGGTGTTCCTTCCCGCTCCGGGCGGGGAAGGGTTCGACGCCGGTTTCCCCCTCGGTGACGCGGAGCTGACATACGCCGAGCTGCTTCGGCGGGCGGACGACGTCGGACATTCCGGGCTGAAAGCCCGCATGGCCGAACTCAGCCCGCAGGATCCCATCAACCTGCAGTACACCTCCGGGACCACGGGCTTCCCCAAAGGGGCGACGCTGACGCATAACAACATCTTGAACAACGGGTTTTCGATCGGCGAGCTGCTCGGGTACACCGAGCACGACAGGGTGGTCATCCCGGTGCCGTTCTACCACTGCTTCGGCATGGTGATCGGCAACCTGAACGCCCTCAGCCACGGTGCTGCCACCATCATCCCGGGCAGGGGATTCTCGCCCGCAGCTGCCCTTGAAGCAGTCCAGGACTTTGGCGGCACCTCTTTGTATGGCGTGCCCACCATGTTTATCTCCGAGCTGGCACTGCCGGATTTCGCCTCCTACGACCTGTCCACGCTCCGCACCGGCGTCATGGCCGGCTCACTCTGCCCCATCGAGGTGATGAACCGGGTCATTTCCGAGATGAACATGAAGGACGTGGCCATCTGCTACGGGATGACCGAGACGTCCCCGGTGTCCACGATGACCCGGCACGGGGACAGCCTGCAGCACCGTACGCAGACCGTGGGGCGGACCATGCCGCACCTGGAGAGCAAAATTGTTGATCCCGGATCAGGGGACGTGCTGGAGCGCGGGCAGATCGGGGAGTTGTGCACCCGGGGCTACGCCGTGATGGAGGGGTACTGGAACCAGCCGGACAAGACGGCTGAAGCGATTGACGCCGACGGCTGGATGCACACCGGCGACCTTGCCCGGATGGATGACGACGGCTACGTGATCATCGAAGGCCGGATCAAGGACATGGTGATACGCGGCGGCGAAAATATCTATCCGCGGGAGATCGAGGAGTTCCTCTACACGCACCCGTCCATCCAGGACGTGCAGGTCATTGGAGTGCCGGACGCCCAGTACGGGGAGGAACTGATGGCCTGCATCATCCTGAAGCCCGATGCCGCGCCACTGGACGCCGCCTCACTTGCCGATTATTGCCGGGGGCGGCTGGCCCACTACAAGATCCCGCGCTACGTCGAGGTCCGGGAGAGGTTCCCCATGACGGTGTCGGGGAAGGTCCGCAAGGTGGAAATGCGCCAGGAAGCGGTGGCCCGGTTAGGGCTCTGACTCCTGCCACGCCACGGTAGGAGGGCCCGTCAGTGCCGGCGGTGGTCCTGGATAGTCATCCGCGGACCAAAGGTCGGCTTGCGGAAGCCGCTGCTTTGGATCATGCGGACCACGCGCTGCCGGTGTCCCCTCCAGGGTTCCAGCAGCCGGAGCATGCCGGCATCGTCCGTCCGGCGTCCCGTCAGCGCGGCCCCCACATAAGCCGCCAGGTGGTAGTCGCCCACGGAAATCGAGTCAGGGCAGCCGTGCGTGCGCTGCACCACCTCGGCCGCTGTCCAGACACCGATTCCCGGGATGGCCTGCATCTTTGCTGCCGCCTCCAGGGCGGGCAGCGCGGCCAGCCGTTCAAGCGCGACGGCGGAGCGCAGCGCGCGCATCACGGTGGCCGAGCGCTGTGGCCCAACACCCGCCTTGTGCCACTCCCAGCTGGGAACCTGCAGCCATTGCCCGGCAGTGGGTGCCAGCATCAGGCCGACGGGAGCCAGGGATCCTGCCAGCGGCGCCGGGGATCCGTAACGGTGCAGGAGGTACCGGTATGCCCGCCGGGCCTCGATGACTGTGACTTTCTGCTCCAGGATGATCGGCACCAGTTGGTCCACCATGCGTCCGCTTGAAGGGAGCCGGATGGCCTGGCTCCGCCTCCGTGCCTCCCGGACCATCCGGGGGAGAGTGGCCTGGAAGGCCGGCTCGTCAAAGGCCGACCAGTCGTCGTCTGCACCCAGAAGCCGCGGCACTGCCGCCACTGCTGCCGCCGCGCCAGGACCCCAGGCCTGGACGTCCACCCGGTGCTCCACCTCTGCGCTGCCGGCCTGGCTGAACCTCACCGTGGCCGGTCCCGCCGTTGTTGTGAAGGCATTCCAGACGACGCTTCCCTGGACACTGAACGACGGGTCGCTCGTGCCGCGCAGCAGAGGGCCCAGCGTCCGGGCAAGGTCATAGGGGCCGCCTGGATACCACCGGAGAGACGCGTCCGCGGCGGCGGCCAGCCGGGCGGGAACTTCTGCGATGGTCATTCACCAATCGTCCCACGGGCCGCTGACACCGTGCCCGGTAAGAGCCGGTTCCGGGCGTATAACCGGCTCTTACCGGGCACCGGACAGAGGACTAGACTCCCAACTGTGGTGCGGAACCACCGCGCTGGAGCTCGAAAAACCAGGAGGCAACAATGGGTGGAGTAGTGCATTTCGAAATCCCCGCTGACGATCAGGAACGGGCCAGGAAGTTTTATCAGGAAGCCCTCGGCTGGCGGGTGGAACCCGTACCGGGAATGGACTACAACATGGTGATCACCACGCCCATGGACGAGGCCACGGGCCAGCCGACAACTGCCGGTGCCATTAACGGCGGCATGATGGCCAGGGAAGACCAGATCAGCCACCCCGTCATCACAGTGGACGTACCGGACATCGATGCCACCCTGAAAACCGTTGAAGAACTGGGCGGCTCTGTAGTGATGCCTAAGAACGAGATTCCGGGAATGGGCTACTTTGCCTACTTCAAGGACCCCGAGAACAACGTCATGGGCCTGTGGGAGAACCTCCCCGCAGAGCAGCCGGCACAGGACCGCGAATAGGTTCCCGCGCCGAAGCGGTAGCTTTATATCCATGAAGTACGCCCAGTCCATCCTGGACCTCATCGGCAATACCCCGCTCATCAAACTCAACCACGTGACTGAGGGCATCAAAGCCACCGTCCTGGTTAAGCTGGAGTACCTGAACCCGGGCGGATCCATCAAGGACCGCATTGCGGTGCAGATGATCGAGGACGCTGAACGGGCCGGTAAACTGCAGCCCGGCGGCACCATTGTGGAGCCCACTTCAGGAAATACAGGGGTTGGCCTGGCACTGGTGGCACAGCAAAAAGGCTACAAGTGCATCTTTGTGGTGCCGGACAAGGTGGGCGAGGACAAGCGCGCCGTCCTGCAGGCCTACGGGGCCGAGGTTGTAGTGACTCCTACGGCCGTCCCGCCGGACAGCCCGCAAAGCTACTACGGCGTCTCGGACCGGCTCGTCAGGGAGACCCCCGGGGCGTACAAGCCGGACCAGTTTTCCAATCCTGCCGCACCCGGCAGCCACTACCAGACCACCGGGCCGGAGATCTGGCGCGATACGGACGGGAAGGTCACGCACTGCGTGATCGGCGCCGGCACCGGCGGCACCATCACCGGCACGGGCCGCTACCTCAAGGAGGTATCGGCTGACCGGCCGGAGTCCGACGGCGGGCTGGTCCGGATTATCGGCGCGGACCCCGAAGGTTCGGTCTACTCCGGCGGGACCGGACGCCCATACTTCGTGGAGGGCGTGGGGGAGGACATGTGGCCGGGGAACTACGACAAGGCCGTCCCGGACCAGGTGATCGCCGTCAGCGACGCCGATTCCTTCACCATGACCCGCAGGCTTGCCAGGGAGGAAGGACTGCTGGTGGGCGGCTCCTCGGGCATGGCCGTAGTAGCCGCGCTCCAGGCGGCGCGGGACCTGCCGGACAGTGCCGTCGTCGTCGTGATCCTTCCCGACTCCGGCCGCGGCTACCTGGCCAAAATCTTCAACGACCAGTGGATGCGCTCGTACGGCTTCCTGTCAGGCGGCGAGGAGACGTCCGTGGGTGAGGTCATCAAATCCAAGAACGGCGAACTGCCGGACCTGGTCCACATCCACCCCAACGAATCCGTCCGCGATGTCATCAACATCATGAACGAGTTCGGCGTCAGCCACATCCCGGTGCTGTCCCAGGAACCTCCGGTGGTCATGGGCGAGGTGCTGGGCGCTGTGGATGAACGGACCCTCACCGGCAAACTGTTCCGCGGCGAAGCGAAACTCACGGACAAGATCTCCGAACACATGGGCCCCAAGCTGCCCGTCATCGGCTCCCTGGAAACCATCTCGGCTGCCAGGGAACTGCTCTCGGACGTGGACACCGTGATGGTGACGTTCGTGGGCGCACCCGTGGGCATCCTCACCCGGCACGACCTCCTGGCCTACCTCAGCAACTGACCTGCTTCACCCGACAAAGGAGCACCCATGTCCTTCTCCGAAAACCAGGGTTTCAATACCCGCGCCGTGCACGCCGGCCAGGCTTTCGAGCCGCGCACCGGAGCCGTGGTGCCGCCGCTCCATTTCAGCTCCACCTATGCCCAGGACGGCATCGGCGGGCTGCGGGACGGTTATGAATACGGCCGCGGCGGCAACCCCACCAGGGACGCCCTGCAGGAACAGCTCGCCGCGCTGGAACTCGGCACCCACGCCTACAGCTTCAGCTCCGGACTGGCGGCCGAAGATTCACTCATCCGCGCCCTGACCCGGCCCGGGGACCACATCGTGCTGGGCAACGACGCCTACGGCGGAACCTACCGGCTGATCAGCCGGGTGCTCGGTCCATGGGGGATCGGCAACAGCCCGGTGGATATGGCGGACCTGGACAGCGTCCGTACAGCCGTTGCCGCCAACAAGACCCGCTTCGTCTGGGTGGAAACGCCGTCCAACCCGCTGATGAAGATCACCGACATTGCAGCGCTCGCAGAAATAGCGCACGACGCCGGCGCCCTCCTCGTCGTGGACAACACCTTCGCGTCCCCCTCCCTGCAGACCCCGCTCGCCCTCGGTGCCGACGTCGTGGTCCACTCGACCACCAAATACATTGGCGGGCACTCGGACGTTGTGGGCGGCGCCGTCGTGGTCAAGGACGCTGAGCTCGCGGAAAAGATCGGCTTCGTGCAGTTCGCCGTGGGCGCCGTCTCCGGCCCCATGGACGCCTTCCTGACGACCCGCGGCCTGAAGACGCTGGGTGTGCGGATGGACCGGCACAGCTTCAACGGCCAGGCCGTGGCCGAATGGCTGCTGGAGCGCCCCGAGGTGGAGGCCGTCCTGTATCCGGGCCTGCCGTCCCACCCGGGCCACGAGCTGGCGAAAAAGCAGATGCGCAGCTTCGGCGGCATGGTCTCGGTGCAGTTCAAGGGCGGGGAGTCCGCTGCCCGGAAGGTGGCCGAAGCAACCTCCGTGTTCACCCTGGCAGAGTCGCTGGGCGGCATTGAATCGCTGATGAACTACCCCTCGGAAATGACGCACGCGTCGGTCAAGGGCACCGAACTGGCGGTGCCGGTGAACCTCCTGCGCCTGTCCTGCGGGATCGAGGACGTGGAGGACCTGGTAGCGGACCTGGACCAGGCGTTCAGCACGCTGCCCTGAGCTCGGCTGCGGAGTGCCCCTGTTCCCGCTACTAGGCTGATCCTATGGAATCTCCCCAAGCAGCCGTCCGCAAAAATGCGCTGGTCACGGGTGCCGGCAGGCTTGCCTCCATCGGCGCAGGCATTGCCCGGCAACTTGCCGCCGAGGGCTGGGACCTGGTCCTGGCCTACTGGCCCGACTACGACGCCCGGATGCCGTGGGGGACTGAACCGGACGACGTCGTGCGCTTGACGGCCGAGCTTGAAGCCATTGGCGCGCAGGTCCATTCCCTGGCCGCAGACCTGCAGGACCCGGCCGTGCCCGCGCGGCTCGTGGCTGAGGCCGTAGAGCTCGCCGGCCCGCTGCAGGGCATGGTCCTGAGCCATGCAGAGTCCGTGGACTCAGGAATCCTGGATACCAGCGTGGAATCGTTCGAGCGGCACTTCGCCGTGAACACACGGGCCAGTTGGCAGCTGATCGCTGAGTTCGCGCGGCAGGCAACGGACGACGGCGGCGCGATCGTTGCGCTGACCAGTGACCACACGGCGTTCAACCTGCCCTACGGCGCCTCGAAGGGCGCGCTGGACCGGATCGTCATTGCGGCTGCACGGGAGCTGGGGCCGCAGGGCATCTCGGCGAACGTGCTGAATCCCGGTCCGGTTGACACCGGGTGGATGGACGACGAGGTCCGGGAGTCACTGACGGCCCAACAGCCCGGCGGGCGGCTGGGAACACCGGCCGACGTGGCCGGGACGGTGGCGTTCCTGCTCTCGCCCGCGGGCCGCTGGATCTCGGGCCAGCTGATCAAGTCCGACGGCGGCTTTTCCGCCTGACCGGACACGGTCAGCGGAACGCGTTGATGCCCGTGATGTGCTGGCCCAGGACAAGGGTATGGACCTCGTCCGTGCCCTCATAGGTCCGGACCGACTCGAGATTGGCCGCATGGCGCAAGGGGGAGTAATCCAGGGTGATGCCGTTTCCGCCGAGGATGGAGCGCGCTTCCCGGGCCACGCCAATGGCCTCCCGGACATTGTTCAGCTTGCCCAAGGAAATCTGCTCGGGCCGCAGGGTGCCCGCGTCCTTCAGACGCCCAAGGTGAAGAGCCAGCATGGTGCCTTTTTGGATCTCCAGGAGCATGGTGACCAGCTTCTCCTGGGTCAGCTGGTAGCCGGCCAGCGGCCGGCCGAACTGCATCCTGTCCTGCGAATACTTCAGGGCCGCCTCATACGAATCGCGGGCGGCCCCCATTGCTCCCCAGGCGATGCCATACCGGGCCTCGTTCAAGCAGGTGAAGGGGCCCCGGAGGCCGCGCGCAGCGGGCAACAGCGCCTCGGGTCCCAGCCGTACGTCGTTGAACGTGACATCACACTGGATGGACGCGCGCATCGACAGTTTGTGGGTGATCGGGACGGCGGTAACCCCGGGTGTCCCGGCCGGGATCAGGAAGCCGTGCACGCCATCGTCGGTCATGGCCCACACCACCATTACCCCGGCAACCGATGCCAGGCCGATCCAGCGCTTGGCGCCGTTGATCACCCAGCCCGCGTCATCTCCAGACCCGTCCCGGCGGGCAAAGGTGGTCATGGCTGAGGGATCAGACCCCGCGGTGGGCTCGGTCAGCGCAAAGCAGCCAATGATTTCACCGGCGGCCATCCGGGGGAGCCACTCCTGCTTCTGGTCCTCCGAGCCCCACGTGTGGATGGCTGTCATGGCCAGCGAACCCTGCACCGAGACAAACGTGCGGATCCCGGAGTCCCCGGCTTCCAGTTCCATCGCCGCCAGGCCGTATTCGACGGCGGTCCGTCCCGGGCAGCCGTAACCCTCCAGGTGCATGCCGAGCACTCCCAGCTCGCCCAGCTCCTGGGCGAGCTCCAAGGGGAAGACGGCGTCCTCATACCAGCGCGCGATGCCGGGCTTGATCCGCTGGTTGGTGAAGTCGCGGACCCGCTGCCGCGTGTCCAGTTCCCCAGGGCCCAGCAGGCTGTCCAGCGCCAGGACGTCGGAACGGCCGGCCGCGAGGTCAGCCCCCGCTTCAGGGTCATTGCTCATGCGGGAACCCTAACCGGAGGTTGTGGCCGCGGCGGGGGACGGCTGCCGGCCGGTGAAGTAGCCACGGGTTGCGGGCAGGAAGCGGCAGACCACAGCCAGCACCACTCCGAGGGCCAGCAGCAGTACGCCGCTGACGAATGCCCCGCCAATCCCAAAGATCTGTGTGTCGCCGTAGGCCGGGTCCCACATCTGGACAGCCGAGACACAGAAGGCCGCTGTCAGCAGGAGCGCGCCCGTGAGCGGGAAGATGCCCCGGAACCACAGGTTTCGGGCGGATTGGCGCAGCGTGGCCCGGAAGTACCAGAAGCACGCGAAGCCGGTGAGCGCATAGTAGAACGCAATGAACAGGCTGATGGCGGTGATGGAGTCGGAGAGCAGGTTCTCGCTCAGGAAACTCATGGCGACGTAATAGGCAATGGCTGATGCCCCCATCACCTGGGTGGAGAACCCCGGTGTCCGGTTCTTAGGGTGCACCCGGCCAAACCTGGCGGGAAGGGCTCCGTGGACGCCCATGGACAGGGTGCCCCGGGCCGTGGGCAGGATGGTGGTCTGGGTGGAGGACAGCACCGACGCCAGGACTGCGACGACGATCAGCCAGCCCCAGGGGCCCAGCACCACGTCCCGCATGGCCAGGAAGACGTCGTCCTGGTTGGCCTCGTTGCCCAGGCCGATGCCTTCGCTGCCCACGGTGGCGTACATCATTACCAGGAGCGCCACGGAGACGTAGATGGTCACCAGGATGAAGGCTGAGATCACCGCTCCGCGGCCGGGAGTGACGGAGGGGTTCTCCGTTTCCTCGTTCACCGCAAGGCAGGTGTCCCAGCCCCAGTAGATGAAGAGGGCCAGGAGAGCGCCGTGCACCACTGCACCGGGATCAGCAAAGGCACCCACGGGGTTGAACCACTCAAAAGTGAACGCCTGGCCCTCCGGCGCGCCGGCAACGATCCGCACCACGATGGCGAGCGCAAAGACCCCCAGTGCGGTGTACTGCACGTAGGTCAGCACCCGCTGGACGTGCTCACCCAGCCTGATGCCGCGGTAGTTGACCAGTGTCATCACGGCGATGAACAGTACGCCCGTTGCCGTGACAACCACTGTGTTTTCCGCCAGGGAGCCGTCGCCTATCAGCAGCCACAGGTACTGGCCGGCCACCTGGGCCAGGTTGGCCAGCACTACGATGCCGGCCAGCGCCACGCCCCAGCCGCCCAGCCAGCCGGCCCAGGGGCCGAAGGCGCGGCGGGACCAGGTGAACGTGGTGCCGCAGTCCGGGATGGCACTGTTCAGCTCGCGGAACGCGTACGCGATGAACAGCACGGGGATAAAGCCGAGCAGCAGGATCAGGGGAGTGTAGTTCCCGTTTACTGCCACGATGAGGCCCAGGGTTGCAGCCAGGGAGTACACCGGGGCGGTGGAGGCCAGCCCCAGCATTACGGAATCGCCGAGGTCCAGGATTCCGCCGCGCAGCCCCTTGGCCGGGACAGTGGTGCCGGGAGCGCCGCCCGGGCCTCCCGCCGTCGTGGTTTCTGTGCTCATGCTGTCACCGGGTTCATAGTGCGATACCTGCTTTGCTGGAGGAGGCCGCGGCCGAAAGCGGCGCCGGCGCGTCAATGGTGTTGGGCACGAAACGGCAGAAGTAGTCCGTGACGGGGCCGTCGGATTCGCGGATGCCGCAGCCTACGGATTCACCGTCCACCACCCACAGGCCCAGGACCGGATGGTTGCCGTCGAAGCTGGGGAGTTCCTGGTACTGCTGGTAGCACCAGCCCTCCCGGCCGTAGCCGCCGGGTTGCTCAAGGCTGATGCCCTGGGCGTGGATCCTGATGTTGTCGCCTTCGCGGCCATGAAGCGGCTTGGCCACCCATTCCTTCAGGGGCCCCGGCTCGTTGAGGTAGGCGGGCAGCAGGTTGGGGTGGTGCGGGTAAAGGTGCCACAGGGCCGCCAGGAGCGCCTTGTTGGAGAGCAGCATCTTCCACGCCGGCTCAACCCAGCGCGGGTTATGGGCACGCTCCAGCAGCCGGGGTCCGAACGGTTCCTTCATCATCAGCTCCCAGGGGTAGAGCTTGAAGATGGTGCTGATCATGAAGTTGTCCAGGTCAACGAACCTGTTCAGGTTCGGATCCCAGCCGATATCCGACATGTTGATGCCGATGGTGGTCCAGCCTGCCTGGCTGGCGACGTCCCGCATATAAGCAGCCGTCATCCAGTCCTCGCCGGACTCCTCCACTTCCGAATGGGCAACGTGGAGGGTGCTCATGCCGGTGCGGTACTGCATCTTCTTCCACTGCCGGATCAGGGCCTCGTGGATGCCGTTCCACTGGTCCTTCTCCGGAAACACGTCCTGCAGCCAGAACCACTGCGCCACCGCCGCCTCGATAAGGCCGGTGGGAGTATCAGCGTTGTATTCGAGCATCTTGGCAGGACCGCCCTGCCCGTCATAAATGAAGTCGAAGCGGCCGTAGACGTCCACGTCCCCGGCCTGCAGTGACTCCCCGGCCAGTTCCAGGGCCTGCGGCCCGATGCCGATATCACCCATGGCGCCGGTGGCCAGGAACTTCGCCGCTTCCATGCACATCCTGTGCATGTCCTCGGCGGCCAGCTCCAGGACCTCCACCTCGTCGGTAGTGAATTCGTAGTAGGCGGACTCGTTCCAGTATTCGATCCGCCGCCCGTCCTCCATCGTGGTGGTGGAAAAGACCAGGCCCTGTTCCTGGATCTTCTGCTTCCAGTCAGGCCTGGGTTCAGACAACAGCCGCTTCATGCTCAGCCGCCCACTTTGCTGCCGCCGCCGCTGGTGCCGCTCTTGGCGCTGGTGCCAAAGCCGCCCCGGCTTACAGTTCCGCCCTTGGTGCTGTACCCGGTGGAGGCTTTCGCTCCGCTGGGAACAGTCCTGGTGTAGTTGGGCGCCGTTGAACGGTTCTGCCCGATGGCGGGGACGAACGCTCCCCGGGAGAAGAAGTACCAGGCGTAGATGCCGCCGCCCCTGCCGGCAGAGCTGTTGCAGTTGGTGTCCTCCACGCGCTCGCCGGTTTCGTCATTGAAACAGACCTGTGCGAACTCGGGATCGTCCTGGTTGCTGCTGACGACGGCGGTGATGGTTCCTGCCAGCAGGGCAGTTACTCCCAGGCCCACGACGACGGTGCGCCGCTGGGAGCGCTTCTTCCGGGCTGCGGCCTCATTGAGCTGCCGTTCCCGGTCCCGCGCAAACGGGTCCACCGGGGCGACGGGTTCGTTCAGGAGCTCAGGCCGCAGTTCCGGTTTGGGTACCTGCCAGGGCGGGGGCTTGACGCCGCCGCCATCCCCGGGAGGGCGGCCGCCGTCACCGGCCGGCCGCTTGCCGCCGGTCCGCTCGCGTTCCGGGTCTTGGTTCGGGTCCATGGCGTCCCCCTCAGTAGTCCACATGAATTGGGCACAGCGCTGCACCCCCAATTGCAATCCTCAAAATCAGCGTAGTCCCTGCCGGGGCCCGCTGCGAGCAGCGCAGGCGGTGGGAACAGGGGAGAAGTCCCCATCCCGGCCGTTGCGCCCCGCCAGGGGTGGCGGACCCTACACTGGTGCCATGGAAACCGCCTCTGTTCTTGCAGTCTGCCGCGTCCACCAGCTGCTGCCGGACACTTCCAACATTGGCGTGACCGCTATCGACAAGCGTCCCGCGGACGGCCCCGTCAAAGTTCACCGCCTGGGCCTTCAGGGGGACATCCAGGCGAACCGGGTACACCACGGCGGACGCGACCAGGCCCTGTATGCATACTCCCAGGCGGACGCGGACTACTGGGCAGCGCAACTGCAGCGTGACCTGCCGCCCGGTATCTTCGGCGAGAACCTCCGGGTGGCCGGCATCGATGCCACCGGGGCAGTGATCGGTGAACGCTGGAAGATCGGACTCAGCCTGGAAGTCGAAGTCACCTCCCCGCGTACCCCGTGCGCCACTTTCCAGCGCCGCATGCGGGAGCCGCGCTTCGTTAAGAGGTTCACCGAGGAAGGCCGGGTGGGCACCTACCTCCGTGTCATCCGGACCGGCACCATCCAGGCCGGGGACCATATCCACCGCCTGTATGTCCCGAAGCACGGGGTCACTGTGGGCAAATGGTTCAGCGAACCGGACCTGGAGTCTATGGAGGCCTTGCGTGACGCCGATGCCGACGGCGAGATTCGGCTGCAGCAGCCGGAGTTCACGCAGAAGTTCGAGGCGCTGGAGCGGCAGCTGGACTGGTAGCCCCGGCCTCCAAGGTTGGCAAGGAAGCGGTGTGCGCAAGCTCACCGCCGCCGTCGTGCCCTTAATTTCCGCTGCAGCAGGCGCGTGCCCTACACTTGAAATATCCCCCACTCCGGAAATCCCTTATTCCTGCCCAATTTTTGAGGCAGGACTGGCAAGTGTTGGGGCCCGCACAAGCGATGCGGGCATTTTCATAGGGAGAGCCGGCTAAAGAAAACGCTGTACAGACTGCTGGGATAGCAGCCAAGAGATGCAGCGGGAAGTCCTGCCACGGGATTGCGAAAGCGCCGGACTTCTGTGACCGGCCGGTCAACGTTTGCCCGGCATCCACGGCACACGTACTGCGGCTCCACTCACCTCGGGTAGTGCCGCCTGGCCCCCTATGGATGAGGAATATCTCCCTATGCCCGAAAATCACAACGACGCCACCAACGACTCGGCTGCCGCCAGCATCGAATTCACCGAGCCCGCTGCCCCCGCAGCCGAGGCCGTCACGGCGCCCGCCGAAGCCCGTGAAGAAGCTCCTGCCGCTCCCGCAGTGAAGACGGAAGAAGCTCCCGAAGCTCCCGCCGCTCCCGCAGTGAAGACGGAAGAAGCTCCCGAAGCTCCCGCCGCCAGGATTGAAGAAGAGGAAGACGGCGTACGCTTCGCCGATCTCGGCATCGACGGCCGTGTCCTCGCGGCACTGCAGGACGTCGGCTACGAAAAGCCTTCCCCCATCCAGGCAGCAACCATCCCGCTGCTGCTTGAAGGCCGCGACGTCGTGGGCCTCGCCCAGACCGGCACCGGTAAGACTGCAGCATTCGCAGTACCGGCACTGTCCCGCCTGGCCGAGCTCCACGACCTCAACGGCCCTTCCCGCAAGACCCAGGCCCTGGTCCTGGCTCCCACCCGCGAGCTGGCCCTCCAGGTTGCCGAGGCCTTCACCTCCTACGCCAAGCACATTGACGACTTCACCGTCCTCCCCGTTTACGGCGGCTCCGCCTACGGCCCCCAGCTCGCCGGCCTCCGCCGCGGTGCCCAGGTTGTTGTAGGTACCCCGGGCCGCGTGATCGACCACATCTCCAAGGGTTCCCTGGACCTGTCCGAACTCCAGTACCTGGTGCTGGACGAGGCTGACGAGATGCTGCGGATGGGCTTCGCCGAGGACGTTGAGCAGATCTTCCAGCAGACCCCGTCGGACCGCCAGGTGGCGCTTTTCTCCGCCACCATGCCGAGCCAGATCCGCCGCATGTCCAAGCAGTACCTGAACAACCCGGCCGAGATCTCCGTCAAGTCCAAGACCACCACCGGCGCCAACACCCGCCAGCGGTACCTGCAGGTCATGGGCCCGCACAAGCTCGATGCCCTGACCCGCATCCTTGAGGTTGAAGAGTTCGACGGCGTCATCGCGTTCGTGCGCACCAAGATGGCTACCGAGGACCTGGCTGACAAGCTGAAGTCCCGCGGTTTCCAGGCTGCCGCCATCAACGGCGACATCCCGCAGCAGCAGCGTGAGCGCACTGTCGACGCGCTGAAGGAAGGCCGCATCGATATCCTCGTGGCCACCGACGTCGCGGCCCGTGGCCTTGACGTGGAGCGCATCAGCCACGTCATCAACTACGACATCCCGCACGACACCGAGTCCTACGTGCACCGCATCGGCCGCACCGGCCGTGCAGGCCGTTCCGGTGACGCGATCCTCTTCATGACGCCGCGGGAGAAGTACCTGCTGCGTTCCATCGAGAAGGCCACCCGCCAGCCGGTGGAGCAGATGCACCTGCCCACGGCGGAGACCGTCAACACGCTGCGCCTGGGCAAGTTTGCCGAGCGCATCACGGAAACCCTCGCTTCCGAGGACGTGGCACCGTTCCGCGACCTCATTGCCTCCTACGAGGAAGAGCACAACGTTCCCGCTGCGGAGATTGCTGCTGCCCTTGCCGTCATGGCGCAGGGCGGCCAGCCGCTGCTGGTGAAGGAACTGCCCGCAGCTCCCGAGTTCCAGAAGCGCGAACGCTCCAAGGACGGCTTCGGCTCACGCGGCCCGACCCGTACGCTGACCGAGGGCAACGCCACCTACCGGATCGCCGTGGGACGCCGCCAGCGTGTCATGCCCGGCTCCATCGTCGGCGCCATCGCCAACGAAGGCGGCATCTCCTCGGCCCAGATCGGCGGCATCGATATCCGCTCGGACCACTCCCTCGTGGAGCTCCCGGCGGACCTGAGCCCCGAGCAGCTGCGTGCGCTGTCACGCACCCGCATCGGCGGCGAGCTGATCCACCTTGAGCTGGACAACGGCCGCAAGCCCTCCGGCGACCGCGGTTCCTACCAGGGCAACCGCGGCGGCGAGCGCGGCGGTGACCGTGGCGGCAACTTCAAGGGCAGCGGCGGGTTCAAGAAGGAGTTCCGCAAGTCCGACGGCGAGCGGTCCTCCGCAGACCGTGGCGGCCGTTCATACAGCGAGCGTTCCTCCTTTGGTGCTGACAGCGGCTCCAGCCGCGGCCAGGCCAGCGACTCCCGCTTCGGCGGCCACGGCGACGGCTCACGCAAGCCCCGCCACGGCAACGAGGGCGGCCAGCGCGACTTCAACCGCAAGGGCAAGTGGTAAATCCGTCAGTTAGCTGACATTCACCCTGATGGGCCGGCTTTCGAGCCGGCCCATCGGCGTTTAGCCGCGTGAAAGGCCCGACGGCGGATGTGGGCCTCGCCACACATCATGCGTACCAGTGCTGCGGCGCCTGTCGTCAGAGCTGGTGGGCGGGCCGCACCCATGGCCGTACTTCCCAGCAGTGGCGCGGAAAACCGCGTTGACGAGGGGTGTGAAGGTGGCCGTTTGCTGCTCCTGAGCCAGCGAGGGCGCCGATTTGTTGGTGGGAAAATCTTCCGGTAGAGTATTTACTCGTTGCCCCCCTAGCTCAGTGGTAGAGCGCGTTCTTGGTAAGAACGAGGTCACCGGATCGATTCCGGTGGGGGGCTCTGAATGAGGGCCTGTGTCAAGGCGGTTTTGACCGGCTTGGCGCAGGTTTTTCTCATTCGTGGCGGTGTAGCTCAGTTGGTTAGAGCGCACGACTCATAATCGTGAGGTCGGGAGATCGAGCCTCCCCACCGCTACAGGCTAAGCCCCCGGAATCCCCGAGATTCCGGGGGTTTTCCTGTTAACCTCCCTGACCCGGCCAGTGTTCTTTAGCAGGGCCGCACTCCTGCGCGTGACAAGTCCGGCATTCCGCCGTAGCTTTGCGGCATTGACGTTGGGGGGATGGCATGGATGTTCTGGAGGCCGCCATGGCTCCGTTCCAGTGGCTGGTGTCAGTCATCATGGTGGGCTTTCATGAAGCCCTCACCGCTGTCGGGATGCCGGCCGCGAGCGGTTGGACGTGGACCCTCGCCCTCATTGGACTGGTAGTGCTCATCCGGGCGGCGCTGATCCCCGTGTTCCTGAAACAGCTTGATGCGCAGGACCGGATGCGACTCCTTCATCCTGAGCTGCAGGAGCTGCAGGAGAAGTACAAGGGCAAACCGGACCAGTCTTCCCGGCAGGCGATGGCGCAGGAACAGATGGCCCTGTACCGGAAGCACGGGACCAACCCCTTCTCGGCATGCCTGCCCCTGCTGATCCAGGTGCCGTTTTTCCTGGCCGTCTTCCAGGTCCTCTCAGGAATCAGCACGCACGCCCGCCAGGGGCAGGGGATCGGCGCCATGAGCCATGACCAGGTGGTGCAGTTTGACCAGGCCGCCATCTTTGAGGCCCCGCTGACGTCGTCCGTGCTGCATGGCGGCGCCGGAAGCCAGGTGTCCGTCGTCGTGCTGAGCGTAATGATGATCCTGGCGATGACCGCCGCCCAACTGGTGACGCAGAAGCGGATTATGGCCCGGACTGCCAACCCCGGTGCCCCGGATACGCCATTCCTGCGGCAGCAAAAGACGCTGCTGTATGCCCTGCCGCTTCTGTTTGGCGCAGGAGGCATCTATTTCCCCATCGGCGTCCTGGTCTATTGGACAGTCACGAACCTGTGGACCCTGGTCCAGCAGTTCATCGCAGGTAGCCGGCGAGGAACCCGGCCTTCATGAAGCCTTCCACGGAATCACAAAACAGCGCCAAACGGCCGGCGCCACAGGCAGAATGGGCCCATGGCTGAGCTCATCTACACCGGCATCACGTCCCTTGACGGTTACGTTGCGGACCGGAACGGCAACTTCGACTGGAGCGCTCCGGACGAAGAAGTCCATGCCTTCGTCAATGACACGGAACGCGACGTCGGAACTTACCTGCTGGGGCGGCGTATGTACGAGGTCATGCAGGCGTGGGAAACGCTGGGCAGTGCGGCCGATCCGCCGGTCATCCAGGACTACGGCCGGATCTGGCGGGCAGCCGACAAGATTGTCTATTCCGGAAGCTTGGAGGCACCGCCAGCGGCCCGGACAACACTTCAGCGCTCCTTCGATCCCGTCGCCGTCAGGCAATTGAAGGAGAACGCCACCGCCAGCATCGGCATCGGTGGAGCGACCCTCGCCGGTGCGGCCCTGAGGGCAGGGCTGGTCGATGAATGCCGGATCTTCCTCAACCCCGTGGCGGTGGGAGGCGGACTGCGCTTCCTTCCCGATGGGCTGGGCTTGCGACTGGATCTCCTCGACGAGCGCAGGTTCCGCAACGGCGTGATGTACCTCCGATACCGCATCCTCGACTGATCCCGTCAGTGGACGGCGCGCCCGTGGTGTGGCTTTGTCGGGCCGGGGGAGCAGAATAGGGCCATGACCCGAATCGCAATCATTGGCGGCCACGGCAAAGTGGCCCTTCACCTGTCCAGCCTCCTCGCCGACGAGGGCCACAGCGTCACCTCGTTCATCCGCAACCCTGACCATGCTGACGACGTCGCAGGAACCGGCGCAACGCCGTCGGTCCTCGACGTGGAAAATGCGACGACGGCGGAAATCGCCGGTGTGTTGAAGGACCACGACGCTGTGGTCTGGTCCGCCGGGGCAGGCGGCGGAAACCCGGAACGCACGTACGCAGTGGACCGGGACGCCGCCATCCGCTCGATGGATGCCGCCGTTCAGGCAGGGGTACAGCGCTACGTTATGGTGTCCTACCTTGGTGCGGGCAAGGACCATGGCGTGCCGGAGGACAACGGCTTCTTTGCCTACGCCGAGGCAAAGGCCGCAGCCGACGACTATCTTCGCGGCAGTAACCTGGCCTGGACCATCCTGGGTCCAGGGGCGTTGACGGACAAACCGGGCAGCGGGTTGATCGACGTCGACCCCTCACCGGAGGGAAGCCGGGAAACTTCCCGGAGCAACACCGCCATTGTTGCCGCGGCAGTGCTGGACCTGCCGGAAACCGCCGGCAAGACCATCGAGTTCTGCGACGGCACCCTGCCTATCGCCGCAGCGCTGCAGCCGTAGCGGCCAGGCCGGGCCGGCTCAGCCTTCCCGCTGTGGCGCCTGCACACCCGCGACCACCACTGTCCCTTTCGCGTAGCCGACATCCAGTCCCAGGCGTTCCAGGCGGACATTCAGGCGTGCTGTTGACCTTTCTGCTCGCCGCACCAGATAATGTTGGGGCAACTAAATTTAGGTTCAAAATAAATGTAGTCGACAAGAAGAAAAGGAACATCCCTTGTCCACCACCGCCACCTTGGCAACCCTGTCCGATTCCGACCGTCTGGCCGATCCGAACTGGTGGCGCCAGGCCGCTGTCTACCAGATCTATCCGCGCAGCTTCGCGGACTCCAACGGTGACGGCATCGGTGACCTGAAAGGCATCACCGCCAAGGTCCCGTACTTGAAGTCGCTGGGGATCGACGCCGTCTGGCTGAGCCCGTTCTATCCTTCGGCGCTCGCAGACGGCGGCTATGACGTGGACGATTACCGGGACGTCGACCCGAAACTGGGCACCCTGGAGGACTTTGACGAGATGGCCGCAGCCCTGCATGAGGCCGGCATCAAGCTGATTGCGGATATCGTGCCCAACCACTCCTCGGACCGGCACGAGTGGTTCAAGGAAGCCCTCGCCTCGCCCAAGGATTCCCCGGCCCGCGACCGCTACATCTTCCGTGACGGCAAGGGCCCCAATGGCGAGTTCCCGCCGTCGGACTGGGACTCCGTCTTCGGCGGCCCCGCCTGGGAGCGCATTACCGAACCGGACGGCACCCCTGGCCAGTGGTACATGCACATCTTCGCCAAGGAGCAGCCGGACCTGAACTGGTCCAACCGCGAAATCCGCGAGGACTTCCTGAAGACCCTGCGCTTCTGGTCGGACCGGGGCGTTGACGGGTTCCGCGTGGACGTGGCCCACGCCCTCACCAAGGACCTTACCGAGCCGCTGCTGTCCAAGCTGGAACTCAGCGCAGCGAACACGGGCACGGACGGGTTCGACGACGGCACCCACCCCTTCTGGGACCGCGACGAAGTCCACGAGATCTATGCCGAGTGGCGCGAGGTGTTCAACGAATACAACCCGCCGCGCACCGCCGTTGCGGAAGCCTGGGTCCACGCCACCCGCCGCGCCCGCTACGCCAGCCCGCAGGGGCTGGGCCAGGCCTTCAACTTCGACCTGCTGCAGGCCGACTTTGATGCCGCCGAGTACAGGGAGATCATCACCCGCAACCTTGCTGAGGCTGCTGCAACGGGAGCTTCCTCCACGTGGGTTTTCTCGAACCATGACGTGGTGCGCCATGCCACCCGCTACGGCCTGCCCCAGGTTTCCAAGGGCAAAGCAGGCACAAAGGGCCAGGACGGCAAGGAGTGGCTGCTGGCCGGCGGCCCCAAGGAGGAACTGGACGTGGAGCTCGGTGAACGCCGTGCCCGTGCCGCCACACTGCTGATGCTCGCCGTGCCGGGCTCCGCCTACCTGTACCAGGGCGAGGAGCTGGGCCTCCAGGAAGTGGCGGACATCCCGGAGTCCGAGCGGCAGGACCCCTCCTTCTTCCGCAACAAGGGCGTGGAGATCGGCCGGGACGGCTGCCGCGTCCCGCTGCCTTGGAAGGTGGAGGGAACCTCCTTCGGCTTCGGCGACGGCGGCGCGCACCTGCCGCAGCCGGACTGGTTCAGCAAGTACGCCGTCGAGGCGCAGAACGGGACGGACGGCTCCACCTTGGAGCTGTACCGGAAGGCCCTGAAGCTCCGCCGCGAACTGATGACCGACGAGGAACTGGAATGGGTCGAAACAGGTGCACAGGACGTCCTGCACTTCCGCCGCCCCAACGGATGGCAGTCAGTCACCAACTTCGGGGACACCGCCGTCGACCTTCCCGCCGGGAAGGTGCTGGTCAGCAGCGCCCCCCTCAAGGACGGCAAGCTGTCCGCCAACACCACCGCGTGGCTGCGCTGATGCGGGAAGCCGGCGGAAGCCGGGTCCACTGATGCAGGAACTCATCTACGGGTGCATGGGCCTGGGCGGCAGTTGGTCCGACGAACCGCATGCAGGTGAGCATGTGGACCAGGCCGCTGGCGCCGTCGAGGCAGCCCTGGCGGCAGGCATCACCCTGTTTGACCACGCTGACATCTACCGCAACGGCAAGTCGGAGGCTGTCTTCGGCGAGGTGCTGGCAGCCACGCCGGGGCTTCGGGACCGGATCCGGCTGCAGACCAAGTGCGGCATCCGGCTCAATGAACGGGGCCTGCAGACTCACTACGACCTCAGCCGCGAAGCCATCCTCGAGCGCGTCAACGAAAGCCTGAAACGGCTCCGCACCGACTATGTGGACATCCTCCTGCTGCACCGCCCCGACCCCCTCGCCGACCCTGCGGAGGTGGCCGCCGCCGTCGGGCAGCTGATGGCAGAAGGCAAGGTCCGGCAGCTCGGCGTGTCCAACATGTCCGGTGCGCAGATCGAGGCGCTGCAGGACCGGCTGGAAACCCCGGTGGTGGCGAACCAGCTGGAAATGAGCCTGCTCAAGCGGGCGTGGCTGGAAAGCCAGGTGCTGGTCAACCACGCCGGGCACCTGGACTACAGCTTCCCGCACGGCACGCTCGAGTACTGCGTCCGCAACTCCATCACACTGCAGGCGTACGGCTCACTCGCCAAAGGCCTGTACACGGGCGCGGAAGCGGACAGCCCCACGTCCGCCGAGGCTGCCACAGCGGAACTCGTGGCGGAACTGGCCGCGGCCTACGGCAGCACAGGGGAGTCGGTCCTGCTGGGGTGGCTGATGAAGCACCCGGCGGGCATCGCCCCGGTGATCGGGACCGTCAACCCCGGCCGGATCCGTGCCTGTGCAGACGCCGGCCGCGTGGCCCAAACCATGTCACGCGCGGACTGGTACAGGCTCTGGGTGACGGCCCGAGGCAGCAACATCCCCTGACCCATCCCCATCAAGTGGTGGCGGGTGCCGTTTCGCAGGCTGGAACGGCGCCCGCTGCCACCTGCATCGCGGGCCGGCTGCAGTCATATCGCGTTTAGTTCGTATTGAACCTCACAAGCTGGACGTTTTCTGCGCCAAGCCCCTTGCCGGGCGGATACGGTAGATACATGACGTCTACCATCGCCACCGAGACCGTAAGGCCGGAACGCAATATCCCAGCAGAGATCGCCCGCTCATGGCTCCTCGTTAACGCCATGAAGACGGAGCTTTTCGACCAGTCGGCAGTGTCCCGGGCCGACTCGATCATCCTGGATATTGAAGATGCCGTGGATCCCTCGCAGAAGGACCAGGCACGGGGCAACGTGGTGGATTGGCTGACTGCCGGCGGCAAAGCCTGGGTCCGGATCAACGACGCCACCAGCGCGTTCTGGGCTGATGACCTGGCCGGTCTTCGCGGCACCCCGGGCCTGCTGGGCGTCATGCTCGCCAAGACCGAATCCGCGGACCAGGTAACCGAGAGTTTCCACCGCATGGACGGCAAGACCCCTGTCATCCCGCTGGTGGAATCAGCCCTCGGGATCGAGGAAGCCAACCAGATCGCCAAGGCCCAGGGCGCCTTCCGCCTGGCCTTCGGCTCCGGCGACTTCCGCCGCGACACCGGCATGGCCGCCACCCCGGAAGCCATGGCCTACCCGCGCGCCAAGCTCGTGGTCGCCAGCCGCGTGGGCAACCTCCCGGGCCCCATCGACGGTCCCACTGTTGGCACGAACCATCCCATCCTTCGCGAACAGACCGGCATCACGGTGATGATGGGCATGACCGGCAAGCTCTGCCTGGCCATTGACCAGACCCCCGTCATCAACGAGGTCATCAGCCCCACCCCGTCAGACGTCGCCTGGGCCACGGATTTCATGGCTGACTTCGAAGCCAACGGCCGCGTTATCCGCGACGGCTCCGACCTTCCCCGCCTGGGCCGCGCGGAAAAGATCATGAAGCTCGCGGTAGCCTTTGGGGTGCAGCCCGCGCTGTAGTGCCCGCACTTTTCGCTTCAGGAGACCCCGTGACCGATACGCACTATCTGGTCCACGGGGTCTTTTGGCCTGCGCCGCCGGCCACAGCGCCGGTGCTGCGGCTGCAGGCTCCGGACGGCACCTTCCTGGAAACAACGCTCGACGACGGCACCCGCCTGGGTTTCCGGCTCGCCGCCGAGGGCAAGTCCTGCCTGGGCCACCACCGGGTGCACGGCCCCGCCCATCGGGACCATGTGCTGTGTGTCGGTCACGCTCCGGCAGTGCGGGGACACCAATGCGAGCGGTGCTTCGTGGCGGACGACTTCCGGCTGATGCACGACTTCCACCGGGGCGGCGGTGTTCCGCCCGGCCTGCGCAGCTACCTGATGCAGCAGCACTGGCTTTACGTGGCCACCTTCGCCAGCGGGGTGAGCAAGGTGGGAACAGCGTCGGACCTTCGAAAGTGGCAGCGGCTCGCCGAGCAGGGCGCCGTGGCTGCCAGCTACGTGGCGCGTGCCGGGGACGGGCGGGTCGTGCGGGTCCTCGAAGACCTGGTGACGCGCGACGGCGGGCTTCCGCAGCAGGTGCGTGCCGCCGCCAAGGCGGCGGCACTGGCAGCCCCGGCACCGGCCGGCCGGATCACGGCACGTAACGCGGAACTGGCCGCCGATGCCCGGCGCATCCTGTCCACCGCGGCCGAGGACGGTTTCGAGATAGTGCACGAAGGCTGGAACCGGCCCCGGCTGGCAGCCCGGCTGTGCACCGCCACGGCCCGGCACGCCTACCCCCACGGGCTGGCCTCCGGCTCCCACGGCTTCACCATCCGGTCCGCCTGCGGAAGCTTCGTGCTTGTCAGGCTTGACCACTCCGACCTGGAGTTCGTGGTGGACCTCGGCCAGCTCAAAGGCCGGACCGTCGAACTGGGTGAGCATTCCAGTGAGGTTCCGGCTGTGCAGGAGTCGCTGTTCTAAGGTTGCCCGGTAGACTTTCAGGGTGCTGAACGAATTCTGGGCCACCGCGCCAACACGCTACAAAGTCCTGGTCTTCAGCGCGATGGGACTCATCGCCGTCGGCATCATCTTGAACCTGGTGGGCAACACCACGGGCAACGCCGGCCTTGCCACCGCCTCGCTCCCGCTGATCGGCCTGGGCCTTGTCCTGCACATCGCGGGCATCGTGGTCCGTGGCCAGGCAATCCGGAAAAGCTACAAGCGGTAGGCGGCATTCCGCCGGACGTGGCTGCGGGCATGCTCCACGGCATCGGCCAGGTCCTCGAAAAGGTGCTTGTGGTGCCGCAGTGAACGGATCACCCCAACATTTGTGACCAGGCCAAGGTGGTCCGGCCGGACTCCCTTGAGCAAAACGGTGATGCCCCGCAGCTCCAGGGCTGAGACCACCTCCACCAGTGCATGCGCTCCGGTGGCGTCGAGCATCCGCAGCTGGGACAGCCTGATAATGGCCACCTGGACGTCCTTGACCTGGCTGATCTCCTGGAGGATCCGTTCGGCGGCACCAAAGAACATGGCGCCGTCCAGCCGGAGGACCGCGATGTGCTCATCACCCTCGGTGTGCGGCCCGGGAATCTCCTCGCGCTGCACGCTGCTGAGCGAAGCAAACGTACGCAGGGCGAAGAGTGCGGCCGCGGCAAGCCCTATCTGGATGGCGACGATCAGGTCGAAGGCCACTGTGATGATTGCCGTCAGGACAAAGACAGTGGCGTCGGACCTGGTGGAGCGGAGAATGGCCATGGCGGTTCGAACGGACACCATCCGCGCCGCAGTGACCATCAGGACACCGCCCAGGGCAGCCAAGGGAATGCGGCTGACCATCCCCGCGGCAAGGTAGACAATCGCCAGCAGCACCAGGGCATGGACCACGGCCGCAAGGCGCGTTTTCGCCCCTGAGCGGACGTTGACGGCGGTACGTGCGATGGCGCCGGTGGCCGGCATCCCGCCGAACAGCCCGGCAGCGATCGACGCCAGGCCCTGGCCGGTTAGTTCCCGGTCCGGGCTGTACGGCCCAGTAGGGGTGCCGTCCGGCCCGGTCATTCCCGCGGCAACCCGGGCTGAGAGCAAGGACTCAATGGCAGCGAGGCAGGCGATGGCCACCGCAGGCATTGCCAGGCTGCCCAGTGAAGCCACATCAAAGGCGGGCACTGCCGGTGCCGGAAGGGAGTGCGGCAGCGGCCCGATCCTCGGGATCTCCAACTCAAACAGTTCGGCTGCAGCTGTGGCGAGGAGAACCGCGAGCAGGCTGGCCGGCAGGGCCCGGAACAGCTTCTGCACCAGGACCATTACGACGGCGACGCCCACCACGAGCGCGAGCGTCAGCACTACCGTGGGAACCTGCGCGCCCGAAGCGGCCTCGACAGCGGCAACAAGCGTGTTGTGCCCCGGGACGCCGGAGGTGCCGGTGGCCAGCGGGACCTGCTGGAGGAAGATGATGGCGGCAATTCCAAGGGTGAAGCCTTCCACCACCGGCCAGGGGATGAAGGCGACCGCCCGCCCCAGTCCGCTGAACCCCAGGACGCAGACCAGCAGGCCGGCCATTAGTGAGAGTGGAGCTACACTGGCCGGGCCGTGGACTGCCACCACCGGCGCGAGGACAACCACCATGGCGCCGGTGGGGCCGGAGACCTGTACGGGGGAGCCGCCCATGACGGCTGCCACCAGGCCGGCGACGATCGCCGTGATGAGTCCGGCTTCGGCCCCCACTCCCGAACTCACGCCGAAGGCGAGGGCAAGCGGCAACGCCACGATGCCCACGGTGATTCCGGCCAGCAGGTCGGTCCGCCAGGTTTTGCGGAGGCCGGCATAGTCCTGCCGGGCAGGCAGGAACCGGCCGGACTTTCCGGTGGCTTTACGGGTGCCCGTACCGTGGCCTGTGCTCACGGGATGTCCCCGCCGGCCAGGTGCCTGGCCGGCAGCTGCTGCGCCAGCCGGAGCTGTTCGTTCGAGCCGGCAAGGCTGTCCAGGAGGAAGGTCCGCGCGATGGCAAGGAGCTCGGAAATCCCGGGATGTGCCAGCTGGTATGTCACAGCATTGGCAGTGCGTACTGAGGTCACCACTTTGTGCTTCCGCAAAGTGGCCAGGTGCTGGGAGAGGTGCGAGGCCTCAAGTCCGGTTTCGGCCAGCAGGTAGCTCACCGCGGCAGTCTCCTGCGGAGCTGCAGCCAGGAGCTCCAGGATCCGGATTCTTGCCGGGTGCGCGAGTCCTTTGAAGAGGTTGGCCTTGATCTCGTACAGCGGAGCCTGGGCGGAAGACAGCATGGGGATGCTCCTGCTCGGGTTGATGAAATGATGAATCCATCATATCAAGCGTGTACAAGACCTCCCGGGAAGCAGGGCAAGGATAGGCTGGATGCCATGACTATCAATCCGGACCTGCAAGGCCGAAGCTACCCTGCCGCAGAGGTGTACGACGTTGGCCGTGAGAAAATCCGCGAGTTCGCACGGGCCGTGAAAGCTGCCCATCCTGCCCACTTTGACGTCGAGGCGGCCTCGGCCCTGGGCCATGCCGACCTTGTGGCTCCGCCGACGTTCGCGATCATCATCGCCCAGCGGGCCGACGCCCAGCTCATCGAGGATCCGGAAGCCGGCATCGACTTCTCCCGGGTGGTCCACGCCGACCAGCGTTTCACCCACCACCGGCCCATCCTTGCCGGCGACCGCCTCGTCGCTGAACTCCACGTGGACGGCGTGCGCGCCATGGGCGGCGGGGCGATGATCACCACCCGCTCAGAAATCTTTGCTCTCGGCGCAGACGATTCGCGCGAGCCGGTCACCACCACTACGTCATCCATCCTGGTTCGCGGAGAGGGACAGTAATCATGAGCCTCAACATCCACGACCTCAGCGCCGGCCAGGAGATCGGCAGCCGCACTATCGAGGTCACCCGCACCGACCTGGTCAAGTATGCCGGTGCCTCCGGTGACTTCAATCCTATTCACTGGAATGAGGCGTTTGCCACCAGTGTGGAACTGCCGGGTGTTATCGCCCACGGTATGTTCACCATGGGCTCCGCCGTTCAGCTGGTGACGGATTGGGCAGGCGATCCGGCCGCCGTCGTCGACTTCCAGACCCGCTTCACCAAACCCGTCCTGGTCGCCGACACCACCGGAACGCCGGAAGCCGGGGCCACGATCGAGGTCAGCGGCATCATTGGAAAGCTCGATGCCGAGGCGAACACCGCGCGTGTTGATCTCACTGTGATGGCTGCCGGCCAGAAGGTCCTGATGAAAGCGCAGGCCGTCGTCCGGCTTTCGTGAGTCCCGCCGGGGAGCCGGCTCCCATGGACATGGGCTGGGGAAGGCCGCCCCGGGCGGCCTTCCCCAGCCCTTCCTTAGTCCTGTGGTACGGGTCAGTATGCCGAGGCCGCGGCGTTGTAGGTTGACTGGATCACGGAGCCCCAATACGGGCCGTACATCCTGGTGGAATTGGCCCCGTAGCCATAGCTGTTGACGGAGTTTTGGTAGCCGCCGGACGAGGTGCCGATGAACCAGGGGCCGCCTGAGGAGCCGCCGGTCATGTTGCACGGGATTCCCTGGGAGTTGAACTGGGGGTTGTAGGGGTCATTGGTTGCTGTGCCCGTGCAGCTCTTGAGGGATTCTCCATTGAAGGGTGACGCGGCCGGGTAGCCGAACGCTTTGTAACTAAGGCCGCGGGCAGCGTTGAAGCGGACGCCGGAGGCTCCGACGACGTCTGCAAGATTGCGGCCGTTCAGCTGCGAAACGACGGCGAATCCGGTGTCATACTGCATGCTGCCCAACGAGCTCCACTGCGTAGGCGCATACAGCGCTTTGGCCGTCCACTTGCCGTAAGGTGCTGCGCCATTGAGGTACGCAGGAACAAACGTGAACCTGGTGGCGAATGCGCCCGGGCCCTCGTTGAGGCAATGGCCCGCTGTGGACACCGTGTTCCTGTTGGTGGAGGCCACGGAGTTCGCCGAACACACGTAATCCGATCCACCCAGGGTGAAGAACACCTTCCCGATATGCGGGACCGGGTTCTCACTGGCATTCGCCAGGGGCTGGACCGATGGATCCGAACCCTTGATTTTGCTGTCAGCACCCTTGTTGGCGGTTTCCCCGGCGGGGGCAGGATTGGCCTTTTGCCGTTGCAGTGCCTTCTTCGCCAGCACCTCGCCGGGCACGGCTGCCCGCATCCGGTCCGGGGTCCAGTAGTCAGCGTCGACGGTGGCGCTAATCCTGGTACTGCTGACGCCGTGAACTTCCTTGTTGTCCGGAGCAGGAGGTGCCGCCGTGGCTCCCCCTGCCGAGGCGAGGGTGAACAACGCGGCTGTGGAGAGGCTCATGAGGCTTGTGGCCAGAGTCCTGGAGATGGTCATAGCTGTCCTATGCGTTTGTGGGGAAGCGGACCCAGGTGTGTGATCCGCTGGGGTAGAACGTACGCAAATATGACAGGTTTGTAAATATCAAAGACCACTTCTGTTAGTTAATTGTCGCGCTTGTTAACTGTCGGTCGGATGACCGGTAGCCCACCGCGCCACGACGGGGCCTCTGGATTCGCTAGTAAGGTGGTCTGGTGACTCCCACGATGCTTTCCGAACTGACCACGGCCGCCGTCGGAGGCCCAGCCGGCACGTACATCGAGGCCCGTACCGAGGCTGCGATCATCGACGCCGTCCGGACGGCAGATGCGGCCGGGGAGCCGTTGCTGATCATCAGCGGCGGTTCCAACCTGCTCATTTCCGACGACGGGTTCCCCGGAACCGTGGTCAGGATCGCCTCCGAGGGGTTCACCGTCAACGCGGAGGACTCTTGCGGCGGCGTTGCCGTGGTGGTCCAGGCGGGGCACAACTGGGACAGGCTTGTGGAACACGCAGTCCTTCATGCCTGGTCCGGGATCGAGGCCCTGTCCGGCATTCCCGGTTCGACCGGTGCCACCCCTGTCCAGAACGTAGGGGCTTACGGAGCTGACGTTTCCCAGACCATAGCGGCAGTGCGCACGTGGGACCGGGAGCGGAATGCGGTCAAGACCTTCACGAACTCCGAGCTGAAATTCGGGTACCGGGATTCCATCCTCAAGCAGACCACCGTGAACGGCTCTCCCCGCTATGTGGTGCTGACCGTGGAGTTCCAGCTGCCCCTGGGCCGGATGAGCGCACCCATCCGGTACGCGGAACTGGCCCGCGCCCTCGGAGTTGAGGCGGGCAAGCGCGCGTACTCCAACGACGTGCGGCGTGAGGTGCTGCGGCTGCGTTCCTCCAAGGGGATGGTGTGGGATGCGACGGACAGGGACACGTACTCCACCGGCTCGTTCTTCACCAACCCCATTGTTCCGGCCGAGGTGGCGGCAGCCTTACCCGAAGGGGCTCCCCGCTATCCGGGGGGCCAGGACGGGCTGGTGAAGCTTTCCGCCGCCTGGCTGATCGATCAGGCGGGCTTTGCCAAGGGCTTCGGACTTGAACCCGGGAGCGTGAGCGGTGGACGGGCCGCGTTGTCCACCAAGCACACGCTCGCCATCACCAACCGCGGCTCAGCCACTGCCCAGGACGTGGTGGCGGTGGCACGCGAGGTGCGTGCCGGCGTCGAACACCGTTTTGGCATCCAGTTGCACCCCGAACCCCTGCTTATCGGCTTGGAACTGTAGCCCTGGCCGGCTCGCTCCTCCTGTCGGGGGAACTGCTGCGGAGCACGGCGGCCTGGCCCAGCAGGGCGGACGACCAGCCGGCGATCGCCAGGTAGATGCCCATGAAAAGCCACACCAGCTGCCCGGGTATGAGCGGGTTTTCGAAACCTGCCGCGACGCACGCTGCGAGTCCGGAGAGGGCGACGGCCAGTGACAGGATCCAGAGGACTTTTCCGGCGCGGGGGTGGTGCTGCCAGTCGCGGTAAAGGCGCACTCCAGGGCTGCTGACGCTGATGCCGGGAAAAAGCACGGCATAGCCACCACCGAGGCTCAGGACGAGGGAGGGGAGGAGCAGCAGGGGCTCTGAGCGGTCATCCTCGAGAAACCGGGACAACTGCAGCAGGCCCAGCGCCGAACCTGCCAGCACGGACACTGTGCCGCCGGTCATCCACCGCTTGGTTTTAAGCGCGAGCAACTGCCACAAACTCCCCAAAGTCATGGTTCCACCCTAGCGTGCCGTGCCCGGGACCGGCCGCCAGCCCTAAGATAAGGCCATGGCTGGTGGCTCGGACCGTCCCAACGGCAAAATTGTGGGCAGGCTAAGGCTGGCTTCGCAGGGACTCACAGGCAGGACAAGAAGCTCCGGGTCTGTTGCAGAAACGGTGCGCCGGATGACTGCCCTGCAGGCCCAGGACCTGCAGGCCGCCATGTGGGCTGTGGGTGCGCGGGTGCCGGGATGCGGCCTCAGCGGTGTCCGGTCTGCCCTTGATGCCGGTGAGGTGGTCCGATCCTGGCCTATGCGCGGGACGTTGCACCTCGTGGCGCCCGAGGACCTGCGCTGGATGCTGGAGCTCACCGCGGAAAGGCTGACCAGGAGCATCGCGGCCAGGCACCGCGAACTGGCGATCACCTGGGCGGACATCGAAAAATGCCGTGACATTGCACTGGAGCACATTGCCGCCGGAGGTCCCGTTAGCCGTGCCGGGCTGTTCCAGGTTTTCGACGCGGCCGGGCAGCCGACGCAGGGCCAGCGGGGCATCCACATCATCGGAACCCTGTGCCGGCACGCATGGCTGGTACAGGGGCCGCTTGCCGGGAACCAGCAGCTGCTGGCGGCCTTCGATGGCTGGATCCCGGTGTCGCGGAAACTGGAGCGGCAGGAGGCAATCGCGGAGTTCATGCTGAGGTACTTCCGCAGCCACGGACCTGCAACTCTTCGGGACTTTGCGTGGTGGACCCAGCTCCCGCTGACCGAGGTCCGGACGGTCTTCGAGGACATCAAGGACCAGCTGGTGGAGCTTGCGTTCGACGGGGCAAGCTACTGGCTGTCCCCGGAGACCGCAGGGCTGCTCGACGACGGCCTGCCGGGGCAGCGGGCCGTGCTGCTCCTGCCCGGCTTTGACGAGTTCCTCCTGGGTTACCAGGACCGTAGCCTGGTGCTGGCACCGGAGCATGCCAACAGGATCGTCCCCGGCGGCAACGGCGTCTTTAAAAAGACTGTGGTGGCCGGGGGAGAGGTGGTGGGCACCTGGGCGCGGGAAGGCTCAGGCCCGCGCGCCGCCGTCGTGCCTGAACTCTTCGATCCGGCCAAGCCGCTGGGACCTGCCGCCCGGGCTGCCTTTACACGGGCTGCCCAACGCTACCTGGCCTTCCTCGAGAGCTGAGCTCCGTTGATGCGGGGCAGGACCGCTCGTCAGGGAGCCTGGAAGCTAGAGGTTCCCGGTGGCGATGTTCAGCATGCGGCGCAGCGGCTCGGCTGCTCCCCAGAGGAGTTGATCGCCCACGGTGAAGGCGCTGATGTACTGCGGGCCCATCTCCATCTTGCGGATGCGGCCCACCGGGATGTCCAGGGTTCCGGAAGCGGCCACGGGGGTCAGCTCGGCCATGGAGGCTTCCTTGGTGTTCGGAACCACCTTGGCCCACTGGTTGTCCTCGGCCAGGAGCTTCTCGATTTCGGCGACTGACAGGTCCTCGCGGAGCTTGAGGGTGAGTGCCTGCGAGTGGGAGCGCATGGCCCCGATGCGGATGCAGAGCCCGTCCATGATCACGTGGTTGTCCTCTGAGGTGCCCAGGATCTTGTTGGTCTCAACCCCGGCCTTCCACTCTTCCTTGGACTGCCCGTTGCCCAGGTCGGCGTCGATCCAGGGGATCAGGGAGCCGGCCAGGGGGACGCCGAACTGGGTGGCGTCGATGTCGGTGCGCTGGTGGGCGAGGACCTTGCGGTCGATGTCCAGGATGGCCGATGCGGGGTCGTCCAGTTCCGTGCTGACCTCGGCGTTGAGTGTGCCGAACTGGCTGAGCAGCTCACGCATGTGGCGTGCGCCGCCGCCGGAGGCAGCCTGGTAGGTCATGGACGTGCCCCACTCCACGAGGTTGTTCTTGAACAGGCCGCCAAGGCCCATCAGCATGCAGGACACGGTGCAGTTGCCGCCGATGAAGTCCTTGGTGCCGTTGACCAGGCCCTTGTCGATGACGTCGCGGTTGATGGGGTCCAGGACGATGATGGAGTCATCGTTCATGCGCAGGGTGGAGGCGGCGTCGATCCACAGGCCGTCCCAGCCGCGGCTGCGGAGCTCGCCGTGGACCTGCTTGGTGTAGTCGCCGCCCTGCGCGGTGACGATAATGGGCAGCTTTGCCAGGGTGTCGACGTCGAACGCGTTTTCAAGCTTGCCGGCGCCGTCAGCAAATGAGGGCGCGGGACCTCCCGCGTTGGAGGTGGAGAAGAACACCGGGTTGATGTTGGCGAAGTCGCCCTCGTCCTGCATGCGCTGCATGAGGACGGAGCCGACCATGCCGCGCCATCCGACCAGGCCGACGGAAGGGGTAGCTGCTGTAGTCATTCGACTATTTTAGACGGCACGGCCGGAAGGGCGCAGTCGGTTACGTCACGCTGGACGGGTTACGGAAGGTACGACGACGGCACGCACCTGGGGCGTTAGTCGACAGGATCCGGGAGGTTCTTGGTCCTGCGGAGCTTTTCGGCTTTGCGTTCCTTGAAGTAGCCGGCCGGATCCAACTTCTAAGCCAGCAGAAAGGAAACGAATGACCTCCGCCTGCGTAGGAGCCGGGCTACGTCCCCTACCAGCCGCCGGAACATCCTGCCTGCCGCTCGGGCAGCCCAAACTGGTTAGGTTCAAGAGTTCCGTCCGCTTTCCGGGCGCGCACGGCTTTTTAATGACCGGACCGTTTCCGGTCATGATGGTCGCTTGGGAACGGACGGCTGCTGTTCGGGAAGTTTTGCCGGGTGATCTCCAGCGTTCCCGGGCGTTCTTCAAACCATGTACGCGCCTGGTCGTCCGTGACCGCGTACCAGGGTTTGGGCAGTCCACGCGCGCGCCTCAGCTTTCGTGCCCGAAGTTCCTGCCGAATGGATTTCAGGACGAAGAACCATCCGCCTGTAAAGAGTAGGGTGCAAACGAGGCATAACAGGACAACGCCGATATTCAACCGGATAGCCCCAATGACCAACCAGATAGGGGCAAGAAGTGCCGGGACGGTGATGACGGCCCCAACAAGGATAAGAATCGCGAGGCTGTGGGTCGAGTTGCTGGCACTTGACGCCGATGAGCCTCCCAGGCCCCACTCTTCCGGGGTATAGGCATGAATGGCGTCTCCCTGCCCAAATCCGTAAAAGTAGGGACGCGACGGCGTGAAGGTCTTCTCAGTGGCTCTCATGGGCCAGGCCAGTCCTGTCGATGCGAAGTAAGAATTACTTCTTTGGGTCGAAACGGTGTCTGCTTCCGGAAACCTGTGTGGCGAACGAGGCTTCCGTGTCACTGGGAGACATGGCCAGCGCCAGGCTCAGGGGCGCCCCGCTCTTTGCGCAATTGAGTGGCGCGGTGCTCGTCACGGGCCAGGCCAAAGGTGTACCAGGCGCCGAAACCACCCAGCACGATGGCGAACAGTGCGCCCCACTCCGGGTCTGCGCCCTGCCCGAACGAGGCAAGAAACATCACCGAAGAACCAAGGAACAGGAGCCCCAAAAAGGCAGACACAATTCCCATGCCCCACCAGGACCGGACCTGTACCTGGCCTCGGCCGGGAGAAAAACCGATTTCGTCACCGGGGTAGCTGTGTAGTTCGCCGGTGTCGGTTCGCCGTAGGACGCGCTTCTCTCCCCGGGCGAGCGCCGCCTTGTGCTCGGCATATACATCATCGTTGCGGCGTTCACGATCGCGATCGAATGTCATAGTCAGTCCTGACGGATGGTGCGGATCTGGTCAAGCAGGGCAGCGTCGTTAAGGCCTGTGGTTTCAACAATGTCCTTCTGCTGCGCGTTGGCGGTGCCGATGGTCCATGATCCGCCTCTGCCATTTTTCACGTAAAGGGTCTGCCCCGTGAGCTCCTCGCGGCGACGAATTGTTGCGCCCCCCTGCGGGTTATTGTGCAGGTGCTGCCTGATGACCGCGAAATTGGCCTCGGCAGCTGTGACGTCCGGTCTCTGCGCCATGGCCCACCAGGTGAAGTAGGAGCGCGGCTGGAACAGCAAGTGGATGTCCTCATTTTCCATGGCGATCACGCTGTCGCCCCCTTCTGCGGTGAGCAGTGAGATCTCCATGCGGCGACTGGCTGAAGAGAGGACGGCGGCAACTGCCGCGGTGGGGCCTGCAACCGCGAGAAGCCCGTCGCTTTCGGCGGTTGCCAGGCCGCGGGCAACCAGGGAGGATGCCCCCGCGCTCACCACGTCCGTATCGCCAAGGTAGTTGCCCACCCGCAAGGCCTCCGCGCTGGGTACTGCTGCGTCACCGCCCCGCAAGCTCGCCAGGGCGGCCATCTCGGCAAATCCATAACCGATGGCGTCGGGGATGGCTTGTGATGTTGGTTCAGTCATCGTGAGTACCTCTCGTTGTGTGCTCAGAATCCGAAGAAATCGCCGACGTTTTCGGCCGCGTCCCCGGCACTTTCCCAAGCCGCCTCGGCACCATCAGCGATGGATTCGCCGATAGCATTGACAGTCTCCTTGACGATGGGGACGTTGTCGTAGATGGCCAGCGCGCCCGATGCGACCATTGCAGCAGTTCCAACGGGCGGCGGCACGAAGCCTGCTACGCCCAGTCCCGCCTTGACCGCCGAATACCAAGCGCCGCCGTTGTCATCCGGGTTGCCGTTGCTGAAGTTGTTAAACGCGTCGAGGGTATCGAGTCCAACCCCCACCACTCCGAGGGCCTTGCCGCCGAACTCGAAGAACGTGGCGGCTTTCCCGCCGTCGACGAGGTTCAGGGCTGTATCCCACCTGCCGTCGAACAACTCCGAGGACGTGTTGAAATACTGGCTCAGCAGGTTGGTGTCCTGAAATGCCTTTGCCACGTCTCGGAAGTCCTTGGAGAAGAACTCGGCGAAGCTGTCTGCCCTCTTGATGAAGTGTGGCAGATCGAAGAGACCAGCCCGGAGGTTGGGCAACGCCTTGGTCAGGTTGTAGATGTCCCAGCCGTCGCGGAACGGGGAATTGGGGTCCGCCAGCCAATCTGGTCCCCATGGATTATCGGATGGCGGGCGGCCCGTGCCCTGACCGCCGACGCTGCCTGGCACGCCCGTACCGGGTCCGCCCCTGCCAGGCCCGGCGCTCCCGCCAGCACCGCCGGTGCTGCTCGCCCTGTCCTGTTCATCGGCGTTGGCGAGCAGGAGCTTGGATTCCTGCTTCAGGCGGTTGGCCGTCTGCTGCAGGAGGGTTCGATGGTTGCCGTTCCAGTCGGACCGGAAATGTTCGGCGTCGCGGCCTTTCCACGCCGGGCTGTTGTTGATCTGACCGCTCAAATGCGTGGACTGCTGCTGCAGCAGGTCCGCCGTCTTGCTGAACTGCTGCGCAAGAGTACGCAACTGTGCGACGTCGGCGCCCCATACGCTTCCTGACACCAAACTTCCCCCCAATATTCGAACAGCACCTGGCTGCTGCAGCCCTAGCCTAAGTCAGGATCGGGCCGGTCCACGATGGGGTGTCCTCCCCATGCCCGGACAGTTACGCAGGCTAACCCCGTTCCGATTCCTCGAGCACGGCAGCCTTCCGCGCCCGCAGCGCAAAGAAGGCCCCGAAGGCGAACGCCTGGGTCACCACCACCAGCACGATTGCTCCGGCGATCTTGTTGCCGCCCAGGATCATGGTGAACCCAACGATCGCAGACAGGAGTGCCAGGAGGGGGAGCAGCATGTAGCCCAAAACAAACAGGGTTTCCGGTTTCTTCAACATGTCTAGCCTTCAGTCCTTGACCATTTGGTGAATCTGTAGCGTGTTCCGTTGGCAGCCGTCAGCCAGCCGTCCGGAGGGACGGAGGCGGACGCCTCCCAGCTGGTGCCAAGCTCGGGGGCGAACGTGTCGCCGTCGGCCTTCACATCAATGGTGGTGACTACGGCAACGTCGGCCAGGTCGGTGGACTGGCGGAAGATCTCCCCGCCGCCCAGGATCCAGACCGTGTCCCCGCCCTCGACAAACTGCGACTCCAGCAGCGCGTCGTCCAGGGAAGGAACTACGACGGCGCCCTCCGCCTCGGGTGTCCCGGCCCAGCTTTTCTGCCGGGTGATGACGATGTTGGTGCGCCCGGGCAGGGGGCGGTACTTCTCCGGGAAGGACAGCCAGGTCTTCCGGCCCATGATGACGGGATGGCCGGTGGTCAGCCGGGTGAAGTGCTTGAGGTCCTCCGGAAGGTGCCAGGGCATGTCCCCGTCCTTGCCGATCACGCCGTCGGGGGTCTGTGCCCAAACGAGCCCCACCCCGGTGACAGAGCCTGCGAGCTCTTCCGTAAAGGACTGCGGATCCGTGAATTTTCCGGTGCTCATACTGCGATCGGCGCCTTGATTGTAGGGTGGTGGCGGTAACCCACCACGTCGAAGTCCTCCAGCGTGTAGTCGAAGATCGAGTCCGGTTTACGGGTGATCTTCAGCTGAGGGTACTCGTACGGTTCCCGTTCGAGCTGCTTGAGGACCTGGTCCATGTGGTTCTCATAGATGTGGACGTCGCCGCCGGTCCAGATGAACTCGCCGGGCTCCAGCCCCACCTGCTGGGCCACCATGCAGGTCAACAGTGCATAGGACGCGATGTTGAACGGAACGCCCAGGAACATGTCCGCGGAGCGCTGGTACAGCTGGCAGGACAGTTTGCCGTCGGCAACATAGAACTGGAAGAAGGCGTGGCACGGCGGAAGTGCCATGTCGTTCAGTTCCGAGACATTCCAGGCCGACACGATGTGCCTTCGGGAGTCCGGGTTGGACTTGAGGTTCTCCACCAGCTCCGCGATCTGGTCGATATGGCCGCCGTCCGGAGTGGGCCAGCTGCGCCACTGCACGCCGTACACGGGACCCAGGTCGCCGTCGGCGTCGGCCCACTCATTCCAGATGGTGACGCCCTGGTCCTGCATCCACTTCACGTTCGTCTCACCGCGCAGGAACCACAGGAGCTCAACTGCCACGGACTTGAAGTGGACCCGCTTGGTGGTGATCAGCGGGAAGCTTTTCGTCAAGTCAAAGCGGATTTGGCGCCCGAAAACACTGGTGGTTCCGGTCCCCGTGCGGTCCGACTTGTGCGTGCCGGAGGCCAGGACATCGCGCAGGAGGTCTTCATAAGGCGTTGGGATGCTCACGCCCCAAGTCTACTTGGGGATCAACGGCGCCCGGCGACCCCGGACACGGCGGAGACAGCCCGGAAAACCAGCACAAGGACGAAAAGCATCAGCGCCAGCACTGGAATCCAGATGGTCAGGGGACCCTCCAGGTCCAGCCATGCCCTGATGCTGAGCCACGAAAAGAGGAGCGCCAGGGCTGGCGTGAGGTCTGCGAGGAGGTTCTTCCCGGCCGTTGTCTCCGCGGCCGGTGCCCCTGCCTTCGCCGGCAAATACCGGTGCAGGAGCCACAGGCAGAGCACAGTAGCGAAGGCCACCATCAGGGGAGCGAAAACGCTGACGACGGACTTTGGTGCGTAGTCGTCGGCCACCCCGCTTCCGTTCCAGTGAACTGGCACCGGATCGGCCATGGTGGGGTAGAGGACTCCACCATAGGCGGCGGTCGCCAGCACCAGCAGGAGGGACAGGGTGAACCAGGCCCGCCGCAGCCGTTGGGAGTGTTCCGGCCGGTTCTGGTCCTTCACGCTTTTCCCTTCCCCAGCCGGCCTCGCAGCAGGTCGAGCATGAGTTCGTCGGTCAGGTGCGCTGCGCGGCCTGCTTCAACGTAACGGTCGACGGCGGCGGCCACCACGTCCGGAACGGGACGGGCGGCTGCATCCCCGGCAGTGGCCGGGCCGGTGACGAGGGTCCCGCCACGCCGCCGGGAATGCACCAGGCCGGCTGCCTCAAGCTCCTTGTAGGCCCTGGCGACAGTGCCGGCTGCGATGCCCAGATCGGCAGCGAGGCTGCGCACTGTGGGCAGGCGGCTTCCTGGGGCGAGCGTCCCCGATGCAATCAGGGAACTGATTTGTGACCGGATCTGTTCATAGGGAGGTGTCGGTGCGCGCAGGTCAACGGTGATCCCCGCCCTCATGTGGCAGTTTCCTTCTCGTGGATATGTCCGGGAGTGGCGACGCGGGCAAAGCCGCGCACGGGAATCACGGCGATGACGATCCCCGCGGCGGCCAACAAGGCACCGGCGGAGGGGGCCACGTCCCAGGCCCAGGCCCAGGGGGCGGGTTCCAGGTCCAGCGCGCGCTGGATGGCCGGGGCGGCTGACAGCAGGAGCACCCCCGCCTGGACGGTGAAGTAGGCGGCGAGAGTCCGGACCACCCTGTGCACGGTGATGGCGCGGAGTGCTGAGTCCAGGCCGGGAACGGTCGTCGAGATGCCCTGCCGTCTTTTCGCGGCAACCAGGGGAAGGATCGCCAGCAGCGCCACCGAGGTGCACGCCCAGGGAGTGGGGGGCCATGACGGAAGGATGCCGAGGTCCGCTTGGACCACGGCGGTTACAACGACGGCTGCCGCCAGCACGGCAAGGGCTGCGATGCCGGTGGTGAGGAGGGCCGGACTGACAGGCTGGCGGGGCCACGCCCGGGGCGCGTCGCGGTTTCCGTAGTTGCGCTGGATCAGCAGTTCGCCAGCAGCTGTGACCACCAGAACGGGCGCCGCGGCCATCGCCACAACCAGCGCCGCGTGCCCCGTGACGGCACCCGGAATAAGTACCGCCACCAGGGCCGGAACCAAGGTGGCAAGCCCCAAAGCCGCCCCCAGAGACATGCACAGCCGGGAAGCAGGGTGTGAAGCTGCTGGCCGTTCACGGGGTGCAGGCAACGTACCCTCTGCCCGGACTGCCCGGAGTTTCGGCGGCGCCCACCACCACATCGCGAGCAGGACCGCGAGGTTCACAGCGCCGGCAACGTTCATCCATCCAGTGGAAACAACGGAAGGATCGGGGCGCGCTGCATGGTTGCCGGCTATCGCCGCCAGGCCCGACGCTACCGTGGCCACGGTGCGGAGCAGCCGGTTCATGGCGATGGTCCTGAGGAGGTTGTTCTCCCCGCTGTCGAGTGCCTCAAGCCGGCGCCGCCGGGTGATGAGCACCAGCACCAGCCAGGTTCCGCCTGCCAGGACAAGGAGGGCAGAGCCGAGGTACGAAGCCAACTCGGTGCCGGGGACCCGGCCGTCACCGCCATGCGGCACAAAGCCATGGGCGGGGTCCGTACGGGAGCCGTAGGGGATGGGAGCATAGCCCGGAAGCGTCGCCGTCCAGCCGATCTGAATGGCTGCCCCCGCAAACACAGCCACAACGGTCCAGGCGAGCGGCCGCGGCAGGAAGTCGCGGACCCGCCGCACCTCCAGGTCGGCCTGCCGCCGGGGGAGCCGGGGCACGGGATAACTCAATTGGCCAATCGCATGTACGGCCAGGCAACCGAGTACAGGCCAGGCAAGGGCAGGCATGATGGCTGCCGAGCTGACGAGCGCCGGGGAGCCAGTACCGGCGTGATGAATGCCGGCGTTTCCGGCTGCCTGCAGGGAACTGGCCAGCCATCCGAGAATTCCCACCCACAAGGCATGCTGGGAGGCCGTATACGCCGAGCCGCCGCCTGGGCCCCAGATGACCCAGCGAAGCAGGAGGTAGCTCCCTGCCGCCAGCAGAAATGGCCACAGCAGAGCCATCGGCGGAACATTGCTGAAGACAGCTGCGTCGATAGAAGGCACTTATCCCCCGAAATTGTGCATCAAATGTACTAAGTCTTTGATACAAAGTGCCAGGGGTCAAGCGCCGCAGCCCTGCCGCTCCTAGTCGTCGAAAGGCTTGAACTGCTCCACAGCGACGATGTGCCTCTTTCCACCGGGAGCTATATGGCACACCACCAGCTCACCGGGCGACAGGTATGGTTCCTTGCCCGGCAGGAGTGCACGGAGGTGCGGCGGCATGTGCTGGGCGAGCAGCCCGAACACCGTTGGGAGTGCCGGGCGGTGCGTGCACACAACCACCGCACGCTGTTTGTCGAAAAGACCCTCAACGACTGCTGCCGTCTTCTTCGGGCTGCGCTCATGCCGGTGCTCGGTCAGGGCCTCGGCGAGTTTGACCTTGGCGCCGGTTGCCTTGGCGTAGGGGGCAACCGTTGCGACGCACCGCAGCCACGGGCTGGTCACCACCCGCTGCGGCTTCCAGGCCTGCAGCAGGCGGCTCACCGCCTGTGCCTGCCGCGTGCCCGTAGCCGCCAGGGGCCGTTCACCTTCAGCCTTGCTCCAGGATGAGCGCGGCTTTGCCTTCGCATGGCGGAGGACCAGAAGCGGCCAGGTGTCCAGCTGCCCGCGCGCGTGGGCTTCCTGAAGGTACTGCAGCGGTACGACGTCGGAGGGATTGGACAGCAGCGCAGCCGCCTTTTCGGGGGCGCACCACATGATACTGTCCACCTCCTTGCCGTCGGGAAGCAGCTTTACGCCGTTTGCCTTGACGGCCCAGTAGTAGACCACCTTGAGGCCCGATGCCACGTGGTAGTGGATGGGCGGCAACGGGATGCCCAGTTGGGCGGTGAGCCCGATTTCCTCCTGGACCTCCCGGACCGCGCACTCCGGAATGGTTTCGCCGTCGTCGATCTTGCCCTTGGGCCAGGACCAGTCGTCATAGCGGGGCCGGTGGATCAGCAGGACTTCAAGCTTGTCCTTGACCAGGCGCCAGGGCAGGGCGCCGGCAGCCGTTACGGCTACTGGTTCCCCGGGGTGGTCTGTCTGGTCTGCTACGAGTGCATCGCTCGACAAGACATTCGCTTTAACGTCGCTCGACAAAGCAGTGGCCCTTACCGCCGGCTCAGGCTGCGCTGCCGGGGGCGCGATGCCAGCAGCCAGGACTGGACGTCCTCCAGGGGCCTGCCGTCGTCGGACAAATGGTGCCGGGTCCACGTTCCCTCATTGTCCAGGTGCCAGCTGGACGTTTCCGGAGCCATGTAGCGCCGGAGGAGGTCAAGCACGTAGTTGATGTCATCCGCGCTGGAAAGTTGGACCAGGGCCTCCACCCTGCGGTCGAGGTTTCGGTGCATCATGTCCGCGGAGCCGATGTAGACAACGGGCTCCCCGCCATTCGCGAAGGCAAACACGCGGGAATGCTCCAGGAACCTGCCCAGGATGGAGCGGACCGTGATGTTCTCGCTGAGCCCCGGCACTCCGGGGCGGAGGGAGCAGATGCCGCGCACGACGACGTCGACCTTCACCCCGGCCTGCGAGGCCCTGTAGAGGGAGTCGATGATGGCTTCGTCCACCATGGAATTAACCTTGATCTGCACGTGGCCGGGGATCCCGGCGCGGGCGTTGCGGATCTCGGTCTCAATGCGGTCAATCAACCCGGAACGGACGGATCGCGGCGCCACCAGCAGCCGCTTGAACGTGGACTTGGGCGCGTAGCCGGAGAGCTGGTTGAAGAGCTTGGACAGATCCTCGCCCACCTGTTCGTTGGCAGTGAGCAGGCCCAGGTCCTCGTAGTACCGTGCGGTCCGGGGATGGTAGTTGCCGGTGCCGATGTGGCAGTAGCGGCGCAGCCCGTCAACCTCCTGGCGCACCACCAGCGAGAGCTTGCAGTGTGTCTTGAGGCCAACGATGCCGTACACCACGTGCACTCCGGCCTGTTCCAGCTTGCGGGCCCAGGAGATGTTCGCCTGCTCGTCAAACCGGGCCTTGATCTCCACCAGGGCCAGGACCTGCTTGCCGGCCTCGGCCGCATCGATCAGGGCGTCCACGATGGGGGAGTCGCCCGACGTGCGGTAGAGGGTCTGCTTAATGGCCTGGACCTTGGGATCGGCTGCGGCCTGTTCCAGGAAGGCCTGGACGGAGGTGGAAAAAGAGTCATAGGGGTGATGCAGCAGAATGTCCCTGCGGCGCATGGCGGCGAACACGTTGGCTGCCTTGGACGTCTCCGACTCGTTGAGGTACCGGGACGTGTGCGGGACGTGCTTGGGGTAGTGCAGGTCCGCACGATCGATGCCGGCAATCACGGACAATCCCCGGAGGTCCAGGGGAGCCGGGACGGAGTAGACCTCGGATTCCTCGACGCCAAGCTCGCGGATCAGCAGTGCTCGGATGTTCGGGTTGATGTCATTGGTGACCTCAAGCCGGACCGGCGGGCCAAAGCGCCGCCGCAGGAGCTCCTTTTCGAGTGCCTGCAGGAGGTTTTCGGCGTCGTCCTCTTCCACCTCCACATCCTCGTTCCTGGTGACGCGGAAGCTGTGGTGCTCCAGGACCTCCATCCCGGGGAAAAGCTTGTCCAGGTGGACGGCGATGACTTCCTCAAGTGCAATGAAGCGCGCCACGCGTCCGGCTACGGCGCCGGCGCGGGGACCGTCGATGGAAATCAGGCGCGGGAGCTGGTCCGGCACCTTGACACGCGCGAACAGTTCCTTGTCGCTGATCGGGTTGCGCACGACCACGGCCAGGTTCAGCGAAAGCCCCGAGATGTAGGGGAAGGGGTGGGCCGGATCCACCGCCAGGGGCGTGAGGATGGGGAATACCTTTTCGGCGAATATGACGCTGAGCTGCTGCTTCGCTGTGTCATCCAGTTCGTCCCAGTGCATGAGGTGGATGTGCTCGTAGGCCAGGGCCGGGCGGATCTGTTCGGCGTAAACCTGGGCATGCCGCTGCTGGAGCCGGTGGGCTTCCTCGCTGATCCGCTCAAGCACCTCCACGGGGCTCAGGCCCGCGGGAGAGGGAACGGCCAGTCCGGTGGCGATGCGCCGCTTGAGGCCCGCCACCCGGACCATGAAGAACTCGTCCAGGTTGGAAGCGAAGATCGAGAGGAAGCTGACGCGCTCCAGCAGGTGGAGCGTGGGGTCCTCGGCCAGTTCCAGGACGCGGGAGTTGAAGCTGAGCCAGCTCAGTTCACGGTCCAGGAAGCGGTCCGGGCGGATATCGCCCTCGGGCTGCAGGTTGGGCGCAAACTCAGGAATGTCTATCCGGTCCTGGGTGGCCCGTGACGCGGGAACCTCCGAGGAACCGAAGCGGGCGCGTACCGGCACTGCGACATCCTGGGACGTGGCTGCTCCGGAAGGTTCCGGGTTCATGGCATCTCCTTTACCTGGCGGTTGATGCTGGCGCTTCCGGCCTGCGCGGATTCTGCTTCAACCTTACAAGCATTCATGCTGCCAAAGCCCGGGCATTCCGGCTCGGGGGCCACATGTCATCCCGTTGGACTACCCGGTTGCGACCGGTCCGTACATGACGTCCATGTCCCAGCGGGTGAAACCCAGGCTCCGGTACAGCGAGACGGCCGGTGCGTTCTCCGCGTCCGTGTACAGCATGACGGCGTGCAGCCCAAGGTCCCGGAGGTAGCGGATACCGGCCACGGTGAGGGCCTTGCCGAGTCCCATGCCCTGCGCTTCGGGGGCCACACCCACGGCGTAAACCTCGCCAATGGCGGTGTGCGGGCCGTGCTGGGGGTGGACCTTGGTCCAGTGGAAGCCGAGCAGCCGGCCCTCCCGGTCCTCGGCCAGGAGGAAGCCCGCAGGGCTGAACCAGTCCTCGCCCATCCGCGCCTCAAGGTCGGCCCGGGTGAGGCTGCCCTGTTCAGGGTGGTGCGCAAAGGCGGCGCGGTTCGCTGCAAGCCAGGCGTCCTCATCCTGGCCGGGCACGAAGGAGCGGATGGAAACGCCCTCCGGAAGAACGGGCTCAGGAAGGTCCACTCCCGCCGTCGTCATCCTCATTTTCCACAGTTCACGGATGGGACCGAAGCCATAGCGGGCCGCCAGGTCCGCGGCGGCCTCGTGGTTGCCGTGGGACCACGCCTTCAACCCGTTGAGTCCACGGCTGTCTTGAAGCGCGCCCACCAGGCGGTCTGCCACGCCCTGGTTCCGGTAGCTGGGGTGGACCGCAATTTCCAGCACGCCCGTGCCATCGGGTGCTTCCACCACCACCGCAAATCCGGCCAGGTCCTGGCCGCTGGCGGGGTCGGAGTCCTCATCCGGGGCGTACAGGGCAAGGGTCAGCGGTGAGTGCCCGGCCGTATCGCCGGCGCGCATGGTCACCAGGGTCTGCTCGGAAATGGAGGGGTTGCCGTCAGATTCTTCCGCCGCCGCCAAAAGGTCACGGCAATCCGTCAGGAGTTGCTGGTCAACCGCGCCTCGTTCGGCATGGACGGGCCACTTCTCAGGGTGCGCTGGAGTCATGAGGCAAGGCTATACGGGAAGCGGCGGGGGCGCTCAGGCCTCGGTGAGCTCATCTTCCTGCTGCCGCACCAAGGTCAGGCGGTACCCCACGTTGCGAACGGTGCTGATGAGGTTCTCATGGTCGGCGCCCAGCTTCGCCCGAAGGCGCCGTACGTGGACATCCACGGTGCGGGTGCCGCCGTAGTAGTCGTAGCCCCACACTTCGGTGAGCAGCTGCTGCCGGGTGAAAACACGGCCAGGGTGCTGGGCCAGGTACTTCAGCAGTTCGAATTCCTTGAAGGTCAGGTTCAGCGGGGCGCCGTTGACCCTGGCGGTGTAGCTCGCTTCGTCGATCACGACGCCGGCAGCGCGGATCTCCGTCGGCGCGTCCTCCTGGTCCGGGACGGCACGGGCAACGGACAGCCTGATCCGCGCTTCCACCTCGGCCGGGCCGGCGGAATCCAGCACGATGTCGTCCACGGCCCAGGCTGAGGAAACAGCGGCCATGCCGCCTTCGGTCAGGATCAGCACCAGGGGAGCGCTCAGGCCGGTGGCTTTGAGGAGCTGGGTGAGCGAACGGGCGCCCACCAGATCCTTCCGGGCGTCCAGCAGCACAACGTCGCAGGGATCAGTCTCAAGCAGGGCGGTGGGCTCGGCGGGGAGGATATGGACGCGGTGGTTCAGCAATTCCAAGGCAGGCAGGATATCCACCGAAGAGCCGGTGCTGTTCGTCAAGAGCAGGATGTGCGACATTGTTCCTCCAAGGGCCGTCCGCGCATCATTGGGCGACTGAACCGGGTTTTCACCGGCCGGTACTGGCTTCCTGCCGCGGTTCCGGGGGCCATGAAAGAGCGCCGGCCGGCCACCTCATCAGGGAGCTTAGCTGAGCTCCGAGTATACCCGGCAGTGCGTTCTGAGCCATGGAGCGGGCCCCTCAATCGGTACGTTTTGCGACATATCCCGTTCATATAAGGCAGGATTGAGCCAGGGGCCCGACGCCCTCCCCGAAGGGCGGCCCCGCCTTTCCAGGTCGACGCCAGGATGGGATTGCAGCGCAGTGAGTGCAGAAACTAAGTCCAGGCCGGGTTCCGCATGACAGCGGAACTGCAGGCGCCGGCGAGGTCTTTGGGCTCATGGGCCGTAGGTGTTGTGGGCATGGCCGGCCTGGCGGCAATCATTGCCGGCGTGTACACCTCCCGGGAGGTTCTGGTGGGTGTTGCCGTGGCCATGGCTGCAGCCATTGGCATCGGGTGGCCCCACTTCCTCCGGATTCCCGCCAAGAAGACACTGGCCGCCGTGATTGCCCTGCCCGGCGCCGGCGCTGCAGTGGCTGCCGGCCTTGCCCCGGCTCCCGGCTACCTCGATTGGACGCCCGCGTTCATCGCGCTGGGCATGATGGCCGTCTTTGTAGTGCAACTGATCCGGGGGACCGGACAGGCCCAGCGGCTGGAGTCCACCCTGGGCTGCTGCGCCGGCGTGCTGCTGGCGTGCCTGGGGTCTGGATGGATCGCCGGCGCCCGGTTCAACGGCGTCCGCGAGATGCTCCTGGTCGCTGCCATCAGTGCCGCAGTTGCCCTGCTCGCCGGATTAATCCGCTGGCCTGACAGCATCGTGGCGCCCCTGGGCATTGTGATGGCCGGCCTTGCCGGACCGCTTGCCGCACTGGTGCTGTCAGACATCGCTGTCCTGCCGGCTGCCATCTTCGGTGTGGTGGTCGGTGCAGTGCTGGCGAGCTTCCGCAGGCTGGCCACCCTCAGGGGTGCACCGCTGAACGTCCCCGCAGCCCTTAGCATGGGCCTTGCCCCTGTCTCGGCAGTGGGTTCCCTTGCCTACTTCATAGACAAACTCCTCATCTACTAACGCGTTAGGATGGCATCATGTCCGTACTTGCTTTTGAAATCTTCTTCCTTGTCCTGCTCGGCATCGCCAGCCTCGCCATGGCCTGGTTTGCCGGCTTCGTGGTTTACCGCCTGTTCAAGGGCCAGAAGTAGACCTCTTTCCAGAGCCAGCCGTTTCTCGAGGTAATTGTTGTGCCAATTGAGATTCCTACAGATCTGACCCCAGAACTCGTACCGCTTTCCTGGCTCATTGGTGAGTGGGAAGGCCGCGGCCGCCTCGGCAGCGGAGACGAGGACTCGGAGCATTTCGTCCAGCACGTGTCGTTCACGCACAACGGGCTGCCCTACCTTCAGTACCGTGCGGAAAGCTGGCTGACGGACGACGACGGTACGCGCCTGCGGCCGCTCACCGTCGAGACCGGTTTTTGGGCGCTGGAGCGCAAGCAGCTTGATGCCGACGGCGGCCCGGGCCTGATCCCCGCGGACATCGTTCCCGCGCTGAAGAGTGCCGACGAGGTGGAAGCCCTGCGCAACAGCGAGGGCGGGTTCGACATCTCGGTGTCCATCTCCCACCCCGGCGGCATCTCGGAGCTCTACTACGGGCAGATCAAAGGTCCGCAGATCCAGCTCTCCACAGACATGGTGATGCGCGGCAGCCACTCCAAGGACTACAGCGCCGCCACCCGCATCTTCGGGTTGGTGGACGGAAACCTTCTGTGGCGCTGGGACGTTGCCGTGGGCGGCAAGGAAGGCAAAGGCCTGGAGGCACATGCCTCGGCCTTCCTGAAAAAGGTTTCCTGACTCCCGGTCCTTCGGCGCGGCAGCCGCAGGCGGCCCGCCTCCACTTTCAGTTGTGAAAATCCGGAATACAGCCGAGCCCCAAGGACTTCTACTAGACATGACTACTCCCAGCCCTCTGTTGTCGCGCCCTGGCGCCGTCGAGGCAGCCGGCTCCGACGCCGGCGTCGCCGCCCACTACGGGGAGCCCCTGCGCGAGCAGCGCGCCCTCGCTGCCGGAACCGCCGTCGTCGACCTCTCCCACCGCGGCGTCGTGACGGTGGCTGGACCGGACCGCCTCAGCTGGCTCAACACCCTGTCCTCGCAGCAGGTGGCCGGGCTTCAGCCGGGGGAGTCCAGCGAACTTCTCCTCCTGAGCGTGCAGGGCAGGATTGATTTTGACGCGCGCGTCATTGACGACGGCGCGACCACCTGGCTCATCGTCGAAGCCGCGGAAGCTCCTCCGCTGGCGGAGTTCCTGAACCGGATGAAGTTCATGCTGCGGGTCGAGATCACCGATGTTTCCGCGGAGTGGTCCGTCATTGGCAGCACCAGGGCTGTTCCGGAGTGGTCCGGGTTGCTGGTCTGGCAGGACCCGTGGCCGCACGTGGCAACGGGCGGCTACTCCTATGCAACAGTGAGTGAGGAAAACCACCCCGGGCTGGAGCGCCCGTGGTTTGAATACCTGGTTCCAGCCGTCGATCTGGAGCGCACAGTGGAGGGCCGGCCGCTTGCCGGCGTGCTCGCCGCCGAAGCGCTGCGTGTGGCCGCCTGGCGTCCGCGGATCGGGGCCGAGACGGACGACAAGACCATCCCGCACGAACTTGACCTGCTCCGGACAGCGGTACACCTGGCCAAGGGCTGCTACAAGGGCCAGGAAACCATTGCGCGTGTGCATAACCTGGGGCACCCTCCACGCCGCCTCGTCTTCCTCCAACTGGACGGATCCCAGCACACCCTGCCTCAGGCCGGAAGCCCGGTCCTCGCGGGGGAGCGCAAAGTGGGGACGGTGACCTCGGTGGCCCAGCACTACGAAATGGGCCCCGTTGCCCTGGCAGTCATAAAACGTTCAGTTGCGCCGGATGAAATACTGACGGTCCTGGACGGCGACGAGCCTTACCCTGCCGGCCAGGAACTCATTGTTGCCCCGGACGCCGGCCAGGTGGTGGGGCGCCAGTCCGGATTCCTCAGGGGGCCTCGCTAAATGACTCACAACGCCGACGTACATGCAGGGCACGACGACGACGCGCTGGCTCTGGCGCACACGCTCTTCCAGGCCGCCAGGGAAGGGAACACCGCACTGCTGGGTGCCTATCTCGACGCCGGCGCTCCTGCCACGCTGACCAACTCAGCCGGGGATTCCCTTCTGATGCTGGCCGCCTACCACGGCCACGCGGAGGCAGTTCAGCTCATCCTGAAACACGGCGCCGAAGCGGACACCGCCAACGACCGCGGCCAGACCCCGCTCGCGGGGGCGGCGTTCAAGGGGTACACAGACGTTGCCCGTGTCCTGCTGGATGCCGGAGCGGACCCGGAGGCAGGGTCCCCATCAGCCCGGGCTGCAGCCCAGATGTTCGCGCGCCAGGAGATCCTGGATCTTCTGGCATAGTTGTCCGCCTGGTCCTGCGGGTCCCGTGCCGGAAGCAACACCTGACGAAGGATGACCCCTGGAAAACGTAGCAAAGCCCTGGCCGGCCCTGTGGTCCCTGGTGATCGGGTTCTTCATGATCCTGATCGATACCACCATTGTGTCCGTGGCGAACCCGCGGATCATGGAGGGCCTGGGTGCGGACATCAACTCGGTTATCTGGGTCACCAGCGCCTACCTCCTGGCCTACGCGGTCCCGCTGCTCATCACAGGACGGCTCGGAGACCGCTTCGGGCCCAAAAAGCTCTACCTGTCCGGCCTGGTGGTCTTCACCCTGGCCTCACTGTGGTGCGGGCTCGCGGGTGATGTGGAGACGCTGATCGCGGCACGGGTGGTGCAGGGGCTCGGCGCGGCCATCATGACGCCGCAGACCATGGCCGTCATCACCCGGATCTTCCCGCCGGACCGCCGCGGTGCGGCCATGGCGATCTGGGGCGCGACGGCCGGCATGGCCACCCTTGTGGGCCCCATCCTTGGCGGCGTCCTGGTGGACGGACTCGGCTGGGAATGGATTTTCTTCATCAACGTCCCCATCGGCGTGGCCGGCTTCATCCTTGCGCTGCGGAACGTTCCGGCGCTCAGCACCCACCCGCACCGGTTCGATATCCCCGGCGTGGTGCTCAGCGCCGTCGGACTGTTCCTCCTGGTGTTCGGCATCCAGGAGGGCGAAACCTACAACTGGGGCACCATCACCGGCCCCATTACCGTTTGGGGACTCATTATTGCCGGCATCGCCGTGCTGGTCCTCTTCGTCGTCTGGCAGCGGATCAACAAGGGTGAGCCGCTGCTGCCGCTGGCGCTTTTCCGGGACCGGAACTTCTCCCTGGCCAACATCGGCATCACCACCGTCGGCTTCACGGTGACGGCCTTCAGCCTGCCCCTGATCTTCTACTACCAGCTGGTCCGCGGCCTCACGCCCACCCAGTCGGCGCTGATGATGGTGCCCATGGCGCTGATCTCCGGCGGCCTGGCCCCGGTGGTGGGGAAGATCATCGACAGGGTCAACCCGAAATTCATCACCGCTGCAGGCCTGGTGCTGATGGCCATCGCGCTGGCCTGGAACTCGGCCCTGATGCAGCCGGACACCCCCATCCTGATGTTCCTGCTGCCCAGCGCCGTCCTGGGATTCGCCAATGCGGGCATCTGGGCGCCGCTGAGCACCACCGCCACCCGCAACCTTCCGCCGCGGCAGGCCGGTGCCGGTTCCGGGGTCTACAACACCACCCGCCAGATCGGCGCGGTACTGGGCAGCGCCGCCATTGCCGTGCTGATCCAGGCACGCCTCGCAGCCGAGCTCCCGGCCGGCGGGCCCGGCGGTCCAGCGGGGGAGGGCATGGCCCTGTCCGGGAACCTGTCGGAGGCCCTTCACAGTGGATTCTCGACGGCGATGGGCCAGTCCATCCTGCTGCCGGCCGGAGTAGTCCTGGTCGGCGCGGCCGTGGCACTGTTCTTTGCCAGGCCTCAGCCGGTCCAAGGCTGGGGGAGCGGCAACGTTCCTGGGTCAGCCAAGGTGGACGCTGGTCTGGATTCCGCCGGCTGACAGGCCGAGCTTCCGGGCCAGCGCCAGCGAACCGGTGTTGCTGACATCTGTGCGCCACTGAAGCGTCAAGCCTGCAGCGAGTGCCTCATGGGCGGCGATGGAGGCAGCGAGGGAACCGAGGCCGTGCCGGCGCCACTCAGGGTCCACCAGGACGCCCAGATGCGCCAGCAGCCCTTCCCATTCTGCGTATGCACCGCAGGCCAGGGGCACCCGGCGCCCCTCCACCTCGTGGACGAGGGTGTAGCGGTTCTCCAGCTCGGAGAGGCCAACTTCATTGACGTCGTCAGGCGGGCACCGGCCCTCCAGCTCGATCGCTTCGGCATTGCCGTGTGACACCGTCAGGTCCTCTGAGGGCTGCTTCACCGGGAGGTCGTCAGCAAAAAAGAGCGCGGCAGCTCCCATGCCATGGCCGCCGTGCGACCTGGTGAGCGTCAGGAGGGTGACGTGCTGCGCCATTTCTTCGTCCGGCAGGTCGGCAGCGGCGTCGATGACCCACTGCGGACCCACCAGCGCCGAACTGCCGAACAGCCGGACGAACTCGACGGTCCGCACCGATTCATCCGCACGGACAATGCGTTCTCCGGAGGCGAGGGCGGAACTGAAAGCGTCGTCGTCCAGGCCCAGGCGGCGGGCCCACGCAAGCTGGATGATGGCGGCCGAACCGGGGTCGAGTGTCATGCTCCCAGCCTAGGACGGGCAACCGGCCCAGCCGGGCAGGACACCGTGCCGGAACAGCGAACCGGGGACGAACAGCACATCGTGGAAGTCAGGCGCACCTCAGCCGAACAGGACGGCGGCTTCGTCGTAGCGTTTCTGCGGGACGGTCTTCAGCTGGCCCAAGGCTTCCTGGAAGCCAACATGCTCGATGTCCGTTCCCTTGAGCGCCACCATGGTCCCCCAGTAGCCTTCCACCACCGAGTCGATGGCTGCCATGCCCAGCCGGGTGGCCAGGACCCGGTCGAAGGCAGACGGCACGCCGCCGCGCTGGATGTGGCCCAGGATAGTGGCTCGGGTTTCGATGCCGGTCCTGGCCTCCAGCTCAGGGGCCAGCTGGTCGGCGATTCCGCCGAGCCGGGGCCGGCCGAAAGTGTCCAGCCCGCGCTCGGAGTGCGGGGTTTCCATGTGCTCCGGTACGAACCCTTCGGCCACCACCACCAGCGGGGCACGGCCACGGGCATGGGCGTCGTTGACCCATTCGGTGATCTGCTCGATGCTGACCTTCTGCTCCGGGATGAGGATGGCGTGGGCGCCGGCGGCCATGCCTGCGTGCAGGGCGATCCAGCCAACGTGCCGGCCCATGACTTCGGCAATCATGCAGCGGTGGTGCGATTCGCCGGTGGTCCGGAGCCGGTCGATCGCCTCGGTGGCAATTTGGACGGCGGTATCAAAACCGAAGGTGTAGTCGGTGGCGTCGAGGTCGTTGTCCACAGTCTTGGGAACCCCGACGATTTTCAGCCCGGCGTCCGTAAGGCGCTTGGCGGCGGCCAACGTGCCTTCGCCGCCGATCGCAATGATGGCGTCGATGCCCAGCCGCTCCATGTGGGCTTTGATGACTTCCGGGCCGCCGCCGTTTTCGAAGGGGTTGGTGCGGGAGGTGCCCAGGATGGTGCCGCCCTGCTTGGCGATGCCGCGGACCATGGTGCGGGGGATGTCGATGATGTCGCCCTCGACGACGCCGCGCCAGCCGTCAAGGAATCCCACGAATTCGTGACCGTGGATGGCAATGCCCTTGAGGACGGCTCCGCGGATGACGGCGTTCAGTCCTGGGCAGTCGCCACCGCTGGTGAGAATTCCAATTTTCATGTCTCGGCTCAAATCCTGGAGAGAAGGTGTACAGGCAGAGCGCCACGCTGAGCTCACGTAGAGTCTAGTGCGGCGTGTGCGGTACGACACAAACCGGTTACACACAGGGCCCCGCTCCAAGAGAAGGAGCGGGGCCCTGTGTGTGGGTTCTCAGGGGCGGTTCAGTGAGCGCCTGTCGAGGAACGACTGCAACGGGATAACGTTCCGCTGGTCGGGCAAAATCACCCAGGCCAGGAGATAGAAGACGAAAGCCGGGCCGGGGAGGAGCGCAAAGATGAGGAACGCGATCCGGACGTAGGCCACGTCTACGTTAACCCTGGCTGCGATCCCTCCCAGCACGCCTCCCAGCCAGCGCTGTGGTCCGCGTTTCAGGCCCAGGCCCCTGACGATGCTGAAGAATTTGTCCATGGTTCAAGACTTCCCTGTTGTGGTGCCGTTGTCACGTTTCCTGGCGGAGAGTAGTCCTCCCACCACCAGCGCCGCGCCTGCCCCGATCATCAGGCCAATCAGGACGTAGGTCCCGTTGAGGGTAACGATGCCCAGCTGCGCGATGATGATCAGTGCGGCGAGGGCCAGGACGATGAGGCCCCAGACGATGGTTCCCACCCGTGCCCCGGTGGGAGGGGCAGGCGAGGTGCCTGCCGCCGTCGTGCTTCCCGGAACGTGCGGGTCCGGAGCCGGTGATTGGCTGCTCATGTCAGTTGCCTTCCTGGATTGAGACGTTGCTGACGGTGCCATTGATTTCGATGACCAGGTGGCTGCCGGGCTTGTCCGTGTTGTAGCTGCTCTGGCGGGTGGTGATGCCTCCGCGTTGGTTCCCGCGTTCGTTCAGGTTTCCGAGTGTCATGTCCGCGCGGATGTCGACGGGCACATCGTCCGGGATAACCACTGTGACGTTACTGGCGGTCAGGTCAAGCGGGACGAGCACCTCCGACTCGAGCGGAGCCTGCAGTGACATCTCGGTCAGGTCAACGGTGCCGCTCCCGGCGGTGATATCGAACCCGTCACTCGCCTGCTGGACGCTCGTGGGGGTCCAGTCCACCTCCTGGAAACGGACACGCTCGCCGTTGTTGCCCACCACGTTGAAGATCCCCCCGGTGATGAGGGCTGCAACTGCGAAGAACGAGAGGATGCCGGAGGTGCGTCCGCGGAGCCCGAGGATGAGGATGCCGATGCCCAGCACAGCTGCTGCGCTGGCCCAGGCGACGGCGTTGGCAGAATCACCGAGGTCAATGACCTTGGTGATGTCCAGTGCCTTCAGTCCGGCGCCTGCCAGCAGGGCGCAACCGGCAGCGATGGCGACGGCGGGGGCTCCCGGACCGGGTGACTGGACTTTGGGCGCAGGCGGTGGAACCGGGGACGGCCGGTAGCCGCCGTAACCGTCACTGCCCCATCCGCCACTGCCTGGGGGCCGGCCGGTGCCGCTACCTCCGTAGGGGTTGCCGGAAAACGGGCCGCTCCCTGCAACGTCTGAGTAGGGCGGAGTGGTTGGGGCAGAGGTCCCGGCCGAATATGCGGTGGTGCCTGCCGCAGGTGCTCCGTCGGGCGTCCCCGCGGCTGCCTTGTTGCGCTGCACCAGGTAGTACACAAGGTAGATGGCACCGCCGATCCACAGCAGGCTCCACACGAAGGGGCCGAAGCCCTGGTCGCCCCAGACCCAGAAGCCGTTGCCCAGCCCGCTGAATCCGGCCACGACCGCGACGAGGGCACCTGTCATGCCGCTGGTCCAGCGGCCGGCCCCGGCCTCCTGGACATGGATCCTGCCGTCGGGTTCGGGCAGGAAGGCCCAGGCCAGGCCGTAGAGCAGCACCCCGATTCCGGCGAAGATGGCAAGGATAATGAAGACGCCGCGGACTATCAGCGGGTCGATGCCCATCCTCTGTGCGATTCCGCTGGAGACACCGCCCACCCAACGGTCCTGCCCTCGGCTGATTCCCTGGCTCCGGACCCAGGCGAAGAAGTCGGTCTGCCGACCGGGCGCTCCAGGATAGGGATAGGCGCCGGCGGTTGGGCCGTCGTAGGGCGGGCTGCCCTGCGGCCCCTGATTCCGGGGGGCATCCCACGCCGATTCCTGCCGTGGTTCAGACGTTGGTCCGGACCCTTCGGCTGTTCCCTGCGTGGGTACCTGGCTGGATCCCTGGCTTGACCCTCCTGGGGACCCGGAAGCAGGGGAAGTCCGCAGTGGCTCCGTCGGGTTGTGGCGCCGGGGCAGGGGCTCTGTCGGGTGCTCGTTGGGCCTGTCGGTTGGGGGTTCTGCTGACTGGCCGTCATTGGGGGTAGGGGTTTGCGAGTTCATACCTCGATCCTCCCGCCCACAGCGGCGGCGCTCTACTGGGGGACACCCTGAACTGTCCCTGAGAGACCCCCGGTTCCGGTCCGAACGCCGTCCGGGAAACCCTGATCCGTGTTTGGATTGATCCATGACCACCGCCCCCGTCCGCCCCCCGCTTGTCCGGCGCAGCGACCGCTTCATTGCGGGAGTATGTTCCGGCCTTGCGGCCCACTTGGGGCTGCCGGTCAATACCGTACGCGTGGGAATGGTCCTGGCCTCTTTCGCCGGCGGGGCGGGCGTCGTCTTCTACGCCTGGCTGTGGATCATGGTTCCTACCGCCTACGAAAGCGCCCGGCGGCAGGCCGGCCGGCCGGCCTCGCCCATTGCCCCTGCCGTGAGCCGCGAGCCCGTGCACGCCGGAAACCCCGGGCTTCCCGCCGGGAGCCCTCCTGCCGCCGGCTCGGGTGCAGTGGTGCCGGGCGTGTCCGGTGCCGGCATGGGTGCCGCGGACGCTGCCGCCGGTTCCAGCGTGGGGGCACCTGACGGTCCCGCTGCTGCCGTCCCACCGCCCTTGTTCCGGTTCCGGGACATGCGCTACGGCAAGGAGATCCTGTTGGGGGTCGGGCTGCTGCTGGTGGCGGGTATCCTCTGCGCCCAGCTGCTGGGCGTGGACGTTCCGCTGGGGACCCTCATTCCGGCGGCTGCCGTCCTGGGTGGAGCCTCCATCGCCTGGATGCAGCTTGACGAGACCAGGCGTGCCGGCCTCGTGGATATGACCAAGGCGAACCAGACCGGTGGTTGGGCACGGCTGGCAGCAGGGCTGGCGCTGGTGGTGGCCGGAGTCCTGGTCATGGTGTCCGGTTCCGGTTCCTGGGAACAGACCTGGCTGGCGCTGCTGGCCTCGGTGGCCGTCCTGGGCGGCGTGGTGCTGGTCCTGCTTCCATGGGGCCTCAGGTTCTGGCGCGACCTTGAAGCGGAGCGTGCCGGCCGGATCCGGGAAACCGAACGGGCAGAAATTGCCGCCCACCTTCACGACTCGGTGCTGCAGACGCTGGCCCTGATCCAGCGGAGGGCCGCCAACGAGCACGACGTCGTCCGGCTGGCCCGCGCGCAGGAGCGGGAGTTGCGGGGCTGGCTGTTCGAGGATCCCGGCAAGGACTCGGGCCAATTGTCGGACCGGATCAAGGCAGTCGCGGCGGAGGTGGAGGACCTGCTGGGAAATGTGGTTGAGGTTGTCAGCGTCGGAGACACCGCAGTGATGGAGGGGCATGAGGCCCTGATCCAGGCCAGCCGCGAGGCCATGCTCAACGCGTCGCGGCACGGCGCGGGCCCTGTCTCGGTCTATCTGGAGGTATCCGGCGAACGTGCCGAGGTGTTCATCAAGGACCGTGGCCCGGGTTTTGACCTCCAGGACGTTCCCGAGGACCGGATGGGTGTGCGGGAATCAATCATTGGCCGGATGAAGCGGCATGGCGGTACCGCCAAAATCATCAGCTCCAACGAAGGCACCGAGGTGCGGCTGGGATTCCCGGCCGCACAGGCGGACAGCACGGAAGGCAGACCATGAACTTAGCGCAGTCAGGCGGCATCGGCACCGGAGGGGCCACCAGGCAGGTTCGGGTGGTCCTCGTGGACGACCACGCCATTTTCCGCTCCGGCCTCAGAGCGGACCTGGATCCAAGCGTGCAGGTGGTGGGTGAGGCGGCGACCGTGGAGCAGGCCATTGCCGTCATTGCCCGGGAGCGGCCGGACGTGGTGTTGCTGGACGTTCACCTGCCGGGAGGACTGGGCGGCGGGGGCCGGGAAGTCATCGCCGGTTCCGCTTCCCTGCTGTCCAGCACCCGGTTCCTCGCCCTGAGCGTATCGGACGCGGCGGAGGACGTTGTGGCGGTTATTCGCGCTGGAGCAAGGGGGTACGTCACGAAGACCATCTCCGGAGCAGAAATTACCGATGCCGTGTACCGGGTGGCCGGGGGAGACGCTGTCTTCTCGCCACGGCTCGCCGGCTTTGTCCTGGACGCCTTTGGCACCGCACCAGCAGACATCGCCGACGATGAGCTGGACAGGCTTTCCGCCCGCGAACTGGAAGTCATGCGCCTCATTGCCCGCGGCTACAGCTACAAGGAAGTTGCCAAGGAGCTGTTTATCAGCATTAAGACCGTGGAGACCCACGTATCAGCAGTGCTTCGGAAGCTGCAGCTCTCCAGCCGCCACGAGCTCACCAAGTGGGCAGCGGAGCGCCGCCTCCTCTAGGCCAAACGCTCTCTCAGTTGATGCGGCTTAACCCGGAACGCTCCATCAGTTGATGCGGCTTAACCCGGAACGCTCCATCACTCTCCCGATGAGGAGTGACAGAGCGTTCAGGGTTTTGTTGCGATACGTGAGGGAGCGTCGCCGGGTTTCCTGCAGGAGGTGAGGGAGCGTCCTACTGGGCTTTGCCCAGGAAGTCCTGCAGGCGCTGCACGCCGGTGGCAAGATCCTCGTCGCCAAGGGCGTAGGAAAGGCGCAGGTAGCCGGACGGGCCGAAAGCCTCGCCTGGAACCACTGCCACTTCCACCTCGTCCAGGATCAGGGCGGCCAGTTCAGCGGAGGTTTGCGGCGTGGCCGTGCCCGACGCCGTCGGGAACTCCTTGCCCAGCAGGCCACGAACGTCCGCGTAGACGTAGAAGGCGCCCTTCGGCGTCGGGCATTCCACGCCCTCAATGGCATTGAGGCCGGCGACGATGGCCTTGCGGCGGCGGTCGAACGCGACCTTCATCTCGTCAACGGCGGTCAGCGGGCCAGAAACAGCAGCCAGGGCAGCGATCTGCATGATGTTGGAGACGTTGGACGTGGCGTGGGACTGGAGGTTGGTGGCGGCCTTGATGACGTCAGCCGGACCGATCATCCAGCCGACCCGCCAGCCGGTCATGGCGTAGGTCTTGGCGACGCCGTTGAGGATGACCACCTTGTCGCCCAGTTCCGGGGCGGCGGTGGCAATGGACGTGAACGGAACACCGTCATAGGTCAGGTGTTCGTAGATCTCGTCAGTGACCACCCACAGGCCCTTGGCCGCGGCCCACTTGCCGATCTCAGCCACCTGCTCAGGCGAGTAAACCGAGCCGGTGGGGTTCGACGGCGAAACGAACAGCAGGATCTTCGTCCGGTCAGTCACGGCTGCTTCGAGCTGTTCCACTGTCACCAGGTAGTCCTGCTCGGGCCCGGCAAACACCTCAACGGGAACGCCGCCGGCCAGTCGGATGGCCTCGGGGTAGGTGGTCCAGAATGGGGTGGGGACAATGACCTCGTCGCCGGGATCAACCAGGGTGGCGAAGGTGTTGTAGACGGCCTGCTTGCCGCCGTTGGTCACCAGTACCTGGGAAGGTTCAACTGTGTAACCGGAGTCCCGCAATGTCTTCTCCGCGATGGCCTTCTTCAGCTCCGGCAGCCCACCGGCAGGGGAGTAGCGGTGGTACTTCGGCTGGCCCGCAGCATCGATGGCGGCCTGGACGATGTAGTCGGGCGTGGGGAAGTCGGGCTCGCCGGCGCCGAACCCAATAACCGGCCGGCCTGCTGCCTTCAGCGCCTTCGCCTTGGCATCAACGGCAAGGGTTGCGGATTCGGCTATTGCGGAAATGCGCTTGGAAACGCGGGCGGCAGACATGGCAGGTCCGTTCTTCGCTTGCAGCCCGGGGGCTGGAATGTGGGATTCGACGAGTTCTACTCTATGCTGTTCACCGGACCCTCCGGGTTGCCGGTTTTGATTTGTGACTGCGTTCGGTCAAGCTCAGGCAAAGGCAGTACGGGAGGGCCGGAAACGGGCCGGTTCGACGAACACGAAGTTGTTGCGTAGACTGGTTCACCGGTGTTGAAACACGGATGATGACGTGCGCCCCAGTGCAAGCTGGTGATTCGTTGTCGGAGAGTGGAATTCACTCCATAGGGTAGTGGCGCAATTGGTAGCGCAGCGGTCTCCAAAACCGCAGGTTGCAGGTTCGAGTCCTGTCTGCCCTGCGCAAGCTGCCCCGGGCGAAAATCCGGGGCAAGCGCAGCAACCATGGTTCTGATCAGGGCCGGGTAATCCAACATTGCAAAGATGAGCGAGGACCAGGTGACCGAAACAGCTGCCAGCAGCTCCAAGGGCCGCCCAGCTAAGAAGGACGCCAAGGCAAACTTCTTCGCCCGCATTGCACTCTTCATCCGCCAGATCATCGGCGAGCTGAAGAAAGTTGTAGCACCAACCCGCAAGGAACTGATTAATTACACGCTCGTGGTGCTGGTGTTCGTAGGAATCATGATGGTCATCGTCAGCCTGCTGGACATTGGTTTCGGAACCGCCGTCGGCTGGGTCTTCGGCGGTACCGGCACCGGGGACAGCTAAGGCTGAACCGTCCGCAGGCCGTGTATTCCATCCGGGAAACCGGAGGGATACAGCGGTGTGCGGAATTGAGCCATTTAAATAGGCATGTTAGGCAATGAGGAAGCAGGAGACCAAGTGTCTGAGCAGGAGCTCGAGGTAACCGAGACTGAGCTGGAAGAGTCCGCGGACATCACGGCAGAAGCCGGTGACGAGTCTGAGGTTGAGTCCTCCGCGCCCGAATCCGATGACGCCGATTCCGACTTTGACGCAGAGGCAGATGCCGCTTCCGGGGAGGAGTCCACTGACGCCCTCGCCGCCGCAGCAGCCAAGGCCGACGTTGACCCCGCCGAGGAGTTCAAGGCCAAGCTGCGCCGCCAGGAAGGTGACTGGTATGTCATCCACTCCTACGCCGGCTACGAGAACCGCGTGAAGGCCAACCTGGAAACCCGCATCCAGACCCTGGACATGGAAGATTACATCTTCGAGATCCAGGTCCCGATGGAAGAAGTCGTTGAGATCAAGAACGCTCAGCGCAAGGTCATCAACCGCGTCCGTATCCCCGGCTACGTGCTGGTCCGTATGGACCTGACGGACGCCTCCTGGGGCGCAGTCCGCCACACCCCCGGCGTCACCGGCTTCGTGGGCAACGCCCATAACCCCGTGCCGCTGCGCCTCGATGAGGTCTTCTCCATGCTCGCCCCGGTCTTCGAGGAAGAGCAGGCCGAGAAGGGCAAGCCGGTCAACAAGCAGAACCAGGCGCCCGTGGACGTGGACTTCGAAGTCGGCGAGTCCGTCATCGTCAAGGAAGGTCCCTTCGAGACCCTTCCTGCCACCATCTCCGAGATCAAGGTCGAATCCCAGACGCTCGTGGTACTGGTTTCCATCTTCGAGCGCGAAACGCCCGTCACCCTGGCGTTCAACCAGGTCACCAAGATCTGATCACCCAAGAATTCGTCCCTGTGCTGCCCGCTTAGCAGCATCGGTACGGCCGGCCGCCTTGCCATGGCGGCCACAAACCTGAGGCACGCTCCTGTGCCCCAGGACGTTATTGAGAGAAGGACCCTACATTGGCTCCCAAGAAGAAGGTCACCGGCCTCATCAAGCTGCAGATCCAGGCAGGTGCCGCTAACCCGGCTCCGCCGATCGGTCCTGCGCTTGGCCAGCACGGTGTCAACATCATGGAATTCTGCAAGGCGTACAACGCTGCGACGGAAGCCCAGCGCGGAAACGTCATCCCCGTGGAAATCACGGTCTACGAGGACCGTTCCTTCACGTTCATCACCAAGACCCCGCCGGCTGCAGAGCTCATCAAAAAGGCTGCAGGCGTCGCCAAGGGTTCAGCTACCCCGCACACCGTCAAGGTTGCCAAGCTGACCCAGGCCCAGGTCAACGAGATCGCCTCCACCAAGATGGAAGACCTCAACGCCACCAGCCTCGAAGGCGCAGCGAAAATCATCGCCGGCACCGCCCGCTCCATGGGCATCACCGTCGAGGGTTAATCCCCCCGCTGCCAGGGTTGGGATTGGGAAACCGATCACGACGACGGGCGGCACCGCCGGTAAACCGGCACCACCAAAACTGAAATGTTGGACATCCGGCACGGATAACGGGTCGGAGCACCAACTGTGGCAGGGCCCAGCGCGGTCCGCAGACCACAACTGCACAAGGAGAAATAAGCAGCATGGCAAAGCGCAGCAAAGCATATGAGGCAGCAGCCGCCAAGATCGACGCGGAGAAGTTCTACGCGCCGTTCGAGGCAGTAACGCTGGCCAAGGACACTAACCCGTCCAAGTTCGACGCCACTGTTGAGGTTGCATTCCGCCTCGGCGTGGACCCCCGCAAGGCTGACCAGATGGTCCGCGGAACGGTCAACCTGCCCCACGGCACCGGTAAGACTGCCCGCGTCCTGGTTTTCGCAACGGGCGACAAGGCTGAGGCAGCAATCGCTGCCGGCGCCGACTTCGTTGGTTCCGATGACCTGATCGAAAAGATCGCAGCCGGCTGGACCGACTTCGACGCCGCCGTCGCCACCCCTGACCTCATGGGCAAGGTTGGCCGCCTCGGTAAGGTCCTGGGCCCGCGTAACCTGATGCCGAACCCGAAGACGGGCACCGTGACCCCCGATGTCACCAAGGCCGTCAACGACATCAAGGGTGGAAAGATCGACTTCCGCGTCGACAAGCACTCCAACCTGCACTTCATCATCGGCAAGGTTTCCTTTGACGCCCTGAAGCTGGCGGAGAACTACGCAGCAGCACTGGAAGAGGTGCTTCGCCTGAAGCCGTCCGCTTCCAAGGGCCGCTACATCCAGAAGGCCACGGTTGCCACCACTTTTGGTCCCGGCATCTCCGTTGACCCGAACGTCACCAAGGTCCTGACCGAGGCGTAAATCCCTCAGCAGCATCCTGTACCTGTTGGGTACATCTGAAGGGACCGCATGGCTACCAGCCGTGCGGTCCCTTCAGTCGTTAAGATCCGATGTCATCCGCAGCGCTCGACAGCGGGCCACCGGTGGCTAGGCTGGGGGAATGCCGCAGCCGCACGCCCTGGCGATCTCCGCCGTCGTTATTCCGCCATCGGGTGACGGCGGAAAGGACTTCCGGGACTTCACTGACTGCCAGTTGATGCGGACAGGGCATGAACTGGAGACGTGGGGCGACCTTGACCGCGGGTACACCTTTGCAGAGGAGGTGGAACACTGGCGCGGCAACGAATATGAGGCCCGGCTCCTCTTTGTCGCCAGGCTCGGCTCGGAGACAGTGGGCATGTGCTCGGTGACGCTGCCCCTGCACGAGAATACCGCGACGGCCGGGATCAATGTCCTGGTGGCGCCCGCCTTTCGGCGGCGTGGGCTGGGGCGGCAACTCCTGGAATACGCAGAGGCCGTGGCCCGGGGGAGGAACCGGACGTCGCTGGACGGCTACTTCGAACTCCCTGCCCGCCTGGTGGATGGCGCCGAACCGCTGGTGCCGGCCAAATCGGGGGCGGGCGGCCTGCCGGCGGCGGAACCTTCCACCGCCTTCGCCGTGGCCGGCGGCTACGAGCTGGAGCAGGTGGAGACGTCCAGCCGCCTTGCCCTCCCCGTCCACCCGGACCGGTTGGCGGAACTTGAAGCAGCTGCCGCCGTCCACGCCCGCGGTTACACCGTGCTGGGGTGGGACGACGCCTGCCCGGAGGAACTGGTGGACAGCTACGCCGACCTCAATGCACGGATGAGCACTGATGTGCCAACCGCCGGGCTGAACTGGGAAACCGAGGTCTGGGATGCTGCCCGGGTCCGGCGGAACGAGCAAACCCTTGAGCGCAGCGGTGTGCAGGCAGCGGTGTCGGCCGCCGTGCACCAGGACACCGGCCAGCTGGTGGGATATTCGGTCCTGAACTGGCGTCCGGAGGTTCCTGCTGCGGTTCTGCAGCAGGACACCCTGGTGTCGGGGGACCACCGGGGCCGGCGGCTGGGCATGCTCATCAAAGTGGCCAACCTTCGGCGCGCCCAGGCGCGCTGGCCGGAAGCACGTTCCGTTTTGACATGGAACGCCAGCGAAAACCAACATATGCTGGCCATAAATATTGCCCTTGGATTCAGGCTGGCCGGCTATGAAGGTGAGTGGCAGAAACGGCTGGGATGATGCGCCTATGGCACAAGACGTAAAGATCGAGCAGCTCTGGATCCCTGACTCGCTGGAGGCGGCGGACGCTGCTGACTTCCTTGCCGCCGTCGAAGTGGGACGCAAAGTTCGAATGCAGACCTGGGGCAGCGATGATCTTGCCTATGGCCCTCTGGAAAAGCTGCTGGAATTTGAAGATCCCTATGAGCGCCAGCTGATCCTCGTGGCCAAGATTGACGGGGAGATCGTTGGCACAGTAGACATCGCGCTTCCCCTGACGGACAACCTGGACCTCGCGGAATTCACCTTGGACATCCTGCCCGAGTTCCAGCGGCAGGGTGTCGGCCGGAGGCTGCTCCAGGCGGCCGAACAGCTGGCCCGCGGTGAAGGCCGCACCATGATCCTGGTGGACACCAACCACCCGGGCGCGTCACTCCACGAATTCGAAGAGGCCCAACTGGTGCCGGGTACGGGCCAGGGGTTTGTCCCGCTGGAGAGCCGCGAAGTCGAGTTCGCGCAGAAGACCGGGTACACCCTGCAGCATATTGAGCAGTTCAGCTCCTGCACGTTGCCGCTTGATTCAAAGCTTGTGGCCGACCTGCAGGCGGAAGCAGATGAAGCCAACAATGGCCGCTACCGGCTGCACCACTGGACTGACCGTTGCCCGGAGCAGTGGCTCGAAGCTGTCGCCGCGCTGGAGAACCAGGCGGGAGCCGACGTCGATCCCGCCCTGGAAGCACCGGTTGAGCAGGTCATGGTGTTCGACGGCGGAATCCTTCGGGAGGCAGAAGACGTCGCCATAGCCCAGGGCCGGCGGACAGTTGTTACTGCCGTCGAGCACCTGGCCACCGGGGCGCTGGTGGGCCTGACAACCATTACCGTCCTTGCGCACCGGGCTGACGTTGTTTTCCAAGACGACACGCTGGTCCTGCAGGAGCACCGCGGGAACAAACTGGGACTGCTGATCAAGGTGGCGAACATGGAGCGGCTCACGGAGCAGTTTCCGGATGCCCGGGTTATCTACACCTGGAATGCACCGGAGAACCGGTACCTGCTGACCGTCAACCAGCAGCTGGGTTTCCGGACCGCCGGTGTGACGGGAATCTGGCAGAAGGAGCTTCCCCGGCTGCGCACCAGCAGCAGCTGATGCCCGATTTGGCGGAGCGAAGGCCCCTCCCGTAGACTTGAAGGACCAAAGACCGTCGGTTGTTGGAAATCCACTCTCCTGGGCATTGCTCAATTCTGTAGTTGTGCGCGGGGGATTGAAGTGGGTTTTCGGACGAAGGACCCTCAACGTAGGGCGGCCGGCGCAGGTGAACGAAGCAAAGCTCCACGGAATACCTGTGTTGAGCCAAGCCCCGTGCATCTGCGCGGGGCGTTTTTAGTTTTAGCTCACCTGAGCGGGGACCGTCGAATACCGGCACTATCCCCGGAAGGAGGGTTATGGCAACGCCTACCAAGGTTTCAGCAGTAGCTGAGATCACTAACGATTTCAAGGAATCGAACGCCGCTGTCCTGACCGAATACCGCGGGCTCACCGTTGCACAGCTCAAGCAGCTGCGTGTTTCTCTCGGCCAGGACACCAAGTTCGCGGTCGTCAAGAACACCCTGACCGCCATTGCAGCCAAGGAAGCCGGTGTTGAAGCATTCAACGACCAGCTCTCCGGCCCCACTGCAATCGCGTTCATCAAGGGTGACGCAGTTGCCGCTGCCAAGAGCCTGACGGATTTTGCCAAGGCCAACAAGCAGCTGGTTATCAAGACCGGTTACTTCGAGGGCAAGGCACTGAACGCCACCGAGGTTGCCGCCCTGGCAGCACTCGAGTCCCGCGAGCTGCAGCTCGCCAAGGTTGCAGGCGTCCTTAAGGCCCCTGCGGCCGCCGCTGCACGCATCATTGACGCACTGCGCCTCAAGCTTGAAGAAGAGAACGGTGCACCGGCAGCTGCCGAGGCGCCCGCCGCTGAAGAAGCTCCCGCCGCCGAAGCTGAAGCTGCCGCTGAAGCTCCCGCAGCTGAAGAGAACTGACTCTCTTTACCTCACAAGACTCCGGTGTGAAGCATGGCCCAGTGCCGCTGAACACCACAACAGGAAGGACGCCTACCATGGCGAAGCTCACCAACGAAGAGCTCATTGAAGCTTTCAAGGAACTGACCATCATCGAGCTCTCCGAGTTCGTCAAGCTCTTCGAAGAGACCTTCGAAGTTACTGCTGCTGCTGTTGCTGTTGCCGGCCCCGCCGGTGCTGCTGCTGAAGAGGTTGAAGAGAAGACTGACTTCGACGTCGTCCTCGAAGCTGCCGGCGACAAGAAGATCGCAGTGATCAAGGAAGTACGCGCCATCACTTCCCTGGGCCTCAAGGAAGCCAAGGACCTGGTTGACAGCGCTCCCAAGGCTGTCCTCGAAGGTGCAACCAAGGAAGCTGCCGAGAAGGCCAAGGAGCAGCTCGAGGCTGCAGGCGCCACCGTTACCCTCAAGTAACACCCGCGCTTTTCCTCAAAAAGCCCCGTCCACGTTTGTGGGCGGGGCTTTTTGGTTGCCGGGGTGACGCTACCCGGGCTCGGAAATGTCAGCGACGACGGCGCGCAAAGCTGCGGTCAGCGCATCGGCGTCCACAAAGGCGCTGTAGCCGTGGGCACCGGCACCCATCGAGATCCTGCGCCCAGTTATGGTGGCGTCCGCGTAGACAGGCCAGTTGTTGGTGCTGCCCAGCGGCGTGATGGTTCCCCGCTCGTAACCCGTCGCGTCCAGCGCAACCTCGGCAGGCGGCAGCGACAGCTTATTGACGCCGACCAGGGTCCTCAGCTTGGGCCATGAAATCTGGCGGTCGCCGGGAATCAGTGCAAACAGGAAAGAACCGTCCTTATGCTTGACCACCAGCGACTTGACGATGTCCGCAGGGCGGATGCCAAGAATTCCTGCCGACTCTTCCAGGCTTTTGGCGGCCGGTCTCGCCACAACCTCCACCATCAGGCCACGGGCGGCGGCGTCAGCCCGGAACCGTTCCCGGCCAGCCACCCCGGCTGCCCCGCTACTTTGGCCCGCCGATCCCTCGTTCGCCATCAGTCGCGGTAGAGCAGGAGCGCTTCGCCCTGCCCGCCGCCGCCGCAGAGCGATACGGCAGCTTTACCTGTTCCGCGCCGCTTCAGTTCGTGCGCGGCGTGGACAGCCAGCCGGGCACCTGTGGCGCCGATGGGGTGGCCCAGGGCAATGGCGCCGCCGTGGATGTTGCACTTTTCAAGAGGGTAGTCGAGGTCTTTGAGTGACTGCACGGCTACGGATCCAAATGCTTCATTGATCTCGATGAAATCGAGATCTGCGGTGGTCCAGCCGGCGCGCGCCAACGCGTTCCTGATGGCGTTGGACGGCTGCGAATGCAGTGAGTTGTCAGGTCCCGCCACTTGCCCGGACTTTCCAACAACGGCCAGGTACTCGAGGCCGTGTTCCTCCGCATAGCTCCGGGATGACAGCACCAGGGCTGCAGCCCCGTCTGACAGGGGAGAGGAATTACCAGCGGTGATGGTGCCGTCGGTGACAAAGGCTGCCCGCAGCCCGGCGAGAGTGTCAACGGAAGTGTTGGGACGCACCCCTTCATCAGTGGACACCACAATCGGGTCGCCCTTGCGCTGCTTCACGCTGACCGGGACGATTTCGTCGTCGAACGTTCCGTTCTTGGCGGCAAGGGCAGCGCGCTGGTGGGACTGGGCGGCAACGTTGTCCTGGGATGTCCGGTCGATGCCCAGGGACAGGTTCCGGGTTTCGGTGGACAGCCCCATGGACTGGCCGTCGAAGGCGTCAGTGAGGCCATCGTGCGCGGCCGCATCCAACGCCTGGATTGAACCGTACGTCCAGCCCTGCCTGGATCCGGGCAACAGATGCGGCGCCCGCGTCATCGATTCCTGGCCGCCTGCCACCACTACTGCCGCTTCTCCACCGCGGATCATCCGGGCGGCGTCAATCACGGCGGTGAGCCCGGAAAGGCACACCTTGTTGACCGTCACGGCAGGGACGTCCCATCCGATGCCTGCGCCCACCGAGCTTTGTCGGGCGGGGTTCTGGCCGGCACCCGCCTGCAGGACCTGGCCCATGATCACGGCCTCAACATCGCTCACATCCACGCCGCTGGAGTCCAGGGCCGCCTTAATGGCGCGGGAACCCAGCTCCACGGCGGTGAAGGCAGCCAACTGCCCGTTGATCCGGCCCTGCGGGGTCCGCGCTGCTGCAAGTATGACAACGTCAGTGTTGTCCGGGGAGTTGCCCATGGTTGTCTCTTCCAATCCATCCGATGTAAACCACCAAGGTTATCGTGACCCTGGTCACCTAACTATTCAAACGCCTGGCGGGCTATGTGCATTCCGCGGGCGGGGTGATCTGTTGGCTTATGGCAGGGGAGAAGTCCCCACACAGTGAACGTGCACGACGGCGGCGGGCTGCGTAGGGTGGACCGCGGACACTTTTGCGGGGGGACAGCGGGTCCGTGCCCGGGAATGGTAGGAGCAGCAGCATGAAAAGAATCCTGGCCATGGCCGCGGCGGCAGCCCTCACAGCGCTCACCGGCTGTTCCGTATCCACTCCCGCGCCGGAAGGCTCGCCGACAGCGCCGTCCCAGCCGACGCCACGCCCTGCCCGCACCGAGGGATCCTTCGGCAGCAGCGCAGGGTCGCCGTCGTCGTCCTCTTCCAACGGCGCGAAGGCGGCCTGCGAGGAATTCAACGCGCTGTTCGCGGGCTACGCCGCCGTTCCCTCGAGTGATTCCGAGGGCTACGAGGACATCTACGTGCGCGCAGAGGAGGCCAAGGACACGGTCTCCGGTGACCTGCGCGGCCTGTTCGCTGCCCTGAGCCTGCTGGCAATTGACCACTCAGCTGCCGCTGGGTCCGGCGGCGGGCCCGCGCAGGAATCAAAGGATGCCTTACGGGATGCTGTCTTTGCCAACGCCGGGACCTGCACTGCCGAAGGGGTGACGCTGCTGCTCTAGCGGGCCCAGGTCATCAGCAGCATCCCCGGAAACAGCCGGAAACAGCGTTGAAACCGGTGCTTGCATTCCGGCCGGACATGGGGTAGACACGTAGGTTGTTTTGCCGTATCGTAGATATTTGCGTCTTCCCTGTTTACCTTCAGCCTTCATATAGCGGTGGGCTTTGCCTGGCAGCTGACTATCAACGTGCCGTCAACAACGTCACAGCATGGTCAGTACGGGCCCCGGGTCATATAGCGGAACCGGATGGTAGCACTGCGGAGCATTCCGCAGGGTGCACAGCGGGGGAGATCTGAAAACGCCTGAAGGTCTGTGGAAGGATCCCTCTTGGTCGCCTCGAGCACCTCTAATAACGAAACCGCTAACACCGCCGACAGCACTGATGGTGCCACTCGCCGGCTCTCATTCGCAAAGATTCACGAACCTCTTGACGTTCCGAATCTGCTTGCCCTCCAGACGGACAGCTTCGACTGGCTGGTCGGAAACGAACGCTGGCAGGCACGCGTAGCGAAGGCTGTCGAAGAAAACGATCTCAGCGTCGCCACCACGTCCGGGCTCTCGGACATCTTCGAAGAGATCTCCCCGATCGAGGACTTCCAGGGCACCATGTCCCTGAGCTTCTCCGATCCGGAGTTCGCTGACCCCAAGTACACCATGGCCGAATGCAAGGACCGGGACGCGACGTACTCGGCTCCGCTGTACGTCAAGGCCGAGTTCATGAACAACAACACGGGCGAAATCAAGCAGCAGACCGTGTTCATGGGTGACTTCCCGCTGATGACCGAGAAGGGCACCTTCGTGGTCAACGGCACCGAGCGTGTCGTCGTCTCCCAGCTGGTCCGTTCCCCGGGTGCCTACTTCGAGCGCGCCGCTGACAAGACCAGCGACAAGGACATCTTCACCGCGAAGATCATCCCGTCCCGCGGCGCCTGGTTCGAACTCGAAATCGACAAGCGCGACCAGGTCGGCGTTCGCCTCGACCGCAAGCGCAAGCAGTCCGTCACCGTTCTGCTGAAGGCCCTCGGCTGGACCGAAGGCCAGATCCTCGAAGAGTTCGGCCAGTACGACTCCATGCGCGCAACGCTGGAGAAGGACGCAACCGAAACCCGCGAAGACGCATTGCTGGACATCTACCGGAAGCTGCGTCCGGGCGAGCCGCCCACCGTCGAGGCTGCCCAGTCCCTGCTGGACAACCTGTACTTCAACTCCAAGCGCTACGATCTGGCCAAGGTTGGCCGCTACAAGATCAACCGCAAGCTTGGCATCGACCGCTCCCTTGGCGACAAGGAAGCTTCGGTCCTGCATGTTGAAGACATCGTGGCCATGATCAAGTTCCTCGTCGCGCTGCACGCCGGCGAGAAGACCATCAAGGGCACCCGCGATGGCCAGGAAGTGGACCTGCGCGTCGAAATCGACGACATCGACCACTTCGGCAACCGCCGCATCCGCGCCGTCGGCGAGCTCATCGAGAACCAGGTCCGCACCGGCCTGTCCCGCATGGAGCGCGTTGTCCGCGAGCGTATGACCACCCAGGACGTCGAGGCCATCACGCCGCAGACCCTGATCAACATCCGCCCCGTGGTTGCAGCGATCAAGGAGTTCTTCGGAACCTCCCAGCTGTCGCAGTTCATGGACCAGAACAACCCGCTCTCGGGCCTGACCCACAAGCGCCGCCTGTCTGCGCTTGGCCCGGGTGGTCTGTCCCGTGACCGTGCCGGCATGGAAGTCCGTGACGTGCACCCGTCCCACTACGGACGTATGTGCCCCATCGAAACCCCTGAAGGCCCGAACATTGGCCTGATCGGTTCGCTGGCTTCCTACGGACGCATCAACCCGTTCGGCTTCATCGAGACCCCGTACCGCCTGGTCAAGAACGGCGTCGTTTCCGACGACGTGCAGTACCTGACGGCCGACGACGAGGCTGAGGTGCTGATCGCCCAGGCCAACGCGCCGCTGGACGAGAACAAGAAGTTCGCCGAAGACACCGTCCTGGTCCGTGCCCGCGGTGGTGGAGGCGAGCCCGTGCTCGTTCCCGCCGAGGACGTCGAGTTCATGGACGTTTCCCCGCGCCAGATGGTGTCCGTGGCTACCGCCCTGATCCCGTTCCTTGAGCATGACGATGCAAACCGTGCACTCATGGGTGCCAACATGCAGCGCCAGGCCGTGCCGTTGGTCCGCTCCGAGGCCCCTTTCGTGGGCACCGGCATGGAGCGCGCCGCAGCCGTCGACGCCGGTGACGTTGTCATCGCGAAGAAGGCCGGTGTGGTCACCGAGGTTTCCGCCGAGCTCGTCATCATGCTTAATGACGACGGCACGGAGACCAACTACCGCATCAACAAGTTCGCCCGCTCCAACCAGGGCAACTGCTACAACCACCGTGTCCTGGTGAACGAAGGCCAGCGCCTGGAAGTTGGCGGCATCATCGCCGACGGACCGGCAACGGACCAGGGCGAGCTCGCCCTTGGTAAGAACCTGCTCGTGGCATTCATGTCATGGGAAGGCCACAACTTCGAGGACGCCATCATCCTCTCGCAGCGCATCGTTGCCGAGGACGTTCTTTCCTCCATCCACATCGAGGAGCACGAGATCGATGCCCGCGACACCAAGCTCGGTGCCGAGGAAATCACCCGTGACATCCCCAACGTGTCCGAGGAAGTTCTGGGCGGCCTGGACGAGCGCGGCATCATCCACATCGGTGCCGAGGTTGAAGCCGGGGACATCCTGGTCGGAAAGGTCACCCCGAAGGGTGAAACCGAACTGACCCCGGAGGAGCGCCTGCTGCGCGCCATCTTCGGTGAGAAGTCCCGCGAAGTGCGCGACACCTCGCTGAAGGTGCCCCACGGCGAGTCCGGCACCGTCATCGGCGTGCGCGTCTTCGACCGCGACAACGACGACGAGCTGCCCCCGGGCGTGAACCAGCTGGTCCGCGTCTACGTGGCCGCCAAGCGCAAGATCACCGACGGCGACAAGCTCGCCGGCCGCCACGGCAACAAGGGTGTTATCTCCAAGATCCTCCCCATTGAGGACATGCCCTTCCTTGCCGACGGCACCCCCGTTGATATCGTCCTGAACCCGCTGGGTGTCCCGGGCCGTATGAACGTGGGCCAGGTGCTTGAAACGCACCTCGGCTGGGTTGCCAAGACCGGTTGGAAGATCGAAGGCGAGCCCGAGTGGGTCAAGCAGCTGCCGAACCTGCCGCGCGAAAGTGGCCAGACCACTGTTGCAACGCCGGTGTTCGACGGCGCCCGCGAAGAGGAAATCACGGGCCTGCTGGACTCCACCAACGTGACCCGCGACGGTGACCGCCTGATCAACTCCTCAGGCAAGACCCGTCTGTTCGACGGCCGCTCCGGCGAGCCGTTCCCGGATCCGATCTCGGTCGGCTACATGTACATCCTGAAGCTCCACCACCTGGTGGACGACAAGATCCACGCACGCTCCACCGGCCCGTACTCCATGATCACGCAGCAGCCGCTGGGTGGTAAGGCACAGTTCGGTGGCCAGCGCTTCGGTGAAATGGAAGTGTGGGCGCTCGAAGCTTACGGCGCCGCCTACACGCTCCAGGAACTCCTCACGATCAAGTCTGATGACATCCATGGTCGTGTGAAGGTCTACGAAGCCATCGTCAAGGGCGAGAACATCCCCGAGCCGGGCGTTCCTGAGTCCTTCAAGGTCTTGATCAAGGAAATGCAGTCGCTGTGCCTGAACGTGGAAGTCCTCTCCACGGACGGAACCACAATTGAAATGCGTGACTCTGATGACGCAGTCTTCACGGCTGCGGAAGAACTGGGCATCGATCTGTCTCGTGCAGAGCCCAGTTCCGTAGAAGAGGTCTAAGGAGTCCGACGACGGCGGGCTGAGCGTCCGCCGTCGTCCTCCTTCCCTCATTCCGCACCCAAGACTTCAGAATTTAGAGAACAAGAGAGAACAGGGACCATATGTCCAGCGAATCCTCCTTCGGCCTCATGCAGATCGGCCTCGCCACCGCGGAAGACATCCGCGGCTGGTCTTACGGCGAGGTTAAGAAGCCGGAAACCATCAACTACCGCACGCTCAAGCCCGAGAAGGACGGCCTCTTCTGCGAGAAGATCTTCGGCCCGTCCCGGGACTGGGAATGCTACTGCGGCAAGTACAAGCGCGTGCGCTTCAAGGGCATCATCTGTGAGCGTTGTGGCGTTGAAGTCACCCGCGCAAAGGTCCGCCGCGAACGCATGGGCCACATCGAGCTTGCCGCTCCCGTAACGCACATCTGGTACTTCAAGGGTGTTCCCTCCCGTTTGGGCTACCTCCTTGACCTGGCACCGAAGGACCTCGAAAAGGTCATCTACTTCGCTGCCTACATGATCACCAGCGTGGACGAAGCCGCCCGCCACGAGGAACTGCCCAACCTGCAGGTTGAGCACGACATCGAGAAGAAGCAGCTGATCGACAACCGCGACTCCGACATCGCGGCGATCGCCCGCGACCTCGAAGGCGAAATTGCCCGCCTTGAGGGCGAAGGCGCAAAGGCTGCCGACAAGAAGAAGGCACGCGACTCCGCCGACCGCCAGATGGCCAACGTGCGCAAGCGCGCCGACGCCGACATTGAGCGCCTCGAGCAGGTCTGGGACCGCTTCAAGAACCTCAAGGTCGCCGACCTCGAAGGTGACGAAGGCCTGTACCGCGAGCTGCGCGACCGCTACGGCATGTACTTCGAAGGCTCCATGGGTGCCGAAGCCATCAAGAAGCGCCTTGAAAGCTTCGACATGCAGGCTGAGTCTGACCTGCTGCGCGACATCATTGCCAACGGCAAGGGCCAGCGCAAGACCCGTGCCCTCAAGCGCCTGAAGGTGGTCAACGCGTTCCTGACCACCAACAACAGCCCGCTTGGCATGGTCCTCGACGCCGTCCCGGTGATCCCGCCGGAACTGCGCCCCATGGTCCAGCTGGACGGTGGCCGTTTCGCGACCTCCGACCTCAACGACCTGTACCGCCGCGTGATCAACCGCAACAACCGCCTCAAGCGCCTGCTTGACCTCGGTGCCCCGGAGATCATCGTCAACAACGAGAAGCGCATGCTTCAGGAAGCCGTTGACAGCCTCTTCGACAACGGCCGCCGCGGCCGTCCGGTCACCGGACCGGGCAACCGTCCGCTGAAGTCCCTGAGCGACATGCTCAAGGGCAAGCAGGGCCGTTTCCGCCAGAACCTCCTCGGCAAGCGCGTCGACTACTCCGGCCGTTCGGTCATCGTCGTCGGCCCGCAGCTGAAGCTGCACCAGTGCGGCCTGCCCAAGCAGATGGCCCTGGAGCTCTTCAAGCCGTTCGTGATGAAGCGCCTGGTTGACCTCAACCACGCCCAGAACATCAAGTCGGCAAAGCGCATGGTTGAGCGTTACCGTCCGCAGGTCTGGGACGTGCTGGAAGAGATCATCACCGAACACCCGGTGCTGCTCAACCGTGCACCCACCCTGCACCGCCTCGGCATCCAGGCATTCGAGCCGCAGCTTGTTGAAGGCAAGGCAATCCAGCTCCACCCGCTGGTTTGTGGCGCCTTCAACGCTGACTTCGACGGCGACCAGATGGCAGTCCACCTGCCGCTGAGCCCCGAAGCGCAGGCTGAAGCCCGCATCCTGATGCTGTCCTCGAACAACATCCTGAAGCCCTCTGACGGACGTCCGGTCACCCTGCCTTCGCAGGATATGATCATCGGCCTCTACCACCTGACCACCAAGCGCAAGGGCTCAGCCGGCGAAGGACGCATCTTCGGTTCGGTGTCGGAAGCCATCATGGCGTTCGACGCCCGCGACCTGCACCTGAACTCGCAGGTCAAGATCCGCCTCGAAGGCTTCGTGCCGTACGCGGGCTGGGAAGCTCCGGAAGGCTGGGAGCCGGGTCAGCCCGCACTCGTCCAGACTTCACTGGGCCAGGTCCTCTTCAACGAGACCCTGCCCGAGGACTACCCCTGGGTTGAGGCTGTTGCCGACAAGGGCGAACTGTCCCGCATCGTCAACGACCTCGCCGAGCGCTACCCGAAGGTGGTCACCGCGGCAACGCTGGACAACCTGAAGGATGCCGGTTTCTACTGGGCCACCCGTTCAGGCGTCACCGTTGCCATCTCCGACATCGAGGTTCCCGCCGCCAAGCCGGCAATCCTCGCGGGTTACGAGGAGCGGGCTGCCAAGATCCAGGGACAGTACGACAAGGGCCTGATCGACGACGACGAGCGTCGCCAGGAACTGATCGAGATCTGGAACAAGGCAACCAACGAAATCGCCCAGGCGATGCGTGACAGCCTGTCCCCGATGAACACCATTAACCGCATGGTGTCCTCCGGTGCACGTGGTAACTGGATGCAGGTCCGCCAGATCGCGGGTATCCGTGGTCTTGTGGCCAACCCGAAGGGTGAAATTATTCCCCGTCCGATCAAGTCCTCCTACCGTGAGGGCCTGTCGGTTCTGGAATACTTCATCGCCACCCACGGTGCCCGTAAGGGCCTGGCTGACACCGCTCTGCGTACGGCCAACTCGGGTTACCTGACCCGTCGCCTGGTGGACGTCTCCCAGGACGTCATCGTCCGCGAAGAGGACTGCGGCACCGAGCGTGGCCTGGTCACGCCCATCGCCGTCGCCGATTCCAACGGTGAGCTGGTCCTGGACGAGAACGTCGAGAACAGCGCCTACGCACGTACGCTTGCTGTCGACGTCGTGGACTCCGAGGGCAAGGTCCTCGCGGCCGCAGGCACCGACTGCGGCGACGTGGTGATTGCTGAACTGTTCGCAGCCGGCATCACCGAGGTCAAGGTCCGCTCCGTACTCACCTGTGAGTCCAGCGTCGGAACCTGCGCACTGTGCTACGGCCGTTCGCTGGCCACCGGCAAGACCGTGGACATCGGCGAGGCTGTGGGCATTATCGCCGCGCAGTCCATCGGTGAGCCCGGTACCCAGCTGACCATGCGTACGTTCCACACCGGTGGTGCTGTCTCGGCCAGCGGTGGCGACGACATCACCCAGGGTCTGCCCCGTATCCAGGAGCTCTTCGAAGCCCGTACTCCGAAGGGTGTTGCACCGATTGCTGAAGCAGCCGGCCGCATCACCATCGAAGAGTCCGAGCGCCAGATGCGCCTGGTCATCACCCCGGATGATGGAACCGAAGAGATCGCCTACCCGGTCCTGCGCCGTTCACGCCTGCTGATCGAGGATGGCGACCACGTCACCGTCGGCCAGAAGCTGATCAACGGACCGGTGGATCCCAAGCAGGTCCTGCGCATCATGGGTCCGCGTGCGGCACAGAAGTTCCTGGTGGACGAAGTCCAGGGCGTGTACCGCAGCCAGGGCATCGGTATCCACGACAAGCACGTCGAGGTTATCGTCCGCCAGATGCTGCGCCGCGTCACGGTCATCGAGTCCGGCGAATCGGACCTGCTGCCCGGCGAGCTCGCCGAGCGCAGCCGCTTCGAGGATGCCAACCGCCGTGTTGTGTCCGAGGGCAAGACTCCGGCTTCCGGACGTCCTGAGCTCATGGGTATCACCAAGGCGTCACTGGCCACCGAGTCCTGGCTGTCCGCAGCTTCCTTCCAGGAGACCACCCGCGTCCTGACGCAGGCGGCCATGGAAGGCAAGAGCGATCCGCTGCTTGGCCTCAAGGAGAACGTCATCATCGGTAAGCTGATCCCGGCCGGCACGGGTCTCCCGCGCTACACCGAGGTCACTGTGGAGCCCACTGAAGAAGCAAAGGCCAACCTGTTCACCGGCCCCAGCGCATTCAGTGACTTCTCGTACGACACCCTGGGTGGGGACGGAGCTCCCGAGTTCCACGCCATCCCGCTGGATGACTACGACCTGGGCAACGACTTCCGGTAACCACCGGCTGTCTTAGCCGGAAGGCCCCGTCTCCGTCCGCCGTCACAGGCAGGGCAGGGCGGGGCCTTCCCGTTTCCCCGCGCACCGCCCAAAGGGTAGGGGAGCGCGGCCCGGATTAAGGGCTGGGCACCGTCCGTGCTAGACTTGTTACCAATTGTTATTGTGGCAGTGGATGAGTGCGCCGGTTCAGCTGAAAAGCGGAACCAGAGCGACGTTTCCGGTTTGCAGGGTTCTTGTGCAACGTATGCCACATTTTTGCATGCCTAGGGACCATTGAAGACGCGAGTCGGGTCATTCCCTGCGTATGCGATCCGACTATTAAGGCTTCGCCTTCGCCGTCTTGGAGATCTTCTTCAAGGCCCAGGCGGCGGGGCAACGCAAAGGAGAGTGGCTGGAAGCGGCCACTCCGGATAAAACGGAGAACACGAGAGTGCCTACGATTAACCAGCTGGTCCGCAAGGGCCGCACGCCTAAGGTCTCAAAGACCAAGGCCCCCGCGCTTAAGGGCAGCCCGATGCGCCGCGGTGTTTGCACCCGCGTTTACACCACCACCCCGAAGAAGCCGAACTCGGCTCTGCGTAAGGTGGCACGTGTGCGCCTCAACGGCGGCGTTGAAGTAACCGCCTACATCCCCGGTGTGGGACACAACCTGCAGGAGCACTCCATTGTGCTCGTCCGCGGTGGTCGTGTGAAGGACCTCCCGGGTGTCCGCTACAAGATCGTCCGTGGCGCCCTCGATACCCAGGGTGTCAAGAACCGTAAGCAGGCCCGCAGCCGCTACGGCGCAAAGATGGAGAAGAAGTAATATGCCTCGCAAGGGTCCGGCCCCCAAGCGGCCGCTCGTACTAGATCCCGTTTACGGCTCCCCGCTGGTTACCCAGCTCATCAACAAGGTGCTGGTTGACGGCAAGAAGTCCACGGCAGAGCGCATCGTCTACGGTGCCCTCGAAGGCGCACGCGCCAAGTCCGGCGGCGACCCCGTAGCAGCCCTCAAGAAGGCCATGGACAACGTCAAGCCTTCCCTCGAGGTCCGCTCACGCCGCGTCGGCGGCGCCACCTACCAGGTTCCGGTTGAGGTCAAGCCGGGCCGCTCCACCGCACTCGCCCTGCGCTGGCTGGTTGGCTACTCCAAGGCCCGCCGCGAAAAGACGATGACCGAGCGCCTCCAGAACGAAATCCTGGATGCCTCCAACGGTCTCGGTGCCGCTGTGAAGCGTCGCGAAGACACCCACAAGATGGCCGAGTCCAACAAGGCCTTCGCACACTACCGCTGGTAATACTCCCCGGACGCCGCCGGCTCAACCGAGCCGGCGGCGAACGCGTAGTCCATCCCAAAAGGAGACCCCGTGGCACAGGACGTGCTTACCGACCTTAGTAAGGTCCGCAACATCGGCATCATGGCCCACATTGATGCCGGCAAGACCACCACCACCGAGCGCATCCTGTTCTACACGGGTGTGAACCACAAGATCGGCGAAACGCACGACGGCGCTTCGACCACCGACTGGATGGAACAGGAAAAGGAACGCGGCATTACCATCACGTCTGCCGCCGTGACCTGCTTCTGGGAAAACAACCAGATCAACATCATCGACACCCCCGGCCACGTTGACTTCACCGTTGAGGTTGAGCGCTCCCTGCGCGTCCTCGACGGCGCCGTTGCCGTCTTCGATGGCAAGGAAGGCGTTGAGCCGCAGTCTGAGACCGTTTGGCGCCAGGCTGACAAGTACAACGTTCCCCGCATCTGCTTCGTCAACAAGATGGACAAGCTCGGTGCTGACTTCTACTTCACCGTAGACACGATCATCAGCCGCCTCGGCGCCAAGCCGCTGGTCATGCAGCTGCCGATCGGTGCCGAGAACGACTTCATCGGCGTTGTCGACCTGCTTTACATGCGTGCACTGGTATGGCCGGGCGACGCCAAGGGCGATGTGACCATGGGTGCGAAGTACGAGATCCGCGAGATCCCCGCTGACCTCCAGGAAAAGGCCGAGGAGTACCGCGCGAACCTCGTTGAGACCGTCGCTGAGTCCTCCGAGGAACTCATGGAGAAGTACCTCGAGGGTGAAGAGATCTCCATCGACGAGCTCAAGGCCGGCATCCGCAAGATGACCATCAACTCTGAGCTCTACCCGATCTTCTGCGGTTCCGCCTTCAAGAACCGTGGCGTTCAGCCCATGCTCGATGCAGTCGTGGACTACCTGCCGAACCCGCTCGACGTCCCCCCGATGGTCGGCCACGACCCTCGCGACGAAGAGAAGGAACTCACCCGCAAGCCGTCCTCTGAAGAGCCCTTCTCAGCACTGGCCTTCAAGATTGCTGCACACCCCTTCTTCGGCCAGCTGACCTTCATCCGCGTGTACTCCGGCCACGTTGAAGCAGGCGCCCAGGTGGTCAACTCCACCAAGGGCAAGAAGGAGCGCATCGGCAAGCTCTTCCAGATGCACGCCAACAAGGAAATGCCCGTCGAGGGCGCTACCGCCGGCCACATCTACGCAGCCATCGGTCTGAAGGACACCACCACGGGCGACACCCTGTGCGACTCCGCCAACCAGATCGTCCTCGAGTCCATGAGCTTCCCGGAGCCCGTGATCTCGGTTGCCATCGAGCCCAACACCAAGGGTGACCAGGAGAAGCTCTCCACGGCCATCCAGAAGCTCTCCGCTGAGGACCCCACCTTCCAGGTGTCCCTCAACGAAGACACCGGTCAGACCATCATCGCCGGCATGGGCGAGCTCCACCTGGACATCCTGGTGGACCGCATGCGCCGCGAGTTCAAGGTCGAGGCCAACGTGGGCAAGCCCCAGGTCGCCTACCGCGAAACCATCAAGCGCGCCGTCGAACGCCACGACTACACGCACAAGAAGCAGACCGGTGGTTCGGGCCAGTTCGCAAAGATCCAGATTGCGATCGAGCCGCTGGACACTGCCGAGGGCGAGCTGTACGAGTTCGAGAACAAGGTCACCGGTGGCCGCGTTCCCCGCGAGTACATCCCGTCGGTTGACGCTGGTATCCAGGATGCGCTGAACGACGGCGTCCTGGCCGGTTACCCGGTTGTCGGCATCAAGGCGACGCTGGTTGACGGCGCTTACCACGATGTTGACTCCTCGGAAATGGCGTTCAAGATCGCCGGCCGTATGGCTTTCAAGGAAGCTGCACGCAAGGCGAACCCTGTCCTGCTTGAACCGCTGATGGATGTCGAGGTCCGCACCCCTGAGGAATACATGGGTGAAGTTATCGGTGACCTCAACTCCCGCCGTGGCCAGATGCAGTCCATGGAAGATGCACAGGGCGTCAAGGTTATCCGTGCGCACGTTCCGCTGTCCGGCATGTTCGGCTACATCGGTGACCTGCGCTCGAAGACCCAGGGCCGTGCTGTGTACTCCATGACCTTCAACAGCTACGCCGAGGTCCCGAAGGCAGTTGCCGACGAGATCATCCAGAAGACCCGCGGCGAATAGTCCCCGGACTCTCGCAGCGAATAACCTCGGTTGCGCTTCCCGGTTCCGGGACGCACAGCCGGTGCAGGTGGCCGGGCCGGCCGGATCCATCCGGTCAAGCCGGTTTCGGCCATCTGCACGAACAGGCTCGAGGGACTAGTATTAGTTCCTGAATCTGCAATTTCACCAATCCAAAGCCCCCCAAGTAGACTTGCCTGAGTTTCTGCCGCGACAAGCGCGGTTGAAGGGTAAGTCATTTGAAAACGTTCTAGGAGGAACCTGTGGCAAAGGCAAAGTTCGAGCGGACTAAGCCGCACGTTAACATCGGCACCATTGGTCACGTTGACCACGGTAAGACGACGTTGACGGCCGCCATTTCCAAGGTGCTGTACGACAAGTACCCGACTCTCAACGAGAAGCGTGACTTCGCCTCGATTGACTCTGCTCCCGAAGAGCGTCAGCGCGGCATTACCATCAACATCTCGCACGTTGAGTACCAGACCGAGAAGCGCCACTACGCACACGTAGACGCCCCCGGTCACGCCGACTACATCAAGAACATGATCACCGGTGCTGCCCAGATGGACGGCGCTATCCTCGTGGTCGCCGCTACTGACGGCCCCATGGCTCAGACCCGCGAGCACGTTCTGCTCGCCCGCCAGGTTGGCGTTCCCTACCTGCTGGTTGCGCTGAACAAGGCCGACATGGTTGACGATGAGGAACTGCTGGACCTCGTTGAAATGGAAGTTCGTGAGCTCCTGAGCTCGCAGGGCTTCGATGGCGACGAAGCACCCGTTGTTCGCGTTTCCGGCCTCAAGGCCCTGGAAGGCGATCCCGAGTGGGTCAAGTCCGTCGAGGACCTGATGGCCGCAGTCGACGAGTCCGTTCCGGACCCCGTACGTGACCGCGACAAGCCGTTCCTCATGCCGATCGAGGACGTCTTCACCATCACCGGTCGTGGCACCGTTGTTACGGGCCGCGCCGAGCGTGGAACCCTCGCCATCAACTCCGAGGTCGAGATCGTTGGCATCCGCCCGGTCCAAAAGACCACGGTTACCGGTATCGAGATGTTCCACAAGCAGCTCGACGAAGCATGGGCCGGCGAGAACTGTGGCCTCCTGCTCCGCGGTCTCAAGCGCGACGATGTCGAGCGTGGCCAGGTTGTCGTCAAGCCGGGTTCCATCACCCCGCACACCGACTTCGAGGCCAACGTCTACATCCTCTCCAAGGACGAAGGCGGACGTCACAACCCGTTCTACTCCAACTACCGCCCGCAGTTCTACTTCCGTACCACGGACGTAACCGGCGTCATCACCCTGCCTGAGGGCACGGAAATGGTTATGCCCGGCGACAACACTGAGATGACCGTTGCGCTCATCCAGCCGATCGCAATGGAAGAAGGCCTCGGCTTCGCAATCCGCGAAGGCGGCCGCACCGTTGGTTCAGGACGCGTTACCAAGATCATCAAGTAATTCTTGTTGAACTGAAGAACAGCCCCGCTGCTACTGCAGCGGGGCTGTTCTTTTTGGTTAACGCACCCCTGATACTGTTGCTGGACCGAAAGGAGTTCATCATGGGCTGGCTTATTTTCCTGATCGTCGCTGTTGCCGTCGTGGCCGGGGTGTTCTGGGCAAAGAGACACTTCCGCCACGAGATCGATCGTGCCAAGCGGATCAACAGGGCAAATAAAAACCCGTAGTCAACGGCCACGTCGCGGCTGGCTCAGGAAGAACGCGCCTGGCTTTCTCCCTGGTTCCGTGCACGGCTCAGCGCCTGGTACCAGTAAAAGGACTGCTTCGGGGTGCGCGCCAGCGTCTTGAAGTCCACATGCACCAGGCCGAAGCGCTGTGAATACCCTGCTGCCCATTCGAAGTTGTCCATCAAGGTCCAGACGTAGTACCCGCGCAGGTCCACCCCCTCAGCGATCCCGCCGGGAGTGGTGGCATCAAGGGCCGCCCCCAAATGGCTGGCCAGGTACTTCACCCGCTCCTCGTCCTGCAAGGTTCCGGAAACAGTATCCGGCTCCGGGAAACTCGCGCCTCCCTCTGTGATGTACACCGGCGGGAGGACTTCGCCGTAGCGGTCGTGAAGTTCCTTCAGCAGCACGCCCAAGTGCTCGGGAGCAACCGGCCAGCCGAACCCGGTGCTGCTGTACTCCGGATAGCCGACTTCGTGGAAGGGCAGCCGTGCCACGGCTTTATGTACGTCCGCCGGAATCGAGGCCGCCCCGCGGCCCAGCGCAACCTTCACGGGGAAGTAGTAGTTGAGCCCGTAGAAGTCCAGCGGCTGATGGATGGTGCGCAGGTCGGCGTCGGAAATCCTCCCGATGGAGCGGAGCCACGGCCCGGCATACAGGGGAAGTGCAGGGTAGCGGCCCAGCAGGACCGGATCAGCATAAATCCGGTTCATGAGAAGGTCATAGAGATGGGCCACCATCCGGTCGCCAATTTTGCGGCTTGCCGGCCGGATGGGGGCATGCAGGTTGGTGACCCCGATGCTCCCGGTCACGCCGGCCGCACGCAGGGCTTGCGCGCCCAGGCCGTGCGCGAGCAGTTGGTGGTGGATGGACGGGAGGGCGTCGAACATCAGCGCATGGCCGGGGGCATGGACGCCCAGGGCGTAGCCGTTGAGGGTTACCGAGACCGGTTCGTTGAGCGTGACCCACTGTGCCACCCGGTCGCCAAACCGCTCGCCCGCGGCGCTGGCGTATTCGCCAAAGCGCTCGGCTGTCTCGCGGTTCAGCCAGCCGCCCCGGTGCTCCAGGGGCAGCGGCGTATCCCAGTGGTAGAGCGTGGCCATGGGGGAGACACCGGCAGCAAGCAGTTGATCGAGGAGCCGGTCGTAGAATTCGAGGCCCTCTCTATTGAACGCGCCCCGGCCGTCAGGTTGGATACGCGGCCACGACAGCGAAAACCTGTAGGAGTCAACCCCGAGTTCCTGGAGCAGCGCGACATCCTCCGGCAGCCTGTTGTAGTGGTCGCAGGCCACGGCGGGGGAGTGCCCGTCGATGATGGTGCCGGGCTTCTCGGCAAAAGCGTCCCAGCCGGAGGGCCCGCGGCCGCCGTCGGATAAAGCGCCTTCGATTTGGAAAGCCGCGGCGGCGACGCCCAAGGTGAACGACGGCGGCATGCGGCCGGCCAGCTCAGTGGCCGATTCTGTGCTTTCCAGGGTCATGTCCCTATCATCCTTGCGGAACGGACCGGGGGCAATGGCCCTGCCGGGGACGCCGGGACGGACAGCGGGATGGGGGTCGATTCGCTTCTGGCGCCAAATTCCGGCATACTAGATGAGTTGTTCAAGCGCTTCTTCGTGTCCCGATCCGGATAATGCCGGGTGTCAGGGTCCAAGTGGAAGACCAAACATAACCCACTCCCTATGGATAACGGATTTGTCTGCGTGCAAAGCGCGACACGCCCGACCGCGGGGGTCGGTTGCGTCGGCAAGGTGAGGAACCCGGATCATCCGGATTCAGTTTGTGCGGCGGGTGGTAGTTACGACTTCAAATGCTTCGGCAGCCATACAACACGTAAGTAAACAGAGCAGCATTTACTGAAAGAGAGTCAGGCGACATGGCGGGACAAAAAATCCGCATCCGGCTGAAGTCATACGACCACGAGGTCATTGACGTTTCAGCACGGAAGATCGTTGAGACGGTCACGCGCGCAGGCGCAACGGTAGTGGGCCCCGTGCCGCTGCCTACGGAGAAGAACGTGTACTGCGTTATCCGCTCTCCGCACAAGTACAAGGACAGCCGCGAGCACTTCGAAATGCGCACGCACAAGCGTCTTATCGACATCATCGATCCCACGCCGAAGGCTGTTGACTCGCTTATGCGTCTCGACCTGCCGGCTGACGTGAACATCGAAATCAAGCTGTAGGGAGGTGCTGAGAGACTATGACCGCAACCCGTAACGTAAAGGGCCTGCTGGGCACGAAGCTCGGCATGACCCAGGTCTGGGACGAGAACAACAAGCTCATCCCTGTCACTGTGGTCCAGGCAGATTCGAACGTCATCACCCAGCTGCGCAACGCGGAAGCTGATGGCTACGTCGCCGTTCAGATCGGCTACGGCCAGATCGATCCCCGCAAGGTCACCAAGCCGCTGGCTGGTCACTTTGACAAGGCAGGCGTCACGCCTCGCCGCCACGTCGTCGAACTCCGTACCGCAGATGCTGCTGAGTACGAGCTGGGCCAGGAGCTCTCGGTAGAGGTCTTCGAAGCCGGCCAGAAGATCGACGTTATCGGCACCACCAAGGGTAAGGGCTTCGCCGGTGTTATGAAGCGTCACGGCTTCCACGGCGTTGGAGCTTCCCACGGTGCCCACAAGAACCACCGTAAGCCCGGTTCAATCGGTGGCGCATCCACCCCGAGCCGCGTCTTCAAGGGCATGAAAATGGCCGGCCGCATGGGCGCCGTTCGTCACACCACGCTGAACCTCACGGTCCACGCGGTTGACGTCGAGAAGTCGCTGCTCCTTATCAAGGGTGCCGTTCCCGGCGCCCGCGGCCAGGTCGTACTCGTACGCACCGCCGTGAAGGGAGCCTAGTTCAATGGCTAACACTGTCCAGGTTGACCTGCCTGCAGAGATCTTCGACGTACAGACCAACGTGCCGCTGCTGCACCAGGTTGTCGTTGCCCAGCTCGCTGCTGCTCGCCAGGGTACCCACAAGACCAAGACCCGCGCTGAAGTTTCCGGTGCAGGACGCAAGCCGTTCAAGCAGAAGGGTACCGGCCGCGCCCGTCAGGGTTCCATCCGTGCTCCTCACATGACCGGCGGTGGCGTTGTCCACGGTCCCACCCCGCGTGACTACAGCCAGCGCACCCCCAAGAAGATGATTGCTGCTGCACTGCGCGGCGCACTGTCTGACCGGGCCCGCAACGGACGCATCCACGTTGTCGCCGAGCTGGTTGAAGGCTCCAAGCCTTCCGCCAAGGCCGCACTGGCAACGCTGCGTGGTGTTTCCGAGCGCAAGAACCTGCTGGTCGTCATCGAGCGCGCCAACGATGTTGCTGCACTGTCCGTGCGCAACCTCGAGGGTGTTCACGTTCTGTACGCAGACCAGCTGAACACCTACGACGTTCTCGTGTCTGATGACGTTGTCTTCACCAAGGCTGCCTACGAAGCATTCGTTGCCGCTAAGGCAGCTAAGAACGAGGAGGATGCCAAGTGAGTGCAGCCACCATCAAGGATCCCCGCGACGTCGTGCTTGCACCCGTCGTGTCGGAAAAGAGCTACGGCCTGATCGACGAGGGCAAGTACACCTTCCTGGTGGACCCCCGTTCGAACAAGACCGAGATCAAGCTGGCCGTGGAGAAAATCTTCTCCGTCAAGGTCGACTCGATCAACACCATCAACCGTGCCGGTAAGCGCAAGCGCACCAAATTCGGATGGGGTACCCGCAAGAACACCAAGCGTGCGATTGTCACCCTCAAAGAAGGCACCATCGACATCTTCGGCGGTCCGCTCTCGTAGCGGAGACCACTTTAACGAGGAAATAAATTATGGGAATCCGTAAATACAAGCCGACTACCCCGGGCCGTCGTGGCTCGAGCGTAGCGGACTTCACCGAAATCACGCGGTCGACGCCGGAAAAGTCGTTGGTACGTCCGCTGCCCAAAAAGGGCGGCCGTAACAACACCGGTAAGATCACCACCCGTCACAAGGGTGGCGGACACAAGCGCCAGTACCGTCTGATCGACTTCCGTCGCCACGACAAGGACGGCGTCAACGCCCGCGTTGCCGAAATTGAGTACGATCCGAACCGTACGGCTCGCATCGCCCTCCTGCACTACGTTGATGGCACCAAGCGTTACATCATCGCCCCGAACAAGCTGTCCCAGGGTGACTTCGTAGAGGCCGGCGCCAACGCTGACATCAAGCCTGGCAACAACCTGCCCCTGCGCAACATCCCGGTGGGTACCGTTATCCACGCAGTTGAACTGCGTCCGGGTGGCGGCGCCAAGATGGGCCGCTCCGCCGGCGCATCCATCCAGCTGGTTGCAAAGGAAGGCCGCTTCGCCCAGCTGCGTCTGCCTTCCGGCGAAATCCGCAACGTTGACGTGCGCTGCCGCGCAACCGTCGGCGAGGTCGGCAACGCCGAGCAGTCGAACATCAACTGGGGCAAGGCCGGCCGCATGCGCTGGAAGGGCGTCCGCCCGACCGTCCGTGGTGTCGCCATGAACCCGGTTGACCACCCGCACGGTGGTGGTGAGGGTAAGACGTCCGGTGGACGTAACCCCGTCAACCCCAACGGTCAGCGGGAAGGCCGCACCCGCCGCCCCAACAAAGAGAGCGACAAGCTTATTGTTCGTCGCCGTCGTACTGGCAAGAACAAGCGATAGGAGCCTGGACACATGCCACGCAGCCTGAAAAAAGGTCCTTTCGTTGACCAGCACCTCTTTGTGAAGGTAGCCAGGGAAAACGAAAAGGGCACCAAGAACGTCATCAAGACCTGGTCCCGCCGTTCGATGATCATCCCCGACATGCTCGGACACACGATCGCCGTACACGACGGACGCAAGCACATTCCGGTGTTTGTCACTGAGTCGATGGTCGGGCACAAGCTCGGCGAATTCGCTCCCACGCGGACATTCCGCGGCCATGTCAAGGACGACCGTAAGGGCAAGCGCCGCTAGGCGCCTGCACTTACGTCAAAGACGAGAGAAGGAAAGCAATGGAAGCCAAGGCAATTGCGCGCCACATCCGCGTAACGCCTATGAAGGCCCGGCGCGTCGTCAACCTTGTTCGTGGATTGCAAGCGAATGAGGCTCTGGCAATTCTGAAGTTTGCCCCCCAGGCAGCTTCGGAGCCGGTATTCAAGGTAGTACAGTCGGCAATCTCCAACGCCCGGGTCCTCGCGGACCGCGACGGCGTGGCGTTTGACGAAGGCGACCTCATCATCAGCGAAGCGTTTGTTGATGAAGGCCCGACCATGAAGCGGTTCCAGCCGCGTGCCCAGGGTCGCGCATTTCAGATCAAGAAGCGCACCAGCCACATCACCGTGGTAGTCGCTACCCCGGAGAAAGAGGAGGCTCGCTAAGTGGGACAGAAAGTAAACCCGCACGGGTTCCGACTCGGCATCACCACCGATCACGTATCGCACTGGTTCGCTGACAGCACCAAGGCCGGCCAGCGGTACAAGGACTTCGTTCGCGAAGACATCCGCATCCGCCAGCTCATGTCCACGGGCATGGAGCGCGCCGGTATCGCCAAGGTTGAGATCGAGCGCACCCGTGACCGCGTCCGCGTGGACATCCACACGGCCCGTCCCGGCATCGTCATCGGCCGCCGTGGAGCAGAAGCAGACCGCATCCGCGGCGAGCTCGAAAAGCTCACCGGCAAGCAGGTCCAGCTGAACATCCTCGAGGTCAAGAACCCCGAGATGGAAGCACAGCTTGTAGCCCAGGGCGTTGCTGAGCAGCTGACTTCACGTGTGGCCTTCCGCCGCGCGATGAAGAAGGCCATGCAGTCCGCGCAGCGTGCAGGTGCCAAGGGCATCCGTATCGCCTGCTCGGGTCGACTGGGTGGCGCTGAAATGTCCCGCTCGGAGTTCTACCGCGAAGGCCGTGTGCCCCTGCACACCCTCCGCGCGAACATCGACTACGGCTTCTACGAAGCCAAGACCACCTTCGGCCGCATCGGCGTGAAGGTCTGGATCTACAAGGGTGACGTCACCGCCAAGGAACTGGCCCAGCAGGCCGCTTCCGCCCCGTCCCGTGGCCGCGGTCCCAGCGACCGTCCGGGCCGCCCGGGTGGCGCTGACCGTGGTGACCGCCGCCGTCGCAACGACCGCCCGGCCGCTGATGCAGCTCCTGCTGCTGAAGCACCGGCAGCTGAGGCAGCACCTGCTGCTGCAGAAGGAGGACAGGCTTAAATGCTTATCCCACGTCGAGTCAAGCACCGTAAGCAGCACCACCCGGGTCGTTCCGGCGCTGCTACGGGCGGTACCAAGGTCTCCTTCGGTGAGTACGGCATCCAGGCCCTGAGCCCGGCATACGTTACCAACCGTCAGATCGAGTCTGCCCGTATCGCGATGACCCGCCACATCAAGCGTGGCGGCAAGGTCTGGATCAACATCTACCCGGACCGTCCCCTGACCAAGAAGCCTGCCGAAACCCGCATGGGTTCCGGTAAGGGTTCGCCGGAATGGTGGGTCGCAAACGTCAAGCCGGGCCGGGTTCTCTTCGAGATCTCCGGTGTCGAGGAATCGGTAGCCCGCGAGGCCCTGCGCCTGGCAATCCACAAGCTCCCGTTGAAGGCACGCATTCTGCGTCGCGAAGGTGGTGAATAGAAATGGCAGTAGGATCCAAGGATCTGGCTCCCGCACAGCTGGACGGTTTCGACAACGAGCGTCTCGTTGAAGAACTCCGCAAGGCCAAGGAAGAGCTGTTCAACCTGCGTTTCCAGTCCGCCACCGGACAGCTGGAGAACCACGGTCGTCTGCGCGCGGTAAAGAAGGACATCGCCCGCATCTACACCGTTCTCCGTGAGCGCGAGCTGGGCATTCGTGCCGAGGTTGCCGCACCGGTTGTGGAAGCCAAGGAAGAAAAGAAGTCCAAGAAGGCAGCAACCAAGAAGGCCCCCAAGGCTGAAACGGTTGAGACCGAGGAGGATGCCAAGTGAGTGAAAAGGACGAGAACGTGACGGAAACTGCTACCGCAGCCACGGCTGAGCAGCGCGGTTACCGCAAGACGCGTCGCGGCTACGTGGTCTCTGACAAGATGGAAAAGACCATCGTTGTCCAGGTTGAGGACCGCGTGAAGCACGCCCTGTACGGCAAGGTCATCCGCCGTACCTCCAAGGTCAAGGCACACGATGAGAACAACACCGCCGGCATCGGCGACCTGGTTGTCATCGCCGAGACCCGTCCGCTGTCCGCCACCAAGAACTGGCGGCTCGTGGAAATCCTCGAGAAGGCCAAGTAGCACCTGCTGCTTCGGTATCCGGAAACCCCTGCTCCTTTCGGGAGCGGGGGTTTCCGCTGTTTAACAGTCACGCCACCGAAACGCTCCATCACTTAGCGCACCCAATCGGCGGACCCTCTCTCACCTAACGCACACCATCGACGGACGCTCTCTCACTTAGCGCAGGAAATTTCCGGATGCTCTCTCACTTAACGCGGGAAATTTCCGGACGCCGGACTCCTGCCGACAGGAAACCTGTCACACAAGAGCCTGACACACAGGGCGAAACGGCGCATCAAGGGAGAGAGCGTCGGTGGAAAAAGCGCATCGAGTGAGAGAGCGTCCGACGGCGGGGTGGCACTTTGCGGGGGAGCGGCACCAAGGGTGGGCCGTCAGGCTGCCGCGCGTGACGCCGTCGTCCGCCTGGCAGGGGAGTGGGCAGGGACTGCTGCTCTGTGATATGGGGACTGGCCGGAACTGTGCTAAGATTTTGAGTTTGTATGGCGCCTTTCGTGCGCCGTCATCAAACCTCGTAAACAAGCGTGCCACGGCATAGTGCCCCCTTGCGCCCAGGACCAGTCCTGGACCGGATGGGAGCAACTGCTTCTGGCACGGGAGTTTAGGCCTGGTCTGGCAAAATCCAGGCAGGTCAAGAGACACCCCGATCAACCGTTCCGCAAGGCTCATTCCGTAGGAAGATTTTCGGTCTGAGAACCGGCGCGACGCAAGGAGTAAATAGTGATTCAGCAGGAGTCGCGACTCAAGGTCGCCGACAACACGGGTGCTAAGGAAATCCTTACCATTCGCGTTCTCGGTGGATCTGGCCGTCGCTACGCAGGCATCGGTGACGTCATTGTCGCCACCGTCAAGGATGCAATCCCGGGCGGCAACGTAAAGAAGGGCGATGTTGTCAAGGCAGTCATCGTCCGTACCAAGAAGGAACGCCGCCGTGCGGATGGTTCCTATATCAAGTTTGACGAGAACGCAGCCGTCATCCTGAAGGGCGACGGTGACCCCCGCGGTACCCGTATCTTCGGACCGGTTGGTCGTGAACTCCGTGACAAGAAGTTCATGAAGATCGTTTCTCTGGCTCCGGAGGTGCTCTAGTCCATGGCTTCTAAAATCAAGAAGGGTGACCTGGTTCAGGTCATCACTGGCGCCAAGGCTGAGCGTGGCGGCGACCGCGGCAAGCAGGGCAAGGTCCTGCGCGTGTTCACCGACACCAACCGCGTTCTGGTTGAAGGCGTCAACCGCGTAACCAAGCACACCAAGGTCGGTCAGTCGCAGCGCGGCACCAAGACCGGTGGCATCGAGGTTGTTGAAGCCCCGATCCACATCTCCAACGTGGCTCTGGTTGACCCGTCCACCAAGAAGCCCACCCGCGTTGGCTTCCGCACTGAGACCGTTGAGCGCAACGGCAAGCAGCGCGAAGTCCGCATCCGCGTGGCCAAGAGCTCAGGGAAGGACATCTAATGACTGAGACTCTCGAGACTCCGGCAACGAAGATCGTTCCTCGTCTGAAGACCAAGTACGCCGAATCCATCAAGAGCACGCTCATTGAGGAATTCAAGTACCAGAACGTCAACCAGGTTCCCCGCCTCGTGAAGGTCGTTGTGAACATGGGTGTTGGAGATGCCGCCAAGGACTCCAAGCTGATCGACGGCGCTGTCCGCGATCTGACCCAGATCACCGGCCAGAAGCCGCAGGTAACCAAGGCCCGCAAGTCGATCGCACAGTTCAAGCTGCGCGAAGGCATGCCCATCGGTGCACACGCTACCCTGCGTGGCGACCGCATGTGGGAATTCCTGGATCGTCTTGTCACCCTGGCACTGCCCCGAATCAGGGACTTCCGCGGTCTCTCCGGCAAGCAGTTCGATGGCAACGGCAACTACACCTTCGGTCTGACCGAGCAGGTTATGTTCCACGAAATCGACCAGGACAAGATCGACCGCGTCCGCGGTATGGACATCACGGTTGTTACCACTGCCAAGACCGATGACGAAGGCCGCGCGCTGCTGAAGGCGCTTGGCTTCCCGTTCAAGGCCGAAGACTAATCTAACTACGTAAAAGGTCCGGCGGTACGGCTCCTGAATCCGTTCAGGCAGGCAGCACCGCGGAAACCGTTACGAGGAAGGGCAAGAGCCCACCATGACAATGACAGATCCTGTCGCAGACATGCTTACGCGTCTGCGCAATGCAAACTCGGCATACCACGACACCGTGACCATGCCGTACAGCAAGCTCAAGGCACGCGTTGCCGACATCCTGAAGGCAGAAGGCTTCATTGCCGGCTGGAAGGAAGAGGACGCTGAGGTTGGCAAGAAGCTGACCATCGAGCTCAAGTTCGGACCGAACCGCGAGCGTTCAATCGCTGGCGTTCGCCGTATTTCCAAGCCGGGCCTGCGTGTTTACGCAAAGTCCACCAACCTGCCGCACGTGCTCGGTGGCCTGGGTGTCGCAATCCTGTCCACCTCTTCCGGCCTCCTGACTGACAAGCAGGCCGGCAAGAAGGGCGTGGGCGGCGAAGTCCTCGCGTACGTCTGGTAACGGGAAAGGAAGAGAATAATGTCACGTATTGGACGTCTCCCCATCACCGTTCCTGCCGGCGTTGAGGTCAAGGTTGACGGCTCTGTCGTCAGCGTCAAGGGCACCAAAGGCGAGCTGAACCACACTGTGGCCAGCCCGATCGAGGTCACCCTGGATGCAGACACCCTGACTGTCGCCCGCCCGAACGACGAGCGCGCCTCCCGTTCACTCCACGGCCTGACCCGCACCCTGATCTCCAACATGATCGAGGGCGTCACCAAGGGCTACGAGAAGAAGCTTGAAATCGTTGGTACTGGTTACCGCGTTCAGGCCAAGGGATCAGACCTTGAGTTCGCTCTTGGTTACAGCCACCCGGTCAACGTCACCGCACCGGACGGCATCACCTTTGCAGTTGAGACCCCGACCAAGCTCTCTGTTTCAGGTATCAACAAGCAGCAGGTCGGCGAGGTTGCTGCCAACATTCGCAAGCTGCGGAAGCCGGACCCCTACAAGGGCAAGGGCATCCGTTACGCCGGCGAAGTCATCCGCCGCAAGGTCGGAAAGGCTGGTAAGTAACCATGGCCATCTCAATTAACAAGAAGCGTACGAACAAGAGCAAGTCTGCTTCGCGCAGCCGCCGCCAGCTTCGTATCCGTAAGCGCATCTCCGGTACGGCTGTACGTCCTCGTCTGGTCGTCAACCGTTCCGCACGCCACGTATTCGTCCAGGTTGTCGATGACACCAAGGGCCTGACCGTAGCGAGCGCCTCCACTCTGGAAGCCGACCTTCGTGCATTCGACGGCGACAAGACTGCCAAGGCCAAGCGCGTTGGCGAACTGGTTGCCGAGCGTGCCAAGGCTGCCGGTATCGAAGCTGTTGTCTTCGACCGCGGTGGTAACAAGTACCACGGCCGGATCGCCGCCGTCGCTGACGGTGCACGTGAAGGTGGGCTGTCACTGTGACGGAAGCAAACAAGGAAAAGGACACTGTGTCTGCAGATCAGAAGGCTACTGAAGCCGTAGCTGCCACTGAGACCACTGCCCCCGCAGCTGCCGACGACCGCCGTGGCGGCGCTCGTCGCGGCGAGCGTGGCGACCGTGGCCAGGGCCGCGGCGATCGTGGTGGCCGTGGTGGCCGCGACGGCGGCCGCGAAGCCGAGAAGAGCCAGTTCGTAGAGCGCGTCGTCACCATCAACCGCGTTTCCAAGGTGGTCAAGGGTGGCCGTCGCTTCAGCTTCACCGCCCTGGTTGTCGTCGGTGACGGCAATGGCATGGTCGGCGTTGGCTACGGCAAGGCTAAGGAAGTTCCTGCCGCAATCGCGAAGGGCGTTGAAGAGGCTAAGAAGTCCTTCTTCCGCGTTCCCCGCGTTGGCAGCACCATCCCGCACCGCGTCCAGGGTGAGGCTGCTGCCGGCGTCGTAATGCTGCGTCCGGCATCCGCCGGTACCGGTGTTATCGCCGGTGGCCCGGTCCGTGCAGTACTGGAGTGCGTGGGTATCCACGACATCCTCTCCAAGTCGCTCGGTTCCTCCAACGCCATCAACATCGTCCACGCGACCGTTGATGCCCTGAAGCGCCTCGAAGAGCCGGCAGCAGTGGCAGCACGCCGCGGCCTGCCCCTCGACGAGATCGCTCCGGCTGCGCTGGTGAAGGCTCTTCTGGCTCCGAAGGCAGGTGCCTAGTTATGGCTAAGAACCTGATTCCCTCCGACGCCCAGTTGGAGATCACTCAGATCAAGTCCGCCATTGGCGGCAAGCAGAACCAGCGTGACACCCTGCGGTCCCTCGGCCTGAAGCGTATCGGACAGACCGTTGTCCGCACCGCTGACGCCGTGACCGTGGGAATGCTCAACACGGTTCCGCACCTGGTAAAGGTAGAGGAGGCGAAGTAAATGGCAGAGAACACTGCTGATAAGGCACAGGCTGCTGAGAAGCAGAACGCCCTGAAGGTTCACCACCTGCGTCCCGCCCCGGGTGCCAAGACCGCCAAGACCCGCGTTGGTCGTGGTGAAGGTTCCAAGGGTAAGACCGCTGGCCGTGGTACGAAGGGTACTGCAGCCCGCTACCAGGTCAAGGCTGGCTTTGCCGGCGGCCAGTTGCCGCTGCACATGCGCCTGCCGAAGCTCCGCGGCTTCAAGAACCCGTTCCGGGTCGAGTTCCAGGTTGTAAACCTGGACAAGCTCAACGAGCTGTTCCCCGAAGGTGGCGCAGTCACCGTGGAGAACCTGGTTGAAAAGGGTGCCGTTCGCAAGAACCAGCCCGTCAAGGTGCTGGGCACCGGCGACATCACCGTCAAGGTTGACGTCACCGCCCACGCATTCTCGGCCAGCGCCGCAGAAAAGATTGCTGCAGCAGGCGGAAGCACCACCGCTCTCTAGAGCCGGTGGGCGCCAAGCCCGTTGTTGAACTCCCGGTCCTGGGGCTACTGCCCCGGGGCCGGGAGTTTTTTCATCCGTCCGCCGTTTTTTCGACGCCATCCGGCGCAGCGGCGGCACCGCGGATTGTTCGCAGGGCGCGTACACCCGTTAGACTCGGTTGTTGGGATTTATAGATCCTCATCACACACTCTTATTCACACCACAGGAGGACGCTTGCTTAGCGCATTTGGCCGGGCCTTTCGCACGCCTGATCTGCGACGCAAGTTGTTGTTCACGCTGGGAATCATCACCATTTTCCGCTTGGGTGCTTTCATTCCCTCGCCTGGTGTGAACTACCAGAATGTCCAGCAATGCTTGCAGAACGGTCAGACGGCAGAGGGGCTGTACCAGCTCGTTAACCTGTTCAGCGGCGGCGCGTTGCTCCAGGTGTCCATCTTCGCGCTGGGCATCATGCCGTACATCACGGCCAGCATCATCGTCCAGCTGCTCCGGGTGGTCATTCCCCGGTTCCAGCAGCTCTACGAAGAGGGTGCCTCAGGCCAGTCCAAGCTGACCCAGTACACCCGCTACCTCACTATCGCCCTGGGCCTGCTGAACGCCACCACCCTGGTATCCCTCGCGCGGTCCGGTCAGCTGCTCCCCGGCTGCAACCTGGCGATCATCCCGGACACCAGCGTTATCACCACCATCCTGCTCATCATCACCCTGACGGCCGGCACCGGCCTGATCATGTGGATGGGTGAGCTCGTGACGGAGAAGGGCGTCGGCAACGGCATGTCCCTGCTCATCTTCACGTCCATCGCCGCGACGTTCCCCACTTCCCTGGGCGCCATCTGGACCTCGCAGGGCCCGGGCACCTTCTTCATTGTCATTGCCGTCGGCTTGCTGACGGTGGCGCTGGTGGTCTTCGTTGAGCAGTCGCAGCGCCGGGTTCCGGTGCAGTACGCCAAGCGGATGATCGGACGCCGCACCGTGGGCGGCACCAGCACCTACATTCCCATCAAGGTGAACATGGCCGGTGTTATCCCGGTGATCTTCGCTTCCTCCATGCTCTACCTGCCGGGCCTGATTTCACAGTTCAACCAGCCCAAGCAGGGCGAGCAGCTCCAGCCGTGGGTCGAATGGATCAACAACAACCTGGTCCGCGGCGACCAACCGATCTACATGGTGCTGTACTTTGCCATGATCGTGTTCTTTACCTACTTCTATGTCGCGATCACCTTCAACCCTGAAGAGGTCTCGGACAACATGAAGAAGTACGGCGGCTTCATCCCGGGTATCCGCGCGGGCAAGCCGACCGCTGACTATCTGCAGTACGTGCTCTCCAGGATCACCCTGCCGGGTGCTCTGTACCTGGGCTTCGTGGCACTGATCCCGTTGGTGGCACTGGTGCTGATCAACGCAAACCAGAACTTCCCGTTCGGCGGCACCTCGATCCTGATCATGGTGGGCGTGGGCCTGGAGACCGTCAAGCAGATTGATGCGCAGCTACAACAACGTCACTACGAAGGGCTTTTGCGATGACGAGAATGTTGATTATTGGACCTCCCGGTTCAGGAAAAGGAACGCAGGCTGAGCGCATTTCAGAGCGCCTTGGCGTCGTGGCCATCTCCACCGGCGACATCTTCCGTGCGAACGTAAAGGGCGAAACGCCGCTTGGCATCGAGGCCAAGAAGTACATGGATAACGGTGACTTTGTTCCGGACAGCGTGACTAACAAGATGGTGCGTGACCGGCTCAGCGAAGCGGACGTCGAAAACGGCTTCCTGCTGGACGGCTACCCCCGCACCACCGCCCAGGTTGACTACCTGGACGAGATCCTTGCCAAGGATGAGGAAAAGCTCGACGTCGTCCTGCAGCTGACTGCCGACGATGAGGAACTGGTTCACCGGCTGCTGGGCCGGGCCAAGGAAACGGGCCGGAGCGACGACAACGAGGCCGTCATCCGCCACCGCCTTGACCTCTACCACGAGCAGACTGAAGCAGTGGTGGCGAAGTACGCAGAGCGCGGCATCCTCACCCAGGTGGACGGCATCGGCCCCATCGATGAAGTCACCGACCGTGTCATGCAGGCCATCAAGGCGGCACAGGCAGCCTGATCCAGGCGCCAGTTTTCCGAGGCTCCTCCCGTCATCCGGGAGGAGCCTCAGCCATTTGAAAGAAGGAACACCATGGCCTTTGGCCAGCCCCGCATCGAATACAAGACCAACGAACAGATGCGTACCATGCACGAAGCAGGCCTGGTCCTGACCCGTGCCCTGGACGCTGCCGTCGCCGCCGCTGTTCCCGGTGCCACCACCAAGCAGCTCGACGACGTCTTCGCCGCCATCCTTAACGAAGCGGGCGCAAAGTCCAACTTCCTCGGCTACCACGGCTTTCCAGCCACCATCTGCACCTCGGTCAACGAAGAGGTAGTCCACGGAATCCCCGGCAGCCGGGTCCTCCAGGACGGCGACATCATTTCAATCGATGGCGGCGCGATCGTTGACGGCTGGCACTCGGACTCGGCCAGGACCGTCATCGTCGGCACTGCCGATCCCGAGGACCAGCGGCTTTCCGACGTGACACAGGCCGCCATGTGGCGCGGTATAGCGGCCCTGGCTACGGGCAAGCACGTCGGCGACATCGGTGCTGCCATCGACGATTACGTCTCGTCCGTTCCCGGCAAGCCGCTGGGCATCCTGGAGGACTACGTGGGCCACGGCATCGGCTCGGAAATGCACATGGCACCGGACGTGCTGAACTACCGCACCACCCACCGCGGACCCAAGATCAGGCCGGGACTCTGCCTGGCTATCGAGCCCATGCTGGTCCGCGGCAGCATCGAAACCGCAGTGCTCGAGGACGACTGGACCGTCGTCACGACGGACGGCAAGCGCTCCTGCCAGTGGGAGCATTCCGTGGCAGTTCATGACAAGGGTATCTGGGTGCTGTCAGCGCCCGACGGCGGTGCGGAGCACCTGGTGCCCCTCGGCGTCACCCCCGTCCCCATTCCCTGACGTCACAGACGTGAGCGCCAGGCCGCATCACGGGAATCCGTGACGCGATCTGGCGCTCTCTATTTAAAACGGTGGCGTTTAGCCCAGCTTCGGCTTGACGTCCTTCTCGTAGATGCCTTCCAGCGTCTTCTTGAGATTGGTCATGGTGGACTTCACGTCAGCCTGCTGCGTCAGGATGGCAGCGGCTGCCTTGGCCAGTTCCTGGTCAGCGCCCGGCAGGAACACCCGCGCATTGTCCTGGACGCGCGTGACCGCCAGCTGGTCCATCGCTGTCTGGATCTGCGGTGTCTGGGCCAGGACCGCCGTCATGTCCGCCGACTCGCGTGTGGGCATGTAGCCGGTTGCCGCCGAGAAGGCTGCGCTGTTTTCCGGCTCGGTCATGAACTTCAGGAAAGTGCCCGCAGCGAGCTGTTCCTCCTTGCTGATACCACTCGGAATGCCCAGTCCCGCACCGCCGGTGGGGCAGACGTTGGTTTCCGCCTTCGGGCCACCTGGCAGGAAGCCCACGCCCACGTTGAACGGGGCCGACTTGAGCACGCCCAGGAGGGACCCGGTGGAAGAGATCGTGGAGGATGTCAGCCCGGCGGAGAAATCGTCGGCCGCTTCCTTCGAGGAGACCCCGGCCCAACCGTTCTTGTAGATGGAGTCCTGGGCCCACTGCAGCGCTTCAATGGATTCGGGCGAGTCGCAGGTGATCTCCCACTCCTTGGACCAGGAACCGCCCCAACCCCACAGGTTGTTTTGCAGGGTCCAGCCGGCGTAGCCGGCCAAAGCCGGGTAGATGTAGGCGTACTGGGCGCCGGAGCTCGCCTTCAGCTTGGGAGCCCACTCACCGAACTCCTGCCAGGTTTTGGGTGCCCGGTCCGGCAGGCCTGCAGCCTGGAAGTGGTCCTTGTTGTAATAGAACAAGGGAGTCGACCGCCCGTACGGAAGCGCCCATTGCTTGTCGCTGTACTTGTAGTCGTCCACGAGGGACTTCCGGAAGTCGTCCAGCTTGATGTCCAGCTGCTTGACCAGTGCGTCCACCGGGATGATGCTCCCGTTGGTGAAGTAGCGGAACCACCAGACATCGGACAGGACTACCAGTCCGGGAAGCCCCGTCTTTGCGGCCTGCGACGTCTGGAACTTCTGCGCGATTTCCTCGTAGTTCGCGCCGGCAGTGACCAGGTTGACCTTGATGTCCGGGAACTTGGCATGGAACTTTTCAATGATCGCCTTCTCCACGTCCTGCGACTTGCCGGGGTGGTTGGACCAGAAGTCGATCTTCGCAGCCGGCTTTACGCCGTTGAAGTCGATTTCCGCAGCTTCCGTAGCCGCAGGGGTGCCGCTCGTCGACGGGCCGCCGCATGCTGCCAGCGCAGCGGCTGAGGCGGTCATCCCGGCGAGGCCCAGGAAGTGCCTCCGATCGAGGTGCTGTGTCATTGCAGGTCCTTTCGTTGGTTGCCACAGTGAGGAGTTGGTGTTTCTTCAGTGCTGTACGACGGCGGCACGGGCTTATCCCGTCACGCTGCCCTGGGTGAGCCCTGCCACGATGTAACGCTGCAGGGCTGCGAAGATCACGAGGATGGGGACAATAACGAGGACGGCGCCGGCCATGAGGATGCCCCACCCCGAGGCGTTGCTCTCCGAGTTCTGAAGCAGCGTCAGGCCCACCGGAAGGGTCATGGTTTCGGGTCGGTCCGTGATGATCAACGGCCAGATGTATTCGTTCCACTCGCTGACGATGGTCACGAGTCCCACGGTGGCGATGGAGGGAACGGAGATGGGAACAACGATCCGCCACAGGCGCCGCCAGTGGCCGGCCCCATCGATCTCCGCTGATTCAAGGATTGAGTTGGGCAGGGTGAGGAAATGCTGGCGCAGGAGGAAAGTTCCGAATGCGGTCCCCAGGCCCGGCAGGATGATGCCCCAGAGAGTGTTCTTCCCGCCCATTCCTGAGATCAGGATGTAGTTGGGGAGGATGGACACCTGCGGTGGCACCATCAGGGCCACCAGGATCAGCATGAAAATCGCGTTCTTGAACGGGAAGCGGACGAACACCAGTGCGTAAGCCGTCAGGATGGCCAGAATGACCTTCACGCTGGCGCCCGCCACAGTGACGATGGTGCTGTTGAGGAAGAACTGGCCGAACGGCACTGTGGTCATGGCGATCCGGTAGTTCTCCGGGTTGAGCGTTTCCGGCAGGACTTTCAGGTCCATCGTGATGATCTCGCCGGGTTGCTTGAACGAGCTGAGCACCATCCACAGCAGCGGCAGGAAAACCACCAGGGTTGCCAGGAGCAGCGGGACGTAGCCACCCAGGATGGCCTGCACCAGGTTCCGCCTCGAAAACGGCCGGTCCCGGGGAATGAGTGGTTCGGCTTCCTGCGTCGCCGGCGCCGTGGGGTCAGGGTTGACGGGTGACAGCGAGCTCACGAGTAATGCACCTTCCGTTCCACGAACCGCAGTTGGACCACAGTGATGACCAGCAGGATCGCGAACAGGATGACCGAGATGGCCGCCGAGTAGCCGGCGCGGTTAAACGCACCGAATGCCTGGAGGTAGGCCTCGTAGATCAGGGTGCTGGTGCCGGTTCCCAGGGGTGTCATGATCCTGATCAGGTCAAAGGCCTGCAGCGAACTCAGCAGGCTGGTGATCAGGAGGAAGAACGTGGTGGGGGACAGGAGCGGCAGCGACATGCTGATAAAGCGCCGGAACCCGTTGGCTCCGTCCAGGGATGCCGCCTCCATGACGTCCTGCGGCAGGGACTGCAAACCCGCCAGGTACACCACTGCGCAGTAGCCCAGGTTCTTCCAGACGTAAACGAGGATCACCATGACCAGGGAAAGCTGGGGGTCATTGATCCATTGCGGGCTCTGCTGGCCGATGCCCCGGAGCAACCAGGCGAGGACGCCGTAGCCCGGATCGAAAATGAACAGCCACACCAGGCCCACGCCCACGCCGGACAGGACGTAGGGAGCAAACACTGCCGAGCGGGCGAACGTGGTTCCCCTGACTTTCGCGTTCAGTGCCAGGGCGATGAGCAGTCCCAGGATCATGGACCCGCCCACAGTCACCACCGTGAAAACGGCTGTGGTGCCCAGCACCTTGGAGGCGTCGTCGCTGCTGAAAAACGTGATGTAGTTGTTGATGCCCACCACCGTGGCCGACGGTGACCCCAGAGTCCAGTCCAGCGTTGAGTAGTAGATGTTGCTGATGAGGGGCCGGTAGGTGAAGACAGCGATCAGCACCAGGTTCGGCAGGGCAAGGGCCAGGAAGACGAAGAAGTCACGCCGGGTTCTTTGTGTCCAGCGCCGGCGTCGGAGGCCGGCGGCAGGTCCGGGCTTTGCGGGCTTGGTGGACGGAAGGGGTGCGAGTTGACGGGTCATGCGGTCTCTCACGGGATTCGTGCCTGCTCGTGGCGGGCCGTGGTCGGGGGATTCTAGCCATAACTTCACCACAAGGTCAGTAGGCAGAAAGCCGCATTTGCCCTCGTCAGAGGACTGTTAGACGAGGCTTCGTTGCCCGTTAACGCTGTGTTGGATGCAGTCTTGCACAAAGTTTGGTTGAAAGGCAGGGACCCGCCCGTATTCCTCCGTTTGATGGTCGAAAGGGGAGAATGGACGCCATGGGAGCGATCAGCGATGTTCCGGGAATCAGGGTGGGGCACCGGGAAAAGTCCGACGACGGCTGGCTGAGCGGCGTCACGGTGGTCCTGCCGCCGCCCGGCACGGTGGGGTCGGTTGACGTGCAGGGCGGCGGTCCCGCCACCCATGAGACGGATGCCCTGGCCCCCACCACGCTCGTCAGCACCGTGGATGCGGTGGTCCTGACCGGTGGGAGCGCCTTTGGCCTGGCGTCCGCCTCCGGTGTCCAGCGCTGGTGCGAGGAAAACGGCCGCGGGTTCGCAGTGCCTGGGGGAGTAGTCCCCATCGTTCCGGCGGCCGCCATCTTCGACCTCGGCAGGGGAGGGGACTTCTCCGCACGTCCGACGCCGGACATGGGTTACGCGGCAACCGTCGCCGCTGCTGCCCAAGAGGACGGACACGACGTCGGGCGCGGCAACGTGGGTGCCGGCACCGGAGCACTCCTCGGCCGTACCTACAAAGGGGGCACAGGGACAGCATCCGTCACCCTCGACAATGGCGTCGTGGTCGGCGCGCTGGCCGTTGTCAATGCCCTTGGAATCCCCTTCGAAACTACTCCGGCCCCTTCGATGCTGGCTCCTCTGCCGGACGCCCCGCCGATGAACACCACCCTTGTCGTCGTTGCAACGAATGCCGTATTGGATGTAGCCGAGTGCAAGCGGACTGCAGCTGCATCACATGCTGGCATTGCGAGAGCCCTGAACCCTTCGCACACTCTCGCCGACGGGGATACTGTTTTCTGCTTGTCTACCCAGGCCGTGGCACTGGGCCGCTCGGACGAAGCTGCCCGGCAGGTCAGCCTCATCACCCTCCAAAGCGCGGCAGCCGACGTCGTACGTTTGGCAATCCTCGACGGTGTGGCCAGCGCCGAAGCCGTGAGCACTCCGGCCGGTGATTATGGTGTGTACGGCATGCAGTAGGTTACTATTGCCGATTTAACTTTCGCAGCGATACAGAGTAGTGTTGTTTGTTGGTTGTCTGGACTGCCACGCCCTTTTGGGTCTGGACCCGGCAATCGATCCAACCAAAACGTTCGTGGCCATGCCCGGTGCAATCCGGCAGGGCTGCGGCAACAACAGTTAGCGGAGGGTATGGCCAAGAAGGACGGGGTCATTGAGATCGAAGGCGTTGTGACCGAGGCGCTGCCTAACGCGATGTTTCGCGTTGAGCTCACCAACAAGCACATCGTTTTGGCACACATCTCTGGAAAGATGCGTCAGCACTACATCCGAATCCTCCCAGAGGACCGCGTAGTGGTGGAGCTGAGCCCGTACGACCTCACCCGTGGTCGTATCGTCTACCGCTACAAGTAAATTGCTGGGCGGCTTCAGCGCGAGCTGACCGCTGCTCCAGTTGACCAACTGTTACACGCAAAGGAATGCCATGAAGGTCAAGCCGAGCGTCAAGCAGATCTGCGAAAAGTGCAAAGTGATCCGCCGTAATGGCCGGGTCATGGTGATCTGCGAGAACCCGCGCCACAAGCAGCGCCAGGGCTAATTTCCCCTTACCGGGAAATCCTGGGTTGCTAACCCACGCAAGTAAATAAAGGCAGCACAAGCTGATCTGGAACATTGAGCTCGAAAGAGTCCGGACAGCTAACCCCCGGTCGGAGGCTGGGGCCGCACAGAACGTGCGGGTGTACTGCCTACGACCTCCGGTTTATTCAAGGAGTACTGCCACTATGGCTCGTCTCGCTGGCGTAGACATTCCCCGCGAAAAGCGGCTGGAAATTGCGCTTACTTACATCTACGGCGTGGGCAAGACCCGTGCACACGAAACCCTGGCTGCCACTGGCATCAGCGCCGACGTTCGCGTCAAGGACCTGACTGATGCACAGCTGGTTGAGCTGCGTGACTACATTGAAGGCAACTACAAGGTTGAGGGTGACCTTCGCCGCGAAGTAGCAGCAGATATCCGCCGCAAGGTTGAAATCGGCAGCTACGAAGGCCTGCGCCACCGCAAGGGCCTGCCCGTACGCGGACAGCGTACGAAGACCAACGCCCGTACCCGCAAGGGCCCGAAGCGCACCGTCGCCGGCAAGAAGAAGGCCCGTTAAAATCCCCGCCGGGATTAACGGACTTTTCCCCAATAACTTTCTGTAGGAGAAATAATGCCCCCGAAGACTCGTGGCGCGGTTCGCAAGCCGCGTAAGAAGGACAAAAAGAATATCGCGCTGGGCCAGGCGCACATCAAGAGCACGTTTAACAACACCATCGTTTCCATCACGGATCCGAACGGCGCTGTTATCTCCTGGGCTTCCTCAGGTGAGGTTGGCTTCAAGGGCTCGCGTAAATCCACCCCGTTCGCAGCCCAGATGGCTGCCGAAGCTGCCGCCAAGCGCGCCCAGGAACACGGCATGCGCAAGGTTGACGTTTTCGTCAAGGGACCGGGTTCAGGCCGCGAGACCGCGATCCGTTCGCTGCAGGCCGCAGGCCTCGAGGTTGGCTCCATCCAGGACGTCACCCCCGCTGCACACAACGGCTGCCGCCCGCCGAAGCGCCGCCGCGTCTAAGGCTTTCCACGCCGCATGAGCTTGCCCGGACCATCGATGGTCCGGGCAAGCCCAGCGCGTTAAGTCTTCAGACCGAATTTCCACCACCTGTGTTGCGTCATATAGCGGATGCTCGCCGAAAGGAAACCTAAGTGCTCATTGCACAGCGCCCCACCCTCTCCGAAGAGGTAGTCTCCGAAAACCGTTCGCGTTTCATCATTGAACCGCTGGAACCGGGCTTCGGCTACACCCTCGGAAACTCCCTCCGCCGTACCCTGCTCTCCTCCATCCCCGGTGCTGCCGTAACCAGCATCCGGATCGATGGCGTGCTGCACGAGTTCACCACGGTTCCGGGTGTCAAGGAAGATGTCACTGAGATCATCCTGAACATCAAGAGCCTCTCGGTGTCCTCCGAGCACGATGAGCCGGTTGTTGCCTACCTGCGCAAGCAGGGCCCCGGAGTCGTCACCGCCGCGGACATCGCTCCGCCGGCCGGCGTCGAATTCCACAACCCGGATCTGCACATCGCCACGCTGAACTCGAAGGGCAAGTTCGAGCTCGAACTGACCATCGAGCGCGGCCGCGGCTACGTTTCGGCAGCTCAGAACAAGTCCGGCGATGCAGAGATCGGCCGTATCCCGGTTGACTCCATCTACTCGCCGGTGCTGAAGGTTACTTTCCGCGTGGAAGCAACCCGTGTTGAGCAGCGCACTGACTTCGACAAGCTGATTGTCGACGTCGAGACCAAGCAGGCCATCGCCCCCCGCGATGCCGTCGCTTCCGCAGGCACCACCCTGGTGGAGCTGTTCGGTCTGGCCCGTGAGCTGAACACCGCAGCTGAAGGTATCGAGATCGGCCCGTCGCCCACCGACGCTGCCCTGGCAGCCGACATGGCACTGCCGATCGAGGATCTGGACCTCACCGTCCGGTCCTACAACTGCCTCAAGCGTGAGGGCATCCACACCGTGGGTGAACTCGTTGCCCGCTCCGAGGCTGACCTGATGGACATCCGCAACTTTGGTGCGAAGTCCATTGACGAGGTCAAGGCAAAGCTGGTTGAACTGGGCCTGTCCCTCAAGGACTCGCCTCCCGGTTTTGACCTCGCAGCACGCGCCGCAGCAATCGAAGAGGACGACGCCGCCTTCGGCGACGACGAACTCTAAACCAGACCTTGGCCGCGGGCAGGCACCATGGTGTGCAGCCCACGGCTTCCATTTGAGGAGAAACAATTATGCCTACCCCCACTAAGGGTCCGCGCCTCGGAGGCGGCCCGGCTCACGAGCGCCTCATGCTCGCGAACCTGGCAGCATCCCTGTTCGAGCACAAGCGGATCACCACCACGGTCACCAAGGCTAAGCGCCTGAAGCCGTACGCAGAGCGCCTGGTGACCTTCGCCAAGCGTGGCGACCTCGCTTCCCGCCGCCGCGTTCTCGGCCTGATCAGCAACAAGGGCGTCGTCCACGAGCTGTTCACCGACATCGCGCAGGCTGTGGAGAACCGCGATGGCGGTTACACCCGCATCACCAAGATCGGCAACCGCAAGGGCGACAACGCTCCCATGGCTGTCATCGAGCTGGTTCTTGAGCCGGTTTCCGCTAAGCAGGCCGTTGTAGCCGAGGCTACCTCCGCCGCGAAGCGCGACGCTGACAAGAAGGAAGCCGCTGCTGCTGCTCCGGCCGCCGAGGAAGCTCCCGAGGCTGAGGTTGCCGAAACCGAAGCTGCCGAGGCTCCCGCTGCTGAAGAGGCTGCAACCGAAGAGGCTCCGGCCGCTGAGGAAGCCCCCGAAGCTGCTGCTGAGGAGAAGGACGCGAAGTAATTCGCTGACTGGCTTCGCATAGACTTGGGTCTATGAACGACCAAAAACCCGCGGCCCCCGTTTCAGGGGGCGGCGGGTTTTTGCGTGTCCGGCTTGATCTTTCGTACGACGGCGGCCCCTTCAGCGGGTGGGCCCTGCAGCCGGGACGCCGCACAGTCCAGGGCGTTCTGGAGGAAGCCCTGCAGTTGCTTATCCGGCGGCCCGTGCGCGTGACAGTGGCGGGTCGGACGGACGCCGGCGTCCACGCCCGCGGCCAGGTGGTCCACCTGGACCTGACGGAAGCCGAGTGGCAGGGACTGCCGCGCGGCCACGAACTTGATCCCGCCGTCGCCATGCTGCGCCGTCTCCGGGGCGCGCTCAGCCGGATCCTCGGTGACCTGACCGGGGCGGTGGAGGTGCACCTGGTCTCTCTGGCACCTGAGGGCTTTGATGCCCGCTTCTCAGCACTGTGGCGGCGCTACAGCTACCGGATCGCGGACGGGCCGGCCCTGTGGGATCCGCTGGGCCGGTACTCCACGCTCTGGCACAAGAACCCGCTGGACGTAGATCTGTTGAACGAAGGTGCGTCCAAGCTCCTGGGGCTGCAGAACTTCCTGTCCTTTTGCAAGCCACGGGAGGGGGCCACCACCATCCGCGAACTCCAGCGCTTCGAGTTCGCCCGCGGCGAGGACGGGGTCATCGTGACCACGGTCCAGGCCGACGCGTTCTGCCACAACATGGTGCGTGCCCTGATCGGCTCCGCCCTGTACGTGGGGGAGGGCGTTGAGGAACCCGGCTGGCTTCACGAGCGCCTGCTGGCCAGGAAGCGCGATGCGAAGTCCGTGCTGGCCGCCCCACACCCGCTGGTGCTGGAGGAAGTGGCCTACCCGTCGGACGACGAGCTGCTGGCCCGCGCGGAGCTGACGAGGGCGCTGCGGGACTCCCCACCCGCGCCCTAACCTCGCAAGCTCTGGCCGGGGCCCTCGCCGGCTTGGCTCCACAGCCGGGAACCCTGCGGGCATGGGCCCACTAGAAGGCTTGCGGCGGCCCTTCTGCCGGAAGGGTCAGCGTGAAGGTGCTGCCCTTGCCCTGGCCGCTCTCGCAGGTGATGGTGCCGCCATGGCCCTCCACGATCATCTTGGTGATGGAGAGGCCTAGCCCGGCCCCCGAGATGGACGCCTTCTCGGCGGCGTCCGATCGGAAGAAGCGCGTGAATGCCTTGGCGGTATCCTCCCGGGACATGCCCATTCCGGTATCGCTGACTCTGACCTGCACCCAATCCTTGCTGGACCGGGCGCTGATCCTGACTGCCCCGCCGTCGGGCGAGTACTTGATGGCGTTGTTGACCAAATTGTCCAGCGCCTGGCCGATGCGGAGCGGATCAGCGTATGCCCACAGAGGCGAGGGAACGTCTGCGCTGAGCTGGATGTGCGCCCGCTCAGCCTGTGCCTGCGCTGATCCCAAGCTCGTCTCCACCAGGCTGGCCAGGTCTGTCCGTTTTGGGTGCACGTTCAGTGCGCTCGAGGCCGTGGCTGTCAGATCCGAGACGAGGGCCACCAGCCGCTCCGCGTTCCGCTGGACCACCAGCAGCCGCTGGACTACCTGCGGCGGCAAGGCGCCGACGTCGTCCAGAACGAGGTCTACGTTGCCGATGATCGAATTCAGGGGCGTCTTGAACTCGTGTGAAACATTTGAAACCAGCTCCTGGTTGGCGGCCAGCGCCTCAACCCAGCCGGTGACGTCGCTGTACACCACCACCGCGCCGTTGAAGCTGCCGTCCTCGGCGAGCAGCGGGCGCGCAGCCGTGGACATTGCCCGCTGTTCCGCGCCCTCGCCCGCCCACACCAGGTAGTCGGCAAAAGACTCCCCGGCGATGGCCCGGCTGATGGGGCGCTTCTCCGGCGGCAGCAGGGTCCGCCGGTCCTGCCCAAAGATGAGCTGGTGCCCCCGCCCGGGCACCGCATCCTCCGCGCCGGTGCTCCGGCGGAAGTCACGCTGGCGGTTGTTGGACACCAGCAGGCGCCCGGACGGGTCGACGGCGGCGATTCCGACGTCGGTGGCGTCAAGGACCGTCTGGAGCAGCTTTTCCCGTTCCCGGCTTTCGCACAGGAGCTTCCGAAGCTCCCTGTCCTTGTCCGCCAGTTCCTGCTGCTGGAGCCGGACGTGCACGGTTGCGAAGCGGATGGCGAGGGAAACGGTGAACATCATGAGGGGAAAGAGGAGCGTGGTGGTGATATCCGTGGCGGTCAGGTTGGGGAAACGGCCGGCCAGGGACGGGACCATGATCAGCATGGGTCCGAAGAAGCTCAGGACCAGGCTGCTGCGGGCGAGCATCCCGGAGGCGGAGAGCCAAATGACCGGGAAGACCGCCAGGACGGCCAGGCCCGGCAGAAGTGGAGCGGCACCGTTCCGGAGCAGCCCGATTGCGAGGAAGTCCAGGACCGGGATCAGGAGATACGGGCGGTGCGCCAGGCGTTCCCAGGGCACCAGGAAACAGCCGAGGAACAGGGCGCCGTGAAGGAGGATTCCGGAAATGTAGAGGGGACTGTGCAGCAGCGTTGGCCAGGCAAACGGAGTGGCTGCGGCCAGCGCGGCCACGATCAGTGTCAGCGGCAGCTGGCACAGGGCCACCTGGGTGCGCGGGCCCAGGCTGCGGAAGAAGCGGGCCGGTCCGCGCTGGAAGAAATGCTCAGCCATGGGCGCTTACACCCCACGAGAATGTGGTGAATGGCCGGGCCGCGCGTGCGTTCGAACTCCTGCAGGCCACCTCCGGCACATCCTTTCAACTGGTAATCCACATGTCTTGTCATGATAATTGACTTTCCGCAATGAATACGGAAAGGGATGTCATCAGGACCGCTTACGAGTAGCGTATAAATGGTTGGAGCGGATTTGGCATTGGCGCTGGGCTGATGGGGGGCCATGTCCGCCTGGCACAGGGATATCAATGGACGAACTTGGTGTGGCTGTAGTAATTGAAGACGATGCCGATGTACGCAACCTTCTCGAGGGAGTGCTGAGCCAGGCTGGCTTCGAAGTCCACACAGCGGCAGACGGACGGGCCGGCGTGGAAGTGGTGCGCAGCAAGCAGGCACATGTTGTAACGCTGGACATCGGACTGCCGGACATCGACGGGTTTGAAGTTTTGCGGCGGATCCGCCATTTCAGCAATGCCTATGTAGTGATGCTGACAGGCAGGACAGAGGAACCGGATCTTCTGTCTGCCCTCAATGCAGGAGCGGATGACTACATTGCCAAACCCTTCCGGCCCAGGGAACTCCGGGCCCGGGTGGCAGCGATGATGCGCAGGCCGCGGCATGAGGTCAACGGCCAGAAGCCGGCGGCGGCATGGGGATCACCTCCCACGCCCGCTGTCGCACCGCAGGCCCATGACGCCTCGGTCCTGCACCACAACGGCCTCACCTTGAACCACCGCACCCGGACAGTGGAGATCAACGGCCAGCCGCTCGGGCTCACGCGCAGCGAATTCGATCTGCTCCACGTTCTGCTCCGGGGCGGCGGTGCGGTGTGCACCCGGTCTGATCTTGTCCGCGCCGTGCGCGGCGAGTTCTACGACGAGGATACGTACATCAGCGAAGCGGACGAACGCGCCGTCGAAGTCCACGTGGGCAACCTGCGCCGCAAGCTCAAGGAGGACCAGCTGTCGCCGCGCTGGCTGCAGACCGTCCGCGGCGTCGGCTACCGGCTGGCTCCCGCCAGGGGGCCGGAGAGCTAGGACCGGATCAGTCGTGTTCCAGGATGTACTTGGCCTGGAGCTCGGAGACAGTCTGTCCGCCGTCCAGGGCAACCCGTTCCATCAGCACCCGGCCCCGGCTGAAATCGCCCAGGCGGATCACGGTTTCCAGGAGTTCGGCGAGCTTGGCCAGCCGGAGACCGCCGACCATGGCGGAGGTGATCTTCAGGCTGATCACGGCATCAAGGGCGGAGTCGGTGTCCTGGGTGTCCACGGCTGCTGCCAGCCTGGCGTAGCGCTGGTCCCACATGGCAGCGTAGTCATGGGCGAAGCGCTGGGCGAGGCCGGAACCGGCGAGCTCGTCTTCGAGTTCTTCGAGGACACCTGCGTCAATGAGCGGCAAGAGTCCGTCCGCTTCCTGTGACAGAGCGGTTCCGGCTGACGCGATCCCTGGCTGCAGCGCGCCCGCGGCGGCGGCCTCGCTGCTGGTGCCGGGATCTTGACTGTGCATTGTTCAAGGCTACTTCCTGAAATTCTTCCGTTGTCCTGTTTCGGGTGATCCTGTGGAAACCTTGAGGGATATTTCAGCTGGCACTGCGCCGGTTTACTGCGCGCTGAAAGTCACCACGGTATTAATGACGGCCGGTCCAAGAATGGCGATAAAAAAAACCGGGAAAATGAAGAACAACAGGGGAAACAGGATCATGACGGGGAGTTTCATCGCCTTTTCCTCGGCACGCTGGCGCCGCTTGACCCGCATGACTTTCGCTTGGACCCGCAACACGCGGCTGATGGCGATGCCGTAGGTGTCCGCCTGGACCACCGCCTGGACAAAGCTGCGCAGCTCGGGGATGTTGGTCCGTTCCGCCAGCGCAATGTAGGACTCCCGGCGGCTGCGGCCTACCTGCATGTCCTGCAGGGTCCGGACCAGTTCTTCAGCCAGCGGGCCTTTGCCGTTTTCCCCTGCGCGAGCCATGGCACCTTCAAAGCCCAGGCCGGCTTCCACGGAGATCAGCATCTGGTCCAGTGTGTTGGCCAGTTCCAGCTGCATCACCTTCTGGCGTTCCTGCCCTTTGCTGTAGAGCAGGAGGTCAGGGATGAAGTAGCCCAGGAACAGCAGGAACAGTCCCGCAAGCTTCATCAGGGGCGTGCTGCCGATGGCGGTCAGGTAGATGCCGGCGGTGGCACCCGCCAGGCCTATGGCCAGCTTGGAGCCAAGGACTTTGCCCAGCGGCATGGAGGCAGGACGTCCGGCGAGGGCCAAGAGGCGGTCCAGGAACGCCACATATGCCGGGGGAGTGAGACGCCGGCCGATGCCTTCGAGCATGCCGGGTTTGGTTTCCGGGGCAGCTGCGGTCGCCACGGCACCGCGGGAGAGCAGGTCGCTGACCGCCAGGCGGCCCTGCTTGTCCACGGTCAGGACGGACCAGGCCACTGCGGCCAGGGGGACGCAGACCAGGACGATGGCGAGGAGGATTGTCAGGCTCATGGTGTCTCAGAACTTCAGGTCGATGATCTTGCGCATCCACAGCGCGCCGATGGTCATGAGGACAAACGATGCTCCGATCATGGCCCAGCCCAGGGGATGGGTGAACATGGAGTTCATGTAGCTGGGGCTTACGGCCAGCAGCATGGCTACGATGCCGAACGGCATGGCGATGAGGATGTAGGCGGAGAACTTACCCTCGGCTGCGAGGGCCTTGATGTGGCCCTTGATTTCGGCGCGCTCGCGGATGGTTTCGTTGACCTGGTCCAGGACGTCGGCCAGGTTGCCGCCCACCTCGCGGTTGATCTGGATTGCCTGGGAAATCCAGACGAAATCCTCGTTCTTCATCCGCTCGGCAGTGTCGTTCAGGGCGGCCAGCAGGTCGCGCCCCAGGCTGGTCTCCGTGATCACCCGCCGCATCTCCTCCGACGTCGGCTTCTGTGATTCCGACGCCGCGGCGTCGATGGCGCGCAGGATACTGTGCCCGGCGCGGAGTCCGCCGGAGAGAAGCTGCAGGGTGTCGCCCAGCTGGTTGTCGAACGTGGCGCGGCGTCTGCCGGCCAGGAATCCCAGGACAAGCTTCCCGATCATTGGCGCCAGCAGCGCCAGGAGCAGACCCACCAACGGACCAACCGTCACTGTGCCCACCAGCATCCCTACGGCGGCGCCAATCCCTACCAGCAGGAAGAACTCGGCCTGGCTGAGCCGGAGTCCGGCGTTTTCCAGCTCGGGCCGGGCAAACAGCGTGATGCTCCGGCCGGCGAGAAGCCGTTCGAAGGACCGGACGGCGGAGAGCGCCACGCGCGCCAGGGATGACGGTGGTTCAGGATCAAAAGGACGACGGCGGTCCAGCGGCACGTCCGGGGCGCTGGGCAGGAGCACAGCGGCACCGAACAGGGTTACGGCTATCAGCAGGATGGCTGTTCCGGCAGCAAGAATCATGGTTGCTGTTACCGTCCGCCGTGGTTCTGGCCGGCCGGAGGCTGGCCCACCGCCGTCGGGGGTCCGGCGAAGACGCCGGGGGAGACGTGGATGCCCAGGTCTTCGAACCGGTCGATGAACCGCGGCCTGATGCCGGTGGCCACGGGCTTGCCGAGGAAGCGGCCCTGGGCGTCCACGCCGGCGGAGTAGTCGAAGACGAAGGCGTCCTGGAGGGTCACGATGTCTCCTTCCATGCCCTGGACTTCGGTGACGTGGGTGATGCGGCGTGAGCCGTCGCGGAGCCGGGAGATCTGGACGATGAGGTTGACGGCGGAGGCGATTTGTTCCCTGATGGCCCGCAGCGGCAGGTCCATCCCGGCCATCAGCACCAGGGTTTCGAGGCGGGCCACTGCGTCGCGGGGGGAGTTGGAGTGGACTGTTGAGAGGGAGCCGTCGTGGCCGGTGTTCATGGCCTGGAGCATGTCCAGCGATTCGCCGCCGCGGACCTCACCAACCACGATCCGGTCGGGCCGCATGCGCAGCGAGTTCCGGAGCAGCTCGCGGATGGTCACCTCGCCTTTGCCTTCAGTGTTAGGCGGGCGGCTTTCAAGCCGGACCACGTGCTGCTGCTGGATCTGCAGTTCCACGGCGTCCTCGATGGTGACGATCCGTTCGTCCGCGGGGAGGAAGGAGGACAGCACATTGAGGAGGGTGGTTTTGCCGGTGCCTGTGCCGCCGGAGACGATGATGTTGAGTTTGGCCTTGACGCAGGCGTTGAGCAGCTCGGCCATCTCCGGGGTGAGCGTGCCGAAATCGATCAGGTTGCGGACGGTCAGCGGGACCTTGCTGAATTTACGGATGGTCAGCGAGGAACCGCCCACGGCCAGTGGCGGGATGACGGCGTTGACGCGCGAACCGTCCTCGAGGCGGGCGTCCACCAGCGGGGAGGACTCGTCAATGCGGCGGCCCACCTTGGACACGATCCGCTCAATGACCTTGCGCAGGTGGTCCTCGGAGCTGAACCGGGACTCCGTCAGGGTCAGTTTGCCCTTGCGTTCCACATAGATCTGGTCCATCCGGTTGACCATGATTTCCGTGACGGCGGGGTCGTCCAGCAGTCGCTGGAGGGGGCCGAAACCCAGCACATCGTCGGCGACATCCTGGACCAGCCGGGTACGTTCCTCGGGAGTGAGCGGAACCTGTTCGGCGTCGATGATCCGTGTCAGTTCCTCCTTGGCTGTACTCCGCAGCTCCTGCTCGGTGGCCGTCGCGTCGTTGAAGCGTGCGCCCATCCGTTCGAACAGGGCAGTGGCCGCCCGGTGCTTCATGGCAGCGAAGACATCAACAGCCTGTGCCTTAGGCATCGACGGAGCTGAAGGCACCAAGGAGGCGCCGGCGTCGGACGTTGGAAGAACGACGGCGGGAGCGGCGGGAAGGTGCCGCGGCCCGCTCTCCCTTGAAGTGGCCGGGGCAGCCGCGGGACGAAGGGGTTCTAGCACGGCAACGCTGCTGCCCGAGGGCTGGTTGCGCTCCTGGACCGCGCTGATCCGTTCGGAGAGTTTCATCAGATGACCACCCTTCGGTGCAGCTTCCGCTGGGTCTGGGTACGCCACGCCGGGTTGAACCTCTCCACCAGCTGACGGAGGCTTTTGACGGCGGGGTCCTTCTTCGATTCCTGGAGGACGGGGATGCCGCGGTTAGTGGACAGTGCGACGGCCCGGGACCGGGGAACGCTGACATCCACGGGGGCGCCGATGGTGGACTCCACATCCTGGACGTTGAGGCCGGCTTTGGCGTCGGCCATGTTCAGGACCACGTGCCGGGATTCGGGCATGATCTCCAGCTGCCGGAGCACCTCCAGGCCGGAGCGCAAGCCGCGGAGGCTGGGAATGTCCATGGCGCTGACACAGACAACGTCCGTGCACTGTTCCATGGCGGCGAGGCCGATTTCGGGCATGCCGGGAGCTGTGTCCAGGACCACGTACTGGAATTCCTGGGACAGCTGTTCCAGCAGTCGGGTAATTTGGTCCGGCGTGATGTGGTCCGCGTCCACGGGGTTGGGCGGAGCGCAGAGGGCGTAGATCCCGGCCGGGTGCACCGTGAGGAATGCCTTGAGGACCAGCGAGTCCTGGGCGGCCGCGGGCGTGACGGCGTCCGTGACCGTGTGCTCGGGGTTGAGGTACAGGCCGGAGGCGACATCGCCGAACTGCAGGTCAAGGTCCACGATGACCACGCTCATGGGCGCGATCTGGCCGAGGCCGACCGCAATGTTGGTGGCAAGAGTTGTTTTGCCGACGCCGCCCTTGGGGGAGAAGACGCCGATCACCAGGCCCTTGCCGCTCTGTTCCGGATGTGTTTCCGGGCTGCGGTGGCGGGTGGCGAAGGACTGGCAGGCGCGCTCGAGCAGCACCCGGATTTCCGCGGCGTCCGCCTGCGGGCTGAGGATGTCCCGGATGCCGGCGCGCATGGCGTGGACCAGGAAGGACGGGTCCACATCGCTGACCAGCACCAGGCTGAGGCCGGGGAGCTGGACGTCGAAGACTTTGGCGAACCTGAGCGCCTCCTCGTAGGGGACATCCGGTCCGATGATCAGGACTTCTGGCTGCTCCTGGTTGAGGAGGGCAAACAGTTCTGCGGGGCCGGCGGGGAGAATGTCCGAGGCGATGGTCTGGACGGAGCCGCGCAGTCCGTGGGCGACGGCGGCGCGCAGCTTCTGGTCGAACTCGCCGCTGGGGGAGAGGAGGACGAACCGGCTCACTTGTAGACCACTTCCTTGCGTTCGATCCGGGGTCCGTTGTCCTGGGCGTCCAGGGGTTCCTTGGTGAGCCACAGCCGGCCGAACTCAGAGGCGAAAACGATCTTGCCGGCGTCGACGTCGTTGACCGCGACGGTGAGCATAAGCGAGCCCTCGGGCAGGGTGGTGTCCTGGGGGTTGGTGCCGTCGGCCGGCTTCTCGGCGCTCGCCGCTTGAGGGGCCCGCTGGACAGCGGTGACTAGGACTTTGCGGACCGTCAGCTGGGTGGTGGCGTCGTCGGCCTTGGCCTTGTAGCCTCCGCTGTCAAAGGTGAGGAAGATGCCCACATGCTCCCCGACGTCAATCCTCCCTCCCACCACGCGCTTGGGTTCCACCTCAAATGAGACTTCCTGAAGCCCGGGGGGAACATCCACGGTGCCCTTCGCCTTGACATCCGCCGGGGCAACAAGCCGCTCGGTCAGCAGCTGTTCCCCGGGGACGAGGTCAACGGCGCTGACGGTGCCGGCTTTGGTGTCCAGTGAGCTCAGTGCGCTCGCGGATTTTCCAGCGGCGGGGACCTGTTCGATGACCAGCGAAGCCGTCATGTCATTAACCGGGGTACCCGCCGGGATGGCGGTCTTGACCACCAGGACATCCACGGGTTCGGTTGAAGCGAGTGCGCGCTGGTCGGCGCCGTTCGCGTAAAAGATGATGAGAAGGGCTCCCACGAGCGCCAGGGCAACCGCGGCCGTTCCGGCGAGCAGGCGAGACTTCACGTTAAAACTCCTGAATTGTCTGGTGTGATGGCTAGAGAACTGGGCGGGCAATGGTGGCGCCGTAGGGGTCGACCGGGCCCAGCGTGTAGCCGTCGGCGAGTGAGACGTACTTGACGAAGCTGCCGATGACGCCTCGGCACTCACCCTTGCATTCCGTGGCGGCGGTGACACCCGTCGTCGTGGATCTTTCGCTTTGGAATTCGTAGGGCAGGCCCGCGTTGCCGCTGAACTTCCAGCCGGTGACTTTGAACGCGGCAAAGGAGACCAGTCCGTAGACGGCGCCCGATCCTGTTCCGGTGACCTTGGTGAACACCGGCAGGAGCACAATGACGTCCCGGCCGGCTGCTAATTCGCTTGCCCATCGGTTCAGTTCGGTTGAGCAGTTTCCCGGTGCGTTGTTCCCGGGGTCGCTGCCACCTTCGCTGACGGAAAGATCGATGGTGCCCCCGCACTGTCCCGCGTCCTGGACCAGCCAGCCGAAGCCGCCCTGCACCGCAGCCCCGGAAGGGCCGTAGTTGCAGTCGGCATTGGCGTTCTTGCCGTGCTCCTGAAGAAGCTGGAGACCGCTGCCGATCTTGTCCTTGACCTGGCAGACGGAGAAGGCCAGCGGAAACGCGGTACGGCCGGCCTTGGGACTTCCCCAAATTGCGGAAGCGCGGGCGCCAACTTCTTTGGTGGGGACGCCGAGGACGTCCGCAAAGAAGAGGGAGACGGAGTTGTCAGTGCCGCCCACTTCCTTCGCGGAGGTGGTGACGCTGACCTTTCGTGTTGTTTTGTCGAGGTGGATGGTGTGCACCTTGCTTATGCCGTCCAGCGCGTTCTGGTTGGCAAGGCTGCCGGCGAGGGGCGACGCGGTTGAGCAGTCAATGTCAGCCTCATCACGTGCGCACTTCTGCGCCATTGCGATGGCGGAGGCGTCAGCGCCGTTCTGCAACTGCGCGCGTTCCGAGTAGATGACCCCGACATCGACGGCGATTGCGACGAAGCCGAGGAGGGTGACCAAAAGGATGGCGACGATGACGCTGACGGCGCCGCGCTCGTTGTCAGTCTCTGCCGTCAGCCGCCGCACAGCATGACCCCCTTGCCCGACATGGGGAAGGGTCCTGCAATTCCGGTGATGGTGGCCAGGTTGTATTTGATGGTGAGGGTCACCTGGCTGCCCGTGGCGCACACGTTCGTGCTGAACAATATGTCCGAGTTGGGGATGGTGGTGCTGACGGAGGCTGCCGCGTTCTTGGCGGCGATCCTGGCACCGGTTGGATCGTTGCCGATGGCCATCACGCGCACGCCGTCCCGGGCTGCGTTAGTGAGGGTGATCTGGGCGTTGTAGGCCCTGCCAAATTCGATGGTTCCCAGGACAAGCATCAAGAGGAGGGGCAGCAGGATCGCGAATTCGACGGCGGCCGCACCGCGTTCCGAATCGTGTGACACCTGCTGCACCTCTTCCTGAAAGACTCGTTTTGCCCCAGCTGCTTGAGGCGGTGCGGTTCCGATATGGGGGGCCGGAACCGGACATGTGGGTGCTAAGGAGCGGAGGTAGCAGCGGCAGTAGGCGCCGGCGGGTTTTTGATGTCGTAGTTGACGTCCGTGAACAGGTTGCCGAGCTGGCCGCCTAAGGTGCTGACTGCCACGATTACGACCACAGCGATGAGGGCGACCATGATGCCGTACTCGACGGCGGTGGCACCCTTCTCTTCGTTGCGAAGGCGGATCATGAGGCTAGTGTAGAGAGAGAGCATTTGAGACTCCTGTGCGAGACGGATGGCTGGCCCTGCACCAGCACTGAAACGAAGCTAGCAACCAGTTTTGGCGCTAATCCCGGATCTTGGAACATCCTGCGCAAAGGCTGTACGTGGTGTTTTTTTCTTGCGTTTTTGTGTTGCTCTTGCTGCGGGAACACTGGGATTTCTAGCACCAGGAGCGCACAAAAGGACCCCCTCGGTTCTGGGTGCCGAGGGGGTCCGGTATTTGGGCACAGCATTGCGCGGGCGACCTAGCTATGGGATACCCAAGGCAGTCTTTACGCCAGTCGTGAGGAAACCGAAAACGGAATTGAGCGAGGTCCCGAACAGACCTACGCCGGCGACAATCACCATGGCTATGAAGCCGGTGAGAATGCTGTATTCCGTGGAGGTGGCGCCGCGTTCTTGGTCCTGCAGGCGGGAGAACTCGGCGAATGCGCGGACCATGATCTGATTCAGCTGGTTCACGATTCCTCCTAGGAAAAGGCGGCGATGATGTTCATTACGGCTGGCCCGAGCAGGATGATAAAGAGGGTCGGGAAAATAAAGAAGATGAGCGGAAACAGGATCTTCACAGGGATCTTCATAGCGTGCTCTTCAGCACGCTGGCGACGCTTAAGCCGCATTTCGTTGGCTTGAACTTTCAGGACCTTGGCAATAGCAATGCCGTAGGCGTCTGCCTGGACAATGGCCCGAATGAACGAGCGCAGGTCGGGCACGTCAACGCGATCGGACATGTCCAGATAGGCCTCTTTTCGTGAGCGTCCTACTTGCATGTCCTGGAGCGTTCGTGTCATCTCATCCGCCAACGGTCCGCTACCATTCTGGGCTGTTCGGGCCATCGCAGCCTCAAACCCCAAGCCAGCCTGGACGGAGATAAGCATTTGGTCCAAAGTATTTGGCAGTTCCTGTCGAATCTTCGCTCTGCGCTTTTCAGCGTTGCTGCGCACCAGGAGGTCAGGTGCGAAATAGCCGAAGGCTATTGCGGCCAGCAGAATTGCAAAGCGCGCTGGTGCCGGTGAAGAAAGAAAATGCAGCAAACCGAGAATGCCTGCTGCCAGTGCAAGAAGCGGCTTTATAACCAAGAGACGCTCCAAAGGCCAATCCTTTGGTCTGCCTACAGCTGCAAGCTGCTTATCCAGCCAGGCAATGTAGTTCAAAGGCGTTATCTTGCGTGCGATCTCACTGAACTCTGCGGACAGGTTTTGCGGCGCAGCGTTGCGGGCTCGTTGTCCCAAGTTTGCCTGAATATTTCGCAGGGCAACCCTGTCTGTGGCCGCAACGGACCAAACCAGGTAGGTAATGGGTAGCACGATAGCCAGAATGGCTCCGAGCGCTATCGGGGACATGGCGACCCTCTCAGTATTTCGGCTTGATTAGTCGGCTGAGCCAGAAGCCGCCCGCGGTGAGCATAAGAGCGGCGGTACCCAGCATCAGGAAGCCAGGAGCTGTGCTGGTAAAGGTCGTAGCGTACTGATCATTGATGAGGATCAGTGCGAAGAAGAGCACGACCGGGAGACCCATGAGCACACCGGCAGACATTTTGCCTTCAGCACTTAGGGCCTTAACTTGGCGGCGGATCTGGTTTCGGTCACGGATTGTTTCACCAACGTGGTCGAGCACTTCCGCTAGATCACCACCCACTTCACGATGGATTTCGATAGCCTGCGAGACCCAGGCGAAGTCCTCGCTGCCGGTGCGTGCGGAGACATCGATCATGGACTCCCCAAGGTCCCGCCCGATCCTCGTCTCGTTGACAATCCGGCTCAACTCCTCCGACATTGGAGCATCCGTCTCACGAGCCGAAGCATCAATTGCCCGCATGAGGCTGTGCCCTGCCCGCATGCTTCCTGTCAGCATTTGCAGGGTGTCCGGGAGTTGCTCGTCGAACTTGCTCTTGCGGCGCGAGGTCAACACGGAAAGGTAGGCCATCATGCCGGCGGGTATTACCGCAATCATCAACACCGCGAAGAACAGTCCGCCCAAGAGGAAGCCAAAGACGGCGCCTGCAAGAGCGCCGGCGCCCATCATGAGCAGGAAGTCCGCGGGTTGGGTTTTGAGGCCCGCCCGCTCGAGTTTCTCCTGGCTGATCAGGAAATCGTTCTTTCCTTTTAGCCGCTTGTTGATTACCCCTACGGCTGAATCGGTCAGAACAGTAAGCCTTGAGCTTGCTGCCGCGACATCCGGACGACGCCGCGAGAGGGGGATCGCGCTTCCGGGCTTGAGGATGACAACCAACAGAACGATGATCGCGGTGAAGATCATCAGCACACCCGCCACCATCATCAGCATCGCAGCTTCGGGAGTCTCCATCACCGTCCCCTAAGCGCTTGGGCGCCAAATACAGCGGGAGAGATCTTGATCCCCAGTTCCTCGAACCGGTCCGTGAAGCGCGGCCGTACCCCCGTGGGAATCGGCTTTCCAAGGAAGCGCCCGTTGGCATCTATGCCGGCCGAGTAGTCGAAGACAAAAGCGTCCTGGAGCGTGACAATGTCTCCTTCCATTCCCTGGACCTCAGTAATGTGCGTTACCCGTCGGGAGCCGTCACGAAGCCGTGAGATGTGCACGATGAGGTTTACGGCTGAAGCGATCTGCTCCCGGATGGCACGAAGCGGAAGGTCCATACCCGCCATGAGGACCAAGGTCTCCAAGCGGGCTACTGCATCCCTCGGGGAGTTCGCGTGAACGGTTGAGATCGAGCCATCATGCCCCGTATTCATCGCCTGGAGCATGTCCAAGGATTCACCACCGCGGACTTCACCGACAACGATCCGGTCTGGCCTCATGCGAAGTGAGTTGCGGACAAGGTCGCGTATGGAGACCTCGCCCTTGCCTTCTATGTTTGCCGGCCGGCTCTCCAGCCTGACCACGTGGTCCTGTTGGAGTTGCAGCTCCACTGCATCCTCGATCGTGACAATACGGTCTGTGGCCGGAATGAAAGATGACAGCACGTTCAGCATCGTGGTCTTGCCTGTTCCCGTACCGCCCGAGACGATGATGTTCATTTTGGCGTGTACACAGGCCTGCAGCAGTTCGGCCATTTCCGGGGAGAGGCTTCCGAACTCGATGAGCTTACGAACGGTGAGGGCCTCTCGCCCGAACTTGCGGATAGTAAGAGACGCGCCATTGACAGCCAGTGGCGGGATGATGGCGTTCACACGGGAACCGTCCGCCAGGCGTGCGTCGACGAGTGGCGAAGACTCATCGATTCTCCGGCCGATGCGCGTCACGATGCGTTCAATCACGCGGCGCAGTGCATCTTCAGAGCTGAACTTAGTATCCGTCAGGAAGAGGTGTCCATTACGTTCCACGTAGATTTGGTCAGCTCGGTTGACCATAATTTCGGTGACCGTAGGATCGTCGAGATAGCGCTGCATTGGCCCATGGCCAAGAACATCGTCGATGATTTCCCGGGTTAGCCGTTGTCGTTCCCCTTGTGACAGCGGGACTTGCTCTTCGTCGACTACGGCTTTCAGCTCATCCTTGACGAATTGGTGAAGCTCTGATTCCTCCAAAGAAGAATCTGTGATCCGGGAACCGAGCCGCTCATAAAGAGCCTGACTGGCACGCTCTTTCAAACCCGACAGGGCTTCGCTGGCGTTTCCGGTAGTCACCTCCATCACAGCTGGGGCCTGAGCTTGTTGCGTCGCCTGTGCCTGCTGGATGGCACCGAGGGTGCCTAGCGGTTGTTGTGATGCGGAAGACGCCGACGGGTCGAGACCGCTGACTTCGTCGCCGCGCAACTTCGCGAATCGGTGTGAGAGAGTCACTGGACTACCGCCCTTCTGTGCAGCTTCTTGCGTGGAGCCTCCCAGTTCGGTTTGAAGCGCTCCACCAGCTGCCTGAGCCCCTTGGCTGCCGGGTCCCTGCTCCCGTCCTGAAGTAGGGGAACGCCTTTGTTAGTCGAGAAGGGAACATTCCTGGAACGGGGAAGAACTATATCTACCGGAGCACCGATCGTCGCTTCTACGTCCTGAACGGTGAGGCCGGTCTTGCGGTCCGCCATGTTAAGGACAACGTGTCGATGATCAGGGAGCAGGTCAAGCTCGGAAAGAATCTGGAACCCCGTTCGCAAACCCCGAATGCTCGGGATGTCCATACCGCATACCCAGACAGCGTCCGTAGCCTGTTCCAGGGTGGCGAGCACGTGCTCCCCAAGCCCCGGAGCCGTATCCACCACTACGTATTGGAATTCAGCCCGCAATTGCCGCAGCAGGTGACTGACGTGTTCGCCGCTGATCCTGTCCATGTCAATAGGGTTGCGAGGTGCGCAGAGGACGTAGATGTTGCCGGCGTGGAGCGTCAGGTACGTCTTGAGGACCATCGCATCCTGGCTGGCCGCGCCAACCACTGCGTCGGTAATGGTGAAGTCAGGCTCCATCATCAATCCGCTTGCAATATCACCGAACTGGAGATCTAGATCCACTACAACGACGCTCATAGGAGCGATTTGTCCCAGGCCAATGGCGAGGTTGCTGGCAATTGTTGTTTTGCCCACTCCGCCTTTGGGCGACATTACGGCGATTACCCGCCCTCCCTCGGTAGTGGGACGTTCCGCGGTGTTGGGCCCCAAACCACGACGACGGCCTGCCGCTGCCAGGCTTGCCCGTTCCACCAATGCCCGCACTTGCTCCATGTCGGCTGATGGCGGTACAAGGTCCCTGATTCCGGAACGCATGGCACTCAAGGCGAGCTCGCCGTCGTCGTCCGCGGCCAGGACAATGCTGATTTCGGGATATTGAAGGTCCATGACGGCTGCAAACTTCAATGCCTCATCCAAGGGCAAACCCGGGCCGAGAATCAGGACCTCGGGCGGTTCGCCGGCTTGCTGCCGGAGGATGTCTTCCGGGGACTCGGGAAGGTACGAGGCCTGGAAGTACTGGAGGGAACCGCTCAGCGGGGCTACCGACGCCCTGACCTTGCATTCGTAGTCAACGGAAGGGGAGATCAAAATGAACCGGCTCATCGAAATACCTTTGTCTGGTTGACGACTCCGCTGGTGCCTTCAGTGGCGCTCGCAGGCTCTTTCGAGAGATAGATCTTCCCGAATTCTGCGGCGTACACCAGCTTTTCAGCATCAACGGCGTTCCTGGCGAATGTGATCAGGTAGGAGTCGCTTGTAGTCTGCTTGTCCTGGCTGTCTGCGTTGAGGGCGCCCTTCGAACTGGCCTGAGTTGCCTCGCCCTGCGTCTGTGCTGCCTGGCCCGAGCTGAACTGGACCGCGGTCACCAGGACTTTGTGGAAAGTCAACTGTGTCCCGCTGCCACCCTCGCCCTCGGCCGAAGAAGCGCCATCCCCCAGCGAAATAAACACTCCAACGGTGTCTCCGGCCTGTACTTTGCCACCGACAACCCGGTCGATGCTGAGACGTACGGTGATTTCCTGGAGACCTTCCGGCACCTCAACCCTTGCAGGACCCAGAAAGGTATTGGCGTCAACCAGGCGGCTGCTTAGCAATTGCTCGCCGGGCTTCAGCCCGACGGCGGTTACCTTCGAACCGAGCGATCCAAGGTCTTCAACTACCCCTTCGGCCACTGCTGTTCGAGGAACTGTCTTCGTGGTGACGTATTGACTCAGTTGGCTGGCCGGCGTCCCCGCGGCAACCTCCTGCTTGACCACAAGGACGTCTTCCGTTTCCGTATTTGCGAGGGCCCTGCGATCCGCGCCCTGCACGTAGTTGAAGAGAAGGACGGTGCCTATGATTGCAACAACCAATGCCGCAATGCCTCCCAGTAGGCGTGCTTTCATTACTTTCCCCTTTGGTGGAACTACTTGATAAGTCGAATTTCCGACGTGCCCAGGTACGTTCCGCCGGGGCCGCTACCGGATCCGATGATGTTGTACCTGATGAATTGGCCGATGATGCAGCGGTCTTGCCCCGCACTACACGCGAGTGAACTGGTCATTCCAGGATCGCTGGCTGTGTTGCGGAACTCGTATTCGTGATTGTTGCCGAACTTCCAGCCCCAGATCTTGAACGTGGCGTAGCCGATAATGTTGAAGCTTCCTGTATTGCCGGAACCCGACGACGTATCGAATACAGGGAACTGAACCTCGATCTCCCCGCCGGCCAGAATCGTGTCTTTCCAGCCCGTCAGGATTGCGGAACAGCCACTAGGCGGATTGTTGCCCGGGTCCGAGGCCATGCCACTGGTTCCAACTGCTGTGATGGCATTGCACGGGGAAGACTCGTCCACCCAGCCCCAGCCGCCCGGAATTTCCGTCCCAGACGGCCCGGTGCAGGTGGCACCAGGCTTGTAAGAAAGCTTTTGGACGACAGCCGTCGGACTGGCGGAAGTCAGGTTGTAGCAGTCGTCGGAAATAGCCAGAGGAAACCCGGATCCGCTTCCAGGGGGCAGGCTACCGGCGGTGGCTTGCGCCCCGACGGTCACCGGGCCTGAGTTCAGGGCATTAGCAAAAAGGTTCGTTAGAAAACTGGACGAACCGTTAATGGTTGACGTTGTTACCGTGACCTGTCCAGGAACAGTGATGTCAACGACGGCTTTGCTGGCGGCATCGTTGGAGTTTGTGTTGGCCAGTCCGTCTGCCAATGCGGTATTGCATGGGCCGTCTTTGCAGCTAAGTGCTACGGCAAGGGCTCCGGCGTCGGCGCCATTTTGAAGCTGGGCGCGTTCGGAGTAGATCTGTCCCACGTCCACTGCCATTGCGCCGGCACCAATGAGTACGAGCATCATGACAGCAACGGTTACACCGGCTGCGCCGCGTTCGTTTGAATCCGCAGCTCGTGCTCGTCTGACTAGCCGCCACATTGCATGGCCCCTTTGCCTGTGAGTGAAAGACTGGACCCGAAGAAGCCTGTGAGAGACGAACCGTTGTATGTCACTGTGACGAGGGCGGTCGATGCAGGTGTGGTTGCGGGACATGTTGCTGCTGAATAGTCGAAAGTAAGTAATCCAGAATTGATCGATGGGGCCCCCGCTTTGCCGGCGGCGGTTGCCTTCGTCGCGTCCTTTGTGATGGCCATAGTCCTGGCGGCTTCTCGCGAGGCTTGAGTGACGGAAACCTGCACGTTATAGGCGTTCGAAAATTCAACAATCGCAATGATGATTGCCACCAAGATCGGGGCAATAAGGGCGAACTCGACAGCAACGGCACCTCGTTCGTCCTGTTGCCGGGATTTATGGCTGCGTTTCAAAGGGTCCCCCTGGACAATAAGCAGCTTGAAATAGGTTCGGTGTGCCGCGCTGATTGCGCGGCACACCTCTAGATTCGACCTACCAGCCGCTGACGGTGGTTCCGAGCGTGCTGAACCAAGTGTTTAGGGTGGTTCCGAAGAACCCGACGCCCACCACGAGGACGAGAGCAATCAGGCCGACAAGGAGTGAGTACTCAGTTGCCGTCGCACCCTTCTGAGACCTGAATTCCGTTTGCAGCCATGCCTGCAGGCTACGACTGAGGAGAAGAAGGCTTTTCATCGTGGAGCTCCTGTTCCGGCGCCGAGTTACCAGCCGCTAACGGTGGTTCCAAGAGTGCTGAACCATGTGTTGAGGGTCCGGCCGAAGAAACCGACACCTACCACCAGGACCAAAGCAATGAGACCGACCAACAGCGAGTATTCCGTTGCGGTGGCGCCCTTTTCGGATTCAAACCGATCCTTGACGCCGGCGACGAAAGCCATCATCGAGACCATGAGAGAAGTCATTGTAATTTCCTTTAATTCGGTGAAATGGATTTTTTGATTTCAACGAATTTCCAGCTGCCCCCATAAATCCTTAGCGGCTGGACTTCGCTAAGAAGAGATTGTCATTCGGGGGATAGGGGCAACAATGCGTAGTGGTACTCGACTTTTTCGGGGGTCGCCAAAAGTACGTACTCGAAAGATGGGGGCAGTACTCAGGTAGGCAAACGAGTACGGTGGCCCACTACTTGGAACGAAGATATGGCAGTGCCGGTGAAGGTCCTGAAGGGCGCCGGCTCAACTACACGAGGAAGAGGGCGATGGCCGCAGTGGCGCCAAGCATCGAGGGGCCATGGGCCACTTCTGACGCTCTTTTTCGGTTTTTTCTGCTCACGATCAGCACTGTAACTACACCGTTCAGGATGAAGCCCAGGAGCCCGCCGTAGAACAGCTGGCTCCACCCTAGGTACCCGAGGTACAGGCCGACGGGCGCTGCGAGCTTCACGTCGCCCATTCCGATACCCCCGGGGGAGATCAATCCCAATATGAGGTAACCGGCAAACAATATGACGGCTCCGAGCACCGCCCGCAGGAGATCGTCAGCCTGATGATTGGATAGTCCGGGCACTAAGAAAAGCACAAACCCTCCCGCGAGCAGCATTAATACGAGCGGGTTGGGCAGCAAATGCTGGGCGACATCGATCCGGGCGAGTTGAACGCCTAGCACGGCCAGGAATATGAACGCCGGCAGTACAAGGCTCATTCCGAACCGCAAAGAAAAGGCGACCAGAACAAGGCCAGTAAGTGCCGCCGTCGTCATTCTGATCCGAAAGGTGGGGAGGCTGCCCAGCCTGGGAAGGTACTTGGCGATGAGGACCTCGGCGACAGGGGAGAGGGCCAGCCCCAAGACGGCGGCGCCAAGAACGAACAACCATGGTGCCAAACCCGCATCACCCGATGTAAACACTGAGACCCCCTGCGTTCGTCAGACCGGCGGGCACTGAGGCAGCGTCCGGCTACCCCATTTTGACCCTGAACCCCTTAACGCGCTAATCTTGGTAGTCGTTGTGCGTGTCCTATTCCGATGGTGCGTGCCCGCTTGAGAATCCGGTTGCAGGATGACTACTCAACGTGCACATTCGGAACCACAGGATGACTGGTTACATAGAGCCCTCACCTCTGTTCCGGTAGCGCGCAGATAGTAGGTGCACGAGCTAGTGACACCTAAACAAGAACGCCAGAACAAGAACGAGGCAAACACCGTGCGTACGTACACCCCGAAGCCCGGCGATATCAACCGCCAGTGGCACGTCATTGACGCCACAGACGTTGTCCTTGGTCGTCTCGCGAGCCAGACCGCAATCCTGCTGCGCGGCAAGCACAAGGCCACCTTTGCGTCCCACATGGACATGGGCGATTTCGTCATCATCATCAACGCTGAAAAGGTTGCCCTCACCGGCGCCAAGCTGGAGCAGAAGCGCGCATACCGCCACTCCGGCTACCCGGGCGGCCTGACCTCCGTCAACTACGCGGAACTGCTGGAATCCAACCCGGTCCGCGCCGTTGAGAAGGCTATCAAGGGCATGCTCCCCAAGAACTCCCTCGCTGCACAGCAGCTGGGCAAGCTGAAGGTGTACCGCGGTGCTGAGCACCCGCACGCCGCTCAGCAGCCCAAGACTTTCGAAATTACCCAGGTCGCCCAGTAGTCCTGGCCACCATACAACTTATCTATACAAGGAGAACCGTGGCTCAGAACGAAGAGACCACCGAAGCCGTTGAGGCTGAGGAAACCCTGACCAGCTACACCTCTGAAAGCTCAGCTGCTGACGCCGCTGCGCCGAAGAAGGAGCGCCCGGCCCTGACCGTTGCCGGCGCAGCTGTTGGCCGTCGCAAGGAAGCCGTTGCACGCGTTCGCGTTGTGCCCGGCTCCGGCAAGTGGACCATCAACGGCCGCGCGCTGGACAACTACTTCCCGAACAAGCTGCACCAGCAGGACGTCAACGAGCCCTTCAAGATCCTTGATCTTGAAGGCGCCTACGATGTCATCGCCCGCATCCACGGCGGCGGCATCTCCGGCCAGGCCGGCGCCCTGCGCCTCGGCATCGCCCGTTCACTGAACGAGATCGACGTCGAGAACAACCGCGCCACCCTTAAGAAGGCCGGCTACCTGTCTCGCGACGCCCGCGTCATCGAGCGTAAGAAGGCCGGTCTCAAGAAGGCTCGTAAGGCTCAGCAGTACTCCAAGCGCTAAACCCGCTTACGCAGAAGCCCGTCCCGCCATTTGGCGGGGCGGGCTTTACTGCATTTAGGCGCCTACCTGTCTGTAAGGCGGTACACGGTGGTATCACCCAACTTTTCGGACTGGAAGTTGCTCTCAACCCATGCGGAGATCGCAGTTGAGGCTGACTCTGTTGCCTGAACTCCAAGGAACGCCTCCTGCTGCACCATGTAGCAAATGTTCCCTGCTTCGACCTCATTAATGAATTCTTCAAGAGTCGGCGACGGGTCGCTTCCAGCAAAACCGCCCAGGGGCATTACTGGGCGGCCGGACTCGAGTTGTAGGCGGGCGGCGGTCTGGCTGGCGTAAGTTGCAGCAGACCAAGTGCAGCCTCTCGTCCGCGCTAGCACGTCAATAACTTCTAGGTCGGGCACGCGTCCATAAGCTATGTCGTGACCCCATGCGATCTCATTCTTTCGGAGCGACTCCAAAAGATGACTTATGCTGGCGGGGTTTTTGGACATCACGCCAGATAGTGGATTAGATCCATTGAATTCAAGGGTTACATTGTGAACGGAAGTCATGGCCGGTCCGGACAAGACTGCTCCAACTAGGGTCACAGCAGCGAATATCTCAATTCGCCGACTGGGTGGGCGAATGATAAGTGCAGAGATCGCGATTATGCCGGTTGTGAGAACAGTGTTGGGGAGCCAAGTGGGCCATTCAGAAGTCCCGGCAAGAACTAACCAGGTTGTTAGCAATGCGGCTAAAGCGCAAATTGCTCCACCTAACCGAACAACTACCGAGGACCGGGCAATGAGGACTGAGTGAAGAGCAACTCCAAGGACTAGTGCTAGGGGTGGCGCGATCGCAGCGGTGTAGTACGTATGGATTTGATTCCCCATGAAGCTGAGCAGGAGGAACGCAGTGAGGAACCATACGCCGGATATGAGCACTAGGGCGCGGAAGGGCGGACTTTTCGGCGAAGCCTTCCATCGAACGACGAGAAGAATTAATGCAAGAAGTCCGCCGAGCAAAAGCCAGGAGGCCTCTTGGTTGTAGTTTGCGTTGAATAAGCGGAAGATGCCAGCGTCGCTATCGACCGGGCGGAATTGCCCTGGGACTTGCATGACGGCGGGAACCAGCCTGCCGCCAACTATTCGTTCCACTCCGTTATAGGCAAGTGTCAATTCCAAAACGCTGTTGGAAGCTGAGCCACCTACATAGGGCCGTGCATTTTCGGGTATGAGATCGACAATTGTCATCCAAAGGCCACCAGTAATTATCAGTACTAAAGCAGACGAAGCTGCCGTCCGAAGTCTTCTTGGCCAGCTGATTGGGCTGTAGACCAGATACGACAACCCGAGAGCAGGAACACTCAGCATTCCCTGCATTTGCTTCGTCATGAATGCAAGCCCCAGAAGGGCGCCGGCCACGACGAAGGGGCCGCCGTGCCCCGTTTCGATGCTGCGGAGGACAAACCATGCTGCTGCCACCATTAGCAAAAGCATTAGCGGGTCCGGATTGTTATAGCGAGACATCAAGGTGACAATCGGTGTGGTGAAGAACACGACTGCGCCGAACAGGGCTGCAGCAGCAGAGGTATATCGACGCAGGAGCATGTAGATCAAGAGCGTGGTTCCGACGCCCATCAGTACTTGGGGTGCCAGCATTGCTACGGGATTGAAGCCGAATAGCTTAACAGAGATACCCATCACCCACAGGCTGAGGGGAGGCTTATCCACGGTTATTGAATTGCCCCAGTCCGAGGATCCAAAGAAGAATGCTTTTGCGTCCATCGTCCCCGATTGAACCGCAGCGCTGTAAAAGAAATTGGCCCAACCGTTGATACCCAAGTTCCAGACGTAGAGAACCGCATTCGTTGCTAAAAGAGCCAACAAGGCGGGGCGCTCCCACGCAGGATCCTTTAGAGGGCCGCGCCACAAATGGGAAACGACAGTTGATAATTTCGGCCGGAGCCCTGACTTGGTCGCTCGAGACTGAGAATCCTTAAATTTAGTCCCGAAGATCGTAGAGAGTGACACCGTCTACCACCTGCTTCACAAAGTGCTGGTCCACCCAGTCGGAAATAGCCACAGTATGCAAGCTAAGGCCTCCACGGTCCAGTAGATCCTGTTGGCGGATTAAGTATCCAATACGACGTTCCGATACTAGGGCCTTGAACTGCTCCAGCGTCGGTGCAGGATCGCTTCCAAGCCAGCCTCCCAGAGGAATGACGGCGCGGCCAGAGTCAAGTTGGTACAGAGCAGCATTCTGAGCCGAATACGTCGCTGCGGCCCAGTCCTGGTCAGAGGTACCAGAGCGCAGCAGCTCTGTAACGGTTGGTGAGGGTGGAGCTCCTAGCGCTGTCTGTCGGGCCCACGGAATGTCTCCCTCTCTAATTGCCAACATCAACCTAGATAGGGAGTGTGGGTCATTAGCGACTGGACCTGACATTGGGTTCGTCCCTGTTTGGGCAGTCCCAACTGTAAACAGGTTCGCAGCTGTGGGGGCGCTGAGGACGCTGATTAGGAGAACTGCTGAGGTCACTCTTGGCATCCTGACCGAGAGGGCCGGCACCAGCCATAACACGGCCCCCGCTATGCCGGTAAGGACAAGGGAAACCCTGGCCCAAAACGGCCACTCATCGCTGTATTCCATGATTCGAATAACCATGTATGTGGAAGCAACGAGGAGTGCAGCACCGAAGACACGCATTGCCACGCGATACCTGAGCTGCCACAAACAGGACAATCCGACTGCCACAACCAATGCTAGAGGTGCGGCGAGGGAATACGTGTAGTACGTGTGAATCATGGTGCCCATGAAGCAAAGCACCGACAAAACGCTTCCGAACCACAAAACTGACACCGCAGCTACAGCGCGCTGCTTTGAAGCTAAATCCAGAGAGTGGAATAGGACTGCTATAACAAATGCGCACACCATTGCTGAGAAGAGCAGCCAGACGATCTCTTGGGCGAAGTTGGCATTGAAGAGTCTTGGGAGTCCGCCAGCATATGGGACTGCGTCAGTTTGTCCATTCGATGCGCGACCGCCTTCTGCAGTCATCGGAATTTCCACAAACCGCGCAAGACCGTTGTAGTCCATCGTGAGTTCGATGGCGCTATTGGTGGCGGAGCCGCCGATGTATGGTCTCTGAGAGGCCGGAATCAGATCTACGGTGACCAACCAGGCCAAGGATGTAGCTATTAGAGTTCCCGCCGCGACAATCAACTGGACTAGCCGCCGTGAGAACTGACCATGGCTGAAAGCCAGGACAGCCACGCCCAGAGCGGGAACCACAAGCAGTGCCTGAACCTGCTTCGCCATGAATGCCAACCCCAGGAGGAACCCTGCCAAAGCGAAGGTCCGCAGCCGGCCGGACTCCATGGCTTTGAGTGTTATAAGGACGCAGGCCACGGTTAGCAGGCCCATCAGCGGTTCTGGGTTGTTGAAGCGGGACATTAGGACCACTACGGGGGTCGTGGCGTAAACGGCGGCGCCGAAAAGAGCCGTTCGGGGACCAAAACCGCGTCGAATTATCTTGTAGATCAGGTAGCTGGTAGCGACCCCCATCAGTGCCTGGGGAACGAGTATGCTCCAGCTGCTTAGGCCAAAGAACCGTACGGATAGAGACATCACCCAAATGCTGAGAGGCGTCTTGTCCACCGTGATGAGATTGCCCCACTCAAAGGACCCGAAAAAGAAGGCTTTCCAATCCTGTGAGCCGGCTTGTGCTGCAGCTGAGTAGTAAGGGTTTGCCCATCCGTTGGCGTCCAGTCCCCACAGGAACAGTAACGCCGTTCCGGCCAGAAAGGCCAAGAGTGCGGGCCGCTCCCATCGTTCATCTTGTACTGGACCGCGCCAAAACCTCCGCACCATTGATGAGCGGTGATGAGTTGGCGTGATGTCTTCCTTACGTCTTGACCCACCCAGGCGCTCGGTGTCCTTTGCGGGGCCGTCGAGAACCGCGCTCACAGGACTCGTCCAGTTGGCGCGAGGGTGGCCGAAACCGAGAGTCCTGATCGACCGTTGCTATGCCGTATCCGGAACACCCAAAGCCTCAGAAGGACAAACCTCATGAGAGTGGCAAGAACGTTGGCTGCGGTCAGTGTCAGGAGTTCCAGGTTTGGCGCCGCATCGGGATTCGCAGCATGGAGGATTACCAATGAAGAGGACGTAATTCCCCAAGCCAGCAGAAATACGATCAGGCCTTGGAACTGTTGCGTGAACAGCTTCGTAGGGCCACTTATCCCAAACGTGAACCTGCGGTTGGCAGCTGTATTACCCACGGCCGTCAAAAGCAGAGACAGGAAATTGGCCTCCTGTGCCCCGAAAGGCCCTTGCAAAACGAGGTAAAGCAACGCGAAAGCCAGAGTTGAGGCAGCTCCTACCACTCCAAAGCGAAGAACTTGGCCAAAGAAGCTGGGCCGGCCCAACGGCACGATTGGACGGCGGCCGAGCTCGGCATAAATCGCCTGAACAGGAATCACTCCCTTTACGAGAGACCCGGCCACCCGGACCATACCCCGCAGGTCATCGAGAGCGGTCTGCTTGATGTCCACCCGGCTGTCCGGATCATCCACCCAGTCGACGGGGATCTCATGAATCCGCAGCCCGGACCGCTCGGCAATGATCAGGAGCTCCGTGTCGAAGAACCACCCGTTATCCTCCACGTGGGGGAGGATACGTTTGGCAACGTCCGCGCGGATTGCCTTGAAACCGCACTGTGCATCGGAAAAGCGGACCTGCATTGTCCGGCGAAGCAGAAGATTGTAGGACCGGGAAATAAACTCCCTTTTCGGCCCCCGGCTCACCCTTGAATTTTGCCCAAGCCGAGTGCCGATGGAAATGTCCGAATGTCCGGATAGCAAGGGTGCCACCAAAGGCGGGAGTGCGGCGAGGTCGGTGGACAAGTCCACATCCAGATAAGCAAGGACCTTGGCCTCCGATGCACCCCAAGCATCCCTCAGGGCGTATCCCCGCCCTTTGACCTCAAGACGACGGTATTCAACGTTCGGCATGTGCTCGCTGAGTCGAGCGGCAATCACCGGAGTCCGGTCGGTGCTTGCATTATCGGCGATGGTAATTTTCCACGTCGACGGCATTTCGTGCGTCAAGTATTCGGAGAGCCTTCTGATGCTGCTTTCGAGTACCGCTTCCTCGTTAAAGACCGGTACAACAATTTCGAGCGCCAAGCCCCCATAGCTAGGTGTCATGCATGGATCGTAGGGGCGCCGAAATAGCCATGGCGAGGCTTTTGGGGAAAGACAGGTAACAACAAAAAGAACCAAGTAGTCCCAGTAATTGCCCGTGCTGGAACGCAGGTACTCACCAAGTAGAAGCAGCCACGACAGGCCGGCTACGCAGGTGCCGCGCCGCCCATCCTCTAGACTTGACCGGTGTCTAGATTATTTGGAACTGATGGTGTCCGGGGCCTGGCGAACGGTCTGTTGACTGCAGAGCTGGCGATGCAGCTGGCCCAGGCGGCCGCCGTCGTACTTGGCCATGACCGTAACTCCAACGGATCACGGCCACGCGCCGTAGTGGCCCGTGACCCGCGCGCCAGCGGTGAATTTATTGCCGCCGCGGTGGAGGCAGGGCTCTCCAGCTCAGGCATCGACGTCTACGACGCCGGCGTCCTCCCGACCCCGGCGGCTGCCTACCTGGTGGCTGATCTGGATGCAGACTTCGGCGTGATGATCTCCGCCTCCCACAACCCGGCGCCGGACAACGGCATCAAGTTCTTCGCCCGCGGCGGCCAGAAGCTTCCCGACGACGTCGAGGACGCCATCGAGGCCCAGATGTCCAAGGAAGCGGTGCGCCCGATCGGTAGCGACGTGGGCCGCATTCAGCGCTTCTCGGACGCCGAGGACCGCTACATCGTCCATCTCCTGGGCACGCTGCCGCACAACCTTGAAGGCATCAGGGTGGTCCTGGACTGTGCCCACGGGGCCGCCAGTGGCTGCTCACCGCAGGTGTTCAAGGACGCCGGCGCGGATGTCATCCTCATTGGTGCAGACCCGGATGGCCACAACATCAACGACGGCGTCGGCTCCACCCACCTTGGCCCGCTCAAGGAAGCGGTGCTTAAGTACAGCGCCGACCTCGGTATCGCCCACGACGGCGACGCCGACCGCTGCCTCGCCGTGGACAATGAGGGCAACGAGGTGGACGGCGACCAGATCATGGCCATCCTCGCCGTGGCGTTGAAGGCTTCCGGAAAGCTCAAGGACGACGTCCTGGTAGCAACCGTCATGAGCAACCTTGGCCTGAAGATTGCGCTCCGCCAGGCTGGCATCAACATCCGCGAAACGGCAGTGGGGGACCGTTACGTCCTCGAAGAGATGCGCGACGGCGGCTTCAACCTGGGCGGCGAACAGTCCGGCCACGTGATTTTCGCGGATTACGCCACCACAGGTGACGGCGTACTGACCGGATTGCAGCTTGCTGCCCAGATCGCCTTGACCGGGAAGTCGCTCAAGGAGCTGGCCACCGTGATGACCAAGCTTCCCCAGGTCCTCATCAACGTCAAGGGAGTGGACCGCACCCGCGTTACCACCAGCGAGGTCCTCGCCCAGGCCGTGGCAGCAGCGGAAGCGGCACTGGGCGATACCGGCCGCGTCCTGCTGCGCCCCTCCGGCACTGAGCCTGTAGTGCGCGTGATGGTGGAAGCAGCTGACGAAGCCACCGCGCAGTCCATCGCTGAACACCTCGCCCAGGTGGTCCGAACCGAGCTCGCGCTGGAACTGGTCAACGACTAAGAGCCTCCAACGAAAACGAACAGTGGCCCGCTTCCCTTAGGAAGCGGGCCTCTGTCGTCCAGAGAGTGGGTCAGGAAGAGCGGCTCGTCAGGGCGTCGCGGATTTCGGTGAGCAGGGCGATCTGGGGGTCCTCGGCAGACTCCTCTTTTACGTCCTGGCCGATTCCGAGCCTGCGGTTGCGGCGCTCAATCATGAGGTTCATGGGCATCACCACAACGAAGTAAATGGCCGCGGCAATCAGGAGGAAATTGACGACTGCGGTCAGCAGGACCCCGAACTCGATGGCGTTGCCGTTGAAGTCCACCTTGGCAAAGCTGTCAAAGTTGGGTGACCCCACGAGTCCCGCAATGAACGGCATGAGCACCTTGTTCACCAGCGCAGTAACCACCGCACCGAAGGCCGTACCGATTACGACGGCGACGGCAAGGTCAACGACGTTGCCCTTCATAATGAAATTCTTGAATCCAGTCAGCATAGGAACCAACGTAGCCCATCGCCCTATGGATACCCCGGCGCGGGCTCCACGCCGAAGTATTCCTCCAGAGTGTTGATGCCACGGTTCACCATGTCTGTGGCCGCCTCGATTCCGATGTACCGCAGGTGCCACGGCTCGTAGTAGTAGCCCGTGATCGGATGGAACATCCAGGGGTACCGCACCACGAAGCCGAACCGGTGCCCGTTCGCCTTGGCCCACACGGCTGCGGGCTGGTCCGCGAAGCACGGCTGGAAACCGCACACGCCGTTGCCGTCCGCGATGTCGAAGGCCCAGCCAGTCTGGTGCTCCGAGTAGCCGGGACGCGCGCTGGCAGTATCGGCGTCGGCCTGGCCGCGGGAGGCGACGTAGCCGTTGTAGGTGGCCGCCTGGGTGTTGTAGGAGCGGTACCCGCTGGCGAGGACTATCGCCACGCCGTCCCGCGCTGCTGCTGCGAACATTGCTTCCGCAGCAGCCGCCGTCGTGCTGTTCAGCAGCGCCGCCTCATCGGAGGCGGCAATTGCGACGGCGGGAGTCACCAGGTCAGCCGGCATGTAGGCCGCCGGAACCAGCGGCCGGTGCTTGTTGACGATGAGCCAGGGGCTTGCCGGGTCGGTCAGCGAGAACTGCCGCGGCAGCGCGGATGAGGGCGACGGCGTTGGCGACGGCTCCGCAGGTGCCGGAGCCTCTGTGGTGGGCGCCGCCGTCGTGCCTTCCGGAGTGGGCGTGGGGGTAACAGGTGGGGGAGACGCGGCGGAGGCAGGGGCGGACGACGGCGGAACCGGCGCGGGTGCCTCCGGCGTGCAGGCCGCCAGGACAGCAAGTCCGGCGCCTGCCGCGAGGAAGTGCGTGAAGCTGCGGCGGGTGGTCGCCTGGGACTTAAGTGAGGCGGCCGTGCAGTCGTGGCACACCTGGGTTAAACCTTCCGCAGGAGCATGCGGCGGATCGAATGGTCCGCCTCTTTGGTCAGCACCAGCTGCGCCCGTCCCCGCGTGGGAAGGACGTTCTCCTCGAGGTTGGGTTCGTTGATGCGTTTCCAGATGTCCCGCGCCGTGGTCTCCGCCTCATCGTCAGACAAGGTGGCGTAGCGGTGGAAGTAGGACTCAGGCTGGGCGAACGCAGTGCTCCGCAGCTTGCGGAACCGGTCCACATACCACTCCTCGATATAGGACGTCTTGGCATCCACGTAAATGGAGAAATCGAAGAAATCACTCAGCGCCAGGCCCTGCCGGCCGTCATGCCGTGGACGGGCCGGAGCCAGCACGTTCAGCCCCTCCACGATCAGGACGTCGGGGCGGCGGACCACCACTTCCTTGCCGGGGACGATGTCGTAGGTGACATGCGAGTACCAGGGGGCGCGCACCTCTTCGGCGCCGCTCTTGATTTCGCTCACAAAGCGGAGCAGTGCCCGGCGGTCGTAGGACTCCGGAAAACCCTTGCGCTCCAGCAGCTGGCGCCGCTTGAGCTCGGCCAGCGGATACAGGAATCCGTCCGTCGTGATGAGTTCGACGTTGGGGGTGCCTGGCCAGCGCCGCAGCATCTCGCGGAGCACACGGGCAATGGTGGACTTTCCCACGGCCACGGATCCCGCCACGCCGATCACGAACGGCGTGCGCTGAGTGTGTTCCCCCAGGAACGTGGTGGTGGCAGCGTGCAACTGCCCCGCAGCCTCTACATACAGGTGCAGGAGCCGGGAGAGCGGCAGGTAGACCTCGCGGATCTCCTTCATGTCCAGGGGATCGCCGAGGCCGCGGAGACGGATGATGTCCTCTTGGTTAAGGGGCTGTTCCATCTCGTCGGCGAGCCGGGACCAGGTCTGCCGGTCCAGCTCGACGAACGGGGAGACACCCTCCCCGTTCGCCTCGTTGCGTTGCAAAGTCACGTTAGAGATTCTGCCCCTCGCCCGGCGCATAGCGAAATGGAGCGGAGTTTTGTGCGCGGCGGCCGCCGCAATATCCTGCACCGCAGGAACGGCTGCCGGTTTAGAGCTAAGGCACCACTGCCGATAGTCTTGACCCTATGTGTGGAATCGTGGGATATGTTGGCCGGTCTGATAACGGCGGAAGTCACAGTGCTTTGGATGTTGTCCTTGAGGGACTGCGCCGCCTGGAGTACCGGGGGTATGACTCCGCGGGTGTTGCTGTGGTGTACCAGGGCGCCATCGAGTCGCGGAAGAAGTCCGGGAAGCTGAGCAACCTGATCGCTGAGCTGGAGGCCAGGCCGTTGCCGGAGACGGTAACGGGGATCGGCCACACGCGCTGGGCAACGCATGGCGGGCCGACGGACCGCAATGCGCACCCGCATCTGGCCGATGGCGGCAAGCTCGCCGTGATCCACAACGGCATCATTGAAAACTTCGCCGAGCTCAAGCTCGAGCTGCTGGACAAGGGCGTGGAGTTCCTGTCCGAAACGGACACTGAGGTGGCCGCGGCGCTGCTGGCGGACATCTTCCGGAACAAGCTCGCCGGAGACACCTCCGAGGGCCGCCTGACCCGTGCCATGGAACTGGCCTGCCAGCGCCTGGAGGGGGCCTTCACGCTGCTGGCCGTGCACGCGGACCAGCCCGACGTCGTCGTGGCCGCCCGCCGCAACTCACCCCTGGTGGTAGGCCTGGGCGAGGGCGAGAACTTCCTGGGTTCGGACGTGTCCGGGTTCATCGACTACACCCGCCGGGCCGTGGAGCTGGGCCAGGACCAGATCGTCACCATCACCGCGGACACCGTGGAGATCACCGATTTCTTCGGCAACCCTGCCGCGGGCAAGGAATACCACGTGGACTGGGACCCCGCCTCGGCCGAAAAGGGCGGCTTCAGCTCGTTCATGGAAAAGGAAATCCATGACCAGCCCGACGCCGTGGCGCAGACCCTGATGGGCCGGTCCGACGTCAACGGCAAGCTGACCCTGGACGAGCTCCGGATCGACCCGGAGCTCCTGAAGCAGGTCAACAAGATCATCGTGCTGGCCTGCGGCACCGCCGCGTACGCCGGGATGGTGGCGAAGTACGCGATCGAGAACTGGTGCCGAATCCCCACCGAAGTGGAGCTCGCGCACGAGTTCCGCTACCGGGACCCGATCCTGGACGAGAACACCCTGGTGGTGTCCATCAGCCAGTCCGGGGAGACCATGGACACGCTGATGGCCGTCCGCTACGCCCGGGAACAGGGTGCGAAGACCATCTCCATCTGCAACACCAACGGGTCCACCATCCCGCGCGAGTCCGACGCCGTGCTCTACACGCACGCCGGCCCGGAGATCGCTGTCGCGTCCACCAAGGCGTTCCTGGCCCAGATCACCGCGGCGTACCTGCTGGGCCTGTACCTGGCACAGTTGCGCGGCAACATCTTCACCGGCCAGATCAAGGACGTCCTCGCGGACCTGAACAAGATCCCCTCGAAGATCCAGAAAATCCTGGACAACGCCGGCCCGCTCCGCGAACTCGCCCGGTCCATGGCCGAGGAGAAGTCGGTGCTGTTCCTGGGCCGCCACGTCGGCTACCCGGTAGCCCTTGAAGGTGCGCTGAAGCTCAAGGAAATCGCCTACATCCACGCTGAGGGCTTCGCCGCCGGTGAGCTCAAGCACGGCCCGATCGCGTTGATCGATGAAGGCCAGCCGGTGTTCGTGGTGGTCCCGTCCCCGCGCGGCCGCGATTCACTGCATTCCAAGGTGGTCTCCAACATCCAGGAAGTCCGCGCCCGCGGCGCCCGCACCCTGGTCATTGCCGAGGAAGGTGACGAAGCCGTGAAGGCCTACGCCGAGCACGTCTTCTACGTCCCCGAAACCCCGACGCTGCTCATGCCGCTGCTGACCACCGTCCCGCTGCAGATCTTCGCCGCGGAACTGGCCCAGGCCAAGGGTTATGACGTGGACCAGCCCCGCAACCTCGCCAAGAGCGTCACGGTCGAGTAACTGCGGACAGCCACATCCAGCATCGATGACGGAAGCCCCGGGTACAGCGCCCGGGGCTTCTGCCGTATCCGGGGTGCCGGGCGCGCTGCGGCACGGAACGCCAAGGACGCCACCGTAGAATAGGCCGCATGATTCTTGGCATTGGCGTAGACGTTGTTGACATCGAGCGGTTCGGCCGCCAGCTTGAACGCACCCCCGGCCTTAGGGACCGGCTGTTCGTCCCTGCCGAGCGCGAGCTGAACACCCGGTCACTGGCTGCGCGGTTTGCCGTCAAGGAAGCTGTTGCCAAGGTCCTCGGCGCTCCTGCCGGCATGAACTGGCAGGACTGCTGGATCGGCCTGGACCAGAACGGACCCACCGTGCAGGTCAAAGGCACTGTGCTGGCCGTCGCCGAAGCCAAGGGCGTCAAACGCTGGCACCTGTCCATCAGCCACGACGGCGGGATCGCCACGGCCACTGTCCTGGCCGAAGGCTGAACAGCCTCCACCGCACTGGAACTGACACCGTGATCAGCGCCTATACCGGAACCCAAATCCGGCAGGCCGAGCAACCCCTGCTGGACGAGGGCCTGGGTGATGTCCTCATGCAGCGCGCCGCCCACGGCATGGCCAATGCCGTTATCGCAGAGCTGAAGTCCCGCGGCCTGGGCGTGTACGGCAGCAGCGTTTCCGTTCTCACCGGCAAGGGCAACAACGGCGGGGACGGCCTGTACGCCGCCGCTTTCCTTGCTGCCCGGGGAATGCGTACGACGGCGGTGCTCACCGACGACTCGGCCCACGCGAAGGCGCTGGCTGCCTTTGAGCGCGCCGGCGGCCGGGTGCACCGTCTTGCCGGGGCGGCACCCGCAGGGCTGGCCGTGGAAGCCGCGCGCGCCGACGTCGTCATTGATGCCGTGCTGGGAACGGGCGCGAAAGGCGGGCTGCGGGGGAGTGCTGCCGACCTGGTTGCCGCCGTGGCCGAGCTCCTGACGGACCGCACGGGACCTGCCTTCGTGGTGGCCTGTGACCTTCCCAGCGGTGTGGACGCCGATACCGGCGAGGTGTCCCAGCCGGTGCTGCCCGCGGACCTGACCGTTACCTTCGGCGCTGCCAAAAGCGGACTGCTGGCCGATCCAGGCGCCGACTACGCCGGAAGCGTGCACGTGGTACCCATCGGGATCGAGGAGTACCTGCCCCCTCCTTCGCTCCGCCGGTTCGAAGATGCGGACCTGGCCCGGCTGCTGCCGCGCCCTGGCCGGCGCGCCCACAAGTACTCACGCGGAGTGCTGGGAGTGGTTGCCGGCTCCGTCGACTATCCCGGTGCAGCCGTCCTGGCCTGCCGCGGCGCCCTGGCCGCGGGCGTGGGGATGGTCCGGTACCTTGGCCCGCCCGAGGTGGCGGACCTGGTGCGGCAGTCCTGCCCCGAGGTGGTCTGCAGCACCGGTGCGGTGGCTGGGAACCGGGTCCAGGCGTGGCTCGTGGGTTCGGGAATGGGTCCCGGAGACCACGAACAGCTGCAGCGTGCCCGCGACGCGGTCGAATCGGGTCTGCCCGTTGTGGCCGACGCGGGGGCCCTGCCTGCGCTGCCCGCGGCCCTTGCCCCGCACGTCGTCCTCACCCCCCATGCCGGCGAGCTGGCCGCATTGATGCAGCGGCTCGGCGGGACGGAGGACCGCGGAAATGTGGAGGCCGGAACCCTTGCCGCGGTCCGCCGGGCTTCGGAAATGACCGGTGCAACGGTGCTGCTCAAGGGCGCCACCACCCTCGTCGCTGCACCGTCCGGGGACGTGTACAGCCAGGCTGACGGCACACCCTGGCTCGCCACCGCCGGCTCCGGCGACGTCCTCGCGGGAGTCATTGGCGCGCTGCTCGCCCAGGCGGGTGACGACGTCGGCCGCTTCAGTTCGGAGGAGGGCGCTGGCGAGGTGCCCTGGGCTGATATTGCCGCGCTGGGAGCCGCCCTGCACGGCCGGGCCGGGAAGGCGGCCTCTGCCCTCGCCGCCGGCGGGCCGATCGCCGCTGGCGGAATAGCGGACGCCCTACCTGAAACGTGGGGTAAAGTCAGCATGCTTAGTAACCATGGAGCACGGAAACGTAATAGTCACAGCCAACCATTACGGTAGGCATTAGTTCGCACTGGCAGCAGGGGCGTTCCGATGCCCTTGCTGCTGACAAATATTTGAGGAGCATGATGGAAGTCTGGCCTGGAACTGCCTACCCGCTGGGAGCTACCTTTGACGGCACCGGCACCAATTTCGCCCTGTTCAGCGAACTCGCCGAGCGGGTGGAACTCTGCCTCCTGGCTGATGACCTGACCGAAACGCGGATCGAACTGACCGAAGTGGACGGCTACGTCTGGCACTGCTACCTCCCGCACATCCAGCCCGGACAGAAGTACGGTTACCGGGTCCACGGGCCGTACGATCCCGCGAGCGGGAACCGGTTCAACGCCAACAAGCTGCTGATGGACCCGTATGCGAAGGCCATCCAGGGCCAGATTGACTGGGATCCCGCGCTGTTCTCCTATGAATTCGGCGACCCCGATTCGCGCAACGACGCTGACTCGGCGCCGCACACCATGCACGGCGTGGTCATCAACCCGTTCTTCGAGTGGGACGGCGACCGCCAGCTGCGGATCCCCTACCACCAGTCGGTCATCTATGAAGCCCACGTCAAGGGCCTCACCGAGCTGCACCCGGAGATCCCCGAAGAACAGCGCGGCACCTATGCCGGCGTGGCCCACCCCGCGGTCATCGACCACATGAAAAAGCTTGGCGTCACCGCCATCGAGCTCATGCCGGTCCACCAGTTCGTCAACGACGGCACCCTGGTGGAGAAGGGGCTCAACAACTACTGGGGCTACAACACCATCGGCTTCTTCGCCCCGCAGAACACCTACAGCTCCACCGGCGACGTGGGGCACCAGGTCCAGGAATTCAAGGCCATGGTCCGCGACCTGCACCGCGCCGGCATCGAAGTCATCCTCGACGTCGTCTACAACCACACCGCCGAGGGCAACCACCTCGGCCCCACGCTGTCCTTCAAGGGGATCGACAACCAGGCCTACTACCGCCTGGTGGACAACGACCTCAAGCACTACATGGACTACACCGGCACCGGCAACTCGCTGAACGTCCGCCACCCGCACTCCCTGCAGCTGCTCATGGACTCCCTGCGCTACTGGGTCACCGAGATGCACGTTGACGGCTTCCGCTTCGACCTCGCCTCCACCCTGGCCCGCGAGTTCTACGACGTTGACAAGCTCTCCACCTTCTTCGAACTCATCCAGCAGGACCCCGTAGTCTCCCAGGTCAAGCTCATCGCCGAGCCGTGGGACGTTGGCCCCGGTGGGTATCAGGTGGGCAACTTCCCGCCGCAGTGGACGGAATGGAACGGCAAATACCGCGACACCGTCCGCGACTTCTGGCGCGGCGAGCCCGCCACGCTGGGCGAATTCGCGTCCCGCCTGACCGGTTCCGCCGACCTGTACGAAAGCTCGGCCCGCCGCCCGGTGGCCTCGATCAACTTTGTCACCGCCCACGACGGTTTCACCATGCGGGACCTGGTCTCCTACAACGAGAAGCACAACGAGGCCAACGGCGAGGGCAACAACGACGGCGAGTCGCACAACCGCTCCTGGAACTGCGGCGTTGAAGGCGACACCGATGACGACAAGGTCCTGACCCTCCGGGCCCGCCAGCAGCGCAACTTCATCGCCACCCTGCTGCTCTCCCAGGGCGTGCCGATGCTGCTCCACGGCGACGAACTCGGCCGTACCCAGCAGGGCAACAACAACACCTACTGCCAGGACTCCGAGCTCAGCTGGATCCACTGGGAAGCCATGGACCAGCCGCTGGTGGAGTTCACCGCCTTCGTCAACAAGCTCCGCCACGACCACCCCACGTTCCGCCGCAGCCGCTTCTTTGACGGCAGACCGGTACGCCGAGGCGAAGGCGAGAAGCTGCCGGACATTGTCTGGCTGAAGACCGACGGCACCGAAATGCTGCCGGAGGACTGGGGCAGCGGTTTCGGCCGCACCATCGGCGTCTTCTACAACGGCCACGGAATCCAGGAACAGGATTCCCGCGGCCGGCGCATCACCGACGACAGCTTCATCATGGCCTTCAACGCGCACGACGACGTTGTGGACTTCTGCCTGCCCTCCGACGAGTACTCCCAGTACTGGGAGGTGCTGATTGATACGGCCAAGCAGGCCGATGCCTACGAGCCCCTCAAGGCGAAGGCGACGCTGACGCTGGAAGCGAAGTCGATGGTGGTGCTGCGCGCCTACTCCGGCCCTGAAGAAGAAGTGGACCTTTCCGCCGCGGCTTCCCTGGCTTCAATGGCCGAACATGAGGAAGCCCAGGAAGAAATGGTGGAAGCCCAGACGAAGGCAGCGGAAGCGAGCGAGGCAAAGGCAACCAAAGCATGAGGACACCGGCCTCCACATACCGCCTGCAGATCCGCAAGGGCTTCACCCTGTTTGATGCTGCCGAACAGGTCCCGTACCTGAAGGACCTCGGTGTGGACTGGGTGTACCTTTCACCCATCCTGACCGCGGAGCAGGGCTCGGACCACGGCTATGACGTGACCGACCCCTCCGCCGTGGACCCGGACCGGGGTGGCCCCGAAGGCCTGCTGGCCCTGTCCAACGCAGCCCGCGAGCACGGCATGGGCGTCTTGGTGGACATTGTGCCCAACCACGTCGGCGTCGCGACGCCCGTCCAGAACCCGTGGTGGTGGTCCCTGCTGAAGGAAGGGCAGGGCTCACCGTACGCCGAAGCCTTCGACGTTGAATGGGAACTGGCGGGCGGAAAGATCCGGCTGCCCATGCTTGGCTCCGGTGAAGACCTGGACAAGCTGGAGGTCAAGGACGGCGAACTCCGCTACTACGACCACCGGTTCCCGATCGCCGAAGGGACGTATTCCGACGGCGACTCGCCGCAGGACGTGCACAGCCGCCAGCACTACGAGCTGATCGACTGGCGCCGGGCCGACGCCGAGCTGAACTACCGCCGCTTCTTCGCCGTCACCACGCTGGCCGGGATCCGGGTGGAAACACCCCGGGTCTTCGAGGAAGCGCATGCCGAGGTGGGCCGCTGGTTCACGGAAGGCCTGGTGGACGGACTGCGGGTGGACCACCCGGATGGACTGGCCGATCCTGCCGGCTACCTCCGCTGGCTCAAGGACCTCAGCGGCGGAGCCTACGTGCTGGTGGAAAAAATCCTGGAACCGGGCGAAACCCTGCCCCAGGACTTCGCCACCGAGGGCACCACCGGCTACGACGCACTGGCGGACGTGGACAGGATCTTCGTTGATCCCGCAGGACAGCAGCAGCTCGATGAGCTGGACGCCAAGCTTCGGGACTCTGACACCCCGGCGGACTACGCCGAAATGATCCGGGGCACCAAGCGGATGATCGCGGACGGCATCCTCCGGTCCGAGGTGCTGCGCCTGGCACGACTGGTTCCGGAATCCCACGGGCTTTCGGTGGAACAGGCAGCGGATGCGCTGGCGGAAATCATCGCTGCGTTCCCGGTCTACCGCACGTACCTGCCCGCCGGCGCCGAGATCCTCAAGGAAGCCTGCGAGTCTGCGGCGGCCCACCGGCCCGACCTTGAAGTTGCCGTGGGCACGCTGCTGCCGCTGCTGCTTGACCCCGCCAACGCGATTTCGGTGCGGTTCCAGCAGACGTCGGGCATGGTGATGGCCAAGGGTGTGGAGGACACCGCGTTCTACCGCTACACCCGGCTGGGCACCCTGACGGAAGTGGGAGCCGAACCGACGGAGTTCGCTGTTTCTCCTGAGGAGTTCCACCATCGGATGCTTCGGCGGCAGCAGGAACTGCCCCTGTCCATGACCACGCTGTCCACGCACGACACCAAGCGCAGCGAGGACGCCCGGGCGCGGATCTCGGTGATCGCCGAACTGCCGCAGGAGTGGACGGCCACGCTGAACAACCTCCGCGAACTGGCTCCGATCCCGGACGGCCCCTACGAGAACCTGCTGTGGCAGGCGATCATCGGCGCGTGGCCCGCGAGCCGGGAGCGGCTTCAGGGCTACGCGGAAAAGGCCGCCCGGGAAGCCGGCAACTCCACCACCTGGACCAGCCCGGACGAGGACTTCGAATCCCACGTCAAAGCGGCAGTGGATGCAGCGTTCGACGACGCCCGGGTCACCAAGGTGCTGGAGGACTTCGTGGCACGGATCGACTCCTACGCCGCGTCGAACTCCCTGTCCGCCAAGCTGGTCCAGCTGACCATGCCAGGCGTCCCGGACGTCTACCAGGGCAGCGAATTCTGGGAACGGTCGCTGACCGATCCCGACAACCGCCGGCCGGTGGACTTCGCGGTCCGCCAGCAGGAGCTGGCAAAGCTCGACGCCGGCAGCTTGCCTGAAGCGGGGACGGAAATCAGTAAGCTCCTGGTCACCTCCCGGGCGCTCCGGCTCCGCCGTGACCGGGCTGAACTGTTCCAGGGCTACAATCCGTTTGCCGCCTCCGGCGCTGCGGCAGATCACCTGCTCGCGTTCCACCGCGGTGGAGACACCTCCCCGGGAGCCATGACCCTCGCCACCCGGCTGCCCGCAGGACTGGCAGCCGGCGGCGGATGGCGGGACACCGCCGTCGAACTCCCCGCCGCAATGCGCGACGAGCTGACGGGCAACGGATACGGACCGGGCACCGTTTCGGTAGCCGATGTCCTGGGTACCTACCCCGTGGCTTTGCTCGTACCGGTGGATGGAGAACAAGCATGACCCTCGTAAATGTTGGGCCTGAGCGTTTCGACGTCTGGGCTCCCGACGCCAGTTCTGTGATCCTGGTAGCTGACGGCCGGCAGTACCCCATGCTGCAGAAGGAGACCGTGCCGGGCTCGGAGGGCTGGTGGACCGCGCCGGACGCGCCGGCTGACGGTGAGGTGGACTACGGCTATCTGCTGGACGGGGACGGCCACCCCGTTCCTGACCCGCGGTCACGCCGGCTTCCGGCCGGCGTCCATGAGCTCTCCAGGACCTTCGACCCCGCGGCCTACTCCTGGCAGGATGGCGCCTGGAAGGGCAAGGAGCTGCAGGGGGCGGTGATCTACGAACTCCATGTGGGTACGTTCACGCCCGATGGAACCCTGGACGCTGCTGCTGAAAAGCTCGGCTACCTCGTGGACCTGGGAGTCGACTTCATCGAGCTGCTTCCGGTCAACGGCTTCAACGGAACCCACAACTGGGGCTACGACGGCGTCCAGTGGTACGCGGTCCACGAAGGCTACGGCGGGCCGGCGGCCTACCAGCGCTTTGTGGATGCTGCCCACGCTGCCGGCCTGGGCGTTATCCAGGACGTGGTGTACAACCACCTCGGCCCCAGCGGGAACTACCTGCCCAAGTTCGGCCCGTACCTCAAACAGGGGGATGCCAACACCTGGGGCGACTCGGTCAACCTGGACGGCCTCGGCTCGGACGTGGTGCGGGAATACATCCTGGACAATCTGGCGCTGTGGCTCCGGGATTACCACGTGGACGGTCTCCGCCTGGATGCCGTGCACGCGCTGCGGGATGAGCGTGCCGTGCACATCCTGGAGGAGTTTGGTGCACTGGGAGACGCCGTCTCGGCCGAGACCGGGCTGCCCAAGACCCTGATCGCCGAGTCGGACCTGAACAACCCGCGCCTGATCTACCCCCGGGACGTCAACGGGTACGGACTGGCCGGGCAGTGGAGCGACGACTTCCACCACGCGGTGCACGTCAGCGTCAGCAGCGAGACCACCGGGTACTACGAGGACTTCCAGTCCCTCGCGGTCCTGGCCAAGGTCCTGAAGGACGGCTTCCTGCACGACGGCAGCTACTCCAGCTTCCGCGGACGCCACCACGGCCGTTCCATCAACGCCTCGCTGGTCCATCCTGCGGCCCTGGTGGTCTGCAACCAGAACCACGACCAGATCGGCAACCGCGCCACGGGGGACCGGCTTTCGCAGTCGCTGTCCCACGGGCAACTGGCTCTGGCCGCCGTGCTCACCCTGACGTCTCCGTTTACGCCGATGCTGTTCATGGGCGAGGAGTTCGCGGCGAGCACGCCGTGGCAGTTCTTCACTTCCCATCCGGAACCCGAGCTGGGCAAGGCCACTGCGGAAGGCCGGATCAAGGAGTTCGAGCGCATGGGGTGGGATCCCGCCGTTGTGCCTGATCCCCAGGATCCGGAAACCTTCACCCGGTCCAAGCTCAACTGGGATGAAGTCACCGGCGGCGACCACGCCCGGCTCCTGGAGCTCTACCGCTCGCTGACCGCACTGCGCCGGGAGCACCCAGAGCTTGCCGGGCTCGGCTTCACCGAGACGGACGTGACGTACGACGACGACGCCGGCTGGCTGCGCTTCCGCCGCGGCAGCGTCGAGGTGCTGCTGAACCTCTCGGACGCCAAGGTCCGGCTGGAGGACGTTTCCGGGACAGTCCTGCTGGCAACGGATGAGGGAACGGCCCTTGACGGGGAAGCCCTCGCCCTGGCACCGTGGAGTGCAGCAATCGTCAAGTCCTGACTGGCGTTGTAAAGGTTACGCCGCGGGTTGACCCTGTCAGCCCGCGGCGTAACTTTTGTCCCTTCGCCTGTTGTCGGGGTCACAGCTGGCAGGATGGAACGTATGACTTATTCCGCGGCGGAAGACCGCTATGAATCCATGCCCTACCGCCGCGTCGGCCGCAGCGGACTGAAACTCCCGGCCATTTCCCTTGGCCTGTGGCACAACTTCGGCGACGACAAGCGCCTTGACGAACAGCGGGACATTCTTCGCCGCGCGTTCGACCTCGGCGTCAACCACTTCGACCTCGCCAACAACTACGGGCCGCCGGACGGTTCCGCCGAAACCAATTTCGGCCGGCACCTCAAGGACGACTTCAAGCCCTACCGGGACGAACTCGTCATCTCCACCAAAGCCGGCTACTACATGTGGCCCGGCCCGTACGGCGAATGGGGCTCCCGCAAGTACCTGATCTCCAGCCTGGACCAGTCGCTGCAGCGCATGGGCCTGGACTACGTTGACATCTTCTACAGCCACAGGCCGGACCCGGAAACCCCGATGGAAGAGACCATGGGCGCTCTGGATTACGCGGTGCGTTCGGGTAAGGCGCTGTATGCCGGTATCTCCTCCTACACCCCGGAGCAGACCATCGAGGCTGCCCGGATCCTGAAGGACCTCGGGACACCGCTGCTCATCCACCAGCCCAGCTACTCCATGCTCAACAGGTGGACCGAGAACGGCTCGCCGAATCTGTACGAGGCACTCGACCAGGTCGGGGCAGGTTCCATCGCATTCTCGCCGCTGGCCCAGGGCATGCTCACCGACCGCTACCTCAACGGTGTTCCCGCCGATTCGCGTGCAGCCAAAGCACGGTTCCTGTCCGAGGATTCCATCACGGACGAGAAGTTGGACCGGATCCGCGGACTCCACGCGATCGCCGAAGGCCGCGGACAATCCCTGGCGCAAATGGCTGTCGCGTGGATCCTTCGGGACCAGCCCAAGGGCTCGCCTGTGACGTCCGCCCTGGTGGGCGCGTCCAGTGTCCGCCAGCTGGAGGACACCCTGTCCGCCATCAACAACCTCGACTTCACGCAGGATGAGCTGAACGCCATCGACGAGTTCGCCGTGGAATCGGACATCAACCTCTGGAAGCAGCCCGTCTAGTCTCATTCCCGTCATCCCACGGAGCGGGACGGGGGAACAAGCCCTCGTCCTGCTCGGTTGGGTACTATGAAAAGGCGCCGCGTGGCGCCGTACCTGCCGGCCGCCGTCGTACTTCCCTCGAAGCTGAACCGGCCGGCTGACGTTTGTCCTCAAAGGAGTTCCGTGTCTTCACATCCGATTCGTGTTGCAATTGTCGGCGTAGGAAACTGCGCCGCTTCGCTGGTCCAGGGCGTCCACTACTACAAGGACGCAGACCCTAAGGCCACGATCCCGGGCCTGATGCACGTTGAGTTCGGCCAGTACCACGTGGGTGACGTAGAGTTCGTCGCCGCGTTTGACGTTGATGGGAAAAAGGTCGGCGTTGACCTTGCCCACGCGATCCTGGCAAGCGAAAACAACACCATCAAGATCGCTGACGTGCCGCCCACCGGTGTCACCGTCCAGCGCGGCCACACCCTCGACGGGCTCGGCAAGTACTACCTTGAGACCATCGAGCAGTCCACCGAAGAGCCGGTGGACGTTGTCCAGGCGCTCAAGGACGCCAAGGTTGACGTCATGGTGTGCTACCTGCCGGTTGGCTCGCAGGAAGCTGCCGAGTTCTACGCCCAGTGCGCCATCGACGCCGGCGTCGCCTTCGTGAACGCCCTGCCCGTGTTCATCGCCGGAACCAAGGCCTGGGCCGACAAGTTCACCGCCGCCGGCGTCCCCATTGTTGGCGACGACATCAAGAGCCAGATCGGTGCCACCATCACGCACCGCGTAATGGCCAAGTTGTTCGAGGACCGCGGAGTGACGCTGGACCGCACGTACCAGCTGAACGTCGGCGGCAACATGGACTTCAAGAACATGCTGGAGCGCGACCGCCTGGAGTCCAAGAAGATCTCCAAGACCCAGGCCGTCACCTCCAACGTGGAAGCCGAACTGGCCGCCAAGGACGTCCACATCGGCCCGTCCGACTACGTCCAGTGGCTCGACGACCGCAAGTGGGCCTTCGTCCGCCTCGAGGGCCGCAACTTCGGTGACGCCCCCGTTTCGCTCGAATACAAGCTGGAGGTCTGGGACTCACCCAACTCGGCCGGCGTGATCATTGATGCCATCCGTGCCGCCAAGATCGGCCTGGACCGCGGCATCGGCGGCCCCCTGCTTTCCGCATCGAGCTACTTCATGAAGTCCCCGCCGGAGCAGTTCAACGACGACCTCGCCCGCGAAAAGGTCGAAGCCTTCATCCGCGGCGACCTCGACCGCTAACCCGTATCACTGCCGTTGCTCTGTCACTTCCTGCAGGTTGTGGCCGGACGCTCCCTCACCCTCAAGGGTGGGGGAGCGCCTCCGGTTAACACGCTTGCTCACATCCTGCACCCTTCCCTGTGACCCTTGCCCACTTTCGGGGGCTTCCGGCGGATCGCTCCTTCAGCCCTTATTGGGGCCAGCGGGCGTTGATGGTCCGCCCCCGCCGGCCAGGCTTTGAATGGCGTGACTGGCCTGCGCGAGTGCCAGGAGCTTGAGCATCAGCTGTGAGTGCATGTGCATTCCCACTGCCGCGGTCAGAATCAGATCGTCCACGTCCTCCTCGGCGGTGGTCGCAGCAAGATCCAGTCCTGCAATGGCGTTCACTGCTTTGCTGTATTCGTCGAGGAGGCTGAGCGGCAGGTCGATCCCGAGCGCTCGCATCTGCAGGATGTGCCGGTTGAGGGCGCCGCGGGCATCGCTGTCCACGTCCGGCCAATTGCGCATGCGTACGACGGCGTCTGCCGCGGCCGTGTGCTCGGCTCTACTGCCGTCGTCGCCGAGGTGCAATACGACTCGTTGGACGTGGGCGAGCAGTGTCAGGTGGGGGACTCCGCCGTCGGCCAGCAGCAGGATGCCCCTGATCTCCTCGATCGTCAGGTGGGCAACGTGCCGGAGTGCATGAATCAGCTGCAACCGCTTCACGTGCCTGTCCGAGTAGCGTGCGCGGGTTGCGTGTACCGACTCGCCGGGCGGCAGAAGCCCTTCACGCAGGTAGTACTTGATGCTGGCCGGTGTGCTGCCAGTGAGCTCACTGAGCTCTTTGAGCTGCATCGAGGCCTCCATCATTGGATAGCTGCCGGGCGGCCAACTATCTTGATGTACATGGTTGGATAGTGCCTCTATCTTAGAGGTATGGAGCAGTGGAATGTCTTGGTTGTGAGCCACGTAATCGCGGCCCTCTATTCTGTGGCCATCGGCCCCCTGCAGATTTTGAGGCGGCGGCGCGACAGGGTCCATCGCACCCTGGGGCTCCTGTGGGTGGCGGCGATGTACTACGTGTGTTTCAGCAGCTTCTGGATCGTCACTGACGGTCACTTTAACTGGCTGCATGGCTTGTCCACGTTCACCCTCATTACAGTGACGCTAGGCCTCATCAGCGCGATCCGCGGGAACATACCGGCCCACCTGGGCAACATGGTCGGCAGCTATATCGGGATCGTCATCGCCTTTGGATTTGCCGTCGGTGTCCCTTCCAGAAGTATTCCGCAGTTCCTCATGACCGATCCCGGAACGGCCATCTTTGTTGCAATACTGGTCCTGCTGAGTGTGGGGGCGGTCTACCTGTCACTGGCAAGGGGTGAACGGCGATCCACACCGCTTGGGACTGGGGGCGCCAGAACCCCAGCGGTCCCACTGCACGTCCGGCATTCCGTTCAGCCAGTGCTAAAAGGCCCGAGCAAAACCTGAGGCGCCGGGAGGATCCAGGGGTGATGAGCGCAGTGCCCTTTTTACTTTCTTGACTGCTGTAGTGAAGCCGTCGTCCAAGTTTTTGTGATCGAAAATCAGCACGACCCATCCGGCCGCTTCGAATGCCTTGTCCCTCCTCCGGTCGCTGAGCTGCTGGTCCTCGTGAAGGTGATGTCCGCCGTCGTACTGAATGGCAACGCGTCGGCGTCGAAAGCCGAGGTCTGCCGACGGCGAGCGGGCGTCACCTGCCCTGAGCACGATCTGCAGTTCAGGTTCGGGCAGACCGGCATTCACCATCGCCAGGCGAAGATACGTTTCCGGCGCAGAATCTGCTCCCACCCTCATCATGTCCAGTGCCTCGCGGGCTCGAACAACACCCTGCAAATTGGGATGCCCCGCAACCAACGCGTGCAGTTCCCCCAAACAGGAGAACGCCCCAGTCCTGCCCTCAAGGCCCGGACGGGGGAGCCGAATGAGCTGGTCACCCAGGGCCACGAGGTCGTAGGTGGGCAGCATTGGCGCCATATCCAGCCACGTCCGCGCCGCGGTGCTCATCCAGATGCCGTCAACACACTCGATCTCATCCGGACCAGAGAGGACACTGTGTCCGCAGATACCCTTCCGACGCACCCCGGGCAGGGCACGCGGCTTGCTGAGGTGGAGTTCGCAGGAATCGGACAACCAAGGCGGAAGCCATAGATTGCGGAGCCGCGCTGCGGTGACATGCGAAATCCACGCTCCCGGTGTTGCCCTCGACAGCGCACGTGCGGCTTCCTCCAGGCGGAAGTCCCACGATGAAGGTCGGAAAAGTCCCCGGCTTACATGCTCAACGCCCGCACCCCGCAGACGCTGCCGTGTCACCCCGGCCGCCGTGGCTTCCGCCAGCGTAAATGGGCTGTGTGCAAGAGCCGCCGGCAGCGGTTGTTTGCTTCGCATACTGAATTCTCGTACAGGCAGGCGACAACGGGCAGAAGTTATCCACAGGCTTGGGTTCTCAGCCTGCCCCACGCCCTCTCGAGGAGGTGGGGCAGGTGAGGAAACGTGCGCGGGAGAGCGCGCAGGAGGTGAGGAAGCGAGTTCCGAAAGCGCGCAGGATGTGAGTGAGCGTGCGGGAGGGGGGTGCAGGAAGTGCGGGAGGGTTGCGGGGGTCAGGCGAGGCCGATGGGGTTTCCGGCGTCGTCCACGTCCATTCGCATCGCTGCCGGGGCGGCGGGCAGTCCCGGCATGGTCATGACGGCCCCGGTGAGCGCCACGATGAACCCTGCGCCGGTCTTGGGCAGGAGGTCGCGCACGTGGATGGTAAACCCTTTCGGGGCGCCGAGGCGGGAGGCGTCGTCCGTGAACGAATACTGCGTCTTCGCCATACACACCGGCAGCCCGCCCCAGCCGTTCCGCTCAATGTCGGCCAGCCGTTTCAGGGCCGGGACTGAGAAATCCACCCCGTCAGCCCCGTAGATTTCCTGGGCGATGGTGCGGATCTTGTCCTCCACCGGAAGCCCCAGCGCGTACAGGTGCCGGAAGTTGTTCGGCCCGGCCACCGCCTTCGCCACGAGGGCCGCCAGGTCATCCCCGCCGTCGCCACCGCCGCCCCGGCCCCAGACGTCGGCGACGGCGGCCGGGACTCCCTCCGCCGCGCACCACGCCAGCAGCCAGTCGAGTTCCCCGGGTGAGTCGGAGGGAAACTTGTTGATGGCCACCACGGGCTGCACGCCAAACTTTTCCACGTTCCGGACATGCCGATGCAGGTTGGCCACCCCCGCCTCGAGGGCGGCGATGTTCGGCTCGGTGAGCTGATTCTTCGCTACTCCACCCTGCATCTTCAGGGCCCGCACGGTTGCCACCACCACAACAGCTGACGGCGCCAGACCCCCGGTCCTTGCCTTGATGTCCATATACTTTTCCGCACCCAGGTCGGCGCCGAAGCCTGCCTCCGTGACCACGATGTCCGCCAGCCGCCGGGCCGTCTGGGTGGCAATCAGCGAATTGCAGCCGTGGGCGATGTTGGCGAAGGGGCCGCCGTGGACCAGGGCAGGTGTCCCGGCGATGGTCTGCACCAGGTTGGGTTTGATGGCCTCCTTCAGCAGCAGCGCCAGCGCCCCCTGGACGCCGAGGTCGGCCACGGTCACGGGGGAGCGGTCAAAGGTGTAGCCGAAGGTGATGCGGCCGAGCCGGGACCGCAGGTCGGCCAGATCCGTCGCCAGGCAGAAGACGGCCATGATCTCGGACGCCACGGTGATGTCGAAACCGTCCTGGCGCGGGACGCCCTGCGCAGGCCCGCCCAGGCCGATAACCACCTCCCGCAGCGCGCGGTCGTTCATGTCCAGGACCCGCTTGAACGTCATCCGGCGGGGGTCGATATTGAGCTTGTTGCCCTGGTAAATATGGTTGTCCACGAGTGCCATGAGTGCATTGTTGGCGGCCGTGATGGCGTGAAAGTCACCGGTGAAATGGAGATTGATTTCGTCCATGGGCAACACCTGGGAGTAGCCGCCGCCGGTCGCGCCGCCCTTCATTCCCAGGACCGGGCCCAGGGAGGGCTCACGCAGGGCGATTATCACCTTGTGGCCGGCGCGTGCCAGCGAATCAGCGAGCCCCACGGTGGTGGTGGACTTTCCCTCACCGGCAGGTGTGGGGGACATGGCTGAGACCAGCACCACCTTCCCGGCAGGAGCGGGAGCCTGCAGCCGGGCGGGGTCGATCTTCGCCTTGTACCGCCCGTACTGCTCCAACGCTTCCCGGTTGATGCCGGCGGCCGCCGCGATTTCCTCAATCGGCCTGATCCGTGCCGCTCTGGCGATCTCGAGGTCACTTGGCGTGGAAGACATCGTTGTCCTTTGTTCGGCGGTTTACTGGCGGAGTCCGGTTGCCGTCTCCGGCGTTCCCGTCGGCACTGGGCCGTCAGGAGGCGGGAAAGGCCTGCACCAGCCGGCCTCCCACGTGGTTGTCGACGGCGGCATGGTAGCTTTCGAGCGTGATGGCGGCGGTGCGCGCCCACCCGGAGTTCTGGGCCCTGATGGCGGCGGCCCGGCCCATGTCCTGGCGGGTGGCGGGATCGTCGTAGAGGGCTTCGAGGGCATCGGCCCAGTCGGCGGCGTGGTGCCCGTCCACCAGCAGCCCGGTCCTGCCGTGGAAGATCGCCCGGGACAGGCCGCCAACGCGGGTGGCCACCACCGGCGTGCCGCAGGCCTGGGCTTCGAGCGCCACCAGTCCGAAGGACTCGCTGAAGGAGGGCATCACCACCACGTCGGCCGCCCTGAACCAGGCCGCCAGCTCCGGTGCCTTGACCGGGGGAAGCTGCGTGACGACGTCGTCCATCTCCGACTCGGAGACCAGGCGCCGGAGGTTGAATTCCTTGTTGCCGCTCAATGAACCGAGGATGGTGAGCCGGAGGTCGATGTCCGGGCGGCGTTTCCGCAGCAGCGCCGCGGCCTTGACCAGGACCTGGGGCCCTTTCAGCCGCTGGATACGGCCGGCGAAAACGAGGTGGAACGTCCCGGGGCTGATGCCCCGCTCGGACCTGGACTTGGCCCGGAAAGCGGGAGTGAAGGTGCTCAGGTCCACGCCTGGCGGGGCAATGTCGATCCGGTCGTACGTGGCGCCGTAATGCGACACCAGCTCGGCCGCTTCCGCGCTGGTGTTGGCGATGAGCCGGGCCGCGCCGTCAACGATCCGGTGCTCGCCCAGCTCACGCCGCCGCGGCTCGGGCTGTTCACCGGACTCCAGCAGCAGGTTCTTGACCTTGGCCATGGTGTGCATGGTGTGGACCAGCGGCACGCCCCAGAGCGAGGAGAGCTCCAGGCCGGCAATCCCGGAGACCCAATAGTGCGAATGGATCACGTCGTAGCGCCCGTGTGGCTGCCGCCGGCGGATCTGCTCGATCTCCGCCACCATGCTGTGCAGCAGGCCAGGGAGCTCTTCCTTGGGGATCTTCTTCAGGGGGCCGGCCAGGACATTGTGCACGCAGACGCCCGGATCGGGATGTTCAACGGCGGGCTGGTTGGCTGAGGTGGACCGGGTGAAGATTTCCACCTCAACGCCGGCTTCGGCCAGCGCGGATGCAAGTTCGCGGATGTACACGTTCATCCCGCCGGCGTCACCTGAGCCGGGCTGTTCCATGGGGGACGTGTGGAGGGAGAGCAAAGCGACCCTGCGGATCAGTGCCAAGGGACCTCCTTCCGGCCACCGGCGGCTAGGGGCAGCGCCGGCGGAGTGCGCATCCCATAAAACACTACTCCTCCCTTAACGCCCGCCATGGCGCCACAGCTCCCGAAGTGCAGTGAACTCGCGCTCATAGCCTTCCAGCAGCGCCTGGGCCAGGTCCTGCGAATCCACGAGCGGATGCCCGGCGAAGGCAGCGAGGGCAGCATCACGGTCACCATCGACGGCCGCCCGCACCGTCAGCCGCTCCACCTCCTTGACCTGCCGGAGCAAGGCCAGTTGCGGTTCCGTGGGAACCTCCTGGGGCAACGGCAGCGCGCCCGTGGCCGTCACCGTGCAGGGAACTTCGACGACGGCGTCCGCCGGCAGTCCGGGAATGGCCGGCCGAGGGGCGGCCGGCTCAGCAGTGGTTGAGCCTGCTGCAGGCCCGGCAGTGCCTGGCAGGCCTGCGCCGGAGTCCGGTGCGGGCACGAGTGAGTTCCGGGTATTGAGGATCAGCTGGGTGCTGCCGGCACCCGACAGTGCGTGCATGGCGGCGAGGGCCACGCGCTCGTAGCCGCCGCCCGCCAGATCGTCCTCGTCCCGTTGTTCTCCTGTGGCCCGGGCCTCAGCAAGGTAGCCCTCCTCGCGGGAGCGGCGCGCTTCTTCCCAGAGCCGGAAAGCGTCCCTGCCGGCGGCGGCCAGCCGCGGATAAAGCTCCTGCTGCTGTGCATGGATGGTTTCTCCACGGGTCCGGGCAGCGGCAAGCATCGCCAGCCGGGCAGCGTCCTGCTGGTAGTAGTAGTACAGATACTCGTTAGGGAGCGCCCCCAGTCCGGCCAGGAACGGCTGGGGGAACAGGCGCCCCTCTTCGAACGAGCCCAGAGCACGCTGGTCCGCGAGCAACTCCGGCAGCACGTCGTGCCCTTCGGACTCCAGCCGGTACAGCCAGCCCAGGTGGTTGAGCCCGTAGTAGCCCACGCCGTCGAGCGTTCCCTCCGGCAGCGGCACGCCGGCCGCCCGCGCGGCCCGCTGCACCAGGCCGCCTGCTGAGTCGCAGATTCCGATCACTTTCCTGCCGAGGACAGGGAGCAGCGCCTCGGTGACCATTCCGGCGGGATTGGTGAAGTTGATCAGCCAGGCATCCGGGCAGTGCTCCTTCATGAGGCGCGCCAGCTCCAGCATGCGCGGGATAGTCCGCAGGGCATAGGAGATACCGCCGGCCCCTGTTGTTTCCTGTCCCAGCAGGCCGAGGGCCTGCGCAACTTTTTCGTCCGCCACACGTCCGGCCGTCCCGCCGGGCCGGATTGCTGCGAACACCATCCCGGCGCCTTCCAGCGCCTGCGGGAGGTTGGTCGTTGCGTGGACCGGAAGCTGCGCGCCTGCACGCTCCGGCATACTGCGCAAGACGGCGGCGACAGCCTCGAGCCGGGCAGGGTCGACGTCGTAGAGCACCAGGGCGCTGACCATCCCGGCAAAGCGGCCGGAGGCCAGTGCCCGGTAGATCAGCGGCACCCGGAAACCTCCGCCGCCGGCAATGAGTAGCCGCATAACCAGCAGTCTAGGCCCGCGCCCGGAGGGGCCCTACCGGATGTCTGCGGCAGGGCGTAGTGTGCGGACATGGACGCGATTCCCGCCCGGCCGTTCGATCCCCTAGCGGACGTCCGCCCGCACTCCGCCCCCGGGTTCGATGTCCTGCTGGCCGGAACCGTCTTCCAGGACATCATCTTTACCGGACTGCCGCATGCACCCGAGCCCGGCACTGAAATCTGGAGCGACGGGATGGGCAGCTGTCCCGGCGGGGTGGCCAACCAGGCCATTGCCGCGGCACGCCTGGGACTGCGGACAGGCCTGGCCGCAGCTTTCGGCGATGACGGGTACGGGGACTTCAACTGGAAAATCCTGTCCGGCCAGGAGCACGTGGACCTTACGCTCTCGCGTCGCGTCCCCGGCTGGCATTCACCCGTCACCGTTTCCCTCTGCGTGGAGAAGGACCGTTCCATGGTGACGCACGGGCATGCCGCCCCGGTCTCATCCTCCGAACTGATCGGGGAACCACCGCCGGCGCTTGCCGGCATCGCCGAGGTAGGCACGGAGATAGAGCCGTGGGCCAAGTCAGCCCACCAGGCCGGGGTCAAGCTGTTCGGGGACGTCGGCTGGGATCCCAGCGGAGAATGGGCCCCCGTCCGGCTGGCCAACCTGGAGTACTTCCATGCGTTCCTGCCCAACCAGCGCGAAGCCATGGCCTTTACCGGCAAGGATGATGCGTGGTCTGCCCTGTACGCGCTGGCGGACCGCGTCCCGGTGGCAGTGGTGACGCTCGGTGCGCAGGGTGCCATGGCCGTGGATTCCGAAACGGGGGAGGAGGAGTGGGTTCCCTCGCTTCCGGTCAAGGCGTACGATCCCACTGGCGCCGGGGACTGTTTCGACGCCGCCTTCATTGTTGGCAGCCTGGCCGGCTGGCCGCTGGGGAACAGGCTGCGCTTCGCGAACCTCTGTGCCTCGCTGGCAGTGCAGGAGGTGGGCGGGTCACTTGCTGCCCCCGGGTGGGGGGACATAGCCGACTGGTGGAAGCGCGCCAACGCCCGGCCGGAACGGCAGATGAGCCAATGGCTGCGGCGCTTCGGATTCCTGGCCGACATCATCCAGGACGTCCCGCTCGCCGCGCAGCGCAGGGCTGCCGCCACCATCGCCCACCTCTCTGATGCCTGATCGATTATTCGGCCCGAAGCGCCAGCACTAGAATCACTAGGGTGACTTACCCCGCAACAACCGGTGAATCCAGTGCTGCCCCGGGACACGGCCCCCGCTATGAACGGTCCGCCGTGATCGACCTCGACGCCATCCGGCACAACGTCCGCCGCCTGGCCGACGCCGCGTCCCCGGCGAAAGTCATGGCCGTGGTCAAAGCCGACGCCTACGGGCACGGTGCGGTTCCGGTGGCGCGCGCGGCTCTCGAAGCAGGCGCGTCCTGGCTGGGCGTGGCACACATTTCCGAGGCGCTGGCGCTGCGGGCCGCCGGCATCGACGCGCCGCTGCTCGCCTGGCTGCACACGACCGAAAGCAACTTTGGCGCCGCCGTCGCCGCCGGCATCGACATTGGCTGTTCGGGCTGGGAGCTGGACCGGATCGTGGGGGCAGCCCGGGAACAGGAGCGTCCGGCCCGCATCCACCTGAAAGTGGACACCGGCCTCGGCCGCAATGGAGCGGCCCTGGACACCTGGGACCAGCTGGTGGGCGAGGCGATGGAGTACCAGGACCAGGGGGTGCTGCGGGTGGTGGGTATCTTCTCCCACCTTGCCGTCGCCGATGAGCCGGAACGCCCCGAAACGGACCAGCAGCTGGCCACATTCCGCGAGGTCCTCGCTGTTGCTGAGGACGCCGGAGTGGATCCCGAGGTCCGGCACCTTGCCAACACTCCCGCCACGCTGTCCAGGCCCGACACCCACTTTGACCTGGTCCGGGTTGGCCTGGGCATTTACGGGCTGTCCCCGTTCGCCGGCCAGAGCTCCGCTGAACTGGGACTCCGCCCTGCCATGGCGCTGCGGACCCTGGTCTCGCAGTGCAAGGACGTGCCGGAGGGGCAGGGCGTGTCCTATGGCCTCCGCTACCGCACCACGTCCGCCAGCACGCTGGGCCTGATTCCTATGGGTTACGCGGACGGGGTGCCGCGGAGCGCCACCGGCGGGCCGGTGCGGGTGGCCGGCAGGACGTACCCCGTGGTGGGCCGGATCGCAATGGACCAGATGGTCATTGACCTGGGCGCAACCGGCGTGGAAGGCAAGGACCTCCTGGGTGCGGAGGCGGAGCTGTTCGGGGACGGAGCCGACGGCGGCCCTACCGCCGATGACTGGGCGCGCGCCGCCGCAACCATCAACTACGAGATTGTCACCAGGATCAGCCCCAGGGTGCCGCGGCGCTTCATCAACGAAGAGGACCGCAGCGCCGCGTCCCGTCAGGAGGAGCTTTCGTGAGCAGCGATGGGCAGGCGGCCCGGCCTAAGTGGGAAAAGACATTTACCGCGACGACGGCGGAGCAGACCCACGCGCTCGCCGTCGCTCTTGCGGCGGTGCTGACGGCCGGGGACCTGCTGGTGCTCAGCGGTGAGCTGGGTGCCGGGAAGACCACGTTCACCCAGGGCCTGGGGGAGGGGCTGGGTGTCCGGGAGGGCATCATTTCCCCCACGTTTGTCCTGGTCCGCATCCATCCCAACCTCCCGCAGGGTACCAGGCCGGGCGGCCCGGACCTGGTGCACGTGGATGCCTACCGGCTGGAGTCAGCCGCTGAGATTGACGATATCGACCTTGAGAACACCATGGACTCCTCGGTGACGGTGGTGGAGTGGGGCCGGGACCGGGTGGAACACCTGAGCGAGAGCAGGCTGGAAATTGACCTGCACCGCGCCATCGGACTCGGCAGCGGCAGCCCGTCCGCCAGCCTGGACTTCGACACTGAAGACGTGGACGAGCCCCGCACCATCGTGATGCGCGGGTACGGGCCGCGCTGGCCCGGGGCCCCGGAACTGGGCGCCGCCATGGAAGGGGCCGTGTGATGCTGATCCTAGCCATTGATACCTCCGCCGTTGCCAGCGCCGCCCTGGTCTCGGATGACGTGCCGGAAAGCGTGCTGGCCAGTTTCTCCACGGAGGACACCCGCAGCCATGCCGAGGTGCTTGCCCCGGGAATAGAGGAACTGCTTGCCGGCGCCGGCGTTGCCGGAAGCGACATCGACGCACTGGTGGTGGGCGTCGGGCCCGGGCCCTTCACGGGACTGCGGTCAGGAATTGCGACGGCGCGCACCCTGGCTTTCGTCTGGGGCAAGCCGCTGTATGGGATGGTCAGCCTCGACGCCGTCGCCCTGGAAGTGGCGGAATCCGCCGCGGCCGTCCCCGAGTTCCTGGTGGTAACGGACGCGCGACGAAAAGAGGTTTACTGGGCCCGATACAGCCTTGCGGAAGGACAGCTCCCCCTCCTGGAGGACGGTCCGCACGTCAGCTTCGCCGCCAATTTGCCGGACCTGCCCGCCTTCGGTGCCGGTGCCGGCCTCTACGCGGATGCACTGAACGCCCACACCGACTTTGCGCAGGAACAGCCGGATGCCCTGTACCTGGGCCAGTTCGCGCTGGCCCGGCTTTCGGCAGGCAACGGGCTGCTCGATTCAACACCGCTGTACCTCCGGGAGTCGGACGCGCAGGTTCCCGGACCGAGGAAGAGGGCCCTGTGACCACCACGCCTGACCACCGCGGCGCCGGCGTCAGCGTCCGCGATATGACCCTGGACGACGTCCCGGCGGTAAATGCCCTGGAACAGAAGCTCTTTCCGGTGGACGCCTGGCCCCTGCAGATGTTCTTTGACGAGCTGTCCCAGCCGGAAACCCGCCGCTACCTGGTGGCGGAAAGCAGCGACGGCATCGTGGGCTACGCCGGCCTGATGTGTATCGAACCCATCGCCGATGTCCAGACCATCGCCGTCGTCCCCGAATATGAGGGCCAGGGCATCGGCAGCACGCTGTTGACCGGCCTTATCGAGGAAGCCAGGCGCAGGCGGGCAGCGGACGTCCTGCTGGAGGTCCGGGCCGACAACCCGCGGGCACAGCAGCTGTATGTGCGCTTCGGCTTCGAACAGATCCACATCCGGCCCCGGTACTACCGCGACGGCGTGGACGCCCTCATCATGCGCCTCCAGCTCGCCGCCAATCCCGAGGAGGGACCCCAGCCATGAACACTTCGCAGCCACTGGTGCTGGGCATCGAGTCCTCCTGCGACGAGACCGGAGTGGGCATCGTCCGTGGAAGCACACTGCTGACCAACACCGTGTCCTCCTCCATGGACGAGCACGTCCGCTTCGGGGGCGTCATTCCGGAGATCGCCTCCCGCGCCCATCTGGACGCGTTTGTGCCAACCCTTGAACAGGCGCTGGCCGAGGCCAACGTGACCCTGGACGACGTAGATGCCATCGCCGTCACCTCCGGGCCGGGCCTGGCGGGGGCCCTGATGGTGGGGGTCTGCGCGGCGAAGGCCCTTGCCGTAGCTACCGGCAAGCCGCTGTACGCCATCAACCACCTCGTGGCACACGTCGGCGTAGGACTGCTGGACGGGAAAGACAACGACCGGCACAACGGCCCGGCTCCGCGGCTCCCGGAGAACCTCGGCGCCCTGCTGGTGTCCGGCGGCCACACGGAGATCCTGAAGATCAACAGCATCACCGATGACGTGGTGCTGCTGGGCTCCACTATCGACGATGCCGCCGGGGAAGCCTACGACAAGGTGGCCCGCATCCTGGGCCTCGGCTACCCGGGCGGACCGGCCATCGACAAGATGGCCCGCACCGGCAACCCGAAGGCCATCCGCTTTCCGCGCGGCCTCAGCCAGCCCAAGTACATGGGCACCGCCGAGGAACCGGGCCCGCACCGCTACGACTGGTCCTTCAGCGGGCTGAAAACCGCGGTGGCCCGCTGCGTGGAGCAGTTCGAGGCACGCGGGGAGGACATCCCGGTAGCCGATATTGCAGCGGCGTTCCAGGAGGCCGTGGTGGACATCATCTCGTCAAAGGCCGTGCTCGCCTGCCGGGAGCACGGGATCAAGGACGTGCTCCTGGGCGGCGGAGTGGCGGCAAACTCCCGGCTCCGTGAGCTGACCGGAAAGCGCTGCGCCTCCGCCGGGATCCGGCTGCACGTGCCGCCGCTCGACTTGTGCACGGACAACGGTGCCATGGTGGCAGCCCTGGGTGCCCGGCTGGTAATGGCGGGAGTGGGACCGAGCGGCATCCGCTTCGCCCCGGATTCGTCCATGCCGGTCACTTCGGTGTCCCTGCCGCTCTGAGGAAGCCCCGACTCTCAAACGCCAGGCTAACCGTCGCGGGGCACTTTGGCTGCGTCGCCGTCGTAGATCACGACGGCGGCCGGCGTGTCCGTGTCAAAGCGCCCCGTTTCAGGCGGACCGCGTCAGGCGGTGGGGCCGTCGCGCATCTGCTTGACCAGGTCCAGCACCACGGCCTGGAGGTCGCCGCCGTGTTCAGCGGCCACCTTGCGCTGGCGCTGGTAGCCGGCACCGCGGCGGATGATCGTTTCGACGTCGGCAAGCTCGTCAGGGCAGCCCAGCTTCGCCGCTACGGGCTCTAGCCGGTTAAGGGTCTCCAGCAGGTGCTCGGTGACCAGCTGCTCCTTGCCGGCGGCGTCAAGGATGATGATGGCGTCCATGCCGTAACGGGCGGCCCGCCACTTGTTTTCCTGGATGTGCCACGGCGGCATGGTGGGAATCGTGCCGCCGTTGTCCAGGGTGGTGGAAAACTCGTCCACCAGGCACTGGGTGAGGGCAGCGATGGCGCCCACTTCCTCCAGCGTGGCCAGGCCGTCGCAGATCCGCATTTCGATGGTGCCCAGGTTCGGCACGGGCCGGATGTCCCAGCGGATCTCCGAAAGGGTGTCGATCACCCCGGTGGTGAACATGTCCTGGACGTAGGACTCGTATTCCTCCCAGGAGCGGAACTGGAAGGGCAGGCCGGCGGTTGGCAGCTGCTGGAACATCAGGGCGCGGTGGGAGGCGTAGCCGGTGTCCTCGCCGCCCCAGAACGGACTGGACGCGGAGAGGGCCTGGAAGTGCGGGAAGTAGTTGACCAGGCCGTCCAGCACGGGCAGCGCTTTGTCCCGGCGGTCCAGTCCCACATGGACGTGGACTCCGTAGATGACCATTTGCCGGCCCCACCACTGCGTGCGGTCGATCAGCTTGGCGTAGCGGGCTTTGTCCGTCACCGGCTGGAGCTGAGGCGGGCTGAACGGATGGCTTCCGGCGCAGAACAGTTCGACGCCCATGGGATCGGTGATTTCGCGCACAGCGGTCAGGGAACGGCTGAGGTCTTCCTTGGCTTCGGCGGCGGTCTCGCAGATGCCGGTGACCAGTTCAACAGTGTTCAGCAGCAGTTCCTGCTTGATGTGCGGGTGCTCGTCGTCTTCGTTCAGTTCCGGGTGGCGGGAGGCCACGCCGCGGAGCACCTCATTGGCTACGGATGCGAGTTCGCCCGTCCTGCCGTCCACCAGCGCGAGTTCCCATTCAACACCAAGGGTTGACTGCCTTGATGAAGCGAAATCGATCTTCACGCATTTCCTAACTGTCCTGTTTGCCGCTGGCTCACGCCGTCACTGACAGGCTGCTGCCGGCAGGCGAACGGGTGGTTCAAGTCTAGTGCAGGGGTAGCATCGTATTGATGGCCTTGTTCCAACACCTGCGTGACAGTCTTCACAAAACCTTCCCCCTCCTCGCCGCCGCCTCGGCCGCAGCCGCCCTGGCATCCTGTACGGCCGCGCCCGGGCCCGCGCCGTCGTCGTCGGTTCCCTCTGCACCGGCCTCGCCCACCGCAACGCCCAGTACGACGACGGCGCCCGCCACGGCGTCCCCGTCACCTGACCCCGGTACCCGGCCGCTGGGCTGGGGGCCGGAGCAGCGCGACCAGGATGCGGCGGCTGCCGCGGTGGCGGAGATGAGTACCGAGGAGAAGGCCGGGCAGGTCCTGCTTCCGTTCTTTAAGGGCAAGGAGGTGGAGGCCCACGCAGCCCTCATCGAGAGGCTGCACCTTTCCGGGACCATCATCATGGGCGACAACGTGCCGCTGGCTCCCGGGGGCGGGATGGACGTGCATGGCATGGCGGCCATCAATCAGCGGCTGGCGCAGGCTGCCGGCACCGCGGGACGGCCCTGGCCGGCGATCATCGCAGTGGACCAGGAAGGCGGCCAGGTGGCCCGGTTGGGACCACCCCTGACCGAGTGGCCCACGCCCATGAGCTACGGAGCTGCCGGCAGCGTCCCCCTGGCCAAGGAAGCGGGGCGGGGCCTGGCCTCAGAACTGGTGCCGCTGGGTTTCAACCTGGATTTCGCTCCCGACACTGACGTCACCATCGGGCCAAGTGATCCGACCATTGGTGCCCGGTCCATGTCCTCTGACCCCGGCGCTGCCGCCTCCCTTGGTGTCGCGTTCTCGCAGGGGATGCTCGCCGCAGGAGTACTGCCGACAGTCAAGCACTTCCCGGGGCACGGTTCCGTGACCGTGGATTCCCACCACAACCTGCCCACGCAGCCTGCCAGCGTTGCCGAGCTCAGCGGCCGCGACTGGGAGCCTTTCAAAGCCGCCATCGCCGCCGGTTCGCCGATGATGATGACCGGGCATATTGAGGTTCCGGCGCTGGAACCAGGCGTCCCTGCATCGCTTTCCGGCCCCACCTACACGGCACTGCGCGGACTCGGCTTCAAAGGGGTGGCGGTGACAGACGCCCTGAACATGGGTGCCGTGACCAAGCAGTACCCTGGCGGAACGGCCGCTGTCATGGCCCTCGCCGCCGGCGCCGACCTCCTGCTGATGCCGGCAGACGCGGGGCAGGCACATGCAGCCATCGTCCAGGCCGTGGCCACCGGCGGCCTGGCCCCTGAACGGCTGGACGAGGCAGCCCGGCGCGTCGCCACCATGATGGTCTGGCACGGCCGGACAGCCGCGGGAACCGCAGCCCCCGCCGGCAGCGCCGGCGGACTTTCCGCCCGGGTGTCCGCCTCAGCCGTCACTATGGTCTCGGGTCCCTGCGGCGGGGCGCTGGTTCCCGGCGCGGTCCGGGTAGCCGGTGGCGAGCCCGGAGACCGGGTACGTTTTGAGGCTGCCGCAACCAGGGCAGGACTGTCCCTGGGCTCAGGGCCGCTGGTCAGCCTGATTGGCTACGGCGGGCGCGGCGCGGGCGGGGACATCGCCGTCGCGCTCGACGCGCCCTGGCCGTTGCAGGACTCAACAGCGCCGGTGAAGGTGGCACTCTATGGCCGGAGCGACGGGGCTTTCGATGCCCTCGCGGCCGTCCTCGCAGGAAAGGCGCCGGCACCAGGCAAGCTGCCTGCCGCCGTCGGGCCTTTCCCCGCAGGCACCGGCTGCCCCTGACCTGTCACCCGCACAGGGGCGGGAACGCGTTTAATGGTGAAGTGCCCATTCTGAATAAAGACATGACCCTCTGCATCTCGCTTTCGGCCCGGCCCAGCAATAACGGGACCCGGTTCCACAACCACCTGTACGGGCAGCTGGACCTGAACTGGATCTACAAGGCGTTTGCCCCCACGAACCTTGAACAGGCCATCGCGGGTGTGCGCGGCCTGGGCATCCGCGGCTGCGCCATCTCCATGCCGTACAAGGAGGACGTGATTGCCCTTGTGGACGAGATGGACCCGTCAGCCAAAGCCATCGACTCGGTGAACACCATCGTGAACACGGATGGACACCTTAAGGCTTACAACACCGACTACACGGCTATCGAACAACTCCTGGCCAGCAATGAGGTGCCATCCAGCTATTCCGTCCTGGTACAAGGGGCGGGCGGCATGGCCAAGGCAACAGTTGCCGCCCTCCGTGACGCCGGTTTCACCGATGTCACAGTCATTGCCAGGAACGAAGGCGCCGGGCGGGCGCTCGCGGAACAGTACGGGTTCCAGTGGCGTCCGGCGCTCGACGGCGGGACGGCGGACCTGATCATCAATGTCACCCCCATCGGCATGGCAGGGGGCGTGGAAGCGGACAGCCTTGCCTTCCCGCAGGAAGCCATCGATGCAGCGCAGGTGGTTTTCGACGTGGTCGCCCTCCCTGCGGAAACGCCGCTGATCAAGGCGGCCCGGACTGCGGGCAGGCCGGTGATCACCGGGGCGGAGGTGGCCACCATCCAGGCCCTGGAGCAGTTCGTGCTCTACACGGGTGTTCGGCCTACTGCGGCCCAGGTGCGTGCGGCGGAGGAATTTATGCGGGCCCAGTAGCGTCCTGGGCCACCGGTTCCACCACGATGGCCACCCTGTCCTCCCCGATGCGGGTCAGGACCAGGGTGGCTGTTGTGTTTCCGCCCTTTTTATTGCCGGCATTCCTGCCGCCCAGCAGTTGCTTGCGGAGATCCTCGGGCGTGACGGCCGTGCCGCGTTTTTTGATGTCCAGCACGCCGATGCCATTGTTCTTCACCCAGGCTTTGAGTGCTTTGACGTTGTACGGCATCACGTCCAGGACCTTGTAAGCCCGCGCGAAGGGTGTATCCACCAGTTCCGGCGCACAAATATAGGCAATGTGTTCGTCCACCAGGTGTCCGCCCAGCTGCAGCGCGATGTCGGCCACCAGCCCGGCGCGGATCACCGCTCCGTCAGGTTCATAGAGGTAGCCTTCCACGGGACCAACCGGAGCGGAGGGGCCGGCCCCAAAGTCCTCCCCGCTGGTCAGTTCAGCCGCGCCCTGGACGCCGAGTACCAGTGCGGCCCGGCGGACATTCGGCCGGCGCACTGCGTTGAACCACAGCCCCACCTCGGTCACATCCCCGGCCACGGACACCCACTGCGCTTCGCAGCCGGCCGGGACGGAATCGTGCGGCATGCCCGGACCCATTTTGACGCCCACCGCCAGGCCGGAGGCAGCCAGCTTTTCAACAAAGGACAAGGGCGGGGAAAAAGCCTCCGGGTCCCAGATCCGCTTGGTGCCCGATGTGGAGGTGACGCGCCGTGCGGGGTCCAGCCAGACGCCGTCGATCCCGTCCAGGGGCACGGCCGTAGCGTCAGCATGGACAACGGTGGCGTTGGGGAACGGGATCAGGTTCACGGTGGCGCACGCGGCTGTGGTTTCGTCCATTTCGACGGCCGTGACGTTGATGTCCATTGAGGCCAGCGCCAGGGAGTCCGCGGCCAGCCCGCAGCCCAGGTCCGCCACGTGCTTGATTCCCGCCTCCGCAAACCGCTGGGCGTGGCGGGCAGCGACGCTGAGCCGGGTTGCCTGCTCCAGGCCGGCCTGGGTGAACAGCATGCTCCGGGCAAACTCACCGAACTTGGCGGCAGCCTTGGTCCTGAGCCGGGACTGGGTCAGGACGGCGGAGACCAGTTCGGGGGAGTGGCCCGCCTTGCGGAGGGCCGAGTTCAGCTCGAAGGACTTTTCCTCCTGGTAGGGGCCCAGGGACGCCAGGAGGTCCCAGCCTTCAGCGGTGAGCAATGGTGCAATCTGGTCCTGGGGAGCGTGAGCCATGGGTTCCAGCCTAGTGGAGGAGCGGCAGGCCGCCTGGCCGATAGTGTTGAATCCATGACAGACAGTGCACGTCCCCCGCAGTCCCGCCGGCACCGTCCAGGGGATGGGGGCCTGGCAAGATACGCCCGGCCCGCACTGATTGCCAGTGCCGTGGTGGCCGTGGTGTGCATCGCGCTCCTGGTGATTATCTTCTTCCTGGATACCTTCAACGCCACTGTCTATTCCGTGGGCGGCAACGACATCCGGGACGACACCCAGGAGGCGCAGGACATCAGGGGACTTTACGCCGGAGCCCGGGCCGGAAGCATCGTTTTCCTCGTCGTATCACTGATGGCGGCCCTGGCCGCCGGCGTCCTGCTCTACCGCGGCCGGAACTCTGCAGGGGAGGGCGACGGCGGCGAGGACGTTGACTTCGAGGACCTGGGCCGCTGAGGTGCTTTGCCGCCCGCGCTGGTCAGCAGGACCCCTGAGATGACCAGGACGCCTCCCACCACCTGTGGGACGCTGATCGGCTGGCCCAGGGTAACCGTGATGATGGCGGTGAACACGGCGATGAGGTTGAGGTAGTTGCCGGCGTTGGCAGCGGTGGTGCGTTTGAGGGCCAGGTTCCAAAGGAGGTAGGAGCCCAGCGAAGGAAACACGGCAATGAACGCCAGCGACCAGCCCTCAGAGCGGGTGGCCGGCAGGCCGGCCCCTGTGGCCACGGCAAAAGGCAGGAGCACAGCAGCCGCCATTGCCACCTGTACGGCCGTGGACGTGATCGCGGGGATGCCCAGCCTTCGCGCGATGATGGTGTAGAGGCCCCAGACGGTGATGGCCCCGACGATCAGCAGCTCACCGGCATTGATCGAAAAAGTCAGCAGCCGCTGGAGGTCTCCGCCGGTGAGGACCAGCAGGACTCCGCAGAGGCCCAAGCCAATCCCTGCCCAGCTCAGCGGCCGCGGCCTGTCCCTCAGCAGCAGCACGGCCAGGACCATGATCAGGGCGGGATTTGCGGCTGTCACCAGGGACGCGTTGAGCGCCGAGGTGTGCTGCAGCGCGCTGTAGAGCAACAGGGTGTAGGCGCTCATGCCCAAGGTGCTCAGGAGCAGCAGCACCGGCCAGTGGCGAAGGACTGCCCGCCAGTCCGGCTTTTCCACCAGCTGCGCCAGGACCAGCAGCGGCACCGCGGCCAGGAGCCAGCGCCAGAACGTCAGCTGGAGCGGCTCCATGGTCTTCATGGCAGCCTGTCCCACCACGAAGTTACCGGCCCAAAAAAGGTTGGCAAGGATGAGGTAAACGGCAGCTCGCACGTGGCCAAATTTACACGCAACCACGTCCGCCCATGACGAAACTCTGGCACTCGCCTTGACCGAGTGCTAACCCTTACATAGAGTCTTCATTAGCACTCTCCCTAGGAGGGTGCTAATACATGTAGAGCTGCCAGCCAGGCTGCTGCCGGCACCGCGACGACGGTTTGCCAGCCACGGCGGAAAGCTCTCCAGTCCACGAATTTGCTGACGAAGAAGGAGAGGTCCGAGTGTCGGTCTCTATTAAGCCTCTTGAGGATCGTATTGTTGTCCGCCCGCTCGAAGCAGAGCAGACCACGGCTTCCGGCCTGGTTATCCCGGACTCCGCACAGGAGAAGCCCCAGGAAGGCGAAGTTGTTGCAGTAGGCCCCGGCCGCTTCGAGGACGGCAACCGCGTTCCCGTCGATGTAGCCGTCGGCGACGTCGTCATCTACTCCAAGTACGGCGGAACCGAAGTAAAGACCGGCGGCACCGAGTACCTCGTGCTGTCCGCCCGCGACGTTCTGGCGATCGTCGTAAAGTAACTCTCCGGATCCCCGCGCCGCTGGTCATGCATTCTGCTGCCCAGCTGCGCGGGGTTCTGTCTTGAAAGGACAAAACCATGGCAAAGCAGCTTGCGTTTAACGACGCTGCCCGCCGGTCTCTTGAAGCCGGCATCGATAAGCTCGCCAACACCGTCAAGGTGACGCTCGGCCCCCGCGGCCGCAACGTCGTCCTGGACAAGAAGTGGGGCGCTCCCACCATCACGAACGACGGCGTCACCATCGCCCGCGAAGTTGAGCTGGATGACCCTTACGAGAACCTTGGTGCGCAGCTGGCCAAGGAAGTGGCCACCAAGACCAACGATGTTGCCGGTGACGGCACCACTACCGCAACCGTCCTGGCCCAGGCCCTGGTCAAGGAAGGCCTGCGCAACGTAGCGGCAGGAGCCGCTCCCGGCCAGATCAAGCGCGGCATCGAGGTTTCCGTCGAAGCCGTCGCCGCCCGCCTGCTGGAGAACGCCCGCCCCGTTGAAGGCACCCAGGTGGCCAACGTTGCAGCAATCTCCGCCCAGAGCGACGAAGTTGGCGAGCTGCTCGCCGAGGCATTCGGCAAGGTCGGCAAGGATGGTGTGATCACCATCGAGGAGTCCTCCACCACGCAGACCGAACTGGTCCTGACCGAGGGCATGCAGTTCGACAAGGGCTACCTGTCCCCGTACTTCGTCACCGACGCGGAACGCCAGGAAGCAGTCCTTGAGGACGCCCTCATCCTGATCAACCAGGGCAAGATCTCCAACATCCAGGAATTCCTGCCGCTGCTGGAAAAGGCGCTGCAGAGCTCCAAGCCCCTGTTCATCATCGCAGAAGACGTTGACGGCGAGGCCCTGTCCACGCTGATCGTCAACCGCATCCGCGGCACCCTGAACGTTGTTGCCGTCAAGGCTCCGGGCTTCGGCGACCGCCGCAAGGCCATGCTGCAGGACATCGCCACCCTCACCGGTGCACAGGTTGTTTCCCCGGAACTGGGCCTGAGCCTGGACACCGTTGGCCTCGAGGTGCTGGGTACCGCCCGGCGCATCACGGTCACCAAGGACAACACCACCATCGTCGACGGCGCAGGCTCGGCCGAAGACGTGGCAGCCCGCGTGGCCCAGCTCCGCGCTGAGCTTACCCGCACCGACTCCGACTGGGACAAGGAAAAGCTCCAGGAGCGACTGGCCAAGCTGGCCGGCGGCATCGGCGTCATCAAGGTTGGCGCCGCCACCGAAGTCGAGCTCAAGGAAAAGAAGCACCGCATCGAGGACGCTGTGTCCTCAACCCGCGCTGCCCTTGAAGAAGGCATCGTTGCCGGCGGCGGTTCCGCCCTGATCCACGCACTGAAGGCACTGGATGAGGACCCGGCCGTCAAGGCGCTCGAGGGCGACGCTGCCGCTGCTGTGGGCATCGTCCGCCGCGCACTGGTCCAGCCGCTGCGCTGGATCGCCCAGAACGCCGGCTTCGACGGTTACGTCATCACCGCCAAGGTTGCCGAGCTCGAAACCAACAACGGCTTCAACGCCAAGTCGGGCGAGTACGAGGACCTGATTGCCGCAGGCGTGATCGACCCCGTCAAGGTCACCCGTGCAGCCCTCCGCAACGCAGCCTCCATCGCTGCACTGGTTCTCACCACCGAGACCCTCGTTGTGGAGAAGCCTGCCGAGGAAGACGAGCACGCAGGCCACAGCCACTAGTCCCCACCGGCTCCCAAGTCTCGCTTCGCTCGACTTGGGTCCCTCGCCGGCGTGGGCCCACCCACCGTCTCCCTAACCTCGCTTCGCTCGGTCAGGGAACCCTGACGGCGAGGGCCCAGCCCGTCCCCAACAAAGAACCGGTCCAGCTTCCGCTGGGCCGGTTTTTGCGTTCGGGGAAACTCCGGCACTAGGTACCCGGCATGTCCTGCGTCTCCACGCCGCCCGCGCGCTCGTACACCAGGGACACCGCACCCTTGGGGAAACTGCGCGCCGGTTCGGCGAGGCGGAAGGTGGCGGGGACAGTCCCGGCGTCGAAGAGGCGCTTGCCCTGCCCGAGGGTGACCGGATAGAGCCACAGGTGCAGGCGATCGATCACGTCAGCCGCGAGCAGGGAACGGATGAGGACGCCGCTGCCGAACATGTGGACCTGGTTGTACTCCTCGCGGAGCCGTCCGGCAGCCGTGGCGTCCGGCAGGACCGTCGTGCCCGCCCAGGCCGGAGCGGCCAGGGTGCTGGACACAACGAACTTCGGCACCCGGTTTAGGATCCCGCCGATGTCGCCAGACTGGTGCGGCCAATATGCCGAGAAGATGTCGTACGTCTTCCGGCCGAGAAGCAGGGCGTCCATGAGGCCGATTCCGGCCTCGATGGCCTGCTCAGCTTCGTCGTCGGACACGGGCAGCTGCCAGCCGCCGTAGCGGAACCCGCCCTGCGTGTCCTCTTCCCTGCCGCCCGGGCCCTGGTAGACGCCGTCGAGCGTGATGAACAGGTTCGCGACGATGATTCCCATGCCTTCAGTCTGGAACCGTGCTCCGGCACTGTCCAGCATCGCCGCCGGCCTGACGGGTGCCGGCCGGCGTGGCACACTGGTCCCATGCTGCTCGACGAGCTCGTCAAAACTACGGATACCGTCGCATCCACCCGCTCCCGGCTCGCCAAAGTCGATGCCCTCGCAGACCTGCTGCGCAGGCTTGGACCCACGGAGATCCCGACGGCGGTGGGCCTGCTGACCGCCAGGCCGCGCCAGGGCAGGGTAGGGGTGGGGTGGCGTGGCATGACGGCGGCCATGGGGGAGCCGGCCGCCGAACCGCGGCTTACTGTCGCCGACCTCGACGCGGCCCTGGACCGGCTGCTCGTCACCGCAGGCGCCGGGTCAGCCGCTGGGCGTGCTGCGACGCTCCGGACCCTCACGGCGGCGGCCACGGAACGCGAGCAGGCGTTCATCGCCGGAGTGCTGCTCGGCGAACTGCGGACGGGTGCCCTTGAGGGGGTACTGACGGACGCTATTGCCCGCGCCGCGGACCGTCCCGTCAACGCCGTACGCCGCGCGGCAATGCTCTCCGGCGATCTCGGCGAAACTGCCCTGCTGGCGATGACCGGTACGGCGCCGCAGCTGGACGAGGTGGGCCTCGTCGTCGGCCGTCCCGTGCAGCCCATGCTCGCCGCTACGGCCGCCAGTGCTGCAGCGGCGCTGGAGGTCACCGGGGAGGCGTCCGTGGAATACAAGCTCGACGGCGCCCGCATCCAGGTGCACCGCTCCGGTGATCAGGTGCGCATCTACACCCGAACGCTGGCCGATGTGACCCACCGGCTGCCCGAGGTGGTGGAGGTGGTGCGCGGGCTGCCGGCGCACGATCTGATCCTTGACGGCGAGACCCTGACCCTCGACGAGGACGGCGTTCCGCGGCCGTTCCAGGAGACGATGTCCCGGTTCGGTGCGGACGCCGCGCGGACCACTGTGCTGCACCCCTGGTTCTTCGACGTCCTGCACCTTGACGGCCGCGACCTGCTCGACGAGCCGTTGTCCACGCGGATAGACCTCCTCGGGCGCATCGCCCCCGGGCACAGGATCCCGGGGGAGATCACGGCGGATGCAGCCGTCGCCGAGCGGGTGTCCCGCGATGCGCTCGCTGCCGGCCATGAGGGCGTGGTGGTGAAGGCCATCGGTTCGGCCTATGCAGCCGGACGGCGGGGTTCTAACTGGATCAAGGTGAAGCCGGTGCTCACCTACGACCTGGTGGTGCTCGCGTGCGAGTGGGGATCCGGGCGGCGGACGGGGTTGCTGTCCAACCTGCACCTTGGAGCCCTGGACCCTGCCGGCGAGTTCGGCGAACCCGGCGGCTACGTCATGGTGGGCAAGACCTTCAAGGGCCTTACCGACGCGCTGCTGAAGTGGCAGACGGAAAGGTTCCAGGAGCTTGAGGTGCGGCGCACGGCAGGTACCGTCTGGGTGGAACCGGTCACCGTGGTGGAGATCGCCATCGACGGCGTGCAGCAATCCTCCCGCCATCCCGGCGGAATCGCCCTGCGGTTCGCCCGCGTCAAGCGCTACCGCGACGACAAGACGGCAGCCGGGGCCGACACCATCCAGACACTCCGCGCCTTGCTGCGATCCTAGGCAAAGACCTTTCCCACCGGCCAGGATTTCCCTGGCCGGCAGCGTACGCCGTGTGCCTGGTTGCGGTCCGTGACGGCCGTTACCTTTCCGGAGATTTCTCCGCGGCTCGGTAGAATTGATGTTTTGCCCGCCGCTGGAAGGTCTTTTGTGCAGTCACCGAGAACCGCAGCTGTGCCCGGCCCGGCACCTGAAGCAGGCGCCAGGAGCCGCAATCCCACCTTCCGGCCGGAAGTCCAGGGGCTCCGTGCCCTCGCGGTGCTCATGGTGGTCGCCTACCACGTATGGCTGGGCCGGGTCTCCGGAGGCGTGGACATCTTCCTGCTGATCTCCGCCTTCCTGCTCACCCTGTCGTTCGTCAGGAAAGCCGAGGCAGGGCGCCCCTTTGGACTTCTGGGCCACTGGCTGCACCTGTTCAAGCGGCTGCTGCCGGCCGCCGTCGTGGTGATCCTGGGCGTCCTGGCCGGCACCTGGCTGATCCTGCCGCAGACCCGCTGGCCACAGGTCCTGGACCAGGCATGGGCTTCTCTGCTCTACAGCCAGAACTGGCTGCTCGCAGACACCGCAGTGGACTACTACGCGCAGGACCACGCCGGTGCCAGCCCCCTGCAGCACTTCTGGTCGCTGTCCATCCAGGGGCAGGTGTTCATCCTGTGGCCGCTGGTCTTCGCCGGTACCGCGGCGCTGCTGGTGGTGCTGCGCCAGGTCCCGGCATTCCTCGCGGTCAGCTACCGCGGACTGCTTGCGCTGGTCTTCGGCGCGGTCTTCGCAGTGTCCTTGGCTTACTCGGTGGAACAGACTGCCGGCAACCAGGCGTACGCCTACTTCGACACCAGGACCCGGCTCTGGGAGTTCGCGCTCGGCTCGCTCCTGGCACTAGCCCTGCCCTACCTCAAACCGGCCCCGGCGCTCCGCGTGCTGCTTGGCTGGGCAGGCCTCGCGGCCATGCTCTCCTGTGGCCTGCTGCTGACGATGGACCGCTCGTTCCCCGGCTTCGTGGCACTGTGGCCCACCCTGGCAGCCGCCGCCATCATCGTCGCAGGACAATCCGGCAGCCGCTACGGCGTGGACAGGCTTCTCAGCAGCAAATCCCTGGTGGCGGTGGGAGACAACTCCTATGCCCTGTACCTCTGGCACTGGCCGGTCCTGGTCCTTGCGCTTGCCGCCACCGGCGTGGAGTCGCCCACCCTCGCCCAAGGCCTGGCGATCGTCGGCGCCTCGATCGTCCTCGCCGTCCTCACCACCCGCTTTGTTGAAAAGCCGCTCCGCGACTGGCACTGGCCCCAGCTTCGGGCCTGGCGTACCGCCGTCGTTATTGCTGCCTGCGGTGCTCTCCTTGCAGGGCCTGTGGCCCTCTGGCAGACCACGCTCACCGCAGAGGAAAGCGCGACGGCGGCACAGCCGCGCGAGCTGACGCCAGGGGCGGCTGCGCTTAACCCGGACAACGCGCCGGTGCCGGCTGCTGGTGCAAAAATCATTCCCGGGCCCTCCGCACTGGATAACGATTGGGCAGGAATCCACGCCCCCTGCACCGGCCCCAACGCCACCAGCGATCCGATCCTTGACGGATGCCGCCAGGAGGTGCCGGAAGGGGAAGCCACAAAACGCATCGTGGTTCTGGGCGACTCCCATTCGCAGCAGTACCTGGGCGCACTGGCGCCGATAGCCGCCGCGCGAGGCTGGGAGCTGGTGACCCTGCTGATGCCGGCGTGCCGTTTCGGGGCAGTTTCGGACGAACGGAATGCCGAATGCAACGCCTACAACCAGGCCAGCGCCGCCTATGTCCTGGAACATCAGCCGGACGCGGTGTTCACAGTGGCGTCGCTGACGCATGAGGAAGCGCCGTTCGAGACCGAGGTCCCGGGCTATCTGGAAGGTGTCCGGCCGTTCGCCGACGCCGGGATCGAGGTCATTGGCATCCGGGACAACCCCCGGTTTACCTTCAACATGCCCGAATGCATCCAGCGCAACAGTCCGGACGCTGCCGAGTGCAATGTGTCCCTGGAAGAATCCCTCGTGGAACCGTCCCCGCTGGAAAACTACCGCGGCAAGCTGCCGGGACTCCACTTGATGGACCTGAGCGACTTTATCTGCGCCCGCGGCATCTGCCCCGGCGTAGTGGGGAACGTCTATGTCTACAAGGACGACAACCACCTCACCCGGACCTATGTGGAAAGCATGATCCCCATGTTCGAGCAGCGCCTTCTGGCCGCCACGGGCTGGAGCTGAGCGGCGGGTGCGTCATGGGCCGTGGGCTTGCTCACATTGGCTGCACGGAATAGGGGGATCGGCGCGAAGGTTCTAATATTTACTCAACACTTTCTGCCCCGGATTGCCGCTTCGCGTGGCCGTCCAGCACGATCTCCTGCACAGGCCAGTCCCGTAATGACGGGCTGGTCATCGGCTGCAACCCCTACCCGTCCAGCAACCAAGGTAAGAGGCGCACTCATGACCGAGCCCGAACACAACCCCTTTGGCTTCATCGGCCTGACCTACGACGACGTGCTGCTCCTACCCGGCCACACCGAGGTCATCCCGTCCGACGCCGACACGTCCTCGCGGATTTCCAAGCGTATTTCGGTTCACACGCCTCTGCTGTCCGCGGCCATGGACACTGTCACTGAATCACGGATGGCCATCGCCATGGCACGCCAGGGCGGCCTGGGCGTCATCCACCGCAACCTGTCCATCCAGGACCAGGCGGACCAGGTGGACCGGGTCAAGCGCAGCGAGTCAGGGATGATCACCAATCCGCTGACCATCGGCCCGCAGGCCACGCTTGCTGAGCTGGATGAGATCTGCTCGCAGTACCGGGTATCGGGCCTGCCCGTGGTGGACGAGGACATGCGCCTGCTCGGCATCGTCACAAACCGCGACACCCGTTTTGTCCCCGAATCCGACTTCCCGCTGCGGCTGGTCAGCGACGTCATGACCAAGATGCCGCTGGTCACCGGGCACGTGGGAATCAGCCGTGAGGAAGCCTCGCACAAGCTGGCCACCAACAAGATCGAGAAGCTTCCCCTCGTGGATGAGCAGGGCCGGCTCAAGGGCCTTATCACCACCAAGGACTTCACCAAGGCGGAGCAGTACCCGCTGGCCACCAAGGACGAGGAAGGCCGCCTGCGGGTGGGCGCAGCCATCGGCTTTTTCGGGGACGGCTGGGAGCGTGCCATGGCACTCGTGGATGCCGGCGTCGACGCACTGTTCGTGGACACCGCCAACGGCCATTCGCAGGGCGTGCTGGACATGATCCGCCGCCTCAAGTCCGATCCGGTAGCAGCGCACGTGGACATCATCGGCGGCCAGGCTGCCACCCGTGAAGGCGCGCAGGCACTGATCGACGCCGGCGCGGACGGCATCAAGGTGGGAGTGGGACCGGGCTCCATCTGTACCACCCGTGTGGTGGCCGGCGTGGGCGTCCCGCAGATTACGGCTATCTACGAGTCCGCCAAGGCCGCCATCCCCGCCGGCGTTCCGCTGATTGCCGACGGCGGCCTGCAGTACTCGGGCGACATCGGCAAGGCGCTGGTTGCCGGCGCCGACACAGTCATGCTCGGCTCCCTGCTGGCAGGCTGTGATGAGTCGCCGGGTGAGCTGATCTTCGTCAACGGCAAGCAGTTCAAGTCGTACCGGGGCATGGGTTCGCTGGGCGCCATGCAGTCCCGCGGCAAGAACACGTCCTACTCCAAGGACCGCTACTTCCAGGCCGATGTCTCCGGCGATGACAAGCTCATCCCCGAGGGCATCGAAGGCCGCGTTGCGTACCGCGGTCCGCTGTCTTCTGTGGCGTACCAGTTGGTGGGCGGCCTGCGGCAGACCATGTTCTACACCGGTGCCCCCACCGTTGCCGAGCTGAAGGCGCGGGGCAAGTTCGTCCGCATCACCCCTGCCGGCCTGAAGGAATCGCACCCGCACGACATTCAGATGACTGTAGAGGCGCCGAACTACGGTTCCCGCTGACGCCTTGGTTAGCCGGGGTGGGGAGTACTCCCCACCCCGGTTTCCTTTAAGGTCTTGTATATTCGGTGGAGTAAATACGCCGGCGGCCTTGGGGGAACGGTATGTCGAATGGATTCATCGGTGCAGACGTAGTCCAGCTCCGGGACCTCGCCAAAGCTATGCGGACGGCGAGCCGCAACCTGCAGGCGCAGCTGAACTCCTTCAACGCCGGTGTTGCCGGTGCGCAGTGGCCAGGTCCGGATGCTGTTCAATTCAGCGCGGACTGGAAATCCAGCCTCAGCCCCGCCCTCCGCCATGCAGTAACCTTCCTGCACCAGGCAGCCACGGACCTTGCCCGGAATGCTGACGAACAGGAATCGGCGAGTTCAGCCGGCACCGGCTTCGCGTCCAGTGCAGCCGGCAAAGGCGTGGGTGCGTCCGCCGGGACCCAGCCCCGCCCTGCGGACCTGACCGGGAAAAGCCCTTCGCAAATACAACAGTGGTGGGCAGGCCTGACCCCGGCCCAGCAGCAGGGGTTTATCCGCGACTATCCCGTGGAGGCCGGCAACACCAACGGCATTCCCTTTGCAGCCCGGGTAGAAGCGAACCGCGCCAACGCCCGGGACCGGCTGGATTCCTTCCCGGCCCACGATCCCGAGCCGGTACTGAATCCGCTGCTGATGGACATCTCTGCCGGCCAGCGGTTCAGTGAGGAACATGCGGCGTGGGCAGAGCGGCGGGCGGCGCGGGCCTACCTCCATGGGGTGGTGGAGGGCAGGATTCAACTGGCCGCGTACGATCCCGCCCGAAACTCGATTGTGGAGATGATCGGAACCTACAGCCAGGACACCTCCACCGTGATCACCTACGTCCCCGGCACCACCACCAATGAGGCGTCGTTCTACGGCGGAGGACCGCAGGGCATTTCCAACCACCTGGTCCAGTCGGACCGCAGCGGTGGATCGGTGGCGTTTGTCTACAAAGGCTCGGAGTTTCCGGATGGCGGGCTCATCGAGGCTTTTGCGGTGGAGGCCAAGAGCGACGACTTCGTGGCCGGCAGTTCACCTGTTCTGGCCGAATTCCAGGCCGCTGTAGAGCTTGAAAGGCCTCGTGGTGCCCAAACTGTGGGAATCGGCCACAGCTGGGGCTTGCGGAACCTGACAGGCTCGGAGAACAACGGCGCGCACTATGACAGGGTGATCGCCTTATCCGGCGCGGCGCTGCCCCCTGGCTGGTCACCTGACCCGGGCACCGCCTATTCAAGCTATACCTATCCTGACCTGCTGCTCTCGCTTGAACGGGCAGGGGTGGTTGGTGCGAACTATCCAATGAATGAGCCTGCGTTTGACAGGCATCTTTACGAACCGCCCGGCGGCATGGAACCCGGAGACGCGTACAGCATCGATAACCACGTCCTCATCGCCACTGCAGGCCCAGAAAATGAAACGGCACTCAGGGACGTGCGTAAGGAGATTTACGGGTGACTGATCGAAGAAGGGGAGGCGGCGGGAGCTGGTTGCGGACGGCTGCGGTGCTCTGCGCTGCCCTGAGCCTTGCAGCCTGCTCAGCAACGGATACAGCGGATACAACTGATCGGACAACGGACGTGACCCTGGAAGAGGCCAAAGCGAAACTGCTGGCACTGCAGCACGAGATCATTGGGATGGTTCCGCAGGACCTGGTCGTCTCGCTCTTCGTGAGCGATACGTCCAGCCTCCTGTCCTGCGACGGGGAGAACCAAAAGAAATGGGCGGGCACTGGCCAGGTGGAGCTTCAGCCTGGCCTGGACCGGGACAAGTTCCTCGACGACGTCCGTGACAGGGTGTCCGGCCAGTCCGGCTGGACGGCCAAAGACGGGCAGGACGGCGACGGCGCACGCACCGTGGAGATTCTTCACGACGACGGGACCCACCTCATCGTAGGAATCTGGGACGGGCCGGAAAGCCTGCAGATTGACGGCTTCAGCGCCTGCTTCGACTTCCCGGAGTACCAGTACGGAGAGAAGTACTAGCAACCCTCCTGCTGTCCGGCACGGTACTAGGCTGAATCCATGCCCGCACCAAGCCACCCGGCTGAACTGAGCCCTAAAAGGGAACCCCAGCGCCGTCTGGCCCTCCGGCCGTATACCCGCGCTGTCGCCCAGGTCCTGCGGGTCAGCTTCCGCGCGTCCCCGGGTGCGGTGATCATGAAGGTCCTCGGCTCGCTGATCTCAGCCGTGCTTCCACTGGTCACCACGTACTTTGCCGCCCTCACCACCACGGCGCTGGCGGCTGCCTACGCAGGCGATACTGCGGCCGGGCAGCAGGCCATCATTTACGTCATCATCACTGCCGCCCTGGGCCTTTTCTGGGGTGCCTTCACCAGTGTTGACCGGTACATCCAGCAGCTCATGAGCTTCAAGGTGGGTGCCATTGTGGGCGACCAGATGTACGAGCGGTTCCTGGCCCTTGAGTTCTGGCGCTACGACGATAAAGAAACCGTGGACCTGTACGACCGCGCCAAGAGGTTCTCCGACTCCTACGCCCGCGTCCTGGACCGGATTGCGGCGATCTTCACCCAGCTCGTCTCGGTGATCCTTGCCGTGGGTGCCCTCCTGCTGGTCAGCTGGTGGATTGCCGTGATTGTCCTGGTGGCCATCGTGCCCAGCGTCTACCTGCAGTTCAAGCTGTCCAGGGAGCAGATAGCGCACTGGAACACGCAGGTGGATTCCCGCCGCCAGCGGCGGATGATCGAAACCAACCTCCTGAGGCCGCAGCATATCGCCGAGATGCGCCTGTACGGCATAGTCGGTTTCCTGATGGACCTCCGCTCACGCCTCCGTGACGCGGACGAGCGCCGCCGTCTTGATTTCCAGCGCCGGTACATCCCCAAGCAGCTTGCCGCGGATGCCCTGCAGTACGGCGCGGAGGTGGTGTCCCTGATCTGGGTGGTGGGGCAGATCATCGCCCGCGCCCAGCCCGTGGGCCAGTTCCTCTATGTGCAGCAGATTGTCAGCCGGGCACTGTCCACGGCGAACAACCTGGTGTCGTCCCTCAGTTCCATCGACGAGGACCTGGCGAACCTTAAGGACTACGAGCTGTTCATGGCCCTGCCGGTCCATTCGGTGCACGCCCCGCCCCTGCTGCAGTCACCGAAGACCGTGGAACTGAAAAACATCCGCTTCACCTACACGGGCAGCGACTTGGAAGTCATCCGCGGGATCAGCCTGACCATCCGCGAAGGCCAGCACATCGCCATTGTGGGGGAGAACGGCGCGGGCAAGTCCACGCTGATCAGGATCCTCGCCGGCCTGTACCGCCCGGACTCCGGACAGGTCATGCTCGACGGCGTGGACCTCGCCGCCGTCGACGTCACCTCCTGGCACCGCCACCTGGCGGTGCTGAGCCAGGAGTTCCTCAAGTACGAATTCGCCACGGCCGCAGAGAACATCTACTTTGGCGACGTTGACTCGCCCCGTAACGATGCGCGGATCCGAAGGGCCGCCGCAGATGCCGAGGCATTGGACTTCATCAACAAACTCCCCAACGGCCTGGACAACCACGTCAGCAACTGGATGGAGGACCCCCGGGGCCGCAAAGGCAGCGGGCTCTCGGGCGGCCAGTGGCAGCGGCTGGCCATGGCGCGCAACTTTTACCGCGACGCCTCCTTTATGGTGATGGACGAGCCCACGTCGGCCATCGATGCGCTCGCCGAACACCGGATTTTCACCCGCCTCTTCGCGGACCGCAGCAGCACTATCATCGCCATCAGCCACCGGCTCGCCACCATCGAGAAGGCTGACATCGTGTACATGCTGGAGGACGGCAGGATCGTGGAGCAGGGGACCCACAAAGAACTGGTGGCCCTTCGCGGCCGCTACTTCAGGATGTTCGAGTCCCAGCTCAGTGTGGACGAGGCCGGGCCGGTATGAGCAGCTGCTACCTTTGCCCGCCCTGCTTGCGGTGGAGCCAGCGGGCGTACAGGTCAGCACTGTTCGCCATCAGCCTCCGCACATAGGCCAGGCCCGCCGAGATGCCGGCCGCGAAAGTGACGAGCAGGCCCAGCACCGGAAGTGTTTCAGGCGACGCTCCCTTCGGTGTGAAGAGCACCAAAGCCAGCACGATCAGTGCGGTCCCGCCAAGGAGGGTCCAAATGATGCCGGGAGTTATCCGGATGCCCTGGTCAACACGGGGAATGTCTGAAGCGGGCCTGGGGTGCTTACGGGTGAAGCGCGGCTTGGCCGTCACCGCCCAGCCAGCGGCGGAAAGGGCAGCTCCCAGGATCATCAGGACCGTACCCAGTTCCGCATCCCCGCCGACGGCCAGCGCCAGCCCTGCGTGGACTGCTCCGGCCAGCCCCAGGACGGCCGGGTACCACCAGGAGTAGAAAACCCAGCTCCTGCGCTGGGCGAAGCCGAGGGCAGCAGCGCGTGCATCCATGGACTGCGAAACGCCGCTCATGAAGTCACCGACAGGAGCGCGCGCACCACGGAGCCAGGCAACTCGTCGCCCGCGAGTTCGCGGATTGTCAGCTGGCCGCTGGCGTCCAATGGTGCCGAGGCCAGCTGGAGTACCCCGTCCGCGGCAACCTTGATGTTGGCCACCTTTGGTTCCTTGAAAGCCTCGTACCGGCGGGAGGTGACGATTCCACCAGAAGGTGCTTTCGCTGTTTCCACGGCGTCCTGCACGGTGGCTTCCACCATGTCGAGGGCGGAGGCATCCTCGCTCAACGGCAGGCAGACGTATTCGCTCAGCGGCCGGAGGAAGAGCGCAACCCTTCCGGCCGGCGATTCAGCGATATAGGCGGGCGCAACCGCCGCGGGCCCGATCTGCGTGACATCAAACCACGTGGTGGATGTGCTGAAGACGGCCGCCAGGTAGTCCGCCGGACCCTGGAGGGTCACCTGGTCACCATCAACAGAGGCAGTATCCCTGATATTCAGCGTGCCAACGCCCGCGCGAACCAAATCGTGGTCGTCGGGCAGCTTCTCCAGGCCCAGCACACGGCGGGTAAGGTCTGTGCCCGGACCCGGCATGAAGGCGAGCAGGGCAAGGATCTCGTGGCTGGTAATTCGATAGGCTGAATCCGGCAGAAGCTGCTCAGTCATGGGGTCCTTCGGTCTCGGTCTATGTTTGGTCCGTGTTGGTGATGGGGCGTCTGTGCCTAGCCGAATCCGAGCTTACCGCCGACCCAGCCGGCGGCATCCTTGACCCCGCCGGCGAGGTCTTTGACGCCTCCAACTACTCCTGCGCCGAAGTCCCACATCCGTTTGGTGACCGGCACATTGCCGGAGGCCATGGAGGCAAGGCCCCATACCAGGCCGGCACCGCCGATGGCCGCCGCCACGGGCAGTCCCACTCCGGTGGCGGCCGCCACGCCTGCGGCGACAGCGAGGCCGCCACCAACCACTCCGTCCGCCACCCGGAACGGGTCCCGGTTCTCGATCCCGGAAGCAACATCCAGCACGCCAAGGAAACCGCCCAGCACGGCGAGTCCCTTTCCGGCGATCTTCATGCCGTCGAAGAACCTGCTGGTGCCTGCCTGTACGTCTGCCAGATCCAGGTTCCAGCTGAACTTGTCCGCCACGAACTTGATGGCATTCGCAATGCTGGACGCGCCGTTTCCGTCATCCGTACCGAATTTCTCCAGCAGCCATTCCACGCCGGAAGGAGCGTGCACGTAGTTGGAGTCAGTGAAGGCCTCAGTCCAGTCCCGGCCACGGCCGGATTCAGCGGCCGTGCCATTGGCGGAGGTACCGCCGGAAGACGGCGACGAGCCGGCCGGGGTACCGGCACTGCCACCGGCTGTACTGGCCTGTTCCTGTTCGTCCGCGTGCTTGAGAAGCGTTGAGGACTGGCCTTGCAGGGTCGCCGAGGTGTTGTTGAGCATCGGACGCAGCGTGGAGGACCATTCGCGGCGGAACCTGTCACCGTCAGTGCCCTTCCAGGCAGCGGACCGAACCAGCGAATCCACCGTCAATCCCACACTCTTCAGGCTCGTCCCGGATTCCGCGAATGAGCGGGACAGCTTCCGCAGTTCGTTGATATCAGCTCCGTAGATTCCCGGCGCCATGACGTCCCCCCAAATATCGTTCCAACAGTCCAAACAGTCCCGGCAAAACTATGTCACTTTCCTGGCTGCCGCGATGGGTACTTGTCCCCGGTACCGCCACTTTCCACCACGGTGATGCGGACCCGGGCCAGGCTTGGCCGCGGCGGGACACTGCTGAAGCCAAAGGTCACCGCCGGCCGGATGGGCGCCAAGGCCCCGGCGTCAATGTTGTCCCAGCTGACGACGGCGGAGGTGATGTGGTGCAGGTCGCTCACCCCGTAGTATTCCCGCCGGCCGCTGCCCGCGGTGCCGGAGGTCCTGGCACCGTTGCTCAGGATCCCGGCGACCGGGCTGATGGCGTGCAGCCAGCCGGGGTGGACGGCGAGGCTCCGGGGGAGCGTCCGCAGCATCCTGCCCAGGAGGGCCCGCCCGCCGAGGCGGGCGCTGATAGCCAGGGGATCGGCGTCGACCTCCAGAGTCCCGTGGCCCAGCCGCGCCGACAGGTCGGTCACCGTAACGTCGTCGAAGGCGTAGGTGGTGGAGATGAAGCCTGCAACGTCTTCCGTGGGTGCCAACAGCAGCCTGTGCCCGGAGGCCTGCTGGACCATGACGTCGGCAAAGGGACCGAAGGGCGACTCCTGCCAGATACCCACGACGGCACGAAGGCCTGACGCGGTCCCGATCCCGGCAATGTGGCCGTCAAATACCCACCGTGAACCCATATGGCAACTGTAGCTACTGGTGTCCGGCGCATGCCTGCAGGCCAGGCTGGCGGGATTCCGGCCCGCATCCACAGAGTCAGAGCGGGCCGTAGCCTGCGTTGCCGTAGGGATCGCGCCAGACGGCCAGGTCCTGTTCTACAGCTCTGCGCAGTTCCGGGTTGGACCGGATCCGCAGCCGGAACGACTCCCGGGCGCGGCCCAGCACGGCCGACGGGACCACAATGCAGGCCACAAGAACAGCCACAATGAGGAGGTAGGCACCAATAAGCGAAACGGTTGTGCCGCGTTCGGCGGCCGCCGGAAGTGCCGTGACCATGGCCGCACCAATGAGGCCGGCCAGTCCGGCCACCATGGCGATGCCGCCGCGGGCATTACCGGGGCCCCGGGTGATGACCAGCTTGTTCGTGTTGGGAAGCCTGCCGCGAACCCGCTTCCACGAGGTCAGGCCCAGCACCATGAGGGCGGCACCCAGTGGACAGAGCACCAACATCGCGGCAGGGTTTCCTGACACGACTGAGAAGAACACACCCGCCAGGGCCAGGACGGGTCCGCCGGCGATCGCGCTGCTCCAGCCTGCCGCCAATGTGCCCTGGGCATCGGCCAGTTGCCGTAAACGGGACGGAGCGTTCGGGGGGCTGACCCGGGCCAGCTCCGGGGAAAGCCAATGATCGAGGGAATGTGCGGCCACGCGTTCCCCGGTCACTGAAGACACGAGCCTTCCATGGATGGGGACAAGGACCGCAACTGCTCAATGTCGGCACCGTAAAGCCCAGGGGCCATTGTTCTTCTCCTTGGAATCGGGCACGGGAGCGTTGTCCGCGCCCCCGGGCCTAGGTTACGGGCTTCTCCGGGCCGCTGCCATGGGAAACACTGCCCATCCTGCTGCCGGGCCTGCCGCGCAGTCCGGGCCGGGCGGCAACCCATGGCAGGTCCCCTGGGCGGTGCCCCGGCTGGGATAACCTAGAGCAGTGACTTACGAGATCGAGATCGGCCGTGGCAAGCGTGGGCGTCGTGCCTACTCCCTGGATGACATTGCAATCGTCCCTAACCGTCGGACCCGCGACCCCAAGGACGTCTCCGTGTCGTGGCAGATCGACGCCTACAAGTTCGACATGCCCGTGATCGCTGCGCCCATGGACTCCGCCATGTCCCCGCAGACCGCCATCGCGCTGGGCCGGCTCGGCGGCCTCGGCGTCCTGGACCTTGAGGGCCTGTGGACCCGGTATGAGGACCCGCAGCCCATCCTGGACGAAATCGGCGCCCTGCAGGATGAAACCAACAGCCCTGCTGTGACCGGACGGATGCAGGAGCTGTACAAAGCGCCCATCCAGCCTGAACTGATCACCTCCCGCCTTGCCGAGATCCGCGGGGCCGGCGTAACCGTGGCCGGTTCGCTGACGCCGCAGCGCACGCAGGAGCACTACAAGACAGTGGTGGCCGCCGGCGTCGACATCTTTGTCATCCGTGGCACCACCGTGTCCGCCGAGCACGTCTCCAAGGACCACGAGCCACTGAACCTCAAGCAGTTCATCTACGAACTGGACGTTCCGGTCATCGTCGGCGGTGCCGCCGGGTACACGCCCGCGCTGCACCTCATGCGCACCGGCGCTGCCGGCGTGCTGGTCGGCTTCGGGGGCGGCGCCACCACCACCACCCGCCGCGCACTGGGCATCCATTCGCCCATGGCTTCCGCCATTTCCGACGTCGCGGCCGCACGCCGGGACTACATGGACGAGTCCGGTGGCCGGTACGTGCATGTCATTGCCGACGGCGGCATGGGCGCCTCGGGCGACATCGTCAAGGCAATTGCCATGGGCGCCGACGCCGTGATGCTGGGCAGCGCGCTCGCCAGGGCCGAAGAGGCACCCGGCAAGGGATGGCACTGGGGCCAGGAAGCCCACCACCTCGAACTTCCGCGCGGCGACCGCGCCAACGTCGGTACCGTGGGTCCGCTCGAAGAAGTCCTTTTCGGACCGGGCCACCACACCAACGGAACCTCAAACCTCATCGGTGCGCTCCGCCGCTCCATGGCGACCACCGGCTATTCGGACCTGAAGGAATTCCAGCGGGTCGACGTCGTGGTTTCCCCGTACTCCGGCAACTGACGCCCTGGCGCCTGGGCAGCGGCGGTATCCGCCGCTGCCCTCCTGCCCAAGCGTGCCGCAAGCAAGTATGGTGGTTTTACTACCGGCACTAGCGGCACTGGAGGCGTTCAATGAAGAGTGTTCCTGTTAACGGCGGGGCTCTCGGCCCCGAAGCCAGGGAAGCTTCCATCCAGCGCTTGCGCGCTACTGCGGAACCCGGCCAGGAGCTGGACATCCTCATCGTGGGCGGTGGCATCGTGGGCTCAGGGGCAGCGCTGGACGCCGTGACGCGCGGCCTCAGCGTCGGCATCGTTGAGGCGAACGACTGGGCGGCGGGCACGTCGTCGAGGTCTTCGAAACTTATCCACGGCGGCCTCCGCTACCTGGAGATGCTCGATTTCGGCCTCGTGAAGGAGGCGCTGCAGGAACGCGGGCTGCTGCTCTCCGAACTCGCGCCGCACCTTGCCCGGCCCGTGCCTTTCCTGTATCCACTGACCAAGCCGTTTATCGAGCGCCCCTACGTCGGGGCAGGAATCGCGCTCTACGACGCGCTGTCGGTGTCCGGCGGACACAGCAGGGGAGTACCGTTCCACAAACACCTCAGCAGGCGGGGCACTTTGCGTGCTGCCCCCAGCCTCAAGAATGACGCCTTCGTCGGCTCCATCCGGTACTACGACGGCCAGGTGGATGACGCGAAGTACTGCGCCAACCTGGTCCGGACCGCCGCTTACTACGGTGCCCACGCCGTCAACCAGATGAAGGTGGTGGACTTCCTTCGCGAAGGCGAACGGGTGGTGGGAGCAAAGGTCGTCAACCATGAGGACGGGACCGAGTTCAACGTCCGGGCCAAGCAGGTCATCAACGCCACGGGTGTCTGGACGGATGAAACCCAGGCCATGGTGACGGACCGCGGGCAGTTGAAGGTCCGTGCCTCCAAGGGCATCCACCTGGTGGTCCCACGGGACCGTTTCCAGTCAACGGTCGGGTTGATCCTGCGCACGGAAAAATCAGTGCTGTTCGTCATTCCCTGGGGGCGGCACTGGATCATCGGCACCACAGACACGGACTGGAACCTGGACAAGGCCCACCCGGCTGCCTCCAGCAAAGACATTGACTACATCCTGGAACATGTCAACAGGGTCCTCAAACGGCCGCTGACCCGGGAGGACGTGGAGGGCGTTTACGCTGGCCTGCGCCCGCTGCTCGCCGGGGAAAACGACTCCACCGCCAAGCTTTCCCGGGAACACGTGGTGGCGCACCCTGTTCCGGGCCTGGTGGTGGTGGCCGGCGGAAAGTGGACCACCTACCGGGTCATGGCAAAAGATGCCGTGGATGAGGCTACCCGCACAATGGATGAGCGGGTTCCGCCCAGCTGCACGGAGACGATCCCGCTACTGGGCGCACAGGGTTACAGGGCAGCGTGGAACCGCCGCAATCGGACAGCCGAGGAATCCGGCGTGCATGTCGCGCGGATTGAGCACCTGCTGAACCGCTACGGGTCCATGACCTCGGAGGTGCTCTCCATCATTGAAGCCAATCCCGCCCTGGCAGAGCCCATCCCGGGTGCCGACGACTACCTCCAGGCCGAAGCCGTTTATGCCGCCACGCACGAGGGCGCCCGGCACGTCCATGACGTCCTGACGCGAAGGACTCGTATTTCCATTGAAGCCTGGGACCGCGGCGTGTCTGCCGTCCCCGTTGTCGCTAAACTAATGGGTGACGTCCTTGGCTGGAGCGAAGCCCAGCGCGAAAACGAGGTCCGGCACTACATTGCGCGGGTGGAGGCAGAGCGCCTCAGCCAGGAGCAGCCGGACGACGAATCCGCAGACGCCGCCCGCTTGGGCGTGGAAGACATCGTGCCCTTGCGCTGAGGGTTTCACGGCACCAGCACTGCTGACTGAAGGGACACTCCTTGGCGGAACCACTTGACCGGTACGACGCCGAGCTCACCACGCCCGAGATGGTGATCTTGGAGCTGGAGGCAACGGACAAGGTTGACGCCGCCACCCAGCTCGCCAAGCGGCTGCACGCCGCAGGGCGGATTTCGGACCTTGACGGGTTCCTCAAGCATGTGAATGCCCGGGAGCACCAGCTGGCTACCGGGCTTCCGGGCGGGATTGGCCTGCCGCATGCCCGGAGCGAGTTTGTTTCCCGCACCTCAATCGCCGTCGGCATCGCAAAGTACGGACACGCCCTGGATTTTGGTGCCGCAGACGGCCCTGCCACCGTCATCCTGCTGATTGCCACCCCTGCCAGCTCCTTCTCTGACCACCTCGAGGTCCTGGCAACCCTGGCCCGGTCCCTGTCCAAGGAGTCCTTCCGGGAGTCGCTGCGCCGGGCCTACGACCCGGACATCATCGCCGAGCTCATCAACTCCAGCCTGGTGTTTTTCGATCACTGATCCCCTTGCTGCCCGATCGGGCGGGGTGCAGCTAGTGCACCCGTCCCTGCGTTTAGTTGTTCTACAGCGGTACGAAGTACGGTTAAGACGTGTGGAAAACAGCCCTTAAGCCGCGATGGGTCGCCGGATTTGTCTTTGCGATCGCTGTCTCCGGGGTCTTCGTGCTATTGAGCCAGTGGCAGTTCGGGCGGTCCACCCAGCCCGAGGTGCCCACGAATCCTGCCACCGAGCAGGTCCAGCCGCTGACAGCAACCCTTGAGCCGGGCGAGTTCTTCCATGGAACGGATGCGGACCAAATGGTCTCGGCGCAGGGTTCTTATGACCCCGCCAAGCAGATCCTGGTCCCGGGCCGGCTGCATGACGGGAAATCCGGCTACTGGGTGGTCTCCGCCTTCGCCGTCAGCGGGGCACCCACCCTGGCCGGAGCCGCGGCTTCACCGCAGACCTGGATTCCCGTAGCCCGCGGCTGGGTGGCTGAACCTGGCGACGCGCCCGCACCGCCGTCGGGCAGCGTTGATCTGACCGGACGGCTGCTGCCCTCCGAGGCACCCGTTCCCGGAACGGCAGCCAAGCCGGGAGAGGCCACCGCAGTGTCCGTGGCCGAGCTGATCAACTACTGGGAGGTCAGCAGCTACCCCGGCTTTGTGGCCGCCACCGCTGAGCTGGCCGGCGGGGTCGACGTAAGCCCTGCCACCGTGCCCGGCAAACTCCTCCCCCTGGACATCGGCCCCCAGCCGCCCGCGCAGCAGATCAACTGGCTCAACCTCTTCTATTCCCTGGAATGGGTGGTTTTCGCCGGCTTCGCACTCTTCATCTGGTGGCGGCTCGTCAAGGACGACTACCACCGCGACCTTGAGGACAGCCTCGAGGACGACGATGAAGACAACCAGCACCCAGAACACGACCAGCAAAAGGTACAGCCATGATCGACCCTAAACCGGCCAACCCCGCCGCTGCCGAAAGCGGCAGCACAATCGGCGCCGCCGGCGGAAAATCCCAGGGCAGGAAGCGCCGCTTCGGCGGCACTGAAGCCCAGATCCGCTCAGCCTTAAAGTTCTACAAGGTGCTGGCCTACCTGACCGGTGCCATGCTGCTGCTGTTGTGCGCCGAACTGGTTGCCCGGTACGGCTTTGGGCAGTACCTCTTTGCCGGCGGCACCAACGCCGTGACGGGTGAACCCTTCGGCTTTGGCTTCGCAGACGCCGAACCGCCGGGAGTGCTGGGCGGCGTTAACCTGTCGGTGACCGTCCTGATCGTTCACGGCTGGATGTATGTGGTGTACCTCATCTCCAACTTCAGGCTTTGGGCCCTGATGCGCTGGCCTTTCCTGAAGCTCATCCTGCTGGCGCTGGGCGGAGTGGTTCCCTTCCTGTCCTTCATCGTGGAGAAGAAGTTCCACGGCGAGGTGGAAGCCGAGCTCGCAGCCAACCCACAGGCACCCCGGCGCTACTGACCGGGCTGCCGGCGCTTCCGGCCGGCGCGGAGTCTGCTCCGTCACAGCGCTGCTTCTCAAGGTGCGCCGGTGCAACGGCGCCAAGTAGGCTATTACGGTGACTACTCCCACTGCATCCCAAACTTCCCAGAAGCCGGTGCTGGTTGTTGACTACGGTGCCCAGTACGCGCAGCTGATTGCCCGCCGCGTCCGGGAAGCGAATGTGTATTCGGAAGTGGTTCCGCATACCTACAGCACCGAGCAGCTCCTGGCCAGGAATCCTGCCGCCATCATCCTCTCCGGCGGGCCCTCGAGCGTCTATGCCGACGGCGCCCCGAGCGTTGGTGCCGACCTCTTCGAAGCCGGTGTTCCCGTCTTTGGCATCTGCTACGGCTTCCAGGCCATGGCGAACGCCCTGGGCGGCAAAGTGGACAGGACCGGGCTGCGGGAGTACGGCTCCACTGAGACCACCATCCTTGGCGAAGGGCGGTCAGTGCTGGACGGCATGCCCCAGCACCAGAAAACCTGGATGAGCCACGGCGACTCCGTGCATGAGGCGCCGGAAGGCTTTGAAGTGCTGGCGACGACGGCGGGTGCCGAAGTAGCTGCCTTCGCCAACGAGGAGAAGGGCCTGTTCGGTGTCCAGTGGCACCCCGAGGTCAAGCACTCCGCCTACGGCCAGCAGGTCCTGGAGAACTTCCTCTTCAAGGGCGCCAAGCTGGAACCAAACTGGACCACGGGCAACATCCTCGAGGAGCAGGTGGAGCGCATCCGCAAGCAGATCGGTGATGCCAGGGTCATTTGCGGCCTGTCCGGCGGCGTGGACTCCGCGGTCGCCGCTGCCCTTGTCCAGCGTGCCGTGGGAGATCAGCTTACCTGTGTCTTCGTGGACCACGGACTGCTGCGCGAAGGCGAAGCGGAACAGGTGGAGCGCGACTTCGTCGCCGCCACCGGCGTGAAGCTCTACGTTGCCAATGAACAGGAACGCTTCCTGTCCGCCCTTGCCGGTGTCAGTGATCCCGAAACGAAGCGCAAAATCATCGGCCGTGAATTCATCCGGGCCTTCGAGGAAGCGGAACTGGCCATCATCGCCGAGGCCGCCGCGCACGGCGAGAAGATCAAGTTCCTGGTCCAGGGCACGCTGTACCCGGACGTCGTCGAATCCGGCGGCGGTGAAGGTGCCGCGAACATCAAGAGCCACCACAACGTGGGCGGCCTTCCCGAGGACCTGCAGTTCGAACTCGTGGAGCCGCTGCGCGCCCTGTTCAAGGACGAGGTCCGCGCGGTCGGCGCCCAGCTCGGCCTGCCGCAGGAGATCGTCGGACGCCAGCCGTTCCCCGGACCGGGACTCGGCATCCGCATCGTCGGCGAGGTCACCAAGGACCGCCTGGACCTGCTGCGCAAAGCCGACGCCATTGCACGCGCAGAGCTCACCGCCGCCGGCCTGGACAACGAGGTCTGGCAGATGCCGGTGGTCCTGCTCGCGGATGTCCGCAGCGTGGGCGTGATGGGCGACGGCCGCACCTACGGCCACCCCATTGTGCTCCGTCCGGTCTCGTCCGAGGACGCCATGACGGCCGACTGGTCGCGGCTCCCGTACGAGCTGCTCGCCAGGATCTCCAACCGCATCACCAACGAGGTGGAGGGCGTCAACCGCGTGGTGCTGGACGTCACCAGCAAGCCGCCGGGAACCATCGAGTGGGAATAGCATCCTGACTGGCCGGCTTCCATGAGGAGGCCGGCCATCGGTGTTCCCGGGGTAAAAACCTCCGCAAATTAGGCCGCTGCAGTGTTGCGGTCTCTCAGTCCCGCGGTCTGAGCGGCTACGCTCGAACCTATGCCGGTATGGTCCAGGACGTCACGTGCGAACGCAGAAAAGAAGGCAGTAGTGTCAGTTGGTCAAGGCCACCCGGAGGGCTCCGAGGAGCTCCGCAAATGGCTGTCCGGGCTCAAACCCGTTACCGGGGCAGACACCATGCTGCGTTTCACCAAGACCCCCGAGGGTTCCATTGACCTGACGCACGCCCACCCCTCCGGCCTTGCGCAGCTCATGGCCGGCCGCAAGACCCGCCTCTCCACCCTGATCCGGGACCGCCAGCAGTACGTGGTTGCTGCCCGGGCCTCCCGGAACATCAGGTCAAAGATCTTCGAGCTCGCCAATGACCGCGGAATCGACGCGGGTTATCTCTCCGCAGGCACGGTGGTATGGACGTCCGCCGTGGGCGGCAAACCCCAGCGCATCTCGGCGCCGGTCATGCTGACGGCCATTTCCCTGACGGTCCGGCCGGGGGAGGATGACTACGAACTCCAGCTGACCGAGCAGGCGCATATCAACCCGGCGCTGGTTCGCCACCTTAAGAACATCCACGGCATTGTTTTTGACGTCAACGCCGTCACCAGGCTTGCCTACAGTACGGCCCGATTCGATCCACAGCCCGTCCTTGACCGGCTGGGCACGCTCATCAGGCCCATCCACGGCGCCGAAGCGCAGCACAACCTGCTGGTGTCCACGTTTGCGGATCTCTCGGGCAACCTTGACGATCCGTGGATCAACGACTCCAACCCGATCATCTCCGCCCTGGCCACTGCCGGAGGCGGTGAAGTGGTGGACGTCGAGGAACCGGACCGCAGCCGGTTCCCGTCGCTGGACAACCGGGATCCCAAGGACGAGATGCTCCTGCTGGATGCGGACGTTGACCAGCAATATGTCATTGACGCCGCCCGTGCCGGTGACTCCCTGGTGGTCAGCAGCCCGCCCGGGACTGGCCAGACCCAGACCGCCATCAACACCATCGGTGCCCTCGTCGATGCCGGGAAGACAGTCCTGGTGGTGGGGGACCGGCGTGCCAGCCTCAATGAAGTATCCGGCCAGCTGGAAAGCCTGGGCCTGGACTCCATCCTGTTCCAGCTGTCCGGAAATGTGACAGCCCAGCAGCTGAAGGCCCAGCTGGTCCGCGCCATCGTCCGGAACGAAAAGTCGCTGGAACCCCAGCTGGGGAATCTCCACAGCACCTTGACGGAGCACCGCCACGCCTTGATGGATCACGTGGCCTCCCTCCACAACGTCCGCCAGCGGTGGGGCTGCTCGCCGTACCAGGCCATGCAGTCACTCGCGGAGCTGACCGCCATCCACCCCGCACCAGCCACCACCGTGCGGCTGAAACGAAGCGTCCTGGACAGTATCAGGGACCGCGACGAGCTCGCAGGCAGGCTCCGGCGCGCGGCGGAACTCGGCAGTTTCAGCAAGGCGTCCACCACCAGCCCCTGGCATGGCGCCCGGCTGCTGACCCGCAAAGAGACCGAGGAAGCGCAGGAGCTTGTCCGCTCCGTGGAAAAGAGCCTGCCTGCCCTGCGTGACCGTATGAAGGCCGTTGCCGAGCACGCGGAAATCAGGTTGGGTGCGTCATTCGCGGAATGGGGCGAGCAGCTCGAGCTCCTGGTCGCAGTCCGGGGAAGCCTGGACAAATTCACTCCGGATATCTTCGACCGTCCGGTCACGGACCTCATCTCCGCCACAGCGCCATCTTCCTGGCGCAAGGAGCGCGGGATCGAGATGACATCCATGCAGCGTTCACGGCTGCGCAGGGTGGCAAAGGAATACGTCCGGCCGGGCGTCCACATCGCCGATCTCCACACGTCCCTGCTGCTGGTCCAGGAGCAGCGGGCACTGTGGTCGGACTACGCCACAACGCAGCGGCACCCCGCCGTTCCGTCCGGGCTCGCGGAAATGAACGCCATGTTCAAGTCCCTGGAGCGCGACCTTGAACGGCTGGGAGACGCCCTCCGCCATACGGAAGCCGGCGGTTCCCTGGCAACAGTCCGCTACGAGGAGTTGATGGAGCGCCTCGAACGCCTGGTAGCGGACACCGACACCCTGAAGACCCTGCCTGAGCGCACTCTGCTGGTGGAGAACATGCGGGAACACGGGCTGGGGGAGCTCCTGGCAGACCTGGCGGAGCGGGAAGTTCCTGCGGGCTCAGTCGCGGCGGAGCTTGAACTCGCCTGGTGGCAGTCCGCCCTCGAAGCCATGATCAGCGGCGACGACTACCTTGCCATGTCTGACGGTGACGCCCTGCGGAAGCTGGAAGCCGAATACCGCCTCGCGGACAACGCCCACATCGCCAGCGGTGCTGCCCGGCTTCGCTGGGACCTCGCAGAGCGATGGCGAAGCGCCATCGCTGAATATCCCCGCCAGGCCGATCTCCTCCGGAGCCTGCTCAAGGACGGCAGGGTTTCCCTGCCCTCGCTCACTGCACAGGCGCCGGAACTGATCGGCACGCTGGTCCCGGTCTGGTCCGTAAGCCCCTACCTGATGACCGGGCTGCTGCCGGCGGAACAGCACTTTGACGCCGTGGTCATCCTCGATGCCGAGGCGACGTCCCTGCAGGCTGTGCTGCCGTCCATCGCCCGCGGCAGGCAGGTTATAGCCTTCGGCGACTCCCGGATTGCCAGCCCCCGTACCTTTACCGTGGGCGTGGAGCGGCTGGCTCCCGGTGAAACAGCACACCACCGGGTGGAAAGTGCGTTCACTGCGCTGTCGGAGGTGCTGCCCGTGTGGCGGCTCAACTTTGTCTACCGCGCGGTGGACGAGGACCTTGTGCTGCAGCTCAGCAAGAACTTTTACGACGGCGGGCTCCGGCGGCTGCCGGAAGGCCAGTCCGCCACAGGGCTGGACAGGTCCCTGCTGGTGGAGTACCTGCCGGATGGCACCGGACTGCCAAGCGCTGACCACGAAGGTGTTGAGTCCGTGGTCGCCGAGGTCAACCGGGTGGTCCAGCTGGTCTTCGAACACGCGCGCCTCCGCCCGCGTACGTCCCTGGCTGTGGTCACGGCCAGCCTCCGCCACGCCGCCCGGATCGGGGAGTCGATCCGGTTGCAGCTGCCGAATTATCCGGGCCTGGCGAGTTTCTTCGGGGCGGGGCCGGAGTCCTTCCGGGTAGTTGACCTGGAACGGGCGCAAGGCCTGGTGCGCGATCACGTCATCTTCTCGCCAGGTTTCGGCCGCACCCCGCACGGGCGCGCCCTGCACAATTTCGGCCCGCTTTCTGCCGACGGCGGCCGGGAAAAGTTTGCCTTGGCCATGACACGGGCGCGCAGGTCGATGCACGTGCTCACGTGCTTCCGCCCCGAAGACCTGGACCAGACGAGGCTGAGTCATGGGGCCGTTGACCTGTACGCGCTCCTGGACCGGGAAATTGCGGGTAATACCGATCTCGGCACGCCGGCTTCGCGGGCTGCGGCCAGCGAGCAGGCGCTGGGCGCTGATCCTTTGGTGGCTGACCTCGGCGACCGGCTGCGTGCCCGCGGCGCACGCGTGTGGCACCAGTATGACGGCGCCATCGACGTGGTTGCCGCCGCTGATCCCCTCAGCACCATGGGGCAGGAGGATGCCGACCTTCCCTGGCCGGTGGCGATCGAGTCGGACGGCACGGAACAGTACCGCACTATGAGTGTCCGTGAGCGGAGCCGGTTGCGCCCGCAGCTGCTGGAGCGCCTGGGCTGGCGCTATATGCCGTTGTGGACCATCGAAGTGTTCACGGACCCGTCTGCCTGCGCCGACAGGATCGCAGCATATCTGGGGCTTGAAAAGATTGCCCTTTCGGGCCGAACCGCTCCCTCCGTGGCTTTCCTGGACGACGACGTGGACCAGGCCCTGAACGGCATTGACGCTCGGAACCATGGGGAGAGCGGGCAGCTGTCCATGGCTGGGGACGGTTCCTTCGAGGAACGCGGCGATGCCCTCCATGAGGACCCACCACAGGCAGAAGGCCAGGACAGCAAGGAGGCGGGAGCTATGGACCCGGACCACGACAAAGACACCGCGTCGGATGGCGAAACGCCCGCTTCACCTGAAGCGCCCGCTTCACCTGAAGCCGGGCAGGACCAGGGCGGGAGGCCTGATGCCCTTCCAGGCAGCTCTGCCATCCCAAACAAGGCCTCCGAGGACGAGCCCCGGGGCTGGGGTGACCGCGAAGACGACGACCATGACGCGTGGTTGAAGGAACAAAAGCCACCACACTGGGGCTGAGGCAAGCCGTCGCGGGTGGTGGCCGGGATGCCGGACGGCTTTCTCCGGACTACGGCCCCACCAGGACGAAGAACAGCTTTCCCTGGGTGGAGGCGCCTGCCAGCCGGGCTGCCTCTTCCGCCGTGGCTGCCACGACGATCAGGCTCTCTGTTTCAGCTGCGCCCAGCCATTGTCCGCCCTGCCCGCCTTGGCTTGAGGTCCACAGCACGGGCACGCCCGATGCCAGCACCTCCGGCGGCTTTTGCTGGTCGAATCCGTTGGCTGCCGTGAGCACGACGTTCACCAGCTGGCCAGGGGAGACCAACTGGATGGAGGACGGGTCAGCCATGCGAAGGGGAACGGCTGCTGATCCCGGGGGAGTGCCGGCCAGGAGTCCAGGACCGAGAAGCTGGGCGTCGGTGAGCAGCTGCCCCTTGCGCAGCGGTGCCGCGAGCTGCTTGCCCGCCGCCTCGCCCGGTTCCTCCAGTGTTCCGCTGGCCATCATTCCCGGCGGTACCTGAACAGCGGCGAGATCGGCCGGGGACAGAGACGCGCCGGCGGGGATGTCCCGGGCGGCCGCCAGGGCAGTCTCCGTGAAGATCGGCGCAGGGGTCAGCTGCTGCACCGTAATGGCCGCGGCGGCGCAGAGAAGCAACGCGACTGCAAGGCGCCTGTTGCGGCTCAGCCAGCCCGTGAAGCGCGCCGGGGGACGTTGCCGGGCATTCCGGCCCGAACGGCTGCTGCCGCGGCGCCCCCCGCTCTGGAGGAATCCGGCTTTGTGCGACAGGCTTGGGGTTTCCCGGCGGAGCTGGCGGTTTGCAGGCATGAACCCACGCTAAGTGAGCCGGAAGGGGCTGCGGCAGGCATCCTGGCGTCTATGTGGACAACGCAGCTTAACCGGCAGGGGTCAGCTCGTCGGGAAACGCCTGGGTCAGCTGGCGGCAGCAGCGGCAGCCGGCGCGGCCGCAGGGGCAGGCGTTGCAGCAGGTGCCGCAGGAGCAGCGGAAACCGTGCTGCCCTTGGAATCCCGGGAATCCGTCCGGTAGAACCCGGAACCTTTGAAGACGACGCCTACGCTGTTGAATTTCTTGCGCAGGATACCCTCGCATTCAGGGCAGGACGTCAGAGAGCTGTCCGAGAACGACTGGACGATGTCAAAGGCATGGCCGCAATCCTTGCAGGCGTATGCATACGTTGGCACTGGTGCTCCTCCTCTTGGGCAAACGGGAGGTCCCGGACTGACGACGGTGATCCGGCGTGGATCTCCATTAGCAGTCGCGGGGCCTGAGTGCCAATTCTATCATTGTCCTGCGGCCGGGCTGCCCGCCGCGGCGGCGTTCGCAAGGCGCCGGAACCCTGAGGGAAGCACAACTCCCGGCACGGGGCGGTCGAACTCTTCCACCGGAATCCTGCCTGCTGGCAGCAGCTCCTCGTCGTACAGAACCGCGGCGAGCGGGATATGCTTCCCGGCGGACGCGAGATGGCCGAGGAATTTATCGTAGTAGCCCCCGCCCTGGCCCACCCTGCTGCCGTCGAGGTCGACGGCGGTGGCCGGGATAAAGAGTGCCGCAGCTTCCCCGGCAACCTCAATCTCATGACGCGTCCCCACCGGTTCCAGGATGGGGGCAAACCGGCTGCGGGCAAGTTCGATACCCGGTGCCCAGAAAACCCACTTCAGCTCACGGCCTGGTTCACACACGGGAAGCAACACCCTGTGGCCGCCGTCGTAAAGGGCAGCGATCAGTGGCAGCGTGGGCGGCTCCGCGCCAACGCCCAGGTAGACGCAGACTGTGGAGGCGCTTTCCTGCGTCACGCCAGACGCCCACGCCGCCCCATGGTGTGCCAGGGCGCTCCCGGCAGCGCCGCGCTCCTCCGCGGTCATCAAGGCCCGACGGCTGCGGTGGGCAGCACGTATCCTGTCCTTGGCTGCGCGTGTTTCTTCAAGCGTCATGTGGTTCCTCCGTACGTGCCGCGGACGGCTGGTTCTCAATGATGTTCGGTTCGTCCGGTTTTTGCCGCATTTTCGGCCCTGCTGCTTACTGAATGCTTGACGCTGACGTTAGATTAGTCCGGTGACTACCAGTAACCCGAGAGTTCGCAAAGCCGTCATTCCTGCCGCCGGACTCGGTACCAGGTTCCTGCCGGCAACCAAGGCGATGCCCAAGGAAATGCTTCCCGTCGTGGACAAGCCTGCCATCCAGTATGTGGTTGAGGAAGCCGTGAACGTGGGCCTCAATGATGTCCTGATGATTACGGGCCGCAACAAGCGGGCACTGGAAGACCACTTTGACCGGGTGCCCTCGCTCGAGTCCACCCTTGAAGGCAAGGGCGATACGGAGAAACTGGCCGCTGTCCAGGCTGCCAGCAAGCTGGGCGACATCCATTATGTCCGGCAGGGTGACCCGCATGGCCTTGGCCACGCTGTCCTCCGGGCGAAGCAGCATGTTGGCAACGAAGCCTTTGCTGTACTGCTGGGCGACGACCTGATCGACGCCCGGGATGAACTGCTGAGCACCATGATCGATGTGCAGGCGAAGACGGGAGGTTCAGTCATCGCACTGATCGAGGTGGAACCTTCCGAAATCAGCGCCTACGGCTGCGCTGACATCCAGCAGATCGACGGCGAATCCTACGTCCGCGTTGATCGCCTGGTGGAAAAGCCCAGCCCCGAAGAGGCGCCGTCCAATCTGGCGCTCATCGGGCGCTACGTCCTGCACCCGGCCGTTTTCGGAGTCCTTGAAGACACCGGCCCGGGCCGGGGCGGTGAAATCCAGCTGACGGATGCCCTGCAGGAACTGGCGACGGGCGACGGTGAGGGGCACGGCGTGTACGGCGTTGTGTTCCGCGGGCGCCGCTACGATACCGGGGACAAGCTGAGCTACCTGAAGGCTTGTGTCCAGCTGGCCATTGACAGCGAGGATCTTGGCCCCGGTTTGCGGGAGTGGCTGCCGGGCTTCACTGCCGGCCTGTCGAAGTAGCGCCGTGCGCCCTGGTCCCATTTGGCCCGTAACCCTGGAGTGCGGGGATTTGGTCCTGCGGCCCATCCGGTATCGGGATAAGAAGGAATGGACCGAGGTCAGGTCCCGCAACAGCCACTGGCTCGCGCCCTGGGAAGCTTCAAACCCGGACCCTGCCGGCGGCCTGCCGGACTACCGGCAGATGGTCCGGTCATTGAAGTTACAGGCAGCACAGGCAAGTGCGCTGCCCTTCGTTATCACCGAGCGGACGGCCGTCAGCGGGAACCCCGCCATCGTCGGCCAGTTGACCGTCTCGTCGATCGTGTGGGGTTCGGCCATGATGGCCACCCTTGGCTACTGGGTGGACCAGGCAAGGGCAGGCCGCGGAATCGCACCCACAGCTGTTGCCATGGTGACGGACCATTGTTTCCGCACCCTTGGCCTTCACCGGATGGAAATCAACATCAGGCCCGAAAACGCACCGAGCCTTAGGGTGGTCGAAAAGCTGGGCTTCCGGGACGAGGGATACCGGCCCCGCTACCTCCACATCAACGGTGAGTGGGCGGACCACCGGTCTTTCGCGCTGACCTCGGAAGAAGTACCGGAAGGACTCCTCAGGCGGTGGCTCGCGTCCAGGCCGTCATAAATCCATTGATTTGCCGGCTCCGCCACGACACACCGCAGCTAATGCTGCCGCAGCGGTCAGGATGCTCATACGGTTTTGTGTGTGGACTTCCCCCTTAGCAGCTCAGTGATCCTTGTGGTTGCCGTCGTGCTCTGGATTGTATGGGTTGGCCCCTACGTCCTCCGGAACCGCAGGCACCAGTTCCAGCCCGCCGGCGATTTTCCGGCAGACACCGCAGCAGATGAAAAACCGGAGCCGCCCGCAGCTTCGGTACTGAACGTCGCCGCCCAGCAGGAGAAAGCCATGGACACCAGGAAGAGCGCCGGTCCCGTGACCGCCACTGCAGTCACCCCTGCTGCAGGCGCCCCGTCAGCGGCAAAGTTCCGGATCCGCTACGGCCGGACCGCCATCGCCCTCGTGGGGCTGCTGTCACTGGTGACGGCATTCATTTCCGGCGTGCTCCTCCTCTTCGGGCTGGGAACTCCTGTCCTGGCGCTGACGGCACTGGCGCTCACCATCGGGTCTGTCGTGCTCCTGCGCTGGCTTGCTGTCCGGGACAGGAAGGCCAAAGTCGATTCCGCATTCCGATCCGCCATGAGCGCACCTTCCCGGCGGCCCGAGGCTGCCGCGAACATCCCGCCGAAACCGGAAGCAGCGCCCGCCAGGCCGGACAGTCCCCTTTTTGACGCCGAAGAGCATGAACCGAAAATCAAGCCGCTGACAGCGATGGAACTGCGGGAAGCCGCCCTTGCCGTCGCGGTGGCCGCAGGCGATTCAAGTGCAACGGCGGCCAGTGCAGCTGCTTCGGCCACCTGGGAACCGGTTGAGGTCCCCAAGCCCGTGTATGTGGAGGCCGCCAAGGCCGAGCGGCCGGCACCCAAGCCACTGGAACTCCCGGAAGCGCCGAAAGCTGTTGGCAAGCCGTCCCTGAAGCAGGGCGCTGCCGCCGCACCGCCGGCACCCACAGCCGGGGAAGGCCAGGAGCTGTCCAAGGCTCAGAGTGCCCTCAGCAACCTCGACGACGTCCTCCAGCGACGCCGCGCCTGACGCTGTGCTGGCCGGCCCCGCTGCCTGCCCCGGGCTGTACGACGTTTCTTAAGGTCCAAGGGGTAACGATGGTCGGTTTGGCATTCGGCATGGAAAATTTGTAGCCTAGGGACATCGGTGCCGCGCCTGCAGGGGCGGATCGATCCGGGGCTATAGCTCAGTTGGTAGAGCGCTTCGTTCGCATCGAAGAGGTCAGGAGTTCGAATCTCCTTAGCTCCACAAATTTCAGGACTCTGCCAACGCGACCCTGATGCCGGTGGGAACCAGTCATGGAGTGCCCTTTGAGCCCAGCCGGCAAGTTGCCTACCTAATGTCCCGGAGGGGGCGCGCTTGCCTGTGTCCGGGCTAAAGCCGGTGCCACACTTGGAGGACACTCAGGCAGCACTCAAGAAGGCCTGCGATGACGGTGCAAAGACATCGGCCGCGCAGTTGGGCGGCCCGGCATGACATTGTGCTGTACCTTGTGCTGGCCTACCTCATTTCCTGGTCCATCTGGCCGCTGGTCCTCCTGAACCCACAAAGCAGCCCCCTGGTTCCCTTCGGCCCCGGCCTCGCGGCCGTCGTGGTTGTTCTCCTGGCAGGAGGCCGTAGAGCCCTGTCCGGTCTGCTGCGCCAGCTCGGACGCTGGCGTGTCAACCCTGCCTGGTACGTCGTTGCAGTAGGTGTGCCGCTGCTTATCCCCGGTCTCGCCCTGTGCGCGGCGGTGGCCACCGGAGCTCCGGTCCCACGCTGGGATCCGTCCGACCTGTTTCAGATTGCCGGTTCCATCGCGGTCACGATCGTCGTCGTCGGCCTCTTCGAAGAGCTGGGCTGGCGGGGCTTCCTGCTCCCGCGTCTGCAGGCCGATCGCAGCGCCCTGGGGGCGGCATTGACCGTCGGACTGGCCTGGCTGCCCTGGCACCTTCCTGAAGTGATATCAGACCCCGGACAGCGTCCCCTGACGCCATTCGCCGTCTACATCTTCGCCCAGTCGGTCCTGCTGGCCTGGCTTTACAACAGTACGCAGGCCAGCCTGCCGATAGTCATCCTGTTCCATGCTGCTTTCAACAGCTTCACGCACTTCTTCCTCGCCGACCTGCAGGGCCAACCACTCCCATACCTTGTGGCCTGGTGGGTCCTGGCCGGATTGGCAGCCTTGTTTGCCCTTGGAGTCGTCCTGCGCGCTGGCAGCCGCAACCTGGTGAGAGGCGCAGCCGGGCCTGCCGGTTAACTCCCCGACACGCCCTCCACAGCCGCTGCTTCATCCGACTCAACGCGCTTCAGCCGCGCAAGGAGCCTGCCGATGTCCCCGAAGACGGACTGCAGCCGGACGTCGTCCGCCTGCACGGAAGCAGAAGCCCAGTCCATGGGCCTGGTGCCAATCACGAACAATGTCACCTTCCTGCCTGCAAGGACTGTGAGTACGGCGGCGAAGTGTTCCCAGGGCGTCGCCCGTCCGGACCCGGAGGGGTCCGGGGACGGCACACCGTCAATGACCCACAGCTCCGGCCCTGCCGGCAAAAGGCCATAATTCTGGCTGGCGGCGCCTGGTCCGCACAGTTCGTCAAAGCTGATCCACAGCAGTTCCGGCCCGCAGGCCTTCGCCGCAAACTCGCGGGTACCGGCCGGTACCATGCAGTGCTGTGCCGGTGCCGGCGGGAACAGCCCGTAGACAGCCAACTGGCGGCTGCTGCCGGGGACAATGATGCGGCCCTCCCGCAGCGCCGGTGCTTCCGGCTGTGCTGCCACGCCCTACAGCCAGCCTTTCTTCTTGAAGATCCCGTACATGAGGGCCGCCATCGCGATCATGAGTCCGATCGACAGGGGGTAGCCCAGCTCCCAATGCAGCTCGGGCATATGATCAAAATTCATTCCATAGACCCCGGCCACAAAGGACGGCGCAAAGAAGATCGCGGCCCATGAGGAAATCTTCTTGACCTGTTCATTCTGTTCCGCGCTGGCCTCGTTCTGCCGGTTGGCAGTGAGGGTGCCATCCAGTGTCAGGGCGTTCTGCAGCAGGTCGCGGAATGAGTCTGCCCGGGAGATCACACGCTCCACATGGTCTTCCACGTCGCGGAGGCTGTGCCGCAGGTCCGTTTCCACGCCGTACTTTTCAAAACCCTTTTTCAGCTGGTGCATCATGTCCGGCAGGGGATGGATCGCCCGCTGGAACTGGATGACCTCCCGGGCAAGTTCGTAGATCCTGCGGGACACGGTGGTATCGCCGCTGAACAGCTGGTCCTCGATCTCGTCGATGTCGTTCTCGAGCCCGGCCACGACGGGCGCGTAATCATCAACCACCCGGTCCAGCAGGGCGTACAGGACAGCTTCGGGCCCATGCCGCAGGAGGTCCGGCCGTGCCTCCATCCGGCGCCGCACCCTCGCCACACCTGCCATCTCGGCATGGCGCACCGTCACCACATAGTTCTTGCCGGTGAAGACGTGGAGTTCGCCAAACTCAACGCTCTCCGAGGCGTCTATGTACCGGGCCGGCCGGAGGACAGTGAACAGGCTGTCTTCATAGCGTTCCAGCTTGGGCCGCTGGTGCGCCGAGATGGCGTCCTCCACTGCAAGGTCGTGCAGTCCGAACTCGCTGGCCACGGCCGCCATCTCTTCAGGCGTAGGCCGGTACAGCCCGATCCAGGCCATCCCGCCGTGATGCGCGAGCATCTCAAACGTCTGCTCGAGGCTCTCCGGTTCCACGTGGCGCACGCCGTCCACGTATACGGCGTTGTCAATGATCGTCATGGGCGGGCGTCCCCGGTGCGGTGATCTGCGGTCATCAGGACATCCCTCGCCGGTTGCCCAGGACGGCGGGCATGTACCAGACAAAGCCGATCACTAGGCCGGCAATAAAGGCCGGCAGCACGGCGGGCCAGGTGAGCTGTGAAACGTATGAGAGCCAATCCATTCTGGAAAGCCTAGTCGGCTGCTGCCTGCGTCACGTGCCGGATGCTTTGGCGAGCCCGCTGATCAGGGGCTCGGTGCGGTAGGGGATGTGGGTATGCAGGGCCAGGACGGTTTCGGTCCGGATCACCCCTTTGATCCTCAGGACCTGGCGGAGGGAAGACTGGAGATTGTGGGTGTCAGTAGCCACCACGCGGCACCAGACATCCCCCCGTCCGGAGATTTCGTGAACCTCCAGAACCTGCGGGATCAACCGTAGTGCACCCACCACGCCGTCCAGTTCACGGTGCGACACCTCAATGGTCACGAAGGCCACCACGTCATATCCCACGGCTTCCAGGTCCACTTCACGGCCGCCGGGCCGGACCACTCCTGCCCGGATAAGGCGCCGAACCCGCGTCTGCGCCGTGTTCCGGGCAATGCCAACCGACTCGCTCAGTTCACCGATCTGGATCCTGGGGTCCCGGATCAATGCCAGCAGGATCTTCAGGTCGGTGGGGTCCAACTGGTTCATATGGTCACTTTCGGTAGTCCTGGGACTGTCATTTTGATGTTTGTGCGCAAGTCTTTCATGAATATCGGTTCAAAGAAGCAGGGATAGCGCAGTCTTGTGCCATCGAATAACCATGCCGTGCCGGGCTCCCACAAGGACCACCCGACACGGTAGAAGCAAAGGCGGCACCATCATGACGGTCTTCAGTGAGCTCCGGATGCGCCCGTCCCCGGCCGCTGCTTCTGCGGGGTGGGATGCGTCCACCACCGCCCGGCTTGTCATGGCCGGCGCCGTTATCTTCACTTTGCTGGTGGGCGCCAACCTGGCAACTCCGCTGTACCCGCTCCTGCAGGCGAAACTGGGGCTGTCCACACTGGGCGTCACCGCCGCATTCGCCAGCTATGTCCTTTCGCTGGTAGCCACGCTGATGCTGGCCGGGCACTGGTCGGACCACATCGGGCGCAGGGCCGCGCTCATCCTTGCCGTCGTTGTTGGACTGGCAGGCGGCTGGCTCTTCGCCGAGGCCCAGACCCTCGCTGCCTTGTGCGCCGGTCGCGCTTTGCAGGGGGCGGCCGTGGCACTGGCGACCGGCGCCAGCGCGGCCGCGTTGCGCGAGCTCCTCCCGTCCCGGCCCGAGTGGGCCTCCCGCTTCACCTTGCTGGCATCGTCCGGGGGCGTGGCAGCCGGACCGGTCATCGGCGGCTTGCTCTCCCTTCTTCCGGGCGCCACCACTGCCCCTTACTACGTCCATTCACTGCTGCTGGCCGGCCTGCTGGTGCCGCTGTACCTGCTGCGGGCACGGCCGGCAATCAACCCTCCGACGCCGTCGCGGCCGCTGATGGCCTTGGCACCGCGGCGTCCTTCCGTTTCGCGGGAGGCGAGGGGGGCGTTCTGGCTCGCTGCCGGCGTCGGTTTCCTCAGCTTCGCCGTCTTCGGCTTCTGCCTTTCCCTGGCTCCCGGGTACTTTGCCCAGGTCCTGCACACTGACTCCCGGCCCCTGGTTGGGGTCCTGGCCGGGCTGACCCTGGGGGCATCGGCCTTGAGCCAGTTGCTGACGGTCCGCGGCCGCTTCGTGGTTCCCGCCGGACTGGCGATCCTGGGGGTGTCGGTCCTCCTCCTGGGGGCAGCGGGGGCATGGAGCAGTCCGGCCTTACTGGTCGCAGCCGGCATCGCCGCAGGTGTGGGGCAGGGCATCGCGTTCCGCACCGTCTTCAACGAGCTGGCGGCCCGGGTGGAGGCCGCCCGCCATGCTCAGATTGTCAGCACCGTCTATGTCATCACCTATCTGGGCAGTGCGGTACCGGTGCTGGGCCTGGGCTGGGCTGCAGGCGTTTTTGGCCTGCCTGCTGCCGTGGGCGGGTTTGTGATGGTGTGCGGCGGCGCGGCGCTGGTCCTCTCAGCCGTAACCCTCCGCCTCGCGCTGGTCCGGAACAGGAAAGCGGCCAGGCGCCCCCTGTAGTGCTGCTACTCGGGCAGGGGGCCGTGGTTTCCCTGGATGTGCTCGAACACCAGGGTGGTTTCGGTGTGGCCAACCACGGGGTCGGTGGCCAGGTTGTCCAGCACCCAGTCGCGCAGGTCCTCGGTGGTTGCGACGGCAATATGCAGCAGGTAGTCCACCGAACCGGATGTGTGGAAGGTGGACAGGACCGCCGGCAGGTGCGGCACCCGGGCCGTGAAACGGTCAATCTGGTCGCGGTCGTGGGCCCGGAGCCGGACGGCAACGAGCGCCTGGACCGAGCGGCCGATCGCCGAGAGGCTGAGCTTTGCCTCGTAGCCCTGGACGATCCCCCGCTCAGAGAGGGCACGGGTACGCATCAGCGCGGTGGACGGGGCAATCCCCACCATTTCGGCCAGCTGCTTGTTGGAGATCCGTGCATCAGCCACGAGGGCCGCCAGGAGCTTCTCGTCAATCGCATCCAGCGGTTCAAGATGCGCTCCCGGCCTGACATTCCTGGCATTCGTGCTCACTGCAGCTCCTCAAAACGGTCCTTGATTCATCCTAGACCTGCGATTATGCGCGCTCACGTCCAGCGTGGACGTTTCCGCCGAACTTTTCGCGCAGCGCCCTCCCATTGCTGCGCGGATTATTCGCCAGGAATAAGGAGCGGGAGCAGCCTAAGGCGCCGGTTCCGTCCTGGGGTGGACGACGGCGACAGCCGCCGCGGTGAGGCAGGCGAGGACCATGACTGCCGCAGCCAGGGCATTCCAGCCGAGGGACTGGAACACCAGGCCTCCCGCCCAGCCGATGATGCTCGACCCGAGGTAATAGGCCAGGTTGTACAGCGATGCGGCCTGTGCCCGGCCGGTGCTCGCCAAGGCCCCGGTCCAGCCGGCCCCAATGCTGTGCACGGCAAAGAAGCCGCCGGTGAACACCACGAGGCCGGCGAGTATCACGGCAAGGGACTGTGTCAGCGTTAAGGCCAGGCCCGCCGTCGAAAGAGCCAGGCCGGCGAGCAGGACAGTGCGCCGGCCGAAGCGCAGCGTCAGTCCGGCCGACCAGCGCGATGTCAGCGTCCCGGACAGGTAGGCCAGGAAGATGAGGCTGATCAGTGTCGCCGGGAGGCCGAAAGGTTCGCCGGAAAGCCGGAACCCCAGGTAGTTGTACACCGCCACGAACCCTCCCATCATCAGGAAGGCCTGGACGTACAGGACCAGCAGCCGGACGTTCCGGAGGTGGCCGCCGAGGGTTCTCAGGGCCCCGAGCAGTCCGGCCGCGGGCGCGGAGACGAAGCCCCGGGCGCGCGGCACCAGGACCAGGAAAGCGACAGCGGCCAGGGTGGCAAGGATGGACACCGCCAGCGCGGCAGCACGCCAGCCCCACAGTTCACCTGCCGGCCCGGCCACCAGCCGGCCCGCAAGCCCGCCCAGGGTGGTGCCGGCAACATAACTACCCGCCGCCAGCGCCGTGTGTGCCCGGGTGACCTCCTCGTTGAGGTAGGCAATGGCGATGGCCGGAATTCCGCCCAGTGCCATTCCTTCCAGGAGACGCAGGGCAAGCAGCATTTCAAAGCTGGTGGACAGCGGAACCAGCAGGCCAAGGACGGTGGCTACCGAAATGCCCCAGGTCATCGCCCTGACCCGGCCGATCCGGTCAGCGAGGAAGGACCAGGGAATTACCGTCACCGCCAGGCCCACTGTGGCGAGGGAGATGGTCAGCGCGGCCTCGGCGGCACTGACCTGCAGGTCCGACGCCAGGATTGGCAGGACCGCCTGGGTGGAGTAAAGCTGGGCAAAAGTGGCCACGCCTGCGAAGGACAGGCCGGCAAGGATCCTGGTGTACGCGGTGGAACCCTTGGCATGTCCGTCCCAGCGCGGAGACGGAGTGCTGCCCGGCCGGACGGTGTGTGCCATCCGGCAAGCGTAGCTGCGCGCCTTTAGATGTCTCCAATGCATGCTTCGTGCATAATTCATAGCACCAGGGGATCAATGCATGTATAAACCATTAGGAGGGCAGGCCTGTGCAGCCGGACCACAAACAGTTGGTGCAATTACTGCCGCTTCTGCCCGTGCTGGCGGAGCTGGGGCGGACCGAGCACGTTACCGAAACCGCTGAACTGCTCGGAGTACCCCAGTCCACCGTGAGCCGTGCGCTCGCCAGGGCCAGCGCCGTCGTCGGGACCGAACTCCTGGTCCGGGACGGCAGGGGAGTCCGGCTGACACCCGCTGCCCGCACCCTGCTGCCGTACATCGAACAGGCCCTTACGGCGTTCCAGGCAGGGCTCGACGTTGTCCGCGACGAGTCCGACGTGGTGCGGGGCAAGGTCTCCCTTTCGTTCCAGCACACCTTCGGCGAAGCTGCCCTGCCGCTCCTGATCAGCTCCTTCCGGGCCCGTCATCCCGGTGCCGCGTTCACACTGAGCCAGGGTGCCCGCAACGCCTGCCTCGACGAGGTTGCCTCCGGTGAGTCAGACCTGGCACTCACGGCCCCGGTGGCGCCGCCAGGCCGGAACCTGTCCTCGGCCGCGTTGTACCGCGAGCCGCTCCGCCTGGTGGTGCACCACAGCCATCCCCTGGCCAACAGTCCGTTGGCCCGGCTTGCCGACATCAGGACAGAACCCTTCGTGGCGCTCGGACCCGGGTACGGGATGCGCTCGCTCACCGATGCCCTGTTCCGGGAGGCCGGCTACCGGCCCCGGATCGCTTTTGAAAGCCAGGACTCGCACACTGTCCGCGGTTTGGTCTCTGCCGGCCTTGGGGTGAGTATCCTGCCTCCCGGCGGTGACGCCCCCGGCCGCACTGTCAGCCCGGAGACCGGGAACCTTGGCTGGGTTGAAGTGCCCCTCGAATCCGCGCTGGCATTCCGCGAGGTGGGGCTGTCCTGGCGGCGAAGGAAGCCGGGAGCGGAGCCCGTCCCCGTCCGGCTCTTCAGGGACATGGTGGTGACGGAAGGACCCCTGCTCCTGGCCGGCCTGGTGCGGCACCGGTCCCGGTGAGGCCACAAGTCCGGAAAGCAGGGCCAGGGGGTTCCCATGCTCCCGCAGCATTACCCTTGTGACGTGACCAACACCGAAAATTCCTCCGCACGCCCTGCCGCCCCGCAGGCTCCCGTTTCCAGTTTCCTCCGCGGCGTCATCATTGGCCTGGACATTGGCGGGACCAAGACCCATGGGATCCGCTTCGAGGACGGGTTGCCTGTTGCGGACGAGTCCGCCGGCAGCTCCAACGCGCAGAACGTAAGCCGTGACGAAGCAGCCGCCAACCTCGCCGACCTTTTCTCCCGGATTGGCGGGGGACAGGTGACCCAGGTCTACGCGGGCTCCGGCGGGATCGACACCGACGAGGATGCGGCAGCCCTTGCGTCCCTGATCCAGCCGCATGTGCCTGGCGCACGGGTCACGGTGGTGCATGATTCACGCCTGCTGCTGGCGGCGGGTTATGCCAGTACGGGCGTCGCGGTCATTGCGGGCACCGGCTCGGCCGCCTGGGGAAGGAATGCCGGCGGCGGCGAGGCCCGGGCCGGCGGCTGGGGTTACCTTCTGGGCGATGAGGGCAGCGGATACTGGCTGGGCCGCGAAGCGGTCCGGCACAGCCTGCGGCAGATGAACCGGGGACTGCCGGTTGATCAGCTCACCGCCGCGCTGCTGCAGTCCTGTGGGGTGAGCGACCCCAACCGCCTCATTGCACTGTTCCACTCGCCGAAGACCGGCCGGCGCTTCTGGGCGCAGCAGGCCCGGCACGTTGTGGACGCAGCGGCCGGCGGGCACCCGGAGAGCCAGGCGCTGCTGGACCAGGCCGGAAAGGACCTTGCGGACCTTGCGCTTCAGGTGCTCGCCCAGCTGGGCATCTCCGGGCCCGTGATCCTGGGCGGCGGACTGGGCATGAACGTTGCACCGCTGCAGCACTCGTTCCGCCGCCACCTGGCAGGTTCAGGTGTGACGGACATCCGGGTGCTGGAACAGGAACCCGTGTTCGGTGTGCTGCAGCTGGTGGCGGAGCAGGCCTGACCCGATGGCTCCCTAGAGCCGCTTCCTGGGCGTGAGCCGAACCCCCGGGAGCGGGGGAGCCGGGATGCGCCCGGCCTCGGATCTCGCGCCAGGACCGTGGCCGGGGACCAGGCCGTAGCGCGCTGCTGCCGTCTCAGTTTCCGGCAGGCCGTCCTGCGCTTCCCAGTCACTTCGTGCCTGCTCCACTTCGTCGTGGGTCCGGCCAACAAAGTTCCACCACATCAGCAGTTCCTCGTCGAAGGGCTCGCCGCCGATCAGGAGGAAACGCGTCTCGGGGAGCGCCTGCACCTTCAGCTCCGTGCGCCCGGTGCCGAGGTAGCCCAGCGGGCCGGGCGGAAGCTCCCGGCCGTCCACCGCCAGGCCGCCGTCGAGCACGAGGATGCCGTGCTCGAAGTCGGCGTTCAGCGGCAGTATGGCGTCACCCCCGCATGACACGTCCGCTCCCACGATGGGCGAGTACATGGTTGCCGGGGAAGTGACGCCGGCAAGTTCACCCACCATGACGGTGGCGGTGAAGCCGCTCCCGCTGACCTGGGGAAGCTCGCGGTGCTGTTCGAATGCCGGCGGCCTGTGCCGTTCGGTGTCGGGCAGGGCCACCCAAAGCTGCAGTCCACGCTGCACCGGGAGGGTTTGTCCCGCCGGGGGAAGCAGCGCAAATTCTGAGTGGGAGACGCCGTGGCCGGCTGTCATGATGTTCAGTTCGCCAGGCCGGACCACCACGTTGCTGCCCACACTGTCCCTGTGCCGGATGTGGCCGGCCAGCGGCCAGGTCACCGTCTGCAGGCCGATATGGGGGTGGGGGAGGACGGACATTGCCGTGCGGTCCGGGCCGAAGCTGTCCAGGAAGCACCACGCCCCGATGGTGGGAAGACCCCGCTGCGGCAGCGTCCGCCGGACATTCATGGCCCGTACTCCGCCCAGTGGTACTTCGCGTTCGGGCCACAGCTGCAGGCAGGGCCCCGAACTGCCCTCCGCACCTGCGGGCGGACAAACTTCCTGCTGCGGCGCTATTTCCAAGTTGGTCACGAGTCCACTGTAGGCCTGTGCGTCCGGGGCAGGACAGCGCCACGGGAACCTGGTAAGTACGCGAACTATGCGGGTTCCCATCCGGCACTGCCCTGGCTCCGAATGGTTACAGTAGGGATTCCTTTGCCCGAATTCGGGGCGCTGCAGGTGATGCGCGCCCGGGTTTGCGTTAACGTAACTATCAGCGTGCTGATGACAATGTCGCGGTGCTTTTCCAAAGCCCGTCCCAGAGAACAGGTAAGTCCGCACCATGGACCAGGCGATGATCGAGTTCCAGAGCGTTACCAAGCAGTACCAGGGCGGGCAGCCTGCGGTGGACAACCTTTCCATGTCCATCAGCAATGGCTCCATCACAGTTTTTGTGGGCCCTTCAGGCTGCGGCAAGACCACCTCGCTCCGCATGATCAACAGGATGGTTGAACCCACCTCCGGGGTCATCACGGTGAACGGCAAGGACGTCACTTCCGTCCCGGCCGCTGAGCTGCGCCGCTCCATGGGGTATGTGATGCAGTCGGCCGGGCTGCTGCCCCACCGCACCGTGCTGGACAATATCGCCACCGTGCCCCGGCTGAACGGCGTCTCCAAGGCCGACGCCCGCCGGCGCGCCGAGGAACTCCTGGATGTGGTGGGCTTGGCCGGGTCACTGGCAAAGCGCTATCCGTCCCAGCTTTCCGGCGGCCAGCAGCAGCGCGTGGGGGTAGCCCGCGCGCTCGCCGCCGATCCTCCCGTCCTTCTGATGGATGAACCATTCAGTGCCGTTGATCCCGTGGTGCGCGACGAACTGCAGCAGGAGCTGTTGCGGCTCCAGAAGGACCTGGCCAAGACCATCGTCTTCGTCACCCATGACATTGATGAAGCCACCGTCCTGGGCGACAAGGTGGCTGTCTTTGCGGTGGGCGGAAAGCTGGCCCAGTACGCCACACCCGAGGAAATCCTCCGCGCGCCGGCAAACGACTTCGTCGCCTCCTTCGTGGGACGGGACCGGGGATTCCGGCACCTGGGCTTCACCGCGTCCGACGGCGTCACCCTCCACCCGGTGCCCACGATCATCCGCGGCGGCACAGGCTCCGATCCGGACGCAACCAGCGGCTGGCAGCTGGTGGTGGATGAGGGGATGCGCCCGCTCGGATGGTCCACGCCCGGCACCGACGGCGGCCTCATCCCCGGCGGTTCGCTGTTCCGACCAGGGGAAAGCCTGCGCCGCGCCCTGGATGCTGCGCTGTCCTCGCCATCGGGCCTGGGCGTGGCCGTCGACGCCGAGGGCAGGGTCCAAGGCGTTATCCGGGGCGGTGAAGTGCTGGCCCTCATCGAAGAGGCGCGCCAGCTCCGGCAGGCTGCACTCTGATGGAGTGGTTCCTTGCCAACACCGGCATGGTCCTGGAACGTGCCGGCCAGCACCTGGTCCTGGCACTCGTTCCCATGATCCTGGGACTGGTCATCGCCATTCCCCTGGCACAGCTGGCGCGGCAGAACCGCCCGCTCCGCTCCGTGGTGCTGACGGCTTCCTCGCTCCTGTACACCATTCCTTCGCTGGCCCTGTTTATCATCCTGCCCACGGTCCTTGGCACCCGCATCCTTGATCCCTTGAACGTGGTGGTGGCCCTGACCATCTATGCCGTTGCCCTGCTTGTCCGGGCCGCCCTGGACGCCTTCGACTCAGTGGATGAGGATGTCAGCCAGGCCGCCGTCGCCATGGGATTCAAACCGCTGGCGCGGTTCCTGCGGGTAGACCTGCCGCTGTCCCTGCCGGTCCTGTTCGCCGGACTCCGGGTGGTCTCGGTCAGCAATATCTCCCTGGTCAGCGTGGCGGCGCTGCTGGGCATCGGAAACCTCGGAATGCTCTTCACCTCCGGCCTGCAGCGGGACTTCGTGACGGAAATCGTGGTGGGGATCATCGCCATCCTGGTCCTCGCCCTGTTGATGGACGCATTCCTGGTCCTGCTGGAGCGGCTCGTCACACCATGGGAGCGGGCCGGGAAACGCAGCAGCCGGCGGGGTGGCGCAGTCACTGCAGGTGATGCTGCCGGGGCAGCGCGGCAGCTGTCGGCGCCGAAGACAGGGGGCGGTAACGCATGAGCAACGTGTTCTCCGATACGTTTGCCTGGCTCGCAGACCCATTGCACTGGACCGGCAGCGCCGGGATCCCCGCGCGGCTGGGCGAGCACCTGCAGTACACCGGCCTGGTGATGCTGATAGCCGCCGCCATAGCCGTGCCCGTAGGCCTGTACGTGGGGCACACCGGCCGGGGAAGGGTGGCAGTGGTGGCACTGGCCGGCGCACTGCGCGCACTGCCCACGCTGGGCCTGCTGACGCTCTTTGTCCTGCTAGCAGGGATCGGCCTGATGCCGCCCATCTGGGCGCTCGTCATCCTCACGGTCCCGCCGCTGCTGGCGGGCACCTATGCCGGGATCTCCAGCGTGGACCGCAATGTGGTGGATGCTGCGCGGGCCATGGGCATGACCGAACTGCAGGTACTGTTCCGGGCCGAGCTGCCCAACGCGCTCACCGTGATGTTCGGCGGATTCCGAACGGGCGTCCTGCAGGTCATCGCCACCGTCTCCGTGGTGGCCTACATCAACCTGGGCGGTCTTGGCCGGTACCTTTTCGACGGCCTGGTCCTCAGCGACTTTCCGCAGATGCTCGGTGGTTCCCTGCTCATTGCAGCGCTGGCCATCGCCGTCGACCTCGTCCTGTCCCTGTTCCAGAGGCTGTTCCTGGCAACAGGCGCCTCGAGCCAGTCCCGCCGCAGCCAGCAGGCTACGGCTGATCTCACAGACCCCGTCCTGACGGAGGCTGTGGTACAAGGAGGTAAATCATGAAAGAAAGCCGTTCATACCATCTCGGCAGGCGGTCATTCAGCGGACTCGCCGCCGGGCTCGGCCTGGCAATGGCGCTGTCCGCCTGCGGAGGTTCCTCCGATCCGTTGAGCGAGGCGCCGGCAAGCAGCGGAACAGCCGCCGGGGAAGCGACGTCCCTGGTGGTCGGTTCGGCTGACTTCCCGGAAAGCCAGATTGTGGCAGAGCTCTACGCCGGTGCGTTGAATGCTGCCGGCCTGACTGCCACCACGAAACCGAATATTGGCTCCCGCGAGGTGTACTTCAAGGCCGTGCAGGACGGATCGGTGGATGTGGTTCCGGACTACACCGGCAACCTGCTGCTGCACGTGGACAAGGAAGCCACTGAGGAGTCCGCGGAAGACATCGCCGCTGCGCTGCCGGAGAAGCTGCCGGATGGCCTGGCGGTGCTGGAAGCGTCCAAGGCCGAGAACAAGGACGCCATGGTGGTCACCAAGGCGACGGCTGAGAAGTACCAGCTGAAGTCCCTCGAGGACCTGGCCAAGGTGTGCAGCGAGATTGTGGTGGGCGCTCCCGCGACCTTCGCCGAGCGCGCGTACGGGCTGCCCGGCCTGAAGGAGAACTACAACTGCGAGCCGAAGAAGCTGGAGCCGTTCAGTGACGGCGGCGGTCCCGTGACGCTTAAGGCGCTTTTGGAGGACCAGGTGCAGGTAGCGGACATATACACCACCACCCCGTCCATCGCGGACAACGATCTTGTGGTGCTTGAGGACCCCAAGAACAATTTCATCGCCCAGCAGGTCATTCCGCTGTACAACGAGGCGAAGGTGACGGACAAGGCGAAGGAAGCCCTTAACTCGGTATCCCGCATGCTGACCACCGAGGACCTGATCAACCTGAACCGGGCCGTCAGCGGCAGCCAGAAGCAGGGTGCCAAGGAAGCGGCGGAAGCGTGGCTCAAGGAAAAGGGCATCGTCAAGTAGGAGTTTTCCTGGGGGAGCAGTAGAAGTACGACGGCGGCTGCCGGACTTTTGAAAGTCCGGCAGCCGCCGTCGTCCTTCTGTGCAAACGGAAACCGCGCCGTGTGGCTGACGTCTCAACAGCCGTCCATCCTTCCTGTGGCATATTTGAGGAATGGCAGAATTCAGGCAGTCCACAAAGCTCAACAACGTCCTTTACGACATTCGTGGACCCATCCTTCAGGCCGCCCAGCAGATGGAGGCGGAGGGGCACCGGATTCTCAAACTCAACATCGGAAACCCTGCACCGTTCGGGTTCGAAGCGCCGGACGCCATCCTGGTGGACATGATCCGCCACCTGCCGCACGCCCAGGGCTACAGCGACTCCCGCGGCATCTTCTCGGCACGGACGGCTGTGTCGCAGTACTACCAGACCCGGGACATCCAGAACATCCACGTGGACGACATCTACCTCGGCAATGGTGTCAGCGAGCTCATCACCATGTCCCTGATGGCCCTGCTTGATGACGGTGACGAAGTCCTGATCCCCACTCCTGACTACCCGCTGTGGACGGCGTCGGTGGCCCTCGCAGGCGGCAAGCCCGTCCACTACCTCTGCAATGAAGAGACCGGCTGGCAGCCGGACCTGGAGGACATGGAAGCAAAGATCACGCCCCGCACCAAGGGAATCGTGGTCATCAACCCGAACAACCCCACCGGCGCCGTCTACCCGGAAGAGACGCTGAGGAAGATTGTGGCACTCGCCGAGAAGCACGGTCTGGTGCTGTTCGCCGACGAGATCTACGAGAAGATCCTCTACGAGGACGCCGTGCACGTAAACATGGCCAAGCTCACCGGCGACCACGTCCTGTGCCTCACCTTCAGCGGCCTGTCCAAGGCGTACCGGGTGTGCGGCTACCGCGCGGGCTGGATGGCAATCTCCGGGCCCAAGAAGGACGCGGCCGACTACCTGGAAGGCATCAGCCTCCTCGCCAACATGCGGCTCTGCGCGAACGTTCCCGCTCAGCACGCCATCCAGACGGCGCTGGGCGGGTACCAGAGCATCAACGACCTGATCCTGCCCGGCGGCCGACTGCTGGAGCAGCGCAACAAGGCTTATGACATGCTCAACGCCATCCCGGGTGTGAGCACGCAGCAGGCACGCGGCGCGCTGTACCTGTTCCCGCGGCTGGATCCGGAAGTCTTCCACATCCGGGACGACGAAAAGTTTGTCCTGGACCTGCTGCGGGAGGAGAAAATCCTCGTGTCCCACGGACGGGCCTTTAACTGGGTGCGCCCGGACCACTTCCGCATGGTCACGCTGCCAAACGTCAAAGACATCGAGGAAGCAATCGGACGGATGGGGGACTTCCTCAGCAGGTACAGGGGGAACTAGCCTGAGCTCACGGGCTGACTGCGTCCGTGCACTTTGCCGAAAGGAACCCCCATGGCCGCCGACGTTGGCTTCCACCAGCACCCATCCGAGACCCTCCGGGCAGGGAAGGGTTTCTCGTTAAGCGATGTGGACCCTGACTCAACCCCTGGCTTCAACGGGAGCAAGGACGACGGCCAGGCACTGCTGGCAGAGCTCGACGACGGGCTGGCGGAGCTGCAGGAAAAGCTGTTCGCCGAGTCGAGGTTCGGCGGGCGTAAACGCCTCCTGCTGATCCTGCAGGCCATGGACACCGCCGGAAAAGGCGGCATCGTCAACCATGTGATGGCGGCCATGAACCCGCAGGGCGTCCAGTTCAAGGCCTTCAAAGCCCCCACCGATGAGGAAAAGTCCTACGACTTCCTCTGGCGGATCGAAAAGGAAGTTCCGGCCGCCGGCATGGTGGGGGTCTTCGACCGTTCGCACTACGAGGACGTCCTGATCCACCGCGTCCACCGCTGGGTCAGCCCGGAGGAGATCAAACGGAGGTATGTGGCCATCAACGAGTTTGAGGCCAGGCTCAGCGGCTCCGGGACCACAATCGTCAAGGTGATGCTCCACATCAGCGGAGATGAGCAAAAAGAGCGGCTGCTGGCCCGGCTGGACAACCCGGCCAAGCACTGGAAGTACAGCCGCGGCGACCTGGACGAGCGGGCCTTCTGGGCGGACTACATGAGCGCCTACCAGGCGGCGATCGATGAAACCAACACGCCGGTGGCGCCGTGGCACGTGATCCCGGCCAACAAGAAATGGTTTGCCAGGATCGCCGTCCAGCAGCTGCTGCTGGGAGCTCTGAAGGGGATGAACCTTGAGTGGCCCAAGGCGGAATTCGACGTAGCCCTGGAACGCGAGCTGGTGGCGCGCTCCTGAAGTTCCCCTCCTAGAGCGGCTGGTCGCGCGCTGCGGCCAGCCGCTTCCTTGCACCCTCCAGCCATTCCTCGCACCGTGCGGCCAGGGCTTCGCCCCGCTCCCACAGGGCCAGGGATTCCTCAAGGCTCGCCCCGCCGGCCTCAAGCTTGCCCACCACAGCGATGAGCTGTTCACGGGCTTCTTCGTAACTCAGTGCCGAAATTTCGGCCCCTGGATTCTGCTCAGTCATTAAGTACTCCGGTTTCCGTGGGGGGGTGTTCAAGTGTTCCGGTGGAGGTTGCGCCGAAACGGCCCTCGGCCACGCGGATGGACAGGGGTGCGCCGGACGGAGCCTCGGCGGGCCTGCGCACCACTGCATGGCCGGCGGTTCCGGCTCGTTCTGCCTGGCTTCCCGCGAGTTCGACGACGGCGTACCCCCGGTCCAGGGTCTTCTGCGGCGACAGCGCCCGCACCTGGGCTTTCAGGTGCTCCAACTGGTCAGCTGCCCGGACCACGGAGGAGCTGACGGCCGCGGATGACCGTCGCAGCAGCCGCTCGATCTCTTCAGCCCGGATGCTGACCAGGCCTTCCGGCGCGGCAAGCACCGGGCGCGAATGAAGGGACGCCAGGCGGTCCGATTCCCGGTCCACAAGCCGTTCCATGCAGCGGCGGAGCTGCACCCGGGCCTGGCGGACGCCCGCCAGTTCCTCGGAGACTTCCGGGACGATCCGTTTGGCGGCGTCAGTGGGCGTTGAAGCGCGCAGGTCGGCGACGTCATCCAGCAGCGGCCGGTCCGCCTCGTGCCCGATGGCGCTGACCACCGGGGTGGCGGCTGCCGCCACGGCACGGATCAATTCCTCGCTGTTGAAGGGCAGGAGGTCTTCCAGGGCGCCTCCACCGCGGGCTATGACGATCACGTCCACCTCGGGCCGGGCATCCAGGTCGCGGAGGGCGCGGACCACCTGGGCGACGGCGGTGTTTCCCTGGACGGCCACCTCGCGTATTTCGAATTCAACCGCCGGCCAGCGGAGGGCTGCATTGCGGAGGATGTCCTTTTTGGCGTCCGAATCACGGCCGGTGATGAGGCCGATGCGGTGCGGCAGCAGGGGCAGGGGTTTCTTGCGGGAGTCCGCGAAAAGGCCTTCGGCGGAAAGCGCCTGGCGGAGCCGTTCAATCCGGGCGAGGAGATCGCCGAGGCCCACGGGCCGGATGTCCCTGACCAGCATGTTCAACCGGCCGGTTTTGATCCAGAACTCCGGCTTCAGCAGGGCAACCACCCGGGACCCCCGCTCGAGCGGCAGATTTTGGCGCTCCAGGACTTTGGTCCAGACAGAAGCCGGCAACGACACTTCGGCGTCAACATCCCGCAAAGTGAGGTAGGCGTTGGTGCCGCGCCGGTTCAGTTCAATAACCTGCCCTTCCACCCAGGCCGATGGCGTCCGGTCAATGTGGGCTTTGAGCTTCTGCGACAGCAGCTGGAGGGGCCACGGGTTGTCCGGGCTTGTCTCGGCGGCAGTGGCAGGCAGCGTGGTGGGCGCCGCGGCCTGCTGGCCGGGGACCGGAAGTGACGCCTGTTCAGACATGCGGGGGCCCTTGAGGGGCTGGGGCTGCGGGCATGGGGTCCTTCGTCCGTTCTTCGGCTGTCCGTAAGGCGTCCGGGCGGTGTGCGGTTGGGTGGTGTGCGGCGGTCATTCAACCTTATCCATAAGCTGTATCACTCGGGACTGACAGGATCAGGTCAGGACGCCCGCCTAGGATGGGTTTGACCCCCCACTTGAAGGACCTTTTGTGAGACGTTTTGTTTCCGCTGCCGCCACCGTGCTGTCAGTCCTGCTGGCCGCCGTTGCCGTGCCCGCCATCTGGGTGGACCGCACCATTGTCCAGGAGCAGGGCTTCGTGGAACTGGCGGCTCCGCTCGCCGGGAACACGGAGTTTCAGCAGCAGCTTGCCGTGGCTGCCGTGGGAACAATGGATACCAGTGCGGTTCCCGGTTTCTTTTCCGACCTCGTCCAGCCGGTGCTGGAGGACGCTGCGTCCACGCTGACCGCAGTGCCGGGGTATCCGGCTGCCTGGGAGGAAACGCTGCGCAAAAGTCACCGGCTCAGCTTTGCCGCCCCGGCGACGGGCGACGGCGGAGCAGCGTCCGCGTCATCGCTCACCCTTGACGTCGCTCCCTTGGTGGCGTTGGGCTCCGGGGAGATCTCGCGGATGACCGGGCTGCCCCTGGACCCGCCGGACGAAACCCTTATCAACGTTGGCCAGCCAGAGCATAAGGAGTGGACCGAGAGGCTCACCACGTATGCGCCCGTGGGTTACCTGCTGGCCGGAGGCTCGGCCATCGCACTGCTCCTTGCCTTGGTGGCAGCGCAGCGCCGCTGGACAATGCTTGCGGGTGCCGGAGTTGGCGCACTGCTGCTCGCGGCGGCATGGGCTCTGGGTGCCCGGTTGGCGTCTGCTGCCGCAGTGTCCGCGGACAGCGGAAATGAGGTAGCTAACATGTTCCGGGACGAGTTCGTTGCTGCCGCTTCAGCGGATTTCCAGGGCTGGAACGTGGCAGCGGCCGTGACCGGTGGTGTGTTGCTGCTGTTGGGGCTCGTGGCAGGATCGTTTGCGCAGAAGAGGGTGCGGGCAAGCCGGTAGCATGGAGTAATGACCCCCTCAGCTGTTCCCCTTTCGATGCCCACTATCCCGCGTAGGCGCCGCTCACCTGAGGAAGTAGCTGCCGCAGCCCCTGTATCCGGAACCAAAAAGGTGCTGCTCGCTGCTCCCCGCGGTTACTGTGCCGGCGTTGACCGCGCCGTCATCGCCGTCGAGAAGGCACTGGAACACTACGGTCCTCCGGTGTACGTGCGGAAGCAGATTGTCCACAACGTCCATGTGGTCAGCTCGCTGGAGGAACAGGGCGCCATCTTCGTCGACGAAACGGACGAAGTGCCCGAGGGTGCACTGGTCATCTTTTCGGCCCATGGCGTATCGCCGGCCGTGGTCCAGTCGGCCGAGGATCGGGGCCTGCGGACCATAGACGCCACCTGCCCCCTGGTGACGAAGGTGCACAAGGAAGCCGTCCGGTTTGCCAAGGATGATTTCGACATCCTGCTGATCGGCCATGACGGCCATGAGGAAGTCGAGGGCACTGCAGGCGAAGCCCCGGAGCACATCCAGATCATTAACGGCCCGCACGAGGTGGACAAGGTGACCGTCCGGGACCCGGAAAAGGTCATCTGGCTCTCCCAGACCACCCTCAGTGTGGACGAAACCATGGAGACCGTCCGCCTGCTTAAGCAGCGGTTCCCCACCCTGCAGGATCCGCCCAGCGATGACATCTGCTACGCCACCACCAACCGCCAGGTGGCCATCAAGAAGATCTCCCCGCAGGCAGACCTGGTGATCGTGGTGGGCTCAGCCAACTCCTCGAACTCCGTCCGACTGGTGGAGGTGGCCCTCGAGTACGGCGCGAAGGCGTCCTACCGCGTTGATTTCGCGAACGAGGTTGATGAGGCCTGGTTTGAAGGGGTGGCCACTGTGGGCGTGACGTCCGGGGCCTCGGTCCCGGAAGTTCTGGTCCAGGACGTCCTGCGACTGCTGGCCGACTACGGTTACGGCGCTGTGGAGGAAGTTGTCACGGCGGAGGAAGACCTTCTCTTCTCCCTGCCCAAGGAACTCCGGGCAACCCTCAAGCAGGCCGGCGACGTCAGCCGCGCACTGGGCGGACGCCGCTCGCGCAGCTGACCGTATACCCACACGTGGGGAAGTGGGCCTGGCAACTGCCAGGTCCACTTTTTTACTTCCCCGTTTTTCCTCCCCCGTTGCTCAGGCGGCTTCTTCGTCGCTTTGGAGCTCAGGTGCCGCCAGGGCCCGCGGAGTAACTTCGACAACCGGCGGCGCAACCAGACCGGATTCCTCCAGCGAGTTCAGTTTCCGGGCCGTGGGAAGGACCCGGGCCTCCAGAGTCCCCACCATGGCGTTGTAGCGGTCCACCGACGACTTCAGCGACGAGCCCAACTTGGTGACGTTCTCGCCCAGCGTGCCCATCCGGTCATAGAGCTGCCGCGCCAGCTCGAACAGCTCCCGGGCGTTGTCCGTCAGAACGTCCTGCCGCCACGTAAAGGCCACTGACTTCAGCACGGCCAGCAGGGTGCTGGGCGACGCCAGGACAACGTTCCTGGAGAGTGCGTGATCGAGCAGCCCGGCGTCAGCCATGAGCGCTGCGGCCAAAATGGATTCCGCGGGGAGGAAGCAGATCACCAGCTCGGGGGAGTTGCCGGGGATATCCCAGTACTTCTTGCTGCTCAAGGAGTCCACATGTGCCCGCAGCGCTTTAGCATGTGCGGCCAGCAGCGCCTGCTGGTTGCGGCGGTCGCTCCCGGACAACGGTCCGGCCTGCCGGGCGCTGGAACCGTCGGCGGCGCGGAGGTCCTGCGCCGCGCCAAGTTCCTGGGCTTCCAGGTAGGAGGACAGCGGAACTTTTGCGTCCACCACCAGCTGCTTTTCCCCGGGCAGCTGCACCACCAGGTCCGGCCGCACGCTCAATTCGCCCCCGGCACTATGCACCTGCTCGACGAAGTCGACATGCCGCAGCATTCCCGACGCCTCCACAACGCGCCTCAGCTGGACTTCTCCCCACTGCCCCCGCGCGCTGTTCGACCGGAGGGCGGACTCCAGGGCATGGGTGGAACGGATCAGCTGTTCATCCGAGAGCCGGGCCTCCTGAAGCTGCTGGGCGAGCTGGCCGTACTGCTCCACCCGGTCGCGCTCCAGCAGTGCCACCTGCTGCTGGACGGCCGTGAGCTTTTCCGCCACCGGGGCAAGTGCGCGCAGGACGCTGCCGTCCTGTGTCCGCGCCTCGCCCAGCTCGCGGTTCTGTGCCGCCAGAAGCCGGCGCTCGGCGTCGGCAGCGGCGAACTGCGCGCTGACCTCCGAAAGGCGTGACGACACAGCGTCGAAGTCCTCTTCGAGGCCGCGGGTGTTCTTCCGCAGCACAAAGAATGTGGCGGCAGCACCCGCAAAGGCACCCAGCAGCAGCATGAACAAAGCAAGAATCAAGGCGAAACCATCCATGCCCTCACTGTCGCACGGGGCTCTGACATTTTGCCGAAGCGACATTTCCCGCGGCCGCCTCCGGACCCCTTGGCCGCCCGCTGCGGGTAGAATCAATCCTCGTGGCTCTTACTATTGGCATCGTCGGACTGCCCAACGTCGGCAAATCAACTCTCTTCAACGCACTCACCCGCAACCAGGTCCTGGCCGCGAACTACCCGTTCGCCACCATCGAACCCAATGTCGGCGTCGTGAACCTGCCCGACCCTCGTCTTCAGAAGCTGGCTGAAATCTTCGGTTCGCAGCGCCTCCTGCCCGCGCCGGTGTCGTTCGTGGACATCGCCGGAATCGTTAAGGGCGCGTCCGAGGGTGAAGGCCTGGGCAACAAGTTCCTGGCCAACATCCGCGAGGCGGAAGCTATTGCCCAGGTGGTGCGCGTGTTCGATGACCCCGATGTCATCCACGTGGACGGCAAAGTGGACCCCCGTTCCGACATGGAAACCATCAACACCGAACTCATCCTCGCCGACCTGCAGACCATTGAGAACGCCATCCCGCGGATCGAGAAGGAAGTCAAGATCAAGAAGCGGGAAGCTGCGGAGCTTGCTGCCATCAAGGCAGCCCAGGCGGTCCTGGAACGCGGCGACACCATCTTCTCCTCCATCAAGAGCGACAAGCTGGAAATGGAACACCTCAAGGAGCTCGGCCTCCTGACGGCCAAGCCGTTCATCTACGTCTTCAACGCCGACGAAGCCATCCTGGGCAGTCCCGAAAAGCAGGAGGAACTGCGGGCCCTGGTTGCCCCGGCGGACGCCGTTTTCCTTGACGCCAAGCTCGAAGCCGACCTCGTGGAACTGGACGAGGAAGAAGCCCGCGAAATGCTGGAAATGAATGGCCAGGACGAGTCCGGCCTGGACCAGCTGGCGCGCGTTGGCTTCCACACCCTTGGACTGCAGACCTACCTGACCGCCGGCCCCAAGGAAACCCGTGCCTGGACCATCCGCCAGGGCGATACCGCACCGCAGGCAGCAGGAGTAATCCACTCTGACTTCCAGCGCGGCTTCATCAAGGCCGAGGTGGTGTCCTTCAACGACCTGGTTGAGGCAGGGTCCATGGCTGAGGCCAAGTCCCGCGGCAAGGTCCGCATCGAAGGCAAGGAATACGTCATGGCCGACGGCGACGTGGTGGAGTTCCGCTTCAACGTCTAGCCCGTCCAGCCAAGGGAACCGACCCACGCTGGGCTGCCTGCAGCAGGTGACCTAGGATCTACCCATGACGACTCTTCAGGGTGCGGTTGTTCTGGTAGTCGGTGCCACCGGCGGACTCGGTTCGCGCATCGCCGCCCAGCTGGAGAGTAAAGGCGCCACCGTCGCCCGGTCCTCAAAGTCTGCTGGGCACGATCTGCGCATACCCTCCGTGATCCAGGAGGTACTGCATGACACGAATGCGCAGTACGGACGTCTCGACGGGCTGGTGGTGGCGTCCGGGGTCGTCGCCTTCGGCGCCGCAGCAGACCTTGAACCCGCCACGGTGGACGAACTTTTTGCTGTGAACACGACCAGTCCGATCCAGCTCATTACCCGGAGCCAGCCCTACCTCGCGGCCTCGGCACGGGAGGGCCGGGAGCCCTTCGTTGTCACACTGAGCGGCGTTGTCGCCGAGGCGCCCGTCGCTGGTCTGGCGGCATACTCGGCGTCGAAGGCCGGGCTCGCGGCCTTCGTTGTTGCAGCGGCGCGCGAGTACCGCCGCGCGGGCATCCGAATCGTGGACGCCCGCCCCGGCCACACTGGCACCGCGCTGTCCCAGCATCCGATCGCCGGGTCAGCGCCGCAATTCGGCGCCGGGCTGGATCCAGACCTGGTTGCAGCGCGGATTATCACTGCGATCGCCGATGGCGAGAAGGATCTGCCCAGCACCGCCTTCTAGGCTCAGCCGCGCCGCAGGACAGGGGGGTTAACACGGCTGCTGCGGACGGCACCGGCAAACAAGGGCCGCACGCCTTATCCTGAGTACAGGGCGTCACCCTGGCAGGTCCAGGAGCCCCTCCCGCAGAAGGAAAACAAGGAGGCGGCATGCCGGTCAGGCGTCTGATGCATTACATCACCGCGGCGGTGGCCGCCACGATGGTCCTGGCGGGCTGCTCAGGCAACGGAGGCACCACACCAGTAGTGGTGGGGGAGGCCAAGCGCGGCGGGAGCGTGACCGTAGCAGAGGTCAACGCCTTCTCATCCTTCAATCCCTACAGCGCTGACGGCAACACGGACATCAATTCCAAGATTGGCCACATCACCCACTCGGGGTTCTACTACCTTGATGATGCTGCCAGGGTGGTGCGGAATGACAAGTTCGGGCGCTACGAGAAGGTCTCGGACGAGCCCCTCAAGGTCAGATACACGGTCAATGAGGGCGTCAAGTGGTCTGACGGTGAGGCGGTGGACGCCGGCGACCTCCTGCTGAGCTGGGCTGCAGGCTCAGGATATTTTGACGACGCCGACCCCGCTGCGGGAACAGGGACAAAGTATTTCTCAGTAGCCTCGGACACCAGCGGGCTTGCCGGAACTGTTCTCCCGGAAATCGGCTCAGACGGCCGTTCCATCACCCTGGAATACGCCAAGCCCTACGCCGACTGGGAGGTGGCTTTCGACGTCGGACTGCCTGCGCACGTCGTCGCAGCCAAGGGCGGGCTGAATGACGAAGAAGACCTGATCGAGCTGATTACGGATTCTCCCCGTGGGGACGTTGAAGAACCAGCAGCCAACACCCCGCTCAAGCGGGTGAGCGATTTTTGGAACTCGGGATTCGACGCCAAGACCCTGCCGGATGATCCGTCCGTGTACCTCTCCAGCGGCCCCTACATTGTCCGCGACATCGTCCCTGAAGTCTCCATGACGCTCGTCCGGAACCGGGACTATGTGTGGGGCCAGGAGCCATGGCTTGATGAGATCAACGTACGCTTCACCGGTGCCCTGCCCACAGCTGTCGACGCGCTCCGGAACGGCCAGGCGGACATCATCTCCCCGCAGCCTTCTGCGGGCACCGACGAACTTTTTGCCGGCCTGGCTGACCAGGGGGCCACCATTGAGCGCTACAACCAGTCCGGCTACGACCACCTGGACCTCAAGTTCTCCGGGCCTTTCGCTGACGAGGACGTGCGCGAAGCCTTCCTGAAGACGGTTCCGCGGCAAGCAATAGTTGATGCCGTCGTGGGGGACCTGCTGCCGGAAGCAAAACCCCTGGATTCGCACGTCTTCCTGCCCGCCCAGCCGAAGTACAACGACAGCGTCAAGAACAACGGCTCGTCCGACTACGCGGAGGTGGACATCGAGGAGGCAAAAGCCCTCCTGGCCGGCGACACCCCCACCATCCGTATCCTCTATAACCGGGACAACCCTAATCGCGCCGCAGCGTTTTCGCTGATCAGGGACTCGGCTGCGCTCGCTGGTTTTCAGGTGGTGGATGCAGGGCAGGGGAGCGCTGACTGGGTCCGCGCACTGGGTTCCGACGATTACGACGCCGCGCTGCTGGGATGGATTGGGACCTCAGCAGGAGTCAGCCGGGTTCCGCAAATTTTCCGCACTGGCGCCGGCAGCAACTTTAATGGCTTTTCCGACGGCGACGCGGACAAAGCGATGGAACAGCTGACCGGCACCTCCGACCTGGGCAAGCAGGACGCCCTCCTGGTGGAGATCGACAAGCGTATTTGGGAAAGCGCGTACGGCCTCCCGCTTTACCAGACTGTTGGCTCGACAGCCTTCAGCGCCCGCGTGGCCGGCGTCAAGACAAGCTCTGGTCCTCTGGGCGTCTGGTGGAACGTGTGGGACTGGCGCCTGGCGCAGCCGGCATCGCCCCGATAATCCTGAACGCCCCCTCCCGACGGTGTCGATTCGCCGTCACGCCTACCGGCGAGTAGCATGTGACTTGCACAACTTCCGTTGACCGACTAGGCGTTCAGTTCGAACCGGTCACGGTTTGGCAACGGAGTACCAGTATCTGGACTTCGTGCGGTTAGGCTACTCGTATATGTAGGTTGCGTCACAGCGGATTGCTGCGTCTCTCCTGCGGGGAAGCACCAGATTCCCCCTCGTTATCTCCCACAACTCATAGGAGGCGGAATGCGTTTTACGCGCACTTCCAAAGCACTGGGCATCGTGGCAATCGCCGCCCTCGCCCTGACCGGCTGCGGCGCTGGAGGCGGCAGCACTGAAGGGGCCAGCGGTGGCGCGGGCGATCCCGCCAAGGTCATCACTGCCTACAGCAACGAACCCCAGAACCCGTTGATGCCGGCAAACACCAACGAAGTGTACGGCGGCCGCGTCGTCGAACTGCTCTTCGAAGGCCTGACCAGCTACAGCCCCAGCGGCGAGTCGGTCAACGCCCTGGCCGAGTCCATCGAATCCCCGGACGGCCAGAACTACACCATCAAGGTCAAGAGCGGCACGAAGTTCACCAACGGTGAGGAAGTCACCGCCAAGAGCTTTGTTGACGCCTGGAACTTCGCTGCCCTGAGCACCAACGCGCAGGCAAACAGCAGCTTCTTTGAGTCCATCGAGGGCTACGACGCCGTCAGCGCCACCAAGAAGGAAGGCGAGACGGAGGTCCCCGCTCCCACCGCAGAGACCCTCTCCGGCCTGGTCCTCAAGGACGACACGACCATCGAGGTCAAGCTGACGCAGCCCGAGGCCGACTGGCCGCTGCGCCTTGGCTACACGGCCTTCATGCCGCTTCCGTCCCAGGCCATCGCTGATCCCAAGGCCTACGGCGAGAACCCGGTTGGCAACGGTCCGTACAAGATGGCCAAGGAAGGCGCGTGGCAGCACGACAGCCAGATTGAACTCGTCAAGAACGAGGACTACAGCGGCACCCGTGAAGCGAAGAACGGCGGCGTGACCTTCAAGTTCTACACCGACCCGGCACCTGCTTACACGGACATCCAGGCCAACAACCTGGACGTCACCGACGTCCTTCCCACCAACGCCTTGAAGACCTACACCACGGACTTCCCGGAGAACCACCTGAACAAGCCGTACGCCGGCAACTCCACCCTGAACATCCCGGGCTACCTGCCCGAGTTCCAGGGCGAGGCAGGCAAGCTGCGCCGCCAGGCCATCTCCATGGCAATCAACCGTGACGAAATCACGAAGGTCATCTTCAGCGGCACCCGCATCCCGGCCAAGGACTTCACCTCCCCGGCAGTGGACGGCTACAACGAGAACGTTGAAGGTTCCGATGTCCTGAAGTTCGATGCCGCGAAGGCGAAGGAAGCCTGGGAGAAGGCTGAAGCCATCAGCCCGTGGCCGGCAGACAAGACCCTCCAGCTCGGCTACAACACCGATGGTGGCAACAAGGAATGGATTGACGCTGTTGCCAACAACCTGAAGAACAACCTCGGCATCCAGGTTGAGGGCCAGCCCTTCGCCAAGTTTGCTGAACTTCTGGACCTGCGCAAGTCGCAGACCCTCCCGGGCTTCGCCCGTGCAGGCTGGCAGGCCGACTACCCGTCGCTCTACAACTTCCTCGGCCCGCTCCTGCGGACTGGCGCCAGTGCCAACTACGAGGGCTACTCGAACCCTGAGTTCGACAAGCTCCTCGACGAGGGCCTGGGCTCCAAGTCCACGGACGACGCCAACGCGAAGTTCACCGAGGCACAGGAAATCCTGTTCCAGGACCTGCCCAACCTCCCGCTGTGGTACTCCGCCCGCCAGGTCGTGTGGAGCCAGAACGTCACCAACGTGGACAGCGGCTGGAACGGTGTCATTCAGTACTACAACATCACCGCAAAGTAGTTCTGAGACCGTCCAACTCAACTAGCTAGTGGGGGTCCGGCATCAGCCGGGCCCCCATAGCCTTGATACCGGCAGGAAGCTGTCCCACATGAAATTCCCCCTTTCTTCACAAACTCTGGAGGGTGTGCTGTGATCCGGTTCATTCTCCGGCGGCTGCTCCAAGTCATCCCCGTGTTCCTGGGCACCACCCTGCTGGTGTACTTCATGGTGTTTGCACTTCCCGGAGACCCCATTCGGGCGCTCTTCGGAGACCGCCCGCCCAGCGAGGCCGTGATCGCGGCCCTCCGCCAGCAGTACAACCTTGACCAGCCGTTCTGGGTCCAGTACGGCCTGTTCCTCAAGAACCTCTTTACGTTCAACCTGGGCGTCGACTTCACCGGCCAGCCCATCGCCGCGACCCTGGGCCGCGTGTTCCCTGTCACCGTGATGCTTGCGATTGAAGCGCTGGTCATCCAGGCAGTGTTCGGCATCGGCTTCGGACTCATCGCCGGTCTTCGCAAGGGCAAGATCTTTGACTCGTCGGTGCTGCTTGCCTCGCTTGTTGTGATCGCCATTCCCATCTTTGTCCTGGGCTTCGTCCTGCAGCTGATCTTCGGCGTCTACCTTGGCTGGGCCAAGCCCACCGTGGGCACGGACGTCAGCTGGGGAACCCTGCTGCTTCCGGCCTTCGCCCTTGCGCTGGTGTCTTTCGCCTACGTGCTTCGGCTGACCCGGGCCTCAGTCATCGAGAACTCGACGGCGGATTACGTCCGGACCGCGACTGCCAAGGGTCTGTCCCGGAGGCGGGTGGTCATGGCGCACATCCTCCGTAACTCGATGATTCCCGTTGTCACCTACCTGGGCGCGAGCCTGGGCGGCCTGATGGGCGGCGCCATTGTTACCGAAGGCATCTTCAACGTTCCCGGCGTGGGGCAGAAGCTCTACCAGGCGATTCTCCGCAGCGAAGGACCCACCGTCGTCGCCATTGTGAGCGTGTTGGTGCTGGTCTTCGTTATCGCCAACCTGCTGGTTGATTTGCTCTACGCCTGGCTTGATCCGAGGATTCGCTATGAAAAGTAACCAAGACACCACGCATTATGTTGCCCCCATCGAGGAGACCCCTCTGCTGGCAACGGATGCAGTTAAGACAGACCAGGCTCCGCTGAGCCTGTGGGCAGATGCCTGGCGGAAGCTCCGCCGTCGTCCGCTGTTCATCGTTTCGGCAGTGATGATCCTGGTCATCCTGGTGGTGGCGTTCTTCCCGGGCCTGTTCACCCAGGTGGCGCCGAACGACAACTGCCAGTTGGCGAACTCGGACGGTGCACCGTCGCCCGGCCATCCGTTCGGGTTTACCTTCCAGGGCTGTGACGTGTATGCCCGCGTTATCTACGGCACGCAGGCTTCTGTCATGGTTGGCGTTTTCGCTGTGATTGGCGTGCTGATTATCGGTGTGACCATGGGTGCCCTTGCAGGTTTCTATGGCGGGTGGGTCGATTCCGTCATTGCCCGCCTGGGCGACATCTTCTTTGCACTCCCGCTGGTGCTCGGCGCACTGGTGGTCACCCAGTTGCCGTTCTTCCGGGAAAACAAGAGCGTGTGGACAGTCATCATGATCATCGTGCTGCTTGCCTGGCCGCAGATGGCCAGGTTGACGCGCGGCGCGGTGATCGAGGTCAGGAATGCGGACTTCATTACTGCAGCGCGTTCGCTGGGCGTGTCCAGGATCCAAAGCCTGATCAAGCATGTCCTGCCCAACGCCCTCGCTCCCATTATTGTGCTGGCCACCATGGAGCTCGGTGTCTTCATTGTGCTCGAAGCCACGCTGTCCTTCCTCGGCATCGGGCTCCCCGGCAGCATCATGTCCTGGGGCAATGACATCTCAGCGGCACAGTCATCCATCCGCACCAACCCTGCGGTGCTGTTGTACCCCGCTGCCGCCCTGTCCATCACCGTCCTGAGCTTCATCATGCTGGGCGACGCCCTGCGCGACGCTCTTGACCCGAAGAGCCGCCAGCGATGAAGGAGGCACACGTGACTGCATCAGATGTCACTATTACCGAGGCCGGAACACCCGCAGACCGGCCACTGCTGGAAATCCGGGACCTGGCCATCACGTTCAACACCAGCAACGGCGAGGTCAATGCCGTCCGGAACGCACACCTGACTATCATGCCGGGAGAAACCGTTGCCATTGTGGGTGAGTCGGGTTCCGGAAAGTCGACCACGGCACTGGCTGCTATCGGCCTGCTGCCCGGCAACGGCAGGGTCTCCGGCGGCCAGATCCTGCTGGACGGCGAAGACATCTCGCACGCATCCGAAAAGCGGATGATCGAACTGCGCGGCAACACCATCGGCATGGTGCCCCAGGACCCGATGTCCAACCTCAACCCGGTGTGGAAGATCGGCTACCAGGTCAAGGAAACCCTGCAGGCCAACGGCCGTCCCAGCGGCCCCGAGGACATCGCCAAGGTCCTGGCTGAGGCTGGACTGCCGGACGCCCAGCGGCGCGCCAAGCAGTATCCGCACGAGTTCTCCGGCGGCATGCGGCAGCGGGCCCTGATCGCCATTGGCCTGTCCTGCCAGCCGCGGCTGCTGATCGCGGATGAGCCCACCTCGGCGCTGGACGTTACGGTGCAGCGGCAGATCCTGGACCACCTCGAGGGCATGACATCCGAGCTGGGCACAGCCGTCCTGCTGATCACCCACGACCTCGGCCTCGCCGCCGAGCGCGCGGACAAAGTAGTGGTGATGTACCGCGGGCAGGTTGTCGAATCGGGGCCGTCGCTGGAACTGCTGCAGAACCCGCAGCACCCGTACACCCGCCGGCTCGTCGAGTCCGCACCATCCCTTGCCAGCCGAAGGATCCAGGTTGCCAAGGAACAGGGCGTGGAAGCGGCGGATCTCCTCGCTCCGGCCGCTGAAGCTGTTGCTGCCGACAACGTCCTGCAGATCCAGGACCTGCGGAAGGTCTACAAACTCCGGCAGGGCCTCGGGAAATCGTCGGACTTCGCGGCCGTCGACGGCGTGAGCTTCAACGTCCTCCGGGGAACCACGACGGCGATCGTGGGGGAGTCGGGCTCCGGCAAGTCCACGGTGGCCAAGATGGTGCTCCAGCTGGAGAAGCCCACCGACGGCAAGATCCTGTTCGACGGCGTGGACACCTCGCTGCTGAAGCCCTCGGAACTATTCAAGTTCCGGCGCCGGGTGCAGCCCATTTTCCAGGATCCCTATGGGTCCCTGGACCCGATGTACAACATCTACCGGACCATCGAGGAGCCGCTGCGGGTCCATAAGATCGGGAACAAAGCCAGCCGGGAGAAGAAGGTCCGTGAGCTCCTGGACCAGGTGGCGCTGCCACAGTCCACCATGCAGCGGTACCCGAACGAGCTTTCGGGCGGGCAGCGGCAGCGCGTGGCAATCGCACGTGCGCTGGCGCTGGACCCTGAAGTCATCATTTGTGACGAGGCGGTTTCCGCCCTGGACGTCCTGGTTCAGGCGCAGGTTCTGAACCTGCTGGCTGACCTGCAGTCCAACCTGGGCCTGACGTACCTCTTCATCACCCATGACCTGGCGGTGGTCCGGCAGATCGCGGACCACGTCTGCGTAATGGAGAAGGGGCGGCTGGTGGAGACCGGCTCCACGGATGGCGTCTTCGACGCTCCGCAGCAGGAGTACACGAAGGCCCTGCTGAACGCCATCCCGGGCGCCAAGCTGATGCTGCCGCCGGAAGTGGCGTAGGCACGGAACATCACGACTAAACGGCTGGAGCCGGAGCCTTGGGCTCCGGCTCCAGCCGTTTCTGTTCCTAGTCCCGGCCCAGGCCGGCGTCCGCGGTGCCGGCAGCGAGAAGCGGCGCCTGGTCCGCCGTCGGCTTTCTGTCCAGCCCCAACTCCCGGAGGCGGCCCTCCAGAAGCTTTCCCAACTTCTGATGACCGCTGGGGTTCATGTGCACTGTGTCGGCGAGGTCCTTGACCAGGTTGTACCTGGTCAGCCAGTCACCGACAGATACGAAGGGCAGCCCGTGGGCGGCCGCCACGTATCCCAGCAGGGCATCCACTTCACTTCGCCGGCCGCCGCCATGGTCTTCGCCTCGCGCGAGTGTTCCGATCATCGCCATGGGCGTTCCCGGGTACCGCTGTTGAAGCTCTGCGATCAGGCGTTCGGCATTGGCGTTAATCCGGCTGTCACCTGCGCCGCTGGCCGCATCGTTGCCGCCGCCCTGCACCACGATCAGCGCAGGGGTGCCGGACGGGAGCAGCCAGTCGCCGTGCAGCAGGGCGTCGATGTAGTTGCCCGTTGGGCCGTTTGAAGAGACGAAGCCCGTTCCGCCCCGGCCGCAGAAGTACACCTTGTATCCGGCAGCGGCCAGGCCGAGGCGCGGCCAGCCATCCGCAGGTTCAGACTGCGAATCGCCGATCAGCAGGACTGTCCTGCTGATATCAGGGACAACGGCCTCGAGCCGGCCGTTGCCCGGGTTCAGGACAGTGGAACCGCCAGCCGCCGCAGGTGCTGCCTGTGGTCCGGCGGCTGCCGCGGCCAGGGGAGGGCCGGCAGGGGCTTGCGCCGGCAGCCCGCAAGCAGAAAGGGCAACAACACTAGACACGGCAATCACCATGGCGACGCCGGACGCGGCAGATCGGGTCCGCGCCAAGGCGGGCAAGGCTTTTCGCATCTGTTGTCTTTCGGGGCTTGCACGGTCTGTCAGAGCAATCATGTTGCACTCAGGCCCGCTTGGCCAGTGATCTTGACCACAATTTTCGGGCGTGGCGCAACGCGGGGGCGGCGGCAGCCCCCGCCCGCTGCAGGAAAATTTAGGCCAATAAAAGGCACAGCGGCTAGAATGAAGGAAGGTGCCCTGTGCTAAGGGCCTGATCCGTCGTGCGTTCCGGTTGGAAATGTCGCGATACAACAGCTGACTTTCACCACTGAATCGAGCCATTACGCATGTCTGAAACCACCACCAACACCGCGGTAGCCACTGCCTCACGCAGTGACCTCCGCAACGTCGCGATTGTGGCCCACGTTGACCACGGCAAGACCACTCTGGTCGACGCCATGCTCAAGCAGACCAACTCCTTTGCCGAGCACAACCACCTTGAAGACCGCGTGATGGACTCCGGTGACCTGGAACGTGAAAAGGGCATCACCATCCTGGCCAAGAACACCACGGTGGCCTACAACGGTCCGTCCTCCAAGGGCGAGACCATCACCATCAACGTCATCGACACCCCCGGCCACGCCGACTTCGGCGGCGAGGTGGAGCGCGGCCTGTCCATGGTCGACGGCGTCGTCCTCCTCGTTGACGCTTCCGAAGGTCCGCTGCCGCAGACCCGCTTCGTGCTGCGCAAGGCCCTCGCTGCGCACCTCCCCGTCATCCTGCTGGTCAACAAGACCGACCGTCCCGACGCCCGCATCGAGGAAGTCGTCCACGAGTCGATGGACCTCCTCCTGGGCCTTGCCTCGGACCTGGCGGACGAAGTGCCGGACCTGGACCTGGACAAGATCCTCGAAGTGCCCGTTGTCTACGCAGCCGCCAAGGTTGGGCGCGCTTCCCTCGAGCAGCCCGCTGACGGCGCCGCTCCGGAAAACGAGGACCTGGAGCCGCTGTTCAAGACCATCATCGAGCACATCCCGGCCCCCACCTACAACCCGGAGGGTGTCCTGCAGGCGCACGTCACCAACCTGGATGCGTCCCCGTTCCTTGGCCGCCTGGCACTGCTCCGCATCTACAACGGCACGCTGCGCAAGGGCCAGACCGTTGCCTGGGCACGCGCCAACGGTGAGCTCAAGAACGTCAAGATCACCGAACTGCTGGCCACGAAGGCCCTGGACCGCGTCCCGGCAGAGTCTGCAGGCCCCGGTGAGATCGTGGCCGTCGCCGGCATCGAGGACATCACCATCGGTGAGACCCTCACCGACGCCGAGAACCCGCAGCCGCTGCCGCTGATCACCGTGGATGACCCCGCGATCTCCATGACCATCGGTATCAACACCTCGCCGCTGGCCGGCAAGGTCAAGGGCGCCAAGGTCACGGCCCGCCAGGTGAAGGACCGCCTGGACAAGGAACTGATCGGTAACGTCTCCATCAAGGTTCTCCCCACCGAGCGTCCCGACGCCTGGGAAGTCCAGGGCCGTGGTGAACTGGCCCTGGCCATCCTCGTTGAGCAGATGCGCCGCGAAGGCTTCGAACTGACCGTGGGCAAGCCCCAGGTTGTCACCAAGACCATAGACGGCAAGATCCACGAGCCGATGGAGCACATGACCATCGACGTGCCCGAAGAGTACCTTGGCGCCGTGACGCAGCTAATGGCAGCCCGCAAGGGCCGCATGACCAACATGGCCAACCACGGCACCGGCTGGTGCCGCATGGAGTTCATCGTTCCGGCCCGTGGCCTGATCGGTTTCCGCACCAAGTTCCTCACGGACACCCGCGGTGCAGGCATCGCAGCGTCCATCTCGGAGGGCTACGAGCCGTGGGCCGGCCCCATCGAGTACCGCACCAACGGCTCGATGATCGCCGACCGTGCCGGTGTTGTGACCCCGTTCGCCATGATCAACCTGCAGGAGCGCGGTTCCTTCTTCGTGAAGCCCACGTCCGAGGTCTACGAGGGCATGATCGTCGGCGAGAACTCCCGCGCCGACGACATGGACGTCAACATCACCAAGGAAAAGAAGCTCACCAACATGCGTGCAGCCTCCTCAGACACCTTCGAGAACCTGACGCCGCCGCGCGACCTCACCCTCGAAGAGTCCCTCGAATTCGCCCGCGAAGACGAGTGCGTTGAGGTGACCCCGGAAGCCATCCGCATCCGCAAGGTCATCCTGGACACCAACGAGCGTGCCAAGGCCAACCGCGCCCGCGCCAAGGTCTAACCGAACAAAGGAAAGCCGGAACGGCAGCGGGACACCCGCCGTCGTTCCGGCTTTTTCTGTATCCCTGAACGGCAGCCCCTGCCGTGCCTGAGCCGTACGTTCGTTGAGGTCTGCCCCTACTGCGCAGGGCGGCGCCGCTGGGGTGCCGGCGGGACTTCCTTGGCGGCCACCACATCGGCAAGCCGGATAACGACGTCGGCCTGCCGCGTCCGGACGGTGCACGCACCGCCGTCGCACATCACCAGGTGCCCCAAAGCGTCAGTGAAGCCGTGTTCGAGCCTGTACCGGACCACCACCCGGGTTCCGGGTTCGGCGGCGGAAAGGAATCCGGCAGGCGTAGGAGGCTGACTCACCAGTTCATACTAGGGTGACCGGCTAGGTTCGCGGGAACGGGCTGGGAGATAATAGGCTCAGATGTCGAGAGTCCGGCCGCAGCTGCCGGATGCAAGTACCGGCGGGTTGCCGGAACCAACGTGGAGAGGCCAGGGACGTGACGTACGTAATCGCGCAGCCGTGTGTAGATGTCAAGGACAAGGCGTGTATCGAGGAATGCCCCGTCGACTGCATCTACGAGGGTGAGCGTTCGCTGTACATCCATCCGGACGAATGCGTGGACTGCGGAGCCTGTGAACCCGTATGCCCTGTTGAAGCCATTTACTACGAGGATGACACCCCGGAGGAGTGGGCTGACTATTACAAGGCCAATGTGGAGTTCTTCGACGACCTGGGTTCCCCCGGGGGTGCCGCGAAGGTCGGCAACACGGGCAAGGACCACCCGATGATCGCCGCGCTGCCGCCGCAGAACCAAGACCACTGACGCGGGAAGACGCCGTGACCGCAGCAGCGAAGACGTTCGGCCTGGACCTGCCCGACTACCCGTGGGAGGCCATGGCACCGTACGTTGCAAAGGCCTCGCAGCATCCCGATGGTGTTGTCAATCTTTCCATCGGTACCCCCGTGGACCCCACGCCCGCCCTGATCCAGGATGCGCTGAAGGCCGCCGCTGATGCCCCGGGATACCCGACCGTCCATGGCACGCCCGCCCTGCGGGAAGCTATTGCCGGGTGGTTCGAGCGACGGCGCGGGGTGGCGGGACTTGATCCCCGCAACATCATGCCCACCGTTGGCTCGAAGGAACTGGTGGCGTGGCTGCCGCTCCTTTTGGGGCTGAAGCCCGGCGACGTCGTTGTGCGCCCCAAGGTCGCCTACCCCACCTATGACATCGGCGCCACCTTTGCAGGGGTCACCTCCGTCGCAACTGACAACCTGGATGAGCTCGACGACGCCACCAGGGCACGTGTCCGCCTCATCTGGGTTAACTCGCCGGGAAACCCCACGGGCAGCGTCCGCAGTGTTGACTCGCTGAGAGCGTTGGTTGAGCAGGCGAGGGAACTGGACGCTGTCGTGGCTTCTGATGAATGTTACGCGGAGCTGGGCTGGGGTTCCTGGGATGTCCAGCGCGGCGGCCAGGCAGTCCCGAGCATCCTGGATCCCCGGGTTGCCGGCGGGTCCCACCAGGGGCTCCTGGCCGTCTACTCGCTGAGCAAACAGTCCAACGTGGCAGGCTACCGGGCAGCATTCGTTGCCGGTGATCCTGACCTGATGCCCAATCTGGTGAACAGCCGCAAGCACGCGGGCATGATCGTGCCCTATCCGGTGCAGGAGGCAATGCGGGTGGCGCTGGGCGACGACACTCACGTAAGGGCCCAAAAGGACTTGTACCGGGGACGCCGCGAGCGGCTGGTTCCGGCCCTCCTGGACTTCGGCCTCGACATCAAGGATTCCGACGCCGGCCTGTACCTGTGGTCCACAGCAGGCGAGAGCACCTGGGACACCGTTGCCCGGATGGCGGATCGCGGCATCGTCGTGGGTCCCGGCGTTTTTTACGGCGACGCCGGCAACGGGTACATACGCGTGGCCCTGACCGGTTCGGACGAGCGCATCGACGCAGCAGCAGCCCGCCTGGCTACAGCGCCGTAACAATCCTGTGACTCGCGCCACAACCGCGGGGTTTTGGGGCCCTGCAAGCCGTCCCGGATTAGTGGCACCCGCCAAGGAGCGGTACTTTTTAAGTGACTATCAATGGTGGCTTTCTACAAGAAGGCAGCCCGGGTGTTGGAACCTGTCTTCTCAGGCTTCGTGCGCGGCTCACCTGATGTTGGATCAAGCTTTCGACAGAGGCCCAGACGCCTCATGAAGGGGACTCCATGACTGAGACCAACAATGCTGCGACCCTGCACCACTCAGGAGGCGAGCTCAAGCTGCCGCGCATCCAGGTTGTTGAAGGAAACGAGGGCTACGACGTTTCCAAACTGCTGAAGCAGACGGGCGCAGTCACCTTCGACCCCGGCTTCATGAACACAGCAGCCACAACTTCGGCTATCACCTACATCGACGGCGATGCCGGCATCCTGCGTTACCGCGGATACCCCATCGAGCAGCTGGCACAGCACTCCAGCTTCCTTGAGGTGTCCTACCTGCTGATCTACGGCAACCTGCCCACGCCCACCGAACTGGACGAATTCGACCAGAAGATCCGCCGGCACACGCTGCTGCACGAAGAGCTCAAGGGCTTCTTCGGCGGCTTCCCGCGTGACGCGCACCCGATGCCCGTCCTGTCCTCGGCCGTTTCCGCGCTGTCCACGTTCTACCAGGACTCGCTGGATCCCTTCAACGCCGAGCAGGTGGAAGTTTCCACTATCCGCCTGATGGCCAAGCTTCCGGTCATCGCGGCCTACGCGCACAAGAAGTCCATCGGCCAGCCCATGCTGTACCCGGACAACTCGCACAACCTGGTGGAGAACTTCCTCCGCCTCAGCTTCGGCCTTCCGGCGGAGCAGTACGAGGTGGACCCGGTTGTCGCCAAGGCCCTGGACCTGCTGCTCATCCTGCACGCGGACCACGAGCAGAACTGCTCCACCTCCACCGTGCGCCTGGTGGGCTCGTCCAACGCCAACCTGTTCGCGTCCGTCTCGGCAGGCATCAACGCACTCTTCGGCCCTGCCCACGGCGGCGCCAACGAGGCCGTACTCAAGATGCTCCGCCAGATCCAGGCCGACGGCACCAAGCCCGAGGACTACATGGAAAAGGTCAAGAACAAGGAAGACGGCGTCCGCCTCATGGGCTTCGGGCACCGCGTCTACAAGAACTACGATCCTCGCGCCAAGATCGTCAAGGCCACCGCCCACGAGATCCTCAGCAAGCTCGGCGGCCACGACGAGTTGCTGGACATCGCCCTGCGCCTGGAAGAGAAGGCGCTGAACGATGACTACTTCATCCAGCGCAAGCTTTACCCGAACGTGGACTTCTACACCGGCCTGATCTACAAGGCCATGGGCTTCCCGGAGAAGATGTTCACCGTGCTCTTCGCGATCGGGCGCCTCCCCGGCTGGATCGCCCAGTGGCGCGAAATGATCAGCGACCCGAACACCAAAATCGGCCGCCCGCGCCAGCTCTACATCGGCGAGCCCGAGCGGGACTACCCGGTCCGCTAGTCCCCACCGGCTCCCGAACCTCGCAAGCTCGGTCCGGGTCCCTCGCCGGCGTGGGCCCACCCACCGGCTCCCGAACCTCGCAAGCTCGGTCCGGGTCCCTCGCCGCTGTGGCCACAGGTTCAGCCGGGCATTTACGACGTCGGCCGCCCACCTTTCAAAGGTGGGCGGCTGACGTCGTTAATCACCAGGTTCAGGAGGCGTACCCTGGGGGTTGTTTGTCTGCCAGCGCCAGTGGTCCTCGCACATCTGGTCGACGGTCTTGGTGTGGACCAGCTGAGGTCCGCCAAGGCAGAGGTGGTGTCGGCCCGGAAGGCGGGGAGGTCACCGGCACGGCGGCCCGGCATGCCGTACGGCCGCTGCAACACATCCGTGCTAAATAGAAGGGGTGCCCAAAATCGTTGATGCCGAAGCCCGGCGCCAGGACGTTGTTGAAGCCGTACTCCGCATCATCGCAGCAGACGGGCTGGAGCGTGCCTCCCTTCGGGAGACGGCGGACGAGGCAGGGCTGGCCGTTGGATCTGTACGGCACTACTTTGCGGGCAGCGAGGAACTGCTGGCATTCTCCTTTGCTTCCGTCGTGGACCGCATCGTAGGCCGCCTTGAAGCGTCGCTGCCGGACGTGCAGGCTGCTGCTCCCGGAACCGCGGATCACCGGGCCGCCGTTTTAGCCCTGTTGTGCGGTCTCCTGCCCCTTGACGCACCGCGGGCGGTGGAGCTCTGTGCGTGGATGGCGTTCAAGAGCGCTGCACGGGTCCGGCCGTTCCTTGTTGCTGAAGCAGACCGGAGCCACCGGGAGGTTGCCGTTATCGTAGGGCGGGTTGTCACCGCGCTGAGGCCCGAGGGGGAGCCCCGGGAAAGCCTCGTGGTGGAAGCGGAGCGGCTCCTGGCTACGCTGGACGGGTTGTGCATGCATGCGCTGCTGCAGCCTGGCTGGATGACCCGGGAGATGTGCGTGGACGTCCTTGAACGGCACCTCGACGGGATGTGATCTGTGCCGCTAACGTGGGCAGCGAGGGGCATAGACTGATAACCGGGGGCGCTACGCGATCACCCGTCCCTGCAAGGGCACGCCACGGAAGGACGTCGGATGTATCAAACAAGCGGTACCAGGTGGCAAATCACGGCGGACACATCAGGGCCCCTGATGATAGCCCTGTTCGTCCGGGATACTGCAGGGCTCGACGGTGCAGGCCACCCCGCGCTGTCCCATGCAGCGCCTAAGGTCCGCAGGGTTGACCATTCACACCTGACCGCCGACGTAGGCGGCTTGAGTGCGCTGAAGACTGAGTGGGAGGCGTGGTGGGAACAGCTCCTCAAAGCCCATCCCCAGACCTCCCCGGAGCTGGCTCCGCCAGACTTCGAGGCGTTTGGCAACTCGCCGGCCCTTCAGCGTGTGCTCCAGGCCCACTTCGGGGCTGCGCTCACATACGCCCGGGAGCGCAGGAGCGAATATGCCGAACTTGAGGCGGAACGTGCCGCGAGCGGAACGGACCAGCTGCTTGAGGACATGGTGGATGACAGGCTGATGGAAGTGGGACGGGACTCCCGCGACTTTAAGCTGACCATCATCGAGCTGCCCCTGAACGAGCAGCGGGCCTGGTACCTGGAACCGGACAAGATCATCATGAGCAACCAGCTGATGGCTGAACCTGAGCTTTTCCGCAGCTATGTGCAGCCGGTGGTGGAGATCCTCGTTTAGGGAAACCCGGTGGCCGGACCTCAGCTGCCGTCGCCGTCCGCGGCTACGGTAATCCGCACCTGTCCGTCCGGGCCCGCCGTTTCCTGCCACCCGTCCCGGGCAGCCCGGGTCCAGCTCTGTCCGGCTACCTCCACCCGCGTAACCTCGAACCCTTTGGCGTTGGCAACTGCCCACTGTGCCACTGACCATGCCTGGCTGCCGGCGGCGTCCACCACCAGTGTTGCACCGTCAACCGCTGTTCCCAGCGGACCGTAAGCCTGGCCAAGTTCGGCCGACAGCGCGGCGATGTCCCCGCCGGCTTCCGTTGAACGCAGCGTGCACTGGACTGCTCCAGGCGTCTGGCCTGTCAGGCCGGAGGCAAAGGTCCGGCCCATCTGCTCGTGCTGAGCATAGGCGGTGGGATAGGCAGAGCGCTGGACACGCTGGGCTGCGTCCGTGATTTCGAGGGATTCGTAGTTCGGAACCTTGACCAGGGCGTCGTAAAAGGCGTTTGCGGCGTAGTAAGGATCCATGACCTGTGCCTGGGTTCCCCATCCCTGTGAAGGACGCTGTTGGAACAAGCCGCGGGAATCCGGTCCGGCCTGGTCCCCGTGGTCAATATTCCGCAGCTTGGACTCCTGCATTGCGGTGGCAAGAGCGATGCTCGCAGCCCGCGGCGGCAGCCCGCGCTGCACGGCCACGGCCGTGATCAGGGAGGCATAGACAGCCTGGTCCGGGGCCAATTCGGAAGTACGTTCGCCAATATCGGCCCTGCAGCGTTCCGAAACGAGGGTTTCAGAACGCTGCAGGAAAAACACGGCCGAGTAAATGCCGCCAGCCACCAGTGCCAGGGTAAGCAGCAGAACTGCGAGGCGGCGCAGTCCGCGTCTTCGTCCCATCTGGAGGATCAGTTGGCGTGCAGCGCGTCGTTCAATTCGACGGTCTGCCCGGCGCGGGGGAGTACCTCCACGGCGCCCGTGGTGGAGTTGCGGCGGAACAGCAGGTTGGGCACGCCGGAGAGTTCAGCGGCCTTGACGATCTTGGTAGTGTCCTCGCCCACTTCGTCCTTGGGCCCCGGCACGCGCACCCGGGTCCCGGCCGTCACGTACAGGCCCGCTTCCACCACGGAGTCATCACCGATGCTGATACCCACACCCGAGTTTGCGCCCAGCAGCACCCGTTCGCCGATGGTGATCTTTTCCTTGCCGCCGCCCGAAAGCGTGCCCATGATGGACGCGCCGCCGCCCACGTCACTGCCGTTGCCCGTCACCACGCCGGCGGAGATGCGGCCTTCCACCATGGAGGTGCCCAGCGTTCCGGCGTTGAAGTTGACGAACCCCTCATGCATCACAGTGGTTCCTTCGGCGAGGTGCGCGCCCAGGCGAACGCGGTCGGCGTCGGCAATCCTTACTCCGGAGGGCACGACATAGTCCACCATGCGCGGGAACTTGTCGATGCCATAGACGGTGACGGCGCCGCGGCGCCTCAGCCGCGCGCGGGTGAGCTCAAAGCCCTCCACTGCCGCGGGGCCGAAGTTGGTCCAGACAACATTGGGCAGCTTGGCGAAGATGCCGTCCAGATTGATGGTGTTGGGCTGGACCAGGCGGTGCGAGAGGAGGTGCAGCCGCAGGTAGGCGTCGACGGTATCGGCCGGGGCTTCATCGAGGTTGATCTGGACAAAAACAACTTTTTGCTCGGTGCCGCGGTCCTCGTCGGCACCGTTCTCGGCGATGCTCGTCAGGGTGTCGTCCGCGTTGTCAACGGAACGCAGGTCCTCGGCGGCAACACCGAGGGCCGGCGCAGGAAACCAGGCATCCAGGACGGTGGCGTCACCGGTGGCAATGGTGGCGACACCAAAGCCGTAGGCAGAGCGCCGGTCAGTGGTTGCATTAGAGGTTTCGGGCACGGCGGAAGAAGCAGTCTCAGTCATGGCCCCAGTCTATCGACGGGCGGGGACAGGCTCCGAACTAGACTGGCTTCGTGACTGCCGAAACCACCCCTGAACAATCAACCCTGATGCTGGACCTCCGCCAGGACGTCGCGCTCCTGACAGCTGCCATCATGGACATCAACAGCGTGTCCGGACACGAAACGGAACTTGCGGACGCCGTCGAAGCGGCGCTGCTGGCCCTACCGGACCTGCACGTCGTCCGCGACGGCGACTCGATCATTGCCCGCACTGAGTTGGGCAACGCGGAACGCGTCATCCTGGCAGGCCACCTCGACACCGTTCCGCTGCCCCTGACCGAGGGGTCCAGTGGTACGGTCCCATCCAGCTGGGAGTCCGGGGTGCCCGGGGAGGGCGTGCTGTACGGCCGCGGTGCCACCGATATGAAGGGCGGCGTCGCGGTGCAGCTGGCGCTGGCTGCCACACTGTTCGACGGCGGGGCGGCGCCCAAGCGGGACGTCACCTTTGTTTTCTACGATCACGAGGAAGTCGAGGCCGTGAAGAGCGGCCTGGGCCGCCTGGTGCGCAACCACGGCAACCTGCTTGACGGCGACTTCGCCATCCTGCTGGAACCGACCGACGGCACGGTAGAGGGCGGCTGCAACGGCACCAGCCGGTTCGAGGTCACCACGGTGGGCGAGGCAGCCCACTCCGCCCGCGCCTGGATGGGAAGCAACGCCATCCATGCGGCGGCTCCCATCCTGGCCAGGCTGGCAGCCTACGAACCCCTTACCGTCAACGTGGACGGGCTCGAATACCGGGAAAGCCTTAACGCCGTGAAGATCAATGGAGGGACCGCCGGCAACGTCATTCCGGACCGGTGCGTGGTGGAAATCAACTACCGCTTTGCGCCGGACAAAACGCCAGACCACGCAGAAGCGGTGGTTCGTGAACTCCTGGAAGGGTTCGACGTCGTCCGCACCGATGCTGCCGCCGGTGCACGCCCGGGGCTCCAGCACCCCGCGGCTGCCTCCTTTGTTGCTGCCGTGGGCGCTGAACCCAAACCGAAATACGGCTGGACCGACGTCGCCCGTTTCAGTGAATTGGGTATCCCGGCCGTGAACTTCGGGCCCGGTGACCCTCTGTTGGCCCACAAGGACAACGAGCACGTCGACGCCGACGCCATCCGGAAGTGCCTGGCTTCGCTGCAGGACTGGCTAGCTGGCTGACGCCAGGACCCGCCTGGACTTAACGGACGATGGCCCGGACCGTAAGGTCCGGGCCATCGCTCTTAGACAGAAGGGCTTTTGCGAAACGGTCAGGGGACCGGGGCGTTGGCCTTTTCCGGTTCGGCCTTGGCCACGCCACCGGCGGCCTTCTTGGATCCGCGGCGCTCGATCCAGACGGCAATCCTTGAAACGAGGATATTGATGGCGATGTAGATGGCAGCGGCAACAAAGAAGATGGGGAACAGGAACTGCGTACCCAGGAAGTCGGCCATCACCTGGACGGCGCGCAGGAGCTCACCGTACGCCACGATGTAGCCCAGCGAGGTGTCCTTGAGGAGGACCACCATCTGCGCCACGAGCGACGGCATCATGCGCCGGATAGCCTGCGGCAGTTCAATCAGCATGCGGGACTTGAAGCTGGTCAGGCCGATGGCCAGCCCGGCTTCACGCTGCCCCCTGGGCAATGACTGGATGCCCGCACGAATAATTTCCGCAAACACTGCTGAGTTGTACAGCACCAGGCCGGTGACAACGGCAATGAACGGCGAGGTGCCGAAGCCGAGGAGGACAAACAGCATCATCAGGACCACAGGCATGCCGCGCAGGAACTCCAGCACCACCCGGACAGGAATCCGGATGAAGGCGACATCCGAAATGCGCAGCAGGCAAAGCAGCAGTCCCAGCGGGAAGGCGATGACCGCCGCCAGGGCGGCAGCACTGAGGGTGGCGCCCAGGCCGTTGCCCAAGAGCGTCCACACATCAGCCCTGGTGAAGATCTGCCAGCGGCGTCCTTCAAAGATGCCCTGCTGCGCGAAGGTCATGATGATCCAGGCCAGCAGGCCCAGAATCAGCAGGGAACCGACGATGGAACCGATCAGGGAGATGCGGCGGGCTTTGGGGCCTGGAACGTCGTAAAGAACTGAGCTCATCGGGCAATCGCCACCTTTCGTTCCACCGTGCTGGCGAGGATGCCCAGCGGAACGGTGAGGAGCAGATAAAAGAACGCAACACCCAGCAGGACGGGGATGACGGCGTCACCGTTGGCGTTGGCGAGCTGCCGGCCGTAGCCGAACAGTTCCAGGACAAAGAAGGCACCGGCCACAGACGAGTTCTTCACCAGCGCGATCAGGATGTTGATCAGTGGAGGGACCACCGTCCGCAGGGCCTGGGGCAGGATGATGAGGTTCAGGACCTGCCCGAAGTTCATGCCGATGCTGCGCGCGGCTTCAGCCTGGCCCACCGGGACGCTGTTGACACCTGAGCGGACAGCTTCGGCGATGAAGGCTGCGGTGTAGGTGCTGAGGGCAATGATGGCTGCAATTTCGAACTGCTCGAACTTCACTCCAAGCCGGGGAAGGACGATGGCCGCGAAAAAGAACGCAATGGTCAGGGGAGTATTTCGGAGAACTTCGACATAGACCGTGCTGAACCCGCGGAGCGCGGCCACCGGGGAAACCCTGGCAGCCGCCAGGAGGGTGCCGAGGACGAGTGCGATGACTCCGGAAACGGCGGAGAGGAAAAGTGTGCGGAGAAAACCGTTCCAGTACAGGGGAAGGTTTTCAAGAATGACGTCCATTGGATCCTTTGGCTGTGGGCGTGGACGGGAGCGAAGACGGCGGTTGCCGGGGCCGCAGAGCAGCCCCGGCAACTACTGGGGCTGCTTAGTAACGGTCAAGCTCGGGCAGCTCAGGGGCGGTCTTGATGACCGAGCCGGCAGTTGCTTCCCACGCCTCCTTGTAGGACCCGTCCTCTTCGAAGGACTCCAGCTGGTCGTTGATCCAGTTGCGGAACTCGGTGTCATCCTTCTTCAGGCCGATGCCGTAGGGCTCTTTGGTGAACGTCTCGTCAGAGGCGAGCTTGAAGGCGTCGGGTTCCTTGTCCACGAATCCGGCGAGGATCACGTTGTCCGTGGTGACCGCTTCAACCTGCTTGTTGCGCAACGGCTCGAGGCAGGCGGAGTAGGTGGCCGCGGGGACGAGCTCTGCGCCATACTTGTCCACAATCGTTGCGGCGGGGGTTGAACCGGTGACGGAACAGACCTTCTTGCCCTTGACGTCCTCGGGGGTCTTGATGGTGTCGTTGTCCTTGTTGACCATCAGGGCCTGGCCGGCCTCGTAGTACGGCCCGGCGAAGCTGACTACCTGCTTGCGCTTGTCGTTGATGGTGTACGTCGCGATGACAAGGTCAACTTTGCCCTGTTCAATGAACGGCTCGCGGTTGGCCGAAACGGTCTCGGACCATTCGATCTTGTCAGCCGCGATGCCCAGCTTGGCTGCAATCAGCTTGCCGATTTCCACATCGAATCCGACGGGCTTGCCGTCAAGGCCCACCTGGCCGAAGAGCGGCTGGTCGTACTTGGTGCCGATTTTGATGGTTCCGGCTGAAGCAAGCTTTTCCATGGTGGTGCCAGCAGCAAAGGTAGGCTCCGCGGCGACCGAGGGGTCGCCTCCCGCATCGGTTCCGCCTCCGCCGCAGGCGCTCAGGGACAGGGCGAGGGCAGCGGTGGCCGCCACGACAAACGACTTCCGCCGGGTCATAAATGCCTTCATGACATTCCTTTCATTGTGGCCGTGGGTCACGGCCGGGATGCGAACTGGGTGTGATCGTTCCGGGGGTGGATCGGGTGGGGGTAAATCAGTGGGTGAGGAGCTTGGAGAGGAAGTCCTTGGCCCGGTCGCTCTTCGGATTGGTGAAGAACTCCTCCGGGGTGGCGTCTTCAACGATCTGGCCGCCATCCATGAAGACGACACGGTCCGCTGCCTTGCGGGCGAAGCCCATCTCGTGCGTGACCACGATCATGGTCATGCCCTCCTTGGCCAGCTGGATCATGACGTCCAGGACCTCATTGATCATTTCGGGGTCCAGCGCGGACGTGGGTTCATCGAACAACATGACCTTCGGCTTCATTGCCAGGGCCCGTGCAATGGCCACGCGCTGCTGCTGTCCGCCCGACAGCTGCGCCGGCAGCTTTGGAGCCTGGTGGCCCACGCCAACCCGCTCAAGCAGGGCCATGGCGTCTTTGTCCGCGGTGGCCTTGGAAACACCCTTGACCTTGATGGGGCCAAGAGTCACATTTTCCAGGATGGTCTTGTGCGCGAAGAGGTTGAAGGACTGGAAGACCATTCCGACGTCGGCGCGGAGCTGTGCGAGTTCCTTGCCTTCTTCGGGGAGCACCTTCCCGTCGATGCTGATGGTCCCCTCCTCGATGGTCTCCAGGCGGTTGATGGCACGGCAGAGGGTGGACTTACCGGACCCGGAAGGACCGATGACCACAACAACCTCGCCTTTGCGGACATGCAGGTTGATGTCCTTCAATACATGCAGCTGGCCGTAGTGCTTATTGACGCCGTTCAGGGAGACCAGGGAATCTCCGGGCACATGAGTAGTCATAAGTAAGAATCTAGCGAACAACAGCTCTTTATGATGCGAATCACCCCAACTTCCTGCCGATCGTGATTCAAGAGATACCTCCTGCGGGAGGTTAGCCTAGGTGAATGAGCATCAACGCAGATCCGGCCAGAAACTCCCAGCCGCGCCGTAAGGGGCCCCTCGAGCTGCGCCGCAAACAGGCGGCCGTGGAGATGTCCGACCAGCATCTGCTCGACACCAAGGGTCCGGGGCAGTTCGTCCACACCGATCCGTGGCGGGTGTTGCGCATCCAGAGCGAGTTCGTGGAAGGGTTCGGTGCCCTGGCGGACATCGGTAAGGCCGTGAGTGTCTTTGGTTCAGCGCGTACCAAACCCGGCAGCCCCTACTACGAGATGGGGGTTGAAGTGGGGCGGAAACTGGCGGAGGCCGGCGTTGCCGTGATCACCGGCGGCGGTCCCGGTTCCATGGAAGCCGCCAACCGCGGCACCGTTGAAGGCAATGGGGTGTCGGTGGGCCTGGGCATCGAACTGCCGTTCGAGCAGGGCCTGAACCAGTGGGTGGACCTGGGCATCAACTTCCGCTACTTTTTCGCCCGCAAGACCATGTTCGTCAAATACGCCCAGGGGTTCATTGTCCTGCCCGGCGGCCTTGGCACACTCGATGAGCTGTTCGAGGCAATGGTGCTCGTGCAGACGCGGAAGGTGACGTCGTTTCCCATCGTCCTCCTTGGAGTCGATTTTTGGGGCCCCATGATCGAATGGATCAGGGGGACCCTGGTGGCCGAAGGCATGGTCTCGGAGAAGGACCTGGACCTGATCCAGGTGGTCGATGATCCCGCCGAAGCTGTTGACCGGGTGCTCCACGCGGCCGTAACGCCATCCTTCAAGGGAGAACAGCGGCCGGAGTAGCCGATACCGTGCGGGCGTCGGTACTGGTGCGGCCCACCCTGTCTGGCACGATGGAGCGGTGAGCTTTTTTCTGGTGTTCCTGGCCATCTGCCTGGTGGGGATGGTCTTCTGGGTCGGCCTTGGGCGGCGTTCCGGCAAGAAGGGCGACGCCCCGTTGCCTGCCCTGCTCGACGGCGGTTTCGAGCAGCCGCCCGCCAATCTTCCGCCCGTCCTGCTGCCGGCCCAGGCCGCCCCGGAGGACGTGGACCGTGTGCGCTTCTCCCTTGGCCTGCGCGGCTACAGGATGGACCAGGTGGACCAGGTCCTGGATGAGTTGCGGGACCAGCTGGTCTCCAAACAGGAGGAAATCGACCGGCTGGAGGCTGCGCTGCGGGCTGCAGAGGAAGCCGGCGGCCCGGAATCGGGCGGGAACACGGCGCCAGGAAAGAACGCGTCGTGAGCACTGTGGCGCGGGGGCAGACCGGATTCCTCCCGTCCGTCCAGGCGCTGGCGGGGAGAGCGGGAGCCGTTGTCCGGGCATGGCCCTGGTGGTTCCAGGTAACAGTTCTCTACTTCGCGGCCAGGCTGGCCAGTGCCTGCACATTCATGGCCGCTGCACTCCACCAAGGTCCCAATCCATGGTTCCCGGCAAAGCCCGATTACTGGAGTTTCATCAACATTTGGGATGCGCGCTGGTACGGCAGGATCGTCACCGACGGCTACCCCTCCATCCTGCCCACCGATGCTGCCGGAAACGTGCAGGAAAACGCCTGGGCCTTCTATCCCTTGTTTCCAGTATTGGCCAGAGGGCTCAGCGGACTGACCGGCCTGGCACCCGCGGCGTCTTTGACCATCGTCGCCATGCTCTCAGGGTGGGCAGCGGCCCTGGTTGTTTATGTCCTCTTCCGCCATAAGGCCTCCCACACCCCGGCGTTGTGGGGCGTGGCGTTCTTTGCCGCCTTTCCCGTAGCTGCCGTCCTGCAGGTGCCGTACGCCGAACCGCTGTCCCTGCTGCTCCTTGCGGCAGCGCTGCTGCTGGTGGTACGCAGGCAGTACCTGTGGGCCATTCCGGTGGTTGTGCTCCTGTGCCTGTCCCGTCCCGTAGGAGTTCCCTTTGCCGCCATGCTGGGGCTGCTCCTCCTGCGCCACCTCTGGGCATGGGCCGGCAGCGCAAAATCCGGCGGCAGGGAACAGGAAGGCACCCATTCCAAGGGCGACCTGGCAGCGCTCACGGCGCTCACCGTCGTTGGGGGAGCGATGGCCCTCGCCTGGCCCGCCGCGGCCTGGGCAGCAACAGGTGACATGCGGGCCTACACAAAAACAGAAACCGTGTGGCGTGGGGAGGACCTGGTTCCGTTCAAGCCGTGGTTCGACACCGGCGTGGACCTCTTCGGGCCGGTACTGGGCATACTGGCACCGTTTGTCTTCGTGGCACTTTTTGGCGCACTGCTCTTCCTGGCGCCTGTCCGGCAGCTCGGCGTCGAACTACGGCTGTGGTGCGCCTGCTATATGGGTTACCTGGTGGTGTTCCTGCATCCCCAGACCAGCACTTTCAGGATGCTGCTGCCACTTTTTCCCCTCGCACTCGGGGCGGTATTGGTATCACGCTCCCGGGCCTACCGGTGGACAGTGCTGGTCATGTTCCTGCTGCTGCAAATCGTTTGGATCGTGTGGTTGTGGGCGTGGGCGCAACTGCCCGGCGGCGGCGATTATCCGCCCTAGGTTTTTCGGACTTCAGCGCAGGTCAACCCTGAAATGGCACCACACCGTAAATGTCCATCGATTAGCTACGTACGGGTAATTCCCTGATAATAGTAAGTAAGCAAGGACAAAAAGCATTCAGAATACGCTCAGCCTTGGCGGTGTCCAACCCACCCCGCCATAGCGGCTTGATCGATGCGGACACAGCCCGCCCGGGCTGATCAGTCCTGGGACAAAATGGAGGGGAATTCCTCATGGCGGCTATGAAACCACGCACCGGAGACGGCCCAATGGAAGTCACCAAGGAGGGCCGCAGCCTGATCATGCGCGTCCCGCTCGAAGGCGGCGGGCGCCTGGTGGTCGAGCTGAACGCTGCTGAGGCAGCCAATCTCAAGGAATGCCTCGTCGGCGTTACCGAATAATCGCAAAGGGCAGGGTCCGCAGCCGGCTGGCTGCGGACCCTGCCCTTTTCACGTCGCTACTTCTTGACTGCTACCAGGAGGCCATCGCCGGTGGGAAGCATAGCGGACGAAAGCCTCTCGTCGTCGCGGATTGCCCTGCCCACCTGGCGCAGGACGATGGTGTTCGCCTCACGCCCCGCCGGGTTGGCGACCTTGTCCTTGTCCAGGGCATCGTTGATGATCAGCAGCCCGGCGGGCTTCAGGAGCCGGATGGCCTGTTCCACATACCCGGGCAGGCCCGGCTTGTCGGCATCGATGAACACCAGGTCGTAGGCCCGGTCCGTCAACCGCGGGAGGACATCGCCTGCCCTGCCGGAGATGGTCCTGGTGCGGTTGGCGGGGCTCCCGGCCTCGGAAAAGGCCTCGCGGGCAGCCCTGAGGTGTTCAACGTCGATGTCAATGGTGGTCAGGACGGACTGGGAACCCAGGCCGCGAAGCAGGCACACTCCGGAAACCCCGGCGCCGGTTCCGATCTCTACTGCGGTCTGCGCTTTGGAGGAGGCAGCCAGCACGGTGAGGACTGCTCCCACTCCCGGTCCGACCGGCGTGACGCCCAGTTCGAAGGAACGCTCCCGGGCCCGAAGCATGACCTCATCCTCAGCAGGCAGATCTTCTGCATAGGACCAGCTGGTGGACTTGTCGGCGCTCATGGGTATTCGCTTTCTGGGCGGCAGGGGAATGTCCTCTACAGCCTACTGTGTCCGGTGGCAGCGGCAGCGGAGGCGGGCTGTTGCGCCCATGGCTGAACTTTCCCGCAATCAGGAAATTCCCAGACAAGTTTGAAATGATTAATATCCGCTCATCCAAAAGGTGACCGGCGCCGAATCAGAGATGTCAACAGTATCCGGGCGTTAGCATTTCACGAGGGGAGTGGACGATGTCATCTTCAGTTGTGGCACCTGTCCCTGCAGCACATCATCCTGAGGCTGAGTGGGTCCGGCCCACCTGGGAAGAAGTGGTTACCAACCACTCGGCAAAAGTGTACCGGCTGGCGTACCGCCTGACGGGCAACAAGTACGACGCCGAAGACCTCACGCAGGAGGTGTTTGTCCGCGTCTTCCGCTCACTGGAAAACTTCAAGCCGGGCACGCTCGATGGCTGGCTGCACCGCATCACCACCAACCTTTTCCTGGACCAGGCACGCCGGAAAACCCGCATTCGGTTCGATGCCCTTGCCGAGGACGCAGAATCGCGGCTTCCGGGGCGCGAGCCCGGGCCGGAGCAGAGCTTCGAGTTCAACAACCTCGATCTCGATGTCCAGGCCGCGTTGGAGGAACTCCCGCCGGACTTCCGCGCCGCCGTCGTCCTGTGTGACCTTGAAGGCCTGTCCTACGACGAAGTGGCGGAGGCGCTGGGCGTCAAGCTTGGCACTGTGCGCTCCCGGATCCACCGTGGCCGGACGATGCTTCGGGAGAAGCTTGCCCACAGAGACCCCCGGCCCCAGCATGCGCGCCGCAAGCTGTCCATGCCGCGCATCGCCGGCATCCTCTGAACGGCGCATGAGGTCCCGGTCTCCATTCGGAAGCAGGCATCAGCGTACCCGCAGCCACCTTCAGTCCTGCCACGAATGCTCATCAGCCATGCGGCGGGAACGCCAGTACCTGGAGCGCCTTCGCGATGCCCCCATCCCTCCCGCCAGTGATGACCTGACAGCCCGGCTGCTGGCCCGGACTCAGGAACTCGCTGAGGTCCAAGCGGGTGGAGCAGCCCGGCCGGCCGCGCCCCGAAATCCTGTCCGGGTCCTGGCCTTGGCGGCGGGAGGCAGCACGGCCGCTGCGGCCGTGCTGGCAGTCGGTGCTTTTGCTGCAGCCGGGGAGCCTCCGGCCGGGGAGGTGGCGGGAAGCCCCGCGGCATTCTCCCAGGTTTCCTCCAAAACGCCGGCGGACGGCAGGTCCCTGGATGCCGGGCAGCTTGCCCGGCTGCGCTCCGAAGGCTGGGCCTGTCCGGAACTCGAAGCGATGGGATTCCGCCTCGAGTCGGCAAAGGCCGTGATGCAGGACGGCCGGCCGGCCGTTGAGCTGCGGCTGACTGATGGCACCCACTACGCCACCGTGACCGAACAACGCCTTGCGTTCCCCGGCGGCGGCGGGAACTCCGACGCCGGGCAGGCAGCCCCGGGAGCGGGGGAGTCCGGCCCGGCCGGCGGCACTTTGCGCGTGCTGCAGTCATCCCCGTGGTCCGCGACGTACAGGACACCGGGCCACAGTTTCGCCTACGAGTCCGATCTGCCGGCCGAGCGGGCCGATGACGCCGTGCCCATCCTGCAGCACCTCGGGACCAGGGCTGACGAAGGTATCGCTGCCGGACTGGCTCCCTCCCCGCCGGCAGAAGGGGAGGCCCTCATGAGCCGGCTGCAGCGCGGGGCCCACCGGATCGTCGCCTTTTTCACCCCGCAGGATGAACAGTTGTCCCGGCCCCCGGGTTGAAATCGTCAGTGGCAGCCCGGAGAGGGTAATCTTCCTAAAGTGTTTGGAATCAACGGCCCGGAGTTCTTTCTTCTGCTGATCATTGGCGTTCTGGTGATCGGCCCCCAGAGGCTGCCCGAATACACCCAGAAGCTGGCCAACCTGGTCAAGGAAGTCCGCCGCATGGCCTCCGGGGCCCGCGAGCAGATCAAGGAAGAAGTCGGCATCGACATTGATGATGTCGACTGGAAGAAATACGATCCCCGCCAGTACGATCCGAGGCGCATCATCAAGGAAGCGCTTCTCGACGACGATTCCAAGCCGGTCAGCGCAGGTGCCCCGGCCGCCGTCGCAGCCGTCTCGGGAGCCGCTGCTGTGGCAGCTGATGCAGCACCGAAGCGGCCGGAGCGAGTGCTCCAGTCATTGCCGCCCGGCGAGGCTGCACCCTTCGACACCGAAGCTACCTAGGCGCTTCCGCGCACAGCAGCTCTTCTCAGCGCGGCTGAAGACCGAGTTTCAGGCCCACGAGGCCCCGCGGCTTTGCTGCCAGCTGTCCCGCGATCCCGGACAGTGCCGCCGCCGCAGGGGTTCCGGACTGGCCGAGGACTATGGGCACGCCCGTATCCCCGCCTTCCCGCAGCTGGATATCCAGCGGAATCTGGCCCAGCAGCGGTACTTCTGCCCCAACCGTCGCAGTCAGCCGTTCGGCGAGGACCGAGCCGCCGCCGCTTCCAAACAATTCCATCCTGCCGCCGTCGGGCATTTCCAGGTAGGACATGTTCTCAATGACGCCCGCCACTTTCTGGCCGGTCTGGGTGGCGATGGCGCCGGCGCGCTCGGCGACGTCGGCAGCAGCAGCCTGCGGTGTGGTGACCACCAGGATTTCCGCTTTGGGCAGCAGCTGGGCCACGGAGATGGCGATGTCCCCGGTGCCGGGCGGCAGGTCCAGGAACAGGGCATCGAGGTCGCCGAAGTAAACATCAGTCAGGAACTGTTCTAGGGCACGGTGCAGCATGGGCCCGCGCCACGCCACCGGCTGGTTCCCGCTGACAAACATCCCGATGGAAATCACCTTCACGCCGTAAGCCACCGGCGGAAGGATCATGTCATCCACCCGGGTAGGGGCCTGCGTGATGCCCATCAGGCCGGGCACTGAGAAGCCGTAAACGTCAGCATCCACGATGCCCACACGGAGGCCCTGGGCGGCCAGGGCGCAGGCAAGGTTGACGGTGACGGAGGACTTTCCCACGCCGCCCTTGCCGCTGGCCACGGCGTAGACCTTGGTGAGGGAGTTGGGCTCGTTGAACGGAATGCCGCGCTGGCCGCCGGCACCGCGGAGCAGCTCCTTGAGGGCATCACGCTGCTCCTGCGTCATCACCTTCAGGTCGACGTCGACGGCGGCCACCCCCGGAACGGCCAGCAGCGCCTTCGTGGCATCAGAGGTAATGGTATCCCTGAGGGGACAGCCGGAAATGGTGAGCAGGACAACCAGCCTGACGCTGCCGTCGTCGGAGATGTCAACGGAATCCACCATGCCCAGTTCAGTGATAGGGCGGCGGAGTTCGGGGTCCATGACGGTGGCCAGGGCAGCGTTCACTGCCTCAGCCAACGCGGCGTTGGCAACGGGTTCGCTCATTAACGGTCCTGGGTGGAGTGGCCGGGCTTAAGCCGGGGAATCTGTTGGGTGCGGGGATTCCGCTGCCGGTCACGCTGTTCCTTGAGCTTTTCCCGCACCTTGTCGCGGGGGGACTCGTGTTGCCCCTGCCCGGAAGGATCATGGGTGCGGAGCTCCTCCTGGGCTTCCAGCATGTCCTCGAGCAGCGAACGCAGCTCGGCACGGACGTAATCGCGGGTGGCAACTTCGCGCAGCGCAATCCGGAGGGACGCGAGCTCGCGGGTCAGGTACTCAGTGTCCGACAGGTTACGCTCGGCGCGCTGGCGGTCCTGCTGGAGGGAAACGCGGTCGCGGTCGTCCTGGCGGTTCTGCGCCAGCAGCAGCAGGGGAGCGGCATAGGAAGCCTGCAGGGACAGCATCAGGGTCAGCAGGGTAAAACCGAGGGCGCGCGAATCGAACTGCCATTCCAAGGGCGCCCACGTGTTCCACGCCAGCCAGACGACGACGAAAACCGTCATGTAGACGAGGAACTGCGGCGTGCCCATGAAGCGGGCAAACCCCTCGGTGGCATGGCCGAAGGCATCGGGGTCCGGGGAGAACTTGGGCAGGATCCGCTGGCGGCCGCTGAGCGGTGTGTCCAGGCTGCCCTTTCCTGCCGTCTTGGCGGGCATCCGCTGGTTGGGGTTCTTCGGGGCGCTGCTGTCAGCCAATACGGCCACCAAGCCTTCTTATCGGGGCTTCGCCATCATGGGCGCGCCAGTCATCCGGCAACAGATGATCCAAAACGTCATCAACAGTCACCGCCCCCACAAGCCGGCCGGCGTCATTGACCACGGGGAGGGAATTCAGGTTGTAGGTTGCCAGGGTCCGCGCCACTTCGCTGATGTGGGCCTGGTCTGACAACGGCTCAAGGTTCTTGTCCACCAGGTTGCCGAGCGGCTCAAACGGCGGGAACCGGAGCAGCTGCTGGATGTGGACCACGCCCAGGAAGCGGCCGGTCGGGGTCTCGAGCGGAGGCCTGGCGATGAAGATGGAGGAGGCGAGGGCCGGGGAAAGCTCCTCACGGCGCACGTGCGCCAGGGCTTCGGCCACCGTGGCTTCAGGAGGGAGGATGACCGGTACCGGGGTCATGAGCCCGCCCGCGGTGTCCTCGTCGTATTCCAGCAGGCGCCGGACGTCCTCTGCGCCCTCCGGCTCCATCAGCTGCAGAAGCTCTTCCGCCTGGGCAGAGGGCAGCTCGCCGAGGAGGTCGGCTGCGTCGTCGGGGTCCATTTCCTCCAGCACGTCGGCGGCGCGCTGCACGTCCAGTGCGGAGAGGATCTCCACCTGGTCGTCCTCCGGGAGCTCCTGGAGGACGTCGGCCAGGCGCTCGTCCTGGAGCTCGCTCGCCACCTCGAAACGGCGCTTATCGCTCATTTCCTGCAGGGCCTCGGCGAAGTCCGCAGGCTTGAGGTCCTCATGGTTGGCCACGAACTGGGTGGCGGCCTGCGGCTCGGTACGGGGGCCCTGCAGGGCGTCGGCCCAGTCGATAATCAGGGTTTCATTGCGGCGCAGGCGGCTGAGCGGGGAGAGGGAGTGGCCCCGCCGGACGAAGAGCTTGCTGACGAACCAGTCGCGGGAGCGGTGCTGGTCCATGGCAATGTCTTCGATGGTGGCATCGCCGCTGCCATCCCGGAGGGTGACGCGACGATCGAACATTTCCGCCACCACCAGGGTTTCAGCGCCGCGCTGTTCAAAACGGCGCAGGTTGACCAGCCCGGTGCAGATGATCTGGGTCTGGTCGATGGAGGTGATCCGGGTCATGGGCACGAAGACCCGTTTTTTCCCGGGAACTTCGACGACGATGCCCACCACGTGCGGCGCGCCCTGGGTTCCGCGGGACAACACAACAACATCGCGCAGCCGGCCCAGCCGGTCACCCAGCGGGTCGAAGACGTCGAGGCCCAAAAGGCGCGCCACGAAGACGCGGGTAGGAGTTGTGCTCACTCCTACAGGCTACCGAGTCTGCTCTCTTTTAGCTGAATTTACAGGCAGCACACATGCGCATGGGCAAGAATGGGACTATGGCAAACATATTTGGTGCTCCCAAGGCCGGCGGGCCCGGCGGAATGGATGAAGCCCGGGCCGTTCCCACCGGCGATACCGTGGGTTCCTACACCTCCTACCTGGATGCCCAGAAGGCCGTGGACTACCTTGCGGACCAGCAGTTCCCCGTCCACATGGTGTCCATCGTGGGCAACGAGCTGAAGATGGTGGAACGGGTAACGGGGCGCCTGAGCTACCCCCGGGTGGCACTCTCCGGGGCGTTGAGCGGCATGTGGTTCGGCCTTTTCGTGGGCGTCATGCTGTCCTTCTTTGCGCCGTCGCCAGGGTATTTTTCGATTCTTACGTCGGTGCTGATGGGTGCGGCGTTCTTCATGTTGTTCGGGATCGTCACCTATGCAATGCAGCGGGGCAAGCGGGACTTCACGTCCACGAGCCAGGTGGTGGCCACAAGTTACGACGTCGTGGTGTCGCCGGAAGCGGCCCATGAGGCGCGGCGGCTCCTCCAGCAGCTGCCCATGACGCGCTCTGATGCGGCTGCCGGCGGTGGTCCCTACACCCAGCGCGACTACACCAGCCAGCCTTACCAGCAGAACCAGCCGCAGCAGCCGCACCAGCAGCCGGGCCAGGGTCCTGCCCGTCCATCAGGCTGGAATGATCCCTACGGCCAGCAGTCATCCGGCTCATCCGTCCAGGAAAACCCGGGCCATGACACGTCGGGCGGGCAGGCAGCTGCCGTCCAGGAGCCCCCGGCTCCCGTCCGCACCGTCCGATACCCGGACCTGCCGGACGGCCGGCCGCAGTACGGTGTCCGCCTTCCGCAGGGTCCTGCCGCTGACGCCGGCCAGCCCCAGGACGGGGAGCAGGGCCAGCACGGGCCGCGGCCGGACGGGCCGCAGGACACCAATGAACAGCAGCACCCTGGCGACTCACGGCAGTAGCCGTCGACGCAAAACCATGAAAAAGCGGGGCTGCCGGAAATTTTTCCGGCAGCCCCGCTTTTTTATCCTGCAACCGGTTGTCCCGGGTTCTTGACGCGTAGCGGAGCTTCCCCGGGTACCGGCCTACGCTTCGGTGGCCGCCTCGGCTTCGCGGTAGATGCCTGCCATCCAGTCCTCGACGTCCGCAGCTTTGCGGGGCAGGGCGGCGCTCAGGTTGACCGGGCCGCCGGCCGTCATCAGGATGTCGTCTTCAATCCTCACGCCGATCCCGCGGTATTCCTCCGGAATCGCCAGATCCTCGTTCTTGAAGTACAGGCCCGGCTCGATGGTGAACACCATGCCTTCAGTGAGGATGCCGTCCAGGTACAGCTCGCGCTTGGCCTGGGCGCAGTCGTGGACATCCAGTCCGAGGTGGTGGCTTGTGCCGTGTGGCATCCAGCGCCGGTGCTGCTGGCCTTCGGGGCTGATGGCTTCCTCCACCGTGACGGGGAGCAGACCCCACTCGGCAAGGCGTTCGGCCAGGACGGTGGTGGCTGCCGTGTGGATATCACGGAATTTGGCGCCGGGCTGTGCAGCGGCGAAACCGGCATCGGCAGCGTCCAGCACTGCTTCGTAAACCTTCCGCTGGACATCGCTGAACACGCCGCTGGCCGGAAGCGTGCGGGTGATGTCCGCTGTGTACAGGGAATCCGCTTCCACGCCGGCGTCCAGCAGGAGGAGCTCACCGGCATGGATCCTGCCGGTGTTGCGGGTCCAGTGGAGCACGGTGGCGTTGTTGCCGGACGCGGCGATGGTGTCGTAGCCCAGCTCGTTGCCCACCTCGCGTGCACGGGCAAAAAACGCGCCTTCCACCACGCGTTCGCCGCGGGCATGCGTCAGTGCCCGGGGGAGGGCCTTTACAACCTCTTCGAAACCTTCCACGGTGGCGGCGACTGCGAGCTTCATCTGCTCGATTTCCCACTCATCCTTGAGCAGGCGCAGCTCGGAGAGGGCTTCGCTGATTTTTTCGTCGAGGGCATCCAGCACGTCGAGGTCCAGGTTCTCGGGATCCTTGGCGGTGTTGTAGCGGGCGGTGTCCACCAGGGCGTCGATGTTCTCATCCACCTTGCGGACCAGGCGGATGGAGATGCCGCCGATTTCCGGAGCACCCACGTCCTTGGTGATGGCTGTCTCCAGCTGGTCGATATGGGCTGTCGCCAAACCCAGGCGGGCCTCGAACTCAGCCAGGGTGGGACGGGCGCCGATCCAGAACTCACCCGCCCGGGAGTCGGCGTAGAACTGCTCCGTGTCCCTTCCGGCGAGGGGCCGGAAGTAGAGCGTGGCGTGGTGGTGCCCGCCGTCGTCGCCCTTTCCTTCCGCTGCAGGTTCCAGAATCAGGACGGCGTCCGGCTCGTGGTCAAGTCCGAGCCCGGTGAGGTGCGCGAAGCCGGAGTGCGGGCGGAAGCGGTAGTCGCAGTCGTTGGAGCGGACCTTCAGCGGACCGGCAGGGATCACAAGGCGTTCGCCTTTGAACTGTTCGGAGATGGCCTTGCGCCGGGTCGCGGCGTGGCCGGCCACGGCGTCGCGTGCCGGGAGTTCCTGGTGGGAGGGCGCCCAGTTGCTGGCCATGAAGGCCTTGAATGCGTCTGAACTGGGGCGCTGGGAGCGGTTGTTGACGCGCTGGTCCAGGGGCTGGGAAGCAGATTCTTGGGAGTTTTCGGCATCGTTCACGGCACCATCGTCTCACCAGCTCCGCGGCTATGCGAACAGGGCGGGCACCGGCCCCACTGCGTCCGCTGCGCACGCCGGCCGATGAGAGTTGCGGCCGGGCATACGCGGGGTGAATGCATGGTCAACTAGGCTGGACAGGTGAGGATTGACCTGCATGCCCACTCCAATGTCTCCGACGGCACCGAGAACCCGGCCGGCGTCATGGCGTCCGCTGCCCGCGCCGGACTGGACGTCGTAGCGCTGACGGACCACGACTCGACGGCCGGCTGGGACGAGGCGTCCACGGCAGCGGTTGAGCACGGAGTCGCCCTGGTTCCGGGGATGGAGGTTTCCTGCCGAACGGAGGAGGGCATCAGCGTCCACCTCCTGAGCTACCTGCACGACCCAGGCCACCCCGGCCTTCTTGAGGAAATCACGAAGGCCAAGGATGCGCGCCATACCCGTGCCGAACGGATGGTGACCCTCCTCGCCGAGGACTACCCGCTCACCTGGGACGACGTCATCCACCATGTAGCCCCCGGCGCTACGCTCGGCCGGCCCCACATCGCGGACGCCCTTGTGGCCGCCGGCGTCGTGGAGGACCGCTCAGAGGCTTTTGCCTCCATCCTCACGTCCCGGTCGCGCTACTTTATCCAGCACTACGCACCAGCCCCGGCCCTCGCCGTCGAACTGGTCCGTGCCGCCGGCGGGGTCCCTGTCTTTGCCCACCCCGTGGCGTCCTCCCGGGGCAGGATTGTGGGCGAGCGGGTGTACCAGGAGATGATCGACGCCGGCCTTGCGGGCCTGGAGATCAACCATCGTGACAATCCGGAGGAGGGGCGCGATTTCCTGCGGCGGCTCGCGGGCCGGCACGACCTGCTGATCACCGGATCATCGGACTATCACGGCACCGGCAAACCCAACCTGCTGGGGGAGAACCTCACCGCCCCGGACGTCCTTGCCCGGATCGAGGAACTGGGGACCGGGACCGCCGTCGTCCGTCCCTAGCGGACCGCCCTCCTGCCTAGCCTGTCGGGAAGGAAGTGAACTCAGCGTGGGCGCCCAGGCGTTTGGCCATGACGTCGATAGCGGGCTGGTTCTGGTCCACGCACACGAACTTCCGGTCCATCTTGGCGGCCACCGCGCCGAGGGTTCCTGAACCGGCAAAGAAGTCCAGGCACCAGTCGCCGGGCCGGCTTGAGGCTGCTACCACCCGTCGCACCAGGCCCTCGGGCTTCTGCGTTGGGTAGCCTGTTTTTTCCTTGCCCGTAGGCGAGACGATGGTGTGCCACCAGACGTCCGTCGGCAGCTTGCCCAGCTCACGCTTGGCGGGCGTAACCAGGCCCGGTGCCATGTACGGCTCACGGTCCACCTCGGCGCTGTCAAAGTGGTACGTTGCCGGGTTCTTCACGTACACCAGGATGTTGTCGTGCTTCGTGGGCCAGCGGTTTTTGGCCCGGGCGCCGTAGTCGTAGGCCCAGATGATCTCGTTCAGGAAGCATTCCCGGCCAAAGATCGCATCCAGCATCACCTTGGCGTAGTGCACCTCGCGGTAGTCCAGGTGCAGGTACAGGGTGCCATTGTCCGCCAGCAGCCGCCACGCTTCCACCAGTCGCGGCTCCAGGAAGGACCAGTAATCGCTGAACGCATCATCGTAGCGGTGGAGCGCCCCCTTGATCGTGTCGTAGGACCGCCCCTTGAAGCCGACGCGGTCACCCGTGCCGTCAGCGTTGGCTACCATGGTGGTCTGCTGGCGCCGCTGGGCCCGCCCGGTGTTGAACGGCGGGTCCACATAGATCAGTGTGAAGGCGCCGTCCGGCAGCGAGGGCAGGAAGTCCGCGTTGTCCGCGTGGACCACCAGGCTGCTGCCGTCCGGCGCCCAGACAGTGTCAGTCATGAAGGGTTTTAGGCCTCGGCGCTGCCCGGCTGTGCAGCCGTCTCGCCGCCGACCACTTCACCGTTCCGGCGCCGGGTGCGCGTGCGGGGGCGCCGCGTGCGCGACGGCTGCTCGGCCTCGGTTGCTGCGGGGGCGTCACCGGCACCGGCCGGGGCTGCGGCTGAATCGGGCGTACGACGGCGGCGCTCACCGGAGCGGCCAGCGGAGTCGCCGGTGCGCCCGCCGTCGCGCTTGGCGCCGCGGTCCCGGCTGTCCCGGTCCCGGCCGTCACGGTCGCGGGAACGTCCCGCGTCCCGGCCGGCGTCGCGGCCGCCGCGGGTGTTCTTCTTGCCGGTTTCGCCCAGGTCCTCGAGCACTTCTGCATCAACGCCTGCGAGGGTGCGCTTGTCGCGCGGCAGGCGGCCCTTGGTTCCCTCGGGAATGTCCAGGTCCTCATAGAGGTGCGGAGACGAGGAATAGGTCTCGATGGGCTCGGGGACGCTCAGGCCCAGGGCCTTATTGATCAGTCCCCACCGTGGCATGTCATCCCAGTCCACGAATGTGACGGCGGTGCCCTTGTTGCCGGCACGGCCGGTGCGGCCCACCCGGTGCAGGTAGATCTTCTCGTCTTCCACGCACTGGTAGTTGATGACGTGCGTGACGTCGTCAACGTCGATGCCGCGGGCGGCGACGTCGGTGGCCACGAGGACATCCACCTTGTTGTTGCGGAAGGCCCGGAGGGCCTGCTCGCGTGCGCCCTGTCCGAGGTCTCCGTGGATAGCGGCGGCTGCGAAACCGCGGTCCACGAGCTCCTCGGCAACCTTGGCGGCGGTCCGCTTGGTCTTGGTGAAGATGATGGTCCGGCCGCGGCCCCTGGCCTGGAGGATACGGGCCACAACCTCGATCTTGTCCATGCTGTGCGCCCGGTAGATCAGCTGCCGGATGTCACGCTTGGTGAGGCCCTCATCGTCGGGATCAGCAGCGCGGATGTGCGTGGGCTGGGTCATGTAGCGGCGTGCCATGGCAATGACCGGGCCGGGCATGGTCGCGGAGAACAGCAGGGTCTGGCGGACCGCCGGGGTTGCTGCGATCAGGGTTTCGACGTCGGGCAGGAAGCCGAGGTCAAGCATCTCGTCAGCCTCGTCCAGGATGACGATTTTGACGTTTTTCAGGCTCAGGTGCTTCTGCTTGTAGAGGTCGATGAGGCGCCCGGGGGTTCCCACTACAACCTCAACACCGTTTTTGAGGGCTTCCACCTGGGGCTCATACGCCCGGCCGCCGTAGATGGTGGCGATGCAGGCATTCCGCTTGCGCGATGCTGTCTGAAGGTCGTTGGCCACCTGCACCGCAAGTTCGCGGGTGGGGACGATGACCAGTGCCTGCGGCGCACCGGGGACTGCAAGCTTTTCGTAGCCGGGATCGTCCCGGCCCACGACGCGCTGGAGGGCCGGGATGCCGAAGCCCAGGGTCTTGCCGGTGCCGGTCTTGGCCTGGCCGATGATGTCGTGGCCGGACAGGGCAACCGGAAGGGTCATGGCCTGGATGGGGAAGGGATGGGTGATGCCGGCGTCAGCCAGGGACTCGACGATGTCGGCCCGCACGTTGAAGTCCGCGAAGGACTTTTCCTCAATCTCGTGCGGCTTCTCGTCGGAGATGATGGTTTCTTCAGGCTCAAGCGTTTCGGTGCCGGAGTCGTCCGTCAAAAGCTGGTGGGTATGCAATTCACTCACAGGGGAGTTTCCTTATTCATTTGGGCAATGGCGCTGCCTGCTCAACGGGGGCCGGCCGAAGGCCGTTCCGGAGCACGCTCGGGCGCGCAAGCAATTCCAGTGGAAGCCGATCGCGGGCTATCTAAAATGCTGGCACTGGTGACCAGCGGGTGTTTCTCAAGATCGCGTAGGGGCGGGCTTGTTGGTTTCAAATCAAGGAAATCAACGACCGGGCATCCATTTCTACCTCTTCAGTCTAGCCGCAAGGGAAAGGAAACCCGCTTTTGCCCGTGTTCCCGCCGGCGGGGCAGTGCAACGTTCCGGGTCAGGACCCCTGCGGGACCAGTTCGAAATGCACCTCGCGTGTGGCGATGTCCGAGGCCAGGAGACGCACCCGGACCTTGGTGCCGGCCTCCAGTTCACCGGCACAGCGGGCCGTGACTGCAGGTTCCGAAATCTGGATGATGCCGGAACCGCCGTTGCCGTTGCGGCCGTTGCCATTCCTGCTGTTGCTGCCGCCGTTCCCGTTGTCCTTTTGCGGCTTTGATCCGGAGATCACGATCGCGTCGAACTCCTGGCCGATGTGGTTGACCAGCAGCGCCGCTTCCACGGTGTCCAGGGCCATCCGCTCCATCCGGGACGCCAGCTGGTCCGAACCCGCCATGATGTCCGGAAGCGACGGCAGCGCATCACGCGCCCAGGCCGGTACCTCCCCGCCGTTGCACAATGCCTCGCAGATCACCAGCACAAAACGGTCCACCAGGCGGCGCAACGGGGCGGTGGTGTGGGCGTAGGCGGCACCGATGGCCGACTGCACGGCGTCCTCCGGCACGCTGCCGTCAAAAGCTGTATACGCGGCACCACGGAACAGCATTCCCGCCGAATGCATGATGGCCAGCTGGCGGGGATCGGTGGGGTCCAGGCTGCGGAGGTATTCCCCATAGCTCGTTTCGCCGTCCCAGGGCTTGCCGAGGGCCTCTGTCTGGAGCCGGAAGTGGTGCAGCGAACGCTCATCCGGGGAAGGCATGGTGCGCAGGATGCCGACCTTGCCGGCCAGCATAAGCTGCGCGGCGGCCATGCCGGTCATGAGCGATATCTGGGCGTTCCAGTCCTCCACCGGCAGCTGCGGTGCTGCGGCAATGCGGTAGCCGCCGTCGGGAAGCTGGACTATTTCCTGGTCCGGCATGTTGAGGCTCGCACCTTCCCGGGCGCGTTCCAGGTCCACGCGCTTGAGCCCAACCTCTTTGAGGAGGAGCAGCACAGCGGAAGGGCTGCCGTTGTCCAGTTCCGCCTGAACACCCTTGTAGCTGAGCTTGGCCCGGCTGCGCATCCGGGCCCGCCGGACCGATACGGCGGCGACTTCGGCACCGTCATCGAGGCGGAAGTCCCAGACGAAGGCGGAACAGTCCTGGTCCGGCAACAGGCTGCCTGCCCGCTCACTGATGACTTCCGGATGCAGCGGAATGCGGCCGTCGGGGGTGTAGAACGTTTGCCCGCGCCGCCGTGTTTCGGCGTCCAGCGGACCGCCGGGAGCAACAAAGGCCGGTACGTCGGCAATGGCGTACAGCACCCGGTAGCCGTTGCCGTCCCGCTCGATATGCAACGCCTGGTCCAGGTCGGTCGATGAGGCCGGGTCGATGGTGATGAATTCGACGTCCGTCAGGTCATGGGCCGGCAGCTCCAGCGCCGATACGGCGGCTTCGGCGTCCTGAATTGCCTCTTCCGGGTACTCACCCGGCAGCTCAAGTTCCGTCCGCAGGGCGCTCAGTGCCGCCTCGAGGGCATTGGTGTGCTCGTGGACATTGGGGGTCAGCCGATGATGTGACACGAAATTCAGCGTAGCCGGAAATGTGGGAATAGTGCACGGGACAGCCCGGGAGAGGACCGGGCTTCAGGCGCCGCTTTACGTCCGGGCTGCATCCAGGGCTGCGAGCAGGGTAGCCGCTGCAGCCGCCGGATCGTCGGCTTCCGTGATCGCCCGGACAACAACGATCCTGCCGGCCCCGGCCTCCACCACCTGTTCCACATTGCTGTGGTCAATGCCGCCGATCGCAAACCAGGGCACACCGCCGTCGGGTCCTTGCGTTCCCGTCCCCGGAGCAGCGGCAGCCGCATACTTCACCAGATCAAGCCCGACGGCGGCACGGCCGGGCTTGGTGGGCGTTGCCCACAGCGGTCCCACGCAGAAGTAATCGAGGGCTGCAGGCCCGGCGGCGGCTGCCAGGGCAGCGTCAACCTGCTCCGGGCTGTGGCTGGACAGGCCGATGGCAGCATTCCCGTTCAGCAGCGTCCGGGCTGCCTTAAGGGGAAGGTCTTTCTGCCCGATATGGAACACCGGAGCTCCGGACAGTACAGCAATATCGGCACGGTCGTTTACGGCCCACAGCTTGCCGTGGCGCACCGCGGCCTCCTTCAGCACTGCCAGGAGCTCCAGCTCCTCGGCAGCTTCAATGGACTTGTCCCGAAGCTGGATGATGTCCACGCCGCCTGCGAACGCAGCATCAACGAACTGCTCGAAGTCGCCCCGCCCGCGTCGCGCATCCGTGCAGAGGTAAAGGCGTGCGGCATGCAGCCCCGCGGTGTGTTCGGCACTGATAAAGGCATCGGCGCCCGAGGGGCGGGAAGCATCGGCAGGGGAGTGGGACACATTCATGGGAGCCAGCCTAGTTCCTCTACACTGGGCTCGTACTGCGGGAGCCGCGGCAGCTGTCACAAAAGCGCCGGGCTGAGAGGGCGTCAGAGCCGACCGCTTGACCTGATCCGGTTAATACCGGCGTAGGGAAGGAGACATTGATGCTCAACGCGCACGGCGATACCCGCCGGCCCGCGCCCGGCTCCACGCTCACGGCCGACGTTGCCGTCATCGGTGGGGGAATTATCGGCCACAGCATCGCGTGGGAAGCGAAGCGTTCCGGCCGTTCGGTGGCTGTGATTGATGATGCCCCCGGCTCCGGGGCCAGCTGGGCTGCGGCAGGCATGCTTGCCCCGGTGAGCGAGCTGCATTACCAGGAGGAGGAACTCCTGGAACTCATGCTCGAAGCCTCAGGCCGCTGGCCTGGTTTCGCTGCGGACCTGGCAGCCGCCGCGGCCCTGGATCCCGGATATATTACGACGCCGACCCTCGCCGTGGGTGCCGACGCTGCTGACAGGCGCGCGCTCCTGGACCTGCGTGCGGTGCAGCAAGCCAACGGGCTCACGGTTGAACCCCTCACGATCCGCGACGCCAGGCGGCGCGAGCCCCTGCTGAGCCCTGGCATTGCCTGTGCGCTGGATACTCCGGCGGACCACCAGGTGGACCCGCGGCTGCTGCTGGCCTGCCTGCGCCAGGCACTGGCCGGACCCGGCGCCGCCGGAACCGGGAGCCGCGGCAGCGCCGTGCCCGGTGCTGTCGGGGGATACGCTGTGCCGGACAGGGCAACCGGCCTGCTGTGGCAGGACGGCGCCGTTGCCGGCGTACATCTGGCCGGCGGAGGGACTGTCCTGGCCCGGGAAACGGTAGTGGCCAACGGGCTGCACGTCGCGGAACTTACCGGGATGCCGTTGCACCTCCACCTTCCGCTGCGGCCGGTCCACGGGGATATCCTGCGCCTCGCCGTTCCTTCGCACCTCCAGCCCCTGGTGACCTCCACCGTCCGGGGGCTGGTCCGCGGGGTGCCGGTGTATATCGTGCCGCGGCAGGACGGCACGGTGGTGATCGGGGCTACGCAGCGCGAGGACGCGCTTGGCAGGAACAACGGATCCGGCTCCGGGGCGGTGTCAGCCGGTGGCGTGTATCAGCTTCTTCGCGATGCACAGGTCCTGGTGCCCGCCGTCGCTGAACTTGAGCTGCTGGAGTGCACCTCCCGGGCAAGGCCGGGCACCCCCGACAACGCGCCGCTGCTCGGACGGGTCCGGCCGGCTGGGGGTCCTGCGGGCGCCCAACCGCACCCTGGCCGGCGGAGCGCCGCAGCATCCAGTCCTGTGGAAGGACTTATTGTTGCCACGGGCTTCTTCCGCCACGGCGTCCTGCTGGCCCCCGCCGCGGCCGCGATATGCAGGGAACTCCTGGATGGCGTGGAGGACTCCCGTTGGGCACCCTTCAACCCTTGCCGCTTTTCCGCCGCCCCTGCCCGCCCGGCTGAAGCGGCCGCCACCCGAATGAACACCAAGGAGACAGCATGAACATCATCCTGAATGGAGCCGGGCATACCGTGGCCGCCGGTGCCTCCATCACCACCCTCGTCAGCGAGGTGACCGGCCGGGTCCTGGCTGCTGACGGCCACGCCACAGACGGCCGGAAACTTGGCGTGGCTGTTGCCCGGAACGCCCACGTGGTGCCCAGGAGCCAGTGGTTCGCTACCGCGCTCGCCGAGGGTGACGACGTCGAACTTGTTACAGCAGTACAGGGAGGCTGACCACCATGACCGAAACCACCACCATCACCCAGCAGGCTGCCTGCCAGGACTCCCTGGTCATTGACGGAGTGCCCTTGGCATCCCGGCTCATCATGGGCACCGGCGGTGCCCCCAGCCTGGACGGCCTGGGCGCGGCGCTCCTGGCGTCGGGCACCTCACTGACCACGGTTGCCATGCGGCGCTATTCGACGGCGGAGACCGGCTCGCTGTTCCAGTTGCTCGTGGACAACGGCATCCGTGTGCTGCCCAACACTGCCGGCTGCTTTACGGCCCGGGATGCGGTCCTGACCGCGGAACTGGCCCGCGAGGCCCTCGAAACCGACTGGGTAAAGCTTGAAGTTATTGCCGACGAGCACACCCTGCTGCCGGACGCCGTTGAACTCGTGGACGCCACCGAGCAGCTGGTCAACAGGGGGTTCAAGGTCTTCGCATACACCAATGACGATCCCGTCCTGGCGCTGCGGCTGGAAAACCTGGGAGCAACAGCTGTTATGCCGCTGGGGTCACCAATCGGGACCGGGCTGGGGATCCTCAACCCCCACAACATTGAGCTCATCGTGTCCCGCGCCTCGGTTCCGGTAGTGCTGGATGCGGGCATTGGTACCGCCTCGGACGCGGCGCTGGCGATGGAGCTGGGCTGCGACGCCGTGCTGCTGGCCACGGCGGTGACCCGGGCGCAGAATCCGGCAATGATGGGCGAAGCCTTCAAGCATGCCGTCATCGCCGGTAGGCTGGCGAAAGCGGCGGGCCGCATTCCCCGCCGCGAACACGCACTGGCGTCGTCGGCCATGGAGGGCCGGGCCGAGTTCCTGTAGGCCCCGCTTCCTGCCCGGCGGCCCTTCGACATAGGAGCAGCAGTGGACGGCAAAGACGCCCTTCCCCCTGAACGCATCCAGGAGGCCATGGCCGGACTGCCGGACTGGCGGTTCAGTGGTGGCGCGCTGGTTACTGTTTTCAGGACGCCGACGGCGGCTGCGGCACTCGAGCTGATTGCCGCCGTCGGACGCCTTGCCGAGGAACAAAACCACCACCCCGACCTCGACTGGCGCTACAACCGCGTCTTTCTCCGCTACACCTCCCATGACGCCGGGGGACAGATGACCGGGCGGGACCTCGCGGCAGCCGCCGGAGCGAGTGAAGCCGCTGTTGCTGCCGGCGCCGTGGCGGAGCCGGCGAAGTATGTGCCGGGCCGTTGACCGGGCAAGGTATCGCAGAAGCGCCGCCCTGGACGTTGCACTGCTGACGCGGGTCCCTTAAGCAAAGTGGCCGCCACCCCACGGGGGTTGGCGGCCACTGCTGATTGCTTGTCACTGAAGGCGGCTCAGGCTCGAAGGATCGCCGTCAGCCGTTCCGTATCCTTGCGGGCACGGGTGCGGCCAAGATAGAGCGCGGCCACGACGGCCGCGGCGGCTCCCAACACGATAGGCAGGACCCACGGGAGCCAGGTCAGTCCCGGCAGGTAGCCGAATCCGGCAGCCATCAGGATGATCCACGTCAGGGCCGCACAGCCCACGGCAGTCCCGGCGGGTACGCCGGCTCCGTACTTGGCGTGCCGCTTGTCGTTGGCCCAGACAATAAAGCCCGCGGCGGCAGCAGCCAAGACGACGATCGTCAGCGAAAGCATGGTTCTCCTTGACTACTGGCGGTTCTTCGGCAGGATCCTAGAACTGGCCGAACCCGACGCGCCGTGCCTCTTCAGCGCCGATCTCGACGTAGCCCAGGGCGTTCCCGGGAACAATGATCACGCGTCCTTTGTCATCCTTCAGGCGAAGTTCGCTGCCCTTGGTGATGGCCTCCTCAACAATCTTGGCCACGGAATCCGCGTCCTCGTTGGACTCGAGCACGATTTCGCGGCCGATATTCTGAACGCCGATCTTAATTTCCACAGGGGCCTCCCAGCCATTAACAGTCAATGCTTATGTCTTATTTGTAGTCTAGGACTCTTTAGGGAAGCGAGAGATTCCGCGCCAAGCTAAACGGTAGATGAGGTCGCTGGCCACATCGAGGTCCAGGTTGCCGTCCGTTTCAAGCCAGTACCTGGCGCTGACCTGGGCCATTCCGGCAAGTCCCCGACCAAGGAGTTGTGCCTCGAGATGGGGGAGCTTGGTGTCCTCGGCAATGACGCGTGCGATGGCGTCGGCGAACGTCCTGTTGAAGGTCTCCAGCCGTGAGCTGACGTCCGGATCATTGATCAGGTCCGACTCAAACACCAGCCGGTGGGCCTGGTCATCGTTCGCAATGAACCGGAAGTATGCCCGCATAACGGCCTGCACGCGCTCGTCGTTGTCAGTGGTGGAATTCAGGGCGCCCAGCATGAGGTCGGTCAGTGAAGCAAGATGGCTCTCCAGCAGTGCCAGATAGAGCTCCCGCTTCGAGGGAAAATGTTGGTAGAGGACAGGTTTGCTGACGTGCGCCGTTTCGGCGATCTCATCCATTGCTGCACCGTGGTAACCGTTGGCCACGAAAACTTCCTGGGCCGCCATGAGGAGCTGGGCCCGCCGCTCGTCGCGCGGAAGCCGGGCGGACCGTTGGCCTGCAGGACGCGACGGCGTTTGCGGTTCGACTCCGGGCGGGCGGTCAGCCCGTGCTTCAGGGACCACGGTTGTCCTTCTTTCGTTGCAGTTACCTCCACTTTACTGCGGGGTAATATGACCGGGCGGTACCCCGGGGCATACATTGAAGTATGGCTTCGACATTCAGTGCAAATGTTTCACCTGTGTCCTTGGATCCGCTGGTGGACCCGGCAGCTGACCTCACCGCTGACGAGGTGGAGCGCTACTCGCGGCACCTCATCATTCCTGAAATCGGGGCGCTGGGGCAGCGGCGCCTTAAGAACGCCAAGGTGCTGGTCATCGGCGCCGGCGGGCTCGGGTCCCCGGCGCTCCTGTACCTTGCCGCTGCCGGCGTGGGCACCCTGGGAATCATCGACGACGACGACGTTGACCTGAGCAATCTCCAGCGCCAGGTGATCCACGGAGTGGCGGACGTCGGCCGGCCCAAAATTGAATCTGCCCGCGATGCGATTGCCGCACTGAACCCCCTCGTGGACGTCCGGCTGCACAACGTCCGCCTGGATTCCTCCAACGCGCTGGAACTCTTCGCTGGTTATGACCTCATCCTTGACGGGGCGGACAACTTCGCTACCCGCTACCTGGTTAATGATGCTGCTGGCATCCTGGGCAAGCCCTACGTCTGGGGCTCGATTTTCCGGTTTGACGGCCAGGTCAGCGTGTTCTGGGAAAAGCATGGTCCCACCTACCGGGACCTCTATCCTGAGGCTCCCCCCGCCGGCTCTGTGCCCTCCTGCGGGGAGGGCGGCGTGTTTGGCATGCTGTGCGCCGCCGTCGGCTCACTGATGGTGACGGAAGCGGTCAAGCTGATTACCGGCGTCGGGCGTTCCCTGCTGGGCCGGGTGGCACTCTTCGATGCCCTGGGCGGAAGCTGGCGCGAGATCCGGGTGTCCAAGGACCCTGCGGCGGAGCCGATTACGGAACTGGCGGATTATGAGGCTTTCTGTGGGATAGCACCGGCAGAGCAGGCGGATACTGAACATTCGGTAACCGCGGCGCAGCTGGCCACGATGCTGGCCTCGAGGAAGGCAGGCTTGAAGGACTTCGAACTGGTGGATGTCCGCGAGGCGGGGGAGTACGACATCGTCAGGATAGACGGGGCCCGGCTGATTCCGCAGGGCAGGATCCTTGCCGGGGAAGCATGGGACGAGCTTCCGCAGGACCGGGACATCGTGTTCCACTGCAAGGCCGGGACCAGGTCCGCCAGCGTGCTGGCGGCGGCGCGGCAGGCCGGCTACCAGCGGGTGAGCCATCTCGACGGCGGCATCCTCGCGTGGGTGCGCGAGGTGGAACCGCACAAGCCCGTCTACTAAGCCGTTGCTCTATCACTTAGGGCTCTCAAACCGGCGGATTGGGAGCCCTAAGTGATAGAGCATCGAGTGTTGTGGGGCAGGCGGTCAGGCCGTTTCCAGGCCGCGGTGGTCCACCGGGCATTCAACCTGCGGGGCCGGGGCCGCCTGCTGCTCCACGGTAATGCCGTAGAGGGCCTCCAGGGCAGCCACATAGTCGTCCTGCTGGCCGTTTGCTGCAAGCTCGCGGGCCCGCACAGTCGGAACGTGGAGCAGCTGCTTCACCATGCGGCGGAGCGCGAACTCCACTTCCTCGGCTGCGGCCGTGCAGCCGTGGCGGGCACGGACCTTTTCCATCTCCGCGTCCAGGACGCTCATGGTGTGCCGGCGCAGGGCAACAATGGCGGAATCCACGGAGCGGACCTCCCGTTCGTGCTCGAACGCCTTGGCGGCGCCGCTGACGATGCCGCTCGCCTGGGCAAGCGACTCTGCCTGTTCCTGCGGGGCGGCGAGGCGTACGGACTCCAGTGTGAGGAGCTCCACCCCGTCCAGCTCGCCAACGCCTGGATCGAAATCGTGGGTCAGCGCAAGGTCAATAGCGATCAGCGGCTGCGGGGAGTTCGCCCGGACGTCGGCCAGTTCATCGGCCTCGACCCTGGTATCGGAACCGCTGCAGCCGATCATGACATCTGCCGCAGCCACTGCCGGCCGCAGCGAATCGGCGTCAAGTGCGGTGCCGCCGCGGGTGGCCACAAATCCTTCGGCGCGGCCGGACGAGGAAAAGACTGAGATGTCGGTGCAGCCACGTTCGCGCAGGAGCGCCATGGTTGCTCCGGCGTAGGCTCCTGTTCCGAAGACAACGACTTTCTTGCTGGACCAGTCCGGATTTTCGGACAGATCAGTTGCCAGGTCGAGGGCGACGGAAACAATGGACAGGCCCCGTGAACCGAGGGCGGTCTGGGCGCCAACATCCTTGGCGGTCTTGGAAGCAGCCTGGAACAGCCGGACCAGGCCGGAACTCGCCGTACCTTCATGCTGGGCGGTAATCAGTGCGCGGCGGACCTGCCCGGCAATTTCGCGTTCTCCGACTACTGCCGAGTCCAGGCCTGCGCTGACAGCAAAAAGGTGCTGGCTGACTTCCGGTCCGGTGCGGGTACTGAAAGAGCGCGAAACGAGCGGCTCGCTCAATCCGCTGATTTCGCTGATCTGGGCTACAAGTGCGGCGCGGGCCGCTTCCACGTCGTCGGGGTGGGGCGCCTCGCCATAGATTTCGTAGCGGTTGCACGTGGCCAGGACCACGGCACCCGTCACGGCCGGCGATCCGGAGAGGGCGGATGTAGCGATCCCCGAAGAACCGCTGCTCAACTGAGCAACGGTCTCAAGATCGATGTCGGCGTGTGTAGCCACCAATGAAAAAAGAACCACAGCAGGACAATCATAGCTTTTTCGTTACTCGGTAGAACAACTCCCGGCCTCCGGGTGACCACTCAACAGCTGTGATTCCCGCCACGGCGCGGCGTTGGGGCTTGCGCCTGACACTTCGTCGTTATCTTTTAGTCCTGATTTTCGGCACAATCAAAGGCATGACTTCCAGCCCTGCCATGTCCCCTGCCGGCGCGCTCGCTGCGGACCACCCGCTGGTGGATGGCCGTACCGCAGATTCCCCGCTGATTACGGCCTACCGGGGAGGCAAGCCGTCCCGCCGTCCGGTCTGGTTCATGCGTCAGGCCGGTCGCTCGCTGCCGGAGTACCTCAAGGTCCGCGAAGGCGTGGCCATGCTGGACTCCTGCCTGCGGCCGGAGCTGGCTTCCGAGATCACGCTTCAGCCGGTGCGCCGACACGACGTGGATGCAGGCATATTCTTTTCCGACATCGTCATTCCGCTCAAGCTCGCCGGTGTGGGTGTGGACATTGTGCCCGGCGTAGGGCCGGTCCTGGATACCCCGGTCCGCACGGCCGCAGACGTGGCAGCGCTGCCACGTCTCACGTGGGAATCACTGGAACCGATCCGTGAAGCTGTGCGCCTTACCGTGGCGGAACTTGGCAGGACGCCGTTGATCGGCTTCGCCGGCGCACCCTTCACCCTTGCTGCCTACATGGTGGAAGGCAAGCCGTCGCGTGACCACCTGGGTCCGCGGACCATGATGCACGCCGACCCTGAAACCTGGAACGCCCTGGCCACTTGGGCCGCTGACGCCTCCGGCATGTTCCTGCAGGCACAGCTCGAGGCCGGCGCTTCAGCCGCCCAGCTCTTTGACTCCTGGGCCGGTTCCCTTGGTCTTGCCGACTACACCAGGTATGTGGCACCCGCCTCCACCCGTGCCCTCGACCACGTCCGGCACCTCGGGGCGCCGCTCATCCATTTCGGTACCGGCACATCAGAGCTGCTGGTGGCCATGCGCGACGTGGGCGTGGACGTTGTGGGTGTTGACTACCGGCTGCCGCTGGATGAAGCGAACCGACGGCTGGGCGGCACCGTGCCCCTACAGGGAAACATTGATCCTGCCCTGCTGCCGGCCCCCTGGGAAATCCTCGAAGCGCACGTCCGTGACGTCGTAGCCGCGGGAGCGGCAGCACCCGGCCACGTTGTTAACCTGGGGCACGGTGTTCCGCCGGAGACGGACCCGTCCGTCCTCACGCGGGTCGTTGAACTCATCCACTCCATCTCCCCGGAGTAGTCCCATGGGCAGTACGCCGGCAGGAGCCGGGACCGCGCTGGTGCTCGGCGGCGGCATCTCAGGATTGCTGTCCGCCCGGGAGCTTGCGTCCGCGGGGCATCAGGTCACGCTTCTTGAGGCCGGCACCGAATGGGGCGGCTGCGTGGGAAGCCACACGGTTGCCGGGCTGACCATGGACAGTGGCGCCGAATCATTTGCCACCCGCACCAATGCGGTGGCAGGACTCGCTGCAGAGCTGGGGCTTGCCGGAAGTATCGTGCCGCCAAGGCCCGGCGGCGCCTGGGCCCAACTGCCCGACGGTCCGCGCGAACTGCCAAAGACAGGGGTACTGGGGATTCCGGCCAACCCGTGGGACCCGGAGGTCCGCCGCTCGCTGGGCCTCTTTGGCACCCTCCGGGCCTCCCTGGACAGGCTCCTGCCCGCTTCAGTGGGTACATCGGACGACGTCATCAGCGTCGCCGCCCTTGTTAAGGCGCGCATGGGGACCAGGGTCCTGGAACGGCTGGTGGCACCGGTCGTGGGAGGCGTCCATTCCGCAGATCCCGGACTGCTCGACGTCGACATGGTGGCGCCGGGACTTCGCAATGGACTCCGCCGCCACGGCTCCCTCGCCGCTGCTGTCTCCGCCCAGCGGCGTGCACGCGTCGCTTCATCCGCTCACAAGGGGCTCCGGCAGGAATCTGCCGGAGCGGCCAAGGCCGGCTCTGCCGTTGCCGGCCTGGAACGCGGCATGCACACCTTGGTCACCGCGCTGGTCAACGACCTCCGCACGGCAGGGGTTGTGCTCCTGTCCAGCACTCCGGCCAGCTCAGTGCGCCGCACACCCGAAGGTTGGCGCGTCACGTCAGCAGGAGCATCATTCGACGCCGCCCTGCTGGTGGTCGCAGTGGACGGCCCGTCCGCCGTCGAACTCCTGGAAGACGCCGTGCCCGCCCTGGCGGGGAGGAAGCCTCCGGCCGGACCGGACGTCAAGCTCGTCACGCTCGTCCTGGACAAGCCCGAACTGGACAGCCGGCCCCGCGGCACTGGGGTGCTCGTTGCGCCCCAGACCCCGGGGATTGAAGCGAAGGCCCTGACGCATGCCACCGGAAAATGGGATTGGCTGGCTGCTGCGGCTGGCCCTGGCCGGCATGTTGTCCGCCTCTCGTACGGCCGGGTGGACGGGGCAGGGGAACAGCCCGGCGGCCCGGAAACAGACGCGGAGCTCCTGGCGGCGTCCCTGCATGATGCCCAGGCCCTGCTGGGCGTGGTCATAGGCCAGGAGGACGTCCTGGACTGGGATGTGGTCCGCTGGCAGGGATCCCTGCCCTTTGCGGCAGTAGGGCACCGCGCCCGGGTGGCTGAAATCCGGCAGGCCTGCAGGGCCGCGGGGGACCTGGCTGTGGTGGGTGGCTGGGTTGCGGGCAACGGGCTGGCTGCCGTGGTCTCGGACACGATCGAGGAGATCGGGACTTTGGGCCGCTGAATGTTGCCGTTAACCGTAAGCCGTGGCCGCGGGACGCGATTGCCTGCCCCGGCTGCAGGACTGCGGCCCTCGCGCGGCAGGGAGTCACCCAGCTCCGGAATGTGACTTTGCGCACTTCTACGTCCTGTAGAAGTTGTCCGTTTCGACTTGGCGGGTACTAAGGGGCAAACTTGTAACCATGAGCCACACTTCTGCCGAATCTGTCACTAAAACCGAAGAATCAGCCGAGCAGTTTTTCACCCTCTGGACGGTATTCAAGCGCTCCGAAACCCTGATCCGCAGCGCCGACGCCGCCGCTGACTTCGAGGCCCTGCTGGAACGGCTGCACCATGCCGGAGTGACGCACCGCGGCAGTTACGACGTCTCTGCCATGCGGGCCGACGCGGACGTCATGGTGTGGCTGCACGGTTCCAAGCCGGAAGCACTGCAGCAGGCAATCCGCGACATCCGCCGGAGCACGCTCTTCGCCGGTACCGAAATTGTCTGGTCCGCCATGGGAGTGCACCGCGAAGCTGAGTTCGCCAAGAACCACACGCCGGCGTACTCACGTGGCGTTGCGCCGGCAGAGTGGCTGTGCGTGTACCCGTTCGTGCGCTCCTACGAGTGGTACATCCTGCCCGAGGAGGAGCGGGGCGCCATGCTTCGCGAACATGGCCTCCTGGGCCGGGAGTTCCCGCAGGTCATCTCCAACACCGTCTCCTCGTTTGCCCTGGGCGACTGGGAATGGATCCTTGGCCTTGAGGCCCCCGACCTCGTGGACCTGGTGGACCTGATGCGCCACCTGCGCAACACGGAAGCACGCAACCATGTCCGGGAGGAAGTCCCGTTCTACACCGGACGCCGGATTTCCCCGGCAGAAGTAGCGGAGGTGCTCGCATGAGCCAGCCTGATTCCAGCAACGCCACCACCGCCGTCAACCCGGTTACGGAAGCCGGGCGGATGGCGCCCAAGAACTACGACGCCGTCCTCCTCGCCTCCTTCGGCGGGCCGGAGGGCCAGGAGGACGTCATTCCGTTCCTCCGCAACGTCACCCGCGGCCGCGGCATCCCTGATGAGCGGCTGGAAGAGGTCTCGCACCACTACCGGGCCAATGGCGGCATCAGCCCCATCAACCAGCAGAACCGCGAACTGAAGGCCGCCCTGGAGGCGGAGCTTGCTGCCCGCGGCATCGAGCTGCCGGTTCTCTGGGGCAACCGCAACTGGGACCCCTACATCCCGCAGACCCTGCAGGACGCGTACGACGCCGGCCACCGCCGCCTGCTCATGATCACCACGAGTGCCTACTCCTGTTACTCCAGCTGCCGCCAGTACCGTGAGGACATCGGCATGGCATTGACCGAAACCGGCCTGGACGGCCGGCTGGAAGTGGACAAGGTACGCCAGTACTTCGACCACCCCGGTTTCGTGGAGCCGTTCGTTGAGGGCACGGCCGCGGGCCTTAGGGAAGTTCGGGAACAGCTCGCAGCCGCAGGCACCCCCGACGCGCCCGTGCAGATCCTGTTCGCCACCCACTCCATCCCCACCCGGGATGCCGAGGCCGCGGGCCGGTCCGAGGGCGAACCCCGCGAATTCGAGGAAGGCTCAGCCTATGTGGCCCAGCACCTCGCCACCGCTGCCGCCGTCATCCAGCGCGTGGAAGAGGAATCCGGCCTCACTGCCCCGTGGTCGCTGGTCTACCAGTCCCGTTCCGGTGCCCCGCACGTGCCGTGGCTCGAACCCGACATCAACGACGCCATTGAGGAACTGGCGGGCCAGGGCGTCAAGGGCATTGTCATTGTCCCGCTGGGGTTCGTCAGCGACCACATGGAAGTCGTCTGGGACCTGGACACCGAGGCCCTTGAAACGTGCGCCAACCTGGGCCTCGCAGCAACCCGGGTTCCCACACCCGGCACGCACCGCAAGTTCGTCAACGGGATGGTGGACCTGATTTCAGAACGGACCGTGGCCAACAACATCAGTGACCGCCCGGCAGTGACTGCCCTTGGCCCCTGGTACGACGTCTGCCGGCCCGGCTGCTGCGCAAACTTCCGCGGTGAAAAGCCCACCATCGCCGGCGCGGACACCACCGTGGGTACCGGGCACGATTCCTATCCGGACGGCATCGGGGCCGGCCAGCCGGGGGCTTCCAGGGGAGCGCCGCAGCAGTGACGGTCCGCATTGGCACCCGCGCCAGCAAGCTCGCGCTCACCCAGACGCAGCAGACCGCGGACCAGCTCGCCGCCGTCGGTGGCTTCCCGGTGGAACTCGTCCACATCAGGACCGACGGCGACGTCCTCACCGGTTCGCTCTCGCAGATGGGCGGTACCGGCGTTTTTGTTGCGGCTTTGCGTGATGCGCTGCTCAGGAACGAATGCGACGTTGCGGTCCACTCGCTCAAGGACCTCCCTACCGGACCGGCGGTGGGCCTCAGCCTCGCCGCAACCCCACGGCGCGTGGACGTCCGCGATGTCCTCTGTGCGCGGGACGGACTGAAGCTGGCCGACCTCCCGGCAGGTGCCAAGGTGGGAACGGGGTCACCCCGGCGGGCGGCCCAGCTCCGCACCGCCCGGCCGGACCTGGAGATCATCGACATCCGCGGCAATGTGGACACCCGTCTGGGCCGCGTGCCAGGGCTGCCGGGGAACACCGTCAGTGATGTGGTTCCGGGCAAGTCCTGCGACCTTGACGCCGTGGTTCTGGCGGCAGCAGGACTGGAGCGCATCGGCCGGCTGGATGCGGTCAGTGAGTTCCTCGAAACCGAGGTTATGCTTCCGGCTGCCGGGCAGGGGTCGCTGGCCATCGAGTGCCGCACAGCCGATGCCCCGCCCAGGGCAGGATCAGCCGAAGGCTCCCGGGACGTCCTGGCGCAGGCCCTCACTGCACTTGACGACCCCGACACCCGGCTCGCCGTCACCGCCGAACGGGCCCTGCTCGCCAGGCTCGAAGCCGGCTGCGCGGCGCCCGTCGGAGCCTACGCCTACCGCAAGGGCAGCATGCTGCACCTTGAGGCCGTGGTTTGCGCCGTGGACGGCACTGCATCCGTCCGGGACAAGCGCGCCACCGACGGCCTGACGGAGGTGGGCGCCACCTTGCTGGGGATCGAACTCGCCGAAGTGCTCCTGGCTGCGGGCGCTGCGGACATCGCGGACCTGCAGGCTTCCTGATCCCGCCATGCCACTGCCTACCCTGCACGCGCGGCGGTCCCGGCGCGGGCGCGTCTAAGAATGCCTGACGCTGCCCTGCCTCAGGGGCAACCATTGGCCGGGGTGCGCGTGCTGGTTACGCGCAGTCCGGAGCGGTCCGTGGCCCTCGTGGGCGCCCTGCAGAAGGCCGGTGCCAGTGCGCTGGTGCTGCCCCTGATCGACTTTGAACGTGCTCCCGACCAGCATGCCCTCGACCTTGCCTGCGATGCGCTGGGGGCCGGAGCGTATGACTGGCTGGTGGTCAGCAGCGCCACCACGGTCCACGTGTTGGCAGCCAAAGCCGCTGAACGCGGCGTGCCGCTGGACCGCTGGATCCCGCCGACTACCCGTATTGCGGCCGTGGGCGCTGCGACGTGCAGGCTCCTGGAAGCCCGGGGGCTGGTGGTGGCGCTGACGCCTGCGGACGAGCAGTCAGCCGCAGGGCTCCTCGCGGTATGGCAGGGACCAGGCAGGAGGGTTCTGCTGCCGCAGGCTGACATCGCGTCGCCGCGGCTTGCGGAGGGGCTCGCGGCAGCCGGAAGCAGCGTGACGGCCGTAACTGCCTATTGCACGGTCGACTACCCCGCGGCAGCGGAACGCCGGCTCGCCGTCCCAGCGGAAGACGGGGCAGGGGAGGGGCGGCCGCCGTCGTACTCTTTGCTGACACCGGCAACTGCCGCCGCCGAACTCGCCGCGGGACGCATCGACGCCGTGATCGCGGCTTCGCCCAGCGCCGCGCGGCGCCTCCACAAACTCACGCCCCTGCACGGCTGCCGCCTTGTAGCGATCGGTCGTTCGACGGCGGACCAGGCAGATGCGCTTGGCATGGCAGTGGCTGCCGTCGCGGCTGAGCCGTCGCCCGCGGGGCTTGTTGCCGCAGTCGCAGCGGCACTAAGGACATCAGGGAATGCAGCCGGCGAACCACCCTGAAGAGCCGGGACCACGCGCCATGCACCAACAGCCCAACCACAGCGAAGGACAGGACCATGACTTTCCCCACCCACCGCCCCCGCCGCCTGCGCACCACTCCTGCCATTCGCCGTCTGACGGCTGAAACCCGGCTGGCGCCGGCAGAACTTATCCTTCCGGCCTTCATCCGGGAAGGACTGACGGAACCCAACCCGATCACGTCCATGCCGGGGGTTGTCCAGCACACTGCGGATACCTTGAAGCGGGCCGCGGCAGAAGCCGTTGACCTGGGCCTCGGCGGCATCATGCTGTTCGGCATTCCCGAGACCCGCGACGCAGAGGGCACGGCATCCCTTGACCCGGACGGAGTCCTGAACAAGGCAATCAGGGATGTCCGCGCCGAGGTGGGCGACGACCTGGTGGTCATGAGCGACGTGTGCCTGGACGAGTTCACTGACCACGGGCACTGTGGCGTGCTGGACGCCGACGGCTATGTGGATAATGACCGCACAGTGGAAATCTATGCGCAGATGGCCGTAGCCCAGGCGGACGCAGGCGCCCACATGCTGGGGCCCTCCGGAATGATGGACGGCCAGATTGCCGCCATCCGCGCAGCCCTGGACCAGGCGGGCCACACCAATACCTCCCTCATCGCCTACGCAGCAAAGTATGCGTCCGCTTTCTACGGACCGTTCCGGGAAGCCGTGGATTCCCAGCTCAAGGGGGACCGGCGGACTTACCAGATGGACGCCGGCAACCGTACAGAGGCGCTTCGCGAGGTGGAACTGGACCTCGCCGAGGGGGCCGATATCGTAATGGTCAAACCGGCCATGAGCTACCTGGACATCGTGGCCGACGTCGCCGCCATGTGCCCGGTGCCCGTGGCCGCCTACCAGATCTCCGGCGAGTACGCGATGATCGAAGCCGCGGCCGCCAACGGCTGGATCGACAGGCGCGCCGCGATCACCGAATCGGTGCTGGGCATCCGGCGCGCGGGCGCCCACATGGTCCTGACATACTGGGCCGCCGAACTGGCCGGCTGGCTGAAGGAGTCCTGATGAGCGGAGCAACCCCCCTCCCTCCGGAAGGCCCCACGGCGCCCGTGGCGGCAGACCGGATCCTGCTCGGCCTCAACACCTTCGGCGACGTCGGCGCAGATCCGGACGGAAGCCCGCAGCCCCATGCCCAGGTGCTGCGCCAGCTGCTCGAACAAGCGGAGCTGGCGGACGCCGTCGGACTTCACGCCTTCGGGGTGGGGGAGCACCACCGCAAGGACTATGCCGTATCCGCGCCGGAGGTCTTCCTTGCCGCCGCAGCGGCGCGGACTTCCAGGATCCGCCTCGGATCGGCAGTTACAGTCCTGAGCTCCGATGATCCCATCCGTGTGTTCCAGAGGTTCGCCACCGTGGACGCCGTCTCCAATGGCAGGGCTGAAGTGATGCTGGGCCGCGGCTCCTTCATTGAATCCTTTCCGCTGTTTGGGCTTGACCTGGCGGACTACGAAGTCCTGTTCGAGGAGAAACTGGAGCTGTTCGACAAGGTGCGTTCGCAAGCTGGGCGCCGAACGGGGCTGGGGGCCGGCCGGCAGGGGCGAGTTTGATGCGCTGTGCTCGCCGGAGGGTGCCCTGTACGTGGGTTCGCCGGAAACGGTGGCGCGCAAGATCGTGATGCTCAAGCAGAACCTGGGCGTTGACCGCTTCGACCTTAAATACAGCAACGGGCCCCTGCCGCATTCCGCCATGATGCGCTCCATCGAGCTGCTGGGTACGGCCGTGGCTCCGCGTGTTGCTGAACTGCTCGGCAGCTGAAGCACCCGGCGGAACACAACGCCGGTCACCTGAGAGAATAGGAACCATGACTTCCAGCAACCCTCGCAACGAGGAACTTTTCGACCGCGCGCGCCAGCTCATGCCGGGCGGGGTCAACTCGCCGGTGCGCGCCTTCGGGTCCGTGGGCGGAACGCCGCGCTTCATGGTCTCCGCCAAGGGGCCGTACCTCACGGACGCCGACGGCAACGAATACGTGGACCTGGTCTGCTCCTGGGGCCCTGCGCTGCTGGGCCACGCACACCCCGCCGTGCTGGAGGCGGTCCACGCAGCCGTGGACCGTGGCCTGTCCTTTGGAGCCTCTACCCCGGACGAGGCCAACCTGGCTGAAATTGTCAAGGAACGCGTACCCGCCGTCGAACGACTCCGGATGGTGTCTACCGGCACCGAGGCCACCATGACAGCCGTGCGCCTGGCGCGTGGCTTCACTGGCCGGAACCTGATCGTCAAGTTCGCAGGCTGCTACCACGGGCACCTGGACAGCCTCCTTGCCGCCGCCGGTTCCGGTGTGGCAACGCTCGCGCTGCCAGGCTCAGCCGGTGTCACCGAGGCCACGACGGCCGAAACGCTGGTGCTGCCGTACAACGACCTCACCGCCGTCAAGGAAGCCTTCGCCACCCATGGCCCCAACATCGCCGCCGTCATCACCGAGGCAGCCCCGGCGAACATGGGCGTAGTGACCCCCGAAGAGGGCTTCAACCTCGGCCTGTCCCGCATCACCCGTGAACACGGGGCGCTGCTCATCGTGGACGAGGTGCTCACCGGTTTCCGCACCGGCTACTCCGGCTACTGGGGCCTCACCGGCGGCGCGCCGGATGCAACCGAGCCCTGGACCCCGGACCTGCTCACCTTCGGCAAGGTCATCGGCGGTGGAATGCCGACGGCGGCGCTCGGCGGGCGTGCCGACGTCATGGATTACCTCGCCCCCACCGGTCCCGTGTACCAGGCCGGAACGCTCTCCGGAAACCCGGTAGCCATGGCGGCCGGCGTGGCCACACTCACACACGCCACCCGGGACGTCTACTCCTTCATCGATGTCCGCTCGCTGGAACTTTCCTCGGCACTGTCCAGCGCCCTGGATGCCGCCGGAGTGGATCACTCAATCCAGTTCGCGGGCAACCTGTTCTCGGTGGCCTTCGGGACGTCTGCGCGGGGCGTGCACAACTACGCCGACGCCCAGGCGCAGGAGAGCTTCCGCTACGCCCCGTTCTTCCACTCGATGCTGGATTCCGGGGTGTACCTGCCGCCGTCGGTCTTTGAAGCATGGTTCCTCTCGGCCGCCCACGACGACGCCGCCATGAACCGGATCTTTGACGCACTGCCGGCCGCAGCGAAAGCCGCGGCCGCGGCGCAAGGCTAGTTCCGGCGTCGGTCCCGACCCGCACCCTGGCCCCGCAAGCGCGGCCAGGGAACCCTGCGGGCGTGGGACCATCCCGGCGGTGGCACAAAAGAAATCCCCGCCCTTCGGACAAATCCCCGCTGCACGCGAGGGGGAAGAGTCTGAAAGGCGGGGATTTCCCGTCTGTGTACTAGAGGACGTCCGAGAGGAATCCCTTGAGCCGGTCCGTGCGCGGTGCAGTAAAGACCTGCTCGGGCGGCCCGGATTCGACAACGACGCCCGCGTCCATGAACGTCACCGTGTCCGAGACATTGCGGGAGAAGCCCATTTCGTGCGTGACGACGACCATCGTCATGCCGCCCTTGGCGAGATCCGTCATCAGCGCCAGGACGCCCTTGACGAGCTCCGGGTCCAGGGCTGACGTGGCCTCATCGAAGAACATGACTTCCGGCTTCATGGCCAGGGCCCGGGCAATAGCCACACGCTGCTGCTGCCCGCCGGAAAGGTTCGCCGGGCGGGCGTCAGCTTTGTGCTTCAGGCCTACCAGGTCCAGCTGCTCCAGCGCCTCGGCACGTGCCTGCTCCTTGGACAGCTTCCGGAGCTTCCGCAGCGCCAGGGACACGTTGTCCACCACCGTCTTGTGCGGGAACAGGTTGAACTGCTGGAACACCATGCCGATGCGCTGGCGGAGCTCGTCAGGGTTGTCCTTCAGAACGGACCGGCCGTCCAAAAGGATGTCGCCCTGGTCGGGTTCGATCAGCCGGTTCATGACCCGCAGCAGCGTGGACTTGCCTGATCCCGAAGGCCCGATCACGGAGGCCGTGGTGCCCTTCTCCACGTGCAGGTCAATACCGCGGAGAACGTGGTTGTGGCCAAACGAAAGATGCAGGTTCTTTCCGGTCAGGGTTCCGGAAGCGAATTCGGTCATGCCTGAGCCCCCTTGCCGATAGGTGCTGCCAGCTCATCCGGTTCCTTCTTTTCCGGCTTGCCGGTCCGCAGCCGGTTGTCGATGAAGTTCACGAAGTGCGTCAGCGGCACTGTCAGGATCAGGTACAGGACACCAGCCGCAACCAGCGGTGAGAGGTTTCCCGTGTTGGCCATGGCGTCATTTCCGATCCGGAAGATCTCCCGGTCAGAGGCAGCCAGCCCGAGCATGAACACCAGCGAGGAGTCCTTCAACAGCGAGATGAACTGGTTCACCAGGGCGGGCAGGACCCGCCGGATGCCCTGCGGCACCACCACCAGGCGCATGGAACTGCCGTAGCTGAACCCGAGCGCCCTGGACGCCTCGAGTTGGCCCTTCTCCACGCTCTGGATGCCGGAACGGAAGATTTCTCCGATGTACGCGGCTGCAATCAAGGTCAGGGCCAGGATGCCCAGGGGGTACGGGTTCCTGGACCCGGTGATTTCCCGGGCGATGGGGCTGAGTCCGATGCCGATGACCAGGATCACCAGGATGGCGGGGAGGCCACGGAAGATGTCGGTGTAGATGCGTGCCACCCACCGGGCTCCCGCATTCCGGGAGATGCCCATCATGGCCAGCGCGAGCCCCAGCACGGAACCCAGGATGCCGGAAGCTACGGCCAGAATCAGCGTGTTGGGCAAGCCCACCATGAGCAGGGCAGGAATGACTTTCGCCATTTCCTCCCAGTTGAAGAAAGTGTCAGCCAGCTGGTCAAGGAGATCCATAAACGTCCTGGCTCAATCAGCTCTGCGGAACCGTGGCGGCCTTGCTGCCCGGCTTCCAGTCGGCAGGCATCTCGCGGTCCGGGTACCACTCCTTGGTCAGCTTGGACCAGGTGCCGTCAGCGATAACGGCGTCCAGGCCGGAGTTCAGCGCGTCGATCAGCGGCTGGTTGTCCTTGGCCACGGCGTAGGCAGTGAAGTTCTGCGTGTTGACCACGGACTCGGCGATGACGGTGCCGTCGCCTTCCTTGACCTGGCCGGTGGCCTGCTGGGACGGTGCCACCCAGGCGTCCACCTGGCCGTTGCGCACGTTGGCGTAGACGGTGGCGTAGTCCGGGAAGCGGATCGGCTCGAGCTTGAGGGTGTTGGTGACGTAGTCGTCCTGGACGGTGCCCTGGACGACGCCGATCCGGAGGTCGCCGGTGAGGTCGGCGAAGCCCTTGACGTCGCTGTCGGTCTTGGCTACTACTGCCATGAAGCCGAAGTCGTAGCCGTTGGTGAAGCCGACGTTCTGGCGGCGGGCGTCCGTAGTGGAGATGGACGAGGATCCGACGTCGAACTGCTTGGTCTGCACCTGGGAGAGGAGTGCAGAAAAGTCAGTGGCGACGAATTCGACCTCGAGGCCGAGCTTGCCGGCGACCGCACGCAGCAGCTCGTTGTCGTAGCCGGTGAATTTGCCGGAGGGATCAATGAAGATGTTCGGCGGGGCGTCGGACAGGGTTCCCACCTCAAGCTTGCCCTCGGTGTTGAGGTCAAGCTTGGTCTTGTCAATCTGGTCGATCGGGGTGACGTCTGCGGTGGTGTACTTGTCCAGCGTCTGCTGGTCACTGCCGGCGAGGGCGTCCGTGGGGGTTCCCGCAGGCTCTGCAGACCCTGAGCCGCACGCCGCGAGGGAGGCAGCCAGGGCGAGTGCCACGGGAGCCGTGGTCAGCCACTTCATCGCTTTGATTTTCATCAAGTTGTCACTTTCATCTAAGTCATGAGTCAACCGGGCCGCAAGGCTGCGCTGGGTGGCGCCTGCACCTGCCCGGCGCTGTTCGAGCACGGCAAAGGCAGGGGTGACTGCAAAACTTTATTCTCTCACTTCCGCTTTGACTGCCCATATCCGAACAAGTAAGCGGCGCGCGCCGGCAGGGCCAAAGAATCTTTCGCCGTGGCGGCTAAGCCTGCTGCTCCCGACTGGGCTGGGCGGGGCTTGGCCGAACGCAGGGGCCAATTTCCTCGGCCACTCTATGAAGTCCTGTTACTGTGACTTGCCTCGCAGGGCAGGGGCAGGAGCAGCGGCCAGGTCAGAAGCCGCCCACGCTGGCGTCCTGCGGGGGGAGCACCGGCCAGTCACCCTCTATGACGGCAGCAGGCTTGGTTTTGCGGAGGTAGCCCTGGAAGTCAGCGGCCTGGCTGACGGCCCACTCCACCTGGAGCTGGTGAAGCTGGCTGGCGGGCATCATGAGCTTGGGGAATTTCCCGGCCATTGCGTCCAGGACCCGCAAGGTGGCAAGGGCATCGGCAGCCGAGGTGTGGGCATTGTCCAGGACCACGCCGTACTCTTCACACAGTGCGGTCAGGGTGCGCTTGCCTTTCCGGTAGCGGTCCACCTGCTTGTTCATGATGTAGGGATCCAGGACCGGAAACCGGCTGAGTTGCGGTACCCCGTAACGTGCTGACTCGGCGGCCAGGACAGTGAAGTCGTAGCTGGCGTTAAACGCAATGACAGGGATATGGGTATCGAACAGGTCCTGCAGGACTGCGGCAAGCTCCCGGGTGACTTCGTGCGCAGGCCTTCCCTCCCGCCGGGCCTTTTCGGTGGTGACGCCATGCACATCGCTGGCTTCAGTGGGAATTTCAACACCGGGATCGGCCAGCCATTCATGTTCCTTAATGACGTCGCCGTTGTGGTCCACCACGGTGACGGAGGCTGTGACTATGCGTGCAGCCCGCGAGTTGCGGCCCGTGGTTTCCAGGTCGAACGCTGCGCGGGGAAGGGTGTTCCAGGTGCTCATACGTCAACGCTAAACGGCACCACCGACAATTCCGCGGAGCGCCACTGCGGCTACATTGGATCAATGCGGATTGAGTACGTGGAAGCGGTACTGGCCATTGTGGAGCTGGTACCGGCCGCATCGGCCGTGGCGTACGGCGACGTCGCCGAGCTGCTTGGCTCCGGCGGCCCCAGGCAGGTGGGCGCTGTCATGAGCCGCTACGGAACCGGCGTGCCCTGGTGGCGGGTCCTAAAGGCCAACGGCCAGGCTCCGGAAGGGCATGAGGCTGAAGCCCTCCGCAACTACCTGGCCGAGGGCACGCCCCTGCTGGGCGGCTACCTGGAATACCAACGCACCGGAGAAGGCCGCTGGCGCGTGGACCTTACAGCCGCACGCTGGGCGCCGGCCGAGGAGGAATTCGACAGGATCGATGCCGTTGCGGACAAGCTGGAGCGGCGGCTGCATAGATTGTCGGTGGCTGATGATGGAATGTCTGTGTGACAGTAACAGTCCCTTTCACCGGCCCACGTGACGAATACCGGCATGATTCCGAGCAGGACCAGGCCCTTGGCGCAGAAGGCACCTGGGCCCCGGGCAGCACCGGCCTGCACCCGAAAAGCCCGGCAGCTGCCGGGCTTCGGCTGCTGCCGCCCCGCCACGTCCACGCGGAGCAACCACTCCTGTCACCCGACCAGCAGGCGGCTGTTGACGTCGCTCAAGGTGCAGGGCCGGTACTGGTGCCGGGCGCTCCGGGAACGGGCAAAACAACCGTACTGGTCGAAGCCGCAGTCACCAGGGCTCTGAGGGACGGCGTGGATCCTGAGCGGATGCTGATTCTGGCCCCCAGCCGCCTGGCTGCAGACGCCCTCCGGGACCGCTTCACTGCCCGCCTGGACAGGAGCCTCAGCACCACCCCCGCCCGAACGTGGGCCTCCTACGCCTTCGACGTGATCCGGCGGGCGAAGGCTGAAGGAATCCTTCCCCTGGCCAGGCCGCCCAGGCTCCTTTCCGGCCCGGAGCAGGACCTCATCATCAAGGAACTCCTTGAAGGACACCGGCTTCCGGGGCTGGAACTGCCGTGGCCCGCCGATCTGGAAGGTGCATTGGAAACGAGGGGCTTCCGGCAGGAAGTCCGACAGCTGTTTGACCGCATCATCGAGTCGGGCCGGACACCCGAAGACCTGGTTCGGCTTGGCCATGAATGCGGGAGGCCTGACTGGATCGCCGCTGCTGCGCTGTATGCGGAGTACCGGGACGTCCTGGACCTGCGGATGCCCGAGGCCTTTGACCCTGCTGGAATCATCACCGCCGCACGGCAAATCTTCCAGGACTCGCCTGCGTTCCTGGCGGCGGAACGGGAGCGGCTGCAGGTGATCCTTGTGGACGACATCCAGGAAGCCAACCCCGCAGTCTTCGAGCTGCTGGCAGATATTGCTGCCGGGAAGGACTGCTATGTGACCTTTTCGCCGGACACCGTGGTCCAGGGCTTCCGCGGGGCACGGCCCGACCTGGTAGCCGAACTGCCGCACCTGCTTTCGCCGGACTCCCTGGTTCTGGAGCGTCCCTTGCGGTATGCCCACCGGCATGCGGCTGCAGTCGCCGAAGCGTGGCTGGGGGTCGCCGGACGGATCTCCCAGCGGGCAGGCGGACAGCTCGCCCGGCGTCTTGAACAGCCTGGCGGAAAGAGGCCGCAGGGTGCAGTGGAAGCACACCTCGTTCCGTCCGCCGTGCATGAGCTGCGGTATGTGGCCCAACGAATCCTGGACCAGCACATCAACCACGGCCGGGAGCTTGCCCAGCTCGCTGTCATTGTTCGCAACGGCGCGCAGGTCAGTGAGTTCCAGCGGTATCTTTCCGGCCAGGGCATCGCCGTGCGCGTTCCCGTGGCCGAATCCGCCGTCCGGGACGAGGTGGCCGTCCGTCCGCTCCTAGATGCGTTTGCCATCGCGCTGGACCCCGCGCTGCTGACCCCGGAAGCTGCCGTGTCGCTCCTGACATCCAGGATCGGTGGTGCAACGTCCATCGAGCTCCGACGGCTGCGGCAATCGCTGAGGAAGGAAGAGATACTGGCCGGCGGGGGCCGGACCAGTGATGCATTGCTGGTTGAGGCGCTGCTGCAGCCTGGAGCCCTGTCGACCCTCGGCATTGAGGGCCGCGCCGCCCGCCGGGCAGCTCGAATGATCCAGGCCGGCAGCCGGGCCGCCGAAGAGCCAGGTGCCAACGCGGAATCCGTCCTCTGGGCGCTCTGGCATTCCGCAGGACTGGGTGGTACGTGGACAGAAACTGCGCTCGCCGGCGGTCCGCACGGAGCGCGGGCGGACCGCGACCTGGACGCCATGATGGCCCTCTTCCACACCGCCGAGCGATACGTTGACCAGATGCCCGGCGCAGGCCCTGAGCAGTTTCTCGAATATCTCCTGAACCAGGAGCTTCCCATGGACACCCTTGCAGCCCGTGCGCAGGTGGATGATGCTGTGGAACTCATGACGCCCGCCAGCGCAGCCGGACGGGAATGGCCCGTGGTGATAGTTGCCGGCCTGCTGGAAGGCGTGTGGCCCAACACCCGGTTACGCGGCGAGCTCCTGGGAAGCACCTTGTACAGCGACGCAGTGGAGCATGGGGCAGGGTATGCACTGCAGCGGGATCCGTTGAGCCTGCTCCGGGACATCCGGTATGACGAGCTGCGAAGTTTTTCCACGGCTGTCTCCCGTGCCCGCGAACTGCTGGTCTGCACGGCGGTTTCCTCTGAGGACGACCAGCCGTCCTCTTTCCTGGACTACGTTGCACCCCTGGCACCTGGACAGGACAGCCGCGGCTTTACAGCGGTGGAGCGCCCTATGACACTGCGGGCCCTTGTGGCTGAGCTTCGGCAGTACGCCCAGATGGACGGACGGGACGCTGCCCAGGCGGAGGAGGCCGGCAGGGTGCTGGCCCGCCTGGCGAAAGCAGAACCGCCGGTTCCGGGCGCGCATCCCGCGAGCTGGTGGGGGCTCCCGGACCTGACATCCGCCGAGGCAGTGGTTCCACCCGGCGGTACGGTATTTGTATCGCCGTCAAAAGTTGAAACAGTGCAGAAGTCTCCGCTCGACTGGTTTGTACAGGCCGCCGGAGGTGAAGCTGCTACCGACTTTGCCCGAAGCCTTGGCACCCTGGTCCACGCCATAGCCCAGGAACTGCCGGACGCGTCCGGATCCGAGTATGTCGCGGAGCTGGTCCGGCGCTGGCCCGCCTTGGGGATGAAGGACAACTGGGAGGGACGTCTTGATTTTCAGCGTGCCGAGTCCATGGTGCGCAAGCTGGCCCAGTACGTCCTCCTTATGCGGGGCGAGGGACGCAGCCTGCTTGGGGTGGAACAGGATTTCGAGGTGGCACTTGGGCGGATCCCAATCGATGATGCGGAAGACCGGGAAGCGGTCCTGCGCGGCCAGGTGGACCGGCTTGAGATAGATGGCGATGGCAGGCTGGTCATTGTCGATGTGAAAACAGGGAAACGGCAGCCCGGCAAAGGGGAATTGTCACGGCATCCCCAGCTTGGCGCGTACCAGGCTGCGGTACTCGCCGGTGGCTTCCAGGACGGTCCGGACAGCCCGGGCGCCCCGCTGCCCGGCGGAGCTGTGCTTGCCCAGCTTGGAACGGGAGCAAAAAATCCAGCCATCCAGCAGCAGGATCCGATCGATCCCCAGGAGAACTGGGCTCTGGACATGGTGAAGGAGGCAGCTGCTGTGATGGGAGGCAGTACCTTCGAGGCGCGGCACGATCCGGCAAAGGGAAGCCATGGCGGCCACGGCTGCCGGCTCCCGGAGGTGTGTCCGTTGTGCGTGCGTGGAAGGCAAGTGACCGAATAATGCAGGATGTCCGAGAGCAAGAGGCTGGCCTCCCCGCCGGACCGTCAGGGGAGGGGGCACCCGCCGCCCGGCCGGGCGCCGGAACCCCGCCACCGCGTTTCAGCCCAGAGGAGCTTTCTGAACTGCTGGGTGAGAAGAACGTACCCACCCCTGAGCAGTCGGCCATCATTTCGTCGCCGCTGGCTCCGAGGCTGGTCATTGCCGGAGCAGGGTCTGGAAAGACGGCCACGATGGCGGACCGGGTTGTATGGCTGGTAGCTAACGGGTGGGTCAGGCCCGAGGAAGTACTGGGTGTGACGTTCACCCGGAAGGCAGCCGGTGAGCTGGCGTCCCGCATCCGGGCGAAGCTGGCTGCCCTTCAGCGGCTGGTTGCCCAGGACAGGCCTGCGCAGGACAAAGCCCAGCCCAGCGGGCCCGGCGTGTTCCCGGAAGGACTGCTCAGCAGCGACGCCCTTGAACCGAAGGTTTCCACCTACCACTCGTTCGCAAGCGGCATTGTGTCCGACTATGGACTCCGCCTTGGTGTGGAGCGTGATGTGGTCCTGTTGGGCGGCGCGCAGGCGTGGCAGCTGGCCAGCGAGGTTGTTGAGGCGTACGACGGCGAGTACGGGCATTTTCGTGCCGCCAAGTCCACGCTGGTAAAGGCAGTCATTCAGCTGGCGGGTGAGTGCGCAGAGCACCTTCAGGAACCCGAGGACGTCGAGGCCTGGCTGATGGCGCGGCTCTCGGACTTCGAGTCACTGCCTTATCTTGCCGCCAAGAAGAAAAACCCCCCGCAGGCGGCAGCCGACCTCGCCGGGATGCTGAGGACCAGGGCAAGCGTGGCCGACATGGTTGGCCGTTACGCGATGGCCAAGCGTGCCCGGGGTGCGCTGGACTTCGGGGACCTGGTCGCCCTTGCGGCCCGTGTGGCGCAGGAAGTCCCGCTCGCGGCACAAATGGAGCGGCAGCGGTACAAGGTGGTCCTGCTGGACGAATTCCAGGACACCTCACATGCCCAGCTCGTCCTGTTCTCGAGGCTCTTCGGGGGCGGGCACGCAGTGACTGCTGTCGGTGATCCCAATCAGTCCATCTACGGTTTCCGGGGCGCATCCGCGGGGCAACTGTTCCATTTTGTGCGCGAGTTTCCCGTGAGGACGGGGCCTGCAGGAACGGGAACAGCAGACACCGCCGTAAGCTGGGCGCCTGCTCCCACGTCATACCTGACCACGGCATGGCGCAACGGGCGATCCATCCTTTCCGCTGCCAACGTCATGTCTGAATCCCTTGGCCGGGCAGCCGCGCAGCGTGGTCCTGCCGGCGGGAACGGATCTGCTGCGCCTGAAGTGCCGCCGCTGCAGCCTAGTCCACATGCGGTGGCAGGATCGGTGGTGTTGGGCCGGTTCGTCAGCGACGTTGAAGAAGCTTCTGCACTCGCTGATGACCTACTGAGATACCGGGTGACGGACTTTGAGCTTAAGCCCGACGGTTCACCGCTTCCGCCCGCAATCGCCGTCCTCTGCCGGCGGCGCGCGCAGATGGAACCCATCCGGCGGCAGTTGGAGGCCCGCGGAATCGCCTATGAAATCGTCGGCCTTGGCGGGCTGCTCGACACTCCTGAAATCGTGGACCTAGTGGCTACTTTGCGTGTCCTTGCCGATCCTGGGCGCGCTGACGCGCTGATGCGGCTGCTTGCCGGGGCACGGTGGCGGATTGGTCCGTCAGACCTGATGGCTCTCAGGGACTGGTCCAGCCACCTCGCGCGCCGCCGGGGCCAGGCTGGAATAGAGGACCAGCACCTTTCGGAGGCCGGACCGGCGGTCCTTGAAGGTGATTTGACCGATGGTGCCAGCCTGGTTGAGGCGCTGGACTGGCTCCCCCGGGAGGGATGGACCTCCTCGAACGGCAGGACCCTGACACCGGCCGCGCGTGAACGCATGCTCCGGCTGTCCGCTGAGCTTCGCCAACTCCGCAGCTACCTTGGAGACGATCTCACTACTCTGTTGGGGGAAGTGGAAAGGGCAATGCTCCTGGATATCGAGGTTGCCGCGCGGCCGGGTGTCAGCATCCATCAGGCCCGCCGGAACCTTGATGCCTTCCAGGATGCGGCCGCTGGATTCCTGCGGACATCCCAGCGCGTGGACATCCTCGCTTTCCTGTCCTGGCTGGAGGCCGCCTCGGCGGAAGAAAACGGCCTCGAAGCACCGCCGAGCGACGTCAACCGTGAGGCCGTGCAACTGCTGACCGTCCATGCTTCCAAGGGTTTGGAATGGGACGTTGTGTTCGTGCCGGGCCTGAATGCAAAGGACTTTCCCAGCGACCGCGACTCGCGCTGGAGCAGCGGCTCTGCGGCGTTGCCATGGCCGCTGCGGGGCGACAGGGCGGACCTGCCCCAGTGGGACCTGGACCAGCCTGACCAAAAGGGCTGGCTTGACGCGGAAAAGGACTTCAAGGCGGCCGTCCAGGCGCATGGGGAGTCAGAGGAGCGCCGCCTGGCGTACGTGGCTTACACCCGGGCCAAGCACGTACTGTGGGCATCCAGCGCCGCCTGGGTTGGATCCAGGACAGGACGGGCAGAGATGTCACCGTTCCTGGCAGAGCTCGAGAGGCTGGCCACACCGGCAGGCGACGGCCTTGCGGCAAAAGCGGTCATCCATCATCGTTCCGTGGAGGAGGCTTCCCTGCCTGAGACCAGCCCCCTGACACTTGATGTGGAGGTGGCCGGGTGGCCCTATGACCCGTTGGAAGGGCCGCTGGATCCCCGGACGGGGGAGCGCCTGCGGCTTGCCAATGGCCGCAGGGATGCCATGGAAAGCGCCTCTGCCCGCGTGCTGGCCGCCTTGGAGACCACGGATTATGTCCGGGGCACCTCAAGGCAGGATGACGGTACCGACGGTGCACAGTTCATTGCGGATCCCAGGCTGGACCGGGACCCGGAACTGCCTGGCCCGGCTGCCGGCTGGGCAAGGGAAGCCGAACTGCTGCTGGAACGGCGCGCAAGGAGGTCCTCAGCGCAGGACGTCCACCTCCCCACCCACATCTCCGCATCCACTCTGGTGGACCTGGGGGAAGACCCCTCTGCGGTATTGTGGCGGCTTCGCAGGCCGGTTCCCCGGGAACCCGGCATGTCGGCACGGAAGGGAACAGCTTTTCACGCATGGGTGGAAGAGTACTTCGGTAACGCCGGCATGCTGGACCTTGGCGAAGCCCCGGGCTCGGACGAACATATTGATGCGGCCTATGACCTCGACGCCATGGTGGCCACCTTCCGGTCATCCCCCTGGGCACACCGCTCGCCGGCCTTTGTTGAGGTGCCGGTGGAAACACGCGTAGGGGACGTGGTGGTCCGTGGACGGATCGACGCGGTTTTCCAGGATGCTGACGGCCGCTGGGACCTTGTGGACTGGAAAACCGGACGAAAGCCGTCAGGTGCCCACTTGCGGACCAGGGCAGTACAGCTTGCCGTGTACCGCCTGGCATGGTCCCGCCTGAAAGGTGTACCACTGGAGGACGTCCGGGCGGCGTTCTTCTACGTCGCAGACAACGAGGTGGTCCGGCCGCACGACCTCGGAACAGCCGCGCAGCTCGAGGAGATCGTGGCGGGCGCCCTGACGTCCCCCTAAGAGGGTGCCTCTACTGAAGGCCCTGAGCCGGGTTCTTCTTGGCGTCCACAATGGTAATGGCCGCGGTGGAGGTGTCATCCGGACCGCCTGACGGGACAGAGCCCTCGGTCTTTATGCCGCGGGCCTTGGCACCGGCGCCTTCAGCCCCGTCCGGTGCGGGCGCGTCCAGAGGCTCCGCTGGAATCGGGGTCACGTGCACTGCCGGCTGGGCTGCCGGGACGGGAAGGACGGTAACCGGCGGCACTGTGCCCGGCACGCCGTCGTCGGCAGCCCGCATGGCGGGGACAGCCTGCGCGGCCGCAGCTGCCTGTTCCCCGGAGGCGGCCGCACCAGAAGGCAGCGTTCCAGGTCCCGCGGCGGGAAGCGGTTCAACGCTGATGGGCTGTCCGCCGTGCTCCGCAATGTCACTTGCCAGGGTGGCCAGCATCTCTTCGGCTTCTGACACCATCGAGGAATCGCCCGCGGCGATGCCCTTGACCAGGTACTGGGCGAGGGCGAATTCAGCCGAGAGCGCTGCGCGCCGCAGCAGGTGCTTGTCCGGAGTGTCACGCCGGCCCGACGTGTAGGCCCGCAGGACGGAGTCCACGAACTCCTGCTCATTGGAGGCGACAAGCCACGCGAAGTCGTCTGCGGGATCGCCGATGCGCAGGTCGGTCCAGCCGGTCACAGCAGTAACACGCTGCCCCTCCACCAGCAGGTTGTCCTCATGCAGGTCGCCGTGCACTACGCAGGGGTTGAACCGCCACAGCGAAACGTCCTCCAGCGCGTGTTCCCACCGAAGCAGCAGGGCAGGCGGGATCTTTCCGGTGGTGGCCGCCTGGTCCAGCTCGTTCAGCCTCCGCTGCCGGAATTCATTTGGCGTGTAGCTGGGCAGGTCGGCGTTGCTGACGATGGCCCGCGGCAGGTCATGAATTGCGGCCAGCGCAACGCCGATTTCCCGTGCGAGTGCGTCCGGACCCGCCGTCAGCTCTTCGACGCTGCGGGTGGTCCCGCCCAGATGCGAGTAGACGAAGGTGCTCAGGCTGCCCAGCCGCACACTGCCGGCCACCGTGGGCATCAGGAAGGGCAGCTCGGCGCGGATCGCGGGGGCAAAGGCACGGAGCACCAGGAACTCGGTTTCGAGCCGGGCGCTCGCTTCGGCATGGCGCGGCGACCGGACCCGCCAGCGCTTCCCCTCCGAGTCAAGGAGCAGGGCTGAGTCGAAGTCCGCGGGGTCGTCCGGGGCAGAGCTGACAGCCGTCGGGGTCAGTCCGGGGACTGCCGCGGTTGCAATGGCTGCCAGTTCAATCGGTTTTCTTCTCACCATTCCACGGTAGATTGCCAGCAGTCCGAGAGGCCGGTCCGGCGGCGGCGAGTCTCCAGATACCTGCAAATGAGGGGAGTGGCGCAGCCCGGACGGGCCTCGAAATATCAATTGTCAGCCCCAGTCAGTACGGTGGACCTATGAGCCATGCGGAGTCAGTTACACCGGTCTACCAGGGGCAGCCGGCGGCGCTGCCTGCAAACCACCTCATGGACACGTTGCTTCCTGTCAGGCCGGCGCTCGTGGACCGCGGATCGGTCGTGAGGGCAGCGCCCGGATTCCTGGCGGACCAGCTCGCCAATCCGGAGACACTGGCTGTTTTGCTCTCCGGTCGGCAAGGTCTGGTGCAGGGCGGAGGCCTCTGCATAACGGCCGCCCAGCCGCTGCTCCGGAACCTTACCGAGGCCGGTTTCGCGCCGGAACTGACCATTTACCTGGGCTCCGCCCTCCCGGATTCAGACCTCCCAACGGGAACTGCGCTGCTGCTGTTCGTCCTGCCGGAGCAGGCGGCGCCCGGAACGGCCGGTATCCCCTCCGATGCCCGCTGGGCCGGTTTACGCGATGTTGCTGCCGTGCTCACTGCAACCCACACCGCCCTTTTCATCGAGGCCAGCGCCATCACCAACTGGCACGCGGGCCACACCCACTGTCCGCGGTGCGGCACGCCCACGGACGTGGAATCCGCTGGCTGGGTCAGGAGATGCCCCGCGGATTCCTCGGAACACTATCCCCGGACAGATCCCGCCATCATTGTTACCGTGGTTGGCCCGGACGGGCGGCTGCTGCTGGGGGGCGGCGGTCCGGCGGACGCCAGGAACTATTCCACGTTGGCGGGTTTCGTGGAGCCGGGAGAATCGCTGGAACAGGCGGTAGTCCGGGAGATCTATGAGGAGGTGGGGGTCAGGGTGGCCGCCTGCCAGTACCTCGGATCGCAGTCCTGGCCGTTCCCCGCCTCGCTTATGCTTGGATTTACCGCCGTCACCGAGGACGCCGAGGCAAGGCCCGACGGCGTTGAGGTCACCAGGGCGCGCTGGTTCAGCCGTGAGGAACTCAGGGAAGCTGTGCGGACCGGGGAGATCACCATCTCCAGCCGGCTCTCCATTGCCCGCTCGCTGATAGAGCATTGGTACGGCGGGCGCATTGAGGACCGGGCCAAGGCCTGACCCCTTCACGTATCCATCAGACTCCAGCACGCGGTAGTCGAGACATAGAGCAGCAGAAGTGACTACAGAACAATTTGATGGGGCAGCATCCCTTGAAGACCGCATCCTTGGCGGCCTGGACGCCGAGCAGCGGGAGGTCGCCAGCACCCTGAACGGACCGCTGTGTGTCCTGGCCGGCGCGGGAACGGGCAAAACACGGGCCATCACCCACCGCATTGCCTACGGCGTCCATTCCGGCGTCTACTCCCCGCAGCGGCTCCTGGCCGTGACCTTTACCTCCCGCGCCGCTGCCGAGATGCGCAGCCGGCTGCGTGACCTCGGGGCAGGCAACGTGCAGGCACGCACCTTTCATGCCGCTGCGCTTCGGCAGCTCCAGTTTTTCTGGCCGCAGGCGGTTGGCGGAACGCTGCCCAACCTCCTGGACCACAAAGCCCAGATGCTGGCCGAGGCCGCCCGACGGCTGCGGCTCAGCACCGACAGGGCTTCCATCCGCGACCTTGCCTCGGAGATCGAGTGGGCCAAAGTCTCCATGCTGACACCCGCGAACTACCTGGAAAATGCCCAGGACAGGGGTGCCCCCGGCGGCTTTGACCTCACTGCCGTGGCACGGGTTTTCCAGTCCTATGAGGATGTCAAGACTGACCGCAACGTCATTGACTTCGAGGACGTCCTGCTGATCACGGTGGGCATCCTCCAGGAGGATGAGAAGGTCGCGGCCACCGTCCGTGAGCAGTACCGCCACTTTGTGGTGGATGAATACCAGGACGTTTCCCCACTGCAGCAGCGGCTACTCGAGCTCTGGCTGGGCGGGCGCGACGAACTCTGCGTCGTGGGCGATGCAAGCCAGACCATCTATTCGTTCACGGGGGCTTCTCCCAGGCACCTGCTGGACTTCAAAGCACGCTATCCCCAGGCCAACGTGGTCAAACTCATCCGCGACTACCGTTCCACACCACAGGTGGTGAAGCTGGCCAACAACCTGCTGGCCAACAGGCGCAGCGGCGGTCCTGTGGCCGACGCCGCCTGGGCCACGCCCCTGCAGCTCGTTGCCCAGCGGCCGGCCGGACCCCATCCGCAGTTCACGGAGTGTGCGGATGACGAAGCGGAGGCTGCCACTGTGGCCCAGAAGATCAAGGTACTGCTCGACGCCGGCACTCCAGCCAGCGAAGTCGCTGTCCTGTTCCGCACCAACGGACAGTCCGAAGCATACGAACAGGCCCTCGCCGCAGCAGGCATTGGGTACCAGCTGCGCGGCGGTGAACGGTTCTTCGCCCGGAAGGAGGTCCGGGACGCCATCCTGCAGCTGCGGGCAGCAACCCGGGCGGTCGCAGAAACTGACTCCCCGCAACCACTGGGCCAGCTGGTCCGGGACATTGTCTCCTCCCTGGGGTACACGGATTCTGCCCCGCACAGCGGCGGTGCTCTCCGGGAACGGTGGGAGTCCCTGGCCGCGCTGGTGGCGCTGGCCGACGAACTGGCCCAGGTAAGAGGCCCGCAGTTTGGCCTGGCAGACTTCGTCACCGAGCTCCAGGAGCGTTCCCTGGCCCAGCATGCCCCCACGGTCCAGGGAGTGACCCTCGCGTCCCTGCACGCAGCAAAGGGCCTGGAATGGGACGCGGTGTTCCTGGTGGGCCTCAGTGAGGGGCTGATGCCGATTTCCTTTGCCGACGCCCCGGAATCCGTGGATGAGGAACGCAGGCTCCTGTACGTGGGAATCACTCGTGCCCGTGAGCACCTCTCATTGTCGTGGTCCACAGCCCGGACGCCGGGGGGCCGGGCGAACCGCAAACCCTCACGGTTCCTGGACGGGCTGCGCCCTGACTCGGTGGTGAGTTCAAGTACCCGGGGGAAGGTCACCGTGACCCGTCGAAAGGCTGCTGCCCCCGCCATGTGCAGGGTTTGCGGAAGCATGCTCGCCACCGGGGCGGAACGGAAGGTGGGCCGCTGCAATTCGTGCCCGCCGAGTTATGAGGAACAGACGTTCGACGCTTTGCGGAGCTGGCGGAGGGAAGTTGCACTCTCCGCGGAGGTGCCCGCGTTCGTGGTGTTCACCGATGCCACGCTGACGGCCATTGCCGAAGCCAAGCCGGCATCGCTGGAAGAACTCGCCGCGCTTGCCGGAGTAGGTCCCTCAAAGCTGGAAAAGTACGGCGAAGACGTCCTGCGTGTCCTCACCGAGAGCACTGCCCTTTGATGGCCGGCCGCACCGCGAAGGCCGCAGCGCAAGGCGCAGCTCACCACCTGACCACTGACGACGGTGCCCCCGTTGTCGTTCGCCGCTCCGCGCGCCGCACCCGCACCGTGGCGGCGTTCTGGGAAAACGGTACGGCGGTGATCGCGATTCCCGCCCGGTTTACGGCGGCGCAGGAAGCCGAATGGGTGCACAAGATGGTGGCCAAGCTCCATCGCCAGGGGGAGCGGCGGGCCGCGGCCGGCAGGAGGCGCCCCGCCACAGACGCCGCCCTCGCGGCGCATGCGGCCCAGCTGTCCGCACAGTACCTCGGCGGGCGGGCGCAACCGACGTCGGTGCGTTGGGTGAGCAACCAGAACTCGCGCTGGGGCTCAGCCACTCCCGCGGAAGGAACTATCAGGCTCTCGGACAAACTGCGTCCGATGCCGCAGTGGGTGATCGACTATGTCCTGCTCCATGAGCTCGCCCACCTGCTGGTCGCAGCCCACAATGCCGCCTTTTGGAAGCTGCTCGAAGCGTACCCGGATACAGGCCGCGCGAAAGCCTTCCTCGAAGGTGTCTCCTTCGCCACGGGACGCGGTATGGCCGGCCCGGACACCGACTGACCCCGCGCAGGCAGATGAGCCGGGCGGGGGAGGGGGTCCTAGCCCTTCGGCTGGCCGCCTTCATGCCCCTCGTCCGGAAGACCGCCGTCGTCCTGTGCCGTGCCGTCCCCGCTCTGCCCGTCCGCGCCGTTGCCCTCTTCGGCGTCCGGGGCGGCGTCAAAGCCTCCGCTGAGGAGTTTCTGCAGCGCGTCGTCCACTTCGCTGTCACTTGCTTCAGCCAGCTTGCGGCGGCTGCTGAAGCCCTTGGGATCGTCCAGGTCCTCGGCAGTGGGCAACAGGTCCGGATGATGCCAGATGGCGTCGCGGCCTTCGATGCCGCGCTCTTCCTTGAGGATCGACCAGAGAGTTGCAGCATCGCGCAGCCTGCGCGGCCTGAGCTCCAGACCCACCAGGGAGGCAAAAGCGTGTTCGGCCGGGCCGCCGGTTGCCCGGCGGCGCCGCACGGTTTCCCGCAGTGCGCCCGCGGACGGCAACAGTTTCTCGGTTGCTGCGGCAGTAAGCTCGTCCACCCAGCCTTCCACCAGGGCCAGCGCCGTCTCAAGCTTTTCCAGGGCCTGGTCCTGCGCGGGCGTCCGTTGCGGCATGAAGACGCCCTGTGAGAGGGCTTCCTGGATACCTTCCGGGTTGCTCGGGTCAAGGTCCCGTGCGAGTTCCTCAATGCGTGAGGTGTCGATGTGGATGCCGCGGGCATAGGCCTCGATGGCACCCAGCAGGTGCCCGCGGAGCCAGGGGACCTGGACAAATAGCCGGGCGTGGGCGGCTTCGCGCACCGCGAGGAAAAGCCGGATGTCGTTCTCGGGCAGCGACAGCCCTTCTCCGAACCTGGCAACGTTGGCCGGCAGCAGTGCCATTTCAAGGTCGGCCAGGGGAACACCGATGTCGGTGGAGCTGACGACGTCGGCGGACAGGGCGCCAATGGCCTGGCCCAGCTGCATGCCAAAGATGGCACCACCCATGTTCTGGAGCATGGAGGATGCGCCGCCCATCATGGACTTCATTTCCTCCGGCATCTGTTCCGTCATTGCGGAGGACAGTGCATTGGCGATGCTGTTGGCAACGGGCTCGGTCAGCCGCTTCCAGGTGCCCAGGGTGGCTTCCACCCATTCAGCCCGGGACCAGGCCTTGCCAATCAGGCCGGTGGCCGGGAGATCAGTGACGGGGTCCAGCCAGAGTTCTGCCAGCCGCAACGCCTCGTCGACGTCGCGGGACTGCTGGGACGTCACCGAAGGGTCGCTGCTGCTGGCCGCAACGCGCCGCGCGTTGTCGTGGGCCAGCTGCCAGTTCACCGGACCCTCAGAAGGTGCGCTCATCATTGCCTGCACCTGGGAGAACATCTGCGCCAGCAGGTTGGGGTCGTTCGGGAGCCCCGCAGCCTTGGCGAGCTCAGCGGGGTCGAAATTTTCCATCCCCTTGCCGCCCATCAGGTTCTGCAGCATCTCGGTCAACGGATCCTTGGGGGTGTCGTCCCCGTTGGACGGATTGAGTGGATTGGAGGTCATGATCCCGCCGATCGTCGGTGTGACTGTCAACCTTCACGGTACCCCGGCCATGGTCGGCTGTCTGCCGGACGGCCTTGCCGTTCGCTCTAGGCAAAGAGCCCGCCGGCACCGGCACCGCGTAGTCTTGGTTGGGTGACTACAACCCGTGGCGGCCACCCTTCAGAGGACCACGCTCCTTCGCTCTCCACCCATGGTTTACCTGCGCAAACAGGCGCAGCGAGGACAGAAGAGGTACGAACAGGAGAGGCAAGGGCCGACGACGGTGCGGACGGCGGCGCGGCTGCCCGGGGCGAGGATCCCCGGGACAGGAAAGTGTCGGCGATGCTCCTCGCGGGAATGTCGGCGCTTGGACTGGGGATAGCAGTCGGCACCCTTCCCGTGCCGTATGTCGTGGAGTCTCCAGGCCCTACCTACAACACCCTCGGCGAAAGCCAGGGCACCCCGGTGATCAGCATTACTGGCCGGGACACGTATCCGGCAAAGGGAAACCTCGATCTCACCACCGTCTACGTGGACGGCGGACCCAACGGACCGGTCAGCATTCCGGAGGCCTTCTCCGCCTGGCTGGACCCCTCACGGGCGGTCCACCCCGTGGAACTGCTCTATCCCACGGGAACCACCAAGCAGGAGGCCGAGGAACAGAGTTCTGTTGCCATGACCACCTCCCAGGAAAACGCGGTGGCTTCAGCCCTCAAGGAATTGGAAATTCCCTTTGGGCAGCAGCTTCAGGCCGCGGACCTCCCGGAGGGCTCAGCGTCTGCAGGAAAAATACAGCCGGGCGACATCCTGAAGACCATCAACGGCAAGGACATCACCGCACTTTCAGTGGTCCAGGAGGAACTGGCGGCTGGAAACGGGGCCCCGGTCACTGTGGTGGTGGAACGTGACGGACAGTCCATCACCGAGGTCATCACCCCCAAGGACAACGGCGAGGGCCGCTTCATCCTCGGAGTGATGCTCAAATACCTGTTCACGTTCCCTTTCGACGTCGAAATCTCGCTCGAGCGAGTGGGCGGCCCCAGCGCCGGGCTGATGTTCTCGCTCGGCATCATCGACACGGTCACCCCCGGCGACCTGACCGGCGGCAAGCACGTTGCGGGAACCGGCACCATTTCCCCGGACGGCCTGGTGGGACCCATCGGCGGCATCGAACAGAAGCTGCAGGGGGCAAGGGCCGGGGGAGCCACGCTCTTCCTCGCGCCTGCCGCAAACTGCCCGGAAGTCGCGGGAAACATCCCCGACGGGCTGCAAGTTGTCCGGGTGGAAAACCTGGCGGAGGCGCGGGACGCCGTCGAACGCGCGGGTAACGGTCAGGACACGTCCGGCCTGCCGGCCTGCTCAGGCAACTAGACTGGGCAGGAACTAAGCTTTACCGCCACTCGTGGCAAATATGACGGACGAAACCAGCCGTTTGACCGGTGCCGGACGTCGCTCGCACTTACGCTTCGAATAATCTGACGACCAGCTATGAGGTACCCAGTTTGTCCCGTCCCGCCAGCACCATGTCCACAGGCAGACCCCCTTCAAGACGAGGGGCGTTAACTCCCACGCTGATCGTTGTTGCCCTGGTGGTAGTGGGCTTCATCTTCTTTGCCAACGTCTGGACTGATGTCCTCTGGTACCGGCAGTTGGGGTTCATCGAGGTATTCATCACTGAAAACCTCGTCCGGATAGGCATCTTCGCTGCAGGATTCGCCATCATGTTCGCTGCGGTGTTCTTCGCGATCCGGATCGCGTACAACGCCCGGCCGGTGTACGCTCCGGACTCGGAAATCCGCGACAACCTCAACCGGTACCAGGCGCAGCTGGAACCCGTCCGCCGTGTCGTGATGATCGGCCTGCCTGTCCTGTTCGGGCTCTTCGCAGGCAGCGCCGCCGCGAGCCAGTGGCAGAAGGTCCTCCTGTTCTTCAACCAGGAACCGTTTGGAACAGAGGACCCGGAATTTGGGATGGACATCAGCTTCTACCTGATGACGCTGCCGTTCCTCGGCTTCGTGACCGGATTCCTGATCAGCGTGGTGGTCATTGCGGGTATAGCCGGCATCCTCACGCACTACCTGTACGGCAGCATCCGTTTGATGGAGCGCGGCGTCTTCACCAGCCGTGCAGCTCAGATCCACATCGCAGTCACGGGTGCCGCGTTCCTTGTGCTGCTGGCCATCAACTTCTGGCTGGACCGTTTTACAGCAGTGCAGAGCAACAACGGCCGCTGGGCCGGCGCCCTCTACACGGACGTCAACGCCGTCATCCCCACGAAAGCGATCCTCGCAGTGGCAGCCGTGCTCGTTGCCGTCCTGTTCGTTGTGGCCGCGGTGATTGGCAAATGGCGGCTCCCTGTCATCGGCACCGCAATGCTGGTCATCACGTCGATCCTCGCCGGCGGCGTGTACCCCTGGGTGATCCAACAGTTCCAGGTGCGCCCCTCAGAGGAGACCCTGGAAAAGCCGTACATCCAGCGCAACATCGATAACACGCGTGCGGCGTACGGCCTGGACAAGATCCAGGTGGACCGCTACGACGCCACCAACACCGCCAGCACCGGTGCCCTGGCTCCGGATGCCCAGACCACGGCAAACATCAGGCTGCTGGACCCCAACCTGATTTCGGATGCGTTCTCGCAGCTGGAGCAGTACCGCCCGTACTACCAGTTCCCGGAAGCTTTGAACGTGGACCGGTACGAGGTGGACGGCAAGATCCAGGACACCGTGATCGCGGTCCGTGAACTGAACCCCGGCAACGTACAAACCAACCAGCAGGGCTGGCTCAACCAGCACGTTGTCTACACCCACGGCTATGGTGTGGTGGCTGCCAAGGGCAACAAATTCACCGTGGACGGCAAGCCTGAGTTCCTGCAGTCGGGTATTCCGTCGACGGGTGTCCTTGGTGACGACTCAACCTACGAGCCGAGGATCTACTTCGGCGAATCCTCACCGGACTACTCGATCGTTGGCGCGCCTGACGGTGCCCCTGCGCGTGAGCAGGACAGGCCCTCCGGCCGGGAAGGCGAGGGGGACAACCAGTACACCTTCGAAGGCAACGGCGGACCTAACGTGGGCACCTTCTTCAACCGGGTGCTGTACTCCATCAAGTTCCAGTCCTCGGACCTGCTGCTCTCGGACGGCGTCAACCCGGAATCGCAGATCCTGTACGACCGCAGTCCCAGGGAACGTGTGGAAAAAGTTGCTCCCTACCTGACGGTGGACGGCAACGCCTACCCGGCCGTGGTTGACGGACGCGTCAAGTGGATCGTGGACGGCTACACCACCAGCCAGTACTACCCGTACTCACAGCAGGAGCAGCTCTCAGACGCCACTGCTGACACCCAGACCACGTCCGGCCGTGCCGTCGCACTGCCCAACAGCACCGTGAACTACATCCGGAACTCCGTGAAGGCTACCGTTGACGCCTACGACGGCTCGGTCACCCTGTACGCGTGGGACGACCAGGACCCGCTGCTAAAGTCCTGGCAGAAGGTGTTCCCCACCTCGCTCAAGCCCTTCTCGGAGATGTCCGGCGACGTCATGAGCCACGTCCGGTACCCGGAGGACCTCTTCAAGGTGCAGCGCCAGCTCCTCGGTGAATACCACGTGACCGATCCGTCCACGTTCTACCAGACCAAGGACGTCTGGAGCGTACCGGCCGATCCGACTGTTGAATCGAACAGCGGAGTCAAGCAGCCGCCGTTCTACATGTCGCTGCAGATGCCGGACCAGGATGAGCCTGCTTTCCAGCTGACGTCGTCGTTCATTCCGCAGATCGTCAACGGAAATGCGCGCAACGTGCTCTACGGCTTCCTGGCCGCTGACTCGGATGCCGGCAACCAGGCCGGAGTGAAGGCCGAGAGTTATGGCAAATTGCGGCTGCTTCAAATCCCGCCGGAGATCCAGGTCCCCGGTCCGGGCCAGGCGCAGAACAAGTTCAACTCTGATCCAACTGTTTCGCAGGCCCTTAACCTGCTCCGCCAAGGCGCGTCCGAGGTGCTCAACGGCAACCTCCTCACGCTTCCGGTGGGCGGCGGCATCCTGTACGTCCAGCCTGTCTACCTCAAGTCGACCGGCGAAACGTCTTACCCCACGCTGCAGCGCGTCCTGGTGGCCTTCGGTGACAAGGTGGGCTTCGCTCCAACGCTGGATGAGGCACTGAAGCAGCTCTTCGGCGGAGACTCCGGAGCAGCTGCCGGCGACTCGGACAACAACGGCCAGGCCCCAGCGGATCCTGCCGCCCCGGCCACACCGGCCGGAGCGGACGCGAAGGCCGACCTGAAGGCGGCGCTTGACGAGGCTAACGCCGCCATCCAGGCCGGGCAGGCCGCCCTGGCCGCCGGCGACTTTGCCGGATACGGTGAGGCGCAAAACCGCCTCTCGGCAGCCCTTAAGCGGGCTACTGACGCAGAGGCCAAGATCCCTGTCGCCGCTCCGGAGGCCACTCCGGCTCCGGCAGCCACGGAAACGCCTGAAGCCAGCCCCTCACCGTCACCCTCAGCGGCCAGCTGACCATCACGACGGCGGGAAACGGCACCTGTTCCTTGTGGAGCAGGTGCCGTTTCGGTATCCGAGACGGAGATCACGCGCACCGGATTTGGCCTGGTGTTCATGTGCCGGTAAAGTAGTTCTTGCGACGCGGGGTGGAGCAGTTCGGTAGCTCGCTGGGCTCATAACCCAGAGGTCACAGGTTCAAATCCTGTCCCCGCAACTGATGGAAAGACCCGGACACTGGAAACAGTGTCCGGGTCTTTTTTGTCCAGGGAACCGGTCCCGGCCGGATCCGCATCGGCCCCCACCGCCAATTCCCAGTGGACAAAGCGCCGGCAAAAATAGGGTAGTGTTGATTCAGCGACGCGGGGTGGAGCAGTTCGGTAGCTCGCTGGGCTCATAACCCAGAGGTCACAGGTTCAAATCCTGTCCCCGCAACCATATGAAGGCCCCGACCGGCAGACCAGCCGGAAGGGGCCTTCTTTTTCATTGGATACGGTCAGTTCCAGTAGTCTCTTTCGCAGAGCCTCACACGTTTGAGCACTTGGCCAGTCATTCTCGAGAGGAATGTTGTTCGATGTCCACACCCACGAAGAAGCCCCGTGCCGCGGCGGGTAAGCGGTCGCGACTCTACTGGGCGGTACCGGCCGCCCTCGCAGGCCTGGTCCTGGTGGTGTTGCTTGCAAAGTGGCTGATGGGGCTGCCGGGCGTAGCTTCCTTCGTGGCTGACTATCCCGGACACTCGGAGCTCCCGGACAATGCTCCCGTGGGCTTCCCTGCCTGGCTTGCCTGGCAGCACTTCCTGAACGCGTTCTTCCTGCTGCTCATCATCCGCACAGGCTGGCAAGTGCGCACCACAACGCGCCCCAGCGGACACTGGACCCGCAACAACAAGGGCTTTATCAAGACGAAGAACCCGCCCACCAAAATCAGCCTGGAACTGTGGTTCCACCTCACGCTCGATGTCCTTTGGATCCTTAACGGCCTGCTGTTCGCGGTCCTCCTGTTCGCCACAGGCCAGTGGATGCGGATTGTCCCCACCAGCTGGGACGTGTTCCCCAACGCGCTCTCTGCCGCCCTCCAGTACGCGTCCCTGAACTGGCCGACGGAGAACGGCTGGGTCAACTACAACGCGCTGCAGTTGCTCTCGTACTTCGTCACTGTCTTTATCGCCGCTCCGCTGGCGTTCATAACGGGCCTGCGCATGTCCGGCGCCTGGCCCAAGAAGGCAACGGGCCTGAACAGGGCCTTCCCCATCGAATGGGCGCGTGCCGTGCACTTCCCTGTGATGGTCTACTTCGTGGCCTTTATTGCGGTGCACGTCTTCCTGGTGCTTGCCACCGGAGCCTTGCGCAACCTCAACCATATGTATGGCGTACGGGACGACGACGGATGGTTCGGCTTCTGGGTTTTCCTCGCCTCGGTGGTGGTCATGGCTGCGGCCTGGTTCCTGGCCCGGCCGCTCTTCCTGCGGCCCATCGCTTCACTGATGGGCAAGGTCAGCCGCTGAGGCGCACCGCCTGACGGCGTTTCGCACCAATCAGTTGTCTTTGAGCCTTTGGTACGCCGCCAGGGCCCGTTCCCTGGACTCAGGCAGGTCCACCAGAGGCTCCGGGTAACCTGTCAGTTCCACTCCCGCCTTCCATGGCTCGTGGATGGCTTTTGCGTCGAGTCCCGCCAGCTCCGGCAGGTAGCGGCGCAGGTACTGTCCGCCGGCGTCGAACTTTTTGCTTTGGGTGACGGGATTGAAGATCCGGTAATAGGGCGAGGCGTCCGCTCCAGAACCGGCCACCCACTGCCAGTTGGCAGGGTTGCTTGCGGCGTCCGCGTCTACGAGGGTGTCCCAGAACCACTGTTCGCCAATGCGCCAGTCCGCCAGCAGGTTCTTGACCAGGAAAGACGCCGCAGCCATTCTCACCCGGTTGTGCATCCAGCCTGTCTGCCAGAGTTGCCGCATTCCTGCGTCTACGAAGGGGTACCCCGTCCGGCCCTGTTGCCAGGCCGCCAGCTCATCTATGGCGGGCGTTTCCCAGCCGAACCGGTCGAAATCCGGGCGGTAATTGCGGGTGGCAAGGTCGGGGTTGGTGTACAGGAGGTGCCAGCAGAATTCCCGCCAGCCCAGCTCGGAACGGAAGATTGCGACGTCGGCAGGAATCTCGTGCGGAAAACGTCGGCGTATCTGCCGCCACACGCGAAAGGGACTGACCTCGCCGAACCGCAGGTGCGGTGAGAGCCTGCTGGTGCCTTCGACGCCGGGGATGTTGCGCCCGGTCCCGTATTCCTCCGACGGACCGTCGAGGAATTCCCCAAGCCTGTGCCGGGCGCCTTCCTCTCCCGGTTCCCAGGCCTCAGCCAGCCCGCCGCTCCAGTCGGGGGAGGAGGGCAGGAGTTGCCAGTCCTTGAGGTCGTCCCGGGGCGGCATGGCGGCGTGCTCCACCGGCGCCGGGAGCGCGTGAGGAGCCTGAAGCGGATCGCGGACATCACCATTGGCGAGGCAGGCCCGCCAGAACGGCGTAAAGACCTTGTACGGTCCGCCGGCCCCGGTGCGGACAGTCCAGGGCTCAAAGAGGAGGTTTGCCTGGTAGCTCGAGGCCTTGATGCCGTTATCGCCGGCCCACGCTTTGACGTTGGCGTCCACCGTGCGTTCCGGGAGCCCGTAGCGTCGGTTCCAGAACAAATGACGGGCGTTGGTTTCGGTGGCCAGCTGCTGAATAACGTCTTCTGCAGGGCCGCGGCGGAGGATCAGGCGCTGCCCTTTGGCTTCGAGCCCAGCCGCCAATGCGGCGAGGGAATGGTGCAGCCACCACCTGGTGGCTCCTCCCAGCGGACGGATCCCCTCGGACTCCTCGTCCAGGACATAGACGACAGTCAGGGGCAGGCCAAGCGTGGCCGCCCCGATGAGCGCCGGGTTGTCGTCGAGCCGAAGGTCGTCGCGAAGCCAGACGATTGAAGTCTCATCGGAGGAAGCCATGTGACCACGCTACACACAGCCAGGCGCAGGCAGGGCCGGGACCGTCATGGCCCCGGCCCTGCCTGCGACTCCGTAAGCGCCCTACGCTCCGCCGGTCAGAGTTTGTCGAAGTCGGCTTCGTCTACGGTTGACGCGGACGCCGCCGAACCCGCGGCCCCGATGGCCGGCTTGGACGAACCGCCGGACTTCAGCGCTGCCAGGCGCGCTTCGATCTCCACCTGCTCGCCGAGATCCTCCAGCTGGTTGAACTGGGCGTCCAGGCTCGAGGCGGCAAGTTCCTGCTGGCCGCGGACCTTGGCCTCTTCGCGGCGGATCTTTTCCTCGAAGCGGCCTACTTCGCTTGTGGGATCCATGAAATCGATGCTCTTGATGGCGTCGTGGACCTGGGACTGTGCTGCGGCGGTCTTGGACCGTGCCACCAGCTCGTTCCGCTTGCTGGTCAGCTCATTGAGCTTGCCCTTCATCTGGTCCAGGCCGTTCTTGAGCTTGTCCACTACTTCACGCTGGGAGGAAATGCTGGGCTCTGCTCCCTTGGCTTCATTTTCCGCCGCCATCTGGCGCTGCAGCGCTACCTTGGCCAGGTTGTCGAACTTCTCAGCGTCAACGCTGTCCCCGCTTGCCCGGTATTCATCAGCTTTGCGCGAGGCGGCGAGGGCCTTGTTGCCCCAGTCCTGTGCGTTCTTGACGTCCTCGCGGTAGTCGTCCTCGAGCATCCGCAGGTTGCCGATGGTCTGCGCAACGGCGGACTCGGCCTCTGCGATGTTGTTGGTGTAGTCCCGGACCATCTGGTCCAGCATCTTCTGGGGATCCTCAGCGTTGTCCAGCAAAGTGTTGATGTTTGCCTTTGCCAGCTGCGCGATACGGCCAAAGATGGACTGCTTAACCATGTTGCTACCTTTCGTCCTGCTCTGTGGTGACCACTGAAATCAGTGAACAGTTGGTGGTGTTGCCTTGCGTAACCGCGGATGCTGCGGCAAGCCCGGGATAAATCCGAACTAGAAGTCTCCGCCGCCGCCGGAGTCTCCGCCCCAGCCGCCCATGTCGCCGAAGCCGCCGGAGTCACCGCCGCCCCAGCCACCGCCGTCGCTGTGGCCGCCGCCCCAGCCTGCCCCGCCGCCCCCGTTGAGGATGGAGTTGATCAGGATGCCGCCGAGGATTGCTCCGCCGAGGCCACCGCCTCCGCCGCCACCGAACATGCCACCACGGCCATAGCCCTGATTGGCGTAACCACCAAAGTGGTCCACGTCCGTCTGCGCCAGCTGGGCTGCCTGTGCCGCCAGGGCGTGAGCCTGCTGGGCGTAGGTAAGGGCTGTCACAGGATCGGTGCGCGAGATGGACAGGGCGTAGTCGAGGTTCCGCTGCGACTCGGCCAGCCGTGTGCGCGCCTCCGTTCCGACGCCGCCGCGGCGGGCCGTGATGTAGTCAGAGGTGGCGCTGATCTGTGCCTGCGCTGACATGATGGTTTGCTGAAGAGATGCCTGCGCGCGGCGGGCCTGCTCCTGCTGGTCCCGAATGCCGCTCAGGGACTGGTCAAGTGACTGATGCGCGGTCTCTACCCGCTGCAGGGTGGCAATGGGATCGATCTTTCCACCCTGGATCTCAGCCTTGACCTGTGCCAAGGCACTTTCGACGCCTGCTACCGGACCGGCGAGCTCGGGGTGGGCGCCCGACTGGATCATGGCCCTCGCCTGAGCGAGATCCTGCGACGTGTCAACCACGGCACGCTCCAGGCTGCTCCGGGCTTCGTCCAGGTTGGTGGAAACCTTCGCGATCGCATCAAGGAGGATGTTTGTCTGGTGCAGGCTCTCTTCGGCGGCACGTACGGCCACTGCAGCCAGACTGCCTTCACCCTCACCGAGTTTCTGCTGGGCGGTGGCCGTTGCATTCTGCACGAACGCCAAGCGCTCCTTGGCCTGCAGGATGTTGTCCGAAACCTGGGTCAGGGCACTTTCCGCGTACTTCGAACGGAGGGCAGTGAGGGACTGCTCAGCACTGCTGATCTTCGCGTCGGCTTCCCGTACCCCGGCGTTCACTGATGCCAGGGCCTGGGGTGCGTTCTTCTCCAGCTCACGCAGGGAATCGAAGTCAGCCTTCTGTTCCTGAAGGGAGGCAAGGGCGGCTTCCGAGCGGCGGATGATCTCGCCCAGCCAGGAGCGCTGCTGCTCTTCGGTGTCCGGTATATGGTCGTCCAGCTGCTGCTGCAGTTTGAACGATTCGGTCATGTGCGCCTTTGCCTCGGCGAGGGCCTTGGTGAAGTTTCCGACGGCGGAATCGCCGTATTGTGCCTGGGCGAACATGAGTTCCTGCTCGCTCGACTTGATGGCGTCATCCGCTTCGATCAGCAGGGAGCCGCTCTTGCGGCGCAGCTCCTCGACGCTCAGCGATGCCAGCGGATCAAGCTCTACGCCTTGGGCGCCGTACGCGGCGTTGGCGCCCTGGCCGGCAGCACTCTTCTTGCGCTTATTGCGGAAGTACAGGTATGCGCCTGCGCCACCAGCAGCTACGACACCAGTGCCAACGAGGACCGCAGCTCCGGCACCATCACCGGGGACATTACCGCTTCCGCCGCTGGCAGCATCACCAATAGCGGCTGCTGCGTTAATCGCAGCCTGTGCGTAATTCTCGGTGGCGAGCTGAGGTCCGATGGCCTTGCTCTTGATGTTCTCAATCTGGGCTGCGGTGATCTTGCTTCCGCCCTTGTTCAGGACGTACTGCCTGGTATCGGTAGCAACAGCAAAAATCAAGGCGTTCGATCCGAGATTGGCTTTTTCGGCTACAGCGTCGGACCAAGCTTCACGGTTCGTGGGATTCTCGAATTTCTTGACCGTAACTACGTGCAGAACAGTGGCATGTTCTGTGCCGAGCTTCTTGATGGCTTCCTGTACCTCAGCCCTCTGTGAACCCAGGACCCCAGCAGAGTCAACAACTTTCGTTGCAGGGTCCAAAGTAACTGGATCCTCAGCCCACGCCGCCCCGGCGGGCATCGCCAGGAAGGAGGTAAGGCCGATTACGGCGAGTATACGTTTGAACTTTGACCGCATGTGCAACCCTTCAGCACGCCTGACACCGATTCGGGACGAATCAGTCGTCTCAGAATTCAACAGCGCCCCCACGCTTGGTGTGAAGCCGCAGGTCGCTGTGGCAATTCATCTTGATTCTATGGTGCACCCCACAGCCCGTCCATTGCGGTGAATATGCCACCAGCGAAACGGGGGTCGGCAGCCAGCAGCGGGCTACTGAAAGTCTTCAGGAAGCTCTCAGCAAACATCCGAGCTTGTTCCAGCCGGGGAGTCCATAGTTAATGCAGGAAGACATTGAAAGGAAGTCCCATGACTGAGAACCAGACGCCCGGTCCGGCTCCACGGAACGGCGGCCCCGATGGACAGGATCCCCGGGAGCGCCATGCGGGGCAGGCGGGGGACCCCGCTGCGGGCGTGCAGCAGGCAGGCGACTCCGGGGCGGATGGACCGGGGCCTCGCGAGTATCCCACTGAGCGGCTGGACGACCATGGGAACAACCCCACCCAGGAGCTTCCCGGAGCTCCGCGCCCCGTGTATCCCCAGCGGCAGCCTTTCTACGGCCAGCCCTCAACGGAGAACCACATGCCCGGGGTACAGGATCCCGGCCGGCACCAGGCGGCGCAGCCCGGGTACAACTACGCCAGCCAGGGCAATCAGGACGGCCACTACGGGGGGCATAACAACAGCTCCGGCATACATGGGGTCAATAGTGCGCAGGGGCCACACGCCGGCACAGGCTATGTCCCCGGTCCCAAGGACGCGCCTCGGCGGAAAGCGACGTTCGGCGTCGGAACCCTCGTGGCCAGTATCCTCGCGGCCGGCCTGGTGGGCGGCGGAGTGGCGACCGTTGCCGCCGGCGAAATCTTCGACGGTCCCGGCTCCGCCGCGGTCACGAGCACCAACAGCCAGCCCGGAACGGTTATTGTCAACGACCAGGACGAGGTCAATGCCATCACGGCGGCGGCAGTAAAGGCTTCGCCCAGCGTTGTGACCATCAGTGCAGCCGCCGGCGGCTCCGGCGGCACGGGTTCGGGCATCATCCTCGACGACCAGGGCCACATCCTCACCAACACGCACGTCGTCACACTGGATGGCCAGACGGCCGACGCGGCCCTGGAAGTCCGTACCAGCGACGGCAAGGTCCTCAGCGCCAAGCTTGTCGGCACGGACCCGTTGTCCGATCTTGCGGTGATCAAGGTGGATAATGCCTCCGGCCTTACCCCCGCAACCCTGGGCGACTCCGGAAAACTCAACGTGGGGGACACCGCTATTGCCATCGGATCCCCGCTGGGGCTGACCGGCACGGTGACGGACGGCATCGTCTCCACGCTTAACAGGACCATCAGTGTTGCCTCGGCCGCAGCCCCTGAAGAGGGAGACAACGCCGAGGGCGACGACGAAGGTGGATTCCAGTTCGCACCTCCCGGGGGCGGCCAGAGCCAGCAGACCGGGCAGGGCGAAATTTCCATCAACGTCATCCAGACAGACGCCGCCATCAATCCCGGCAACTCCGGCGGCGCCCTGGTGAACAGCAGCGGCGAGGTTATCGGCGTCAACGTGGCCATCGCCTCGGCGGGATCAAACGCATCCTCAACCAGCGGTAACATCGGCGTCGGCTTCAGTATCCCCATCAACCACGCCAAGCGGGTGGCGCAGGAGATCATCGAAACAGGCAAGGCCTCGCACGGCCAGCTGGGTGTCAGTGTGAAGCCGAAGGCGGCGTCCAGTACCTCCACAGAATTCTCCGTAGGGGCGGACGTCGCCACGGTGGAGCCGGATTCAGCTGCCGGCAAGGCCGGGATCAAGGTGGGCGACGTCATCACCAAATTCAATGATCTCGCCATTGGTGAACCGGAGCAGCTGACGGCGGCAGTCCGGGAACAGCGTGCCGGTTCCAACGTCAGGATCACCATCCTGCGCAACGGCAAGGAGCAGACGCTGGACGTGACCCTGGGCGCGGCAGCGAACTAGCTCACGCACCCGTTCAACCAGTACAAAAAGAACGACGACGGCGTCCCCGCTTGAGCAGGTTAACCGGGCGGACGCCGTCGTCGTTCTTTCATCCCGCAAGGCAACCCCGCCCGGGCTGACACAGGCGTTAACGGAAGAGGGCACCGGAGCACGCCTATGTGGTTAGCTAGGAGCTACCCGTATGCCGGGGCATTCCGCGGCCATGACCTCACCCGGCTGGCTGTCCACAAGCATGGAAGGCTGCTGTAAATACAGTGGAAGATACATTGAAGATCATCGTCCTGGTCAAGCATGTACCGGACGCCCAGTTTGACCGCCACCTCAACGGTGAGGGCTACACGACTGACCGCGACGAGAGCATCCTGTCCGAGCTTGACGAATACGCCCTCGAGGCAGCGCTGCAGCTTGCCGAAGCGCGCGGCGGAGCTAAAGCAGGAAACCAGGTCATCGCCCTGAGCATGGGCCCCTCGGGCGCAGTCAATGCCATCAAGAAGGCGTTGCAGATCGGCGCAACCGAGGGTGTGCACCTCACCGATGACGCCCTGGCCGGTTCGGACGCCGCAGCCACATCGCTGGCGCTCGCAGCGGCCATCCGGACCCTCGGTAGCGACGGCCCGGTTGACCTGGTCATTACCGGCATGGCGTCCACGGACGGGGAAACCTCCCTGGTGCCCGCCCAGCTCGCGGAGCGGCTTAACCTGCCGCAGGTCACCTTCGCTTCATCTTTGGAGGTCGACGGCGGCCGGCTCACCGCCCGCCGTGACGCCGATACGTCCTCCGAGACAGTGGAAGCCCCCCTCCCTGCTGTCGTTTCCGTGACGGACCAGATCAATGAGCCGCGCTACCCCAACTTCAAGGGCATCATCGCCGCCAAGCGCAAGAGCATCACCACCCTGTCGCTTGCCGACATCGGTGTGGACCCGACCCAGGCGGGACACACAGGTTCCTGGACCAGGGTGCTCAGCGCCGAGGAACGCCCGCCCCGGACCGCAGGCACTATCATCACCGACGAAGGCGACGCGGGCATCAAACTCGTTGACTTCCTGGCCGCCCAGAAGCTGCTCTGAGAGAGACCACAGACATGGCAAAAGTACTTGTGTTCATTGACAACCCCGGTGATTCGCTGAAGAAGAGCAGCCTCGAGCTGCTCACCCTGGGCCGCTCGCTCGGGGAAACCGCAGTTGCCCTCAACGGGAAGCTGCACGACGACGTCGCGGCCACCTTCGGGGAGTACGGCGTCGGAGCCGTGCTGCTCCCTTCGGCCGAGGACCTCGATGATTTCCTCGTTGCCCCCAAAGCGGCCTACGTGGCAGCAGCTGCGGAGCAGCTTGGGGCCACGATTGTCCTGCTCGACAACTCGCCGGAGGGCAAAGAGATTGCAGCCCGTGCGGGCATCCGCCTGAACGCCGGGGTCATCACGGACGTTGTTGCCGTGGATGCGGACGGGACCGCGCATAAATCGGTCCTGGCCGGCTCCTACAACACTGCCTGCAAGGCCAGCACAGCGGTCAGCGTACTGACGGTGAAGGCGAACAACGTGGTCCCTGAACCTGCTGCCGCTCCCACCCCGCTGGAGACAGTGACGGTTGAGGTTCCTGCCGCCAGCACTGCCGCCGCAGCCAGGATCACCGCCCGGGAGCAGAAGGTTGCCAGCGGACGCCCGGACCTGACTGACGCCCGCATCGTGGTGGCCGGCGGCCGTGGACTTGATGGTGATTTTGGGCCGGTGGAAGAACTTGCCGACGCCCTGGGAGCCGCAGTGGGCGCCTCCCGCGCCGCCACCGATGCCGGCTGGATCAGCCACGACGCGCAGGTTGGACAGACCGGCAAGACCGTATCCCCTCAGCTCTACATTTCCGCAGGCATATCCGGCGCCATCCAGCAAAAGGCCGGCATGCAGACGGCCAAAGTCATTGTGGCCGTCAACAAGGACGCGGAATCTCCGGTCTTCGAGATCGCGGACTTCGGCATTGTGGGCGACCTGTTCAACGTCCTCCCGCAGGCCACGGCAGAGATCAAGAAGCGAAAAGGCTGATTCTTTGACCGACTCTCCGGAGCAGTCACAGAGCCCGTTCAACCCGGACGCACACCGGGTTGAGCGGGTGCTCTGTTTTGCGGCCCATCCTGACGACATCGACTTCGGTGCTGCCGGAACCATCGCAGCCTGGACCGCCGCCGGCGTCCAGGTCAGCTACTGCATCATGACCGACGGTGACGCCGGCGGCTTCGATCCCGCCCACCGGCCGGACATCATCGCCCTTCGCGACGCTGAACAGCGCCGCGCCGCCAAACTGGTGGGGGTTACCGACATCCACTACCTCCACCAGCGGGACGGCTACCTCGAACCCTCGCACGAGGTGATGAAGGGCGTGGTACGGCTGATTCGGGAACTCCGTCCCGACGTCGTGCTTTCCATGCATCCCGAACGGAACTGGAAGCGGATCCAGAAGAGCCACCCGGACCACCTTGCGGTGGGGGAGGCGGTAACCCGCGCCGTCTACCCTGCTGTGGAGAACCCGTTCGCTTATCCCGAACTCGCCGACGCCGGGCTGGAAGCCTACAAGCTGCCGTGGCTTTGGCTCTACGCCGGGCCCGACGAGCGGGAAAACCATTTCGTGGATGTCACGGGGCACGTGGATGCGAAGCTCCAGGCAATCCACGTCCACGTCAGCCAGCACCCCGATGTCGAAGCCATGGAATCCACCGTCCGGCAGGGCATGCGGCTGAATGCTGCCCGGGCGGGCCTGGCAGACGGGAGGAGTGCTGAGGCATTCCACGTTGTGGCTGTCAACGGGCCCGGAACCATCGCCGGTTTCTAGCCGGCAGAGCCGGAAGGAAAAGCGCCCCGTTCCATATCCTTCCGGACTATGGAACGGGGCGCTTTCGCTGTCCAGCAGAACCAGGACCTCTATGCGCCAAGCGGGGCGGCGGCAACGGTGGGCGTGGTGGGGGACGGAGATCCGCCCGCCGGTTCCACTGTTATCCCCAGCGCCGCAGCAGAGGAAATCCCCTCGACCACGGCGGGCTTCGACAAGGCTTCCTCGTCCATCAGGCCCTGGGACACCGGTGCCGAACCGTCCTTGGGGATCAGCCACATCTGGTATACCTTCCCGGCCGGCGGGGCGGGAACACCGTTCATTTTCACGACGACGGCATCCTCGGAGGAGGAGATGAGGACGGTGGCGGTACCGCCACCTGTGACGTCCACGGAGGCTTCCCTCACGTCACCGGCCCGGACCACCTGGTTCAGCGGATCGTTCTGGTCCGCCAGGTACGACCCGACGCCTACGCCGCCGAGGGCGATGGCGGCAGCAGCTGCGACTCCAGCGAGCCAACGGCGTGCACCGGCCGGCCGGCGTCGTTCCTCACGGCGCTGCCGTGCCTGGGCGAGCTCGTCTCCCATGGGAGGCCGTCCGCTTGCTATCTCCCCTGGGGCAGGGACTGCAGGGGCACCAGGGGTACCCTCGCCCGGCCCGCTGTCTTGCGCGGGCAGTTGCGCAATGATGCGGTCGAAAAGGTCAGCCGGCGGCTCTTCCTCCACTCGGAAGGTCCGGGCCAGGGTCTCCCTTGCCTGGCGCACCCTTTCAAAAAAGGCTGTCTGTTCCGCAGCCGGAGCGGCCGAAATGTACTGCTCGATTGCCTGGCGCTCCTCGGTGGTGACCGCATCCAGCGCGTAAAGCTCGGCCAGGTCCACAGACCGGCCGGAAGCCAGGTCCAAGGCAACGGTGTCGCCAAAGGAGCCGGAACGGCCATTGTTCATTTCAGTCATCTCAACTCACCCCCAGGCAGGTCTTCAGCCGGATCAGTCCATCGCGGATACGGGATTTTATGGTGGGTACTGCTGCGTTCAGGCGTTCGGCAACCTCCCGGTACGTCAGGCCGCCGTAGTAAGCAAGGCGCACAGACTCCTGTTGGGTTTCCGTCAGCGTCGCCAGACACCTGACAACGGCCTCCGCTTCCAGCCTGCTTCCCACCTGGTCAGCCACTGTGTCGTGGTCGATGTCCTGGGTGCTGGCGCCGTACTTGGCCTCACGGTCGGTGGAGGACTGCGAGGACCGGACCCTGTCCACCGCCCGGCGGTGCGAAATGGTCATCAGCCAGGACAGCGGACTCCCTGCCTTGGGATCAAACTTTGCTGCGTTCTGCCACACCTGGAGGAAGACTTCCTGCGTGGTGTCTTCACTGAGTTCGGGATCGATCAGCACCCGCCGGGCCATGCCAAAAACCCGCCTGGATGTGAGCTGGTAGAACTCGGCAAAGGCTGCCTGGTCACCCCGGCTGATATTTTCCAGCAAAACTGAAAGCCGGTGGCTGAGGTCGGCCGGCGGGTCTGTCACCGCGGCCGTGGCCTCGGAATGTGGCGCGTTGGGGGTTTCCATCACTACCAAGCATAAGTCTCCGGACAGCGAATCATCAGCAGTTGCGCCGCGGCTGCTGCGGGAGGTCCTGAAACCTGACTCCAGCATTGTCACCTGCAGCTCCTCATATGCATAGGAATGTTGTCAGGAGTGATTCGTGGCAGCCGTCGGGAGGGATGGGTCGGGTGCGCAAGCAAATTGCGGACGCCTTCCGTCATTACCTGGTGGCCCTACCGTGCAGCTGCCGTTCAGGAATGGTTGAGTCAGGTCCTGGCCCCGGCGAAACCCTGCTGGCGCCAGGCCTCGTACACGGCAATGGAAGCTGCGTTGGCAAGGTTCAGGGAGCGCAGTGCCGGCAGCATGGGCAACCGCACTGTAGCGGTCACATGGGGGTCGGCTTTCAGCTCCGCCGGCAGCCCCACGGACTCCCGGCCGAACATCAGGACATCACCCGGCTGATAGGAAATGTCCGTGTAGCTGGCCGCCCCGTCCGAGGTGAAGGCGTACACGCGTTCCGGCTGGAGGTGCTGCCACGCGTCCTCGATGCTCTTGTGCACAGTGACGACGGCCAGGTCGTGGTAGTCCAGGCCGGCGCGGCGGAGCTTTGCATCGGAGAAGTCAAAGCCCAGTGGTTCCACGAGGTGCAGTTCAGCCCCCGTGATGGCTGCCAGGCGGATGGCGTTGCCGGTATTGCCGGGGATTTCGGGGGCATGGAAAAGGATGCGGAACACGATCCCATCCTAGCCACCGTTGTCAGTGCATACCGCGCAGGAGCCTGGCCAGCACCGGAACGTTCACCGTATTGGGAGCAGGGCCGGCGGCGAGGAATTCCTTGAGTCCGCGCACCATCCCGGCCGCGTTGACAATCTGTATGGCTTCAAGTGCGCCCGGTGACCGGCGGTGGTTGTCAATGACCGGTTCATGCAGGTTGCCTCCGGGATTGAGAACGACAGTCCAGCCCGTGACATTCAGTTCAGGAAAGATGTCCTGCATGGCCCGGACCACGTGGGCCAGTTGGGGAGGCGCAATGGCACGGCCGCCGTGGTTCAGCGTCCGGCCGTCCCAGGCATAGGCGCCTTTCGGGAGCAGCATGGACCCGATCAGCGCCAGGCGGTAACCGGAAAGGACCGCGTGGTCAATGTGGCTGTTGTCTGCGGGCGACTGCAGGCCATTGACCAGCCGGGCCGCGGGGATGGCCGGCAGGACCTGGCGGGTGAGCAGCTGGACCGTGCGCATCTCCCGCTGGATACGTGCCTCTGCCCCGAAAATTCCACGCTTCCGCGGCATGCCGTGAACCTGCTGGCTGGCGAGCGACAGGGGGATCAGCGGGACTTCTCCGGAGGGGGCGCTTTCATACGGCGGGACATAGACCGCCGGATCCCCGGCAGTGTTGCGGCCGTTGCCTGGCCTGTGCACAGTGGCCGAAGCGCGGCTGCCCGCCGCAGGCGCGTCGAAATGCGGTTCCGGGTCCCCGTCCTCACTGCGAAAGGTTCCGGCCGCGTAGGAACGGTCGTACGCTTTCCTGCGGGTGGGGTCGATCAGCGTCTCGTAGGCCCTGGTTACCTGGCGGAATGCTGCCGCGTCGCCGCCGTGATCCGGATGGGCTGTCCGGGCGGCCCGGCGGTAGGCCACCTTGATCTCCTTTTCCGTGGCCGTAACGGCCACGCGAAGCACCTGGTAATAGGAGCTGCTGCTCTCGGTCAAGCAATCATCCTTCTGTTGGTATGGCCAGTCTTCGCAGGTAGCCCGGTCTGCACAGTTTAACGGCCTGCCTTGAACAACGACGTTCAAGCCCCTCCCGGTTCCCTCCACGGCTTGTTGACGGGAACATCTTCGCGGAGTGAGCGGCACCTGCACGGCTCCCGTGCATTTAGACTCGTGGAGGCGCGGCCGGCCCGGCCGCGGGACATAGCGGGGCAGGAATGGATATGCCGACGACGGCGGGACCGGCCGGTGGGGCCAGGCAGAGGATGGCAGCGGTGCTGGCAGCTGCACTGGGAGCTGCACTGGTTGGCGGCTGCAGCGTGGATGTACGGGACCCGGCAGCGCCCCAGCCTGCTGTGAGTACGCCGGCACTGGCGACACCCACCATAACTCCCGGCTACGACGCGGACGCCGTGGCCGCGCAGGATCTTCCCTTCGCTGCCGGTGGCAGCCTGGCGCCCGGCGTGCCGGTGGGCATCTCCGATGGACTGGCGGAAGCTCCGGGCTGGAAGGCTGTCAGCCGTGATGTGGCGGGGGAAACCCGGTATCTGAAGGCCGATGGGTGCGTGGTGGCGGCCAAAGTGCGGATCAACCAAAGCCCACTCATCCGGGGTGACGACCGCGATTCGACCCTTGCCCTCTTTGAATACCTTGATCCGTCCATCCTGCCCGGATACCTGAAGACGGAGACGCTGCAGTGGGGCGGAAGCACCGAAGCGCCCGGCAAGGCTGTCGAGGTGCTTGCCCTGGAGCAGGCAGCAGCACCGGCAGGGAGGGCGACTGTGGTGCTGGCCAGGCTTTTCGGCACCGCCGGCTCGTCCGCCTATATCTCCGTCTCCTGCCCGGACGCTCCCGCGCTCGCCGCTGCGAGGGCCGACGTCGTCCGTTTCCTCCCGCTGCTCCCGCCGTCCAGCTAGCAGCAGGACCCGGCAGGTTTCGCTGCCTGTGAGCCCGGCAGGACGGGCCGCTAGAATTGCAGGGTGCCCGTCTACCTCGATCATGCAGCGACCACGCCTCTGTCTCCTGAGGCGCTCGCAGCCATGACGCGTGAGCTGGCACGCACGGGCAATCCTTCGTCGCTGCACGGCTCCGGCCGCCGGGCCCGCCGTGCCGTGGAGGATGCGCGGGAGGCTGTGGCGGCTGCGGCAGGAGCCCACCCGTCTGAGGTTATTTTCACGTCGGGGGGTACCGAGTCGGACAATCTGGCGGTGAAGGGCCTCTTTTGGTCCCGAGTGGCCGGTATGCCTGCGCGGCGGCGCGTCCTGTGTTCCGCGGTCGAACACCACGCCGTCCTGGACACGGTGGAGTGGCTGGAGCGGCACGAGGGCGCAGAGGTGGTGTGGCTGCCGGTGGACAGCGCTGGCCTGGTTGACCTTGCTGCCCTCGAAGCGGAGCTTTCCCGTGACCCTGAGACCATTGCCCTGGTCACTGTGATGTGGGCCAACAACGAGGTTGGCACCATTCAGCCCATCCGCAGGATCGTAGAGCTGTCCCACGCCGTCGGCGTCCCCGTGCATTCGGACGCCGTGCAGGCGTTCGGTTCCATCCCGGTGGACTTCAAGGCGTCGGGGCTGGACGCCATGTCCATCTCCGGACACAAAATCGGCGGGCCTGTCGGCGTGGGGGCACTCCTGCTGGGGCGGGCCGTGAAACTGACCCCCGTCCAGCACGGCGGAGGGCAGGAACGCGATGTCCGTTCAGGCACCCTGGACACCGCTTCCATCGCGGCCTTTGCCGCCGCCGCGGAAAAGGCTGTTGCTACCCTCGACGCCGAATCCGCCCGGATCGCCGGCCTCCGTGACCGGCTGATCCAGGGTGTCCGTGAACGCATACCGGAAGCCGTCCTGCGCGGTGCTCCCGGAGATCGCAGGCTGCCCGGCAATGCGCACTTCACCTTCCCCGGTTGTGAAGGCGACTCCCTGCTGTTCCTTTTGGACCTGGCGGGGGTGGAGTCATCCACTGGCTCGGCCTGCACTGCCGGGGTACCCCGGCCTTCGCACGTCCTGCTGGCCATGGGCCTTGACGAGGAGACCGCGCGCGGGGCGCAGCGGTTTACCCTGGGGCATGCTTCGGTGGAGGCCGACGTCGACGCGCTGCTGGCCGCGCTGCCCAATGCTTATGCACGTGCACGGCAGGCGGGGATGGCCGGACATGAGTCCAGCATCCAGACCGCCGGAACCGTGGCGCGCAGCTCCATGGGCAGCCAGACCCCGGGCAGCAACTGACCTTTTTCCACAGGCATTAGAATAGACAGGCAAGGATCGTTTCCGGGAGCACCCGGCCGGTCCACACCGCGCCGCAGTAACCCTGCACAGCACCCCAAACCCCCTGAGAGAAAGCCAGCATGCGAGTTCTAGCAGCCATGAGCGGCGGAGTTGACTCCGCCGTCGCCGCCGCCCGCGCCGTCGAGGCGGGGCACGACGTCGTCGGCGTCCACCTCGCGCTGTCGCGCATGCCCGGTACGCTGCGCACCGGGAGCCGCGGCTGCTGCACCATCGAAGACTCCCGCGATGCCTGGCGGGCCTGCGACGTCCTGGGTATTCCCTACTACGTGTGGGACTTCTCCGAGCGGTTCAAGGAAGACGTCGTCCAGGACTTCATCGACGAATACGCCGCCGGGCGGACCCCCAACCCCTGCATGCGCTGCAATGAGCGGATCAAGTTCGCCGCGCTCCTGGAAAAGGCGATCGCCCTGGGCTTTGACGCCGTCTGCACCGGTCATTACGCAAAGGTCATCGAGGACGCCGACGGCAACCGCGAACTGCATCGGGCCGCTGACTGGGCCAAGGACCAGAGCTACGTCCTGGGCGTGCTGACCCACGAGCAGCTCAAGCACTCCATGTTCCCGCTGGCGGACACGCCGTCCAAGGCTGAAGTGCGGGCGGAAGCTGACCGCCGCGGGCTCTCCGTGGCCAACAAGCCCGACAGCCATGACATCTGCTTCATTCCCGACGGCGACACCGCCGGCTGGCTTGCCGAAAAGATCGACATGTCCACCGGCGACATTGTGGACGAAACAGGCACCAAGGTGGGGGAGCACCCTGGCGCCAACGCGTTCACGGTGGGCCAGCGCCGCGGCCTGAAACTTGGCACACCCGCCCCGGACGGCAAGCCGCGGTTCGTCCTTGAGATCCGGCCCAAGGAAAACAAGGTGGTAGTGGGTCCCGAGGCTCTGCTGGCCATCGACGAAATCAGGGGCATCAAGGTGTCCTGGGCAGGCCTGCCCATCGGCGAAGTGGAAACGGGCGAAGACTTCGACTGCTATGCCCAGGTCCGGGCACACGGCGACCCCGTGCCTGCGACGGCACGTATGGAACCGCACGAAGAAGGCGCCGGCGCTGCCGGCGGGCAGCTGGTCGTGCGGCTCACCACGCCACTGCGCGGCGTTGCCCCCGGCCAGACCATTGTCCTGTACCAGGGCAGCCGCGTCCTGGGCCAGGCCACCATTGACGCCGCCCGCTCGCTTCAGCGCGCCGAGCTCTAAAAACCGACACTGTCCAACGCCGCCCCGGTTCCGCCGGCGCGGCGTTGTCCGTCGTGCTGCAGTTGACGCCAGCCGCAAACATTCAGGTAAATTTCGTGTCTCAACTCACAAAATGGCCGGGGCTGAGTGTTGACTCTCTGATTGAATCTACGCATCAGCACCGTGCGCTTCCCGCCTGAGCACATGCAACCCATCAGCGGTTGGCGGGCGCGCACTCATCGAACAGAAAGTTCACAGATGACGAAGAGCACTAAAGCACTGCAGGGCGCAATCGCGCTGGCAGGCATCTCCGCCCTCGCACTGACTGCCTGCACGGGCCCCTCAAGCGGCGGCGGGACATCAACCGGCGAGGCAGGGGGAGGTGCCATCACCTACGGCACCACGGACAAAGTGGTCACCCTGGATCCGGCCGGGTCCTACGACGGCGGTTCCTTCATGGTGATGAACCAGATCTATCCATTCCTGCTCAACTACAAGCCCGGCACCGCCGACGCCACCCCGGACATCGCCGAGTCTGCGTCGTTTACCAGCCCCACCGAGTACACGGTGAAGCTCAAACCGGGCCTGAAGTTCGCCAACGGCAACACGCTGGACTCCTCCGACGTCGTGTTCTCCTTCAACCGCGTCAAGTCGATCGATGACCCCAACGGCCCGGCGTCGCTGCTCGCCAACATGGAAAAAATCGAGGCGACAGACCCCAACACCGTGGTGTTCACCCTTGCCGCCGGCAATGACCAGGTGTTCCCGGGCGTCCTTGCCTCCAACCCGGGGCCGATCGTGGATGAGGAAGTCTTCCCTGCGGACAAGATCATGGACGATGACGCGATCATCGCGGCCAAGCCCTTCGCCGGCCAGTACACGATTGAAAGCTACAAGAAGAACGAACTGGTCAGCTTCAAACCCAACCCCGACTACCAGGGGATGCTGGGTGCGGCAGCCAACGACGGCGCCACCCTCAAGCACTACGCGGACCCGAACAACCTGAAACTTGACGTCCAGCAGGGCAACATCGACGTCGCGGGCCGCATCCTCACAGCAACCGACGTTGCAGACCTTGAGAACGACGACAAGGTAAAGGTCCACAAGGGTCCCGGCGGGGAACTGCGCTACATGGTCTTCAACTTCGACACCATGCCGTTCGGCGCGAAGACGCCGGAAGCCGATCCTGCCAAGGCCCTTGCCGTGCGCCAGGCCATCGCCCACCTCGTTGACCGCGACGTTATCGCTTCGCAGGTCTTCAAGGACACCTACACTCCCGTCTACTCCTACGTGCCCAAGGAATTTGAAGGCGCAACGGAGCCGCTGAAGAGCCTGTACGGCGACGGCAGCGGCAAGCCCAGCCTGGACAAGGCCAAAAAGGTCCTGGCCGACGCCGGTATCTCCTCGGTGGTTGACGTGAAGCTGCAGTACACGGACCGCTACGGCACCTCCGCGGCGGACGAATACGCCCTGGTAAAGGAACAGCTTGAGAAGTCGGGCCTCTTCACCGTGGATCTCAAGTCCACCGAGTGGACCACCTACACCAAAGAGCGCCGCGTGGACGCCTACCCCGTCTACCAGCTCGGCTGGTTCCCCGACTACTCGGATGCGGACAACTACCTGACCCCCTTCTTCATCCCGGGCAACTTCCTCGGCAACCACTATGAGAACCCCGCAGTGACCGACATCGTCAAGAAGCAGCTGGTCACCACGGACAAGGCGGAGCGCAGCGAGCTGCTGGGCCAGGCCCAGGAAGCCATCGCCGAGGATCTCTCCACCCTGCCGCTGCTGCAGGGTGCACAGGTCATGGTGGCCGGAACGGATGTCCAGGGAGTCGAGAAAACACTGGACGCGTCCTTCAAGACCCGTCTTGGCGTGATGTCCAAGTAGGTATCACCGAACCATCCGGCTTTGACCGCACACGGGGCGGGACATGATGCGCCTGAAGCCAGGCGCACTTGTCCCGCCCTGCGTGCTGGTCGGGATGCGGTGCAGGCCTGCCGCAGGCACCGCAAAGACAACCTGAGGTACCCATGACTACATTGATCGACGCGCCACCTACTGACGCGGACGGGCTGCTTCCGGCAGCCAAGAAATCCTCCGGCGGCGGATTGGGACAGTACATCCTGATCCGCTTCCTCCTGATCTTCCCCACCATCTTTATCCTGGTGACCATGGTGTTCTTCCTTATGAGGATCACCGGAGACCCCATCACTGCGGCCATGGGCGGCCGCCTGCCTGAGGACCAGCTCCAGGAGCGGATCCAGGCCGCAGGTTACGACCGGCCCATCCTGGTCCAGTACTTCGAGTACCTCGGGCAGCTGGCCACCGGCAATTTCGGCCGCACCCTCACGGATAACCGTGCCGTCGTCGAAATGCTGTCAACCTATGGCTCGGCCACCCTGGAGCTGAGCATCAACGCGCTGCTCGTCGCCCTGCTCGTAGGTATTCCCCTGGGCATGGTGGCGGCCCACCGCCGGGACAAGGCGCCGGACGCCGTCCTGCGGGTCTTCGCCATCCTCTGCTACGCCACGCCGGTGTTCTTCGCCGGCATGCTGCTGAAGCTGACCTTCTCCGTCTGGCTCGGCTGGCTGCCGGTGGCGGGGCGGGCCAGGACGTCCAGCGAACTGGCACTGACCTCCCTGGCGGCCCCCACCGGAATCTACTGGCTCGATGCGCTCCGAAGCGGCAACATGGCCGCGCTCGGAGACGTCATGGCCCACGCGGTCCTGCCTGCAGTGGCACTTGGCCTGCTGACGGCCGGAATCTTCCTCCGCCTTGTCCGGACCAACGTCATCGGCACCCTCGGCAGGGATTACATCGAGGCCGGCCGGTCCCGGGGCGTAAGCGAATACCGGCTCGTCACTAAGCACGCCTACAAACCGGCGCTGATCCCCATCATCACAGTGATGGGTTTGCAGATAGCCGTCATGCTCGGCGGAGCTGTGCTGACTGAAAAGACGTTCGAGTGGAAAGGCCTGGGATTCCAGCTGGCCAACTACCTCACGGCACGTGACTTCGTCGCCGTCCAGGGCATCGTGGTGCTGCTCGCCATCATCGTCGCCCTGACCAACTTCATCGTGGATATTATCGCCGCGCTGATCGATCCCCGCGTGAGGTACTGACCATGAGCATCCCAGCCGTTCCCGTCCCCATGGAGAGTCCCCGGGCCCCCTGGTACCGGCGCCTGCCGGTCATTTCACACTTCAACAAGAGCGTCGGCCTCCAGCGCGGCATGCTCGTGGCAGGCCTGGTCCTCACCGGGCTGTTCGTCCTGACGGCCCTTTTCGCCCCGCTGCTGGCGCCGTACGGTTTCGCCCAGCTTTCCGACGCCGACGGAAACTTCCCCACCCAGCAGGCCCCGGGCGGCAAACACCTCCTGGGCACAACGGTGGGCGGCTACGACGTCCTCTCGCGGGTTATCTGGGGCGCCCAGACCGCAATCCTGGTCATCGTCGTTGCCGTGGCCATGTCCATCGTCGTCGGAGTGGTTCTTGGCTTGCTCAGCGGCTACCTTGGCGGCTGGCTGGACCGGATCCTGGTGGTCATCGCCGACGCCGTGTACGCGTTTCCGTCGTTGCTGGTGGCCATTGTGATGGCCATCGTCATCAGCGGCGGCCAGTCCAGCCTCATCGGCGGCATTTTCGCCGCCGGTACAGCCATCACGCTGGTGTTCATCCCACAGTATTTCCGGGTGATCCGGGCCGAGACAGTCAGGCTGAAGGCTGAGCCGTTCGTCGAATCCGCCAAGGTGGTGGGCGCGTCCAATATCCGCATCATGAGCCGTCACATCTACCGCAACGCCACCCGCACACTGCCGCTGATCTTCACCCTGAACGCCTCCGAAGCCATCCTGACTTTGGCCGGACTGGGTTTCCTCGGCTTCGGTATTGAGCCCAGCTCGGCCGCTGAATGGGGCTTTGACCTTAACAAGGCGCTCGCCGACACCACGTCCGGGATCTGGTGGACCGGGCTCTTTCCCGGCCTGGCTATCGTGCTGACCGTGGTTGGACTGACCCTGGTGGGCGAGAGCATCAACGACCTGAACGATCCGCGCCTCCGGGGCCGCAAGAGCACGGGGAGCAGCTCCCCGGCGCCGGTGGACAGCGCCGCCATTGCAACTGAAGTGAGGGCATCATGACCGTCAACATCGATACGACGTCCGGGGCCGGGTCAGGACACGAGTCCGACGGCGGCCATCCGGTCCTCGACATCGACCACCTCCAGGTCACGTTCGCCACTGACGGCGGTCCGGTCCATGCCGTCAGGGACGTCAGCCTGGAGGTCAGGAAGGGGGAAGTGCTGGCGATCGTGGGGGAGTCCGGGTCCGGCAAGACGGTCACCGCCAAGACGATCCTGGGCCTGCTTCCGGAAACGGCCAGCAGTTCCGGGGCAGTGGTGATCAACGGGGCGGACGTGATCAGCGTCAGCGCTGCCACACTGCGCCAGATCCGCGGGCGGGACGTGGCCATGGTTTTCCAGGAACCGTCAACGGCCCTGAACCCGGTGTTCACGGTGGGCTGGCAAATCGCCGAAGGCATCCGCGCGCACGCCGGCACTGACGGGAACCGGGTTTCAGCCAAGGAAGCGAAGTCCCGGGCCATTGACGCCCTGCGCAAGGTGGGCATCCCTGATCCCGAGCACCGCGTCAACTACTACCCCCACCAGTTCTCCGGAGGACAGAAGCAGCGGGTGGTCATCGCCGCGGCGCTGGCCCTGAATCCCGGCCTGATCGTTGCCGACGAACCCACCACGGCGCTGGACGTGACTGTCCAGGCCGAGATCCTGGAGCTGTTGCGGGACCTGCGCGACAAGTACGGCACGTCCATTGTGCTCATCACGCACAATATGGGCGTGGTGGCGGACCTCGCCGACCGCGTGGTGGTCATGTACCAGGGCGACGTGGTGGAAGAGGCACCGGCCCGTACCCTGTTTGCGGAACCCAAACAGGACTACACCCGGAAGCTGCTCGCCGCAGTGCCGCACCTCGGACACAACTCCGCCTCGGAGGGGCTGACCAGCCGGGCCCACAAGGATGAGGAAATCCTGGTGGAGGCCAAGGACCTCACCATCGAGTACCCGGGCAGGCTGGGAACACCCGCATTCAAGGCCGTGGACCAGGTCAGCTTCACACTTTCGCGGGGCGAGGTGTTCGGGCTGGTGGGGGAGTCCGGTTCCGGAAAGACCACCATCGGGCGTGCCATTGCAGGCCTCAACAGGACCACCGGCGGCAGCCTCCGCGTGCTGGGCTACGAGATGCTGAACCTCAAGGAACGCACCTTCAAACCGCTCCGGAAGGACATCGGCTTTGTGTTCCAGGACCCGGCGGCCTCCTTCAACCCGCAACTGACCATCGGCGACTGCATCGCCGAACCCATGGTCATCCACACGAAGCCAAGCCCGGCTCAGGCGCGCAAGCGCGTAGGTGAACTGCTCGAAGCAGTCCAGCTGCCGGCGTCGTACGCGGGACGGTACCCGCACGAACTGTCCGGCGGCCAGCGCCAGCGGGCGTCCCTGGCGCGCGCCCTCAGCCTGAACCCCCGGCTGCTGATAGCGGATGAGCCGACGTCGGCCCTCGACGTTTCAGTGCAGGCCAAAGTCCTCGAGCTGTTCAGGGACATCCAGGAGGAGTTCGGCTTCGCCTGCCTGTTCATCAGCCACGACCTCGCGGTGGTGGACACGCTGTCATCCTGGGTGGGGGTCCTGTACAAGGGCCGGCTGGTGGAGCAGGGTATCGGCAACCAGGTAATGGGCAGCCCGGAACATGATTACACCCGGCGGCTCATCGCGTCCCTGCCCGTACCGGATCCGCAGGAACAGGCGCGGCGGCGGGAAGAACACCGGGCGCTGCTCGGCATCTAAGCGGTTATCCCCGGGAGTGCCATGCAGTCGTGAGCGCCGGTGCCGGTTGGCGGCACCGGCGCTTAACACCCGGGTGATTCCGGTGCCTGCCCATAGACTTGAAGCATGACGCAGCACAACCTTCACAGTCCTGATTCCGAAGACTACGACCCCTCCGCCAGTTCGCTGGCCGGCCAGGTGGACACGTCCGTGATGGCTGAACTGCTCTCCATCCGCTCCAGCATCGACAACATTGATGCCACCCTGGTTTACCTTCTGGCCGAGCGCTTCAAAGCCACCCAGAAGGTTGGGTTCCTCAAAGCTGCCCACCGGCTGCCCGCGGGGGATCCCGGGCGGGAGGCCGCACAGATTGCCAGGCTTCGCCGCCTCGCCGAGGACGCCCACCTTGACCCGGCCTTTGCGGAGAAATTCCTCAACTTCATCATCGGCGAGGTCATCCGGCACCATGAGGCAATTGCCGAAGACCATGAGGCCGCCTCCGGCCAGCACCCGCAGGCATCTGCCCTCGCGTGAGCACGGACCAGGAACGCCAGGACATCCACCGCGGCGCCTCAACGCCGGCCACAGCACCGCAACGGGAAGTCACCGCGACGGCGCTGGGGCCCTGGCCGGGTGAAGACCCGGTTGAGGCGGCCAGGATCATCCGGGGTGAACTTGGCAGCCCCCACCTGCCGTTCCTCGCCGAGCTGCCGGACCGGGGCGTTGGTTCTGACGCGCTGGGACGAACCGCATGCCTCCTCGAGGAGCTGGCCGTTGACGTCCAGCCCTATGGCTGGCGGCTGGTTGACCGTCCCGGCAAGGACTTCCGCCGCGCCGCATCCGCCCTTGCCACGGACATCAACGTCCTGGCAGATGTGGCAGGTGCAGAGGAAAAGTCCGCCGCCGAAATCAAGATCCAGCTGGTGGGGCCGCTGAGCCTCGCGGCCGGTCTCCACCTGCACAACGGCGAGCGCGCCCTCATCGACTACGGGGCGCGCCGGGATCTTGCTGCCTCGCTGGCCGCCGGGGTGGGGGACTACCTTGCGAGGGTATCGGCAGCTGTACCCGGGGCGCGGGTGGTAGTCCAAGTGGACGAGCCGGACATCGCCGCGGTTCTCGCCGGCACCATCCCCACATCGAGCGGGTACCGCACCCTGCGGGCCGTACCCTCTTCCGAAGTACGCGAATCATGGCGGGTGGTCCTGGACGCCCTGCGGGCCGCGGGCGCTGCAGAAACAGTGATTTCCGTTCCGGAGGTTGAGGCGCCTTTCGAGCAGATCCTGGCTGCCGGGGCGGACGGCATTGCTGTTCCGCTGAAGGCACTCACATCCCGGCAGTGGGAGCACTTGGCCGGGGCGGTGGAATCAGGCAAGAACCTCTGGATTGGAGCCCTGGACGCAGCCGGCGGAACACTGCCAAAGACTGCTGAATCCGTGGAAACGGTATGGCGTCCCTGGCGGCAGCTGGGGCTTCCGGCACTGTCCCTCGCCGCCATCAGGGTCACGCCTTCGGCCGGGCTCGCGGGCCGCACCCCTGCCCAGGCCACAGCGGTCCTCGGCAGGCTGACCCAGCTGGCAGACGGACTGAACCAGCTGGCACAGGGCTAGCAGGAGCGGCTTTCGCGAAATGGCTCAGACCCGGTTCTCCCAGCGGTCCGGCTGCGCGTAGCGGGGCAGGAAGCTCCGGGCTGAGCTGCCGCCGGTGTAGGGGCGCAGCCGGTAGTCGAAGCTGCCGGCGTACACCAGGACCAGGCCGATCTGGGGCTGGATGACCTTTACCTGGATCCGGTGCCTGCCGTTCTGGCCTTCCGCCGGGTCCCACCACTGCTCCGCGTATGCCTTTGCGTCCAGCAGGGCTGGAAGGGGAATGCGGAGGGGCCCGAGAAGGAGCCGTGAGGCTTCCGAGACGCCGCGAAGGCGCCCCTCCGCCGTCACGCCCAGGTTCAGGTCCGTGACCAGCCGCCGGTACCGGCCCACGTAATCCACCAGTTGAGGGGTGCCCTTCCTGGTGGTCATGCTTGTGGTGTCCTGGAAAATGCGGGTGCGCCCGGGGAACCGGATTTCCCGCCGGGCAGTGAGGCTGGAGCGGCCAAAGGGGTCCTGGTGGGCGTGGTTTTCGATGCGGAAGGGAACATTCTCGCCGTACTCGGGGAAAAATGCTTCCTCCCCGCTGGTGAGCCGCAACAAAGGCCGAAGCCATTCCTGCCGGCAGCCCACGACGTCGAACGTTCCTTCCCCCACGCCATAGCGGCCTGAGCCGGGAACCAGGGAGAAGTAGTCCTGCAGCTCGGGCTGCAGCCGGGAAAAGTCGGCGCCGAGTGACTGCTGGTAGATGGGAAGGTTCATGGGGGACCTCCTGCTGGTGAAAGGACGGAAACAATTGGCTGTGATCTCACAATGTACCGGCAGCCTTGAGCCTGATGTACAGGTCGGCCAGCCGCGGCGGAAGCTGGTGGGGTTCGGCGTCCACCACTTCCACGCCATGCCGGCGAAGCTCGGCGCTGATGGCCGCGCGCTGCAGCAGGGCCCGTTCTGCTGCAGCGGCACGGAAAACACCGGCGGCGCTGTCGCGTTCTTGACGCATGGTGCCCAGCTGAGGGTCCCGGACTGCTGCCACCACCACCACGTGATGCGTGGCCAGCCGGGCTGCGACGGGAAGCAGCCCCTCCTCCGGTGCGCCGCCGTCCAGCGATGTCAACAGCACCACAAGGGACCGGTGCACGGAAACGGCGCGGACCTGCGCCGGGACCGCCGGCCAATCCATTTCGATGAGTTCGGCTTCGAGCGGTGCCATGGCCTGGACGAGCTGCCCAAGGAGGTTTCCCTGCCCGGCTGATCCAGCCCTGGCACGCGCCCGGCGGTCAAAGGCCAGGAAGTCCACCCGGTCCCCGCCGCGCTCGGCGAGGACACCCAGCAGGAGCGCAGCTTCCATTCCGGTATCCAGCCGGGTTTCATCGTTGATCCTTGCTGCGGATGTCCTGGACGTATCAAGAACCATGACCACGCGCCGGTCACGTTCTGGCCGCCAGGTGCGCACCACTACTGCCTGCCGGCGTGCCGTGGCCCGCCAGTCGATGGACCGGACGTCGTCGCCGCGGACGTAGTCCCGCAGGGAATCGAACTCGGTGCCGGCACCGCGGATCTGGACGGCGGCCTTGCCGTCGAGCTCCCGCAGTTTCCGCAGCTTGGACGGCAGGTGCCGGCGGGAGCGGAACGGCGGCAGGACCCGCAGCGAACCGGGGCACTGCACGGTCCTTTGGCGCGCGGCGAGCAGCAGAGGGCCGAAGGCGCGAATCGTGGCATGCGGTGCCCGGAGGTCCCCGCGCCGGGAAGGCTGCAGCCGGACAGTAAACCGCCTGCTTTCGCCTGCAGGGACATCGATGTCCTGGACCGGGTTCCGGGCCCCTGCCGAGGGCTGCCACGCGTCGCGGAGTATCCCGTGAAGCCGGCGGCCGCCGTCGTTCTGCACCGTCAGTACTGCGTCCACAGCGGCGTGCAGCGTGACGTTTCCAGGGTCTGAACGCAGGACGTGGACTGCTTTGAGTGATGCTGCCAGCAGCAGGTCGACGGCGGCAAGGGCTGCGAGCGCCAACATCACCATCAGTACGGTACCCCAGCCGGGGAACAGCAGGACCGGCACCAGGCCAAGCAGTACCAGCAGGACAAAGCGCCCGGAAATGGCCATCAGCGGGGAACAGGAACGGACGCCAGGATGCTGCCCAGCACGTCATCCACCCGGACTCCGTCCATCTGGGCTTCGGGTTGCAGTGCCACGCGGTGCCGCAGGCAGGGGAGGGCCAGGGCCTTGACGTCATCGGGTGTGACAAAACCCCTGCCCGAGAGCCAGGCCCATGACCTGGAGGTGTTCAGCAGGGCCGTGGCGCCGCGGGGCGAGACGCCGAGCAGGAAGGATGGGGCAGCGCGGGTGGCGCGCACCAGGTCCACGATATAGGCGATGATTTCAGGGTCCACTGCCACAGAGGCCACGGCTTGTCGGGCGCGCGCCAGCTCGTCAGGACCTGCCACGGCGCGGACGCCGGCAGCTGTCAGGTCCCGCGGGTCAAAGCCGGCGGCGTGGCGGCGGATGACTTCCATTTCGTCCTGGCGCCCAGGCAGCGGCATGGTCAGCTTGAGCAGGAACCTGTCCAGCTGTGCCTCGGGCAGCGGATAGGTGCCTTCGTACTCCACCGGGTTTTGGGTGGCTGCGACGAGGAACGGGGCGGGCAGCGGCCGGGACACACCGTCCACGGATACCTGCCGTTCCTCCATGGCCTCGAGCAGGGACGCCTGTGTCTTGGGCGGAGTCCGGTTGATTTCGTCAGCCAGCAGGATGTTGGTGAAAACCGGGCCCTCGCGGAAGGTAAATTCGGAGGTGTGCGAGTCGTAGACCAGTGAGCCGGTGACGTCACCGGGCATCAGGTCAGGGGTGAACTGCACGCGCTTCGTGTCCAGGTTCAGTGCTGCCGACAACGCGCGCACCAGAAGGGTCTTGGCAACGCCCGGGACACCTTCCAGCAGCACGTGCCCCTGGGACAGCAGTGCAATCAAAAGCCCCGTGACAGTAGCGTCCTGCCCCACGACGGCCTTGGCCACCTCATGCCGCACATCCAGGAGGGACTGGCGGGCAGAATCGTGGTCCATGTGGTCCAGGACGCGGGGGCTGCTGCCTTGCTCGCTCATCGGTTCTTGACTTCTTTCTCTAGATTGTCCAGCTCCCGCGACCAGGCCACCAGCCGGGCCTCGCTGCCGGGATGTTCATTGACGAGTTCGCGGATATCCCGGACCGGTGTCCCAAGGAATTGGGCCACGGCTTCGGTAACCTGGTCCGCCGTAACCCCGGCTCCGAGCCGCAGGTGCCCCGAAAGCCGCACCAGGGTCCCGGCTCGCAGGTTGTCGCGGGCCTGGTCCACAGCCCGGGAGTCGTGATATAGCCTTGCCCGGCCCTCGGCCGTCTCCACCGCCTTAACAACCACCGGCAGGGGCTCAAACACCAGGGGGCCGAGGCGCCTGCCGCGCCAGGCTATTGCAGCAACAACTACTGCAGCCAGCCACGGACCAAGGAAACGCACCCAGTCAGGGGCAAGCTCGTCGAGGCTTTCGGGGCTGCTGCCGGCCGGCACGTCTGCAACAGTGGGGAGGTACCATACGAGGTCCGGGGACGCGCCGAGGGTACGGATTGCCAGCGCAGCATGCCCGAGCATATCCAGTTGGCCGTTACTTAGGATGGCCGTGCTGCCCAGGACAGTTAGCCGTCCGTCGTCGCTGGCAGCAAGGAGGCCGGCAGTGGAACCCCCGGGCCGGTAGCAGGTCCTGCCGCCGTCGTACAGAAAGCCGGACTCTCCGGAAACTGCTCCCGCCGCTTCGGCATCAAGAAGGGTGCACCCGGGTTCCAGCTCAGGCATTGCGTCCGGCACCACCCCTGCCTGGCGGATCCCGCCATCAAGCGCTGAAAGGGTCTGGAGCCTCGGCGACACCACCACCACTTTCTCCGCCGATGCCATCAGGTCCAGGAGCCGGGGTTCATCCAGGAAACCGTTCCTGTCGTACAACAGCAGGGTGGAGTCCGACCTGCCCCGCAGCTTGGCCATGGCGGTCTCGTAGTTGCCTGCCTCGTGGACCTCCACACCGTGCCGGCCAAGGATCTGGGTGACCGCCCGGGCGCCGTTGGGGCCGGCGTTGTTGACGGACAGCGGAACGTTGTCACCTTTCGGAGCGAGCTGCGACCAGACAGCCAGGCCCAGGGCGAGGGCCACCACGGTTGCAAGGGCCGCAAGGCCGCGGTGCTGGTGGAGCCATCCTGTCCTGCGGACCGGTTCCTGGTCCGCGACCGAGTTTTCCGAGGTTGCGGAAAACGGCGCTGTTCCGGTCATGGGAGGGCCGCCGGGCCGGGTGCAACGTGGTCCTGCCCGCGCTGCTCCTGCGGGCGCCGGACGGGCTTGAGGGCTTCCAGGGTGCTGTCCAGGCTGGCTACTGCCCCGTAGTCAGCGCTTCCTGCAGCCTTGTTGCCGTACCGGATTCCGTCAAAAATTCCTGCTGCTTCATCCAGGCGTTGCGCTTCGGTGCTGAAAGGGAGCGCGAGGTCGCGTGCCACCTCGTCAGCGGTGCGGCCTGGCTGCGGGTCCAGGATTGCGCGGTCCTCCGCGGAACGGACCAGTGCCCGGAACCGGTCGACGACGGCGTCCCCCCACTTTCCTGCCGCGGCGGAAGCTTCTGCACGCTGCCGGTAGGCGGCGGCCGTCACAACACTCCCGGCTTCAAACACCTCGCGGGCACGCCGCGCTTTCGGGTTCAGCCGTGGCCTGGCGATGATCACAGCGGCTGCAATGATTGCGGCGATCACAAGTCCGATGGCAGTAGCCGGCAGCGTGTTGCCAGCCTCGGCAGGACCGTCCAGGGAGGACAGCCATTCCATCAGGTCCTCCCACAGCGTCGCGAGCCAGCCCGGCGCCGCATCCCGGTACTCGCCGCGGGCAAGTTCCTCCGCTGCCCACCTCCGGGCTTCATCCGCTCCCGGCAGTACCGGTGGTTCAGCGGCCATCCGGCCAGGCCCCAGTTCCAGTTGCAGTTCCGGGGTTGCGGCTGCCCGGGTTCCAGCCCGGCCTGCCGGTTGCCTCGCGGCGGCCAGGGATGCCATCGGGATCGGCGCCGGACTCGAGCATCCGGAGCAGGGAGATATCCAGCCCGTCCTTACGCATCCGGAGGTCCAGGTAGATGAGTGCCATGACAGACGTTTGGAAGGCGTAGGCCACGGCTCCTGCCAGGGCACCCAGGACGGCCGTGGCCATTCCGATGGCTACGGCGACAGCTATCTCCTGTTCGCTGCCGCCATGGGGGGAAACGAAATTCGCCACCAGCGGGGGCAACAGGCTCACCGGGATCATGACCACCTGGCTGATGATCCCCACCATAACGCCTACTGCCAGGGTGATCCCCAGGATCCGCCACCAGTTGGCCCGGGTCAGGTCCCATGACCGGCGCAGGCCGTCCAGGGCGCCCAGCTCCTCCACCACGACGGCGGCAGGGGCCACCATCAGTTTGATATAGAGCCAGATGTAGAGCGCAAGAAAACCGAGGAAGAGTGGAATGAGCAACAGGATGCCCATTCCTTCCATGCCGGCGATCAGCGCGACAGCTGCCGCTGCCGGCAGAAGCATGGCGAGCAGGGCAGCAGCCATCAGCAGGGCAGCCAAGCGGATCAAGGCTCCCACCTGCGGCTTGACCAGGCCCCACATCTGCCGGAATCCGGTGGGGCGGTTGAGGACGGACCGCGCGACCGGCACCACCATCGCGCCCTGGAGGACGGAGGCGATGAAGAGCGTTAGGACGGAAACCAGCACAATGGCGACCGCGAATCCCAAACCGAGCGAGGTCAGATCAGCGGCGCTGGCGCTCTCCGCCCAGGCCTCGATGGAACGTGCCGATGTTGCTGTCACAGCGGCCAGGACAGCCGCAAGGATGGCGGCCAGAGATTGGGCCAGCAGGGAAGCGCCAAGCATGGCCTTGGCGTTTCGCCTGATCGTCTGGAAGGACCCATCCAGGATTTCACCGAACATAAGGGGGCGCAGCGGCACAATGCCGGGCTTCGGGGGAGCGACGTAGCGTGGCTGGAGGTAGGGGGAGCCCTGCTGGGGATTACCGGCGCCGGGATAGCCCGGATGCGGGGACGGCGGGTAGGAGGGACCGGGCTGGCCCCAGCCCTGCTGCTGCCAGGCCGGCGGGCCCCATGGCTGCTGCTGTGCAGGAGGTTGTTGTGAATGTGGAGGCTGCTGCCAGTTTGGCTGTTGCCAGGCCGGCGGGCCCCATGCCTGGTGCGCCGGGGGTTGCTGCTGCGCCGGAGGGTTTTGCCGTGGAGGGAACCGCTGCTCCTGAGGCTGCGCCCAGGCACTCTGGTCGCGGCCGTGGGGCTCCTCCGCGTCTGAATCCTTTGGTGACACCTTTTTCCTTCCCCCCATCCAGCCGGCGTCGGCCTCGCGTCCGCTCCGCTGACTCCGGCCTGGCGCCGGAGATGTCCGGCGTGGCACCAGCCTATAGTTCCGGCGTCGGGCATCCTAGCGTCCCGCCATGCCGGAGGGCGCTGAACAGGACAAAGCCATCCTGATAAGGGAATATATAACTATGAAGGCACGCATTCTGGTGGTAGACGATGATGAAGCGCTGGCCGAAATGATTGGAATTGTCCTCCGCAATGACGGCTTCGAGCCGGTTTTCTGCGCTGACGGCGCCCAGGCGCTCGACGTTTTCCGGTCATCGCGGCCGGACCTTGTTTTGCTGGACCTCATGCTCCCGGGCGTGGACGGCATCGAGGTCTGCCGGCAGGTTCGGGCGGAGTCGGATGTGCCCATCGTTATGCTCACCGCCAAATCGGACACGTCCGACGTCGTCCGCGGACTTGAATCCGGCGCTGACGACTATGTGCCCAAGCCTTTCAAACCGGCGGAACTGGTAGCCCGCGTCCGTGCGCGGCTCCGTCCCGGCGACCAGAAGGCTCCAGAGACGTTGCGCATTGCCGACATCACCATTGATGTGGCCGGCCACACGGTCAGCCGGGGCAACGAACGGATTTCCTTGACGCCTTTGGAGTTTGACCTCCTGGTGGCCCTGGCCCGGAAGCCATGGCAGGTGTTCACCCGCGAGCTGTTGCTCGAGCAGGTCTGGGGCTACCGCCATGCTGCTGACACACGCCTGGTGAACGTCCATGTCCAGCGCCTCCGGTCCAAGATCGAGCAGGATCCGGAAGCTCCGGAAGTCGTATTGACGGTGCGTGGTGTCGGCTATAAAGCAGGGGCCTGAACCCGCTGCGCAAGATGGCGCACCCGTTGCGGGTGCGCCCGCTCCCGCGGGCGGTTCCGCCGGGGACGGAAACGCAAACGGTCCGTCCCCTGCTCCCGAGGACGCCGGCGCTGCCAGCCTCCGGCGTCTGACGTTCCGCGCCCACCTTTGGCGGCGGCGTGCCCTGATCGTCAGCCTGCGCGTCGCACGCCTGGTCAGGACCGGGTTCCGGCGTTTCCTGCCGGCACTGCGCTTCATCGCGCGGACGCTGCACCGGCGGTGGCGGCGGTCACTGCAGTTCCGCACCGTCCTCACCACCCTCCTCCTGGCCGTCACCTCGTTCGCCGTGGTCGGCGCCTACCTGTCCAACCAGATCGCCAACAACCTGTTCCAGGAGCGGCTGACGCAGGCGGAGTCGGAGACCAGCTACCACGTCAAGCAGGTGCAGGACACGTTCGACGGCGCGCAGGTCACCGACCAGTCCAGCGTGATCACCCTGGTGTACGACACCCTCAACGCGGTGGAGGGCCGCGGTTCGGTGATCCAGCGCAGGTACGTTTTTGAGGCCATGCCGGAACAAACCAAGCCGCGGAACCGCTGGGTGGAATCGCGGGCCTCGGACCAGCTGACAGTGAGCGTCATCCCGCCCGAACTCCGCAAGGCAGTTCAGGAGTCCGGCAGGGACCAGTACTGGGCCTCAACTGTCATTCCGGTAGGCACCGAGGACCGGCCCGGCATCGCCGTGGGCAACAAGGTGGACTTCAACGGAACCGTTTACGAGCTCTACCTGATCTACGACCTGAACACCGCGCAGCAGACCCTGGATGAGATCCAGAGCGTCCTGTGGGCGGGCGGTGCCGTGCTGGTCCTGCTGATCGGGGCGGTTGCCTGGTACGTCACCCGCAACGTGGTCAGCCCCGTCAGCCACGCCGCCATGGTTTCGGAGAAACTCGCTGCGGGCCAGTTGCAGGAGCGGATGGTGGTCCGGGGCGAAGACGAGGTGGCCCGCCTGGGCGCCTCCTTCAACCACATGGCTGCCAGCCTCCAGGAGCAGATCACCCAGCTGGCAACCCTCTCGCAAATGCAGCAGCGCTTTGTCTCCGATGTCTCCCACGAACTGCGGACACCGTTGACCACAGTCCGGATGGCAGCCGAAGTCCTGTACGACGCCCGCCACGAGTTCGATCCCATTAACCGGCGTTCCGCTGAACTGCTGTACAACCAGGTTGAGCGCTTCCAGTCACTGTTGTCGGACCTGCTCGAAATTTCCCGCTTCGATGCCGGCGTAGCCGTGCTCGACGCCGAAGCGGAAGACATTTTGCAGGTGGTAGCGCATGCCATTGAGGGCGCCGCTCCGGTAGCTGCGGAATACGGTTCCGGGATAATCCTGCGGGCACCCGAGGGGGCCATCATCGTGGAGATGGACGCCCGCCGGATAGACAGGATCCTGCGCAACCTGATCCTGAACGCCGTGGAACACGGTGAAGGAAAACCGGTCACTGTTACGGTCGCAGCCAGCCAGACAGCAGTGGGGGTGGCTGTCCGGGACCATGGTATTGGGATGGCTCCGTCCGAAGCGGCGCGCGTCTTTGACCGTTTCTGGCGGGCCGACCCGGCACGTGCCCGCACTACCGGCGGCAGCGGCCTGGGGCTCTCCATTGCCATGGAAGACACCAAACTGCACAACGGGTGGCTTCAGGCCTGGGGCAAAAAGGGCAGCGGCGCCAACTTCCGGCTGACACTGCCCCTGCGCCAGGGAGAAGAAATCGACAAATCCCCGGTTCAGCTGGAGCCGGAGGACATAACGATGCCGGGCGAGCCGGGCAACAGCAACATGCTGGTCCTGGGAACAGGCGGCGCCTTCCCGGGTCCGGAGTCTGCCGCGAAGGAGAAAACATGACGGGCTCCGCCGGCCGCCAGGCCAAAGTGGCTGCTTCCCTGCTGGTCCTCCTGCTCGTACTGCTGGCCGGCTGCGCCCGGATACCTACCTCCGGACCGGTGGGCAAAAGCGGCGAGGGCAGCGCGGGAAACCTCAGCGCACCGGTGTTCCTCCCGGCCGCGCCCCAGCCGGGCGCTTCACCGGAAACCATCATCGACTACTTCTACCGGGCAGGCAGCGGTTACGAAGACGATTACGCCGTTGCACGCCAATATTTGACGCAGGCCTCCTCGGTCTCGTGGAAACCGGACCAGCGTGCCCTGGTCTACCGGGAAGCGCGGGTGGTGGCAACTGGAGTCGAGAACGTCTATAACTACGAGCTCGACGTCGCATACACGGTGGATGCTGACGGCATTGCCACCCAATCACCGAAGGGAACCATTGAAAACATCCCGGTCACGGTCACCGAGGTGGAAGGGGAATGGCGCATTTCGGCCATTCCCGACGGCACTGCTATCGCCGAGGAAACCTTCAAGGTCATCTACGGCGCTTACCCGATCTATTTTTACGACCCCAGTTTCACCTTTGCCGTTCCCGACGTCCGCTGGTTCATCAAGAACAAGACTGTCAAAGCGATGACCAGTGCTTTGCTGGCCGGGCCGGCACCCTACCTCCGCGGTGCGGTCGCGAGCGCGTTCCCCTCCGGCATCAAGCTCGCGAGGGAATCCGTTCCCGTCGTCTCAGGGGCTGCGCAGGTGGACCTGACAGCCAAGGAGCTTATGGAGTCGTCCCCGGAGGACCGCCTGAGGATGCAGATGCAGTTGACGTTGACGTTCCGCAGCCAGCCCGACGTCGTCAATGTTGAGCTGCGCGCCAACCAGGACCTGGTCCGGGTCGAGGACAACGGATCAGTACTCCCGCCGCTTCAGGATAAGAGCGTGCCATCCCGCCAAATCGCCATCAGCGGCAACGACCTGGTGCGCTACGAAAACAACAGGGTCTCACCTCTGCCTGATATGCAGCCTGTATCCGCCCTCAATCCCAGGCTTCCGGCAGAATCGCCGGTGTCGCAGACCGCTGCTTTCCTCAATGACAGCCGCACCACGCTGTACAGCATCAGCCCCGGGCAGCCAGCCAGGGCCCTCACCACCAGAAGTACCCTCAGCCGGCCGTCCTTCGGCCTCAATGAATGGGTATGGTCCGCCGGACCCGGAGCTGCGGGGGGCACCGAAGTGGTGGCTTACCGCCCTGCCGGCATCGCGGAGGGCGCCACTGTGCCGGCTGTTACCCTCACTCCGGCATGGCTGGCCGGGCGGACCGTCAAGGAGTTCCGGATTTCCCGCGAAGGCGTGCGGGCTCTGGTGATCTCTGAGCAAAACGGCAAAACCCGGGTTCAGGTGACAGGGATCATCCGGGGCAGCGACGGGACACCACGCGAGCTGACGCCGCCCATCAGCCTGGCGACCGACAGCGGGCCCGACCAGGGCGCATGGGTCACGGATACAACCATTGTGGTCATGAAGGGATCAGCAGCATCCAACGTCACCCCCGAGTTGCTGTCACTCACATCCGGGGAGCCGCAACAACTCGCTCCATGGCCTGGGCTTGTGGCGCTGAGCGCAGGCAACGGGGCTGAGGACATCTACGCCCAGTCCGGCGAGGGCGTCTTCCAACGGCTTGGGAATGGCTGGTCCCCACAGATCCAGGGGCCAATCGATCCTTCGTTCCCCGGCTGAAAACCCGCTCCGGGCCTTGTGCAGGGAAAATGGGTTCACAGGCCGGTCCGGCCGTGCCCGGACAATATCCACATAGGGCACGTGGCCGCTGTCCCGCAACCGCAACCTGGGGAAAGGTCAGGGTGTGGGCAGCAGACGCATGTTTCGGAACAGGGCCGCAGCACCTGGTCGGTGGGATCCCGACCTCCGGGTGCCTGCCGGACCTCCCGGCAGGCACCGTTCGGACCACCGCAGCGCGCTCCTTCGGTTCATCGACCTCATCACAGAGGCGGCGGCTGACCTGCTGTCCCTCGCCGTGCCTGTGGATTGCGTGTGTTGCGGGGCCGAAGACAAGGCGTTGTGCATCCCATGCGGCCGGGACATCCGACGGCTGACCTGCGCCCCGTTCCGGGCGGAAAGCGGCGCCCCGGCACTGATGGATGTGGAGGGGCGGGTACTGCTTCCGGTGGTGGCTGCCGGAGTCTACCGGGAAGAGCTGGCCCAGGCGCTGCTGTCCTTCAAGAGGCATGGCCAGTATCAGCTCAAACAAAGCCTCGGCCGTGGGCTCGGAGGGGCGGTTCGGGCGGCTACGGAAGGCTCGGGCGACTTTTTCCTTGTTCCTGTCCCCACCAGCACCAAGGCGTACCTCAACCGTGGTTTCAGCCCGGTGCACTTGCTCCTTCGAGGTGCGGTAGGCCAATGGCCCGGGCTGGTGGTCGCCGATGTGCTCGCCAAGGCAGGACGGTCCGGCCTGCAGCTTCCGGGCGGTCAAAAAGGCCTTGGCCGTGGTGCCCGTGCACAGCGGGTGCGTGGTTCCATGCGGCTTCGCCGGCAGGGGCAGAGCAGGGTCGCCGGGCACCGCTGCATCATTGTCGACGACGTCCTGACCACCGGTGCGACGCTGGCCGAAGCGGCGCGCGCACTGCATAGTGGCGGAGCGCTGGTAGCGGGAGCGGTTGTCCTCGCCGCAACACGCCCGCCGGATGCAGAAGGCAGCGGGGCCTATCCCCGGGAACGCCGGGGAAGTCACCATGACTTGGAAAAAAATAAACCGGGAAAGGATGAATAACAGGTGCCTATGAACTAACGTCGGTTGTGGGTACCAAGAACAGAATGTACCTTTCGATGGCGGCTCGGAGAGGGGCTCGACTGTCAGGCAGATCGGCCCAGGGAAGCGCCGCCGTCGTGTCACCGAAGTCATTTGGAGGGCACCATGGAGTTTATGATCAGCGGACGCAATCTGACAGTTTCAGACCGGTTCCGCGAATATGCTGGGGAAAAGATTTCGAAAATCGAATCGCTGGGGGACAAGGTCCAGCGGGTCGACGCGAAAGTCTCCAAGGAGACCAATGCCCGGCAGACCGGCGATCAGCTGACCGTTGAGGTGACAGTACTGGGCCGGGGACCCGTGATCCGAGCCGAAGCCAGCGCTGCCGATAAGTTCGCAGCCTTTGATCTTGCCTACAACAAGCTGCTTGAGCGTCTGCGGCGCGCGAAGGACCGCAAGAAGGTCCACCACGGACGCCACACACCCAAGGCAGTCCGCGAAGCCACCGCCTCGCTCGAACCCGCCAGCTCCCATGAGCCGCTGTACATGGAGGCCAACCACAAGAATGAAGCGGTGGCCGTCCCCGAAGACAGGTCTCCTTACGATGTCGAGAACGACATCCCGGCGGGGGATTCCCCCGTCCTGATCCGGCGCAAGGTTTTTCCTGCTGCTTCCCTCTCCCTCGATGACGCAGTGGACAACATGGAACTCGTTGGCCACGATTTCTACCTTTTCGTCGACAAGGCCACCAACACGCCATCTGTCGTGTACCGTCGCCGCGGTTGGACCTACGGGGTCATCACCCTGGACCACGAGTGCGAACCCGGTGACACCGTGGTGGAGGAGAAAGTTATCGCGTACCGTTCGGATGACGCGGCCGCAAACGCTTAGGGTGGTGAACACCTTCCACAGAGAGGACTGATGTGTCAGCGACGCTGAGCCTGGACCAGGCACGGCGGATCGCTTTGGCAGCACAGGGACTCGACAAAGGACGGCCCACCGGCCCCGTGACATCACGGGCGGTGGGCCGAACCTTTGCCCGGATCCAGCTTGTCCAGATTGATTCCGTCAACGTTGTTTCCCGCAGCCACCTCCTTCCTTTCTTTTCCCGCCTGGGCAATTACGACCGCTCGATCCTCCAGCGGATGTCTGCTGTTCATCCCCGGCGCATGGTGGAGTACTGGGCTCACGAGGCGAGTTACATCAGGCCCGAACACTATGCAGACCTCCTTTTGTGGCAGAAGCGCGCCTGGGTTGGCGCCTCCCGGATGGATCCGGAGCTTCGCGCGATGATCTCGCGGCGAATCATTGACATTCTGGAACGCTCAAGGCCCATGACCGCAGCGGAGCTGACCGCCCGGATCGGCCACGTCGAGGAAAAACAAACGGTGAACTGGGGCTGGAACTGGAATGCGGTGAAGAGAGTCCTTGAAGACCTGTTCCAGGAAGGCCTCGTCTCCGCAGCAGCGCGGACTGAGCAGTTTGAGCGCAGGTACACCTTGACCGCAAAGGTGCTGCCGCATCTTTCCGGTCCGGCAGTGCCGGATGCTGATCCCGCAGAGGCGATGGAACGGTTGGTTGACGCGGCCGCACAGGCGCACGGCATCGGAACCGTGCGGTGTTTCGCTGACTACTTCCGCATTCCTGCCAAGGCAGCAGGGGCCGCCGTCGACAGGCTGGTCCAGCAGGGCACGCTGGAACCGGTGACTGTGCTTGGCTGGAAACGTGACGTCTTCCGCCATGTTGGCGCGAGGTTGCCGCGGCGTGCCACCGGGCGTGCCCTGCTGAGCCCGTTCGACTCCCTGGTCTTCGAACGCCGGCGGCTCGAGGAGCTGTTCGGCTTCCACTACAGGATCGAGATTTACACGCCGGAACCCAAGAGGCGCTACGGGTACTACGTCCTGCCATTCCTCCTCCGCGACAGAATTGTTGCGCGCGTGGACCTGAAGGCGGACCGCCAGGGCGGGAAGCTGCTGGCAAGGTCCGCGTTTGCGGAGCCGGATGCGCCACCGGATACCGCCGCTGAACTTGCCGCGGAGCTGCGGCTGATGGCCGACTGGCTGGGACTGCCCGACGTGGAGGTCTTTCCGGTCGGCAACCTGGCCGGCAGCCTCGCCGGGGCCGTAGGCGCCGGAAGGGACTATCCGCTCTGAGGGAACACGCGGACCCCTCGGCGGTGTCTCTCCCGTAGACTAAAAACGCCAGAATTCGGCGGCATGAGACTGGGAGCATCTTCACGTGGCATCACTTATCGAAAAACTTCTCCGCACGGGTGACAAAAAAACTCTCCGGCAACTGCGGAACTATGCCGATTCCATCAATGCCCTGGAAGACTCGTTCAAGACGTTCACGGACGCCGAGCTCCGGGAGGAAACCGACCGGCTGCGCGAACGCCACCAGGACGGGGAAAAGCTTGATGACCTGCTTCCGGAGGCTTTCGCCGCCGTCAGGGAAGCGTCCTCACGGACGCTGGGAATGCGCCATTTCGATGTCCAGCTGATGGGCGGAGCCGCCCTGCACCTGGGAAACATCGCAGAGATGAAGACCGGTGAAGGCAAGACCCTGGTGGCGACCGCTCCCGCCTACCTCAATGCGCTTGCCGGCAAGGGCGTCCATGTCATCACCGTGAACGACTACCTCGCTGAATACCAGTCAGATCTCATGGGCCGCGTCTACAGGTTCCTGGGCCTGAGCAGCGGATGCATCCTCTCGAACCAGGACCCCACGGTCCGGCGCCAGCAGTACGCTTCAGACATCACCTACGGTACGAACAACGAATTCGGCTTCGACTACCTCAGGGACAACATGGCCTGGGACAAAAACGAGCTGGTTCAGCGCGGACACCACTTCGCCATCGTTGACGAAGTGGACTCCATCCTTATCGACGAGGCCCGGACACCGCTCATCATCTCCGGCCCGGCGCAGGGGGATACCAACCGCTGGTACAGCGAATTCGCCAAGGTCGTCCTCCGGCTCCAGCCTGAAAAGGACTACGAGGTCGACGAGAAGAAGCGCACGGTGGGCGTACTGGAAAGCGGCATCGAGAAGGTGGAGGACTACCTCGGTATCCAGAACCTGTATGAGTCCGCGAACACGCCCCTCATCGGCTTCCTTAACAACGCCATCAAGGCCAAGGAACTCTTCAAGCGGGACAAGGACTACGTGATCCTGGACGGAGAGGTCCTGATCGTGGATGAGCACACAGGCCGTATCCTTGCCGGCCGACGGTACAACGAGGGCATGCACCAGGCGATCGAGGCCAAGGAAGGCGTCGAGATCAAGGCGGAAAACCAGACCCTGGCCACCGTGACCCTCCAGAACTACTTCCGCATGTACCAAAAGCTTTCAGGCATGACCGGAACTGCCGAAACCGAGGCAGCGGAATTCATGAGCACCTACAAGCTGGGTGTGGTGGCGATTCCCACCAACCGCGACATGCAGCGCATCGACCAGGCGGACCTCGTCTTCAAGAACGAAACGGTGAAGTTTGACGCCGTCGTGAAAGACATCGCGGAACGGCACGAAAAGGGCCAGCCGGTCCTGGTGGGCACCACCAGCGTTGAAAAGAGCGAGTATCTCTCCCGCCTTCTCGCCAAGGAAGGGATCCGGCACGAGGTTCTCAATGCGAAGAACCACGCCCGCGAAGCTGCCATCGTCGCCCAGGCAGGCCGAAAGGCCGCCGTCACGGTGGCAACCAACATGGCCGGCCGCGGAACCGACATCATGCTCGGCGGCAACGCTGAGTTCACTGCCGTGGCCGAACTGGCGAAGCGCGGACTCGATCCTGAAGAGAACTCGGAGGAGTACGAGTCCGAGTGGCCGGCCGCTCTCGAAGCTGCCAAGCAGGCTGTTAAGGACGAGCATGAGGAAGTCCTGAACCTCGGCGGGCTCTACGTCCTTGGTACTGAACGCCATGAGTCACGCCGCATCGACAACCAGCTCCGCGGTCGGTCCGGCCGCCAGGGTGACCCTGGTGAGTCCCGCTTCTACCTGTCGCTGACCGATGACCTCATGCGGCTCTTCAACTCCGGCGCAGCCGAACGGCTCATGAACAGCTCCGTGCCCGACGACGTTGCCCTGGAATCGAAGCTCGTGTCCCGGGCGATCGCATCAGCCCAGGGCCAGGTGGAGGGCCGCAACGCTGAACAGCGCAAGAACGTCCTGAAATACGACGACGTTCTCAACCGCCAGCGTGAGGCTATCTACAGTGACCGGCGCCGGATCCTGGAAGGAGACGACCTGCACGAGAAAGTGCAGTTCTTCGTTGAGGACACTGTCACTGCCCTTATTGACGCTGCAACTGCAGAAGGCAATGGCGACGACTGGGACTTTAACCAGCTCTGGACCAACCTCAAGACTCTTTACCCGGTCAGTGTCACACCGGACGAAATCATCGAGGAAGCCGGTGGCAAATCCAGGCTCACCGTGGAGTTCCTGAAGGAAGAGCTGCTGTCCGACGCACGCCTGGTATACCAGGCGCGGGAGGAAGCGCTTGGCTCGGAAAGCATGCGGGAACTTGAGCGCCGCGTGGTCCTCTCCGTCATCGGCCGGAAGTGGCAGGAACACCTGTACGAAATGGACTACCTCAAGGAAGGAATCGGCCTGCGCGCCATGGCGCAGCGTGATCCTCTGGTCGAGTACCAGCGGGAAGGATTCGTTCTTTTCCAGAGCATGATGGAAGCCATCCGCGAGGAGAGCGTTGGGTTCCTGTTCAACCTTGAAGTGGAAGTCACTCCTGCCCAGGACGTGGTAGTCGCAGACGACGCAGGCGGTCACACCGAGCACGTGGAACCACAGGTCCGCGCTGCCGGCCTCGAAGCGCCGGAGAAGCCGGCGCAGTTGCAGTACACCGCCCCCAGCGAGAGTGGCGGAACGCAAACCAGGGTGGAGACGCGTTCTTCGGGCCGGTCGGGGAATCCCGCGAAAGCGGCGGCACAGGAGGCAGCAAAGCGCCCTGCAAAGAAGAAGCGCCGCTGACCGTGCCGTTAAGTGCTGGCCCGAGTAAGGGACACGTTGAGTGAAGACAGGGCCGGGAACAGTGTTTCCGGCCCTGTCCGCGTTTCATCCTCACTTCAGCCGATGACAAGTTCAGTTACCCGCCACACTTGTTTGCTCCGCTCAAGCCGGATCGCGACCGCGCGGGCCCGCACGTCGTCCACCACCACTGCACTTGCTTCATATACTCCATCGGAGACTTCACAGACACGGACTGATCTGACAGCAGAGTTGCGATGAAGGCGGGCAAGTACCGGGTTGCCGCTGCGGGCGAATTCCCGCCTGATCAGGGCAGCCCGATGCTGCAGCGCAGCGAGGCAGCGCGGGTCAAGACGTCTCGCCAGCTGGTGGATCGGCCTGATGCCGGCAAGTACCTCCATGGACGCCTGAACCGTACTGCGGGTGACCGCCCGGACTTCAACCAAATCGTCGACGGGGCGCAATGCCGCGGGAGTTATTTCGCGGGCAGAGACTGACGGCGCAGAGACGGGCTGATGCCGGGGTGACAGGCCCGGCTGCGCTGCTCCCGGGGCAGTACTTTTATCCTGGACGGCTGGTATGGGTGTTGCTGCACTCATGGGTGTCCCCTTACTAGGTATGGCACTGCGGATCTGGCCAGGAGTGTTTCTGGTCAGACAAAAGGCGGGTGAAGGATCTGGCCCGGAAGGAGTACGTTGGGATTCTGCCCGATGAGCTCCCGGTTGGCCTCATGCCAGCGGGGCCACTGAAGAGCGATATCGAGATCCGAGGCGCCAGGACCCAGATGGCGGGCTGCTATGTCCCACAGCGTGTCACCAGCTTGGACAGCCACACCTCCTTCAACCCGTGGCCGTGATTCCCCTGTCAGGGCCCGGGTACCTGGGGCCGCAAGCATTCCAGGGTCTGTAACCGGGGCGGCCGGCTGCCACCCGGGGTTGAGAGAAGACGGGGGAGCTGCTCGAGTTATGGCAGGCTGTTGCGGCAGGACAACCTGGCCCCGTTCGCTGTCTTGTCTGTCTGCGCCCCCGTCCGGGACATGCACAGGAGGGTGGTGTGGCTCAGGGCCGGTCACGGGCGCCAGCAAGGATACGTCCGCTCCTCCCGCACCGGCGTCTTCCGCGCTCGTTTTTGCGCTGGTTCCATTCGTACCAGTGCCTGGAATGGCGGGAGCGGAAGAAGACCCTCCTTGAGTAGGAGTCCATTCAGGCCCAGGCACCGTCACAGCGGCTTGCGCAACCGGACCCGACAGAAGCTGGAAGGACAGTGCACCGAGCACGAGTCGCTGCATAAAGGCAGGTGAGAGCTTTCTGGTGGCTGCTGCCGCCCTGGTTCGGCCCGTCCGCTCCAGCAGGGCTGACGCGGCCGCGCAGGCCATCGATGCGATCCACCACAGCACAATACCGGCGCCGGCAGCGGCGGCGGTCACGGCGAGGAGTTCCTCCATGCCGGGCTCCTGCCGGCGGGCGGCACCATCCCTGAAGTGTTCCATCAGGCCTGCCCCGATGAGGCAGAGCAGGACACCCAGCAGCAGGATTCCTGCTGCCGTGAGCCCATCCATGGACGTCCTCGGAGCTTCTGCCCGAAGCGCGCCCCTCCATTTTGATGCGGTTTGATGCTGTTTGGTGTGCATAAACACAGTTTGCTGGGCCCACGCGCGGTTTGTCCAGACGTTGGAAGGAATTACTTCCAGCGTTGACGAGGCTCGCATAGCGGCCATACTCTGGCGCAATGCGCTGGGATGCTCTTTTTACTGACATGGAAAGCCAATTTGCCGAGTCAGAACGCCTTTCATTCGACACTGAGATTAATGACCGCGCCAGGGCGGAAATGGTCTCCATTGAACTCGCGGACAGGCTGCGTGGAACGTTGGGCTATCGGCTCGCTGTGCACCTCGCCTGTGGCGACGCCGTGCACGGCACGCTCAGCCACGCGGGCGCGGACGCTTTGGTGCTGGACGACGAGCAGCATCAGGTTCTCATCCCCTACGCTGCCGTCATGTGCTATTCAGGGCTTGGACGGCTGACCGTGGCCGAGCCATCACAGGTGCGCCGCGGGTTGGGGCTTTCCCACGCTTTGCGGGGTCTGGCAAGGGACCGGGCGGAACTGTCGGTGACGGTTGGACACAGCGGCAGGGCAATCCGGCTGGTGGGGGTTATCGACAGGGTAGGGAAAGACCACCTTGATTTGGCAACGCACACTCCCGGAGAGGCGCGCCGAAAATCACAGGTGGGCCAGGTGTCGGTCATTCCCTTTGCGGGCCTGGCCGCAGTCAGGTCGAGGCTGCCCGGGGAGTTCTAGCGGCCGGAGACCGGCAGGGCGGATTCCCGGTGCCCGGCTCACACTGACTTTGACTTATTCTCCTGGATAATCCGGCTGGCCTCGGCGTAGCGTTCCTCGATGTACTGCTCCAACATCTTTTCTTCAACCCGCCACTGGCCCCGGCCGCCAACCTGGATAGCCTTCAGTTCTCCGCTGCGGACAAGTGCGTAGGCGGCAGGTGAATTAATCTGAAGCTGCTCGGCGACATCTGCGAGCGTAAGGAACCTGGGCATGCATCCATTTTGCCATTGATCGGCAGGGGTGCTGCTGTTATCCACAGATTGGCGAAGTTTACGTTTTTGACTTTTGTTCAGACGCCCGGGCGGTAACAATGAGGGGGTCCGCGCATGGCGAACAGGGCCGGCGCGCATAGGGGGAGAAAATTCTATGGTTCCTGATTCATCGGCCGCGGCGGCACGGCTAAAGCGGCCCTCGTGGAAAGACCCCCGTCTTCTGGTGGGTATTCTCCTGGTCCTTGTTTCCGTCGCCGGCGTCGTTCTCCTCGTCAGCAGTGCGGACCGCACAACAGAAGTATTCGCTGCACGGGACGGGATTGCCGTGGGGGAAAAGCTGAGCCAGGACAACGTGGTGCGGGCGAAGGTTCGTTTGGGCGCTACCGAGAACCAGTACATCACGGCGGAATCGGGGCTGCCGGAAGATGCGGTGGCTGTTCAGCGCATAGGCAAGGACCAGCTGGTTCCTCGTGCCAGCCTTGGCTCCGCAGATGAACTCGACCGAAAGCCGGTAGCCCTCTCGATTGAAGAGACGCTCCCGGAGCAGGCGACAGAAGGCGCCAGAGTGGATGTCTGGGTCGCGCAGCCGGACGCGCGCAACGGCTTCAGCGAACCGAAACTCCTTTTGTCCGGAGCCGAAATTGCGGAGATATCAGCCGGCTCCGCAACATTGGGATCTTCAAAGAAGACTGTCCTGATGGTGCTGGTGGAGGACGGCCAGATGCCGGCATTGCTCGGGGCCCAGGCCAACCAGGCGAAGATTTCGGTGGTCTGGAACCCGGGCGGCGGCAGATGAGCATCCCGGTCATTACTGTTGGCCAGAGCCGCGAGGATCTGGTCGGCGGACTTGAACGGCTCCATGGGCCGGTCACCGTGGTCCGGAGGTGCGCCGAGCTTCCCGAACTCCTGGCAGCATGCCAAAGCGGACTTGCCCGGGCTGCCGTGGTAGCGGAAGGAACCGAAGGGCTGACGTCATCCCTGGTGGACCGGCTCTCGGCAGTGGGCGTGGCGATTATTGCCTTGACCGACAATGCCGAGGAAGCAGCCAGGCTGCGGACAATAGGAGTGGCCTCGGCCCTGACCGGAGTCGACTCCGCAGACCTGTCAGACAGGATTGCGGAGGCGGTGGCCCAGTACACGGGAACGGGACCTGGTGCTGCCCTCAGAAGCAGTATCGCTGATCCCGGTGCTGCCCTAAAGCCGGTGCTGGCCGAGCCGCCGGCCGGACCCGAAAAGCCCGGGCGCGGCAGAGTCATCGCTGTTTGGGGACCGGCGGGAGCACCAGGGCGGACCACGCTGGCTGCCAATATGGCCGGTGAGCTGGCTGCAGATGGAAAGGAGGTAATCCTCGTCGACGCCGACAGCTACGGCGCAAGCATTGCCGCCGTCCTCGGACTCCTCGATGAGTCTGCTGGCCTGGCCCAGGCCTGCAGACTGGCGGACCAGGGTCTGCTGGATGCAGCAGCCCTTGAAAAAATTGCTGCGCCGGTGGTGACGAAGTGTGGAACCTTCAGGGTGCTCACCGGCATTACCCGCGCAGACCGCTGGACGGAGCTGCGGGCGCCTGCCCTCGGCCTGGTGCTTGAACGCGCCCGCCAGATCGCCGACATCATTGTGGTGGACGCCGGATTCTGCCTGGAAGCAGACGAGGAACTCAGCTTCGACACCATGGCCCCACGCCGGAATGCCGCCACCCTGCGGTCCCTGGAAGTCGCAGACACTGTCTTTGCGGTCGGCGCGGCAGATCCGGTTGGAGTGCCGAGGCTGGTGCGGGGTCTGGCCGAGCTCACAGAAGCAGTTCCGCAGGCATCGCCGATTGTGGTGATGAACAGGGTGCGTTCTTCCTCCGTGGGAAGAGGCCCCGAGCGGCAGTTGAGGGACGCGTGGGAACGGTTTGGTCCGGCAACCGAACTGAAGGGGTTCCTGCCCTATGATGCCGGCGCGGCGGACGCTGCACTGCTGGGAGGCGCGCTGCTGCTTGAAGCCGCTCCCGATTCTCCGCTGCGCCATGCCATCCGCGAACTCGTTTGTGCATCCGCCCAGCAAAAACGGAAATCCTCTGTCTTTTCTTCCACAGCAAGGCGCCGGATGAAGGACTAGGCTCGCCATAAGAGCTGCAATGGTGCAGCAAATATCTTGTGATGGAGGCGTTTGTCGATGTCGTCTGGATCCAGCGTGGAGGATCAGCCCCTTTCTGTTGAAACCGATGAAGGTTTCATCGGGGACTACTACCAGCACCTAGCCGAAGAGGACGCCCGAACCTACCCGCGGGACGTGCTGGTGGCACGGGCGGCGTATCACCGGGACGTTGCCTCTGTCCGGCACCCGGGCCAGGCGAAGGTTGCCATTATGGACGAAGAAGACAGCAGCGTCGTCTTCGTTGTCACGGATGACATGCCTTTCCTGGTTGATTCAGTAAACGCCGAGCTTGTGCGGCAGCACGCAGCCATCAAGCTGGTCATCCACCCTCTGTTCGTCGCCACCCGGCACCAGGACAACGGCGGGCTTGCCAGGGTAAACAGGGTTCCCGCTCACCTCGGAATATCCAGCGGTGACACGGCCGCCATGCCCAACCTCTCCCATCTGATTGCGCAGGGTGAAAACGCCTCGCACATGGAGTCATGGATCGCGGTCGAAATTAACCGCGTCTCCGAAGAAGCAAAAGCAGCCCTCCTGGGGGGTCTTGAGCGGGTCCTGAAAGATGTTCGCGCCGCCGTCGAGGACTGGCCGAAAATGCGGCACCGGGCTGTGCAGATTGCCGAAAGCCTGGACCAGATTGCGAATGCCGCGCAGATTGCGGAACTGCGGCAGGCGCAGGACCTCCTGCGCTGGCTGGATAACGGAAACTTCACCTTCCTGGGCTACAGGGAGTATGACCTGGTCAACGTCGACGGAGAAGACGTCCTGGAGCTGCGGGAGGACAGTGGGCTCGGGCTGCTGCGGGCTTCCGAGGAGTCCCCCCACATCCAGCACCTCACGGACACCGGACGGCAAAAAGCGCGGGAGAAACGAGCGCTGGTCATCACGAAGGCGAACTCCCGGTCTACAGTCCACCGTTCGGCGTACCTGGACTACATCGGGATCAAGAGCTTTGATGCGGCAGGCAACGTCAACGGTGAACGCCGCTTCATAGGCCTCTTTGCGACCAGCGCCTATACCGGCTCAGTCCGGGACATTCCTATTGTGCGGGAAAAAGTCGATGCGGTGCTTCAAAGCGCCGGCTTCCCGCCTGACTCCCACTCAGGCAAGGACCTGCTGGGCATCCTCGAAACCTATCCCCGGGATGAACTGTTCCAAATCGAGGTTCCGGATTTGGCAGCCACTGCTCTTGGGATCCAGAAGCTGCAGGAGCGGCGCCGCACCAGGCTTTTCCTCCGGCCTGACATTTACGGCCGGTTCATGTCGGCGGTGGTGTACCTCCCCAGGGACAGGTACACCACCAACGTCCGGCTTCGCATTGAGCAGGAACTCCGCGAAACGTTCCAGGCCGTTTCCATCGACTACGAAGCCCGCATGACCGAGTCGGCGCTCGCGCGGTTGTTCTTCCGCATCCGGCTGCCTAAGAACGCAGAGGTCAGCGACGTCAATGTGGAAGAACTGGAAAAACGCCTTGTCCGGGCTGCCCGTTCCTGGAGCGAAGGCATCGCGGAAGTCCTGCGCGAGGGGCGGGACGTCGCCGAGGCGAAGGAGCTTGCCGCCATTTGGTCAGAGGCCTTCCCTGCCAGCTACCGGGTCGACTACGAGGTCGAGGACGCCCTCGAAGACATTGCGCGTTTCGAGAAGTACGGCGCGGCTGCGGAACGGGCCGAAGGCACCGTCCAGGAGCAGCCCGGCGTCCACGTCTACCTCCCGGAAGGAGCCGGCGCAACGCTGGAGGAAGACGCACGCGTCAAGCTCTACATGCTGGAGCCCAAGAGTCTCAGCCAGATCCTTCCCTACTTCCACAACCTCGGCCTGGAGGTCCTGGACGAGCGGCCCTTCGAGATCGAAACAGCTGACAGCCGCGATTTCTTCTTGTACGACCTGGGACTGAAGTACCCCGCCAAGGTGGATCCGCTGGCAACCGGGCCGTTGCTTGCCGATTCCTTCGGAGCTGCGGTCACCGGCGCGGCCGAGTCGGACAGCTTTGACCGGCTCGTCTTGAGGGAGGGACTGCAATGGCGGCAGGTCACCGTGTTGCGGGCCTATGCCCGGTACATGCGCCAGATGGGCAACACCAACTCATTCGGATTCATGGCCGACACCCTGCTGGCGAACCCTCGTGTGACCAAAGGGCTCAATGCGCTGTTTGCCGCCCGGTTTGATCCGTCCCTGGCCGTCGAACAGCGCACGGAGGCCAAGGATGCGGCCCGCCGGGACCTGGAAGCGTCCATTGAAAAGGTGGCAACACTCGACGCCGACAGGGTCCTGCGGACGTTCATGAACCTGATCGAGGCGACCCTCCGGACCAACTACTACCAGGACAAGCCGCACCTGAGCTTTAAGCTGGACCCTGCGCAGATCGACGGCCTGCCGTTCCCGCGTCCCATGTTCGAGATCTGGGTCTACTCACCGCGGGTTGAGGGCGCCCATCTCCGCTTTGGCAAGGTGGCGCGCGGCGGGCTGCGCTGGTCCGACCGGCGCGAGGATTTCCGCACCGAGGTCCTGGGGCTGGTGAAAGCGCAAACAGTGAAGAACGCTGTCATCGTGCCCACGGGGGCCAAGGGCGGATTCTTTGCCAAGAAGCTTCCGGACCCCACCGTCGACCGCGCCGCCTGGATGGCGGAGGGAATCGAAAGCTACAAGACTTTCATCCGAGGCCTGCTCGACATCACCGACAACCTTGTAACTGAAGGCGACAACGAAAGGCTCGTGCCGCCGTCGGACGTTATCAGGCACGACGACGACGATTCGTACCTCGTGGTGGCTGCCGACAAGGGCACCGCGACGTTCTCGGACATCGCCAACGGGCTGGCCGCGGAGTACGGATTCTGGCTGGGGGACGCGTTCGCGTCCGGCGGCTCCGTGGGCTACGACCACAAGGCCATGGGCATCACAGCCCGCGGCGCCTGGGAGTCGGTGAAACGCCACTTCAGCGAGCTGGACCTTGACACCCAGACCCAGCCGTTCACCGTCGTCGGGGTAGGCGACATGTCAGGTGATGTGTTCGGCAACGGCATGCTGCTGTCCCGCCATATCCGCCTCCTCGCTGCCTTCGACCACCGGCACATCTTCCTCGATCCCACCCCGGATGAGGAAGCCTCGTTCGTGGAACGGCAGCGGTTGTTCGAGCTGCCGAGGTCCTCCTGGGATGACTACAACAAGGCGCTGATCAGTGAAGGCGGCGGCGTCTTCCCCCGCCAGGCCAAGTCCATCCCGGTGTCCCCCCCGGTACAGGCAGCGCTGGGCCTGCCGGCCGGAACGAGCGAACTCAGCCCGCCGGAACTGCTCCGTGCGATTCTGCTGGCCCCCGCGGACCTGCTCTACAACGGCGGCATCGGTACCTACGTCAAGGCGAGCACCGAGACCAACGCCATGGTGGGGGACAAAGCCAACGACGCCATCCGCGTCGACGGGCGCGACCTGCGCGTCAAGGTGGTGGGCGAAGGCGGAAACCTCGGCATGACGCAGCGCGGACGCATCGAAGCGGCACTGCAGGGGGTCATCCTCAATACGGACGCGATCGACAACTCCGCGGGCGTCGACTGCTCCGACCATGAAGTGAATATCAAGATCTTTGTGGACCGGATGGTTGCCGCCGGAAAACTGTCGGCGGAAGAACGCGCCGGTTTCCTGGCGTCGATGACCGACGAAGTGGGCCGGCTGGTGCTCGAGGACAACATTGACCAGAACATCCTGCTGCTCAATGACCGGACCAGGGTTGCCGAGTGGAGCCCGAGCTACGAACGGCTGATGGACTGGCTGGAGAAGAAGGCGGACCTGAAGCGGGAGCTCGAAGCGCTTCCCACAACGGAGACACTCCGCGAGAGGCTGCAGCAGGGGCAGGGGCTCACATCCCCGGAGCTGTCAGTGCTGGCCGCCTATGCGAAGATCGAGCTGGCAACCGCGCTGCGGGAAAGCGACCTCGCCGATGACCCCTGGTTCAGGCAGACTTTGCGCGCCTACTTCCCCAGGCAGTTGCGCGAGCGCTTTGACGCCGAGTTGGATACCCATCCGCTGCGGCGCGAGATCATCGCCACCGTGGTTGCCAATGACATGATCAATCTCGGCGGCATCACGTTCGCGTTCCGGGTCATGGAAGAGACGTCCGCCAGCGAAGTGGCAGTCGCCAAGGCGTTTGTTGCACTGCGGGAGGTCTACGACCTGGACGTCATGGTGGCGGAGCTGAACAACCTCCCGGCCTCCTTCCCGACGGAGCACTGGAGTACGGTACACCTGGACATCCGGCGGCTGCTGGACCGGGCTGTCCGCTGGCTCCTGGGCCAGGGCACGCTGTCGCGGCCGATCGCCGAGGTGGTGTCCGAGTTCAAACCGGTCATGGAGCCGATGCGTGCCCGCCTCCTCGAGTTCCTGCGTGGCGATGATCGGGAAAGGGTTGCCGCGTGGCTGGAGAACGCACGCGAGTGGGAACTGCCGGAAGGACTTGCCCTGCGGTGGGCGGAGCTTTTCGAAAGCTTCGTGCTGCTGGACATTGCTAAAATCGCCCACGTGCGCAAGGACCCGGTGGAGGAAATCGCGGCCGTCTACTACACCGTCTTCAACCGCTTCCACGCAGACTCATTGCTCGAGCGCATCAGCAGCCTGCCCCGGCAGGACAGGTGGCAGGCCCTGGCCAGGGCCGCCCTTCGGGATGACCTGTACTCCACTATTTCGGATATGACGACGGCGGTGCTGGACGCCACCGCGCCCGCTGAGTCGCCGGAGGCGCGGCTGAAGGACTGGGAGGGCCAGAATGCGGAACAGCTCAGCAGGGCGAAGAGCATGTTTGACGAGGTCAATTCGCTTGAGGCCGACGATATGGCGTCACTGTCGGTAGCATTGAGGCTCTTGAGGTCAATCGTCCGGCGCTAGCAGGTACGGCGTCGCAAATGGAGGTGCAGTGGCAATCTTTACGGACCCCATCAGGGAACACGCTGATTTTGGGCCGGGGGATGCCGAATGGCTGCACCTCCTGGTGGGGGACTGGCAAATGGTTGCGGACCTTGCGTTCGCTGACCTTGCGCTGTGGTTCCCCCACCCCGAGCTGGGCTACATAGCTCTTGCCCACGTACGGCCCTCCACGACGCACACCGTGTTCCATGGTGACTTTGTGGGGGAGGGCATCCGGTCCGACCTGCAGCCCCTCGTGGATAAGGCCTGGAACAGCCGCTCCATTGAGCGCTCCAGCGAAACCAACTGGAGCAGCGACATGGCACTCCGGGTGGAAGCGGTCCCTATGGTCCGCAACGGGCGTACCCTGGCCGTTGTTACCACCCACATGGACCTTTCCAGCTCCCGGATGCCCTCGCGCCTTGAGCTCACCTATCGCCAGTGCGCCTACGATCTTCTGCGGATGGGCACGCTGGGGTTGTGGCCGGACTTTGCCTCACCCACCGGGTCCCGCCGCGGTGCCCCACGGGTAGGTGACGGTCTGATCAGGCTGGATGCCGAGGGCGTCGTGCAGTACGCCAGTCCCAACGGTGTTTCTGCGTTCAGGCGGCTGGGTGACGGGGAGTCCCTTGAGGGCCGTTCCCTCGCTGAGGTAACCGCAGGCCTGCTCAAGGACCGCCGCCTGGTGGACGAAACGCTGCCTCTGGTGGTCACCGGCCGGATGCCCTGGCGCAGTGAAATTGAATCACGGGGCGTGAGCCTGTCGTTGCGCGCGATTCCGCTGCGTGACGAACAGGAGCGTTTTGGCGCGCTGGTCCTCTGCCGCGATGTGTCCGAGCTGCGCCGCCGCGAGATGGAACTGGTGACCAAGGATGCCACCATCCGCGAGATCCACCACCGCGTCAAAAACAATCTTCAGACTGTCGCTGCGCTGCTCCGCATGCAGTCCCGCCGGATGGTCAGCGACGAAGCAAAACAGGGGCTCGAGCAGGCCATGCGCCGTGTAGCCACCATCGCACTGGTCCATGAGACCCTGTCCCAGGGACTGACCCAGAGCGTGGACTTTGATGAGCTGATCGGGCGGCAGTTCCGGCTTTCAGCCGAAGTTGCCTCTCCGTCCCAACAGGTCAGGACTGAACGGTCGGGGACTTTTGGGGAGCTGCCGAGCGACCTTGCCACACCGCTTGCCCTGGTTATCAACGAACTGGTGACCAACGCCGTGGAGCACGGGCTCGAAGGCAGGGCCGGGACAGTGTGGCTTATCGCTGACCGGTCCGAGGGGGATGACGGCGAGGAGCTCACCGTAACCATTGCCGACGACGGTGTGGGGCTCCCTGAAACACCTCACGTTGAGGGGCTTGGTCTTCAGATCGTGCGCACTCTGGTGACGAGCGAACTGGGCGGGACTATCCAGTGGCAGCCGCGCGAAGGCGGCGGCACTGCAGTCAAGATCCGGCTCAGCCTGGCCGGCAAGTAGGTCCAAGCCTGGAAAGCGGATGGGGTGGAAGCCCCCGCTCAGCCTGAGCTGTTAAAGGCGATGGCCCCGGCCGCAACCTCTGAGGTTGCGGCCGGGGCCATCGCTCTAATCTTTCCGGACTGCTCAGGAAGCGCGGCGGGCGCGGGCGGCGCGGCGCTTGAGCGCCCGCCGCTCGTCCTCGCTCATGCCGCCCCAAACGCCTGCATCCTGGCCGGATTCAAGGGCCCACTGCAGGCAGGTATCCACTACGGGGCACCGGCGGCAAACGCTTTTTGCTTCCTCGATCTGCAGAAGGGCCGGCCCGGTGTTCCCGACGGGGAAGAAGAGTTCAGGGTCCTTTTCGAGGCACGCTGCGCGGTTACGCCAATCCATGCTGATCAGTTGCTCCAATTCTGGGAAAAGCCTTTGTGAAATTATTCACTAGTGGCTACAAAGGAAAAGGGCCCGGCAGGGCCCCCTTGGTCATCTGGATCAAGCCTGTCATGTTAACGCCATGTAAACAAGAGGTAATAAGACTTGATATGCGCGGAAAGCTGAGCGATACATCACACCAGCGCCGCTTGCCCCAGCCACTGTCCGACTATGTCCGGTAGGGTGCCAGTGTGTCAAGACCCCCAGTAAACCCGGCCAGCTCCCCGTCCCCCTCCGAAGAACCAGGGCAGGGCCGGGACCAGCCTGATGGGAATGCCCGGAGCGCCAGGCCGCCGGCGGTGGTTGTCGTCGCCCTGGTGGTGGCGTTGGAAGCCACCGTGCTTCTGGCTGCAGCCGGCTTGTACGGGTACCAACTGGCGGTGGGGAGCCCGGTCCTGTCCTTCTGGGGAGCAGTTTTTACCCTTGTGCTGCTGCTGGCTTTTTCAGTTTGGCTCTACTCGGTTGCCGTCTTCCTCTACCGTGGCTACCGCTGGACCCGGGCTGCTGCACTTGTGGCGCAGCTCTTCGCCCTGACCATCGGATTCCCCACGCTCAGCAATGGCCTGCTAATTCCCGGCCTCGCGATGCTGCTCCCGGCAATCACCGCGATCGTGCTCCTGTTCCAGAACAAGGTGCTCCGTTACGCCTCGCGCACAGGAGGGTCGACCCCGGCGCTTTAGTTGACTTTCCCTCCTGCATCCCTGCTATTGGGTGCCTGCCCAAGCTACCTGGACTGGAGTTGAGTTTCCCCGGGAAACCAGCACACCCCTGCCGGCAGGAGGATTCGGTTCAATGTCGAAGCGGACCCCGAAAAGGTCGCCCTCTGCTGTTGTTCGCGGGGACAGCAGGAGCCCGCTCCCGGCGGCACGCGAGTCCATGACCAGCGGAACGCGTTGGAGCAACAAGGGACTGTAGCTAGCGGTAAGGACCACTGCGTGGCCCAACCCGTGCAGTTCGGAAAGGTCCAGCAGGGCGCCCGCAGGTAACAGGTCGATGTCGTCCACCAGCAGCGCCGCTGCCCCTGGCACTTCCCCCGCTTTGGCCCTAAGGAGCGCACTTTTCCAGAATTCGCCAGGGTCAGTTGAGCTGCCGGGCCAAAGCCAGCGGTCCGTTCCAGGGTTGAGGGCCTGCAGGGCCTGCAGGACGTTAGTTTTACCGGACGAGGCTCCTCCCAGCACCGCGAAAACCCCTCCTTGCGGAATCCGGAAGGAGACCGGGTGCAGTTCGTCGCCACCCACACCTAGAAACACCTCCGTTGAGACGGGGCCGCGGTCTTCCTTGTGCATTGCGGGGATGCGCTCAACAGTAGGAGCCGTGGTTTTTTCCGTTGCTGCCACCCTTGCTTCCTTCGTCAGGGCTTCTGAATCTCCTGCCGGAGGAGGTCCAGGTTCAGTTTCCGATGTGATCTCCCGGGCTCTCTCCATGGTGGCCTTAACCTCGCAGACTGGAAGTGAGGAGGGGAGCGGCTCCACCCGGAAAGGCCGCTTCCCGGGCCGGATTCTCCTGGTACTGCCGGTGCCCCAAGGGGGAGGGCTGCCGATGGTGTGTTCGTAGAGCTGGCAAACAACTGCGCTACCGGAGGCGATGGAACCAAACGCGACCCCTCGGCCCTTGACGTGTGCGGTCGAGGGCATCCTTGGCCAGGCGATCCTGCTGTCCTCGTTGGAGCCGGTGGGGAAGTAGATACGGTTGGGCAGGGACCCGCAGAACCTGGCGGTGACCAGCTCACGGTCACCGGAAAGAGCGATTGTGATTCCAGCCCGGCTGCCGTCGCGGACAAGATCCTGCACCAGGTCCTCAGCCCAGGCCAGCAGACCCGATCGAAAAGCCGACAGCCACGAGCCCCAGCCGGACATGACGAGAACAAGTGGAACGCCGCCGTGATTGGGGTTGCTGAGTCTGGCAGCCATTTCCTGGTTCAGTCGCTCAAGGATGCGGACGGCCCGCCGCAGCTCATGGGGCCCTGCATGGGCTCCCGTTCGCGGGTGTGCGGCCAGGCCAAGGAACGCGCCCGCCGAGTCCAGGAAGTAGCAGTGGGAGTCCGTGCCGTACGCCACTCCGTGGGCCGCCAGCTCAAGAGCCTCTGCTGCGCCGGATCCCGGACCTCCTATCAACGCAAGGTGGCTGTCCCTCGCCGGGCTCCAGACCAAGGGTTTGATGAGCTGCTGATCCGGCACGTCCAGGAGACCCAAAGCGACGGTCAGCCCGCCGGATTCAACTGCTGGCTTCCGGGCACCATCAGCCTCTGCGCAGGTGATCTTCTGTGGGAGAGGAGGGGCTACCGGCAGGCGTGGTGCTGCTCCTCCCTGTGATGTCCAAAGATCTCGAACCATCGCGACGAGAGGGGCTGCTGCCTGTGCCGGTGTTGGGTCAGGTGCGGCTTCGGGTGTGGCCGGAAGAATGTCCCGCGCAACCAGGTAGTCGCTCGTGAGCTGTACCTTGACCACTTCCGGCCCGGCATCAGGGACGGCTCGAACGGTCGATGCAGCCTGGAATTCCTGGGGTGTCTCCATACCGCGGGCGATGAAGGCGCGCCCGGGTGTGTTAAGGCCTATTCCTGCGGCCGCCTTCGTGTTAATGATGTCGTGGGACTCCATCTCGGATTGGACGCGGAGAGCGATGCTGGAGGTGACGTTCGCACGGATATCAGCGGTCAACGCGCCTTGAGGCCGTTGGGTCGCCATGACCAGGTGAAGTCCAAGCGAGCGGCCGATGGAGGCGATGCGCATGAGCTCACGGAGTACATCCGGCGCATCATCGACGAGCATACGGAACTCATCAATGACTATGACCAGATGAGGGAGTGGTAGTTTTCGCGAAGCAGGCGTGGGCATGTACCCGGCGAGGTCCGGGACCTGGGCAGCAGCGAGGACTTCCTCCCGTAACCTGATTTCGGCCCTCAGCGACGCCAGAGTTCGTTCGAGCTCGTGGGCTGACAGGTCGGTCAGTACGCCCACGCAGTGAACCAGTCCGGCCAGGGGACCAAGACCAGCGCCGCCCTTGAAATCGATAAAGAGGAAATTGACCCGGTCCGGCGGATGACTTAGCGTCAGGGCCAGCGCCAGGCTGCGGAGCAGTTCAGATTTGCCCGAGCCGGTGGTTCCCGCAACCAGCAGGTGCGGACCGTCGGTTTGAAGGTCCAGGATCATGGGCCCTGTAGCCCCAAGCCCCAGGGGAAAGGCCAGCCCGGCGTTGATGCCACTTGAGGTCCACCGGCTCGCTGTATCCACGAGGGAGAGTGGCAGTACCTCCTCCAGCCTGCAGACACAGGGGACTGAGTCCCCGGTGCGGTCCAGTCGGGTCGGAGAGGCCGCCAAGCTTCTGCAAAAGTTGTTGAACACGTCATCAGGTGCCAGGTCAGGGACAAAGCCAAGCTCGCGGCCTGGTTCCCGCAGGCGCGACTGCCTTTCGATGAGTTCCACGTCATAGACGCCGCGAGGACTGTCAGCCGGGTGGAACTCGAGTACCTGCCAGCCCAACTGTCGTGCTGTCTCGCTGGGCCCGGCGTCGTCCTCGCCCCAACTCGTCATGAGCAGGAGGACCCCGCGCTCATGGTCACCGGTGAACCCGTCGGTGAGCGCTCGCAGGCATGACTCACGAGAGCCTGCGAGAATCACACTTGGGAGAAAGCGGGCAGCGAGGGGAATGCGCTTTGGGTGGCCGGAAACGACAATTCTTGTTCGGCTGCCACAGGGATACCCGCTTAGTTGCATTATGAGGGCCTGGACCATTGCCTGCGTCACAGTGCAGGGTCCGCGGAAGATCGTGTGGGCGTTACCGGGGTCCAGCATCACGGGCACTTCGCCGGCAGAGGGAATGCCGGATGAGATGTTCCCGGACCCTACTTTCAGGTTGGCGGCCTGCGGCGCCTGCCCCAGCCGCAACCACACCCCGCCTTCCCCAGGTGCTGCGGCGGCGGGCTGCCCTTGCCGTGCGGCCAGTACGAGCAGCGCCAATGAGGGGCCTGCCCGCTGCCGCCGCTTGTGGTCCTGGGCCGTTGCTGCCTTGATTTTTTCGTTGTACTGGCGCCGGTGGCGGAGCCCCGAAATAAGCGGGATCAGCACCGAGACTGCTGAGACCAGCGCAAAAGCAAGGAACATCCACATGCCGGTGAACAACGCGAGTCCTACGCCGATGACCAGGGGGAGCGCTGCGGTCAGCAGGAGGACACCGCGGTTCCCGGACTCCGGCTGACCCGAAACGGTAATTGGATCCTGAACTGAGGTGCCGGCGTCGGCAAGCGATTTGTCCGGGGCATCCAAAAAGACCAGTGACATCGTTGAACTCCCGCAACGGAAGGAAGAAGCCGTGGTGATGATGGCGTGCCGAACCCTTTCGCCGTCGACGTAGGTGCCGTTGGCGCTGCCTAGATCGATGATCAGAATGTCCTTCTCGGTCACCACCAGGCGGGCATGTTCCCGGGAGAGCTCAGGGTCAGGAAGCACAATCCGGGTGTTGCTTCTGCCCACTGTGTACGTGCCACGCTGCAGGGGGACCAGAGTGCCTGCTCCGGCGCCGGTGTGAACAGCCAAGGCAATGGGAGCAGGGGGATCGGGAGGGGGACGCCGACGTGCTTTCCGGGTTACTGGTTGACTTCCGAGATCGACCAGGAGGGCTCCCGTCACGAGCGGCGCCGTTCCGATGTTTAGGGAACACAGGTCCTCCCCACCAACGGAGACTGCCCCCGTGCCAAACCTTCGGACGAGTTCGGCATGGATGCTCGCACCGGATGTTCCGGGAGGGGCTGTGACGGAAAGCTCTAGGGCCTTCCCGGCCATCCGCGACTGCGGGCTTCCGACCAAGGTGCAGTGGAGTGTCATGGCTAAGTCCTTTTGATGCCTTTGAACCCACGCTAGCCAGAGGAGTGCGCTGGACAGCGGCCCGAACAGCCCTATGTGGACAACTGTCCGGGACTGGAGCTCCGCGGGCGACCGGCACCCCGATTCGACGGGCGCCACAGTCCCTCGGGTAGGCTAGAGCAGCAGACAATGCGCACGATTGCGCTGCCCGCATTCAAACCAGGAGATTTTGTGACCGCTGACCTCGTCATTGTAGGGTCCGGCTTTTTTGGCCTGACAATCGCAGAACAGGCCGCTACCGAGCTCGGCTTAAAGGTCGTCGTCATCGACCGCCGCCACCACATCGGCGGCAATGCCTACAGCGAAAAAGAAGAGCAAACCGGTATCGAGGTCCACCGCTACGGTGCCCACCTCTTCCACACGTCCAACGAGCGGGTGTGGGAGTACGTAAACAGGTTCACCACCTTCACGGACTACGTTCACAAGGTGTACGGCGTGCACAAGGGCGAGGTCTACTCCCTGCCGATCAACCTGGCAACCATCAACCAGTTCTTCCGTGCGAACCTCACGCCCGGACAGGCAAGGGACCTCATTCAGGAACAGGCCGGTGAACTTGCGGGAACGGATCCCCAGAACCTCAACGACAAGGGGATCCAGCTGATCGGCCGACCCCTTTACGAGGCGTTTATCAAGCACTACACGGGTAAACAGTGGCAGACCGATCCCAAGGACCTGCCGGCGGGCATCATCTCCCGGCTCCCGGTGCGTTACAACTACGACAACCGGTACTTCAATGACAAGTACGAGGGCCTGCCGACGAACGGCTACACAGCCTGGATCGAAAAAATGGCCGACCACCCGAATATTGAGGTGCGGCTGAACACGGACTTCTTCGACGAGTCGCATGAATACAGCAGGAGCAAAGTGGTCGGCAACATCCCTGTGGTCTATACGGGGCCCGTTGACCGCTACTTTGACTACGCCGAGGGCGACCTCTCCTGGCGCACCATTGATTTCGAGGAAGAAGTGCTCGATATCGAGGACTTCCAGGGAACCTCCGTTGTGAATTACAACGACGACGACGTGCCCTACACCCGCGTCATTGAGCCACGCCACTTCCATCCCGAGCGTGACTACCAGACGGAAAAAACCGTTATCATGCGTGAGTTCTCCCGCTTCGCTGAGAAGGGCGATGAGCCCTACTACCCCATCAATACTTCGGCGGACCGGGAGCGCTTGCTCAAGTACCGCGACCTTGCTGCCGCTGAAAAGGACGTCCTGTTTGGCGGCCGGCTTGGCACGTATAAGTACCTGGATATGCACATGGCGATCGGATCGGCCCTCAGCATGTTCGACAACAAGATTCGGCCGCACTACGAAAGCGGCGTAAAGCTGGAAAGCGGAGGCGTGGACGCATGAGCGTGTCGACAACAAGCCAGAAAAAGGTCAACGCCGAAGTGGCAGGAACGTCGTCCGGCGAGTGGGACGCCCTTCAGCGGGTGATTCTTCCCAGCGTCAGCCAGATGGATACGGTACCCCTGTACATGGATATGGGGACGGCCACTGGTATCCAGCTGCCCACAGTCGGTGACAGGGACGGAATGCCATCGGGTGGGAGAGCCGTCAGCAGCCCCACCAAGGAAGCGCATGTCGAAGACTTCCTTTCCCGCCACTCCACGTCCGTCCGTTCCGGTGAACGGGTATCGTTTGGAAGCTACTTCAACGCTTTTCCCGCCAGCTATTGGCGGCGTTGGACGACGGTGGACAAGATCCGTCTCCACGTTCGGACGCAGGGCACAGGGTCGGTTATCGTGTACAAGTCCAACGCCAGGGGCTCGCTGCAGCGCGTCGATACCCGCAGGGTTGAGGGAATTGCAGATAACTATTTCGAACTTTCGCTCGCACCCTTCGGCGACGGAGGCTGGTACTGGTTTGACCTACTCGCAGGAACTGAACCGCTTGTGATGCTTGAGGCCGAATGGCAGGGGCCGGCGGCACAGAGCAAGCCGGGATCTGTCACCCTCCAAATCACCACTTTGAACAAGACTGACTTCTGCCTCAATAACCTCCGGCTTTTGGCTGACAGCAAGGAGGCTCTTGAGCACGTTCAGGAGATCCTCATTGTCGACCAGGGCACCCAGAAGCTCGCAGAAGCAGAAGGCTTTGACGACGTCAAGAAGTCGTTGAATGGAAAATTGCGCATCATAAACCAATCGAATCTGGGCGGGTCTGGAGGGTTCGCGCGGGGTATGTTCGAAGCTGTTGAAAATGGCAGCGACTACGTGCTCCTGATGGACGATGACGTTGTCGTGGAGCCTGAAAGTATCATCCGGTTGCTCACATTCGCCGACAGATGCAAGACCCCGACTCTTGTCGGCGGACACATGTTCGACCTTTATAACCGGACGGTTCTGCACACCTTCGGTGAAGTTGTGAACCCCTATAGGTTCCAGCCTTCCCTCCCCAGTGACGACATGACCCTTGGGCATGACTTCCAGTCGTCCAACCTGCGTCAGACGTCGTGGCTGCATCGCAGGTGCGATGTTGATTACAACGGATGGTGGATGTGCTTGATTCCGACAAAGGTCATCCGGGAGATTGGGCTCTCCTTGCCGTTGTTCATCAAGTGGGACGACTCCGAATATGGGCTGAGGGCGAAAGCGCAGGGATTTCCCACAGTGTCTCTGCCGGGCTCCGCTGTCTGGCACGTGTCCTGGATTGACAAAGACGACTTGGTTGGGTGGCAGGCTTATTTCCATGCCCGGAACCGTGTCGTGGCGGCGCTGCTGCACAGCCCTTATGAATTTGGTGGCCGAGTGATTAAGGAGTCTCAGTATGCCGATGTCAAGCATCTCGTCTCCATGCAGTATGCCACTGCTCAGGGTCGTCAGTGGGCGCTGGCAGATGTCCTGAAGGGCCCTGCAGCGCTGCCTGATTTGCTGCCCTCGAAGTTGCCGAAGATCCGGGAAATGATGTCCGGTCACTCGGATTCAGTAGTCCGACCTGACCCTGAGGACTTCCCGTCCCCAAAAATGGATAAGCCACCCCGCCGAGGGCATGGCCCCTCGCAGCCGTCCAAGGTGACCCTGCTGCCGTGGGCGGCAAAAACCGTTTTGCGCCAACTTGCCAGCCCCGTCAAGGGAACGAGCGTGGATCGGCCTCAGACGACGGTGGCGCACCAAGATAACCGTTGGTGGCGCATGGCGCAGTACGACAGCGCAGTGGTTTCGAACGCTGAGGGCACGGGTGCCTCCTGGTACCGGCGGGATCCGAAACAGTTGCGGACGATGTTGGCGGAAAGCGCCCGGCTTCACGCTGCTCTCCTGAAGGAATGGCCCGCGCTCAGTAAGAAGTACAAGTCTGCCTTGGAAAGCCTCACCTCCATCGAGTCCTGGAGGAAAACGTTCGAACAACACACTCAGAATGAGATCAAGTGAGCGGAGTTTCACCGGGCGAACTGCGCGCCCCCGGCTTAGGCAGCGGGCTGCGGGACGTTCGACAATCGAGCTTTCTGCTCAAATTGTTGGTTCGGAAAGAGCTAAAGGTTCGTTACCGCGGTTCTGTGCTGGGTTTGCTCTGGTCTTATGTAAAGCCCGGAGTGCAGTTCGTTGTCTTTTACGTGGCCTTGGGCGTTTTCCTCGGGTTGGAGCGTAGCCCGAGGAACCCCGAGGGTCTGTCGAATTATGCGGTGTACCTCTTCTCAGGCATCGTCCTGATCAACTTCTTTTCGGAGGCGTTGGGCAACGCGGCTCGGTCCATTGTCAACAATGGGAACTTGATCAAGAAGATCTACCTTCCACGGGAGTTGTTCCCTGTGGCGTCCGTGTGGGTATCTGCGGTGCACTTCTTTCCGCAGCTGGTTGTTCTCGTCGCGGGATGTCTCGTCGCTGGCTGGCATCCCAACATCTTTCAGCTACTCGCTGCCGTGGCAGGGTTTCTCATTGTCGGATTGCTCGCCACTGGATTAGGCCTTCTTTTTGGTGCTGCCAACGTTTACTTCCGCGATTCTGAGAACCTGGTGGATATGCTGCTCATGGTTGCCACTTGGGCTTCGCCTGTTATGTATGCCTGGACCATGGTCCAGGAGAAACTCGGCAGCGGATGGTATGGCGTTTACCAGGCAAATCCAATCACCATCGGAGTAGAGCTGTTCCATTTCGCCTTCTGGTTTCCTACCACCGATGGATCCGCCGCCATGCCGCCTAACTTGTTAAGCCTTTGGCTTCCCATAGGACTTGGGGTCGCCTTGGCAATCGTTGCGTTGGGTCAATTCACCTTTCGGCGGCTTGAGGGCCGTTTTGCGCAGGAGCTGTAAGTGGTTAACGCAATTGAAGTGTCAAACATCAGCAAGCAGTTCGTACTGCGGCATACCAGGTCTATCAAGGAAGCGATAGTGTGGCTGGCGAAAGGACGCAAGGGGGATCTCTCTGAGAAGTTCCACGCCCTCAAAGAGGTGACGCTAGAGGTCAAAACTGGCGAAACAGTGGCACTGCTGGGCCTTAACGGCTCCGGCAAGTCCACCCTTCTTAAGCACATTTCAGGTGTAATGCTTCCCGACTCCGGAACAGTGCTGACGCGGGGAAGGGTCGCCGGCCTTATCGAGGTTGGAGCAGGTTTCCATCCAGATCTGTCCGGCCGCGATAACGTCTTCCTAAACGGCGCCATCCTGGGGATGACCGAGCAACAAATCAGGGAACGCTTTGATGACATCGTCGATTTTTCTGAAATAGGACAGTTCATTGATACCGAAGTAAAGTTCTATTCGTCCGGGATGTATTTGCGTCTGGCGTTCTCGGTGGCTGTGCATACGGATCCCGAGGTCTTCCTGGTCGATGAAATCCTCGCCGTCGGCGACGAGCCTTTCCAGCGAAAATGCCTGGACAAGATCAAAGAACTATCGGCTGCGGGAAAGACGCTCGTCGTCGTGAGCCACGACTTGGACCTCGTATCGCGGATCTGTGACCGCGGCGTCGTCTTGCGGCAGGGAAACGTTGTTTTTGACGGGCCTATCCACGCCGCCGTCGAACGGCTTCGCACCGAAAGCTCGCGCTGATCCCGTTGACGCCTACAGACACAACTTCAGCACAAAGCATCAACCGGGCCGGGCCTACCGCCTCCTCCAGGTACCGTAATACCAATCGGACGGATACCCCCTTGGCGTCAGCGTCCAAACGCGTCGTCCGGACCGACATCCAGGCACTGCGCGCGCTGGCCGTTTGCCTCGTGGTGCTTAACCACCTATGGCCTGCCCGGTTGCCGGGCGGCTACGTTGGAGTAGATGTCTTTTTTGTCATCTCCGGATTCCTGATTACTTCCCACTTGAGCAAGGAGTTGTTCGCCAGCGGGAGGGTGCGGCTGGCACAGTTCTATGCCCGGCGGGCCCGCCGCCTGCTCCCGGCTGCCTTCGCCGTCCTGGCGGTGTCGCTGGTCGGGGCATGGCTCTGGCTGCCGTACACACGCTGGACCGCCAACGCCCAGGAAATTGTGGGCAGCGCGTTCTACGTTGAAAACTGGGTTCTCGCGGCCAAGGCGGTGGATTATTCGGCGATGAACTCCTCAGCCTCAATGGTGCAACACTACTGGTCGCTTTCCGTGGAGGAGCAGTTTTACCTGGTCTGGCCGCTGGCGCTCATGGGGCTCTACTCACTGGCTGTTGGCCGGAACTGGGCTAAGGACCGGGTCCTGTGGGGGGGACTTGTGGTGGTCACGGTCCTGTCATTCTGCTTCAGCGTCTATTTGACGGCTGCATCTTCCAGCGAGGCCTATTTCAACACACCGGTGCGGGTTTGGGAGTTTGGTGCCGGCGCGTTGCTGGCGCTTTCGGTTTCGCCGCCCGTGCTTACCCTCGTGCTCCGCAACGTCCTATCGGTGCTGGGTTTTTCAATGGTGCTGATCTCCGCAGTGTTCTATGACCACGCGACGCCGTTTCCGGGCTGGACAGCCTTGGCGCCTGTGGCGGGGACTGCCCTGGTAATTCTCGCCGGCAATGATGGCGGCCGCCTATGGCATGACGGACTTACAGCGCTGAGGCCGGTACAGTTTCTGGGCAACATCTCGTATTCGCTATATCTTTGGCATTGGCCCCTCATTGTCGTAGCCCCTTTCGTACTAGGCGAGACCGTTGGCACCCCAGTCAAGGTCTGTCTTGCGTTATCCTCGGTGGTGCTGGCGTGGCTTACGAAGCGCTGGATCGAGGACCGCTGGATAGTGCGTTCCAGGCGGCACTCACGCCCCAGTCGCGTGTTGGTGAGCGTCGCAGCAGGCATGCTGGTCGTATTGCTCGGGGGGCTGACCCTCCACCTCCAGGTCGCCCCCAAGGCCTCCGCGGCCGCGGAACTGGCTCGAACTGACTCCGATGGGCCGTGCTTTGGTCCCCGCGCCGTCGGCAAACCCGAGTGCGGTGATCCTTTTGCCCGGCCTGTTATCGACCCCCACATGGGCCCCGCCAACGAGTATTGGACAATGCCCCCGGAATGTTCAGGCACAAAAGACACTCTCGGTGAAACTAATCCTGCAGGGCCCGCAATTTGTGACTTTTCTGGCGGACGCGAAGATGTAGAGACTGTTTGGTTAGTAGGTGATTCGCACGCACAGCAATGGCAGCCTGCGTTGGTGAAGATCGCCAGTCACATGAACTGGCGGCTCAAGGTCAGCTATAGCGGCGGTTGCCCCTTAGCCGACGTGAGGTATGTAGGGTATCGGGGAAAGCCCGCTGATCCGGCTGCTGTCGAGAAATGTAGGCGCTGGAGCAGCAATGTAGCTGAAGCTGTGGAACGTGACCGACCTGCGAGAGTGTTCACATCCAGTTTCGCGGCCGGAGAGACTATTGACGACGGTTCCGGACAGTCTCAACTGGATCAGTACAAAGCCGGGTTCGTTAGCTACTGGTCCAGATGGACAGCCGCGGGTGCGCGTGTCTATCCGATAGCTGATCCACCCCTAAACGACCGGGTTCGGGACGTTGCCTGCATACCACTCAGTGCGGGAGAACCCACTGCCTGTCGTGCGCCACGGAGCGAGGCGTTGCCTGCAGACCCCATCGTTGCTGCTTCTAAAATGGTCAGCGATGGAAGCGTCAAGCTGATCGATATGTCGCAATACTTCTGCGATAACGCCTACTGCTATGGGGCAGTCGGCGGAGTTTCCGTTTATTTCGATCTGGATCATCTCAACGCTCAGCTCTCATCCGTTTTTGGGCCTGAAATTATGAAAGAGGCTGATATTGGTCGATAGACCCGTGATGGAGGGGAAACGGCCGCGAAGGGTGCTGTGCCGATGAGATCAGCTGCTTCTTCAGGAGGCAGGTCTTCAGATCACAGTGAAAAACGTTTGACTCTTTAGTAGAAGGTTTTTATGAGGATTCTTTATGTTCTGACGGATGCCAAAATTGGAGGCGCTGAAACCCTGGTCGAAACGCTGGCCCTATGCAGAACGGCAGGCGACGATGTTGGACTCGCGGTCCTTCTTGGCCGTGACGAGCTTAGCCCTCGACTTGAGGCAGCCTTTGACTTCGTGGAGTACCTGGACGTTTCAGAAGATTCCCGGAATTTATGGCGGATGTTAAGGGCGATCGAAGAGGTAGTCAAGCGTTACCGTCCGGACGTAATCCACTCAAATCTCTTCCACGCGGACCTTGTGACGCTTTTGGCACGCTGCTCCGGCATACCGAAGATCACCACCATACACACACAAGGATTCGGACCGACTGATCACCCGCTCACGAAGCTTATTGCGAGGGCTGTGGGACTCTTGTCGTTTCGTTTTGCCCTGGCCGTCCCCACTCCAGGAAGCGCTGAGTTCGCGCGGAAGTTAGGATTCCGGCACGTCACTGACCCAATTCCGAACTCTTCGAACTTGTCTCATCAGTCCCTCTTCAACAGCCAATCTCGGACCTTCAGTTCCATCGGTAGATTCCACCCCGTCAAGGGCCATCGCGTTCTGTTCGCTGCTTTCGCCGAAGTCCTTGCGGGCAATCCAGAGTGGAAACTTCTGTGCACCGGGCCGGGCATGGAGGCAAGCAATGATGAACTTATGTCTATTGTTCGAGGCGCCGGACTTGAAGACGCTTTAAATCATGGTTCGCTCATTCTCAATGGCAGCACCAACAATGTTCAAGGGGTTCTGGCGCAGTCGTCCGTCTTGGTGATCTCGAGCCTATATGGCGAGACGTTCCCTATGGTCGGCGTTGAGGCGAACGGGGCAGGCATACCTGCGATTGCTACTGATGTGGGAATGTCCGGCGCCTTTACATTCGACGGTACATACGTTGTACCGCCGGGTGATGTGGCGGCCCTCGCCTTAGCCATGACCACATACGCGGCTTTGAATGACAGTGATCGTGAAATGATGTCGGAAGCCGTTCGTGCCCGTGCAGTTCGGGACTTTGATCCGCGCAAACTGGTTGAGCGGTACCGGGCTATCTACAAGACGGTCTTGACGGGGAAGTAGGGACCTTCCTCTTCCCGTACGCCTACCACGCACTCCAAGCTGGTATCCACGTTTGTCCTAAAGTGCCAATACCGGCTGAACTATTTCGGAGAGTAAATGTTTTTTTGGCAACTCGCACCAAGCCTCATCTCTGCGGCTTTCATCCTTATCGCACCCGGTCTCCTGCTAGCAAGATCTCTAGGCGCGAGAGGTTGGTTCCTCGCCGGTACCGCGATGCCCATTAGTGTTTCCCTCATCGCTGTTACAGCGATTGTATGCGGGCTGTTTCGCCTTCATTGGAGCGTCCTTCCGGTCTTCGCCGCCTCGATTCTGCTGTCCCTGGCGGTCGGTGGCATGAGATGGTTACTGCACGGGCGGTTTGAACGCATGAGGGGTGCGGACCCGCTCACCCATAGGGTGGCAGGCCGCCCCGAAATCATTTCCGTGGTGGCGATTTTGCTCCCGTTCGTCGTCATTATGTGGAGATTTAGGGAGATCATTGGTCACCCCGAAAACATCTCACAGACATTCGACAACATTTTTCATCTCAACGCCGTCCGCTACATCGAGGAGACAAACCAGGCGTCTTCTCTGCTGGTCGCGGGATTTACTTCTTCTAACGGTATGGCAGGTTTCTATCCTGCGGCGTGGCACGACATTGTCTCCTTGGTAATGCAGCTAAGCGGCTCCGGGATACCGCAGGCTGTCAATGCGACCAACATGATCATCGCGGCGCTTTTGTGGCCTCTGTCCTCGCTTTTCCTCGTGGTGGTCTTGTTTGGCCAGCGGCGGGCGGGCCTGCTCTCTGCCGCCGTGTTGTCTACAGGCTTTGCCTCATTTCCCTACCTCATGGTCAACTTCGGGGTTTTGTATCCGAATTTCCTTTCCATCGCGGTGCTTCCGGCAGGTCTCGCTTTGCTTATTGCAGCCCTCAGACTAGGCACGCCACGAAGTTCCGGTTTTTGGTGCTGCGTTGTGGCATTCGCGGCGGTGATTCCCGGCCTCGCACTGGCTCATCCCAGTACGCTGTTGGCCCTCCTGCCGTGGACTTTGCCGGCAATTTTGGCCTATACGTACCGGCGTGTGTGGAGGACAACGGGAAATAGAAAACGGGTCCTCCACTGGTGGCCGGCGTTTGCCGCTCTTTGCTATATAGCGCTGATCGCTGTTTTGTGGAAAGCCCTGCGGCCTGAGGAAGCGATGTCCACTTGGGAGCCTATTCAAACCCTTAGTCAGGCCATAGGACAGGCCCTAACATCAGCACCAATCAGCGGACCGGTTCCGTGGGCGATTTTCTTCCTCACGACACTCGGTATCTATGGACTGTTTCGAACCTCCGAATTGCGGTGGTTCCTCGGTGTATACGCCGTGTCCTGCCTCGCCTTTGTTGTTGTGTCCGGATATCCCTTCGGCGATCTGCGGACTTTTGTGGGTGGCGTTTGGTACAACGACCCCTACCGGCCGGCAGCCTTGTTGCCGGTAGCCGCACTTCCAGTGGCAACCTTTGGCGCACTATGGCTGTGGGATCTAACGGCAGCGTGGGCAAGATCAATAAAACTGCTAAAGATCACAGCACGCATCAGACCTGTGCCTAAAGGCATACTGGTAGCTGTTTCAGGGGTGTGTCTGGTGGTACTTTTCGTCGGGCTGGTTCAGCGCGGGGCAGTCACTACGGCTGTAGCTCAGGCGTCCCAAAATTATCAGTACCACGAAGAATCCGCACTCTTGTCCTCCGACGAGCTGGAACTCATAAATAGGATTCCCGCTCAAGTGGATTCCGAATATTCGTTAATCGCAAATCCTTGGACAGGCGCATCCCTGGTCTACGCTTTGGCGGACCGCAGATCGCTTACCGCCCACGTTTTCGGGAAGTACGACGAATCGACTCTGACAGTCCTCGAACACTTGGACGGCCTTTCCACGGATCCTGAGGTCTGTAAAGCTATCCGAGAGCTGGACAGCTACTACTTGCTTGATTTCGGGACCAAGGGCGTGCACGGTCGCATCAAAGTCGCTCCAGGCATGACTGAATTAGAAGGTAACCCCAATTTCAGGCTCATAGACTCCGAGGGGTCAGCCAAGCTTTATCAGATCACAGCCTGTGGAAGATGATGGTTTTTCGAGGACCGGAATCGCGAGTTCAGGGTGGCCTAGTGTGCACTGGCCTCACATCTCGCCCGCGGTTCCGGGCCATTGTAATATGCCCCGACAGGCCGCTCGATAACGTCGGACCCGGACCACCCAAGCCGGTGGGGGACTTGCCGGCGAAAGCTGCTGTGACGTGTGACGTGTTAGGTTGCGACCACCCGGTTACCGGTTTCTTGGACGCAACTTCGGCAAAAGGGGGCCGCCAAATAGCGGCCTCTCCTTTGCTCCATAACGTAAGGTGAACCTAGTGTTCGCTACTTTGTAGTGAAGCCTTGTTACCAGGGGTCAGGCACTGGTCGAGAATGGCCCGGTATTCTCGGCCGCGAACAGACCAGTCGAACTCTTGAAGTGTTTCGGCGCCCATAGGTGGTGTTTCGCCGCGGAGGTAGTCCCGGGTCTTCTGCACCCAGCCGCGAAGATCCGCGTATCCAACAATTGCTATGGGTGCACCTAATTTCTGAAGGTACCGTGCAGCGGCAACGGGTGTCGAAACGACTGCTGCACGGCTGGCTATAGCCTCAAGGAGCGTCGTTTGAAAGCCTTCGGCGAGGACGGTGGGGTTGAGAAGAATGGAGCCGTGCAGATGTACGGCAATCTCATCCAGATTCAGTCGGCCGTGTATCTTGACGCGGTCGCCCAGCCTTGCTTCTTCGCACGCTTTCACGAGCGTACCGTGATCGGGACCATCACCAATGAAGTGAAGGTCGAAATCCAACCCTTCGAGGTACAGTTCCTTGGCCACTTCCAGGGCGAGTTCCCACCCCTTGCCGGGAACAAGCCGCCCCAGAAAGACAACCTTGGGGCGATCGACCATGGGTGGAGAAAATTCTGAGAACGTGCTGACGTTTATAGCATTCCGGAAAACCTCGGCACGGACATGGGCAAGCTTCCAGACAAATGATTCTGCGGCTTCGGAGATTGCCAAAACTCGTGCGGAACTCTTGAGCACGTATTTGCCCAGGGTGAAATCAACGACTTTGCTTGCCGCCCCTACTGCCCAGTTGACGCCACGGACATGATCAGAACCGTGCTCGGTTAAAATCGCCGGAATCCCTAGATTCTTGGCGGCGCGCACACCAAGGTAGGTCATTGGGAAAAAACGGGTATGGACTGATACGGCGTCCACCTCAAGATCACGGAGCCTTTGCCTGAGCCGTTTTCCTGCGCCAGGAAAAGGGAACGCCAGAACGTTTCCTATCAGGCGCGTGCAGGACAGCCGGATCACACGGACGCCGCCCTCCAAGGTTTCTCCGCCAGCGTTATCCAGCGCGATGACTGTCACCCGCAGACCCTCTTGGGCCAGGGTATTGGCCAGCGATGATACGTGGAGCTCCACGCCACCCGTCTTGGGCGGGTAGTTGTTGACGACGAACGCTATATGGCGAGGCTTGGGTGCTTTCGTCTGATGCTGCTTCACTGCTTCTCTGAGTTCTGCCGGTCGCCGCTCCGGGCAATGGGGCGTGCAGGTCGATCATCGGCCGCTGTCACCCGCCGAAAGGCAGATGGCGTCGGCGCTTCATCAATGGCGATACGGCGGGAGAGCTTTGTCAGAGAAGTTTCAGCATGCCGGAAGCGCTGATAAGTCGTAGCCATGAAAACAAAGAAGCTGACGATGGTCGCATAGAGAACCAAGTCCGTTCCACGCCCGACCCCAAGCGCGTTGGCCAGGCGGGATAGCAGTTCCGGAAAGAAAATGGAGAGAATTGCGGCAAATGCAAAAATCAACAGCATGATTCTTCTGATGGCCAAGTGGCGTGCATTGCTGCCACCACGCATCAAGGCAACTGATACAAGGATCACCGCGAGGATCAGAACGGCTTGGACAATGATGAGCATGGGCTACCTAAAAAATAGTTCTGCCACAATGTTAATGGCATTGAGAAGTGACTGGCCTTTGGCTTTTGAATAGTCGGTATAGATAATCTCTACGGGGTGTTCCACCAGCCGCACGTTCATTCCTGCAATTTGGTTCACGAGCTCGGATGCATGAGCCATGCGATTTTGCGTGAGGTGGATCTTAGCAGCGGCGTCCGCGCTGATGGCTCGCAGGCCGTTGTGAGCATCGGTGAGATTAAGACCGGTCGACATCCTGAGTTGGAGAGCTGCGGTTCTGAGGACGATTCGTTTTGCCTTCGTGAGATGTGTCCGGTTATCCAGGAACCTCGATCCCAGTACTATGTCTGCCTCGTCGGAAAGAATGCGGTCCGACATCTCCTTGGCATCGATAACTCGGTGCTGGCCGTCCGCATCGAAGGTAACCACGCATGAAAGGTCCGGGTCCTGAAGTGCATACTCGATGCCGGTTTGAAGGGCAGCTCCCTGACCCAGATTGATCGGATGCTGTACAACGACTGCACCCGCATGTCGTGCGGCTTCCTGAGACCCGTCTGTGCTGCCATCGTCAACGCACACAATATTAGGAAAGGTTGGCAAGAGATCTTCGATGACCTGGCCTACTACCGTCGCTTCGTTGTACATCGGTATTACTATCCACGTCTGAGTCACCGCTACATTATTCCACATCCGCTGGCTGGCGTTTTCCGCGTGATCGGCCTGGCGGCACGCGATCAGTAATTTGGTGACTCACTGTAGCCGGTTCTAAGGCTGCCAGGAGAGCCGAGGCCTGGTTGGGGAAATGCCAATGGTCGCAGAGCTCTGTGGCCGGGTTCGAGGCGGAGCTGTCGATACCGGGACCTAAAACTGTTCTGTGGCCGGCAGCCGCAGTCCGTGCCGGTCGCCAGGTAGCCAGCAGATTGTGCGATCAGCAGCCGAGAAGTGAGCTTGGCGAGTGTGCCAAACCTGGCAGGAAGCAGTTCGCACCTCGCTTGCATTGTGAATTCTGGAGCTGCTGAGTATCAACTGCACATCCCGCGGTGACCGGGCGTCCGAGCTCTAGCTATTTTTGTGCGAGGAACGCCGCAAAGCGGTCCAAGTGATGAAGAGCGCTGATCCCACGGAACCCGCCGCAAAGCCGGCAATCGCACCGTTGAGTCCGACAAGCGGGATGCCGATCGCCATCATAACGGTGCCAGTGGCGGTCGCCACGAAGCAAATTCCGGCGTAGGTTTTTTGCTGGCCCGTGGCCAGCAGGACTGCAGTAGGAACAGCCGCGCACGATTGGGCGCCCACAGTGGCCAAAAGCCATGCAAGCGTCATCGATCCTTCGCCGAACTTTCCGGGGAAGACAATGTCAAGCATCCAAGGCCCCATCACGATCAGGGTTGAGAAGATAATGGCAAACGCCAGGACTGAAACCAGGTACAGCTGAAGTATCGAATTCCTACGGTTCTCGTCGCCGGTGCCGTAGCCAGCGGCGAAATGAGGGATCAGTACTTGAGTAATCGACTGGGCCAACAGGTTCGCTGGTGTTGCAAGCGTAAGGGCAGCAGCAAAGAGGTCTGCTGATTCTCTGGCTTGAACCTGCACCAGGATCATCGTTGCAGGAAGAAGTCCACCGGCAGCAATCATGCCGAAGATGTTGTGGCGAGTGAAAGATAAGACGTCCCTACGGTCTTCCGGGACAAGTGGCCCCTTGCTCCTGGGCCACGCAAGGACGGAGTAGATGCCAAATCCCAGTGCAAGTGGCAGAAGGAGCAGGCTGCTCAGTCCTGCCTGCAGGACCGCAAGCAGTACCGTCAGCGTTAAAAGGGAAGTGGCGACATCCAAAACGGTGGACTTGGCTATTTCACCTTTCCCAAGGAGAACGCCGCGGGTAAACAGGTAGGCGCCAAAGGACGCGACGAACAAAGCGCTGAAGATCGCCGTTATCGGGTCGTGGCTGAAGAAATAGGCAACAGGGATTGAGATTAGCATCGAAGCTGCGGTGAAAAGCAGGACGCTCTTGGTCAGTAGACCGAGAATGCCTGGTCTCCTGGCATCGTTTACTGGATACTGCCCAAGGAACTTGGTGGCAGCAATACCGGCGGGGGCTGGCCAAAAGAGGGTCAGGTACTGGGAGAGTGAAAGTATGGAGGATGTTTCCCCAAGACGGTCAGGGAAGTACCGGCCTATCAGCATCGTGACGACGAAACGCGCGGCGCCCTGTGCGAGAACGCCGGTAGTCGCAATGATGGTGTTCCTGATGAGGCGGCTTTTCACCTCGGTAGCCTACCTCTTTGACGGAAGTAAGCCTCGCAGGGCGGTCACTGGGGCCAGCTGCAGTGCCCCAGTGACTGCCTTACGGGAGACTCAGCTGACGGTAACGCCGGCCGTAGGCGTCCAGGTTGCCCGGCGGTACTGGAAATTCTGATAACAGAACACGGCCGAACTGCAGGTTTCGTTGGAAGTGGGCATTCCCCACGTGCTTGAGGTGCCTCCTTGGGCACGCCAGACTGAACCTATGGCACCCGGAGTATAAATGGTCTTTACCCACTGTTCTGCCGTCCAATAAGCTGTCCGACGTTGAAACTCCTGCAGGCAGTAATTGCCGATGCACCGTTCATTGGAAGTAGGTAATCCCCAGTCGCTGCCTGTTCCTCCGGCTGCCAACCATGCCTGTCCTATGGCGCCGGGTGTAAAAATCGTCTGAACCCCATTTGCTGCAGTCCAATAGGCCGTCCGGGTCTGAAACACCTGGTAGCAGTAATTAGCTGCACATTTTTCGTTGTCCAGCGCATGACCCCAGGAGCTTGATGTTCCTCCCGCTGCGAGCCATGTCTGGCCTATAGCGCCGGGAATAAAGACCGTCTTAACGCCTTGGGCGGCAGTCCAAAAAGCTGCTCGCCGCTCAAAGGTTTGGACACAATAGGTCGAGGTGCAGGTTTCATTGCTCGTCGCATTTCCATAAAGACCGTTTGCGCCGCCTGCTGCAATCCAAGCGGAGCCAATGGCCCCGCTTGTCGAGACCGTGAAGTTCCCGGCAAATCGCTTGAGCGCTGCGAGATCGCCGTTCCATACGTTGGAGTCGCCGGCAAGAGGACCTTTGCTGCTGTACTGCCAGATACTGTAGTTACTCCAACTCGCAGTCGGTACGGGTCCTGCATTGTTGGTAGGTGAGGGGGGATATGACGCCACCCATAGCGGGTAGTCTCCAAAGCCGGCGGGATTGCCCAAGCACTGGTTCCACCAGCTTGTGTTGGTGTAAATAACGGGCAACCGTCCAGTCATTGAACGGACAGTGCTGCCAAAATCCCGGACCCAGGATGTGAGCTGTGCCGGCGACATGTTGTAGCAGGTGTTGCCAAAGTAGAAGCCATTAATTGTTTCGCCCTCATAGGGGTTGAACTCGAAGTCCAAAACCGGTGGCATGGTGTAACCGTCAGCAGACCAGCCCCCGCCGTTTTGAACGAAGTAGCGGGCCTGATCAGCACCGGACGACCAGTTCGGGATAGCAAAGTGGTAAGCACCGCGAATCATTCCAACGTTTCGTGCCCCCTGATATTGAGAGCTGTAATAAGGGTTTTTGTAGTAGTTGCCCTCTGTTGCTTTTACATAAGCGAAACGAGCACCAAGATTCCATTGGTACTGCCAGTCGAGTATCCCCTGGTGACTGCTGACGTCTAGGCCTTGAACACCGAAAGTGGGCATCCACGTTTGTTCTGCGGACAGCGCTTCAATGCTGAGGCGCTTGAACGACTCTGAGGGTTTGGCTGCGGTGACGCGTGCAGACCGCTGGCCCATCTCTGCGTCTCCGGTGCGAAGCCTCTCTGCCATCGAGATGCCAGCGTTCGTCGGTGGCGCAGACGGCGCTGGGTCCGCTGGGCCAAGTGCTGCTGGAGTCGGCGTCGGTCCAGCAAGCTGTGTCGGATGCGGTTGAACGGATTCAGTTTGGGCTGGGACGGGGGTTACGGCCGACGATGGGGTTGGTTTTGGACTGGGTTCCAGGGTAGATGCCACGGCAGCCAAACCTGGAGCGGCACTCAAGGCGGCGCATAAGAGCGCAATCCCAAAGTATCTTTGAATTGAGCGAGGGGAATGAGACAGGTTCCGCTTCATGTGGGCTCCGGAGGCAATGAGGCGTTCCTGGAACCCTCATCTGGCTAGCTGCAGGGCGTTCCCCCCAGGGAACGTCCGACAGATGTATCGAGAAATAACGCGCTCACCATAGCACCGGTGGACTGCTGGGGCTAGTGTTCCCACTGTTACGGATGTTAAAGAAGACGCGTACGAAGCCTGGCGGAGATGTATCCGTTCAAAGTGGGTTTGAAGGCGGGGTCATACGTGCCTTTGAGTTTCTTCTAAGCTGGAGTGCATGAAGGTATTGGTCACCGGCGGCGCCGGGTACATAGGATCGCACACGTCACTCTGTCTCCTTGACGAAGGACACGATGTAGTAGTCCTCGATAATCTGCTGAATTCGAATCCGGAGTCGATCCGACGTGTAGAACAGCTCACGGGCAGGAACATCGATTTTCGGAAAATTGATCTTCTGGATGCAGCGGCGGTGGACCGACTTTTTGCGGCAGAACAATTTGAAGCGGTCATCCACTTTGCAGGGCTCAAAGCTGTAGGTGAGTCGGTCGAAAAGCCGCTCTGGTATTACCAAAACAACGTCGTTGGCACTCTCAATTTGCTGCATAGCATGGAGGCGCATCGGGTTCGCCGCTTGGTCTTCAGTTCCTCTGCAACTGTTTATGGTGCTTCCGAAGACGTGCCACTCGTCGAAAAAGCTCCCCTTGATGCCACAAACCCGTATGGCCGTACGAAGGAGCAAATCGAGGACATACTTTCTGATTTGGGCGCTGCTGACCCTAGCTGGAGCATCGCACTCCTCCGTTACTTCAACCCCGTTGGAGCTCACGAGTCGGGACTGATTGGCGAGGACCCGCAGGGCACGCCCAACAACTTGCTCCCGTTCGTGGCGCAGGTCGCCGTGGGACGCCGGGACAAGGTGATGGTTTTCGGCAATGACTATCCGACGCCCGATGGTACCGGCATACGGGATTACATCCATGTGATGGACCTGGCTGCCGGTCACCTTGCTGCGCTCGGTTATGTTGCGGACAAGCAGGGCGTGTTCCGCTGGAACTTGGGGACGGGCCGTGGATCGTCTGTGCTGGAGGTCATTGAAGCATTCGGCAAGGCCGCGGGTCACCCAGTGCCCTATGAGTTTGCTCCTCGGCGACCTGGCGATGCAGCGGTCAGTTATGCCGACCCTTCTGCGGCTCTCGCGGACCTGGGCTGGTCCGCCCACCGGAATCTCGAGCAGATGTGCCAGGATCACTGGCGCTGGCAGGAGAACAATCCGATGGGCTATTCCCAGGAAATAGACACCAATCCAGCTAACGTGGGATAAACGTTTTCCACATTCTCTAAAACATGACTTGGCGGCATGCCGGCTGCTCTTTATGCTTTATCCAAGTTGCACTGCCTCCGCCGGGGGCGGCAGTTGTATTGGGGAACATATGGACGCGTTGGGAATTGTCGAGGACGAGGTCCGCGAGCTTATCCGTCGCCGTGGGCTGGATCCGCTTCACCAGGCGGGTGAGGTCCGCCGTCTTGTGGAGGCGGCTGTATCGGACTACGACGAGAGGGCCTTATTGGGCCCTCTCCCTCCCATAGGTCCCCTGGACGCAGCCCGCAGGTTCCTTTTTGATGCTGTTGCCGGGTTTGGCGTGTTGCAGCCACTGCTGGATGATCCTTCGATTGAGGAAATTTGGCTCAACGCCCCCGTCTAAATACTTTATACGTTGCTTTCGCTAGGCTTTGGGTATGACCACACAGGTGCAGTCCTGCGGTATCTATGCCCGCATCTCACAAGACGATGGAACCGCGTTGGGTGTAGGGCGGCAGATCGACGATTGTGCCGCCGAGGCCCTGCGGCGTGCATGGCCTGTCGCCGAAATTTTTTCCGATAATGACGTCAGTGCGACACGAACCAAGCCCCGACCCGAGTATGAGCGCCTACTTCGTGAGATTGAACTAGGGGCCATCGACGCTGTCGTCGTTTTCGATGTTGATCGATTGACGCGGACTCCGTCGGAGCTTGAGCGGTTCATTGATCTAGCAGACCGTCACCACGTGGCCCTTGCCTCGGTAGGGGGAGAAGTAGACCTGGCGACGCCCCAAGGTCGCCTGACTGCACGCATCAAGGGAAACGTCGCGCGCCACGAGGTCGAGCAGATGTCCCGCCGCCTGAAGCGAAAGTTTCAGCAGAGTGCAGCGGAGGGAAAATCCCATGGGGTGGTCCCATTCGGATACCGCCGTTTGCGCCAGCTGGACGACCATGGCCGTGACGTTGGAGGCCAAGACGTTGTGCACCCGGAAGAGGCCGCAGCCGTCCGGGAGTTGTACAAGCTCGTCGTGGCAGGGGCGTCGCTAAGAAACCTCGCAAAATACCTTAATGACCAAGGCTTCAAGACGAAGCGGGGCAACCCCTTCCAGGGCAATGTTGTCGGCAATATGCTTCGAAAGCCGCGGTACGCAGGTCATCGAACTCACGCTAACCAGATTATTGGCAAGGGTGATTGGGAACCGCTGGTCAGTCAGGATCTCTACGACGAGGCTCTCGCCGTCCTGAGTGCGCCTGGACGGCGGCATTCCAGGGGCCTGGAGCCCAAGTATCTTTTGTCCGGTCTGGGCCTCTGCGGGCGCTGTACAAGCGTTCTCCGGCCGAATGTGGGAACACGGCGGCCTCCGTCTTACGTTTGCCCTAAATGTATGAAGCTGACGCGCCAGATTGCGCCTGTGGATGCTGTGGTGAATGCCGTCATTGTGGGCCGCCTTTCGGAGCCAAGCTTATTGGCTAATCTTTCCCCGGAGCCCTCGGCACTGATGGACTCAGTCCAAGCCAGGGATGCCATCCTGGGCCGCATGGACTCAGCCGCAGACAGTTTCGCCGCGGGGGAAATCACCGCCCGGCAACTCGGCCGAATCAACGAACAACTGCAAACCCAGCTGCAAGCGGCCGAAATCAGAGTAGCCAGAAATCAGCCGTCGCGTGTTTTAGACGGCATGACCGGTGCCAGTGCTGCTGATGCCTGGGCCGCTGCATCGATCGATCGTAGGCGCGCAGTAATTTCCGCACTGGCAAGCATAACGGTGCTGCCCACCGGCCCGGGCATCCGCTTTTCGCCCGAGCAAGTCCGCGTCGACTGGAAGGAAAACGCGTGAGCCGCTCGCGACCTCGGGCATCGCAAGTCTACGGAATGGTTGTCTTGAGGTGTCCCGACGGTCACCAGATTGGCCGTGTCATGAGAAGGAACACGGGCCGGTACTCAATAGTAGACGGGTTGTTCGCCAGCAAGGACTACAAGCGACAACCCTTGTCCGTGCGCTGCGTTAGATGTGAAGGGGTCGGCAAGTTCCGGGACCTAAGGGGTTCGTGGGAAAAAGTGTTTGCCCTTGCGGACGAATTGCAGGTCAGTACCAGGGTAAACGTTCAGGACTACTTGCTCGGCGGCTGAGCAGTGCTACAGTATTGCTCAATAGCCTGGCTTCGGCTCTGGCGGGCCCCTGCAGGACCCCTCAACATAGCAGAGTAAGAACCGAGCCCTTCCGGTGAGGTGCAGATTTATGCATCCCGAGAGGGCTCTTCCTGTGTCTGTAGAAATTAGACGGAGCAAAGCGAAGCTTGCTGCTGCTACCCGATACCACCCGAACGCCGAGCACGCCGAACTTCGTCGTGACTTGGCCGCAGCCAAACTAGAGGCGTATGTGGCCAAGACAGTGGCGGAAGCTCCGCCGCTGACCCCTTCGCAAATAAGGCGCATTGCCATTCTGCTGAGCACGCCATGACCTGGACCAAGTTGTCAGACGACTACAGCGACGACACCTGGCGGCTCTCCGACGCTGCTTTCCGATTGCATACTGAGGCCCTCGTCTGGAACAACCGGAAGCTGCTGGACTGCCTCATCCCCAAGGACGACCTGCGAAGGTTCGCCAAGAACCCGGGGCCAGTCCAGGAACTCTTGGCTGCCGGATTCTGGCAGGACTTGGGCGACAAATATCTAATCATCCACCACGCCCAGTACCAACGTGACAGTATCGCCGTCATCAAGCAGCAGGCAGCGAACAGGGCCAATGGCGGCAAAGGCGGACGCCCAAAGGGCAAGCCGAGAGAACAGAAAACCCATTCGGTTAGCGAGTCGCGAAGCGACGGCAGTACCAAAGGTTTTATGGCACCCGTGCACCTGACGAATCAGCAAACCCCTGAAAAGACGCGGGTGAAAACCCAGTCGGTTAGCGAATCGCACGGCGGCGGGGAAACCAAAAGGGCCTGGCCGGGAATAGAAGTAGGTAATTCCCCCGAACGATCACAATTTCAGAAAAACGCGGACGAGGCGTGGATGGCCTATGAACCCATCCCTGTGGGACCAGCCCCGGTACCCGTGGTGAAGGTCGAGGGTTGGTGTCCGGATTGCGGTGTCGAATTGACCACCGAGTACCTCAGGGAGACGTTGGGGCGCTGTTTCGCGTGTGAAGCCGCAAGGGTGGTCCGGGCATGAGCAGCTACGACGCCGAACGGCGGCAGGACCTTGGGTTGCCCTGGCTGCCGGCAGAACCGGAAGCAGAGCCGCACAGATGCACCAATGGATGGCTCCCAGACCTGGACGGGCGGGCAGTCCCGTGCCGCCGCTGTAAACCGCACCTTAGCCGGGAAGTACTGCCGAACGGCCAAACCTCCTGGCGCACAGCACGCGCCGCCCATCCCACAGCAACGCCGATTTCCTCTCAACGAAAGGAACAGAAGTGAGCAAGCAAGCTAATCGACAGACGAACCGCCTTGAGGCCCTTGCGGTGGTGCGACTTATGGCCGAGAACCGCCAGGATGAGGTTTCGCTGATGCTGGCGGAGTCCGAGGACCCGATCGGCCTTGCCCATGCCGCCTGTGGGCTTGCAGTTGCGGCGCTCTATGCCCTCGGGCCGGATCGGGCCAGCCGGATGTTCGATCAAGCGGCTCAGGCCGCTCTGGCGGAGGGCTAGGCGGGCTTTTTCTGCTTGGCTTGCCAGTCTGTCCAGGCCCGGCTCAGGGCCTCGCTATGCGGGAGGCGGACCAGGTGTGACAGGTCGGCACGGATGATTGCCAGGTCGTCCAGTGTCGGCCCGTCCGCTTTAGTTTGTAGTTTCAGGTCTTGGTCAATACACCAGTAACCGCGGTCGAACGCGAGATGGTGGTTGGCGCAAAGCGGCAAGCCGTTTCGGGCGTCGTCGGTTCCCTGGTTGCTCTTGGAGACAATGTGGGCCGCCTGTATCAGCCCGTCCACATCCACCGGGCAGACGGCGCAGCCGGCCCCGTAGCGCTTGAACACTTCAAACGCGAAGCGCACCTGGTTGGGACGGTTTTTGCGCCGGCTGTAGGTCTCGGGGGCTTCATCGTCGGTGATGTTGAACGCCGCCTCCAACTCTTCTTTAGTCGGCGGCGGCGGCAGTTCCCCGTCGGCAAAGGTGACGAGCAAGACCTGCCGAGCGTCGTCCATATCCTCGATGTAACCGCGATGGACTGTACGGGTGTTTTGGGGTGATCCCGTGGTGATGAAAAATACGGGCAGGCCGAGTCCGAACGCGGCTTTGGCTGCGTTGACTTCGGATTCGTCGTGCCGTCCTCTGCGGTTGGTCTTCGGGTAGTGGTAGATGGCCCCTGTTGCGGTTACTTCGTCGTCGTAGTGCTTGCCTGTGTTCAGAAAGGAGACGACAACACCGTCGGGTGTTGCTGGCGTCCTGGTCATTGCTGGGACACAGAATCCTGGCTGCCCCTCGAAAATTCCCAAGTTATTGAGGAGGCCGCGCTCCACGTTGGTAGGTCCACCGTTGTCCAAGAGTGCCTGCCACATCTGTTGCCGGCGCTCCAATTCCTGTTCCCGGCTGTATCCGGCCAAGGTCAGCGCGCGGGCCGCGGCCCACCCTTGCGGAGTGAGCGTCCAGACGTCTTCGCCGGCATGGAGTTCGAGAAGTTCGTCCTCCACCATCCGAGCGCGCTCGGTGCCGAGCCTGGACCACCATTTGGGCTCGGTTCCTCGTTTCGGAAAGCTCCCTCTGTCCCCGGCTGTCCACGTGTCGCCATAAATTTTGTTCACGCGGTTCTTGGCCTCGGTAGCGCCAAGTGAACCGGATTCCGTGGATGCAAGGACTGACAAGATGCGTTGCCGTAAAACTGAGTGTGGGGTGAGCATGAGAGCCATAGCCACATCATGCCTTGCCGGTCCGACAATCTTCGGGCCGAATCGGCGGGCCGGCGTGTCACTTGTTAATTGACACCGAGCCACGTTAATCTGGCGGCAGCGTAAGTGACCAGCGCCGGCAGGCTAAGGACGAGGGGTTTAGCGGCTCAAGTCTGAGGGCCTTTCCGGTAGGTGGGGCGCAGCGTCAGGGATACGGCCAACGGTCATACCGGAGTCTTCCGGGTCAATCCGCCCGTCTATACGGTCCCGCCGAGGAATGTGTGCCCCACCAGCGGCACCGGTGCAGGGCCAATGAACAGGCGCGCCAGCGCAATTCACAAGGCCCCGTTGGACCGGTACGCCGTCCGTCGGAGCCCGCCCGGTGTTGATCCCTATTCCACTTGAGTGCGCCTGCTTCCGGCGTACCTTCATGCCCTGGAGGGCAATCCCATGAGCACACAACGTATGGAAATGTGGCGCGGAATCGCTACCGCAGCTGCGCAAGAAGCTCGGACTATCGCGGAGAAGGCCAACGCTGCCGGCCGTGACCTCACGGCAGAGGAAAAGGCGGCCTATGACAGGCACATGACCAAGGGCCGGGAAGCCCTTGAAGAGCTCAAACGGGCAAAGTCTGACGTGGAGATTCTGGCTCAGGTAAAGACGCTGGCGGCCGAAGTCGGCGAACCGGTCAAGGTCGCGGCCGCCGGCAGCCGCGGGCGAGGGTCCTGGGCGAAAGCTGCCGCGGACCGCATGGCAAAGACCATGACAATGGAAACAGACGGGCAGAAGTCCCTCATTACGGGCAGCATCGGCGTGCCCGCGCCGATCGAAACAGACATCGTCACCATGTCCGAGGCCCCCCGTTCCCTCCTGGAACTGATCCCGGCCAAGGGCCTCAACGGAGGCTACGGCACCGGCAACAGCTTCAGCTTCCTGCGGCAGACGGTCCGGACCAACAACGCGGCCCCCGTCGCTGACGGAGCGCTGAAACCAACGTCGGTCTACTCGCTGGCAGAAGTTGAGGACCGGGTTCGGGTTATCGCCCACCTATCGGAGCCGGTCCCTGAGCGGTACTTCGCCGACCATGCAAACCTTGAAGACTTCCTGCGGACCGAGATGGAGGCTGGCCTTTACCTTGCTCTCGAAAACCAGGTGGTGCACGGCGACGGAACCGGCGAAAGCCTGACCGGCCTGCTCAACACGTCCGGCATCATTGTTCAAGCGTTCGCCACGGACACGCTGACCTCCATCCGTAAGGCCATGACAAGCCTGGAGGTCTACGGCATCACGCCCACGGCGTTGGTCCTGAATCCAGTCGACGCCGAAGCGTTGGACCTCCTACGGGACTCCGGGGCCACCGGAAAGTACTTGCTGGGCGATCCGGGCGGCGACGGCGTGGAGAAGCTGTGGAAGGTCCCGCGCGTGCCTTCCACCGCGGTTCCGGCCGGCACGGCCGTCCTGGGCGATTGGCAGCAAGCCCAGGTCATTGTTCGGGAAGATGCGACCCTGGCCCTGGACCGGTCCGGTGAAAACTTCACCAAAAACCTCGTAACCATGAGGCTCGAGGGGCGTTTCGGTTTCGCCGTAAAGCGTCCTAACGCCTTCGTAGAAGTCGCACTGGCCGCGTAGTCGGCGGTACGGGCGTCAACCTCACCCGCCGCTGTCGTCCCATCACACTACGCGGGAAGGATGGAAAGACGAGTCCCTATGGCATGAGGGGTGAAGAGGCTTTCCAGCGCCCAAAAGGCTGGCGGTCGGAGCAGGGACCAATCATTTCCGACCGTCAGTCCTTGCCCCTCTTTGGCGATAACCTCAGCTAATGGACTTACCCACACTGCTCACTACATTGCTAACCGAGACGCCTCTACCTGCCCCAACTCCCTCCGGGGCTAACCCTGTTGGTTCGGACAGCAATGGGATCTCGCAGTGGCTCCCCCTCGGGACTGCATTCATCGCCGCTGCTGCGGCTGTCGGAGCATCTGCCCTTTCGCAACACCTGTCGGCCCGCAACGAGGGGACCCGCAGAAAAGAGCAATACAGGCGTGAAGACCTCCAACGGCGACGTGATGAATTGAAGGCTACCTACAGCGAACTCATTCGCCATATGGACGAACTCAGCCTGGCTATGTACCGATACGACGGTCATCAAGATCTCCTGCGGAAGTGGGAGCAGGAAAAGAACGCAGACGGCGTCATCAAAGTGGTAACGGTTCAAAATGAACTGACAGAGCGGATACTCGTCACCGTCTCCTCGATCAACTCCTTGCTTGGCGTCGTTGACCTGCTTGAGGAATCCGCGGTGCACAAAGCTGGCACCGAGTACTTGGTCTACCTCCAACACTTGAAGGCAGGGGACCAAGAGGGAATGGCCAAGGGCCAGCGGCTCAACAGGACTATGAAGGACGCTATGCGTAGGTCATTGGCGGGCGAGCCGGAGCCGGTCATGTAGCTACCACCCAGGGGGCGTTCAAATCGCATCCAGTTATCAGTCCGGCCCTCTCTGCCGGCAGTGATCCATCTCCCCCCGGGGCTGACCGGGGGTCGCGCGCGCGAGGTAGGCCCTTCGCCACTGTCTATCGTTTATGGACGGTACCTTATGCTCAGTACTGCGGTTCCTCTTCGTGGCGGGGCCGTTTGACCTCCTAGTTGCTGGTGGTCTGGAACGGTACGGAGGTCAAACGGGTTGCGGATCTACTACTTCGACGATTCGGGGGACCGTGGCAAGGATCCGAATGCTCCTTACTTGGTGATGGGTGGCTTCGGAATTGATGCCGACCAAGTGCACGTCCTACAGGCGAATGTCCGCCGTGCCGCCAACGGTTTTGGTTTTCGGATGCAGCACCCGCATGAGTTGAAGTTCAACCATGTCGGACGCAACTCTGACAACAAAAGCAACAAGCCCCACTGGATGATCCGTGAGGGCATAACTGTTAGGGAAAAGCGGCGGGCTCTTGTGTATGCCTGCTTACGGGAGGCGCTGCGTACGCCGACGGCAAGGGTTCTGGCAGTTGCGGTCCACCAGCCGAGCATCTTCGGCAACAGAAAGCCCATAGAACACGGGCTCCATCCGTTGCTTGAGCGTATCAACATGGACTGTGCGGCCTACAACACCTCTGGCCTGATTGTGATGGATGAAGAGCAAGCAGACGACAAAGCGCTGCGTGCGGCAACCCGGGGCGGCTCTGCGTTTATGCAGTTCGGACGCCTGATCGACACGATCTCGTTTATGCCGTCGGATGAGAGCATTGGAGTGCAAATCGCCGACCTGATAGCCGGAGCAATTGGACGGTATCTGAACCACCAGGATCCTGGCTATCTCCGAGTCATCTGGCCGCGCGTCCGGCACGTACACGGCCAGCGCGATCGGTACGGCATCAAACTCTACCCAAAGGGTCAGTGTCTGACTCCACCCGTACAACCCGTACCTTGGCCCAACGGTGACCGTTTGGTCCATGAGTACGAGATGCAGTCGACGGGGAGGCATATCAACTGGCATTGGGATGGTTCGCCCGACTGGATCTTTACCGAACTCCCAGAGAACGGGTGACATTGAAAGTAGGAAACCGGGGGCTCACGTTAGCGTGAGCCACGGGGCCGAAGAACCCCTCCCGGTCAGGCTGTGAGCATACCATGCCTACATTTCGGCAGCTTTCCACTCAGGGGCGAAATGCGCGATGTACTCGCGTGTATCCCGTTGCAATGGCAGGTTTACGTCACCGTGACCTGAGCGGACCTTGCACCTGATTCTCTTTAAGTAGGACATGTCGCCTCGAGTCGCTCGTGCAATCTGCTCCAGATCAAACCCGAAGACGAACGTCGCGCCAGGTTCAATCTTTTGCGGGAGGTCATGGCTTGACGTAGCAGGTTGCACCAGCATGATTGGCCGCTTGCTCTTTTCCATGGGTATTTCCATGATGATGGATGAAATGACAGTGGAATCAACACGCCCCTCGTTCTTCACGGCGATATTGACGAAGCCCTTGCTGCCGTTGGCATCTGCTTCATCGAGGTAAGGCCAACTGAGGCCGTCAGTCTTGGCCGTGACCCGGGCCAAGGACCGGTTTTTGTCCCAAATTGTCCAGATGAGCGTGCCTAGCGATAGCACGATCGCCACTATGGGCAGCAGGTCGTTCCACCACGGACCTACGATTTCCACGCGAATTGCAGTTTTCACTGCCTGAGGTTACCGCTGGTAAGCCATGAGTTCGAATTGTGGGTCGGCGTGCCTGCACGTGTCCGCGGTGGGGGCGGAGGGGCCCTGCCCCCGAAGGTGCTCGGGCCAGGAGCCAGAGAGACGTTACCTTTCAGCCGTCGAGGTCAGCGCGCACCGCTTTGAACAGCGCCGCGACGTCAGGCTCCATCCAGTACGCGGACGGAGCACCGTCCTCGCCATCCTTCCAGCGCTGGGGCAACCGTCGGTTCATATTCCAGCAGTACCGGCCCGGCCAGGCGAGTACACCGCGGACGCCGCTCGCACCGTTGGCGATGTTCAGCTCCTTGGCGATCTGATCCCCAGTGAACTTGATTCCCGGCGCGTCGATCATGAGGTTGTATAAGCCCTTCGCGCGGCTGGTCAACTTGGACCATAACTTCTCAGCATCCTCCCGGTCCTCGTCCAACCCAGTCCAGTGCCTGCGCTTGCCCGCTTCTTTCGAATCCTCTGGGAAGGTCTGAATAGTGCCACCAGGAAGAGCCGACGAGCCTCCGAGCCACATTCCGAAAAACTGGTAAAACTCCGGAACCCGGTCGTCGGGGACGGGAACAGTGATGTCGGGCATTGCATTCTCCTTGTGCAGTTGGAGGCTCTATGTCTCCGTCTAACACAACTATGAAGCAGCTTTTACTTTCTGTCTACTTAGTCTGGCTTGCTTTTTACTTTCCCAAACTGAGCTGCGCTGTACATCGCCTCTTCGGGGTGCGTCGTCATGAAAGCAACGTTTTTCGTAATACTTCCCCCAACGAAATCTTTGTGGCACGCAACGGCGAATCCGAACTCACTTCCCTTAGCCTCACCGAGCAGCAGGTTCGGGACCTGGTCGAGAGGATGCTGAAGAGCTCTGGGCGGCGGTTGGACATGTCCTCGCCCTTCGTGGACGCTGCGCTCCCTGACGGTTCAAGGCTCCATGTGGTGATCCCGGATGTAACCCGCAAGCACTGGGCCGTGAACATCAGGAAGTTCGTCGTAAAGGCGAGCCGGCTCGACCACCTTGTGGAGTTGGGAACCCTGACTCCTCAGTCAGCCCGGTTCCTTGGCGCTGCGGTATCAAGCGGGCTCAACATCCTGGTTTCTGGTGCCACCCAGGCCGGCAAGACGACCATGCTCAACTGCCTCGCCGCCAGTATCGGCAGCAGGGAACGCGTCATCACCGTTGAGGAAATCTTTGAGCTGCAGTTTCCGCTGCGCGACGTCGTAGGCCTTCAGTGCCGCCAGCCCAATCTTGAGGGGGAGGGGGAAATTCCACTTCGAAGGTTGGTCAAGGAAGCCCTCCGGATGCGGCCTGACCGGCTGGTGGTGGGGGAGGTCCGGGAGGCGGAAAGCCTGGACATGCTCATCGCCTTAAATAGTGGCCTTCCTGGGATGTGTACCGTCCATGCGAACTCAGCTCACGATGCTGTCACCAAGATCTGCACCCTGCCCCTGCTTGCGGGCGAAAATATCTCCTCAGCCTTCGTTGTCCCCACCGTCGCCTCCTGCATCGACCTGGTAGTTCACTGCAGCCGGCACCCGAATGGACGCAGGGAAGTGACGGAGATCCTCTCCCTGGGCCGTCGGGTGGAGAACGGCATCATAGAGTCCTCCCCGGTCTTCACGATGGCAGAAGGAATCCTGCAAGCGAGGGCCAATTCGATGCCTGCCGCAGAAAAGTTCAGCCGGGCAGGGTACGACGTCGCTGCGCTGCTGGATCCGCGATGACGTCGGCACTGCTGGGGCTAACGGCAGGGACGGGTCTTTTTTTGGTTTGGTGGTCCTTTTGGGAAACACCCGAACAAGGCCCCAGAGAGAAGAAGGTCAGCCGCTTGGCTGATCTCCTCGCCTCCGCCGGTGTCGACAAGGTATCTACGGGCGGCCTGGTGGGAACCTGCGTTGGGCTCGGACTTTTCGTGGTGTTGGTGTTTTACACCATCAGCCGTTCCTGGCCCATAGCAGGCTGCTTCGGGCTGTTCGCCGCCTGGCTCCCCGTCAGTATCCTGCGTTGGCGGGCAAGAAAGAGAAGCGCGCTGTTGCGCCAACTGTGGCCAGACGTCGTTGATCATCTCCGTTCCGCCATACGCGCCGGCCTGCCGCTGCCAGAGGCTCTCATTCAGTTGGGGGACAAAGGCCCTGAGGAGCTTCGGTACGTGTTTCGCGAGTTTGGTGCCGATTACCGGGCCGGAGGACAGTTTGATGCGTCGCTCAACAAACTCAAACACCGGCTCGCGGACCCCGTTGCCGACCGCATCGTCGAGGCCCTGCGCCTTACCCGCGAAGTCGGGGGTTCGGACTTGGGGAAGCTGCTGGGAACGCTGGCTGAGTTCCTGCGCGAAAGCGCCCGCACCCGCAGCGAACTTGAGGCAAGGCAGTCCTGGACTATTAACGCGGCCCGCCTTGCGGTCGCGGCCCCCTGGATTGTCATGATCTTGCTGGCGACAAGACCGGAAGCGGTACAGGCATACAACACAGCGGTGGGTGCCGCCGTCCTGCTCGGAGGCCTTGTGGTTTCACTGGTCTGCTACTCCATCATGCTGAGGATCGGGGCCTTGCCCCAGGACGAGCGGGTGCTGCGATGATGGACATATCGCCTGCCGCTGTTGCCTGCGGCATAGTTATGGGCTGTGGCTTCTGGCTCGTCATTTTCAGATCCCCGGTAATGCGTGCGACCACGCTGACGCAACGTATTGAGCCGCAGCTCAAATCCCAGAACCTCGGATCGAGGCTATTGAGCGCGGGCGAGCACAGTTCAACGCCCTTCGGACCCCTTGAAAGAATACTGCGCCCAATCTCCCGCGACGTCGTCACGGCGCTCGGCAGGATGAACCCCTCACCGGGCGCAACATCACGACGACTGGCACAAGCAGGAATCAAGAAGACGTCCATCGACTTCCGGGCAGAGCAGCTTCTGTGGGCAGCCGCGGGCTTTGTCCTTTCTCTTGGCTTTGTCTTCCTGGGAGCAGCAGGAGGCCGGTTCAGCCCGCTGCTCGGTGCTGTCGCGGTCGTGGGCAGCGCGGTGGGCGGCTTCATGCTGCGTGACTACTGGCTCGGCGTGCAGGTCAGACGGCGCGAGGAACGGATGATGGCCGAGTTTCCAAGCCTGGCAGAGCTCATGGCGCTGGCCGTCAGCGCAGGGGAGAGCGCCACAGGGGCACTGGACAGAGTCTGCCGCAGTGCCAAGGGCGAACTCACCAGGGAGTTTTCCAGCATCCTTGCCGAAACCCGTGCGGGAAAGCCTCTGGTGCAGGCCCTGCAGGAGTTTTCCTCGCGAACAGACTTGGCGCCACTGGTCAGGTTCGTTGACGGGATCATTGTCGCCGTCGAGCGCGGGACACCGTTAGCGGACGTACTCCGCGCCCAGGCGCAGGACGTTCGGGATACGGCCAAGCGGGACCTTATGGAGGCCGCGGGAAAGAAAGAGATTGCCATGATGGTTCCTCTTGTTTTTGGCGTACTCCCGCTGACTGTAGTGTTTGCCGTTTTTCCTGGGGTTGCCGCCATAAACCTCGGACTCTAGGACGCGCCGCACATCGTCGAACCAGAAAACAAGAAGTTCAAAGAACCGAATCAGGAAGAGGACGGGATATGAAAAACAAGGGAAACCGCTTTGCAGCACTGCTTATTGCACTCGGTACTGCTTTGTGGGCAGGAGTCCCAAGCGGCGACGACAATCCCGAACGGGGCGACGTGCCGGGTTGGGTCATGATCACCTTAATGTCCGCTGTGTTGGTAGCGGCACTGCTGGCACTCGCCGGACCGGCACTAGAGTCCATGTTCAACCAGGCTATGGATACGGTCGGAAGCTGACTGGTGTCGAGGTCCTCTCACCCGCTCCGCAAGCAACATGGCCAGAGCGGGACAGGAGAGCAGGGCTCGGCAGTCGTGGATTTTGTCCTGGTGGGCGGACTCCTCACGATGTTTTTCCTGGCCATCATCCAGCTGACCCTGATCCTGCACGTCCGCAATACGCTGATTGATGCCGCAGCGTCGGGGGCCCGCTACGGGGCCCTCGCCGACCGAAGCGCCGTCGACGCCGAGGAGCGGACGCGCAACCTGATAGCGACGGCCCTCAGCCCAGGTTTTGCCGAACAGGTGAGCACCAGCGAAGCGACTGTTGAAGGTCTTCGAACCCTGGAAGTGACAGTCCGAGCGCCCATGCCGGTCATCGGCCTCATCGGCCCGCGGGATCTGCTGGAGGTGAGGGGGCATGCTGCCGTGCAGCCGTAGGGTCCCCGAGCTTCTCCTTAGAGGCAGGTTCGCCGAGGCCTTCTGCCCGGGACTGTCACCAACGGCGAAAGTGCCAAAAAACACGCAGGAACACGAACAGGGGAGCGCCGTGGTCGAGTTCATCTTGCTCGGCCTCCTGCTCATGGTTCCGTTGGTCTACTTCGTCATCACCGTGGGACAGATTCAGGGCGGCTCTTTCGCGGTAGTGGGAGCAGCGGACCAGGCCGCCAAGGTCTACGTCGCCCAGCCTGACGGGTCCACCGCTCAAGCCGCAGCTGAGCAAGCCGTCTCCATCGCGCTTGCCGATTTCGGGCACCGGCCGGACGAGGCCACCATTGCAACGACCTGTTACCCAACAGACTGCCAAGCGCCGGGGACCGCCGTCACCATCACGGTGAGCCTTACCGTGCCCCTTCCCTTTGTGCCTTTCAGTGACAGCTTTCGCCTCGCAGCCAGTGAGGTGGAAGCATCATCAACGCAACTGGTGGGCCGGTTCCGGTGACCGCAAGGATAAAGGACGAGACCGGCCAGATGATGGTGATGATTCTCGGCTACGTGACCCTGGCCCTGCTGGTCACAACTGTGGTCATTGGCATTTCATCCGTTTACCTGGAGCATAAGCGGCTGCTTTCACTGGCGGACGGCGCCTCTTTAGCGGCCGCGGACAGCTATACGCTCGGTGAGGTAGATACTCAGCGCGGCAGCCCATCAGCAACCCTGAACCCTGCCCGCGTCCGGAACGTCGCCGCCGACTTCGTCTCAAGCAGCCCCGCTGCCCAACGCTTCAACGGGCTCGCCGTCACAAGCGCCACAGGCAGCCCCGACGGTGCCACCGCCGTCGTAGTATTGACAGCCGCAGTCCATCCTCCCGTCGTCAATTTCCTGGTGCCGGACGGCATCAGGATCGAAGCGACCTCGACGGCGCGCTCGCGCTTAACGCGCTGACTGTGCCCGGCAGCGCCACCTCAGGCACGCTGAACGGTGGCCCGCCAGAGCCTGATGCCGGATAGCGTAGGCTTAATCCACCATGGCCAATATTGATTTTTCCGCTGAAATCCGCGCTCTTCGCGCCACCTACGAATCGATTGAACGAGTCTCTGACGTAGAAACGCTGAAGGAAGACATCGCCGAGCTAAGCGAGCGGGCAGGCGAGCCGGACCTATGGGATGACCCCGCAGCGGCGCAAAAAATCACCTCCAGGCTGTCCCACCGGCAGTCCGAGCTTGAGCGTCTCGACAACCTGGCCTCAAGAATCGATGACCTCGAAGTCCTGGTGGAACTGGGACAGGATGAGGACGATGCCGCTTCAATGGGGGAGGCGGCTTCGGAACTGGAATCCATCAAGAAGGCCCTGAAGGAACTGGAAGTGGTGACCCTGCTGTCCGGCGAGTACGACGAGCGGGAAGCTGTCGTCTCCATCCGGGCAGGAGCCGGCGGAGTGGACGCTGCCGACTTCGCCGAAATGCTGATGCGGATGTACCTTCGCTGGGCAGAGCGTCACGGTTACCCCACCACCATCATGGACACCTCCTACGCCGAGGAAGCGGGCCTGAAGTCTGCAACCTTCGAGGTAAAGGCGCCCTACGCTTTCGGAACCCTCAGTGTAGAGGCCGGCACCCACAGGCTCGTCAGGATCAGCCCCTTCGACAACCAGGGAAGGCGCCAGACGTCCTTCGCCGCCGTCGAGGTCATCCCGCTGATCGAGCAGACTGACTCGATCGAGATTCCGGATAACGAGATCCGTGTGGACGTGTTCCGCTCCTCGGGCCCGGGCGGCCAATCGGTCAACACCACGGACTCTGCCGTTCGCCTGACCCACATTCCCACGGGGACTGTGGTCTCCATGCAGAACGAAAAGTCGCAGTTGCAGAACCGCGCTGCCGCTATGCGCGTCCTCCAGTCCAGGCTCCTGCTGTTGAAGAAGGAACAGGAAGACGCCGAAAAGAAGGCGCTGGCGGGCGACGTCAAGGCGTCATGGGGCGACCAGATGCGGTCCTACGTCCTCAATCCTTACCAGATGGTCAAGGACCTGCGGACGGAGCACGAGGTGGGCAATACCTCCGCAGTGTTCGACGGCGAAATTGATGACTTTATCGACGCCGGAATCCGCTGGCGCACTGATAACCGCAACGCGGAGAAATAAGGCGCAGAAGCGGCTGCGCCCGTCGGATCGCGCGACACGCCCCTGATACTGGTGTGAAACGCGCTGGCTCCTGCGTATAGTCGAGGGGCCGGGGCCCTATTTCCCCAAACGAAACCCGCGCACCGGCTGCAGAACTGGGCTGCATCAGAATCAGCCATGCCTGCAGGGTACTTAGGGCCATGATCCGATTCGAAAATGTCACCAAGGTCTACGACCAGAAAGCCCGGCCTGCGCTGGACTCCGTCAACCTTGAGATTGACCGCGGCGAGTTTACCTTCCTGGTCGGCGCATCCGGATCCGGCAAATCCACGTTCCTCCGGCTCGTCCTCAAGGAAGACCGGGCAACCTCCGGCGCTGTCTACGTCGCCGGCCAGAATGTCGCCAAGATTTCCAGCTGGCGGGTGCCACGGCTTCGCCGCGGAATCGGCGTCGTGTTCCAGGACTTCCGGCTCCTTCCCCAAAAAAACGTCTTCGCAAACGTAGCCTTCGCCATGCAGGTCATCGGCAAGAGCCGGAGCGTCATCCGCGACACCGTCCCGGAAGTCCTGAAAACCGTCGGGCTTGAAGGCAAAGAGCACCGCATGCCGCATGAACTCTCCGGCGGTGAGCAGCAGCGAGTGGCCATCGCCCGCGCCGTCGTCAACCGACCCGGAATCCTCCTCGCCGACGAGCCCACCGGAAACCTGGACCCGACCACGTCGATGGGCATCATGGGCATCCTGGACAAGATCAACCAAAACGGAACTACCGTCGTGATGGCAACGCACGACGACGACATCGTCAACGAGATGCGCAAGCGCGTGGTGGAGCTCAAAAACGGCATCGTCATCCGCGACGAGGCAAAGGCGCTGTACACATCGATGATTCCGGTCGTAGGCCAGTCCCGCAGGCTTAAGGACGCCAGCGGCAGGGAGAACCCCGATGCGGAACTGCGCGGCGAGGGCGAGGGGCAGCGATGAGGCTCGCATTCATCCTTGGCGAAATTGGCAGCGGCCTCCGCCGCAACCTCTCGATGGTGGTCTCCGTTATCCTGGTCACCTTCGTCTCGTTGACCTTCGTGGGAGCAGCAGGAATGCTGCAGATGCAGATCAACCAGATGAAGGGCTACTGGTACGACAAAGTCCAGGTCGCCATCTTCCTCTGCAGTGAGGGGTCGACGGCGGCAGGTTGCGCGAGCGGTCCGGTCACCGCCGAACAACAGGGGAGCCTCAACGCACTGCTTGAGTCGCCCGCCGTGTCGCAGTATGTCAACGACTTCCAGTTCGAGTCGAAGGACGAGGCCTACAAGCACTTCAAGGATCAGTTCTCGAACTCGCCCATCGTTGATTCGGTCACCCCTGACCAACTGCCGGCATCGTTCCGGATCAACATGAAGGACCCGGAAAAGTACCAGATCATCAGCGAGACCTTCTCCTCCCAGCCCGGAGTGGAGACCGTCATCGACCAGCGCCAGCTGCTTGAGCGCCTTTTCTCGGTGATGAACGGCGCTTCCCTCGTCGCAGTCAGCATCGCCGGCGTGATGATTGTTTGCGCCATCCTGCTCATTGCCACCACCATCAGGCTCTCGGCATTCAGCCGGCGCCGTGAAACGGGCATCATGCGCCTGGTGGGCGCTTCAAAAACAGTCATCCAGCTGCCCTTCATTCTTGAGGGCGTTATCGCGGCGGTCATTGGCGCGGCCCTGGCGTCAGCCACGCTTTGGGCCGTGGCACACTTTTTCCTCGGCGAATTCATGTCCCAGCAGTACCCGGATACCGCCTTTATATCCTCCGGCCAGACCCTGATACTCATTCCTGCTCTGCTAATCCTTGGGGCATCCTTGGCTGGAATTTCGTCTCTCTTGACCTTGCGCAGATATCTTCGCGTCTAGGTATGCAAACCGAACAAGGAATGCCCATGAATTCAACGGCCAAAGATTCTCCCCCCTCCCGGCGAAACCGCGGGCGCAATGCTGCGCCCCGCACCAGCCTCCTGAGCGGCGTGCTGGCGGTTGTCCTTGCCGCTGGACTGGCGTCCTCCACTCCCGTGGCTTTCGCCGGCGAGCTCGAAGACAGGCAGAAGGCACTGGAGGCAGAGGCATCGCGAGTCCAGCAGTCTTTGGAATTTGTTGATTCGCGAATCGCCAAGGCAGCCGGCGACCTGGTGATCTACCAGGGCCAGCTTCCGGGCGCCCAGCAGGCCCTCCTTGAGGCTCAGGGCCGTGTGGCCGGGGCCGTCAAGGAAGTTGAGGCGCTCTCCGCCCGGGTGGATATGGCTCAGCAGAACAAGGCCAAAATTACGCAGCAACTTGAGTCGGACAAGCAGAAGATCGCCGATACCAAGAAACTAATAGGCCAAATCGCCACGCAGGCGTACAAGTCCGGTGGCGTGCCGTCAAACCTGTCTCTTTTCTTCGGGTCAAATAACGGCGGCAGCCTGACCGAAACCATGGACCTCGCGGACCAGGCCATGCGAAGCCAGAACGCCGCAATGGACAAGCTGTCGCAGCAGAGCGCAACGAACGTGAATTCTGAAGCTCGCCTCCAGGCGGTGGAGGCAGAAATTAAGGACCTCAAGGTCAAAGCCGATGCGGCTCTGGAGCGCGAAAAAGCGGCACGCGATGAAGCGGCGGCAAAGAAGGAGCAGGTTGACAAGCTGATAGCCGACACAACCCGCCTTGACGCGGAACTCCAGGCAGCCAAGCCGGGTATCCAGTCGCAGCTGGCAGGCGTCCAGGCGAGTCAGAACGCGGTTGCGGCTGAAATCGAGGAGCGCGACCGGCGGCTGCGTGAAGCCTGGGAAGCGGAGCAGCGCCGGCTGGCGGAAGCCGCCGCCGCAGAGCACCGCCGGCAGGCGGAAGCCGCCGCTGCTGCTGCAGCAGCAGCGGCGGCGGCTCGTAACCAGCCAGCCCCGCCCGTGCAACCTTACGTACCGCCTGCGCCGGCTGCGCCGTCGGTCGGATCGCCGTCGGCCTTTGGTCTCCGGAGCCCCTTTGACGGCGGCGTCCCCATTACGTCAGGATTCGGCTGGCGTGCAACTCCGCCCGGCACTATCGACTTCTATGGTCAGGGCGGCTACATGCACACGGGCTTGGATTTCGGTGCGTCCTGTGGCACACCCGTCTATGCTGCGGCAGCAGGAGAGGTCTTCGGCTCCGGCTGGAGCTCCGCTGACGGAGGCGGCTGGAGGGTGAAAATCTCCCACGGCCTGATGCAGGGCAACACCCTGAACACGATCTACTACCACAATGCCAGCATCGTGGTCTCCAACGGCCAGCGGGTTTCGCAGGGACAGCTAATCGCTTACTCGGGTAACACGGGCAACTCCACCGGCTGCCACTCCCACTTCGAAACCTGGTTGAACGGCAACCCTATGGATCCGATGCGGCTGCTGTAGCAGCGTTCCCGCCCTGCCGTACACTGGTATGACGCTGCGCCGGATGGCCCGGCGGACATCCGACTTGAACTGAGGAGCTTTCCCTTGCCCAAAGAAAGTGGCCGTAAAGTGGTGGCCACCAACCGCAAGGCCCGGCACGACTACCACGTGCTGGATACCTACGAGGCTGGAATCGCGCTGATGGGCACCGAAGTGAAGTCGCTGCGGGAGGGCCACGCCTCGATGGTGGACGGCTTCTGCACCTTCTACAACGACGAGCTGTGGATGGAAGCCATCCATATTCCTGAGTACAACCAGGGAAGCTGGACCAACCATGCGGCCCGCCGCCGGCGCAAGCTGCTGCTGCACCGTGAGGAACTCATCAAGATCTCCCACAAAGTGCGCGAATCGGGCTACACCATCGTGCCGCTGCAGCTGTACTTCGTGGACGGCCGCGCCAAGGTGGAGATCGGTGTCGCCCGCGGCAAGCGCGAGTACGACAAGCGCCAGACCCTCCGCGAGCAGCAGGACAATCGTGAGGCACAGCGGGAAATGCGGGAGCGCAACCGCCGCCGCTAGGGGTTAGGTTGCCTTCTTTCCCCCAGCTGCAAGCAGATCGAGCAAGTACTGGCCGTATCCTCCCTTGGCCAGAGTGTGAGCTCGCGCCTGGAGCTCGTCGTCGCTAAGGAAACCGAGCCTCCAGCCGATTTCTTCCGGGCATCCGATGGAAAGCCCCTGCCTGCGCTGTACGGTCCGAACAAAGTCGGAAGCGTCATTGAGGTCAGCGAAGGTCCCCGTGTCCAGCCAGGCTGTACCGCGCGGAAGTATCTCAACCTGGAGCTTGCCACGGTCCAGGTAGACGCGGTTGACGTCTGTTATCTCAAGCTCGCCGCGTGCCGAGGGTTGCAGGTTGCGTGCGATGTCTACTACATCGTTGTCATAAAAGTACAGGCCGGGAACCGCGTAATGGCTCTTGGGTGCCGCGGGCTTTTCTTCCAAGGAGATCGCCTTGCCCGCAGAATCAAATTCCACAACGCCGTAGGCAGAGGGATCTACTACGCGGTAACCAAAGATGGACCCGCCGTCGATGTTCTCAAAGCGCCTGAGCTGCGTTCCCAGCCCCTGCCCGTAAAAGATGTTGTCGCCAAGAACAAGTGCAACGGGGCCGTCGCCTATGAACTCCGCCCCGAGGATGAAAGCTTGGGCCAGCCCATCAGGAGACGGCTGCTGGGTGTAGGTGATGTTGATTCCGAACTGGCTTCCGTCTCCCAGGAGGCGCTGGAACTGATCGGCATCATGAGGCGTCGTTATTATCAGGATGTCCTGGATGCCCGCCAACATAAGGGTTGACAGCGGGTAGTAGATCATTGGCTTGTCATATACCGGTACCAGTTGCTTGCTGATACCAAGGGTAATTGGATGAAGACGTGAGCCGGTTCCCCCGGCGAGGATAATTCCGCGCATAGGGATAGTTTTATGGCTGGAGCAAATTCAGCCAAATCCGCGACGCCATGAAACGATAACAGCATGCAAAAGCTACTGGTAACCGGCGGGGCCGGCTTCATCGGCTCAAATTTTGTCCATTATGTACTGGATACAACGGACGATCATGTCACTGTCCTGGATAAGTTGACCTACGCCGGCAACCTTGAATCGTTACGGGGCCTTCCGGAAGCCCGATTCGACTTCGTCCAAGGTGACATCGCCGATTCAGATCTCGTCGACCGGTTGGTTGCGGACACTGACGTCGTCGTTCACTATGCAGCAGAGTCACACAACGATAACTCCCTGCACGATCCGCGCCCGTTCCTGGACACCAACATCATCGGTACGTACACCTTGATCGAGGCCGCGAGGAAGCACAACAAACGCTTCCATCACATTTCTACGGATGAGGTCTACGGCGACCTGGAACTCGATGACCCGGAACGGTTCACGGAGCAGACACCGTACAACCCGTCCAGCCCCTACTCCTCCACGAAGGCTGGCTCGGACCTGCTGGTGCGAGCCTGGGTGCGCTCGTTCGGGCTGCAGGCCACCATTAGCAACTGCTCGAACAACTACGGGCCATACCAGCACGTTGAGAAGTTCATCCCCCGCCAGATCACCAACGTCATCGACGGGATCCGGCCGAAGCTCTACGGCAAAGGCGAAAACGTCCGCGACTGGATCCACGCCAACGACCACTCCTCTGCCGTCCTGGCGATCATCGCCAAGGGTAAGATCGGCGAAACTTACCTGATCGGTGCGGACGGGGAAAAGAACAACAAGGACGTTGTTGAACTGATCCTCAAGCACATGGGGCAGGCCCCTGACGCCTACGACCACGTGATGGACCGGCCCGGACACGACCTGCGGTACGCCATTGACTCCACAAAGCTCCGCAGCGAACTGGGATGGGAGCCGCGGTTCTCCAACTTTGATGCGGGCATCGAGGACACCATTGCGTGGTACCGGGACAATGAGGACTGGTGGCGCCCCCAGAAGGCACTCACAGAGGCCAAGTACAAGGAACAGGGCCAGTAACAACATGCCAATCGAATTCTCGAAACCACTGACAGCGCACGTGACGTCCATTCCGGGTGTAGTGATATACAGCCTTCCGGTCCACGGTGACAACCGTGGCTGGTTCAAGGAGAACTGGCAGCGGGAGAAGATGATGGCGCTTGGTCTGCCTGACTTCCGTCCTGTTCAGAACAATGTTTCTTTCAACGAGAAAGCCGGAACAACCCGCGGGATTCATGCCGAACCCTGGGACAAGTTCATCTCGGTTGCCACCGGGCGCATTTTTGGTGCCTGGGTTGACCTCAGGGAAGGGCCTTCATTTGGCGCCGTCTTTACAGCGGAAATTGACCCCAGCCAGGCCATTTACATACCACGCGGCGTAGGCAACGCCTTCCAGACCCTTGAGGACAACACTGCATACACCTACCTGGTGAACGACCACTGGTCGGCAGATGCGCAGGAGCAGTACACGTTTCTGAATCTTGCAGACGAGACCGCCGCTATCGCCTGGCCTATCCCGCTCGCCCAGGCAGAGCTCTCCGGCAAGGATAAGGCCCACCCGAGGATGGCTGAAGTCAGGCCAATGCAGGACAAAAAGACTCTTGTGGTTGGCGCGGACGGGCAACTGGGCAATGCACTGCGTAAGCTCTACGACGGCGATTCATCCGTCGAGTTCGCAGGCCGCGGAGATTTTGACCTCACCAGTGCAGATTCTTTTGGCAACCGCAATTGGAAGAACTACGCAGCGATCATTAACGCAGCGGCGTACACGGCCGTGGACCATGCTGAAACATCCGACGGACGTGCAGCCTCCTGGGACATTAACGTGACCGCCGTTGCGCGCCTGGCCCGGACCGCCGTCGAACATAACCTCACTTTGGTCCACATATCGTCCGATTATGTCTTTGACGGCGTCCGGGACCTCCATCACGAAATGGAACCCTTTAGTCCCTTGGGCGTCTACGGACAAACCAAAGCGGCGGGAGACGCCGTCGTGAGCGTTGTCCCCCGGCACTACATCGTGAGAACCAGCTGGGTCATCGGCCAGGGGAACAATTTCGTCCGTACCATGGCATCCCTTGCCGAGCGCAACATCCAACCCTCGGTAGTGAACGACCAGATCGGGCGCCTTAGCTTCGCTGACGACATAGCTGCAGTCATCAGGCATCTCCTGGATTCCGGAGCCGATTACGGCACCTACAATTTCAGCAACGATGGTGACCCTCAGTCCTGGGCAGACATAGCGGCTGACGTTTTCGAACTCAAAGGCAAACCGCGGTCTGCTGTAACAGGCGTCAGCACCGAGGAGTATTTCAAGGACAAGGACGCAGCCCCGCGGCCAGTGCATAGCGTTCTCGCATTGGCCAAGATCAAAGCCACAGGATTCGTCCCGCCTTCCTCGAATGAGAGGCTGGCGGGCTTTGTAGCAGCGGAGGCGGGGCAGGGCACAGAAGTGCCATGACATGCGGGGGAATGAACACGGCGCATCATGCGTTATGATAGGTAGTCCGGCGGGCTTGCCCACCGGTTTGGTAAAAAAATATGGGGATGATCGGTTTCGACGATGTTAGTCGCGACAGGTGAAGCGGGCCGAGGATGCAGAATTATCTCGTAAACGCTTTCTGCAAACCAATAAGTGCCAATTCTAAGCGCACTGACTTCGCTCTTGCTGCTTAACCAGTAAGACAGTCCGTCAGCCCGAGGTTGCTATCGCCCCGGATCCTGGCGTCATTTAGATAGCCACTGCTGTTCACCTCCGTCATCGGGGTGAACGGGACTTTTAGATGACTGGGCCCGGATCAGCCAGCTGTTTGCAGCATGGCTGGGGCCGAGAAAATCCGACGCAAACTGCGCCCGGAGAAGCCCTGACAACACGACATCGGACGGGGGTTCAATTCCCCCCATCTCCACATTTTGTGGCGGCCGTAGACTTTCTTCGCGGAGGTCTGCAGCCACCAGGAAAACACCCCGGTCTTCTGACCGGGGTGTTTTTTGTTGCCCCCGAGGACCGTCTGGGGACCAGTAGCCGGTTGTCCTGGAGGTGCGGCAAGACAAGGCGTCGAACCGCGTGGCAGAAATGACGACGACGATGCGACGGGACCGTCATCACGATCAGTCGTGTGGAATCACCAGTGAACCGCGTGGACGGCCGCCCCTCAAGAGGCGGGGCCATTACTTCCGGAAGTCAGCCACCGGCTACGTCAGCGATGCCGACGAAGCGCGTGCCTACGCCGTCGAATTCACTCCGGATGAAGCCCGGCTGCACCGGCGGACCGTCGGCAGGGGAGTGGTGCTCGCAGACCACGTAGGTAAACTCAGGCCACCACTTCTTGGGGCGGGCTGCTTCCTCGTAGCCGCACACGGCGCATTCCAGATGGACCCACACGGGGCGCTTGCCGGTCCGGTTTGCACGGGACTGGACCAGCCAGGGCGGCGGGTTGTCCAGGATCTCACCCAGCTGGGCCTCGGTCATCCACTTGGGAAGGCCGTGGCGCTGTGCCATTTCCATGGGTACATCAAGGGCAATGGCCGCGTCACGTCTGCTAATCATCACCATCCACGATACGGGAGGCCGCCAAATCAAGTCTCCTGACCGGCAGTTCAGTCCGGGGTGCTTCCGATAGCTAGGACACCAGGGCGCTACCTGCCCCCGCAGCAGCAAAGCCCAGGACCAGGTTCACGGCAATATTCATCGCTGCTGCACCCAGGCGTTCCTCAGCCAGCAACCGTACAGTGGCGGTGGTCCAGGAGCTGAAGGTGGTCAGCCCGCCGGCCAGTCCCGTTGCCAGCCCGGCCTGCCACTCAGCAGCCAGTCCCAGCCCCGCAGTAAAGCCATGCGCCGCACCAATAATGAAGCAACCGCCCACGTTTACCAGCAGCGTGGCCCAAGGCCAGTGCAGGCTAGGGCCTGTGCCAGGGCCAGGGCCGGGGATTGCCGTTCGGTCAGTGCGGGTCGAGGCATGATGGGCAAACCAGCTGTCAATACCGAAGCGGAGAAGGGTGCCGGCCACCCCAAAAACTCCTACCAGGACCGCCGTCATCATCGCCGGCCACCGGAAGGCAGGCCAATCAGTTTGCCCAATCGCCAGCCCAGCGCCGCGGCTGCCAGCCCCGCCACCAACGACAACGCCAGGTACACAACCCAGACCATGTGTTGTCCGGCTTGCGCCAGCTGGTCCAAAGAGAAGACCACGGCAGAGAACGTGGTGAAGGACCCCAGCAACCCCGGCCCCAGCCCTGCCCGCAACCAGAATGCAGTTTGTGGGCGGGACATCCAGGCGGTAGTCAGCGTGGCCAGGACAAAGCTGCCGGCCACGTTGATGGAAAGGGTAGTCCAGGGAAAAGAGCCGGGGAGCTCCGGAAAGGCAAGCCCAAGGCCATACCGCAGTTCAGTGCCTGCCAGGCCACCCGCGGCAACCGCCAGCCAGGCCCGGGCCGACGGCACGCCGGGACGTTGCGGCACGCTCATACCGCAGGCAAATCAGCGTCCCCGAGAAGGCAGCCGGGATGCGCCTGGGACGTGTGAACCCACAAAGCGGTGGTGATTTCATCAGCCAGGTCATAGTCCCGCGTCCTGCCCGAGTTCCTGATCCTTACCACCAGGGCGCCCCCAAAGGGCCGGCGTCCCACGACTTCCACTTCTGCGTCGAGGTCTATCTCCTCCGCTGCCAGGTAGCGGAGGAGCTCGGGGTTGTCATCGCTGATCCTGGTTATTCGTCCTGTGTGGCCCTGGTCGAGCTCGGCCATGAGGTGCGCGTGGGGCATGAAGACCTCGCCGTCCGCCGTCGGGATGGGATCGCCGTGCGGATCGCGCTGGGGGTTACCCAGCTTTGCTGCCACGCGTTCTATGAAGGTGTCTGATACGGCGTGCTCCAGCAACTCGGCCTCATCGTGGACCTCATCCCAGCTGTACCCCAACTGCTGCACCAGGTAAGTCTCGATCAGGCGGTGGCGCCGCACCATGGACAGGGCAAGGCGAAGGCCGGCATCCGTGAGCCTGACGGCGCTGTAGGGCTTGTGGTCCACCAGTCCCTGGTCCTTCAGCTTGCGGACCATTTCCGAAACCGATGAGTTGGCAACCCCCAGGCGCTGCGCCAGCTGCGAGGAGGTGATGGGCTTGTCCTGCCACTCCGTGAACGAGTAGATGACCTTGACGTAGTCCTCGATGGAGGAGGAGGGCGCGCTGGTCTTCACGGCATCCAGCCTACCGGCTATCGTTGCCCGCGTGCGGAGCGGCAAATGCTCAAGCCCGGACTGCCCGCCATGCCAGGGCCAGGTAGGGCAGCTCCAGTTGGTCGTCCGGCCCATGGCCCAGATGCTCATGCAGGTACCAGTCCAGGTTCGCCATGACCTTCGCCCGGGTGGCTTCACCGGCACGCAGGTAATAACTCCGGGACTTTGCCAGTTCAATCAGGCCGGTGGTGGTGACGGAGTCCTGCCACGGCGTCACGTGGTCCTCCAGCCCCTCGAACTCGGGTCCCACCAGGGGCCGGAAACCCGGCTTGTAGACGTCCCCGGCGTGCATGATCCGGGACAGCCGGTGGACCCACGGGACGGAAGTGTCCAATTGGTTCCAGACGAGCCCCAGCGTTCCCCGGGGGCGGAGGACACGCGCTGCTTCCGTACTTGCCCTCAGGGCATCGCACCAGTGCCAGGCCTGGGCTACGGTAACGACGTCGAAGGCCGCGTCAGGCAGTCCTGTCACCTCTGCAGTACCAAGGACGGCCGTGGCAGCCGGATAGTGATTCGTCAACTGCCCGAGCATGTCCGCGGAAGGATCCACTGCGGTGACGGAATGCCCCAGACCCAGCAGCAGCCCGGTGAACTTGCCGGTTCCGGCGCCAACGTCGAGCACATCACGGGCTCCAGGGGGTACAAGCCAGCGCGCGGTTTCAGCCGGATAGCCGGGCCTCACCTGCTGGTAATGCCTTCCGCCGTCCTGGAAGCTCTGGCCCAGCTCCCTGCGCCGGCCGTGATCCAGCCGTGGGCCACCCCGTGCCACGCGCGGCCTCCTTCATCCGGTCCCTTTGGTTCCATCCGAATTTACCGTACCGGCTGCAGCGGCAGGGCACCTGGCGCCAGGGCTCCAGCTCAGTCGTCGATGCAGGGGGCCGCGCCGGCAGTTCCGGGGGTGTTGGGCGCCCAGTGGGGATAGGTGCGGTTGTCGTTGGCGGGAACCCAGCGGCCTGCGTCCACCACATAGTCCCAGCCAAGGCCCTTGCTGCGGAGGTCCCGGATGCCGGCGAGGAGCCGCTGGGCATCTTCCAGCCTGGATCCGACGCCGAAGCTGGCCCGGAGTGAGCCGGACGGCAGCCCCAGCCGCTTCAGCAGCGGGTGGGCACAGAACCGGCCGTCGCGGAGGCCCACTCCGTGCTCTGCCGAAAGGTAGGCAGCCACCAGGCCGGCGTCGTAGCCCTCGACGGAGAAGTTGACCACACCGATCGTGTCCGTATCGGTGTCTCTGAAAATCTGGTGCACCGTGACGCCGTCGATCTCCCGCAGGCCATCCACCAGGTAGGAGCGGATGGCTGCTTCGTGGGCGTGCCACCGGTCCGGGTCCAGCCCGGCAATGACCTGCGTGGCACGTGCCAGGGTGGCCGCTCCCAAAACGTTGGGTGACCCGCCCTCGTGGCGGGCAGGGCCGGTGGCCCAGCTGACGCCGTCGAGCCTTGCTTCCTTGACGGCGCCGCCGCCCGCCAGGTGCGGAGTCCCGGCGTCGAGCCAATCCGGACGGCCTACCAGCACGCCTGAACCAAAGGGTGCGTACAGCTTGTGCCCGGAGAAGGCGATGTAGTCGACGTCGTCCGCGGTGATGTTGATACGGCGGTGGGGTGCCAGCTGGGCCGCGTCCACAACAATCCGTGCGCCATGGTTGTGGGCGAGTTCGGCAAGGGTTCGGACCGGCAGGATTTCACCGGTGACATTGGACGCTCCGGTGACGGCCAGCAGGCTCACCCCGCCCTGCTGCAGTTCGGCACGCACCGCATCAACGGTTCCGGCAACCGTGTCCGCTGCCACGATGCTGCGATGCGGAACTCCCTGCCACGGGAGCAGGTTGGCGTGGTGCTCGATGTCGAGGTACAGGACGTCGCCATCGGGCCGTCCGCCGGTCACAGGCAGGCAACCGGCCAGCAGGTTGAGTGAATCGGTCGTGTTCCGGGTGAAAATCACCGAGTCATCCGGGCGGCCGTTCACAAACTCGCGGACGATGGCGCGGGCATTTTCGTACACCGAGGTGCTGATTTGGGATGCGTAGCCGGCACCACGGTGGACACTCGCGTAGAACGGGAGAATTTCATTGAGGTACGCGGACACCACGGAGAGCGCCGGCGCGGACGCGCCATAGTCGAGGTTGGCGTAGCGGACGTGTCCGCCATGGATCAGCGGCGCCTGGATTTCGGCGCCCGTGACTGCCGCGAGGGGACGGCCGGCGAGGGCCTGCCGCTGGTCAGGAAGGACAGCGGTTGCAGGCTGGATGGCGACGTTGGGGGAGACGGTGGCAGTTGTCACAGAGACCTCACTTCAGAACAGGACTCCGGGCAGGAATCCGCGCTTGCCGCATCCGTTCCGGACCGGCCTGGTCGTCACCCGGGGCACCCCGCCGCGAATGGAGGGTTGCCGGCCAGCAAACCGGGGTTTTGCGCTGGCACTCGTGACCTGCTTAAGAGCGTAGGACATGGGCGGGGAAGGCAAAAAGCGGGCAGGAATGTTAAGGGCTTTGTTACGTCCGCCTGAAAAGGAACGCTTCCACCGAACATAACGACGGCGGCCAGCACCTCTAAGGGCTGGCCGCCGTCGAAAATTCGGGGGAGGGGAAATCAGAGAAGGTCGTCCAGGTCCGGGTTCAACCGGCGCAGCACCTCCGAGTGCAGGATGGAGTTGGTGGCGAGGGCGTTGCCTCCGAAGGGTCCGTCCTCGCCTTCCAGCGAGGTGAAGCGCCCGCCGGCCTCCACCACGATCGGCACCAGGGCGGCCATGTCGTAAAGGTTCAGTTCGGGCTCGCAGGCAATGTCCACCGAACCCTCGGCCACCATGCAGTAGGACCAGAAGTCACCAAAGGCCCGGGTCCGCCACACATCCTCGGTGAGGCCCAGGAATTCGTCGAAGTTGCCCCGTTCCTTCCAGCCGCCAAGGCTCGAGTAGGACAGGGAGGCGTCGGACAGGCTGGAAACGTTGGACACCCGGAGCCTGGTGGCGGCAGCCAGCGAACGGCCCATGTAGGCGCCCATGCCCTTCGCCGCCCACCAGCGCTTGCCAAGGGCCGGGGCGCTGACTACTCCAACAACGGGCTCGCCTTCGTCCACCAGGGCGATCAGGGTGGCCCAGACCGGAACACCACGGACAAAGTTCTTGGTGCCGTCAATCGGATCGATGATCCACCGCCGTGAGCCGTGGCCCGTGCTGCCGAACTCTTCGCCGAGGACGGCGTCACGCGGACGGGAGCGGGAAAGCTGGCCGCGGATGGCCTCTTCGGCCGCCTTGTCCGCGTCCGTGACAGGCGTCAGGTCCGGCTTGGTCTCAATGTGGAGGTCCTGCGCCTTGAAACGGCTCATGGTCTGGTCATCCACGGAATCGGCCAGGACATGGGCCAGGCGCAGGTCATCGTTGTAGCTCGAAGCGGGTTGGATCATGGTTCCAAACTACCGTCTGCGCGCGATTCTGCCGGGAAGCGGGACCGTCAGTTGACGCTTCCCAGTTCCTTGGCCTCCTGGGCCTCCATCCGCGGGTCGGTGCCGAGAAGGCGCCGCAGCGAGCCCAGCCGGGCTGCTCCGGTGGGGCCGGCATGGCCCGCGGCCACCCAGGCGTCCAGTCCACAGTCCACAGCACTGGCGGTGTGCTTGCACCCGCGCTCGCAGCCCTCCGTGCCCGGGGACAGGTCAGGGAAGGACCGCAGGATCCGGTCCGGGTCCACGTGCGCAAGGCCGAAGGAGCGGATGCCCGGAGTGTCAATGATCCAGCTGCCGGCGGGAGCGTCGGCAAGGCGCAGCGCGAGGGCCGACGACGACGTGTGCCTTCCGCGTCCGGTCACCGCGTTCACCCCACCGGTAGCCCTTTCCGCTCCGGTCAGCGCGTTGACCATCGTTGACTTGCCAACACCTGAATGCCCCAGCATGACCGTCACCTTCCCGCCCAGGTAGGAACGCAGTTCCGCGACGGCGGCGCTGTCCAGCCGGGCGGACAGGCCGTCGTCGGAACGGGCATCGATACCTGACGCCCGCTTATCCGCAGTCCGGCTGATGATGACCGGGAAGTCCAGGTGGGTGTAGTTGGACAGCAGCTCCGCGGGGTCCTTGACGTCCGCCTTAGTGACCAGCAGGATCGGCTCGATGCCGGCGTCGTACGCCGCAACCAGGGCGCGGTCAATGAAGCCTGTGCGGGGCTCCGGGTTGGCTGCTGCCACCACGACCACCAACTGGTCGGCGTTGGCCACCACGGCGCGTTCAACAGGATCCGTGTCATCGGCGCTGCGCCGCAGGAGGGTCTTGCGGTCCTGGATCTTCACCAGCCGCGCCAAGGTATCCGGCTCACCGGAGACGTCGCCCACAAGCGACACAAAGTCTCCCGCGACCACCGGGTTCCGGCGCAGTTCCCGGGCCCTCGCGGCGATGACCACGCGTTCGTTGCCGGAGTCCTCGCCCACCACCGCGGTGTACCTGCCCCGGTCAACGGTGATGATGCGTCCGGTGACGGCGTCGTCGTGGCTGGGCCTGTCCTTGGTGCGCGGCCTGGAACCCTTCTTGCTGGGCCGGATCCGGACGTCCGACTCATCCCAGGAGTCAGTGCTCCGCGCCACCGCGGGAACCTTCCGCGGACGGTTCAGACGGGTTGTTCTGCGCCAGCATGCCGGCCCACAAGCGGGGGAAGTCCGGCATGGTCTTCGCGGTAGTGCCGATATCCTCCACCTGGACGCCCTCCACGGCGAGGCCAATGATTGCACCGGCGGTTGCCATCCGGTGGTCGGCATAGCTGTGGACGACGCCGGCGTGCAGCGCGGCGGGCCGGATCACCAAACCATCGCTGGTTTCCTCGGCGTCTCCGCCCAGGCGGTTGATCTCGGAGACAAGGGCAGCGAGGCGGTCGGTCTCGTGGCCCCGCAAATGGGCAATCCCGGTCAGCCGCGAGGGTCCGGTGGCCAAGGCGCAGAGGGCTGCCACGGTGGGGGCAAGCTCGCTGGTGTCGGCGAAATCCCCGCCCTTGATAGCCGGGCCCCCCGTAACCGTGAGGACGCCGTCCTGCAGCGTGACCTTCGCCCCCAGCCTGGGCAGGATACTGCGCCAGAGATCACCAACCTGCTGCGTTTCCTCCGGCCAGCCGGGAATCCGCACCGTCCCGCACGAGGCCAGCGCGGCAGCGAGGAAAGGACCGGCATTGGACAGGTCCTGCTCAATCCGCTGATCAAACGCACGGATGGGACCGGGGCTGACCACCCAGTGATTGGGCACAGAATCATCAACAACAACTCCCGCGCCCCGCAGGACTGCGACCGTCATGCTGATGTGGTCGAGGCTGGGCACGGGCTTGCCCACGTGTTCCAGGTGCAGGCCTTCCGTGAACCGGGCACCCACCAGGAGCAGTGCCGAAACGAACTGGGAAGAAGCACTGGCATCGATGACCAGGTGGCCGCCGCGCACTTCACCTGTGCCTTCCACCGCGAACGGCAACGACGACGGCGTGCCGCCCTCCTCGGCGGACACGGCCACCCCCAGCGCCCTGAGCGCCTCGATGATGGTTCCCATCGGCCGTTTGCGGGCGTGCGGGTCGCCGTCGAAGACGCTGCTGCCGTTCCGCAGCGCGGCCAGGGGCGGAACGAACCGCATGACCGTACCGGCCAGGCCGCAGTCGATCCTTGCCAGTGACGCCGCAGCGGCCGGGTCCAGTGGAACAACCTCCAGGTCGGGCCCGAAGGCGCCGTCCCCCGGTACCTCGGTAATGCTGGCACCCAACTGGCGAAGCGCCTCGATCATGAGCGCGGAGTCCCTGGAATGCAGAGGCGCCCGGAGCCGGGACGGCCCGTCCGCCAACGCCGCGAGCACCAGGTACCTGTTGGTCAGCGACTTTGAACCGGGCACCGTGACGGTGGCGTTGATGGGCCGGGACGCGAAGGGTGCGGGCCAGTGGGGGACGGGTGCTCCCGCGTCATCCCGGACGGCTGTTGCTGCGGTCATGCGTTGTTATGCCCCCGTGGCCTGTTCCACCGCGCGGCGCACGGCCTTGTCAGCCTTGGTGAGCTTCTTGTTGGTGGTCTTCCGGGCGTCAGCGGCAAGGTGCTCGGCGCGCCAGGCCAGGCCAGGCTTACCGGCCGTGTCAACGGAGGCCAGCAAGGCTCCGCCGCTCAGGGACAGGTTCTTGAGCAGCTGGTTGCGCCGGTTCTCGCGCCCTTCCCTGGTGCTGATGTCAGCGCTGCGCCATTCAACAAAGGTGTTCAAAAGAGAGATCACGGTGAGTACCGTTGCTGACAGCCTGGAGAATTTACCCAGTCCAAAAAGCACGCCGGCGCCCACCTGGGTTCCGCCAATAACGCGGGCCAGGGTCTTCTCGTCAGACTTGAACGGCAGGGATGCCGCAGCCTTGCGGAGCAGCGGCGAGAGCTGCTGTGCGGTGTCGTCGGCATTTTTGAGCTTATCCACTCCGGCGATGACGAAACTGGAGGCCAGCATTGGACGGGCAAGCGTGCGGAAAAAGGACATGAATTTCCTCCTGGATGGACGAACCGCATCGGAAGCGGCGGAGTCCGTTCTAGTCTTGCACTTTTGGGGAATATTTGCCGAAGGCATGAGGTTATTGATGTCGGACCCGGCAATACCGGGCCGAAGGAAAATCATGGGCTGAACCATGGATCAGATGGCCGGGCAATGATTGCGGGACGCAGGTGTACGGCCGGACACACAGAGCGGAGTTGGGCCCTTGGCGCGTGTTTTAGACGGAGTAGAAGCAGCAGGCCCGGTGGCGCTGGACTCGTTTGGGGCTGAACTGCCGGGGTACGACTCGCCGCGTGCTCGCAGCCTCACAGTAGACTTGGGGGCAATGAGCACCCTGGATCCGGCCGTCTCGGCCATGTATGAGGCTTCCCACAATGAAGCGAAGAGCAGCGCCCCGTCAGGACCTGAGGCTGCGGATTCCGTCGTGGCCCCTTCGTCCGGTGCCGGCGCCGGCGAAGACCTGGTGGATGTGTCCACGGAATCTGTGGAACAGCGCCGCTTGAGGTTTGAACGCGACGCGATGCAGTACGTCGACCAGCTGTACTCAGCCGCGATGCGCATGGCCAGGAACCCCTCGGATGCCGAGGACCTGGTCCAGGAGGCGTACACCAAGGCATTTTCGGCCTTCCACCAGTACAAGCCGGGAACCAACCTCAAAGCGTGGCTTTACCGCATCCTGACGAACACGTATATCAACCTGTACCGCAAGCGTCAGCGGGAACCGCTTCAGTCCAACTCAGACACCATCGAGGACTGGCAGCTGGCGAGGGCTGAGTCGCACACCTCCAGCGGACTCCGTTCGGCCGAGGCGGAGGCCCTGGACCACCTTCCTGATTCAGACGTCAAGCGGGCCCTCCAGGAAATCCCCGAAGAATTCCGGCTTGCGGTCTACTTCGCCGATGTGGAGGGGTTCGCCTACAAGGAAATATCCGACATCATGAACACGCCCATTGGCACAGTGATGTCCCGGCTCCACCGCGGCAGGAGGATGTTGCGGGACATGCTGGGGGAGTACGCCGCTGAGCGCGGATTCAAAACGGCCGCTGATTCACAGGACGCGGCAGGAAGCACACAACAGGAGAGCAGGAAATGAGCGACTGCCAGGGATTGGGCGACTGCGACGACACCAGGATGCAACGCATCTACGAGTACCTCGACGGTGCTTTGACCCGCGAGGACATCACGGAGATCAAGAACCACCTTGATGATTGCCCGGAATGCACCGAGCAGTACGACCTCGAGTGCGTAATCCGCAACCTGGTCAAACGCTCCTGCACCGAGGCTGCTCCGGAGAACCTGAAGAACGCCATTCTTGACCGGATCCATACCATTCGGCCAGTGGACGCCTAAGCACAGCAGGAGCGCCCGCTGCAGCAGACGACAGCAAAAGACCCCGGAGGCCGTGTGGCTTCCGGGGTCCTTTACTTGAACCGTAGTCCCTGGCGATTGCCTAGGTGTTGGGGCGCTTCCCGTGGTTCGCGCCGCCACGCTTACGGTCACGACGCTTGCGTGCACGCTTGCTCATAGCTGGCCTCCTTACTGTTGGTACTCAAAAGAGCTGCCCTCAAGTCTCCCACATCAACCGGCAGCCCGCGAACCAGGAACCGCTGCATGACCTGCGTTGATTCCGGCAGGCCAGGTGCGGTGCTAGGAATTAAGCGAGTTGCGAATGGAAATGCCGGCTTGCTCCAGCACCGTCCTGACGGTTTCCAGTGCAAGGGGGCTGAGCGGTTGCCGGCCGGCCTGCAGCCGCAGTTCCGCACGGAGGTCGTCCCGGAACCGCTGGAGCATCATTTCGGCTTCCTTGAGCGACCGCTGGCTTTCTGCCGGCAACCGTCCCGGGACCTTGAAATCCGCAGCCAGCGCGGTACCTCTGGCCGCTTCCGCGGTGGCGGCCAAATCTGCGCGGAGTCCCCGCATATTGCTCCGGATGTCTTCCCGGAGGTTGTCCGCCAGCCTGCGGACCGAGGCTGAAATCTCGCTTTCCACTCCGGCCAGTTCGTCACGGCGGCGGTTCAGTTCAGCGAGCCCGGATGCGGTGATGTGGTAATTTGTGCGGCGGCCCGCGGATTCGGTGGCCACGAGGCCTTCCTCCTCCAGCTTTCCCAGCCGCGGGTAAATAGTGCCGGCGCTGGGTGAGTAGGTTCCGCCGAAGCGCTCCTTCAGGGCTTTGATGAGTTCGTAGCCGTGTTTGGGGCCGGACTCAAGAAGCGCCAGAAGATAAAGCCGGAGCGCCCCATGGGCAAAGACCGGCGGCATCAGGACCCCGCTTCTGCATTTCCTGCCACGGTGCTGTGGAAAATGGAGGTCTTCCCGGACATCGAGTTGGTGCGCATCAGCATCAGCTGCCCGTCCGGGCCTGCAATCGTCTCCACCTTGCCACCGACCACAGCGTACCGCTGGTCTCCGATCACCACCGCTCCACTTGCGGACTTGGCCACTATGTCCACGCCCACGTCATGGGGCAGCCGGACTGTGAGGTCCCCGGACACAGAATTTGCACCGAAGTCCTGCGTGAAGCCCAGGAGGTCGAAGGTCATGTCACCGCTGACGGTGTTTGCCCGGATGTGGCTGAGGTGGCCGGAAACAGTCAGTTCGCCCGAGACGCTCTTGGCTGTCAGGACGCCGGTGTGGTTCCGTGCGGTGACTTCTCCGCTCACGGTCTGGATATGCAGTTCGCCGCTTGTACTGTCCGCCATGACGGAACCGGAAACAGTGTTCAGGCGTGTATTCCCGGCAAGGCCGGACACCAGCCCATCACCGCTGACCGTGCCGGCTTCAACGCTGACGTGAGCCGGAACGGCAATGCTGATGACAGCTGAGTTTTCGCTGTTGTGGTTAACAGTTCCCATCAGGTTCTTGAACCATCCCTGCGGGCCGTGCAACTGGTGCCGTACCTCCAGCCGCCCGCCGTTCAGGGAGACGGCCACGGGGTCCCCGTGCACGTCCGATATTTCCACCCTGGCAACGGGCTCCTGATGCACCACTACATCGAAGCGTCCCTTAATCATGCCCAGTTTCAGGGAAGTCACACCGTCGACGTCGATGGTCTCCGGGCTGGTGACAGTCCACTCGCGATCAGTCAAGGGTTCCTCCAGAAGCGATATATCGTGTTGGAACTTCCAACCTACGCGCACGGGCAGTGCGGGTCAAGATATATCGCGACTGCAGTTTACTCCGGTGCGTCCATCCCAAGCCATTGGAACCAGCCCCGGTGCAGCACCAGCCAGGCCATCAGGCCGTAGCCCGCCTGGCCGGGCGTGCCTCCCTGGGCTGCCAGGTCCTGGCGCCACTGTTCGTGGTTCAGGAGCGGGGAGAAGGTGTCCACGTACAGGTGCTTGCGCCGGGTGGTGACGTCGGCGAAGGCGGTATTGAGCTCGTCCAGGCGCCTGTTCTGGGCGGGGTCGAGGGTGGGCGGAGGGCCAACAACGAAAACCTCGATGCGGTTCTGCGACGCCGAATCCAGGATGTTGGCCAGGTTGAGCCGGCTGCGCGCGGTGGAGAGCCCGAACTCAATATCACGGCCGGACAGTCCGATGACCAGGCGGTTTTCTGCCCGGGCACTGAAACGGCGGCCCGCTTCCTCCAGCCACCGCGCAGCCAGGCCCTCCGTTCCTTCCTGCGGGCAGGGAAGGGCGTAGCTCTCCAGGAGCATGCTGTCCCGGGGAGTGCGGGCAAGGACGCGTCCCAGCCAGCCGAGCGCCCGGGGATCGCCCAGTCCGGCCAGCAGTTCATCTCCTACAGCTGCAATCCGCAGCTTCCTGTCTTCCACGCGTTCCTCTTTACGTCGGTGCCTTGCCGCTGCCACTGTGGATCCTATTGCTGGCCACGGGGTGCGCTGTGCATTCGATGGGGTTCTTACCTTTGCTGCTGTAGTTCGACAGCAGTACTGCGTCTCATGAGCGCTGTTCACTCCATTAAACAGAACTGCCCGGCCGGAGTCTGGGATTTCGACGTCCGGCCGGGCAGCCTTAGTGCTTATTTCCGTGCAAATGCCTGCTTAAGGAGACTATCCTGTTCCGCGGCGTGCCGCTTCATGGAACCGGCGGCTGTCGAAGCCGAGGCCGGACGCGAGACCAACCGGATGTGGCGTTCCAGGGCACCAGGGAGGTTCAGGCCAATGAATGGCCACGGGCCCTGGTTGGCGGGCTCGTCCTGGGCCCACACAACTTCGGCGTTCGGGTACTTCGCCAGTTCCTTGGCGATTTCCTCGTGAGGCAGCGGGTAGAGCTGCTCCACGCGGACGATCGCCGTCGTCTTGTCATCCGTCTTCTGCCGGGTGGACAGGAGGTCGTAGTACAGGCGGCCGGAGACCAGGAGGACGCGTTCGACGGCGTCTCCCGCCAGTTGCTCGTGGTCACCAATAACGGGGCGGAACGAGCCGGTGGTGAAGTCCTCCACAGATGAAGCGGCAGCCTTGAGGCGCAGCAGCTGCTTGGGCGTGAAGATAATCAGCGGCTTGCGGGGACGGTTGTAGGCCTGGCGGCGCAGCAGGTGGAAGTGCGAAGCCGCCGTGGTGGGGTTGGCCACGATCATGTTCTCTTCAGCGCACAGCTGCAGGAACCGCTCGATCCTGGCAGAGGAGTGGTCCGGTCCCTGGCCTTCGTAGCCGTGGGGCAGCATCAGGACGAGCGAGGAACGCTGGCCCCACTTCTGTTCGGCGGAGGAGATGAACTCGTCGATGATGGTCTGGGCGCCGTTGACGAAGTCGCCGAACTGGGCTTCCCACAGCACCAGTGCATCAGGACGCTCCACTGAGTAGCCGTATTCGAAGCCCATGGCAGCGTATTCGGAGAGCAGGGAGTCGTAAATCCACAGCTTCGCCTGGTCGTCGGAGAGGTTGCCCAGGGGCAGCCATTCCTTGCCGTTGGCGCGGTCGTGGAACACGGCGTGGCGCTGCACGAAGGTGCCGCGGCGGGAGTCCTGCCCTGCCAGGCGCACGGGGACGCCTTCCATGATGAGGGAACCGAAGGCGGCGATTTCGCCGAAGCCCCAGTCGATGCCGCCTTCCCGGGACATCTGCTCGCGCTTTTCGAGCAGCTGCTTGAGTTTGCCGTGCACAGTGAAGCCCTCGGGGATTTCCACGTGGGCCTTGCCGATCCGCGCCAGGGTATCCGCGGAGATGGCGGTGGACGCGGGAGCGTTGACGCCGGAATCCGACTGCTGGGACGTGGGTCGCTCGATATCGGAAACGGCGGCCATATCCGCGGTCACGATCGGGATCGGGGACGTCTGGGCCGCGTGGGTTTCCGCGAAGACGCGCTCCAGCCTCTCCTGGTAGTCGCGGAGCAGCTGCTCGGCTTCTTCCTCGGTGATGTCGCCACGGCCGATCAGCGATTCCGTGTACAGCTTGCGGACGGAGCGCTTGGCCTCAATGAGGTTGTACATCAGCGGCTGGGTCATCGAGGGGTCATCACCCTCGTTGTGGCCGCGGCGCCGGTAGCAGACCATGTCGATGACAACGTCCTTGTGGAACCGCTGACGGAACTCGTAGGCGAGCTGCCCGATGCGGACCACTGCTTCGGGATCGTCACCGTTCACGTGGAACACGGGCGCCTGGATCATCTTGGCAACATCCGTGGAGTACGTGGACGAGCGGGATGACGAAGGTGCCGTGGTGAAACCAACCTGGTTGTTGACCACCACGTGGATGGTTCCACCGGTGCGGTAACCGCGGAGCTGGGACAGGTTGAGTGTTTCGGCAACCACACCCTGGCCCGCGAAAGCGGCGTCGCCATGGACCATGATGGGCAGGACGGGGAATGACTCGCCCTGGTCAAGCCGGTCCTGCTTGGCGCGGACGATGCCTTCAAGCACAGAATCCACGGCTTCAAGGTGGGAGGGGTTGGCTGCCAGGTAGACCTTGGTTTCCTTGCCGTTGTCCGAGGTGAAGGTTCCCTCGGTGCCCAGGTGGTACTTGACGTCGCCGGATCCCTGCACGGAGCGGGGATCCTGCGTGCCTTCGAATTCGCGGAAGACCTGCGCGTAGGTCTTGCCGGCGATGTTGGTGAGAACGTTCAGGCGGCCGCGGTGCGCCATTCCGATGGCAACCTCGTCCAGGCCGTCGTCGGCGGCGTCGGACATGATGGCGTCCAGCAGCGGGATCAGGGATTCGCCGCCCTCCAGGGAAAAGCGCTTCTGGCCGACGAACTTGGTCTGCAGGAACGTCTCGAAGGCTTCTGCGGCGTTCAGCTTGGAGACGATGCGCAGCTGCTCTTCACGGCTGGGCTTGGAGTACTCGTGTTCCAGCTGGTCCTGGAACCACTTGCGCTCTTCCGGTTCCTGGATGTGCATGTATTCGATGCCGGTGGTGCGGCAGTAGGCATCGCGCAGGACGCCCAGGATATCGCGGAACTTGAGCATCGGCTTGCCGCCGAACCCGCCGGTGGGCCACTCGCGGTCCAGGTCCCACAGCGTCAGGCCGTAGGTCAGGATGTCGAGGTCCGGGTGCTTGCGCTGGACGTACTCCAGCGGATCGGTGTCGGCCATCAGGTGGCCGCGGACCCTGTAGGAGTGGATCAGCTGCTGGATCCGGGCAACCTTGTTGATCTGGTCTGCCGGGTCCACCTGCTTGTCGGCACTCCAGCGCACAGGCTCGTAGGGGATACGCAGGGATTCGAAAATCTCATCGTAGAAGTTCTGCGCACCCAGGAGCAGTTGGTGCACGAGCTTCAGGAACTCGCCGCTGCCGGCACCCTGGATCACGCGGTGATCGTAGGTGGAGGTGAGAGTGAGGACCTTGCTGATGGCGTTCTGGGCGATGATCTTTTCGCTTGCGCCCTGGAACTCTGCCGGGTAGTCAAGGGCACCCACGCCGATGATGGCGGCCTGGCCCTTGGAAAGGCGCGGCACCGAGTGGACGGTGCCGATGCCGCCGGGATTGGTGAGGGACACGGTGGTGCCCTGGTGGTCCTCGGCCGTCAGCTTGCCGTTGCGGGCACGCTTGATGAGGTCCTCATAGGTGTGCCAGAACTCGGAGAAGTTGAGGGTTTCAGCCTTTTTGATGTTGGGCACCATCAGCAGGCGCGTACCGTCCGGCTTCGGCATGTCAATGGCGATGCCGAAGTTGACGTGGGCCGGCTGCACGGCAACGGGCTTGCCGTCCACTTCGTCGTAGTACACATTCATGGAAGGGAACTGCGAAAGCGCACGGATGACGGCGTAGCCGATGAGGTGCGTAAAGGAAACCTTGCCGCCGCGGGCACGGGCCAGGTTCGAGTTGATGACCACGCGGTTATCGATCAGCAGCTTGGCCGGGATGGCGCGGACGCTGGTGGCGGTGGGCACCTGGAGGCTGGTGACCATGTTGGTGGCAATCGCCTTGGCAGGGCCGCGGAGGACGGAGACGACGTCCTCTTCCGGAGCGGTAGGCGCCTTGACGTTCTTGGGGAGCTGCGCGGGGATGGGCTGCGAGCCGGTTCCGGCCTCGGTCTTCTTGCCGCCATCGCGGGCCACGGTTGCCGGAGCATTCTTTGCCGGCGCCTGAGCGGAGGCCGGCGGGGTGGCCGGGGCAGGGGGGACAACGGGAGCCGCTGCCGGCGACGGTGCCGGCGCTGCTTTCACAGAGGGCATTTCCCGGGTAGGGGGATGGGCCGCGGCGTGCCCCGAATTTCCATTGGAAGAAGAACTGCCCGACTCGAACGATTCAAACAGCGGCCACCACTTGGCATCCACGGCGTTCTTGTCCTGCTGGTACTGCTCGTACAGTTCGTCAACGAGCCACTCGTTTCCGCCAAATTCCTCTGGTAGACGGTGGCTGGGCTGCTCTGGCACTTGAAATACGCCTCTTCCATGAGTTTGATTTCTCTCCGGCCCCACGGCGCTTCAGCAACACGTACGAACCGATCCCTGAGTCCTCTGAACCCAGACCTTTGCAAGTCTAGTGAGCATCTTGTGTTAACTGCCAATAAGGGTGACCCAAATCATGAAGTGACGCAGGAACGGCGGAATATGGCGAAAAACGGTGTCCCCGGGAATGTGTTTACGGGCGGTGAAACGGCCGCGATGCCGGTTGCGGCGGCCGTGGTGCCGGTGAGGCCGGGACAGGTGCCTCCTGTAGACTGAAACTCTTATGGACAGTAAATCTAGGTGCCGGCCTGGGGGCTGTCAGCGGAGCATGAAGAGCAGCGCCGCGCAGTCCACCCGCAGAGCCGGCAAACCCCGAACACGAGCCCATCACCCGCCGGCAGGCCAGCCGGCCAGAGCCCCCAAGGAAAGAGCGTCGGTTTCCGCCGACCATCCTCCGCCGGGCGGACTGGCCAGTTTCCGCACTTCCCCTTCCTTTAGCGTGTCAGCCAACGCCGCCCAGGCGGGATGCTGAATGGAGTGGCTTCTCCTTGCAGCAGGACTGCTGCTGATCGCCGGCACGGGGTTCTTCGTCGCTGTCGAATTTTCCCTCATCGCACTGGACCAGCCAACAGTCCAGCGCGCCATCGACGACGGCGACACCGGCGCTGTTCCTTTGCTCACCTGTCTAAAATCCCTCTCTACCCAGCTTTCCAGCTGCCAGCTCGGCATCACGCTGACAACGCTCCTGACCGGCTACGTCATGGAGCCGTCGGTGGGGCGCCTCCTGGAAGCCCCGCTCACCGCCGTCGGACTTCCCGACGTCGCGGTGGCGTCCGTCTCCCTGGTCCTGGCCATGGTGCTCGCCACCCTGCTGTCCATGCTCCTGGGCGAACTGGTACCCAAGAACATGGCCATAGCACTGTCCTTCCCCGTTGGCCGGGCCCTCGCCCGGCCGCAGCTGATGTTCACCGCTGTCTTCAAACCGGCGATCGTGGTCCTCAACGGCGTTTCCAACAAGGTGCTGAACGCCTTTGGACTGGAGGCGAAGGAGGAAATCTCAGGAGCCCGGACGCCGTCGGAACTCGCATCGCTGGTCCGCCGTTCGGCGGCGATGGGTACCCTTGACGCCGGCACTGCAAACTTTGTTGCGCGCACGTTGAACTTCTCCACCAGGACGGCCGCGGATGTGATGACCCCGCGCATCCGGGTGGAAACCATCGATGCCGGCCAGCCCGTCTCCGATGTCCTGAGTGCTGCGCGCCGTACCGGGTACTCCCGGTTCCCGGTGATTGGCGACTCAGCCGACGACATCCGTGGGCTGGTCCACGTCAAGAAGGCCGTGGCAGTGCCGTGGGACCGCCGCCAGAACCTCGAAGCCGGTGCCATCATGACCGAGGTGCTCCGGGTCCCCGAGACCATCCACCTTGACGCCCTGCTGGCAGAGCTCCGGGAGGGCAACCTCCAGCTCGCCGTCGTCCTGGATGAGTATGGCGGCACTGCCGGCATCGCTACCCTCGAAGACCTCGTGGAGGAGATCGTGGGAGAAGTGGCGGACGAACACGACAAGGTCCGGCCCGGGCTGCTGCAAAGCGCCTCGGGGGACTGGTACTTCCCGGGCCTGCTTCGCCCGGACGAATTGTCCGAGCAGATTCCCCGCTTGAGTGTTCCGGATGAAGCAGCTTACGAAACCGTGGGCGGGTACGTCATGAGCAAGCTGGGGCGGATCGCCGTTGTAGGGGATGCCGTCCCCGTCGGCGGCGGGACGCTGAGCGTGACCCGGATGGACGGGCGGCGTATCGACCGCATCTGTTTCCGGCCGGCCCCCGAACCGGGGCATGCCGACAGCGATAGCGGTCTTGACCGTGGCGACAGGACCGAACGCGACGACAGGGCTGAACGATGAGTGACTGGGCCGGCATCTTCTGGCTGGGCGTCCTGCTGCTCGGAAACGCCTTCTTTGTGGCTGCTGAATTCGCAGTCATGTCCGCCCGGCGAAGCCAGATCGAGCCGCTGGCAGAAGCCGGTTCGAAGCGGGCGCAGACCACGCTTCGCGCCATGGAGAACGTATCTCTGATGCTGGCGTGTGCACAGCTGGGTATCACGGTCTGCTCGCTGCTGATCCTGCTGGTGGCCGAACCGGCAATCCACCACCTGCTCGCTGTCCCGTTGGAGACGCTGGGCCTGCCGAAGGAAGTTGCCGACGTGGCCGCTTTCGCCGTGGCGCTGATGCTGGTGACGTTCCTGCATGTGACCTTTGGCGAGATGGTTCCGAAGAACATCTCGGTCAGCGTCGCTGACAAGGCAGCACTCCTGCTGGCCCCGCCGCTGATGTTCGTGGCACGGCTGGTCCACCCCGTCATCTCCGTCCTGAACTGGTCAGCGAACCACATCCTCAAGATGCTCCGTATCGAGCCCAAGGATGAGGTCAACTCCTCCTTCACCCTGGAGGAGGTGCAGTCCATCGTGCAGGAATCCACCCGCCACGGACTGGTGGACGACGACGCGGGGCTCATAACGGGCGCGTTGGAATTTTCCGACTACACCGCCGCGGACATTATGGTCCCGCTGGAGAAGCTGGTCATGCTCAGGGCCGCCACCACCCCGGTGGAGTTCGAAAAGGCCGTGAGCCGGACCGGATTTTCCCGGTTCCCCATGCTTGACGACGACGACATGCTGTACGGCTATCTCCACGTCAAGGATGTGTTGTCCATCCCCGAGCAGGCCTATGAACGGCCCATCGCGGAAAGCCGCATCCGGTCCCTGGCCAATCTGGCCCTCGGCGATGAGATTGAGAAGGCGATGTCCGTTATGCAGAGGACGGGATCCCATCTGGCCCGGGTGATTGGACCGGACGGCAACACGCAGGGCGTCCTGTTCCTCGAGGACGTCATCGAGCAGCTGGTCGGTGAGATCCGTGATGCCACCCAGGCCACCGGGATCAGGCGGCTGGGGCAGCCGAACGGCGGATAGCCCGACGGCGCCCTTCCGCAGTGCGGGGAGGGCGCGGGTTTCGGGGGAAGACTGGGCTAAATAGGAATGATTCCTATTTAGGTATAAGCTGGAGTGGTTGTTTTCGCCCTCCCTTGTGAATGAGGTTTCCGTGCGCCGTCCAGCTGCCACCCGATCGATCCTTGCCGCCCTGGCCGGGCTCGGCCTCCTGCTCACCGCCTGCAGCCCGCAGGCTGAATCGTCGCCCGAGGCCGCCGACGGGATCAACGTTGTGGCATCGACGAATGTCTACGGGGACATCGCCAAAACCATCGGCGGCGACAAAGTGAACGTCACCGCCATCATCACCAAGACCAGCCAGGATCCGCATTCCTACGAAGCAAATGCCCAGGACCGGCTGGCAGTCTCCAAAGCTGACCTTGTCCTGGAAAACGGCGGCGGCTACGACGACTTCATCCATACCCTGGCAGAGGACAGCGGCCTGGACGACGGAAAGGTGCTGAACGCCGTCGAACTCTCCGGCATGGCGCACCCGGAGGAGGAAGCCCCCTCCTCCGAAGCCCCGGCTACGGAAACGGCGGCAGGGGACGAGACTGCCCATGACCACGGTGAACTGAATGAGCACGTCTGGTATAGCCTGCCGGCCATGGAACAGCTGGCCGCTAAGATCGCAGCAAAGCTTGGTGAGCTGGACCCAGCCTCGGCGTCCACGTTCCAGGCCAATGCCTCAGCCCTGACATCCAGCATCGAGGAACTGCACGGAAAGCTGGAGGCCTTGAAGCCCGTCTCGGCGGGTGCGCGGGTTGCCGTGACCGAACCCGTTCCGCTGTACCTCCTCGAGGATGCCGGGCTGGTGAACTCTACCCCTGAGGACTACACTGCTGCGATTGAAGAAGGCTCGGACGTTCCGCCTGCGGTCCTCAAGGCAGCCACGGACCTTTTGGCTTCGAAGTCGGTGCTGCTGCTCGCCTACAACAGCCAGACTGAAGGTCCGCAGACCGAAGCGCTGAAGAAGGCGGCGGAAAATGCCGGTGTTCCAGTGGTCGACTTCAATGAAACACTGCCGGAGGGCAAGACGTACCTCCAGTGGATGACGGACAATGTGGACAACATCAGCAAGGTTCTGGAGACAAATAGTTGAAACCCGTGGTCAGCCTCACCGGCGCGTCCCTGAAGTTCGGTCAGCGGGCGCTCTGGGAGGACCTTGACCTGGACATCAAGCCCGGAGAATTCTTCGCCGTGCTTGGTCCCAACGGCAGTGGCAAGACCAGTTTCCTGAAAGTCCTGCTGGGGCTCCAGGGACTTCATCAGGGGCAGGCCATGCTTGGCGGGCGTCCCGTGGAACGGGGCAGCAGCCTGATTGGCTACATACCCCAGCAGAAGTCCTTCGCCCCCGATACCCCGATGCGTGCCAGGGACCTCGTTGGCCTGGGTGTGGACGGGCACCGCTGGGGGCTGCGACTATCTTCAACCAAAGCCAACCGCAGGATAGACCAGCTGCTTGACCTTGTAGGGGCCACGGAGTACGCCAAAGTCCCGGTAGGGCAGCTCTCCGGCGGCGAACAGCAGCGGCTCCGGGTGGCGCAGGCGCTGGCCACGGATCCCCAGGTCCTTCTCTGCGACGAACCACTTCTGTCTTTGGACCTCCACCACCAGCAGGCAGTCAGCGCCCTCATCAACCAGCAGTGCCGCGAGCAGAACAGTGCCGTGGTTTTTGTGACCCACGAAATCAACCCCATCATCGATTACGTTGACCGGGTGCTCTACCTTGCCGGCGGCCGCTTCAAGGTGGGCGCTCCCGACGACGTCATGACCACGGAAGTCCTTTCCGATCTCTACGGCAGCCACGTGGAAGTCATCCACGCCAACGGCCGCATCGTTGTGGTGGGCCTGCCGGATGCCACCACCCACCATCATGCAGAGGCGCATGCCCTGGCGGAAGAGGCTGCCTGATGGACGCAGACAGCATTCTTGGTGCAATCTTCAGCTTCGAAAATTATGGGGAGCTGCTGGTCCTGGTTCAGAACTCCATCTGGGCAGGAGCCGTCCTGGGCCTTTTGGGCGGTCTGGTGGGGACTTTTGTCATGAAGCGGGACCTGGCGTTCGCGGTCCACGGCATTTCCGAGCTTTCGTTTGCCGGCGCCGCCTTTGCCCTGCTGATCGGCGCGGACATCGTTTTTGGCTCGCTGATCGGGTCCGTTACGGCGGCGCTGCTGCTGGGCGTGATGGGCGTCCGGGCCAGGGACAAAAACTCCATCATCGGTGTGATCATGCCGTTCGGGCTGGGGCTCGGGATCTTGTTCCTGTCCCTTTACGAAGGCCGTGCAGCCAACAAGTTCGGCCTGCTGACCGGGCAGATTGTGTCCGTGGACACGGTGCAGCTGCAGGCGCTGGCCGGAACCGCGGTGGTGGTGATGGTGGCGCTGCTGGCCCTCTGGCGTCCGCTTAACTTTGCCAGCGTGGACCCGGAGCTGGCCGCGGCCAGGGGTGTTCCGGTGCGCAGCCTTGGCATAATTTTCATGGTCCTGCTGGGCGTCAGCGTGGCCCTGTCCATCCAGGTTGTAGGGGCCCTCCTGGTGCTCGCCCTGCTGATCACCCCTGCGGCGGCAGCACTCCGGGTGACGTCCTCGCCGGTTGCAGTGGTGGTACTCAGCGTGGCGTTTGCGATGACGGCCACCGTGGGCGGAATCCTGCTGGCCCTGGGGGGACGCATTCCGATCAGCCCCTACGTCACCACGCTGTCTTTCCTGATTTACGTGGTGTGCCGGGCCGTTGGATCGGTCCGTGACCGGAAAGGCATCAACGGGCGGGTCCTGGCCAAGGCGGCCTAAAGACTGCCGGCGGCCTTGCGGGCAGTGCAGTCAGGGCAGAGTCCAAAGATTTCCACCGTGTGCGCCACCTCGGTGTAGCCGTGCTCTGCTGCTGTGCGCGCCGCCCAGGTCTCCACAGCAGGCGCTTCAACCTCCACGGCCTTTCCGCAATTCCGGCACAGCAGGTGGTGGTGGTGTCCGGTGACAGCGCAGCGGCGGTACACCGCCTCACCATCACCGTTCCGCAGGACATCCACCAGTCCCTCATCGGCGAGCGACTGGAGGATCCGGTAGGCGGTTGCCAGGGAGACCGAAACTCCCTGGTTCTGCAGGATCCGGTACAACTCCTGCGTGCTGACGAAGTCGTCCAGTTCGTCCAGGGCCGCGCTGACTGCCCGGCGCTGCTTGGTGACGCGCTGTTCCTTGCCGCCACCGGTTACCGGGGACGACGTGGTGGAATCAGCCTTAGCGCCGAAAGGCATGGTTGGACCCGCTTCCTCAGGATGGTGGCAAAGATCAAGATTACCAGCCGAAGCTTCGTGGACATGGTCCGGAGGAGGACCCTAGGCTGACGCTATGAAGCTGACCAAATTCACCCATTCCTGTGTCCGGCTTGAAAAAGACGGCCGGGTCCTGGTCCTCGACCCCGGCAATTTCTCAGAGTCAGCCGAGGCCCTGGCCGGCGCGGAAGCGGTTCTGGTAACCCACGAGCACGCCGACCACATTGACGTTCCCGTGGTGGTGGAGGCCTTGCGGTCCACTACGGGCCTGGCAGTGTTCGCCCCGGCCCGCGTTGCCGGCCAACTGCAGGACAAGGCCACCGGGGAGGCCGCACGCATCCACGCCGTGAACCCGGGCTCAACGTTCCAGGCTGCCGGCTTCAGCATTCGCAGCTTTGGCGGCCAGCACGCTTTGATCCACCCGCAAATCCCCGTCGTGGCCAACATCGGCTACCTGATAGACGACAACGTGTATCACCCCGGGGATTCCTTCGTGATTCCCGATGGCATCAGCGTGCAGACCCTGCTGGTTCCCCTCCACGCGCCGTGGAGCAAATCAGCCGAAGTGCTGGACTTCGTGATCGGTGTCAGGGCGCCGCGGGCTTTCCAGATCCATGACGGGCTGCTTAATGAGAACGGCTTGAAGATCGTGGAAGGCCACGTCCAGAGGCTCGGCGCCAAATACGGCACCGAATACACGCACCTGGCCGCCCGTGAATCGGTGGAGGTCTAAACGCTGCCTCCGGTCCACGTACCCGTATCCATAAAGCGCCGAATGACCTCCTCATAAGGCGCCGGGTCCAGCCCCTGCCCAGCCAGCCAGTCCTGGTTGTAGTAGTTGCCCGCGTATCGCTCGCCGCCGTCGCACATCAAAGAAACAATGCTGCCCGTGCGGCCTTCGGCAACCATTTCCGCAACGAGCTGCCACACACCCCAGAGGTTGGTGCCGGTGGAGGGGCCGGCATGGAGCCCTGCCAGGCTGTGGAGGTGGCGCATGGCGGCCACGGAGGCAGCGTCCGGGACCTGGACCATGCGGTCGATCACGGAAGGCACGAAGCTTGGTTCCATCCGCGGCCTGCCGATGCCCTCGATCCGGGACGGAAGGCTGGCCGGTGCGCCGGAACCACCCAGCCAGCCCGGGTAGAACGCAGAATTTTCCGGATCCACCACCAGCAATTGCGTGGGATGGCTGTGGTAGCGGAGGTACCTGCCGATCGTCGCACTGGTTCCTCCGGTGCCCGCGCCAACCACGATCCACTCCGGAACCGGATGTTCCTCGAGCCCAAGCTGGCCGAAGATCGATTCGGCAATATTGTTGTTTCCGCGCCAGTCCGTGGCCCGCTCCGCGTAAGTGAACTGGTCCATGTAGTGGCCGTTGCAGTTGTCCGCAACCGCCTGCGCCGCCGCGTACACCTCTGACGCGTGCTCCACCAGCAGGCAGGACCCGCCGAACTGCTCGATGAGGGCGATCTTTTCCGGGCTGGTGGTGCGTGCCATCACCGCAACGAAGGGCAGGCCCAGGAGCTGCGCAAAGTACGCCTCGGACACCGCCGTGCTGCCGCTGGAAGCCTCCACGATGGTGGTGTCTTGCCTGATCCAGCCGTTAACCAGCCCAAAGAGGAACAGTGAGCGGGCCAGGCGGTGCTTCAGGCTGCCGGAGCGGTGCGTCGACTCGTCCTTGAGGTAGAGGTGGACGCCCCAGTGTTCCGGCAGGGGGACCGAGTAGAGGTGGGTGTCGGCGGAGCGGTTGTTTTCTGCCCTGATCCTGCGGATTGCCTGGTCTGCCCAGTCCCGGTCCGCGTTGTACCGGCTGGCGCTGTGCTCGATCTTCACCGCACAAGCCTACCCGCGGCCTGAGGGGCTGCCGTTAGAGTGGAGCCGTTGGCCCTACCGCAGCTGAAGGAGTGCAATGAACCCCCTGATGGATGTTGCCGGGCTGCAGGCCCGCCTTGCGGACAACCGGCGCACGGTCCTGCTGGATGTCCGCTGGGCCCTGGGAGATCCCCACGGCTACCGCCACTATCTGCAGGAGCACCTGCCGGGCGCCGTCTTTGTGGACCTCGGCACGGAGCTTGCTGCCCCTGCGGCTCCGGGCCGCGGGAGGCACCCGCTGCCGCCGGAGGGGGAGTTCCAGGAGAGCGCCAGGCGCTGGGGCATTAACGACGGCGACTTTGTGGTTGCCTACGATGACAGCGGCAGTATGGCGGCGGCCAGGGTGTGGTGGATGCTGAGGCACGCCGGCCTGGCCGAGGTGTACCTGCTCGACGGCGGCCTGGCCGCCTGGCGTGCCGCAGGACTTCCGGTCGAAGCGGGGTCAGTTGTCCCGGAAGCCGGCAACGTCCGCCTGACGGACGGAAGGATGCCGGTGCTCGACGCCGGCGCGGCCGCCGGCTGGCCGGACAGCGGCCTGCTGCTGGACGCTCGGGCAGGGGAGAGGTACCGCGGCGAGGTGGAGCCCGTTGATCCGCGGGCGGGTCATATCCCAGGCGCCATCAGTGCGCCGACATCGGAAAACGTGGATGCCAACGGGCGCTTCCTGCCTCAAGAGGCGCTGCGCCGCCGGTTTGAGTCGTTGGGCATCCGGGACGGCGTGCAGGTGGCCGTATATTGCGGCTCCGGCGTCACTGCGGCGCATGAGGTCGCAGCCCTGGAACTCGCCGGGTTTCCGGCTGCGCTCTACCCGGGATCATTTTCGGAGTGGTCCGGCAACCCGGACCTGCCGGTAGCCACCGGGCCTGAACCGGGAGGTATCGGCGGACCGTCGACTGGAAACACGGAGTCAGGCAAGGGTAGCGTCGCACTATGACTCCAGGACGCCCCGTACCGCCACCCCTTGCACAGCCTGCCACCCCTTCCACCACAGAGTCCGGCGGGGGCGTCCTGGCTGCCGCTTACGGAGCGACGTCCCCGGACAGCGGCCTGGTGCCGCTGACCCTTGCCCGGCGCGCGCCGAAGGCCGAAGATGTCGAAATCGCCATTGAGTTTTGCGGGTTGTGCCATTCGGATGTGCACGTCACCCGCGGTGAGTGGGGCGGCAGCACCTGGCCCCTGGTGCCCGGGCACGAAATCGTGGGCACCGTCAGCCGGACTGGTTCCGCAGTCTCGGAGTTTGCCGTGGGCGACCGGGTGGGAGTGGGTTGCATGGTGGATTCCTGCAGGGAATGCGAAAGCTGCATGGACGGCCTGGAACAGTACTGTGAAAACGGCATGACGGGTACGTACGGCGCTGTTGACCGGCGGAACGGTGGCGCTGTTACCCAGGGCGGCTATTCCTCTTCTGTGGTAGTAGACCGGCGCTATGTTGTGCGCGTCCCGGAGGGACTTGACCCGGCCGCCGCAGCCCCCCTGCTGTGCGCCGGCGTCACCACCTTTTCGCCGCTGCGGCACTTCGACGTCGAAGAAGGCGACGTTGTGGGCGTGGTGGGGCTCGGCGGACTGGGCCACATGGCCGTCAAGCTTGCCAAGGCCATGGGCGCGAAGGTGGTGGTGTTCACGACGTCGGAAGCCAAGGTGGCCGCGGCCCTGGAGCTGGGGGCCGATGAAGTCGTCCTCTCCCGGGACGAGGATGCCATGGCGGCGGCGAATCGCAGTATCGACCTCATCATCGATACCGTCGCCGCTCCGCACGATCTGAATCCGTACTTCCAGACCCTGCGGGTTGACGGGGCACTTTTCCAGCTTGGCCTCCCATCCGGGCCGATGCCGCCCGTGAACCCGGGGGCCCTGATCCGCCGCCGGATTGCCTACGCCGGATCCCTTATCGGCGGCATTGCCGAAACCCAGGAAATGCTCGACTTCTGCGCCTCGCACGGTGTGGTGGCAGACATCGAGCTGGTCGGCGCGGACCAGCTCAACGTGGCCTACGACCGGATGGTGGCAGGCGACGTGAAATACCGGTTTGTGCTGGACACCAGCACCCTGCAGGCACCCGCCAAGGAGGCAAACGCATGAGCACGCTCTTCACCAGGATCCTGAACGGCGAGATCCCCGGCCGCTTCGTCTGGCGCGAACCGGAGGTGGCGGCCTTCCTCACTACCGGTCCGCTGGCTGACGGGCACACCCTGGTGGTCCCGACTGAAGAAGTGGACCGCTGGACCGACGCGTCCCCGGAGATCCTGGCAAAGGTCATGGAAGTGGCCCGCCGGATCGGCGCGGTCCAGGTGGAGGTATTTCATGCGGCGCGGGCTGGCCTCATTGTGGCCGGCTATGAGATCAACCATCTTCACGTGCACGTCTGGCCCTCGCAGAGCATGGCCGAGTTCAATTTCGCCAACGCGGACCAGAACCCGGACCCCGACGTCCTCGACGCCAACGCCGAAAAGCTTCGCCAGGGCCTGCGGGCAGCCGGCTACGGGGAGTTCGTTCCCTCCTGAGCTGCAGCGCGTGGGGACTACACCGGAGCCAGTGCTTTGTTGAGAACAGTGCGGATCCGCTTCTCGGAAACCGAATAGGCTGTGCCGAGTTCGACGGCGAAGAGGCTCACCCGGAGCTCTTCGAGCATCCAGCGCACCTGGGTTAACTCGGGACCCGCCTTGCGTCCAGGCAGCAGGGCGGACACTGCGTCGTCGTAGTCGTCCTCGAGCCGCTGCACGACGGCCATGTTGAGCGCGTCGCGCTGGACATTGCCCGGGAGGCGTTCCAGCCGCTTCTCAATAGCGGAAAGGTACCGGGGGAGCTGGCTCAGCTGCGCGTAGCCCGTCTGTGCTACAAAGCCGGGATACACCAGGCGCTCCAGTTGGCTCCTGATGTCGTTCAGGGCACTGATGAGCGCCAGGCTGGTAGTCCCCTTCAGCTGTTTTTCGATCCGCCGGGTGCTCGCCAAAATGCGCTCCACCACAGCAGTCACACTGAACACCGTGTCAATCAGTTCGGCCCGGACCACCTCGTACAGCCGGTCGAAGGACGCCCGGTCCCACGGCAGTTCCTGGGGCGTGAGTTTGTCGATGGCCGCCAGTGCGCAGTCGGCGATCAGGGCTGAGACGGACCCGTGCGGGTTCTGGGTGAAGGTCAGTTTTTCGGTGTTGCTCAGATGCTCCAGCACGTAGCGGTCCGGTGCCGGAACACGCAGGGCCAGCAGGCGGATCACGCCGCCGCGCATCGCCTCTGCCTGTTCTGCCGCCGTCTGGAAGACCCGGAGCGACACCGACTTCCCCTGGTCCACGAGTGCGGGGTGGCCGGTGACGGTATGGCCCTTGACCATGTTGCTGACCTGCCGCTGAAGTGTCCCGAAGCTCCACTCCGTCAGGCCGTCCTGCTCCCGGAAGCCGGTGGAAGCTGAGCCTCCCGGCACTGTGGCCTGCTGCGGGGAGGGGGATCCGCCGTCGGACGCCGTGCCAAACGCCTGCGGGGCTTTCCTGCCGTTCCCGGCACCCTTGCCATTGCCATTGCCGGCGCCGGGGGCGGTGGACCCCGGCGTCGCCCCCAGCGATTCCGCAATGGCCCGCCGTGTAGCCGGAGCAAGCTTTTCCTGCAGCGCGGCAAGGTCCTTGCCTTCGTCGAGGATCTTGCCCTTGCTGTCCACCACCCGGAAGCTGACCCGAAGGTGTGCGGGAACCGCGTCCCAGTTCCAGGAGCCGGAAGGGACGATGTGCCCCCGGATGCGGCGCAAGGCAAGTTCGAGCGATGGTTCCAGCTCGTCTGCAGCCGGATCAAAGTCAGCTTCCAGGACCGCCACCGCCTGCCGTGCCACGTCCGGGGCAGGAACGAAGTTCTTGCGGATCTGCTTCGGCAGGGACTTGATCAGGGCCGTCACGAGTTCCACGCGCTGCCCCGGGATCAGCCAACGGAAGGCCCTGTCCTCCAGCTGGTTCAGGAACAGGACCGGAACTTCGGCCGTGACGCCGTCGGACGGGTTGGGCGGCGAACCCGGAGCCACCGGATGGAACTCATAACTCAGCGGGAGTTCAAAGCCCTTATGCAGCCAGGTCCTGGGATAGGCCGATTCGTCCAAGTCGTCCGCGTCGTCGCTGAGGAGGAGCGACTTGTCGTAGTCCAGGAGGTCCGGGTTCTTCTGCCGGGCCTCCTTCCACCACTTGTCGAAGTGCCGCTCGGACACCACGTCCGGCCCGATCCGCGCATCGTAGAACTCGAACAGCGTCTCGTCGTCCACCAGGAGGTCCCGGCGGCGCATCCTGGCCTCCAGCTCCTCCACCTCGTTCAGGAGGGCGCGGTTGCGGTGGAAGAACTTGTGGTGGGTTTTCCAGTCGCCCTCCACCAGGGCATGCCTGATGAAGAGCTCACGGGCGACGACGGGGTCCACCCTGCCGTAGTTGATCCTGCGCTGGGCGATGATGGGCACGCCGTACAGGGTGACCTTTTCGTAGGCCATGACGGCGCCCTGGCGGGTGGACCAGTGGGGCTCGCTGTAGCTTCGCTTCACCAGGTCCGGCGCAACCTGCTCTGCCCAGACAGGATCAAACCTGGCGGCAACCCGGGCCCAGAGCCGGCTGGTCTCCACCAGCTCAGCGGCCATGACGAACGTGGGCGACTTCTTGAAGAGGGCCGAGCCGGGGAAGATGGCGAAACGGGAGCCCCGGGCGCCGGCATACTCGCGCTTGCGCTCATCAAGGATGCCGATGTGGCTCAGGAGTCCGGACAGAAGGCTGATGTGGATGCCCTCATGGTTGCCCACGGGATCGGAAAGGCGCTTGTTGTCCAGGCTGATGCCCAGGGGCCGGGCCAGCTGGCGCAGCTGGGCAAACAGATCCTGCCATTCCCGCACCCGCAGGTAGTTGATGAATTCGGCACGGCACATCCGGCGGAAGGCCGACGACGAGAGCTCCTGCTGCTTTTCCTGAAGGTAGTTCCAGAGGTTCAGGAAACCGGTGAAGTCAGAGTTCTCGTCCTTGAACCGGTTGTGCTTTTCCGCCGCGAGCTGCTGCTTGTCCGTAGGCCGCTCGCGGGGGTCCTGGATGGTGAGCGCCGCAGCCAGGATCATGACCTCGCGGACGCAGCCGCGCTTTCCGGCCTCCACGATCATCCGGCCCAGCCGGGGATCCACCGGCAGCTGGGCAAGCTTTTGCCCGACGGCGGTCAGCCCGCCGCCGCTCCGCGCGTCACCCGTGCCGTTGCCCTGCTTGGCCGGTGCCAAGGCGCCGAGTTCGCGGAGCAGCGTGACGCCGTCGTTGATTGCCCTCGTCTCAGGGGGCTCGACGAAGGGGAAGTTTTCGACGTCCTTGGGACCGCGGGCCACGCCCATGGCGGTCATCTGCAGGATGACGGCGGCGAGGTTGGTGCGCAGGATTTCCGGGTCGGTGTAGAGCGGCCGGGATTCGAAGTCTTCCTCCGAGTACAGGCGGATGGCAATACCGTCGGAGACGCGGCCGCACCGCCCCGAACGCTGGTTGGCGGACGCCTGGGAAACCCGCTCGATGGGCAGGCGCTGGACCTTGGTGCGGTGCGAGTACCTGGAAATGCGGGCGGTGCCCGTGTCGATGACGTACTTGATGCCCGGCACGGTGAGCGACGTTTCCGCCACGTTCGTGGCGAGGACGATCCTGCGCTTGTTGCCGGGGTGGAAGACCTTGTGTTGTTCCTGCAGGCTCAGCCGGGCAAAGAGCGGAAGCACTTCCGTCCCGGCCAGCCGGCGGTTTGACTGGATGCGGGCCTGCAGCGCGTCGGCCGCATCCCGGATCTCGCGTTCGCCGGAAAAGAACACCAGGATGTCGCCGGGGGCTTCTGCTGCCAGTTCGTCGACGGCGTCACAGACGGCGTCGAGGGGGTCGCGGTCTTCCTCGAGTTCGTCGTCGGAAGCATCGTCCTCGTCCGTTGCACCAGAGGGCTGGGACAGCGGGCGGTAGCGGATTTCCACGGGATAGGTCCGCCCGGAGACCTCGACGATCGGCGCGGGTTTTTCCGGTGACCCGAAATGGTTTGCAAACCGTTGGGGGTCGATGGTGGCGGAGGTGATGATCACCTTCAGGTCCGGCCGCTGCGGGAGGATCCGCTTTAGATAGCCCAGGATGAAGTCGATATTAAGGCTGCGCTCGTGGGCTTCGTCGATGATGATTGCGTTGTACTTGCGCAGCAGTTTGTCCCGCTGGATTTCCGCCAGCAGGATGCCGTCGGTCATCAGCTTGACCTTGGTGGCGCGGCTGACCTCGCCCGTGAAGCGGACCTGGAAACCCACTTCCTGGCCGATATCCACGCCCAGTTCTTCGGCGATGCGTTCAGCAACAGTGCGCGCTGCGAGCCTCCGCGGCTGGGTGTGGCCGATGAGTCCACCCTCGCCGAGCCCAAGTTCGAGGCACATCTTGGGGATCTGGGTGGTCTTACCGGAGCCGGTCTCGCCGGCGATGATGGTGACCTGGTTTGCCGCGATCGCGGCCATCAGGTCTTCGCGCCGTTCGGAGACCGGCAGCTCAGCGGGATAGGAGATGTGAAGTGTCATGTCTGCTGACAGTCTACTGCGGGAGCCCGGGCATCCCGCTGTCGACTGCGTGCAGCTGCTCCTGGTGCTGGTGTTGCCGGCTAGAAGACCCGGAGCGTGTAGTTGATGCTCGGAAGGTCCAGCGCGGACCAGGCTTCGTGGGATTCGACGGGAGGAGTATGCCCCCGGCCGTCGCGCAGAAGCGCTGAAACGGTGGCGGCGGCAACAAGGAGGAACACGATGATGAGGACGGTTAGAAGGATTTCCATGCCTCCACTCTTCTCCTGGCGGGAAGGAAGAAGAAGTGGCAGAAATGCCCAAAAAGCTATAATTCCTGCCACAATAAAAGCATGCTCAAATCAGTGGCAGTCATCGTGGTTCCCAACTTCTCGCTGTTCGAGTTCGGTACTGCCAGCGAGGTATTCGGCATCGACAGGTCAGGCAGGGGGAGTGGTGTTCCGGCCTTTGACTTCCGCGTCTGTACGCCGTCCCCGGGAAACGTCCCGCTGAAGTCGGGGCTGTCCATGAATGTGAGTCTCGGACTTGAGGCAACGGAGGACGCAGACCTGGTCATTATGGCTCCCTACGGCAGGGACGACGACTTGCCCGAATCCGTCCTGGACGCACTGCGCGCTGCCGATGCCAGGGGAGCCTGGGTGATGTCCATATGTTCAGGCGCTTTTGCCTTGGCCCGCGCCGGCTTGCTCGATGCCCGCCGCTGCACCACCCACTGGCATTATTCGGGTCAGCTGGCTGCCAAGTATCCCCGCGTGCACGTGGACGAAAACGTCCTGTACGTGCAGGACGGCAACATCATTTCTTCGGCCGGCACCGCCGCAGGGATTGATGCGTGCCTCCACCTTGTGCGCGTGGAGCTGGGGGCACACGTGGCTGCCGCCATCGCCAGGGATATGGTTGTTCCTCCGCACCGCGACGGCGGGCAGGCCCAGTTCATCGACCGGCCCATGCCTACCTGCGGTTCAGCCCCCATGGAAGAACTGCTGCGCTGGATGGTGGCGAACCTGGACCGTGAGCACACCGTCAACGAGCTGGCAGCCCGCGTGCACATGTCCGCCAGGACCTTTGCACGGAAATTCAGGTCCGAGACCGGCGCCACCCCCGCCGCGTGGCTGAACTCCCAGCGGGTACTCCGGGCCCAGGACCTCCTGGAATCCACTGACTTGAATATCGAAGAGATTGCGAGGGAGTCGGGATTCGGGCACCCTGTGCTGCTGCGCCACCACTTTGCCAAAGTCCTGGACACCAGTCCCCAGTCCTACCGTCGCGCGTTCCGGGGCCAGCTGGCTGAGGTGGTGTAGTTCCTGCCCGGCTGAAGGGGCCTGGCCTCCGGCAACGGCCGGCTTCGGCTGCGACTCAGCCCGGTGACCCGTCATGGCGCTGCTGGGTGCGGGATTCCTCGGCTGCTGCCCGCGCGCTGTCCACCAGCACCCGCCAGGGCCCCGTAACGGCCTGCTCCGGAAGCGCGGCCTGGTGCTGCCCTGCCCGTATTGAGTAGATGAAACGGTCGGGCTGGCTCCCCGCAAATGCCTCGACCGCAGCCCTGGGCGTCCTCGGTACCGAATCCCACGGGCATGCTTCCACAATGGGCTCCCACCGGTTGATGGCGCTTTCCGATTGGGCCTCCACCGTCCACACCTTCGGTATCGCTGCGAATCCGCCAGTACGCTCAACGCTGATCTTCATGGCCTGGTCCTTGGGCTTCCCTCCAGCCCGGCGGCCCAAGGTGCGGGGCCAGGCGTCCGTTAAAGCTTGACCTTCACAGTTTCCCACGCCTGCTGGACGGCGTCATGCTCTGCTGACCCGGAACCGAAGAGTTCTACGGCAGAGGCAACCGTGGCGCGGGCAAAGACCTTGAAGGTCGCCGCAGGGGGCAGCGACCCGCCGGTGAGCGTTTCGTACCAGATGCGCCCGGGGGAGTCCCAGGCGTTTCCGCCCAGGGACTCTGCGACCAGATAGAAAGCGCGGTTGGGGATACCTGAGTTGATGTGCACACCGCCGTTGTCGGCGCTGGTTCTGACGTAGGTGTCCATCGAGTCCGGCTGGGGATCCTTACCCAGCACATCGTCGTCGTACGCAGTGCCGGGAGCCTTCATGGAGCGCAGCGCGACCCCCTCCACCTCGGCGGTAAAGAGCCCCTCGCCAATGAGCCAGCTGGCTTCGGCAGCGGACTGGTTCCTGACATACTGCTCCACCAGGGCACCAAAGACATCGGACATCGACTCGTTGAGGGCACCGGCCTGGTTGCGGTAAACAAGCGCAGCCGAGTACTGGGTAACGCCGTGTGCAAGCTCATGCCCAATGACGCTCAGGGACCTGGTGAAGCGCTCAAAGACCTCACCGTCCCCGTCCCCGAAAACCATCTGCTTCCCGTCCCAGAATGCGTTGTCGTAGAGCTTGCCGAAGTGCACGGTGGCGTTCAGGGGCAGCCCCCGGCCGTCGATGGAGTTCCGTCCGAACACGTCGGCGTAGAGGCGGTGCGTGTGGCCAAGCCCGTCATACGCCTCGTCGGCGGCAGCGTCGCCGGTAGCGGCTTCGCCTTCCTTCCGCACCAGCTTGCCGGGAAGGGTCTCAGCGCCGTTGGCGTCGAAGATGCTCCGGTTCGCCGGACCCGGTTTGGCCTGGCGGAGGCCGGCGGGGACATCGGGCGCCGGATGGGACCGTGCTGAATGAAACGACTCGACGTGGCCTAAAGCTTCCTTGGCTGCCTTGGCCGCCGATGAAAACTCCGGCGCCCCCTGTTTGGCCAGCCGCCGCAGCAGGTAGGGCGGAACGATGGAACAGAACGGAACGTGCATGGTGTACCCCCTCGACGTGGTGGAAACAGACTACGAGGAGGCGCCGACATTCCCCGGCAGGCTCACTCCAGCAGGTGCGGACCGGGAGTTTTTCACCCTGGCGGCCAGCCCGTGAGCCGTCCGCCGGCAGCGTGGGTGATCCTCACTCAACACCTCCGGCCAGGACATCCACGTGGACGTGGTCGAGGTGGCGGAGGACCTCGTTGCCGGGCTCGGGTGCATCGTAATCCTGCCACCGCCCGCGGGAGCTGTGAGTGCTCCAGAAGCGGTCGTCGAAAATGACGTACTGGATGTCAAGGTCGTCCGCGTGGGCGACGAGCCAGTGGGCCAGAAGCCACCCCTCACGCCGGTTCTCCTCAGTCACCGGGCGGAAGAAGACGTCGATCGCCCGGCCGTCGTAGTGCGTCGACTCCGCTCCGTGTCCCTGGCTGATGCCGCCCGGCGCGAATCCGCCCAGGCTTTGGTCGCCGAACACTGCTGCCATGGCATCCCGCAGCTGAGCAGCACGTGGTGTCAGGCCAGAGGGATTCAGCTGCTGCTCCTGCAGATCACTGGCGGACCGGCCACGGCAGCCCAGGCTGGGGCCGGCGTCTTCGGGTGGCCCGGCTGCCAGCCGCTGCAACACTCCGTCGTCGATTCCGGAGGTGTCAGGGGCTTCCACCCCGCGGGCAAGCAGCGCGACAGCGGTCGTGGCCAGTTGGGCTTCCTCACGGGTGAGCCCCACGTTTCCGCCGGCTGTTTCAACGACACACTCAGCGGGCCGCAGCAACGGACCGTTCCGGCCGGGCAGGCCTGGTGCGAGGAGCACCAGTGCGGACGCGAGCACCCCAAGCAGGAGAAGGCCCAGGACCAGGCGGAACGGGCTGCGGTGGCCGGTTTTGCCAACCATGACAGAGCCCTTTCGTTGCGATGCCAGCGCTTCAGTTGTAGCAGGAGGAAGGCACTGCTTGGGGTTCAACGGACAGCCCGGGTTGATTGTCCCCGCAGGGGAGATCCGTGCCGGTCCCCTCGGGCAGCAGTTGTCACGGAGAAACTGAAAAGCCGCCAGGAATGAATGGTTCCTGACGGCTTTCGCTGGTGCCCTCGATAGGATTCGAACCTACGACCTTCTGCTCCGGAGGCAGACGCTCTATCCCCTGAGCTACGAGGGCAATCCGGGGATTCCTGCCGTTGCCGGCGGGACGTCCTAGAGCTTAGCAGGAAGGTGGCCCGCAAGGGAAAATCGCCACTCCAGGACTCTCCTGGACGGCGGCCCGCCGCGGCAAAATCAGTAGCCGGAGAACGAGTCCACGCGAACCCGCCTGGCCCCCGCCTCCTTTGCCGCGCGACGCAGCGAACCAACACTTGCAGGTGAGCCCGAGATGAAAACCTCGCGGTCTGCGATGTCGGGAATGGCCGCAGTGAGAGCTTCGCCGTCCACCCTGGCAGCATCGGCCGGAAAAGCACTTATATGCGACGGCGGTGGGGAACCATCGGCAATCCGGGCCACCACACGAACGCCGGCATCCTTCAGTTCTTCCGCATACGCAATCTCGTCGGCACTTCGGGCCAGCAGCAGGAGCACCGCGTCGCGGTCCCGTAAGCCGCCGGAGGAGACATGTGACAGGAAAGGCGTGATGCCGATTCCTGCAGCAATCAGCAGGACCGGCCTGCGGGGGTCGCGGGGGAGGACGAAGTCCCCTCCAACGGCAGTGGCTGTCAGTTCGTCGCCGGGCTTCAGCGATAGAAGGACCTTCTTGGCCGCGGACACGGGCCCGGCAGTCCGAACCCCGAACTTAACCAAGCGGTCAGCCGGGGCGCCCGTCAAACTGAACACCCGGCGTCGTCCTTTTCCGTCCGACTTTGCATGCGGAAGGTCCAGCTCCATATATTGCCCCGGGACAAAGCGGACGGGCCGGGAGGGCTTGAAAGAAAATTCGGTGGTGCTGGGCGTCAGCGGCCTGGCGCCGGCGAAACTCAGTTTCACTCCGCCCCGCTGGCCCGCCATGAAGGCGGCCAGGTTGCCCAGCAGCAGCGCGGCTTCAGGAGAATTGGCCAGGAAGCCGAAATTGTAGGGGACCGCAAACACCACGCCCACCACCGCAGCCAGCGCCAGTTGCTGCCAACGCCGTGGCGGCAACGTCAGCGGCTCGGTGAGCATGAACCCCACAAAGAACAGCAACGGCCGCTGGGCGAAGGACTGCCACAACGCCATCCCACCGGACATGCCGGACTGCAGGAGCTCCGCCGTGATGATGGCGGAGGCGACGATGAGGAAGACCGAGGCCATCAGGAACTTGCGCGTGCGGTACAGGACCAGGAGGACACCGGGGACCAGCAGCCACAGCATGGCGGGAGTAGCGGCCCACCAGGTGGCGATGTTCAGTCCGGTCAGCCCAACCAGGAACGCGCCGGCCGCGGCCGGGTTGAAGACGTGGCGGCCGCGCCACGCGAGGGCGTACTTGGATGCCGACGCAAGGACGCAGGCCGCGGCCACGCCCGCAACATCCATCGGCGCGAAAGAGGGCCAGAACAGGAAATACAGCAGGAGCCCGGTGATGATCGAGGACTCGGAGTGCGGCCGGACCCGGAACAGTTGCGCCAGCCCCCTGTTGGAGGCGTAGGTGAGCCCCAGGCACAGCACCAGGTGCGCCAGCATCTCGGGAATGCCGAAAGTCAGCCAGCCAAGGGCATCAAGCACGATGCTGTACGCGGCCAGGGCTGCGAGGACCAGGAGGACCAGCCGGTACATGGTGAACCGGCCCAGGACCGTATCCAGCCGGGCGGCCAGGGAGAAGTCGGCCGGCGCTTTCGGTGTTCCAACAGGGCTCATCCGAACAGTGTCCCTTCAAATTCCGCGGAGTACGCTGCACTCCCGTCCGAGAAAACGGTCAGCCAGGAGAAATCGAAGGCCTCCTCCAGCCCGGCGCCGGAGGCAAAGAAGAGCGCCGTGGACAGTCCATCTGCCAGCATGGTGGTTTCAGCCAGCACCCACGTTGCCACCGCTGTCCTGACGGGCTGGCCGGTTTTTCCATCCAGGACGTGGTGCAAGCCGTCTCCCCACGCCCGCCGGTTCGCGGCAGACGCGCAGAGTGCGCGGCCCGCCAGTTGCACAACTCCTATGGCCTGGGCGGCGTTGTAAGGATGTTCAAGTGCCACCGGAACAGGCTCCCGGCCCTGCACCAGCAGGTCCCCGCTGGCATCGATGATGAACGCGTCTGCGCCCGCGGCCTTGAGTTCAGCCGCCAACAGGTCCACCAGCAGGCCTTTCCCGGCGGCCCCGATGTCCAGCACAACAGGCGCCGAAGTGGTGAGAGTACTGCCGGTCCAATCCAGGACGTCGTCCCAGGCCGGCGCCGGCACCGGTGGACCTGAGGGGCGCAGGGAGTAGCCGGCGTCATACCCCAGACGCTCAAGGCTCGTGCCGATGAGCGGTGTCATGGCACCGCCCGTTGCCTGATACAGCGTCCGGTAGAGCTGCCCGAGCGGAGCGCCCTCCGGTGGAAAGTCGTGCCGGCCGGCTTCCCGGGCCATGGAATGGACGCGGGAGTCCTTCCTGAACCTGGACCAGTCGGCGTCGAACCTTTCAACCCTGCCTAGGAGGCGCGACTGCAGGGAGGACCCAAGCGGCTGCGGCGTGGAGATGTCCCAGTGCGTGCCGATCCCCTCGAACGAAAACTCCTCCCAGCGCCCGCCCGGCACCGCCTACTGCGCCTCCGACTTGATCTGCTCCAGGGCCTGGTTGAAGCCGCCGCTGGTGAGGGATGAACCGGCAACTTTCGACACGTTGAGCTCATCGATGTTCTTGCCCACAACCTGTGCAGCGATCCCGCCGGCGAACTCTCCCTGGAACTTGCGGGTGTTTGGATTGGAAGGATGCTGCGTGATCTGGACGTCCGTGACAGTTCCTGATTGAAGACTCAGCTGCACGCCCACCGTCTCCGTGCCGTTTGGCGAGACGTAGTTTCCGTCCGCGCTGTAGGTCCCGTCCTTGTATTCCGTACCGCTGCCGGCCAACGCCGATGTCCCTGCCGGGGAGCTGGTTTCCGCTGCGCTGCCGGCGGGTGCGGGAGAGGTTTCGGCGGAGGGGGCGCAGCCGGCCACGGTTCCCGCCAGGGAAAGCCCGGCGATCCCGGCGTAAACACTCTTGCGGACTGACGGTCTCATAAAGGCTCTCATTTCGGTCAAGTGTTTTGATGGTGCTTACGGTGGTGTCAACGCTGAATCCAGCGTATTGGTTCAACCCGTAGTTCGCTGCGCAGCGTCCTGCGGATTCCCGGCACCGCAAAATCCGCCCAATTCCTTTGCTGTCACTGGCCCCCGGTAGGCTAGAGGGGTGACTCCCGAAGAACTCTCCCTCGCCATATCCGCCTGCCTGAAGGATGCCGTCGCTGCCGGCGACATCGCCCTTTCCGCATCAGCTGTGCCTGATGAGGTGCGCGTGGAGCGACCCAAGAACCGGGACCACGGCGACTGGGCCACCAACATCGCCCTTCAGCTTGCCAAGCAGGCTGGAACCAATCCGCGGGAATTCGCCACCATCCTCAGTGCGCGGCTGAAGTCCATCGACGGCGTATCGGCCGTGGACATCGCCGGGCCGGGGTTCCTGAACATCACCGTCGACGCCGCGGCCGCCGGTGCCCTCGCCAAAGTGATTGTCGAGGCGGGCGCGCAGTACGGCACCAACTCTGCGCTCGCCGGCCACACGGTGAACATGGAGTTCGTGTCCGCCAACCCCACCGGCCCCCTGCACATCGGCCACACCCGCTGGGCGGCATTGGGGGATTCGATCGCCCGGGTGTTGCGTGCTTCCGGCGCCGACGTCACCGCGGAGTACTACATCAACGACGCCGGCACCCAAATGAACGTCTTCGCACACTCCGTCTATAACCGGCTGCATGGGCTTCCCGTGCCCGACGGCGGCTATCCCGGACAGTACATTGCCGACCTTGGCCACGAGGTGCTCACCGAGCACCCGGACATCCGCGAGCTGACTGAAGTTGCTGCCCTGCCGGTCATCCGCGCTGCTGCCTACAAGGCGCAGATGAAGGACATCAAGGCCACACTCGCGGACTTCGGGGTGGAGTTCGACGTCTTCTTTTCCGAACAGGAGCTGCACGACGCCGGTGCCATCGAAAGTGCCGTGGCGCGCCTGCGCGAACAGGGCCACGTGTTCGACGACGGCGGCGCGGTCTGGCTGCGGACCACGGACTTTGGCGACGACAAGGACCGGGTGATGATCCGCGCCAACGGCGAACCCACCTACTTCGCCGCGGACGCCGCGTACTACCTGTCCAAGAAGGACCGGGGCTTCACCGAGAAGATTTACCTGCTGGGCGCGGACCACCACGGCTACATCAACCGGCTGAAAGCCATTGCCGCCTGCGCCGGTGATGATCCCGAGCGGCACATCGAGGTCCTGATCGGCCAGCTGGTGTCCGTCAATGGCGCCAAGCTGTCCAAACGCGCCGGGAACATCATCGAGCTCAAGGACCTGATTGACTGGCTCGGGAAGGACGCCGTCCGCTACTCGCTGGCCCGGTTCCCTGCCGACTCGCCGTTGACCCTCGACCCGGAGCTGCTGAAGAAGCACAGCAACGAAAACCCGGTGTTCTACGTCCAGTACGCCCACGCCCGTTCCCGCGGTGCCGCGCGGAACGCTGTGGCAGCCGGCGTGGAGCGCAGCGTGGACGGCAACCACAGTTTTGATGCCTCGCTGCTGGACCACGCCACGGAAAACGAACTGCTGTCCTACCTGGGCAGCTACCCGTCGATCGTGGCCAAGGCCGCGGAACTGCGCGAGCCGCACCGGGTGGCCCGGCACCTTGAAGTGATCGCCGGCGCCTACCACCGCTGGTACGACGCCTGCCGTATCGCTCCCATGGGCGACGAAGCGGTGACAGATGTCAACCGCACCCGCTTGTGGCTCAACGACGCCACCAGCCAGGTGCTGGCCAACGGCCTTGATTTGCTTGGCGTTTCCGCGCCGGAACGGATGTGATCCCCATGCCCACTCAGCGCGCAGATGCCCCGTCCCAGGGGTCCCCGCTGGCACCCGAATGGCTTTCGGTCCCCACAGACCTGAATGCCCTTGAGCCAAAGATGTGGGCCCGGGATGCGGCCCGTAACGACGCCGGCGAGCTCACCCTGGACGGCATTTCCGTCAGCGATCTTCAGCGGCAGTACGGAACCCCGCTGTTCGTGATGAGCGAGAACGATTTCCGGTCCAGGGCACGCGCCTTCAGTGACGCGTTCAACAACGCCTTTGCAGACATTTGCGGGGGAGTGGACGTCTACTACGCGGGCAAGTCGTTCCTCTGCACCGCCGTGGTGCGCTGGGTTGAGGAGGAAGGTCTGCGCCTGGACACCGCGTCCGGCGGGGAGCTCGCCGTGGCGGCCAAGGCAGGCATCCCCGGTGCTGACGTCGCCCTGCACGGCAACAACAAGTCCGACGGTGAGATCCACCGCGCGCTGGACATGAACCTGGGCCGGATTGTGGTTGACAGCCTCGGCGAACTGGTCCGGGTGGGCGACATTGCCGAACGCCGCGGAGAGCAGGCCAAGGTTATGCTGCGGCTCACTCCGGGCGTTCACGCCCACACCCATGAGTTCATCGCCACGGCCCACGAGGACCAGAAATTCGGCCTTTCCATGGCTGCAGACACCACGGAACAGGCCGGCCTGTCAGCCGCCGAGGAAGCCGTGGCGGCCGCTGCCGCGCATCCCGGCATCGAACTGCTGGGACTGCACTGCCATATCGGCTCCCAGATCTTCGAACCGGACGGTTTTGCGCTGGCCGCCGAGAAGCTCCTCCGCTTCCTCGCCGCCATGCAGGAAAAGTACTCCATCATCCTGCCGGAGCTGGACCTCGGCGGCGGTTACGGCATTGCCTACATACCGGTGGACACCCCCCGCCCTGCAGCCGAAATCGCGGAGGCGATGGCTGCCGTTGTGCGTTCCACCTGCGCTGAGCTGGGCATCGATTCGCCCCGCATCTCCATCGAACCCGGACGCGCCATCGTGGGCAGCACCACCTTCACGTTGTACGAGGCGGGAACAACCAAGACCGTCCGCGTCGACGCACCGGACGCCTCGAACGCCAGTGACGGCGGCAACAACGTTACGTATCCGCGCCGCTATGTTTCAGTGGACGGCGGCATGAGCGACAACGCCCGGCCGGTGCTGTACGACGCGGATTACTCGGCAATCCTGGCGTCCCGCACGTCTGACGCGGCGCCGCAACTGTCCCGCGTGGTGGGCAAACATTGCGAGAGCGGCGACATAGTTGTTAGAGATGTATATCTGCCCGAGGACGTGGCAGCCGGTGATCTGCTTGCTGTACCGGGTACCGGCGCCTACTGCTGGGCCCTGTCAAGCAACTACAACTATCTGGCCCGGCCGGGCGTTGTCGCGGTGCGCGACGGATCTGCCCGGCTGATTGTCCGCGGGGAAACCGAAGAAGATCTGCTGAACCGCGACATGGGAGTCTGAATGACTGAATTGCGAACCCTGAAAGTTGCCCTGCTGGGCTGTGGCAACGTTGGGGCCCAGGTTGCGCGCATTCTCATTGAGGACGCCGACACCCTTGCCGCCCGCGCAGGTGCGAAGCTGCAGCTGAGCGGCATTGCCGTGCGCAACGTCAACGCCAAACGCGACGTGGACCTGCCGCAGGAACTCTTCACCACCGACGCCGAAACCCTGGTTAAGGACGCCGACCTGGTCATCGAGCTGATGGGCGGCATCGAGCCGGCCCGCACGCTGATCCTCTCGGCACTCCGCAACGGGGCCTGTGTTGTCACGGGCAACAAGGCGCTCCTGGCGCAGGACGGTCCCACCCTTCACGAAGAGGCCGACAAGGCCGGAGTCCAGCTCTCCTATGAGGCCGCGGTTGCCGGAGCCATCCCCATCCTCCGTCCCATCCGCGACAGCCTCGCCGGTGACCGGATCACCCGGGTCCTCGGCATCGTCAACGGCACCACGAACTTCATCCTTGACCAGATGGACACCACCGGCGCGCAGTTTGCCGACGCCCTGGCCGAGGCCCAGCGCCTCGGCTACGCGGAGGCGGACCCTACCGCCGACGTCGAAGGCCACGACGCCGCCGCGAAGGCCGCCATCCTTGCCTCGCTGTCCTTCCACACCCGGTTCGCCCTGGAGAACGTCCACTGCGAAGGGATCAGCTCCGTTACCGCCGCGGACATTGCTGCGGCCAAGGACGCGGGCTTTGTCATCAAGCTGCTGGCGATCGCGGAGAAGCTTGAAGATTCCGACGGCGGCAAGGGTGTTTCCGTGCGCGTGCACCCCACGTTGCTTCCGCGCGAGCATCCGCTGGCCGCCGTCCACGGCGCCTTCAACGCGGTGTTTATCGAAGCCGAGAACGCCGGCGAGCTCATGTTCTACGGCCAGGGAGCAGGAGGCGCACCTACCGCATCCGCGGTCCTGGGCGATCTGGTTTCGGCCGCGCGCAGCCTGGTCCTGGGCGGCGCCGGCCGCATGGAGACCACCACCGGCCACGTTCCGGCGCTGCCGATCGACGCGGCTGTTACCAGCTATTACATCGGACTGGACGTCGCTGACCAGCCCGGCGTGCTGGCCAGGATCGCCCAGCTCTTCGCGGAGCACGGCGTCTCCATCGAAATCATGCGGCAGACCATCCACCGGGATGCGGAGTCCAACGTGGAATCCGCTGAACTGCGGATTGTCACCCACCGTGCACCAGAGGCTGCCCTTGCGGCCACCGTCGAGGCCGTGAAGGGCCTGGACGTTATCAATTCAGTTACATCCGTTCTGCGGGTAGAAGGAGTCTAAGTGGCTCACCAATGGCGCGGCGTTATCCGCGAATACGCTGACCGTCTGCCCGTGACGGAATCCACCAGGGTGATCACCCTGGGCGAGGGCGGCACTCCGCTGGTGCACGCCCAGAAGCTCTCGGAGCTCACCGGCTCCCAGGTGTACCTGAAGGTGGAGGGCATGAACCCCACTGGTTCGTTCAAGGACCGCGGCATGACCATGGCCATGACGGCTGCTGTCGCTTCCGGAGCACAGGCAGTTGTCTGCGCCTCGACGGGTAATACGTCCGCTTCTGCCGCTGCCTACGCCACGGCCGCCGGCCTGAAGTGTGCCGTCCTGGTGCCGGAAGGCAAAATTTCCATGGGCAAGCTCAGCCAGGCCATCGCCCACGGCGCCACGCTCCTGCAGGTGGACGGCAACTTTGACAACTGCCTGGACATTGCCCGGAAGCTGGGGGAGTCCTACCCGGTATTCCTGGTCAACTCGGTCAACCCCGCCCGCATCCAGGGACAGAAGACCGGTGCCTTCGAAATTGTCGACGCACTGGGCGACGCTCCGGACATCCATGTCCTCCCCGTGGGCAATGCCGGAAATATCACCGCCTACTGGAAGGGCTACAAGGAGTATTCCGCTCCGTTCGAGTCCGAAACTGCCGGCACCCTTCCCGCCGTTTCCACCAGGACTCCTGCCATGTGGGGCTTCCAGGCAGCCGGCGCCGCCCCGTTCGTGGCCGGCCACCCCATCACGGAGCCGGATACCATCGCCACGGCTATCCGGATCGGCAACCCGGCGTCCTGGGACGGTGCCATCGGTGCCCGTGATGAGTCCGGGGGACTGATCGACGCGGTCACGGATGAGGAAATCCTGAACGCGCACCGCTGGCTGTCTTCCCGCGAAGGCGTGTTCGTTGAGCCGGGATCTGCTGCGGGCGTGGCCGGTCTCCTGAAGAAGCATGCCGCGGGCGAAGTCCCCTCGGGCAAGACGATCGTCATCACCGTCACGGGTCACGGGCTCAAGGATCCGCAGTGGGCGCTGCGCACCGAGGACGGCAGCGACGTGCAGCCGGTCAAGGTCTCCAATGACGTGGTGACAGTTGCTGCCGAACTGGGACTGGAAGAAAAATAGCCTTGGACACCACCTCGCAGGCCGCCGTCGGACTGCACATGATCGAGGCCGGGCAACGCGTCACCGTCAGGGTGCCGGCAACGTCCGCCAACCTTGGGCCCGGCTACGACAGCCTGGGCCTGGCGCTCGGGCTGCATGACACCCTGACGGTAGAGAGCCTGGAAACGGACGAACTGCTGTTCGAGCTTCGCGGCGAAGGTGCAGAAACCTTGCCGCGGGACTCGAGCCACCTGGTCATCAGGGCCATGGAAGCAGCCTTCGACCGGCTTGGATTCCGCCACGGCGGCCTGAAGGTGACTGCGGACAACGTCAACCCCCACGGACGCGGCCTCGGTTCGTCCGCCTCCGCGGTGGTGGCCGCAGTCTCGGCGGCGAATGCCCTGGTACCGGCGGAAAGCCGCATGGGACAGGACTGGATCCTGCAGCTCACCAGTGAACTCGAGGGTCATCCGGACAACGTCGCACCCGCTATTTTCGGTGGACTGTCGCTGTCCTGGCAGGACAGCGACCGCTACAGCAGCACCAGCGCAAGCGTCACCGGCTCAGTGATCCCTGTCGTGGCAGTTCCGGATTTTGAATTGTCCACGGAAGCGGCCCGTGCCCTGCTGCCGGCGTCCGTTGGCCACCATGCGGCCGCGATGAACGCCGGCCGCGCGGCACTGTTGATCCACGCCCTGACGCACAACCCCGAATTCCTGCTGCCCGCCACCGAAGACTACCTGCACCAGAGCTACCGCGCCGAGGCCATGCGTCCCAGCGCAGCGCTGATCGCGGCACTCCGTGCGGCCGGACATGCTGCCGTCGTGTCAGGCGCCGGACCTACTGTGCTGGTGCTGGCCAACGGCGAGGCTGAAGCGGCCGCCGTCGTTGGTTTCATCGAGGAGTTCACGGCACGCAACACGCCGGACATCGGGTGGCGTGTTCTGAAGCTGGCAGTGGACGTTGAAGGTGCTAAGGTGGAGTTGCACCGGCGGTAATTCCGCCTATCTGATCTGCTCTTGCACTTAGTTGCCGCTTGGTCTCTTACTGCGCAATCTATTCCGGTGCCACCCGCTTGGTCTGTCGCAGGAATCTGCAGCACTTAAACTGCCCCTGGAACGTCAGTCCGGCGTCCCGCCGTGGGCGGAGCGCAAGGTGAATTAGTATCCGGCCCTGCTGGCCGATATCCAACCGGCAAGGCCGAGCAATCCGGCTGCAGATCTGAACTGCAGCCCAGATCAAATCATCGCGTCCAGCTCCCAGTCTGGACGCCGTCGAGGGGGAAGGATCCTTCGTGACCGAAACCACTGAGCTGTCGCCAGCTGTGGAACTATCATCTTCTGCTGCCGAATCACCGGCAGCACCCGCCAAGAGCAGCGGCCTTGCCGGCCTCAAGCTCGCCCAGCTGCAGGCCCTTGCCAGCCAGCTCGGCATTTCCGGCGGTTCCCGGATGCGTAAGGGGGACCTGGTTTCAGCCATTTCCGCCCACCGCGCCGGCACCCCCATCGCCAAGGCTCCGGTTAGGACAGCCGGAAAGGCCGTCGACAACACTGCAACAGCAGCGGTTGCCCCGGTTGTTCCTGCTCCTTCAGCTGCAGAAACAGCGGAAGCTCCCGCGGAGGGAACTCGGGCACGTGGCCGTGGCCGCAGCCGCCGTGCCGTCAGCGACGGAGTGGTGGCACCGGCCGCCGCCGAGCAGGCACCCGCTGAAGCCGGCACCGCTGCTCCGGTTGAGGCTCCGGCCGCCGCCGAGGCTCCCGAAGCGACCGAAGGTGCCACTGAACGGCGCCAGCCGCGCACCCGCAACCGCCGTCGCGGTGAAGCAGCTGCTGCACCGCAGGCTGCCGAGACCGTCGAAGCTCCCGCTGAGCAGGCCGACGCGGAACAGCAGAGCACTGAACAGCGCACCGGTGAGCAGCGCACGTCAGAGCAGCGCACCGAAGCTCCCGCTGAAGCCGGCGAGGCCGGGCAGCGCAGCGACCGCCGTGAAAGTGGACGCAGCCGCGGCCGTGACAACGCAGGCCGTGACAACGCCCGCGATAATGCTGACAGTGGCCGGGACAACGCGGGCAGCCGTGACGCCGGCCAGCGTGAAGGCACCCGCCGCGATGACAACCGCGACGAAGATGCCGACGGCGGCAGCCGCAGGAACCGGCGCAACCGCCGCGACCGGAATGACCGCAACGACCGTTCCGGCGGTCAGGACCGGGACAACAACTCCCGGAACGACCGCTTCCGCGACCGCAACGACCGCCGCCGCGGCCGTGCCCAGGGACCGGACGTCGACGACGTAGAAGTCACCGAGGACGACGTCCTGCTGCCGGTTGCCGGCATCCTGGACGTCCTGGAGAACTACGCATTCATCCGCACGTCCGGCTACCTCCCGGGCCCGAACGACGTTTACGTGTCCCTCGCCCAGGTCAAGAAGTACAACCTCCGCAAGGGTGACGCCGTCGTCGGCGCCATCCGCGCTCCGCGTGATGGCGAAGACCGCAGCCAGCAGTCCGCCCGCCAGAAGTTCAACGCCCTGGTCCGCGTCACCTCGGTCAACGGCAAGACCGCCGAAGAGCTCAAGGACCGCGTCGAATTCGCCAAGCTGGTACCGCTGTACCCGTCGGAGCGTCTGCGCCTCGAGACCGACCCCAAGAAGATCGGCCCCCGCGTCATCGACCTGGTTGCGCCGATCGGCAAGGGCCAGCGCGGCCTGATCGTCTCCCCGCCGAAGGCCGGAAAGACGCTCATCCTGCAGTCCATCGCCAACGCGATCACCACCAACAACCCTGAGGTCCACCTCATGATGGTGCTGGTTGACGAACGCCCCGAAGAAGTGACGGACATGCAGCGGACCGTCAAGGGTGAGGTCATCGCCTCCACCTTCGACCGTCCCGCTGACGACCACACCACCGTGGCCGAACTCTCCATCGAACGCGCCAAGCGGCTCGTGGAAATGGGCATGGACGTGGTGGTCCTGCTGGACTCCATGACCCGCCTGGGCCGCGCCTACAACCTGGCAGCGCCGGCCTCCGGCCGCATCCTGTCCGGTGGTGTGGACTCCGCAGCGCTGTACCCGCCCAAGCGTTTCTTCGGCGCCGCCCGCAACATCGAAAACGGCGGCTCGCTCACCATCCTGGCCACGGCCCTGGTGGAGACCGGTTCCAAGATGGACGAAGTCATCTTCGAGGAATTCAAGGGCACCGGCAACATGGAGCTCCGTCTGTCCCGCCAGCTGGCTGACAAGCGCATCTTCCCGGCCGTGGATGTCAACGCATCCGGCACCCGCCGCGAGGAGAACCTGCTCTCGCCCGAGGAAGTCAAGATCATGTGGAAGCTGCGCCGCGTCCTCTCCGGACTCGAGACCCAGCAGAGCCTTGAACTGCTGACCAACAAGATCCGGGAAACCCAGAGCAACGTCGAGTTCCTCATGCAGGTTCAGAAGACGACGCTTGGCGCGAAGTCGGATAACGACAAATAAGGCTTCGGTGAGCGGCTGATCTGCTGCCCCCGGTGCTGACGCCGCACGGATTTTTCCGCCCCCGCCCCTACGCTGGGAGGCTGACGATCTTCGATCGTTAGCCTCCCAGCTCCGGCAGGCCCGATGCCACTCCCGGGGCGGAAAAATCCGTGCGGCTTCGTCGTTAAGTCACCAGCCGCGGTCCCGTCTTTGTTTGTTACTAGACTTGTACAAGTCGAAAGAGGTTTATAGATGTTTGAGTCCGTACAGGGCCTGCTTGATGAGCATGATGCTATCCAGGCGCAGTTGGGGGATCCTGCTGTTTATGCTGACCAGCGGCTTGCCCGGAAACTGGGGCGGCGTTCGGCTCAGCTCAATGGCATTGTTGAGGCCTACCACAAGTGGGAAGGCATCCGGGATGACCTTGCTGCTGCCAAGGAGATGGCTGACGAGGATCCGGAGTTTGCTGCTGAGGTGCCTGAGCTGGAGGCTGCCCTTGAGGTAGCGGCTGCCAAGCTTCGGCGCCTGCTCATACCGCGCGATCCTGACGACGCCCGCAACGTGATCCTTGAGGTCAAGGGCGGCGAAGGCGGCGACGAGGCTGCCCTGTTTGCTGCCGACCTGCTGCGGATGTACACCCGCTACGCGGAATCGCGCGGCTGGAAGACCGAAATCATCTCCGCCACTGAATCTGACCTTGGCGGCTACAAGGACGTCCAGGTTGCCGTCAAGGGGAGCTCGAACGATCCCGCCGAGGGCGTTTTTGCGCGGCTCAAGTTCGAAGGTGGCGTGCACCGTGTCCAGCGGGTTCCCGTCACGGAATCGCAGGGCCGCATCCACACCTCTGCGGCCGGTGTGCTGGTCCTACCTGAAGTGGATGAGCCTGAAGAGCTCGAAATCAACCAGAACGACCTCAAGATCGACGTCTACCGGTCCTCCGGCCCCGGCGGCCAGTCCGTGAACACCACCGACTCCGCCGTGCGTATCACCCACCTTCCCACCGGCATCGTGGTGGCCATGCAGAACGAGAAATCGCAGCTGCAGAACCGCGAAGCAGGCATGCGCGTACTCCGCGCCCGCATCCTGGCGCACCAGCAGGAGCAGATCGACGCCGAGAACTCGGCCCAGCGGAAATCGCAGATCCGCACCATGGACCGTTCCGAGCGCATCCGGACCTACAACTATCCGGAGAACCGCATCGCGGACCACCGCACCGGGTACAAGGCCTACAACCTGGACCAGGTAATGAACGGCGACCTCGAACCGGTCATCCAGTCCGCCATCGAGATGGACGAACAGGCGCGCCTGGACGCCATTGGCGACTAATCCCGACCGGGGACGTTCCAGACATGACACTCGAGCCAGGCCAGTCGCTCGCGGATGCCGTCAGCGCGGCGACCGCCATTCTTCGTGATGCCGGCGTCCCCAGTCCGCGCGTCGACGCCGAACTGCTTGCCGACCACCTGCTGAACGTCGGACTCGGCCGTTTGCGCGCCATGATGCTCGGTGACACTCCTGCGCCGGAGGGCTATGAGGCGCTGGTCGCAGAGCGCGCCGGCCGGGTTCCGCTGCAGCACATCACGGGCGTGGCGCATTTCCGCTATCTCACCCTGGCTGTGGGCCCTGGCGTTTTTATACCACGCCCCGAGACCGAATCCGTGGCGCAACTGGTCATCGACCACGTCAAGGACATGCCCCGCCCGCGGATCGTTGACCTCGGGACCGGGTCCGGGGCCATCGCAGGCTCCATTGCCCACGAGGTGCCCGGAGCTGAAGTGCACGCAGTGGAGTTCAGCCCCTTCGCCCATGCCTGGGCCGAAAAGAACCTCGCCCCGTTGGGCGTCCGCCTTTTCCTAGGGGACCTGCGGGACGCGCTGCCCGAGCTTAACGCGACCTTCGACGTCGTGGTGTCCAACCCGCCGTACATTCCCGCCGAAGCCATCCCCAACGAGCCGGAAGTCGCCCTGCACGACCCGCCGGAGGCGCTGTACGGCGGTGGAGCGGACGGCATGGAACTTCCGACGGCGGCCGCGGCCTCCGCAGCACGGCTGCTTCGACCCGGCGGCTACTTCGTGATGGAACATGCGGAAGTCCAGGCGCAATGGATTTCAGCCATGCTGGCCAGGACAGGCACCTGGACCGGCATCACAACGCACCTGGACCTCAACGGCAAGGAGCGTGCAACCAGCGCCCTGCTCGCAGATCCGGACCGACGGAATGAAAGGATAGGCGAGTGACCACAACCTATAACTGCACCAATGACGACGAGCGTGCCAAGGGACTCGAGCACGCACAGCGCGCCATCAGCGAGAAAAAGTGCGTGGTCTTTCCCACGGACACGGTCTACGGGATCGCCGCCGACGCGTTCTCCCCCCACGCAGTAACCATGCTCCTGGCTTCCAAGGGACGCAGCCGCACTATGCCGCCGCCCGTACTCATCCCGCGGATCAACGCCCTTGACGGCCTCGCCACTGACGTATCCGCTGACGCCCGCAGGCTGGCGGAAGCGTTCTGGCCCGGCGGCCTGACTCTGATCCTCCACGCGCAGCCGTCGCTGGACTGGGATCTCGGCGAGACCAAGGGCACGGTGGCCCTCCGCATGCCGGACGACGACATCGCCCAGGAACTGCTGACTCTCACGGGACCGTTGGCGGTTTCCTCGGCCAACCGCACCGGCCAGGCACCCGGACAGACGGCCGCAGCGGCGCGGGAACAGCTGGCGGATTCTGTCGAGGTCTACCTCGAAGGAGGCGCGCGGCCGCTGGAAGGCGAAACCGCCGTCCCCTCAACGATTGTCGACGCCACTGGCCCCCGCCTCCGGGTGGTACGCAACGGTGCCGTGAGCCTGGACCAGCTCCGCCAACATGTGCCGGGTGTTCTGGGACTCGGCGAGATCCCCATGGCGGAAGAGGATCCGACGGACGAAGCACCGGCAGAAGCAGCTCCGGCCGCGGAGGCCGCTGCCGTCACGGGTCCGGCAGCCGAGGAGGCAGCCGCACCCTCCGTTACGCCGTCTGCGTCAGGATCCTCCGCGGTTGATCCCGCAGCCGCTGCGACGCCGGCGCCGATGCGGGACTCTGAATCTTGATGGCCCTGGACCGCCAGCGGATCCCCGTGCTGGAGGTCGATGCCACGCCGCTTCGGGTTCCGGACCTTGTGGCGGAACTCAGCCGCTTTGTCGAGGAAGGTTCCACCCGGACTGTCCTGGGCCACAACCTGCACAGTGTCACGCTGACGCTCTCCGACGAGGGTTTCCGCAGCCTTTACCAGCGCAGCGATGTGGTCCTGCTGGACGGTGCTCCCGTGCTCTGGCTGTGGGGGAGGACCGGCAGGGCTGAAGGGCCGGTCATGGACTACCGGCTGGGTACTACCGACTGGCTTCCGGCCCTGGGCCAGGTACAGGGACTGGAGCGGATTGCCGTGCTGGGCGCTGGTGCGGAGGCCAATGCCGAAGCTGTCAGGAAACTGGAGTCAATAGTTCCCGGCGCCCAAGTGGCGGGAATGCCCGGTGAGGGCTGGAACAACGACCTCGAAGACCAGGCAGTGGCGTGGCTTCACCGCCAGCAGCCGCAGCTTGTCCTGGTGGGGTTGGGCATGCCGTTGCAGGAGAAAGTCCTGGAGCGGCGGCTTGGCGATATGCCGCCCGCAATTTACTGCGCAGTGGGTGGAGCAATTGAACAGCTTGCCGGCTTCCAGAAACTCGCCCCCCGCTGGCTGGGCAGGATGGGATTGGAATGGGCCTGGCGGCTGCTGCTGCATCCGCGCCGTGTCGCCTACCGCGTTCTGGGGGAACCCTGGGTCCTGTTGTGGCTCCTGGCCGGCCGCCGGCTTAGGCGCAGTTCCTAGAACTTCTGGTCTTCCAAAGGCGCGAAGCCCTTCCCGCGGAGGCCGGCGGTGAAGGACCGGGCCCAGTCCAGGAACCCGGGAAGGTCCCGCCGCCGGGCGAAGTAGCCCAGGTACCCGCCGACGTCGGCTACGAGGGACTTCACCCGGAAATACCTGCGGATCAGGTAGCCGCGGTTCCGGTAATAGTAATAGCGCTTGAACGCCGATTCCGGGACGATCACGTGCCAGCCTGCGCCAAACACGTGCTGGGTTTCCGAAAATGCATGCGGATGCGTGATCGCGGTGGTGGTCACGGTGCCAAACCTGATCCCTGCCTTGCGCAGCCGAATGGTGAAGTCCACCTCGTCGCCGCGGATAAACAGCCGCATGTCCGGCAGGCCCACTTTGAAGAAAACGTCGGAACGGATCAGCGCGCCATTGAAGAAGTGGCCGTCGTGGGGAAGGAAGCCGAGCTTTTCCACCTCGGCCCGGCTGTGCGTGACCTTGCCGTCCAGGCGGAAAAAGAAGGAAAGCCGGTCGGGCTGGCCCGGCGCTGTCACCAAGGGGACCACCGCCTCGAGGTCGCGTGCCTCAGCCTCCCGCAGCAGCGTGGCAAGACATTCCGGATCGGCCGGCACGGCGTCGTCGTCCATCATCCAGATCCACGTGGCACCGCTGGCGACGGCCTTAAGCGCCGCCAGGGCGAACCCGCCCGCACCGCCGAGGTTCGCCTCCGAACGGATGTAGTCGACGTTCGGATGCTTTTCTGCCACATCAAGGGCAGCGGTTTTGCCGCTGTCCACAAGGCAGATGGTGTCCACCTGCGCCGTTTGGGAGTTGATGGAAGCCAGCAGGACGCCGAGGTCTTCCGGCCGGTCGAAGGTCACGGCCGCAACGGCTATGCGGGGGGTCATGGGGGTCCTTTCAGCATGGCTGACAGGGAGGTCCCCGCTCGCACTGCGCCCGTGTGGCGCGAAGCCATGAAGCTGTTGGCGCTAGTATCTTTGACTAGAGTCCACTGTAATACAGCCCTGTAAGGCACTGCGTCCAAGAGAAAACGTACTGTCTGCTGCGCGCTCGGCGACGGAGAAGTTTCATTTATCAAAGAACAGATTCCCGGCCAGTGAGCCCCTCAATGTTGGACCGTCCCACATCAGGGTTGCCAGGCGTCAGTGTCCCGCCTGAAAAGGTTTCCGCCCCATGATCATGTACCTGCTGATGGGCCTCACGGCTGCCGTCGTGTCCTATGCGGCAACCTGGGGCGCCCGGATTATCGGTCACCGGCTCGAGCTGCACCTGCCCATCCGCAGCCGCGACATGCACTCCATTCCTGTCTCGCGGCTTGGCGGTGTGGCAATCTTTTTTGGCGTGATGGTGGCGCTCATCGTGGCGAGCCAATCCTTCTTTGTCAAGGACATCTACCGGAACAACTTTTCGCCGTGGGGCGTCCTCGCGGGCGCTGCTGTCATCGTCCTGGTGGGGGTCGCCGATGACCTGTTGGACATCCGCTGGTGGGTGAAGCTGATCGGCCAGAGTATTGCAGGCCTGACCGTTGCCATCTGGGGCGTCCAGATGACAGTCGTTCCCTGGGTCCCTGAACCCTTCTACCTTGAGAACGAAACGGTGAGGGTGCTGTTAACGGCCGGTCTGATCGTCACCACGATGAACGCCTTTAACTTCATTGACGGGTTGGACGGCCTTGCTGCCGGAGTTGCCATCATTGGCGGCACCGCCTTCTTCTTCACCGCTTACTGGGTGCACCGCAATGCCGTCCTGCTGGACTATTCGGACCTGGCGACCCTTATCACGGCGGTTCTGGTGGGTAGTTGCCTCGGGTTCCTGCCGCATAACTGGTTTCCGTCCAAAATCTTCATGGGCGATTCCGGCGCCATGCTCATTGGGCTGCTGATGGCCTCCGCCGGTGTTGTGTCCACGGGACAGATCACGTCCGGCCTGTATGACCGGGTCAACGGTATTTCCACGGTGATTCCCATCCTGCTTCCATTCGCTGTCCTCTTCCTGCCGCTGCTGGACCTCGGACTGGCGGTGGTGCGCCGGACCGCCCGCGGCCGCTCGCCCTGGTCCGCGGACCGTGGCCACCTGCACCACAAGCTGCTCGACATCGGCTACTCGCACCGCACAGCAGTCATCCTGATGTACCTCTGGACCGGCATCCTTTCCTTCGGCGGACTGGCCTTCGCCATCTTCCCGTGGCAGATCGTGCTGTCCGCAGACCTCTTTGCCACGCTGGTCATGGGGCTCATCACTGCCTGGCCGTACCTTGCCCGCCGGGGAGTAGAGATCCGGGCGTAACACCCGCGCAGAAATATTTCTATCTCGTGTAGAATTTAGGGGCAGCCAAAGCTGCCCCTCCACACAGCCCGCGGTGTTAAGCCCTGGGTGCCGACGATTGGGATCGAATGACCTCCAACGCCGAGTCCGGACCCGCGTCCGGCAACGGACGCGTTGGCGCATCCGGCCCCACGCGGTCCGTCTGGCTTCATCTGCTCAAGATCAGTTCGGCTGCGGCGGCCGGGGGAACAGTGCTGTGCGCCGGTGCGGCCCTGCTTCTCGATGATGTGGCGGCGGCCGTTTCCAGCACTTCAGGTGCGCTGCTGGTGATGCTGTTCTTCGGAATCAGCCTCCTCGTAGGACACTTTGTGGGCCGCAACAATCCCTCCGGGGCCATCGGCATGTTCGTGGCAACCTACGTCGTCAAGGTGGTCGGCTTCGCCGTCGTTATGTTCCTGGTCGGCGCTCCGCAGTGGTTGCATGCGCGCTGGTTTGTTGCCGGCGCAGTGACCGCCGTAGTGCTGTGGCAAGCTGCAGAAATCTTCGGTTTCAGCAAAGTGCGCCTTCAGATCTACAACGATCCAGAAAACAAGGAAAACCCCGATGCGTGATCCGAAGAAGCCCACCTCAGGCCGCGACGGCGATGGCGGATCGAACGGTTCTGCCCCCGGTGTATCAAGAGACGGAACCAGCGGCGGATACAACGCCGGCATGGCCGTATTCAGCTACATCATTGGCGGAATCATCGTCTGGAGTTTGATAGGGTGGGGACTGGATTACGTGTGGGGAACGCGCTGGATTGTGCTCGCAGGCGCTCTGCTTGGAGCCGTCGGAGGTTTTTACCTTTCCCACATGCATGGCCTTACGAGTTCTCGACAAAATGCTGGGGAGCGCCATGCTTCCAGCGGGCCGTCCCAGGACGGCGACACTAATGCCAAATAATTTCACAGGGGGAACAGCAGGCCTTCAGGCTGCCGGTCCCCGCCCAACGCCCAATGATGGACACTGCAGAGAGGAAACGCGTTGATCGCGCTTGCGCTCCCGGCCCAAGATTCAGGAGAGTTTACTCCTCCTGGTATTAACGAAATGCATTTGCCGGCAATCCTGCCGTGGGGTGCCGCAGAAGGATTCTCCAAGCAGATGCTGCTGGTCCTCCTCTCTGTCGTCTTTATCGCCGCCTTCTTCGTGCTCGCCGCACGCAAGCAGCAGCTGGTACCCGGTAAGCTCCAGTTCGCCGGCGAGGCCGCCTATGGCTTCGTCCGCAACGGAATCGCCAAGGACATCATCGGCGGCAGGGACTTCATCAAGTACGTCCCGCTGCTGTTCAGCCTCTTCTTCTTCATCCTGGTGAACAACATCTACGGGGCCATCCCGTTCTTCCAGCTCCCCACCTTCTCGCATGTGGGCGGCGCGTATGTGCTGGCAGGCATCGTCTACTTCACCTGGATCGCCATCGGCGTCAAGAAGAACGGCCTCCGCTACTTCAAGCTCGCCACTGTGCCGTCGGGTGTTCCCTGGTACATCCTGCCGATCGTCATACCGATCGAGATCATTTCCAACTTCATTGTCCGCCCGGTCACGCACAGCCTCCGTCTGTTCGCCACCATGCTGGCAGGACACCTCATCGTGATGATCGCCGGCTACGGCATTGAGTTCCTCATCATGCAGGAGAACATCCTGCTCAAGGGAACCTCTCTGCTGGTCCTTGCAGGCGCCATCGCCATGTACATGCTTGAAGCCCTGATCATGGTCCTGCAGGCTTACGTCTTTACCCTGCTGACCGCGATCTACATTGAAGGCGCAATCCACGCCGACAGCCACTAGGCACCCTTAAGCTTCCCCTCGCGGGGATGATAGCAACCCAAACAACCTGCCACATGGGTGGCATCTTGAAAGGAAGAAAAATGGAAGGCACCATTAACGGCTCCCTCAACCTCATCGGCTACGGTCTCTCGGCCATCGGCGGTGGTATCGGTGTGGGTCTCGTATTCGCTGCTTACATCAACGGCGTCGCACGCCAGCCGGAAGCACAGCGCGTGCTGCAGCCGATCGCATTCCTCGGCCTTGCGCTGACTGAAGCCCTCGCCATCCTGGGTCTCGTCTTCGCCTTCGTTCTTAGCTAGTCCTTTCGGAACTTAGCGAACATTCAGAACCGAGTAGAAAAGGACGGGTGAAATATGAATCAGCTGATCATCTCAGCCGCCACTGAGGGCGAAGTCAACCCCCTGGTTCCCAATGTCTGGGAAATGGGCGTTGTCCTCGTGGGCTTTGCCATCCTCATGTTCATCGTGGTCAAGTTCGTTGTCCCGATGTTCGAGAAGACCTTCGCTGAGCGCGCCGAGGCTATCGAAGGCGGCATTGCAAAGGCTGAAAAGGCCCAGGCTGAGGCGTCTGCTGCACTCGAAGAGTACAAGCAGCAGCTGACCGACGCCCGCGCCGAAGCCAACCGCATCCGTGAGGAAGCCCGCGCCGAAGGTGCGCAGATCCTCGCGGATCTGAAGGAAAAGGCTGGTGCAGAGTCTGCCCGTATCACGGCGCAGGCACACGCACAGATCGAATCCGAGCGTCAGGCGGCCGTTGTGTCCCTGCGCTCTGAGGTCGGCACCCTGGCCACCACCCTTGCCGGCCGCATCGTTGGCGAATCGCTCAACGACGATGAGCGCGCAGCACGGGTCGTGGACCGCTTCCTGGCAGATCTGGAGACCCAGAACGCAGGTGCAGCTAAATAATGGCAGGCGTATCGAGCGAATCGCTGGCAACAGCCCTGGCAGAGTTGGAAGCAAAGCTTCCGACCGCGTCGCTGCAGCTGGCAAAGGAACTCTTCGGAATTCTGGGAATGGTGGACAGCTCGGCTGGCTTGCGCCGCGCCCTGACTGACCCGTCCCGCAACGGTGACGAAAAGTCGGCGCTGGTCAAGCAGCTGGTTGGCGGAAAAGTCTCCGCTGATGCTGCAGAGATCGCAGGCGGACTGGCCAGCTCACGCTGGGCAACTGCCCGTGATATCGGCGATGCACTCGAGACTCTTGCCGCAACGGTGGTCATTTCCGTTGCTGAAAACAAGTCGGCCGTTTCTGCCTCCGGAATCACTGGCCTGGAAGAGCTGGAGAACGATTTGTTCTCCTTCAACCAGGCTGTTGCCTCCAGCCATGAGGTACAACGTGCTCTGTCCGAACCACAGGCCGGCGCTGCAGCCAAGATCGCATTGGCTGAAAGGCTGGTTCCCGCCGCAAGTGAGGAAGCAAAAGTCCTCATTCGGCAAGCCGTCACCCAGCCCCGCGGCATCAAGCCCACCCGGCTGGTGCAGCGGTTCGCTGAGCTGGCGGCCAAGCGGCAGCAGCGCTGGATTGCAACGGTCAGTGTGACCCGTCCCCTGACGCAGACGCAGCTTGAACGCCTCCAGGCGGGCTTGAATGCACTGTACGGACGGGAATTGAAGGTCAACGTTAATGTTGACCCGGCACTCATTGGCGGCATCCGGGTCCAGGTCGGTGACGAAGTGCTCGACGCTTCGGTCCTCACCAGGCTGGGCCAATTGCAGCGCCAGCTGGCCGGCTAGCCGGACAAGCACAACCAAACTGATAGAAACCCCGGTCATCGTGAACAACGGTGATCACAAAAACAGGAGAGCAGGGACTGCAGATGGCCGAATTGACCATCAACGCCGACGACGTCCGTAATGCGCTGAACGAGTTCGCGGCGTCCTACGAACCCGGAAACGCAGAGCGCGTAGAGGTCGGCCGCGTAACCACCGCTAGTGACGGCATCGCCCGTGTTGAGGGCCTTCCCTCGGTCATGGCGAACGAGCTGCTTCGCTTCGAGGACGGCACGCTGGGCCTGGCCCAGAACCTCGACGTCCGCGAGATCGGCGTCATCATCCTCGGTGACTTCACCGGAATCGAAGAAGGCCAGGAAGTCCACCGCACCGGACAGGTTCTGTCCGTTCCCGTGGGCGATGCCTTCCTCGGCCGCGTAGTTGACCCGCTGGGCGTTCCCATTGATGACCTCGGCGAGATCAAGGCCGAGACCACCCGCGCGCTGGAGCTCCAGGCTCCCGGCGTGACCCAGCGCAAGTCGGTGCACGAACCGATGCAGACCGGACTCAAGGCCATCGACGCCATGATCCCGATCGGCCGCGGCCAGCGCCAGCTCATCATTGGCGACCGCCAGACCGGCAAGTCCGCCATTGCTATCGACACCATCATCAACCAGAAGGCCAACTGGGCTTCCGGCGATGTCACCAAGCAGGTCCGCTGCATCTACGTGGCAATCGGGCAGAAGGCGTCCACCATTGCCGCCATCCGCCAGACCCTCGAGGATAACGGCGCGCTGGAGTACACCACCATCGTGGCGTCTCCGGCTTCTGACCCCGCAGGCTTCAAGTACCTGGCACCGTACGCCGGTTCGGCCATCGGCCAGCACTGGATGTACGGCGGCAAGCACGTCCTCATCGTGTTTGATGACCTGTCCAAGCAGGCTGAGGCCTACCGTGCAGTGTCGCTGCTGCTCCGCCGTCCGCCGGGACGCGAAGCCTACCCGGGCGATGTGTTCTACCTGCACTCCCGCCTGCTGGAGCGTTGTGCAAAGCTCTCTGACGAGCTGGGCGCGGGTTCCATGACCGGCCTGCCGCTGATCGAGACGAAGGCGAATGACGTGTCCGCCTACATCCCGACCAACGTCATCTCCATCACCGATGGCCAGATCTTCCTCCAGTCGGACCTCTTCAACGCCAACCAGCGCCCCGCTGTTGACGTGGGTGTCTCCGTCTCCCGCGTGGGCGGCGCCGCACAGGTGAAGTCCATGAAGAAGGTCTCCGGCACGTTGAAGCTGGACCTTGCCCAGTACCGCGACATGCAGGCATTCGCCATGTTCGCCTCGGACCTGGACGCGGCATCGCGCCAGCAGCTGACCCGTGGCGCCCGCCTGATGGAACTGCTCAAGCAGGGCCAGTACTCGCCGTTCCCGGTCGAGAACCAGGTTGTCTCCATCTGGGCCGGCACCAACGGCTACCTGGACGACGTTCCGGTTGAGGACATCAGCCGCTTCGAGTCCGAGTTCCTGGAGCACCTGACGCACAAGTCCTCGATCCTGACGACGCTGGCTCAAACCAACGTCCTGGACGATGACACCGCAGCGGCCCTGAAGTCGGCCATTGTCGACTTCAAGAAGGGCTTCTTCGGTGAGGGTGACAACCACCTGGTGGGTGCGGGGCATGAGGAGTATGCCGCCATCGACGAGGGCCAGGTTGACCAGGAAAAGATCGTCAAGCAGAAGCGCTAGTTCCACTGATCGGGTGTGCCGGGTCCACAGGACCCGGCACACCCGGCCTACGGAACGCTAGGAAAGGATAAGTATGGGAGCCCAGATCCGGGTCTACCGCCAGAAGATCAGCTCGACCACGTCGATGCGCAAGATCTTCAAGGCGATGGAACTGATCGCTACCTCGCGCATCGGCAAGGCCCGTGCGCGCGTAGCAGCTTCACTGCCTTACGCGAACGCGATCACGCGCGCCGTTTCTGCTGTCGCAAGCCAAAGCGAAATCGACCACCCGCTGACCACTGAGCCGGAGCAGATCCGCCGTGCCGCCGTCCTGGTAATTACCGCGGACCGTGGCCTGGCTGGATCGTACTCGGCGAGTGTGCTCAAGCAGGCGGAAGGTCTCATCGAGCTGCTCCACGAAGAAGGCAAGGAAGTCAAGACTTACGTCGTAGGACGTAAGGCCCAGGCCTACTTCGACTTCCGGAACCGTGAATATGCGCGGGTCTGGACCGGAGGGACGGATGCGCCTGAGTTCACTACCGCTCGCGAAATCGGCGAAGCACTGCTGGCCGAGTTCGCTACCGACTACGAAGACGGCGGCGTGGACGAGATCCACGTGGTTTACACCCGCTTCAAGTCCATGGTTACCCAGGAGCCCACTGTCATCCGCCTGCTTCCCCTGGAGGTAGTGGAAGAACAGGCCGCTTCCGAGTCGGACCTGCTGCCGCTGTACGAGTTCGAGCCGGAAACCGAGCGCGTTCTCGACGCTCTGCTGCCGCGCTACATCGAGTCCCGCATCTTCGCGGCCATGCTGCAGGCAGCAGCTTCTGAGCTTGCTGCACGCCAGCGGGCAATGAAGTCCGCCGGCGACAACGCCACGGACCTCATCAAGAAGTACACGCGTCTGCGCAACACGGCCCGCCAGGCTGAAATTACGCAGGAGCTTTCCGAGATTGTGGCCGGCGCCGACGCCCTTGCGTCCTAGCCTGCCCCAGCCCCGGATACCGCTGGACCTGCACCACCACAGATAAACTTAAACCCACGCCATCTACTGAGTGAAGTGAGAGAGATGACTGCCACTGCTACCGAACACGTAGCCGCAACGTCCGGTGCTACCGGCCGCATTGCGCGCGTAATCGGCCCGGTTGTCGACGTCGAATTCCCGGCCGACGCAATCCCGTCCATCTACAACGCCCTCACCACCGAGATTACTCTCAACGGTGTAACCAAGACCATCACGTTCGAGACCTCCCAGCACCTGGGTGACAACCTCGTCCGCGCCATCTCCCTGCAGGCCACCGACGGACTCGTCCGCGGCACGTCTGTCGTGGACAGCGGCGCCCCGATTTCCGTCCCCGTTGGCGACGGAGTCAAGGGCCACATCTTCAACGTCCTGGGCCAGCCCCTGGACGTTGAAGAGTCGGAACTGAACATCAGCGAACGCTGGCCGATCCACCGCAAGGCCCCGAGCTTCGCCTCGCTCGAAGGTTCCACCGAGATGCTGGAAACCGGCATCAAGGTCATCGACCTCCTCACCCCGTACATCAAGGGTGGAAAGATCGGCCTGTTCGGCGGTGCCGGCGTGGGCAAGACCGTTCTGATCCAGGAAATGATCACCCGTGTTGCCCGCAACTTCGGTGGTACCTCGGTATTCGCCGGTGTGGGCGAGCGCACCCGTGAAGGCAACGACCTCTGGGTTGAAATGGAAGAGGCAGGCGTCCTCAAGGACACGGCCCTTGTCTTCGGCCAGATGGATGAGCCGCCGGGAACGCGCCTTCGCGTGGCCCTGTCCGCCCTGACCATGGCAGAGTACTTCCGCGATGTGCAGAACCAGGACGTGCTGCTCTTCATCGACAACATCTTCCGCTTCACACAGGCAGGTTCCGAGGTTTCCACCCTTCTCGGCCGCATGCCTTCCGCTGTGGGCTACCAGCCGAACCTGGCTGACGAGATGGGCCTCCTGCAGGAGCGCATTACCTCCACCAAGGGTCACTCCATCACCTCGATGCAGGCCATCTACGTTCCCGCGGATGACTACACCGACCCGGCGCCGGCAACCACCTTCGCACACCTCGACGCGACCACGGAACTGTCCCGTGAAATCGCATCCCGCGGTCTGTACCCGGCTGTTGACCCGCTGACCTCGACCTCCCGCATCCTGGATCCCCAGTACATCGGCAAGGACCACTACAACACGGCTGTCCGCGTGAAGCAGATCCTGCAGAAGAACAAGGAACTCCAGGACATCATCGCCATCCTCGGTGTCGATGAACTTTCCGAAGAGGACAAGATCGTCGTGTCGCGTGCACGCCGTATCCAGCAGTTCCTTTCGCAGAACACCTACACCGCCAAGCAGTTCACCGGCGTGGAGGGCTCCACGGTTTCCATCAAGGACACCGTCGAAGGCTTCACCGCCATCTGCGACGGCGACCTCGACCACATTGCAGAGCAGGCGTTCTTCAACGTCGGCGGCCTGGATGACGTTGAGCGCCAGTGGGCCAAGATCCAGGAACAGACCAAGTAATATGGCTGAGCTTGAGGTTGAGATTGTCGCAGCGGACCACTTTGTGTGGTCCGGAGCGGCCAAGATGGTCAAGGCCCGCACCAGCGATGGTGAAATCGGAATCCTGCCCGGCCACTCGCCCCTGCTGGCGATCCTGGCCGAAGGTGAACTGGCGATCCAGCCGGTTTCGGGAGACCGTATTGCGGTAGACGTTGACGGCGGATTCTTCTCCGTGGACAACAACCGCGTGGTCATTGTTGCTGACAACGCCCAGCTGGGCGGCTCGGCTACCGCTGGGATCCGCTAGCATCACTTTGATGGACGCACCAAGTATTCCGTTCATCGCCATGGCAATCGCCTTTGGATTGCTGGTTTTTGCACTGTGCCTTTCGGGGGTGCGCCGCTTCAATCTGCGGCGTGCCCTCGGCACGGTGGACGCCTCCATTTGCATGGCTGGAAACAGCTGGCAGATGGGGGTTTGTCGTTATCAGGACAACGACCTTGAGTGGTTCCGCCTGCTGTCTTTAAGCGTCCGTCCCAAGCACAAGTTCAAGCGGCATTCCCTGGAACTGCTTGGCCGCCGAAAGCCCACTGAGGCCGAGGCCGTCAAAGTCCAACCCGACGTCGTCATTGTTGAACTGCGGTATGAAGGCAAGGACCTCCGCCTTGCCATGAAGTTTGACGCCTACACAGGCCTTTCCTCCTGGCTGGAGGCCGGACCGGTCATCGGCGTAGGCACCTGGCGCTAGCCCAACGTGGACTGGCTTTTCGACGTCCGGCTGATGGACGGGCCGTTGTACTGGGTTTCCCTCGTCCTGGGCGTGGCGGGCGCAGCCTATCTCCTGGCGCGCCCTTCCCGTACCGGCCCGAGGCGCTGGCTGTTCCAGCTGTTGGCAGCAGCGGCTGCGGCGTTCGCCGTCGTGTGGACTGTCCACTGGGCCCTCATCAACGTCTTCTCCCTTTTCCCCGAAAACATTCCGGATACCGTGCTGCTCTGGGTTGTTCCCGGAGTGGCCGCCACCTTCCTTCTCCTCCTGCGGGTGCCGCGCAGCGGCTGGCGCAGCCGTGCCACCGGCCTCGCGGCGGTCCTTCTGGTTGCCGCCCTCTCGGCAGTGCAGATCAACGCCTACTTCGGCCTCAACCGCACGGTCAGTGACCTCTTTGGCACTGCCGTAGCACGGATCCCTGCGCTGGAGCAGGAGCTGATGCGGCAGCCAGGGGAGCCAGACGGCGCCGCCCTCCAGGGATGGACACCGCAAGGGGAGATCCCGTCCGGGGGAGTGCTCCGAAAGTCCGTCATTCCGGGCGGGGCATCCGGAATGGACGCCCGGGAAGCCTACATTTACCTCCCGCCCGCCTACTTCGCCGCAAACCGTCCGGCCCTGCCGGTGCTGATGCTGATGGCGGGACAGCCAGGGGGCCCCGCGGACTGGCTGACCGGGGGATCCCTGCAGTCACATATGGACTCCTTCGCTGCATCGCACCGGGGAGTGGCGCCCGTTGTGGTGGTGCCTGATCCCAACGGATCGCAGTCCGCAAACACCATGTGCATGGACAGCAGGATCGCCCGTGCGGATACCTATCTTTCCCGGGACGTCCCGCAATGGATCAAGTCCACCCTCGCCGTCGACACCGACCACAGCAGCTGGGCAGCCGGCGGATTCTCCTTTGGCGGCACGTGTGCCCTGCAAATGGCAACCAGGCACCCGCACCTGTTCCCCGCGGCCCTGTCCTTTTCCGGGGAAGCGGAACCGGCGATTGCCAAGGAACGCGATAAAACCATCGAGGCATCGTTCCCGGGGGACCCTGAGGCCTTCATCCGGCAGACCCCCCTTGTCATGATGGAGCAGGAGCGCTTCGACGGCAGTGGACTGTACCTCACCGCCGGGCAGGACGACCCCGAGTTCGTCGCGTATCTGCGAACCGTGGCAGCAGCAGCAAAGGCTGCCGGCTTCACGGTGCACGCCCACGAGGTGGAGGGCACGGGGCATTCGTGGGATACCTCGTCCAAGCGGATCGCCGACGCCCTGGACTTCCTCGCCGCACGGTGGGGGTTGACCGGGTGAGTTCCGAAAGGCAGGTCCGGCCTGCTGCGCTGGCCTGGTCCACGGTGATGAAGCCCGCCCTCAAGGACGCGGGGGGAGCCCTGAAGTCATGCCCCTTTACGTTGACCGTGCTCGCTGTTTTCCTGTCAGCGGGAGCAGTAACAGGGAGCTTTGCGGCAGGGCCTCCGCAGGACCTGCTGGGGTTCGCCGGGGTCAGTGGACCCGGCCTGCGGAACGGCAACTGGTGGTCGCTTTTTACCAGCCTGTTCTTTGCCACGAATCCGCTGGCCTATGCGGCGGCAGCCCTGATGATCGTGCTTCTGCTGGGATTGGCCGAGCGCAGGCTGGGAACGCGCGCGGCGGCGGCGCTCCTGTTCTGCGGCCAGTTCGCCGCCGTTACGCTGTTCCTCCTGGTGACGCAGATTGCAGGATACGTGGGGGATGGCTGGCTGGACCGGATGGCGGACGATGTCCTGATTGGGCCGTACGCCGCCCTGCTGACGGCCGGGCTCGCAGCCAGCGCGCACCTTCCGGTGCTGTGGCAGCGCCGGCTGCGGACGGCAGTGCTCTCCGTTTCGCTCCTGCTGGTCCTGTATGTGGGGCACGCGGAAACAGTTATTGGACTGCTGGGAGCAGTGCTGGGGCTGGCGGCGGGATGGTGGATCCAGGGGGACGAGGGCCATCTGCACCGGCACCGCTCAACGGGCCGCGAAACCAGGAACCTCCTGGCCCTCACGGTGGCCGTTTTTGCCATCGGGCCCATCCTGACGGGAATCACCCGGGCTCCCACAGGACCGCTGGCCCTCCTGCGCGATGTGCTCCTCAACCCGGTCCCCACCCTCGGGCAGCTGGCGCTCGACTGCGGCGCCACAGTGGAGGCCTCCTGCCTTGAAGCCGGCCAGGCGGGCTTCGCCGGTCCATTCGGACTTGCTTTGGCCGTAGTTCCCGTGGTTCTGCTGCTCATCTGCGCGGATGGCATGCGCCGCGGCCGGCGCCTTGCCCTGAACATTGCCATAGCGGTCCACCTGGCCGTCACGGCGCTGGCTGCCGTGTACCTGGCCCTCTTCGCACTGCTTCCCTCGCGCGGCCTGGTTCCGCAGCCGGCGCCCATGGGCTCAGCGTTTGTGCACGGGCTTCCGCTTGTGGTGGTGCCGTTGCTGCTGGCGTTGGTCCTCTGGCTCAACCGGCGGCAGTTCCGGGTGCAGACGGCCCCCTCCGCCCGCCGGGTGCTTGCCCTGGTGGCTGGAGGATCCTGGCTTGCCCTCGCGGCCACGTATGCCCTGGTGTGGCTATGGTCAGGCGGACCTGCCCGCGACGGGGGCCTGCTGGGCCTGCTTGCGGAGCTTGCCCGGCAATATGTGCCGGTTCCCATCCCGCAGCACTATCACCAGGTTTTCGCTGAGCGCAACGTTCTGGAAGCCGTGCTTTTTGCCGTGTCGGGACCGGTTTTCTGGATCACTTCACTGGCGGCGGTGTGGTGGGTACTGCTGCGAAAGCCCCACAGCACTGACTCCGGTACCAGGGACAGGGACAGGGCGCGGGGGCTCGTGCGCCAAGGGGGCGGTCCGCTCTCCTGGATGACCCTGTGGGAGCCCAACACCTATTGGTTCAGCCGGGACGGCAAGGGTGGAATGGCCTTCCAGCAGCATGGGAGTGTTGCGCTGACGCTCGGCGGCGCCTTCGGACCCGCGGAAAACCAGCAGCACGTCACGGAGGACTTCCTGGCCTACTGCGCCGGCCATGCACTGATACCCGCGCTGTACTCGTGCGACGACGCTGTATGGCCTGCGCTGCAGGAGCGGGGGTTTTCCCGGGTTGCCGTTGCCCAGGAAACACGCCTGCCGGTGCGTGAACTCGAGTTCAAGGGAAAGGAATGGCAGAACGTCAGGACGGCGCTGAACCGGGCCGCCAAGCTGGGAGTGGAGGCCGTCTGGGGGCCATACCACTCGCTGCCCGCCTCACTGAAGTCCAGACTGAGCGAGGTTTCCGAAGAATGGGCAGCAGGAAAATCCGTCCCTGAGATGGGCTTCACCCTGGGCGGTGTGGATGAGCTTGAGGACGAGGAGGTGCTGTGCTGCCTGGCGGTGGATGGCAAGGGAACGGTTCACGGGGTGACCAGCTGGCTTCCGGTGTACGACGGCGGAAGGCTGGTCAGCAGGACGCTGGACGTCATGCGCCGGGGCGCCGAGGGCTTTCCAGGAGTGATGGAGTTCCTGATTGCTTCTGCGGTGCTGGAGTTGCGCGACTCAGTGGAGGTCATTTCCCTGTCCGGGTCTCCGCTTGCGCGGGCGCCCGGCGACCAGCCAGGACGCCAGACGCATGGAATGGCGGGTGAAGACCAGGATGGCGGGGATGCTGACCGGTCAGGACCGGAGAACCTGGTGAAGATCCTGGACCTGGTGGGGCATGCCCTCGAACCTGTCTACGGATTCAGGTCCCTGGCGGCGTTCAAGTCCAGGTTCAAGCCCGAGTACCGGGCGCTTTACCTGTACTACCAGGACCCGTTGCACCTGCCGGCCATTGGCCGTGCCCTGACCCGCGCCTACCTCCCCGGGCTTTCGCTGCCGCAGGGTGCCCGGCTGGTACGCAACCTGGTTAAGTGATTGCCGGCGCGCGGCCGCGGCGTGCCTTGCCCGTCTGTGAACGCAGAGGTTAAAGCGATGGTCCCCGGCACATGTGCCGGGGACCATCGTTTTGCTGCCGCCGCAGTGCGGCTGGCAGGCGGGGACTAGACCAGCGTTACGCCGGTAGCCTGCGGACCCTTGGCGCCCTGGCCGATCTCGAACTGAACGCGCTGGTTCTCATCGAGGGTCTTGAAGCCACCGGTCTGGATTTCGGAGTAGTGGACGAAGACGTCCCCGTCCGAATCATCCGGGGTAATGAAGCCGAAGCCCTTTTCAGCGTTGAACCACTTGACGGTTCCCTGTGCCATGTATTTCTCCTCATTATGGAACTTTTTAAGATCGGCACACCTCGTGCCGGCCTTGGTCACTCCGCGAGAAGAATCCTGGTTCGCCGTCCGGGAAAGGAACCGGCGGTGCAGGAGCTTCGCGCTCGCAACATGTCTTGCGAGCATGAAAAACACCTACACAAAGACTGAGACAAGAATTTCATGCCCGTTCCCGCAGGTCAACGGTTTGGCCTTCAAAACGGACAAATTTTGGGCAAAAAGGAGGTTAATGCGCATGTCAGGAGCTTATGCAGGGGAAACGGAGCAGGGCCGCAGTCAGAAAAGGCGGGATTCACTGTCGTCAACGCCGCGCATCGCATCGTAGTCCAAGGTAATGCAGTCGATCCCGCGGTCGTTGGCGAGGACCTTGGCTTGCGGCTTTATTTGCTGGGCGGCAAAAATACCGCGGACAGGGGCCAGCAGCGGGTCACGGTTAAGCAATTCCAGGTATCGCGTTAATTGCTCGACGCCATCAATATCGCCGCGCCGCTTCAACTCGATGGCAACAGTGGCGCCATTCGCGTCACGGGCGAGAATATCCACCGGGCCAATGGCAGTGAAGTATTCACGGCGGATGAGCGAGTAGCCGGTGCCAAGAGTTTCGATCTGCTCTGCCAGGAGCCGCTGCAGGTCTGCTTCCACGCCGTCCTTGATCAGGCCGGGGTCGACGCCGAGATCGTGGGAGGTCTCATCGAGTTTTTCATGGATGTTGATGATGAGCCTGTCATCAGTCTTGGCAGACTGCACGGTCCACTGCTCCACCACCCCCAGCTCAAGATCCACGTCCTCGGGGGAGGAAACCCGAAGCGTGGCCGGCGGGCTCATCCAGTTGAGCGGCTTATAGGAACCGCCGTCGGAATGGACCAGGACGGAACCGTCGGCCTTTACCAGCAGAAGCCTCGTGGCGAGTGGAAGATGGGCTTTAAGCCGGCCAACGTAATCAACGGAGCATCGGGCTATGACAAGTCGCACGCCGTACAGACTACCGCCTGCCGCAGACCCAGGGAGAAGGGGATGCCCCTTCCCGGGAGGGCCGCCGGGCAGGAAGCCGGCCGGCGGCTGGGGCAGAATGAATGCATGCCCCGCTCCAACCGACCCCGCCGCCCCGTGTCAGGAAAGGGTTCCGTGTCCGGAAAAGCCGGTGCCGGGAGGAAGGGCAGCCGGGACGTCCCCGAGCTGGACCTGGAGCGGGCACGGGCCGGCATCGCCCGGCGGGAGAGCGCCCCGGACGGCGAGTGGATGGTCCGGTCCATCACCGCCAAAAACGCCGGAAAGACCTATATCTGCCCCGAATGCTCCACAGCGGTGCTGCCCGGTGTGGCCCATCTGGTGGTGTGGAAGGACGACCACCTGTTCGGTGCTGCCGCCGGCCTGGCCGAGCGTCGGCACTGGCACACCAACTGCTGGATGTCACGGAGTTACCGCTACCGCTGAGGCGGGAAAAGTTGCTCCCGCTGTCGCTAAGCTGGCAGGCATGACTTTCCATCCGCCGTCGTACGATTTCCGCCAGGGCCCAGGCCCCACTCCCATCCGTGCCTCCACAGTGTTGCCCGCCAGGCGCGAAAACGTGAAGCTGCACACGGAGGACGGCCACACCCTGGTGGCGGAGCTGTCGTTGCCGGAAAGCGGTCCCGTGCATGCCACGCTGATCACCCTGCATCCGCTTCCAACCCACGGCGGATTCATGGACTCGCACGTGTACCGCAAGGCCTCCTACCGGCTGCCCGCGCTCGCCGGAATCGCCGTGCTGCGGTTCAACACGCGCGGAACTGGATCCCCGCACGGCACCAGCAGCGGGGCCTTCGACGAAGGGATCGGGGAACGCCACGACATGGAGGCAGCGGTCCGCTTCGCAGTGGAACGCGGGCTGCCCAACCGGTGGCTGGTGGGATGGTCCTTCGGTACCGAACTTGCGCTGATGTATGGAGCCGTGGAACCGGTGGCATCGCAGATCGAGGGAGCCATCCTCCTGTCGCCCCCGCTGCACCGTGCGACGGACAAGGACCTGCTGCAGTGGGCGGCGTCAGGCAAGCCGCTCACGGTGCTTGTGCCGGAGCACGATGACTACCTCAAGCCCGATGAGGCAACCGGCCGCTTCAGCCTGGTTCCGCAGGCACGGGTCGTGGGCGTAGCCGGGGCCAAACACCTGTGGGTCGGCGAGAAGTACGCCGCCAGGGTCCTTAACGAGATCGTTGATGACGTCAGCGAGGCAGGATCAGGGGCGGACGGGCTGCCGCAGGAGTGGGACGGACCCGCGGCTACCGCCTCAGCGTAAGGCGTAAGGCGTAAGGGCCCGCCCGGCGCCGTGGATCAGTGCTGGTCCTGGCGGACGATGTAGATTTCCCTGATCAGCAGCAGGACGGCAGCCGCCGTGGGTATGGCGATCAGTGCACCGAGCACGCCCAGCAGGCTGCCGCCGGCGATGACAGAGATGACAGCCACGGCGCCCGGAACCGCCACAGCCTTCTGCATGATCCGGGGGGAGATGAAGTACGCCTCGAACTGGAGGTAGGAGAAGTAGCAGATACCGTAGATGGCCGCCGTCTGCCAGCCTTCCGTGAGCGACACCAGCAGCACCACAATCCCCGCGATCATGCCGCCCACCAGCGGAATGAAGGCGAGCAGCGCCACGACGAACGCCAGCAGCAGGGCAAAGGGGATGCCCACAATGGACATCACGATGAAGGCGAAGGTGGCGTTCAGGAGGGCAACCACTGCCTGGCCGATCACGTAGTTGCCCACGGAGCGGGTGATCTCCTCGGACAAAGCTTCCACCCGGTGCCGTCTGGACCGCGGGGCAAGACGATAGCCCCACTTCTTCATTGCAGGCAGCGCGGCCAGGAAGTACAGGCTTAGCACCAGGACAATCAGGGTGCCGAAAAGCCCATTGGCAATGGTGGAACCAAAGCCGACGACGCCGCCAAAGATTCCGCCCATTGCAGCGGGGTCGTTCACGAACTTGTCCAGCTCTTCGGTGATGCGGTCACGGACGCCGAACTGGTCGTCCAGGCTGCGGAAGAATTCGGAATCGATAAAATCGCGGATCCACTCCGGTGCCTGCTGGACGATCTCCGTGACCTGGTCCACGATGGTGGGAATCAGGGTGGCGAAAAATCCGACGACGGCGCTCACCAGAACCGTGACGGAGACCAGGATGCCGGCGGGGCGGGGGATTTTCCGGCCCTCCAGCCAGCCGACCACGGGTTCGAGTCCCAGCGCGATAAACAGCGCTGCAACGATCCACAGCAGCAGCTGGGTGGTGTTGGAACCGATCCAGTAGACCAGCAGGGCAAGCCCAACCCCGACAGTTCCCATAAAACCCAGGTACAGGGGATGCTGCGGCGAAATCCGGGGGCCGGGGCTGCCGAACTGCGGCTGCACTTCGCCCTCCTCGCTGCCGCCCTCCCCGTTCTGGCGCGCGTAGTCCGGCGGCATCTCGAACCGGAGCCGTGGCTGGGCACCCGGCAGGGGCTGGCGCAGGCGGTGAACCAGAAGCCCAAGAGCAGCCGCGGCGGGCCTCTTCCGGCGGGCAGCTGCAGGACCCTGGGGACCGGCTGCCGGCGGCTGCGTACCCCCCGGGTTCTCTGGTGCCGCGGAGGATGCGTCCGTCTTGTCAGTCACTGGTTTTGGGGGCCTGTTCCGTACATGGCGCCGCCTGCGCGGGCCGGTGTGATGATCATCGCAAACACTATCAGCAGCCTTGTCAACAGCAGATGAAGGGGCAGGTCAGTGGTCCGCGGGAGGTCCGCAGGAAAGCCCCGGGCCGGGCTCCCGATGACAAAACGGATACCATGAAGGGTAAACCCCCGCTGATGATAGGTGTTCCCTTGCGTTTAAAGACTGCAGTCGCACTTGTGCTGCTCGGCCTCCTGACACTTTTGGCAGGTATCGGCCAGAGGACCATCTGGGCTCCCTCCGAGACCTTTACTGCCTCCGCTCCGGCCGATGCTGCCGCTGCGCCGCTGACCGTATTTGACCAGGACCTGCGCACCCTTCACGGCGGGTCCGTCACCATCAACATCGAGGGTGACGGAAACTTCCTGCTGGCAGCAGGCCGTCCGGGCGATGTGGATGCATGGATCGGCCAGGCAGCCCACAACACCATCACCGGGGTTTCCGAGGACGAAAAGTCGCTTCAGGTTGAGCACGCCGACGGCGAAGCCACCGCACCCAACCCCGCGGGCTCCGACCTCTGGGTTTCCACGGAGAACGCCAGCGGCGAGCTCGAATACTCATGGACCCCGCCGGCTGACGGCGACTGGACCCTCCTGCTGGCGTCCGATGGCACCCAGCCCGCCCCGGCTTCCATCTCCATGACCTTCCCCAACGACACCTCCACCCCCTGGGCCATCCCGTTGATGGTCCTGGGTTCGATCCTGATCCTGGCCGGCATCGCACTTGCCCTGCTCTCTGCCCGCAAGCGCAACGGTGAAGGCAATGGCGAAGGCAGCGGTTTTGCCCAGCGCGCCCGCGTCCGCAGTGAAGCACGGCAGTCGTCGCGGGTATCCATGGCAGCCGCAGGTGTGGTTGCTGCAGCCGTCGTAGCCGGAACCGGTGCGGCTGCGAATGCGACTTCTCCTGCGCCCGGGACTTCCCCGGCCCCGTCATCTTCCGCATCGCCTGCCGCCCAGAAGCCGTCCGCTTCGCCCGTCCTGCTGGATGCACAGTTCCGCCGGATCCTGGAACAGGTGTCGAGCGCCGTGGACGCGGGCGATGCAGCCAAGGACGCCGCAAAACTCTCCGACCGGGTGGGCGGGACTGAACTGGAAGTCCGCACCCAGAATTACAAGATCCGCTCTCAGGTTGGTTCCTACGAGGCGCGCATGCCGGTCCGTTCCACCAAACTCCTCACCACTGTGGTGACCAGCGACCCTGAGTGGCCGAGGTCGGTCATGGCCGTGACCCAGGGTGAGGGCAATGTGGTGCCGCAACTCCTGACACTCGTCCAGTCCTCTCCGCGGGAGAACTACAAGCTGGTGGAAACCAACCCGCTCCAGCCGGGAACCACGTTCCCCACCATCAGCCGGGACGGTACCGAGACACTGGCTGCAGGCGACAAGACAGGCCTGCTCTACAGCGGTGAAGAAGCCCTGTCCGGCCTTGCCGACCGCCTCACCACCCCGGACTCGGCCTTCAAGGACAAGCTGGTTGAAGGGGAATCCTCGCCGTACATCGCCGACACCCTGTCCTACCAGGCTGAAGTGGTGAAGGCCGGCGAAAACGGCAACTTCTCCTTCACGCACAAGGTGGTCCCGGAAAGCACCGTTGTTTTCCGGACGGCCGATGGCGGTGCGCTGGTACTGGGCCGGATCAACTTCGGCTTCGAGGGCACGCCGAAGGCCGCGGGTGACAAGCTCACCATCGGTGACGATGCAGCTGCACTGGCAGGCGGCAAGGAAACCACCACGGGCATGGTCCTGAGCTTTGCCGAGTCAGTGGGCGTTTACATCCCGCCGGCGGGATCGACTGACCCGATGAGGCTTGTCGCCGCAACCCGCGGCCTGACAGGGGCCAGCTTCAAGTAACCCCGGTTCCGGCAGTAGCCCCGGCAGCGGCCGGAGTGGCTAGAGTGGAAAGCATGAGTTCGCCAGCTTCCCGCCCAGTCCCTCCTGCCGCTGCCAACCTGCTTAACCTGCGCGGCGCCGTCGACCTTTCCGCTCTCAAGCAGCGCCCGGCCCCGCCTGCCGGAAGTGGAACACCACCGCAGGAGGGCGCTCAGGCAGGAGCGCAGGCCGGTGCCCCCGAACTGAGTGTCAACGTCACGGAGGGCAACTTCCAGCAGCTGGTGGAGCTTTCGGCGCAGGTGCCGGTGGTGTTCGCCCTGTGGGCCTCCTATTCACCGGAGTCCGCAAACATGCTGGAGGTGCTGGAGCGGGTGGTGGCAGGCTACGCCGGCCGGCTGGTCCTCGGCGCCGCAGACATTGAAGCCTTCCCGCAACTGGCCCAGGCCTTCCAGGTCCAGGCCGTTCCCACCGCCGTGGCCGTCCTGAAAGGCCAGCCGGTGCCGCTCTTCCAAGGCGGCGCCGATGAGCAGCAGGTCCGCGCCCTCCTTGACGAACTGCTGAAAGTGGCAGCAGCGAACGGTGTGACCGGAAGCCTGGGCGCGGGCGCCGCCGATGAGGACGCCCCGGCGCCGCTGCCGCCGCTGCACCAGGCAGCGTATGACGCCATCGAGGCGGGGGACTACGCGGCAGCAGCTGCCGCCTACCGCCAGGCGCTGACTGAAATGCCGGCGGACCATGAGGCAAAGGCAGGCCTGGCCCAGGTGGAGCTGATGGCCAGGCTGCAGCCGCTTTCCGCCCAGGACAGCGACGCCCTCCGGACCCTGGCGGCCAACGAGCCCGACAACCTTGACGCACAGCTGGGTGTGGCGGACCTCGATGTGGCAGGCGGCCATGTGGAAGATGCGCTCAGCCGCGTGGTGTCCTTTATCGGCAGGAACTTCGGGCCGGAGCGTGAGACTGCCCGAGTCCGACTGCTGGAGCTGTTCGATGTGGTGGGCGCCGCGGACGAGCGCGTAGGCAAGGCCCGCCAGGCGCTCGCGAGGGTGCTCTTCTAGTGCCGGCGCTGTTCCAGCCGCTGCAGCTCCGCTCGCTGGAGCTCCAGCACCGCGGCTGGGTGTCGCCGATGTGCCAGTACAGCTGCGATCCCGACGACGCCCCGGGAGTCCCCAACGACTGGCACCTGATGCACCTGGGATCTTTCGCAGTGGGCGGCGCCGCGCTGATCCTCACTGAGGCTGCCGCGGTCAACGCCGGGGGCAGGATCAGTCCCCGCGATGCCGGCCTCTACAACGATGAGCAGGCGGAGGCCTGGGAGCGCGTCGTTTCCTTCGTGCACCGTCACGGCGCGGCGGGAGCCAAAATCGGCGTCCAGCTCGCCCATGCAGGCAGGAAGGCTTCCACCTACTGGCCTTTTTCCGGCAGGAGCGGCAGTGCGCCGGAGTCCGACGGCGGATGGACCACCGTCGGTCCGTCACCGGTGGCCTTCGACGGGTACGCCGTACCCGTTGAGATGACCGAAGATCAGATCAACGGTGTAATTGGCGACTTCGCTGCCGCCGCCGGGCGGGCCGTGGACGCCGGCTTCGACACGATCGAAATCCACGGTGCCCACGGTTACCTGCTGCACCAGTTCCAAAGCCCCCTGATCAATATGCGGACCGATTCCTGGGGCGGCGACGAAACGGGACGGAACCGGCTGACGCTGGCAGTGGTTGACGCCGTGCGCGCTGTCATTCCGGAGTCCATGCCGCTGCTCCTCAGGATCTCGGCCAGCGACTGGGCAGAAGGCGGCGTGGACCTGGCCGCCTCCGTACACCTGGCACGGGAGGCAGCCGGCCACGGTGTGGATCTCATTGACGTGTCCAGCGGGGGAGCAGTTGCCCATCAGCAGATCAAGGCCGGCCCTGGGTACCAGACCGGTTTTTCCGCCGCCATCCGGAAAGAAGCCGGCGTGGCCACGGGGACGGTCGGTTTGCTGACCTCGGCGGGGCAGGCTGAGCACGCCGTTGCCACCGGGCAAGCGGACGGTGTCCTCATTGCGAGGGCAGCGCTGCGGGACCCGCACTGGTGGCTGCGTGCCGCCTTCGAGCTGGGTCATGACATGGCGTGGCCGCCGCAATACGAGCGTGCAGTCCCCCGGCGATCCTTCTGATGGGACAGCGGATGGCCGGCAGCAACAGTGGAAAGGCCGCGGCCGGTGACAAGACGGCAAGGCCCGCTGACGGACCAATCCCCGCTGACAGGATTGGCCGGCAGTTGGAAGCTGTCATCCTGGAACTCCTGGCGGCCAGGGCCGCCACCTCCACCATCTGCCCGTCCGAGGCGGCCCGTGCTGTGGGCGGCGAGAACTGGCGGGACCTGATGGAGCCTGCACGCAGGGCTGCCGGGCGGCTGGTCGAAGCCGGGGAGGTCCAGGTCACCCAGGGTGGATCGGTGGTGGACCCGACCGCTGCCAGGGGGCCGATCCGTATCCGCAAGGTCCGTTAGGACGGCCGCCCCTACGCCTATTTCACTACTCCTCCGGGAGGACCCCGGGGCGGGGACCGGAGGGCTAGTCTGGCTTCATGACTGCTCCGCAACCCGACCCTGTGCTGCAACCCGACCCTGTGCTGCACTCCGGCGCAGTGGGGCAACCCCACTCCGCTCCGGCCGTGCCCGCCCTGTCCATCCGCGGGCTGGCCAAGCGCTTCGGCGGGAAGATCGCCGTCGACGGCATCAGCCTGGACGTCCCTGCCGGATCCTTCTACGGCATTGTTGGTCCCAACGGCGCCGGCAAGACCACCACCCTTTCCATGGCAACCGGCCTCCAGCGTCCGGACTTCGGAACAGCCGCGGTGCACGGCGTGGACGTGTGGCAGCGCCCGCTCGAAGCCAAAAGGCTGATGGGCATCCTTCCGGACGGGGTGCGCCTGTTCGACCGGCTGACCGGCGAGCAGCTGATCACCTACGCCGGGCTGCTGCGCGGGATGGACAAAGCCGTTGTCGCCGCCCGGGTTGCCGACCTCCTTATCGCCATGGATCTCCAGGACGACGCCGGCACACTGGTGGTGGACTACTCGGCCGGCATGACAAAGAAGATTGCGCTGGCCTCCGCGCTGATCCACGCGCCCAGGCTGTTGGTCCTGGACGAACCTTTCGAGGCGGTGGACCCCGTTTCTGCGGCCAACATCCGCTCCATCCTCGACGGCTATGTCCGGTCCGGCGGCACCGTCATCGTTTCCAGCCACGTCATGGACCTGGTGCAGCGGATGTGCGACCACGTGGCGGTGGTGGCCGGCGGCCGCCTGCTTGCCGCCGGAACCGTCGACGAGGTGCGCGCCGGTGCAACCCTCGAGGACCGGTTCGTGCAGCTGGTGGGCGGCCGGAGCCACACGGAAGGGCTGGAATGGTTGCGCACCTCCTAAGGCTCAAGCTGATCCTGCTGCGGAACGGATTGCGGCGCAGCCCGTGGCAACTGGTGGGCATGGCCTTCGCCGGGCTTTACGCTGTGGGCGTGGTGGCAACGCTGGTGACGGCACTGGTGCTGCTGCGCGGCCAGCCGGACGACCTTGCGCAAACGGTTGTGGTACTGGTGGGTTCCGCCGCCATCCTTGGCTGGGGGCTTGTTCCGCTGATTGCGTCTGCCACGGACATGACGCTGGACCCTGCACGGTTCACCACCTTTGCGATTCCCATGAAGCAGATGCTGGCAGGCCTGGCCCTCGGCGGCCTGATCGGAATTCCCGGAGTGGCAACGTCCCTGGTTGCCTTGTCCACAGTGGTTACCTGGTCCCGGGGCGTCCTTCCTGCCCTCGCCGCGTTTGTGGGAGCAGTGCTGGGCGTGCTGACCTGCGTGGTTCTTGCCAAAGTGGTAACCACCGCAACTGCAAGCCTGGCGGCCTCACGCCGGTTCAAGGACATCAGTGCCATCGCGTTCATAGTGCCGCTCGTCCTGCTGGGGCCGCTTGTGGCGGGACTGGGCCAAGGCATCTCCGTGTCTTTCGGGCAACTGCCCGGCTTTGTCCGGACGTTGTCCTGGACGCCGCTGGGCGCCCCGTGGTCTATTGCCGGTGATGTGGCGGCAGGCCAGACGGGTGCCGCGGCACTGAAGCTGCTGATTTCGGTCGCGACGCTTGCCGCCCTTGCCTGGGCCTGGAAGCTCCTGCTGGAACGGGCGCTGGTAACTCCTCCATACGCCGGCAGTGGGAAGCGGAAAGGCGGCAGGCTCGGCCTGCTGGCACTGTTGCCCGCAACGCCTGCCGGCGCCGTGATGGCACGGTGCCTCACGTACTGGCTCCGGGATCCGAGGTATTCGGGCTCACTTGTGGTGATCCCGCTGCTTCCCGTCGTGCTGGCCTTCCAGGGAGCCCAGACCGGGGACTTCACCAGCCTGGGTGTCCTGGCGCCGCTGTCCGCGTTCATCCTGGCCTGGTCCATCTCCGCAGATGTGTCCTATGACAACACTGCCTTTGCCCTTCATCTGGCCACCGGTGTCCGGGGCGTAGCGGACCGGCTGGGCCGCGCCCTTGCCTGCCTTGCCTTCGCCCTGCCGGTGGTCCTGGTGTTCGCCCTGGGCTACTCCGCCCTGACGGGGGACTGGGCGGGCCTGCCCGGCCAGCTGGGCCTGAGCCTGGGCATCCTGTTCACCGGGCTGGGGCTGTCCTCGGTTGTCTCCGCCCGCTACACCGTGGCCGTTCCGCTGCCGGGCGACAGCCCGTTCAAGAAGCCGCCCGGCAACGTGGGACAGACCCTGGCCGTACAGTTCGGAGGGCTGCTGGTCCTGATGCTCCTGGTCCTGCCCGAGGTCGGGCTCCTCATCGCCCAGGTCGTGACGGGCAACAGCCTGTTTGGCTGGCTCAACCTCGCCACCGGGACAGTCCTGGGTACGGGCCTGTTTGTAGCAGGCGTGAGGCTCGGCGGAAAATGGCTGGAAGCCCGCGGACCCGAGCTCCTGGCGCAGGTCTCGGTCAACCGCTGACAGTTCGTGGAAGGAACAGCATGGAGGTTGTGATCCTCAACGGGAGCAAACAGATTGCACAGCTTGCCGCTGACGCCATCGGGGAGCTGCTTCGGCGCAAGCCTGACGCCGTCCTGGGACTGGCTACGGGTTCGTCCCCGCTGCCGGTCTACGATGAGCTGGCCCTGAGGCATGAGCGGGACGGCCTGGATTTCAGCCGTGCCTCCGGCTTTGCACTGGACGAATACGTTGGCCTCCCTCCGGGGCACCCCGAGTCCTACCGCGAAGTGGTCCTCCGGGAATTCACCAACCGGGTGAACATCCGGCCGGAGAACGTGCATGGGCCGGACGGTTCCGCTGCTGATATCCCGGCTGCCTGCAGTGCTTACGAGGAAGCCATCGCCGCCGCCGGCGGTGTTGACCTGCAGATCCTGGGCGTAGGCACGGACGGGCACATTGCCTTCAATGAACCGGGCTCCTCCTTCACCTCAAGGACCCGGATCAAAAGCCTCATCGAACAGACCCGCCGGGACAACGCGCGTTTCTTCGACAGCCTCGCCGATGTCCCGCACCATGTCCTCACCCAGGGGCTGGGGACCATCATGGATGCGCGGCACGTCATGCTGGTGGCGACTGGGGCGCAAAAGGCCCAGGCAGTCCGCGACCTTGTGGAGGGTCCTGTTTCCGCCATCTGCCCGGCGTCGATCCTCCAGTTCCATCCGCACGCCACGGTCCTGCTCGATGAGGCCGCGGCATCAGCACTGAAGCTAGCGGATTTTTACCGGCACACCTATGACAACAAGCCCGCCTGGCAGGGGATTTAGCGGCAGCGCACCGGGGCACGTTTTCCGGTGGAAGGTCCCGGCGGCGGCCGTTGCGGAAGGGCTGTTTCTGCCGGCGGAGGCGCGCTGGCGTCGAACGCCGGGCCGCCGGAACAGCTAAGATGGTTCGCATGACTAGCACTGCGGACCCTCTCGACAACGACCCGATGCGCGAGCTTTCCGGGGCTGGAACGTCCACAGCCACCATTGAGCGCGAGGAACAGCGCCAGGAGGTGGAGCCGGGCGACCGTGAGCGCTTTTCGCACTATGTGCGGAAGGAAAAGATCATGGAGTCGGCCCTGACCGGGGACCCTGTCATTGCCCTGTGCGGCAAGGTCTGGACCCCGGGCCGGGATCCGCAGAAGTTCCCGGTCTGCCCCATGTGCAAAGAGGTTTATGACGGCCTCCGCCCGGGGAACGACGGCGGCAAGGGTCCCGGAGGGGACTCGGGCAACAACAAATAGTGACGGAGACGCTTTTTGGCGGCCCCACCCTGCCTCCGGCTTATCCGGAACGCGCAGCCTGGGGAACCGCCCCGAAACTCCGCGCCTGGCAGCAGGAAGCCCTGGACCTCTACCTGAGGACAAGTCCCCGGGACTTCCTTGCCGTGGCTACGCCCGGCGCCGGCAAGACGACCTTTGCCCTCCGGGTGGCATCCACGCTCATTGACTCAGGCGCGGTCAACAGGGTGACTATTGTGGCGCCTACGGACCACCTCAAAAGGCAGTGGGCGGATGCGGCAGCCAAGGTGGGCATTGCCATCGACCCCAACTTCAAGAACTCGGACGGCCAGCACGGCCGCGGCTTTATCGGTGTTGCCGTCACGTATGCCCAGGTGGCCAGCAAGCCGATGCTTCACCGTGCGAAGACCGAAGCTGCGCGTACCCTGGTGATCCTGGACGAGATCCACCACGGCGGCGAGGCGCTGTCCTGGGGCGACGGCCTGCGTGAAGCCTTTGACCCCGCGGTGCGTCGGCTTTCCCTGACGGGTACGCCGTTTCGTTCGGACACTTCCCCCATTCCCTTCGTGGAGTATGCCGAGGACAGGGACGGCATTCGCCGTTCCAAGGCTGACTACACCTACGGTTACGGCAACGCGCTGCGGGACCACGTGGTCCGTCCGGTGATGTTCATGGCCTATTCCGGACAGATGCGCTGGCGGACCAGCGGCGGCGAGGAAATGGCCGCGTCCCTGGGAGAAGCCGCCGTGACCAAGGACATCACGTCCCACGCATGGCGCACCGCACTGAACCCGGCGGGCGAATGGATTCCGGCTGTGCTGGCCGGCGCGGACAAGCGCCTGAGCGAGGTGCGCCGTACAGTTCCCGACGCCGGCGGCCTGGTGATTGCCACCGACCACGAGGATGCCCGGGCCTACGCCGGGCAGCTCAAGAGGATTACCGGGGAGTCACCCACGGTCATCCTGTCCGATGACGCGAAGGCATCGAGCAAGATCGAGGAGTTCACCGCCAGCGAGAAACGCTGGATGGTGGCTGTCCGGATGGTGTCCGAGGGCGTTGACGTGCCGCGGCTTTCTGTCGGCGTCTATGCAACCTCGACGTCGACCCCGTTGTTCTTCGCCCAGGCCGTGGGCCGCTTCGTGCGTGCCCGCAAACGGGGGGAGACGGCGTCGGTCTTCCTGCCCTCGGTTCCGCAGCTGATGGCACTGGCCAACTCCATGGAGGCTGAACGGGACCACGCCCTGGACCGCCCGGAGAAAGAAGACGCAGACGGGCTCTTTAACCCGGAAGACTCACTCATGGAGGAGGCCAACCGCGAGGAGAAGGCCTCCGACAGCCTGACCAAGGGCAAGTTCGAGGCCCTGGATTCGCAGGCGTCCTTTGACCGGGTGCTGTTCGACGGCGGCGAGTTCGGCACCGGCGGCGAAGTGGGTTCGGATGACGAACTGGACTTCCTGGGCATCCCCGGCCTGCTGGACGCCGAGCAGGTGGGCACGCTCCTGCGGCAGCGCCAGCACGAGCAGCTGAACCGGAAAAGCAGGAAGGCGCCCGCAGCTGCTGAACCCCAGGCCCCGGCCATCCCCGACCACCGGATGCTGATGGACCTCCGCAACGAGCTGGCCAAGAACGTGGCCGCCTGGTCTGCCCGCACAGGGACTCCCCACGGCGTGGTCCACACCAAGCTGCGAACGGTATGCGGGGGCCCGCCTGTGGCACAGGCCAATGAGGAGCAGTTGCAGTCCCGCCTGCGGAAGCTCCAGGACTGGTTTATCGGCCGCACGTAGGCGCACCCTCGCCGGCAGTGCCCCGGGTGCACCCGGGGCGCTGCCGGGCCCGCCCTGAGAGCGGCCCGGGTAGTTGTCCTGGCTCAGGAAACGTCCACGCCGCCGAGTTCCATTTCGGCAACCGCATCCTCGAGGTCCTCCGCGATTCCCGCGGTCAGGGAGCGGAGGACGGAGACGGAGTAGCCTGCCTGGACAGCGTCCAGTGCCGTGGCCATGACGCAGTAATCGGTGGCGATCCCCACCACGACGACGTCCTCGACGTCGTGGCTCTGCAGCCAGTCGTCCAGGCCGATCGCGTCCTCGTCCGGAACAAGGCTTTTGGTGTCCGCAGGGCCGGGCAGGGCTCCGGGCTGGCGTTCTCCGGTGGGCACAGCGTCCTCCGGCGCCAGCAGGCCTTCAAAGCCGGAGTAGGCAGCGGCAAACTGGCCTTTTTGGAAGTAGGCCTGGATGTATTCGGTGTCCAGGTCCGGATGCAGCTCGGCGCCCGGAGTTCCCGCTACGCAGTGCGGGGGCCAGCTGTCCTTAAAGTCAGGAGTTTCGGAGAAGTGGTCTCCCGGATTGATATGCCAGTCCTGGGTGGCAACAATGTGGTCGAACTCGCCTTGATGGGCATCAACATATTCGCTGATGGCGCCGGCGACGTCGGCGCCGCCTGATACGGCAAGCGAACCGCCCTCGCAAAAATCGTTCTGGACGTCGACGATGATCAGTGCCCGGGACATCAGTTCTCCTCATAGATGGTGGGGATGGCTGCTTCCCCGCGCTGCAGGCGGTTCACCACAGAGGGCAGCTCTGCCATGGAGTCCGCGTGGCGCTGGCGGGCGCGAAGCACTCCTTCGTGGCCGGTCCAGCCCGGCAGCAGCTCCCCGTTCTTCATGAACTGCTGCAGCAGGGGGCGGTCATTTCCGTCATCCTCCGGCCGGTGGCCAACGCCCACCACTTCCGCCGTGGCGATGCCCCGCTCGTTCAGTTTGCGCAGTGCATACTTCCGTCCGCCTACGCTTGCCTTGTTCTTGGCGGCCTTGGCCACCGAGACAAAACTGCCGTCGTCGTCCGTCCGGCTGACCAGTTTGTAGACCATGCTGGCCGTGGGTGCTCCCGAACCGGTCACCAGCGAGGTGCCTACGCCGTAGGAGTCCACCGGCGCCGACTGAAGGGCGGCGATTGCGAATTCGTCAAGGTCAGAGGTGACCACGATCTTGGTGTTTTCGTTGCCAAGGTCGTCAAGGAGCGTGCGCACCCACTGAGCCTGCGCCACCAGGTCACCGGAATCCAGCCGGACCGCTCCCAGGCGCGGACCCGCAAGGTCCACGGCCGTACGGACCGCCGTTTCGACGTCGTACGTATCCACCAGCAGGGACGTGTGGTCCCCGAGGGAGGCAATCTGTGCCTCAAAGGCGTCCCGCTCCGTATCGTGCAGCAGCGTGAAGGAGTGGGCGGCCGTTCCTACGGTCTTGATGCCGTAGCGGATGCCGGCTTCCAGGTTGGACGTGCTGTCGAAGCCGGCGATGATCGCTGCCCTGGCGGAGGCGGTGGCTGCCTCCTCATGCGTGCGCCTGGAACCCATCTCGATGCAGGGCCGGCCCCCGGCGGCACTCACCATCCGGGAAGCCGCGGAGGCGATGGCGCTGTCGTGGTTCAGCACGGACAACAGGTAGGTCTCCAGCATGCACGCCTCGGCGAAGGTGGCCTCGACGATCAGGATGGGGGAGTTCGGGAAGTACGCCTCGCCCTCGGGGTAGCCCCAGATGTCACCGGAAAACCGGTAGGACGCGAGGTACTCGAGGGTTTGCGCGTTCACCACGTTGGTGCGCTCGAGGAACTCCAGCTCGGCTTCCCCGAAGCGGAAGTTCGCGATCCCCTCGAGCAGCCGTCCGGTGCCTGCCACAATGCCGTAGCGCCGGCCATCCGGCAGCCGGCGGGCAAATGCCTCGAACACCGACTTGCGGTGAGCGGCTCCGGAATGGAGCGACGCCTGCAGCATGGTCAGCTCGTAATGGTCAGTGTAAAAGGACGTGCGGGGATGGTCCCAGCCGGCTGAGGTACTCACGAAAATCACTCTAGTCCCCACCGGCTCCCACGTCTCGCTTCGCTTCGCCGCGGGGCCCTCGCCGGAGTGGGCCCACCCACCGGCTCCCACGTCTCGCTTCGCTTCGCCGCGGGGCCCTCGCCGGAGTGGGCCCACCCACCGGCTCCCACGTCTCGCTTCGCTTCGCCGCGGGGCCCTCGCCGGCGTGGGCCCACCATCCCCATAGAATGGACAGATGACCATTAGCGTTGCGCCCGGCCCTGATACTCAGGAGGGCACCCGGACCGGAACAGCCGAATCCACCGATTCGCTGACCGCACCGGACATCCCCTGGAACCTGGTGATCTGGAACGATCCCGTCAACCTCATGAGCTACGTGAGCTATGTTTTCCAAAGCTACTTCGGCTACTCCGAGAGCAAAGCCAACAAGCTCATGATGGAGGTCCACAAGAAGGGCCGCTCGATCGTTTCCTCCGGCAGCAAGGAGCAGGTGGAGCGCCACGCGGTGGCCATGCACGGTTTTGGGCTGTGGGCCACGGTGGAGAAGGCGAGCGGCGGGCCAGGCGGCAACTCAGGCAAGTCCGGGGGCCCGGGCCAGGGCAGGGGGAAACGTGGCTAAGGCATTCAAGTACGGACTTAAGGGCATCACCGGCTATCTGGAACCGGCGGAGCGGGACCTGCTGCGCAGCCTCATCAACGACGTCATTTCCATGCTGCAGCCCGAGGAACGGGCCGGCCAGGATCCCCTGGCCGCACTGATCGGCCTGGACATGGACGTCGCCGAGCCCTCGGACCGGGCCGTCAAGCGGTTGCTTCCGAACGTGATGAAGGACGACGGCGCCGCCTCCCTTGAGTTCCGCCAGCTCACCGAGCGTTCGTTGCGGGAAACGAAGATCGGCGCCCTTCGCGCGGCAGCGCTTGACCTGGACAAGGACGAGATCGTGCTCAGCCCTGACGGCGCGCGGCACTGGTCAATGGCCCTGAACGACGTCCGGCTGGTGCTGGCCGAGCGGCTGGACATCCAGGACGAGGAGGACGCGGAACACGTCCACCTGATGCAGGACTGGTCCCAGGCCGAGGATGTGGAGAGCTACCTGGCCCTGGTCTACAACTTCGCCACCTGGCTCCAGGAGTCACTGGTCCAGGCCATGCTGCAGTCCCTGGATACGCGCCGATGAGCGGCGGCGGCCGTTTCCCGTCCTTGGGTTGTGACCCAACAGACATGAGCTGCTCGCCACAAGGCCATGGCTGGAGCTGCAGCGAAGACCTATCCTCGAATAATCATGAGTAGAGCCTCGAGCATGGACCCCACAGCCGGAGCTGCAGCCGGGTCCCAAGCCAGCGACTTCCCTGCCGCCGCCCTGGAGTCACGTCCCATTGGCGTATTCGATTCCGGGGTGGGCGGCCTGACGGTGGCACGGTCCATCATCGACCAGCTGCCCAACGAGTCCATCCTTTATGTGGGGGACACCGCGCACGGGCCCTACGGGCCGCTACCCATCGCGGAGGTGCGGGCCAACGCCCTGGGTGTGATGGACGAACTCGTGGACTCCGGAGTCAAGCTGCTCACCATTGCCTGCAACTCGGCGTCGGCCGCCGTCCTGCGCGACGCCCGGGAACGTTACACGGCCCGGTACGGCATTCCGGTCATCGAGGTCATCCAGCCTGCGGTGCGGCGCGCCGTTGCCGCAACGCGCAGCGGACGGGTGGGGGTCATTGGCACGTCCGCCACGATCGGCTCGCGGGCCTACGAGGACACGTTCGCCGCGGCGCCGGACCTGGCGATCACCTCGGTGGCGTGCCCGGAGTTCGTCAGCTACGTGGAAGCCGGCATCACCACCGGACCGGCCCTGCTGGCCGTGGCTGAGGAGTACCTGGCGCCGCTCAAAGCCGCCGGAGTGGACACCGTGGTGCTGGGCTGCACGCACTACCCGCTGCTCACCGGCGTCATCTCCTACGTCATGGGGGCGGACGTGACACTGGTGTCCAGCGCGGAGGAAACAGCAAAGGACGTCTACCGCGCCCTGGCCACCCATAACCTGCAGCGCATGGATGATGCGCCGCCGGAACACCACTTCGTCGCCACCGGGGACGCCGGGCAGTTCGAGGCCCTGGCACGGCGGTTCCTGGGTCCCGAAGTCCTCTCCGTCCGGCACGTGGACCACGTGTCCGCGCAATATCCCACCGGAAGCCTGGCCCGGATCACGCCCGAGATGATCGCCGCCGCCCAGACTGCTGCGGCACGCCCAAGGATTTCCAATTTCGTGGGCAGCTCAGTGACCGGAGGCACCGGCCTGTGAAGCTCACCATCGTAGGATGTACCGGCTCCTTTCCAGGCCCCGGATCACCGGCGTCGTGCTACCTGCTGACCGCGCACGACGGCGAGCGGACCTGGAAAGTGGTCATGGACCTGGGCAGCGGAGCACTGGGCGCCATCCAGCGGTACACCGACCTGGAGGACATCGACGCGATTTTCCTCACCCACCTGCACCCGGACCACTGCATGGACCTCTGCGGCCTCCACGTAGCCATCCGCTGGAAGCCCGGCGGATGGGGCCGCGGGCGGATCCCGGTATGGGGACCGGCCGCCACGGCGGACCGGATGGCCACCGCATACGGCCTGGACCTGGACCCCGGGATGCATGAGGAATTCGACTTCACGAACTGGACGGAACGCGAGGCCGTCACCGTTGGGCCGTTCACCGTCACGCCCTTCGCCGTCAACCATCCCATCGAGGAGTCCTACGCCCTGCGGGTGGAGGTGGTGGAGCCCGCCAAGGACGGCACCACGGTGTCCCGGACCCTGACCTATTCCGGTGACACAGACTCCTGCGCAAGCCTGGAGGAGGCCGCCAAGGACGCTGACCTGTTCCTGTGTGAAGCTGCCTTTGAGGAAGGCCGGGACGACGGCGTCAAGGACGTCCATCTGACCGGCAAGCGTGCAGGGGAGGCCGCGGCGGCGGCGGGGGCACGCAGGCTCCTGCTGACGCATATTCCGGTGTGGACATCACAGACCACGGTGATGGCCGAGGCCCGGCCGGTGTTCGGCGGCGATGTCGCCGTGGCAGTGGCCGGGGTCCACTACACCATCTAGGCTCCCAAGAATCAGGCCCGGCACTGGCCGCACGCGCAGTGGATAAGCTAAAGGCATGACTTCTGAAGCAACTGCAGTGCCCATTGTGCGTGCCGATGGCCGCGCCCCCGACCAGCTCCGGCCCATCAGCATCACCCGCGGATGGTCGAACCAGGCCGAGGGATCGGCCCTGATCGAGTTCGGCAACACCCGGGTCCTGTGCACCGCATCCCTCACCGCGGGGGTCCCGCGGTGGCTCAAGGGTGAAGGCCGCGGCTGGGTGACGGCGGAGTACGCCATGCTGCCGCGTGCCACCAACACCCGCTCCGACCGCGAATCGGTCAAGGGCAAAATCGGCGGCCGCACCCACGAAATCTCCCGGCTCATCGGGCGCTCGCTGCGCTCGATCATCGACACCAAGGCCCTGGGAGAGAACACCATCGTGCTGGACTGCGACGTCCTCCAGGCCGACGGCGGTACGCGCACGGCAGCCATCACCGGGGCCTACGTTGCGCTCGCGGATGCCATCCGCTTCGCCCGTGACAACAAACTGATCGGGAAGAACGCCCAGCCCCTCATTGACACCATTGCCGCCGTGTCCGTGGGCATCATCGACGGCGTTCCCATGCTGGACCTGCCGTACGTTGAGGACGTCCGGGCGGAAACTGACATGAACGTGGTGGTCACCGGTTCCGGGAAGTTCGTGGAGGTGCAGGGGACGGCGGAGGGCGCCCCCTTTGACCGTGCCGAACTGGACCAGCTCCTGGACCTTGCCCTGCTGGGCACCACGCAGCTCGCAGCGATCCAGCGCGAAACCCTGGCGGACACTCTGTGAGCACAGCCGGCGGCATTGTTCCCCGCCTGGTCCTGGCCACGCACAACAAGGGCAAGCTCAGGGAGCTGCGTGAGCTGCTGCGGGGGCAGGTTCCGGGGCTCGACGTCGATACCCAGGTGGTGGACGCGGCGGCGGCGGGTGCGCCGGACGTCGTCGAAACCGGCGTTACTTTTGCTGAAAATTCGCTGCTGAAGGCGCGCGCTGTTGCCGAGGCCACCGGCCTGGTCGCCATCGCCGACGACTCCGGCCTCGCCGTGGACGTCATGGGCGGAGCGCCCGGGATCTTTTCGGCCCGCTGGGCCGGAAGCCACGGCGATGACGCTGCCAACCTGCGCCTGCTGCTCAGCCAGCTCACCGATGTGCCGGACCTCCACCGCGGCGCGGCGTTCGTTTGCGCCGCAGCCCTCGCGGTACCTGACCGGGACGGCAGGCCCGGCCGTGAAGTGGTGGAATACGGGCAGCTGGAAGGCATGCTGCTGCGCGAGCCGCGGGGAGGTGGCGGTTTCGGTTACGATCCCGTGTTGCAGCCCGCTGGGGAGGACCGCAGCTGCGCGGAGCTGTCGGCCGAGGAAAAGAATGCCATCAGCCACCGCGGCAAGGCCTTCCGCGCGTTGCTGCCGGCCATTGTCGAGGCCCTGCAGGCCGGCTAGGTTCCTGCCGGCCATGTGCCTCGGCGCCATCCTTAAATACCTGTGCTCCCCGCCTGGACGGGGAGCACAGGTATTTAAGGATCGATTATGAGGGGCGCTACTCCACCGGGCGGGTGCTCTGGATATCGCGCGGAGTCTTGTGCTCAACTTCGGGGGCATGCTCTTCGATGAACTCATCCACGGGATCGGTTCCGTAGGCCTTGGCCTGCCGCCTCGCGGAGAGGCCGCGGAGGACCTCCACGCCGATGGGGAGGACGGAAACCAGGACGATTGCGATGAAGATGATGTCCAGGTTGTCGCGGACCCAGGGGATGCGGTCGCCGAGCAGGTACCCCAAAAGGGTCACGCCGCCGCCCCACAGCACCGCGCCGATGACGTTGAAAAGGAAGAACTTCTTTTTGCTCATCTGGGCAACGCCAACGATGACCGGAACAAAAGTCCTGATGATGGGGACGAAACGGGCCAGGATCAGGGCCTTGCCGCCGTGCTTTTCGAAGAACGCGTGCGCATTTTCAACGTTCTCCCGCTTAAAGAGGCGGGAGTTGGGCTTGTTGAAGATCGCGGGGCCGGCTTTTGACCCGATGAGGTAGCCGGTCTGGTTGCCCACGATGGCCGAGATGATGATTAGCAGTGCAAAGAGCCACACGTTGAACTTGATGGTATCCGTGGCCACCAGAAGGCCTGCGGTGAAGAGCATGGAGTCGCCGGGCAGGAAAAAGCCCACCAGCAGGCCGGTCTCCGCGAAGACGATGCCGCACACCAGCAGGACAACCCAGGGTGCCAGGGCAGGATCGGCCAGGAAGATCTGGGGGTTCAGCCAGTCGGGCAGGAAGGAAGCCAGCTGCGGCTGGACCGGTCCGGCCCCGCCCAGCATGGACACAGCGAGGTCATTCATCACAGGAAAGTTCACTCCTCAAGGGTACTTGACAGGTTTGGAGCGTCTCCGGCGGTAAGGTTGGCCCGTGGGTTTGGACTTTACGGCGATCGACTTCGAAACTGCGAACGGCTTCCGGGGCTCGCCCTGTGCGGTTGGCCTGACCAAGGTCAGGGGCGGGCGGATTGTGGAGGAGGCCTCGTGGCTGATGCGGCCGCCGCAGAACCACGACCACTTCGATTACCACAACGTCCGGATCCATGGCATCCGGGCTGACGACGTGGCCGGGCAGCCCCGCTTCGGTGACCTCTTCCCTGAAATCGGCGCCTTTATTGGCGACGACATCCTCGCGGCGCACAATGCCGCCTTCGACCTCGGGGTGATCCGCTCCGGGCTTGAAGTCTCGGGACTGCCGGGGCCCGCGTATGACTACGTCTGTACCGTGATGCTCTCCCGGCGGTGCTATTCGCTGGTGTCCAATTCGCTTCCTTTTGCCGCGGAGGAAGCCGGCGTGCCGCTGGTGAACCATCACGACGCCGCTGAGGACGCCCGGGCGTGTGCTGGAATCCTGATTGATATTGCCGGGCGCAACCAGGCCAACAGCATCGCCGAACTTTACCTCTCCCTGGGGCTGGTCATGCCGCGCCAGCCGGCTTTTAATCCGGCGACGGATGTGTTGTCCAAGGCCAGCCTTGCAGCACTTGCCGCCGCCGGCAGCACGGCCGCTCCGCTCAGGCCCTTCCTGGCTGGCTGGCCGGAGGAGGGGCCCAACCCGCTCCCGAACCCCGACGCCGAGCCGGGCCATCCGCTGTACGGGCAGACGGTGGTCTTCACCGGAGACCTGGCCATGGGGCGGCCCGAGGCAAAGAAGCGCTCTGCGGACGTCGGTGCGCGGCCGGAAAGCAGGGTAACCGGACGAACCACCGTCCTGGTGGTGGGGGACGGTTTTGTTGCCTCAGATCTCCGCTCGGGCAGGCTGACCGGCAAGGCTCGGAGGGTGCTGGAACTCCACGGGCGGGGGCAGGCGATTGAGGTGCTCTCCGAAGGTGAGTTCCTTCAGATGGTGGGCGATTTTGCGGTGGCAGCCCCAGCCTGAAGTGCGGGTTCCCCCAGTGCCCTGGACTGGTCCGGAGGACGTCCGCGAGGCGTACCCCCTCAGCCTTCGCCGGTCGTGACTCCCACCAGCAAACCGGCCATGCCGCGGATGGCTTCCGGCGCCTCCAGCGCTCCCAGCCAGTCGGCGGGCAGGCACTCCTCCCCGTAGAAGGCGCCCAGGATGTTTCCCGCCAGTGAACCGGTGGCATCGCTGTTCCCGCCGTGGTTTACCGCGAGGGCAACCGCCTCCCGGAAGTGCCGGACAGGGAGCGTGTCCGCGCCGCCGTCGTCCGCCCCCTTGCCGCCCTTGCCGGCGGGGGCCGTAGCGTTGCCGGCCCGGGGGAGGGTGGCGAGCACCGCGTACAGCGCGACGGCGAGGGCTTCTTCTGCCGTCCTGCCTTCTCCGAGCATTTCGGTCAGTTCTTCCGGCGCAACTACGCCCTTGGCGGCAAGCTGCAGCGCGGCGTCGAGGCGCTCCGGAAGTTCCGGCGCCACCTCATTGAGGGCATGGGAATGCGCGGATACTGCGGACGCCGCTTCCAGGAGTCCTTCGCCAGACACCAGCCGGTGAATCAGCAGGCTGAAGATCCCGGCCGTTTGCCGCGCCGCCGGGTGGCCGTGCGTCAGGGAGGCGGCATCGGCACTCAATTTGTAGACGGCCTCGGGTGTGATGTGCGGGATCAGTCCGAACGGTGCGGAACGTACCACCGTGCCGGGGCCCTTCGACCCGGCGTTCACCGGGCGGACGGACGTCCCCATCTCGCCCGTCGCCAGCCCCGAGATACATGTTTCGCAGGGCTCGCGGCGCTGGTGAAGCACAACCTGCCGGTCGATCCAGCGGGGCTGGGGCACCGGGGCGGATGACGGGGCGTCCTCCCCCTGGGTGGCAAGCCAGCGGAGGTACGCGAGCCACAGGCAGGCGTTCACATCCGCTCCCACGCCTGAATTGGCCCACTCCGGCGCCTCAACCAGCCCGTCCACGGTGTACAGGGTCAGCTCGGTCTCGTCGGAGAATCTTCCTGCGGGCAAGGCATCGAAACCGGCGATGCCACCCGCACCAAAACGGCGCCGTATTTCCGCCATCGAATCGGTGCCGACGGCGTAGCCCAGCGAATCACCCACAGCGCCCCCCAGCAGGCAGCCATGGATACGGGACGTCAGGGACGCGGGCGCGCCGGGTTCGATGCTCATGCTGTAAATTTACCGCGGCAGGCACGTCCGGCCGGACCGGTGCCGCCGCATCCAGCCCGGGAATTGTGCAGGCCCAGCAAACGTCCAGCGCGGGCTGGAATAATGGAGGGGTTGCCCGGCGGCAGCACCACCATCTTCTGCCTACCAAAAGGTCCCACCATGAGCATGTCCGCCCCTGACCGTCACGACGCTGTGCTGCCCCGCGGTACGGCGGCTCCCCGTCCCGGGCTCCTGCCGAGGCTGGGGGCCGAGGCGTTCGGAACCTTGTTCATTGTGGTGGCCGGACTCGGGGTGCCGCTGTTCACCATCCCCGACTCCAGCCCTCTCCCTGCGGCACTGGCCGCCGGCCTCGCCGTTACCGCAGCCATGCTCGCGTTCGCACGCGTCTCCGGCGGCCATTTCAACCCGGCGATCACGGTGGGCCATCTCCTGGCCGGCAGGATCCGGGCCGGAGCTGCTGCCGCCTACGTGGGCGCACAGCTGGCCGGGGGCCTGGCGGGAGCCCTCGCGCTTTACGGAATCCTCCGCACCCTGCCCGGCATCACCGACAGCCGTACTGCCTTTGATACTGTCACTGCCGGTTTCGGCGAGCACTCCATCATCCAGGCGCCGCTGGCTGCGGTGCTGCTCCTGGAAATGCTTGGCGCCGCCATCATCGTTGCGGTCTTTTTGGGTACAGCCGGCAGGGACATTACCTTTGGCAGGGAGAACGGCCGGCTGAATGCCGGGGACAACGGCGGACGGGCTGCCGTCGCCGTCGGCCTGTCCTTTGCGGTGCTCCTGCAGCTGGGCCAGTCGGTTGGGAACCTGCCGTTCAATCCAGCCCGTGCGGTCTCCTCCGCGCTGTTCAGCTCCGGCTGGGCAGTGGGCCAGCTCTGGGTCTTCCTTGCCGCCCCGCTGGTGGGTGCTGCCATCGCCGGGCTGGTTTTCCGGAGCTTCGGCGCCGCTGCTGATGCCGATGCTGCTGCCGATGCGGGGCCTGCACTTCCGGCGGAGTCCGGAGCAGCCGGCGAGGCGGGGGAGCCCGCCCCGGAAGCGCAGGCAGTCACCGCGGACGAAGGCACCGGCGGCGGCACGGACGCACCTCGGCCGCGGGCCAGCGAAGCCCAGGAGTTCTTTGATGGCAAGCGGGGCTGATACGCGGTGACTGTGGCGGTTGCCCGTGCTGTCAGTGCCTGCCGATAGCTTAAGAACATGCGGTTACTCCATACATCGGACTGGCATCTGGGGCGGTCCTTCCACGGCGTTGGCATGCTGGCTGCCCAGCGCACCTTTGTCGACCAGTTGGTCGGCACCGTCACTGAACACGGCGTGGACGTTGTCATGGTGGCCGGGGACGTCTACGACCGCGCCCTGCCAGGCGTTGACGTGGTCCGCCTGCTGGATGAAACCCTGGTGCGCCTGACCTCCGCGGGCGCACAAGTGGTGCTGACCAGCGGCAACCATGACTCCGCCATCCGCCTGGGTTTCGCATCCAGCCTCCTGGAACGCGGAGGAGTCCATCTCCGGACCAGGATCGAGAGCCTGGACACGCCCCTGCTGCTTCCTCTTGAGGGTGCGCCTGCCACCGGTGCTGAGGCTGTCCTGGCCATCTACGGCATACCGTGGCTCGAGCCCCGCCTTGTCGCTGAACAGCTCGGGGTGGACACCGCCAGCCACTTTGAGGTCACCCGGGCCGCAACAGGCATGATCCGCGAGGACATCGAACGGCGGTCAGCCTCGGCCACCGTCCATTCGGTGGTACTGGCGCACACCTTTGCCAGCGGCGGGATCAGCTCGGACAGCGAACGCGACCTCAGCATCGGTGGCGTCGGAGCGGTCCCGCTGGACCTCTTCGACGGCTTCAGCTATACCGCGCTGGGGCACCTGCACGGACGGCAGACCCTTTCACCACAGGTGAGGTACTCGGGCTCGCCGCTGGCGTACTCCTTTTCCGAGGCCAGCCACCAGAAGGGCGGCTGGCTCGTGGATGTTGGAGCCGAGGGCGTCCGTTCTGTCCAGGAAGTCCTGTGGGAAGGGCCCCGCACACTGGCCGTGCTGCGTGGCCCGCTCGCAGAGCTTCTGGAATCACCGGATCACCAGTGGGCGGAAACAGCCTATTGCCAGGTCACCCTCACGGATTCCCAACGCCCCGCCCGGGCCATGGAGCAGCTGCGAACCCGGTTCCCGGACACCCTTGTCCTCGGTTTCGATCCGGAAGGGGGAACGGCCGCCGGCACCTCCAGTTACAGCAGCAGGCTCGCTGAGGCACCGGACGATCTCTCTGTATGCTGCGGCTTTCTGGAACATGTGCGCGGCCGCGTTCCTGATCAAACCGAAAAAGCCGCGCTTGCAGCCGCGCTGGAAAATGTGCGCGCCATGGAGGCTTCACGATGAGGATCCACCGCTTGCTGATTTCCGGTTTCGGCCCTTTTGCCGGCACTGAGGAGATCGATTTCGACAGGCTCAGTGCCCACGGACTCTTCCTGCTCAACGGGCCCACCGGTGCCGGAAAGACCAGCGTCCTCGATGCCATCTGCTTTGCCCTTTACGGCTCCGTGCCGGGAGCCCGCCAGGACGGCAAGCGGCTCCGCAGCGACCATGCGGAACCGGCGCAGGAACCTGCCGTGACCTGCGAGTTTTCCGCCCAGGGCCGCCGCTTTGAAGTGACACGGTCCCCGGCCTGGGACAAGCCGAGCACCCGGGGGAAGAACGGCTTCACCACCCAGCAGGCCAGGACGTTGCTGCGCGAACGCGTATCCGGAACATGGACGGACAAGTCCGCCCGCAACGATGAGGCCGGCGTTGAAATCCTCGCCCTGCTGGGTATGGACCGGGAGCAGTTCACCCGCGTTGTGATGCTGCCGCAGGGCGACTTTGCTGCATTCCTTCGGTCCAAGGCCAGCGACCGCCTGGACCTTCTGCAGAAGCTGTTCGGCACCGAGCGGTTCGAATCAGTGGAACAGGAACTCTCGCGCCAGGCGCAGGAAGCCAAGGAGGACGTCGCCGTCCTCGTTGGCCAGCTCGAACTCCTGGCTGCACGGGCAGAAGCCGAGACCGCCCGCCTCGCCCTGGACGGCGACGGCGACGACGCGCCTTCGCCCGACAACACCCCTGCACGCCTCGGCTGGCTCGAGGAAGCAGTGTCTGGACGGCTTCAGGACCTGGCAGGGCTGGCAGAACGGGCAGAAACGGCCAGCAGCGAGTGCAGGAAGGCCGTGGAACTCGAAGCGGCACGCGGGGACCGGCGACGGAAACTTGATTCCGCATCAGCCCGGAAGGCGGCGGTGGAGCAGGGGGCGCACCTGCTCCAGAACCAGCTCCTCAGGCTGTCCCGGCACCGGAAGGCGGAGGTCCTGGCGGGGCAGCTGGGCACCGTGGATGCCAGCGCCGCCAAGGCCCGGAGCGCAGCCACCGCCGTGGAATCCGCCTTCACCCTGCTCAGCCTGGCCTCGGGGGAGGACCCCGAACTGGCCGAACTGGAACTTCAGCTTGGGGCAGATGCCGCCGCCGGCCAGCCGGGCCCTGTTGCCGGTGCTGCCGCGGAGCTGGGACGCCTGCGCTCCCTCCTCGCCGTGGTTGAAGCGCGGCTTCCTGACGAGGACCGCCTGCAGGCCCTTCGGAAGCGGCACAGTGGGCTCGTCAAAAAACAGCAGGAGCTGGTCACCGCGCTCGCCGCAGCGGGCAGGCACAGCCAGGAACTGCAGGACGAGCGGGACCGCCTCACTGACGGACTTCAGGACCTGGAGGAGCGCGCAGGGGCCGCGGCCCTGCGCCTCAAGGAAGCCGCCGCCGCGGAGGAACTGCTGGACGTCGTCAGGCGCTACGGTTCCGCTGTTGCTGCCCGCGACCAGGTAAAGGTCCGCTACGAGGAATCCCGTGAACGGCAACTGGACGCAAAACGCCTCTGGCTGGATCTGAGGGAGCAACGGCTTGCCAATGCCGCTGCTGAGCTGGCAGCCAAACTGGTGCCGGGGGACCAGTGTCCCGTCTGCGGCAGCGAAGACCACCCTGTCCCGGCCACCGGCGGCTCCGGAGGTCCGGCGCTCGCGCAGCAGGAGGAAGATGCGCGGCTGGTGTATGAAGCAGCAGAGGCTGCACATGCCGTGCTGGCCGGCCAACTCGGGGACGCCAGCCAACTGGTGGCCGTCCTCGCCGGGCAGGGCGGGGACACGGAAGCGGACGAGGCCCTCAGCGGAGCCGGGAATGCGCGGAGGGCAGCCGCCGATGCCGGCGAAGCGGTAAAGGAACTCAAAGCCGTACGGTTGCGGCTCGAAAAGCTTGACGCGGACAGTGCGGCAGCTCTGGAGGCCCGCACCGGCACTGAAGGCGAGCTTGCCCGCACCAAGGCATCGCTGGCCGACGCCGCCGAACAGACCGCAGCCCTTGACCAGGCGCTGGCCGGACTGAGGGGAAGCCATCGCAGCCTGTCCCTGCGATTGCGGGCGCTGGAGGACGCGGCAGCGGTGCTCGCCAAGGCCGTTGAGGCACAAGCGCAGCTCGAGCGGACGGAGGCACAGGCTGCCGAGGCTCTGGAACAGCTGAACCTGGCGCTGCCCGCAGCCGGTTTCGCGTCGGCTGAGGAGGCCCGGGAGCAGTTGCTCGACGATGCTGAGGCAGCAGCACTCCAGATGCAGGTGCGGGCAGCCCAGGATGAGGAAGCCCGGGTGGCGGAACTGTTTGTTTCCGAGGACGTCCTGCTGGCACTGGAGGAGAAGTCCGCGGGCTACCAGGTGGACGTGGAGCGGCTTGGTGCCCTCCGTGAGGCCGCAGCCCGTGCCCTCCAGGACGCCCGGGATGCGGACCTCGCTGCCGGGTTGGCCGCCCGGTGCCTGGCCTCGGTGCGCAGCATCCGGGCCGAATACAACGAGCTGGCAGGGGCGGCACGGCAGCCTGCAGAGCGGGCACAGATGCTTGCCGGACTGGCCGACGCCGCCGCTGGACGAGGCGAGAACACCTACAGGATGAGTTTGAACAGCTACGTCCTGGCTGCCCGCCTGGAACAGGTGGCGCTGGCGGCCTCCGAACGCCTGGTGGCCATGAGTGACGGCCGCTACCTGCTCCAGCACACGGACGCCAGGGCTGCACGGGGCGCAAAGTCCGGGCTTGGCCTGGAAGTCGTGGACCAGTGGACCGGGTTCCGGCGGGACACTTCCACCCTGTCCGGCGGAGAATCCTTCATGGCCTCCCTGTCCCTGGCACTTGGACTGGCGGACGTCGTCCAGCAGGAAACCGGCGGAGTGGAAATTGAGACCCTGTTCGTGGACGAGGGGTTCGGAAGCCTGGATGAACAGTCCCTGGAACAGGTGATGGACGCCCTGGAAGGGCTGCGGGACGGCGGCCGCGTGGTGGGGCTGGTCAGCCACGTCGCGGAGATGAAGCAGCGGATTGGTGCCCAGCTCCAGGTACTGAAGGGACGGAACGGCTCCACGCTCCGCATATCGGACGGGGCGGAAGCTCCAATGTGACCGGAAGGCTGCCTTCCGGCCGGATATACTGGGACAGTTACCGGGTTGCGTGCATCGGGAGGAGGGACGATGCGCACGATCTGAACGAGCCCGGAATTGAACTCACCACTTTCACCCGACAACACCAAAGTCTCCCGCTCCGCCGTCGAAGAACCGCCATCGCTCCCGGCGCCTTCACGAGCTCCCGCTCCCGCAGCCCAGGCCCCAGTGGAAATCCCCGCTGCCGCCCGCGGCAGGTTCGCCACATTGCCCCTTCTGGCGGGCCGTGCCTTTATTCCCCTGGGCCTGTTCGCCCGTCTTCCGCTGGCGATGCTGACGGTGGGGACACTCACACTTGTCACGTCAGCCAGCGGTTCCTACGCATTGGGCGGGATGGCCGCCGGGGCCGTGGGCATTGGTTCTGCTGTGGGCGCTCCTCTGCTGGGAGCCCTCGCCGACCGGCGGGGACAACGCCCCGTCCTTTTGCTGGCCGCACTCCTCAACAGCATCGCCGTGTTCTCCCTGATCCTCGTGGTCTGGGCGACCGGAGGGGCGCCTGGTGTGCCTGCCGCAGTACTGGCTGCCGCCTTCCTCTCCGGCGCCAGCTGCCCCCAGGTGGGGCCGCTGGCCAGGGTCCGGTGGATGGCACTCACCTCCAGCGGCGCTGCCACTGACCAGGCACGCAACCTGGACACGGCACTTTCCTACGAGAGCACCGCGGATGAAGTGACCTTTGTCCTGGGCCCGGCGCTGGTGGGGCTCCTGGCCAGCCTCGTCGCGCCCTGGCTGCCCCTCGCCCTGGCGGTGGTCCTGACCATCACGCTTGTTCCCGCCTTTGCCGTCCACCCCACCCACCGGGCGGTTCCGCTAAGCCGCCCTGCGACGGAGAACTACACGCCCGCCCATGAAAAGACCGTTCGCCGGCCGTTCCCGGCAGCAGTTGCCCTCCCGGTACTGGCCATGGTGTGCATGGGTACCTTCTTCGGCTCCACCCAAACCGCCCTGAGCTCCTTCTCGGCTGGCTTTGCGGGCTCGGAAGCGGCCGGGCTGTTGTACGCCGTGATGGGCCTGAGCTCAGCCGCAACGGCGCTGTCCGTTGCGTATTGGCCGCAGGGCTTCAGGCTCTCCTGGCGGTGGGTATCGTGCGCCGGGCTGATGGCCGCGCTGTCCCTGCTGCTGTTCCTGCCGTCATCGATGCCCGCAATGGTGGCAGTGCTGCTGATCCTGGGCCTCCCGGTGGGGCCGGTCATGGTCACGGTCTTCGCCGTCGGCGGTCTCGTGGCTCCTGCCGGCCGTCTTGGCACGGTGATGACCGCCTTGGCCAGCGGCATTGTGGCCGGCACGGCGCTCGGCTCATCCATTGGCGGCCAGCTCGCCGAAAGCCACGGTTACGCGGGTGCCTTCCTTGTCCCGGTCTGCGCGGCGGCTGCGCTTGCGCTCCTGGGTGCGGGAGCCGCCGTCGTTCTTCGCAAGAAAGCTTAGGCCAACTGCCGCTCAATCCTTGCGGCGCTGTCCGCCAGGGCAGCGCCTACCGTGGCGGGGTCATGGTTTGAGCGGATGTAGACGACGGCCAGTGCGGCGGGGCGGCCGCCGGGAACCCGGACGGGCGCCGCCAGGGAGGAAACCCCGGCAATGACTTCGTCGTGGCTGGCCGAGTAGCCGGTGTGCCGCGCTTCGGCAGCCTCTGGCCGGTAGGGGACGCCCGTTGCCAGCCGGTCCCATTCAGCTTCAGTAAGCGCAGACTGGATGGCGATGCCCGGGGCGCCGGCGTTGATGGGGTGGCGGGTGCCGGGATGCTGGGCCACCGTGGCGCCGGAGTGCCGGGGTTCCACGGTGAGCAGGGTGATGCAGTCGTGGTGGTCCCAGACAGCCACGAACGCAGTCATGTCCAAGGTGTTCGCCAGTTGCGTCAGTTCCGGGAGGGCGGCAGCCTGCAGGTTGCGGGACACGCCGCGAGCCAGAACGGCAAGCCCCGGACCTGGCTGGACCCGCCCGGCGTCATCGCGCACGAGGAGCGAGTGATCCTCCAGCGTGCGGAGGATCCGGTAGGCCACCGACCGGTGGACGCCCATGGCGTCTGCCAGTTCCGCGATGGTCAGCGGCCCGGCGGCCGCCGCCAGGATCTCCAGGGCGCGGATCCCCCGGGACAGGGTCTGGGAGGGGGAAGCCTGCGCCGGCGCTGCTCCGGCCGGGGCTGAAGCGGTGGGATTCATGATGTCCATCCTAGGTGGCGGGCGTCGGTGGCAGCTGCCGGCCTTGGCTGCTCTTCCGATGTGCCGGCCCGGTGCCGGCGTCCTGAATATGAAACGGCAGTCCAAATATAGAACTGGAACCAGATGCTGGTCTATTACCGCCGCCACCCAGAATAATTTTCACCGGAGCGTGTCCCGTCTCACATTTTCGTAGTACCCTACTAACTAACTGACCGTTCTGTCGGTAATCCTGAAGGCGTCCCGGCAGCGCTGCTGCCTTGAACAATGGAGTTTCAATGACCACACCTTCCAAGGTGGACACACTCGCCGGTCCCAGTTCCCGGCGGGAGGAACGCAAGGTCCTCGCCGGCACCCTCGTCGGTACCACCATTGAGTGGTACGACTTCTTCATCTTTGCGCAGCTGACCGCAACGCTGCTGTCGCCGCTGTTCCTCGCGCCGTTGAACCAGTCCAACCCGGGGCTGGCGCAGATCCTGTCCTTCGCCCTCATCGGCATCAGCTTCCTCTTCCGGCCGCTTGGCGCCGTTGTGGCCGGGCACCTTGGCGACCGCCTCGGCCGCAAGGCAATGCTCGTCTTCACGCTGGTGATGATGGGTGCCGCCACCGCCCTGATCGGTATGCTGCCCACCTACGCACAGATCGGTGCCTGGGCCCCGATCCTCCTGATCCTGCTCCGCATCATCCAGGGCTTCTCGGCCGGTGGCGAGTGGGGTGGAGCCGCACTCATGGCCGTTGAACACGCGCCGCTGAACAAACGCGGCCTGTTTGGTGCCTACCCGCAGATCGGCGTGCCCATCGGCATGATCCTGGCCACCGGCCTCCTGTTCTTCCTGAACAGCAACATGTCCAAGGAGGACTTCGCTGCCTGGGGCTGGCGGGTGCCGTTCCTGCTCTCCATCGTCCTCATTGTGGTGGGATACCTGATCCGGCGTGCCGTGGCCGAAAGCCCCGTGTTCCAGGAAATGGCCGCCCGGAAGCAGGAAAGCAAGGCGCCGCTGGGAGAACTGGTCCGGAGCCACAAGAAGCCGGTTCTGTACTCCACCATGATCTTCATCGGCAACAACGCTGCGGGATACCTGCTGATCGCGTTCTTCATCGCCTACGCCACCCGAACACTGCAGATGCCCACACCGCAGGTTCTCCTGGCCACCACCCTGGCATCCTTCGGCTGGCTCATCTTCACCCTGGCCGGCGGCTGGCTCTCGGACCGCATTGGCCGGGTCAAGACATTCCTTACCGGCTACGCCATCATCTTTGTGTGGATGATTCCCATGTTTGCCCTCATCGACACCAAGAACATCTGGCTGTACGGCCTGGCGCTGTTCGTCCTCACCATTGGCCTCGGGTTGTCCTACGGCCCCATGTCCGCCATGTACGCCGAGATGTTCCCCGCCAATGTGCGTTACTCGGGGATCTCCATTGGTTACGCCTTCGGCGCTATCCTGGGCGGCGCTTTTGCGGCGACCATCGCTGAAACCCTGCTGCAGGCCACCAAATGGACAGGCTCCATAGGCATCTACATCATGATCCTTTGCGTGATCTCCGCTGTCGGGGTCGTCCTGGCAAAGGAGACCAAGGGCCGCCCGCTGGGAGTCAGCCACCACTAATCCCCACCGTCCCCCTGGCCTCGCTTCGCTTCGGTCAGGGAACCCTGACGGAGTGGGCCCCACCCGTAATGAGGGCGGGTCCGGACCTTGCAGTCCGGGCCCGCCTTCATCGCGTTCGGGGTGCCCCGTCTCCGGTGCTGTTACTGCCTCAGGAAGCTGATGGCATCGTCGTCGGACAATTGCTCAAAATGCCGGTAGAAGCTGCCAACCGCCCGGAACTTGCCCGGCAGGTGCAGGCACAGCACGGCATCGCATGCCCGTTCCACGGAGGCCTCTGCGTCAATGGAGCCAACCGGGGCAGCGGCTACCACGGTCGCCGCGCCGCCCTCGCGCACAGCTTCGACTGCCGCCCTCATGGTGGCCCCGGTGGCCAGTCCGTCGTCAACCAGCAGGACGGTTTTTCCTGCCACGTCCAGATCCACTCGCGGGTAGACCTCTACGCGGCGGAGCAGTTCCGTCCGTTCACGCTGCTCCACCTCATCCAGCCACTCCTGGCGGACGCCGTGTTCGAGGACGCGGTCCAGCAGGGGCTTGTTAATCAACCTGACCGTACGGCCGCGGACCCAGGCCAGTGCCCCGAAAGCAGTTTCTTCATGGCCGGGTATGCCGAGCTTCCGGACAAGGACTGTCCCCAAAGGAAGGTAGAGGGCTTTGGCGACGGCGGCCGCAACCGGAATGCCGCCCCTCGCCAACCCCAGGACGACCGTGTCCGGCCGCTCCCGGAACTGCGTCAGGATGGCAGCGAGGCGTTCGCCGGCGTCCGTGCGGTCTTCGTAAAAGGTGCCCATCAATCCCTCCAGGCTTCTCCGGCCTGAAAGTCAGCCTACCGTTTGTGGATGCAGCCGGCGCCATCAAATGCTGCCGGATCAGGCGTCTGCCTACGGCGAGCCGGCCGCCAGGAGGGCACGCCCGCCAGCCCTGCTCCTAGGTCCCCAGGAACGAGACAGCCGCCTGCTTGAAAGCCCTGCTGGTGACGGCGTTTGTGTGGTTCCGGCCCGGCAGGATCAGCTGCTCGGCCATGGAGCCTGCATTCCTGGCCAGCTCGGCCAGCTGCGGCAGGCTGCTGAGCCGCTCATCCTTGTCCCCGGACACCAGGAGCATCGGGACGCGGGGGACAGCCTCCGAGGGGTCGTAGGGCTCGGCTTTGATGGCTTCCACCAGGGAAAGCAGCGCAAAGATGTTGTTGTTCGGAAGCAGCAGGGCCATTTTGAGCAGCTGGGCGGTGGACTCATCCGCGATGGGCGTGCCGTCCGCCAGGTAGTCCTGTGCAGCACGAAGGTCGAACTCGGCCAACGGATCAGAGACGTTGGGACCTCCCAGGACGAGGCGGTGGGTAATCTCCGGTTGGGTGGCGCCGAACTCCCACGCGAGCCGGGAGCCCAGCGAGTAGCCAACCATGTCAAGCCCGCTGGAAGGCTCGCCCTCCTCCAAAGGCCGCACGCCGGCGTCGAATGCGGTCTGCAGCAGGTCTGCCCGGATCCTGCTGGGGGAGTAGGAGTCGCGGTCTTCAGGGGCTCCGCTGCGGCCGTGGCCGGGCAGGTCCACGGTGATGACGCGGCGGCCGGCGGCCAGGAGTGCCGCCACCCAGCCGGTGTCCTCCCAGTTGAGCTTGCTGGAGGAGGAAAAGCCGTGAACCAGAAGGACTGGGCGCAGCCCCGCGTCCGCACCTGGTTCATGTACTGCCACATAGAGTTGCGGGTCCGTGCCCTCCACGGTGTGCGTCTGCTGTTGGCCGGTGTGCCTGCCGCTCATGGTGTCAGTCCTCATCAGGTACGGCGCCGGACGGACCCGGCGCTTCGGTGCCTCTTGCTTTGAAATACTCTACCTGCGGGCACGCTGCCGGGGCTGGCCGGTCCTTTGCGTGAACCGGGCACCCACAGCAGAGGCCAGTGCGATCCCGGCGACGAGGGCAAATGTGCTGAAGAGCTGGATCCGGCTGCCTTCCGCACTGAAGCCCACGGCGAAAATCAGGGCCAGCAGGACAAGGCCCAGGATGGTCAGGCCGGGAAATCCCTTCATCCGCAGGGGCAGGGCCGTGCCTGCCCGGTCTGCGCGACGCCTCAGGATCAGCTGCGAAACAAGGGCGCTGCCCCATACCACCAGGCACGTGGATCCCACGAGCTGGAACAGGGCCGGCAGGATCCGTTCGGGGAAGAGGAGTTCCAGGACTGTGGCGATGAACCCAAAGGCTACTGACACGCCGACAGCCAGCATGGGCACGTTCGCGCCGCCCAGCCGGGAGAGGAAGCGCGGGGCGGCGGAGCGCTGCGCGAGGGAGTAGGCCATGCGGGACGCCCCGTAAAGGTTCGCGTTCAGTGCCGAAAGGAGGGCGACGACGGCTACCAGGGTGATGGCGGTGCCGGCGCCGGGGATCCGCGCCGCGTCCAGAACGCCGGCGAAGGGTGAGGCCAGGCTCTCCGAGGTTGCCGGAAGGACAGCGGCGATGACAAAAACGGAACCGATGTAGAACACCAGGATGCGCCAGACAACAGTGCGGATGGCCTTGCCGACGCTGCGTTCCGGGTTTTCCGTTTCCGCTGCCGCCACGGACACGATTTCCGTTCCCCCGAACGCGAAGATGACCACGAAGAGGGCGGAGGCAATGCCGCCCAGGCCGTTGGGCGCGAAGTCAGCGGTCAGATTGGACAGACCGGGCGAGGCGACCCGCGGCAGGAGGCCCAGGAGCAGGGCGGCGCCCACTGCCAGGAACAGCACGATGGCAGCGACCTTGAGAATGGCAAACCAGAACTCGAATTCGCCAAAGTTCCGCACCCCCGCCAGGTTGATGGCGGTGAAGACCACCATGAACACCAGCGCCAGCGCCCACACCGGAATCACCGGCCAGACGGAGAACAAAAGGGCTGCAGCCCCGAGCGCTTCGGCCGCAATCACCACCACCAGCTGGAGCCACCACAGCCAGCCGATGGTGGCCCCTGCCGTTCGTCCCAGGGCGCGCTCAGCGTAGACGGAGAAGGCGCCGCTGTTCGGGTTGGCAGCGGCCATTTCGCCCAGTGCCCACATGACCAGGATGATGAGGGTTCCGGCGACGAGGTAGGAGATGAGGACGGCAGGACCGGCCGCCTGCACGCCCGCGCCTGAGCCCAGGAAGAGCCCGGCTCCAATGGCGCTCCCGAGCCCCATCATGGTCAGCTGGCGGGGCTTCATGCTGTGGACAGGGTGCAGACGGTGCCCTTTGGTGCGGGTTGTGGTGGACTTCATCGTCATGCCGTGGACCTTCTTGGGGTTTTGATGGTGGCTCCTTGTGCGACCACTTGAATTTACCGTCTCCGCCCGGCAGTTGGTATTCGGTGCGGGGACCGGAGCGGGCAGTCCCGGGCAGGGGTACGGAAACATTTGGCAATTACGGGGTGCAGGGCCGTAGAATTAGTTTTGGTCAAAGTGACCATAACTGACCCGGCGCAATGCCGGACAAAGCCTGCACCAGTGAAGGCGGTGGAACATGTACTCCAGCTCGGCCAACGTCTCCGAGCGGCAGGCGGCACCCCCGTCCCTGGCCATCTCCACCGTCATCTTCGCCCTCCGCCCCAGCGAGAGTTCCGGCCGTCCCACGCTCTGGCTGCCTCTGGTCCGCAGGATCCGGGAGCCTTTCAAGGGGTTGTGGGCACTGCCCGGCGGGCCGCTCAGCCATGCGGAGTCGCTCCAGGACGCCGCGTCCCGCAACCTGCGCGAGACCACCGGACTTGCCCCCAGCTATTTGGAGCAGCTGTATGCCTTTGGTGGCCTGCACCGCTCGCCCACCCAGCGGGTGGTGTCGATCGTCTACTGGGCACTGGTCCAGCCGACCGAAGCCGCGCTCGCTGATGAGTCCGAAAACGTCCGCTGGTTCCGGGCGGACCGCTTGGGGGAGCTCGCATTCGACCACAACGCAATTGTTGACTACGCCCTCTGGCGCCTTCGCAACAAGCTGGCCTACGGTTCGGTGGCCTACCACCTGCTGGGGGAGTACTTCACGCTTGCCCAGGTCCGCGAAGTCTACGAGGCAGTGCTGGACCGTGAGCTGGACCCGGCGAACTTCCGCAGGCAGCTCAAGTCCACCCCCGAAATAGAGGAAACCGGCGAGTTTCTCCAAGGCGGCAAACACCGCCCCCCGCGCCTTTACCGCTTCACCGGCCGGCCCGGCCTTGACCCAGACAACAGGAGCACAGTATGAGCAGCGTCAACACAGCAATCCAGCTGATCACGCGCGAGCAGGCAGAAAAAGGCGCGACGGCGGCGGGCAGCACGTGCAGCCCTGCCCTGGCGAAGGGCCCGTGGGACTACGACCTGGCCGAGGCGTTGGCCGGCGTTCCCGCGTACGGCCCCGGTGCCTCCAGCGCAGACGTGGCGCCCGCTGCGACCCCGCGGCAGGGCCAGCTGCCCGAGGAGTACAAGCTCGCCGGCGATGCCGAACTGGGGGAGCGGATCCTGGCTGCGAAGGCTGCCCTCGGTGAGCGGGCCGTCATCCTGGGGCACTTTTACCAGCGGGATGAAGTCATCCAGTACGCCGATTTTGTGGGCGATTCCTTCCAGCTGGCGAACGCAGCACTCACCAGGCCGGATGCAGAAGCGATCGTGTTCTGCGGCGTCCACTTTATGGCTGAAACGGCTGACATCCTTTCCGCGCCTGACCAGGCTGTCATTTTGCCCAACCTGGCGGCAGGCTGCTCCATGGCGGATATGGCGGACGAAGACTCAGTCGCCGAGTGCTGGGAGCAGCTCGAGGAAATTTTCGGGACCGAGCCCGACGCCGAGGGCCGCGTTCCGGTCCTTCCCGTCACCTACATGAACTCCTCGGCAGCACTGAAGGCATTCTGCGGCGAGCACGGCGGGATTGTGTGCACCTCCTCCAACGCCAAAACCGTCCTTGAGTGGGCGTTCCAGCGGGCGCAGCGGGTGCTGTTCTTCCCCGACCAGCACCTGGGCCGCAACACCGCCAAAGCCCTGGGAGTGCCGCTGGAGCAGATGCCCATGTGGAATCCGCGCAAGGACCTCGGCGGCAACGACGAACAGGCGCTGCTCGATTCCAGGGTCATCCTCTGGCACGGTTTCTGCTCGGTCCACAAGCGCTTCAACGTGGGACAAATCGAGAAGGCCAGGAACGACTTCCCCGGCGTCCAGGTGATTGTGCACCCCGAGTGCCCCATGGACGTCGTGGACGCCGCCGACTCTGCCGGCTCCACCGACTTCATCAAGAAGGCGATCGCCGCGGCCACGGAGCCCACCACGTTCGCGATCGGCACCGAAATCAACATGGTGAACCGGCTGGCGGCGGAGTACCCGCAGCACACCATCTTCTGCCTGGACCCGGTGATCTGCCCCTGCTCCACCATGTACCGCATCCACCCGGGTTACCTGGCTTGGGTGCTGGAGGAACTGGTGGCCGGCCGGGTGGTTAACCGCATCACCGTTGCGGAGTCCGTGCAGGACAACGCCCGGACCGCCCTCGAGCGCATGCTCGCCGCCAGGCCATAATGTCTGCCGGCCCCATTGCGCCCGGCGGGCGCCGTCTGATCGTTGCAGGCAGCGGCATTGCGGGACTTTATGCTGCGCTGCTGGCCGCGGATGCCGGGGCTTCCGTGGTGCTGCTGACGAAGGGAGAGCTGGAGGACAGCAACACCTGGTTCGCCCAGGGCGGGATCTCAGCGGTGCTGGACGAGCCCGCCCCAGGCGACACCGTAGCTGCTCATATCTCCGACACGCTTCAGGCAGGGGCCGGCCACTGCAACGCAGATGCAGTCCGCCTGATGTGCACCGAGGCCGGGCGCGGCATTGCCGGACTGCGGCGCTTTGGCGTGCACTTCGATCTTGAGTGCGGCGGCGGTCCGGCGCTGGGATTGGAAGCCGCCCATTCCGCGCCCAGGATCCTCCACGCAGGTGGTGACGCCACCGGGGCGAAGGTGGCCGGGGCACTTATCCAGTCGGTGTTGTCCCGGCGGGCGGCCGGTGCCCTCACTGTCATCACCGCTGCGCACGCCACCGCCCTCCTGCAGGACAACGGCGCAGTCACTGGAGTGGAGTTCCTGCGCAACGGGAACAGGACACGTTTGCATGGAGACGCCGTGCTTCTGGCCACGGGAGGCGCAGGCCAGCTGTTTGCCCAGACCACCAATCCCGCCGTCGCCACCGCCGACGGCCTGGCGCTCGCGGTCCGCGCGGGAGCCCAGGCAGCCGACCTGGAGTTCTTCCAGTTCCACCCCACCTGCCTTGTTCAGACGAGCCGTCCCACGGCTGGAAACACTGCCGGCGGGCCGCTGCTGATCTCTGAGGCCGTCCGCGGGGAAGGGGCCATCCTGGTGGACGGCAACGGAAAGCGTTTCATGACGGCCTACCACCAGGACACAGAGCTTGCTCCTCGCGACGTCGTCTCCCGCAGTATCGCCTTGCACCTGGCCAAGCTCGGCGACCCCAACGGCCACGTGTACCTTGACGCCCGTGTCATCGAGCAGGTTCGGGGACCGGGCTTCCTGGCGGCCCGCTTCCCCACGCTGACGAAACGGACACTGGACGCTGGAATCGACTGGACCCGGGAACTGGTCCCCGTGGCCCCGGCAGCGCACTACTGGATGGGCGGGGTGCGCACAGACCTGCACGGCCGCACCTGTGTTCCCGGCCTTTACGCTGCCGGTGAGGTGGCATGCACGGGAGTTCACGGTGCGAACCGGCTGGCCAGCAATTCCCTCCTTGAAGGACTCGTGTTCGGCCGCCGCGCCGTTGAAGACTTCCTCTCAGGTGACCCGGGCTGGGGGGCGTCGTCCGACGCTGTTCCTCCGTTCGCTGTCTCGGCCGCGGGCGGCCTCCCCTTGACGCTCTCTTCCGGAACACCCTCGGCCGACGTCGGCCACCACGCGTTGGGTGCCGCCGTGGAAACACAACAAGCGGGCGGGGCCGGGTGTTCAGAACAACCCAAGCCGGTTGAAACTCCGTTCTCACGTGATGCGCTGCGGCGGTTGATGACTGCTCAGGCCGGGGTGCTCCGGAAAGGTGCTTCGCTCCGGGAGGCTGGGGAGACTCTTGGCCGCTGGGCCGCCGTCGTCCCTCCTGATGCCGGAGCCTCCTCTGCTGATCCTGCCGTGCACGAGGACCGGAACCTCCTGTTGGCGGCCCGCCTGCTGGTGGCGGCAGCGCTCGGCCGCCCGGAATCCTTGGGCGCCCACTACCGAAGCGACGAACCCGAAGAGACCTTTGAATTGCGTCCGAAAGCGAGCCTTGTCCTTGACTGAAATGTTCCTGACTGAAAACACTGTGATTGCCCCTGCCGCCGCCGGCAGCGCGCATCCGGACCTCACCCTGCCGCCCGCGCCGGTCAGGGAAATCCTGGAACGCGCCTTCGCCGAGGATGCTCCGGGCGGGGACATCACCTCACAGCTGCTCATTCCGGCCGCTGCCCGCGCCACCGCTGTCCTCAATGCCCGCGTGGCAGGCGTCTTCAGTGGAGGCACCGTCTTCCGGGACGCCATGCTGCTGGCGGACCCCGGCACCGAGGTGGAACTGCTGCTTGGGGACGGCGAGAGGTTCGACGCCGGAACGCACCTTGCGCGGGTCAGCGGGCGGGCACGGTCCGTCCTGCTCGCCGAACGGGTGGCCCTGAACCTGGTCCAGCGGATGTCCGCGATAGCCACCAGGACAGCAGAGTTCGTGCAGCTGACGGAGGGCACGCCGGCCCGGATCACCGACACCCGGAAGACCACCCCGGGACTGCGGATCCTGGAACGGTTTGCGGTGCGGTGCGGCGGAGGCGCCAATCACCGGTACAGCTTGTCCGATGCCGTGCTGGCGAAGGACAACCACCTGGCCGTCATGACCGGAGGGGATCCCGCCAGGCTGACGGAACTGCTCCTCGCGGCAAAGGGCCGGCTGGGGCACACCACCCACTTTGAAGTCGAAGTGGACCGGATGGACCAGATCGAACCGGTCCTGGCAGCCGGGGTGGACACCATCATGCTGGACAACTTCACGGTGGAAGAGCTGAGGGAGGGCGTTGCCCTGGTTGCAGGACGGGCACGCGTGGAAGCCAGTGGCAACGTAAACCTCAACACCGTGGCCGGAATCGCTGCCACCGGTGTGGATGTCATTTCCGTCGGTGCCCTTACCCACACTGTGGCCGCCCTCGACCTGGGCCTGGACGTGGAACTGACTGCGGGCTGAGCCGTGATCTTCCTTGATGCTGCCGCCACCACCCGGGTCCGCCGCGAGGTGCTGGAAGCCATGTGGCCGTACCTGACCGGTGATTTTGGCAACCCCTCCAGCCACCACAGCCTGGGCGAAACAGCTGCCGCTGCCCTGGCCGGTGCGCGGGCCTCAGTGGCGGCCGCGCTGGGCTGCCGGCCGGGTGAAGTGACGTTCACCTCCGGCGGCACCGAGGCAGACAACCTCGCGGTCAAAGGCATCGCCCTGGCCCGGCAGGCTGCCAACCCGCAGCTCAACCGGGTGGTGATCAGCGCCGTCGAACATCCCGCCGTTGAGGAATCGGCGCGGTACCTGGAGCGCTTCCACGGGTTTGTGGTGGATGTGGTGCCCGTTGACGGGACAGGGCTGGTGGCGCCGGAAGCCCTCCGTGCAGTCCTGCGGCCCGAGACCGCGCTGGTCAGCGTCATGTACGCCAACAACGAAGTGGGGACCATCCAGCCTGTCGCGGAACTGGCCGCCATATCCCGCCACCAGGGGATCCCTTTCCACACCGATGCCGTCCAGGCCGCGGGATGGCTGCCGCTGGACGTCAAGGCGCTGGGCATCGACGCCATGAGCGTGTCAGGCCACAAGCTGGGGGCGCCCAAAGGATGCGGCGTGCTCTTTGTCCGGGGCCGGACCAGGCTCGAGCCGCTCCTTCACGGCGGTGGCCAGGAACGGGGCCGGAGATCCGGGACGGAGAATGTGTCAGGTGCTGTCGGCATCGCCACCGCGCTGACGCTTACCCAGGCAGGCCAGCAGGAACAACGACGACGGGTGGCAGCCCTGCGGGACACCTTTATCAGCGCCGTGCTCACCGGCGTGCCGGGAGCGGTCCTCACCGGCCATCCTTCCTGCCGGCTGCCATCGGTGGCGTCCTTTTGTTTCCCCGGAACCAGTGGCGAGTCCGTGCTGCTGGAAGTCGAGCGCCAAGGGGTTGTCTGCTCAAGCGGTTCTGCCTGCGCAGCAGGCTCCGACGCGCCGTCGCCCGTTCTTACAGCACTGGGTTACGACCCCGGGGTGGCCCAGACGGCCGTCCGGTTCAGCTTTGACTCAGCCGTGACTGCGGAGGACCTGGCCGCGGCTGCCACTGCTCTCCGGCAGGCCGTGGAAAGCGTGCGGGCGCTCGGCATCCGGCCTGGGTAGGCGCAGGGGAGAGGACTGCTGCCGGCCGTCGTCAGTAGAGTTCGCCGACCGGAATCTCCACGGCCAGCCGGTTGGAAGGCCCCGGCAGGGGGCACGCCCAGGCCTCGTTGTAGGCGCACGACGGGTTGTAGGCAAAGTTGAAGTCCAGGACGAAGGTGGCATCCGGTCCGGTCCCGTTGACGCCGTGGAAGGCACCCTTAATGGTGTCCAGCAGATACCTGCCGGCGCCATAGCTTCCGCCGGGCTGGCCCGCCGTCGCGTCCCGGAACGGCACAAAGATGCCGCCGCCGTAACCCCTGAGCTTCCACACGGCGAGCTGCCCCATCTCGGGCAGGTCGAAAGTGCCCAGCCGGACGAAGTTCACCACCCCGTCAGTGCCGGTTTCCACGCTCATTTCCCGGCCGGCCCCCTCCTTCGTCAGGGGGACGTGGAAACGGTAGATCGGATCGTAGTCCGCCGTCTTGAGGCCGGAGAAGCGCCCTTTGTCCGCCATCGACAGTGCGGAGGCGGGGTGGGTGGCGAACATCAGGTCGCGCTGATGGCGCCAGTAGGTATGTGCTTCAGCCGGATCTTCCACCGAGAGCTTGCGGACGTTGGCGTACAGGGCAAAAATCCGGAGCCGCCAGTCGGCGACGTCGACGGCGGAAATGTCCGCCAAATCTTCTTCGGCCGTGCCGTGATGGGCTTCCATAGCCACCAGCCTAGTCCCCGCTGCCGGAGAAACACCGCACGACGCCGGCTCCCGCCACTGGGCCCTCCGGTTAGGCTGGCTGGATGAGATGCATGGCGCCATCGACCATCCTGACCACTGCGTCCGCGCTCCTCGCCGGCGCACTCCTTGCCGGCTGCGCAGCACCCTCTAACAGCGGTCCCGGATGGACAGCGCAGCCCGGGGCCCCAAGCTCCCCGGCAACCGCCGCTGCTTCCCCTGAAGCATCAGCATCAGCATCAGCCACCCCTGGCGCATCCGGAACCGCCACAGCGCAGGCCGCAGCCACGGCCGGGGCCTGGAAGACCTTCTCCGATCCGGAAAAGACTGTGAGCTTTGAGCTGCCGGAGACGTGGATAGCGCAGTCGGTACCACCCGAGGAGGGTGCCCTGCCCGGCGCGCTGAAAGTCGAGGTAAAGAAGCCCGACGGCACCTTCATGGCCGCACTGCGGACGGGACTGCCGCCGTCGTCCGCTGACTGCCCTGAGGCCGCCCGGCGGGCGTACACGGTGATCAGCAGCGTGCCGGTCGGGCTCTCGGCTGAGGGCGGGGAAGGAACCATACCGCCGCGGGCGGTGTTCCGGGTCATCCAGGGCTACCGGTATTTCGGATCCTACGGGATAACGAACGTGGTGGGCGGGGCCGACGGACAGGCCTGCGAACTGCGCAACATCGTCCGTGGTCCGGCGGGCAAAGGTGACTATTCCTTTGGCGACCTGGTGTCCCTCCGGGCTTTTGCGACTGATGAGAAGGTGGCGCCCGCCAAAGCCTTTGACACGCTGGGCCAGGCCGCCCGGTACGTCCGCGAAAGCTCTGACTTCGCCAACGTCCAGCGGATGCTAATGTCTCTGGAGATCAAAAACTAGTCCCGTTCCCGGCCCACACCTTCGGCCGGCACAAGCGGCGACCTTCCCTGCCGACACCCCCGGAGAGTCATGGAACGCACTGTTTCCGCACGCCTGGTTTTCAGGACCACCGCCAACACAAAGGTGGCCATGGCCATAGCCGCGGCGCGGAATGACGGCTATTCCTCCTTTGATGAAAGCCTGTCCGTCACAGCCGGCGGAGTGCAGGTTCCGCTCAGGGAGGTGCCGGACCATCACGGCGGGCGGCTCCACTACATGGAGTTCACCGAACCCGCGGAAGTGGCCGTGGACTACTCGGCAACAGTGGGCGGAAAGGCGGTCCCGGAGGAGGCTGCACTGGCGGACCGCATCCGCTACGTCCGGCCAAGCCGCTACGCGGAATCGGACCGTCTCCTGCCAACGGCATACGCGGAATTCGAAGGAGTCCAGGGCGGGAAACTGCTGCACGCCGTGCGGAACTGGGTGAACGGGGAACTGCGGTATATCAGCGGCTCCTCCCGCGGCACGGACGGTGCAGTGGAAACCCTCCTCAGCCGCCGCGGCGTCTGCCGGGACTTCGCCCACCTGGCCATCGCCCTGTTGAGGTCAAAGGACATTCCCGCGCGCCTGGCCGCCGTATACGCCCCCGGCCTGAGCCCGATGGATTTCCACGCCGTGGCCGAGGCCTACGTGGAAGGTGCCTGGCACGTGATCGATCCCACGGGGCTGGCCCCGCGGGAATCGATGCTGCGGATCACTGCCGGCCGGGACTCAGCAGACACCGCCTTCCTATCCACGGTGGGGGGAAGCCTGACACTGGAGCAGATGCAGGTCACAGCGGTAGTCAACGGCACCCTGCCGGCCGAGGACCCCGCCCGGCTGGTGACCCTGGGCTAGGCCTGCTGCCGGGCTGCTTCCTCCCTGGCCGGCCGCGGTCCCAGTGAACTCCGCAGCTTGCTGGTGAGCCTCGTCAGTTCTTTCTGTTCGGCCGGCGTCAAGGCCGGGCCCACGAGCTCCGCGATATCACGCACATGCTCACGGCCGATCTCCTTCTGGAGTTCCCGCCCCTCGTCCGTCAGCTGCAGCAGCACGCCGCGGCCATCCTCCGGTGCCGGCATCCTCGCCACGAGCCCTCGCTTCTCAAGGCGCTCCACCAGCCGGCTGAGGCTGGACTGGCTCAACAGGACATTGTCGTTGAGTTCGTTCAGGCGCAGCCAGCCCGTCGGGCACCTGGACAGCGTGAACAGGACGTCGTACTCGTTAACCGGAATTTTCCGGAAGGCCGGGCCGGACTGCAGCTTCCGCATGACCGCCACCTGGGCCCGGAACAGCGACTCCCAGGTTTCCGCCGCCAGCCGGACCGGCGACTCTGGACTCTTGCCGGCCATCACGCCTCCGCGGCGGACTTTTCCGCGTCCTGGGCGGCCATCAGCGCAGCCACCCGGCCGGCATGGGTGGGCGGATCGGGAACGTGCGCCGGCTTCCGGGCCGCGTATTCCTTACGCAGGACGGGCAGGACTTCCTCGCCGAAGAGGTCCAGCTGCTCCAAAACGGTCTTCAGCGGCAGGCCGGCATGGTCGATCAGGAAGAGCTGCCGCTGGTAATCGCCGAAGTACTCCCGGAACGTCAGGGTCTTCTCAATGACCTCCTGCGGACTGCCCACGGTCAGCGGCGTCTGCGACGTGAAGTCCTCCAGGGACGGTCCGTGACCGTAGACCGGCGCGTTGTCGAAGTAGGGCCGGAACTCCTTGACAGCGTCCTGAGAGTTCTTCCGCATGAAGAACTGGCCGCCCAGGCCCACGATTGCCTGGTCCGCCTTGCCGTGGCCGTAGTGCTCGTAGCGCTCACGGTAGAGGCCGATCAGCTGCTGGTAGTGCTCCTTGGGCCAGAAGATGTTGTTGGCAAAGAAGCCATCCCCGAAGTAGGCCGCCACCTCGGCAATCTGCGGCGTGCGGATGGAGCCGTGCCACACGAAGGGGGCCACGCCGTCGAGCGGGCGCGGGGTGGACGTGAAGTTCTGCAGCGGGGTCCGGAACTTGCCGGACCAGTTCACGGTGTCCTCGTCCCACAGCTTCCGGAGCAGGCTGTAGTTCTCGATGGCCAGTTCCACGCCGTCCTGGATGTTCTTGCCGAACCACGGGTAGACCGGAGCAGTGTTGCCGCGGCCCAGGACCAGGTCCACCCGGCCGTCCGCCAGATGCTGGAGCATGGCGAAGTCCTCGGCGATTTTGACCGGGTCATTGGTGGTGATCAGCGTGGTGGCGGTTGAGAGCGTGATCCGTTCCGTCTGCGCCGCGATGTAGGCAAGGGTGGTGGTGGGGGAGGAGGAGAAGAAGGGCCGGTTGTGGTGCTCGCCCAGGGCGTAGACGTCCATCCCGATTTCCTCGACCTTTTTGGCGATGGCCACCGACGCCTTGATGCGTTCGTTCTCGGTGGGGGTCCGACCTGTAGTGGGGTCCGTGGTGATGTCGCTGACGCTGAAAACACCGATCTGCATGATGTGCCTTTCCCTTCCCTGGACTCTCCGGGCTTGGTCCCAGTGTAGTCCTAATTAGATGCATTTGCATCTATCGCCGGGTATAACGCATCCCGCCGGGGATTATTCCGGGTTGCCTACTCCGGGCTGACGGGGGCGGCGCGGCGGCCGCTGGTCTTGGGGACCATGCCGGTGGTCCAGTCCCGGAATTCCTCGTCCACGTCGGTCCCGGCCCCGAATTCCGGGCGTGCCTGCAGCTGCCGGAGCAGCGCCTTCTTTTCACGCCGGCCCTCCACCAGCCGGTACAGGACCGGCACCAGGACCAGGGTCAGGGCAGTAGAGGATATGAGCCCGCCGATGACCACCACCGCCAGCGGCTGCGAGATAAAGCCGCCGCCGCCGGTGAGGCCCATGGCCATGGGCGTCAGGGCGAACACGGTTGCGAGTGCGGTCATCAGGATGGGGCGCAGGCGCTGGCGCGAGCCGTGGGTGATCGCATCAGCGACGTTCATGCCGGGCCGTCCGTCCCGGGGCAGACGGTATTGGTTGATGAGGTCAATGAGAACGATGGCGTTGGTCACCACGATGCCCACCAGCATGAGCATGCCGATCAGGGAGGGGAGCCCCAGGGGCACACCTGTCACCAGGAGCAGCGCCACCGCGCCGGTGGCTGCAAACGGGACGGACACCAGGAGGATCAGCGGCTGGATGAGGGATTTGAAGGTGGCCACCATGATCACGTACACGATGGCGATCGCTGCCAGCAGTGCGAGTCCCAGCTGCTGGAAGGACTCCTGCTGCTGCGTGGTGGCGCCGCCGATTTCGGCGGTGACTCCCGGCGGCAGCTGTACGTCCGCCAGCCGCTCCTGGACTTCCGCGTTGACGGCACCCAGGTTGGAGCCCGACGGCGTGACGGATACCCGGGCGGTGCGCTGGCCGTTGCTGGCCGTAATGGATACAGGCACGTCCACCTGCTCCACGGAGGCGATGCTGCCCAGGGGCACCGGGCCGCCTGCTGCCGGGAGCGGAATGCGCCGGACGGCGTCGATGCTGGTGAACCTGGTGCCCTCGCCGATCTGGACGGGGAAGTCGTTGGTGTCGATCCGGACTTCTCCGGCCGGGATGGGGCTGATGGTGGACGCAAGGACACCGGCCACCTGCTCCTCGTTGAGCCCTGCCGCCGCCGTTTTGGCCCTGTCCACCCGGACCTGGACCACCGGCTGGCTGGCCGCAAGGTTTGTCACTACCTCGCTGGTTCCGGGCACCCCGGTCATGGCCGAAACCATCGTGTCGCTGGCTTCCTGGAGGTCCGCGGTGGTCGCGGCCTTCAGGGTGATGTCCACGGTGGACGATGTGCCGAAGCCGCCCTGCTGGGTCCCCACCGAGACCTTGCCGGAATCGGGCACTTGGGTCAGTTGGTTCCGCACCGTCTCCTGCAGCTGCTCCTGGTCCGCCTTCTCGTCCGTCACCACGGTAAAGGTGGAGTTGGATGAACCCGAGGAGGTCAGGGCAGCGAACCCTGCCTGGGCGTTGCCCGACGTCACCTGGACGTCCTTGATTCCGTCAATCCCGCGGAGCACCTCCTCCAGCCGGATGGCTGCGGCGCTGGTGTCAGCAAGGCTGGTGCCGGCCGGCAGCACCTGCCGGACGGTGAGGCTGTTCTGGCCGGAGTTGCCCAGGAGATTGGTTGCCAGCAGCGGCGTCATGGCTGCCGTGGCGCCCAGCACCAGGACGGCGGCAACCAGCGTGACCACAGGGTGCTTCTGGGTCCTGGTGAGGATCGGCAGGTACCCGCGCTGCAGCCTGCTGCGCTGTTCCGCTTCGAGCGCCTTTTGCCGGGCCTCGTCCGCGTTCCGGCGGGCAGCTGCAGAACCTGCCGGACCTCCAGCAGCCGGGGCGCCGGTGTTCTTCAGGAACCAGTAAGCCAGGACCGGGACGATGGTCAGCGAGACCAGCAGCGATGCGAGCAGTGCCATGGTCACCGTGAGCGCGAACGGACGGAACAACTCGCCCGCCAGCTCGCCAACGAAAGCGATGGGGAGGAAAACCGCAACGGTGGTCAGGGTGGACGCCGTGATGGCCCCTGCCACCTCCCTGATGGCGGTCAGGATCGCGGTGACCTTGTCTTCGCCGTAGCTCAGGTGCCGCTTGATGTTCTCGATCACCACGATGGAGTCGTCCACCACGCGGCCGATGGCGATGGTGAGCGCACCCAGGGTCAGGATGTTCAGGGAGTAGCCGGTGGCAGACAGGCCGATAAAGGTGATCAGGAGCGAGAGCGGGATGGAGACCGCCGTAACCAGGGTGGATCGTGCAGACATCAGGAAGACCAGGATCACCGCAACGGCGAAGCCAAGGCCCAGCAGGCCCTCCGTGGTGAGGTCCTTGATGGACTTTTCAATGAACGGCGCCTGATCGAACACTGGAGTGAACTTGGCATTGGAGCCCAGCTCGGCCTCAAGCTCATCCAGGGTGTCACGCACCGCATGTGAAATGGCCACCGTGTCGCCTTCAGGCTTTTTAGTGACGGACACAGCCAGCGTTTCTTTACCGTTGGTCCTTGTGATGGATGTCCGCTCGTCGTCCTTCAGCGACACGTCCGCTACGCTGCCAATGGTTGCCGCGTCCTTGGCGCCGGCCAGCGGCAACGCCTCAATTGCCTCGAGGGAATCCACAGGGCTGCCGATCTGCAGTGACAGGGTTTTGCCCTGCTCTTCGAGCGTGCCGGCCGGAACAAGGGCGCCATTGTTGGCGAGCGCGTCCCGGATGGAGGTGATGCTTGCCCCCGCCCTTGCCATGGCCTCGGGGCGCGGAAGGATCTCGATGTGCTGGGAGGCGCCACCTGTCACATCGGCGCCGCGGACGCCGTCGATCTTCTGCAGCCGGGGCACGCTCAGCCGCTGGAGGTCCGCATTAAGCCCGCTCAGCGTTTTATCAGAGGAAACGGCCAGGAAGACGATGGGGAAGTCGCTGATGCTTCCGGCAATCGCCTGGGGCTGGACGTCTTCGGGCAGGGACCGCTTCGCGTTGGAGATCGCGCGGTCTATCTGGTTCCTTGCCCGGTCCAGGTTCGCACCGTAGGTGAACACCATGGTGATCTGGGAGACGCCGTTGCGGGACGTGGAGGAGGTGGATTCCAGCCCCTCCACGCCGTTGAGCGCTGTTTCCAGCGGCCCGCTCACCTGCTTGTCCACAACTTCCGGAGACGCGCCGGGCATGGCGGTCAGCACCGTGATCTGCGGGAACTCGATCGAGGGGATGAGTTCCTGCTTCAGCGACGTCATGGTGATAACACCGAAGACGGAAGCGAAGACGGTGATCAGTGCGATCAGTGCCCGGTTTGCCAGTGAAAGTTGTGCCAGCCGGAACATCGCATGATCTCCTGTGGGATTGAGTGACGGATACGGACCCTGCCGGGGCCGGCCGCCGGCCCCTCAGGGTCAGCGGCTGGCGGAAACGCTCTCCAGCTGAAGCGACTTGGCCGTTGCCTTCTCCAGCTCGATGGCAAGGTCCGGGTTCTCGTCCAACTTGACCCCGTAGCCGGGCATCATGTCTTTGAGCTTGGACTGCCAGCCCTTGAAGTTCCGGGGGAAGGTCTTCTTCAGCAATTCGATCATGATCGGTACCGCAGTGGAGGCCCCGGGGGATGCGCCCAGGAGCGCGCCGATGGAACCGTCACGGCCGGCGATCACTTCAGTTCCAAACTGGAGGATGCCGCCCTTCTGCGGATCTTTCTTGATGATCTGTACACGCTGGCCGGCGGTGATCAGTTCCCAGTCCCCGTCTTTGGCCTCCGGGTAGTACTCGCGCAGCGCCTCCACCTTGTCGGCGTGCTTCTTGGCCACTTCCTTCACCAGGTACGCGGTGAGGTCCATGTTGTCCTTCGCCACCGCCAGCATGGGGATGATATTGCCGGGCCTGATGGACAGCGGAAGGTCCAGGTAGGAGCCGTTCTTCAGGAAGTTTGTGGAGAAGCCGGCGTAGGGGCCGAACAGCAGTGAACGCTTGCCGCCGACGTACCGGGTGTCGAGGTGCGGCACGGACATGGGGGGAGCGCCCACCGAGGCCTGGCCGTACACCTTGGCGCTGTGCTGGGCGGCAATGGTCTCATCGGTGCAGCGGAAGAACTGGCCGGAAACAGGGAAGCCGCCGTAGCCCTTGCTTTCCGGGATGCCGGACGCCTGCAGCAGGTGCAGGGCGCCCCCGCCGGCGCCGACGAAAACGAACTTGGCGTGGATCTTGCTGTGCTCCCCGGACTTGGGGTACTTCAGCGACAGGTTCCAGCCGCCGTCGGATGCCCTGGAGATCCCCGTGACGTCATGGCCGTAGTTGATTTCGACGCCGTTGTTGCCGAGGTAAGAGGTGAGTTCGCGGGTCAGGGCCCCGAAGTCGACGTCGGTCCCCTCGGCTGCGCGCGTGGCGGCGATGCGCTGCTGCGGGTCACGCCCCTTCACGATCAGTGGCGCCCACTTGGCAATCTGGGCGTGGTCCTCGGAGAACTCCATGCTCCGGAACAGTGTGTGCGGCTTGAGCGCCTCGTAACGGGTCTTCAGGAAGCGGGCGTGGTCCTCGCCGATGACGAAGCTCATGTGCGGCACCGTGTTGATGAAGCCCTTGGGGGAGCCGATCAGGTTCTGGTCCACCAGGTGGGACCAGAACTGCCGGGACAGCTGGAACTGCTCGTTGATCAGCAGTGCCTTGGAGGGGTCCACTGAGCCGTCTTTGGCTGCAGGGGAATAGTTGAGCTCGCAGAGAGCGGCGTGGCCGGTTCCGGCATTGTTCCAGGGGTCGGAGCTCTCCAGGCCCGGCTGGTCCAGCCGCTCGAACAGGGAGATGGTCCAGTCCGGCTCCAGCTGCTTAAGGAATGCCCCCAGCGTGGCGCTCATGATGCCGCCGCCAATCAGGACGACGTCGGCATGTGGGGTCTTGGAAATGAAAGTCACGATCAGTCTCCGATTGCAGCGGCTCTGGCTGTCACAGAATATCCCCGGGCAGCGGACATACTGAAATTGGACGGGTCCGTCAAGGCTTTAGCTGCACCTTCGTGAAAACTTCATTTAAGACCGGCGACGCCGGATAACTGACCACACGGTCGGACAGGGCCAGCGCGGAGATCGGAAAGGCCACGGGGACGGCGGGGACAGTGGCCGCGATCTGGGCGTTGATCGTGTGATACAGCTCATCCCGCTCCTGGCCTTCCGGAAGCCGCCGGCCACGGTTGATTTTCGAAAAGACCTGGGGGTCGTGGTAGCCGAACTCCCCGTTTTTCTCCCCGAACAGGGGGCCCACAAAATTGTCGGCGTCGGAGTAGGAACCATTCCATCCCAGGAGATGGAGTGCATGGTCGCCCGGGGACTGCACCTTCTGCAGGTACCCGTCCGCCCAGTCCACCGGAACCGGCTGGATGTTGAAGCCGACGGCGGTGAGCTGCCGGCTGATCTCGGCGTAGACCTTCTCGGGAGTGGGAAGGTAGGGGCGCGTGACATTCAGCGGATAGTAGAACTTAAGCTCCTCACCGGCGTAGCCGCCCTCTTTGAGGTACTCCCTGGCCTTGGCCGGATCATGGCCAAGCTCCGGCGCATCGTTGTTAAAGCCGCTGATTTTCGGCGGGACGAACTGGGTGGCTTTGGCCGTGTTGTCGATGAAGAACCGTCGGATCAGGGTGTCCTTGTCGATCGCCATTTCGATCGCCTGCCGGACCTTCAGGTTTTGGAGCACGGGGATGTCCTGGTTGATACCCACGTACATGACGGAGAACGGGTCCCGCTGGACGATCTGCTTTCCTCGCTTGACCAGCTGGTCAAAGTTGCCCACCGTCACGGCATCGTAGCCATCGATCCTGCCGTCCAGCAGGGCCTGAAGGCGGGCCTGGGGGTGGTCGTAGGCCACGAAGTTGATGGTGGCAATCTGGCCACGTTCGCCCCAGTAGGACGTGTTGCCCGCCAGGGTGACGCTGCCCTCGTCCCATGAGGCGAGGGTGAAGGGTCCCGTTCCCACCGGGCTGGTCCCAAAGACGGAGACGGGCTGGCCGCTGCGGCTTTGGTCCAGGACATCGGCAGTCCCGGCGGCCAGGGCTGCGGGGGAGGCCATGGCGAACGCGGGCAGGGTCAGGGCCTGCAGGAAGGCCGTGAAAGGCTGGGTCAGGTCTATCCGCACAGTGTCCGCCGCCAGGGCCGTGCAGCTCTTGAAGATAGACAGTTCGGGCTCGTCCGAGTGGGCCTTAAAGACCCCCTTGAAGGAGCTGCCGGGTGCCTGCCGCCTCAAATCCGGGGAAAAGGCGAACCAGCGGTTGAAGTTGGTGCACACAGCGTCAGCGTTGAACGCGGTCCCGTCCTGGAACACAACATCCGTCCGGAGCTTGAAGGTGTAGGACCGTCCTTCGTCGGATTCGCTCCACTCGGTGGCCAGCAGCGGCGTCGGCTTTCCCGTGATCTGGTCCACGCCCACCAGTCCTTCGAGGATCTGGCGGGTGATGCGCTGGGACTCGACGTCACTGGAAAGGGCCGGATCCAGCCCCAACGGCTGGGCGGCGGTTCCGAAATTGAAGGTGGCGGCGGGCTCGGCGGCAGCCGTTGTGCTGGGCTGGCCGGAAGACGGCGAGGGAGCCGGAACACCGGTGCACGAGGTGACGCCCAGGGCCAGGAGGACTGCGCCGGTTTTAATGACTGTCCGGCGCGATGTACTGCTGGGCACTCGATGATCACCTCTGGATATTCGCGGCGCCGCCGCGTGCGCGCCGGAGCCCAGTCTAGTAGACGGCACCCGAAGGAACCTGAACCGGCCGGCCTGCCGGTTCAGCGGCAGAAGCCGGGGGCCATCCCTGTGGATGACCCCCGGCTTCGCGTAACCGGCTGGACCCGTGATGCTGCCGGCCTGGTGCTACTTGGGCATCAGTACCGAGTCGATCAGGTAAACGGTTGCGTTCTTGGTCTTGACGCCGCCGCAGATCACGTTGGCGTCATCCACCTTGAGCTCGTCACCGCTGCCCGCCACGGTAACGGAACCGCCCTGGACAGTGGCATGGGTGCCGGCGATCATGTCGGGAGTGATCTGGCCGGGCACCACGTGGTAGGTCAGGATCTTGCTCAGGAGCGCGTCGTCGGTCTTCAGGGTCTCGATGGTGGCTGCATCGATTTTGGCGAACGCCTCATCCACCGGAGCGAAGACAGTGAATTCGCCGCCGTTCAGGGTGTCCACCAGGTCCACCTTGGGGTTGAGCTTGCCGGAGACGGCGCTGGTCAGGGTGGTCAGGATGGGATTGTTTGATGCTGCCACAGCCACGGGATCAAGGGCCATGCCCTCAACTGAACCCGCACCCGTGGGAACCTGCTCGGCGTAGCCGGCGCACCCCGGACCCACCAGGTTGGCCGCGGGATCCATGGCGCCGGCGGAAGAGCTGGCCGAGGGGGAAGGGGCCATGCTGGATGCCATGGCCGAGGGCGAATCTGCGGGGGCGGATGAGCTGGTGGTGGATGCTGTGCCGCCACAGGCGGTGAGGCTGAACAGAGCTGCTGCTGCAACGCCTGCGACGGTGAAAGTTGTGCGCTTGGTGGTCTGCATTTCAGTTCTCCTTGGAATGGTGGCTTTTGCCCGCCACGGACGTGCTGTCTCACGGCGTTGTTCGAATCTTGCTGGTGGGCACCTGCCCTTGGCTGGTGTCTCACTGGGTATTCGGCCGGGTGCAGGAAGTGGATGGGTGAGTTCCCTGGAGTTTTTCGGCTGCCCTGCAAAAATCGGTACCCGGGACAGTTGGAGGCACCGCTTAAATGCAGTAATCCCCCGGCTGCTGCCGGGGGATTACATAGTGCGCAAGGGGGGACTTGAACCCCCACGCCCGAAGGCACAGGAACCTAAATCCTGCGTGTCTGCCAATTTCACCACTCGCGCGGGGCTTCCTGCGGCCGCTCCCTGCAAAAGGGCCCGACGGCGGATGCCAGTGTCCATTGTAGCGTCGCCAAGGCAGCACCCCGGGTCAGCTGCGACCCCTCAGGCGTCCAGGTTCAGGTCGCGCCGAAGTTTAGCCACATGGCCGGTGGCCCGGACGTTGTATTGGGCAAGTGCAACCTTCCCTTCCGGGTCCACCACGATGGTGGAGCGAATGAGTCCCTCGTAGGTTTTGCCGTAGTTCTTCTTCTCGCCCCAGGCACCGTAGGCTTCAGCAACTGCATGGTCGCCGTCGGAGAGCAACGGGAAGCTCAGCTCTTCCTTGGCAGCAAACTTTGCCAGTTTCTCCACCGGGTCGGGGGAGATGCCCAGGACGTCGTAACCCGCCGACTGGAGGGACGCCAGATTGTCACGGAAGTCGCACGCCTCCTTCGTGCAGCCCGGTGTTGCGGCTGCAGGGTAGAAATAGACGATGGTGTGGCGGCCTTGCCCGGGCGACAGGCTGATGTCTGCGCCTGACGAGTCCTGCAGCGTGAAACCGGGCGCGTCGTCTCCGGTAACGAGTCTTTCAGCCAATGTTTTTCTCCTTTTTGCAGCCGGGACACACCAGCCTAGTAAGCAGTGCGGACCAGTGCTAATCCCCTCTTGGCTATACTTGCTGCTATGCCTGATATGGATCACTGGCCCACGGGGCGCCTCTTGTCCACTGCCGCGCGCCTCGTAGAACACTCCTGGAACGAAAAACTTGGCGCTATCGGCCTCACCCACGCCGGGGTCATCGCCATCGAGGTCCTCGATGCCCAAGGCCCCATGACACAAGCGCAGCTTGCCCAATACGTTCGGGTCCAGGCACAGACCATGGGCAAGACACTCAGCCGGCTGGAGTCGCACGGACACATCGTCCGGGTCCGCAGCACTTCGGACCGCAGAAGCCATGTTGTGTCGCTCACCGAGCAGGGCAGGGAAGCCGTGGCGGCCGCGGTGGAAATGGAACGCTCGGTGCTTGCGTCTGCCTCTATTGACCCTGACCTGCTGCGGCAGGAACTCCAGGCAGTGGTCAGGGAACTTGCCAGCCAGTTCGCCACCTCTCCCGGCGGGGCCCTGGTGGAAAATACCCCCTGACCGCCTGCTGCGCTGCCTTGCTGCAGCCCCGGCGTGATCACAGCCTTCGCAGGCTGCGGTCACGCCTTTTTTCTTGCCCGCCACTCAGTACGTATGGACAGCGCCTGCGCGGGCGGCGCGACGGCAATCAATGAACACACAAACAAAACAGCCTCCGGTTCGCGTTCCCGCGAGCCGGAGGCTGTTTTCCCTATGGTGCACCCCCCGGGACTTGAACCCGGAACCCATTGATTAAGAGTCAATTGCTCTGCCAATTGAGCTAGAGGTGCATCTTGTTTGCTGTGGTCAGCGGGCTTTTCTTTCCCCGTTGACCTCCGCAACGACATGAAACTCTACACGAACTTTCTGTCCATGTGAAATCGAAGCCTGCGGGAGGGGGACGCTCACTGTGGCGGGGGCAAAACCAGCACAAAATCAGGGTTTTTGTTGTTGGTCAGGAGCCAGAACCCGCCCTCCGGGGTGCGCGCGACGTCACGGATCCGGCCGTACTCCCGTGTGAAATGGACCACAGCGGTGCCGGCCTCTCTGCCTTCGAGCGGCACCGTCCACAGCCGCTGTGCCCGGAGGGACCCCGGACAGGCAGTGGAACCGGCGATCTCCAGGCCTGCCCCATCCGGACCTCAGCAGCGCTTTGGGCCGTTAGAGCCGTCTCCGCCGCGGAGCGCGGAAACCCGCCGCCTCAGCATGGGCCGCCGATTCAAACCAGACTTCGGCCCTGGCCTCTTCATAGCCGGGGTGCCCCTCCTCGTAGTAGACCATTGCACCGGCATCACCTTTCACGGTGTAGCCGGCCGGACCGCTGCCGTCTGCTGAGGCGGCTGCTGAGCCTGCGCCGTACGGCTCGTCGGCGGCCAGATGGCCTGCCGGTTCGTGCACTGCAGCAGCTTGGGGCTGCCGGGAATGGTCCGCGCCGGATTCGACGACGGCGGAGGATTGGGTGCGGTCAGCAGTTTCGGCTGCGGCAGCATCCCCGGGCGCAACGCCGGTGCCCGGCGACGACTGCGTGGTGCCGGCGACTGGCTGGTTGTCAGCGTTGGTGCCTGCGGGGCCGGGAGCCGCGCCGCCGGCGTCGTAAGCTTCCTCCACTGCCGCCGACTCGGCACCGGGCAGGGTCGGGGCCTGCGGAGCCGTATATTCGGCGTGGTGGACCGGGCGGGATGCCGCAGCCGGCGCTGCCGGCTCCGCATGGAGGTCCCCCTGCTCCGGTGTGCGGCGGCCTTCCTCGGAACGGCCTGGGTCTGCACTGTCAGGGGTTGCATCGGCCGTGCGGGCGGGAGTGTCCGTCCCGGATGCGCCGGCACTGCTTCCTGCCGGGGTAACGGCGGAGGAGCCTGAGGCTTCCGACCATTTGGTTTCCCACTCATCGTCGTCCCGAAGGCGGCGTTCGTCCATGTCCGGCGCCTCCCGGGCCGGCTCCGCCCCTGGTGCCCCGGTTGTTGATGCAGGCGACTGGATGGCGCCCGGACCTTCGGGGCCCCTGGTGTCGGCCGGCTGAGCCGGTGATACTTCCGGGGCTGCCCTTTTCGCCTCAGAATGTTCGTCTGCTGTGGTGGGCGCGGCAGGTTCAGCAGGACGGCCGAATCCTGCAGCGGTGGCAATGCCCGTGGTTCCGGCAGCTTCTGCCGACGCGGCAGCGCTGCCGCCCGAAAGGGCTCCGTCCGGTCTCCGGCCCTCCGCGCTGCCGGCAGCCCCGGATCCCTTGGCGGAACTGTTGCGTTTCAGCAGCCACCACACAACACCAACGGCGACAACAATCAGAATGATCCAGAAAACAAAATCCATGGCAAGCCCTTCAGTCCGGATGGCAAGGTGTCTTTTCCCTGACGCTACGTCCGGCGGCCTTAACTGTCCAGATTGGCGCCGGGGCGTCGTGCAGCCGTATGGGGGAGTGCCCGGCGTGAGCGGCACCACACCAAGGCCGGGCGGGGCCAGGCTTTGTCTCACTATATGAAATGAACGTCCACATATTGAGGAAAATTTTCCGCATTTTCGTCCCAAGGGTCCCCGATCTGTCCTTCCCGCCGTCGCCGGAGCCATAGACTTTCCCCTATGAGTGACACCCAGATCGCAACCGCCAACAAGCCTGACATCAAACCCCGGAGCCGGGTCGTAACCGACGGAATCCACGCTGCACCGGCACGTGGCATGTTCAGGGCGGTCGGCATGGGGGATGACGACTTCGCCAAGCCCCAGGTCGGTGTCGCAAGTTCGTGGAACGAAATTACTCCCTGCAACCTTTCCCTGAACCGGCTCGCCCAAGGCGCCAAGGAAGGCGTTCACGCGGGTGGCGGCTTCCCCATGCAGTTCGGCACCATCTCCGTCTCCGACGGCATCTCCATGGGTCACGAGGGCATGCACTTCTCCCTGGTGTCCCGCGAAGTCATTGCCGACTCGGTGGAAACCGTCATGCAGGCGGAGCGCATCGACGGGTCTGTGCTGCTGGCGGGCTGCGACAAGTCCTTGCCGGGCATGCTGATGGCGGCAGCCCGCCTGGACCTCTCCAGCGTGTTCCTCTACGCCGGCTCCATCATGCCCGGCTGGGTCAAGCTCGAGGACGGCTCCGAAAAGGAAGTCACCCTTATTGATGCCTTCGAGGCCGTGGGCGCCTGCGCCGCCGGCAAGATGAGCATGGAAGACCTGACGCGCATTGAAAAGGCAATCTGCCCGGGCGAAGGAGCCTGCGGCGGAATGTATACGGCCAACACCATGGCCTGCATCGGGGAGGCGCTCGGCATGTCCCTGCCCGGCTCCGCCGCGCCGCCCTCGGCAGACCGCCGTCGTGATGAATTCGCCCGCAAGTCCGGGGAAGCCGTGGTGAACCTGCTGCGCCTGGGCATCACCGCCCGCGACATCATGACCAAGAAGGCTTTCGAGAATGCCATCGCCGTCACCATGGCATTCGGCGGCTCCACCAATGCCGTGCTGCACCTGCTGGCCATCGCCCGCGAGGCAGAGGTCGAGCTGACCCTCGACGACTTCAACCGCATCGGCGACCGTATTCCGCACCTCGGTGACCTGAAGCCTTTCGGCCGCTATGTGATGACGGACGTCGACAAAATCGGCGGCGTGCCCGTCATCATGCGCGCACTGCTCGACGCCGGCCTGCTGCACGGCGACTGCCTCACCGTTACCGGCAAGACCGTTGCCGAAAACCTCGAGGCCATCAACCCGCCGGATCTTGACGGCAAGATCCTGCGCGCACTGGATAACCCCATCCACAAGACCGGCGGCATCACCATCCTCCACGGCTCGATGGCTCCCGAGGGCGCCGTTGTCAAGAGCGCAGGCTTCGACGCCGACGTTTTCGAAGGCACCGCCCGCGTCTTCGAGCGCGAACAGGGTGCCCTCGACGCGCTGGACAACGGCCAGATCCACGCCGGCGACGTCGTGGTCATCCGCTACGAAGGACCCAAGGGCGGCCCGGGCATGCGCGAAATGCTCGCCATCACCGGTGCCATCAAAGGTGCCGGGCTGGGCAAGGACGTCCTGCTCCTCACCGACGGGCGCTTCTCCGGCGGCACCACCGGCCTGTGCATCGGCCACGTGGCCCCGGAAGCGGTCGACGGCGGTCCCATCGCCTTCGTCAAGGACGGTGACCGGATCCGCGTGGACATCGCAGCCCGCAGCTTCGACCTCCTGGTGGACGAGGCCGAGCTCGAAGCCCGCAAGGTGGGCTGGGAGCCGCTGCCGGCCAGGTACACCAAGGGTGTGCTGGCCAAGTACGCCAAGCTGGTGCACAGCGCGTCCACAGGCGCCTACTGCGGGTGATGCCTTTCCCTTGCGTGGGGCGCTGAGCGCCCCACGCAAGGGGCCCCGCGGCATCACCCTTATTAAGCCCTTCCGGGCCAGGTGATGCGCTAAAGATTTGATCCCTTCCATAGAAAGGATCAAAAGGTGGACAATGATGTCCATATGGTGAGATCGGTGAGCGGCTCGTTGACACGTATCCCACCAGAGGGAAAACTGAACGCATGACCTTCGTTACCAGCTGCGCTGCTGCAGATGCAGTCGTCGTCCTTACCCGGCGCGTGGCACCTTAGCCCCGGTAACGAACCGTCACGCGCAAACCCCTCAAAGAGCCGCCAGGCTGAGGGGTTTTTTTATTCCCTGCACTTTCCACGCACCACAGATGATCCACAAGGAAGAGTCCGATGAGCAAAGGATCGCCGATCAGCCCCTCGCTGATGGCTACTAAGTCCGCTGGAGCCACCAAGGCTCCGGAACGCGCCGACCGGACGGCTGACCAGGCCGTCGTCGTCGCTGATCTTGCTGCCGCCTCTCCTGTCCTTGGGCCGAACACCGTTGTACCCCCAACGGTGATGACCGGCTCGCAAGCTATTGTCCGCTCGCTCGAAGAACTCGGCGTCGACGATATTTTCGGTTTGCCCGGTGGCGCAATCCTGCCCACCTATGACCCCTTGATGGCCTCCAGCATGAACCACGTGCTGGTCCGTCACGAACAGGGAGCCGGCCACGCCGCGCAAGGCTACGCCATGGTCACGGGGCGGGTGGGCGTGTGCATTGCCACCTCAGGCCCCGGTGCCACCAACCTCGTTACTGCCATCATGGATGCGCATATGGACTCCGTGCCGCTGGTGGCCATCACCGGCCAGGTGTCCAGTGGAGTCATTGGCACCGATGCCTTCCAGGAAGCCGACATCGTGGGCATCACCATGCCCATCACCAAGCACTCCTTCCTGGTGACCGACCCCAACGACATCCCGCACGTCATGGCGGAAGCTTTCCACCTGGCTTCCACCGGGCGCCCCGGCCCCGTCCTGGTGGACGTCGCCAAGGATGCCCAGGTTGGCCAGATGACCTTCTCCTGGCCGCCCAAGGTGGACCTGCCCGGCTACCGCCCGGTCACGCGCGGCCACAACAAGCAGGTGCGCGAGGCTGCCAAGCTGATCGCCGCTGCCAGCAAGCCTGTGCTGTATGTGGGCGGCGGCGTGGTGAAGGCGCATGCCTCCAAGGAACTCCTTGCCCTCGCAGAGGCCACCGGTGCTCCCGTTGTCACCACGCTGATGGCGAAGGGCGCGTTCCCGGACTCCCACCCGCAGCACATGGGCATGCCCGGCATGCACGGCACCGTTTCGGCCGTGACGGCCCTGCAGCAGTCCGATCTCCTGATTACCCTCGGCGCGCGTTTTGATGACCGCGTGACCGGTGTCCTCAAGACTTTTGCTCCCATGGCAAAGGTCATCCATGCTGACATCGACCCCGCCGAAATTTCCAAGAACCGGACCGCCGATGTGCCGATCGTGGGATCCGTCAAGGAGATCATTCCCGAGCTCACCGAAGCGGTCCGAACACAGTTCGAGGCTGCCGGAACGCCGGATCTCACCACCTGGTGGGCTTTCCTGAACAATCTCAAGGAGACCTACCCGCTGGGCTGGACGGAGCCGGATGACGGACTCAGCGCACCGCAGCGCGTCATCGAGCGTATTGGTGCGCTGACCGGACCCGAAGGCGTTTATGTTGCCGGAGTGGGCCAGCACCAGATGTGGGCTGCACAGTTCATCAAGTACGAGCGCCCGCATGCCTGGCTGAACTCGGGCGGCGCCGGCACCATGGGCTACGCGGTTCCGGCCGCCATGGGCGCCAAGGTCGGTGAGCCGGACCGCGTGGTGTGGGCAATCGACGGCGACGGCTGCTTCCAGATGACCAACCAGGAACTCGCCACCTGCGCCATCAACAACATCCCCATCAAAGTTGCCGTTATCAACAACTCCTCGCTGGGCATGGTCCGGCAGTGGCAGACCCTCTTCTACGAGGGCCGGTACTCAAACACTGACCTCAACACCGGCCATGACACTGTCCGCATCCCGGACTTCGTCAAGCTGGGGGAGGCCTACGGCTGTGCTTCGTTCCGCTGCGAACGTGACGAGGACATCGACGCCACCATCCAGAAAGCCCTGGAGATCAACGACCGCCCCGTGGTCATCGACTTCGTGGTGAGCCCCAACTCCATGGTGTGGCCGATGGTGCCCGCCGGCGTGAGCAACGACCAGATCCAGGTTGCCCGCAACATGACCCCGGAATGGGAAGAAGAGGACTGACCATGAGCCGCCACACACTGTCCGTCCTGGTTGAAGACAAGCCCGGCGTGCTGACCCGCGTCGCGAGCCTCTTCGCCCGCCGTGCCTTCAACATCAACTCCCTGGCCGTTGGCCCCACTGAAGTTTCGGGCATCTCCCGGATGACGGTCGTCGTCGACGCCGATGGCGACCTTATCGAACAGGTCACCAAGCAGCTCAACAAGCTGATCAACGTCATCAAGATTGTTGAGCTGACCTCAGAATCTTCCGTACAGCGAGACCACATCCTGGTCAAGGTACGTGCGGATGCCGCGACACGTCTGCAGGTGACCCAGGCCGCAGACCTGTTCCGTGCCGCCGTCGTCGACGTGTCCACAGACTCGTTGGTGATCGAGGCAACCGGTACACCGGAGAAGCTTGCAGCGCTGCTGTCAGTGCTCGAGCCCTTCGGCATCCGCGAAATTGTGCAGTCCGGCACCCTGGCCGTTGGACGGGGATCCCGCTCCATGAGTGACAGGGCGTTGCGCTCCGCCTAGGAAGCTGCCGGGCCCCGCCCGGCCGCAGGCAACGCCCGTAACCGCACCACAAAGACACCTATCTACAATCCACTCAAGAGGAGTTACGCAAGTGACTGAAATGTTTTACGACGACGACGCCGACCTGTCGATCATCCAGGGCCGCAAGGTAGCCATTGTTGGCTACGGCTCCCAGGGCCACGCCCACGCGCTCAACCTGCGCGACTCCGGCGTCGAGGTTGCCATCGCCCTCAAGGAGGGCTCGACGTCGATCGCCAAGGCCGAGGACGCAGGCTTCCAGGTCAAGAACGTTGCCGACGCCGCCGAATGGGCCGACGTCATCATGATCCTGGCGCCGGACCAGCACCAGCGCTCCATCTACAACGACTCCATCAAGGACAAGCTGAAGCCGGGCAAGGCCCTTGCCTTCGCCCACGGCTTCAACATCCGCTTCGGCTACATCCAGGCCCCGGAAGGCGTCGACGTCATCCTCGTCGCCCCGAAGGCCCCCGGCCACACCGTCCGCCGCGAATTCGAAGCCGGCCGCGGCATCCCGGACATCATCGCCGTGGAGCAGGACGCCACCGGTTCCGCCTGGGACCTGGCCAAGTCCTACGCCAAGGCCATCGGCGGCACCCGCGCCGGCGTCATCAAGACCACCTTCACCGAAGAGACCGAAACGGACCTCTTCGGCGAGCAGGCTGTCCTGTGCGGCGGCGTGTCACAGCTGGTCCAGTACGGCTTCGAAACCCTGACCGAAGCCGGCTACCAGCCGCAGATCGCCTACTTCGAGGTGCTCCACGAGCTCAAGCTCATTGTTGACCTCATGTGGGAAGGCGGCATTGCCAAGCAGCGCTGGAGCGTTTCAGACACCGCCGAGTACGGCGACTACGTCTCCGGTCCCCGGGTCATCACCCCCGAGGTTAAGGAAAACATGAAGGCCGTCCTGGCCGACATCCAGTCCGGCGCCTTCGCCAAGCGTTTCATCGAGGACCAGGACAACGGCGGTGCTGAGTTCAAGGAACTGCGTGCCAAGGCTGAGCAGCACCCCATCGAGGCTGTTGGCCGCGAGCTGCGCTCCCTGTTCTCCTGGCAGCAGCAGGACGTGGACTACGTAGAAGGTTCCGCGGCCCGCTAAGGCACCCTCAGGGCGCCGTTATAAAGCCGGACTGTGAGGCCGGGTTCACACTTAACAATGTGAGCCCGGCCTTTCCGTCGGCCTAGACTTGTTTTCATTCCCCGGACTGCAACGCAGAGGATCAGCCGTGTCAAAACCCGTAGTACTGCTCGCCGAAGAACTTTCCCCCGCCACCGTCGAGGCCCTGGGCCCGGACTTTGAAATCCGCCAGACCGACGGCGCCGACCGTTCCCAGCTGCTTTCCGCCATCAGCGACGTTGACGCAATCCTGGTCCGCTCGGCAACACAGGTGGACGCCGAGGCGATCGCCGCTGCGAAGAACCTCAAGGTCATCGCCCGCGCGGGAGTCGGCCTGGACAACGTGGACATCAAGGCGGCCACGCAGGCCGGCGTCATGGTGGTCAACGCGCCCACCTCCAATATCGTTTCGGCAGCTGAACTCACAGTGGGCCACATCCTCAGCCTGGCACGCCACATCCCGCAGGCAAGCGCAGCCCTGAAGGACGGGGAGTGGAAGCGCTCCAAGTACACGGGCATCGAGCTCTTCGAAAAGAAGATCGGCATCATCGGCCTCGGGCGGATCGGAGCCCTGGTGGCAGCCCGGCTGAAGGGCTTTGACACCAAAATCCTCGCTTACGATCCCTACATCACCTCCGCACGGGCAGCGCAGCTCGGAGTGCAGCTGGTGACTCTGGACGAGCTCCTTGCCCAGGCCGACTTCATTACCATCCACATGCCCAAGACGCCCGAGACGGTGGGCATGCTCGGCGCGGACGCCTTCAGGAAGATGAAGCGCACCGCCTACGTCGTGAACGTGGCGCGCGGCGGACTCGTGGACGAGGAAGCCCTTTTCACTGCCCTGCAGGACGGTGAGATCGCCGGTGCCGGCGTCGACGTTTTCGCCAAGGAGCCCAGCACGGACCTGCCGTTCTTCAAGCTGGACAACGTGGTGGTCACCCCGCACCTCGGCGCCTCCACGGACGAGGCCCAGGAGAAGGCCGGGGTGTCGGTGGCGAAGTCTGTCCGCCTCGCCCTCGCCGGCGAACTCGTTCCCGATGCTGTCAACGTGGCCGGCGGCGTCATCGCCCCCGACGTCCGTCCGGGCATCCCGCTGATTGAGAAGCTGGGCCGGATCTTCACGGCGCTGACGCATGCTTCCCTGACCCAGTTCGATGTTGAAGTCGCCGGCGAGATCTCCTCCCTCGACGTCAAGGTCCTGGAACTGGCTGCGCTCAAGGGCATCTTCGCCGACGTCGTGACCGAACAGGTTTCCTACGTCAACGCCCCGGTCATCGCCGAGCAGCGGGGCATCAATGTCCGCCTGATCACCACGCCGGAAACCGAGTCCTACCGGAACGTCCTGACCCTCCGGGGCGCCCTCAGTGACGGCAGCCAGATCTCCGTGGCCGGTACCCTGACCGGACCCAAGCAAATCGAGAAGCTCGTCGGCATCAACGGATTCGAAGTCGAAATTCCCATCAGCGAGCACCTGGTGGTGGTGGCCTACACCGACCGTCCCGGCGTCATCGGAACCATCGGCCACATCCTCGGCATGAACAACATCAACATCGCCGGCATGCAGGTGGCCCGCTCCAACGAAGGCGGCCAGGTACTCGCGCTGCTCACGATCGACAGCTCCGTACCCCAGCAGGTCCTGGATGCCATCAAGGCAGGTATCGGCGCCGAGATGGTGCGTGAAGTGGACCTGGAGGACTAGCCCAGCCAGGGGGAGACACCGTACCGCCAGCCTCCCCTCGGCGAGTCCAGGGAAGGCCACGTATAATTGGCCGGTCTGCTTACAATGGCCAGGTCCTGATTCAGGACCGGGCCGGCAGGCCGGCCATTACCTTTTGCACATCCGTCCGTAATTTTCCATGTCCGCCTGGGGCGGACTCGGGTGTGCCCACGCAATCCAGGTTTCAGGGAGTTCCATGAACGCCGTCCAAAGGTTCATCAGAAGCAGGGTGCTGCTGTTGACCGCGGCCATCTTGATCGCAGCCATGTGCTTGTCGGTCCTCGTCCAAAGCCAGTCCCAGGCAGCGCTCAACCGGACGGTGGATGAAAATTCCCGGGGCCTCTACGACGTCCTGGTCCAGGCGAAGGCGCCTTCCGGTGCGCTCATGCAGCCCGAGATCGCCAACGGGACCGGCGGGATCAGCTTTGAGCAGCTCGAGGCCATCAGGAAGCTCTCAGGGACCTCTGTTGCAGCGCCCATCAGCCTTGTCTCCCGGGTGACGCAAAACCTTGAATCTCCCCGCCTTGAAGCCATGGATTTCCTCGGCTACAACGCCGGGCTCGCGGGAACCGCATCGTCAGACCAGGCTGCCGGGGCAACGCCGCCGGATAAGTGGCCGGCCGCCGAGTCGGTGCTGGCCGATGAGACCAGGAAGTACCGCCTGACTGCCAGCGCCGTCAGCTCCGACGGTGTTTCCGAACAGACTTTGTTCAAGTCCACCGCCGAGGGCACCCTGGGCAAGGCCAAGCTCGTTGAAGAGCGGGCCGCGGGCGGCAGCAGCATCCGCATCGCAGCGCCGGAGGATGAAACCGGCATCAAGTTCCCTGCCCCGGCCGGCGGGTCCGAGCACAACCTGTTCAACGTTTCCGTCTCACTGCCCCTGGCTCCCGAAGTCACGGAATCCGTGGTGGCCGTTGACCCGGCTGCCGAGCGGGCCCTGCTGGGTTCCGCCGGCGATTTCCTGTCCCCGCTGGAAAAGGCACCGCCGGCCGACGCCCGCAACGCCGGCGCCGTGGGACGGTACTTTGAAGGCCTCTTCACCAATGGCATCAGCCTTGAGGAGCTGGAAGAGGGACCCGACTTCCTCGGCGTCAAGCTCAAGTACTGGGCGCCGCTGATGACCCAGTACCAGCAGGCAAAACGGACCGGCCAGCTGACCGCCGATTCCCAGGCCATTCCGCTGATCGTTCGCTCCGGCACCTCCCTTGACCTCAAGTACAACGTCGAAATCGAAGAGATCGACGCCGCCGGAAAAGTAGTCAAGGACGTCGGAACCGTGTCCCGCTCCCTGGACAAGGACTACCTGCCGTTCGTCTCAAAGGATCCCTTCGTCCTCTCCTGGCCGGGCTCCACGGACCACTCATCTCTCCTTGGAAGCAGCGGCAACTTCAACCCGGGCCTTTACACCCCGGCCACCTGGAGCACCGACTTTGCTGCGGCGCCAAAGTACACGGACGACGAAACTGCCGCCAACGGCGCTATCGAAAAGACGGCGGTTCCCGGCGAGTGGGTTACCGTAAACCGGCTGCCTGAGAAGAGCTCCAACGGCATGCCTGTTGACCAGACACAGCGCGAACCCGTGGATGAGCGCTCCTACCGGGAGAACCTGGAAACAGGGGAGAAGTCGGCCGCCCCGCTGGCCATGGTCTATGGCACGTTCGACCCCTCCGCAGTCGCTGCCGCGGCCGGTGACGTCAACAAGCTCCCGCTGGGCGGCTACGACCCCGCGCCCTTCACCCTGGTGAAGGACGCGGCGGGCACCGAAGTTCCTGCCACTGAGCTGGAGCCTTCCCTGAGCGCATCGGGGCTCGCCAGCCAGTCCGCCGGTGCCATCACTGATTACTATGGCCTTGCCGCCGCCCGCGGCTACACCGGGAATGCCAGTGTGATCGACGCCATCCGCGTACGTGCCAAGGCGCCCGGCAGCTGGAAGCAGGCGCAGCCCGACGTCGAGAAGCTCGCCGGCGAGATCCGCGGGATGGGCCTCGAAGCCACCGTAGTGGCCGGTTCCGCCCGCGAGGACGCCAGCATCTTTGTCCCGGGCTACTCCAAGGACGACGCCGGCAAGGAATCTGCGCTGGGGACGGTCCAGCAGTCCTGGGTCCGGCAGAACGCTGCCGATGCCGTCACCGGATCCCTGTCCGGCACCAACGTCACCCTGCTCTTCCTCACACTCTGCGGCGGGGCCCTCCTGACCGGCGCCTCCACGGTGAGCTACATCCGCAAGCGCCGGAGCGAGGCGGGAACCCTTCGCGCGATGGGCTGGACCCAGGGCCGGATCCGCCGCTGGGTGCTGGAGGAGTTCGGGGTAGGCGCCGTCCTGCTGGCCGTGGCCGGAACCGTGCTGAGCCTGGTCAGCTGGAGCCTTTCCACTGCCCTCGTGTCCGCAGCGGTCCTGGTGCTGTACGCGGCAGCGGCCTTCTTCGCCGCGCAGCAGCTGCGCCACCGTGACGTGATTGACCAGGAACCCCAGCACGACGAACGGCTGATTCCGGTGGACTCGCCGCTGACCTTCGCCAACCGCCAGCTGAGCACCAACAAGTTCAACACCTTGTCCCTGGCCGTCGCCGTGGGCGTCTTCGGTGCTGCAGTGGGCGGGCTCATTGCGCTGCTCATCGACATCCCGCGGGCTGCCGGTGCCAGCGCCCTGAGCGGATTGGCCGCCGCCAGCGTTGCCTTGCCCAGCATCCTCCTGGCCCTGGCCGGAGTGGCTGTAGGACTGGTGCTCACCCTGGTTACCGGCCGGTTTGAACTTATTGCCAAGCGCCAGTACCTTGGCATCCTCGAGGCCATGGGCTGGAACCCGGACATGCTCCGCCAGGTGCGGCTGTTCGAGAACGCCCTGGTGGGAACCGTGGCCCTGCCGCTGGGTGTTCTGGGCGCCCTGGGCATCGGACTGCTGCTGGCCCCCTATGCCGCGATCTGGGCGGGCGTGGCCGGCCTGGTGGCTGTACTTTGCTGGATACCGATTGCAACGAAAGTGGTCCAATGACAAACCCGACGAATGTCCAGCGGAGCCGCAGGTCCGGCTCCGGCGAGGCCCCCCTGCAGACCCGGGCCAACACCATCGTCAAGTCCGCTGACCACGCAACGCCGCTGGAACTGAGCGACATCACCATCCGCTACGGCGGCGGCAAGGGCGGGGCCGAAGCAGTCAGCGTGGTGGAAGGGTTCGACCTGACCCTTCACGCGGGCGAGATGCACTGTGTTGCGGGCCGAAGCGGGTCAGGCAAGACCAGTATCCTGACCGTCGGCGCCGGACTGACCCTCCCGACGTCGGGACGCGTCTTCTGGGAAGGCGATTCCCTTGAGAGCATGGGCGACGACGAAATTGCCGACCGCCGTCGTGCCCTCATCGGTTACGTGGACCAGGGCGGCGCGCTGATCGACGGCATGAGCGCCCTCGAAAACGTGCTCCTGCCGGCGGTTCCGGACGGTGAAGTGGACCAGCGCCGCGACATGGCCAAGGACCTGCTTGACCTTGTGGGCCTGGGCCGGCGCATGCGGCACCGTCCTGCCCAGCTGTCCGGCGGCGAACGCCAGCGCGTGGCCATTGCCCGGGCCCTGATCCTGGGCACCCGGGTCCTGGTGGTGGACGAGCCCACCGCCAGCCTCGACCGTGCCTCCGCCAACCGCATCATCAGCATCCTGAAGGACACCACGTCGGACGGAATCGCCGTGCTGGTGGCCTCGCACGACCACGAACTGGTCCGGCTCAGCGATACCCTGACTGAACTCATCTAGCCCGTCCCTCCGCACCGAAGGTAACGTCCTCCACGTGACTGCTTCAGAGAAAACGCCGTTCTACATCACCACGGCCATCACCTATCCCAACGGCCTGCCGCACATTGGCCATGCCTACGAGTACATCGCCACTGATGCGATGGCGCGCTTCAAGCGGCTGGACGGCTTTGACGTGATGTTCCTGACCGGCACGGACGAGCACGGCATGAAGATCGCCCAGACGGCGGAGAAGGAAGGCATCACGCCCAAGGAGCTGGTGGACCGGAACGCAGAAGTCTACAAGGCGGCCCACTCCGCCCTCGGGATCACGTACGACCGCTTCATCCGGACCACGGACGAGGACCATTACGCTGCCTCCCAGGCCATCTGGAAGAAGATGGAGGCCAACGGGGACATCTACCTGTCCAAGTACGAGGGCTGGTACTCGGTCCGGGACGAGGCGTTCTATGGCGAGGACGACACCGTGGTCAAGGACGACGGCGTGCGCTACTCGAAAGAGACGGACACCGAGGTGACGTGGACGGCGGAGGAGAGCTACTTTTTCCGGCTCTCGGCCTACCAGGACAAGCTTCTCGCCCTGTATGAGGCCCACCCGGAGTTTGGCGCCCCGCAGTACCGCTTCAACGAGGTCATCAGCTTCGTGAAACGGGGGCTGGAGGACCTGTCCATCAGCCGCACCACGTTCGACTGGGGCGTTCCGGTTCCGGGTAACGACAAGCACGTCATGTACGTCTGGGTGGACGCCCTGACGAACTACCTCACCGGTGTGGGGTACCCGGACGTCGAGTCGGAAAAGTTCCGGAAGTACTGGCCCGCCGACGTCCACATCATCGGTAAGGACATCTCCAGGTTCCACGCCATCTACTGGCCCGCCTTCCTGATGAGCGCCGGGCTGGAACTGCCTAAGCGGGTGATGATCCACGGGTTCCTGAACAACAACGGCGTGAAGATGTCCAAGTCCCTGGGCAACGTGGTTGCTCCCGCGGATTTTGTGGCCCAGTACGGCCTGGACCAGGTGCGCTTCTTCTTCCTCCGCGAGGTGCCCTTTGGAGCGGACGGAAGCTACAACCACGACGCCATCGTGGGCAGGATGAACGCGGACCTGGCCAACAACTTCGGAAACCTGGCCCAGCGTTCGCTGTCCATGGTGGCCAAGAACTGCGAGGGCAAGGTGCCTGTCCCGGCCGGCTTCACCGCCGGGGACAACGCCATCCTGGCGCAGGCGGACGCCCTCCTTGAGACGGCCCGGGCAGCCTTCGAGAAGCAGGAGTTCAGCCGCGCCCTCGAAGCGATCTGGGGTGTCCTTGGCGACACCAACGCCTACTTCGCCGAGCAGGCGCCATGGGTGCTGCGGAAGACCGACGTCGAACGCATGAACACCGTGCTCTACGTGACGCTGGAAGTCCTGCGGATCGTGGCCATCCTGGCGCAGCCCGTCATGCCGAAGGCTGCCGGCGCCCTGCTGGAAACCCTGGGCCAGCCCGAAGGGGAGCCGCGGCAGTTCGCCGCGATTTCCGCGCGAATCGTTTCGGGGACCCAGCTGCCCGCACCTTCGCCGGTCTTCCCCAAGTACGAGGAGCCCGCTGAGGCCTGACCGCCAACGCCGGTTCACCTCCTGCGGGTTTTCCTCAAACCCTCGCTCACCTTTTGCGCATTCCAGATGAACGCTCTGTCGCTGCCTGCGCAGGTGGGTTAGTGACAGAGCGTCCGCCGTCCTCCTGCAGGAAGTGAGGGAGCGTCCAGCGTCCTCCTGCAGGAAATGAGGGGGCGTCTGAAGGATGTGTTCGGATGCTGAGACAGCTTGACCAGCATATGGATGCCTTGGCTACCCTGAAAGCATGAGCGCATCCTCCATCGATCTTGCAGTTATTCCCGGCGACGGCATTGGCCCCGAGGTGATTGCCGAGGCAGTCAAGGTCCTTGAGAAGGCAGTGGCTGCCGAGGGCGTCGAGCTCAAGCAGACCCACTACAAGCTCGGCGCCGAGCACTGGCTCGCTACCGGGGAGACCCTGCCGGACCACGTCCTGGCCGATCTCCGGACCCGGGATGCCATCCTGTTCGGGGCAGTAGGGGCAGCCCCGGGAGATACCCGGATCCCGTCCGGCATCATTGAGCGCGAAATGCTGTTGAAGCTCCGCTTCAGCCTGGACCACTACGTCAACCTGCGGCCCTCCCGGCTGTACGGAACAGTGGGCAGCCCGCTGGCCAATCCAGGCGTCATCGATTTCATCGTGGTCCGCGAAGGCACTGAAGGCCCCTACGTCGGCAACGGTGGCACCCTGCGCGCCGGCACTCCCCACGAGGTGGCCACCGAAGTCTCGCTGAACACCGCGCACGGGGTGGAGCGCGTGGTCCGGGATGCCTTCCGGCGCGCCAGCGCCAGGGAACGCAAGCACGTGACCCTGGTCCACAAGCACAACGTCCTGGTCTACGCCGGGCACCTCTGGAAGCGAACGGTCGAGGCCGTTGCACAGGAGTTTCCGGAGGTCACCCACGACTACCTGCACGTGGACGCGGCAACGATCTTCATGGTCACTGACCCGTCCCGCTTTGACGTGATCGTCACCGACAACCTCTTCGGCGACATCCTCACCGACCTCGCCGCTGCCATCACCGGCGGCATCGGCCTGGCGGCTTCAGGCAACATCAACATGGACCGCACAGCGCCGTCCATGTTCGAGCCGGTGCACGGCTCCGCCCCGGACATTGCCGGCCAGGGCAAGGCCGATCCCACCGCTGCCATTCTGTCCGCTGCCCTGCTCCTGGACCACCTCGGCTACACCACCGCGGCGCGCAGGATCGAAGCGGCAGTAATTGCCGACGTCGAAAAGCGCGACGGCGGTACACGCACCACCAGTGCCGTGGGCGACGCCATCGGAGCCGGGCTCTAAGCCTCGCCAGGGGTAGCAGGGCATCGGGCGTAAGCTTGTCTCGAATCACCAAATGCCGCCTTGCCGTTCAGTGCTGAACCCGGGGCGGCCGATCGTGGAGGAACCATGACCCAGACCGCCCATGGCGTCGAATTCAGCCAGCAGCCCTCGGCCAACCCGAGGTCTGCTGAAGAGCGTGCAGCCATCCTGGCAAACCCGGGATTCGGCAACCACTTCACCGACCACACCGCCATCGTGGACTACAGCGTGGACGCGGACGGCAATGGCGGCTGGCACAACGCCCGCATCGAAGCGTACGGACCAATCGTCCTTGACCCGTCCGCTGCAGTGCTGCACTACGGCCAGGAGATCTTCGAAGGGCTTAAGGCTTACCGCCACGCGGACGGCTCCATCTGGTCCTTCCGTCCGGAGGCCAATGCAGCGCGCCTGAACAAATCCGCCCGCAGGCTCGCCCTGCCTGAGCTGCCTGCCGAGTACTTCCTCGGGGCAATCCGTGAACTGGTTGCCGCCGACAAGGACTGGGTTCCCGGCGGCGACGGTGAGGCGCTGTACCTGCGGCCGTTCATGATCGCCACCGAGGCCTTCCTGGGCGTCCGCGCCGCACGCGAGGTTTCCTTCCGGGTGATTGCTTCACCGGCCGGCAACTACTTCGGCGGCGAACTGAAGCCCGTGTCCATCTGGATCTCCCGCGAGTACGCACGCGCCGGCCGCGGCGGGACCGGTGATGCCAAGTGCGGCGGCAACTACGCAGCGTCGCTGATCGCCCAGCAGGAAGCCGAAGCCAACGGCTGCAAGCAGGTCCTCTTCCTGGACCAGTTTAATGACAACGCGGTCGAGGAACTGGGCGGCATGAACGTCTTCTTCGTGATGAAGGACGGCTCCCTGGTTACCCCTGCGCTGACCGGCACCATCCTGGAAGGCATCACCCGGATGTCCGTGATCCAGGTTGCCAAGGACATGGGCCGCGAAGTCACCGAGCGGAAGATCACCCTCGATGAATGGCGCGACGGCGTTGCTTCCGGTGAGATCACGGAAGTCTTCGCCTGCGGCACGGCAGCCGTCATCACCCCGATCGGAGTTTTGAAGGACGCTACCGAGTTCATCGGCTCCGAGGACTCCAAAGCGGGGGAGACCACCATGGCCATCCGTGAGCAGCTGCTGGGCATCCAGACTGGAACCGTGCCGGACACCCACGGTTGGCTGACCCGCCTGGCCTAGCAGGCTTCAGCACCACGAATAACGACGGCGCCTGCCGGGCTTGGGCCCGGCAGGCGCCTTTCGTTATTTGCGGCGCCGTCAGCGCCGGGCGGCTTTGCGGGCGGCGTTCTTCAGCGCCTTCCTCGAGACGGGCTTCAGTGCCTTCCGTGCCGCCTCTTCCGCGATGGCCTGGTTGCGGCGGGCATCGATGATGTCATTCCACACTGCCGTCGCAAATGCGCCGCCGTCCTGGGCGTACACGTCGTAGGGATAGTCAGCGAATATTGAAGGCGTTGTGCTGCCGGCGGGCAGGTCCTGCCCCTTGGCTTTCGCGGCAGCGTCACCAACAGCCCAGGTCCGCGTCAGGTGCTTAACAAGGTTCTCCTGCAGAAAAATTTTGGCGTCACCCGCGGCGGCGGCGCGTTTCAGCAGCAGGTCCAGGTCCTGGGCCAGGAGCCCGGAAGCAGATTCCTCCACTGCTCCCGTCCCTGACCTGAGCTCCCTGGTGACGCCGTCCACCGCTTCGCTCCAGTCGGCGGTCTCACGGAACTTTTTCCACGTGGGAAACCAAACAATGCTGCCGGTCGCATGGTTGTGGATGTGCTGAAGTCCGCTGTTCTTCTCTGTTGCGGCGTGGTCGTGGCCTGCGGCATCAGCGGCGGCGAGGAGATCTGCAAGGGTAGTTGTGGTGCTGCTCATGGTGTCTGGTTCCGGCTTCCTGGAGATCGTGTGGTGTTCACTGGTGGTCAACCCGGACCGGCGGGCGTTCTATTCCGGATGGCCGCAGGTCACCGTGATCCAGCGGTCGGTGCAAGGATGGGATGGTGATTCCAGCTTCCGGTTCCGTCCTGCAGCGCAGCTCCGCCCTGACGCACTTCGTCCTGGCACCCAACCCGGGGCCGATGAGCCTGGATGGGACAAACTCCTACGTCCTGCGGGCCCCGGGCCGGCCTCATGCCGTAGTGGTGGATCCCGGCCCGCTGGATGCGGCGCATCTTCAGGCCCTCGCCGACGCCGGCCCGGTTGAACTGATCCTCATCACCCACCGTCACGCAGACCATACAGCCGGTGCCGTACGGCTGCACGAACTGACGGGGGCCCCGGTCCGGGCTGCAGACGGCGCGCACTGCCATGGCCGCGGTGTTCCTTTGCAGGACGGTGAGATCCTCGATGCGGCGGGACTTGAGATCCGGGCGGTGGCCACCCCGGGGCACACGTCGGATTCAGTCTGCTTCCACCTTCCCGCCGACGGCCCCCATGGTTCGGTCCTCACCGGCGACACCATTCTTGGCCGCGGCACCACCATGCTCGACTACCCGGACGGTACCCTGGGCGGCTACTTGACGTCGCTGGACAAGCTTGAGGCGCTCGGGCCTGCCGCCGTCCTCCCTGCCCACGGCCCGAGCCTTCCGTCCCTGGAAGAGGTTGTCCGCGCCTACCGCAGCCACCGCCTGGAGCGGTTGGAACAGGTGCGTGCCGCGCTGGCCCGCCTGGGCACGGAAGCCTCAATCGGCGACGTCGCCGGCGTCGTCTATTCCGACGTCGACCCTTCCGTGCGGCGCGCGGCCGAAACCTCCGTCGCGGCACAGGTCCACTACCTCCGGGAAGGCCCCGCACAGCGGTAGAGCTGCGCGTCCGCAGCCTGGCAAGACGGTAGGGTAGGGGCCATGCGTATTGCCAGGTTTGTCGTCGATTCTGATCCCCTCTACGGCGTTGTCGAAGGTGACACGGGCAGTGAAGAAATCACTGTCATCCATGGAGATCCCTTCTTCAACGGGGTGGAGCGCACCTCCGTCCGCCACAAGCTGGAAGACGTCCGGCTGCTGGCCCCCATCATTCCCCGCAGCAAAGTCATCGGCGTGGGCCGCAACTTTGTGGAGCATGCCCATGAACTCGGCAACGAGGTCCCTGCCCAGCCCCTGCTGTTCCTCAAGCCCAACACCGCCGTCGTCGGCCCCAACGATCCCGTGGTGCTGCCGGACTTTTCCGAGGAAGTCTCCTTCGAGGCCGAACTGTGCGTGGTGATCGGCAGGATCTGCAAAGACGTTCCGGAGGAGCGTGTGGACGACGTCATCTTCGGCTACACCTGCGGCAACGACCTCACCGCCCGGGACGTCCAGAAGACGGACCTCCAGTGGACCCGGGCCAAGGGCTTTGACACCTCGGCACCCCTGGGACCGTGGATCGAGACGGACCTGGACACCGAAGACCTGCAAATCCAGGGCCGGCTCAACGGCGAGCTTCGGCAGGATGGCAGCACCAGCCAAATGATCAGGGGAGTCCGGGAACTGGTGTCCGTCGTCTCCCAGGCCTTTACGCTCCTGCCCGGTGACGTCATCATGACCGGAACGCCGGCCGGCGTGGGCCTGGTGAACGCAGGTGACCGCTTTGAAGTGGAGATTGAGGGTATTGGACGCCTGTCCAACCCGATAGTGCGCCGCTGACGCCTGCCACCCGCCCGGACCGCCGGCGGCAGACGGTAAAGTTGGAGCCACTATGACTACTGCTTCCGCGTCGAATGCTGCCTCCCTGCCCTCCGTTTCTGCCGACACGCCCGTGCGGGTCCGGTTCTGCCCGTCGCCCACCGGGACCCCACACGTCGGGCTGATCCGGACGGCACTTTTCAACTGGGCGCATGCCAGGCACACCAAGGGCACGTTCGTGTTCCGCATCGAGGACACGGATGCGGCACGGGACTCGGAGGAGAGCTACCAGCAGCTGCTTGAAGCGCTGAAGTGGCTTGGCATCACCTGGGAAGAAGGCGTCGAAGTCGGGGGCCCGCACGAGCCTTACCGGCAGTCGCAGCGCCTGGACCTCTACAAGGACGTCGTGGCCAAGCTCATCGAGGGCGGCTATGCGTACGAGTGCTACTCGTCTCCGGAAGAAGTCGAAGCACGCCACCGTGCCGCCGGCCGCGACCCCAAGCTCGGCTATGACAACTTTGACCGCGAGCTGACGGAAGAACAGGTGGCCGCTTTCCAGTCCGAAGGCCGCCAGCCCGTACTCCGGGTCCGGATGCCCGACGAGGACGTCACCTTCACCGACCTGGTCCGCGGCGAGATCACCTTCAAGGCCGGCAGCATTCCGGACTACGTCATTGTGCGCGCTGACGGATCCCCGCTGTACACCCTGGTGAACCCGGTTGATGACGCCCTGATGGGTATCACGCACGTGCTGCGCGGCGAGGACCTGCTCTCCTCCACGCCGCGCCAGGTGGTCCTCATCCGTGCCCTGATGGAACTTGGCGTGGCAGGCTACATGCCGGAATTCGGCCACCTCCCGTACGTTATGGGCGAAGGCAACAAGAAGCTGTCCAAGCGGGATCCGCAGTCCAACCTGTTTCTCCTGCGGGACCGCGGGTTCATTCCCGAGGGCCTCCTGAACTACCTGTCCCTGCTGGGCTGGAGCCTCTCCGCCGACGAAGACATCTTCACCGTGGACCAGCTCATTGAAAACTTCGACGTCCATGACGTCCTGGCCAACCCGGCACGTTTCGACATCAAGAAGGCCGAAGCCATCAACGGAACGCACATCCGGATGCTCGCCCCGGAGGACTTCCGGGAGCGGCTGGTGCCTTACCTGCGCAGCGCAGGCTTCGTGGGCGAGCAGCTCACGGGGCGGCAGGAGGAAGTCCTGACCGAAGCCGCGCCGCTGATCCAGGAACGCATCGCGCTCCTGGGTGAGGCGCCGGACATGCTCGGATTCCTGTTCAAGGACGACGACGCCATCGACGTTGCGGACGACGCCAGGAAAGGCCTTCCGCAGAACCTCGACGAGGTACTGGACGCGGCAATAGCTGCCCTTGACTCTGTGCAGGACTGGACGGCTGAAGACATCCAGTCAGCACTCAAGCAGGCGCTCGTGGAAGACTTGGGACTCAAGCCCCGCCTCGCCTTTGGGCCGGTGCGCACTGCTGTTTCAGGGCGGCGCATTTCGCCGCCGCTGTTCGAGTCCATGGTGATCCTGGGGCGGGACTCCTCTCTTCGCAGGCTCCGGGCTTTCCGTGGCTGATGCAGGCCCGGTAATGACGGTTCACGGCTCGGCGGGGACGGGTGTCCTGGACACGCCCTTCGGTGCGGTCCGGGGGATCCTGTTTGATATCGACGACACCCTGGTGGACCTTGAGTTTTCGATGACCACCGCACTCCGGGAGGTCAGCGAACACCTCCTGCCCGGCATGGACCAGGCCGGGTGGGAGAAGTTCGGCCGGATCTTCACGCACGAAACCACGCATTACTACGACCGGTACCTGGCTGGGGAGCTGACGTTCAACGAACAGCGCCTGCTGCGTGGCCGTGCCGCCCTGGGCCACTTTGGGATTGAGCTTGCAGAAGGCGAACAATCGCACCAGTGGCTCACGGCCTACATGGAAAAGCAGCCGGCCTACGTGAAGCCTTTTCCGGATGTCGTGCCGCTCCTGGACGTGCTGGACCGGGCCGGTATTCCGTACGGCGCGGTCAGCAACAACGTTCATGACTATCAGCGGGCCAAGCTGGATGGTGCAGGACTGGAACGTGTACGGCGGCTGGTTGGAACAGACACGCTCGGCGTGGCCAAGCCCCACCCGTCCATCTACCTGGAAGGCGTCCGGCTCCTGGGCACGGAGCCGGCGGACACGCTGTACGTGGGTGACAACCGCCTGCTCGACGCCGAGGGCTCGACGGCGGCCGGGCTCCTGGGCGTCTGGCTCAACCGGACAGGGGAGAAGGTGCAGGAATTCCGGGGCAATGCGGTGTCCTCCCTGGCGGAGCTGATCGCCCAAGAGTCCTGACCGCCGGCAGCACTCACCCCCGCCGGCGCAGGCTGGCGGGGGGAGTGCGCGCCGATTTGTGCGAGCAGGAAGTCTCGGGTAAAGTAATTTCTCGTGCTGAGGCGCACGGAGCAGGGTAAAAGCCCTGAAAACCGGCCCGAAAGTATCATTGGGATATGGTGTAATTGGCAACACTACGGTTTCTGGTACCGTCATTCTAGGTTCGAGTCCTGGTATCCCAGCTCTGGTTTGAGTGGCAATCAGCAGCTCAGAACAGAAGGTTTCAAGCGGTTCGCCGATTTGAAACCACAGCGAAGTGTATGAAACAATCACTGAGCTTGATCAGCGGAAACGCTGGCGAAAAGTACGCGGCCCCATCGTATAGCGGCCTAGTACGCCGCCCTCTCACGGCGGTAACGCGGGTTCGAATCCCGCTGGGGTCACCAACAAAATGGTCCCGGGCACACGCCCGGGGCCATTTTTCGTTAAGGGTGCGCTAATCCTGACCCAGCCTTGCGGAACGCGCCCTAGCCTGAACGCAGTCGATGTCGGGGGCGTATCTGCGCTGGGAAATCGCTTTGCAGGGAACAGGAATTCACTTAACGCAATCCGGTTGCTCTTGGCGGCAGCCGTCATCCTGTCGCACTCCTGGTGGCTGGGTGGCTACGGGCCCGAGCCTGCTCCCGGCGGGGTAAAACTGGGCAGTTGGGCAGTCCTGGGGTTCTTCGGGATCTCCGGATACCTGATAACCAGGAGCCGGGTGCGGGCAACAACTCCATTCGCCTATTTCAGGGCGCGGTTCCTGCGCATCTTTCCGGGGCTGGCGGTGTGCGTCGCAGATGTGACGTTCATTATTGCCCCGGTAACAGCCGGTTTGGCCGGCGGGACGTACTCCCTGCCTGATGCTTTGCTGTACTTTGTGACCAATCTGTCCGCCGGCACCCCCGGTGTTGCGGTTGGCGGTATCCCTGGATCGCTGGAGGGGCTGCCCGATCCCCGCCTCTGGAACGGCCCGCTCTGGACCCTGTTCTGGGAGATAGTCTGCTACCTCTTTGTTGGCATCGTGTTCTCGATCCTTCGGCCCGAGCTGGGCCGGATCGCTGTATTGGTGCCATTTGTCGTCGGCTCGGCCTATGTCTTCACGCTCGATGCCGGCCGGGGACCCGTGGCAACCCCGCCGGACTGGCCGTTGATCCCGACCTTGACTTTCCTTGCAGGATCACTGGTTTACCTTTTTCAGGATGCGATACCGGCAAACAGGACAGTGCTCGTCACCGTTGTCGGCGTGGTGGCACTGGTTGCCTCCTTGGGGTTCTCGCCCTCCCTGGTTCACCTGCCGCTGACAGTTCTCCTCCTGATCTGTTCCTTGCATCTGCCGCTGTCCCGTATGGGGTCCAGGTTCGACATTTCCTATGGTGTCTATATCTACGGGTGGCCGGTCCAGCAGTTCCTTGCTTCCCTTGGCCTTCATGCCGCAGTGCCGCCTTTGGTGTTTGCAGCCGCCTCCCTGCTGCTTGTCGCTCCGGTGGCCTGGTTGTCCAGCCGCTACGTGGAGGGACCCGCCCAGCGTTGGCGTGGACCAGCGGTCATTCAGCGAAAAGTAAGGGAACTGGCATGATGTTTCTGTGACCTTCCGGAACGAGCAGGACCACCCGCATGATGAGCAGCGTCAGACTTCGGGCAGCGCCGGAGCACTGGCGGCCGTAGCGCTGCTGGAAGAGGTGCGGGGTGATCTGGCCGCCGCCAAACTGCCGCTTGCCTTGCCTGATGCAGAGCAGGCGCGGCGCGAAGCTTCCAGCGCCGTTGCCCAGCTGGAGGACTACATCCTGCCGCGGTACCGCAGCCTTGACGCCCCGCTCCTGGCCGTCGTCGGCGGTTCCACGGGAGCCGGCAAGTCAACACTGGTCAACGGAATCGTGGGACACCCGGTGACCCGTTCGGGTGCCATCCGGCCCACCACCCGCCAGCCCATCCTCCTGCACCACCCGTCCGAGGCGGAGTGGTTCGAGGGCCAGCGCGTGCTGCCGAGCCTGAGCAGGATCCGCGGATCCATCACCGGCGGCTCCGTCCCCGCAAGCCGGGCCGGTGCGGCCCCGGATGCCGCTGCCATGTCTTCCCTTGTCCTCGTGGCCGACCCCGGGGTGCCCGCGGGAATCGCCGTCCTGGACGCCCCCGATGTCGATTCCATCTCGGATGACAACCGGAAACTGGCCGGGCAGCTCCTGGCCGCCGCCGACCTTTGGGTCTTCGTTACCACTGCCAACCGCTACGCCGATGCCGTTCCCTGGAAACTGCTCCTGGACGCGGCATCGCGGGACATCATGGTGGGGGTGGTCCTGGACCGCGTTCCGCCAGGCGCCGAAGCAGAAGTCAGTGAGGACCTGCGGGGCCTGCTGGACCGTGAAGGCCTGCGCGCCGCCCAGCTGTTCGTCATACCCGAGACCACTTTGGACCCCATGGGCATGCTGCCCGCCGGGGCCGTCCAGCCGCTCCGGGGTTGGCTGGCGGATCTGGCTGCCGATGCCGCCGGCCGCTCCGACATCGCCCGCCGCACGCTTAACGGAACGGTCAGGGCGCTGGCGGACCGGGTCTCCGCCGTTGCGCAGGCCGCACGGGAGCAGCAGCGTGCCGCGGCAAACCTGGAGGGTGCCGCTGTCGCTGCCTACGGGGACGCTGCAGACCGCATCCTGGACGCCACAAGGGACGGGGCGCTCCTCAGGGGAGAAGTGCTGGCACGCTGGCAGGATTTCGTGGGGACGGGGGAGTTCTTCCGGACCCTTGAGCAGAACGTGGGCCGGTTCCGCGACCGGGTTGGCGCGTTCTTCCGTGGGGAACCAGCCCCTGCGGTGAGGGTGGAAGCCGCTATCGAAACCGGCCTGCAGGCCGTCATCGTCGACGAAGCCGCCAACGCCGCCGAGGACACGGACCAGCGCTGGCGCACTGACCCCGCCGGACGACAGCTGCTGGGCACGTACGATCTTTCCGGGACGACCCCCGGATTTGAAGACCGCGCCGCCGCTGAGATCCGTGCCTGGCAGGAAGCACTGATGGAGCTGATCCGCACCGAGGGCCAGGGGAAACGGACCCAGGCGCGCTGGCTTTCCTTCGGCATTAACGGGCTGGGCGCCGCCCTGATGATCGTGGTGTTCTCCATGACCGCGGGGCTCACAGGCCTGGAGGTAGGCGTCGCAGGAGGCACCGCCGTCGTAGGCCAGCGGTTGCTTGAGGCCGTCTTCGGCGAGGATGCCGTCCGGCGCATGGCCGAAAAAGCCCGGGAAGACCTTCACACGCGTTGCCAGCGCCTGCTGCAGGAAGAGCGGCGCAAGTTCCTTGCCCGGCTGCCTGAGTATGACGACAGCGCCCCGCAAAACCTCGCCGCGCACGCCGCCGCCCTGGTCCGGCTGGCGGACAAAGCATGAGCCGCCACAGCGATACCCGGGAAGCATCCCGGCTGGACCGCCGGCTTTCGGCGCTCAACGACGCCCGGGAACTCGGCGAAGGCGTCCTTCCTGATGAGTCCCTCCAGGAGGTCTTCAGCGTCCTGGAACGCGCAAGTTCACGGCGGTCGCTCTCCGCGGACCACACGGTTGTCGGGTTCTTCGGCGCCACCGGAAGCGGCAAGTCTTCCCTGTTCAACGCCGTCAGCGGAGCGGAAATTGCGACGGCGGCAGCGCGGCGTCCGACCACCTCGGAACCTCTCGCCGGGGTGTGGGGAGCCGAAGGCAGCGAGCCCCTGCTGGACTGGCTGGAAGTCCGCAACCGCCACCACGCAGCAGCCGTCGAAGGATTCGCGGACGACGATACCGGCCTGATCCTCCTGGACCTGCCGGATTTTGACTCCACCAAGGCGGCCAACCGTGAAGTGGTGCAGCGGATGGTGGGCCTGGTAGACGTCCTGGTATGGGTTTTGGACCCGCAGAAGTACGCGGACGCTGCAGTGCACAACGATTTTCTTTCCCGGTTGGCTTCCCACGGCGCGGTGACCCTGGTGGTTCTGAACCAGGTTGACCGGTTGCCGGAGCGTGATGTCCAGCCGGTCCTGGAATCCCTGCGGTCGATTTTGGCCAGGGATGGGCTTGGCAAAGTCCAGGTGCTCGCCGCGTCAGCATTAACCGGGACCGGCGTTGAGCAGGTCCGGGCCGCCATCCGTGGTGTTGCCGTGAAACGCAAAGCCCAGTCGCAGCGGCTTGCCGCCGATATCACGAAGGCATCGGCCGACCTGGGTGCTGTATCCGGCCAAGGAAGCGCAGCCGGTGTCCGGCCTGCAGCCAGAACGCGCCTGGCTGATGAACTGGCCGTGGCAGCGAACGTACCGGTGGTGGTCCGCGCAGTAGGCCAGTCCTACCGGCTGGAGTCAGTCAAACGCACCGGGTGGCCCGTGACCCGTTGGCTGTCCAGGTTCCGTGCGGATCCCCTGCGGCGGCTCAATCTGCGCAGCGCGGCACCGTCGGAACTGAACCGGACATCGCTGCCGCCGGCAGGAGCGCCGGAACGGGCACGAACGGATGCCGCTGTGCGTGAATTCGCCGACGCCGCGAGTGCAGGTGCCCCCGGTCCCTGGCGTGCTGCCATCCGGGGAGCCGCCCGGGAGGGAAGGGAACTGTTGCCCGACGCCCTTGACCAGGCCATCGCCGGAACGGACCTTGCCGCAAACCGTAAATCCTGGTGGTGGGGGGTCTTCAACGTGGTGCAGTGGCTGGCGCTGTTGACCGTCGTGGGCGGCCTGGGCTGGCTCGGTGTCCTGGCGGGCCTGGGGTATTTCCAGATGCCCGTCCCCGAAGTGCCCCGGGTTGAGGGCTGGCCGGTCCCCACGCTGATGATCGCCGGGGGAGTGGTGCTGGGAATCTTCCTTGCCATCACCGGCCGGTTTGTTGCCGCGGCTGCCGCGAACGCACGGGCGGCGAGGGCGCGGAGACGGCTCAATGCGGCCGTGGCGGCAGTGGCGCAGGAACTTGTGGTGGAACCGGTCGAGATCGAGGTCAGCAGGCAGGCTGCCTTTGACGCCGCCCTTAAGACGGCCGCCGGCTGACCCTGCTGCTGACAGCCAATGCTGCAGGGCGTTATCCGGGGTCTGCGGGGAGCTCGGCGGCAGCGTCCCTGACCTTGATCAAGGTCCTGAGGTTCCGCGTTGTGGTGCCGGCCTTGAACCTGGGTTTGGCGGAGACCTTGCTGAAGGGGCTGTCGAGCGTCCCTCCGGCCGGGGCGAGCCAGGCCAACGCCTCCGGGCCAAGCCTCAACTGCTCGTTTCCTTCAAGTGCGGCGCCCGCCGCCTCAAGTTCGTCGAGCATTGCTTTGTCGGAGGAGAGCGTGATGTAGGTGTGGGTGGTTTTGTCGTCATCCGGGTAGGGGCAGGCCGCCACGAGTTCCGAGATCCGGGCTGCGTCGAGAACCACCACCCAGGCGTCGTAGCCGAATGCGTCCCGGAGGCACCTCTCACACCCGCGCTTTACAGCAGTAGCGTCCAGGTCGCTGCTGAGGACCACGTTGCCGCTTGCAAGCAAAGTGCGGGCATCGGCAAAGCCCGCAGCCTTCAGGGCCTCCCGGAGCCCGGCCATTTTGATATTGATGCCGCCCACGTTGATGCCCCGGAGAAAAACCGCATAGGTGCCCATCCCGAAATCCTAGCGGCGGCACTGCCGGTTGGAGCCGGCAGCCGGATAGTTGTTCAGTCGTTGTTCTTGCGCAACGCCTCGGTGAGGACCCGGCCGGCGTTGCACACCACTTCCGCGTGCAACCGGCCCGGCTGGCGGGTGAGCCGCTCGATGGGGCCGGAGATGGAGACGGCAGCTATCACGCGGCCGGAAGGTCCCCGCACCGGTGCGGACACGGAGGCGACCCCCGGCTCACGTTCGCCGAGGCTTTGGCCCCAGCCCCGCCGTCGTACGCCGGCCAAAACTGTTGGCGTGAAGCGGGCTGACTGCAGCCCTTCGAGGAGGCGGTCGTGGTCTTCCCAGGCGAGCAGCACCTGGGCCGCTGACCCGGCCTTCATGGACAGCTGCGTGCCTACCGGGATGGTGTCACGCAGGCCGATCGGACGCTCGGCGGACGCGACGCACACGCGCCAGTCACCCTGGCGCCGGAAGATCTGGGCGCTTTCGCCGGTGGCGTCGCGCAGCTGCATCAGCACGGGGCCGGCGGAAGCTATCAGGCGGTCCTCGCCGGCGGCGGATGCGAGCTCGACCAGCCTGCTTCCCAGGACAAAGCGGCCCTGGATGTCGCGGCTTACCAGGCGGTGATGCACCAGGGCCAGGGCCAGGCGGTGCACGGTGGGCCTGGCCAGTCCGGTTGCTGCAACAAGCTGCGCCAAAGTAGTGGGGCCGGCCTCAAGTGCGTCAAGCACCTGGGCTGCTTTATCTATGACACCGACTCCACTAGAATTGTCCATGTAATGATATTGCCGTCTCATTATCTGAGATGCAAATCTTTCGGCTGGCGCAGTGCGAAGGCGTACTGGTTCAGTAGATCTCATCAGCCAAACAGCAGTGAAGGGAGATGGCCATGGCAAAGACATTGGCCGAGAAAGTCTGGGACGCACACGTGGTGCGCAAAGGTGATGGCGACGGAGCCAACGCCCAGCCCGACCTTCTCTTCATCGACCTCCACCTGGTCCACGAGGTAACGTCCCCGCAGGCATTCGAAGGTTTGCGGCTGGCCGGCAGGAAGCTGCGCCGCCCGGACCTCACCATCGCCACGGAGGACCACAACACTCCCACGCTGGACATCGACAAGCCTATCGCGGACCTGACCAGCCGCACCCAGATCCAGACCCTCCGCAACAACTGCGCCGAGTTTGGTGTCCGGCTGCATTCCCTCGGTGACGCCGAGCAGGGCATCGTCCACGTGGTGGGACCGCAGCTGGGCCTGACCCAGCCGGGGATGACCGTGGTGTGCGGTGACTCCCATACCTCCACCCACGGCGCCTTCGGTGCGCTGGCCATGGGCATCGGGACCTCCGAGGTGGAGCACGTCATGGCCACCCAGACGCTGTCCCTTAAGCCGTTCAAGACCATGGCGATCAACGTCGAGGGGACCCTGCGCCCCGGCGTCACCGCCAAGGACATCATCCTGGCCGTGATCGCCAAGATCGGCACCGGCGGCGGGCAGGGCTACGTCCTTGAGTACCGCGGCTCCGCCATCCGCGCGCTGTCCATGGACGCCCGCATGACCATCTGCAATATGTCGATCGAGGCGGGTGCCCGTGCCGGCATGGTGGCGCCGGATGAAACCACCTACGAGTTCATGAAGGGCCGCCCGCACGCCCCCGAAGGCGCTGACTGGGACGCCGCCGTCGAGTACTGGAACACCCTCCGCACCGATGACGACGCCACCTTCGACGCCCAGGTTGACCTGGACGCCGACACGCTGGAGCCGTTTGTCACCTGGGGCACCAACCCGGGCCAGGGCGTGTCCCTGTCCGAGTCGGTGCCATCCCCGGAGGACTTTGGGGACGAGAACGCCAAGGCCGCCGCTGAACGCGCCCTGCAGTACATGGGCCTCGAAGCCGGTACGCCGATGAAGGACATCCGGGTGGACACCGTTTTCCTTGGCTCCTGCACCAACTCCCGGATGGAGGACCTGCGTGCCGCAGCAGACATCATCCGCGGCCGCCGGAAGGACCCCAACATCCGGATGCTGGTAGTGCCCGGTTCCGCGCGTGTCCGCCTGGAAGCTGAGGCCGAGGGCCTAGACCGGGTGTTCAAGGACTTTGGTGCTGAGTGGCGTTTTGCCGGCTGCTCCATGTGCCTGGGCATGAACCCGGACCAGCTGGAGGTGGGGGAGCGCTGCGCTTCCACCTCGAACCGCAACTTCGAAGGACGCCAGGGGAAGGGCGGCCGCACCCACCTGGTTTCCCCGGTGGTGGCAGCGGCCACTGCCATCCGCGGCACCCTGAGTTCGCCGTCGGACCTCGATCCGGCCCCCGAATCAGCCGCCATCCGCACCGACGCAGCCTAGGACACGCCATGGAAAAGTTCACCACCCACACCGGAATCGGCGTCCCGCTGCGGCAGAGCAACGTGGACACGGACCAGATCATCCCCGCTGTCTACCTGAAGCGCATCACCCGCACCGGGTTCGAGGACGCCCTGTTCTCCGCCTGGCGCAAGGATCCTTCCTTCATCCTCAACCAGGCACCCTTCACCGCCGGTTCCGTCCTGGTCGCGGGCCGGGACTTCGGCACCGGCTCCTCCCGGGAACACGCCGTGTGGGCGCTCAAGGATTACGGCTTCAAAGCCGTCCTCTCCTCCCGTTTCGCCGATATCTTCCGTGGCAACTCCGGCAAGCAGGGCCTGCTTGCCGCCGAGGTCTCGCAGGACGACATCGAACTCATCTGGAAGGAACTGGAGCACGCTCCCGGGACCGAGGTCACCGTGGACCTGGTGTCCAAGACCGTGGTGTGCGGAAACATCGTTGCGCCCTTCGAGATCGACGACTACACCCGCTGGCGGCTGCTCGAAGGCCTCGACGATATTGGCCTGACCCTCCAGCATGAGGCGGACATCACGGCCTATGAAGCCACCCGGCCTTCCTTCAAGCCGAAAACCCTGCCGGCCCGCCTTTCCTGATCCCCCTGAAGCAGCTTTGAAAGGGGCGGCGGCGGCGCGCCACGCCCTGCCGCCGTCGTCCGCGTATTTCGGTTCGGTAACACGACCTCCTATGCTTGGTTGGAGCCTTTGCACGGATTTGAGGGCTAGTGATCGTAAGGAAACCGGTATATGAGTAGTGTTCTGACAATCCGCGGCGGCGTCCCGCTTACAGGCCGCGTCAGCGTCCGGGGAGCAAAAAACCTGGTCCCCAAGGCGATGGTGGCAGCATTGCTGGGCAACGAACCGTCGGTGTTGCGGAATGTTCCGGAGATCAAGGATGTTGAGGTCGTTACCTCGCTCCTGCAGCTCCACGGCGTCACCGTTGTCAAGGATCCCGTGAACGGCGACCTGACGCTTGATCCAAAGGCGGCCAAAACGGCGTCGAGCACCGCCATCGACGCCCACGCAGGCGACTCCCGGATTCCCATCCTGCTCTGCGGACCACTGATCCATGCGATCGGCGAGGCCTTCATCCCCGATCTCGGCGGCTGCAAAATCGGCGACCGCCCCATCGACTACCACCTGGACGTGCTGCGCCAGTTCGGTGCCGTAGTGGAGAAGCGGCCGGGCGGAATCCACATCTCGGCCCCCAAAGGCCTGCACGGAGCAAAGATTTCCCTGCCCTACCCTTCCGTCGGAGCCACCGAGCAGGTCCTGCTGAGCGCCACCCGGGCTGAGGGCATCACCGAACTGTCGGGCGCCGCGACCGAGCCCGAGATCGTGGACCTCATCGCCGTCCTGCAGAAGATGGGCGCCATCATCAGTGTCCAGACGGACCGCACCATCCGCATCGAAGGCGTCCGCGACCTCGGCGGCTACAACCACCGGGCGCTCTCGGACCGCAACGAATCCGCGTCCTGGGCCTCGGCTGCCCTGGTAACCAAGGGCGACATCTTTGTTGAAGGCGCCTCCCAGCGCGACATGATGACCTTCCTGAACACCTACCGCAAGGTGGGCGGCGGCATGGACATCGGTGAAGACGGCATCCGTTTCTACCACCCCGGCGGCAAACTCAATCCCCTGGTCCTGGAGACGGACGTCCACCCCGGCTTCATGACGGACTGGCAGCAGCCGCTGGTCGTGGCCCTGACCCAGGCCGAAGGCGTGTCCATCGTCCACGAGACCGTCTACGAAAACCGCTTCGGCTTCACGGACGCCCTCATCCGGATGGGCGCCAGCATCCAGGTGCACCGCGAATGCCTCGGCAGTGTGCCGTGCCGGTTCGGCCAGCGCAACTTCCTCCACTCCGCAGTGATTTCCGGGCCCACGCAGCTCAAGGGAACCGACATCGACGTTCCTGACCTGCGCGGCGGTTTCAGCCACCTCATAGCCGCCCTCGCAGCCTCGGGCACGTCCCGCGTGACGGGCATCGACATCATCAACCGCGGCTACGAGCGGTTCACCGAAAAGCTGGCCGGCCTGGGTGCCGACTTCGACATCACCACCACGAAGTAGCGGGCAGACGTGAACGAACCGGCCAAGAGCCGCGCGACCCTTGCAGTGGTCGCAGGAATAGTACGTCCCCTGTTCAACCTCATGATGGACAAGACGTGGGAAGGCACCGAAAAGCTGCCGGCCGGGGGTTTCATCGCGGCGCCCAACCACTGCACCGAGATCGACCCCCTGATCATCGGCCACCTCCTGTACAACCACAGGATCGCGCCGCACTTCCTGGCCAAATCCGGTCTCTTCAAGGTTCCGGTCCTGGGCTGGGTCCTGCGGGCCACCAAGCAGATACCGGTGGAGCGTTCGACGGCGGGTGCGAACCGCTCGCTCCAGCTCGCCCAGGAGATTGTTGCCGAGGGTGGTGCCATCATCATTTACCCCGAGGGCACGCTCACCCGGGATCCGCAGCTGTGGCCCATGAAGGGCCACACCGGTGCGGCGCGGCTTGCCCTGGAGGGCGGCATCCCTGTGGTCCCGATCGCCCACTGGGGCGCCCACGAGGTCTTCCCGCGGTACGGCAAGCGGTTCCACCTTTTCCCGCGAAAAAAGTCCAGGGTAGTGGTGGGCGAACCGGTCGACCTGAGCGCCTTCACCGGGCGTCCGCTCGACAAGGCCACGTTGACCGCAGCAACTGACGCCATCATGGACGCCATCACCGCCCTCCTGGCGGAGGTCCGGGGAGAAGAGCCTCCCGCGGAGCGCTGGGATCCGGCCAAGCAGCAGCAGGCGAAGCACGGCAGGTTCGTGGAACGCGGACAGCAGCAGCCCGGTACCGGAACGGAAAATTCGTGAACCCTGGGGGAAAACAGGCGGGCTCGGCCCGCTCCGTTGCTGTCCTCGGCGCCGGTTCCTGGGGGACCACTTTCGCCAAGATCCTGGCCGACGCAGCGGCCGCTGCCGGTGACGAGCGCAGCATCCGGCTCTGGGGCCGGCGCGCCGAAGTGGTGGACCAGATCAACGCCAACCACAGCAATGACCAGTACCTGAAGGACATCCCGCTGCCTGGAAGCATCTCAGCTTCCACCGATGTGGCCGCCGTCCTCAAAGGGGCTGACCTTGTGGTCATCGCGGTGCCGGCACAGTCACTCCGGCCCCAGCTGCGGGAGTGGAAGGGCATGATCGCCCCCGACGCCATGGTTGTGTCCTTGATGAAGGGCCTTGAACTCAGCACGGACGCCCGCATGAGTGAAGTCATTGGGGAGGAGCTCGGGCTGCCTGCCGCACGCATTGCCATCGTGTCCGGGCCGAACCTGGCCATGGAAATTGCCAGGGAGGAACCCACCGCGTCGGTGGTTGCCTGCGCTGATTCCGATGCCGCCGGCTGGATCGCCAGGAGCTGCACGGCTCCCTACTTCCGGCCCTACACCACAGCGGACGTTGTCGGAGTGGAGATCGGCGGAATCGTCAAGAACGTCATTGCGCTGGCTGTCGGCATCTGCGAGGGCAAGCAGATGGGGGACAACACGAAGGCTTCCGTTATCACCCGCGGACTTGCAGAAACGTCCCGCCTTGCTTTGGCACTCGGCGGTGAAGCCAAGACGATGGCCGGCCTGGCCGGACTTGGTGACCTTGTGGCCACCTGTTCCTCGCCGCTCTCGCGCAACCACACCGCCGGGCGGCTGCTGGGCCAGGGCCTGACGCTCGAGGAGGTGGGCCAGAAAATGACCCAGACCGCCGAAGGCATAAAATCCGGCCAGGCCGTCCATGAACTGGCAGGCAAGCTGGGCGTCGAAATGCCCATCACAGCCGCCGTCGTTGCCGTCCTGGCCGGCAAGCTCTCCGTTGACCAACTGGGGCCCGTCCTGCTGTCCCGGGAACTGAAACCTGAAGGCGATTACTGAGATGTCCCATGAGAACCTGGCTGCAGCGGAATCTGCGCCGCGGACGAAGCCCCGGGTGGCGATACTTTTCGGCGGCCGCTCCAGCGAGCACGCCGTGAGCTGTGTGACGGCTGCCGGTGTTTTGGGCGCCATCAACAAGGACAAGTACGAGGTGATTCCGATTGGTATCGCCAAGAGCGGGCAATGGGTCCTCGCATCCGCCGATACCGCGCAATGGTCCCTGGCGGCAACGTCCCTGCCCGAGGTGGCACCTTCGCCGGAGACCGTAACCCTGGCGGAGATCGGAGGCGAGCACCAGCTGATCGTGGCGGCGCCAAACGAGGTGCCGCAGGAACTCGGAACTGTAGACGTGGTTTTCCCGCTGCTTCACGGCCCGTTCGGTGAGGATGGGACCATCCAGGGGCTGCTGGAGCTCTCAGACACCCGCTACGTGGGCGCCGGAGTCCTGGCGTCGGCCGTGGGCATGGACAAGCACTACATGAAAGTGGTGTTTGAGGCCGCCGGACTGCACGTGGGACCGTACGTTGCCGTCACGGACAGGCAGTGGCGCAAGGACCCGGAGCTGGTCCGTAAACAGGTGGACAGGCTCGGATTTCCGGTTTTCGTCAAACCCGCCCGGGCCGGATCCTCCATGGGCATCTCCAAAGTCGATTCCCTGGCGGACCTGGACGCAGCGATCGAGGAAGCCCGCAGGCATGACCTCAAGCTCGTCATCGAGGCCGGCATCATTGGCCGGGAGATCGAATGCGCTGTCCTCGAAGGCAGGGGAACTGATGTTCCCCGGACCTCGATGCCGGGCGAAATTTCCGTGGCCGGCGGCACCCATGACTTCTACGACTTCAACGCCAAGTATGTGGAAGACGACGCCGCATCCCTCAGCTGCCCGGCAGATATTCCGGAGGAAGCCATCTCGCGCGTACGCGAGCTCGCGGCGGCAGCGTTCGACGCCGTTGGCGCTGAGGGCCTCAGCCGGGTGGACTTCTTCTATACTCCTGCCGGCGAACTCATCATCAACGAGATCAACACCATGCCCGGGTTTACCCCCAAGAGCATGTACCCCCAAATGTGGGCAGCCTCCGGGCTCAGCTACGCCGACCTCATCGACGAGCTGATCTACCTGGCGCTGAACCGCAAGACCGGGCTTCGCTGACCCCACCTGCCGGTTCCCTTACCGGGTTCCGCATCGGCCAGGAATCTCACCTATTGGCTGGGCGGCAGGTTCTGCAGGTCCTCCTGGCCCACGCAGTTCCTTGCCGCCGGCACCTTGCCGGCGGCTGCTGCAAGGTCTGCAAGGACGGTGGCAGAGCTGATCTTGTCCGGGTCCATCAGGATCTCGGTCGCCGGTTCGCGCCCATACGTCGTCAGGGTCCACACGGGGTTGCCTTCTTTAATAACCCAGTCGATGCCGTTGACGGTCACGCAGCGGTCCGTGGTGGGGCCGGGGACGTTCACGCCGCAGCGGAGGATCACCAGGGACGGATCGCCCCAGGCCGCCGTCGCCTGGCTGTTCGTTTTCCGCAGCGCGTAGTCACCGATCGCGTCCGGCAAACCCACCATCATGGGCGCGCAGGCGGGGTTGGCGGCGTCTTTGGCTGCAGGAACATCCACGGGAGGCGAGCATGACGTTAAAGGAATGGCCGCAAGGCTCCCAATCAGTGCCAGCCTGGCAGCGCGGGCGGGCAGGGAAAGCTGGGGACGGTGCATTCCCCAAGCCTATCGCCGCATCGGCAGCCAGGCCGACGCCGGGCATGAGCTGCCAGGAATGTCCGGCCCCCGCGATAGCGTAGTGGCGTGCCTGAAAAGCCCTTAGCCCCCCGCCCGCAACCGGACAGCCGGCCTCACCAACAGCCACGCCCGGAACCCCATAGCCGGCCCGTCCGTCAGGCGTCCGCCACACTGCAGGAGCTGACAGTCTCTGCCCTGTCCGAGGCTGAGCTGCTGGCCCGGATATTCCCGCGCCTGGCCATGCAGGGCAAGCACAGCGCCGGCACCCTCCTCGGCCCCGGGGACGACGCCGCCGTCGTGTCTTCTCCGGACGGCAGGACCGTCATCAGCATCGACACGCAGGTGCAGGACCAGGACTTCAGGCTTGAATGGCCCAATGGCTACAAGACCACCGGCTTTGACGTCGGCTGGAAAGCAGCGGCGCAAAATTTGAGTGACATCAATGCCATGGGCGCCAGCGCAACCGCCCTGGTTGTCAGCCTTACCCTTCCCCCCGGCACCCCTGTCCACTGGGTGGAGGACCTGGCGGACGGCCTTACCTCCGGTATCAGTGAGCTCGGTGCCGGCAACTGCTCGGTAGCCGGTGGAGACCTGGGGCGCGGGCGGGAAATCTCCGTAACGGTTGCTGTGCTCGGCACCCTCGCCGGGGGCGCGGCAGTCCTTCGCTCCGGGGCAAAGCCCGGGGACGTCCTTGCCCTCGCGGGAACCGCCGGCCACGCGGCCGCCGGCCTCGCCCTGCTGGAGGCACCCATAGACGTCAATACCCTCAGCGCCGCGGACCGGGGCTTGGTGGAACTGCAATGCCGGCCGCGGCCGCCCCTGGCCGCCGGGCCCGCAGCGCGTGCCGCGGGGGCCACGGCCATGCTCGACATCTCGGACGGCATGCTGCGGGACGGACTGCGGCTGGCTGCAGCCAGCGGTGTCATCGTGGACCTCGATCCGGACCCCCTGAAGCAGCTGGCGGACGTGCTGGTGCCCGCGGCGGAACTGTTGGGCACGGACGCCCGGGACTGGGTGCTTGGCGGCGGGGAGGACCACGGGCTGCTGGCCACGTTCCCCTCCGGCACTCCGCTGCCCCCTGGATTCACTGCGATAGGCTCAATACAAGCACTGGGAATCAACGAAGGCCCGGGCGTCAGGATAGCGGGCCGGTCCGCGGAGACCGGGGGATGGGATCACTTTGCACACTAAGGTTGCCGCCAACGCGCAAGCGATGAAGCGGTGGTTGGGCAAGGCTGAGACGGCACTTGGCAACCACAGCGACCGCCTGAATGCCATCAATATCTTCCCGGTGGCCGACGGCGATACCGGGACCAACCTTTACGTCACCGTTCGTGCAGCGGCGCGTGCCGTGTCCGACAGCGGAGACCAGCCTCTCCAGATGGACGTGGGTGCCGTCCTGGCCACTGCCGGACAGGCGGCCATGGAGGAGGCGCGCGGAAACTCCGGAACACTTTTATCGGTGTTCCTTTCTGCCGCAGCGGAGCCCCTGGCCGGGCATACCCGCCTGACTTCCACGCTGCTCGCGGCAGCCCTCAACCGCGCACAGATCCGCGCCTGGTCGGCCCTGAGCGACCCCGTTCCCGGAACCATGCTCTCCGTGATGGAAGCGGCGGCACGCGCGGCTGCCGCTGTGGACGCCGGGCAAAACGGCGACGACAGCAACCACGCACTGGGTCTCGCCCTGGACGCCGCCGTCGAAGCGGCCCTCGCCGCGGTGATCCACACCGAGGACCAGCTGGACGCCCTGACCTCCGCGCATGTGGTCGACGCAGGCGGCGTCGGCATGCTTCTGATCCTCGATTGCCTGCGGTCAGCCATTCTCGGTGAGGAACTCCAAAGCGAGCTTCTGGACGGACTGCACGGCTACGACGTGTCCGATCCACACATCCACACGGCCTTGCCGGACGACGACGGCGTGGAAGTCATGTGCACCATCAGCCTTTCCCCGCTCAACGCGGCCACCCTCCGCCAGCGGCTGGATGAGATCGGCGAGTCGGTGATCATGAGCCAAGTGGGCAGCGGACCGGATTCGGACGGCAATTACCGGTGGCGGGTCCACGTCCACGTTGCTGAGCCGGACCCCGCCGTCGAGATCATCCGCTCACTGGGGGAGCCCGCCAACATCAGCGTCAGTGACCTCGCGCCGCCGCAAAGTCCGGCAACAGATGCAGTGAACTCCAGCGGGCATGAGCGCTGAACTGGACCTGGCGCTGGAACGCCGCTTAGGGAAACGTTCCGCCGCAGTCATTGAGAAGCACCTGGGCATCACCACGGTCGAGGGGCTGCTGAACTACTACCCGCGCCGCTACATGAGCCGCGGTGAACTGTCGCCGATCAGCGACATTCCACGGGATGAGGAGGTCACCCTGATCGCCCGGGTGCTGTCCAGCAGCACCCGGCGCATGCAGGCACGCCGCGGCACCATCACCGACGTAGTGGTTTCCGACGACGACGGCAGGCAGGGTTTGCGGCTGGTGGGCGGCACGGAGTACCACGGCAAAGCGCCGGGTACGCTCAAAATCAGCTTCTTCAACGGCTACAAGGCCCAGGCGGAACTGCTGCAGGGCCGCAGGGCTCTGTTTTCCGGCAAGGTCACCAGTTTCAAAGGGGCGCTGGGCCTCACCAACCCCGACTACCAGCTCCTGGACGACGACCCGTTCAGCGACGGCGGACGCGACCCGGAAAAAATGGCCGCGATGCCCATTCCCATTTATCCGGCCACCGGGAAGCTCCCCAGCTGGAAGATACAAAAGGCCGTCTCAACACTGCTCGAAACCGCGGACCTGGACTCCCTGCCCGACCCCGTGCCTGCAGACATCGCCGCCCGGGAAAAGTTCCTGTCCATAGCCCAGGCTTACCGGCTGATCCACGAGCCGGAGTCAGTGGCTGACTGGCAGCAGGCCCGCCGCCGCTTCCGCTACCAGGAAGCCCTCGTCCTGCAGTCCGCACTTGCCCGCCGCCGCGCGCAGCTGGCTGCCGAGGAAGCAACGGCCCGCCGGCCCGTCGCTGAGGGGCTCCTGGCCCGCTTCGACGCAGCCCTTCCCTTTACCCTTACTGCCGGGCAGGCCGCCGTCGGACAGACCCTCGCAGACGAACTGGCCCGGGACGTACCCATGAACCGGCTGCTGCAGGGCGAAGTGGGCTCCGGCAAAACGGTTGTGGCCCTCCGGGCAATGCTGCAGGTGGTGGATGCCGGAGGGCAGGCAGCCCTGCTGGCCCCCACCGAAGTCCTCGCGGCCCAGCATTTCGAATCGATCCGGCGCACGCTGGGGCCATTGTCCGGCGACGGCCTGCTGGGCGGGCTGGACGGTGCCTCCGTCCAGGTCTCGCTGCTCACCGGTTCCATGCCCACCGCTGCCCGACGGCAGGCGCTGCTGGATGCGGCGTCAGGGACGGCTGGAATCGTCATCGGGACGCATGCCCTGCTCAGCGATAATGTGTCCTTCTACGACCTCGGACTCATTGTCGTGGATGAGCAGCACCGGTTCGGGGTGGAACAGCGCGACGCCCTTCGCGCCAAAGCCAGGAAGCCGCCGCACCTGCTGGTCATGACGGCCACCCCCATCCCGCGCACCGTTGCCATGACCGTGTTCGGTGACCTCGAAACGTCCGTCCTGGACGAACTGCCCGCTGGAAGGGCTCCCATCGCCACCCATCTGGTGGGGCTCGCCGAGAACCCGGCATGGGCCGGCCGCATCTGGGCCCGCGCCCGCGAGGAGGTTGACGCCGGGCACCAGGTGTACGTTGTCTGCCCCAGGATCGGAACGGACGACGACGGCGACTTCAGCCCGGGGGAAGCGGCGCCGCCCGGGGACGGGGACAGCGACGGCGGGCGGGAGCTCGCGTCGGTAACCGGCGTCGTCGAGCACCTGGCGGAGGAGCCTGCCTTGTCCGGGGTTCCCCTGGCTGCACTCCATGGGCGGCAGGAACCGGACCTGAAGTTCGGCGTGATGGAGGATTTTGCGGCCAACCGGATCAAACTGCTGGTCTCCACCACGGTGATCGAAGTAGGCGTGGACGTGCACAATGCAACCCTGATGGTCATTCTCGACGCCGACAGGTTCGGAATTTCCCAGCTGCACCAGCTCCGCGGCAGGGTGGGCCGCGGCGGTCTCCCCGGGACCTGCCTGCTGGTTACCTCCCTCGAAGCCGGCCACCCCAGCCGGCGGAGGCTTGAGGCGGTGGCAGCGACCACCGACGGGTTCGCACTCTCCGAAGAAGACCTTAAACTCCGGCGCGAGGGCGACATCCTCGGTGCCTCGCAGTCGGGCGGCCGCTCCACCCTGAAGCTGCTGCGGGTCCTCGAACACGGGGACGTCATTGCCCGGGCAAGGGAAGATGCCCAGCAGATTGTGGGCGGGGACCCTGACCTGTCGGCACGTCCTGAGCTTGCCGGGGCGATCGAGAAGTACCTTAATCCGGAAAAGGAGGCGTTCCTTGAACGCGGATAGCATGGTGCACGCCGGATGTCCTGGCGGCGGAGACAGGAGCGTCAGATGAGCCGAATCGTTGCAGGTGCCGCCGGGGGCACTACCTTGACGCCCGTCCCCGGTTCCCTCACCAGGCCGACGACGGACCGCGTCAAGGAGGCGCTCTTCTCCCGCCTCGACGCCTTCAATGTCATCGCCGGCGCCAGGGTGCTGGATCTTTACGCGGGCTCCGGCTCCCTTGGCGTCGAGAGCGGCAGCAGGGGAGCGCAGTCAGTCGACCTGGTGGAATCCGATGCCAAGGCAAGCGCGGTGTGCCAGCGGAATGCCGATCTCGTCAACGGCGTCCTGGGCCGCAAAGCCGTCACCGTGCACCGCTCAAAAGTCGAACCTTTCCTGGACCGTGCCCCGGAGCCGGCAGTGTGGGACCTTGTCTTCCTCGACCCGCCCTACCCGCTCCAGGAGGTGGCCCTGCATGCTGCGCTCCTGAAGCTTGCCCCCCACCTGTCGCCTGCTGCAGTGGTGGTGGTGGAGCGGTCTTCCCGCTCCCCGGAGCCGCAGTGGCCCGGGAGCCTCGCCCGCTTCGCAGAAAAGAAGTACGGGGAAACCAAACTGTGGTTCGCGGAGCCTTTCGTGCCGGATGCGATCGACAGTGAGGACGTTCCGGACACAACGGAAGCAGAGGAACGCTAGCCCCGCCGCTGCCGGCTGCTGCCCGGCATGTCCGGATCAGGGGTCACCCGGCAAAGGGGTCAAGGTCAAGCCCTGCCAATACCTTTGCCGGATGAGGCCCGAGCGCCGTCAGTTCCGCAGTCCAGTCCTCCGGCCACGGGGTCTGCGTGCCGGCGAGGATGATGTTGCCGGGGTGGCGGCCCTCGAACATTCCCGCCTCCGCGAGGGCACCGACGTCGGCCATGGCTTCCCGCATGGCCGTCACCTGGCTCCGGACCAACGTGAGTCCGGGTTCGTCACCCACGTTAACAATCAGCATCCCGGTGGGGCTGAGCCGATCACGTACTTCACGGTAGAAGCCGCTGCATGCCAGGTGCGCCGGGGCGTCCGGGCCGGAGAAGATATCCAGGATGACGACGTCGAACCGGAGCCCGGTTTCAAACCGGGCAAGGGACTCGCGTGCGTCACCGGTGACCGTTTGCAGTCTGGTGCCCTCCGGCAGGGGGAGCTGCCGGAGGACGAAATCAAGCAGCTCACGTTCCAGCTCGACGGCATACTGCTCTGACCCGGGGCGGGTGTCCTGGATATAGCGCGCCAGGGTCAGCGCCCCGGCACCCAGGTGCAGCGCGCGGACCGGGGTTCCGACAGGTGCCGCCAGGTCCACCAGGTGCCCGATCCGGCGAAGGTACTCGTAGAAGATTTCCTCCGGCCGGAGAAGGTTGACATGCGATTGCTCAGCACCGCCGATGCTGAGGACGTAGCTGCCCCCGGTGAAGGCGTCCGGCTCTATGGATGCGTGCTGCCCGCTGGTCCGCAGGAACCGGCTCTCCCGCCCGCCGGGCATCAGAGCCTCCCGCTGAGTGAGGCCAGGCGGCCGGCAGCCTCCTGCAGGACCTCGGTTTTCTTGCAGAACGCGAACCGGAGCAGGCTTCTGGTCCGCTCCGCCCCTTCCGGGTGGCAGAACACCGGGACGGGGATTGCGGCCACGCCCACGAGTTCCGGAAGCCTCCGGGCCAAATCGACGGAATCACTGATGCCCAGGGGTGCCGTGTCCACATTGACGAAGTACGTGCCCTGCGGGGAAAAAACATCGAAACCTGCGGCGTGCAGGCCCTCGCTCAGGATGTCGCGCTTGGCCTGCAGGGATGCGGCAATGCCCGCATAGAAGGAGTCCGGCAGGGCAAGGCCCAGGGCGATGGCTGCCTGGAACGGCGTTCCCGAACTGTAGGTGAGGAACTGCTTCACCGTCCGGACGGCGGCCACCAGATCCTCCGGGCCCGTGAGCCAGCCGATTTTCCAGCCTGTCAACGAGAAGGTCTTTCCCGCGGAGGAAATGGTGATGGTGCGGTCCGAGGCGCCGGGGAGCGAGGCTACGGGTATGTGCCGGACGCCGAAAGTGAGGTGTTCATAGACCTCATCCGTGATGATGACGCTGTTGTGGGTCTGTGCCAGCTCGACGATCCGTTGCAGCACGTCCCGGGGAAAGACGGCGCCGGTGGGATTGTGCGGGTTGTTGAGGAGCACAACCTTGGTCCGCGTGCTGAAAGCGGACTCCAGCGCTGCCATGTCCGGCATGAAGTCCGGGGCCAGCAGCGGCGCGGTCACGTGGGTTGCGCCGGACAGGCCTATGACGGCGCCGTAGGAGTCGTAGAAAGGTTCAAGGGTCAGCACCTCGTCCCCGGGACCGGCGAACGCCAGGAGCGAAGCGGCGATGGCCTCGGTGGCGCCGGTGGTGACCACTACCTCGGTGGCGGGGTCGGGCGAAAGGTTATAGAAGCGCTGCTGGTGGGCAGCCACTGCTTCCCGCAGTTCCGGGAGCCCTTTGCCCGGTGCATACTGGTTGGCGCCTGCTGAAATGGCGGCCCGGGCTGCGTCCCGGATCTCCAGTGGTCCGTCTTCATCGGGAAACCCCTGGCCAAGGTTGATCGCGCCGGTGCGGACAGCAAGGGTTGTCATCTCTTCGAAGATGGTGACGCCCAGCCCTCCGCCGGGGGCCAGGAGGTTCGCTCCCAGGGCCGTACGCTGCCAGGGGGCAGGTGCCAAGGGGGTGGAAAGTTCCCGTGGTGGATGCATCCAGTCATGGTATCCCGGCCTTTCCATGGGGTAGGTTCGGACCATGAGACGAGCTGTCTGCCCAGGATCCTTCGACCCCATCCACAACGGCCATCTCGAGATTATTGCCCGTGCGGCCGGCCTCTTCGACGAAGTCATCGTCGCGGTGTCCACCAACCAGGCCAAAAAGTACAGGTTTACCCTGGCCGAGCGGCTGGAGATGGCACGGGAGACGCTCGCCTCCCTCAAGGGCATCGTGGTGGAACCTGTCGGGGAAGGGCTGCTTGCCGAGTACTGCCGGCAGCGGGGCGTCTCGGCCATCGTCAAAGGGTTGAGGTCCTCCTCCGATTTCGATTATGAGCTGCCTATGGCCACGATGAACCGTCAGCTCAGCGGCGTCGAAACAGTATTCCTGCCGGCCGAAGCGCACTACCTGCATCTGTCCTCCACCCTCATCAAGGAGGTGGCAGGCCTTGGCGGAAATGTGTCCGAGTATGTGCCGCGCTCGGTGCAGCGGCGGATGGTTGCGGGCGAGTCTTCGCCCAACCAGCAGCCGAAAGGGTAGGCTTGTCCGGTACTTCGGCGCTCCGTGCCGGCCGGTTTGAGTCCCCGCGGCTCTTCAGGCTAAGATGGTACGTCGGTCATATGTTCAACAGGAGTTCTCATTAAAAGAGATGCTGGTTCGCCCTTGGCGTTCGACGTCAAGGACCTCGGGCGCAGCCCGGGAAGCATGCGGACACTGACGGAACATGTACCCGCACCAGGTGATCTTGGTGTGGCACTCATTGGCGTTCAGGAAGGCTCGGATGTCGAGCTGGATCTGAGGCTTGAGGCCGTACACGAAGGAATTTTGGTATCAGGTACCGTACTCGCCGAGGTAACAGGCGAATGCGGCCGATGCCTGGATCCCCTTGCGTATGACCTTGAGGTCAATGTGCAGGAACTTTTCTTCTATGAGGGCGTTCAGCTTTCGGACGAAGAAGAAAATGAAGAGCAACGTCGAGTCGAGCACGATGTAATCGATCTTGAACCGGTGTTGCGGGACGCAGTGGTGACCGCCCTGCCGTTCCAGCCGGTGTGCCGGGAAGACTGCCAGGGCCTCTGCTCCGAATGTGGAGTTCGCCTGGAAGACGAGCCGGGGCACCACCACGAGGTCTTGGATCCTCGCTGGGCTGCCCTAGCTGATATGGCTAAGCCTGACCGGCAAAATTGATGTGTACGTGTTTGTCTAGAGAGAAATGAGTTAGCCGTGGCTGTTCCCAAGCGGAAAATGTCTCGCTCGAATACCCGCGCCCGCCGCTCCCAGTGGAAGGCGACCGCCCCCCACCTGGTGAAGACCGTCGAGAACGGCCAGGTCACCTACAGCCTGCCGCACCAGGCAAAGGTTGTCACCGACTCGGCCGGCACTGCGCTGTTCCTTGAGTACAAGGGACGCAAGGTCGCTGACGTCTAATCGGCCACTCAGGCTGACATGATGTCTTCAACTGAAGAGCTTCTGAAGCGTCTCGGTGTCTCTATTGACGCCGGGACGCTTCGTCTTGCGCTCACTCACCGTTCCTACGCCTACGAAAACGGCGGCATCCCCACCAACGAGCGGCTGGAATTCCTGGGCGACTCCATCCTTGGGTTCTCCGTGACGGACGCGCTGTACCGGGACAACCCGGACCTTCCCGAAGGTGACCTGGCAAAGCGGCGCTCTGCCGTCGTCAGCACGCGGGCGCTGGCCGGTATCGGACGCAGCCTGGGTATCGGGGACTACATCTACCTGGGGCAGGGCGAAAAGCTGACCCAAGGCAAGAACAAGGCTTCCATCCTGGCAGACACCATGGAAGCGCTCATTGGTGCCACCTACGTCTCCAACGACATCGAGACGGCCCGCCAGCTGGTGATGCGCCTGATCGGTCCGTTGCTCAAGGATGCCGCAGCCCTGGGGGCCGGGACTGACTGGAAAACCAGCATTCAGGAACTGGCCGCCAGCCGCCAGCTGGGCACCATCCACTATGCGGTGGATGGTTCAGGGCCGGACCACGCGCGGACTTTCACGGCAGTCCTGCACGTTGGCGGCACTGCCTATGGCAAGGGCTCCGGCCATTCAAAGAAGGAAGCGGAACAGGAAGCGGCAGCCGACGCCTGGCGTGTGCTCTCCGGAGCTGCCCCGGCTGCGGAAGCAAGCAGCTCCGCCGGTTCCGTTCCCGCCTCGTAGCCCCGTGCCCGAGCTTCCCGAGGTTGAGGTGGTCCGCCGCGGACTGGTGAGCTGGGTCCGGGGGCGGACTGTTGAGTCGGTGGAGGTCCTTGACCCACGCTCGATCCGGCGCCACGCACTCGGAGCGGAAGACTTCACCGGGAACCTGGAAGGCGCCCTTGTGGCGGACGTCGTGCGGCGCGGGAAGTTTCTCTGGATGCCGCTTCTGGACAGCGGGCACGGTGAACAGCCGGCGGGAGTTCAAGGAGACACGGAGCGGCCGAAGGTGGCGCTCCTGGCCCATCTGGGCATGAGCGGCCAGCTCCTGATGCAGGACAGTAATGTCCCTGATGAGAAGCACCTCAAGGTCCGTTTCCGGCTTAGCCCCCGTGACAGCATGCCCGAACAGCTGCGGTTCGTGGACCAGCGCATTTTCGGCGGGCTGTTCGTTACGGCAATGGTTCCAACTGACGACGGCGGTCCCGGCGGCCTCGCAGAATCGCCCTTGCCGCTTATAGCCGAGGAGGCATCGCACATTGCCCGCGATCCCTTGGACCCCGCATTCTCCTTCGACCTTTTCTACCGGCGGCTCCGAAAGCGGAAGACCGGCCTGAAGCGGGCACTGCTGGACCAGGGCCTGGTATCCGGCATCGGCAACATCTACGCCGATGAAGCATTGTGGAGGGCGCGGCTGCACTACGCCCGGCCTACTGACACACTGCGGCGGGCCGAAGCGGAAAGGGTCCTCGCCAGCGCCCGCGAAGTCATGCTGGATGCGTTGGCAGCGGGCGGAACCAGCTTTGATTCCCTGTACGTCAACGTCAACGGGGCCTCTGGATACTTCGACCGGTCCCTCAACGCCTACGGCCGGGAAGGGCAGGCCTGCACACGGTGCGCCGAAGCGGGTATCTACTCGTCCATCCGGCGGGAGCAGTTCATGAACCGGTCATCCCACACCTGCCCGGTCTGCCAGCCGCGCCCCCGGAACGGGCGCTGGTAGAAACCGGCAGGATGCAGCCGCTGCAAATAATGGAGTATCTCTTGATTGAGCGGTTATGCCCGGGCTGCAAGACTGTTCTTAAATGCGGTGTGCAGCCCGCAGCAGTACCCCGCTATCCCGTCCCCCAGGAGCAGGCCGCCGTTGTACATTTCCATGTCGGACCGCGAAGGCGGCAAGAAGGACCATGTGGCGCCAGGGTCTGCAGCCGCCAGGACCGCCTTCCGGCTGTCTCCTGTCATCATCTGGCTTGGCATCGTCAGCATGGTGACCGATATTTCATCGGAATCAGTTGCGGCCGTTCTTCCGCTCTACGTGACCGGTTTCCTCGGGCTGTCCACCATAGCTTTCGGGGTCATTGACGGTATCAACCAGGGTGCCAGCGCGATCGTCCGCATCGGCGCAGGGTGGGCGTCCGACCGGAGCGGCCATCCAAAGCGCGTGGCGGTGGCCGGCTACGGACTTTCCATGCTCGCCAGAATCGGGTTCCTTTTCGCTGGCGGCTTCTGGGCGGTTGCAGGGATCGTCACCGGGGACAGAATCGGCAAGGGCATCAGGACCGCACCCAGGGATGCCATGATTTCAGCCGCCGCCCAGCCCGACTACCTTGCACGGTCCTTCGGCATGCACCGGATGCTCGACAACATTGGTGCCGCTGTGGGCCCGCTCCTCGCCTTCCTCATCCTGATGCTGATCCCTAACGGTTTCACCACCGTGTTTGTGGTGTCGCTGGCATTTTCCGTCATTGGCGTCGCTGTCCTGATCCTGATGGTTCCAGGCCGCAGCCGGAATGCGCCCCCGCCCGCGGCGGCTGCCGCCCCATTTTTCCGGCGGCCGCAGCTGAAGTGGTCCCATCTGAAGCACCGGGGTCTCGCCCGGCTGATGCTCACGGCCGGGCTCCTCGGCGTCCTGACCATCGGTGACGGCTTCATATACCTTCTGCTGCAAAGCCGGGAGTCGTTCGCCGTCCAGTGGTTCCCCCTCCTGTACGTGGGCACCAATGTGGCGTTCCTGCTGTTTGCCATTCCCCTGGGGCGCCTGGCGGACCGGATTGGACGTGTGAAGGTCTTCCTCGCCGGCCACATCGCCCTCCTGCTCTGCTACCTGCTGGCGGGCCTTCCCGCCGGCGGAATCACCGCAACCCTGGGCTGCCTGCTGCTCCTGGGCCTGTTCTACGCCGCAACAGACGGCGTCCTGGCCGCCCTGGTCAGCAGACTTGCCACACCCGGGAGCCTTGGCACAGCACTGGGAACGGCGCAAACCATCGTGGCATTGAGCAGAATGGCGTCAGCCGCCGGGTTCGGGGTGCTCTGGTACGCGCTGGGTGCGGAGACGGCTGTGATGGCTGTGGCGGTTCTCCTGGCCATTGCGCTCGGTGCGTCCGCCATGCTGCTGCGGACCGCTACCGAGACGGCGGAGCCATGAGCCGCTCCAGGCAGGGGACCGCCGAAAACACGCCGGCCGTTCCGGAAGATGCCGCAGGCGGCACCGCCGGAACCGGCGTGCCGGAACCTGCCGCGGACGCGCCGGCAAGGGGACTGCGGCGCCTGGTGGTTTTGCTGGCAGTGGTCGCGCTGACGCTCGCCGCGGCGGGTGTCTACGCCGTGTGGTCTTTCCAGGAGACGGCATCGGGCCAGGAAGCCGCGTCAGCAGTCCGGGTTGGCACTGCCGATGCCCTGCCCGGCGAGCCCTTTGTGATGTTCAGGAATACTGCGCCGGGGCAGGGATACGGACAGGCGGCGACGGTGCCGCTTGCTGACCCTTCCGGTGAACGCGCTCTCACCGGAGAAGCCTGCTACCGCGTTTACGCCACCAGGACGCTGGTCAGCTGCCTGGCCATCAGCAACGGGGTTCCCACGACTTTTGAAGCCGCTGCCTACAGTTCCGACCTGGAACCGGTCACTTCCTGGGCCCTGGGCGGGATCCCCAGCAGGACACGCATCAGCCCGGACGGTTCGCTCGTTGCCACCACGGTCTTCGTCTCCGGCCACTCGTACGATTCTGCCGGTCTCTCCACCGAGACGGTCATTCACGGAGTCGATGGCACAGACTACGGAAACCTCGAGGACTTCGCCCTCCTGTCCGGCGGCACCGGGATCACGGCGCCGGACCGGAACTTCTGGGGTGTCACGTTTGTCCCTGGCCACCCTGGCGACTTCTATGCCACAGCCACCTCCCAGGGCAACATCTGGCTGGTGCGCGGGAGCCTTGCCGGCCGCACCCTCACGGTGGTGGCATCCGGCGTCGAATGCCCCTCCATCTCACCCGACGGGACCAGGATAGCCTTCAAGAAGAGCACCTCCGGGACGCTCCTCGGCCACAGGAATGCCGCGGTGCTGGACCTTGGGACGGGGGCGGTGACGGTCCTGGCCGAGGAACGGAACCTCGATGACCAGATTGAATGGCTTGATAACAGCACGGTGGCCTACGGCCTCCTGAGGGACGATACGGGCAGGGACAGCGACATCTGGTCGCTTTCCACCAGTCCAGAGGCTGTTCCCAAACTCCTGATCGAGCATGCGTCGTCTCCGGCCGTGGTGCACTGAACGGCCGTTCCCAGGGCCAGGAGCCGTGGAAAGGCAGCGGGAATCCCGGACTTTCGGCTGGAACCCAGTAGATTTAGGACAGCGAAGCAGCCGCCTCAGCCACTCAGGAGATCCGAAAAGCCTTGCACCTCAAAAGCCTGACCGTCCGGGGGTTCAAGTCATTCGCGTCCGCCACCACCTTCAATTTCGAACCCGGAGTCACCGCGGTCGTCGGCCCGAACGGCTCCGGAAAGTCCAACGTGGTGGACGCCCTGGCCTGGGTGATGGGTGAGCAGGGAGCCAAAACCCTCCGGGGCGGGAAGATGGAAGACGTCATCTTCGCCGGGACGTCAGGCCGCCCGCCGCTGGGCCGCGCCCACGTCTCGCTGACCATCGACAACGCTGACGGCGCACTGCCCATCGAGTACAGCGAAGTGACCATCTCACGCACCCTGTTCCGCACCGGCGGATCCGAATACGCCATCAACGGCGCCGGCTGCCGGCTGCTGGACATCCAGGAACTGCTGTCCGATTCCGGCCTGGGCCGTGAGATGCACGTCATTGTTGGCCAGGGGCAGCTGGACCGTGTCCTGCACGCCACCCCCGAGGACCGCCGCGGCTTCATTGAGGAAGCTGCCGGCATCCTCAAGCACCGCCGCCGCAAGGAAAGGACCGTGCGCAAGCTGGAGGCCATGCAGGCAAACCTGCAGCGCCTCACCGATCTCACCGGGGAGATCAGGCGCCAGCTGACGCCGTTGGGGAAGCAGGCCGAAGTGGCCCGCCGCGCCCAGCGGGTCCAGTTCGATGTGCGCGATGCCCGCGCGCGCCTGCTGGCTGACGACCTTGTCCAGCTCCAGCTCGCACTGGAACGGGATGTGGCTGATGAAGCCGCGCTGAAGGAACGGCGGGCGCTTGCCGGCCGGCAGCTGGATGCCGGCCGGCGGGAGCAGGCTGCGCTGGAGCAGCTCGCAGCAGAGGCAACTCCGCAATTGAACGCGGCAAGGGACACCTGGTACCGCTTGTCCGCCACAAGGGAGCGGCTTCGTTCCCTGGGGTCACTGGCGCAGGAACGCAGCCGCCTGCTCGGCTCCGTGGAAGCACCGCCGTCCGGGCGGGATCCGGAACAGCTGGAACGCCAGGCGGCCAGGGTCCGTGACGAACTCGCCGAGCTTGAACGCACCGTGCTTCATTGCCGGAACGCCCTTGGCACGGCCAGCACGGACAAGGCCGAAGCAGAGCGCGTGGCGCTCGCAGAGGACAAGCGCCTCACTGCAGAACTGAGGGCTGCAGCGGACCGCCGTGAGGGGCTGGCGCGGCTGGCCGGCCAGGTGGCCGCGGCCAGGTCACGGGTGGAATCAGCCCAGGCTGAACTGGGCAGGCTGCGCGAGTCCCTTGCTGCTGGCACTGAGCGGCGTGCCCGGGCCCAGGCAGAATTCGCCACCCTTGAAAACCAGGTGGCAGGCGTCGAGGAGGGAGAGGAATCCCTGGACGCCGATTACGAGGCAGCCAGCAGCGCACTGGACACAGTGGTCCAGGAGATTTCAGAACTCAAGGCGGCAGTAAGTGAGGACGTGCGGCAGCGTGATGCCTTAGTGGCGCGCCGCGATGCGCTGAGGCTCGGCCTCGAGCGCAAGGACGGCGCCAGGCATGCGCTGCATGCCAACCTTGATGGGGTGCTCGGAACGCTGGCAGCGGAACTGACGGTGGAACCAGGCTTTGAGACGGCGATCGCCGCGGCTTTGGGAGAGGCGTCCGAGGCAGTCATTGTCCGGGATGCTCCGGCCGCGGCTGCCGTGGTCCAGCTGCTGAAGGACGACGACGCCGGGCGCGCGTCGCTGCTCCCGGCATCGGCGGCGGCTGATGCGGATGTCCCGGACACGGGCAAGGCCCTCCCCCCGGGCGCGCGCTGGGCAGCGGAACTCGTCACCTGTTCTCCCCCCTGCACAACGCTGGTTTCGCACCTGCTGTCCCGCACCGCCGTCGTGCCCGGCATCCAGGCAGCCTCCGCCCTGGTGGCGGACCATCCGGAACTTACTGCCGTCACCAGTGCCGGGGACATCTTCACCGCCCTGTCAGTGACGGGCGGCTCGGCGAAGGCGCCGTCGCTGCTGGAGGTGCAGGCAGCCGTGGACGACGCCGAGAGCCGGCTAGCCGGGGTCACGGCAGGTTTGGAGCGGAACAGGTTCGCCCTCGCAGGCGCCGAGGCCCGGCAGGCTGAGGCACAGGAACGGGCGGACGCTGCCCTGGAGAGGCTGCACGACTCCGACGCCAGGCTGGCCGCGGTGGCAGAACGGCTCGGGCACCTGAACTCCGTGCTGCGCAGCGCCGTCGGCGAAAGTGACCGCCTGGCCGCTTCCCTGGCCAAAGCAGAGGCAAACGTTGCAGCTGAGGAAGAGGCGCTCGCAGCAGTAGCCGCGCGCCTTGCCGCCGCGCAGGAAGCACCATTGGAGCAGGAACCCTCCACGGAGCGCCGTGACGCCCTTGCACAGGCTGCCTCCCGCGCACGGACTGCCGAGGTTGAGGCGCGGCTGTCGCTGCGAAGCGCCGAGGAACAGCTCACGGCAACAAAGAACAGAGCGGCATCATTGGAACGGGCCGCCGCCACCGAACGCCGTGCCCGCGAAGAAGCTGCAGAGCGCGCCCGCCTGCGCTGCATCCAGGCGCGCCGGGCAGCTGCCGTATCTGCCGCCGTCGGTCTGGCGCTTCGCTGCGCCGACGTCTCGGTGGACCTGGCACAGCATGAACGGGACCTCGCGGAGGAGAACCGGGAACAGCGGGACCAGGAACTGGCCGCAGTGCGGACCGCCAATGAACTGCTGGCCCGTGAACTCGCCGATCTCACGGACAACGTCCACCGTGACGAGCTCGCCCGTACCCAGCAAAAGGCACGGATCGAAGCTTTGGAGACCCGTTCCATTGACGAGCTGGGCATAACCCCCGACGCCCTGGTCGCCGAATACGGGCCCGATGTACCCGTTCCTGTCCCCGCAGGGGAGAGCGGGGACAAGTGGGCCGCCCTCCGCGCGCCCGTGGACGAGACCGGTGCGGACATCCTGGAAGGAAAGCCCTACGTCAGGGCAGAGCAGGAGAAACGGCTGCGCAAGGCCGAACGGGACCTCGCCGGCCTGGGCCGGGTCAACCCCCTGGCGCTCGAGGAATTCGCCGCGCTGGAGGAACGCCACCAGTTCCTCAGCACCCAGCTCGAGGACCTGAAAGCCAGCCGGAAGGACCTGCTGGACATTATCAAGGAGGTGGATGACCGGGTCCAGCGGGTTTTCACGGAGGCCTTCGAGGACACCCAGGCCCAGTTCGTCAGGGTTTTCGCCCGGCTCTTTCCAGGCGGCGAGGGGCGGCTGGTCCTCACCGATCCGGGGGACATGCTTACCACCGGCATCGAGGTGGAGGCGCGTCCGGCCGGCAAGAAAATCAAACGGCTGTCGCTCCTGTCCGGCGGCGAACGGTCCCTGACCGCCGTGGCCCTGCTCGTCGCCATCTTCAAGGCCCGGCCATCACCGTTCTACGTCATGGACGAGGTGGAAGCAGCCCTGGACGACACGAACCTGGGCCGGCTCATCACCATCTTCGAGGAACTCCGGGAGTCCAGCCAGCTCATCGTCATCACCCACCAGAAGCGGACCATGGAAGTGGCGGATGCACTGTACGGCGTCACCATGCGGGGGGACGGCGTCTCCACCGTGATCAGCCAGCGGCTCGGCGCCGAGGTATAGCGGCCCCCGCGTAACGGCAGATCAACTGGCCGAAAGCCCCAAAACCGCGTCCGGTGTGTATGAGAAGCTAGGGGAGTGAACGACATCCTTCCCATACTTCTGTCCATTCTTGCTGCCCTGGTGGTTGTCGGCGGGCTGATCCCGGTCCTGATGAAGACCCGGAAGAACATCACCCGCTACCCGGGAACCCGTGACGCCAACGACCCCGTGACCCCCCGGAGCGGCAGCACTGCCGTGGAGGACCGGCCGGCTCCGGCGACTGACCGCAATGCGCCGGACGGCGTGGACCTGGAGGGGCTGGAAACCACCGAAGTCCCGGACGACGCCGCCGGTCTTGAAGTCATATCTGTCGAGACCCCGCTGCCGGTGGCCGGCAGGCTGGTCCGGCTCCGCGAGCGTCTGGTCCGCTCCAACAACGTCATGGGCAAGGGCCTCCTCGCACTGCTCTCCAGTGACAGGATCGACGAGGACGTCTGGGATGAAGTGGAGGAGACCCTCCTTCTGGCAGACCTCGGCACCGAACCCACCATGCAGCTGGTGGACGCCCTCCGTGAGCGCGTCAAGGTCCTGGGCACGCGGACCCCGGAGCAGGTCAAGGCGCTCCTGCGGGAAGAGCTCATCAAGATCGTCGATCCCACCATGGACCGCACCCTTAACGTCCAGCGGCACGCTGACCGCCCCGCCGTGATGATGGTGGTGGGTGTTAATGGCGTCGGCAAGACCACCACGGTGGGCAAGCTCGCCCGCGTTCTGGTGGCGGAGGACAAGGACGTCCTGCTCGGCGCCGCGGACACGTTCCGCGCGGCGGCCGCCGAGCAGCTGGCAACCTGGGGCCAGCGCGTGGGCGTTCCCACCGTGAAGTCGGACATCGACGGCGCCGACCCCGCCTCGGTTGCCTATGAAGCGGTCAAGGCCGGGATCGAGCAGGAAGTCGACGTGGTCATGATCGACACCGCCGGCCGGCTGCAGAACAAGGTTGGCCTCATGGACGAACTGGGCAAGGTCAAGCGCGTGGTGGAAAAACTGGCCGAGGTGGACGAAGTCCTCCTGGTGCTGGACGCCACCACCGGGCAGAACGGCCTGAACCAGGCCCGTGTGTTCTCCGAAGTCGTCAACATCACCGGCATCGTCCTGACCAAGCTGGACGGCACGGCCAAGGGCGGCATCGTCGTCGCAATCCAAAAGACCCTGGGCGTTCCGGTGAAGCTGATCGGTTTGGGGGAGGGCGCAGACGATCTTGCCCCCTTCGAAGCGGAGAGCTTCGTGGACGCGCTGCTGAACTAGCAGCTGCACCCGGCCAAGGGGTGGCCCGGGTGGTGCTGGTCAGGCCTTGGTTTTGCGCAGGCTTTCCCGGGTGGGCAGCCAGGTGCAGGCCGCCACGAGCATGATCCCGCCGGTGACGCCGAAAGCCCAGCCATAGCCCAGCCGGTCGGCCAGCACGCCGGCCAGGACCGGCCCGACGATTGCACCGACGTCGGAGGTCATCTGGTAGACCGCCAGCACCTTGCCGCCGGACCGGCCGGTTCCGATCACATCAGCGACCGCCGCCTGCTGGGCCGGGCCGAAGAGACCCGACCCCACGCCGGCCAGCGCCGATGCGGCCAGGAACCAGCCCAGCTCAGAGGTGAAGCCGATGGCAGCGGTGGAGGCACCAGCCACGAGCAGCCCGGTGATCATCATGGGCTTGCGGCCCAGGGTGTCGGCCAGCCGGCCCGAGAACGTCAGCGCTGCGGCATTGCCGGCAGCGAACACCGCCAGCGCAAACCCTGCCGCTTCAGGACCCGAGGCGAGGGCGGCCACCGCGAACAGCGGAACGGTGGCCATCCGGACCCCGAAAGTCGCCCAGCCGTTCACGAAGCTGGAAATCAGGGCTGTCCTGTACGTGCCTGCAGCAAGGGCCTCGGCCAGGGGCATGTCAGCGCGCTCCTGCGCTGGACCGCTGCCCTGGCGCTGGTGGCTTAGCTGCGTCTGGACCACGACGGCGGCCACCACCAGGGCAGCGGCATAAGCCAGGAAGGGAACCCGCAGGCCGAAGCCTGCCAGCAGCCCGCCAACGATCGGACCGCACACGTTGCCAATGAGGAATGCTGAAGCGTACGCCCCGGAGACACGCCCCCTGCTCTCCGGCGGTGCGAGCCGCACCACCAGAGCCATCGACGCGACCGTGAACATCACCGATCCCGCACCGCCAAGCCCGCGGAAGAGCAGCAGCTGCCAGTAATCCTGGGCGAAGGCACAGGCGGCGGTGGAGGCTGCAACGATCAGCAGGCCCGTCACGTAGACGGGGCGCTCGCCCAGCCGCCCGATCAAAGCGCCGCCCGCCGGCGCAAAGACCAGCCGCATGAACGCGAAGATCGCCACAATCACGGAAGCCTCGGTGTTTCCCACCCCGAAGGTCGTGGCAAACTGCGGCAGCACGGGGGCCACAAGCCCAAATCCGAGGGCAATCAGGAAGGCCGCGGCCAGCATCACCTTGATGTCGCGCGGAAGCTTCTGCCTGTCCCGCCGCAGCAGGGAAAAAATCCGCGATGTGCCGCGGCTCACGCGGGGCTGTGCCGTCATGGTGCTGGGGTCCTTGCATGCTTGGGTGCCGGGGAGCGGCTGGAGAGGGGAAACATAACCGTAACAAGCACGATATGCACCATTTACTTCCTACAGGTTGTTGTAACAACGCCGCAACCTAATTCCTCCGCGGCTGAAACACGGCGCCGACACACTCGTTACAGGACGCAAAAGGCGTTGGCAGGCGGAGCATCTCCGCAGTTTCGATCAGAGAGGACGTGCACCATGGAACTTACCGCAGGTCACGTATGGATCATGGTGTCGGCGGCGCTCGTGCTGTTGATGACACCGGGTCTGGCATTTTTCTACGGCGGCATGACCCGGGCCAAGGCCGCGCTGAACATGATGATGATGAGCTTCATCTCCATTGGCATGGTGGGCGTCATCTGGATCCTGTGGGGTTACTCCATGTCATCCGGAGACGGCTTCCTGCAGATGGTGGGCAACCCCTTCGCCAACTTCGGCCTTGAAGGCATCGACACCCCGGACGGGCTTATCACTGTCGGCTTTGGCGCCACCTTTGCCATCATCACCGTCGCCCTTATCAGCGGGGCGATCGCCGACCGCGCAAAGTTTGGAGCCTGGACCGTCTTCGTCCCGGTGTGGGTCACCCTGGTCTACTGCCCGCTCGCCTACATGGTCTGGGGCGGCGGGCTCTTCAGTGAAGAGGGAGCAGTCGGATCTGCCCTCGGTGAAGCCATTGACTTCGCCGGTGGCACCGTGGTCCACATCAACGCCGGTGTTGCTGCGCTGATCCTCGTTTTCATCGTGGGCAACCGCAGGGGTTTCGGCAAGGATCCCAACCACCGCCCGCACAACATCCCGTTCGTCATGCTCGGCGCAGCCATGCTGTGGTTTGGCTGGTTCGGTTTCAATGGCGGTGCTGCCTCCACCGCAGAGCAGGGCGGCCTCATCTGGGTCAACACCCTCGCAGCCCCGGCCGCAGCGATGCTCGGCTGGCTCGTGACCGAGCGCATCCGTGACGGGCACCCGACGTCGCTTGGTGCAGCCTCCGGCGTGGTGGCAGGCCTGGTGGCGATCACCCCCGCCTGTGCCAACGTCAGCCCTGTCGGCGCCCTCGGTCTGGGCGTCGTGGCGGGCGTGGCATCCGCCCTGGCGGTTGGACTGAAGTTCCGCTGGGGCTTCGATGATTCGCTCGACGTCGTCGGTGTCCACCTTGTCTCCGGCATCATCGGTACCGTGGCCCTGGGTTTCATTGCCCTTCCTGAAGAGGGCGCAGGCGGCGGCCTTTTCTACGGCGGCGGCATGGGACAGATGTGGGCGCAGCTGGCGGCGGCTGGCATTGCCATCGCATACTCCGCGGTCCTGACCACGATCATCGCACTGGCCATCCACAAGACCATGGGCTTCCGGGTCTCGCAGGAACAGGAAACGGTGGGTGTGGACCTCAGCCTGCACGCCGAAACTGCCTACGAGTTCGGCGTCGGGGGGCACGGTGGAAGCTTCCAGCCCCTGCACGACATGATCACCGGCAAGACCCAGGCGGAAGCCGCCCAGGTTTCCGGCCCGACAGCGGGTGCGGAGAAGACCGAATCAGCAACAGGCAAGGAAAGCGTGGGGGCATGAAACTGATTACTGCGATCGTCAGGCCGGAAAAGCTCGAAGCCATCCGGGAAGGACTGGAGGCGTACGGCGTGCAGGGCCTGACGGTCAGCGCGGCCAGCGGCTACGGCCGGCAGCGCGGCTACACGGAGGTCTACCGCGGTGCGGAGTACAACGTGGACCTGCTGCCGAAGCTCCGGGTGGAGGTCCTGGCCACAGACGATCAGGCGGACGACATCCTGGACGTCATCATCGCCAGTTCAAACACCGGCCGGGCCGGCGACGGCAAGGTCTGGACCATGGACGTCTCGGAGGCAGTCCGGGTCCGCACCGGCGAACGCGGCGTCGCCGCAATCTAGGGCCGCAATGCACCGAAACTGAATAACGAACAGCAGGGCGGGCAGGGAAACCGGAAGGTTCCCTGCCCGCCCTGCTGTTCCGGCCTAGTCTCCGTCCACCGTGGCAGGCCATCCGGCGGGGCCAGCCGATCCGGCGTCGTACTCCGCCAGCGGGACCAAGTCCTGCTGCCAGGCCCTGAGGACCGGCTCAACAATCCGCCAGCACTCTTCGGCGGTATCACCGCGGACGGAAAGCAGCGGGTCTCCGGCCAGCACGCCCTCCAGGACTTCGCCGTAGGGAAGGAGGTCGGACCCGCTGAGTTCCGCCTCCAGGGTGGTCCGGCCCAGGCTGAAGATGTTGCCTGGCCCGTTCACGTCGACATCGAACGCCAGTGTGTCCGGCCCGAATCCGATCCGCAGCCTGTTGGGGGAATCAACGCCGGTGAAGCCCCGGGGAAGATGGGGAACGGGCCGGAAGGTCACCACGGCCTCCTTGCGTTTTACGCCCAGCGCCTTTCCGGAGCGAAGGATGAACGGAACGCCTTTCCAGCGCCAGTTGTCGATGTTCACCTGGATTTCTGCCAGCGTCTCGGTGCCCCGTCCGGCATCCACCCCCTCCTCCTGCGCATAATCGGGAACCGCTTTCCCTCCCACCGCGCCGGCTGTGTAGCGTGCCCGGCGGGTGGAACCGGAATCCTGAACCGGGACACTGCTGGCACGCAGGACGGCGGAAATGGCATCACGGAGGTCCCGTTCCCCGATGGTGGCGGGAGGCTCGATGGCCATCAGCGCCATGATCTGCAGGAGGTGGCTCTGGATCATGTCCCGCAGGGCGCCGGCATTATCGTAGTAGCGCGCACGCCCCTCCAGGGCAAGGTCCTCGTCGAAGATGATTTCCACTTTCTCCACGTGGTGCCGGTCCCAGACGGGTTCCAGGAAGTTGTTGGCGAACCGCAGCCCCAGGATATTCAGCACCGTGGCTTTGCCCAGGAAATGGTCCACCCGGTGGATGTGGTCCTCGGGGACCAGCCGGACCAGGGTCTGGTTGAGGGAGCGGGCCGATTTCTCGCTGGATCCAAAGGGCTTTTCCATCACCAGCCGGGTCCCCGGCGGGACCTGCTCCGGTTTGAGGGACTCACAGGCGAGCTGGCTGATCCGGGGCGGCAGGGCGAAGTAGACGGCTATTGGCCCCTCAAGGGTGTTCAGGAGCGAGGCCAGGGCACCGTCGGCGGTGACATCCACCTGGTGGTACACCGTCTCCTTCTCGACGGACTGGAGCGCGTCCTTCCCCTCGGCCCCTTCGGACCCGGCGGCTGTTTCGAAGGACGCGTGCACCCGCTCCCGCCACTGTTCCGGCGTCCAGGGATCTGACCCGGCGCCCACGAGCCGGAGTCCCGTGGCCCGGCCCTTTGCCAGCAGCCGGGCCAGGCCGGGCAGGAGCAGCCGGCCCGTCAGGTCCCCCGAGGCGCCGAGGATGAGCAGGGTCTTAACACTTGGTTGGCTCGTCATTTTGCCAGCATGCCACCTTGCGGGTCCGACTTGGTACCCTAGATAGTCGAGTCCTGATCATCCACAGCCTTTGATCATCCACTGCCCTGATCATCCACTGAAAGAAGTGCACGTCGCGTGTTCAATTCACTCTCTGACCGGTTGACAGCAACCTTCAAGAACCTGCGCGGTAAAGGCAGGCTCACCGAGGCCGACGTCGATGCCACAGTCCGCGAGATCCGCCGCGCCCTTTTGGACGCCGATGTTGCCGTTCCCGTTGTCCGTGAGTTCACCGGCCGGGTGCGGGAACGCGCCCTGGGTGCCGAGGTCTCGGGTGCACTGAACCCGAGCCAGCAGATCGTCAAGATCGTCAACGAGGAACTGGTGGAGATCCTCGGTGGTGAAACACGCCGGATCCGCCTGGCCAAGAGCGGCCCCACCATCATCATGCTGGCCGGCCTGCAGGGCGCCGGCAAGACCACCCTGGCCGGCAAGCTGTCCAAATGGCTGAAGGCCCAGGGCCACAGCCCCCTGCTTGTTGCCTGTGACCTCCAGCGTCCCAACGCGGTCAACCAGCTGCAGATCGTGGGCCAGCGCGCCAAGGTGCCTGTGTTCGCGCCGCACCCCGGCGCCACGTACACCGAACTTGAGCACCCTGCCGGGGACCCGGTTGAGGTTGCCCGTGCCGGTGTTGAGGAAGCCCGCCAGAAGCTGCACGATGTCGTGATCGTGGACACCGCCGGCCGGCTCGGCGTCGACGTGGACATGATGGAGCAGGCACGCCAGATCCGCCGCGCCATCGTGCCCAACGAAGTCCTGTTCGTCATCGACTCCATGATCGGCCAGGACGCCGTCAATACGGCGCTCGCCTTTGATGAAGGCGTCAACTTCACGGGCATCGTGTTGTCCAAGCTCGACGGCGACGCCCGGGGCGGTGCCGCCCTCTCGGTCGCGTCGGTCACCGGTAAGCCGGTGATGTTCGCTTCCACCGGTGAGGGACTGGACGACTTCGAACTCTTCCACCCCGACCGGATGGCATCACGCATCCTGGACATGGGTGACGTCCTCACCCTGATTGAGCAGGCCGAGAAGTCCTGGGACAAGGACGAAGCCGCCCGGATGGCGAAGAAGTTCGCCGACCAGGAGGACTTCACGCTTGAGGACTTCCTGGCCCAGATGCAGCAGATCCGCAACATGGGCTCCATGAAAAAGATGCTCATGATGATGCCGGGCGCGCAGAACATCCGCCAGCAGCTGGAGCAGTTCGACGAACGCGAGATCGACCGGGTTGAGGCCATTGTCAGGTCCATGACTCCGCACGAGCGGGTGGCGCCCAAGATCATCAACGGCTCCCGCCGTGCCCGCATCGCCCGCGGTTCCGGTGTCCACGTGTCCGAGGTCAACGGCCTGCTGGAACGCTTTGCCCAGGCCCAGAAGATGATGAAGAAGATGGCCCAGGGCGGCATGCCGGGAATGCCCGGGATGCCGGGAATGCCGGGAGCCGGCGGCGGAGCCCGGAAAAATGCCAAGAACGCGCCCAAGAAGAAGGCCAAGTCAGGCAACCCGGCGAAAGCCGCGCAGGAGCGCAAGGAAGCAGAGGCCCGCCGGGCGAATGCTGCCAAGGCGCTGCCCACCGGCGCCGCCTTTGGCCAGCAGCCGGGCGACTTCGACCCTTCGCAGCTGAACCTGCCCAAGGGCTTCGACAAGTTCCTCGGCAAGTAACCGCATCTGCGTTTGGTCAGAGCCAGGTTGTGATCCGGCACTACGACACTTGGCGCTGCTCAGTTGGGATGTCGGTGCCGTCGAATAGGGTTGGGTCATGTTCAAGCAGAGGGTAGTGTTCGTGCACGGCGCGGGCAGCTTCGGTGCCGCCGCGTGGCCCCGCCAGCACGGCATGGCCCTGGACTATGACGCCTTGTTCCTGCGGCGCCACGGCTTTGACCCCGTCGCCGAGCCCGTGGAGTCCTCGTTCGCAGAGGACGCCGCCATCGTGCTGCGTTCCCTGGCAGGTGTTGACCGGGGGATGGCCGGAGGCCATGTGGTGGCTCATTCCCAGGGCGCCATCGCAGCGATCATGGCTGCGGTGGAGCGTCCGGACCTGGTCCGTTCCCTGACCCTCGTTGAGCCGTCGTGCCTGTCGTTGACTGCTGAATTGCCGGCGACGGCCGCCCACATTGAGTTGATGAAGCCCTTGTTCGATGTACGGCACCAGCTCAGCGACCAGGACTTCCAACGCGAGTTTGTGCGCCGGATGTTTGCCGGGGATTCAAAGGAGCCGGCCACGCCCGAGGAACAGCGGCAGGCCAGGCGGCTTCGCCTGCAGGCACCGCCCTGGGAAGCGCCGCTGCACATCGTTCCCGGCGTACCCACGCTCGTCCTGACCGGCGGCTGGGAGCCGCTTTACGAAGAAATTGCCGGCTACCTGAGGGAAACCGGCGCTCTGCACCGCACTGCGGCAGGCGGGCACCGGCCCCACGATTCCCTGGAGGGGGACCGGATCATCCGCGCCTTTATCAGGGATGCCGGCAGCATCCAGGTCCGCGCCTCCTGACTCCGTCCGGCCGGCCCCCAATGGCCGGCCGGACGGGATCTGCCGCCGCTAGCGAGGACCGCCCAGCGGAACGCTGAGCTCCGGCAGGTAGACCTTCCCGCCGGCAGCCAGGAATTCCTCGCTCTTTGCCTGCATCCCGGCGGCCGCCGCGAGGGCGGCCTGCGCTTCCGCTGAGCCGTACTCATCCCTGATGTCCTGGCTGATCCTCATCGAGCAGAACTTTGGACCGCACATGGAGCAGAAGTGCGCGGCCTTGGCCGGTTCGGCGGGCAGCGTCTCATCATGGAACGCCTCGGCCGTCACGGGATCCAGGGACAAAGCGAACTGGTCCCGCCACCGGAACTCGAAACGTGCCTTTGACAATGCGTCATCGCGTTCGTGGGCGCCGGGATGGCCCTTCGCAAGGTCTGCGGCGTGGGCAGCGATCTTGTACGTGATGACTCCTGTTTTCACGTCATCCTTGTTGGGCAGCCCCAAGTGCTCCTTCGGCGTCACATAGCAGAGCATCGCCGTACCGTAACGTGCAATCTCCGTGGCACCAATGGCCGAAGTGATGTGGTCGTACCCCGGAGCCACGTCCGTGACAAGCGGGCCCAGCGTGTAGAAGGGCGCCCCTTTGCACAGCTCCTGCTGGCGTTCGACGTTTTCCCGGACGAGATGGAACGGAATGTGGCCGGGCCCCTCCACCATGACCTGGACGTCGTGCTCCCAGGCGCGCTGCGTGAGCTCGGCGAGGATGTCCAGCTCAGCGAACTGCGCTGCGTCATTGGCGTCCGCCGTCGCTCCCGGCCTCAGGCCGTCACCGAGGGAAAACGCGACGTCGTACCGTGCGAAGATTTCGCAGAGCTCATCAAAGTGGGTGTAAAGGAAGTTTTCCCGGTGATGGGCCAGGCACCAGCCGGCCATGATCGATCCGCCGCGGGACACGATGCCGGTCACGCGGTTGGCGGTCAGGGGAACGTACCGCAGCAGGACGCCGGCGTGGATGGTCATGTAGTCCACGCCCTGTTCGCACTGTTCAATAACGGTGTCGCGGAAGATCTCCCACGTCAGGGCGTTGGCTTCACCGTTGACCTTCTCCAGCGCCTGGTAGATCGGGACCGTGCCGATGGGAACGGGGGAGTTGCGGATAAGCCATTCCCGGGTGGTGTGGATATCGTCGCCGGTGGAAAGGTCCATGACAGTATCAGCGCCCCATTGGGTGGCCCACTGCAGCTTGTCCACTTCCTCGGCGATGGAGCTGGTGACGGCCGAGTTGCCGATGTTCGCATTAATCTTCACCAGGAAGGCCTTGCCGATGATCATCGGCTCGGATTCCGGGTGGTTGATGTTGTTCGGGATGATGGCCCGGCCTGCGGCCAGCTCGCTCCTGACCAGCTCAACACTGCAGTTTTCGCGCAGTGCGACGAACCGCATTTCCGGGGTGATGGTGCCCTGCCGCGCATAGTGCATCTGCGTCACGGTTCTCCCGTCGACGGCGCGCCGGGGCACGGGACGTGCTCCCTTCCATTCCGCGCTGGCGGCACCGCGGCGGACAGCCGAGCGGCCGTCGTCGAGCAGGTTCCTTTCCCTGCCGCTGTACGCTTCCGTGTCTCCACGCCCTTCAATCCATTCCTTCCGGAAAGGTTGAAGGCCATGCACGGGGTCGCTGCCCGGGCCGGCGGTCCGGTACGTCCGGAAAGGCTGATTCGGGGAGCCGTTGGGTGAAGCTTCCAGCGCAATCTCTGTCACGGGTACCCGGATGCCGCCATCGGCGTCCTCAAGGTAGGCGAGCGAGTGGGATTTCAGGGACTCGGTAACCCGGGGACGGCTGCCGGACGCGGCCGGCTGCTGGTTGTTTTGGGCAGGGTTCGGCTCTTTATTGGGTGTACTCACGGAATACTCACTTCCTTCGCCGGCATTACCCGGACAGGTTCAACGGTCGCAGGCTGCGTCAGCCCGATCTCAGCCCCTGCAGGGGCACCCGTGTGGTCAAGATGAAAGCTACCACAGCCTTTCCTGGGGGACTTGTCACAATGCGGGTGCTAGCCTGTCCGGCGGGAAAGAGGGTGGAATGGCGGAAATCATTGAGTTCCCAGGAACGGTCCTGGCCGGTCCGGCCAGTGAGCGGCACGGACTCTGGTCGGTTGACGGGAAGCTAACATTTACCAGGCCCCGGCAGGCGCCGGACCGCGTGCTGGACGGCTGGGTGCTGCCGGGATTCGTGGATGTCCACTGCCATATCGGGCTGGGTGCCGGGGGAGCGGTGGACGCCGCAACCGCAGCGGAACAGGCCCGGGCCGACCTTCACGCGGGGACCTTGCTGATCCGCGATGCCGGTTCCCCGGCCGATACCCGCTGGATGCAGGGCAGCCCGGACTTCCCTGTCCTGATCCGCGCCGGCCGCCATGTTGCCCGCGCCCGGCGGTACTTGCGGGGGTTCGCCGAAGAGGTGGAACCGGCCGGCCTTGTCGAAGCGGTCCGGAAGCAGGCCAGGGCTGGTGATGGTTGGGTGAAACTCGTGGGGGACTGGATTGACCGCGACGCCGGCGACCTGGCGCCTTCGTTTCCTGCCGCCGTCGTCCGTGATGCCGTCCACGCCGCCCACGATGAAGGGGCGCGCGTTACCGCACACTGCTTTGCCGAGGAGACGCTCGACGACGTGCTGGACGTCGGCATCGACTGCGTGGAGCACGCCACGGGCCTGCTGCCCCGCCACGTTCCCCGGTTCGTGGAGCAGCAGGTGCCCATCGTGCCCACCCTGATCAACATCGCCACCTTCCCGGACATTGCGGCGCAGGCAGCGGGCAAGTTTCCGCGCTACTCGGCCCATATGCGTTCGCTGTGGGAACGGCGTGGGGAGCGTGTGCTTGAGGCGTACGAAGCCGGCGTGCAGATTTATGCCGGAACCGACGCCGGCAGCGTGATCAGGCACGGCAGGATCGCCGCGGAGATCCTGGCCCTTCACGCGGCCGGGCTGCCCATGGCGTCCGCACTGGACGCGGCGTGCTGGAGTGCGCGGACATGGCTGGGGGCGGAGGGCATTGAAGAGGACGCGCGGGCAGACGTTGTCCTTTGCCGGGAGGACCCGCGGAAGGCGCCGGAAACAGTCGAAGACCTGGCACACGTCGTCCTGGGCGGACGGGTCATCAGGTAGAGCCGGGGTCACCAGGAAACCTGCACTTGGAATAAATTGAAGCTTCAAGTAATTTTAACTGTGACAGGCCCGCAATCCGAGGGCCCCAGCACCGGGAGTTTTCAATGACTGCACAAGCCGCCAGCCAGGACCTTCTTCCTGCCGACCTCGCCATGGGCACCGTGATGCTCAAGGTCGGCGACATGAAGGTCATGACCGATTACTACCAGCGGGCACTTGGCCTCGAGGTCATTGCCGAGCAGGACGGCGGGCTGTACCTCGGCCGGCTGCAGAAGCCGCTGGTCCACCTCGCGCCGGCTCCGGGGCTGAACCTTCCGGGCAGGGGAGAGGCCGGCCTGTTCCACACGGCACTGCTGTTTGAGAACCAGGCGGACCTGGCCGCCACCATAGCCACCGCCGCCCGCTTCGAACCCCGTGCCTTCACCGGCAGTGCCGACCACCTGGTCAGCGAGGCCTTCTACTTCAACGACCCCGAAGGCAACGGCATCGAGCTCTACTGGGACCGTCCGCGCAGCAACTGGTCCTGGAACGGCACGGACGTAGTAATGGACAGCCTGGCGCTCCCGCCTCAGCGCTACCTGGAGCAGCACCTTACGGAAGAATCCCTGGAGCGACAGCTCGGCTCCGTGGCGGGTGTCGGCCACGTGCACCTCCAGGTGGGCGACGTCCAGACGGCCCGTGATTTCTACGTGGGTACGCTGGGCTTCGAGAAGACCGCCGGCTGGCATGGGCAGGCCCTTTTTGTCTCCGCGGGCCGGTACCACCACCACATGGCCATGAACGTTTGGAACAGCCGGGGCGCGGGTCCGCGCAAGGACACCCTCGGCCTGGGTGAGGTCCTCATTGAAGTGCCGTCCGGGGACGACGTCGGCGCTCTCGCCGACCGTCTGCGGGTTGCCGGTGTTGCCGCCCATCACACCGGGGCTGAACTCCGGTTCGAGGATCCGTGGCGCAACCGGATCCGGGTGGCGGTACGCTGACCGCTGGGTCCATCGGTGCGGGGAAGACAGTTGCGCTGGCGGCCGGCCGTATCCCCGTGCCGCGGCCGGGCCGGGCTGCTGTACTAGGCTGAACCCAAACGGCCGGGCAGGCGCTGCCGCCCGGTGGCCGCACCAACGGAATGAGGGCAACCCATGGGCTTCACCGAGATTTTTGTCGCCACACACGATGCAGCACTGAAACGTGCGGGCGTCCTCGACCAGGGCGGCAGCGCCGCCGCAGGCGACGCGGTGCGGATCCCGGAGATCAGTGATTTTGAAGTGGAGCAGCTGGGCGACCTGGCCGGCACTGCCGTCCACGCCGGTGGCGCTGACTACGAGCTGACCATGGTGGATGTAGCCAGCGATTCGCTCCTGGCAGTTCCGCCCGCGATGGTACGCGCTTTGGCAGACCTGTTGTCCTACGAAACGGAGGGTGAGGGCAATATCCTCGAAGACGTTGCCGCTCAGTGGGCAGCGCAGGACGACATGCCCTTTGGTGCTGCCGAGGCGCAGACCTACGTGCAACGGCTGGCCGAACTCGCCGGCGGGATCGACGACTCGGAGCGCACGGGCCTCTACGTCTGGTCCGCCTGACCTGCTCCCGTGCGCACCAACCGCGTACAGGTGCCCGCGCCGAGGCGCGTCAGGTCGAAATCCTGACGCTGATCTGGCACAATAAACAGGTACTCGATCTGCGTGGCCCCTCTCTCCGCGTCCGGATCCTGTCCTTCGAACCCGCAAGTACGGCCCGCCCCACGGGTGCAGAACGCCGGGCTCACCCCCTTTTCTGAAACAGGAGTGACCACAACAGTGGCCGTAAAGATTCGCCTTAAGCGCTTTGGCAAGATGCGCGCACCGTACTACCGCATCGTCGTCGCGGACTCACGCACCAAGCGTGACGGACGCGCCATCGAGGAAATCGGCAAGTACCACCCCACCGAAGAGCCCTCATACATCGAGGTTAACTCCGAGCGTGCGCAGTACTGGCTGTCCGTCGGTGCCCAGCCGTCCGAGCAGGTCGCCGCGATCCTCAAGATCACCGGTGACTGGCAGAAGTTCAAGGGCCTGCCGGGCCAGGAAGGCACCCTGAAGACCAAGTCTGAGAAGGTGGCCTTCGTTGCCCCGGAAAAGGGTTCCGTGATCATCCCGGAAGCCATCACCAAGAAGGCATCCAAGTCTGATGCAGCTGAAGCACCTGCCGAGGCCGAAGCAGAGACCACCGAGGCTGAGTAAATTGCTGGCAGAAGCGCTGGAACACCTGGTCCGCGGAATCGTTGATTCCCCGGACGACGTCAAGGTCAGCTCCAAGAGCAACCGCCGCGGGGACACCCTCGAAGTGCGTGTCCACCAGGACGACCTCGGACGGGTGATTGGCCGCCAGGGCCGCACGGCGCGCGCACTGCGCACCGTTGTGGCAGCCCTGGCCGGTGGCGAGCCGGTACGGGTCGACGTTGTCGACACCGACCGCCGCCGCTGAGCGCTCGGCACTAACCAGCTTTAGCTCCGGCCCCTCCACCCACGCGGTGGAGGGGCCGGAGTGCTTTCACCAGAACACCGTGGACCAACCACAACCCGAAAACAGAGGAACACATGCAGCTTCAGGTGGCACGAATTGGCAAACCCCACGGCATCCGCGGCGAAGTGACGGTCCAGGTCCTGACCGACGCCCCCGGAGACCGCTTCGTGCCGGGCACCGAGTTCGTGGTCGAGCCGGCGTCAGCAGGCCCGCTCACTGTGAACAGCGCACGCTGGAACAAGGACATCCTGCTGCTGGGCTTCGACGAGATTGAAACCCGCAACGAAGCGGAAACCCTGCGGGGGGCCAAGCTATTCATCGAAACTGAAGAGCTGGACGAGGACGACGACGAGGGCTGGTACGAGCACGAACTCGTCGGCCTGGAGGCAAGGATTGGTTCACGCGTGGTCGGCAAGGTCAACGCGCTGAACACCATGCCTGTCCAGGACCTGCTGATGGTCACCACACCTGACGGCAAGGAAATCCTGATCCCGTTCGTCGAGCAGATCGTGCCCGAGGTGAACATCGAGGAAGGGTTTATCCTCCTCACGCCGCCGGACGGCCTCTTCGAGCTGAATGCGGAGGACGAGGCTGCCCCTTCGGAACCTGAGGGCAAGGCCTAAATGCGGATCGACGTCGTCAGCATCTTTCCCGAGTACCTTGCGCCGCTGGAACTGTCGCTGATCGGGAAAGCGCGCCAGGAAGGGATCCTGGACCTGCACGTCCACGACCTCCGAACCTTCACCACCGACAGGCACCGGACAGTTGACGACACGCCCTACGGCGGCGGTGCAGGCATGGTCATGAAGCCTGAACCGTGGGCGCAGGCCCTGGCGTCCATCGCCGATGAGCGCCCGGAAGGGGCCGCCAGGCCGGTCCTCATCGTCCCGTCACCGGCGGGGGAGCGGTTCACGCAGGCGCTGGCCTACGAACTGGCTGAACAGGACCACCTCGCTTTCGCCTGCGGACGCTACGAAGGCATCGATGAACGCGTCCTTGAGTGGTCCCGGGAGCATTTTGACGTCCGCCCGGTAAGCCTCGGCGACTATGTCCTGAACGGCGGGGAAGTTGCGGTGCTGGCCATGGTGGAGGCCATCGGCCGCCTGCTCCCGGGTGTGGTGGGCAATCCCGAGTCGCTGGTTGAGGAATCCCACTCCGACGGACTCCTGGAATACCCCGTCTACACCAAGCCCTCCGTGTGGCGCGAGCGTGAAGTCCCTGCCGTGCTCCTCAGCGGCAACCACGGCCGGATTTCCCAGTGGCGCCGCCACGAACAGTTCCGGCGGACGGCAGAGCGCCGCCCGGACCTCCTCGAAGCTTTCGACGCCGGGAAGCTGCCCCGTGCTGATCGTGCGGAACTGCAGGAGTTGGGGTACGACGTCGTGGACGGCCGCCTGCGCCCGCGGCCCGCTGCCGGCGGGGACCACGGGGACTGACGGCGCCACACGGCTGCCGACCGCAGGCCGGTCCCCGGGTGCCCGCAGCGCCGGGATTGGCTGTAACCTCCGCAGTGTGGCAAAATTAGTCCTTGTGTCTGCTGGGTCCGCACCTGCTACAGGGGGAGCGCAACCAACAGCTTAGGCAACCGGCCACATCAATCAGTGAAGCGGCCGGACTACTTAACTTTCGGCGGAAATCTCCGGTGCGCCCCGCGCCCCGGGCTTGCCCGCCGTGACCCAAAGTGAATGACCTGTGGCGTTCACCAGGAGTGCAATTATGCATATTCTCGATTCCGTAGATGCAGCCTCGCTGCGCACCGATGTTCCCGCGTTCCGTGCAGGTGACACCCTCAAGGTTCACGTGAACATCATCGAAGGCAAGAACACCCGTGTCCAGGTATTCCAGGGCTTCGTCCTTGGCCGCCAGGGCGAAGGCGTCCGCGAAACCTTCACCGTCCGCAAGGTGTCCTTCGGTGTTGGCGTGGAGCGTACCTTCCCGGTTCACTCCCCGATCATCGAAAAGATCGAGGTCGTTACCAAGGGTGACGTCCGCCGCGCCAAGCTTTACTACATGCGTGCACTGCGCGGTAAGGCTGCGAAGATCAAGGAAAAGCGCGACTTCAGCACCGCCAAGTAAGTCCTTCCGGACCTACAAAGGCTGGGCCGCAGCCGTATCCGGCCAGCGCCGGAGCCATTTCAGCACCAGCGCCCAGGATACGGACCATGGACCAGACAAAACGCCAGCCCCGCAAAATGGGCTGGCGTTTTGTGTTCCTCGCTGTCCTCCTGGCGGTCGCAGCCAGCGGACTGGTCCGGTCGCTCTGGCTTGACGTCTACTTCATCCCATCCGACTCCATGGAACCAGTGCTGCAAGGCGGGGACCGCATTCTGGTTTCCCGGACCGACTTCCAGGCCGAACCCATCAGGCGCGGGGACATCGTGGTCTTTGACGGCCGGGGCACTTTCGCCCCGCTCAACAGCGGCAACGGTCCGTTGGTGGAGACGGCGGCTTCCATCACGCAGTGGCTTGGCCTTACCGGCAGCGACACCACGTACGTCAAAAGGGTTATCGGCCTCCCTGGCGACTCAGTTGCCTGCTGCAATGCCGGGGGGCGTGTGACGGTAAACGGCCGGCCTTTGGCCGAACCCTACGTTTTCAGGGGAGATGCCCCCAGCACCCAGAAGTTCAGCGCGGTGGTTCCGGACGGACGGCTGTGGCTGATGGGTGACCACAGGTCCGTCTCGGCCGACTCACGCAGCCTGCTCGGTGCCCCCGGCGGCGGCATGGTCCCGCTGGACAGGGTGGTAGGACGGCCGGTCCACATCATCTGGCCACTTGATAGATTTGCTTCAATACCACGTCCGCCTGCGGCAGGACCAACAACAGAGAACGGACAGTAGATGCCCGAGAACCACGCGCGGACTCCCGAACCGCGTCATGACGGCGCTTCGGACACTCCGCCCAAGCCAGCTCCCGGGACAGCCGGCCAGGGCCCTGACTCGCCGGAACCCGCTGCTGCAGGCAGCAGCCGCTCCGCCGCGAAAGCAGCCGCGAAGCCTGCGGGCAGCCCCGTGTTCGCGTGGCTCAAGGAGGTGGCCACGGTGGTGGTCATCGCCGTCGTCCTGTCCTTCCTCATCAAGACGTTCCTGTTCCGGGCCTTTTTCATTCCGTCGGAATCCATGGTCAACACCCTCGAAGTTGATGACCGTATCTTCGTCAACCTCCTGGTCCCCGAACCGTTCTCGCTCAGTCGCGGCGACGTCGTGGTTTTCCGGGATACCAAGGGTTGGCTCCAGCCCACACCGGAAGAACCACGCGGGCCGTTCACGTGGGTCCAGGACGGGCTGACCTTCGTTGGCCTCTTGCCGGACAACTCAGAGCAGCACCTCGTCAAAAGGGTCATCGGACTCCCGGGAGACCATGTGGTCTGCTGCGATGCCGGCGGTAAACTGACCATCAACGGGACCGGCATCAACGAAAGCTACATCAATCCGGCCGAAGTTCCGCAGGTCCACAACTTCGATGTCACCGTCCCTGAAGGCAAGGTGTGGGTCATGGGCGACAACCGGAACCATTCCGCCGACTCCCGTGCCCACATGGATTCCGGCGGCGGATTCATCGACATCGCCGATCTCGAAGGCAAGGCCGCTGTCATCGCGTGGCCGTTGAGCCGGATCACAACCCTGGGCAACTACCCCGACGTGTTCCGAAACGTACCGGCAGCGCCCTGACATGCCCACCGCAGTCAAAACCCGGTCCGGGTCCACGAAGGTTCCCGCACGCGCAAAAGCTCCTACGCTAAGGCACGAGCGGACTTTCAAGGCCCAAGGCATCCGCTACCTTGCAGGGGTTGACGAAGTAGGCCGCGGGGCGCTTGCCGGGCCTGTCAGTGTCGGGATTGCCGTGGTTGACCTGGAACGCCAGAAGCCCCTGGCCGGGGTGCGGGACAGCAAACTCCTGAGCCCGGCCGAACGGGAACGGCTTGACCCGCTGGTGCGCCGGTGGAGCGTTGCCTCCGCGGTGGGGCACGCCTCTGCCCAGGAAATCGACGCGCTCGGCATCATCGCTGCGCTGCGGCTTGCCGGAACGCGGGCGTGGCGGGAAGTCCTGGCCACGGGGGTCAGCCCTGAGGCTGTACTCCTGGATGGAAGCCACAACTGGCTGTCACCCGTGGAGCAGCCGTCGTTGTTCGACGAACCGGTTTTCGAAGCCGGCTGTGATGCTCCGGTGCACACCAGGATCAAGGCGGACATGCAGTGCCTGAGTGTGGCAGCTGCGAGTGTCATCGCAAAAGTTGAACGGGACCGGATGATGCGGGACCTTCATGTCGAGTTCCCGGATTTCGGCTGGGACATCAATAAGGGCTACGCCACCGCCCTGCACCGGGATGTCCTCCGTGCTGCCGGACCCACGCCTTACCACCGGGTCAGCTGGCGCCTGCTCGGCGGCGAACTCCTTGACGGTGGGCTGCCGGACGGGGAACAGCCTGCCGGCGGGGACTGAACTGCTGCGTTCCGGACGCCGGTGCCCTGCCAATGGTGCAAGATGGAAGCATGAGTGCTGAGGATCTTGAAAACTACGAAACCGACATGGAGCTTCAGCTCTATCGTGAATACCGCGACGTCGTCGGGCTGTTCAGCTACGTTGTCGAGACCGAACGCCGCTTCTACCTGGCCAATCACGTGGATCTGCAGGCCCGCAGCGCCGACGGCGAAGTCTACTTCGACCTGACGCTGCAGGACGCCTGGGTCTGGGACGTGTATCGTTCCGCCCGGTTCGTCAAAAGTGTCCGGGTCCTGACGTTCAAGGACGTGAACGTGGAAGAGCTTCCGCGCAACGAGGAACTGGCATTGCCGAAGGACGTCGACCTGGGCAGCTAGCTCTTCCGCAGCCCGCACTCCTTCTGCGCGGCTGACTTTCCCTGCACACGTCGTGCGGGCTTTATCCACATAGCCGATTGCCGTCCTGTCCTCCGTGCCCCCGGCCCCCGCAGTCTGGTTGCGGAGGTAGAAATGAAATCGAAGGACTTGTTGGGCCGGCACGGTGAGGACCTCGCCGCGGGCTATCTGGAAACCCTTGGCATGCTGGTGGTGGAGCGTAACTGGCGCTGCACCGAGGGCGAAATAGACATTGTTGCCCTCGACGGCGACGCCCTGGTGATCGCGGAGGTGAAGACCCGCCGTACCCTCGATTACGGCCATCCCTTTGAGGCCGTGGGACCGGAAAAACTTGCACGGCTGCACCGGCTGGGCGCAGCCTGGTGCCGCGACCGTGAGCTGAGGATGCCGTTGCGGAGGGTTGACGTCATCGCGGTGATAGACGACGGCGCCGGGTCGCCCCTGGTGGAACACCTCAAGGGGGTCGGATAGATGCCGCTGGGCCGCACCTACTCCATCGCCCTGGTGGGCCTGAACGGGTACATCGTGGAGGTAGAGGCCGACATCGGCCAGACCCTCCCGGCATTCGTGCTTCTTGGCCTTCCGGACGCTTCCCTCAACGAGGCAAAAGAGCGCATCCGGTCCGCTGCGAAAAACTCCGGCATTCCCCTCAGCCGCCGGAAGATCACGGCCAACCTCATTCCTGCCTCCCTGCCCAAGCGCGGATCCGGGTTCGACCTCGCCGTCACCATGGCTGTGCTCCGTGCGGCCAATGACATCAAACCCACCGGGCGGACCGTCTTCATCGCAGAACTGGGGCTCGACGGCCGGCTGCGGCCGGTCCGGGGCATCCTTCCGGCCGTGATGGCATCGGTGCAGGCGGGATATCCGGAGATCGTTGTAGCGCAGGCAAACCTGGCGGAGGCATCTTTGGTGCCCGACGCCAAGGTGCGCGGGTACAGCACCCTGGCGCGGCTGGCACTGGATTTCGGTGCGGACCCCCAGGAGCTGGCACTTGATTTCGAGCCCGACGACGCGGACGGCAGGGCGGCCGCCGGTGTTGATTCCGGCACGTGCCCCGACATGGCCGACGTCTCCGGCCAGGGGGATGCCCGGCGTGCGCTGGAGGTAGCTGCCGCGGGAGCCCACCACCTGCTCCTGACAGGCCCGCCGGGTGCAGGCAAGACCATGTTGGCGGAACGCCTGCCCGGGCTCCTGCCGGATCTGGGGGACCAGGAGTCCATGGAGGTTACGGCCATCCATTCGCTGTGCGGGCTGCCATCATCCGCAGTGCAGCTGCTCCGCCGGCCGCCCTTCGAGAGCCCGCACCATTCGGCAACTTCTGCGGCCATCATCGGCGGCGGCTCAGGGCTTCCCAGGCCAGGAGCCGCGTCCCGCGCCCACCGCGGCGTCCTGTTCCTCGACGAGGCACCGGAGTACGAGCGACGCGTGCTGGATGCACTCCGACAACCGCTCGAGAGCGGGGAACTGGTGATCCACCGCTCAGCTGGAACCGCAGCGTATCCAGCCCGGTTCCAGCTGGTCCTCGCAGCCAACCCCTGCCCTTGCGGCAAGGCCTCCGGGAAGGGACTCGACTGCACCTGTACGCCCATGATGCGGCGGCGCTATCTGGCCAGGATGTCCGGTCCGCTGCTGGACAGGGTGGATATCCAGCTCCAAGTCGAAAGAGTCTCCCTGGCGGACTTTGGCCAGGCGGGTGCCGAAGAGGACACCGCCACCGTAGCGCGGCGTGTACTGGACGCACGGGCACGCCAACTGGAGCGCCTGGGGGCTTACGGACTGGAAAACAATGCACAGGTACCCGGCCGCGTCCTGCGGGGGGCACTTCGGTTGCCACCGGCAGTCACGCGCATTCTGGACCACTCACTCGAACGGGGTGTCCTGACCGCACGCGGCTACGACCGGGTGCTGCGCCTGGCGTGGACGCTGGCGGACCTGGGGCACCGGGAGCGTCCGGACCTTAACGACATCGGTCAGGCGCTGGGGCTTCGACAGGCAGCGGCGGCCGCAGCATGAAGGAAGCAACCATGGAACTGGACACCGAGCGGCGTTCCCGGGCCGCCCTCTCGCGTTTGATGGAGCCACAGGACGCCGCGGGCCTTGCCCTCGTTCACGTGGCTGGGGCCGTGGATGCACTGCGCATCGTCACAGGCCAACTACGTGCCGGGCCGGAGCTGGAGCAGGAGATCACTGGGCTGCTGACGGAAAGCGGCTCCACCACCAGCTGGGCCGGGATGGCGGCGTCCCTCAAACGCTGGCAGCCCCGGATCCCCGATCTCGCGCCCGAACGGGACCTTGCAACCATGGCCCGGTTGGGCGGGCGGCTGATCATTCCCTCCGACGACCTGTGGCCTGGTCAGCTGGCCGACCTCGGAGTCCAGGAGCCGTTGTGCCTCTGGTGGCGGGGAGAGGAACAGCAGCTGCCCCCGGCAGCAACGTCCGTAGCCCTTGTTGGCTCCAGGGACAGCACCAGTTATGGCGCCGCTGTCACCGGGGATATGGCATATTCGCTGGCCCAGCGCGGGTTCACGATCGTCTCGGGCGGGGCCTACGGCATAGACGCGCATGCCCACCGTGCTGCCCTCGCCGGAGCCTCGGACGCAGTGCCCACCATAGCCGTGATGGCCGGGGGAGTGGACCGGTTCTACCCGTCAGGAAACGAGGACCTCCTGCGGGCTGTTTGTAATCAGGGGGCTGTCCTTGCCGAGGTTCCACCGGGTTCCGCACCCACGCGGTACCGGTTCCTGCAACGCAATCGCATCATTGCCGCCCTGTCCGCTGTGACCGTCGTGGTCGAGGCCAGATGGCGGTCCGGGGCGCTCAACACCGCCCACCATGCCGAGTCGCTTGGCCGTGCTGTCGGGGCGGTTCCAGGATCTGTGCACAGCGCAAACTCCGCAGGATGCCACCGGCTCCTGCGGGATGGTGGTGCTGTCTGCGTCACTGACGCGACCGAGATTGCTGAGTTAGCGGGACCTGCCGGTTCTGTTCTTCCTGATCCCCGTCATGGGCAGGCTGCCGTACAGGACGGACTGACGCTGGAGGACCTGATCCTCCTGGACGCCCTGCCGCTTCGCGCCACGACATCCGTCGAAAAGCTGTCCGTGGTCGCCGGGCTGAGCCTTGAGTCGGTGCGGGCCGGGCTCGGCCGGTTGGGTCTGCTGGGCCTGGCCGTCTCCGAACGGGGAGGCTGGAAACGCGGCAAAGCCGGCTGACGGCCGTGCCGTGCTGTGCAGGGGCAGGGGCAGGGGCAGGGGCAGGGCCGGGGCCGGGACAGGGACCCGAAAGCGAGGAGCGTGTCAGCCAACCGTTTCCTTGCCCGAGCTGAGACAGTAGGGGAGTGGAAAACGAGGGACTGCCGGCAGAGCTGGGTGAGGCGCTTGACGCGTACGCCCAGTACCTGTCCGCTGAACGTGCCGTCTCTCCACACACCCTCCGCGGATACCTGGGCGACGTTCGCAGTCTCCTGTCCCATGCTGCGTCCGAAGGCGCCACCGGACTTCGGGACCTGGAGCTAGGGACGCTCCGGCGCTGGCTCGGCGTGCAAAGCCAGGACGGCGCAGCGCGCAGCACGCTGGCCCGTCGGTCCGCCTCCGTCAGGGTCTTCACGGCCTGGGCCCTCACGGAAGAGCGCATCGCCATCGATCCCGCCCTTCGGCTGAAGGCTCCGAAACGCGAACAAGGCCTGCCGGCGGTCCTGCAGGCCGGGCAGTTGACCAGACTACTGGCAGCCCTGGAAGAAGGGGCAGCCCACGGCGCACCGCTGGCGCTGCGCAACCGTGCCATCGTGGAGCTGCTGTATGCCACAGGTGTCCGGGTAGGAGAGCTGGCAGGGCTCGACGTTGACGACCTTGATCCGGACCGGAGAACGCTGCGCGTCATCGGCAAAGGAAATAAGGAGCGCACGGTGCCGTATGGTGTGCCGGCCGCGCTGGCCGTGGACGACTGGTTGCGGCGCGGCAGGCCGCTGCTGGCCAGGGAGAACAGCGGGCCTGCGCTGTTCCTGGGATCACGCGGCGGCAGGGTAGACCAGAGGCAGGTCCGCACGCTGGTCAACGGCATTTTCGCTGCCCTGGGTGATACGTCCGCGTCAGGGCCGCACGCGCTGCGGCATTCCGCGGCCACGCATCTGCTGGACGGAGGGGCCGACCTGCGCGCGGTCCAGGAGATCCTCGGCCACAGCAGCCTGGCAACCACCCAGATCTACACCCACGTCTCGGTCGACCGGCTGCGAAAGAGCTACCAGCAGGCCCATCCCAGGGCGTGAGCCCGTCCCGGGAATCGCACTGGCGTAATTTGGTGGGGTACGGCACAATAAGAGTCACGTCCGGCAACTTTCAAGTCCCGCTTGAAGCTAGCAGCTTTTCGCGTCACGATAAGCCCGGACACAGCTTTATCTGATACATCTGAATACGAAGGCAGGAACCACAGCCGCAGTGCACGGCACAGCAGTTCCATCCAGGCAGAGGTCGTTGGGGAAGACGTACCTAGAGCTATGGAGGATGGAATGTCTGTTGCAATGACCCGCGGTGTGCTGTTCGTTCACTCGGCCCCTACGGCCCTGTGCCCTCATGTTGAGTGGGCCATCGGATCCGTCGTGGACAAGCGGACGGACCTTGAATGGACCCCTCAGCCTGCTGCGCCCGGAATGTTCCGGGCAGAGCTGTCCTGGACCGGTGCACCCGGGACGGGAGCGAAGCTTGCGTCGTCCCTGCGGGGGTGGGCGCACCTTCGCTATGAGGTCACGGAGGAGCCGAGCCAGGGGGTGGACGGAGGGCGCTGGTCCCACACTCCCGAACTGGGAATCTTTCACGCCGTGACGGATGTACACGGCAATATCATGGTGTCCGAGGACAGGATCCGCTACGCCTACGAATCCGGCGCCGGGGACCCCGCGGCGGTCTATCACGAGCTCTCGCTGGCACTCGGCGAAGCCTGGGACGAAGAGCTGGAGCCCTTCCGGCACGCTGCCGAAGGCGCACCCGTCCGCTGGCTGCACCAGGTGGGCTGACAGCCGTCTGACCGTTCTTCCATAGCAAAGAGGAGGCCCTGCTATCTGGCAGGGCCTCCTCTCGCGTCAGCAGCAGGTCAGAGACTTTAGACGCTACGGACCGCAATAACAGCGTTGTGGCCGCCGAAGCCGAACGAGTTGCTCAGCGCCACGATGTTGCCGGCGGGCAGGTCGCGGGCGGAGGTGACGACGTCGAGCGGAATTTCCGGGTCCTGGTTTTCCAGGTTGATGGTGACGGGTGCCTTCCGGTCGTACACGGCCAGTACTGTCAGTACGGCTTCGACGGCACCGGATGCTCCCAGGAGGTGGCCCATCTGCGACTTCGTCGCTGAGACGGCCACGTTGTCCACGTGGTTTCCCAAGGCGGCGCGGAGGGCGGTGTACTCCGGCTTGTCACCCACTGGCGTGGAGGTCGCGTGAGCGTTGACGTGTACCACGTCCTCAGGCTGGATCCTGCCATCGAACATTGCAGCTTTCAGTGCACGGGTGGCGCCCAGGCCTTCGGGGTCCGGAGCAGTGATGTGGTAGGCATCGGCAGTGACAGACGTTCCTGCCAGTTCACCGTAGATGCGGGCACCGCGGGCCAGCGCGTGCTCTTCAGCCTCAAGCACCAGGGCGCCTGCGCCTTCACCCATAACAAAGCCGTCACGCGCGGTATCGTACGGGCGTGAGGCCCGCTCCGGGTCGTCATTGCGGCGGGAGAGGGCCTGCATGGACGCAAAAGCGGCGAGGGGCATCGGGTGGATGGCGGCTTCAGCACCGCCGCACATGACGACGTCTGCCTTGCCGGAGCGGATCAGGTCCAGGCCGAGGTGCAGGGCTTCCGTGCCGGAAGCGCAGGCGGAAACAGGGGTGTGGGCGCCGGCGCGGGCGCCAAGGTCCAGGCTGACTGCTGCGGCAACACCGTTGGGCATCAGCATCGGAACGGTCATGGGGAGGACCCGGCGGGGACCTTTTTCCTTCAGGGTGTCCCAGGCATCCAGCAGTGTCCAGACGCCGCCGATTCCGGTGGCGAAAGCAACGGCGAGCCTATCCTTGTCGAACTCCGTGATGCCGGAGTCTGCCCATGCCTCACGGGCGGCAATGACGCCGAACTGGGTGGAAGGGTCCATGCGTTTGGCTTCAACGCGGCTGAGCACGTCCAGGGCAGGGGTGCTGCAGCGCGCGGCGAAGTGGACGGGCAGTTCGTACTTTGCTACCCAGTCGTCCTCCAGGGTGCGGGCACCGGAGACCCCCTTGAGCGCGTTGTTCCACATTGTGGGTACATCGCCGCCGATGGGTGTGGTGGCACCCAGACCGGTAATGACTACTTTGCGTGTCATGGGATCACTCTCTGTCGGTGGGGATCCGTCGTCCGGAGGTCCCGCGTTTTGATGTTCGGCAGCCTGCCGGGAGGGACAGCGCCGAAAGGAACAGCGCCGCCAGGCATAGCGAAGCGTGAAGCAGCCTGCCGGATAAATGCGGCGGGCTGCCGGTCCGGTCATCCGGACCGGCAGCCCTGCCAAGCCGTGGAACGGCGTAAGCCTTGACTAGGCCTGGGCTCCGGCGATGAAGCTGACGGCGTCGCCGACGGTCTTCAGGTTCTTGACCTCTTCGTCGGGGATGCGAACGCCGAACTTCTCTTCGGCGTTGACCACGATGGTCATCATGGAGATGGAGTCGATGTCCAGGTCCTCGGTGAAGGACTTGTCCAGCTCTACGGCCTCGGGGGCCAGGCCGGTCTCTTCGTTGACGATTTCAGCCAACCCGGACAGGATCTCTTCGTTGCTAGCCATTGATGGCTCCTTTTCTTATATTGCCGGCAGTGGCTGCCGGAAATGGTTCAGGCCGCGGATGCGGCCCGTTTGGGGCGTTCCTAAGGAAGGACAATTACCTGGGCGCCGAACACCAGGCCGGCGCCGAAGCCGATCTGGAGGGCCAGGCCGCCGCTCAGCTCCGGGTTCTCCTGCAGCAGGCGGTGGGTGGCGAGCGGAATGGACGCTGCGGAGGTGTTGCCTGCGTCAGCGATGTCCCGTGCCACTGTAACTGTCTCGGGCAGCTTCAGCTTCTTCACCATCTCGTCGATGATGCGCATGTTCGCCTGGTGGGGGATGAAAGCCACCAGGTCCTCTGCTTCGACGCCGGCTGCCTCCAGGGCCTGCTGGGCCACCTTGGCCATTTCCCACACGGCCCAACGGAAGACCGTCTGTCCGTCCTGGCGGAGGGTGGGGTACAGTTCCTGCGCTTCTTCCAGGAGTGCCAGGTCGCCGGTGGAATCGGACTGACGGGCTGCCATGCCAAGGTCGCGGACGTCCAGCATGGAGCGCGTCATGCCGATCGCATCCCACTTGCTGCCGTCCGATCCCCAGACAGAAGGGGCGATGCCGGGGGTATCAGAGGGGCCGATGACGACGGCGCCGGCGCCGTCGCCGAGCAGGAAGGAAATGGTGCGTTCCCGGTTGTCGATGACGTCGGACAGCTTCTCGGCGCCGACCACCAGGACGTACTTCGCGGCGCCGGAGCGGACCAGTGAGTCGCCTTGGGCGATGCCGTAGCAGTATCCCGCGCAGGCAGCCGAAATGTCGAAGGCAGGAGCCGGAGTTGCACCGAGGCGGTCCGCGAGGCTGGCGGCAGCGGAAGGGGTGGCATACGGGTGGGTCACCGTGGAGACAATGACGGCGCCGAGGTCTGCAGCGTCGATGCCTGCCTTTTCCATTGCCTCCCGGGCTGCGCCTTCTGCCATATCGATGACGCTGACATCGGCGGCGGCACGATGGCGGGTGACGATTCCGGTCCGCTGGCGGATCCACTCGTCAGAGGAATCAATCCACTGGCACACGTCCTCGTTGGTCACGATGACGTCGGGGCGGTAGGCGCCAAGTCCCAGGATGCGGGTGTGCTCCTGGATGGGAGCCTGCTTCAGCGTGGGGACGCTCATGCGTTTCCCTCCAATTCTGCGAAAAGCGCCAGGGCGGCGGAAAGATCGTCGGGTGTTTTGACGGCTACGGTTTTGACACCCGGCATGCCCCGCTTGGCGAGGCCGGCCAGGGTTCCGGCAGGAGCAAGTTCAATGACCCCGGTGACGCCGCGCGCAACCATCGTTTCCATGCACCGGTCCCAGCGGACGGGGCGTGAAACCTGGGCGATGAGGCTGTCGACGGCGGCACCGCCGTTGGTGACTTCCCCGCCGTCGTAATTGGACAGCAGGGGCACCTTCGGGGACTGGGGCTTCAGGTGCGGTTCCAGTGCCTTGAGCGCGCTGACGGCGGGAGCCATGTGGCTCGTGTGGAAGGCGCCTGCAACCTTCAGGGGAATCACCCGGGCCTTCGCCGGCGGGTTTTCGGCAAGGGCCTTCAACTGTTCGAAGGTGCCGGCGGCAACGGTCTGGCCTGCGCCGTTGACGTTGGCGGGAGTGGCGCCCGCGGCCGTGATGGCTGCCAGGACTTCGGCGGGGTCGCCGCCCACCACGGCGCTCATGCCAGTGGGAGTGACGGACGCGGCCGCTGCCATGCTGTTGGCGCGTTCGCGGACGAACGTCATGGCTTCCTGCTCGGTCAGGACGCCGGCGAGGGCGGAGGCAGTGATTTCACCTACCGAGTGGCCGGCCAGGATGACCGGAAGGGAACTGAGCTCAACATCGAACAGCGACGCGGCAGCAACAAGGCCGGCCGCGACGATCAGGGGCTGCGCCACGGCAGTGTCCTTGATGGTTTCCTCGTCCGAGGTGGTTCCGTGGGCGATCAGGTCAATGCCTGCAATGTCGCTTAAGGAGGCCAGTTGGCCCGCCACCGGGGGCAGTTCCAGCCAGGGGGCCAGAAAACCCGGGGTCTGTGAGCCCTGTCCAGGGCAGACTATTGCAAGCACGTATCCAGCTTTCCAAATTACTGTGTGATCCAGCGGTGTTTGTCCGCACCAAGCTCACGGGGTCAGGTTGTAGGAAGTCTACAACGGCTCAGGGCTGATTCCGGGACGGCTGGCGTTCCGCAGCGGCTTTCGGCGGCGTTGAAAGACGGCCCACCACAAGCGCGGCCTGCAGGACAAACGCCTCCCTTGGGAGGAGTGGATCCCAGCCCGTGACGTCGCAGACGCGCTTCAAACGGTACCGCACCGTGTTCGCGTGAACGAAGAGCTCCCGGGCGGTGGCCTCCAGTGAATGTCCAAGCTCCAGGTAGGTGCCAAGGGTCTCAACGAGCCCGTTGGAGGCCGCCAGCAGGGGACGGTAGATGTTCTTGACCAATGAACGGCGGGCGGCGTCGTCCCCGGAGATGACCCGTTCGGGCAGCAAATCGTCGGCAGCCACCGGGCGGGGCGCGGATGGCCACGCCCTGGCCGCAGTGAGGCCCGCAAAAGCCGACTGCGCAGATCCGCTCGCCTCCAGCAGTGAACCGGCCTCAGCGCCGTAAACAACGGGTCCGGGGGCAAACATTTCGCTGAGCTTCACATACGCGGTTTCCCGGTCCTGCACGCCTCCGAGGATCAGGATGAGCCGGTCACCCTGGATGCCCACCAGCGCGTCCTCCGCGTACCGGCCCGCCATCCGGCGCAACTCGCTGACGTAGCTGGCGCTGGGCTCGGACGGTGAGTTGCCCACCATGACAGTGAAACGTTCCTGGGCCTTCCAGCCCAACGCCGCGATTCTGGAGCGCAGGGCATCGGTGTTTTCGCCGCGCAGAATCGCATCGACGATCAGGGCCTCGAGCCGGGTGTCCCAGGACCCCCGCGATTCGGCGGCGCGGGCATAAACGTCTGCGGCAGCGAAGGCCACCTCACGGGAATAGCGGAGCACTGCTTCCCGGAGTGACGGCTGGTCAGCCTCCGGCGCGATGACGGGGACCTGGTCCTCCACCACCTCAACAACAATCCGGATCAGCTGCAGCGCCTTCTGCAGGCTGATGGACCGGGTCAGTTCTGTGGGCGCTGTCCCGAACACGTCAGTCAGGATCCAGGACGGAGAGCTGGGCCTTTCGTACCAGGTGACAAAAGCTGCAATGCCGTTTTGTGCCACCATGCCCAAAGCCGACCGCTCGTCGGAACTGAGCCGGCCGTACCAGGGGAGAGACTTTTCCAGTTCCCGCATGGTGGTGGTGGAAAGCTGGCCCACGTTCGCCCGCAGCTTTTTCAGCGTCTCGGACTTTTCCGGCGTGACCCTCGGCGTGGACGGTTTGCGCTTGGCGGACGGGGTGGCGGGTGCTGGCATTCTTTGAGCATACGGGCAGCGACCCGCAACCTCCATTTGTGCAAAGGCTACAATCAGCTTTGCCCTGCGTCACATGCATCCAGGGCTTAAAGGACGACGGCGGCCCCCCACCTTGCGGAGGGAGCCGCCGTCGCGGTATTGCTCAGGGGGTGTGTTACGCCTCGCCGCCGGCGTTGCCGGTGGTGCCCGCATTGACGTTGTGAAGCCTGTACTTCTCAATCGCCTTGATCGGGGCCTGGGCATCCACCTCGCCGCGGCGTGCCAGCATCTCCAGCGAACGCACCACGATGGAGTGGGTGTCGTTTTTGAAGAAGCGGCGGGCTGCGGCGCGGGTGTCGGAGAAGCCGAAGCCGTCGGCGCCGAGGGTGGCGAATTCGTTGGGGACGAATTGGCGGATCTGGTCGGGGACGGCTTTCATGTAGTCGGACACGGCGACGACGGGGCCGGTGGCGCCTTCGAGTTGTTGGGTGACGAAGGGGACGCGGGCGGGTTCGCCGGGGTTGAGGAAGGCTTCCTCTTCGGCGGCGAGGCCGTCGCGGCGCAGTTCGTTCCAGGACGTCACGGACCAGACGTCGGCGGAAACGGACCAGTCTTCGGCGAGGATGCGCTGGGCCTCG
>NZ_PJMB01000017.1 GCF_002892835.1 Arthrobacter sp. AFG7.2 | reverse complement strand
CGCACCAGGTCTCTGGCTACTGGCTTCCTGAGCCTCTCAGCCGCCGCCGTTCTGGCACTCAGCACCGCCGGCGGGGCCGCCGCCGCGCCCGCGCCGGCAGAGGACAGGAAGAACCCCTCCGTCACCAGCACGGTCCTGAACGCCACCGGCGTGGCTGACTACTGGACGGCAGACCGGATGCAAAGCGCAATCCCGGGCGACGTCCTGGCCGGCAAAGCACTGGAGCGCGGCAACCGATCCAGCGCCCTGCTCGTGGAAAAAGGCAAGAAGTCCAACGTCAAGGCCACCAAGGGCAAGCCAACCATCGCCCAAAGCGAGACTCCCGTTAAGCACATCGGCAAGGTGTTCTTCACCCTTGGCGGTTCGAACTATGTCTGCTCCGGCAACGCCGTCTCCTCCGCCAACGAAAGCACCGTGTCCACCGCAGGCCACTGCCTCAATGAGGGCCCCGGCGCGTTCGCCACCAACTTCATGTTTGCCCCTGCTTATGAGAACGGCATTTCGCCCTACGGCAAGTGGACGGCCACCGGCCTGTACGCTCCAAAGCAGTGGAGCGACGGCGGGGACATGACGTACGACACCGGCTTCGCCGTGGTGGCGCCCCTGAACGGACAGACGCTGACCGATGTTGTCGGCGGATCCGGCGTTGCGTTCAACGAGGCCCGCGGCGTCACCTACAAGTCCTTCGGCTACCCGGCAGCGTCGCCCTTCAATGGCGAGACCCTCAAAAGCTGCACCGGAACGGCAGCGAATGATCCCACCAACCCGCAGTTTGGTACCCAGGGCATCCCCTGCGACATGACCGGCGGCTCGTCCGGCGGCCCGTGGTTCATCGGCACTGGCTCCAGCGGTGCCCAGAACTCCGTCAACAGCTACGGCTACAACCGATCATCAGTCATGTACGGCCCCTACTGGGGTTCCGTTATCCAGCAGACCTATGCCAGCGCAGCAGCCTCCTAAAGACATCCCGCCAAGCGAGGATTCCGTCAGCCACGTGAAGCTGAACCAGTCGCACGAGGAGATCCTCGAGTACTGGACCGAGCAGCGTATGGCGGAAGCCAAGCCCCGGGAGCTCCGGCTTCCGGAGGAGGGTCCGCGTCTCAAGCAGAGGGACGCGGATACCGGCGAACCTGGTTCCGGCTCACCTGGCCAGAACTAAGCCTTGAAACGACGGCGCCCGTCCCCTTCGCAGGGACGGGCGCCGTCGTTCGTTTATTGCCCCGGTGGGATCAGTGGAAGAAGTGGCGGGCACCCGTGAAGTACATCGTGACGCCGGCTGCATTTGCCGCGGCGATGACTTCCTCATCCCGGACTGAACCGCCGGGCTGGACGACGGCGCGGACGCCGGCGTCGATCAGGATCTGCAGGCCGTCGGCAAACGGGAAGAAGGCGTCTGAGGCAGCAACCGCTCCGCGGGCACGGGCCGGCGCGTCGCCGCCACTGGCGTTAGTGGCACCGCCCGCACCTTCCACGTCGGACTCCACCGTCACACCGAGGGTGTTGGCCCGCTCAACAGCCAGGCGGCAGGAGTCCAGGCGGTTGACCTGGCCCATGCCGATGCCGACCGCGGCGCCGTCCTGGGCGAGGAGGATGGCGTTGGACTTGGCCGCGCGGCAGGCGGTCCAGGCGAAGGCGAGGTCCGCGAGAGTCTTCTCGTCCGCGGCTTCACCGGCAGCAAGGGTCCAGTTAGCGGGGTTGTCGCCGTCGGCATCCACCTTGTCGCTGACCTGGACCAGCATGCCGCCGGAGACCTGGCGGAACTCCGTCGGGTAACGGCCGTAGCCCTCGGGCAGGGCGAGAAGGCGGATGTTCTTCTTCTTGGACAGGATTTCCACTGCTTCCGGCTCGAATCCGGGCGCGATGACAACCTCGGTGAAAATGTCCTTGACCGTGTTGGCCATGCCGGCCGTGACAGAGCGGTTCGCGGCGATAACGCCGCCAAACGCGGAAACCGGATCGCAGGCGTGGGCTTTGGCGTGGGCGTCGGCGATGGGGTCGGCGGCATCCTCGGATCCGACCGCAACGCCGCAGGGGTTGGCGTGCTTGATGATCGCTACCGCAGGTTCGCTGAAATCGTAGGCGGCGCGAAGGGCAGCGTCGGCATCGACGAAGTTGTTGTAGCTCATGGCCTTGCCGTGCAGCTGGTCGGCCTGGGCAATACCAACGGGAGCTGCCTTGTCCACGTAGAGGGCAGCCTGCTGGTGCGGGTTTTCGCCGTAGCGCAGGACCTCGGAGCGCTCCAGCGACAGGCCGGCGTAGGCAGGCCAGTCGATGACGCCGTCGCCGTCCTCATCGAGGAACTGGCTGGCGGTCCAGGTGGCCACGGCGTTGTCGTAGGACGCCGTGTGGGCGAACGCCTTGGCGGCCAGCCGCCGTCGCGTCTTCAAATCGAAGCCGCCTTCAGCGGCTGCGGTGACCACCTGGCCGTAGAAGGACGGGTCCACCACAATGGCGACGGCGGCATGGTTCTTCGCTGCCGAGCGCACCATCGCGGGGCCTCCGATGTCGATCTGCTCGACGACGTCGTCCTGTCCCGCACCGGATTTGACGGTTTCCACGAACGGGTAAAGGTTCACCACCACCAGATCGAAAGGCTCGATATCCATAGTGGTCAGGGTGTCCATGTGCGCCGGCACCCGGCGGTCCGCCAGGATGCCGCCGTGCACGCGCGGGTGGAGAGTCTTCACCCGGCCATCCAGCATCTCAGGGGAACCCGTGACTTCCTCGACTTCCTGGACCGGGATGCCCGCGGCGGCGATCTTCTTTGCCGTGGAGCCGGTGGACACAAGCTTCACTCCCGCTGCGTGCAGGCCCTGGGCGAGCTCCTCCAGACCGGTCTTGTCGTAAACCGAGATCAGTGCCCGGCGGATGGGAACACGGTCGATGGATACGCGCTCATGCTGCGTGAAGCTCACAAATGTCTCCGTCTTATCTCGCGGAACAGTGCCGCGGTTGGTGGGGATACGGCCAGTTTATCCCGAAGCGAAGGTTGCCCCGCGAGTCGGTGGAAGTGTGAACACCTGTGGGCCCGGCTAAAGTTTTCCCAGGAGGCTGCAATGAATACTTACACCACTGTGCCGAGCGGCGAACAGGTGGTCCAGGAACTGCCATGGCGATGGAAAGTCCAGGGCAGGATCTTTTTGATCGGCGGCCTCGGCTTCATGTTCGATGCCTGGGACGTCACCCTCAACGGCATCCTGATTCCGCTGCTCTCCACCCACTGGGCCCTTAGCCCGGGTGAAGTGGCATGGGTGGGCACGTCCAACCTCATCGGCATGGCACTGGGTGCGTTCGTGTGGGGAACCATCGCGGACACTATCGGACGCAAGAAAGCGTTCACGGCCACGCTGCTGATCTTCTCGCTGTTCACCGTGCTGGGCGCGTTCTCCCCCGACTTCATCTGGTTCTGCGTGTTCCGGTTCATGGCCGGGTTCGGCCTGGGCGGCTGCATTCCGGTGGACTATGCCCTGGTGGGTGAGTTCACGCCGAGGAAGCAGCGCGGCAAAGTGCTCACGGCCATGGACGGCTGGTGGCCCATCGGTGCGGCGCTGGCGGGCTTTGTCTCTGCGGGCCTGGTGGCCCTGTACGGCGACTGGCGGCTGACCATGCTGGTGATGGTCCTGCCCGCCCTGCTGGTGTTCTGGGTCCGGCGCAGTGTTCCGGAGTCCCCGCTGTTCCTGATCCGCAAGGGCCGGCGCGAGGAAGCGGCAAAGGTGATTGATGGCCTGGTGGCGGCCACCGGTGCGGAGGCGCGTGCGTACAGCCTTCCGGACGCGCAGGATGTGCCGCGCCTCTCCGCCGGCAGCGCCTGGATCCAACTGCGTTCCGTATGGCAGTTCAACTGGAAGATCACGGCAACAGCCTGGGCACTGTTCTTCAGCATCCTGCTGGTGTACTACCTGTCCCTGACCTGGATGCCCCGGATCCTGATTGGTGCCGGCTTCGCCGAGTACAAAGCCTTCGTCACCACCGCCTCCATGGCCGCCGTCGGACTTCTCGGCGTAGTGGTGGCAGCGCTGCTGGTGGAACGCGTCGGCCGCAAGTGGATCCTGGCCATTACCGGTCCGCTGTCCGCCCTGACCCTGGTGATCGTCGCGTTCGTGGTGGACATCCCCACGGCGGCGGTGTTCTGGCTGCTGGTCTTCGGGTTTGTGGTGCAGGTAGCCATCCCGGTGCTCTACGCCTACGTATCCGAGCTCTACCCCACCGAACTGCGCGGCACCGGCTTCGGCTGGGCCTCCACGTTCTCGCGTCTGGGCGCCGGGTTCGGGCCCTTGATCTTCGCCAACTACTTCTGGCCGGAGCTTGGACTGGCCACGTCCTTCGCCCTTGCCGGCGGCCTGGTGCTGCTGGCCGTGCTGTGGATGGCGTTCTTCTCCCCGGAAACCAAGCAGCGCCGCCTCGAGTAACCCCTCCCCCACGACCGTTCGCTGTATTTCCGCTGCGGATATTCCCCTGCGCGCTTGGATTTCGGGTGCGCCAGAGAATCTGCGCATCGGGGAGGGATCTGGGCGTCGGGGAGGACTTTGCGCGTCGCCCGTCAGCCGGGGAGCTTCGACGTGCTGGAGCGGTGGGCGGCGGCGAGGCTGGCCAGGGTAGACACCAGGAGCCGGCGTTCCACCACCTTGATGCGCTCGTGCAGGGTCTCCTCGGTATCGGAGTCCTCGATAGTAACGGCTTCCTGGGCGATGATGGGCCCGGTGTCCACACCGGCGTCGGCCCAGTGCACGGTGCAGCCGGTAACCTTCACCCCGTAGGCCATCGCGTCCCGGACACCGTGGGCGCCGGGGAAGGCGGGGAGCAGAGCGGGATGGGTGTTGAGGTACCTGCCTTTGAAGGCATCGATGAATTCGGGGCTGACGATCCGCATGAACCCTGAGGAGACCACCACGTCCGGGTCGAACCCGGCCACCGCTTCCCTCAGCGCAGCGTTCCACTGTGCCCGGTCCGGGTACGCCTTGAAGTCGACCACGAAGGTCGGGATTCCGGCAGCCGCGGACCGTTCCACCCCGTATGTCCCCGGGCGGTCGGCGCCTACGGCTGCGATCTCCACGTCCAGGTCCCCCGCCGCGACCGCGTCAATAACAGCCTGAAGGTTGGACCCGGTACCGGAAACGAGGACTACGATGCGCATGGCTCTAGCTTATGGGCAGGCTCGCGTAGGCTGGAAAACATGAACACCTCTCCGGAACAGGCTGGGCAGCAGCGGACCAAACCGCCGCTCAGCGAGGCAGCCAAAGCCTCGCTGGCCAAGACCCGTACCCTGTTCCGGATGTTCGTCGTCTCGATTCTGGGTGCCTTCTTCGTCTACCAACTCGACGTCAACTACCTGTGGCTCACGGGGATCCTCACGGCGGCCAGTGGAGCGCTGGGCGTTGTCCTGCTGGTACGGACCGCCCGGTTGAAGGAATTCAGACTGCTCCTGATTGCCACGATTTCCGGCTTGGTGCTGTCCGCGATCCTGATGCTGCTGATCCTCGTCACGGCAGTGTTTTTCGACGAAGTGCGCGACTACCAGGCCTGCGTGGGACGGGCACTGACGGACCAGGCCCAGTCCGCGTGCCGGGTCCAGCTCGAAGGCTCATTGCCCCAGCAGATCCCCTAGCAGCGGCGCCGGCAGGAATGCCCGGTTGCGCTAGGGCCGGGAAACGAGATCGGCGTCCGCTTCCCTTGCAGTGTGCTCACGCTCCAGCCAGGGTCCGGCGGCGTAACCGATGACGACGCCGACAGCCACCTCCGCAGCCAGCCATACTCCCGTCCAGAACGGGTCGGGGCCGATCTGGGTCAGGCGCCCGATCCCGGCTGATCCCCGGGACAGCCAGGCCAAACCAAAAGCCAGCAGTCCCGCTGCCAGCCCGGTCAGCACCCCAAGCGCAAGGGTGGAAACCGTTGCCGTGAACCAGCGCGCACGGACCTTGATGGACAGCCACTCGTCAAAGTGGTTTTCCCCCTCGCGCAGGAACCACCAGCCAGCCAGCACGCCGGCAAGCACCGGGACGATGAGGGCAACATAGGCGTAATCCAGCGAGCCGGAGGGGATGGCGGCCAGCACGGGAATGGAAGGCAGCGGGCCCACAGCAGTCCCCATGGGACCCACCTGCGACCCGACGCCCATGGCAAAGCCGGCGCCGGACGTCCAGGAAAGGGCAAACACCGCAAGGTTGGGCAGGAAGCCAAGCTGGGCGATGGTCAGGGCGGCACCGCCTACAGCGCCGGCGTCGAGCGCTTCATACACCGCCACCACCAGGTTCCAGTGGATGAAGAGGTCCACGGCCAGCAACACGGCCGCGAGGGCCAGGGCGGAAGCGGCAGCCACAAATCCGGCCTTTGCAGCCGACCCGAGGTAGGAGCCGGCCCAGCGGGAATGCTGGCTGGTGCGGGAAATCCAGTCCACGGCGTCGACGCCGATAAGCCGGCTCCACGAACCGGCCTCACGACGGGCGCCGATCACCATGCCCAGCGCGAAGGGGATGAGGGGAATCACCATGGCGTGCCAGGGGTTGATGGCGACGTCGGGGGTTCGGCACACGAAGCCTGTGGCGGTGCCGAAGGCGGCGTAGACAACCCACGAGCCGAGGAGCGCCTGCCAGAGCTGGTCCGTGTACGAGGCGCGGGCCAGGCGACGGCCGGCCCGCCAGGCCAGGAGGAACGGCAGCAGCGTCAGTCCCAACGGAATGAGCGAGAGAACGCCGGACGGACCATTGGCGGCGGCAGTGGAGCTCCCGGCGCTGAGCCCCAGCGGAACTCCGTGGATCAGCAGCCATGACTGTCCGGCCAACCGGGCCAGGACGTCGAAAGCGCTGTTGTGAAAGCCGGCGGTGGCCCACACCGCGATGATCGGGGCAATCACGATCAGCGCGGAAATGACGGCTGCCTGCGCCGTTTCAAGGGCACCCTGCAGCCACAAGGGCATAGGGAGGCCACGGTCTCCAGTCTGGTCAGCACGCAGTTTCATCGTGCCCCATGGTGTCACGGCGAGGGCGGCAGGGCCGGGAACGACAGGCTCATTCCCCTGGTCCCCCACGAAATCCAGCCGACTTGCCCGGCGCTTTTCCCGGGGCCCGCCCGTAAAATTGGAATAACCCCAACCAGCGCCGAAAACGCGCGGCGCTTCGGTTTAGCTGGCCGCCAGTGCTGGATGGGCCGGCATAAGCCCGGAATCCGTAAGCCGGGAAACAGGAGCCGCGAATGAGAGAAGAACACTAAGTTCTGAAGATATTCGTCCTACTGGCTGGTGCAGTCGCCGCTGCAAGCGGAGGCTGCACCAGCGTTTTGAGAAAGTTCCGCATGCACAACGACGCCGGGAGCCCCCAACAGGGGACTCCCGGCGTCGTACACTGTGAAACTGCCGTGGCGCCGGTCCGTTCAGCGGCGCCGCAGCCGTTCCTTAGGGCGGAGCTTAGCGACGGCGGTCGCGATCCACGCCGTCCGCGTCAATCTGTTCCTTGCGGACTTCCTCGTTAACCGTGACGTCGTCCTGCACCACGTCTTTGTCCAGGCGGACCCGCTCCACCGGAACGGTTTCCTTCTCGACCACGGGGCGTTCCTCGTGCAGGACTACCTCGTGCTCTTCCTCGCTGATGTCCGGACCGTCGAGGGCCGCACCGCGGTTGGCGTCCGTGATGGGCTCGCGCTCCAGGCGGACTTCCTCACGCTGCACGGGCACGGTCTTGGTGACGTTCTCCGTGGTGACGTACTTCCGGAGCCGGGCACGGCTGGTCGCTTCGCGCTCCGTGCCCACATGGAGCCGTTCCTCGGACCGAGTCATCGCATCATCGGTGGTGGGGCCGGAGGTGTCGTGGCCCACGGTGCCGCGGCTGGTGTCCCTGTCGCGGTCCCCGGAGATTCCCGCGGTGGGGGTTCCGGCGTTGAGATCGGCGTCGCCCTGAAAGTCAACGTCGGTCCGGCTGGCGTCGTCCCGGGTGTCGGAGTAGGTCCGTGCGCCGCGGTCGTAATAGGTGTAGAGGCGGTCCTCTTCCTCAGGGGTGAGGTGTCCGTCCACGTCCACGCGGGGGGCGTCCTTGACGTGTTCCTTGGTGTACGGAACCACCAGGTCATCGCCCTGGCTGTGTGCGCCTTCCACGGGAACGAAGGACTGGGAGGTGCCGAAAAGACCCGTCTTGACGGTGACCCACGTGGGCTCACCGGTGTCGTCGTCCGCGTAAAGCTGGCCAATCGAGCCAATCTTCTCGCCGTCGGATCCGACGACGTTGCCACCCTTGGTGAGCAGGCTTTCAATGTTTTCCCTGTTGAGCATGACGTCTCCTTGGATGTGTCGTTGCGCTGGGCTTAGCTAACAAATTTTTGTTCCGGTACCGGGAGGCCCGGTACTCGGCGTCCGCCCCAATTGCTTAAGGCTTCGCGTTAGCTGCCCCACTACAGTAAGCATGCTTAGCATCAAATGCCAAGCCTACTTAGTAAATTTTTTTGGTGCCCGCACCAAAATGCACGCGATGCCGCCCGGGGTCCTGATGTTTCCCAAACCTTTCCCCCGGTGTCACATCCGGTCCCCCGCGCGGCAACGCCGCCCGCGCATCGTGAAGGGGTGAGGATCGCAATTGTTGCTGAATCATTCCTGCCGCTGATGAACGGCGTAACGCATTCCATCCTGCGGGTACTGGAGTGCCTCGAGGACCGGGGCGATGACGTCCTGGTCATCGCGCCCTCCACGCTGGACGGGGAAGCCCCGGACCGCGTGAAGGGGGCGGAGATCCACCGGCTGCCTGCGGTGCCGTTGGCCGGTTATACAAACGTCAGGGTGGCGATGGGTGGTGTGTACCGGGTCAAGCGAATCCTTGCCGACTACGCACCGGACGTCGTCCACCTGGCCTCGCCGTTCATCCTGGGCTGGCGGGCTGCCCAGGCTGCCCACCAGCTGGGCATCCCCACGGTGGCCATCTACCAGACTGAAGTCCCCAGCTACGCGGCCCGGTACGGTGTGCCGTTCCTGGAGAACTGGGCCTGGAACCGGGTGGAAAACATCCATCTGCTCGCCACCCGCACCCTGGTGCCGTCCACCTTCGCGTTGAACCAGTTGCGCGGCCGCGGCATCCCTCGGGTGGAGATGTGGCGCCGGGGCGTGGACACGGCCCGGTTTTCGCCGGAAAAGCGCGACGACGGGTGGCGGGCTGCCGTGGCTCCCGGGAGTGAGCGGATCATCGGCTACGTAGGCCGGCTGGCCGTGGAGAAACAGGTCGAGGACCTGGCTGCCCTGGCCGGAGTGCCCAACACCCAACTGGTGATCGTGGGCGACGGGCCGCAGCGGGCGGCCCTCGAAGAAGCCCTGCCGGACGCAGTCTTCACCGGGTTCCTGGGCGGCGGGGAACTGGCACGCGCTGTCGCGTCCTTTGACCTGTTCGTCCATCCCGGCGAGTTCGAGACGTTCTGCCAGACCATCCAGGAGGCCATGGCATCGGGTGTGCCGGTGGTGGCCACGGGCCGCGGCGGGCCCCTGGACCTGGTGGAGAACTCCCGGACGGGGTGGCTCTACGAACCCGGAGACCTGGCCGCCATGCGGGCCCGCGTCCTGGACCTGATGGGCGACGACGCCAAACGCCGGGCCTTCGCCACTGCAGCCCATGCTTCCGTACAGGACCGTACCTGGCCCGCACTGTGCGGCGAACTGGTTGGACAATACCACTCAGTGATCAGTGGTGGGCCGGTGGTTGCGCGGGCCCCACGCCCGCCGGGTTCCCTGGCCGGGCCGGCGAGGTTGGACCGCGGGTGGGGACAGTGAAAATATCGGTGATCGGCTGCGGCTACCTCGGCGCCGTCCACGCAGCAACCCTCGCATCGATGGGCCACACCGTGGTGGGCATCGACGTGGATCCAGCCAAGGTGGAGCAGCTGGCACTCGGCGCAGCCCCCTTCCATGAACCCGGCCTGGACGAGCTGCTGCAGGACGGCCGGAATACCGGCAGGCTCACCTTCTCCACCGACGCCGCTGCCGCGAAGGGCGCGCAGGTGCATTTCCTGTGTGTGGGCACCCCGCAGGACAAGACGTCCGACGCCGCCGACCTGACCTTCCTGGTCTCCGCCATCGAAGGGCTGCTGCCGCACCTGACCGCAGGCGCCGCCGTCGTCGGTAAATCCACGGTGCCCGTAGGCACCGTGGACATGCTCGGCAATGTTCTGGCCGGCCGCCCTGGCGTGCTGCTGGGCTGGAACCCGGAGTTCCTCCGCCAGGGGACCGCCGTGAAGGACTCGCTGGTGCCGGACCGGCTGGTCTATGGCGTGTCCGGCGGACGCGCAGCCGCGTTCCACGCACGCAGCGGCGCGCCGCTCGGGGTAACCGCGGCACTGGACGCCGTCTACGAGCCGCTCCTCCGGGCCGGGATCCCCCGCCTGGTGTGCAACTTTGCGACGGCGGAACTCATCAAATCGGCGGCCAACGCGTACCTTGCCACCAAAGTCAGTTTCATTAACGCCGTGGCTGAACTGTGCGACGCTTCGGGCGCCGATGTGGCAGAGCTGGGCGAGGCCATGGGCATGGATCCGCGCATCGGCGGCCGGTACCTGCACGCCGGACTGGGTTTCGGCGGCGGATGCCTGCCCAAGGACATCCGCAGCTTGCGCACCCAGGCCCAACGGGCCGGAGCCAATGCACTTGATGACTGGATGCGGCTGGTGGACTCGGTCAACGTGGGTCAACGCCACCGGACTGTATCCATTGCCGCTGAACTCTGCGGCGGCAACCTTGCAGGGCGCTCCATCACAGTGCTGGGCGCTTCCTTCAAGCCCGATACGGATGACATCCGGGACTCCCCTGCCCTGGACGTGGCCGACCGTCTCGCCGCTGCGGGGGCGCACGTTACCGTTACAGATCCCAGGGCGGTGAACCATGCGTGGCGCCGCTATCCGCGCCTGCGGTTCGAGGCCTCCGCGGAGCGGGCGCTCGAGGGCGCCGACCTGGTCATGCTCCTCACCGAGTGGGACGAGTACCGCCGCCTCTCCCCCGCCGTTGCGGGCGGGCTGGTCCGACGACGGGTGGTGCTGGACGCGCGCAACGTCCTGGACGCCGCGGGCTGGCAGGCCCACGGGTGGCTGGTGCGCGGCCTGGGCACCGGGAGCGCGGAAGTGCAGTCCGAGGCGGCCCTCCCCCGGGTTTAGTTCAGCAGGCCGAGCTCATCAAAAGCGAGTGCCACGCCAAGCCCGGCCGGCCCGGGTGTGAACCGATCGGCAACGGCCAGCACAGCAGGGTGCCCGCCTTCCACGGCAATGCCGATCCCGGCGTACTCGAGCATCTCGATGTCGTTCGCACTGTCGCCGATGGCCACGATGTCCGCGCGGTGAAGGCCGAGATGGGCTTCCACCACCTGGATGCCCACAGCCTTGTGCGTTCCGGCCATGTAAATCTCACCGGCCCGGTCGCCCAGGGCGGAGAGGGAGCTGGGGATGAGCCCCACCTGCGGCCCAAGGGTGTCCACCAGCTGCTTAAGGGGAACGGCTGAATCGAAACAGGAAATTTTGGCGTAGGACGTGGAGCGCAGGTCGTCGCTGTACTGCATGGGCCCCAGGATGTCCTCAAGGGGATCCACGTCGGTGCTCAGGACTCCGTCGTGCTGCGGACGGCCGGCGAAGATGGGCCCAAGAACGTCCCGCAGCCTCTGGTCCACACCCATCCGGCCGTGCAGGGCCTCGGGGGCTTCGAGAATGTAGGCGACGCCGTGGGCATCAAGGGTTTCCACGATCCTGGCGGCCAGGTCCGGCTCGAATCGGGTGTCTTTGAGGATTTCGCCCTTGAGCTCCACCCTGGCGCCTGCTCCGGTGATGGTTCCATCAAACCCTGCTTCCAGGATGTGGCCGGGCACCATGGACAGGGGCCGCCCGGTGCACACGAACACCAGATGCCCGCGCCGGCGGGCGGTACGGACAGCCTCCACATGGGCGTCCGGGGCCAGCCCGTGGTCAGCGTAGGTGCCGTCGATGTCGAGGAAAATGGCGCGTGGCCGAACGGTTTGCTGGCTGCACATGCCGGATCTCCTTGCATTGTTTGCGGGACACTCCATCCTATCGAAGCGCCCGCCACCCGCTTCGGGCCGCGGCGGGTCGCGAACGTCGCGGCGCACCCGTGGCGGGCCAAAACTGACAGCCATCCCGTGATATTCAAACTCTTGCAGAGCAGTAAGCACGCTGATTGAATTATGGAACCGGAAATGGGGGCCCGGCACAACTTACTGATAAGGAGTGACAACATGGGCATTCTCGGATTTCTCATTTTGGGCCTGATCGCAGGAGCTATCGCAAAGGCAATCCTGCCCGGCCGCCAGGGCGGAGGCTGGGTGGTCACCCTGGTCCTCGGCGTCGTGGGTGCACTTTTGGGCGGCTGGATCGGCTCGCTCATCTTCGGCGGCGGGCTGGCAGAGTTCTTCGATATCCGCACGTGGCTGCTGGCCATTCTCGGTTCAATCATCGTTTTGCTGGTTTACGGCGCGGTCACCAACCGCAGCCACCGCCGCGTCTAGCAGCACCAGCCACAGGCACAGGCAAAGCGCCGCTCCCCGCACCGGGGGCGGCGTTTTTGCATTTCCCGGGATTGGAGGCCGGAGTTTGTTCCGCCCAACTGACACCAGCCGGTTGGGAAACGTGTCCTGCCCCACCTAATTTCCGCTGCCGCCCTTTATGATGTGCGAGGGGGGTGGTGCAATGACTGATGTATGGAGTCACAGTAAAAGTCCGGCGGCACAAACTTTCGGCCTCATTCTCGACGCCAGCCCCGATGCCCTCCTGGCTATTGCAGCCGATGGAAGCATTTCACTCGCCAACGCCGCGGCAGCAAGGCTTTTCGGATACGCCAGTGAAAACCTGGCGGGACGGGACCACCGGGCACTTCTGGCCGAAGGGTTCCGCGGCGAGGTCACCCAGCTTTTTTCCCAGCTCCGCACCCTGCCCGGTGAGCCGCCGACGCCGCGGGAAATCTTTGGGCTGCACAGTGACGGGACGGAGTTCCCGGCTGAAGCAGCAGGCTCATTGATTGCGGGAGAACCGGTTGCCGCCGGTTCCGGGGATGCGATGCCCGCCGGGCCGCTGCTGCTGCTGTCCGTCCGGGGGACATCCCACCGCCAGGCAGCGGACGCCAACCTGCGGGAGGCCATGTCCCTGCTGACGGCAACGCTTGAGTCCACCGCGGACGGGATCCTGGTCATGAGCAGGGAGGGACGGGTGGCCGGCTTCAACGACCAGTTCCTCACCATGTGGGGCATTTCGCCGGAGCTCCTCAAAGGCGATAGCGAGGAACCCGTCCTGCGGCTCGTCGTCGCCCAAGTGGCAGACCAGGCCGCATTCCTTGCGCGGCTGGACGAACTTGCGGCCAACCCCTCGGCGGAAAGCCACGACGTCCTGGACCTGAAGGACGGCCGGACCCTGGAACGCTATTCCCGGCCGCAGCGGGTGGGCGAGAAAATCGTGGGCAGGGTGTGGAGCTTCCGTGATGTCTCACCGCGGCGAAAGGCGCAGGAGCAGGCCCACCAGGCCATGCTGGACCTGGCTGCCCAGGCGGAAAAACTGCGGGCCATGGCGTTCCAGGATCCCCTGACGGGGCTGGCCAACAGGGCAGTATTCACCGACGCGCTGGCTGCTGCCCTCCAGGAGCCCCGGCTGAAAACGGTGGACGTCCTGCTCCTGGATCTGGACGACTTCAAGGAGGTCAATGACATCCTTGGCCACCAGGCCGGCGATGACATGCTGGTTGAAGTTGCCCGCAGGCTGCGCGGCTGCGCCCCCACCGCGGATGTGGTGGCCCGGCTGGGCGGAGATGAATTCGTGGTGCTCCTGACCGCCTGCCCGGACGCGGACGCCATCGCCCAGTGCATCGTCCGCTGCCTGCATGTTCCCGTAACCATTCAAGGCACTGTTTTGCGGCCCAGCCTGAGCCTGGGGCTGGCCTCCCTGGGCCGGGACAGGGTTGGTGCTTCTGAACTCCTGCGGCAGGCGGACATTTCCATGTATGCGGCCAAGGCAGCGGGCAAGAACCGCTTCCTGCGGTTCCATCCGGACATGATGACTGCCCTGGTCCAGAGGACGAACATGGAAAGCGGCCTGCAGCTGGCCGTGGCCCGGGACCAAATCTCGGTCGACTTCCAGCCGATTGTCTCCCACCGCATGGGGCAGGTGGTCATGTTCGAGGCCCTGGCGCGGTGGGACAGGGACGGCGGGCGCGTCCCGCCGTCGGTCTTTATCCCGCTGGCGGAACGGACCGGACTGATCAATGAGATCGGCGCGGAGGTGATGGCGATGGGGATGGTGCAGCTGGCGCAGTGGCTCAGCGAAGACCCCTCCCGGTCGCTCGCCGTGAACGTTTCCGGGGTGCAGTTACAGGACCCGCTGTTCGCCCAGACGGTGCTCCGGCTGGCTGAGGCCAGCGGCGTTGCCCCGTATCAGCTGGTCCTGGAGGTCACCGAAAGCGTATTTTTCGACGCCGATTGCGGGCTGATCAAACAGCTCAGCACGCTCCGGGACGCTGGCGCCCGGGTTGCCCTGGACGACTTCGGCACCGGCTATTCCTCCCTGGGCAGGCTGCAGGACCTGCCCGTGGACACGGTGAAGATCGACAAGACGTTCATCTCCATGGTGCACACCGGCGAGGAGCGGCTGCCTATTCTCAGCGCCATGATCAACATGGCTCACAGCCTGGGCTTGACCGTGACGGCCGAAGGTGTGGAAACAGTGGCGCAGGCGGATTACCTCTCGGCCCTGGAATGCGACTCGCTTCAGGGCTATCTGTTCTCGCTGCCCCAGCCGGGCCGACGGCTGCATCACGCGCTGCAGCACGCCGAGGACGCCCTTGCCGCGCTGAAGAAACTGAGGTGAAAGAAAGGCAGGACAGGACGACGGCGGCGTCCGGCTAAGCGGCCTGCTTGCGTCCTGTCCGCTTTGAGTTCTTCGTCGGCTGGGAGGTTGTAGGGGCAGGCGGGTGTGTGGCTCCCTGCGGGGTGCCCGTTGGTTCCGCTGCCGGTGCCGATTCCCTCGGGGCAGCCAGTGGGGCCTGTTCCTCGTGGAATTCGTGTTCGTAGCTTTCCTGCGCCTCCAGGGCCTGCTCCGCGTACGCCGCCTCCGCTGCCCGGTTGCGGCGCCACCGCCGGACCAGGTCCGTGGCGGCAAGAATCCCGGCAAGCGGGGTAAGCACGGCCGCCGCATAGACAAAAAGCAGCCAGGTGAGCGTGGTCAGCGGCGGCTGGTTGTTGTGCAACAGGGACAGCCCGCCCAGGAGTCCCACGGCCCAGAACAGCAGCACGGCGGTGAGGACGGCGCCGGCCGGGAAATACTGGTTGCTCACGATTTTTTTCAGGGTCTCCATGCACTTCCTCCTGCCTGGCCGGGCGGTGCGGCAACAGCCGCTCACCACAAGTATGGGGCTCGGTATCGGCGAAACCGTGCAAGACGCCTCGGCGAGTGATGAACGTAACTGGTGCCGCCGCCGTCGTTCGTTGAGGCGTGGATCTTCCGCTGCAGGGGATGGCACATTAGCGTGGGGCGTGTTCGCTCGAAAGTCATCATCCAGGAGGCCTCATGCGCAAAGTAACTGCCGGTCTGTTCCACTCCGTGGACGGCGTGGTGTCCGATCCCTATAAGTTCCAGTTCGACAGCTTCGACGACGAACTCGGCGAGGGGCTGACCCGGATGATGGAAGCTGTGGACACGGTGGTGCTGGGCCGGGTGAGTTACCAGGAGTGGGCAGCGTACTGGCCGAACGCGTCGGTGGATGAGGACTTCGCGGCCTTCATCAACCCGGTGGAGAAGTTCGTGGCTTCCCGGACCCTGAAGGAACCGTTGGAATGGCAGAACTCGCACCTGATGGACGCTCCGCTTGAGCAGTTCGTGGCCACGCTGAAGGAGCGCGACGGCGCGGAAATCGCTGTGTGCGGCAGCATCTCGGTGACCCGGCAGCTGCTGTTCGCCGGGCTGCTGGATTCGCTGACGCTCATGACCCACCCTGTGATTGCCGGAACCGGCCGCCGGCTCTTCGAGGACGGCGACCCCGCCACCCGGCTGGTGCTCCAGGACCAGTCGCGGACCAGCAAGGGCAACGTGCTCAGCACCTATGGGCGGCTCGACAGCTAAGCCGGACGGGCCCTGCGGCGGTCATGAGTGGCTGGTGGTCCCGCCCCGGGACTCCCGGCTCCGGGGGTCCCGCGCCGGCCCAGGAGTGTGAGCAGGGTGCGGCCGAACGATTCGAACCCCTCCCCTATTTTTCACCAAACAACAGGTCCCATGCTTCTATCTGCGTCCCGGCTGTGAAACGATCCGTTAATGGGTGAAAACAGTCACGAGCCGGACGAGGTTGCCCCCACCACTGGCGTCAATGACCACGCCTGGGAACGGGAGCACCGCCATCCCACACCTGAGCAGGCCCGGGCGATCGGCTACCGGCGCAGGGATGCCGAGGCCAAGCTTGAGCAGCATCAGCAGGAAGCCAAGGAGAAGGCTGAAACCGCCGAGGAGAAGGAACGCTGACAGTGGTCAGTTCCCTTGCCGTTCGTTCTGTTAGGCCTCTGCAGAAATGACACGCCCGACGGCAGCAATGTCACCGGGCGTTGTCCGGCAGCAGCCACCGATGATGCGCGCACCAAGTTCCTGCCAGGCTGCGGTTCCCTCGGCAAGGCTGAGAGGGTGGGCACCGTGGCCGTCCTCGGACGGTCCGTGTCCGGTGCTCCGTGACGCTGCGGCCGGTCCCCACGTTTTGGTGACGGGATCGTAGGTTTCCCCGGAATTGGGATAGGCCACCAGCGGCTTGTCGGTGGACTGGCGCAGGGCCGCGAGCGCCGGCGTGACCAGGTGCAGCGGCACACAGTTCACGCCGACCGCCGCCACCAGGGGCCGCGCGTCCAGGAGCCCGGCCACCACCGCCAGCGGCGTACCGTCACTGACGTGCGCGCCGTCCCGCAGCGAGAAGGAGAACCAGGATTCGACGTCGAACTCTTCCGTGAGTGCCAGCAGCGCCTCGGCCTCGGCAAAGGACGGCAGCGTTTCGCACGCGAGGAAATCCACTCCGGCTTCGACCAGCGCGGCAATTCGGGGCCGGTGGAAGTCCTGGAATTCAGTGGAGGTCAGGACATAGTCCCCCCGGTACTCGGAGCCATCCGCAAGGTAGGCGCCGTACGGGCCCACGGACCCCGCCACCAGCAGGGGCCCGCCATCGGGGGCGCCCGCCAGGTGTTCGCGGCGCGCCTCATCCGCCAGCCGGACGGAGAGGGCCACCAGTTCCAGCGCTTCCTGCTCACGTATCCCCCGCGCGGCGAACCCCTGCGGCGTGGCCTGGTAGCTCGCTGTCGTCGCCACCCGGGCACCGGCCCGGAAGTAGTCGAGGTGGACATCCTTGATCAGGTGTGGCTGATCCAGCAGTACCTTGGCTGACCACAGAGGGTCGTCCAGGTTGCAGCCGCGCGCCTCAAGCTGGGTGGCCAGCGCACCGTCAGCAGGAAGGATTTTCCGGGATTCCAGCAAGGTCGACAGCGGCGGATTTGAAGGCATAGTAGTCATAATACGCATTTACATATGCTTGTAATGATTATTTCTTTCTGCCACGATGGCAGGCATCCGCCAGCCCGGCGGGAGGAAAGAGGACTGGTTCTTGGACGTTCAACTGCACCCGGTACGTAAGCTGCGCGTGCACTGGCCCATCAGCGGCACCACGTTTGGGCAGCTGGCACAAGGCGAAGCCGCCGCCTTCCGTGACGACCCGGGCATCGCTAACCTGCTCCAGGCCCTGGCGCGGTTCCGCGAACTGGGCGACTTTGGCAACTACAAACACGTGTTCGAATCCGGACTTGGTTTTGAAGGCTTCACTACCGCCGAGGGCGCCAACCCCACCCTGGGACGCGTGGGCGAGCAGACCCTCTCGCCAACTTTTGTTTTTACTACCTATTTTGACGCCTCCCTGGAGGACGCCGCCGTCGAACGTTTCATGCGCCAGATCGTCGAGATCCACCCCTGGGAAGTCCCGGTCATTGAGATCACCGGCCCCATCAGCGTCTCCAGCACTGCGCTGGCACCCACTGCAGAAGGAGTCTCAGCATCATGACGGAAACCACCACCACAACGTCGCTGTGGGAAAGCCTGCAGCCACTGCTTGCAGGCAGGCAGTTCGTAGACCTGACGCATGCCTTCCATCCCGGCCAGCCGCATTTTGCCGCCTTCCCTGATGAGGAACGTGAAGCGCTGTTCGACCTGGAGAAAGGTGACGGGTTCACCGCGCACCGCTACACCATCGTGGGCCAGTGGGGAACCCATGTTGATCCGCCGTCCCACTTCATTCGCGGCGGCCGGACCCTGGACCAGATCCCGGTGGAGGAAATGATCCTTCCCCTCGTTGTCCTGGACATCACCGCACGGGTGACTGGCAACGCGGACGCAACTCCCACGCTGCAGGACGTGCAGGACTGGGAAACCCGGAACGGCACCATCCCGGCCGGCGCCTTCGTGGCGCTGCGCACCGGCTGGAGCCGCCGCTGGCCGGACCCGGAGGCCATGACCAACAGGGACAGTGAAGGGTTGAGCCACACGCCCGGCTGGTCCAGGGACGTGCTCTCCTTCCTTGTTGAGCAGCGTGCCGTGGCCGCCGTCGGGCACGAGCAGACCGACACGGATCCAGGCCTCGCCACCTCGCGCCAGGACTTCAGCCTCGAAACCTACGTCCTGGACAAGGACCGCTGGCAGATTGAACTGCTGGCCAACTTGGACGGTCTTCCGGAGGCAGGTGGCGTCGTCGTCGCGTCCTGGCCTAAGCCCCTGGGCGGCAGCGGCTTCCCGGCGCGGGTGTTTGCCATCTGCTGAAGCCGTTTTTCCGGCCCCAAGCTCTGCCCCTCTGCGCCTGAGTCGCCGGAAGAGTGCGGGGTCGCGGGAACGTCCCTGTGTGTCAGGCTCTTGTGTGACAGATTGCTGTCGCCGCGGGCTGACATGCTGGGCGGGGAAGGTCCCCCATGGATTTTGTTAGCCCTCCCCGTGG
>NZ_PJMB01000018.1 GCF_002892835.1 Arthrobacter sp. AFG7.2 | reverse complement strand
TTCCGCGTATGTGGTGGTGGGGGTTTGTCAGGAGTATATGCCCGTTGCGCAGACGCAAGTTCTGCGGCGGGTGCTCAAGGGTGGAATATCAACAAATAGCGGCTGCTTGTTCTTCTCTTTCTCTAGTACGGATGCATGGTCTTTGGATTGTGTGTTCTGGAACGGCGGGGAGCGGGGTGGGTGGTTTAGTGTTTGGCACACTGTTGGGTCCTGAGACAACAGGGCCGGGGGATTGGTTTTCTTCGGTACTTGTTTGTTTCTGGTTTCCTGGCTGCACCGAGTGCGCACGTGCGTGTGTGGGGTGTGTGGTTTGGGGTTGTTGTTTGAGAACTACATAGTGGACGCGAGCATCTTTTATAAGAAGCAATTTCCAAGAATATGAACCTGGATCTGGCTGCGCGTGATGATGGCTTCCTTTTGGGGAGTGGTTGTTGGGTGTGGTTGGTTTTCGTGGTTCTCTCGAAAAGTGTTTTTTGATCTTTTGTGGTCAAGTTTTTAAGAGCACACGGTGGATGCCTTGGCATTAGGAGCCGAAGAAGGACGTAGGAATCTGCGATAAGCCTGGGGGAGTCGATAACCGGACTGTGATCCCAGGGTGTCCGAATGGGGAAACCCCGCCAGGGGCTGCAAGGTTGCCTGGTGACCCGCATCTGAACACATAGGGTGCGTGGAGGGAACGCGGGGAAGTGAAACATCTCAGTACCCGCAGGAAGAGAAAACAATAGTGATTCCGTTAGTAGTGGCGAGCGAACGCGGATCAGGCTAAACCGTTCCATGTGTGATAGCCGGCGGGCGTTGCATGGTCGGGGTTGTGGGACTTTCCATACCAGTTCTGCCGGGCTGGTGGGGTGTGATGTGCGCGCATAGGTGAGCGGTCTTGAAAGGCCGGCCAGAGAGGGTGTTAGCCCCGTAACCGTAATGCGTTGTGCCGCCTGTGAGAGTATCCCAAGTAGTACGGGGCCCGAGAAATCCCGTGCGAATCTGTCAGGACCACCTGATAAGCCTAAATACTCCCTAATGACCGATAGCGGACCAGTACCGTGAGGGAAAGGTGAAAAGTACCCCGGGAGGGGAGTGAAACAGTACCTGAAACCGTGTGCTTACAATCCGTCGGAGCAGCCTTTGTAGTTGTGACGGCGTGCCTTTTGAAGAATGAGCCTGCGAGTTAGTGTTACGTCGCGAGGTTAACCCGTGTGGGGCAGCCGTAGCGAAAGCGAGTCTGAATAGGGCGTTGCAGTGGCGTGATCTAGACCCGAAGCGAAGTGATCTACCCATGGCCAGGTTGAAGCGACGGTAAGACGTCGTGGAGGACCGAACCCACTTCAGTTGAAAATGGAGGGGATGAGCTGTGGGTAGGGGTGAAAGGCCAATCAAACTTCGTGATAGCTGGTTCTCCCCGAAATGCATTTAGGTGCAGCGTTGCGTGTTTCTTGCTGGAGGTAGAGCTACTGGATGGCTAATGGGCCCTACAAGGTTACTGACGTCAGCCAAACTCCGAATGCCGGTAAGTGAGAGCGCAGCAGTGAGACTGTGGGGGATAAGCTTCATAGTCGAGAGGGAAACAGCCCAGACCACCAACTAAGGCCCCTAAGCGTGTGCTAAGTGGGAAAGGATGTGGAGTTGCGAAGACAACCAGGAGGTTGGCTTAGAAGCAGCCATCCTTAAAAGAGTGCGTAATAGCTCACTGGTCAAGTGATTCCGCGCCGACAATGTAGCGGGGCTCAAGTACACCGCCGAAGTTGTGGCATTCAGATATTAGCTAAGCCCTTGTGGTTCAGGCGTCTGGATGGGTAGGGGAGCGTCGTGTGGGCAGTGAAGTCGCGGTGTAAACCAGCGGTGGAGCCTACACGAGTGAGAATGCAGGCATGAGTAGCGAAAGACGGGTGAGAAACCCGTCCGCCGAATGATCAAGGGTTCCAGGGTCAAGCTAATCTGCCCTGGGTAAGTCGGGACCTAAGGCGAGGCCGACAGGCGTAGTCGATGGACAACGGGTTGATATTCCCGTACCGGCGAAAAACCGCCCATGCTGAACAGGGGATACTAACTGCCCGAGACCTGCCCGATCACCCTTGTGGTGTGAGGGTTTTGGTGGAGCGCAGGACCTGATCCTGGGAGGCAAGCGTATTAACAGGTGTGACGCAGGAAGGTAGCCAAGCCGGGCGATGGTTGTCCCGGTCTAAGGATGTAGGGCGAACGGTAGGCAAATCCGCTGTTCATGATGCCTGAGATCTGATGGGACCCCCGTTTGGGGGGATTTGGTGATCCTATGCTGCCGAGAAAAGCATCGACGCGAGGTTTTAGCCGCCCGTACCCCAAACCGACACAGGTGATCAGGTAGAGAATACTAAGGCGATCGAGAGAATTATGGTTAAGGAACTCGGCAAAATGCCCCCGTAACTTCGGGAGAAGGGGGGCCCCAACCTTGAACACCACGTGCTGGTGGGAGGGGATCGGGGCCGCAGAGACCAGGGGGAAGCGACTGTTTACTAAAAACACAGGTCCGTGCGAAGTCGCAAGACGATGTATACGGACTGACTCCTGCCCGGTGCTGGAAGGTTAAGAGGACCGGTTAGCCGCAAGGCGAAGCTGAGAATTTAAGCCCCAGTAAACGGCGGTGGTAACTATAACCATCCTAAGGTAGCGAAATTCCTTGTCGGGTAAGTTCCGACCTGCACGAATGGAGTAACGACTTCCCCGCTGTCTCAACCATAAACTCGGCGAAATTGCAGTACGAGTAAAGATGCTCGTTACGCGCAGCAGGACGGAAAGACCCCGAGACCTTTACTATAGTTTGGTATTGGTGTTCGGAGTGGCTTGTGTAGGATAGGTGGGAGACGTTGAAGCCCGGACGCCAGTTCGGGTGGAGTCATCGTTGAAATACCACTCTGGTCACTTTGGACATCTAACTTCGGCCCGTAATCCGGGTCAGGGACAGTGCCTGATGGGTAGTTTAACTGGGGCGGTTGCCTCCTAAAAAGTAACGGAGGCGCCCAAAGGTTCCCTCAGCCTGGTTGGCAATCAGGTGTCGAGTGTAAGTGCACAAGGGAGCTTGACTGTGAGAGAGACATCTCGAGCAGGGACGAAAGTCGGGACTAGTGATCCGGCGGTACATTGTGGAATGGCCGTCGCTCAACGGATAAAAGGTACCTCGGGGATAACAGGCTGATCTTGCCCAAGAGTCCATATCGACGGCATGGTTTGGCACCTCGATGTCGGCTCGTCGCATCCTGGGGCTGGAGTAGGTCCCAAGGGTTGGGCTGTTCGCCCATTAAAGCGGTACGCGAGCTGGGTTTAGAACGTCGTGAGACAGTTCGGTCCCTATCCGCTGCGCGCGCAGGAAATTTGAGAAGGGCTGTCCTTAGTACGAGAGGACCGGGACGGACGAACCTCTGGTGTGTCAGTTGTACTGCCAAGTGCACCGCTGATTAGCTACGTTCGGATGGGATAACCGCTGAAAGCATCTAAGCGGGAAGCTCGCTTCAAGATGAGATTTCCATACACCATTGTGTGTGAGAGGCCCCCAGCCAGACCACTGGGTTGATAGGCCGGATGTGGAAGCGAGGACTAACGACTCGTGAAGCTGACCGGTACTAATAGGCCGATAACTTACACCACACACCCACCCCGCAAACGGATTCAAAAGCGTTTGCACCCGGGGCGGGTAAAAAGAAAACAAGACTGCTTGCGTCCACTATGTGGTTCCCAAACAACAAACCCAGGTTCGTTGTCAGGGAACACCAACTACATACACAACACCACAACTGCCTTCAACAGCAGAAGTTGTAACCACAAAGTTTTCCCACCCCCACCAGGGTGCGGAGCAAGGGTTACGGCGGTCATAGCGTGGGGGAAACGCCCGGTCCCATTCCGAACCCGGAAGCTAAGACCCACAGCGCCGATGGTACTGCACCCGGGAGGGTGTGGGAGAGTAGGTCACCGCCGGACAACCATTAGGTCGAGGCCCCAACCACACGGTTGGGGCCTCCCACATTTAACACCCACCACCAAAGACACCCAACAGCCGACGGCCGAAGACACCGGGCAGTTGGGGATCGCCTGCACGCCTAGACTTACGGTCATGACCTCGAGTTCCAGCGGTGCACAGGCTCGGCGGGCGACCATCCTGGACGTGGCAGCCGCCGCTGGAGTTTCCCGGCAGACTGTAACGCGGGCAATGAATGACATGCCCGGAATCAGCGCGGGCACAAGAGAGCGCGTGCAGCGGCTCGCAGCAGAGCTGGGGTATTCCCCCAGCCGCTTCGCGAAGGGCCTGGTTCAAGGCGCCCGAACCTCGCTGGGGCTTGCTATCCCGGATCTGACCAACCCCTACTTTCCAGCCTTTGCCTCCAGCGTCGTGGAAGAAGCCACCCAGAGGGGTTGGAATGTGGTGGTCGATGATTTTGGCCACGGCAGCGGGAGCGGCTTGGATGCCGTGGCCAGGCTGGAGCCCCAGGTGGACGCCCTCGTTGGCTATCTCGGTGCAGCCTCTAACGACGCCCAGACGCTGATGGGCCGGCGCCCCGTGGTGGTGCTCGATTACCCCCTAGGCCATGCGGCCGGTGCCATCTCCTTTGACTACCCCTACGCGGCAAGGCTTGCTCTGGGACAGCTCCTGGCTGCCGGGCGCCGGCACATTGCCTACCTTGACTCAGACCACGATGGGGCGGTCAGCACCCGCGGGCTTGCTGTTGCCGCGGCTGCGGAGGAGGCCGGCGTGGAGCTCGTCGTCCTGCAGGCTGCAGCGGACTCGGCCCCTTCAGCCAGGGAAGTTGTCCGGATAAAGGTTGAACGGCAAAGGGGCGTCGATGGTCTATTGGTCTTCAATGACCTCATGGCGGCTGGTGCGCTAAAAGGGCTGCACGACGCCGGGTGGAAGGTGCCGGAGGACTGTGCAGTGATCGGCATGGACGGCATCGCCCTGGGTGAGCTCGTAACGCCGGAGCTCACCACTCTCTCACTCGACCTTAGGGCGGTAGGCCGGGCCGCCGTCGACCTCGTGGACAATCTGCTGTCCGGCGCTGTCGAGGGCAGAAGCCCCGATGCTTCACTGGTCCTCAAGCACCGGCTGGTCCTCCGCCAGTCGGCCTGACCCCTACTCAAACCCTCGCTGACCGGTTACGCTGGAACAATTGCCGTGAACGTTCACGCAACCCTGCGGACGGCATTGCCCGCCGTGTTCCGCCACCTCCGACTCCCTGAAGCAAGGAAGCCCATGTCAGTCCAATCACCCTCCGCACTGTCGGACAGCAGCGCGGAAAGCGCCCCCGAAACCACCTCTGGTTCAGCAGGCGGCCAAAGCCTGGCGCTGGGTGCTGCGGAAGTTCAAGGACTCGAGTCGCTTGCGCCCGGGAGAGGCGCCCTACCCGCACGCGCCTACCTGCACAGCAACGCCCCCAAGCTGTCGCTGAACGGAGATTGGCAGTTCCGGCTCAGCCCCGGAATCCGCTTGGCGCCCAATGACGGATGGCAGCTGGGAAAGGATCTGGACGGCTTCAAGAGCCTGCCTGTGCCGTCCAGTTGGCCAATGCGCGGACATGGCGCTCCCGCCTACACGAACGTCCAGTTCCCCTTCGCCGTCGAGCCGCCGCATGTGCCGGAAGCCAATCCCATCGGGGACCACGTGATGGTATTTGAGGCAGGACCCGGATTCTTTCCCAACGCGCTTTTGCGGTTCGACGGCATCGAGTCCGCAGGAACGGTATGGCTGAACGGAGTGGAACTTGGCACCACGCGGGGCAGCCGGCTTGCGCATGAGTTCAATGTCTCCGGGATCCTTGTGCCGGGGGAGAACACCTTGGCAGTGCGGGTCGCGCAGTTCTCGGCCGCCAGCTATGCGGAAGACCAGGACATGTGGTGGCTCCCGGGCATCTTCCGCGATGTAACCCTACAGGCAAGGCCCCACGCCGGCATTGATGACGTCTTCGTCCATGCCGGCTACGACCACGCTACGGGCGAAGGAATCCTCAAAGTCGACGTAACCCGGGGCGGCGAGGCGACTGACGCCGTCGTCCGCGTTCCGGAACTGAACCTGGAACTCTCCGCCGGCACGGAGGTGCGCGTCCCCGCCGTCGAACCGTGGTCGGCGGAAATGCCCCGGCTCTACGAGGCGACAATCACTGCTCCCGGTGAAACCGTGGCGTTGCAGGTCGGCTTCCGCAGCATCAGTATCGAGGACGCCCAGTTCAAGGTGAACGGCCGGCGGATCCTTTTGCGCGGCGTCAACCGCCACGAGCACCATCCGCGCCTCGGTCGGGTGGTTCCACGGGACGTGGTGGAGGCCGAACTGCGCCTCATGAAGCAACACAACATCAATGCCATCCGCACCTCCCACTATCCGCCGCACCCGGACTTCCTGGCGCTTACTGACCAGCTTGGCTTTTACGTTGTTCTTGAGTGTGACTTGGAGACCCACGGCTTTGAGAGCGCAGGCTGGGCGCAAAACCCAAGCGACGATCCCCAGTGGGAAGCCGCGCTGGTAGACCGTATTCGCCGCACAGTTGAGCGCGACAAGAACCACCCGGCGGTCATCATGTGGTCGCTCGGCAACGAAGCTGGCACCGGCAGGAACCTGGCGGCAATGTCGCGTTGGACAAAGGACCGGGATCCGTCCCGCCCCGTCCACTATGAGGGGGACTGGTCTTCCGCGCATGTGGATGTCTACTCCAGGATGTACGCAAGTCAGGCGGAAACGGCCCTCATCGGCCAGGGGATTGAGCCGGCTCTGGAAGACTCCGCACTGGACGCCCGGCGCCGGGCCATGCCGTTCGTGCTCTGTGAGTACGTGCACGCGATGGGTAACGGCCCCGGCGGCATGAGCGAGTACCAGGACCTTTTCGAGAAGTACCCCCGCCTGATGGGCGGCTTTGTGTGGGAGTGGCTGGAGCACGGTATTACAGTTTCCACGCCCGACGGTGTTGAGCACTACGGCTACGGCGGCGACTTCGGGGAGGAAGTCCACGACGGCAATTTCGTCACTGATGGACTTGTTGACGCGGACCGGAAGCCTCGGCCGGGGCTGTTGGACTTCAAGAAGGTCATTGCACCGCTGCGCATCTCCGTGGCTGGCGACTGGTCGGGCTTCACCCTCCGGAACGGCCTGGACTTCGCCGACACGTCCGCATTCAGCTTCCGCTACGAAGTGGAGGCCGACGGCGGCACTCTCGACGCCGGCACTGTGGAGGTTTCGCCCGTGGCAGCTCAGTCCGAGGCGACGGTGGAGCTGCCCGCCCAGATCGTTGCGCTGGGTGCAGGATTGGCTGACGGCCGCACTGCGGTTCTCACGGTCCGTGCGGTGACCGGCTTTGATTCCGCGTGGGCGGAGGCGGGCCACGAGATTGCCTGGGGGCAGTCTGTGCGGGAAGCGGGTGCATACGTGGAACCGATGCCGGTTGAACGTGTCCAGGTCAAGGACAACGACCTGACACTCGGCCCGGTTGTTTTCAGCCGTGCCACCGGCATGCCCACGTCAATTGGCGGCATACCAGTGGAGAAACTGGGGTTGAATCTGTGGTGGGCCCCCACTGATAACGATCTTGGCAGGGAGTGGGGCGGCCCCGACGAACGGCCAATCGCCACCCAGTGGCAGGATGCCCGGCTGAATCGGCTGCACACCCGGTTGCTGGGCATCTCCGCAGAAGCAGGGAAGGGCGGCGGTGAAGCACTGACGGTCCGTACCCGCGTAAGTGCAGCCGACAAGCAGTACGGCGTGTTTGTGGACTATACGTGGGCCGTTGACGGTGAAACTGTGGTCCTGCGAACCCAGGTTCGACGTGATGGAGAGTGGGTCAACCGCGGCTTTGAGGTTGAGTGGGCGCGGCTGGGGCTGGAACTGGTTTTGGCTGAAGAGACTGGATCGGTGAGCTGGTTCGGCCAGGGCCCGCATCAGAGCTATCCCGACACCGGGCAGGGAGCGCGGACCGGCTGGTTCTCGCTCCCCTTGGCGGAGATGGATGTGGACTACGTGCGGCCGCAGGAGTGCGGGGCCCGGTCCGGCACCCGTTCCGCCGCGCTGCAGCTCGCTGGACGGGTCCTTGAGATCTGCGGTGATCCCTTTGCCCTGACGGTCAGGCCCTACAGCCAGGACGTTTTGGACGCTGCCGCACACCGGCCGGACCTGAAGGCTGACGGCCGCACCTACCTGTACGTTGACCACGCGCTGCGGGGCGTGGGAACCGCGGCCTGTGGTCCAGGCGTCCTGGAGCAGTACCGCCTCATGCCCCGGGACGCCGAGTTCACCCTGACGCTGAAGGTCCGCAACTGACGGACCTGAAAATGTGAGCCAGTCCATACCAAGCCCTTACGGTGCGCGACGGCTCTGACTCCGGCGTTCTGCCTCCGAAAACCGCGCAAATCCGGGGGTTTTCGGAGGCAGGGCATCCCTCCCGGGGACGATTTGCCGACCGGCTGCGGGCCGTGTATTGTTTTCTGAGTCGCCGCCGCTGAAGCGGAAAAATAGCGGCCAACCCCCCTTGCAAACAGCCTGAAAATGGTTCGCCAACTGGCGCGCCGGATACGGGTGGGGCTGGTTGAGGAAGCGAAAGTCGCGGAAACGCCGATTTGCAAAGCTCCTCGAAACCGGGTAAGTTTGAGAAGTTGCTCCGGAGCGATCCACGGCTGAGAAGTGCTGGTGGTGGTGCCGGGTGTGTCTGTTGTTTGAGAACTCAATAGTGTGCCAAGTTTGTTGATACCAATTGTTTTATTGATTGGTTGTTTTTGCTGGATCCGCCACCCCGTGGTGTGGTCTGGTTTTTACAGCTGGTTTCAAATTTTGTGCAGCTTTTGGTCCCGTTTTCCCGGGGCTGGGGGTTGTGTCTGTTTTACTTCAACGGAGAGTTTGATCCTGGCTCAGGATGAACGCTGGCGGCGTGCTTAACACATGCAAGTCGAACGATGAAGCCAGCTTGCTGGTGGATTAGTGGCGAACGGGTGAGTAACACGTGAGTAACCTGCCCTTAACTCTGGGATAAGCCTGGGAAACTGGGTCTAATACCGGATATGACTCCTCATCGCATGGTGGGGGGTGGAAAGCTTTATTGTGGTTTTGGATGGACTCGCGGCCTATCAGCTTGTTGGTGAGGTAATGGCTTACCAAGGCGACGACGGGTAGCCGGCCTGAGAGGGTGACCGGCCACACTGGGACTGAGACACGGCCCAGACTCCTACGGGAGGCAGCAGTGGGGAATATTGCACAATGGGCGCAAGCCTGATGCAGCGACGCCGCGTGAGGGATGACGGCCTTCGGGTTGTAAACCTCTTTCAGTAGGGAAGAAGCGAAAGTGACGGTACCTGCAGAAGAAGCGCCGGCTAACTACGTGCCAGCAGCCGCGGTAATACGTAGGGCGCAAGCGTTATCCGGAATTATTGGGCGTAAAGAGCTCGTAGGCGGTTTGTCGCGTCTGCCGTGAAAGTCCGGGGCTCAACTCCGGATCTGCGGTGGGTACGGGCAGACTAGAGTGATGTAGGGGAGACTGGAATTCCTGGTGTAGCGGTGAAATGCGCAGATATCAGGAGGAACACCGATGGCGAAGGCAGGTCTCTGGGCATTAACTGACGCTGAGGAGCGAAAGCATGGGGAGCGAACAGGATTAGATACCCTGGTAGTCCATGCCGTAAACGTTGGGCACTAGGTGTGGGGGACATTCCACGTTTTCCGCGCCGTAGCTAACGCATTAAGTGCCCCGCCTGGGGAGTACGGCCGCAAGGCTAAAACTCAAAGGAATTGACGGGGGCCCGCACAAGCGGCGGAGCATGCGGATTAATTCGATGCAACGCGAAGAACCTTACCAAGGCTTGACATGAACCGGAAACGCCTGGAGACAGGTGCCCCGCTTGCGGTCGGTTTACAGGTGGTGCATGGTTGTCGTCAGCTCGTGTCGTGAGATGTTGGGTTAAGTCCCGCAACGAGCGCAACCCTCGTTCTATGTTGCCAGCACGTGATGGTGGGGACTCATAGGAGACTGCCGGGGTCAACTCGGAGGAAGGTGGGGACGACGTCAAATCATCATGCCCCTTATGTCTTGGGCTTCACGCATGCTACAATGGCCGGTACAAAGGGTTGCGATACTGTGAGGTGGAGCTAATCCCAAAAAGCCGGTCTCAGTTCGGATTGGGGTCTGCAACTCGACCCCATGAAGTCGGAGTCGCTAGTAATCGCAGATCAGCAACGCTGCGGTGAATACGTTCCCGGGCCTTGTACACACCGCCCGTCAAGTCACGAAAGTTGGTAACACCCGAAGCCGGTGGCCTAACCCCTTGTGGGAGGGAGCTGTCGAAGGTGGGACTGGCGATTGGGACTAAGTCGTAACAAGGTAGCCGTACCGGAAGGTGCGGCTGGATCACCTCCTTTCTAAGGAGCACCTACAAACCGTTCATGGCCGCGTATGTGGTGGTGGGGGTTTGTCAGGAGTATATGCCCGTTGCGCAGACGCAAGTTCTGCGGCGGGTGCTCAAGGGTGGAATATCAACAAATAGCGGCTGCTTGTTCTTCTTTCTTCTCTAGTACGGATGCATGGTCTTTGGATTGTGTGTCGTGGAACGGCGGGGAGTGGGGTGGGTGGTTTAGTGTTTGGCACACTGTTGGGTCCTGAGACAACAGGGCCGGGGGATTGGTTTTCTTCGGTACTTGTTTGTTTCTGGTTTCCTGGCT
>NZ_PJMB01000016.1 GCF_002892835.1 Arthrobacter sp. AFG7.2 | reverse complement strand
AAAATGGCGGTGGTGGCCATCGCCGGAACACACAGCGGCAGGATGACGCGCAGGAATGTCCTGAAGGGCCCGCAGCCGTCGATCTGGGCGGCGTCGTCGAGTTCCTTGGGCAGCGCCTTCATGAACTGGACCATCAGGAAGATGAAGAACGCGTTGGTGGCCATGAAGTTGGGCACGATCAGCGGGAGATAGGTATCCAGCCAGCCCAACTGCGAGAAAATGATGTACTGCGGTACCAGGAGTACGTGGCCGGGGAGCATCAGGGTTCCCAGCATCAGGGCGAAGAACAGCTTCCGGCCGGTGAACTCCATGCGGGCGAAGGCGTAGGCAGCCAGGGCGCAGGAAAAGATGTTTCCCACGATCGAGAACACCACCACGATCAGGGAGTTGATCAGGTAGACGTGGAACGGCTGGTTCAGCGCCGTCCAGCCCTGGGCATAGTTGCTGAAGTCCCAGTTCTCAGGCCACAGCCCAAGTTGCCGGAAGATGTCGTTGCTGGGCTTGAACGAGCTGGAAATCAGCCACAGCAGCGGGTACAGCATGACCAGGCCCACAAGGCACAGGATGAGGTGGCGGGAGAAGCGGGTGCCCGGGGTGCCTGTCAGCGCATCCTCGGAGGGAGGCGCTTCCTTCTTTTGCTTGTTCTTCAGGGGTAGTTCGAGGAGAGCCATAGCGGTGCCTTAATTGTCGTAGAAGACCCAGAACTTGGATGCGATGAAGTTGATGGCGGTGAAAATCGCGATGATCATCAACAGCAGCCACGCCATGGCGGAGGCATAGCCCATCTCGAACTCGGTGAAGCCCTTTTGGTAGAGGTACAGGTTGTAGAACAGCGTGGAGTCTGCCGGGCCGCCGGTGCCGCCGCTCATCACATAGCCCTGGGTGAAGGTCTGGAAGGACCCGATCAGCTGCATGATGAGGTTGAAGAAGATGATGGGGCTGATCAGCGGCAGGGTGATGCTGCGGAACTGCCGCCACCGGGAGGCGCCGTCGATGGAAGCCGCCTCGTAGTACATGGTGGGCACCTGCCGCAGGCCGGCCAGGAAGATCACCATGGGCGAACCGAAGGTCCAGACGTTCAGCACGATCAGCGTGCTCAACGCGTACTCCGGGTCGGTCACCCATGCAGGGCCCTGGATTCCGAGGAATCCGAGGGCGCTGTTGACGATGCCGTCGTTGCCGAAAATGTAGCGCCACAACATGACGATGGCTACGCTGCCGCCCAGCAGCGACGGGAGGTAGTACACCGAACGGTAGATCGCGAGGCCCTGGAGGCCGCGGTTCAGCACAATGGCGATCAGCAGGGCCACGGCCAGGGAGATGGGCACGGAAACGAAGGTGTAGATGAACGTTACCTTCAGGGACTGAAGGAGCCGCGGATCCTCGAACATCGCCTGGAAGTTCGCCAGGCCCACGAAGTTCGGCTCCGTGAAGAGGTTGTAATCCGTAAACGCCAGGTAGAGGGAGGCGAAGAACGGAATGATCGTGAACAGCATGCCGATGAACCACGGCAGCAGGAAGAGGTAACCGGAGCGCTGGTTCTTGCGCTTGGGGCGTGCCCGGCCGGGGCGCCCGCCCGGGCCGGCCAAAGTGGCGGCCGCGGCCGGGGCTTGCTTGGTCAGCACTGACATGGCGTCAGGCTCCTATCGTCAGATGTGCCAGGGGCACGGTGCGGAGACCGGCAGGGTGGCTACTTGTTGATGGCCGCATTGCTCTTCTCGAGGAAAGTCTTGGCTGCATCCGCAGGTGTGACGCGGCCGAACTCGACTTCGGTGGCCAGTTGCTTGAGGGTGTCGGCTACAACACTGGCGCCCTTGGGGTAGACGTAAGCCGGTGCCAGTTCGTCCTCCTGGATGTCGGCGACCATCTGCACAAACTTTGTGTCATCCGCGCCCAGCTTGGGCATGATGGCCTCTGTCACCTCAGGGTTGATCGGCACGCCGCGTTGCGTCAGCGTCTCTGCGGCGCCGTCGACGTCGTTAATCAGGAAGTTCATCAGCTTCGCCGCTTCCTTCGGGTGCTTCGACTTTGCCGCGATGGACCAGAGCATGCTGGGGTCAGCAGAGTAGCCGCGACGCTGTTCCGTGGTTTCGCCGGGCATACGGAGGAGGACCAGGTTGCCGCCCGCCGCTTCGTTGTAGGCCTTGTAGTTGTTGATAGGAATGATTTGCGAGGCCACGGTGCCTTTGGCCAGGTAGGACTGGGCAGCTGAACCGCCCACTTGTTCAAAGAAGCCGGCCGGCGGGTAGCCCCCGGCGGCGCGAAGGTCCACGCTGTACTGGAACCAGTCCCGGATGGTTTCCTCGCTGACCCCGAGCTTGTTGTCCTTGGTGTAGAAATCCTCGCCGCGCTGCCGGGCAAACAGGATGGGTCCAGTCTCAGTGGCGACGTCGTAGCCGGCGCCGTAGATCTTGCCGCCGGTCTTTTGGGTCACTTCTGAGGCGAACTTTGCGTAGTCTTCCCAGCCCCAGGTCTTGTCATCGGGAATGGTGACGCCAGCCTGGTCGGTAATCGTTTTGTTGACCACCATGCCGATGGTCGTGACGCCGGTAGCCAGGCCGTACAGTTTTCCGTCCACCTCGCCGCGGCTCTGGATGGCTTCCGGAATGTTCCCGAGGTCAACCTCCGGGAAAGACTTCAAATCTGCGAGCGTGCCCCGCTGGGCGTACTCAAGCAGGCTGCGGTTGGCCATGTTCAGGACGTCCGGCGGGTTACCGCCGGCGAAGCGGGTAGCCAGCTTGTCAGCATAGGGGCCGCTGTCCTGGTATTCACTCTTGACGGTGATGCCCGGGTTCTTTTCTTCAAAAACCTTAATGGCCGCGTCCGTCATTTTGGCGCGGTTGGAGTCGCCCCAGTAAACGAAGTTCAGCTCCACATTGCCGCCGCCGCCCGCAGCAGGAGCTGAACCTCCGCCGCAACCGCTGAGCGCCAGGCCTGCAGCAGTGATGGCTGCACCCAGGGCCAGCCTGCGGGAGATGGGGATATTGACTGTCTTCATCATTGAATGACGCCTCTCTAGGGTTTGCCCACGTACAGCAGGCGGTTATCAAAGCTGGAAAATCTACGGAAAGTTTTTGGCTGCTGGTCTGGATTGAATCCTGTTGCGGCTGAACATGGAACCTCGCGGTCAGGCGAAGCGATAACTCAGTAAACGATTTCTAGCAAGTAAACGCTGTGACTGTCAACACAATTTTCTGCAGCGTCCGAGCGGCCAAGCTCAGAAACTTTCTTTAGCTATTGCCGAAATATTTCTGATCTGGCATGCTGATCCCACATCCCGGAAGGCCGTCATTGGAGGTTACGTTTGGCCACGCATACCAAGCCCTTGGCGGTGCCGGATGGAGCCCCGGGCAGTGAGCTCCCCGCGTTGCACAACAGGTACCTGCAGGAGCCGGCTGACCACGCACCCCGTCCCTATTTACATCCGGTGCGGTCCCTTGCGGGCACTGTGGTCAGCCAGGCACGGCCCGCCGATCATCCTCACCACCTGGGCCTGTCCATCGCGTTCTCGGACATCAACGGGACCAACTTTTGGGGCGGGTCCACCTATACCCCCGCGGGCGGATCCATGCTCCTGGACAACCACGGGGTTCAGCGTCCCCACGGCTGGCAGTCAACGTCGAACACCGAATTCGGGGATGTTTCCTGGATTTCCCGGTCCGGCGAACACCTCGGAGCGGAGCAGCGGCGCATCGAATACCTTCATCACCCCGCACCCGCCACCTGGTCCCTTTCCCTGTTCTCAGTGATGGTCCCGGCGGGGGACGCAGAACGGCTGGAAGTGTCGTCGTCGGCCGTCAAGGGCAGGGCTGGTGCCGGATACGGCGGCATCTTTTGGCGGTTTCCTGAACCCACAGGCCAGCCGCTTGTCCTCTCCGATGCCGGCAGCGGCGCCGATGCCGCCCACGGTTCCCTCTCGCGCTGGCTCTCCATCAGCATGGACCTTGGCGGCGCAGCGGTGACTGTTGTGCTTGGCCAGGATCCGGACCGCCTGCTCCCGTGGTTCATTCGGACTGAAGGCTACCTCGGCGCCGGCCCTTCCGTGGCGTGGACACAAGCCGCAGTAGTGGACCACAACAACCCGCTGAAGCTGGCCCTGCATGCCGTCATTCATGACGGCCCCGTGTCTACCGCCGCCCATGCCCTCGAACTCCTCCAGCAGCACCCTCTCCTTAGCAACAGCCCACCAGACAGGACGTCATGACCACCCGCCTCCCCGCCCCCGTCTACCAAAACCCGATCCTCAATGCTGATTGGCCGGACCCGGATGCTGTACAGGTTGACGGCGTCTACTACCTCATCGCCTCGAGCTTCAACCGCGTCCCGGGGCTCCCGGTCCTGCGTTCGCGCAATCTCGTGGACTGGGAGCACGCCGGCCACGCCCTGGCAGAACTGCCCCAAGCCGGCCATTATTCACTGGTGCGTCACGGGAGCGGTGTGTGGGCTCCGTCGCTGCGCCACCACAACGGGCGCTTCTGGATCTTCTACCCGGACCCGGACCACGGCATCTTCGTGCTGAGCTCGGAAAAGGCGGAGGGTCCCTGGACAAAGCCCCACCTTCTGTACGGCGGACGCGGGCTGATTGACCCCTGCCCGTTGTGGGACGAGGACGGCCAGGCTTACCTGGTTCACGGCTGGGCGCAGAGCCGGATCGGTGTGAAGAACAGGCTTACGGTCCACCGCATGAGCCCCGATGCCACCAGGCTCCTGGATGGCGGTACCCATGTGATCAACGGTGCCGACCTGCCCGGCTACACCACCCTTGAAGGCCCGAAATTCTATAAGCGGGATGGCTGGTACTGGATCTTCGCCCCGGCCGGCGGTGTGGCCTCCGGCTGGCAGTCCGTGTTCCGTTCGCGGTCCCCGTTCGGGCCGTACGAGGGGCGGCGGGTCCTGGAGCAAGGGAACAGCGAGGTCAACGGGCCCCATCAGGGAGCCTGGGTGACCAGTCCCCGGGGGGAGGACTGGTTCCTGCACTTCCAGGATCGGGGACCCTACGGCCGGGTGGTCCACCTCCAGCCGATGGGCTGGACCGAAGATGGCTGGCCGTGGATGGGCGCCCGGAATACCGACGGCGGGCCGGGCACCCCGGTGCCCGCCCATCCCTATCCCGCGGGTACTTCCCCGGCGGATGTTGGGCTGCCCGTAAGTGACGATTTTTCCTCGCCGCGGCTGGGACCGCAGTGGCACTGGCAGGCAAACCCGGAGGACGACTGGGCGCATCAATGCGGGGGAGGGCACCTGGTTCTCAAACCTCGGGCCAACGACCCCGTCAACCTGCGTGAACTCCCCAACGTCCTGGGGCAAATACTGCCGGGCACCCCGTCCACTTTTACGACGTCGATCGAACTGCAGGACGTTCCCGTGGGAACCCGGGCGGGAGTGGTGGTCCTGGGCCAGAAGTACGCCTGGCTGGGCATCGTCAGGACAAGTGACGGCTGGATCCTCGGAGGCGGTACCGGCGGAGAAGGCCCGTCCGAACAGCGCCCCGGCAGGAAGACCCCCCTGGCGGGGCCGCGGATTGAGCTGCAGATCCGCACCGACGGCACGCCCCGGTCAACCTTTGCCTGGCGTTCAGGACCCGGCGACCCATGGGAAGTCCAGGGCTGGAATTTCGACGTGGTCAAGGGGCAGTGGATCGGCGCCGAGCTGGGGCTCTTTGCCACCTCGCCGCTGGGCTGCGAGGAGGGCGGCAATGTTATCGTGGGACCCGTGCGCGTGGACGTTGCGCCTGCACGCCGCACCAGCTCTCCCCAACTCGCCGCCGCAGCTACATGACCCTTAGGACTGCCCCTGTGACCGCCTCCCCGCGCCCCAAGATTGCTGACGTCGCGGCCGCAGCAGGCGTCTCCGTCCCTACGGTTTCCAAGGTCCTCAACGGCCGGACTCACGTGTCGGACGCCACGCGGGCAAAGGTTCAACAGGCACTTGAGGAGCTTGACTACTCAAAACGGGCAGCAGCCACTGCGCAGCCGGGCGTCCTGCAGTTGGTGGTGAACAACTTCGATTCGCCGTGGGTCCTGGAGATCATGGCTGGTGTGGAGGCGGCAGCGGACCGCCTGGGCTATGCGGTGGCCTACACCCGGGCGGAGCATGCAACGGCAGAACGCTGGCGCAAGCTGCGCGAACCCTCGGTCAACCGGCTCGACGGCGTCCTGCTGCTGGCTCCCCGCAAGGGCTCGCGGCTGGTCGACACGCTGCGGACCCTCAAGATTCCGGCCGTCGCCATAGACCCCGAACGCACCGAAGGGCTGGTAATCCCCAGCGTCAGCCCGGCGTCGTTCTCCGGTGCCCTTGCAGCTGTCAGCCACCTGCTGGGCCAGGGCCACGGCAGGATAGGCATCATCACCGGCCGAAAACACAGCCCCGGACACGGCCGGGCACGTTATGCGGCCTACGCCGCTGCCTTGCACGAGGCCGGCCTACCGGTCCTGCCCGAACTGGTCAAGGACGGCGATTTCAGCACTGAGTCGGGTATGCGGCTGGGCGGGGAACTGCTGGACCTGACCCAGCCCCCTACGGCCATCCTCACGGGCAGCGACCTGCAGGCCCTGGGCGTCATGAATGCAGCCGCCCAGCGTTCGCTGCATGTTCCGGAAGACCTCAGCATTGTGGGGTTTGACGACATTGCCCAGGCAGCATTGACGTCGCCGCCGCTCACCACTGTCCGCCAGCCGCTGGCCCAGCTGGCTTCCATGGCTGTGGGCATGCTGACGGAGCAGCAGGAACTGCCGAATTCCGCCGTCCCCACTGCCCTTGAAGTCGCGACGGAACTGGTGGTCCGCGGAACCACTGCCGCGCCGGCGCGCTGAGCCAACTGCTACTTGGCCTCGAGCACGAGGTTCTTGAGGTCGTCCAGCGTCTGCTGCATGTGGGCGTCCATGGCCTGCCGTGACCGCACCGGATCACGGGATTCCAGGGCCTCGGCAATGTTCCGGTGGTGCCCGATGGCGTGCTCCTGGATCTCGCGGACCGCTGACGTTTGCATGCGGCGCTTCTGCAGCACCTGGTGCAGCGGTTCGAACAGGACTGACACAAACACGTTTTCGGAGGCCTGCAGGATCACGTCGTGAAAAGCCAGGTCCGCTTCCACGAAGGCGGCGACGTCGTTGATTTCGTGGGCGGCGCGCATCTCTGCCACGTGCCGGTGGAGTGTGTGGACATCTTCGTCCCGTATCCGTGTTGCCGCCAGTTCACACGCTCCTGTTTCCAGCATGCGGCGGAGTTCGATGAGCTGGACGGAGGTTTCAGCTTCGTTTTTTCCCTCTGACGCGGCACGCAGCACGGCCTCAAGCGACGCCCAGCGGTTGAGGGGGTTAACGAACGTTCCCCGGCCGCGTTCCACGCTCAGGATCCGCTGCGCCTGCAGAGTCTTCATGGCTTCGCGCACCGTCATCCGGCTGACCTCGTGCCGGGCACTGAGTTCGTGCTCTCCGGGCACTGTTGCGCCGGGCGGAAACTCACCGGTGATGATGCGATCCAGGAGCTCGTCCGCCACCTGACCTACCAGTGATTGCCTCGCCATGCTGCCCCCGCTACTTCCTCAATGCATATGTCGGACAAGTCTACTTGCGTGTCGTTATGTGGTGTGCCACACTAAAGCAAATGCAAGATGTCAGACATCTTACAGATACCTTTACATCAGGATCCCAGGCCGGATCCATACACAATGGAGTGCACCGTGACGCTTGAAGCAGAGGTTTTGGCCACCTACCCGGCCGAGGTCCGGATTCCCGCCGAACTGGTGGCCAGCACGCTGGCTGCTTCCAACGCGGAGACCCCGCGCGTGCTGGTAGTGCTCGACGACGACCCCACCGGAACACAGTCAGTGGCCGATCTGCCAGTACTCACCCGGTGGGAAGCGGAAGACTTTATCTGGGCCTTCGGCCAGGGCAAGCCCGCCGTCTACGTCCTGACCAACACCCGGAGCCTGGATCCCGCCGAGGCCGCCGCCCGCAACGAGGAAGTGGTCCGCAACGCCCTCGCCGCCGCCGGTTCACCGGACACGCTCCGGCTGGGCTTCGTCAGCCGGAGCGATTCAACCCTCCGCGGCCACTACCCCCTGGAGCCGGACGTCATTGCTGCAACCGTGGCGGACGTCAGCGGTGAAAAGACCGACGGCGTAGTGCTGGTCCCGGCCTTCCCGGACGCCGGGCGGGTCACGATCGGCGGTGTCCACTACATGCGCGGCACGGGAGAAGAGACCGGCAGGCTCGTCCCGGTCTCTGACACGGAATTCGCCAAGGATGCCAGCTTCGGCTTCAGCACGTCCGTGATGGCTGACTACGTGGAAGAGAAGTCCCAGGGCCGCTTCACCGCCGACTCGGTGATCGTGCTGGACCTCAACATCATCCGCGCCGGTGCTGCCGCCGGAACCGGGGACGACGCCGCCCGTGCCAAGATCAGCGCCGACGCGATTGCCGACGCCATCGAAGCCGCCACCGACTCCACCCCGATCGTGGCGGACATCGTTACTGAAAACGATCTCCGTGCCTTGTCGCTGGGCCTGGAGGAAGCCGAACGGCGCGGCAAGAAGCTGCTCTACCGCGTAGGCCCCCCGTTCGGGCGCGCCCGGATCGGCCAGGAGATCCGCACGGAACTGACCGGCGCCGAAGCCTACGCCGGCAACACCCCGTCCGAGGCCGGCGGCCTCATCGTCGTCGGCTCCCATGTCGGGGTCACCACCCGCCAGCTCAAGGCCCTGACGGAACAGCACAGCTCCGCCCGCATCGTGGAGATCGACGTCGAAAAGCTCCTCGGTGCCGAGGCCGACGGGCACCTGGACCAAACCGTGGACACCGTCGTCGAAGCCCTCAAGGGCGGTGACGTCATCGTGCACACCAGCCGGCTGCTCATCAAGGCGGACGACCCCGCCGAAAGCCTGCGGATCGCCCGCACCGTGTCCGCCGCGGTCGTCGCCGTGGTCAACCGCACCCTCAAAACGTTCCCGCCGCGGTTCGTCATCGCCAAGGGCGGCATCACTTCCTCGGACGTCGCAGCCCACGGCCTGGAAATCCGGCACGCGATTGTCCGCGGCCCCATGCTGCCGGGCATCGTCTCCCTCTGGGAGCCCGTGGACGGCCCCGCCAAGGGCATCCCCTACATCGTCTTCGCCGGCAACGTGGGCAATGACCAGTCCCTCGCCGACGTCACCCGCAAGCTCAGCAACACATCCCCACTCGCCCCCTAACCTCGCAAGCTCGGCCAGGGGACCCCGCGAGCGTGGCCCTATTCAATTCAATGGAGAACACCATGACCAGCAATTACACCGTCACCGTCCTGGGCCTCGGCGCCATGGGCCTGCCCATGGCCACCCGCCTGGCCTCACAGCTGACTGTCCACGGCTTCGACATCGCCGAACCCCGCCTCAAGCTCGCGGAAGAAGCCGGCATCGCCACCTTCGCCACTGCCCGCGAAGCCGCGAAGGGTGCCGACGCCGTGCTCCTGGCTGTCCGCAACGGCGAACAGCTCAATGACGTGCTCTTTGGCGCGAACGGTGTGGCCTCCGTACTGGAGCCGGGCGCCGTCGTCATCCTGGGGAGCACCGTCGGCACTGAAGCCATCCCGGCCACCGTGGCCAGGCTGGCCGAATACGGCGTTGAGCTGGTGGACGCCCCGCTCTCCGGCGGACCCAAGCGTGCCGGCGAAGGGGACCTGCTGATCGTCGTCGGCGCTTCCCCCGAAGCCCGGAAAAAGGCAGCCCCCGCTTTGGAACTGCTCGCCTCCACCCTCACCGTCGTTGGCGACAAGCCCGGCGACGGCCAGGCGCTCAAGACCGTCAACCAGCTCCTCTGCGGCGTCCACATTGCCGCCGCCGCAGAAGCGATGGCGCTGGCAGATGCCCTGGGACTTGACCAGGCGAAGACCCTCGCCGCGCTGGAAGCCGGCGCTGCCGGCTCGTTCATGCTGTCCAACCGCGGCCCGCGAATCCTCGAGGCCTACAACGAGGAAGGCGCCGAGGTCCTGTCCCGCCTGGACATCTTCGTCAAGGACATGGGGATTGTTGGCAAAGCCACCCGCGCCGCCGGCCTCGCAGCCCCCGTTGCTGCAGCCGCAGAGCAGCTCTACCTCCTGGGCCAGGCCCAGGGCCTCGCCGCCGCTGATGACTCCGCCGTCATCAAGGTGGTCGCCCCCACCAAGCGCACCAACTAGCCCACCCCCCCGAAAACGTACGACGGCGGCGGTCCCCCCTCCGCCGCCGTCGTACCTCCCAGCGTTCCCCCGAAAATTAAGCTCGCTAGTCTTAACTGGCGATGTCAAAGGAGACACACGATGAGCGCACTAGCTCTCCTGGCCATAGCAGCGGCAGGCGTCGCCCTGCTGCTGGTGGCCGTCATCAAGTTCAAAATCCCGGCCTTCCTCGCCCTTCTGGTGGTCAGCGTCGCTGTTGCGCTGGTGGCAGGCATCCCGCTGCCGGACATCATCAAGACCGTGACCGAGGGCATGGGCGGCACCCTCGGGTCCGTGGCCATCCTGGTGGGCCTCGGCGCCATGCTGGGCAAGATGATCGAAATTTCCGGCGGCGCACAGTCGCTCGCCGGGAAATTCACCCAGCTGCTTGGCCCGCGCAGGGTCATCGCCGCGCTCACCGCTGCAGCGTTCCTGCTGGCCATACCTGTCTTCTTTGACGTCGGATTCATCATCCTCATCCCCATCATCTACGGATTTGCGAAGGCCGCCGGGGTCAACCCGGTCAAGATCGGCCTCCCCGTCGGTGCAATCATGCTGGCCATCCACGTTGTTGTCCCCCCGCATCCCGGCGTCGTGGGCGGTGCCGGAATCCTCGGTGCGGACATCGGCTGGACTACCATCCTTGGCCTGGTCCTCTGCATCCCCGTTGGCGTCCTCGGCTACTTTGTTGCCCGCAGGCTCAACCGCCGCGACTTCACCATGCTGCCCGCCACCGCCGAGCAGTTCCGCCTTTTTGGTACCGGCACTTCCCAGGTTGAGCAGGAAGCGGCGCAGGGTACTTCCGCCGTCGCCGTCAAAAACGAGGTCAAGACCGCGCCAAGCCCGGCCATGATCATCACGCTCATCGTCCTTCCCATCCTGATGATCATGGTTGGCACCGTAGGTGCAGTCATCCTGCCCAAGGATTCCTTCCCCGCGCAGCTCGCCGCCTTCGTGGGCGCACCGCTCATTGCCCTCCTCACCGCACTGGGCCTGGCGTACTACTTCCTGGGCATCCGCCGCGGCTGGTCCTCCCAGCACACCGGTGAAGTCATGGATTCCGCCTTGGCCCCCACCGCGATCGTCATCCTGGTGACCGGCGCCGGCGGCGTTTTCGGCAAGGTCCTCACCGTCTCCGGCATCGGCAAGGCCCTCGCTGAAGGCCTGCAGACGGCCGGACTTCCCGTCATCGTGATGGCCTTCGTCCTCGCCGCCATCCTGCGCGCTTCCCAGGGTTCCGCCACCGTTGCCATCATCACCACTGCCGGGCTGCTGGCGGCATCCGTTGCCGACGGCGGATTCTCACCCATCCAGACTGCGCTTATCCTCATTGCCATTGGCTTCGGCGCCTTCGGCCTCAGCCACGTGAACGACTCCGGCTTCTGGATCGTCACCCGGTACCTTGGATTGTCCGTGGCCGACGGCCTGAAGACCTGGACTGTCCTCACGACCATCCTTGGCCTGGCGGGCTTCGCGCTGACTTTCCTGGTCTGGCTCCTGGTTGGCGGCCTGGGCGTCTGATGCGCACCCGACTCGACCACCTTGTCACCACTGCCCTCCAGCACGGTTCCGCAGTTCCTGCCTTCACCTGCTACGACTTCGCTACAGCACTGGCCGTGGTGGGTGCTGCAGAGGAGTCCGGCCGCGGCGTCATTCTCCTGGTGGCCCCGAAGACCGCTTCCACCCCCAACGGGTTGCGCCTCATCGCAGCGCTGCGTGGCCTCGCGGACGCAGCCTCAGTGCCGGTCGCCGTGCAGCTTGACCACGCATCGGACCTTCAGGTGATGGCCGACGCCGTTGCCGCCGGGGCGGATTCCGTCCTCGCTGATGGTTCGTCCCTTCCTTACGAGGACAACATCGCCCTGGTTGTTGCGGCCCGCGCGCTGCTGGGCCCCGACGTCGTGCTGGAAGCGGAGCTCGGCGGCCTCGCCGGCGACGAGGACCGCGCCTTTGGTGCCGACCAGTCCGGTGCCGCCGTGGCCGGGTTGACGGATTCGGCCCTGGTGGAGGACTTCGTGTCCCGGACCGGTGCGCAACTGCTGGCGGTCGCCGTCGGAAATGTCCACGGGAAGTACAAGGGGGAGCCCCGGCTGCGCTGGGATGTCCTGCAGGATATCGCCGTGCGGACGCACATACCGCTGGTGCTTCACGGTGCCTCCGGAATTCCCGAGGAGGAGCTGGTGAAGGCTGCGGCCATGAACGTTGGCAAGGTCAACTTCAACACCGAGCTGAGGACCGGCGTGCTGGCCACCCTCCAGGAAGAGCTGCCCGGCCACCGGGCTGATGGTGAAAACCTGCAGGGGCTGCTGGGCCACTGGAACAGTTCCGCCCGTGGCTTCGCAGCCCTCACCCTGGCCACGCTCACGCGCTGACCGCGGCAGGGATCAGGGAGGCTAGGATCAGTGAATGATCCTGGCCTTCCTTGTTTTTGCCTTCCTGGCAGCCGCGCTCCACGTCTACATCTTCATTATGGAGTCCCTCACCTGGACCAGGCCGGCCACCTGGAAGCGCTTTGGCGTGGCATCCCAGGCTGACGCCGAGACCACCAGGCCGCTGGCCTACAACCAGGGGTTCTACAACCTGTTCCTGGCGCTCGGTGCGTTCATCGGCGTCGGCTGCGTGGCCTGGGGAGCGGAGGGATCAGCGCAGGCTGTTGCAGGCTGGACCCTGATCTTCAGCTGCTGTGGCTCCATGCTGCTCGCCGCAGTTGTCCTTGCCCTGACAGGGCGCAAGTACCTCAGGGCGGCCGCAACCCAGGGGCTGCTGCCGCTGCTCGCCGTCGTGCTTGGCCTGATTGCCCTCGCTGTCTAGCTCCTGGCGGCTTCCCTGTACCCGTCAAGGCGAAGGGGTATCCGGGGGCATTGCCACCGGAGTGAAGTAGTGCCAGTGTCGAACCATGACCGAGAACATGATGTCCACCGAGGATACGTTCACTCCTGATGTAACGCTGCGGCGCAACGATGGGCAGCACCGTTATGAGCTGCATGTGGGCGGCACGCTGGCTGTCCAATCCTTCTACCGGGACCTGCCCGGCCACATCGACTTCACCCACACAGAGACCGGGAAGGACTTTGAGGGCAAGGGCCTGGGCAAGGTGCTGGCGCATTTCGCCCTTGACGACGTCGTGGCCACAGGCAAACGCATCGTGCCGCACTGCCCGTTCATCGCCGGTTACCTTCGCAAGCACGAGGGGTACGGGCAGTTCGTTGACTGGCCGGACGCACCGGCCACGAACGGTTCGGGAGCCTAGAGCCCCACGCTGCTCCGGTAAGCAGCAAAACATCCCCTTCCGGGATCCGGACTGGCCGTTATTGTGCGGTTCCGCCGGGTACCTTTCCTGAGCGCGGTCTTGCAGTGGGCGCTCGCAGTTACATGCGCGCCCTGCGCGGGGACAGCGCGCACCGGGGAAGGAATCCTGGATGAATCGCCAAGATCAATTGTTCGACGTTGCCGTGATCGGTGGGGGACCGGCCGGGCTGAGTGCAGGCGTTGCCCTTGCCCGGGCCTTACGGTCCGTGGTGGTAATCGACGCCGGCCGGCAACGAAACCTGCAGGCGGAAGGGGTCCACGGTTTCCTGAGCAGGGAGGGTGTGCGTCCCCAGGAGCTCCTGGGCGCCGGAAGGGACGAGCTGCTGTCGTTCGGTGGCGAGGCGCTCACCGGCTTCGTGAGATCGGCCCGCCGGGAGGGCGACACCTTCGTGCTCTCACTCGACGACGGCTCCACGTGCACGGCCAGGCGGCTGCTGATCGCGGCGGGCATCGCGGATGAGCTTCCGGACCTGCCGGGAGTGGCCGAACGCTGGGGCCGGGACGTGTTGTACTGCCCTTACTGCCACGGCTGGGAGGTCCGGAACCAGAGCCTGGGGGTGCTGGCAGCTGATGCGCATGCCGTCCTTCAGGCCCTGACTTTCCGGCAATGGAGCCAGGACGTGACCCTCCTGCTCAACGGCACCGTGACCCTCAGCCCCGGGGAGGCCGAGCAGCTGGATGCACGGAACGTCCAGGTGGTGGATGGCAGGGTCCGCGGCCTGGTGGTCCAGGACGACAGGCTCACCGGTGTCATGCTCGACGACGGATCAGCGCTGCCGCTGGAGGTGCTGGCCGTCAGCCCCGCCGCGGTCAGCAAGGCCAACATGCTCCAGGCCCTCGGGCTGGAACCGGAAGGCCTGGAACAAGGGCCGGGGACACGGCTGGCTACTGACGAATCCGGGCTCACATCCTGCCCGGGAGTATGGGCAGCCGGAAATGCCACGGACGTCTCGGCGCAGGTAATGACAGCGGCAGCTGCCGGTTTGAAGGCCGCCGCCGCCATTAATGCGGATCTGGTGCGGGAAGATACCCGCCAGGCGGTGGCGCTGGCGAGGGCCGGAGCCGCGCAGGTCCCGGCACGCTAGGGGTGGCGGCAGGGGCCTGCTGCCAGGTCCCTGCCCTGGCGGTCAGCTGGCGAGGGCGTGTTCGCTGAGGACGGGGGCGTCGATGGTAAATCCGCACGCGCACCGGTAGGTTTCCACGTGCTCCGGAAGGGCGCTGACGGCAACCGGGGCGGCGTTGGTGCCATCAACATAAACGGGCAGCCGGACGGGCAGTTCTTCCGGGTCCACGAGCTGCATGGGAGCGCGGCAGTGCGTGCGGGTGTTGAGCGTGAGGAGCAGGCCCAGGTCTGCGGCAAAGGTGGAGTCCAAGGACACGTCTGTTGGCGCGTCCGGCTCGAAGGGCACCGTAAGCTGGCTGTTTGTAGCGGTGGTCATGATGGTCATCCTTGGGCTTCTTCACGGAGCCGCCGGCGTTGGCAGCCCCGCCGCGAACTGCTTGCGGAGGTTTCATTACCGCAATAGCTAAGCATGCTTACTAATGTTCGGGCAAATCGGTTGTGGCCCGGGGCACAGCCGCCGCCTCGCCGCGCAACGGCCGTGGCCGTCCGGGACCTGAGTCTTCCTGGCGTCCTACCTGTGCCCGCGCTGCCACTGCAGGGCATGCCAGAGCAGCAGGCAGATCAGGGCAGCGAGTCCGGCGAAGATCGCGTAAGGCGCAAAGGTAAAAACCAGGAAGGATGTGGGCATCCCGCCGGCCGACGGACCCACCATCGCGTTGGCGTTAAGAAAGACCCACGCTCCGCCGCCGATCAGGAGGGCTGACAGCAGCCACAAAGCCGCGATGAACGGGTTGACCGAAAGAGCTTTCCGCCGGCCCGGTTCTTCCGCCGTTACCGCACTGTCCTCCGTGCTGACAGCGTTCCCGTTTCGGTCCACTTCCCGAAATCCGATTGCGCCTGTTTGTCCCTGCTCCATGCTTTCCCCCGATGAATCGTGCAGCCACTGGCTGCTGGTACGCCAACCCTAGCCTCAGCACGTCCCGCCGTCTTGTCACACCGTCCTCACAGGTGGCTAGGCTTGCATCATGACTGCAGAATCCCCGGCAACAACAGCCCTGATCACCGGTGCCAGCGCGGGCCTGGGCGCTGAGTTCGCGCGCCAGCTGGCAGCCCAGGGCTGTGACCTGGTGCTGGTGGCACGGAACCGGTCCCGCCTCGAGGAAACTGCGGTAAGCCTGGAACGGCGTTACGGGATCACGGCCGAGGTGCTGCCCGCCGACCTGACGGACGACGCAGGCGTGGCTGCCGTCGTCGGACGCCTGTCCGATGCGCAGCGGCCGGTGGGCATCCTGGTGAACAACGCCGGGATCGGTTTGCTGCACAACTTTGAGGACAACCACATCGCGGAGGAAAAGAAGCACCTGAAACTGCATGGGGAGACGGCCATGGAGCTGACCCATGCCGCACTGAAGGGCATGCTGGAAAGGCGCGAGGGCAGGATCATCAACGTGGCCAGCATCGCCGCTTTCCTGCCGCGCGGCACCTACTCCGCGGCGAAGGCCTGGCTGGTGAGCTTCAGCCGCTGGGCCAACCTCGCGTACGGAAAGCAGGGCATCAAAGTCACTGCCGTCTGCCCCGGCTTCACCCATACGGAGTTCCACGACCGGATGGGGATGGACAAGTCGGTGGCGCCGTCGTGGGCCTGGCTGCGTGCCGGGCGCGTAGTGCGTGAGGGGTTGGCGGACAACGCGGGGGGCAAGGCCGTTTCCATCCCCTCCAAGCGCTACAAGGTGGTGGCGGCCGTGGCGCGGGTGGCGCCGGCGAGGCTAGTGGCGGGGCCTTCGCGGAAGCCGAAGCAGCGGCCCAAGCCCCAGTAGTGCTGACGGTGTCCGGGTTCCTGACCGCCGGACAGCCACCACCACAGCAATCCCCACCAGTGCGCCCACCAGGGTCTCGATGCCGCGCTCGAGGATCAGGACCGCGGGATCGATCGGATCGGCCAGCTGGGTCATCAGCAGGATCACCGGAGTAAAGGACACCATGGCCAGGCCGTAGTGCCGGGTCATGTACAGCTCGGTGGTGAACTGGAACAGGATCACCAGGAGCGCGAGTACCACTGCCTGCCGGTGCGGGTACAGGCCGGCCAGGGACCACGGGGCGGGAAGAATGACGACGGCAGTGACCGCCAGCCCCACGAACGTTCCCACGATGCGGTGGATGCCGCGCCGGACGCTGCTGGGCAGGTCGGCCCCGGCCAGGGGCACGGCAGCAGCTGCCATGGCCCAGTGGGGGTGGCCGCTGCCTGTCAGGACACCCACGGCACCGGCGGCACCCACAGCCAGGACGTAGCGGGTGGCGTGCACCAGCACTTCCCGGTGCCCTGCCGGGGTTGCGGCGGGAACCGCACGGACCGCACCGGGCTGCCAGGACCTGCGGCGGATCCAGCCGCCGAAACCCACCAGCATCGAGAAGGCCGCGGATCCGGCGGCGATGAGCAGGGCCACCTGCCACGGAACAACGGTGGGTACCGACGCGCAGGCGCCCAGTGCGAGGATCCCAAAGAAGGGCCCGTTGGGCTTGAGTCGCACGCGGTCCGCGAAAACTGAGCCGGCGCCGGCCAGGAGCGCCTCCACTCCCACAAGCCACCACGAGTGAAGGTGGTTGACGGACAGGAACACACCCACCGCCACGCCACCCAGCAGGACGACGGCGGCCTGGGACTGGTGCCGAAGGCGGAGCTGGTGCGGCTCTGAGCGTCCGTACATGCCCGTGAGGGCGCCGAACACGGCGTAAATGATGAGGTCTGTGCGGCCCGCGGCCAGGAGGAGGAGCGATGGTACTGCCACGCTCAGGGCCACGCGCAGCGCGGCGAGGTGGTCATTGTTGGCGGGCTCCAGCCGGTGGAGCGCGCGTACCTGCAGGAGGACGCGTTCCATGCCCACACCTCCTGCTGCTTCCCGTACTGGCCTTCTGGAAGTTACCACCGCGTGGTCCGGCCGGTCATTTCCGTCCGCAACCGCAGGACTTGGAACGTCATTGTGACTGGCAGGCCAAAGGCCCGCCCGGCGTGCTTCCCCCAAGGAAACACGCCGGACGGGCCTTCTGAGCGTGGGCTGCACAACGTGCCCGGTGTGGGAAGCGCTAGACGCCGGCGGGGACCTTTCCGTCATCGCGCGAGTCCGTGACGTCCTGGGTATCAAACGGAAGTTCGTCCAGGTCAATCAGCGGGTTCTCATCCTGCGTGGCTACAAGCTCCCGGGCCTCGGCCTGGGTGTCTACGCTCGGCATGGATCCGGGCAGCGGGCGCTGGGCGGACTCCTTCAGGAAGTAGATGGCCACAGCACCCGCCAGCGAGGTTCCCATCAGGTAATAGGCCGGCATCATGTCATTGCCGGTAGCCCCGATGAGGGCTGCCACGATGAACGGCGTCGTGCCGCCAAAGATCGCCACGGAGAAGTTGTAGGCGATTCCCATGGCGCCGTACCGGCTGGAGGTAGGGAACTGTGCCGGGAGCGCGGACGCAAGGTTGGCAACGTAGAACGTCACCGGGAAGGCGATCAGCGCCAGGCCGGCCAGGGTTGACCAGATCTCGCCAATGCCAATCAGCATGAACGCCGGGGTTGCCAGGACCACGGTGCTGACTGCGCCGATCCACAGGACGGGCCTGCGGCCGATCTTGTCGGACAGTTTGCCGGTCAGCGGGATGCACAGGCTCATGACCACCAGCACGGGGATGGTCAGCAGGGTGCCGTGCACCGGATCGTAGCCCTTCGACTCTGTCAGGTAGGTGGGCATGTAGGACGTCAGTGCGTAGCCGGCCGTGTTGGCGGCAGCCACCAGGACCATGGCAACGATGATGGAGCGCCAGTAGGCCTTCACAATTCCAACCGGTCCCTTGACGGCGGCAGCGTCACTGCCGGCAGCGTGCTTGGCGAGCTCCTCCTGGGCGTCCATGGTTGCCTGGAACTGCGGGGATTCCTCAATTTTGCTCCGGAAGTATACGGCGATCAGGCCCAGCGGGCCGGCGATAAGGAACGGGATGCGCCAGCCCCACTCCTCCATGGCCGACTGCCCGAGGGTCAGTTGCAGCACCGACACGAGGGCCGCGCCAAGGGCGAAACCGAAGTAGCTGCCCATATCAAGGAAGCTGGCGAAGTACCCGCGGCGCTTGTCCGGGGCGTACTCGCTGACGAAGGTGGTGGCGCCGGCGTATTCGCCGCCGGTGGAAAAGCCCTGGACGATCTTGAGCAGCACCAGCAGGCCGGCAGCCCACAGTCCGATCTGGGCGTAGCCGGGCAGGAGCCCGATAGCGAAGGTGCTGGCGGCCATCAGCATCAGGGTGGCGGCGAGGATCTTCTGGCGGCCCATCTTGTCGCCCATCCAGCCGAAGATCACACCGCCCAGGGGGCGGGCAATGAACGTTGCGGCAAAAGTACCCAGCAGGAACAGCGTCTGGGTGGTGGGATCGGATTCCGGCAGGAAGACCGGGCCCATGGTGGTGATGAGGTAGCCGAAGACGCCGACGTCGTACCATTCCATGGTGTTGCCCACGATGGTTCCGCCGAGGGCCCTCTTCAGCATGGGTTGGTTCACGACGTTGACGTCCGACTCCTTGAGCCGGCGGCGCCCCAGTATTTTCGGTTTCCGGGGGTGCCTGGAAACAGCCGGCGACGGGGTGCCGGGTGGTGCAGCATGGTTGGTTCCGGAAGCGCTGTTAAGGCCTGCGGAAGAGTCGGTCCTGCTTCGGTCTGTGGGCATTTGGGCAACTCCTGTGGAGGTCATTTGCTTGCGACGTGTAGCTGCCCCGCTCCGGGCAGGCCTTCAATTTTACGCGAAAACCATGGCGCATTAGCGATTCATGCCGTAGGATCGCACCTTTTGAGGGCATGATGAGCCGAAATCGGAAAAATCTTTTCCCGGCTTTTCCCGCGCCGTTACTGGGAAGCACAGGGATGCCGCCCCATGATGCCCAACATTTTTCTGCCAGGGCCGCCTTCAGCCCGATTTTCGCCAGGATCTGCCGGGAAAAGTGACGCCGCCCACGCTGTCCCGGAACTTTCCACGCCGCCGTGGAAGCCGCCGTCGTACCTGTTTGTTGTGACCCTTATATGCACACTGGTTGCGCCCTGCGCCGCCGGAGGGGTTCACAGGCGCACCCGTGATGCCTATGGTTATGCCATGGGAACACACTCTTTCTTGTAGGCGCACCTGCGGCCTGGACTCTTTGCCGCAGAACACGGATCTCCCCGTTCAACGGACGCCGGTAACGGCAGACTCCGAAACCCCCAGAAGTCCCTGGCACCTCCAGCTGCCCCTGGCCTGCAGGCCCAGGCCCGCGGCTCTCGTTTCACCGTGGAAAGGAAGAACAAATGGCTGAGCACAAACATGAACCCTCCATCACCCCCGAGGTTGCAGACCACCTCGCAGCGGCCATGGATACCCCGGACCTGCCAGGCGCAGCAGCCCCGCTTTCCCCGTTGGGAGCCGGCGGCCAGCGGTCATGGCCGGACGGCAACGGAAAGCGGCGGCACCCGAAGGAACGCGGCATGTCCCACGGCCAGATGGGCCAGGGAGCTGCCGTGACCGCGATTCATCGCACCAGCCGGCCGCAAATGCCCCACTCCTCATAGCCGGGGCCACCTTCTGCCGACGCAGATAGAACCTGCCGACGTGCAAAAGAGCTGGCGGCCCTGGAGTACCGGTGTCGCCAGCTCTTTCCTTGTCCCAGCGGAATTTGCGCGTCGCGCAGCAGATCACCCCTCCCGGACTACCTCCGCAGGGTCCTTGTCCAACCTCCAGCCCCGCCACACCGGGTGCCGCAAGCGCCCCGTTCCGGTCCACTCGCTGTAGGTCACCTCGCCCACCAGCTGCGGTGCCACCCAGTTCGCATCGGCAGCGTCCGGACGCGGGACGTCGAGGAACGGCGAGGTCTTCCGGGCCAGGCGCTCGACCGTTTGCCGCAGTTCGGCCAGTTCCCTTCCGCTGAACCCGCTGCCGACGCGCCCTGCGTACTGCAGCTTTGTGCCGTCCGGGATGCCCACCAGTAAAGATCCGACAGTGTCCTGGCGGCCGCCTTTGCCGGGCCGCCAGCCGCCCACAACCACTTCCTGTGTCTGCTCCACTTTCAGCTTGATCCAGGTACGGGTCCGCTGCCCGCTCACGTAGCGGCTGTCCGTCCGCTTGGCCATCACCCCTTCCAGGCCCAGCTCCCGGGCGCTTTCGAGGATGTCCTCCACCCGCTCCTTCAACACGGGGGACAGCCCGGCGGGGCAGCCGGACGGCGTGAAGAAGGCCTCCAGCCGTTGCCGGCGCTTGGCGAGCGGCAGCCTTCGGAGGTCCTTCCCGCCCTCGTGCAGCAGGTCGAACAGCATCAGTTGTACGGGGATGGCAGTCCGCGCCCTTGCGACATCGGCGGGCCGGGTGAGCTTCATCCGTCCTTGGAGCAGCCCGAAATCAGGCCTGCCCGACGGGCCCACCGAGAAGATTTCGCCGTCCGCAACGAACGGCTGGGGTGGCCAGCAGTTCCGGTCTGCAAATTCGGGGTAGGTCCCGGTGACGTCGTTGCCGTTGCGGCTGAAGATCCGCACTGATTCTTCATCGGCCGCCAGGATCGCCCGCACACCGTCCCACTTGAGTTCGAACTGCCAGTTACTGCCCTGCAGGTCGGCTGCGTCACCCAGCGTGGCCATCATGGGCCGGTAGTCCTCCGGCGCCACGTCGGAAAGTCCTGCTGTGTCATCAGCTGACGTTCCGGCGTCGTGATGGGTTGGTTCCCCAACGCCTTCGTCCGGCGCCTCGCCGTGCTGCTTTTCCTGTGCCGGCTGCCTGTGCCGCGCTGGAGCCGGCGCCTCTTCCGGCTCTTCCGGCTCTTCCGGCTCGCCGCCGTCCGGCGCATGCCGCCGGCCGCCGTGCCGCTCGGGTTCCATAAGATGGATCAGCCATTGCCCTTCGGATTCCCTGCCCTGGCCGCGGCCGGTATGGATCAGCGCGAACTTCCTGGTCCCGCCCAGGCCGCCGCCGTCGGAACCCTTCAGGGTAACGATGACCTCCCTGCCGTTGATCCACTTGTGCAGCTCGTAGGTGCCGTGGTCCCAGATGGTCATTTCGCCGGCGCCGTACTCCCCTTTGGGGATGGTCCCGTGGAAGGTGAGGTAGTCCATGGGGTGGTCCTCGGTCTGCACAGCCAGGTGGTTCTTGCCGCCGGATTCCGGAACGCCCTTGGGCAGGGCCCAGGACACCAGGACGCCCTCGTGTTCCAGGCGCAGGTCGAAGTGCAGCCGGCTGGCGTGGTGCTCCTGGATGACAAAGGCGTCACCGCTGCCCGCGGCACCGCTGAAGGGTTCCGGCGTGGCGTTGGGATCGCGCATGGAGCGGTACTTTTCCAGGCGGGGGTTGCCGCCGGCGTTGACGACGGCGGCGAACGGGTCAGCGCCCTCCTGCACCCGCTTCATCACCGCCTTGTAGTCCAGGTGCGCGAGCCCGGGGGAACTGATCTCGTCCCAGGTCCGGGGTGCCGCCACCATGGGGGTGGGCCGGCCGCGCAGTGAATACGGCACGATGGTGGTCTTTGCTGCGTTGTTCTGGCTCCAGTCCACCAGCACCTTGCCTTTGCGCAGGGTCTTTTTCATGTCGCTGACGGCGAGGTCGGGATGGTCGGCTTCGAGGGCGCGTGCGAGTTCGCGGGCGAACGCTGAGATCTGCTCGGAGGTCTGGCTCCGGTCCAGGGCGGCATAGAGGTGGATGCCCTTGCTGCCGCTGGTCACGGGGACCGGCTCCATTCCCACGTCCTCGAGGATGGCACGGGCCAGCAGCGCCACTTCCACGCACTCCTCGATGCCCGCGCCTTCCCCTGGGTCCAGGTCCAGCACCAGCCGGTCGGGATTCAGCTGGTTGCCGTGGGAATCCACCTGCCACTGGGGGACATGGACTTCCAGCGAGTTGATCTGGCCGAACCATGCCAGCGTGGCAGCGTCGTCAACCATCGGGTAGTGGATGGTCCGGTCCTTGTGGGTAATCGCTGCCCGCGGGAGCCAGCCCGGTGCGGAATCTTCAAGGTTTTTTTGGAAGAACACCTCGCCGGGCTTCTCCGCGGTCCCGACTCCGTTCACCCACCGTTTTCTGGTGGCAGGGCGGTTGGCTGCGGCGGGGATCAGGACGTGGCCCACCGCGGCGTAGTACGCCAGCACGTCCGCCTTGGTGGTGCCGGTCTCCGGATAGATGATTTTGTCCAGGTTGGTGAGCGTCAGTTCCCGTCCGGCAACCCGGACACGCTCTTTAGCCGCGGCCACAGGTCTTCACCTCCGGCGCTGCGTGCTGTTGACTTGAGGGATGAGAGCCATCTGGAAAGGTGCCATCGCGTTTGGCCTGGTCAACGTTCCTGTCAAGGTCTACAGCGCCACTGAGGATCATGACATCAGTCTGCACCAGGTCCACAATGCCGACGGCGGCCGGATCCGCTACCAGCGACGGTGCGAGGTCTGCAGCCAGGTCATCGACTATTCGGACATTGAGAAGGCCTACGAGGAAGACGGCAGGACGGTGATCCTGGCCAAGGACGAGCTCAAGGCCATTCCGGCAGAGAACAGCCACGAAATTGAAGTGGTGCAGTTCGTCCCGTCCGAGCAGCTGGAACCCATGATGTTCGAGAAGAGCTACTACCTGGAGCCGGACTCCAAGTCGCCGAAGGCCTACGTCCTGCTGCGCCGGGCGCTGGAGGACACGGACAGGGTGGCGATTGTCCAGTTCGCCCTGCGGGAAAAGACGCGGCTCGGGGCGTTGCGGATCAAGGACGACGTTCTGGTGCTCCAGTCCCTCCTCTGGCCGGACGAGGTACGGGAGGCGAACTTCCCGTCGCTGGAGGCTGACGTCCGGATCAGCGCCCAGGAACGCGACATGTCCGCGGCCCTGGTGGAGTCCATGGCGGCGGATTTTGATCCAGCCTCCTTTACGGACGATTACCAGGTCCAGCTCCGCCAGCTCATCGAGGCCAAGCTGGAACAGGGCGAATCGCTGGATACCGAGGAAACGTTCGGCGTGGAAGCGGGCGAGGGCGGCAAGGGCGAAGTCATCGACCTGATGGAGGCGCTGAAGCGCAGCCTCGACCGGAAACGTGGCGGATCCGATGCCGCCGGCGGCAGTTCGGGGAAGGACTCCGGTGACGAGGCCGGCAGCGACGACGAAGGAGCCGCCAAGCCGGCCCGCGAGAGGTCCACCGCCGCCAAATCCACGGCCGCCGCGGCCGAAGAAAGCACGGGGACTGCCGGCAAATCCAGCGCCGCGAAGTCGACGGGTACAAAGGCCGGAACCGCAAAGACCGGCACAGCCAAGTCGTCCGGAACCAAGACCGCGGCGACTAAGTCCGCGGCAGCAAAATCGGGTACCGCTAAATCCGCAGTTGCCAAGGCCGCCGACAAGCCCGCTGCGAAAACCACGGCCGCGAAGGCAACGGGCACCAGGGCGCGCAAGCCGGCGTAATGGTGCCAGGCCTGGGGAGCCGGAGGCGGTGCTCAATGCCATGGTGATCAAACTACTAAGCTTGCTTGCCTTTTGGTAGCCGCGCCCCTTGGGAGTCCCTTACCGCGGACTCCTTTACAGCCGGCGCCGGGGCGTCCACAATGAGTCGCATCACAGCCTCCGCTGTGGCAAACAGCGCGCTGCCAGTCACTCTGACCTGCCACCTGAGAGGGGCGCGGACATGAACGATCAGACGCAAGCAGTGGAGGCGGACCGGGAGCTCAAGCAGAAGCACCGGGCCATGTGGGCCTCGGGTGACTACCCGGCTCTCGCCGACGAGATGCTCCTGGAACTGGGCGCCATCCTGGTTGAAGCCTGCGGCATCACCTCCCGCAGCAGCGTGCTGGACGTTGCCGCAGGTTCAGGCAACGCCGCTATCCCTGCGGCGATGATGGGCGCAAAGGTAGTGGCCAGCGACCTTACCCCTGAGCTTTTCGAAGCCGGCCGCCGCGAGGCTGCCAACCGGGGGGTCCAGCTCGACTGGAAGGAGGGGGACGCTGAGGCCCTGCCTTTCGATGACGCCGGCTTCGACGTCGTCATGTCCTGCCTTGGCGTCATGTTCGCGCCCCACCACCAGGCCGCAGCGGATGAGCTGGTTCGCGTCTGCAGGCCCGGCGGCACCATCGGACTGCTCAGCTGGACACCGCACGGGTTCATCGGCAGGATGTTCGCCACCATGAAGCCCTTCGCCCCGCCGCCGCCACCCGGTGCCCAGCCCGCGCCGCTGTGGGGGAGCGAGGACCACGTCCGTGAATTGCTGGGGGACAGGATTTCGGATATCCACTCCCGCAAGCAGACGCTCGCCGTCCGCAGCTTCCACCAGCCAGAGGACTTCGTCCGCTACTTCAAGTCCCACTACGGCCCCACCATCTCCCTGTATAAGTTCATTGCCGGGGACGGGGACAAGGTCAAAGCCCTGGATAAGGCCCTCACCGAGCTCGCTGAATCCTTCGGCGACGCCCACGGCGATACGCCCTTCCAGATGGAATGGGAATACCTGCTGTTCACGGCGAAGAAGGCAAAGTAGGCCCCAACCTGATTCGGTCAGGAGGAACTTAAAAGCAGCGGCCGCCGTCGGACGTTTCCCGGAGTGGGAAGGCCCGACGGCGGCCGCTGGGGCGCGCGGTGCTACTCGGCGTCGTGATCCGTTTCCAGGATCTGGACCAGGTGGTTCAGCGCATCGTCTGCGCCGTTGCCCTCGGCCCGGAGGACCACCACGTCACCGTGGGAAGCGCCCAGGCTCATGAGGGACAGGATGCTGGCAGCGTCCATGGCCTCATCAGCGGGTTCGCCTTCACGGGCGATGGTGATGTCCAGGTCGTATTCGCCTGCTGCCTCGGCAAAGATGGCGGCGGGGCGGGCGTGCAGGCCTACTCGGCTGGCGACGGTTGCGGTGCGTTCTGGCATTGTTGCTCCTTTGTCTTTCGGCTTGCTGTTGGTCCAGTGCCGGATAGTAATGAGTGGCCGGTCAGACCGTGGCGGGAACGCTCTCCACGGTATCAGCGGTCTTGGGGGCTGCCCAGCGCTTCAGCGCCACAACGGCCAGCGCGCTGACGATGGTGCCGGCGATGATCGAGATGACGAACATCAGCAGGTTGCCGATGGCGAAGAAGACGAAAAGGCCGCCGTGGGGTGCCTGCGACGTGACGTTGAAGGCCATGGTCAGTGCGCCGGTGAGGGCACCGCCCACCATGCTGGCGGGGATGACGCGCAGCGGGTCGGCTGCGGCGAACGGGATGGCGCCTTCGGAGATGAAGGACGCACCCAGCAGCCAGGCGGCCTTGCCGTTTTCACGCTCGGCCAGGCTGAAGAGCTTCTTGTCCAGGACGGTCGCCAGGGCCATGGCCAGCGGCGGGACCATGCCCGCAGCCATGACGGTGGCCATGATCTGCCATGGCGCCTGGTTGTCGGCGCTGCCGGCGCTCAGGCCGGCTACCGCGAAGGCGTAAGCCACCTTGTTGACCGGACCGCCGAGGTCGAAGCACATCATCAGGCCGAGGATGATTCCCAGGACGACGGCGGATGCGCCGGTCATACCGGACAGCCAGTCGTTGAGGGCCAGGGTCAGGCCTGCAATGGGACCGCCGAGGACAAGGAACATCAGGCCGGAGGCGAAGATGGAAGCAAGCAGCGGGATGATCACCACGGGCATCAGGCCGCGGAGCCAGCGCGGAACCTGCCAGGTCCCGATCAGGTGGGCCATGTAGCCCGCGAGCAGGCCGCCGACGATGCCGCCGAGGAAGCCGGCACCCATGAAACCGGAGACGGCGCCGGCGACGAAACCGGGTGCAATGCCTGGCCGGTCAGCAATGGCGTAGGCGATGTAGCCGGCCAATGCAGGGACCAGGAATCCCATGGACAGCGCGCCGATCTTGAACAGCACGGCACCGAGGTAAGTGGTCAGGCCGCCCTCGGGCAGGTTGCCGAAGTTGTTTTCCACAACCACGGTGTCCGCAACATCGGTGATGTCGTAGCCACCCAGCAGGAAGCCCAGTGCGATCAGCAGGCCGCCGCCGGCGACGAACGGGATCATGTAGCTGACGCCGGTCAGCAGGGCACGCTTCAGCTTTTGGCCGATGTGCTCGCCCTTTTCATCGGCGTCGTGCTCGGCCTGTTCCTCGGCACCGAAGTGCGGGACGCGCCGGGCGTTCGGGTTGTCCGCGGCGGCCAGCGCTTCCTGGACCATCTTTGCGGGCTCATCGATGCCGCGCTTGACGGGTGCGTTGATGACGGGCTTCCCGGCGAAACGCTCCTTGCCGCGCACGTCCACGTCCACCGCAAAAATTACGGCGTCGGCTGCAGCGATGACAGCCGGGTCCAGCGGCTTGGCACCTGAGGAACCCTGGGTTTCCACCTGCAGGTCAACGCCGGCTTCCTGGGCTGCGGCGACGAGGGAATCCGCTGCCATGTAGGTGTGGGCGATGCCGGTGGGGCAGGCAGTGACAGCCACGAGGCGCCTGGGACCAGCGGCGGCGGAGCCAGCCGCCCCGGAACCGGACACTGCGGAAGCTCCGGACTGGCCGGATGCGTTAAGGGTGCCGGTCCCGGCGGCAGCAGCGGCTCCTGCGGTTGAGTCGGACGCGGCCGGTGCTGCGTGGGCGGCAGGCTTGTCAGCGAGGGCGCCGTCCACCAGCTCCACGATCTCCTCCCTGGAAGAGGCGTTGCGCAGGGCTGCGGTGAAATCCTTCTTGATGAGGGACCTGGCGAGCTTGGAGAGCAGTTTCAGGTGCGCCTGGTCTGCTCCGTCCGGTGCTGCGATGAAGAAGATCAGGTCCGCAGGACCGTCCTTGGCGCCGAAGTCCACCTTGGGGTTGAGGCGGGCCATGGCAAGGGTCGGTTCCGTGACTGCAGCGGAGCGGCAGTGCGGGATCGCGATGCCGCCGGGGATTCCGGTGGCGGTCTTCTGCTCGCGGGCGTAGGCATCGGCGAAGAGGCCTTCAACTTCTGTTGCGCGTCCGGCGGCAGCTACCTTGCTTGCCAGGTGCCGGATCACCGCCTCGGGCGCGTTGCCCAGGTTCTGGTCGAGCTCGACCAGTTCCGTGGTGATGAGCTGGGTCACTGTCAATCCTTTCGAAGGGCCGTGATGGTTACGGCATCCGGGGTGGTTTGGTGTACTGCCGGAACCGTGGAACCGGGCAGGGAGGCGGCTGCGGCACCGTGGGCCACAGCCTGACGCAGGCAATCAGCCGGGGCGGCGCCCTGGCTGTGGGCGAGCAGATAGCCGGCCAGTGCGGAATCGCCCGCGCCCACCGTGCTCACTGCGGCGACCGGCGGATGCGTGGCCAGCCACGCGCCGTCGGCCGTAACCAGGACAGCTCCCTTGGATCCGAGAGTTGCCAGCACAGCACCCACACCCGAACGCACGACGGCGGCGGCGGCTGCCGCGGCAGCCCCCGGATCCGCTTCCAGTTCGTCAGCGGTGGCCGTGGCAAAGCCGGCTGCTGCAGCCAGTTCCGCCAGTTCTTCGGCGTTGGGCTTGAGGAGGTCCGGTTTCCCGGAACCGTCTCCGGACATCGCCGCTGCGAGCGGCGGTCCGGAAGAATCCACGGCGATATGCGGTGCGCGGCCGTCTCCGGCCGCCCGGATCCGGCCGGATACCGTAGCGTAGAAGTCCGCTGGAAAACCCGGCGGGAGCGAACCGGCAAGGACCACCCAGCGTGCTCCGCGGGAGCTTTCCAGCAGCAGTTTGATCAGCGACTCCTGCTGGCCGGCGTCCAGGAGCGGACCAGGTTCGTTGATCTTGGTAGTCACCCCGCCGGGCTCGGTGAGGGCAACGTTGGTGCGTAGCGGCTCATCGATGGGAAGCGATACGAAGGGCACCCCGATGTCCCGCAAGCCGGCCAGGACAGGGTCACTGTCCGCGCCGGGAAGGACCGCTATGGATTCCAGGCCGGAAGCAACCAGGGCGCGCGAAACGTTAACGCCCTTGCCGCCGGACTCCTGGCTTACGGAAACGGCGCGCTGTACTTCGCCCCGTTCCAAAGGGCCGGGGAGTGCAACTGTCCGGTCCAGGCTTGGGTTGGCGGTAAACGTGACGATCATGCGATCACCACGTCAACGCCTGCTTCTTCCAGGGCGGCCGCGAGTTCCGGGCCTGGCTGGCTGTCTGTAATCAAGGTGTCCAGATCTTTCAGAGAGGCGAACTGGACCAGGGTTTCCGTGTCCAGCTTGGAGGAATCGGCCAGCACCACAATGCGGCGGGCCGAATGGACGAAGGCCGCCTTGACGGCGGCTTCTTCAGGATCGGGAGTGCTCAGGCCAAAACGTGCGTGGATTCCGTTGGTGCCGATGAAAGCGATGTCCGGCCGGAGCCTGCCGGCGGCGTCCACCGTTGCCTGCCCTACAGCCACCTGGGTGATGCCGCGTATCCGGCCACCCAGGACATCGAGGGCGATGCCGGGGACGTTGGACAGCTTGCCGGCGATCGGAACGGCGTGCGTGATGGCTACCAGTTCGTGGTGCAACCCGTTCCCGTCGGACGGTTCGACGGCGGCGTGCCGGGAGAGCATGTCAGCCAGGACTTCAGTGGTGGTGCCGCCGTCGATCAGGACGCTTCCCCCGGAGTTCCGTGGAATGAGGGCCAATGCGGCCTCTGCAATCCGGATCTTTTGGTCAGGCCGCTGGATGGCGCGTTCGGTGACGCTTTCCTCTGTAGTGCTGAACCGGTCTGCCGCCACGGCCCCGCCGTGCACGCGGCGCACTGTTCCGGCGTTCTCAAGGGTGGCAAGATCCCTGCGGACCGTTTCGGTGGTGATGCGGAAGCGCTCGGCCAGGAGGGTCACGCTGACCCGGCCACTGCCGGCTACAAGCTCGGCAATCTTTTGTTGGCGCTCCTCGGCGAACACATACCCTCCGTTGCGTAAGTTCAGTTGGTGCTGTGGTCAGGTGATGGGTGCGTGACTGGCATCACATGATGTTGAGTTACTTGACTTTATCTTTGCTTATGTTGGTTTGTCAATGGAAACCCACACGAAACAAAATCGGATGCCTACACCGGCGGCAGCAAAAAAGCCGGGCCACACCGCAATGGTCTGGCCCGGCTTGTCGGGTTCATGTGTCTCCAGCCATTATTCCGGCGGGGACTTTCCCCAGGTTTTTACAGTCCGCCGTCGCGGCTTTCGTTCCGGGTAATGCGTTCCCCTGTATTCGGATCCACCACCGAGCGGCTTTCGCTCACGCGCCTGGTGCGGCCGGGGGAGGCGAGGATGAGCGAGGCGATGAGGCCAATGACGCCTACCGCAATGAGGATGTAGCCGATGAGTACCTGGTCCACAAAGGGGATGAGGCCCGGGGCCACCGCCCAGGCGAGAATGGCGCCGAGGGCGATGAGGAAGATGGAAGATCCGATTCTCATGGGAGTTGCTCCTTGATTGTGGGCCGGGCCTGGTCTTAACCCGTTGACGGTTGCTAAGCATGCTGTCCGTTAATCGTCACGCTACAGCGCCGCGTTGCCGTGTTCAATGCTTCCGGGTGGCGTGTAACCCTTTCGTTGTGCTGGTGCCACTGTGGAGGATGGGGCCTATGGGCCCGTGGTCCTGCCGCGTCCCCGCCGGCACGGCTTGGCCGTGTGGGCGCCGCCGCTTGGCTAGGCTGATTCGATGGAAACAGTCGTTTGGTCCAAGCCGGAAGGCGAGCGCGCGGGCACGCCCCTGCTGGTCATGATGCACGGGTATGGCACTGATGAATCGCGCATGGTCCGTTTGTTTGAGTACCTTCCGGCGGAATTCACGTGCGCGGCCCTGCGCGCCCCCATGGACATTGGGGACCACTATGGCTGGTTCCTGCTGGACTACTTCCTGGCCAATGACTTCGTCGACGTCATCAGGGCCACGAGCGCGGTGCAGGCGTGGATCAACAGTGTCAAGGCCCAGCACAGCAGCGTGAGCCTGCTGGGCTACTCCCAGGGCATGGCGATGGCGAGCACGCTGCTGCGGCTCCACCCCAAGGATTACGAAGCGGTTGTGGGGCTATCCGGCTTTGTGCTCCAAAACGAACTGTTGTCCCTGACGGAATCGTTCGACACCAAGCCGCCCTTCTTCTGGGGGCGGGACAAGGCGGACCTGGTGATCAACGAGGACGCCATCGCCTACACAGGGGAGTGGCTTCAGCAGAACACCCTGCTCACGGCCAGGACCTACCCCGGGATGGGGCATGCAATGTCCAAGACGGAGATGGTGGATGTGAGCGTCTTCCTGCGCCACTACGTTCTCAGGCCGGACGGTTCGTCCAAAAGCTGACGCCGGGTGCTGCCGGAGAAGTGAGAAGTGCGTCACATTAGCGGCTGGAGAAAAAACAGTTGCTGATCGGATTTGTAAGCGCTTACACTCGTCCTCGGCCCTGATATGGGCACTGAACTGGGCGGACAAGGAGATCGGCGCGGTGGGAGCGGAGTGCTGCAACCGTAGGCGGGCCGATACTTTTTGCCCGGCAGGCGGGAATTGGTCGTTCCCGGGCTTGTCTGGCGGCGGTAAGGTGCTCATGATTAGAGGGATACACCGATCAGCAGGGTCGCGGCCGCCGCATTCCTCCGCAGGCATTCGACCACGCACCGGCAGATCATCAGGGCATTGGCGCCTCCACACTCCACAGCATTCCTCCTTCGAGGCTGCCTGCCGTCCTGAAAGGACAACCCATCCCCATGAGTGAAACCACGGCAACAAACCATGCAGCCGGCGAACTCTCCGCCTGGGCAGGTGCGTCCGCCATTCTCTTCGACCTGGACGGGGTGCTGACCCCCACGGCAACCGTCCACGAGCAGGCATGGCAGGAACTGTTCGAGGGCTACCTCGCGTCACAGCCGCATGTGGCCGGTTACCGCGAAAGCGACTACTTCGACCACATCGACGGTAAGCCGCGCTTCGACGGCGTCCGCGACTTCCTTGCCTCGCGCGGCATTGTGCTTCCCGAGGGTCCCATTGACGATGACCCCTCCAGCACCACCGTGCAGGGCCTGGGAAACCGAAAGAACCGGATTTTCAACGACATCGTGAGCGCCGGGGTGGAGCCCTTCGAAGGCTCGGTGCGTTTCCTCGAAGCTGCGCTGGAGCGTGGGCTGAAGGTCGCCGTCGTCTCTTCCTCCCGCAACGCACCTGCAGTGCTCGCGGCAGCGGGACTCAGTTCCCACTTCCCCGTGGTGGTGGACGGCGTGGTGGCGGCCGGCGAAGGCCTGCCGGGCAAGCCGAGCCCTGCCACCTATGAGTACGCTGCCCGGCTGCTGGATCTGCCGAGCCGCGAATGCGTCGTGGTGGAGGACGCCGTCTCCGGCGTCCAGGCAGGGGACGCCGGGTCCTTCCACTCCGTCATCGGCGTGGACCGGGGCGCCGGACGGCAAACCCTGCTCGACGCCGGAGCCACCCTTGTGGTCAACGACCTCGACGAGCTCCTCTAACAGCTTTCGCATCCGCCGGCACCCCAACCCCGGCACCGCAACCCAACGAATTACTTAGCAAGCAGCACCCCCAAGCTGCCAAGCCCAAAAGCGGCCCATGACAGCTGCAGCACACGCACAAGGACCCCAACACCATGGCTCTGATCTCCGCGGACCGCGAAAGATTCCCCAACACACCCTGGCAACTCGTGGAAACCCGCCACGACCCGGGCAGCGAGGGGACACTGGAGACCCTGTTTGCTCTGGGCAACGGGCACCTGGGGATCCGGGGCGCCCACTGGGCGGCCGCTGATGCCGACCTGCCGGGCAGCTTCATTAACGGGCTGCACGAAATCTGGGACATCAAGCACGCGGAGAACGCCTTCGGCTTTGCCCGCACCGGCCAGCGCATTCTCTACATCCCCGATGCCAACAACTTCACCGTCATCCTGGACGGGGAGCCGCTGAGCCTTGCCGAATCGGAGGTGCTGGACTACCGCCGCTCGGTTGACTTCTCCACCGGTGTGTACGAGTGCCGTGTCACCTGGCAGTGCCGCTCCGGCGCCGTCGTCACCACCACCGAGCAGCGCGCCGTCGGATTCGCTACGCGCGGAGCCCTGGGCATTTCCCTCGAGGTGGCCACGGACCGTGATGTTTCCGTGGACGTCACCTCCTCGTTGATCAACCGGCAGGACCAGCCGGTGGAGGACCACTCGGTCCACGATCCCCGCAGGGCAGGCCGGCACGCCGGGCGCGTCCTGCTGCCCCTGCGCCTCGACGGCGGCGACGGGTCGCTCCGTCTTGCCTGGGAAGCTGCCGAATCGAAGCAGCGGGTGGGCGTTGCCGTGGACCACTGGACATCCGCGGGCCACCAGCCTTTCGAAACGCTGGTGGACCAGGACGACAGCAGCGTCCGGTATGTGCTCGCTGTCGGGCCGGCCGAGCCCTTCCGCCTGGAAAAAAGCGTCAGTTACGCGGCCGGCCCCGCAATCCAGGATCCGTCTGTTGACCCTGCCGCGGCTGCGGAAGAAGGACTCCGTTCCGTAGCCGAGATCTTTGCCGAGAGCGAAGCGCATTACCGCGACTACTGGGCCAGCTCGGACATTGTGGTCCACGGCCAGTCCGAGCTGCAGCAGGCCATCCGGTGGAACCTTTTCCAGCTTGCCCAGGCAACAGCCCGCGCCGATGTTGCCGGCATTCCCGCCAAGGGCGTCACGGGCTCCGGTTATGAGGGCCATTATTTCTGGGACCAGGAGGTCTACCTTCTGCCCTACCTGACCTACACCAATCCCGACGGCGCCCGCCAGGTCCTCGAGTTCCGCCACGGCATGCTTCCCGACGCCAAGGTCCGGGCCAAGGAGCTGAGCGTGGACGGCGCCCTGTTCCCGTGGCGCACCATCAACGGGCTGGAGGCCAGTGCCTATTACGCGGCGGGTACAGCGCAGTTCCACATTGCCGCCGCCATCGCCTTCGCTGCCAACCGGTATGTCTGGGCCACTGAAGACACCGGCTTCCGCGACGGGATGGGCGCGGAACTGCTGATTGAGACAGCACGCATGTGGATCTCGCTGGGCTTCTTCGGCAAGGACGGGCTCTTCCATATCCACGGCGTGACCGGGCCGGATGAATACACCGCGGTGGTCAACGACAACCTGTACACCAACGTGATGGCGCGCTTCAACCTGCGTGCCGCGGCCGCGCTGGAGCACGACGGCATCAGCCACGAGGAACGGCAGTTGTGGGAGGCGGCCGCGAACCGCATGCAGCTGCCCTTTGATGACCGGATGCAGGTCCACTCGCAGGACAATGACTTCATGACGCTGGAGCCGTGGGACTGGGCCACGCCCCGTGACAAGTACCCGCTGCTCCTGCACTTCCATCCGCTGGTGATCTACCGCCACCAGGTCCTCAAGCAGGCGGACACGGTGCTGGCCATGTTCCTGCAGTGGCAGGACTTCACGGCCGAGGAAAAACACCGCGCCTTCGATTTCTACGACCCCCTGACAACCGGGGACTCGACACTGTCTGCCTGTGTCCAGGGCATCATGGCCGCGGAGGTGGGGTACTCCCGTGAAGCGCTGGAGCACTTCACGAACGCCGTGTTCATCGACCTGGATGACACGCACGGCAACACCATCGACGGCGTGCACATCGCCTCCACCGGCGGAGTGTGGAGCTCCCTGGTCTGCGGTTTCGCCGGGTTGCGTGACCAGGGCCCGGTGCCTTACTTCGACCCCCGGCTGCCGCTGGAGTGGGACGGGCTCGCCTTCCACCTCAAGATCCGGGGCCGCCTGCTGCTGGTGGAACTCGAGACCGGCGCCATCCTGCTCACCCTCCGCGAAGGGGAGGCCCTGGAGGTGAACGTCCGCGGCGAGCAGCTCACGGTAGGCGCGGAACCGGTCAAGGTGGCGCTGGAGCCGGTGCTGCAACCGGATCCGACAGTGTTTCCCAGCGGACATCCGACGGCCAGCATCCCGGTGGTTCGCGTCCAGGAGTAGGCGCCGGGGGCGCCGCTGGCTAGCTGCCCCCGGCCCCGGTGCGCTCCACCTGCGGGGAATGGTCCAGGGGGTGGGCGAGTTCGTCGTCGGGCATCCGCGCAACAGCCATGGCGATCACCGCCATGACCGGGCACACGCCGCCGGCCACCAGGAAGATCAGCCAGATGGGCAGGACTTCGGCTGCCGGCCCGGCCAAAGCCATGGAGACCGGCATCAGGGCGAGCGAGACGAAGAAGTCCAGGCTGGACACCCGGCCCAGCAGATGTGGCGGAACCCGGCGCTGCAGCAGCGTGCCCCAGATCACCATGCCCACGCTGCCGGTGGCGCCGAAAATGAACAGCGCCGCGGCGATGGCCCAGAAATTGTCCATGATGCCGACGGCGGCCAGCGGCAGGCTGCCCGCACCCCAGGACACCATCATCACTGTCAGGTAGCGGCGCGGCAGCCGGAAGGACGCCGTCAGCAGCGAGCCCAGGGCGGCGCCCACCCCCATCACGGCCAGCAGGAAACCGAACATGCGGGCATCCCCGCCCAGCTGGTCGCGCACCACAAATGGCAGCAGGACCTCGATGGGGCCGATCAGGAACAGCACCGAGATGCACGCCCACAAAAGGGTCCATAACAGCCATGGGGTGCGCAGGGTGTAGACGACTCCCTCACGCAGGTCCTGGACGAAGGATTGCCTGCGGACGTCCCCGTCTTCCGGTCCGCCGCCGGTGCTCCCCACGCCGTTCACGGGAGCTGCCAATGCATGCTGGCCCAGGAAGTTCAGCACGATGAATGCCAGGAGGTGGCATGCCGCCACCGCCGTGACCGCGTGCGACGGCGAGAGGGCAGCCACCACCATCCCGGCCACGGCCGGACCGGCCGCCTGCTGGAGGACGGGGCGCATGGAGCCTTCCATCCCGTTTGCTGCCAGCAGGTCCTGGGCGGGAAGGATGCGCGGCAGTATCGCCGAATAGGCGGGGAAGAAGAAGGCAGCCCCGACGCCGAGGACAAAGGAACCTGCCGCGACGTGCCACAACTGGAGCAGGTCCGCCATGGCCAGCCCGCTCACGGTGGCGATCACCGCCAGGTTGGCTCCTTCCACCGCGATGATCAGCCTTCGCTGGGGAATCCGGTCCGCAGCAATCCCGCCGGCCAGGACGAACGCCACCAGCCCCACGCTGCCGGCGGCGGCCACCAGGGAAAGTTCGAGCGGACCGCCACCCAGATGGATCACCTGGTAGACCATGGCCACGGCCCACATGCCGGAACCGAAAATGGAGATGGCCAGCGCCGCTATCAGTACCCGGTACTCGCGATGGGCAAAGGGCCGCAGGGCCTTCGGGGTGGGCATAGGGTAAGTCTAGGCTTTGGGCCTGTCCCAAGGGAGCCCAGCCAGGCCGCCTTCACTGGGGCCCGGGTGGGGAACAGCTCCTGCGATGGCCTAATGTTAAGCAACCTTAGTATTAGGAATTCCGGCATCAGGATGGCCGGCGAGACAAACAGGGGTGACCATGGCCAAGCGCAGCAACCCGGCAGTACGAATCGCACAGGAAACCGCCCACAGTGCGGTGTTCGACGCAGATGGAAAGCCCAAACCGGGTGTCCACAACATGCTCCTGAAAGCGGTGGAGATCCAGCGCCCGCTGGTGGTGGCCTACATCCGCAGGCTGCAGAAGAAGCATCCCCGGGCCACCGCCGCGCAGCTTGCGGACATTTTGGAACGTGACTACCTGCGCGCGGTCACCGGTGGCGGTGCGCTGGTTGGTGCAAGCGCCGTCGTGCCCGGTGTCGGCACTGTCGCGTCGCTCGGGCTCTCTGCCGCTGCCACCGTCGGGTTCCTGGAAGCGACAGCCCTCTACTCCACCTCCCTCGCCGAACTGCACGGGATCAGGCTCACCAACCCCGAAAAGGCCAGCACCATGGTCATGGCCATCATGCTGGGCGAGGAAGGGACCGCGCTTCTGGGGACACTCAGCGGCCAGGCGGCCGGCAGCGGCATGAATGCCACGAAGACCTGGGGCAACGTCCTGTCCAAGTCCATGCCGGTGCCGGGCTTCGGCAGCATCCGGAACAGAATCCAGAAAGCGTTCCTCAAGAACCTCCTCAAGCGGCAGGGGACCGCGCTGTTCGGGCGGGCGCTCCCGTTTGGCATCGGCGCCGTTGTAGGCGGAGCCGGCAACCTCATGATGGGCCGCGCGGTGGTGGCCAATGCCAAGGAGGCGTTCGGGCCCATGCCGGACACCATCCCCGGAGAGCTTAAAGCCGCGGCTGCAGCCCCGGACAACCACATGCTGGAAGGCAATACTTTTGGATCTTAACGCTGACCTCGGCGAATCATTCGGCTCCTGGAAGATGGGGGACGACGCCTCGATGTTCCAGCTGCTCACCAGCGCCAACGTTGCCTGCGGCTTCCATGCCGGGGATCCCGTCACCATGCTGGACAGCTGCCGGGCGGCCTATGAACTCGACGTGACCGTCGGCGCCCACGTTGGGTACCGGGACCTGGCCGGTTTCGGCCGCCGCTCCCTGGACATGAGCTTCGACGAGCTGTTCGGCGATGTGCTGTACCAGCTGGGAGCGCTCGACGGCGTGGCCCACGCCGTGGGTGCCTCAGTGGACTACGTGAAACCGCACGGAGCCCTCTATAACCGGCTGGTGCACGACGCTGAACAGGCCTCTGCCGTGGTTGCCGCGGTGAACGCCTATGATCCGGGCCTTCCCATCCTGGGGCTGCCGGACTCTGAGCTGCTGAAGCAGGCCCGGGACGCCGGGCACCCGGTGTTCATCGAGGCCTTCGTGGACCGCGCCTATCGTGGGGACGGCACGCTGGTGCCGCGCTCGCAGGAGGGTGCCGTGTTGCACGACGTCGACGCGATCGTCGAGCGGGCGGTGCGGCTGGCTGCCAAGGGCGAGGTGGTGGCTGTTGACGGCACGGTGGTGCAGGTCCGCCCGGATTCCCTGTGCATCCACGGTGACACGCCGGGTGCCGTGGAGATGGCCGCCGCTGTCCGGGCGGGGCTGGAAGCTGCCGGCATCGGGCTGGAGTCCTTCGCCTAGCCGAAAATCAGGTGCGCCACCGTAAAGATGGCAAGCCCTGCCAAGGCGCCCACCACGGTGCCGTTGATCCGGATGAACTGCAGGTCCTTGCCCACCTGCAGTTCGATCTTCTGCGACGTCTCTTCGGCGTCCCAGCGGGCCACGGTATCCGTGATCACACCGGCGATGTCCGACCTGTACGTCCGCACCAGGTAGCCCGCGGCGTCGCCGATCCACGCGTTGACCTTCCCGGCCAGTTCAGGGTCGCTGACCAGCCGGGAGCCGAAGTCCCGCACGGCCGCCTTGAATTTGACGGTCAGTTCACTGTCCGGATCATCGACGGCGCCCAGCAGCGCGTTCTTGACGGTGCCCCAGGTGCGGGAGGCAAGTTCGCGGACCTCGGGATCGCCCAGGACCTGCGCTTTGATGTCCTCAGCCCGGGCGATCATCGCGGGATCGTGCTGCAGGTCCTGCGCCAGGTCGTTCAGGTACTTGTCGATGGACTGCCGTACCTGGTGGTTGGGGTCGGCCTGTACCGCACGGACGAATTTCAGGATCTCCACATAGACCTTGTCACCCACCAGCCCGTCCACGAACTGCGGCACCCAGGTGGGGGAGCGGTCGGACACCAGGTGCGTGACCGTTTCGTGGTTGTCGTCCACCCAGTCGGCCGCGCGGTCCACCAGCAGGTCTACCAGTTTGTGGTGGTGCCCGTCGTGGAAAATCCGTTCCGCCAGCTTGCCCACCGGCGGTCCCCACGGGGGAGCCAGCAGGTGCTTGCGCACCATTCCCTCGATGACCGTCTGGACGTCGTCGTCATTCAGTACCTTGAACAGGCCGCGGATGACGGCGGCGCCTTCCTTGGCCACCCGCTCCGAGCCTGCGGGCGTGGCAAGCCACTCACCCGCCCTGCGCGCAATGTTCACGCTGGCCAGCTTGTCCTGGACCACCTGCTCCGAAAGGAAATTGGTCTCCACGAACTCGCCCAAAGAGGCGCCGATCTGGTCCTTCCGGCGCGGAATGATGGCAGTGTGCGGAATCTTAATGCCCATGGGGTACTTAAACAGCGCCGTAACAGCGAACCAGTCAGCAAGCGCGCCAACCATGCCGCCCTCGGCCGCCGCCCGCACGTACTGAAGCCACGGATACTCCTTCTGCAGCGCGAACGCGAAGACAAAAATCACCGCCATCACCACCAGCAGCCCGAGCGCCACCAGTTTCATCTTCCGCAGCGCTGCCGCCTTTTCGGCGTCACCCTCACTCAGGGCATGGCCGACGGCGGCGCGGGCCGTTGTGCGGCCCGTTGCGCCGGGGGGTGCGGAAGGGGCGGGCCTGGTGGGTGCTTCCCGGGTAGTTGGCTCAGAGTTCACCTGCATGTGCCAAGCCTAGTCCCGCAGGACGGGGCGGGTCCGCTACCGTGGCTCCATGACTACTGACGAGTCAGCGCCGCAGCGGCCCCTGGTGTTTGCCCATCGGGGATCGAGTGCCGCATTTGCCGAACATACCCGTGCCGCCTACCGCCAGGCCCTGGCCGACGGCGCCGACGGCGTGGAGTGCGACGTGCACCTGACCCGTGACCAGCACGTTGTCCTCCTGCATGACGCCAACCTGGACCGGACCTCGGACGGTACCGGGCCGGTGGCGGAACGGACGCTGCGGGAGCTCCGGCGCCTGGATTTCTCATCCTGGAAGGGCGTCCGCATCCCGGAGCTGTACGGTGCACGGTCCGAACAGTTGCTGACCCTTCCGGAGCTCCTGGAAATCCTCCGGGGTGCCGGACGGCCGGTGAAACTGGCCATCGAGCTCAAGCATCCCAGCCCCTACCAGCTTAAGCTGGAGGACCGCGTGCTTGAGGTGCTGCGGAGCGAGGGCTGGGACGCCGTGAGTTCCTCGATAGGGAACATCTCCGTGACGTTCATGAGTTTCAGCCCGGACTCTGTCCGGCACCTGCTCGCTGCTGTCCCGCCGGAATTCATCTGCCAGCTGGTGGACGACGTGGACATCCGGGTGATCCGCGGCGGACTGGGATTCGGGCTGATTGCAGGGGGCGCAATCGCCAACATGATGAAGGCCGCCCAGGTGGAAGGCGAGAGGATCCTAAACAATGGCGAGGTTGGCCTCGCCGGGCCCGGCATCGAATATGTGCGCAAGCATCCCTCCACCGTCCGCCGCTGGCTTGCTTCCGGCCGGCGCTTCCGCGTGTGGACGGTGGACTCGGAGCAGGATGTTGCGGTGTGTGCGGGATTGGGAATCCAGGAGATCACCACCAACGTACCTGCCAGGGTGCTGGGTCAGCTGCAGGTGGCCCCGGCGCAGGGAAGGTAGGGGAGCGGGCCCGGGCCCGACGGTTTAAGGTGCCCGCCCTGCCTGTGATTGAGTGGAGCCATGCCTTTTCCCCGCTCCGGCCGGGCCGTCCAAAACCTGTCAGCTGCAGCCATGAGTACGCTGCTGCTGGCCAGCGCCATGAAACATTTCCGTGACCCAGGCTTCTACCGCCAGGTGGTACCGGACTACCTCTGCCGCGAGGACGCTCCTTCCGGCAGCACCGCTGCCGGGCTTGCCGCTGCTGCAGGGATGTCCGACGGTGGTGCCTCGCGCGGTGCCGCGTCGGCGCATCCGCTTGCCCTCCTCTCACGGGAGGAATGGATCGCGCTCAGCGGACTCGTGGAACTGGCAGCCGCCGTCGGAATCCTCATCCCGGCAACGCGCAGGGTGACCGCGACGGGCACGGCGATCATGTTCACCGCCTTCCTGGCAGGACACCTCGACGCGCTCCGGCAGGCTTACGGACCGCAGGGAAGCCGGGCCCGGAAGAGGGTGCACACCCTGAGGCTTCCGCTCCAGGCCCCGCTCATAGCCTGGGCCTGGAGCCTGCGGCGGGAGACCGGGAGAGCCCGCCCGTGAACCTGCTGGCCTCTCCGGCGGTGAGGATGGGCATTTCCATCAGTATCGCCACCGGGCTGTACGGCGTGTCCTTCGGGGCGCTCTCCGTTACCTCCGGGCTCACCTTCTGGCAGACCATGGCGCTGAGCCTGCTCCTGTTCAGCGGCGGCTCCCAGTTCGCGTTCATCGGCGTGGTGGCAGGCGGCGGCTCCGGCATTGCCGCCATGAGCGCCGCCACCCTCCTGGGCATGCGCAACGGGATCTACGGCATGCAGCTCAACGCCCTCCTGCACCCCACGGGCTGGCGCAAATACGTTGCGGCCCAGCTGACCATCGATGAATCCACGGCAACCAGCTCGGGCCAGACTGACCCGGCAGAGCAGCGTCGCGGGTTCTGGGCGGCCGGCATCGGCATCTACGTCCTGTGGAACCTTTTCACGGCCATCGGCGCGCTCGCCGGCAGCGGCCTGGGCGATCCCAAGCAGTGGGGTCTGGACGGGGCCGCTGTGGCCGCCTTTTTAGGGCTGCTCTGGCCGCGGCTCAAGGGACGCGAGCCGGTTGCCATTGCCGTGGTGTGCGCCGTGGCAACTGTCATCGCGGTGCCGTTCGTCCCCGCCGGGGTGCCCATCCTGGTGGCGGCCGTGGTTGCAGCCGTGATCGGGTGGTTCAGCCATGGCCGCAGCGATGAAGGCCTGGAGCCCGACGTGGACCCCTACCGGGACCGCCACCACCATGGCAGGCAGGACAGCCACTCTCCCGGCAGGCTCTCTCCAGGCGCGTCGAGCGACGAACGTCCGGGAGCAGCCGAATGAGCCTGTGGATATGGCTGCTGATCGCGTGTGCCCTTGCTTACGCATGGAAGCTCGTCGGCTATTTCGTTCCCGCCCGGCTCCTGGAAGACCCCAGGATGTCGCGGGTGGCAGGCACCATGACCATCGGATTGCTCGCCTCCCTGACAGTCGTCAACACCTTTGCCACGGGACAGTCCCTCGCCGCTGACGCCAGACTCGGAGCGCTGGTGGCCGCCGGCGTGGCCCTGGCGCTCCGGGCGCCATTCCTGGTGGTGGTGCTCGCAGGTGCGGGAACGGCTGCCTTGTTACGCATCCTTGGCTGGAACTGATTAACAGCAGGAAATAATGCTGTGAGCACCATCACCTGTGCCGGTCCTGTCCGGTTGTACTATAAAAGCGGCTATGCAGTCGGCCATGGGATCTCGTATGAACGGTGACGATGGAAAATCAGCTGCATGCAGCCGGGGAAAGAGCCGGGCGTCCCCACAAAAAGAACGTTCGACGGCGGGCGGGCCTCCCTGCCAAACGCTTCTTCACCCGGTTTGCCGGCTTGACCGACGTTCCGGCTGAGGACCTGGAGTTCCTGGCCCAAAGCCTGCGGACGTCGCTTGACCTGGATCCTGCGTCCCGGATTCCGGCGCTGCACGCGTTGGTGCGCCAGGAGCTTCATGCCAGGGGGGAAGCCGGCAGCGAGTAGCAAAGCCATCCCGGGGCCGATGTGTGGTGGACTGGAACCAGGGCCGCATTCCACTGCGGCGGCCATCAAGGAGGAGCCGAGATGAACAATCCGTCACGTCCGGAACAGCCGGAAGATGCGCAGGGCACTGAGAACGGTGGTGCTCCGAACCCTGGTACGGAAGGCGCAGGTGCCGGGGCTCCCCAGGGCGCCGCCCACCGGGAGATGCCACCAAAAGCCGCCGAAAAACAAGCTTCCCGCCCGCCATCAACCGAGCAGCACGGAAAGGCGCGGCAAAACTATCTCGATCCGCGCGGTTCGGAAGCCACCAGGGAGATGCGGGATACGGCCCGGCGCCGCCGGGACGCGGAGGAAAAGCTGCAGCAGCACCTCGCCGAAGCGAAGGACCACATTCCCAATGAGCACCATGGCGACGGCGGCCAGGGCCCATCACGTTAAGACCCTGTGGGGAAGTGGTACTGCATCAAAAAGAGGGCGTCCGGGGGGTGACGCCGGTCAGGACACTTACCGGCTCAGCAGGCTGGCTAGGCCACGCCGTAGCCGTCAGGCGAAGCGGCGCGCCGGCAGCTTTCTTCGACAGCCATTTCGTACCAGGCCTGCGCGCCGAATTCGGGTTCTGGCGTGTCCAGGTTTTGGTACAGGCCGTCCAGCAGGTTTGTCAGCTCTTCCGGAGTCAGGCCGGGAAGGACTTCCTCCGGCCCGCGGGGATCGTTCAGATAGTGGTTCAGCTTGGAGCTGTTCATCGTGACACGGCCATGGTGCGCCGGAAATAGCCAAACTGGTTCAAGGGTCACTCCATTCCATGCCACGTAGGCGGGCTGGCTGCGTAACCCTCCTTGAGTGTATTGCACCGCCTGCGCGCCCACAACGGGACCATTTCGGGGGCACCGGCGCGGGTTCGCGCTCCCCCTGCCCGGATCCCGGGGAGCTAGGCCGGCAGTGGACCTGCCACGGCGGAGCCCGGAACCGGTACGTGGGCCGGAAGCGGGCGGGCGGGCCTTGCTGCCCGGATAGCGTCCTCCACCAGGGCCAGCGGGCGGCGCCAGGCGTCGGAACCGGGTTCCATGGTGTCCACCACGCCGATGAGCATCGCCAGCAACCGGAACATGTCAGTCATCGAGATGTCCTCCCGCAGGCTTCCCTGGCCCTGGGCGCGCACAAGGAGCACGCTCATGGATTCCATGAGCGATCCGGTGATGCCGGTCAGGAGCTCACGCCTGCCTGCCACGGCACCCAACAGGTTGGCATCGGCACTCGCAGCAGCCATCAGCGCCTCAAGGACCCGGAACAGTCCGGCGGCCGCGTCAATATCGGCGAGGGCACCGTCCATCACCGGATCCACCGTGAGGCGGAGCTGCCGGTTGAGCGCGGCGAGAACCAGCTCTTCTTTGTCAGCGAAATTACGGAAGAGGGTTGCCGGGCCAACTCCGGCCGTTGCCGCGATGGTCTGCAACGGCACTTCGGGCCCAAACTCGCGGAAGCACTGGCGCGCCGCTGTGATGATCTTGTCCACGTTCCGCGCAGCGTCGGCGCGGAGCGGCTTGCGGGCGACTGCGAGGCTCATGCGAAAAGGTTAGCAATGGAGCATGCACCATTCACCGTTACTGAAGGGTAGGGGGTTATGTGACGCTCCCGGCTGCCTTCACGCCTGTGGTCCAGGCCCGGCGTGGGACACTGGCATCATGTTGCTCGCGTTTTCAGTTGCCCCGTCCGGCACCCCCAGCGAAGGTTCCAGCTCCTCCGACGCCTCGGTGCACGACGCCGTTGCGGCCGCTGTCAAGATCGTCCGCGAGTCCGGGCTGCCCAATCAGACGGACTCGATGTTCACCACCATCGAAGGTGAATGGGACGAGGTTTTCGACGTCGTCAAGCGGGCAACGGAGGCAGTGGGACGGTACGGCAGCCGCGTCTCCCTGGTGATCAAAGCCGATATCCGGCCCGGCTACACGGGAGAGCTCACGGCAAAAGTCGAGCGCCTGGAAAACGCCCTCGCCGACGGCTCCTGACCGGGGCGGCATTGCCCGCCGTCGACCCTTTTTCTCTGGACCCGCACCCCGCCGCGTGCCAAACTGTGCCCATGTTCGAGCACAAGACCCGGCCGGAGTGGACAGCCGCTGAAGACTTCCTGACCCGCGTCGTGGTGCATCCTAATCCTGCGCTGGAACGGGCCATCAGCTCCGCCGCCGAGGCAGGCATGCCCGCCATCGAGGTGGCACCCAATGCCGGAAAGCTGCTCAAGCTCCTGGTCCAGCTTTCCGGCGCCCGGCGCGTGCTGGAAATTGGCACGCTCGCCGGCTTCAGCACCATCTGGATGAGCAGCGGCCTGCCCGACGACGGCACTTTGGTCACGTGCGAATTCCTCCCCAAGCACGCGGAGGTCGCATGGGCCAACATTGATGCAGCGGGGCTGGGGGAGAAGGTGGAGATCAGGCTGGGGCCGGCGCTGAAAACCCTGGCTGCGCTTGAGGAGGAAGGCCGTGAGCCTTTCGATTTCATTTTTATCGACGCGGACAAGGAGAACAACAGCAGCTATCTGGACTGGGCGGTCCGGCTGGGAAGGCCCGGTTCCACGGTGGTGCTGGACAACACCGTCTGGGAGGGCGCAATCCTGGACCCCTCGATTGACCCGGCCAATGCCCCTGGCATCATCGATGCGCTCAAGCTCCTGGGTGAGCACCCCCGGCTGGACGCCACCGTCATCCAGACCGTCGGCTCCAAGGGCTGGGACGGGTTCGCGCTGGCGCGCATCAGGTAGCACCTGCATCTCCGCCCATCGAAACTGCTAAGTATGCTTAGAATAATGTCCGGCTGGAGTTCAGCCGGGACCGACAGCAGCAGTGGAGGAAATTGATGAAAGCGTCACCCACCCTTGCCAGCAATCTACAGATGGTGCTTACCGACCTCATCGAACTGCATGTGCAGGGAAAGCAGGCCCACTGGAACGTGGTTGGTGCGAACTTCCGCGACCTGCACCTGCAACTCGACGAGATCATCGCTGCCGCCCGGCTTTTCGCTGACCAGGCTGCCGAGCGGATGCGGGCCCTGCATGCACTTCCCGACGGCCGGAGCAGCACGGTCTCCGCCGGCAGCCGGCTTGAGGAGTTCCCCGAAGGGCTGACCTCCACCAAAGACACCGTCAAACTCATCACCGCCAGGCTGGAACGGGCCGTCCAGACCATGCGCGACGTCCACGATGACGTTGACGAGGAAGACCCCACCAGCGCAGACCTGCTGCACGCGGCGATCGAACGGCTGGAGCAGTTGGCCTGGATGGTCAACGCCGAAACCATGGCCCCCACCGCCAAGGTGACCGAACCGGCAAGCAACTAGGCGCCCGGCCCCTGATGCCGGAACGCTCCGATATAGGCAGCGCACCATCCGCCGTCTCCCTCCCGGAACGCGCCAACCCTGTAGTCCGCCTGTCCCCTCACGGGGGAGGGCCCCACGGTACGGATCCCCTGTTCCAGGAGATCGCCGCCGCTGCCGGGAACGTCCCCGCTTTGCTTGCCCTGGCCCGGGAAGCGGGGAAGCGGTGGCCCCAACCCGGCAGTGGCAGCACAGGACTCCTGTGGGAGTTCCTGGCAACTGTGGCCGCCATCGACGTTGCTGCTGCCAGGGTCTTCGAGCCGCACCTGGATGCGCTGGCCATCCTTAAGCAGGCAGGCCGGGACCCTTCACGTGCCACCGGTTCCTGGGGCGTCTTTGCTGCGGAAGGCCAAGGAACACGGCTCTCCGCAGAGCCGCACGGCTCAGGGGTGCTCCTGGACGGGGCCAAGCCGTGGTGCTCACTCGCCCCCGTCCTTGACCACGCGGTGATCACTGCGCACACGGACGACGGCGGGAGGGCGGCTTTCGCGGTCAACCTCCGCCACCCCGGCGTCACCTGCGAGGAACCTGCCTGGGTGGCCAGGGGCCTGCAGGAAATTCCCAGCGGCACCGTTCACTTTGACCGGGTCCCCGCCGAGCCGCTGCAGGGGACAAACTGGTATTTCAGCCGGCCCGGGTTTGCCTGGGGTGGAATGGGCGTGGCCGCGTGCTGGATCGGAGGAGCGGTAGGTCTTGCCCGGGACTACCGCGATTCGCTGCAGGCAGGAAAGTCCGCCGGCAGGGAACCGGACCAGATTGCGCTGGCCGCGCTCGGGGAATTGGACCGCGTGCTGACCTCAGCACTGCAGCACCTTGCGCACACGGCGGAACGAACCGACCGGGCCCGGCTTCCCGGCGGGCAGGCCTCGGCATGGAGCGACGCCCTGCGGGTGCGCGGAACCTGTGCCGCCGCCGTCGACCGCGTGCTGTCCATGGTGGGCAGCAACCGGGGACCTGGCCCGCTGGCCTTTGACGGGAAGTATGCCAAGCGGATGGCGGACCTGGCGTTGTACGTCCGCCAGCACCACGCCATGCGAGATGACGCCCAGCTGGGCGCCTTGACCCTGAAAGGTGACGCCGCGTGGTGACCTTCGCGCACACTGACGAAGGGACTGACGAAGCATCCTGGGCGGCCGGGGGACTCCCGCTCATCCCCGAACTCCCGCTGGCTCCAGAGGAGCTGGCCGCCATGCGGTTCCTGGTGCTCGCAGCCCACCCCGACGACGAAACGCTCGGAGCAGGCGGACTGCTGGCGCGGCTCCACGGACTAGGGGCGGAGGCCCACGTCCTGTTGTGCACGGCCGGGGAGGCCTCGCATCCCAACTCGCAGACCGTCTCGCCGGAGGAGCTGAAATCCATCCGCCTGGCGGAGTTCGCAGCGGCGCTGGGGCTGATGGGGTTTGAAGACCGCTGGCAATACCTGGGTCTTCCGGACAGCGGCCTGGCGGAGCACGCGGAGGACATCGCCCGCTCCATCACCGAAGCCGCGGAGCGGCTGGAAGGACCGGCCGAGCAGCTGGTCATCGTTGCTCCCTACCGCGCGGACGGGCACGGCGACCATGACACCCTGGGGACAGTGGCCGCCGGTGTTGCCGCCGGCCGCGGCCATGCCCTGCTGGAGTACCCCGTCTGGTACTGGCTCTGGGCAAACCCCGGGCACCCCGAATGGGAGTCCTGGCTACGGCTGCCGCTGGAACCTGCAGAGCAGGCTGTCAAAGAACGTGCCATGCAGACGCACGCCAGCCAGACCAGGCCGCTTTCGCCGCATCCCGGTGACGAAGTCCTCCTGGGCAGCTCCTTCCTGAGCCATTTTTCCCGCCCTTACGAAACCTTCGCCTGGACTCCCGGGGCCGGACAGAGGCCCTACACCAGCAAGGAGGCGGAGCGCCTCTTTGACCGGGTCCACTCGCAGGATCCGGACCCCTGGAACTACACCACCAGCTGGTACGAGCAGCGGAAACGCGCCCTGACGGTGGCGGCACTTCCCAACAAAAGCTATTCCGCGGGGCTGGAAATTGGATGCTCCATCGGTACTCTGACCGCTGATCTTGCGCCGCGGTGCGCCACTCTGCTGGGCGTGGACGCCAGCAGGGCAGCACTGGATCGGGCGGAAGAACGGCTGCTCAGCTTCCCGGGCGTCTCCTTGCGTCAACTGACGCTTCCCGCCGCGTGGCCCTCCGGGAGCTACGATCTGGTGGTGCTGTCCGAGGTGGGGTACTACTTCGGCGCAGATGAGTTTGATCTGCTGCTCAGGAAAATCAGGACCTCGATGCTGCCGGGCGGCACCCTGCTGCTCTGCCATTGGCGGCATCCCGTTTCCGGCTGGGAGCTTGATGGTGAAGCCGTCCACACCATGGCGAGGAACCGGCTGTCCTGGCCCACTGCCGCGGTGTACCGGGAGCGTGACTTTCTCCTGGAGACGTTAACAGCACCCGGGGCAACGGCGCCGGCCCCTTGACCCCGATTGACCGGGTGGCCGTGGTGATTCCGGTGCACAACGAGGAAGAGCACCTGGAGCGCGCCCTTTCAGGCGTGGAGGCCGCCGCATCCGCGGTACAGCTCGTCCAGCCGGGTACGGACGTCACTGTTCTCGTGGTCCTTGATTCCTGCACTGACGGGTCTGCGGAAATAACCTCAGGGTTCACCACCAGGAACAGGTGCTTTTCAGCCCATACCGTCGACTTTCGAAGCGTCGGGCGGAGCCGGCGATCCGGGACATGGGAGGTTCTGGGTGCGGCAAACGACAGAAGCCCGGATGACGCCGCCGGGCTGTGGCTGGCAAATACTGACGCCGATTCGGTCGTTCCTGCCAACTGGCTGGTGGGACAGCTGGCGTTGGCCGCGGCGGGAGCCGATGCAGTCCTCGGCTCCGTTGAAATGGACCCTGCCGGGGTGGCGCCCGAGCTCCTCAGCCGCTGGCAGTCGCTGCATCTTTTCGAGGAAGACCATACCCACGTTTTCGGCGCGAACTTTGGCATCCGTGCTTCCGCTTATCTGGTGGCCGGCGGTTTCCCGCGGTACCTGGTGCATGAGGACAGGGTGCTGGCGGCACGGCTGCGGGAGAAGGGGTTTGACGTGCGGGCGACAGATACGGTGCGTGTCCGGACCTCCGGCCGGACAGAAGCCCGCGCTCCTGAGGGGTTCGGCGGCTATTTGCGGATGCTCGGCATGGACCCTGAGCTGACGCCTGAGAGGTAAAGCCGGCTGTGGTTTTAAAGGCAAAGGGGCTGCTGCGTTACGCAACAGCCCCTTTTCCCCGCGGCTACTCTTTCTTGAAAGCGTCCTTGACCTTTTCGCCGGCCTGCTTCAAATCAGCTTTGGCCTGGTCCATCTGGCCTTCGGTCCGGAGGCTTTCATCATTAGTTGCTTTGCCGGTTGCTTCTTTGGCTTTGCCGCCCATTTTCTCGGCCGCATTGTCAATTTTGTCATCCAAACCCATGGCATTTCTCCCTTCGGCTGGTGCCGGAGGCGCCGACGCCCCCGCCATGCCTTCATGCTAGCCACCACCAGGTAACTTCAACAGGTTCTGTGAAGGTGGTGATCCGGCTGGCCTTGCAGGCGTGGACGGGCAGCGTCCGCGAGTGGGGGCTGATGGGGTTAGACCAGGTCCGGCGCGCTGGCCACGATGTAGTCGGCTGCTGCCGGACCGGTCATTGACAGATTGTTGCTGTCCGGATTGATGCCGTGCTCCAGCAGGGCTTCCCACAGTGCCTCGGGAGGCTGCAGCTGGGCTTTGTGGAGGAGGCACCAGCTGGTGTAAAGCCCGTAGAGCTCATCCCGTCCCAGTCCCAGTCCCGGCTCCCTGTCCGGTATGACGGCTTCGGCAAGAAATTCTTCAAAGTGTGTAGCAGGCATGTCCGCTCATTCGGGGTCGACCGTGATGCCGCCGTATCTGCTTCAGCGGTCCTGCCGGCCTCCGGAGAAGCCAGCAGCGTAGTCTTGAAAATATTGCAGTATTCCCTGCTTGTCCAGTTACCCCGGGATTACCCGGTACGACACACCGAACAGGGCCCAACTCCAGAAGTGGATGGAGGGGGCCGACGGCGACTGGGGGGACTGGCCTCGGTCTCAGAAGAGGCCATCTCACCGCCGACCCCGCCTGCTCCCGGATCACCATGCCAACCCGGGAAACTCAACAGGACCTCCACAACAATTTTCCCTCATTGTGAAGGTCCTGCCTAGTCCCCGCCAGGGCCTAACGGGGGACAGTCCCGCCGGCTATGGCTCCATCGCTTCCCTAGTTTTGTTCTCCGCCGTTGGCGCGGTCACGAAGCTTGTTCCGGACCCTGTCGCGATGTGGTTCCGTAGGCTGGGCGCCGTTCGTGCCGTCGTCGTCGGCCTTGCCTTCATCCCCCTCGGAGGCACCGTCCTGGCCGTTGTCAGCGCTGTACTTCTCGCGCAGCTCGCGGCCATGCTGAATGTCCTCCTCTTCCTGCTTCTGCAGCTTCTCGCTCTTCTTGGTATCCCGCGGCGGCAGCTGGATGGTCTCTTCCGCCTTGATGCCGGCCTGGAGCTGGCGTCCCCGTTCCATCTCCGCATCAAACTCCGCACCGAAGAGCAGCGACATGTTCAGGATCCACAGCCACAGCAGCATGACAATCACGCCGCCGAGGGCGCCGTAGGTCTTGTTGTAGTTTCCAAAATTGCCCACATAGAAACCGAAACCAACCGACGCGAGGAGGAAGACGAACAGCGCAATGCCCGAGCCCATGCTCATCCACTTGAATTTGGGCTGCTTGACGTTGGGGGTTGCGTAGTACAGGACCGCGATGATAACGATAATCAGCCCCACCATGACCGGCCATTTGGCGATGTCCCAGATCGTGAGGAAAATGCCGCTCAGGCCGATCAGGCCGCCCACGGCCTCAGCCACGGGACCACTCAGCACCAGCATGCCTGCCAGGATGGCGACGATGACCACGGCCAGGAGGGTGACGGCGAGCATGGTGCCACGCAGTTTGACGAAGGCACGGCCCTCGTCAACCTCATACACCCGGTTCATGGCACGGCCGAAGGCGCCCACATAGCCGGATGCAGACCACAGGGCGGTGGCAAGGCCGATCACCAGGGTCAAACCGGCAGCAGGTGCACTGGCAAGGTCTGCGACCACTCCGCCTACCGTGTCAGCAGTCTCGGCCGGGACAAATCCCCTGACGATCTGCAGGAGCGCGTCAGTGGTCTTTTGCGGGTCACCAAAGATTCCGACCAGGGACACAAGTGCCAGAATCGCCGGGAACAGCGACAGCACCGCGTAGTAGGTCAAAGCGGCGGCGAGGTCCGGGCACTGGTCCTTGTTGAACTCCCGCAGGGTCTTCTTGAGGATGTATTTCCAGTTCGGCTTGTCCAGGTCTCTGGGGCTGTCCGGCTTCCGGGAGTCGTTCGGATCCGGTGCCTGTCCTGCTTTGGCAGTACTGGTTTCGGAAGAGTCGTGAGTGGCCATGGGGTGTCCTCTCGGTCAGGGCCTGAACCTGACAGGCCGGCTCCGCGTTTGGCGGGCCGGCCTGTCGGGTGGTGCTTAGTACTTGCGGGTGCCGCAGCAGACCCGTCAGGTGTTTTGGACGTTGGTTTTGGCGTCGGTGGCGCGGTCCTTGACGTCGGTGGCCGCGTGTTGGCCTTCGGCTTTGACGTTTTGGGCTGCGTCGGTGGCCGTGGCCTTGACGTTCTCCATGG
>NZ_PJMB01000015.1 GCF_002892835.1 Arthrobacter sp. AFG7.2 | reverse complement strand
GTTGGCAGTGCCGTCAGCGTGGCCAAAGTGTGCGCGGAGGCCAGGCCCCCCACACCGGGGGAATCGACGACGATGAGGCCGCCGGCCAGGATCTTGCGGGGCAGGTATACCTCGGCAGCCAGGAGTTTCTTGCTGTTTCCCGGGTTTCCGTGTTCGGAAACGTAGGCCGGGAGATCCATGAGGGGGATCGTCTGCCGGTCTGCGGCGGCATCGCTGACGCCCTCCTCAGGGGCTGTGGGGACCAGGATCGCTGCCGAGGCAGGATCCCCGTACCGCACAACGGTTGGAACGGACGTGGCGATGTCGTCGTCGACGGGACAGGCCGGTGCACCCACCAGGGCATTGATGAACTTGCTTTTGCCTTGCTTGAACTCACCCACCACCATGACCCGGATGCTCGGGTCCTTGAGCCTCTCCAGGGTCATGCTCAGCCGTTTCCGCAGGTCCTCGCGGTCTTTCCTGTCAACCAGTTGGAGGCCGTGCTCCACGAGTTGGATCAGGTGTCCGGCCGTTACTGGTGGTGATGGGTTTGCCGGTGCGTCTTCTGCCACAGACTGTCCTCCGCATTGAAATCAAAGTGGTACCGGAACTCTGGGCTGCTAGGAGCCGAAGTCCAGGTAGTCCGCCTCCTCAGCGCCAGCGTCATCGACGTCGTTGTTGATGTCAATGGTGGCCGGGTCATCCTGCATGAAATCAAGCTCGCTGCCGGGGACATCGACGTCGAGGTACGGTGCTGTGTCCTCCCGGGGGAACTCCTGGCGGGAGCTGTGCCCGCTGGCGGCGTGCTCAAGGGTGCCACCGTCAGAGCCGGTGCTGGGGTCAAGGTCGAAGAAGTGGTCGAACCTGCCGTCAGCAAAACTGAGTGCACTTCCGGTTCCCCCGGCGGGGTCGCCCGGAGACCCCACTGAGTCATTATCGAACCATTGCGCAACGTCGCCGTCTGCCCAGACGTTGTGCGTCAGCGAGTGGTCCGTGGCGGATTCCCGGTCCTCCGTTGTGGAGGGGTAGGAGTAGTTGGCCACAACATGCGTCAGCTGTTCCACCGCGTGCTCGTGGTCGTCGTGGCCGGCGCCGCCTTGGGTCCAGCCACCGCCAGCGTGCCCGGTGCCGGCGTTGGTGCCCGCAGCGTTGAAGTCCCCGTCAACGTTGGTGGCGTTAACACGCAGCGGCGCATAATCCAGGACAACGGGCATGGCGGCGTCGACATCCGCGGAGCGTACTCCGGCCAGGCCCTGGCTTTCCAACACTCCCTCGGGATCAGTCAGGAAGTTTTGTGCTGCCTGGCGGTCTCCGAAAATGTCCATCAGGAACTGGACGACATCCTTTGCGACGGTCATGTGTTCGCCCTCACATTTCTTCCGGCTCGCCGGCCCTGGTAGTGCACCTGCATCAAACGTAGTGTTCCTCGGCGGGGAACGGCATCGGGCCGGTTCCCCGTACCGGCAGTCCACCCGGTGGGGAACCGCCGCGGACGCCGTTAGGGGCGTTAGGGAGGCCTAGTCATGGGACTGGCTTTCCGGGCCAAGCGCCCGGCGCAGCTTGGCCATCAGGTCCGACCGGTTTTCGGCCCCCAGGCGGCGGCGCATCCGGGCAATATGGTGTTCGGCAGTCCGGGGGGAGATATAGATGGCTTCGCCAATTTCCCGGTACGTCTTGCCGTCAAGCACCAGCCTTGCCACTTCCTTTTCCCGCTCGCTGAGTCCTCCGCCGTCAGGCTGCAAGCCATGGCCTGCCTCAGTGGCCGGCGGGTTGCGGGACTCCGGTGACGCTGCCGCCGCCCCCGGGGCCACGGAAGTGCCCTGCGGGTGAAGGTCCCGTGCGCAGGACAGCAAACGCACCATATCCTTGCGTTCACCCGCCCTGGCCGCTGCGTGGCCCGCCAGCCTGGCGCCTTCCCAAGGCATTCCCACCCCGCCCAGTCCTCGGGCCGCCGTCTCGACGTCGTCAGGACGGAACCTCTCCGCGAGCACCGTCACCCAGGCTTTGCCGGCTGCAGCCAGTACGGCAGCGAGGTGGCTTTGTCCCGCCGCCCGGGCCAGCGCCGCGGCATGCGGTGCCAGGTCGGCGGGGCTTTCGTTCAACAGGGCCGCCTGGACTGCCGACCAATGGACCGGGACGGCCCACAAGGGCGGATTGCCAAGCCGCTCCAGAAGGTCCCATGCGTCCTTGAGGTAAGGGGTCACCCTGCGGCTCTCCCGGAGGCGGGCCGCTGCAATCAGGAGCTCGCCCCAGGGAAGGAGACTGAAGAGGTCTACGGCGGTGTGGAGCGTCGCCTCGCGCGCCCGCTCCCATGCCTTGATGAGATCAGGAAAATCACCGTTACGCCGGGCAAGGCCGACTTCCAGGGCTGAGCAGAGGAACTCGTCCCGCGGCACCAGGGGCCAGTGGTTCGCTTTCGACGCCTCGTTGATGGCCAGCCGGGCGTCATCAAGCCTGTCCTGCATCATGGCGGACCATGCCTGGAGCAGGAACAGCCTGGGCTGGGCTGTATCGCCCCCTTGGCCGGCAGCGGCCGCAGACCGGCAGATGGTGTCCGCCAGCTCCGGCTCACCACTGTGCAGGGCCACCAGCGCCGCCAGCGCGGCCGGCGTCTCGGGCAGGGGAAGCGCGGCACCGGCTGCGTTAAGCATGTCTGAAGCGTGGATCAGCATCTGGAGGCCCTGCTGCGGATCTCCACCGAGCGACTGAAGAAGGCCTTTGCCGGTTTGCGTAAGGGCGGCTGCCAACAGCGTGGGAGACTGCGGCGGCTCATCTGCGTGAAAAACAGCTTCCGCGCCCGGCCGGTCCCCGCAGCCCACCAGGGCAACGGCAGCAAGGGGCGCTGACGGGCCTATCCGGGCTGCCCCCAGCCATCTGTAGACGTGCGCGGCGCGGTCCAGCATGCCCCGCTGGGCCCAGACGGCGGCGGCAACATCAGTGGCGCGGCGGACGTCCGGCGGATCCTTTTGCACCAGCAGGGTATCGACAATGCGGCTGGCCGTATCCAGGTCGCCGTTGGCAGCGGTGGCCTGTGCACGCCGGGCTGCTGTGGCCTTTTCGTCAGCACCTGCCAGGAGGGCCTCCTGATAGAGCTGGCAGGCGAGCCCGGGATCGTGCTCACGCGCCTTGTCGGCTGCGCGCTCCAGTTCGGCTGCCACGCGCGGATCGGCAAGCCCCGCACAGGCCAGCTCACGGGCCAGATCCCCCAGCGGCTGGCCGTTGGCGGTGTAGACGGCCACGAGTTCCCGCTGGAGTGCATGTACTTTGGTGGTGGGTGCTACGGCGAGCAATGCTTGCCGCGTTGATCCCACAACAGTTCCGTCAGGACCCAAGAGGCCCGAGGACTCTGCTCCTTGAACCAGGGCGTCAAGGGTTCCCACCTCGCCGCCGTCAATTTTGCGCTGCAGGTCCGATGGCAATGGTCCCGGCAGGGCAAAACCCACAGACAACGCCAGCAGCAGTTCCCTGACCGCTGCGTTCTCACCCTTAAGCTGGCTGGCCTTGAGCTCCGCGCCGTCAGGCAGCGGCCCTTCATGGTTGGAGCCGGGAACTACGGGCTCCTGGACGTGCGGCTGGTAGCTGACCATCTTAAGCCGCCGGCGTTGTTGTCGTGGCCGGGGTCGTACCGGCCATTGGTGTCGTCGAACTGGACAGCGGAGACGCCGTCACCTGATCAGTCGGTGATGGCGTCGGCTCAGTCGTCAGTGCTTGCGAGGTCGTCGTTGCGCCTGAAGGTGAAGGGCTGGTTGGGCCGGACGTGCCGGGAGTGCCGGGCGTCCCGGTCGCGCTGGACCGGCTCGGCGTTGCAGACGTGCTCGGCGTTGCAGACGGGCTGGCGGTTGCCGTGCCGGGCTGGGTATCACTGGTGGTCGGGCTGCCCGTAGATGTGGTCGTCTCAGGTGCGGTGACCGTGGGCGTCGCACTTTCAGTCGGCGGCACAATTTCCGCCGCCGTACTGCTGCTGCTGGCCGGGGGTGCCGTTGCACTGCCCGTGGGCGTTTCGCCGGCGGCCTCCTTCTCGATGGCACGGATGGAGGCAACCCGGTCTGTAGGCGTGGCTTCCACCGTGAGGACCGGCGCCTGGGAGGCAGCAACCCGCTCCACCCCGGATTCGAGCCCTGCAATCGGTACCTGGGTGTCGATCGCCGGACCGGCCGCAGCACCGGTTCCACCGGCACCACCTGTTTCCGGCGGCGGCAGTGTGCCCAGGTCATCGGAAGCCCCGGCCGGTGGGACGAACACTGAGGTCAGGCTGTTGAAACCTTCCGGGCTCTGGGCAGCGTTGGCTGAAAGTACGGTGAACAGGACTGCGGTGGCGGCAACGGCGGTGAGCCTTACCCGCGGTTTCGGCGCATGTGCTCCGCCCTTCTCCCCGTGGCCTGGCGCGGTAGCTGCTGCCGCACCGGAGCGCCGGGTTGAGGTGGCGTTGCGGGACCAGCTGGCCAGCGTCAGCGGTACGTGCCCGTCCATCGGGGCAGGAACGGGAGCAGATCCCTGCAGCGCATCCTGTGATAGAGAATCGGCTGCGGCAGCAGCTTCGGCGGCCGCAGCCTGCTCCAGTACTGCGGATACCGTAGCCCCCAGGCAGATGGAGGACTTGGGGTCCGCGTCCACAGCGATGGGCCGGTCCAACTGCTCCGAGATCAGCTGTGCCACGAGGGGGATCCGGGAGGAGCCGCCGATGAGCAGCACTGCTGTAAGATCCGCCGGCTCCAGCCCCAGCTGCCCCAGTGACTGTTCCAGGGCATCCACGGTGTCCCGCACGGAATCCTCGATGAGGGCTTCGAATTCGGGGCGGACCAGGCGTACCTGCTGATGGATCCCGGGAAGGAGCACCGAGATGTTGGCCTCGCTGTCCGAGGACAGCGCTTCCTTCGCTTCGACACACTCGCGCCGCAGCCGTGCCAGTGATGCGAGCACGCCGGGGGCGGCGGGGTCCAGCGTTTCCAGGGCGCCGCCGGTGTGTTCGGCCACGTAGCGGAAAAGGGCGGCATCGAAATCGGCGCCGCCCATGTATTCAAAGCCTTCGGGTTGCCCCAGCAGTTCGAACCGGTCGCTGGCCGCTTTGCGGAGGACAGCGGTATCGAACGTTCCGCCCCCGAGGTCGTAGACCGCGATGATGCTGCCGTCCTCTACCCGCACCTGCGATGCGTAATGCAGGGCGGCGGCTTCCGGCTCGGTCAGCAGGGTGACGTTTTCCAGCCCCTTGGCAGCCAGGGCGTCCTTGATGAGGGATGTCCTGTGGATGCCCCAGGCGGCAGGGTGGGTGAGGATGATTTCCGACGGCGGCGCCCCCTCGCGCTCTTCCGCCCTGTCAGCCACCCAGCGGGCCATGGTGGCGAAGACTTCCTCGGCGGGCAGGGACAGCGTGCCCGCGGAAATTGGCACGGCGTCCCCCACCCGGCGTTTGAACTCCCGGACAACCCGCCCCGGAGAATCGAGCCCGCGGCGTTCCGCGGCTTCGCCTACAAGGAGGGGTCCTTCCTCCGGGAAAAAAAGCACAGAAGGTACCGAGGTCCCGCGGAGTCCCAAAGGCAGGCACTCGGGGGAAGAAGACGCTCCCTGGTCAAACCGGGCAACGGCAGCAGCTGTGAAGCTGGTCCCCACATCAACGGCGAGAACGTAGCTCATGGGTACCTCAGGAAAAACTGTTGTTCCGCCAGCAAACTTCATTACGGGCGCACGAAACCAACGTAGCATCCCCAGGAGGGCGGGAACACCCCTGCTGCTACAACGATGTGCTGTTGCCCCTGGTACCCGGGGCCGCTGTGGACTCCCTGCTCAGAGGCCGGAATACGAGTGGAGTCCGTTGAAGAACTGGTTCACGATGGTGAAGTTGAAAACGACGCACAGGTAACCCACGATCGACAGCCAGGCCGCCCGGGTTCCGGTCCAGCCACGGGTAGCCCGGGCGTGGAGGTAGCCGGCGTAAACCACCCAGATCACGAAGGTCCACACTTCCTTGGTGTCCCAGCCCCAGAAGCGTCCCCAGGCCTTCTCCGCCCAGATGGCACCGAACATGAGGGTGAAGGTCCAGCCGATGAAGGCGATGGCGTTGATGCGGTAGGACAGGTTCTCCAGGCTCAGCGCGGACGGAACCAGGCGCATGAAACCAAGCTTGTCGGTCCCGCCGGCGGCTACGGTCTTCTGGCGGTGGGACTGGACAAGCTGCAGCGCGGACATCGCGAACGTCAGCGTGAACAGTGCGGAAGACAGCACGGCAATGGAGACGTGGATGATCAGCCAGTAGCTCTGGAGTGCGGGAACCAGGTGTCCCACGGGCGTCCAGTAAGCCACGGAAGCGGCCACCAGCATGACGATGGCCAGGCCAACCACAAAGGTGCCCAGGAACCGGAGGTCGCGGCGGATCAGCACCAGCAGGAACACTGCCACCGCCACAAAGGCGCCGGTGGTGAGGAACTCGTACATGTTGCCCCAGGGAACGCGTCCTGCACCGAGTGCGCGGGTCACCACGCCGGCGCCGTGAATCAACGCACCGAGGACCGTCAGGGCCACGGCAACGCGGGCAGGAGCGCGGCGCACGTTTGCGTACTTCATGTCACCGTCAGCCGTCATCGCACCCCCTGCAGCGTTGCCGCCTGAAGCAGAGGCCGACGTCGGACGTTCAGCACGGTCCGCCGGTCCGGCAAGGCGGGACTCACCGCGGGCTCCGGCGCTGCCGGCAGCCGTCGCGATCCCGGCCGCAACGGGAATTCTGGTTCCGTCTTCGGTCCCGGCCTTGCTTGCCTGTGCGGCCCTGAGGTCAATGGCGTTGAGCGCCTTGCTGCTCCTGGCCAGGTCCCAGGCAAAAGCGATGAAGGCCACCGTGTACGTGCCTGCCGCCAGCAGCATAAAGAGTTCGCTGTACTGGCCCATGGTTTCGTTGATTCCGTACGGCATTACTGGTCCTTTTCGGGCCCGGTGGGGCCTGCTGGGGTGGTGACTGGGCGTGCGGTTTCGCCGGAGCCCGAGCTATTCTCGCCCGGATGGCTGGGAGTTTGCTGTGAGGACTCCGGCTGGGGCGGGGCCGAATCGGGGTCCAGCTGCCACTCCTCGGCCAACAGCTTCCGGAGGGCTGCCGCTTCGGCAGCAAGGCGATGGTCCTCGCCCCGGGCCAGGAGTCCGTACTCAACCATGGTCCGTCCGTCCTCGTGGGTGCCCGTACGGACCCACACGCGGCGGCGGTTGACGTAGAGCGAGAGGATCAGGCCGGCCACTGCCAGGAGCGCGAAAATCAGGGCGTAGAGCTGGCCGGGGTTGTGGTGGATGTCCACGCCGATGTACCGCTTGACGCCGTCAAAGCTGATGGTTCCTTTGCCGTCCGGCAGGGTATAGCTGGAGCCGGGCCCGAGCGTGATACCGCCGGCATCCAGGTTCCGCGCGTTCAAAGGCGTGAGGTCCTTGACGTCCAGTTCGAAGACGTTCTGCGGAGCTCCGTCATCCAGGCCAAGGTCTCCATAGAAGGAGTTGAGGGTGAGCTGCGGGTTGAAGAGCTCCGGGTCCCCGCTGAAGGAAACTCCTTCATCGGTGACGAAGGCGGTGGGGAGGAAGAAGCCGGCGAATCCCAGCTGGTCAGGTTTGGCGTCCGGGACCTTGATCACCACGGAGGAGTAGTAGTTGTCCCCCTGCAGCTTGGCCACCACCGGACCCTGCATGGCCACGTTGCCCGCACCGTCCCGGATGGTCACCACCGGGGCGTAGCCGTTGCCGGTGAGGTAGATGCTGGTGCCGCCCAGGGTGACGGGATCATTCACCTTCAGGGTTTCCTGCCGGGCAGGTGCGTCCGGGTTTTCCTTGGTGGTTACCGCGGCTGTGAAGTCGATGGGCTGGCCGAACTTGCCCTCGGACTCGCGGTCGAACGTGATGTCGAATTTGTCCAGCTGGATGGAGTACGGCTGGAGCCGGCTGGCCTCGAAATTGGTCCCTGGGGTGAACTGGTCGTAACCCACCAGGGTGTTCACGAAGGTGTCGCCCTCCACCAGGATCCGCTGCCCGCTGTAGCCGAACAGGCCGCCGACGGCCACTGATACCAGCACGCCGATGAGTGACGTGTGGAAGACCAGGTTGCCTACTTCCTTCAGGAAGCCGCGCTCGGCACCCAAAGACGGCCGCGCGCCGTCGTCGTCCCGCACCTCAACGCGGTAGCCGCGCTTCTTCAGCAGTCCGGCGGCGCTGTGGATGGCGTCCGACGCCGGGAGGCCGGCCCGGGCCGGAACCACCAGGGTCCCGTACTCGGGGAGGCGGGACAGCCGTTTGGGGGTACGCGGCGGCTGGGAGCGCATCGCCTTGTAGTGGGCGATCGCGCGGGGCACCACGCAGCCGATCAGGGAGATAAAGAGCAGCAGGTAGATGGCGGAGAACCAGGCCGAGGAGTAGACGTCGTACAGCTGGAGGGTGTCCAGCAGCTCGCCGTAGCTGGGGTTGTCCTTGATGTACTGCGTGACAATCGCCGGGTTCGCAGGACGCTGCGGGAACAGGGAGCCAGGAACTGCCGCCACGGCGAGGAGCAGCAGCAGGAACAGCGCTGTGCGCATGCTGGTCAGCTGGGTCCAGGCCCAGCGGAACATCTCCTTGGGCCCGAGGGCCGGCAGCGCGGCGTCGGCCTTCACGTCCGACACCTTGGTACCAGGCTCCGGGGAGGACGACTTCTTCTTTATGTTCACGCGCTCGCTCATCAGATTGGCAACTTCACATCGGTTTGGAACCAGTATTGGAGCTCGGTCACCCAGGCACCCCAGACCCCGCTGGCCATGAGCAGGCCCAGCACCACCAGGATTCCCCCGCCGGTGCGTTGGATGGCCAGGCGGTGCTTCCTGAAGAACGTCATGACCCCCATCCCCCGCCGGACCGCCAGTGCGATCAACAGGAAGGGGATGCCCAGCCCGAGGCTGTAGACAAAGGCCAGGAAGGCACCTTTGGCGGCTGAGGACCCTCCGGAGAGGCTCAACAGCTGGACGGCTGAGTAGGTGGGTCCGATGCACGGAGCCCAGCCCAGCCCGAAGGTCAGGCCCAGCAGCGGCGCTCCCCAGAGCCCGGCGGGCGGCTTCGCATGGATCTTGGCGTCGCGCTGCAGCCAGCCGAACCCGCCCATGAACACCACGCCCATGATGATCACCAGGATGCCCAGGAGCTGGGTGATCCACGCGTTCCGGGATCCTGTGATGAGGGTGCCCAACTGGCCGAAAGCGCCGCCCAGCAGGACGAAGATCACGGAGAAGCCCAGGACGAACAAGCCGATTCCCAGCAGCATCCGGCCGCGCTTCTGCTTCTCCAGGTCCACGCCGCTCAACCCCGTGACGTACCCCAGGTAGCCCGGAACCAGCGGCAGCACACAAGGAGACAGGAAGGAGACCAGTCCTGCCAGCAGTGCAACCGGAATGGCAAGCAGGAGCGAGCCGTTCAAGATGGCTTCAGCGAAGGGGCTGTTCACGGTCCGGACCGCCGCTACTCTGCCACGGCGGCCGTGATGAGGGCTTTAAGCGTGCCCTTCTGGACCTCGCCGAGGACACGCGAAGCTACGCGGCCCTCCTTGTCGAGGACCAGGGTGGTTGGCACCGCGCCTGGCGGGACCAGCCCGGAAACAGCCAGGAGGACGCCGCCGTTCTTGTCATCAAAGCTCGGATAGGTCAGGTTGAAGGTGTTTTCAAAAGCCTCGGCGGTAGCTTTCTCGTCCCGGAGGTTGACGCCTAAGAACTGCACGCCTTCGTCTTTATACTCCTGGTGCAGCTCTTCGAGGATGGGAGCTTCGACGCGGCAGGGGGCGCAGGCAGCAAACCAGAAGTTCAGGACCGTCACCTTGCCCTGGAAATCGGCAGGTGTCACGGCAGTGCCGTTGAACAGCGTGCCGTTCACCTGGATGGCGGACTTGCGGTCCCCGGCGGCAAACTCGGTTACGGAGCCGTCGCCGGCAACATAGTTTTTGTTGTCCCCTGCCTTGGCCTGCTGCGCCAGGGCATCCTCCTGCGCGCAGCCGGAGAGGCCCAGGGTCAGGGCAGTGAGGGCCAGGCCGCCGGCAGCAAGCAGGCTGCGGCGGGAAGCAAAGGGATTAAGGTCGGTCACTACTAGGCTCCAGGGGTGCTGGCGGCACCGGGAAGGAGGGAGGCCGCCGGTTCGCTGTACTTCACGCGGAGGAGCGCCCCGGAGTCGTCAAACACCAGCGAGGTGATCGACGTCAGGGTGCATTCGCGCTTGCGCGGGTCATGCCAGAGCGGCTTTCCCTCGGCGCTCAGACGCGTGGCCCAGATGGGGAGCTGGTGGCTCACCATAATGGCTTCAGGCCCGTCTGTTCCAAAGTCGCCGGCTGCCAGCTCGATAGCTTGCAGGCGCGCTTCCTGCACCGCTTCCATCACCCGGGAAGCCTGGTTCCTGTAAGGCTCGCCCCAGGAAGGCCGCAGCGGGTTAACCAGCCGGGGCCAGTGCTTGGGGCGGCGGAGCTCAGCCTTGGTGACTCTCATTCCCTCGAAGTAGTTTTCCGCCTCGATGATGCGCTCGTCCGTGTGGATCCGCAGGTTCAGGGCGTCCGACGTCGGCCGGGCAGTTTCCTGCGCACGGTCCAGCGGAGAGGCCGCCAGGTAAGTGATCCGGGCGCCTTCCGAGACGCGCCGGCTGAAGTGCGCGGCGAGGGTGCGGGCCATCTCCTGCCCCAGTTCGGAGAGGTGGAATTCGGGCAGCCGTCCATAGAGGACGCCGTCGGGATTGTGGACCTCGCCATGGCGGAGCAGATGGACAGTGGCTTGGGGCATGTTTACCAGTTTCTCAAAGATGGCGTGCGATCCGAAATCTTCTACAAAGAGTAGAACTGAAGTTTGTGAAGAAATGTTCCGGGATCGGGAACAAAAGATGCAAATGCATGTTTATAGTAGATGCAGCAGTTAGTTGATACTTCAACCGATGAAGTTTCAAGAGTACGTTTCATCCCTGAGCACGCACACCAAGGAGCAACATCATGGCACTTCCCGCAGACGTCACCACCGGCACCTGGACCCTCGACAACTCCCACAGCGAGATCGGCTTCACGGTCCGCCACGCAGGCATCAGCAAGGTCCGCGGCCAGTTCACCGAGGCCGCAGCAACCCTGGACCTCCCCGAGGACGTCACCGGCGCCAGGATCAACGCCACCATCAACACCGCCAGCTTTGATTCCGGCGATGCCAACCGCGACGGCCACGTCAAGGGCGAGGACTTCTTCGACGTGGAGAAGTTTCCGGAAATCTCCTTCGTGTCCAACGGCCTGGTGGCCAAGGGCAACAGCTACGAGCTGTCCGGCGACCTGACCATCAAGGGTGTTACCCGCCCCGTCACCCTTGACACCGAGTTCAACGGTGTGGCCGTAGACCCGTTCGGCAACACCCGCGCCGGTGTCTCTGCTGAAACCACCATCAGCCGCAAGGACTTTGGCCTGACCTGGAACGCGGTCCTGGAAACCGGCGGCGTCCTGGTCAGCGACAAGGTTGCCATCAACCTCGAACTCGCCTTCATCGCCCCCGCAGCGTAATTCTTCCCTCCTGCACCCCGGCAGTGGACTCCCCAGTCCACTGCCGGGGTGCAGTCCTTTAACACCGCTGCTCAACCTTGGCCCGGCCGGGGTTTACAGTGAGGGCCATGAGCAACTCTTCAAGGGTGCCCCGCACAGGTTTTGCCCGGATGTTCCTGGTGGCGGGCCTTCCCACCGAACTCAAGGTCTCCTTCTGGATCTGGTTTGTGGGCGGCATCCTTGGCCTGCTGGGCGGAATACTCGGCATGCTGGCATCGCTGGTGCTCTTCGCCGCCGCGCCCGGAGCGGCCACTCTGGTGCTGCTGCTGATGGTGCTGGCGGCAGCCGTGGGCGCAACGCAGATCGTCTTTGCCCTGGCCATGAAGGAGGGCAAGCGCTGGGCAAGGCTGGGCCTGACGGCACTCACCGGTGCCACCCTCGTCCTGGCCGTGGTTAACGCCATAATCGGCGTGGGCCAGGGCGGAAACTGGGCCGGCTTCCTTATCAGCCTGGCAGCAACCGTCCTTTTGTGGCTGCCCAATTCCCAGGCCCACTTCGCGGCGGCGCGGTCCTCCGGGAATACCTCTTCCGAATGACCCACAAGGCAACCGCCCGGGGGTACGGTGGACTTAAGTGATGCTGGGGGTAGGGGACTTGACCGATCCCGGCGACCTATATGGAACCCGACACGCAAAAGGACCGCTCATGAGTACTCCCCCCGTCCCGCCTCCCGTTCCGAACGATCCCGAGTCCGGCGGCCAGGCTCCCCGCTACGGCCAGAACGCGCCGCAGTATGGCCAGCAGTCCGGTACCCCGCAGTATGGCCAGAACCCACCGCAGTACGGCCAGTCGGGCGCCCCGCAGTATGGCCAGAACCCGCCGCAATACGGGCAAAACCCGCCGCATTTCGGCCAGAACCCGCCGGCCGCTCCCGGTTACGGCCAGCAGCCCTACGGCCAGTCACCCTACGCGCAGTACCCCTCTGAGCAGCCACAGCCGACCGGAAGCGCGGGCGTTCCGCAGCTGGTCAACATTTCGTTCTGGCTCCTCATCGCGGCAGCCGCGATCTTCGTCATCTCGATGCTCACCGGCCTCACCACGCTGGACGACCCCATGTTCCGCAACGCGTTCGAGGACCAGATCGAGGGCAGCGGGGCGGGCGTCACGTACGAGGATATGAAGGGTGTGATCGCCGGAACACTGGTGGTGTTCGCCATCATCGGACTTGCCCTCTACCTGCTGGTGGCGTTCTTCGTCCGCAAGGGCAAGAACTGGGCACGCATCCTGGGCACCGTCTTCGCGGCCCTGTCCGTGTTCAGCCTCTTCGGCCCGCCCAGCTTTGCAACCATCGGCACCCTGCTGGGCATTGCGGCGATCGTGCTGCTCTACCTGCCGGCGGCCGCTCCGTACTTCCGGAGGCAGCAGCCGTTCGGCAACCCGTACGGCAGCAACATGGGCAACCCCTACGGCCGGTAACCCCCAAGCACCAAAATCCTGCGGGCGTGGGCCCCGGAATGGCTGAGAAGCCAGTACCGCCAGTTGCAGTCAGGCGGTCTGTTCCGGGGCCTGCGCCCGTTGTGCGTGGTAGGCGAGGATCTGCAGTTCGGTGGCCATATCCACCTTGCGGAGATTGACTCCCTCCGGCACCTGGAGCATCACGGGAGCGAAACTGAGGACGCTCCGGACGCCGGCTGCCACCACGCGGTCACAGACGTCCTGGGCAACGGCCGCAGGAAGGGCCAGCACCACCATGTTGGCTCCGGTACGGTGCAGGACAGTTTCCAGATCCGCCACGTCGCTGACGCGCAGCCAGCCAACCTCGTTTCCCACCACCATCTGGTCTGCATCGAAAATGGCAACGACATCGAACCCGCGGGATTCAAAACCTCCATACCGCGCCAGGGCCTTGCCCAGGTTGCCGGCGCCGACGATTGCCACTTTCCAGTCATGGGTGAGCCCCAAGGCAGCGGCGATGTGCCGGCTCAGGTACTGCACCTCATAGCCCACACCGCGGGTGCCGTAGGACCCCACATGCGAAAGGTCCTTGCGCAGGGTGGCGGAGCTAACACCGGAGGCCTCCGCCAGGGACTCCGAGGAGACGCGTTCCACGCCCTCGGCCAGGAGGGTATTCAGGGCACGCAGATAAAGGGTCAGCCGGGCCACTGCAGCGGGCGGAATCTGCTTGGCCGTTGCGCCGGGGGTCCCCGGCAGGTCCGGGACAGCATGGGGAGTCGAATCCAGCGAAGCCACCAGCCCCTCCCTCGCATTGCGTTGTGACTCCACTCTAGGGCCCAATCGGCAATGCCATCAAAGCAAGTTGCCCCAACGCCCGCGCCGCCGTGAGCACCGGTCCCCTACTGCGCCATGGCCCGCTGGAGCACGCGTTCCAGCCGGGCTTCATCGATTTTCCAGAAATCGCGCTGCACGCCGTCCACCAGGACCACAGGGATCTCCTCCGCGTAGCGCTCGCGCAGTTCCGGCTGGTGGTCCACCACTTCCTCGGTCCACTCAAGCCCCAGCGAGGCAGTGACCCGGGTGACGGCGTCGCGCGCGTCCTCACAGAGGTGGCAGTCTGCTTTGGTGATCAGGACAACGCGGGGTGTAGCCATCTGTTAACCGTAGTCCCGTTCCCACGGGCCGGGCGACGCCGGGCGCGGGCGCAGTTGAAAGAACAGTGGATTGACTAGACTCGACTCCATGCCCGAGGAGAAGTACGTCGCCGTAGTCACCAAGCCGGTTGCTGCGCCGCAGCCGGGTGAGGCGGCGTTCTTTGATGTGGACAACACCCTGATGCGCGGCGCCAGCCTCTTTCACGTTGCCCGCAAGATGCACCAGCGCGGCGCCTTCACCATGGCCCAGGCTGCCGGCTTCGCGTGGAAGCAGTTCAAATTCATGGCCCGCGGTGAAAACATGGACGATGTCCACGCGGTTCGGGACTCCGCGCTGACGCTTGCCGCGGGGATCACCGTGGACGACATCAAGGCGCTCGGCGAAGAAGTGTACGACGAGATGATCGCCTCCCGGATCTGGCCGGGTGCCAAGGCGCTGGCGGAGCAGCACCTGCGAGTGGGCCGGCGGGTATGGCTGGTTACCGCTACCCCCATTGAGGTGGCGACGGTGATTTCCACCCGGCTGGGACTGACTGGAGCCCTGGGTACGGTGGGCGAAATCTCGGAGGGAATGTATACGGGGCGGCTGGTGGGAGACATCCTGCACGGCTCCGCCAAGGCTGTGGCTGTGCAGGCCATTGCCGACGCCGAAGAACTGGACCTCAAGCGCTGCTGGGCCTACAGCGACTCCTACAACGACATTCCCTTGCTCACCCTGGTGGGACACCCGGTGGCCATTAACCCGGATGCCCGCCTGCGCCGGCACGCCCGGGACCACAACTGGCCCGTCTACGACTTCCGGGCAGGCCGCCGCGCAGCCACCTTCGGGCTCAAAGCCGCAACGGCCGGCGGCGCCGTCTATGGACTCTGGAAAGGCTTCGCCCGAATCCGTGGCCCGCGCATTTAGGTGCCCCTGACAACGAAATGCCCGCCGCCTCGGAAGGCGACGGGCATTTCTGCGCTGTTCGAAGTATCTCTACTTCTTGTTGCGGCGCTGGTGACGGGTCTTGCGAAGCAGCTTGCGGTGCTTCTTCTTGGCCATACGCTTGCGACGCTTCTTGATAACTGAACCCACGAAAGTTCCTCACAAACTAGATGCAGTACCTGTCTGATGGAAATTGTTCGTGGACAGAGCTACGAACTGAACAACTGACAGATTCTTACAATGACGTAAATCGTTCCTTAACAGGGTACCGCTTCCGGGAGGCGGCTCAGGACAAGGCTGGTCAGGCGGTCTCCGTGTGACCGTCCACCACAGCACCTTTAAGGTACTGCTCTACGGCTTTCTCGGGGACCCGGTAGGAACGGCCGAACCGCACTGCCGGCATGTCGCCGGAGTGGACCAGCCTGTAAACAGTCATTTTGGAGACGCGCATGACCTGGGCTACTTCAGCCACGGTCAGGAACTTCGCGTTGGAGAAGTTCTGTTCTGCCGACATTTCCCTATTTCCTTTGCTGACGGATGGACAACAGTCACCCCAGGTACATGCCAATGCGGTGTTCCGATGCTGAGCCATCCACCAACCACCTATCCAGATACTCTAGATGTTCCTGTGGCAGAAGTGAAAGTAGTAGGGTCCCCTAATTGGCCCCCTACCTAACGGCGCCGTTCAGCCCCGGCGCTTGCGGGCGGAGGCGGCTAGCTGGGCAAGGACGGAGACGGAGACGTCCCAGTCCATGCAGGCATCAGTGACGCTCTGCCCGTACACCAGCTCTGAGCGCCCGGCCGCGTGCTCCGCCACATCGAGGTTCTGGGCCCCGCCCACCAGGAAGCTTTCCAGCATGACGCCGGCAATGGCCTGCGCTGAGGGGCCGCCGTCCTCGAGCTGGGCGCCGATCTCCAGCGCCACTTCGGCCTGCCGGTGATGGCTCTTGCCGCTGTTGGCGTGGCTGGCGTCCACGATGAGGCGCGGGTTCAGCTGTTTGCCGGCCAGCTTCGCCGAGGCGGCACCAACGTCGGCGGCAGAGTAATTGGGCCCCTTCCGTCCCCCGCGAAGAATCACGTGGGTGTCCGGGTTTCCGGCGGTGGACACCAAAGCTGCCCGGCCGTCGCCGTCAATGCCGAGGAAAGCCTGGGATGCTGCCGCAGCCCCGCAGGCGTCAATCGCTACCTGCAGGTCGCCGTCGGTCCCGTTCTTGAAGCCGATAGGCATGGAGAGCCCGGAGGCGAGCTGCCGGTGGATCTGGCTCTCGGTGGTGCGGGCCCCGATGGCACCCCACGAGATCAGGTCCGCCATGTACTGCGGGCTGATCGGCTCCAGGAATTCCGTGGCGGTGGGCAGGCCAAGCGCCGTCACCTGCTGCAGGAAGTGCCGTGCCGTGCGGAGGCCTGTCACCATGTCATGGCTGCCGTCCAGGCGCGGATCATTGATCAGGCCCTTCCAGCCCACCGTGGTGCGGGGCTTTTCGAAGTAGGTCCGCATAACGATCAGAAGGTCTTCCCTGTGCTTTTCAGCCTGGCTGACCAGCCGCCGGGCGTACTCCAGCCCGGCCTTGGGATCGTGGATGGAGCATGGGCCCACGATGACAAGCAGGCGGTCGTCCACGCCGTCCATGATGGCGCGGACTTCGTCGCGTCCGCGTTCGACGACGTCCCCCAGCCGGGCGTCCAGCGGCAGTTCCGCAATAAGTTCCTGCGGTGTGGGCAGCGCCGTGAATTCGCTGACGCGCAGGTTGGACGTGGACCTGGCCGTGGCGTTAGCCAAGGGGCTGCCGGGAGTGGTGCTTGCGGGGGCGGTTGCGGTGCTCATGTTCGGGTCCTGTTCCAGATGGGAAGCGGGCCCGGATCAGAACCCGCCGGAGAAACGGCGAAGGGCAGAGAATGATCTCTGCCCTGTTGGCTCTGAAGGAAAGTTGGATGCGTGTCAGTTAGACGCGGGCTCCTCCAGAGCCAACGAAAAATACGCATACCAACGGTTTGTCATGCCATGAACCATAACCGCAGGTTTCCCGGATTGGCAAAACTGTTACGTTGCGTCACGCGAGAGGCTCTCCACCAGCTCAGCATGCTTCTGGTCCGTCAGGCGGTACCAGCACATCATTCCCACAGAAGCCAGGACCAGGGCTCCGGGCAGCAGCCCGGCGGCGGCCCTGATGGCGAGGGTGGCGGCATCAGTCTGTTCCGCGGTACCCGAAACGTAGCCGCCCCAGGCTAGTGAGAAGGCGACAACGGCGGCGCCGAACCCCATGCCGAGCTTCCGCGTGGCGGCCAGGAGCGCATAATTGATGCCCTGGACCCGGACTCCGGTTTTCCACTCCCCGTATTCCACGGTGTCCGCGATCAATGCCCACGTGACAATGCTGACCGAAGCCGACGCCAGAAGTCCCAGGACCAGCCCCGCCACGCCAACCAGGGGCGCATCTGCAGGTGCCAGGAAGACCAGCACACCCCCGACTGCGCCAAGGCCGGCCCCCGCGCTGAAGACCGCGCGCTTGCCCCAGCGGGCCACCGGGCGCGGTATGAGGACGGCCAGGGTGAGGGTGATGACCACCTGGGCTGCCGCCATCAGCGGGAACAGGTCTACCCGGGACAGGACGTCCCGGAGGTAGTAGAACTGGGACGCTCCGGTGGCGGATGTTCCGGTGACAAAGAGGATTGAGCTGACACAGAGGACCACCAGCGGCGAGTTGGCCTTCAGTGCCGCCACGCTCTGGCTGAGGGTGATCCTGGGGACGCTGCCCTGGATCCGCTCCCGGCAGACGACGCCGCACAAGGCATAGAGTGCGGAACCAATGACGGCGAAAGAAATGGTCAGCCAGGTGAAGATCTGCTGCATGTCCTGCCCGGCGCCGAGGAGCGGTGCAATGAAGAAGCCGAGGGTGGCCCCGACAGACAGGCCGCCGAGAGTACGGGCACCGCCCAGCCGCGCGCGCTCTTTGGCGTCCTGCGTCATGGCCCCCACGAGGCAGCCGTACGGGACGTTGACCATGCTGTACGCCACGCACACAAGCCCATAGGTGCAGTAGGCGTAGACCAGCTTGAGGGACGGATCCACATCCGGAACATGGAACACGGCAACGCTCAGCAGGAGGGGGACGAAGCCGAACATCAGGAATGGGCGGAACTTGCCCCACCGCGCACTGTGGACGCGGTCCACCACGCGGCCTGCGGCGATGTCGGTAAACGCATTGAAGACCCGCAGGAGGAGCAACAGGGTGCCGGCCGCCGCTGCCCCGATCCCTGCCACGTCGGTGTAATAGACAAGCAGGAACATGTTCCCGGTACTGATGATCATGCTGTTGGCGGCGTCGCCTGCACCATAGCCGAGGACGCTGAGCCTGCTGAGTTTCTTCATTACTTCCCTGTTCCTGCAAGGTAAGAAACCGTTTTCTCACCCTGCAGGAAGAAACTTACCCCAAAATCTTGCGCAGAAACAGCAACTGGCGGATCCACTGGTGCTCCTGGCCGCCTTCGTGGTTGTTGAACCTGTACACCTCGATCTCCTTGGCAGTTCCGGCGGCCGGGGAACTGCCGCTTCCCGTGCCGTAAGCGTTGAAGCTGGCAAAGACAGTGGACGGCGGGCAGATGTCGTCCATCTGTGCTGCGGAGTACAGCGCAGGCGCGGTTGCCCAGCGGGCCAGGTTGACGCCGTCGAAGTACCGCAGGACTCCGAGCATGGCGTCGTAGCGGTCGCGGTGGCGTGCCAGGAACTGGGCGATTTCCGGATACGGGCCGCGGGGGGTGATATCGATCGCGCGGGGGAAGTCCTGGAGGAACGGGACGTCGGGCAGTGCCGCCATGACGCCGTCGAGCTTTCCGGCTGCCAGTCCGGCGACGGCCACCACGATGCCGCCGCCCTGGCTGACGCCGGCAAGCACTACTCTGTCAGGATCGACGGCGGGGTGGGACTGCGCTGCTTCCACGGCCCGGAACGCGTCCACGGACACGCGCCTGTAGTAGTAGTCCTCCCTGGTCCCGATCCCGCGGGTCATGAGGCCTGCGTGGGCCACGTCTCCTGCAGAGGGATGGGGATCAGGCGTCTCCCCCAGGGTGCCGCCGTAGCCCTGGCCCCGGGTGTCCATAATGAAGTGCGCGTATCCTGCCTGCGCCCACCGGGTGTCCTGGTTGACCAGCCCGCGCCCGCCGGAGTAGCCCACGTACTGGACAACCACCGGCAGTGCGCCGCCGGTTTCCCTGTGGGCGGGCAGGTGCAGCCAGCCCTTGACGGAGGCGCCGCCGTAGCCGGCGAAGGTGACGTCAAAGGTGTCGATGACAGAGAGGTAGTTTTCCACCGGTTCGAAAGTGGCGGCCAGCGGGAAGGCCCGTGCTTCTTCGAGGGTGGAGTCCCAGAACTCGCGCAGGTCACCCGGGGGCGTTACGTCCGAGGAATAGGAACGGAGCTGGGCCAGGGGGAGGTCAAAAAGCGGCATGTTTTATCCAATCGGGTCGAGATGAAGGGCGCCGGAAGGTGCAACGGTAACTACTGCGGGCGTCCCGGGCTGAAGGTGGATTTCCCTGACCGCTGGTCCGTACCGGACCAGGATCTTTACGCGCTTCCCGGCAGACAGGGTGGCCCGGGCCAGCCGCCCGCCCCGCCAGTCCAGGTCCACTTCCACGCCGGCCCGGGCCCGGAGCCGGCCGGCGCGGCCATCAGGAAGTTCGGAAGGCAGGGCAGGCAGCAGTTCTACCTCCTGGACCCCGTCCACGCTCCGGTGGCTCTGAACAAGGCACTCCGCGAGGGCCGCCACAAACCCCAGGTTCCCGTCGATCTGGAACGGAGGATGGGCGCCGAACAAATTAGGGTACAGGCCTCCGCTCTGGCCGCCGCGGGGTGTGCCCATGTCCCGGAAGTAGAGCCGGAGGAGATCGCTGACCTTGCCTGCCTGCCGGAGCCGCGCACGGAGCAGGATTTTCCATGCCAGTGACCAGCCGGTGGCCTCATCACCGCGGCCGTCGAGGCTGGCACGGACAGCCGATTCCAGCTCAGGGGTGAGCGGAGTGTCCCCTGGATAGGCGAGGTAGAGGTGGCTGACGTGGCGGTGCCCGGGTTCCCACTCCTCCGGATCCGCCAGCCACTCCCGGAGCTTTCCGTCCCGGCCGGGCCCCGGAGGGGGCAGCCGCCGCAGCGCATCCCGGGCGGCGGAGGCCACCGGGTCCCCTTCCATGCCAAGGCGGTTGGCCAACGCGGCCAGCATCCTGAAGACGTCAGCAATGAGGGTCAGGTCCATGGTGGAGGACTCGGCGGCAGATCCCTGCAGGCGCCGCCCGGAGGTGGGATGGGCTGCGGCAAAGGTGTTTTCCGGGGAGGTGGAGGGGCAAGTTCCCAGCGTGCCGTCCGGGAATTCGACCAGCAGGTCCAGGGCGAACTCGGCGGCACCACGGATCGCCGGCCACGCCGCATCGCGGGCAAAGCCCTCCGGATCTCCGTCAGGCTCCGGGCCGCTGCCGAACTCCAGGCGCTCCCACAGATGCCGCACCAGCCACATGCCGGCCATGGGCCAGTAAGCCCACTCCGGGGAATGTCCGCCGTGGCCCACGGGCTTGGCGTAGGCCCAGATATCCGAGTTGTGGTGGACGGTCCAGCCGCTGGCCCCGTAGTACTCCTTGGCGACGGCGGCTCCTGTCCCCTGCATCGCCTCGATGAGGGCAAAGAGCGGTTCGGCGCATTCCCCCAGGCCTGTGGGCTCAGCACCCCAATAATTCATCTGCAGGTTGATGTTGGTGGTGTAGTTGGAGCTCCAGGGGGCCGGGAGCTCTGCATTCCAGATGCCTTGGAGGTTGGCGGGCACTCCACGCCAGGCAGTGCCCTGCCCCGACCCCGCGGGACCAGGCCGGGAGCTTGCAATCAACAGGTACCGGCCATAGTTGAAGAGCAGCGCCGAAAGTCCGGGGTCGGCCGACAGCTGGCCATCCGGGTGGGTGTTTGCAGACAGCAGGCGCCGCCCCGTGTCCTTGCCCTTCCATGCCGGAACATGGAGCTCCACCCGGGCCGCCCGGTACAGCCGGGAGTGGCTTTCCTCGTGCCGTGCCTGCAGGGCGCGGCATCCGGCGGTGCGGGCCTGCTCAAGGACTGCGCGGGCGCCAGCTGCGGATGTGGCTGCCGTGCCCTGTGGCTGGCGGCCCAGGCCCGCAAAGGTTGTTGCAGTGGTGACGTAGATGTCGGCCCGCCGGACGCCGGTGGCGGCCAGGCCGCCGTCGTACCCGCCCGTACCGGCAGGGCTTTGGACGGGATGTCCGTCGTGGTCCCACGTGGCCGCCACGGCTCCCTGCAGGCTGAGGGAATCGTCCTCCGAGTACTCCACCGCCCCGCCGTCGTGGCCTGGTGCTGCGTCGGAGGGCAGTTTGAGCTCGAGTGAAAACGTCCCGCCATCACCGGACCGGCGGAGAATACGAAGCACAGAGTCGAGTCGGAGCGCCAGGTCAAGTCCCTGCGGCGCCCCGGTCCGCACGGAGATCACCAGGACCGAGGGATTGTGGCTGGTGAAGGCTTCCACCCGGATGTCATGGCCGTCCAGGAGGTAGGTGTTGGTGTTGAGGGCGCGGGCGAGGTCAAGGCCGCGGTGATAGCCCGACGGCGGCTGCGCCTGTACGGGAGGAGCGGAGCCTTCCACCAGGCTCCCGGCGGCATCAGCTGTAGTCAGCGAGGCCGTGACGTACAGGTCCGCGAAGGGGAGATACGCCTGGGAGTGCCGGTGCTGGAGCCTTTTCAGCGAGTCGGTGGCGCCTGCGAAATCGCCGGCACTGATCCGGCGGCGGCTGTCTCTGAGGATTGCGCCGGCTTCCTCGGGAGCGAAGACCGGCTCCCGGTCCTGGCTGTGCGGCGATCCGGACCAGGCTGACGAGTCGTTGAGCTGGAACCGGTGCTCCACCCCGTTGTCCGCCTGGTTGGCGCCAAAGACCATGGCGCCAATCCTGCCGTTGCCCAGTGGCAGGGCTTCCAGCCACTGGGCGGCAGGGGCGTCGTAGGCAAGGAGATGTTCTGTGGACACGGGTTCAGATCCTAGAGCCGGCAGGCGGACAGGGAAAGATCAAACCACCCACTGAACAGCAGCTACAGCCGTGAGAGTTCCGGCACGAACACCTGCAGGTCATGGCTCTGCACCACGAGGGCACGGAGTGCGGCCAGCCCCCCGGCGGCTGAGCCGGCGGCGCGCGCCTGCACCAGGATGTTGCCCAGGGCAGTGGCCTCCACCGGCCCTGCCACCACTTTCCGGCCGGTCACATCGGCGGTGAGCTGGCACAGCAACCGGTTCTGTGAACCTCCACCCACCACGTGCACAACCTCCACGGACCGGTCCGCGAGGCGTTCGGCGTCGCGGATGGTGCGGGCGTAGCCGGCCGCGAGGCTGTCCATGATGCAGCGGGTAATGGCGGCAGGATCGTCAGGCAGCACCTCCCCGGTCCGGCGGACGGCCGAGCGGATGCGGTCCGGCATGTTGTCCGGGGCAATGAAGCAGGAGTCATCGGGGTTGATCTGCGGCCCGCCGGGCGGCAACGCGGCCGCCGCGGTGAGCAGGGCCGTGATGTCCGGCCGGAATCCCTCCTGCGCCCATGTCCGCTGGCATTCGCTGAGGAGCCACAGGCCGCCCATGTTGCGGAGGTAGCGGATGGTGCCGTCAACGCCGCGCTCATTGGTGAAGTTGGCCTCGCGGCTGGCCTCGGTGAGGACGGGATGCTTCAGCTCAAGCCCCACCAGGGACCAGGTGCCGGAGGAGATGTACGCGAAGTTTTCCTCTTCGGCAGGGACTGCCGCGACGGCGGAGGCAGTGTCGTGGGAGCCGACGGCCACCACGCGGGTGTCCTGGGGCAGTCCCACCCGGGCGGCGATCCCCGGCAGCAGGGTGCCGACTGTCTCGCCGGGCTGGACCAGCGGTGGAAACAGATCCTTCCGCAGCCCCAGGGCAGTAAGGAACTCGGTGGCCCACTCCCCCGCCACGGCGTCGAACAGGCCGGTGGTGGAGGCGTTGGTGGCCTCGGTCCTGCGTTGTCCGGTCAGGAGGAATGCGATCAGGTCGGGGATGAGGAGGGCCTGCAGCCCCGCCAGGTCCTCCTCGGCGGCGAGCTGGTAGATGGTGTTGAACTGAAGGAACTGCAGCCCTGTGGTGCCGTACAGTCGCGCGGGGTCCAGTTTCCGGTGCACTGGCTCCACGGAGGCGCGGCTGCGGTCATCGCGGTAGCTGAAGGGCTGGGCCGTCAGTTTCCCGGTGGCGTCCACCAGTCCGTAATCCACAGCCCACGTGTCGATGCCGATACTTTCGACCCGCTCACCCTGCACCGCGGCGACGGTCGCGGCCGCGGAAAGCCCCTTGAGCACCTCGGCGAAGAGCGCGTCGAAGTCCCAGCGGAGGCCGCCGTCGATCTCCACCACGCCGTTGGGGAAGCGGTGGACGACTTCCAGCTGCACGCTGTTCCCACCGCCGGCTCCCCGGGCGAGGACGCGGCCCAGGATGACCCGGCCGGAGGAGGCGCCGATGTCAACTGCGGCGAACACCGCCCCGGCAGCTGCCGGAGCGGTGTTCGCGGTTGGTTCGTGCGTGCTCATCGCAGGAAGGCTGCGGCCACTCCGGCGTCCACGGGGATGTGCAGGCCGGTGGTGTGGGACAGTTCGTTGCTGGTGAGGACGGCGGCGGCGTTGGCCACGTGCTCGGGCAGGACCTCGCGCTTGAGCAGGGTGCGCTGGGCGTAGTACTCGCCCAGCTTCTCCTCGTCCACGCCGTACACGGCGGCGCGCTTGGCGCCCCAGCCGCCGGCGAAGATCCCGGAGCCGCGGACCACGCCGTCGGGGTTGATGCCGTTGACGCGGATGCCGTGCTCACCGAGTTCCGCGGCGAGGAGCCGGACCTGGTGGGCCTGGTCTGCCTTGGTGGCGGAGTAGGCAATGTTGTTCGGGCCGGCGAACACGGAGTTCTTGGAGGAGATGTAGATGATGTCTCCGCCCAGGCCCTGGGCAATCATGACCTTCGCGGCAGCCTTGGCCACGAGGAAGGAGCCCTTGGCCATGACGTTGTGCTGCAGGTCCCAGTCCTTCTCGGTGGTTTCCAGCAGCGGCTTGGAGATGGACAGGCCGGCGTTGTTGACCACCAGGTCCACTCCGCCGAAGGCCAGGACGGCGGCGTCGATCGCGGCTGCGACCTGGGCCTCGTCTGTCACGTCAGCCTGGACGCCGATGGCGACGTCCGGTCCGCCAAGTTCCTCGGCAACCTTTTCCGCGTTCTCCAGGTTCAGGTCGGCGATCACCACGCAGGCGCCTTCCGCAGCGAGGCGCGTGGCGATTGCCTTGCCGATGCCGGAGGCGGCACCGGTGACCAGCGCAATGCGGGTGGCATGGGATTTAGGCTTGGGCATCCGGGCCAGCTTGGCTTCCTCCAGCGCCCAGTACTCAATCCGGAACTTCTCTGATTCCTCGATCGGGGCGTAGGTGGAGATGGCCTCGGCGCCGCGCATCACGTTGATGGCGTTGATGTAGAACTCACCGGCAACGCGGGCGGTCTGCTTGTTGGCGCCGAAGGAGAACATGCCCACGCCGGGAACCAGCACAATGGCAGGGTCCGCACCGCGCAGGGCCGGCGAATCGGCGTCGGCGTGGCGGTCGTAGTAGGCCTGGTAGTCCTCGCGGTAGTCCGCGTGCAGTTCGTGCAGCCGGGCGATCGAGTCCTCAATGGACGCGTCGGCGGGGAGGTCCAGGATCAGCGGCTTGACCTTGGTGCGCAGGAAGTGGTCGGGGCAGGAGGTGCCCAGTGCGCCCAGGCGCGGGTGTTCGGCGGCTTCGAGGAAGTCCAGGACGACGGCGTCATCGCTGAAGTGCCCCAGCTGAGGCTTGTCCGTGGAGGCCAGGCCGCGGATGACCGGTGCCAGCGCTGCGGCTTTGGCGCGGCGCTCAGCCTCGGGCAGGGCTGCGTAGCCCGGGAGCTTGGGTCCGAAGGGCTCGGCCTTGCCGTTGTCCTTGATGTACTTCTCGGCCTGTTCAATGATCCACAGCGAGTTCTGCTCTGCTTCTCCGCTGGTGGCGCCCCAGGCGGTGATGCCGTGCCCGCCCAGGATGGTGCCGATGGCCTGCGGGTTGGCTTCCTTGATCGCGGCAATGTCCAGGCCCAGCTGGAACCCGGGGCGGCGCCAGGGCACCCACACGACTTTACTGCCGAAGATCTTGGTGGTCAGCGCTTCGCCGTCCACCGCCGTCGCAATGGCGATGCCCGAATCCGGGTGCAGGTGGTCCACGTGCGCGGCGTCCACCAGGCCGTGCATGGCGGTATCGATCGACGGTGCTGCGCCGCCCTTGCCGTGCAGGCAGTAATCGAAGGCGGCCACCATCTCGTCTTCACGCTCGACGCCGGGGTATACGTTCTTCAGCGCGTTCAGGCGGTCCAGGCGCAGCACTGCGAGGTTTTCCGCCTTCAGGGTGCCCAGGTCTCCGCCGGAGCCTTTGACCCAGAGCAGCTGGACGTCCTCGCCGGTGACCGGGTCCTTCTCAGTGCCCTTGGCAGACGTGTTGCCGCCGGCAAAGTTCGTGTTCCGTTTGTCCGCACCCAGGCGGTTGGAACGGGAAATCAGGTCTTCAACAGTCTTATTGGTGCTCATGGCTATTAGGCGCCCCATCCGGCTTGCTGGCCGCCCACGCGGTCCTCGTTGATCTTCTTCTGGTAACCGCTGGCCTTGAACGCGGCCAGCGGGTCTGCGGGCAGGCCGCGGGACTCACGCCACTCGGCCAGGACCGGCCGGACGTCGGTGTAGAACGCATCGTTGAAGATGCCGTTCGCTGCAAGGACGTCGCCGGCGCGCTGGGCTTCGGCCAGGGCGGCGGTGTCGATCAGCAGGGCGCGGGCGGTCATTTCCTGGACGTTCAGGACCGAGCGGATCTGGCCCGGGATCTTTTCTTCCAGGTTGTGGCACTGGTCCAGCATCAGGGCAACGCCGGAGTCTTTGCCGAAACCGCCGCCGCGGATGACCTCGTGCATGATGCGGAAGAGCTGGAACGGATCCGCGGCACCCACAATCAGGTCGTCGTCGGCGTAGAAGCGCGAGTTGAAGTCAAACGAGCCAAGCTTGCCCAGGCGCAGGAGCTGCATGACGATGAACTCGATGTTGGTGCCCGGGGCGTGGTGGCCGGTGTCCAGGCAGACGAAGGCCTTCTCGCCCAGCGCCAGGGTCTGGGCGTAGGAGGTGCCCCAGTCCGGAACGTCGGTGTGGTAGAAAGCGGGCTCGAAGAACTTGTACTCGAGCACCAGGCGCTGCTCGTCACCCAGGGCGGAGTAGATTTCCTGCAAGGACTCGGCAAGTCGGTCCTGGCGGCCTCGGATGTCGTCCTGGCCCGGGTAGTTGGTGCCGTCAGCCAGCCAGATCTTTAGGTCCTTGGAACCCGTGGCGTGCATGATGTCGATGCAGTCCAGGTGGTGGTCGATGGCCCGGCGGCGGACCGTCCCGTTGGAGGACGTCAGCGAACCGAACTTGTACTCGTCGTCCTGGAAGGTGTTGGAGTTGATGGTTCCCAGGCCAACGCCCAGCCCGGCCGCGTAGTCCTTAAGGGCGGCGTAGTCATCCACCTTGTCCCACGGGATGTGCAGCGCAACGGTGGGGGCCAGGCCGGTCAGCTCATGGACCTTCGCCGCGTCCGCAAGCTTCTCCTGAACGGTACGCGGGGTGCCGGGCGTGCCGAACACCTTGAACCGCGTCCCTGAATTTCCATAAGCCCACGAAGGGACCTCGATGGCAAGCTCCTCGAGCCTGCCCAGCGCCGTTGCTACGTCATTCATGATGGTTCTTTCCGGTGTCTTGTAATGCTGGGTCTGGTGTTCCGCCCCACTGCTGGAGCCCGTGTTCGTCAGCTGGCTGAGGACTCCGCCGCCGCAAGCTGACTGTCGAGGTTGAAGACTTCCTCAAGGACCTGGAACCCCTCGTCGGGCGCCTGGTCCGTGTCTTCGAAAAGCGTGGCCATTTCTGCCTGCCAGCGGGCATTAACGTCCGCAAGCGCCATGCGTGCCCGGGCTGCGTCAAAGTCGTCGCACTCCAGGTAGCCGATCAGGAGCCCGTCCTGGCCGAGGAAAAGCGAGTAGTTATTCCAGCCGGCGTCCTTGAGTGCGCGGAGCATCTCCGGCCACACAGCGGCATGCCGCCGGCGGTATTCGTCGATCAGCGCCGGCTGGACCGAGGAACGGAAGCACACCCTCATCTGGACTCTCCTGAAATAGCAATTCTTTGAATCGTTTCATTGTTACGATTCAAAGTACTCTTGAATTTGAGTAGGTGTCAAGCATTTCTGCCAGCGGTCCACGAACCGGGCTGGACGCGCGGCACAGGGAGCAGCAGCACGGAGAATCATGAATCGCTCAGCCAGTATCAAGGACGTCGCCAACCACGCCAGCGTCGCGGTCGGCACGGTGTCCAACGTGCTGAATTACCCGGACAGGGTTTCCCAGCGGACCAAGGATCGGGTACTCAAAGCCATCGACGAGCTCGGCTTCGTCCGCAATGACGCCGCCCGCCAGCTGCGGGCCGGCCACAGCCGCACCATCGGCCTGATCGTCCTGGACGTGGGAAACCCGTTCTTCACCTCAGTGGTACGCGCGGCCGAGGATGCAGCGGCGCTCAACGGCAGCGCGGTACTGCTTGGCGACAGCGGTCACGACGCCGCCCGGGAAGCCAACTACATCGACCTTTTCCAGGAACAGCGCGTCCAGGGACTGCTCATTTCACCCGTGGGCGACGTGACGGAACGGCTGGACCTCCTCCGCGAGCGCGGGGTGCCCACCGTGCTGGTGGATCGGCTGGCGGACGAAGCGAAGTTCAGCTCGGTGGCAGTGGATGACGACGCCGGCGGGTACCTCGCAGCGCGGCACCTGCTGGACACCGGGCGCCGTCGGCTGGCCTTTGTGGGCGGTCCCACGTCCATCCGGCAGGTGGCGGACCGTCTCCAGGGCGCGCAGCGTGCCGTGAAGGAAGAGCCGGACGCGACACTTGAGGTGCTCGAATCCCAAGGGCAAACCGTCCTGGCGGGGCGCAGCGTGGGGGATTCGCTGGTGGAGCGGGGCGGTGGCGGGCTGCCGGACGGCATCTTCTGTGCCAACGACCTCCTGGCCCTGGGCGTCATGCAATCCCTGACCATGACCCACACGGTGCGCATCCCCGAGGATGTCGCGCTGATCGGCTATGACGACATCGATTTCGCCGTGTCTGCCGTGGTTCCGCTGTCCTCCATCCGGCAGCCCACTGAAGCGCTGGGACGTACCGCCATCGACCTTCTCTCCGAAGAGGTGGAATCCCAGAGTCCCACGCACCGCTCGGTGGTGTTCACCCCGGAACTCGTGGTCCGGCAGAGCACAGGGACGTCTTCCGCCGGCTAAGCAGCCAACGCTCGTCAATTACCCGACTGCAGCCACTTCATGGACTCCGTCCGGGAGGTGAAGAAGCGGGTAGGGCATGGCGGGATGTGGACGCCCAGGAAGAAGTTGGCAATGATCCGGTCCACGGGGCTGGCTCCCAGCAGCGCGATGCGGTTGGCCGCGCACGGAATGGAGAACACGGAGCGGGCAGCCCTGGTGACGTCCTCGGTGGTCGCCATATCCACGAGCATCGGGTAGCTGGCTCCCCCCGCGATCCGGTTAACCGCTGCCATCGCCGCTTCCGCGTCCTGGAGTTCTATCCGGACCTTTGGTTCCCAGATCAGGTGGATGACGCCGTCCGGACGCAGGTCCACGGACCCCTTGCCGCCGTCGACAATTAAAGGCTCCAAACCCAGCGTCCCTCCCTCAACCAGACCCGCATGACTCTCCTATCCTGCCGTAACTTCGACGCCCATCCGGTCACGGCTGCGAGAATTGCGGCAAAGATGGCTGCTGCTCTTGTGGGGGGCCGGCAGCAGAAGCAAGGATTGGTTATGGATGACCTGCGGCACACAGCCAGAGACCTGCTGCAGCGGAAAGACCGTGGCCTGATCGATCTCTGGATCCTCTACTGGAACCATGGCGGGCGCTGCCACCCCTTCGAATTTGATGCCTTTGTCCACGACGTTTTACCCCTTGCCTGGTTTGACATGGACGCGTTGGCCGTGGCTGTTGAGGAACTGTCGCTGGAAAGCATAGCCTGATGGATGCCCGCTTTAGTTACAGATGAGCAGAACCTGCTGCTGAAGTCCTGGCTTGGTCCATTCAGGGTGGTCAAGGACTACTCGTGGCCGCTGCAGGACACCTGCGTGCTCCACGTGATAACGCCGGCCGGCGGGAGCTTCGTCGTCAAGGCGAGCACTACCAGCCACCACATCAGGCGGGAAATAGGCGCCCTCCAGGGAGGCTTACCCGGCCTCCACGGTAAAGCTCCTGTGCTCAGGCATGGATCGGTTGGGGCGGGCGTGCTGGTTACCGAGTTCCTGCCCGGAAGCTCAGTGGAGCGCTCCCCTGCTGAGCACGATCCCGATACGTACCGCCAGGCGGGCGCCCTTCTCGCGAAACTTCATCGTCCTGCCGGGACATCCGGTGACTACGCCAGGAAGATTGCCCGGCAGACGGAGTTGCTGATCCGCTCGGCCCGCGGGCTCCTGGGCGGGGACACTTTGGCCCGGGCTGCAAAGGAGCTTGCACGGCTCGAGCTGCGGCCTGTACAGCTGGTCACCACCCACGGGGACTACCAGCCGAGGAACTGGCTTGATGACCAGGGCCGGATCAAGGTCATCGACTTCGGAAGGGCCGACGCCCGGCCCTGGATGCATGACCTGGTGCGCCTCACCCACCAGCAGTTCGTTGGGCAGCCGGCGCTCGAGGAAGCTTTCTACAGCGGATTCGGGAAACGTCTCCAAAGGTCCGAAGCGTCCGTGTGGCAGCTGGAGAACCTGAACCAGGCCCTCGGAACCGTGGTCTGGGCACACAAAATCGGAGATGCCGCTTTCGAGCGATCCGGCGTACAGAGGGTGGAGCGGACCCTGGCGGGTCTTTAGCTGAGCCGTCCTTGACTCAACGAGGGTTCGCGGCCAGACGCCGTGGGCTTAAACGCCTGTGGTGCCGGCAGCACCTTGGGAGAATGGAAGCATGGAATTCAACCGGCTGCTGCAGATCCGGCGCATCTACGCGCAGAGTGCTGCACTGGAGCTTCCCAGGGGCAGGGAAATCGTCGAGCGCTGGCCGGACGCCGAGGTGGTACTTGTGGAGAACCACTGGAACATCCCCGAGGTGCACGGCGAAGAAACAAATGTCCCGCGCTGGTCCCGGATCAAGACGGAGGCGCTGGTGCTCGGCGTCAAGAAAGCGCTCAGCGTCAAGCCGAACGGCCGGTCCGCGGACTTCATTGCCCCGTCAACCGCGAACGGGTGCGCCATGGCGTGCGCCTACTGCTACGTACCCCGGCACAAGGGGTACAGCAATCCGGTCACCGTCTTCGCGAACATTGACCAGATTTCCCGGGCACTTGAACGCCATGTCATCCGCCAAGGCATCAAGTTGGAGCCCAACCAGTGCGACCCGGAACTTTGGGTCTACGACATTGGCGAGAACAGCGACTGCTCCGTCGACGCCCTCATCAGCAACAACGTGGAGGATCTGGTGACGCTCTTCCGCGACCTGCCCACCGCCAAGCTGTCTTTCGCCACAAAGTACGTGAATCCGGCAATGCTCAGCTGGGACCATGGAGGCCACACCAGGATGCGGTTCTCCCTCATGCCCGCAGACCTGGCGAAGTCGGTAGACGTTCGAACCTCGCCGGTGGCTGAACGCATGGCTGCCATTAACGACTTCGTTGATGCCGGGTACGAGGTGCACGTGAACTTCTCCCCCGTGATCATCACCGACACCTGGCTCAGCGACTGGGAGGTGCTCCTGCGCCAGCTCGACCACACCCTTAGCGCCGCCGCCAAGGCCCAGCTCGCGGCGGAAGTCATCTTCCTGACCCATAACGAACGGCTCCACGAGGTCAATCTCGGATGGCATCCACAAGCCGAAGACGTACTGTGGCGCCCGGACCTCCAGGAATCGAAGGTCTCCTCCAACGGCTTCACCAACGTCCGCTACCGCTCAGGAACGAAGGCGCGCTACGTGAAGCAACTGACGGACCTCGTTGAACAGATAGCGCCGTACTGCCGCATCCGCTACGCGTTCTGAAATGCCCAGCCGACGGCACGTGACAGGGGTCAGGTGCAGTGCCCCGCGCTACACTAAACCCATCATGAACGGTGCGCGTCCCCGTCTTCTCGCGTGGCTGGTCGTCCTGGCGACCTTCCTCGGGGCGTGCGCGCCCGCCGTCGGACTCGATGAGACCGATACCCAACAAGCTGCCAGCCAACAAGCAGCCCCGGTTGAACCGGCCCCGCCGTCCACGGCCGGGGCAGATCTCGCACCCCAGGGCACCACAGCCGCCGCTCCCCTGAGCGCGGCACCCGTCACGACGCCGGCGCCTGCCCCGCCTCCGGTTCCCGCCGCGCAGCCGGCCCCCGCACCTGCTCCCGAACCCCAGCCGTACGCCTTTAACCTCTATCAGGAGGGGGATTTCGTTCCGCAGTACACGTTTGACTGGTGTGTTGCGGCAAGCATCCAGATGGCCCACAACCTCATCGACGACACGGGAGGCGCCACCTGGGCAGATTCCGCCCAGCAGGGCGAACTGTGGGAGATGGCCCGGGCCCGATCGTCCAATTCCTTCAACGGCGCCAATCCCCTTGGCTGGGCCCAGGTACTCACGGAAACCGGCATGGGTCCCTACAGGGTGGTCAGCGTCCCCGACTATGGGGTTGCACTCCAGACGGCTGCACAAGCCATTGCCGAAACAGGCAGGCCTGTGGGGCTGGTCATGTGGAGCGGCCGCCACGCGTGGGTCATGAGCGGGTTCGAGTCAGTCGGCGACCCCGCGCAGCTCCCGGCGTTTACTGTCACCGGCGTCAGGGTCCTGGACCCGCTCTACCCGCACGGCAGCGGGCAATGGGGTCCGTCACCCGCGCCCAACAGTTTGCTCACTCCTGAGGAGCTTGCCACACAGTTCGTGGTCCGTGAGCCGCGGCGCTGGAGCAGCGAACTGCCAGCTGGCTACCTCCTGGTGCTCCCGGTGGCCGGGGCGTGAGGGGTGCAGGATCGCCAGGAAATGACGGGATGGCAGGTCGGGCGCCAAAACTCCGGGAGGGCGACCGGGTGGCGGTGATGTCACCGTCTTTCGCTGCTCCAGGCTTCGCACCCGCAATTCACGAGCAGGCCATGAACCGGCTCGCTGCCGCTACCGGCCTGGTACCCGTGGAGTTCCCCACGACCCGGCAACTCGGTGCACCGGCTGAAGACCGTGCTGCCGACCTCAACGCGGCCTTCGCTGACCCCACAATCCGTGCCATCCTTGCCACCATCGGCGGTGATGACCAGATCACTGTCATTCCGCATCTGGACCCCGGACCCGCCCGCGCCGACCCTAAAATCTTTCTCGGCTACAGCGACAACACCAATCTGCTGAACTGGCTCCGGGCCCACGGCATCAACGGTTACTACGGTGGTTCCACCCAGGTACACCTCGGTCCCGGTCCGGACATTGACACAGTGCACCTTGCATCCCTCACAGCCGCACTGAAGACCGGCGGCGAGCTGACCGTGACCGATCCGGGTGAATCCGAGGACTTCGGCCGGGACTGGCATGATCCGAAGGCCCTTGCGGAATGGGGCGAACGGGAGCCCACCGAGCCATGGGCATGGGCCGGACCGGAGCGGCTGGTGTCGGGACGGACCTGGGGCGGCTGCCTCGAGGTCATCGACCAGCTCGCGCTGGCGGGCCGCCTGCCGCCGGTTGAGGAGCTCCAGGGGTCCATCCTGCTGCTGGAAACCAGCGAACTGCTCCCGCCTGCCGACTGGGTCAAACGGTGGGTCCGTTCCCTTGGCGAGCGGGGCATTCTCTCTGCCGTCCACGGAGTTCTCCTGGCCAGGGCGCCAACCAGCAATTTCGACGTCCGGCCGGAACAGGACGAGCGCGCCCGGCTGCGGGCTGCGCAGCGGGACGCCGTGATCGGGGAGGTCACCCGGTACAACCCCGGCGCCGTCGTCTGCGTTGGAGTCCCCTTCGGGCATACCCGCCCGCAATGGATCCTGCCCTACGGCGGCCTGATAACGCTCGACGGGTCAGCCCGCACCATCAGCGCCAACTACGACTGAGCCGCCGGGCTCCATCCTTACAACGCCGTAGACTCGCCGGATGAGTGACATCGACTGGGATTCCGCACGCGCGAGCAACCGTGCCAATTGGGAAGACCGGGTTCCCCTGCATGAGAAGGCCTATGGGATCAGCGCTTTTGACGAGCCCGGTTATCTCACGGGCGTCATCCGCACGGATGTGGCCGCCCTCGCACCGTTCCTCCCGGACGGTACTGTTTCCGGCCTGGATGTGTGCCACCTTCAATGCCACATCGGCACCGATACGCTTTCCCTGGCCAGGGCGGGAGCCCGCGTCACCGGCATTGACTTCTCCCCTGGCGCCCTCGCATCCGCCGCCCGCCTGGCGGAACGGCTGGGCATCGATGCAACGTGGATCGAGACCGATGTCCTCGAGGCCCGCGCTGCCGTAAACGGCGACTTTGACCTTGTGTACACCAGCATTGGAACCATCAGCTGGCTCCCGGACCTCCGGCGCTGGGCGGACCAGGTGGCGGCCCTCCTCAAGGCCGGCGGAACCTTCTACATCCGCGACGGGCATCCCGCGCTGTATGCGATTGACGAACACGCCGAGGGACTGACGCTCAGGTATCCGTACTTCAACGACGGCGGGCCACAGGTCTGGGACGACGCGTCCACCTACGCGGGCGGCGGCACAGTGGCTCATTCCCGGACGTACCAGTGGGCACATCCCTTGTCGGACATCATCAACGCCCTCCTTGCGGCGGGCCTGCAGATTCTCAGCTTCGACGAGGGCAGGACACTGCCGTGGAAGTTTGCCCCACGCATGGTGGAGGTGGCGGAGGGCTTCGCCTGGCCCGAAGCCGAACGCGGCCTCGTCCCCTGTACCTATACGATCATCGCCAGGAAGGAAGCCGGGTAGCTACAGCTTCTCCACCACCAGGTTCCGGTACGCGGCCCGGAGCGGTGCCATCTGCCGGAAGCCCACATAGCCGCCGGCCAGCACTTTTCCGGAGGGGTCCTGCCAGTCAAAAAGCGGCAGCCCGTTGATGGCGAATGCGACGCGCGGCCCGTCCTTCACCACCTCCAGGCGGTAGAAGTCCACCGCGTCCCCGGCCGGCGGCAGCGGATCGGCACCCTGCGCCACCAGTTCAAACCCGGCACTCTTCCGCAGGTTGCAGGTCCGGAAGGCCCGCTCGCTCTCATACTTGTGCCGGAAATAGGAGATGTGCAGGGCGTCGATGTCCCCGGAATGGTATTGCGGGTAGTACCCGGTCCGCGGCGTGAGCTCCGCGGAAAACAGGTCCTGCCCGCCGTGCCCGCGGGCAGCGAAGAAGAGCATGGCCAGCCCCGGCTCCTCCAGCGGCAGGAACTCCCAGCTGATCCGGATTCCGTCCGGGAACTCCACAGGGCACCACAGGGTCCAGTGCGCGTGGTCGCCGTATTCCTCGTCGTCCAGCGCTCCGGACAGTTCCAGTGCATCCCCGTGGGTGCCGGGGCTGGCCGGACCTTCCGCCACCCAGTCCCCCACGTCCGCCGGCGAGGTGAGAGCGTTGCTGTAAAGCACCTTCGCGGCCAGGCCGGGCGTTTCCACTTAGCCCCGTCCCGCCGTCGTGCGCTCCAGCCTGACAGCGACGAGCCCCAGCTGCTGGAGCTCGGTAGCGACGTGCTCAGCCACCAGGGCGGCGCCCTGCCGGGAGAAGTGGGTATTGTCGGTCAGCCCGTCCGGCCAGTAAGCGTGCGAGCCCGGCTCGAAGTGGCAGAAAAGGAACGCCGACTCCTCGCGCCCCAGCCGAAGGTACAGCCCGCGCGTCCACGCATTCAGGTCAATGACAGGCAGCCCCAGCTCCAGGGCGATTTCCCGGACCACCTCAGGGTAGTCCTCCAGGCTCTCCTCCAGTCCCTGGTCCACAGCAGCGTCCGACGGCGGCCCGTCCAGGAAGTGCCTGCGCTCCACTGAGGTGCACAGGACAGGCAGCGCCCCCAGGCTTTGCACTTCCCCCACCATGGTGCGCAGGTTCGCCGCGTAGCCTGTCCGGGCGGCCAGGTGCTGCTTTTTCTGGTCGTTGTGGCCAAACTGGATCAGCACCAGGTCCCCTTCGCCGGCTTCCGCAAGCAGCTGGGCCCACAGTCCCTCCTCCCGGAAGGACTCGGTGCTGGCCCCGCCCTTGGCGAAGTTGTGAACGGAAGCGAAGGCGTAGACGTGCGGAGGAAGCTGCGCTCCCCAGCCGCTCATGGGGTACTCGTGGGTGGGGCAGTTGGCCACCGTGGAATCTCCGGCGAGCAGGATTTTCATGCTGTGCTTTCTGTTGGTTGCCGGCGTCCCATCAGCCCTTGACGGAGCCGATGAGCATGCCTTTGGCGAAGTGCTTCTGCAGGAACGGGTAGAAGATCAGGATGGGAAGCGTGGCCACCACGATGACCGCGAACTTGATGCCTTGCTCCGGCGGGATGTAGTTCGGGTCCACGTTTCCGGTCCCCAGCAGGTCCGATGACGCCGTCACCTGGCGCAGGTACATCTGCAGAGTCCACTTCGAGTTGTCGGAGAGGTAGAGCAGGGGTGACATGAAGTCATTCCAGATGCCCACGGCGTAGAACAGCGCGAACGTTGCCAGGACCGGTTTGGACAGCGGCAGCAGGATCCGCCAGAGAATGCCGATTTCGGTGGCGCCGTCCATCTTGGCCGATTCCTCCAGCTCCTGCGGAAGTTCCTGGAAGAAGTTCTTGATGATGATCAGGCTGAACGGGTTGATCGCCGCCGGCAGGATCAGGGCCCAGTAGGAGTTCAGCAGTCCCAGGTCCTTGACCAGGAGGAAGGTGGGAATCATGCCGCCTGAGAACACCATGGCGAAGACCACCAGGGACAGGATGACCTGCCGGCCGCGGAGGGTCTTTTTGGCCAGCGGATAAGCCATCGTCACGGTAAACGCCAGCTGGACCAGGGTGCCCACGGCGGTGACCAGGACGGTGGTGACCAGCGCGCGGATGAAGGCCGGGGTGGAGAAGATGTACTCGTAGGAGCCCAGGGTGAACTGCTCCGGCCAGACAAAGAACGCACGCCGGGTGATTTCGGCTTCGTTCGCGAAGGACCCTGCGATCACGTAGATGAACGGCAGCAGGGTGATGATGCCGATCAGGGACAGGAAGGCGTAGTTCGCGGCGTCGAAGACCCGCCCGCCGGTGGTGTTGTGGACTTTCATGGCTAGAACAGTCCGCTCTGGTTGAAGCGCTTGGCCAGGGCGTTGGTGCCGAAGATCAGCACGATGCCCACCAGGGATTTGAAGAGGCCGACGGCGGTGGAGTAGCTGTAGGCGCCCTGGGTGATGCCCACGAAGTAGACGTAGGTGTCGAACACGTCAGCGACGGAGCGGTTCAGTGCGTTGGTCATCAGGTAGATCTGTTCGAACCCGGTGTTCAGCATCTGCCCGATGGCCAGGATGAGCATCACGATGATGGTGGAGCGGATGCCGGGCAGGGTGATGTGCCAGACCCTGCGGAACCGGCCGGCGCCGTCAATGATGGCGGCCTCATACTGGTCCTGGTCCACGGTGGCCAGGGCTGCGAGGAAGATGATGGTGCCCCAGCCGGTGTTCTTCCAGATTTCCTGGAGCACAATCAGCGGCCGGAACCAGTTCGGATCGGACAGGAAATCGATGTTGGTGCCCATGACCGAGTTCAGGAACAGGAACAGCGGGCCGAAGTCCAGTGCGAACAGCAGGAAGCTCAGCGAGGCCACGATGGTCCAGGACAGGAAGTGCGGGATGTACACGAGGGTCTGGACGGTGCGCTTGAGGATGGAGAGGCGGACCTCGTTCAGCAGCAGCGCCAAAACGATGGTCAGCGGGAACGCGATCCCCAGGTTCAGGAACGCGAGGATCAGGGTGTTGCCGAGCAGCCTGGGAAAGTCCGGGTTGGAGAAGAAGTCCTGGAAGTGCTGGGTTCCCACCCACGGGCTGCCGTTCACGCCCAGGAACGGGACGTAGTCCTTGAACGCGATGCTGACCCCGTACATCGGGGCGTACCGGAACACCGCGAAATACACCACACCAGGCAACAGCAGAAGGTACAGCCACTTGTAATGCGCGAAATGGACGGAAAACTTGCCCCTCGGGACCTTGGGCGGCTTGCGCGGCTTGGAGCTTTTGCCCGTATCCGTCCCGGGGCCCTGGCCGTGGCCGATGTTCGAGGCCAGCGCGTCTGTCAGCTGCGACATTCAGGGCCTCCTTTCTGGAAGTGGTGGGTGGGTACTGCAGCGGCAGGCTCCACGGGAATGCGCGGAGCCCGCCGTGACCGCAGGGACTGTTACTTGTTGTCCTGCCAGAGCTTGTTGATCTCTTCCTTGACCTTGTCGCCGCCGCTGGTGTTCCACAGCTTGATGGCGTCCTTCAGCCCCTGCTCATCGATCTGGCCCGCCAGGTACTTGATGCGGGCGTCGGCCACGATGTTGTCCAGCTGCGCACCCTTGGAGACGTAGGTGGCGGAAACGTAAGGCGCTGCCGGGTTGTAGACGGCGCTCTTGAGGTCCTCGGCCATCACTTCGGTGCGCTTGTCAAAGACCTGCTGCTCGTAGTCAGTGGGCTGCTTGACCGGGTAGAAGGTGTTGCCGCCAACGTTCATGCCGAGCTGTGCGTAGCTCTTGATGTCCGTGGTGACAGCCTTGGATTCCTCGGTCTCGGGCTTGATGGAGGCCGCCTTGCCGTCCTCCACCGTGAAGTTCACGCCTTCGATGCCGTTGTTCAGGAGGATGGCCACCTCCTTGCCGTTCATGGTGTTCAGGAACTCCAGCACCTTGTCCAGCTCCGCTTCCGTGCGGACGCTGGACTTGGGGATGGCCAGGAAGCCCGAGTAGCCGTCCGTGGGGTGGGCGTGCAGTTCCCCGTCAGGGCCTTCAAGGTTGCCGACGAAGCCCACCTTGTTTTCAAAGTTGTTGGGATCGGCCTGCTTGAACAGGTTGATGAGGACGCTCACGCGGGAGTCCACGTCCACGATGATGCCGCCCTTGCCGTTGAAGAACGGCTCGTTCCACTTGGTGGGATCGAAGGTGGCGAAGTCCGGGTTGATGAGCTTCTCGTCCACCATTTTCTTGACGAACCGGTTGGCTTCGAGGAATTCTTCCGTTTCGAAGCTGGGAATGAGCTTCCCGTCTTTTTCCGTCCAGCGGTTTCCGGCGCCGTACCACTCCTCAATCAGGTCATAGGGACTGTTGCTCCCCAGTGCACCCCACTTGGGGATGGTGATGCCCCAGGTGTCGTCCTGGCCATTGCCGTCCGGGTCCTGCTCGGTGAACGCCTTGGCCACCTTGTACAGGTCTTCAGTGGTCTTGGGAGCCTCCAGGCCCAGCTTGTCCATCCAGTCCTGGCGGAACATCACGGCTGCACGCATCGGGGCGCGGCCACGGAAAACGCCGTAGACCTTGCCGTTGATGCTGGCGTTCTGCTGGATGTCCGGGAACGAGGTCTTCAGGTTCGGGTAATCCTCCAGCTTGTCCGTCAGGTCCCAGAAAGCGCCCGCTTCCGCGTTCTTGACGAAGCCGGGGGTCTTGCCCTGGATGACCATCACGTGCGGGATCTCGGAGGATGCCAGCGTGATGTTGGTCTTGTCCTCGTAGGAGGCGTTGGGAGCCCACATGATGTTGACGTCCTTGCCGGTGAGCTCTTCCAGCTTCTTCTGGACCGCACCGTCGGCGCTGGGCGGCTGCGCTTCCAGGAACGGCGCCATGATGGACACTGTGGCAAGGTCAGCGGCCGGGGCTTCGCCACCACTGCAGGCCGTGAGCGACATTGCCGTGACCGTCACGACGGCGGCCGCAAGGGAGAGTTTTCTGCGGATCATGTTTTTTCCTTTTCCACTTCTTTGGGGTTCGTTGGTTGGAGACCGTAACGTTGATACGTTTCAAGCAGGAAGATGAGGGGACGACGGCGCCATCCGGGGTTGGGTGTCCGGTGCGCGTGTGGAGGGACTTCAGGCCACGGAGACCACCGGGAGGGCGCGGTTTCCCGCCTCGGCTTCAGCCGCCACCGACTCATCATTGGCCGTGAAGAAGCGGTCGCACAGCCAGCCGGTCACAAAAAGCCACGCGCCGATGCTGAAGAACGGAATCAGGCCCGGAACCGTACTGCTGGCGTAAAACGCGGCAGCGGAAACGAACAGCAGGATGACCGTCCCGGCCAGGTGTCGGATGGCGAAGCGTGAAGACATCAGCAGGTACTGCGCCGGGGGCAGGTCGTACCGTGCGTACATGGGAAACAGGTAGCAGGCTGCACCGGCGGTGAAGATCGCAGAGATGAAGATCGCAGCGGCCACCAGTTGCGAGAAAAAGTCACCGGCCCTGGAGAAGTAGTTCCAGTTCATGGCCAGAGCCACCGCCACTGCCATCACCGGGACGGCCAGGGCATTGGCCCGGATGAAGTTCCTGAAGTACTCGGACGCGAAGCTCCGCACCAGGGGCGCGGCGTCACCCCTGGCGCGCTTCCGCACGGCGACCTGCGCCGCAGCGGTGGCAGGGCCTGCACCAAGGACGCCCAGACCGAGCAGTGTGAAGACGATCCACAGCAGGTTCAGGCAGGCAATCCACAGGAGGGTGTCAAAGAACGAGTAGGCCCGGGCACTGAATGATCCAGACAGCATGGCGCAGCTCCCTCATTTCTCCATCGTTGCAGAGGCGAAGACGGAAGTGGTCCGCGTCACGCCGGTAATCGGTTTCTCGAATCTAGACGCAGAATGACAGGGGCGTCAAGCCATTTTTTGAATCGTTACATTAGGTGGACTGCTCTCGGTGCCATAGCGCACACTGGTATGGGAAAGCGTTTGCTGACAGCGGGCAGGCGCCGCAGTTTTGTTTGCCCTGCAGGGCGGAGTGGAGAACCATGGCACCATCGACCGGCATCCCCAGCGTGGAAACGCCCGGGGAGGCTCTACTGGCACTGGCCGAGCGGAGAGCCACGGGCAGGACGACCCCGGGCCCGGCCGCCAGGGTGGCTTTGGTCGGGGTGCATGGCTTTGGCACCCACCACCTCCGCAACCTTGAACGCCTCCAGGCGGCAGGCGCCGTCGAACTCGTTGCTGTAGCCGATCCCCAACCTCCGGCAGCAGGATCGGTGCCTGCATCCGCCAACGTTTATCCGGCGCTGGATGAGCTGCTGGCTGCAACAAAGGATCTGGACCTGGTGATCGTGGCGACCCCCATCCAGACCCATGCCCCGCTCGCGCTGGCAGCTTTGGCCACCGGCGTTGACCTTTACCTGGAAAAGCCCCCGGTAGCCTCGCTTTCCGACTTCAACCGGCTCTGCGACGCCGCCGCGGCATCGGGCAGGAACGTACAGATCGGATTCCAGAGCCTCGGTTCACACGCCTTGCAGGCAATCGAAGACCTTTTGGCCGCCGGCACCATCGGCACCCTCCAGGGAATTTCGGCAACCGGCCGCTGGGTCCGGGACCGGGCGTATTACAAACGCTCGCGCTGGGCCGGAAAGCGCAGCATCAACGGGGTGGACGTGGTGGACGGCGTGGCAACCAACCCCTTGGCGCACGCTGTGGCGACCGCACTGAGGATTGCCGGCGCGCGGACAACGGCTGATGTGGCCTCCGTGGAGACCGAGCTGTACCGCGCCAATGACATCGAGTCGGATGACACGTCCGTGATCCGCATCCGCACAGCGTCCGGGCTGCCCATCACCTGCGCGTTGACCATTTGCGCCTCAGAGTCGGTGGAGCCGTACGTTACGCTCCAGGGCTCGGCAGGTACTGCCGTGTTCCACTACACGGAGGACCGCCTCACCATCAGTACTGCGGCCGGCACCACCGAGAAGTCGTACGGCCGCGACGACCTCACCGAAAACCTGCTGGCGTACGGCGGCGGCAGGGGTCCTCTGATCAGTCCGCTCCTGGACAGCGGGGCCTTCATGCTGGTCCTTGAAGCCATCCGGACCGCTCCGCTGCCCACGGCCATCGGCGATGCCCACGTCCGGTGGGAGGGCGACGGGGAAGCAGCCCACGCCGTCGTGGTTGATATCGAGGCAGCCCTTGAGCAAGCCGGCACCGGGCACGCCACGTTCAGCGAGCTGGGCCTGCCGTGGGCAACATCGGCACCCCACCTCTTCAGCCTGCCGGCTTCCTGATGCGACAGCAGCCCGCAAAGACGGCGGCGCCTTCCGAAACTCCCGTCATTCCGCGGGGCCAGCTGCACGCAGTGAACCTGCTGACGGAGGGACTTCCCGCGTGCCTGACGGCAACGCCGCGCCCCACCTTCAGCTGGCAGCTTGCCCAGCCGGGAGACGCCGATCCCGCGCGGGCCCTGCAGACCGGGTACGAGCTTGTGGTGGAGGACTCCAGGGGGATGAAGTTCTGGGGTTCCGGAGCTGTCCCCTCCCCGGCCCGGCGCGGCGTCCGGTATGACGGTCCGGCGCTCGACGACGACGCAGACTATGCGTGGCGCGTGCAGATCCGCGACGCAGCAGGACAGCCCGGGAAATGGTCCGACGCGCAGCCTTTCAGCACCGGGCTCCCGGACTCCGCCTGGCAGGCGGACTGGATCCGGCGCGCCCCCGGCGGCCGCGCGCCCCTGGAGATCCTGGACGGCGCGCTCCGCGTGGCCGGTTCCCCTTTCCTTCCGGTTCCCTGCCCGCCGGCCGCGGCCTTTCGCCTGGAAGCACGCGTCCGGCCGGTAATGGGATGGGCCGGACTCATCCTGCGCAGCAGCGGCCCCGGAACCGGCCTTCTGCTGGAACTCAATACCGCGGGCGAGGTGATACTCCGCCACGTTCCGGAGTGGGAGATTCCCGCCCCGGGAGTCCCGGAAACCGCGGTGCTGGCCAGGGCGAAGGCAGACCGGAACCTGGATGTCCGCCAGGCCCGGCTCCCTGGCAAGGACCTCGTTTCCGGCTCCTGGCAGGACCTGGTGGTCACTGACGACGGAAACAGCATCACCGTAACCCTGGACGGGGTGGAACTGCTGGTGCTGCACGAGCCCACAGCTCCAGGACACACAGGGAAGCTGGCCCTGCACCAGGGACCGCGAAGCCAGGCGGAGTACGCTTCCCTGCGCATCAGCAGCGCCGGCCAGGGCGTTTCCGGCGCCAACAACGTTGACGGCGCTGTCCTGCTGGACCACCGCTTTGACGGCAGCGAGGACCACGCCCGCGCCTGCCTGGCGCATTGGGCCACCACCACGGCGCACCGCCAGCCTGATGAATGGACCTTGTTCCGGACCTCCCTTGAGCTCACCGGCACAGTGCGACGCGCGCGCTTGTTCGTGGCGGCCAACCACCATGCACAACTCTCCCTGGCCGGAACCTCCTGCCTGGCCACCACGTCCTTTGGCTACCCGGGGGAAGGCTATTACGACGCCGCAGATGTGACCGAACTGCTCGCCGCGCAACCGCCGGAAACGCCTGTCCCGCTCACTGCCCTGTTCCACTGGTACGGGCCGGGCCAGGGCCGCGCGGCAGGCCTCCCGGGCCTCCTCGTCCATGTCAGCGTGCAGTACATCGACGGCCGCCGTGAAGTGTTCGGCTCCGGGCCGGACTGGTCCGCTGGCGAGGCACCCTACCGGCAGTCGGGCTACCGCAACGACGAGGGCGACCCCGTGGAACACCTGGACGGCCACGCCGCCGGGTCCCTGGCTGCCGCCGGCGCGCTGCCGGCTGCCATCAGCTACGGCCCCCACCCCGCGCCGGAGTTTCCCCGACTGCACCCGCGCCGCACCGTCCTGTCCGAGGAATTTGTTGCACCCCAGGCGTTCCTGACGGCCGACGACGGCACCATGGTGGCGGACTTCGGCCAGGTTCTTCCAGGGCGCCCCGAGGTGGACTTCCTGGCGGGCGTTCCCGGCCGCACCCTGATGATCCGTGCCGGCTATGCGCTCCGGCCCGACGGCCGGGTGGACGCCGGGAAGACAGCAAGCCAGAACACGGACATGTCCTTCCCGTACACACAGGCGGCCGGGCCTCAGCAATTCAGCGCCACCGTGCACCTGGGCCTCCGCTACCTGGAGCTTCCGGGGGTGGAGGCAGCGGAGGTATCACGCGTGGGCGCTGTGGTGGTCCACGGCTGCCATCCGGGCGAGGGAAGCTTCAGCAGCTCCGACCCCGTACTGGACGCAGTCTTCACGCTTCTCCGTGATTCGGCGCTGTACGGCGTCCAGGAACAGTTTGTGGACACCCCCACCCGGGAAAAGGGCCAGTTCCTTGCGGACGCGGTGAACATTTCCTACGCCACCATGGCCCTCTTCGGAGAGCACACCTACACGGCCCAGGCGCTGCGGGAGTTCGGCTGGTCCGCGCTCCGCTACTGGGCGGACGGCGACGACAGGGGCCGCTACAACGCCGTCTACCCTAACGGGGACGGCAAGCGCGACATCCCGGATTTCTCCCTCATGCTCCCCGAGTGGGCGGAGGAGTACCACCTGCGCACTGGAGACCTTGCCCTGGTACGGGAATTGCTGCCGCACCTGTGCAACACCGCCGACTACGCGTTGCGGTACATCCCGGCAGAAGGTCCGACGGCGGGACTGGTCACCCGCCTGGGTGGCGGCTCCGGCCCCTACCTGCACGGCATCGTGGACTGGCCGGAACCGGGCCGGTTCGGCTATGACATGGACTGCGCGGCCAAGACCACCGTCAACGCCCAGGCATATTCGGCACTGGTGTCCGCGGCCCGGCTCTGCAGCCTTGCGGGCAACCATGAGGCCGCCATCCGCTACGGTTCCTCTGCACGGCTCCTGGCCAGCGAGATCCGCACCCGCCTGCGCGTGGACGGGATCATGGTGGACGGCCTCCATGCCGACGGCACACCCAGCCCGCATGCCTCACAGCACGCCACGTCCTTCCCGCTCTCCCTGGGCATCACGGGCAGGCAATTCGCCGACGCCGACGGGCAGCGGCTTGCCGGCATGGGCATGAAGCAGGGGCCGCTGACCGTCCACCGGCTGGTCCGTGCGCTGCTCTCCCAAGGCTTGACAGACGCCGTGCTGGATCTCCTGACGGACAAGGACCAGCCCGGCTGGGCACAGCTCCTGGAACGCGGCGCCACCTTCACCTGGGAGGCCTGGGACCTGGCGGACGGAACCGACTACAGCCAGTCACACGCCTGGTCCGCTTCCGTGGTCAAGGAGATCCTGGAACACCTGCTCGGTGTCCGGTACACCTCGCCCGGAGGCTCCGAACTGCTCATCCAGCCGCCGCTGTGCCGGCTGGCCCATGCCCGCGGCACCGTCCCCGCAGGCAACGGCCTCGTGGAGGCCAGCTGGAGCCGGGAGGACGGACTGGTACGCCTGGAGTGCACAGTGCCGGCGGGCACTACAGCGATCGTCCGGCTGCCCGCCGGCACCTACGGAATCAAGGGGCCGACGCCGGATGCCGCCGTCGTGCCTTCCGCCGCCGGCAGCGGGGCTGCTGCCGGGGACGCCCCGGGCGCGCACCCAACGCGCGATTACAGGGTGCACGCCGGGACCTGGACCTTCACGCCCAGGGCGGCCATGGCGTAGCCGCCAAGAGTGGTCAGAGGAGGGAGCTCTTTGCCTCGTCCATGGCCTTCTTCGCCGCGTCCTGGGGGGACAACCGGCTGAAGTGGACCTCCAGCGAGTAACGGGTCAGGACCTCTACCGCTGCTGCGGAACCGGCAGGTGGCACAGGAACGGCGTTGCCCAGTTCGTCCGAAATCTCGTCGATGAACTCAGCGGTCTTGGCGTCAGCAGGGCTCAGCTTGGAAGCCACGGCCTCGCGGATGTCGGAGTTGGCCGGGATGCCCCGGTCCGCGAGGCTTATCTCGCCGGCGGCGGAATTGTTGGTGACAAAGTCGATGAACTTCTGAGCTTCCGCCGGGTGCTTGGTCCTGGAACTGGCGGACCAGAACATGGACGACTTGTAGAACTGCTCGGCTTCGGCTGCCTTGCCCGCCACGCTCGGCGGCCGCCGGATCTCCAGGTCCTGCCCGGAGGCTTTGCTCAGGGCGCCCAACTGGTTGGACCAGTACATGTTCATGGCAAACCGGTTGGTGGACAGGCCCTGCTGGTCAACGGACGCACTGGCATCCTCGGTAATCACCGACGCCGGGGGCACGGCCTTGGAGTCGCGCATCTTTGCCTGGTACTCGTACCAGGCGGTGAGGGCGGCCTCATCAAAGCCCAGCTCACCATCCGGAGTAAACAACGACTTCCCGTGCTGCCGGAACCACAGGTTGGCCGCGGCGTCGCTGTTCACCTGGCCCGTCCCGTAGACGCCGTCAGGGCTGGCGGCGGTGATGGCTGCCGCTGTTTTGTTAAGGTCCTCCCACGTCCAGGTCTCATCATCAGGCAGGGGCACGCCGCTGGCGGAAACCAGCGCGGGATTCGCCAGTACCACCATGGCGTTAACGCCGCTGGTCACCCCATACTGCTTGCCGTCCACTTTGCCGGAGTCCGCCACGGGCTGGTCGAACGTGGAGAGGTCCACGTCCTTCAGCTCCAGCAGTGCCCCACGTTCGGAGTACTCACCAAGGTAGGCGGCATCCATCTGGATGATGTCCGGGGCATCCTGCGAGGCCACCTGGGTGGCCAGCTTGTCCCAGTAGCCGCTCCAGTCGCCGTACTCCCCCTCGACATTGATGTTGGGATTTTCCGCCTCAAAGGCCGCTATCAGCTTTTCCGTCATCTTGTGCCGTATGTCGGAGCCCCACCAGCTGAACCGCAGGGTGACGGGACCATCGGAAGCGGCTTCCGGAGAACTGCCGCAGCCGGTAAGAACCAGTGAGAGCACTGCTGCTGCAGCAGCAGCTTTGGGCAGCATGGACTTTTGTGCGCGAAACATCATTGTTTGTCCTTTGGCGCGGGGTTGCTGAGACCAGGTAGAAACCGGTTTCCACAGCCTAGGTGTGAGGCAGCGCACACGTCAAGGATTCGCGGACCCGCGTTTCCTGCCGCTTCAGTCTGCCCGGCGGCCGCCCTTTTCAGGCCGGATGGATCCTGGTCCGGCGTGCGTGCCGCCACAGCAGCAGTCCAATGACGGCGGCCGAGAGCATGCCCAGCCCGCCGGTGACCACTAGGCCGGTGCGCACTCCAAACTGCTCCGTGAGCCAGCCCGCCAGGAGTCCGCCCACTGCGTGCCCGCCCAGCAGGAGCGGAAGGTAGAGGGCCATCACCCGGCCCCGGATCTCTGGCCCGGCTTCAAGCTGCACGGCAGTGGCAGCGCTGGTAAGGAACAGGAGGGTCATCAGGCCCACCACAACCAACATGACAATGAAGAGGACGAGGTTGGGCATCAGGGCCGCCACCAGCTGGGAGAGCCCGAAGAGGCCTGCCGCCAACACGATCCCCTTCCGGCCCAGGCTCCGCAGCCGGGCGGCCAGCAGGGCGCCGGCCAGGGCTCCGATGGCGCTGACAGTGTTGAACAGGCCGAAGCCTTCAACTCCGTTGTGCCATACCCGCTCGGCGAAGGCTGCCAGCACCACCGGTCCGTTCATGCCGAACATGCCCAGCAGTCCGGCCAGGGCAATGACCAGCAGCAAGGAGGGCCGTTCCCGGACATAACGGAACCCGGCCAGCAACTGGCCCCTTCCCCGTTCCGCCGGGATACTCGGGTGCAGCTCGGCCGGGCGGATAGCCGCGATCAGGCACAGCACCAGCAGGCAAAGCAGTGAGTTCGCCGCAAAAGCCGCGGCTGATCCTGCCTGGGCAATAACCAGCCCGGCCAGCGCAGGGCCCGCCATGGCGCCGAGCTGGCCGATCGCGTTGTTGAGGCCGATGGCGGGCCTGAGCCCTGCGTCGCCAACAACTTCGTTGACGAAGACCTGAGTGGCGGGCTGGTTGATGGCCGAGGTTACTCCCAGCGCCACGCAACTGGCGTACACAGCCCACACCGTGATGGTCCCGCTCGCAACCCACGCGGCCAGGCCCAGGGCCAGAAGGGCAACCACGGCCTGGCAGACCATCATGATCCGGCGTTTCGGAAACATGTCCACGAGCAGGCCGCTGAGGGGTCCCACGATCAGCATCGGCAGGAACTGCAGTGCCACCGCCACGCCCACCGCGGCGGGGCTGCCGGTCAACTGGAGCACCAGCCAGTCCTGGGCGAGCCGCTGCATCCATACTCCGACGCTCCCGGTCAACACCAGGGCCAGGAAAAGGCGGTAGTTCCGATGCGTCAGCGGCTGGTACCAGGCCGGCTGGTTTTTGGGAGTGCGGAGGGACTGTTCGGAACGTTGGCGCTCGGAAGGCACGTGCTTCAGGCGCGGCTGGAGCGCAGTTTGACTGCCGCGGCGGCGAGGATCAGGGTGCCTGGGACCACCACGAAGAGTGCCGCCAGCATCCAGACAAATACCACTGCACCGAAGAGCGCGGCCGCCAGCAGGAGGGACCCGGTCCAGTCCCGCAGGGACAACGTCTGTGCGGTTTCGAGCGCGGAACGCCAGGCGCTGCGGCCATCGGTCCCGGAGCCGGCCGCGTCGGACCAGGCGGCGGCGGCGCGCAGCAGCAGGATGGCCGCGCCGGCTGCCAGGATCAGGGTGGCAGGCAGCACCACTTCCCGGCCGGGAAGCTGCCCCACCCACGCGAGCAAAAGGTTGAGGACAATCACGACGGCGGCCACCGCCGTCGTGATTCCAAGCTTCCAGCTGCCGGGCAGGGCAGCCTTGAAGATTCCCCAGAGGCCGCGGACGGAATCGTCGCGGCCTGAGAGGTGGCGTTCCAGGTGGGCGATCCCTGCCGCGTAGGCGGCGGGGATCGTCACCAGCGGAATGGACAGCACCAGCACCAGCACCCCGGCCAGGAGCGTCTCGGAGAACAACGCGAAGCGGTTTACCGGGACGGGTTCGTGGTGGTTGGGGGCGGGGGTGGTGCTGTCCATGACGCTCATTTTCTGTCTCGGGTTTCCGTGGCCGTCAGCCCTTGAGGCCCTGGGTGGAGACGCCTTCAACAATGTACCGCTGGAACACCAGGAAGAAGATCAGCACCGGCAGCAGGGCCAGGACGGACATGGCGATCATCGCGCCGTAGTCCGAGCTCTGGGTCTGGTCCACGAAGAGGCGCAGCGCCAGCGGCAGCGGGTACTTGTCCGGGGTGTTCAGGTAGAGCAGCGGGCCCAGGAAGTCATTCCAGCTCCAGATGAAGGAGAAGATCGACGTCGAAATCAGGGCCGGCTTCATCAGCGGCAGCATGATGGAGGTAAAGATCCGGACGTGCCCGGCGCCGTCGATCCTCGCGGCCTCATCCAGCTCAGCCGGCAGGTTGCGCATGAACTGGACCATGAGGAACACGAAGAACGCGTCAGCGGCGAGGAACTTGCCGATCAGCAGTGGAACGTAGGTGTCCACGAGGCCCAACTGCTGGAACACGATGTACTGCGGGATGATCACCACGTGGAACGGCAGGAGCAGGGTGGCGATCATCATGCCGAAGAAGATGCTGCGGCCCGGGAACTTGATCCTGGCGAACGCGTAGGCAGACACGCTCGCGGAGAGGATGGTTCCGACGACGGCGCCGATGGCCAGGATCAGCGAGTTGGTGAAGAACTGCAGGGTGGAAACGCCGCCGATGCCGTCCATGGCCGTGACGAAGTTGTCGAAGCTGAAGTTGTTGGACCACAGCGAGGTGTTGGAGCCGCCGATTTCCGAGTTGGGCTTGAAGGACGAGGCAATCATCCACAGGCCCGGGTACAGGACCACGGCCGTGAGGGCGAGGGCCACTGCGTGGAAGATGGCGCTCTTGACGCGCTTGGTCCCGGCTGATTCGGACTTGGGGTTGTAGTGCGCCAACTGTGCGTCCGGGAGGGACTGGGTGGGGGTTGCCATGGTTGTCATTTCGCATCACCGCTGTAGTGGACCCAGGACTTGGACGTGCGGAAGAAGATCAGGGTGATGATGCCGACAACGATCACCAGGAGCCAGGCCATCGCCGAGGCGTAGCCCATCCGGAAGTCGCTGAAGCCCCGCAGGTACAGGTAGAGGGTGTAGAAGAGGGTGGATCCGGCAGGGCCGCCTTCACCGTTGGAGATGATGTACGCCGAGGCGAAGATCTGGAAGGCGTGGATGGTTTCCATCAGCAGGTTGAAGAAGATCACCGGGGAGAGCATGGGCCAGGTGATGTTGAAGAATTTCCGCACCGGGCCGGCACCGTCCATTGACGCCGCTTCGTAAAGCTCGTTCGGGATCTGCTTGAGGCCGGCGAGGAAGATCACCATCGGGGCACCGAACTGCCAGACGGTCAGCAGGATGAACATCGGCATCGTCATGGCCGGGTTGCCCACCCAGCCGCCCAGGTTGATCCCGAAGAATGAAAGGCCCTGGTCCACCGGGCCGGCGTCGCCGAACATGGCTTTCCAGACGATGGCGATGGAGACGGACGCGCCGATCAGGGACGGGGCGTAGAAGGCAGAGCGGTAGAAACCCTGGCCGCGGCGCTTGCTGTTCAGCAGCATGGCCACCGCCAGTGCCGCTGCGAGTTTCAGCGGGGTACCGAAGACCACATAGCTCACGGTCACACCCACCGACTGCAGGAACCGTTCGTCCTGGAAGAGGGTGGTGTAGTTGTCCAGGCCGATCCACTTGGGCGGCTCGAACAGGTTGTAGTTGGTGAAGGACAGGTAGAGCGAGGAAATCATGGGCCCAACAGTGAGGGCGATGAATCCCAGCAGCCAGGGCAGCAGGAAGGTGTAGCCAGCGCGGGCATCCGCCCCCCGCTGCCGCGACTTGCGCGGCAGCTGGGAGCCGGACTGTGCCGAACGCCTGCTCAGTGTTGGGCTTTGAGTCACGAGTTCATTCCGTCAGTTGTGAAGGCCTTGATCAGACGATGGGCCTGATCAGGCGTTCTGCTTGATGAGGTCTTCGGCTTCCTTGAACCATGCGTCGGCTGCGCCGTCGATGGTCAGCTTGCCGTAGTTGAGGTCTGAGCTGACGCGCTTGAAGGAGGCTTCGAGGGTACCGAAACCAACAATGGGCGGCTCGGGGGCGTCCTTGAGGTACTGCTCGATGGACTTCTCGTAATCCACCACGAGCTTGTCCGTGCCTTCGAAGGTTGTGCCGTCACGCTGGGTCTTGGACGCCGGAACACCGCGGGAGGTCTTGAAGATCTGGCCAACCTCGGGATCGTTGACCATGAAGTCGATGAAGCGCGCGGCGGCGTCCTTGTACTTGGTCTTGGCGCTGGCAACCATGAGCATGGAAGGCTTGAGGAACAGGCCCAGGTTGTCCGGATCATCAGACGGGACGGGAGCAAGTTTAAGTTCCTTGGCGCCGCTGTCCGCGAGGTAGCCGGCCATGAAGTTATCCCAGGTGACTTCCGTTGCGGTGACGTTCGAGCCGAACGGCGACTTGGGGGCGAGCTGGGTGACGCGTTCTTCGGAAATGATGGCCGGGGTGCCGCGAAGGGCAGCCGTCTGGTTCCACCACTTCTTCATGTCGTCCTTGGTGAAGCCGAGCTTGCCGTCCTCGGTGAAGGCCTCGATGTTGTTCTGGCGCAGCCAGATGTTGAACATCCACCACACACCGGTGTAGTCGGTGCTGCCGAAGATCTCGCCGTTGCTCTTGGTGCCGACTTCGGTCAGGAACTCATTGAACTCTTTGTAGGTCCAGGTGCCGTCCGGCTCCGCGATACCCAGCGAAGCGAGCTTGGCGGGGTCGTAGTACACGGCGAAGGCATTGGTGCTGGTGGGGATGCCGTAGGTCTTGCCCTTGATCTGGCCGGAAGGCAGGAGGGACTTGTCGAAGGCGTCGGTGTTGATGTCCACGGTGCCCAGGTCCAGGAGCTGGTTGCGCTGGCCGTAGTCCCGCAGGTAGGAAAGGTCCCACTGCATGACGTCAGGCAGGCCGCCGCCGGCTGCCTCGGTGGCGCGCTTCTGCCAGTACCCGGCGAAGTCGGTGAAGTTGCCGTTGACCTTGATGTCCGGGTTCTTGCCCTCGAACAGCGCAATGGCCTTGCGGGTACGCTCGGCACGGTCGTCGTTGCCCCACCAGGTGTAGTTAATGGTCACGGGGTTTTCCGCGGAGCCAGTTTCTCCGGCGCTTGTGCTTGCCCCGTTACCGCAGGCCGCCAGTGCTGCGGCAGATGCGGTGCCGACGGCTACGGTGGTGAGGAAATGCCTTCTGTTGATCATGGGAGCCTCCTTGCTCAATGTGTGCAATCCCTGATCTCATCTACAACGCAAGTAGTGAGCTGGCTTACACGGCTTCTGAAACGATACAATATCTTCAATCGCGGAAATGGGCAAGCGTTTTCCAATGACGTGATTTTCCTCCCGCTTCCATCCTCGCAGCAGACAAAGGAGTCCCATGACCAAGCAGGCAAGCCCAGTCCCGGCCAGCGTTTGGACAACCATCGAGGGCATGGGTTTCGGCGGTGACTACAACCCGGAGCAGTGGCCCGTGAGCGTCCGGTTGGAGGATCTGGAGCTGATGCAGGAAGCAGGCGTGAACTTCCTGAGCGTCGGGATCTTTTCCTGGGCACTGCTGGAACCTGCCGAAGGCAAGTACGACTTCGCTTGGCTCGACGAGGTGATGGACAACCTCCACAGCATCGGGGTCAAGGTAGCCCTGGCCACCGCCACGGCCGCTCCCCCGGCCTGGCTGGTCCGCAAGCATCCGGAAATCCTGCCGGTGATTGCTGACGGGACCGTGCTGGGACCGGGCTCGCGGCGGCACTACACACCGTCGTCGGCCGTCTACCGGGAGTACGCCACGGGCATCACGCGCGTGCTGGCGGAACGGTACAAGGACCACCCCGCGCTGGCGCTGTGGCACGTGGACAACGAACTGGGCTGCCACGTCTCGGAGTTTTACGGTGCAGAAGATGCCGCTGCGTTCCGCCTCTGGCTGGAGCGCAGGTACGGCAGCATCGATGCGCTCAACGCTGCCTGGGGCACGGCTTTCTGGTCCCAGAACTATGGCTCGTTCGACGAGATCCTGCCGCCCGGCGTCGCGCCGTCCACCCTGAACCCGGGGCAGCAACTGGACTTCCAGCGCTTCAACTCCTGGGCGCTGATGGATTATTACCGTGAACTCGTTGCGGTCCTGCGCGAAGTCACCCCCGCAGTCCCCTGCACCACCAATCTCATGGCCTCAAGTGCCACCAAGTCCATGGACTACTTTGACTGGGCGAAGGACCTGGATGTCATCGCCAACGACCACTACCTGGTGGCGGCAGATCCGGAACGGCACATCGAACTCGCGTTCAGCGCCGACCTTACCCGGGGCATCGCAGGAGGTGACCCGTGGATCCTGATGGAACATTCGACGTCGGCTGTCAACTGGCAGCCGCGCAACCAGCCCAAGATGCCCGGCGAAATGCTCCGCAATTCGCTCGCCCATGTTGCCCGCGGCGCTGACGCGGTGATGTTCTTCCAGTGGCGGCAAAGCTTTGCCGGCTCAGAAAAGTTCCACTCGGCAATGGTGCCGCACGGCGGCCGGGACACCCGGGTATGGCGGGAGGTCGTGGACCTGGGAGCCGCGCTCCAGCTGCTGGCTCCGGTCCGCGGCTCACGGGTGGAGTCACGGGCTGCCATCGTTTTCGACTACGAAGCCTGGTGGGCCAGCGAGATCGATTCGAAGCCGAGCATCGACGTTCGGTACCTGGACCTGCTGCGGGCCTTCCACCGCTCACTGTTCCTGCGGGGCGTTTCCGTGGACATGGTGCATCCGTCATCGTCGCTGGAGGAATACGACCTGGTGCTCGTATGCACGCTGTACTCGGTGACCGATGACGCTGCGGCCAATATCGCGAATGCCGCCGCGGCCGGTGCGACTGTCCTGGTCAGCTACTTCAGCGGAATTGCGGATGAGAAGGACCATGTGCGGCTGGGCGGCTACCCTGGGGCGTTCCGCGAACTCCTGGGCGTTCGCGTTGAAGAATTCCATCCGCTGCTGGCCGGGTCGCAGCTGAAGCTGAGTGACGGCACGGTGTCCTCGATCTGGAGCGAGCACGTCCACCTTGAGGGTGCTGAGGCTGTCCAGACGTTTACGGAGTACCCGCTGGAGGGCGTACCGTCCCTGACCCGGCAAACCGTGGGCGCCGGCGCCGCCTGGTACCTGGCCACCTTCCCCGACCGGGACGGCATCGAGTCCCTGGTGGACCGGTTGCTGGCCGAGTCGAAGGTTTCTGCAGTTGCTGAAGCCGATCCGGGAGTGGAACTTGCCCGGCGGCGCTCAGCTGACGGTGGCAGCTTCCTGTTCGCCATCAACCACAGCCGGGCCGCTGCGACTGTACGGGCCTCCGGGACGGATGTGCTCTCCGGCGAGCGGTTCACCGGCAGCGTGGAAGCCGGGCGCGTTGCGGTGATCGCCGAGGACTAAGGCATGGATGCACGACGGCGGCGCCTCCTTGGGCGTCGCGGTTGTTCCTCTGTAGCACCTCAGGGCGGGGGCACTGCCCGCCGCACCGACGTTCGCGGTTCGTAAGCCCGCGGGTTTTCCACATACAGCTTTTGGCAGCGGTTTAATGTCGGCCCCTGCTGGAAGACTTTGTTCATGGAAGTGGTACAGGGGCGGGCAGGGGCACTGCCGACGATGCAGGCGGCGGCCAGTCACCCGGTGCCTGCGGCCGGAATGCTCCTTGGATCCGGTGAGTTGCGGGTTCCTGGCGCCCTGTCCGTTGCGGATGCCTCGAGGACTTTGGCGTCGGTTCCGGTCGCGGATGACGGTCCGGGGATGATCGACCAGTTGAGGGCGCTTGAGGATCTGAAGTCGCTGGCGGCCGCGAAGCAGGCGGAAATAGCTGTCGCTTTTGATGCTGTTCGGCGGCGGGAGCAGGCCGCGGCAGGTGTTCGGGCGGATGAGCTCGGCGCCGGGGTTGGTGCTGAGATCGCGTTGGCGCGGCGGGAGTCCCCGGCCCGGGGCGGCCGGCTCCTGGGGCTGGCAAAAGCGCTGGCTACCGAGATGCCCCACACGCTCGCGGCCCTGCGGTCCGGGCAACTGAACGAGTGGCGGGTCACCCTTATTGTGAAGGAAACCGCGTGCCTGTCCGCCGAGGACCGCTGCGCCGTGGATGAGGAAATCGCCGCGGACACCGGCACCCTTGCCGGCGCCGGGGACCGTGCCGTCATTGCCGCGGTGCGGGCGGCAGCGTACCGGCGGGACCCGGGCTCGGTCGCGAAACGGGCCGGCCACGCCATCAGTGATCGGACCGTGACTCTCCGGCCGGCACCGGACACCATGACCCGCCTGACCGCCCTGCTGCCCGTGGCGCAGGGTGTCGCTGTCTTTGCGGCCCTCACCCGGCACGCAGACAG
>NZ_PJMB01000014.1 GCF_002892835.1 Arthrobacter sp. AFG7.2 | reverse complement strand
TGGAAGCGAGGACTAACGACTCGTGAAGCTGACCGGTACTAATAGGCCGATAACTTACACCACACACCCACCCCGCAAACGGATTCAAAAGCGTTTGCAACCAGGGGCGGGTAAAAAGAAAACAAGGCTGCTTGCGTCCACTATGTGGTTCCCAAACAACAAACCCAGGTTCGTTGTCAGGGAACACCAACTACATACACAACACCACAACTGCCTTCAACAGCAGAAGTTGTAACCACAAAGATTTCCCACCCCCACCAGGGTGCGGAGCAAGGGTTACGGCGGTCATAGCGTGGGGGAAACGCCCGGTCCCATTCCGAACCCGGAAGCTAAGACCCACAGCGCCGATGGTACTGCACCCGGGAGGGTGTGGGAGAGTAGGTCACCGCCGGACACACATTAAGAGTAGGGCCCTGACAACAACGTCAGGGCCCTACTGCTTTAACCACCACCTCAGCCCACCACCCCAGCGCCGCCAGCGCGGGCCCAGGACCTCACCCGGTAACAGCAGGACGGCAGCCGGCGGCAGAGCAGAGCCTGCAGGATATGAGCGGGCGAGTGCGGACGGGGGACGGTAAAGTGGAGCACCATGAGCAGCCTCTTCAGCCACGCACAGGAGCCTTCCGGGAACGACGGCCAGTCCGGACTTGAGATGCTGGGCCCGGTTGTAGCCACGGTTGTAGTACCTGGCAGCGTGGCTCACGCATTTGCCGGTTTCACCGATCACACGCACTTGTGGTGGCCGCTGGAAGCACATGGCGTTTACGGTGCGGGCTCCTATGTGGAATTCGAGGAAAACCTCATCCTGGAGACTGCTGACGATGGACGGACAACCATCTGGGGAACCTTGGATGACTGGCAGCCTCCGTTGTCGTTCCATGCAACCTGGCATCCCGGCAGCACCGCACTGTGGTCAACTGAGCTGCTGGTCGTCTTCCGGTCGGTTCGTGACGGTGTGGAAGTGCGGGTGTTCCACGAGGGATGGGAGGGCGCTGAGGACCCGGCAGCCACCCGTGCCAAGTACTCGGCCGCGTGGCCAGAGATCCTGGGCAGATATGCGCGTTTCATGGGTGCGTCGGACGCCCCGGTTGTCAGGGGCTAATGACTTCCACTCCTCCACTGCTGACCTGACTCTTATCCGGCCAGCAGCACCGTGTGCCAGCCCTAGACTGGAGGAACACGTGCGTTGACGGATGGAGCCTTGTGGGAAGCATAGTTGATGAGCTCGGGACGGTCCTTGCGCCGGGGCAGGTGGACGTAGGCGAAGCGGCTCTCCGCCGGTACGCGATAGACCAAGCCCCCATCATCGACTTCCAGCTGCCGCTGGCAGTGGTCTTTCCGGAATCCGTAGCCGACGTCCAGGCTGTTGTTCGTGCATGCGCGGACAGCAGTGTTGCCTTGGTGCCGCGTGGAGCCGGGACTGGGGTGTCGGGCGGTGCGCACGCTACAAGGAACTGCATCATCATGTCCCTCGAGCGCATGGACCGGATCCTCGCGCTCAATCCGGATGATGAAACCGCTGTGGTGGAGCCTGGGGTGGTCAACGCGGTCCTCAATGAGGCGGCCGCCGTGCACGGATTGATGTATGCGCCTGATCCCGCCAGCTTCCGCACGTCCACCATCGGCGGGAACGTGGCCACCAACGCGGGCGGGCTGCGTTGCGCAAAGTACGGAGTGACACGGGACTCCGTCCTAGCACTGGATGTGGTGCTGGCAGACGGCTCGCTCATCCATACCGGCCACCAAACCTTCAAGGGCGTGGCAGGCTACGACCTCACGGGGCTTTTCGTTGGATCCGAAGGGACGCTCGGTATCGTGGTAGGCGTTACTGTCCGGTTGAAGTACCTGCCGCGGGAAATCCACACCGTAGCTGCTTTCTATCCAGACTTTCGTCTTGCCACCGCAGGCGTCCTGGCAGTGGGCAGGGCCCGGGTCCAGCCCGCAATCATGGAATTGCTCGACGGCGGCACGCTGGCCCAGCTTGATGACATCCACGGATCAGACCTCACCGCGCGTGGCCGGTCGCTGCTCCTGATCCAGACGGACGGGTTCGGTGCCGCCGCCGAGGCCCAAGTGGTCCGGGACGTCCTGAGGGCCGGCTGTGCAGCTGTCACTGCTGAAGCCAGCGCCGAGGCTGAACGGCTGGTGGAACTGCGGCGGCACAGCAGAGGGGCCGAGGTGGACGACGAATACCGTGTTGGCGAGGACGTGGCCGTTCCCCGCTCCCGGCTGGTTGACTACGTCGCGGCGCTGGAGGCCATGGCGTCCAGGCACGACGTGCACCTCAAGGTCGTTGCGCATGCCGGGGATGGGAACCTGCACCCGACCTTCTGGATTAACCGCACAGGCCATGGCGTGGATGCGGCTGCCATGGACCGCCTTCAGGAGGTCCTGGACGAATCCGTCACGGCTGCGCTGTCCATGGGTGGAACAATCACGGGTGAGCACGGGGTGGGGCAATACAAGCTGCGTTGGCTGAGCCAGGAACAGCCTGAGCCCGTCAGGGAGCTCCAGCGCAGGATCAAGGACCTGTTTGACCCTGCAGGCATCCTCAATCCCGGGAAGGCCATCTAGCCTTAGTCGTCGGAGTCGGGGTATTCGTCAACTGATTCGTCGTCGCCGTAGCGGGACTCCTCCGTCTCCACCTCAAGGATCTTCAGCATGCCCGTGTCAGGGTTCAGCATGATCGCAGCCTCGTCGCGCCGGTGCCGAAGAATGGAGTCAATGTAGGACTGGACAGCCTCAGCCAATGGGATGTGGCGCTCCTGTTTTTCGGACATGTACCACCGGTGCTCCAGGACCTCGTGCACCACTTCAGCGGGTTCAAGCTTCCCGGACAGGTCCCGCGGAATGGACCTGACAATCGGCTCGAAGATTTGGCTGACCCAGAGATGGGCGCTGTATTCCTCGTCCATCCCGGGGTTGTTGTCCGCGCGGAACGAATCCATGTCGTTGAGGAGCCGGCGGGCCTGGTTTTCCTGGGCGTCGATGCCGGTGAGTCGAAGGAGCCGCCGCTGATGGTGCCCGGCGTCCACCACCTTGGGCTGCAGCTGGATGGTGGAACCGTTCTGCGTGGTCTTGATGGCGTATTCCTCGACGTCGAAGCCGAGTTCGTTGAGTCGGCGGATCCTGGCACTCACACGCCAGCGTTCGCCCAGTTCAAAAGACTCCTTTTCGGTCAGCTCAGCCCAGAGGCGCCGGTAGCTGTCCATAATCAGTTCACTGGTGGCAACCGGGTCCACTTTTTCTTCGATCAGCCCGCCATCGAGGAGGTCCATCAGTTCACCGGCGATATTCACCCGCGCGATCTCAAGATCGTACTCGCGCTGCCCCGTGGACAGGTCCGGATAGAGTTCCCCGGTCTCCGCATCCACCAGGTAGGCAGCGAACGCACCGGCGTCGCGACGAAACAGGGTATTCGAAAGCGACACATCGCCCCAGTAGAAACCGATCAGGTGCAGCCGCACCAGCAGCAGTGCCTGGGCGTCAATAAGCCGCGTCAGCGTGTCCTTGCGGAGCATTTGGGAGAACAGGGCGCGGTAAGGCATGGAAAACTTCAAATGCCTGGTGACCAGCACAGGGTTCAGGGGCCGGCCGTCAAGGGTGGTGCGGCCGGTGATGACGGCTACGGGCTCCACGCAGGGGACGTCCAGCCGGGCCAGCTTGCGGAGCATGTGGTATTCGTGACGCGCGACGTGCTCGGACGTTTCCTTGATGGCGATAACGGAACCGCCCAGATGGGCGAAGCGCACGATGTGCCGGGAGATGCCGCGGGGGAGGGCAGCCAGGTTCTCCGCCGGCCAGTCCTCAAGCGCGATATGCCAGGGCAGGTCCAGCAGCTCGGGATCAGCTGCAGCCGCCGTGATATTCAGTGAGCTGGAGACCGAGGCGAGCTTGCCGTCGTCCGCACTCGCGGCCACAAACCGCGGGAGCTTCCCGACCTGCGCGTAGTCGGTGGGTTCATCGTGCCACTGGGCGCTGTATTCCTCGGTCATGGTCCAATTCTTCCGTACGTCGGGGTGTCCGGCTAATTTCTTCTGCAGGTGAGGTTAACAGCCGACGGCGGCCTTCCGGTGAGGAAGGCCGCCGTCAGTTTCTAGCGGTGTTACGTTAGGGCGCCCTGGATCAGTCGCCCAGGCGCAGGCCGGTCTTGGTGTCGAAGAGGTGCACGTGGCCCGACTGCGGACGGACGTAGATGACCTCGCCCTTCATCGGGGGGCGGCGACCGTCGACGCGTGCCACGATGTCGTGGTCCTTGCCATCAAGCGTGGTGTGCCCGTAGACGTAGGCGTCGGCACCGAGTTCTTCGACGACGTCGACTTCAACCTTCAGGCCTTCGCCCTGGGGAGCGGTCTCAAGGTCTTCCGGACGGCTTCCGAGGGTAACCGTGGAGCCGTGTGCCTCTTCCAGGACGTTACGCGGCACGGGGTAAACCGTTCCGCCGAACTGGACGCCGCCGTCGACGACGGGGAGCTCGAGCAGGTTCATGGCGGGGGATCCGATGAAGCCGGCAACGAAGACGTTCTTGGGCTTGTCGTAGAGGTTGCGCGGGGTGTCCACCTGCATGAGCAGGCCGTCCTTCAGCACAGCAACGCGGTCACCCATGGTCATGGCCTCGACCTGGTCGTGGGTCACGTAGACCGTGGTGACGCCAAGGCGGCGGGTCAGGGAGGCAATCTGCGTGCGGGTCTGGACGCGGAGCTTGGCGTCCAGGTTGGAAAGCGGCTCATCCATGAGGAAGACCTGCGGGTTACGCACGATGGCGCGGCCCATGGCAACACGCTGGCGCTGACCACCGGAGAGCGCCTTGGGCTTGCGGTCGAGGTACTGCTCGAGGTCGAGAAGCTTGGCAGCTTCGCGGACGCGCTCGGCGCGCTCTTCCTTGGAGACGCCGGCGATCTTCAGGGCGAAGCCCATGTTGTCGGCCACAGTCATGTGCGGGTACAGCGCATAGTTCTGGAAAACCATCGCGATATCGCGGTCCTTGGGCGGAACGTCGGTGACGTCACGGTCACCGATCAGGATGCGGCCTGCGTTGACGTCCTCGAGGCCTGCCAGCATGCGCAGGGAGGTGGACTTGCCGCAACCGGAGGGTCCAACGAGGACCAGGAATTCGCCATCGGCGATGTCGATGTTGAGCTTATCGACGGCGGGCTTTTCTGTGCCCGGGTACAGACGCGTAGCGTTATCAAAAGTAACTGTAGCCACAGTTATCAATCCCTTCACCGGCAGGTACGTGCCGGACGATCCGTTGTGAATGGTTCATGTTTGTTCAATTTTGTACTGCACGCACCGGTTAGCAGAGGCCATCTGGCACAGAATGTAACGCCGCACGGTTCTTGTGCGCCACATCACAAGCAAGAGTATGTCAGATGTTCCACTAATGGTTGTAAATGTTACGGACGTCACAGGTGAGCTTGGGCACCCCGCGCCGGCGGCTTTTACCCCGCTGGGCTCCCGGGTTCTTCTTCCGCGACGGCGATACTGCGTTCCTGAAGGAGCGCCTCAAGCAGTTCAGCCACGTGGACGGGGGCCTCGACCCGGTACTCGGCCTGGGTGAAGTCCAGGCCCACTTTCACGCCCACATCCCCCGACTCCAGGCGCGCCAGCGCGTCCTCGTCCGTGGTGTCATCCCCGGCGAACAGCACCCCGGTGGCGCCGGTCACCTGCCGGAGGAAGGTAACGCCTTCGCCTTTGGACGCGTTGACTACAGAGGTTTCCAGGACCCGCTTGCCGTCCTTGAGGAAGACCCCCTTCCGGTCCTGCAATACGGAACGCGCAGCCGCCACGGCATCTGCGGCGACGTCATCGGCGGCGAGGCGGGTGTGCAGGACCACTCCTGCGGGTTTGTCTTCGAGCATGGTCCCCGGCGCCTCGTCGACGATGTCTGCCAGGACGGCACGCACGTCGGCGAGGAGTGCTTTTTGCCGTTCATCCAGGGTCAGGCCGGTGGAGCCCGGGCCGAGCCATGCTTCTGCTCCGTGGCTTCCGATGAGGAGTGTGTCCACGGGCGGGGAGGCGACCGTGCGCAGGCTGGCGAGGGCGCGGCCTGAGATGAGTGCCGTCGTCGTTCGCGGAAGGACGGCGAGCCCGGCGAAAGCCGCTGCCGAGCGCGGCAGCGGCCGCGCGTCGTCGGCGTGGCCCACGATGGGTGCCATCGTTCCATCGAAGTCCATGGCCACCAGCAGGTGCTCCGTCCGGGCGATCTGCCGGATGGCCTGACGGAGTTCCGGTGTCAGCGTGAGCTTTTCCTTTGCGTGGCGGGCCTCATGAGTCATCGCGGACCACCTTTTCGTTGAGGGCCTGCAGGAAGTCGGCGGACCAGTGATCCACATCGTGCTCGAGGATTTGCTTGCGCATGGCCCGCATCCGGCGGGATGCATCCCGCGGTGCCATTTCCACGGCCCGCATCACGGCGCTCTTGAGCCCGTCGATATCGTGCGGGTTCATTAACAGGGCCTGCTTGAGCTGGTCCGCTGCGCCGGCGAATTCACTGAGGACCAGGGCGCCGTCATTGTTCGTCCGTGCAGTGACGTACTCCTTGGCAACCAGGTTCATGCCGTCCCGGAGGGCAGTGACCAGCATGACATCAGCGGCCAGGTACAGCGCAACCATCTCCTCCACGGGATAGCTGTGGTGCAGGTACCGCACTGCGGTGTTCTCGATGGTGTCGTACGTGCCGTTGATATGGCCCACAGTGCCCTCCACCTCCTCGCGCAGGAGCCGGTACTGCTCAACACGCTCGCGACTGGGGCTGGCCACCTGGATCAGGGTGGCGTCTCCGACGGAGAGCTTTCCGTCTGCCAGGAGTTCCTCGAAGGCCTTAAGCCGGTGCCTGATGCCCTTCGTGTAGTCCAGGCGGTCGACGCCGAGCAGGATGGTCTTCGGGTTCCCCAGGTCCTGGCGGATTTGGCGGGCCCGCTCAATAATCTCCGGTTTGGCGGCGAGCTCGCTGATCTGCCGGACGTCGATTGAGATGGGGAAGGCCTGGGCCCGGGCAATGTGCGTAACCTGGCCGTCCTGGCCCTTTACGTGGACCTGCTGCTGCTTAACGCTGGCGCCCAGGAAGCGGCGTGCGGAGCGCATGAAGTTGCCGGCATCGCTGGGCCGCTGGAAACCCACCAGGTCCGCGCCCAAAAGTCCGTCGATGATGGCCTGGCGCCACGGCAGCTGGGCAAAGATCTCCGGCGGGGGGAAGGGGATGTGGTTGAAGAACCCGATGCGGAGGTCAGGCCGGGCTTCGCGCAGCATGCGCGGGACCAGTTGGAGCTGGTAGTCCTGCACCCACACCGTGGCGCCCTGGTCGGCGTGCTGGACAACGGCGTCTGCGAACCTGCGGTTGACCTTGCGGTAGGCATCCCACCACGTTCGGTGGAACTCCGGCGGGGCGATGACGTCATGGTAGAGCGGCCAAAGGGTGGCGTTGGAAAACCCCTCGTAGTACAGCTCCACGTCATCGGTGCTGAGCTGGACTGGGACGAGGTCCATGCCGCCGTGGCTGAAGGGTGCCACCGTTTCGTCCGGCGCGCCGTGCCACCCCACCCAGGCGCCGTCCGTCTTGGTCATCATGGGGGCCAGCGCAGTCACCAGGCCACCTGGGGAGCGGCGCCACCCGGAGCCGTCATCACCTCTCTCCCCGGGAGCACAACGGTCCACGGGCAGTCTGTTCGACACCACCATGAAGTCATACCTGGTGTCTACGCCGTGGCCGGATCCGGCGGCGCCGGACGTCGCCGGAGCGGTGGATTTTTCTTGGACGGGTGTTTGCATTGCGGCCCCCTGGGGTTGCTTGTGCCTCTCAGCCAACCCTAACGGGACGGAATCTTCCGTGCTATTCGTCCGTTGGTCAATCCGGCTAATACTTGAAGGAGCAAGCTCCCAGCTTTCTCCCCTAAAATGGTGGAGTTGCCACGAAGTGGTCCCCCCACGTCAACCGACCCAAGGAACACATGAGCCCCGCAAACGAAGTACGTAAGTCCAAGGCTGAACGAACCGCGGAGGCGCGCGAAAAAGCGCGCCTGATCCGGGAAGAACAGCAGAAAAAGGACAAGCGCAACAAACTGCTCATCGGCTGGGGCATCGTGGCGGCCGTGGTGGCCATCCTGGCTGTTGTTGCCTTGGTGGTGACCACCAGCATCAGGCAGAACACGCCCATCGCGGACCAGGGGCCCGTTCCCGCCAATGCGAACGTCAACGGCGGCGTGACCCTGCTGGCCAACACTGAGGTCAAGAAAACGGACCCGGCCACCGTGGACCTGGCCAACGTTCCGGCCAAGCCTGACACCCTGCCCAGCCCCGTTGTGGCGCCTGCGGCCGAGGCTGAAGCGGGACAGCCCGTTAAGGTCATTGCCTACATCGACTTCATTTGCCCGGCCTGCCTTCAGTTCGAAAAGGCGTACAGCGACGCCCTGACCAGCCTTCGCAATGAAGGCAAGATCACCATGGAGTACCGGCCGCTGGGCTTCCTGGACCGCCAGTCCAGCACCAACTACTCATCGCGTTCCGCCAATGCTGCCGCCTGCGTCGCTGAAAAGGCTCCCGAAAAGTACGCCGAGTACGTCGATGTCCTTTTCGCCAACCAGCCTGCCGAAGGCGGAGCAGGCCTGTCCGATGACAAACTGAAGTCCCTCGCCAGCGAGATTGGCGCCGACATCAACAGCTGCGTGGACGACAAGACCTTCCGCCCCTACGTGAAGTACTCCACCGAGCTGGCGGCCAACAGCGGGATCACCGGCACGCCTACCGTCTTCATCGACGGCAAGCAGTGGGACGGCCGCTCGGACCTGAACGCTGAAATCCAGTCCGCAATCGACGCCAAGGCCTGACACTGAGGGGCGTCCACAGGACCCCTTCCCGCCCTGCGGCCCGTCCCGGATGTTTCCGGGAACGGGCCGCAGGCGTTTAAGGCCCGGATCACGGGCAGGAGCGGCCGTTTTTACCACCGGCGCCAGGTGGGCTAACCTTATCTAGCGCCGTTCAGGCGCCGGCCCTCAGGGCCGCGCCTCCTTAGCTCAGTTGGCCAGAGCACCGCTCTTGTAAAGCGGGGGTCGTCGGTTCGAATCCGACAGGGGGCTCCATGCATCTCTCTCCTGCACGGGCAACAGCGCTAAGCTGATTTCATCCGAAAAATCAGCCTGCTGATACAAGGAGTGTGGGTACCGTGCCCAAGACCGGCAAGAACGACCACGCCCGCAAGGAAGAGCTGCCCTCCACGCTGCAGCGCTCCGAGCAGAAGGCCCAGGACACGTTCGCCAAAACCTACGATTCAGCCCTCGAAAGCTACGACAATGACGAGGGACGGGCTGCGCGGGCGGCGTACGCCTCCCTCAAGCACAGCTACGAGAAGGTGGGCGACCACTGGGAGCCGAAGGAAAAGCGGGGGCCGTCGGACAAGCGTGCCGAGGAAGGCGTACGCTCATCGGAGCCCACTGCGGGAGGGGTGAATGCAAACGCGTCCAAGGAACATCTGTACAAGCTTGCCCAGGAACTGAAAATCGACGGCCGCTCCAGGATGGACAAGGATGAGCTGGTCAAAGCCATCCAGAAGGCCAACGATGCTGCCACCCGAAAGGCGCGTGGCGGCTAGCCGGGCCTCAGGACTCTTGCCCTTCCACCGCGCAGGGTGTCGAATCAGAGGACACGTTCAGCCCGGGTGAATGGCAAAGACGCCAGGAGGTTCCCATGTCCGTCAAAGGCACCAAGGACTCAGCCAGGACAGCTGGCCGCAATGGGTCCGAGTCGCGCCGCGCAGACGCCTCTGCCGGCATTGCCGCGGAGGACCCGGCCAGGATCCGGAATGTTGCACTGGTGGGCCATTCGGGGGCAGGGAAGACCATGCTGATCGAAGCGCTGCTCGCGGCCAACGGCATGATTACCCGCAAGGGATCCATACCGGACGGGACCACGGTCAGCGATTCGGACCCCGCCGCGGTGCACCAGCAGCGTTCGGTGACGTTGTCCCTTGTGCCGCTGCTGATCGACGGCGTCAAAGTGAACCTCCTGGACACCCCGGGCTACCCGGATTTCATCGGCGAACTCCGCGCGGGCCTGCGGGCAGCCGACGCTGCCATGTTTGTGGTGTCCGCTGTTGACGGCATCGACGCCACGACAGTGGCGCTGTGGGGCGAGTGCCAGCTCAGGCAGCTGCCGCGCGCCGTCGCCATCACCCGCATGGACCACCCGCGGGCAGATTACGACGGCGTCCTGGCCGCATGCCGCCAGGCGTTCGGCGAGGGTGTCCTGCCGCTGTACGTTCCGGTCCCGGCGGGCAGTGAGGTTACCGGCCTGCTGGGACTGTTGTCCGGGACCGTCACGGACTACTCGTCCGGGGAGGCGTCCGCCGTGGTGCGTGCAGCTGATGCCGCCGAGTTGGCCGCGTCCGGGACCGCCAGGGGCGAGCTTATCGAGGGGATCATTGCCGAGAGCGAGGATGAGACGCTGATGGACCGGTATCTGGAAGGTGAGGACATCGATACCGATGTGCTGATCGCCGACCTGGAAACCGCCGTCGAACGCGGAAGGTTCTTCCCCGTCCTGTCCACGTCCGCAGTGAGCGGGCTGGGCACCGCGGAATTGATGGAGGTGCTGGTCCGGGCTTTTCCCTCGCCGCCGCACGGCCACGTGCCCGACGCGACTGACCTGGCCGGGGCACCTGCCGCATCCCTCTCCTGCGATCCCGCGGGGCCGCTGGCGGCGGAGGTCATCCGAACCTCCGTCGATCCCTTCCTCGGCCGGATCTGCCTGGTCCGGGTCTTCTCGGGCACGCTGCGGGAGGATGCACCCGTACATCTGGGCGGCCACGGACTGGCAGACCGCGGCCATCAGGACCACGACTCGGACGAACGCGTTACGCACCTCTACTCTCCGCTGGGTGCCTCGCTGCGCCCGGTGCAGTACTGCGTTTCCGGCGACATGTGCGCCGTGGCCAAAGTGGGAAGCGCTGAAACCGGAGACACCATCTCAGGGCGGGACCGGCCGCTGCTGCTGGCCACCTGGGAAATGCCCGAACCGCTGTTGCCGGTGGCGGTGGAACCGGATTCGCGCAGCGACGAGGACGCACTGGCACGCAGCCTGGGAAAGATCGCGGCCGGTGACCCCACGCTCCGTGTGGAGAGGAATGCGGAAACACATCAACTGGTCCTCTGGTGCATGGGGGAAGCCCACGCTGAGGTGGTCCTGGACAGGTTGCGCGACCAGGGCGTGAAACTGCACACCGTGGACGTGGTGACGCCTTTGCGGGAGACCTTCGCAGGTCCCGCCGCCGGACACGGCCGGCACGTCAAGCAATCCGGGGGCCATGGGCAGTACGCCGTCTGCGACATCGAGGTGGAGCCGCTTCCCCGCGGCGAAGGTTTCGAATTCGTGGACAAAACGGTGGGCGGCGTGATTCCAGGGACGTTCATCCCGTCCGTCGAAAAGGGCGTCCGGGCCCAGCTCGAAAGAGGCGTGAGCGCAGGCTTCCCCGTGGTGGACCTGAAGGTAACTCTCACGGGCGGCAAGGCGCACAGCGTGGATTCCTCCGATGCAGCATTCCAGGCGGCGGGGGCGCTGGCGCTGCGGGAAGCGGCGGCAGCAGGGCGCATCCAGCTGCTTGAACCGGTGTCAGCGGTGACCATTACCGTGGCCGATGAGCATGTAGGGTCCGTGATGAGTGACCTGTCGGCCCGCCGTGGCCGCTTGACCGGCACTACGTCCTCCGGTGAGGGCCTGACCGAGATCAGCGCCGAAGTTCCGGACCAGGAACTCCTGCGGTACGCCGTGGATCTGCGGGCCCTGACCGCCGGGACCGGCCGCTTCCGCCGCCGCTACCTGCGGCACGACCCAGTACCCGCAAGCTTCAGCGCTTCGTAGCCGCCCGCGTTATGAACGCCGCTGCCCGGAAGATCCAGCGGGTATACCTGACGCTGACCCTTGGAAATACCCTGGCGGCCTCATTCATCTGGGGAATCAACACACTCTTCTTGCTGGACGCCGGGTTGAGCAACCTGGAGGCCTTCGCCGCAAACGCCTTCTTCACCGTGGGCATGGTGCTCTTCGAGGTGCCCACCGGTGTGGTGGCGGACGGGTGGGGACGACGGGTGTCCTTCCTGCTGGGGACCGTCACGCTGTCCGCATCCACCTTCCTGTATTACCTTCTGTGGCAGAACTCCGCTCCGTTCTGGTGGTGGGCCGCCGTCTCTGTCCTGCTGGGCCTCGGCTTTACCTTCTTTTCGGGTGCCGTGGAGGCCTGGCTGGTGGACGCCTTGCGCTTTTCCGGCTACGACGGCGGCCTGGAGGCCGTGCTGGGCCGGGGCCAGATGGTCACCGGGATCGCGATGCTCGCAGGTTCCGTCGCGGGCGGGGTCATCGCCCAGGCAACCAACCTGGGCGTGCCGTTCCTGGTGCGTGTGGGCGTACTGGCGGCGATGTTTGTCGTGGCCTTCCTGCTGATGCACGACGTCGGCTTCACCCCGGAGCGCTCGGCACACCCACTGCGGGCCACACGGGCTGTCCTCAAGGCATCGGTGGACGGCGGCCTCAAACATCCGCCTGTCCGGTACATCATGCTGGCCGCACCCTTCAGCGAAGGCGTGGGCATTTATGTGTTCTACGCCCTCCAGCCGTACCTGCTCCAACTTTTCGGAGATCCCCGGGCCTACGCAATCGCCGGCCTCGCTGCCGCCCTGGTGGCAGGGGCGGACGTTGTGGGCGGATGGATGGCGCCACGCGTCCGGAAACTCGTCAAGCGGCGGACCAGCGTGCTGATCGCCACCAATATCATCAGCGCACTCATCCTGGTGGTCCTGATGTTCACCGATGTTTTTTGGCTGGCACTGGCGCTCCTGGCGCTCTGGGCTGTTGTCTCCTCGGCCGGCACTCCCGTGCGGCAGGCCTACCTGAACGACATGATTGCGTCCAAGCAGCGCGCCACGGTGCTTAGCTTCGATTCCCTGATGGGCTCGGCCGGGGGAGTGGCGGTGCAGCCGGCGCTGGGCCGGACCGCCGACCTCTATGGCTACCCTGAGTCGCTGGCGGTGGGCGGGGCAGTGCAGCTGATTGCCGCACCGTTTATCCTGTTGAGCCGACGCCAGCGCTCGCAGGCGGACACGGCATCCCAGGGGATATCGGAAACCTAGCGGTGCCTGGGGCCGCGATACACGCGCGCATCCCGAACCGGCCGGATCGCTGCCGGCCCTATGACTTAATGCGGGAGAGACGGGCCGGAAACACGGGCACAACAATCGCTGCGTAGGTTGCAGGCATGATCGCACATGTTCTTCAGTCCTTCCGTGCACAGCTGCTTGACCTCTTCACGTATGAGGCAGGCCAGGAGGCGGCCGATGCCCTGGGGGCCGCAACGCGCTGGGGCTGGCTGCCGGCCCTGAGCGGGGTGGCGGTCGGGGGAGAACACGCCCGGCGGAGCCATGCAGAATCCATGACGGGGTCCGGCGAAAAGTCCGCTTAAGCACACTATTGCGCGGGTAGCAGGATGATGCCCTAAACTGCTTCACTGAGGTGCCGGAAATGGTGCTGCGCAGCAACGAAAGTGAACACGCTATGGCTACCGATTACGATGCCCCACGCAAGCAGGAGGAAGAAACTCCGGCGGACTCGCTGGAAGCCCTCCAGGCCTCGCGCGGCGGCAACGCGCAGACCGCAGTCATTGATCTTGATGAGAACGACACTGCCGAAGGCATTGACCTGCCGGGCGCAGATCTTTCCAATGAGGAACTGACGGTCATTGTTGTTCCTGAACAGTCAGATGAGTTCACTTGCTCATCATGCTTCCTGGTCCGCCACCGGTCCCAGGTTGCCCGCGAAAAGAACGGCATGAAGTACTGCCGGGACTGCGAAGGCTGACCCTGCCCTGCGCCTGCCACCCGCGAGGGGTGGACCGCGCTTTGCGTCTCCTGCCGCCGTCGTTATCCCGGTAACGGCCGGGTGCAGAAATGGCGCCGAAACGGTGAAGAACAGCCTGTTTCCGCCGCCTGGATGTATGTGGGCGTGACGCGCAGCGGCGCTCCTTAACGGTTGCGTGGCGAAGCGGCCACAGGCCTCGATCTGTGCCGTAAACGCTCCTACCCTTGAGCTATCCAATCACTCCACACATGGGTGGCTCAACAATGAAAAAGTTCTCCACCTGGCTGGCTGCCATCCTCCTGGCAGCCGGGCTGGGAATCGTGGCACCGGGGCCCGCCTCGGCAACCACATCGTATTGCGGGCTCGCCTGGGGGTCTCTGACGAAGGCCGACCGGGGCATGAGCACCGCCAATGTCACCAACATCCGGACCGGGCAGCACTACTGCTTCGACCGTATGGTGGTGGATCTCAACGGCCCCGCCGCCGGGTACACGGTGCGCTACGTACCCCAGATAGTGCAGGACGGGTCCGGTTTCACCATTCCGGTCCGGGGGAATGCGCGCCTGCAGGTGACGATCAATGCCCCGGCCTACGACGGCACTGGCAATGGCACATATAACCCGTCCGACCAGGCTGAGCTCTCCAACGTTGCCCGCTACCAGACCTTCCGCCAGTTGGCCTGGGCCGGCAGCTTCGAAGGCTACACCAGCGTCGGCGTCGGCGTCCGGGCACGCCTTCCGTTCCGGGTCTTCACTCTTGACGGGCCGGGTTCAGGGTCCCGGCTGGTGGTTGACGTTGCACACTACTGGTGACCATCGGCTGTAGACGCAAAAGGCGCCGTTCCCCGCGAAAACGGGAAACGGCACCATTTGCCTGACCTGTTGGGTTGAGTCCGGCGTCCTACTCCGGCACCACCAGCGCCGGAGTATCGCGCCTGAGCGTTTCCCCGCGGAAGAAACCGGGACGGACCCGGGCCATGATGAGCATGAAAACGGCGCCAGAGGCAAGGATTCCGACGCCCAGGACAAAGACCAGGCCCACGCCGAAGACCTCCGAGCCGCTGCCAAACTCAGGTGCCAGGCTGTCCACGGCCGTCTGGCCGAACACCACGAACAGGCCTACGCCGCCCAGGACAGGGCACAGGAGCCGCAGGATGAGGTTGCGGGCACTGGTGAAGACGCTGTGGCGGAAGTACCAGGCGCAGGCCAGGGCGGTGAGTCCGTAGTAGAAGCAGATCATCAGCCCAAGCGCGAGGATGGTGTCGTTGAGGACGTTTTCGCTGACCACGTGCATGACGGCGTAGAAGCCGGCGGAGACGATGCCGGCAGCCACGGTGGCGAAGCCCGGCGTCGCGAATCTGCTGCTGACCCGGCTGAAGCTCTTAGGCAGCGCCCCGTAGTGCCCCATCGCCAGCAGGCTGCGCGAGGGCGACATGAAGGTGGACTGGAGGGAGGCAGCGGAACTGGACAGGACGGCCATGGACATGAGGATGGCGAAGGGACCCATGATCGGAGAGGCGAGGGCAGTGAAGATGTTTTCGTGGATCTCGGTGTTGTTCAGGCCGTTGCCGGTATCGCCGACGCCGGCGAACATCATGGTGGCGATGCTTACCAGCAGGTAGATGGCAAGGACAATGATGGCAGTAAGGGTTCCGGCAAGGCCTGATGTCTTCTTTCCGTTGGTCGTTTCCTCATTCACAGTCAGGCAGACGTCCCAGCCCCAGTAGACAAAGATGGACAGCGAGATGCCGGCGGCGATTTGCCCGAAGGTCTCGATTTTGGTGACGTCGAACCACTCCCAGCTGAAGGGGATGGCGGTTTCCGACGATGACCAGTTGGCGAAGGCCATGCCCACGAACAGGCCAAGGACCAGCAGCTGGAATCCCACCAGGCTGTACTGGACCAGCTTGGTGGTGTGGAGGCCGCGGTAGCTGACCCAGACCGCCAGCGCCACGAAGACAAAGCAGGTCAGCACGTTCACTGCCTTGTTGGCTGCCAGATCGGCGAGCTCCGGTGAGCCGGTCAGCTGCGAGAGGAAGAGGTAGAAGAAGTCGACGGCGACTCCCGCAAGGTTGGAGAGCACAATGATGTTCGCTGCCAGGAGGCCCCAGCCTCCCATCCAGCCCACCCAGGGGCCGAAGGCCTTGGTGACCCAGGTGAAGGTGGTGCCACTGTCCGGGGAATCGGCGTTGAGTTCCCGGTAGGCCAGCGAGACCAGGATCATGGGGATGAATCCGATCAGGAAGATGACAGGCAGTTGGAGGCCGGCTTCATTGACGGTTGGGCCAAGGGCGCTGGTAAGGGTGTATGCCGGAGCGATCGTGGAAATGCCAAGGACGACGACGGCGAGGAGCCCAAGCTGCCCGCCCTTCAGGCCTTTGGGGCTGATGCCGCCAGTGGCAGGCGAGTGCCGCCTGTTGACGGGAGCTGAGGTGCTGGTGCGGATGGTCTCGGTCATGGCACCACTTTCTGGGAGATGTTGAGACGGGAGTCACTATATGAATGGCGTTCATTTAGTATGCGGGGATGTGACGCAGGACGCAAGGGAAAATATGAACGGCGTTCGTTTATGTCTGCATCCCGTCATTAGTAAGCTCACTGAGAAATCCCCCCGGCAACGGCCTCCGTGTACCGCGGTCCTGATAGCGTCAGGACTACTGGACCCATTGAGGAGGATGCATGAAAGCTTCACCGACACTGACCAACAACCTGCAGGCCGTGCTCGCCGACCTGATCGAGCTGCACATCCAGGGCAAGCAGGCGCACTGGAACATCGTGGGAACCAACTTCCGGGACCTGCACCTGCAGCTGGATGAAATCGTAGACGCTGCCCGCCAGTTTGCCGACGACACCGCAGAGCGGATGCGTGCCCTGCACGCGCTGCCGGATGGCCGCAGCTCCACCGTGGCGGAGTCCACAAGCCTGGCCCAGTTCCCTGAAGGGCTGATCAGCACCAAGGACGCCATTGAGCGCATCGTCGCTGCCCTCGAGGCTGCTGTGGGAACCATGCGCAAGGTTCATGATGAAGTGGATGAAGAGGATCCCACCACTGCAGACCTGCTGCACGAGTTCATTGCCAAGCTGGAGCAGTTCGCCTGGATGGTCAACGCTGAAAACATGAAGCCCACCGCGAGCGTGACGGCCCCCGACGCAAAGTAGTAATCCCCCGGCGGGAGCACCGCCTGGCGCCCGTCCCCGGAGTGACACTCTGTGGGCGGGCGCCTTTTGCTGTCCGCGGCCACCGCCCGGAGGGCCGTTTTCACTTGACTGCCTTGGGCACTTTCCGAAGCACGACGGCGGACAGGACTGCCGCCGTCGCCATCAGTACCAGCCCAATCGCTGCGGTGATGTGCACTCCCGAATCGAAAGCCGTCCCGGCGGCCTGCCGGACAGCGTCGGCCAGGGGCTGCGGCAGGCCGGCCGCCAATTCCATGGCGCCGGCCAGGGTTTCGGCGGCGTGCATTCCCTGGGCGGGGGCCGCTTCAGCGATGCCGGCCGGAAGCCGCAGGTTTTGCTGGTAGGACGCCGTGAGGATTGAGCCCAGGACTGCGGTCCCCAGCAGCGCGCCGACCTCATAGCCCGTCTCGGAAATTGCTGCCGCCGCCCCTGACTTTTCCGGCGGTGCGCTTCCCAGGATGAGGTCATTGGAAATTGTTTCGGCGGTCCCTACGCCCAGCGCGAGGATCAGCAGCGCGGCCAGCAGCAGTGAGGAACCGCCGGCGCCGCTGCCAAAGGTCACCAGGCTGTAGCCGGCAGCGCTCATGGCAAGCCCTGCCGCAACCACGAAGCCGGGGCGGATCTTCCTGACCACCGGAACTACGGCCAGGCCGGCCACCACGGTAGCCGCCAGGGCCGGGATCATGGCCATTCCGGCCGCGGAGGGGGACATTCCCTCGATGAGCTGGAGGTGCTGGGCAAGGAAGAGGATAAATCCGTTGAAGGAGAACAACGCCAGGACGTTGGCCGCAATGGCCATGCTGAAGACCCTGTTCCGGAACAGGGTCATATCCAGCAGGGGGCTGGCCAACCGCTGCTGCCGGCGAACAAAAGCGACGCCCATTGCCAGCCCGAACGCTGTGGTTCCCACGGCTGCGGCGCCGGGGCCTTCAGTGGCAAATTCCTTGATTCCAAAGACCACGGGAGCCATCGTGAACAGCGAAAGCAGGATGCTGGGCACGTCCACTTTCCCGGGGGACGGATCCCTGGATTCCGGGATGAAGGCGGGGCCGAGGACCAGGAGCGGCAGCATGAGGGGCGCGGCCACCAGGAGGACTGCTCCCCACCAGAACTGCTCCACGAGCCACCCGCCAAAGATTGGGCCCAGGGCCGCGCCGCCCGAAAAACCGGCCGCCCAGATGGCGATGGCCAGCCGCCGCCGGCTGGGGTCCGGGAAGATGTTGCGGATCAGGGACAGGGTTGAGGGCATCAGCATGGCGCCGAAGAAACCCAGCGCCGCCCTGCCTGCGATGAGCCATGCGGCGCTGGGAGCAAAAGCGGTCACTGCCGATACCGCTGCAAAACCAATGCTCCCGATAATAAGCAGCCGCCGTCGTCCGATCCTGTCGCCCAGGCTCCCCATGGCAACCAGCAGCCCGGCCAGGACCAGCGGATAGGCGTCGACGATCCAGAGGAGCTCAACGCCCGAGGTGCGCAGCGCCCCCGCAATGGCGGGCAAGGCGAACGTCAGCGCTGTGTTGTCCACTGCAACCAAGAGGACGGGGAACATCAGCAATCCCAGGGCTAGCCAGTCCCGCCACGTGCCCCTAAGGTGCTGGCCGGAAGGCGGGATGGTGGTCCCGGCGCGGGGAGGGGCGGAGAATGTCATGAAATAACTATACCGTCCAGACGGTACAGTTAAGAAATCAAATCCTGACAATGGATGATGGGAACCATGGCCAGAAAACCAGTAGCGCGGGATGCCGTTCTCGACGCCTTTGAAGAACTCCTCATCGATGTGGGGGAAAGGGCCGCCACGCTGGACGCGGTGGCCAAGCGGGCCGGAGTCTCCAAGGGTGGCCTGCTGTACCACTTCCCCAACAAGGAAGCGCTGATCACAGCCACGCTTGAACGGCTGGACCGGCTGGCGGGGGAGGACCTGGCCGCCATGGCCGCCGCGCCGGAGGGTGCTGCTGCCTATTTCATCCGGTCATCACTTTGGTCCGATACGCCCATGGACCGCTCGTTCGTTGCTGCCACCCGCCTGGCGGAGGTGGCGCACGAGGACGCCCGGCGCCGCTTCGCCGCCATCCAGCAGCAGTGGCTGGAACTCATCGGAAAGGATGTGGGAAAGGCCATGGCAAAGGCGGTGCTTTACATGGGGGATGGGCTGTATTTCAACGCCATGTGGGAAAGCGGCCCGGCCGGGAACGCCGCGGGCAGGCGGGAAGACGTGCAGGAACTTCTCGCAGCAGTGGAGCGGCTGAGGAGCTGACTGCTATTTGCCCCGTGGCCCACTGCATAGGACAATTAGCCATGTGTGGACCGCCACCGGCGCCCGCAAAAACAATTCAAATGAATAGCCTTTGATCTGCGGCGGGAGAGTTCTGCCAGAAGGTACAAGCAGGCGCCGTAGGAGCAAAACCTCCCCAGGAATCTCACAGGCCCATGTACCGCCGCGGCGAGGCACCTCTGGAAAGCAGCAGGTTGTCCGCGCGGATCCCCTCCAGGGAATCCGGACAGTTGTGTTCACCGACGGTGCAAGCGGGGCCGGCTCAGGGCGGCAACGCGGAAACTCTCAGGTCCAATACAGAGCGGGGAGGAACACGAATCGATGTGGCGTACCCTGCGCCGCCTTAGTTATGGAGTTCCTCGTGACTGTATCTCCGGCCTCCGCCACCACCCGGGCCACCGCCGCCCCGGCTTCTGCCGCTGCCTTTGTTGACCGGCACATTGGTGCCCGTCGCGACTCCGACGTCGGCTTCATGCTCAAGGCCGTGGGCTACGACACCGTGGACGCGCTGGTTGATACTGCTGTCCCCAAGGACATCAGGCAGGACGCCCCGCTGGAATTGGCGGGTGCGCTGAGCGAGGTGCAGGCCCTTGCTGAACTCCGCCGGTTGGCTGCCAGGAACAAGACCGCGGTGCAGATGATCGGGCAGGGCTACTACGACACCGTGACCCCGCCGGTGATCCGCCGCAACATCCTCGAGAGCCCGGCCTGGTACACCGCCTACACCCCGTACCAGCCGGAGATTTCCCAGGGCCGGCTCGAGGCGCTGCTGAACTTCCAGACCATGGTCCAGGACCTGGTGGCACTTCCCATCGCCAACGCCTCCCTGCTGGACGAAGCCACTGCCGTGGCCGAGGCCGTGCTCATGATGCGCAGGGCCAATAAGAACAAAGATGCCCGCGAGGGTAAGACAGTGCTGGATGCAGACTGCCTGCCGCAGACCATCGCCATCGTGAAGGGCCGCGCCGAAGCCCTCGGCTTCGAGGTGGAGATCGCCGACCTCACCAACGGCCTGCCCGACGGCGCCATCAACGGCGTCGTCCTGCAGCAGCCAGGGGCTTCCGGCCGGGTCTTTGACCACACCTCCGTGATTGCGGACGCCAAAGAGCGCGGCGCCCTGGTGACCGTTGCCGCGGACCTGCTGGCCCTGACCCTCATCACGCCTCCCGGTGAGCAGGGCGCGGACATTGCCGTCGGCTCGGCGCAGCGCTTCGGCGTCCCGCTGTTTTACGGCGGTCCGCACGCCGCCTACATGGCCGTCCAGAAAGGCCTCGAGCGCTCGATGCCCGGCCGCCTGGTGGGTGTTTCCAAGGACAACGCGGGGACTCCGGCCTACCGCCTGGCCCTGCAGACCCGCGAGCAGCACATCCGGCGTGAAAAAGCGACGTCCAACATCTGCACGGCGCAGGCACTGCTGGCCATCGTCTCGTCCTTCTACGCGGTCTACCACGGCCCGGAGGGCCTGACGGCGATTGCCCACTCCGCCCACAGCCACGCCAAGGGCCTGGCTGCTTCCCTCAAGGCCGCAGGCTTCGAGGTGCTGCACACCAGCTTCTTCGACACCGTCACCGTCTCTGTTCCCGGCAAGGCGGCAGGCATCATTGCCGCGGCTGAGGCCAACGGCATCAATCTGCGGAGCATCGACGCGGACACCGTCGGCTTCTCCACCGATGAAACCACGACGCCGGCAATCGTGGACGGCGTTCTCGCCGCCTTTGGTGCCGGGCCGGCTGAGGCGACGGGCGGCTTCGGACTGGACGCCGCCGTCGAGCGCTCCTCCGATTTCCTGCAGCACCCGGTGTTCAACACCTACCGCTCGGAAACCCAGCTCCTCCGCTACATCCGGAAGCTTTCCGACCGTGACCTGGCGCTGGACCGCACCATGATCCCGCTGGGTTCCTGCACCATGAAGCTGAACGCCACCGCCGAGATGGAAGCCATCTCCTGGCCGGAGTTCGCCTCGATCCACCCGTTTGCCCCGGACTCCCAGACCGAGGGCTGGCGTGAACTGATTGAGGACCTGGAAGCGCAGCTGACCGAGATCACCGGCTACGACCAGGTCTCCATCCAGCCCAACGCCGGTTCCCAGGGCGAGCTCGCCGGGCTGCTTGCCATTCGGGGCTACCACCGCTCCCGCGGGGATGACCAGCGCAACGTCTGCCTGATCCCGGCTTCGGCCCACGGCACCAACGCAGCGTCCGCAGTCCTCGCCGGAATGAAGGTTGTTGTCGTGGCCACCGCCGCCGACGGCACCATCGACCACGCCGACCTGTACGCCAAGATCGAGGCAAACAAGGACGCGCTGTCCTGCATCATGATCACCTACCCGTCCACGCACGGGGTGTACGACGCCGACGTCCGCGAGGTCTGCGACGCCGTCCACGCTGCCGGCGGCCAGGTCTACATTGACGGTGCCAACCTCAACGCCCTCGTCGGTTTGGCGCAGCCGGGGCAGTTCGGCGGCGACGTCTCGCACCTGAACCTGCACAAGACCTTCTGCATCCCGCACGGCGGCGGAGGCCCCGGCGTCGGACCTGTTGCAGCCAAGGCGCACCTCGCACCCTTCATGCCCGGAAACGCGGCAACCTGGACCGAAGGCAGTGACGTTCCCATCTCCGCATCAAAATTCGGTTCCGCCGGCGTGCTCCCCATTTCCTGGGCCTACGTGAAGCTGATGGGCGGCCAGGGACTTACTGAGGCGACCAAGTCGGCGCTGCTCGCGGCGAACTACATCGCGGCTCGGCTGAACGACTTTTTCCCGGTCCTGTACACGGGGGAAGCCGGGCTGGTGGCGCACGAGTGCATCCTGGACCTGCGCGAGCTCACCGCCAGGACCGGCGTTACCGCCGAGGACGTGGCCAAGCGCCTCATCGACTTCGGCTTCCATGCCCCCACACTGTCCTTCCCCGTGGCGGGCACACTTATGGTGGAACCCACTGAGTCCGAGGACCTCGGTGAGATCGACCGCTTCATCGACGCCATGATCGCGATCCGTGCCGAGATCGACCAGGTGGCGGACGGCGACTTCTCCGTGACGGACAGCCCGCTCCGGAACGCGCCGCACACTGCCGCTGCCGCCATCAGCAGCGACTGGGACCGGGCCTACTCCCGGGAGCAGGCCGTATTCCCGGTGAAGTCGCTCAAGCAGGACAAATACTTCCCGCCCGTTGGGCGCATCGACGGCGCGGCCGGGGACCGGAACCTGATCTGCTCCTGCCCGCCATTGTCCGAGTTCGAGAACTAAGGAGGTCCAGCATGGTTGAGAAGTACACCGCCCTCCACGAGGAACACAAGAAGCTGGGCGCGTCCTTTACCGACTTCGGCGGCTGGCAGATGCCCCTGAAGTACAGCTCCGAACTGGCCGAGCACCACGCCGTCCGCAAGAGCGCCGGCCTGTTCGACCTGTCCCACATGGGCGAAGTCTGGGTCACCGGCCCGGACGCCGCAGCCTTCCTGGACTACGCCCTGGTGGGAAAGATTTCCGCCATGGCGGTGGGCAAGGCGAAGTATTCGCTGATCTGCAATGAGGACGGCGGTATTATGGACGACCTCATCATCTACCGCCGGCCTGCCGTTCCAGGCGACGGAGAGGTCGGCGGGGACCGGTTCCTGGTGGTTCCCAACGCAGGCAACGCTGACGTCGTGGCCGCGGCCCTGGCCGAGCGTGCATCGGGATTCAACGTCCAGGTGAACGATGCTTCCGCAGACACCTCGCTGATCGCCGTCCAGGGGCCCAGGGCGCAGGAACTGCTCCTGCGCCTGGTTCCGGCCGCACAGCACGAACTGGTGACGGGGTTGAAGTACTACGCGGCCGTGGAGGTTCCGTTCCTGGTGGGCGGGGCGGGGCAGGATCTCCTGCTCGCCCGTACCGGCTATACCGGTGAGGACGGCTTTGAGATCTTTGTGCCGAACGACGACGCCCCCGCCCTGTGGCAGGCACTCGTCGCCATCGCGGAGGACGGGGAGCTGACCCCTGCGGGCCTGGCGTCCCGCGACTCCCTCCGCCTTGAAGCAGGCATGCCGCTCTACGGTAACGAACTTTCCCTGCAGGGCGACCCCTTCGCCGCCGGCCTGGGACCCGTCGTCGCGCTCTCCAAGGAAGGCGACTTTGTCGGCAAGGCAGCCCTCGCCGCCAGGAAGGAAGCCGGCGCAGGTACAACTGCCGGACGCAGGCTTGTAGGCCTTAAAGGACTCGGCAGGCGCGCGGGCCGTGCGCACTACCCGGTGCTCAAGGACGGCAACGTCGTAGGTGAGGTAACCTCAGGCCAGCCTTCTCCCACCCTTGGGTACCCGATCGCCCTGGCCTGCGTCGACGTCGCGTTCACCGACGTTGGCACTTCCCTGGACATTGATTTGCGAGGTAAGGCAGAGCCGTTCGAAGTCGTCGACCTGCCGTTCTATAAACGCGCCAAGTAACTGGATCCTCCATGCCTGGCTTCGGGACCAGCGGACCGGACATTTTCACGCGTGCTGCTGGCGTGGTCACCTTTGCCCGGTGGGACCGGCATCCTCCGCGGTTTCGTCCGGGGCCACCGGACCGGACATTTTCACGCGTGCTGCTCCTTCGTCGCTTTGACGCACGCTTTCGAAAAGTCCGGCTCCGCCGGCCCCTTGCGGGCCTGGCACCTTGGGTGAGGGCGCAGGCGGCTGGTCGGATTCCGGAGGCGGGCGTCTAAGGGAGCGTCACGTCCGCGCAGCGGGCGTCCACGCGACCGAGCCCGCGGAGGAATTCGGCCGGTCGCACCCAACCCGACCATGAACTTTAGTTAGGAATACCCGTTATGGCTGTTGGTGTCTTTGATCTTTTTTCGATCGGGATTGGGCCTTCGTCTTCTCATACTGTGGGGCCGATGCGGGCTGCTGCTGAGTTTGCTGAGGAGTTGAAGGGCTCCGGTGTGTTGGCGGAGGTGGCGGCGTTGCGGGTGGACCTGTACGGGTCGCTCGCCGCGACGGGTCATGGCCATGGCACGATGACTGCGGTCCTGTTGGGGTTGGAGGGGTTTCATCCGGAGTTGATCCTGCCCGATGAGGTGGAGGAACGCCTGGCCGCGATCGCGGAGACGGGCCTGCTGCAGCTGGCCGGTGCGGTGCCCCTGCCGTATGGGGTGAAGGACATGGTGCTGCGGCCGTTGACGGTCCTGCCGCGGCACACCAACGGCATGACGTTTACGGTCTCCGACGCCGGCGGCCGGGTTCTGCACACGGCGACGTTCTTCTCGGTGGGCGGCGGGTTCATTGTCCGCGAGGGCGAGGAGGACGCAGCCCAGCAGGAGCTGGAGGAGTCCAAGAAGGAACTTCCCTTGCCGTTCCGGACGGCGGCGGAGTTGCTGGAGCACTGCCGGGAAACGGGCCTCGGTATCAGCGACGTGATGCGGGTCAACGAGGAAGACAGCCGCACCCCTGAAGAAATCCGCGAAGGCCTGCTGCATATCTACTCCGTCATGGAGGGCTGCGTGGCCACGTCCCTAAAGCGTGAGGGTGTGCTGCCGGGCGGGTTAAAGGTCCGCCGGCGGGCGCCGGACTGGTATGACCGGCTGCGGAAGGAATCCGCCCGGCCCGCCGGGGAGGATCCGGAGGGTGAGGGCGCGGACACCGAGTTCCATGATCCGAAGTATTGGCAGGAGTGGGTTAACTTGATCGCCCTGGCGGTCAATGAGGAGAACGCCTCCGGCGGCCGGGTGGTGACTGCGCCGACGAACGGGGCGGCGGGGATCATCCCTGCCGTGTTGTATTACGCGCTGCATTTCGCGCCGGGCATGGACAAAGCCACCCAGGAGGACCGGGATGACGTCGTCGTCAGGTTTTTGCTGGCCGCGGCCGCTGTCGGGGTGCTGTACAAGGAGCAGGCGTCGATTTCGGGGGCTGAGGTGGGGTGCCAGGGTGAGGTGGGGTCGGCGTCGTCGATGGCCGCGGCCGGCCTGGCCGAGGTGATGGGCGGGACACCCCAACAGGTGGAGAACGCGGCGGAGATCGCGATGGAGCACAACCTGGGCCTGACCTGTGACCCGATCGGGGGACTGGTGCAGGTGCCCTGCATCGAGCGGAACGCGATTGCTGCGGCGAAGGCGATCAACGCCGCGAAAATGGCGCTCTGGGGCGACGGGTCCCACCGGGTCTCCCTCGATGAGGTCATCGTGACCATGCGGGAGACCGGCAAGGACATGAGCTCCAAATACAAGGAAACGGCCATGGGCGGCCTCGCCGTCAACGTCGTCGAATGCTAAAGGCCGGCAGCGTGACTTTCAGTTGTTGAGCGCAGCCCACCAGTTCAGGCTGGAAGCGAACACCAGCCAGGCAATGTAGGGCAACAGCAGCAGCCCGGCGGTCCTGCTGATCGGCCCAAAGTAGATAACTGTGACCGTGACGGCAGCGATCAGGGCAAGAATGATGGCCAGCGCCAGCCACAGAGCGGCGGTACCCAGCGCGGGGTATAAACCGAAGAACACCGGAGTCCAGGCAAGATTCAGGACCAGTTGCACCCCGTAAACGGCTAATGCCGGCCTGGTTTTGGCAGCCCGCTTGCGCCACACCAGCCACGCGGCAACCGCCATGGCCGTGTACAGCAGGGTCCACACCGGCCCGAAAATCCAGTTGGGCGGCGACCAGGGTGCCTTGTCAGCAGTGGAGTACCAGCCGTCCACATTGCTGGCTGTAGAGAACCCTCCGAGCCCGGCCACCAGGAAGGACGCCGCCAGGAACCCAAGCAGGGCCACGGCCTGGACCCGGGTGCTGTACGGCTGGTCCCTCGTGTCCGGCTGGGACGCCAACTCTTCGTGGTTCGGCTTCATGCTTCCACCCTTGCCAACGGCCCTCCCCGAGTCAAGGGCGTCCACCTGGCTGCGCTGCTGAAAAGCCGGGACGGCATCAGGCTTTAGACTTGAGGCTGCATGTCCGCACGCAGACACGAGTACCGAACCGCGCACGAAACCGATTGGACACGGCCCCCTTGCGAGAATTTACCGCACGCTTTGCCACAGCCGAAGAGATTGAAAACTGGGACAAGCACGTCACGGCCAACCCCCACGGCGGAAATATGCTGCAGTCAGCCGCGTACGCGTCGGTAAAGAACGGCAGCGGCTGGAAAGTCCGCTTCCTGGTGCTGGAGGACGGGAAAGCCGCCAGCTATAATCTGGTGCTCGAAAAGAACTTCCCGGTGCTGGGCCGCCTCTGGTACCTCATCAAGGGGCCGGACCTGGAGTCGCCCGCGGACCTCAAAGCCGGGCTGGAGGCATGTGCCGCCTTTGCACGCAGCCAGAAGCTCGGCCTCTTCACCATCAAGATTGAACCGGACATCGTGGATTCGGACGAGGCGCAGCTGCACCTGACAGAGGCCGGCCTGCTCAAGGCGCCCAACATCCAGTCCAATGATTCCACAGCGCTGCTGGACATTTCCGGACCGGAAGAAGTTGTCTTCAAAGCGATCTCCTCCCGCGCACGCAACGCCATTCGCCGCGCAGAGCGGGAAGGCTGCGAGGTGGTCCGCAAGGAACACGGTCCGGAAACCTACCGTGCCCTGTATGACCTGATGGCAGACACCGTCAAGGCAAAGGGCTCAATGCCCCTGCGCAGCTACGAGTACTACGCGGCCTTCTGGGACGAGTTCTGCAACCGCGGTCAGGGACATTTCTTCTTCACCTACGAGGACGGCAAACCCAGTGTGGGCGCGTTCGTCATCAATTACGGAGCGAAGGCCACCTACAAGGACGGCGGTTCCACCCAGAACCGCAAGCAGTACGGCGATTCGCACCTGGTCCAGTGGACAGCGATCCGGCGAATGCAGGAACTTGGCTGCACGGAATACGACTTCTGCGGCACCCCGCCCTCCACCCGGATCAAGGACAAGAGCCACAACCTTTACGGCATGGGCATGTTCAAGACCAGCTTCACCAAGACGGTGACAGATTTTGTTGGCTGCCACGACTACGTCCTTGCGCCCCTGAAACACCGGCTCTGGGTCAAGGGGGCCGAAAAGGTGTTCCGCCGGATCGAAACTGCCCGCACCGGCCAACAGTTCTACTGACCTCAAGCAGTGGCGCAGCTTCCCGCTGTCCTGCCGCCATCCCAAACCTTGCCAATAGCCGGCCGATGCCAGGCCACTCATTCGTGAAGAAGGTAGACCCTTGACTGCACCCACCGCCTCCGACCTGGAGTTCGCTGTGCTCAGCGATGCCGAATTCGAGCAGTTCGCACTGAAACACCCGCAGAACAGCTTCCTGCAGTCCATTGACTTCGCGCGCTTCCAGCGTGCCAGGGGCCAGCGGCTCGAACTCTTCGGTGTCCGGCGTGACGGTGAACTGGTTGCGGCCGGAAAACTGAACTTCACTGCCACCCGCCTGGGGTACACCGTGTGTGAATGTGCCAAGGGCCCCCTCATGGACTACACGGACGCCGCCCTGGTGCGCGCCGTCGTCGGACTTCTCCGCAAGCATGCCCAGGAGCGGAAGGCCGCGGAACTGCGGATCTCCCCGAACCTCAAGTACATCGCGCGGGATGCTGACGGCGCGGAACACCCCGAGGTTGAGGACAACCGGCCCCTGGTTGCACAGCTCGGCGGGCTGGGCTTTGAACACCAGGGACTGGAGATGAATTTCGTCAACGTCAACTGGATGTTCATTAAGAGCCTGGAGGGCGTCCAGGACGAGGAAGAACTGATCATGGGCACCAGCTACCGGACCCGGAAGGCCATCCGCAAAGCGGAAAAGAACGGCGTCTTCCTGGAACAGGCAACGCTGGAGACCCTCGACGAGTTTTATGGCGCCCTGAGCAGGGCCGGTGACGAAAAGGGTTTCGTGTACCGCGAACGTGCCTACTATGAGCAACTGCTCCGTACGACGTCCGCCGAGTTCACCAAACTCATGATGGCCAAGATCGATATCCCCGCTTACCGCAAGTCCATCACGGAGCGGCTGGAGGCGGAATCCGCGACGGCCGCTGAACTGCGCCGTGAGGTGGAAGAGACCGGGAGCAAGAAAAAGGCCAACCGGCTCAAAGTGGTCCAGGACCTGGTGGACAGCTACGAACGAAGCCTGAAGGACATCGAACGCTTCCCTGATTCCGTGGGCGTGGCCACCGTGGCCGCCATCCATTTCGTCTGCTACGGCGACGAAGTGGTCTGCGTCATCGGCGGCACCGTGCAGGACTACATCTACTTCAACGGCGCCACGTCGCTGTACTGGGGCATGATGCTGCATGCCCTTGAAAAGGGCTACCCGCGGTACAACTTCTACGGGACGTTCGGCATCTCGGGCCAGGACGAGGAAGGCCACGGCGGCTACGAGTTCAAGAAGGGGTTCGGCGGGGAAGTGGTCCAGCTCGTGGGTGACTTCGTGATGCCTGTCCGGCCAGCCCTGTTCCAAGCCAACAAATTGGCCCGCTCGGCGGCCGGCGCTGCCCGCCTCCTGCTGGGCAAGCTGCCATTCAAGCGCTCCACCTGAGACATTCTGAACATCACCACGACGGGAGGAAGGACCCATGACTGAGCGGCCTGATCACCCCGGCGACGGAACCCCAAAGGTAAGGCCGCGTACGGACGGCCTGCCCAAAACCGAGCCGCTGACTCCCTCCCAACTTCGCCAGAACGCCGCCGCCAAGAGGATGCTGCGGCGCCTGGTGCAGGGCGAGAACCCGCCCACGGCTCCCATGAGTATCGTGGACAGGCTCACCGGCAGCCCCTACGCGAATCCCATGATCCAGGTGGGAGGCGTGGACACGTCCGCCCGCAAGACCCTGGACTTCGCCCTGCACCTGGCCGAAACCATGTTCCGCTACGGTGCAGGCGCCCTCGAGGTGGAAACCAGCATCATCGCCGTCACCGCGGCATTGGGCCTGAAGAACATCGAAGTGGACATCACAAACCAGTCGGTGGGCATCAATTACGCCCCCAAAGACCAGACGCCCATCTCGCTGCTGCGGGTGGTCCGCTCCTGGACCAACAACTATGCAGGCCTCGCCAAGGTCCACCAGCTGGTGACGGACATCGTTGCCGGGGGAGTGGGGCGTGACGAGGCGATCCGCCGGCTGGATGAGGCGATCACCAGTCCCAAGCCGTTCCCGCGCTGGATGGTGACGGCGGCGTTCGGAATTTTCGCCGCAGCCTTTGTTGCTGTCCTGGGCGGGGGACCGGTGTCCTCTGCCATAGCCTTCGCAGCCAACATCGGGGTCAGCCTGCTGGCCCGCCAGCTGGGGCGGTGGCGCGTGCCGGACTTCTTCACCACTGCCAGCTGTTCCTTCGTGGTGACACTGCTGGCTCTGGTCCTCTGGCAGTTCGGCATGACAACATCGCCGGCCATTGTAGTGGTGGGCGGCATCCTCCTGCTCCTGCCAACGGGACGCCTTGTCTCCTCCGTGCAGGACGCCATCAACGGCTTCCCAGTGACGGCGGCAGGCAGGTTCCTGTCCACGCTGCTCACCTTCGGGGCCATTGTGGCAGGCATCGCCGTCGCCTTCGTCGTGGGGGAGCTGACCGGAATGCAGCGCATCGACGTGACGCAGACCTTCCCGCCCGCCTATGACCTCTGGGTGCTGGTGATCCTCGTTGCCGTGGCGGTGATGGCCATCGGGGTCACGGAGCAGACTACCTGGCAGCTCCTGCTCCCCACCGCGGCCGTGGGGGTGGCAGGCTACTTCGTCCTGCTGGGCGGCAACCTGCTGGGCGTCGGGGACCGGTTCTCGCCCGCCCTTGCAGCCGTGGTGATCGGCCTGCTCGCCCGCGTGGTCGCCTTGAGGATGGGCGCACCCCAGCTGGTGGTTGCAGTGCCGGCGGCGCTGATCCTGCTGCCGGGCCTGACCATCTTCCGGTCGATGTACGTGCTCACCATCGAGGAGGCCGAGATCCTGCTCGGCGCCGGCGGGATGCTCAACGCCGGTGCCATCGTGCTGGGCACAGCCGGGGGGATCGTGCTCGGGGATACACTGGCGAGGCCATTAACCCGAAGCCTGGCCAGCAACGAGCGGCGGCGCGCCCGCCGCCGCTGACCGGAACCGCTGTAGCCAGATCTGAGTTGCTCAGATCTGGCCGACGGGCAGTTTCTTCTCAGCCTGGAAAACGTCCTCAACGCGGCCCTTGGCCCAGTAGCCGGACAGGGACACCTGCTTGCGTTCGAGGCCGCGCTGCACGAAGAGAACGTCCCGGAGCGCCTTCATGTAGCCGCGCTCGCCGTGGGCAAAAACATCAACCCTGCCGGCAGGCCAATCCGCGTTGGCCACTGCCTGCACCAGGAGATTGCCTTCGCCGGCGGGGACTCCGTGGCGGTAGAGCCAGTGGACGTCTACTCCCGACGGGGCGGCTATGGGCTGGACGTCAGCGTCGGAATCAACCTCAAGGAAAGCCACACCGGCAGCGCTGGCCGGCAAGGCTTCAAGGCAGGCGGCAATGGCGGGCAGGGCGGCCTCGTCGCCTGCGAACAGGTACCAGTCGGCTTCAGGGTCCGGGTTGTATCCGCCGCCGGGGCCGGTAAAGACCAAGGTGTCGCCCGGCTGTGCCTTGGCCGCCCACGGCCCCGCCAACCCGTCGTCGCCGTGAACCACAAAATCGATGGCAAGTTCCCGGGCCGCCACATCCACCCAACGGAGCGTGTACGTGCGCGTGAAGGGCCATTGTTCCCGCGGCATGGTCTCGCGGATGCTCCACAGATCCAGCGGGGAGGAGTACTCAACACCAGGCTGCGGGAAGACAATTTTGACGTACCGGTCAACAAAGCCGTTGTTGACGAAGTCCGCAAACCCGTCTCCGCCGGCAACAATCCTGACCATGTGCGGCGTGAGCTGTTCCCGGCGCATCACCGTGAGGTTGATCTGGGGGCGGCTTTTCTTGCTGGCGCTTGTGGCGGCGGGAACAATGCTCATAAGGCAAGCCTAAGCTAGGGCGCCGGCGGAAGCTCCCAGATGACGTCCGCGGCACCCTGCCCATGCAGCAGCGCGTTGACCCGGCTGAATGGCCGGGAACCGAAAAAGCCGCGGGACGCGGACAGCGGACTGGGGTGGGCGCTTGCTACCGCCGGGACGCTTGGAAGAAGCCGGCGTACGCTCTCCGCGTCCTTTCCCCACAGCACCGCTGCCAGAGGCAGCGGTGACCCGTCCGGTGCCCGCCGCGCGGCAAGGGCCTCGACGGCCGCCGTCGTAATGTCCTCCCAGCCTTTCCTGCGGTGGGAACCGGCAGACCCCGCCCGTACCGTCATCACCCTGTTCAGGAGCAGCACCCCCTGCCCGGCCCACGCGGAGAGGTCGCCGTGGACTCTCGGGGGGATTCCCAGGTCTGCTTCGAGCTCCCGGTAAATGTTCGCCAGGCTGCGGGGAAGGGGACGGACGTGCGGACCGACGGAGAAGGACAATCCGACGGCGTGTCCGGGCGTCGGATAGGGATCCTGGCCCACGATTAAGACCTTTACGTCCGCGAGCGGCTGGCGGAAGGCACGCAGGACGTTCGACGGCGCCGGCAGGACAGGGTGCCCGGCCGCCACTTCGCCTGCCACGAAACGCAGAACGCCGCGAAGTTCAGCCTCCACGCCCGAAAGCGCGGCGGCCCAGTCGGGCGCCATGAGCTCTGCCAGAGGAAGCTCCGCCAGCCCGGCGAAGGTGGCGCTGCCGTCAGGATCGTGCTCCAGCTCAAACAAGGCGTCTGGTTCAAACATCGTCCTATTCTTGCAGGGTGGCCCAATGCCCCGGCGGCGAAGCAGTGCTCCGCCCAAATGACAAGGGTGTTATTCGTCCGTAGCATGGGGGTCAGACATTTTTCGGAAACCAGCTAAGGAGTGTGCGCCGTGGCGGAACCAGCCCGCGAGCTCCCGTCGGAGCAGGAAGCCCCGCAGTCCCTCCTGGCCGGCTTCACGCTGCGGGAGTCGCCGCTGAGTGAACGGGACCAGCAGATGCTCGCACTGGAGCGCCAGTGGTGGAAGTACGCCGGTGCCAAGGAACAGGCCATCCGGGAACTCTTCGATCTGTCCGCCACGCACTATTACCAGCTCCTCAATGCCCTCATCGATACCGAGGATGCGCTGGCCCACGACCCCATGCTGGTCAAGAGATTGCGTAGACTACGTACGTCGCGTCACCGTGCACGCACTGCACGGCGCCTGGGGTCCGACGCATAAGACGCTCACGCTGAGTCCTCAGCAGCTACACACAAGGATGTCTCTTTTCCATGACCAAATACGCCCGCGATGAGTTCGACAAGGTCCCTGAGACGGCGTCGAGACAAGGTGTTCACCGCACAGCCTCTGCTCCGTCACGGACCCGGCTTTGGCCCATCCTGGCGGCAGGCATCGTCGCACTGGCCATCGGCGCGGTTTCCTTCCTCATCCTGCCCAAGCTCGGATTCAGCGGTCCGGCAACCCAGGCCTCGTCAAGTGTGGAAGCTCCACTCGCGGTGACCGGGCCCACCCCGTCCGCCGCGCACGGCGCATCAGACAGCCCGTCCGCCGAGCCTGAACCCTCGGCCCCTTCCGAAGATGCCGCGCCGGAAGGTGGCGACGAGCCCGGCTCCGAACCCACTGAGCAGGCTGAGCCGGTGGACAAGACGCAGTCCGTGGCGGTGTACAACGCCGCCGGAACCGCCGGGCTGGCAAGCCGGGTTGGCGGAACCGTCAAGTCAGACGGCTGGACCCTGGGCCAGGTCGGCAACTGGGCGGGTGCGCCGCAGCAGGGCTCCATCATCTTCTACTCCGGAGCTGCGCAGCTTGGGAACGCGCAGGCCCTTGCGGAACTCTTGGGGGTGCCCACAGTGGTGAACAGTACTGAATTCCAGGTTCCGCTGGTAGTGGTGCTGGGCCCCGGATACCGATAAGCCGGGCATAACCTGTCCATCAGGCGGTTCCCTCCTGTGGCCAGGGGGATTGCGCGTCTATAACGTTTGGTGCCAGCCGTAGAGGGTCCCGGCGCTGGAGCCGGGCTTTGGCTAGAGTGATTTCCAGGCTTCAACCGGATGGCGGCGCCGGGGCGCCGTCGTCCCGGACCTAGTGGAGAGAGTGGTCATGATGGCACGAGGAACCGTTAAGTGGTTCAACGCGGAGAAGGGCTACGGTTTCATCACCGTTGACGGCTCAGGCGACGACATTTTTGTCCACTGGTCCGCTATCCAGGGCGAGGGCTACCGCGCACTGGATGAAGGGCAGCGCGTAGAACTCGAAGTCGGCGAAGGCGAGAAGGGCCCGCAGGCGGAAAGCGTCCGGCCTGCCGAGTGAAGCACCTGCTCTCCATTGCCGCGCCCGGCCGCCAGGTACTGGCAGCAGTCGTCGGCTGCTCACTTGCCCTGACCGCATGCTCGGGAGTAACAGGTAACGCGCGAACGGAAACAGCGGAGGCGTCCGGTGACGGCACCTTACGCGTTGGCCTCATCCTGGACAACAGCGGTCCCAACGGCTTCCTCAACGCTCCCCAGGCAGCGGCCGCCAAACTCGCCATTAAGGACATCAATGCTGCCGGCGGGCACAAAGGCCGGCCCGTGGAACTTCTGCCCTTTGACGCCGGACAGGAGCCGGCGGCGCAGGCGCAGGCACTGGTCCAGGCCGCAGCGGACGTCGTCATTGGCCCTACCGATTCCAGCCATGCCACAGCAGCAGTGGACATCCTATCCAGGGCCAGGACCCCGCTGATCTCGCCCGCCAATACCGCGGCCGGGCTCAGCAGCATTGCAAGCGGCGGATACTACTTCCGGACGGCCGCCGCCGACGTCGCACAGGGTCCCGTGCTGGTTAAACTCGCCAAGGATGCCGGTGCCACGTCCCTTGTGGTGATGTACCAGGAGGGCTCCTACGGCAGCGGTGTTTCGGCTTCCGTCTCCGCTTCCGCGGAACAGGCGGGCCTGGACGTCCTCGCAGCGACGGGGTTCACGCCAGGGGAAGCGGGAAGCGCCGCCACATCAGCCCGCGAGGCAAATCCGGACGCTGTCATCGTCATAGCCCGTGACGGCGCGCACGGCGCCCTGGCTGAACTGCACAACGCCGGCCTCGCCGGCTCGAAGCTCGTGCTGAGTGACGGTGCCTTCAGCCGGTACGGCTCCAAACTGGGAGCCAAGGCCCTCGAAGGTGCCCGTGCAGTCGTACCAGGGCAACTCCCCTCGGCCGGGTTCCAGGAAAGACTGCTGGGCATTGACCCGGACCTGAAGGACGTGTCCTTTGCCGCCGAGACCTACGACGCCGTAAACCTTGCCGCGCTCGCAGCGGCCAGGGCCGAGGATGACGCCGGCCGCTCCATCGCCGCAAGCCTGATTGCGGTGTCGGGCGGGACGGCCGAGGGGGCAGGTGGCGCGGAAGCGGCGCCGCCATGTTCCAGCTACAGGGAGTGCCTTGCGGCTAAGGCCTCCGGCGAGGACATTAATTACGACGGCGAATCGGGTCCGGTCGCTTTCGACGTCAACGGCGATATCACGTCCGCCACTTTTACTGTGTTCACTTACGGGGCGGACAACATTCCGACGGCCACCGGACTGGAAACGGCGGGCCGCGCAGCGAAGTGATCGCCCTTGGCGAAGGCAGCCAGGAAAGGCCCCTTTCGCCGCGTATTCGCTTGCACTCTATCCGGCAGAGTGCTAATTATTGAGTTAGCACTCTGACGTACCGACTGCTAAACAATGCTGGCTCCGGCCGGCGGCGGGCGGCACCGGTCGATGAGCGAAGAAACACCTAACTGGAGTGAGACCCACACCCGAAGGCATACAGAGGCCGGCGGCAACGGGTCGTCCGTCGCGGGCACTGCAGCGAAGGTTCATTCTTAACGACTGTCCCGAAAGGACTACTGCCGTTATGGCCAAGATCATTGCATTTGATGAAGAGGCACGCCGCGGCCTTGAGCGGGGCCTTAACACCCTCGCCGACGCCGTTAAGGTCACCCTCGGCCCGCGTGGACGCAACGTTGTCCTCGAAAAGAAGTGGGGCGCCCCCACGATCACCAACGATGGTGTTTCCATCGCCAAGGAGATCGAGCTGGACGATCCTTACGAGAAGATCGGCGCCGAGCTGGTCAAGGAAGTTGCCAAGAAGACGGATGACGTCGCCGGCGACGGAACCACCACGGCTACCGTGCTGGCCCAGGCCCTGGTCAAGGAAGGCCTGCGCAACGTTGCCGCCGGCGCTGACCCGCTGTCCCTCAAGCGCGGCATCGAGAAGGCCGTTGAAGCCGTCACCGCCGAGCTGCTGAACTCCGCCAAGGAAATCGAAACCAAGGAAGAGATTGCCGCCACGGCATCGATCTCCGCCGGTGACGACGAAATCGGTGCGCTGATCGCCGAAGCCCTCGACAAGGTGGGCAAGGAAGGCGTCATCACCGTCGAGGAGTCCAACACCTTCGGCCTGGAACTCGAGCTCACCGAAGGCATGCGCTTCGACAAGGGCTACATTTCCGCCTACTTCGTCACCGACGCTGAGCGCCAGGAAACGGTCCTCGAGGATCCGTACATCCTGATCGTCAACTCCAAGATCTCCAACGTCAAAGAACTGGTTGCTGTCCTCGAAAAGGTCATGCAGTCCAACAAGCCGCTGCTGATCATCGCCGAGGACATCGAGGGCGAGGCCTTGGCCACGCTGATCGTGAACAAGATCCGCGGCACCTTCAAGTCCGTCGCCGTCAAGGCTCCGGGCTTCGGCGACCGCCGGAAGGCCCAGCTGGCCGACATTGCCGTCCTGACCGGCGGCCAGGTCATCTCCGAAGAGGTTGGCCTCAAGCTCGAAACTGCCGGCCTGGAACTCCTGGGCCAGGCACGCAAGGTTGTTGTCACCAAGGACGAGACCACCATCGTCGAGGGTGCAGGCGACGCCGACCAGATCGCCGGCCGCGTATCCCAGATCCGCGCCGAGATCGAAAACTCCGACTCGGACTACGACCGCGAGAAGCTGCAGGAGCGCCTGGCCAAGCTGGCCGGCGGCGTTGCAGTCATCAAGGCCGGTGCAGCCACCGAAGTTGAGCTCAAGGAGCGGAAGCACCGCATCGAAGATGCAGTGCGCAACGCCAAGGCGGCCGTCGAAGAAGGCATCGTTGCCGGTGGCGGCGTGGCCCTCATCCAGGCAGGCGCCAAGGCCTTCGCCAACCTGAACCTGACGGGTGACGAGGCAACGGGCGCGAACATTGTCCGCGTTGCCATCGACGCTCCGCTGAAGCAGATCGCCTTCAACGCCGGCCTGGAGCCGGGTGTTGTTGTTGACAAGGTCCGCGGCCTGCCTGCCGGCCACGGCCTGAATGCAGCCACCGGCGAGTACGTCGACCTGCTTGCAGCCGGCGTCAACGATCCGGTCAAGGTGACCCGCTCTGCCCTGCAGAACGCGGCCTCCATCGCCGGCCTGTTCCTCACCACCGAGGCAGTCGTCGCCGACAAGCCGGAGAAGAATGCTGCTCCCGCTGGTGGAGACGACATGGGCGGCATGGGCGGCATGGGCGGCTTCTAAGCCCTCCTGCCGGGATCTGTCCCGCATCACACATGACTGTGGCCCCCTCCTCGGAGGGGGCCACATTCTTTTTGCAGTTGCGCGCTGTTACTTCCTGGCGCTGGCCAGCATCCCTTCAACTTCCTTCTTGAAAGCTTCGGCGGCGGCCTGGGGCGTGAGGCGGTCGTAGAGAACCTCATCGGTGTAGCGCTTGATGACGTTCTGCACGCTGCCTGCGCCCACCGGCGGAACCGGCGGTGCGTCCTTGATGTCGGGCGCGATGTCCTTCAGGAAGCCCACCACGGTAGTGTCAGCAGGCTTCAGCGACGGAGTAATGGTCTCAACAATGTCCGGGTTGGTGGGCACGCCACGGTCCGTCATCAGGATGGCGCCGGCTTCCGGGCTGTTGGCCAGGTAATTGATGAAGGTGGAGGCAGCTTCAGGGTTCTTGGAGCGTGATGAAGCGGACCAGAACATGGTGGGCTTGTAATACATGCCGTTGTCGGCGGCAGAACCGTCGATGCTGGGGGCCCGGAGCATCTTGATGCTGCTGCCGGTGGTGGACTCGAGCGATCCGAGCTGGTTGGTCCACCACCACGCCATGCCTACCCTGTTGGTGCCGAAGAGGCTCTCTTCGAGGCCGGCGCCGGAATCTTCGGTGGCTACCGTGGCAGGCGGACTTGCCTTGGAGTCGCGCTGTTCCTTCAGCCGTTCCCAGAACGAAGCGGCCGTGGCAGTGTCGAAATCAAGCTGGCCGTCCTGGGAGTACAGGTTTTCCCCGTGCTGGCGCAGCCAGATAATCAGGTCGGCTTCATTGCTGCCATAGGCAGCGCCGTAGTCTTTGCCGTCGCCGGCGGCGCTGATCTTCGAGGCAGTCTCCATGAACTCCGCCCACGTCCAGGAACTGTCATCCGGTACAGGAACGCCTGCTGCCTCGAAGACCTTCGTATTGGCCATGATCACGTACGCGTTCTGGCCGGTACTGAGGCCGTACTGGGCGCCGTCATACTGGCCTGAAGCCAGGGCTTCCTTGTCCAGCTTGGACGTATCGATTCCGCCCTGCTTGGACAGGTCAAGGAGCGCGCCGCGCCCGCCGTACTCGGCAATGTACTTCTGGTCCATTTGGATCACGTCCGGCGCATCATTCGCGGCGGTTTTGGTAGCCAACTTGTCCCAGTAGCTGCCCCACTCGCCCGGCTCGGACTCGATCTTGATGTTCGGATGCTCCGCCTCAAAGGCATCGATAACCTTTTCGGTTTGCGCGTTGAGGTACTCATTGCCCCACCATGCAAACCGAAGGGTCACTTCCTCATTGCTGTCCGAGCCTGAAGCGGAGCCGCAGCCTGTGGCGAGAATGGAAAGTGCAACTGCCGCTGCTCCGAACTGGAACTTTCTCCGGCTGAGTTTTGGGATCGTCATTGATGTGCCTTCCTGGTGCTGAGTGCGCTTTACGTTGAACTGCCACTGCATCCTCGCGGGGTGCAATGCAAATGAGAAAACGCTTTCTCATGTCAATAAGGAGATTCTGCCCGCCTGCGGCATCCGCGTCAAGACTTTTCGGTAACCGCTTTCCGGAGCCGTTGGCTGAGCGGCGGGGAAGCAGTGCGGCTGGGGTGGAACTCCGGTTTGTCGTGCCCGTCTGGCAGGATGGTCCGGTGACGATTACTGCAGCGGCTGATGGTTCGGCCTTGGGAAACCCTGGCCCGGCCGGCTGGGCCTGGTATGTGAATGACGACTGCTGGCGTGCCGGCGGGTGGCCGCACGGGACAAACAACCAGGGTGAACTGATGGCGGTGCTGGATCTGTTGCGGGCGACGTCCCATGTGCCACAGGAGGACCTGCGCATTCTTTGCGACAGCCAGTACGTCATTAACTCGATTACCAAGTGGATGCCCGGATGGAAGCGCAAAGGCTGGCGCAAAGCGGACGGCAAACCAGTCCTCAATGTGGAACTGCTCAAAGAGTTGGACCGCGAGCTCGCCGGACGGAAATACACCTTTGAATGGGTCAAGGGGCACGCCGGGCATGACCTGAATGAGGCCGCAGACGAACGTGCCAGGGCGGCCGCAACTGCCTATCAGCAGGGCGTGGCCGCACGTTCGGGGCCGGGCTTTCCCGGTGCCCATCATGCCGCTCAAGCAGCCGAAGAGAAGCATGTCCGCCCTTCGCCGTCAGGGGCGCGGCCTGAAACAGTAGCAACCTCGGCAGAAACCTATGAGGAGCCGGACCTTTTCAGCCAGCTGGACAGCCGGGGTTTCGACGGTGCAGAGACTGCAGCACTGGCTGCTGCCGCTTCCCCGGAGGCTGAAGTGGAAGAACTCGAGCGTGAGCTGCTCGGCCCGCTGGTGCGGGGGGACATTGGACGGACAGCCGTCCTGTTGCATCCCGATTTCATGGAGATCGGCAGCTCAGGCAGGGTGTGGACGCGAGACGCCATGATGATGGCACTTGAAGAGGACCCGGGGGAGCGGACCGACATCGAGATCCTCGGCGCGGAACGTCTCGGCGCGGAGGCAGTCCTCCTGACCTACCGCAGCTATGCGCGCTCAGGCAACACCCTTAGGAGCTCCCTGTGGGTGCTGGACGGCGGCCGCTGGCGGCTGCGGTTCCACCAGGGCACGCCGGAGGCCTAGAGGCAGCTCAGCTGAATCGCTGCGTGTTGCCCAGCTCCGCCTGCGCGTAGGTGGCGGCAGCAGAGGCCAGTGCGGTGTTAATGGAGGCCAGCGAGGCCTCAACCCTTCCCTGGGTTATGGTCCATTCCGTAATCAGTGCCTGGAAGTTCGTGGCAGCGGAACCACGCCATGAGCCCTGGAGTTCGTCCAGCCCGCGTTTCATTGCCTGGACGTCCGCGCTGATTCTGTCCACCGTTGACTGGACACTGGCGGACTTGAGCTGAAGGAGTTCGGTATCGACGGAGATAATGCTCATGGTGGTGCCTTTCGCTGAAGCGGCAGCTGCCGCTGGCGGGCCGGGCTGGTCCTGGCCCCTGGCATTGAGCGTATGGAAGCGGCTCCTTGCCCGGCCACCAAAGAGACCTATATGTGGATAACTTCGCCGTCGCTGCCTGTACTCTCCTCAGCACCTTCCCGGTCCAGCGGCGGGTCATCGCGCTTCGGCAGGCTCACCACCAGGGTGGCGCCGCCGCCGTCGGTCTTTTCCAGCCGCACCGTACCGCCGTGGGAGCCCACGATCGCAGCAACAATGGCCAGCCCCAGCCCGCTGCCTCCCGTCTCCCTGGTCCTGGAGGTGTCGGCCCGGTAAAACCGCTCAAAGACCTTGGATGCGTCCTCTTCCGTAATGCCGGGGCCGTGGTCCCGCACTTCGATGACGGACCGCAGCTGCCCGTCGTCCAGGGCGCGGACCCCGACGGCCAGCTCAATCGGACTGCCCTCCGGGGTGTACCGAAGAGCGTTGCCCACGAGGTTGCCTACAACCTGGCGGAGCTTGGCTTCGTCGCCCAGCACGGGGGCAGCGGTGGCAGGGCCACCGTCAAGGCCGGTCAAGGTAATGGAGCGGGAACGGTCGCTGGCCTGGGTGTCCACCACCGCATCATGCGCAATGAGATGCAGGTCCACGGGCTTCTGCTGCAGCGGCCGCTGCTCGTCAAGGCGTGCCAGGAGCAGCAGGTCTTCCACCATTGAACCCATCCGCTTGGCTTCGCTTTCGATCCTGCCCATGGCGGTGGACACGTCATCGTCGGTAGCCAGCGCGCCGTGCCGGTACAGCTCCGAGAACCCGCGGATGGTGACCAGCGGGGTCCGCAGCTCGTGGGATGCGTCAGCGGCGAACCGGCGCATCCGCTCCTCGGAAGCAGTGCGGGCGGCGAACGCTGTTTCGATATGGGCGAGCATGGCATTGAGGGACCTGCTAAGGCGGCCCAGTTCAGTGCTCGGGTTTTCAACGTCCACGCGGCGGGAGAGATCCCCGGCGGCGATCGCGGCAGCGGTCTTTTCCACCCGCGCCAGCGGCCGGAACGAACGCGAGACGGTCCAGCTTGCAATCAGGGACGCCAGCAGCAGGGTCAACAGCCCCACACCGGTCACCACCAGGGTGGCGTGCTTGAGGACGTCGTCCACGCTTCGCAGCGGCAACCCAATGACCACCACGGCTGCGGAATCCTCCGTCTGGACAGGAACGGCCACAACGCGCCAGTTCTCGCCGTCGTTGCCACGCACCTGGTAGGGGACAGCGCCGCGCGCCTGCGCCTGCTCCCTGCTGAGGGAGCTGATGTCCGGCCGGCTGTCCGGGTCACCGCCGAACTGGACAGGTGCCTGGTCAGGGAAGAAAAGGAGCAGCGAGTAGTCCGTGGGGACCATCGGGTTCGTGGGTGCCTGGAGCTGCGTAAACGAGCGCTGCTTCCGGGCGAGCTCCACTGCCGCGTACAGCTTGTCATCCACCTGTGCCTGGAGGTAGCTGTGGAGCAGTGTCAGGGTACCTGCCCCCGTTACCGTCAGGGCGACTATCAGCAGGGCCATGATCATGGCCACCAGTTGCGTCCTCAGTGAGGCCGACTTCCATCGCTGCAGCAACGGTCAGCGCTTTTCTGCCGTCCGCAGCACATAACCCACGCCGCGCTTGGTCTGGATCAAGGCCGGGGCATCGGGGTCAATATCCACCTTCCGCCGCAGGTAGGAGATGTATGACTCCACGATGGAGGCATCACCGTTGAAGTTGTATTCCCAGACGTGGTCCAGGATTTGGGACTTGGACAGCACCCTGTTGGGGTTAAGCATGAGGTAGCGGAGAAGCTTGAACTCCGTGGGGGAGAGTTCAATGACGGTGCCGCCGCGGCGCACTTCATGGGCATCGTCATCGAGTTCCAGGTCGTCCACGCGAATCACCGCGTCGTCGTCCAGCATGGGCTGCGTCCGGCGAAGCACAGCGCGGATCCGGGCCACCACCTCGTCAAGGCTGAACGGCTTGGTGACGTAATCATCGCCACCGACAGTGAGGCCTGTGACCTTGTCCTCAGTGTCATCCTTGGCCGTGAGGAACAGGACCGGAAAATGCTTCCCGGAGGCCCGCAGGCGACGGGTGACTGTGAAACCATCCATGTCCGGGAGCATGACGTCCAGCACGGCCAGATCCGGGGAATGGGCGTCTGCAGCGGCGAGGGCGTCCCGGCCGTTGGCGGCGGAGACTACGTCGAAGCCGGCAAACCGAAGTGAGGTGGAGAGCAGCTCCCGGATGTTGGGTTCATCGTCTACAACAAGGAGCTTCGCTTCCGGACCGTTCTTGTTCATGCTCCCATCATGCTCCCGGACTCTGGGAGTTGTCTGGGTGTTTCTTGGATACGCGGTGGAGAATAAAGCAACCGGTCACCAGTGCATGGTTCCTGGCTCACCCTTGAATGGACCCGTTACCCTCCCGGTGATCCAGCCGCCGTAGAAGTTGCCCGGCTGCGGCCGGACACGCTCGCCCGCGACCTCGCAATAGTCCATCCTGCCGGGGTAGACAGCAACGCGGCCGGAGAGGGCGCCGTATCCCTCTGCCGGTTCAGGATAAAACCATGCGGCAGCTTCGGCCACCACCCCGCCTCCCCGGACGGTGAGGTACTGCGCCGGGCCCTTGAACTCGCAGTAGCTGCTTCCAGGGGCGGGTTCCAGTGCGCCCTGGATGAACGCCGCCTGGGGGACGTAATAGACCGGGGGATGGCTGGTTTCGAGGACACGGAGCGAATCCACCGTGTCGAGGATGAGCTCTCCGCCGAGGACGATCCTGATGCGTTCGGTGCTGGCTTCGATGCGCGGGGGACGAGGGTAGGACCACACGGACTCCTGCCCGGGACCGGGGACAGCCGGGGTTACTTTGCTTCGCATGCCTCCAGTGTGCACGACGGGAACCGAAACCGGAGCGAGAACGTTTCCCGCTGAACACCTTCCGCCCGGTGCAGGGCGGGAATACAGTGATGGTGCCGGGCCCGGTTCCATCACTGAATCCAAGTGTTTGATCGAGCCCCTCCTGGTGCTCCGGTGCCCACGCTTGCCTGCTCCACACCGTATTTTCACTGATTTCCGCCCGACGAAGGGGACGAATCATCATGACCGACCTGAATGCTTCTGAAAACACCGCCTCTAATGAACGCAGCATCCGTGACTGGGCTGACCTGGCAGAGGAAATGTGGTCTTATCTCACCGGGAAGGGCGCCGCGATCAACTACCAGTTCGTGGATATGACAGTCGAGGTGCCGCGGGACATCGGTCCTGATGCCCCGCGGGCCACCTGGAAGCTCAACGGCAGCTTGCGCGTCACCACCAGCGACAAGGATGCCGCCGGGTCCGATCTGAACCGCAGCTGACCGGGATGGCAAAGTTCCATCTCGACGTCAACCTTCATTTTTCCTACACGGACGAGTCCGGAAAGGTAACGAAAGGAAGTGCCGTTTCCTCGGGCACGGACGTGGCGGTGGTGATGGAGAGCCTCGCGCCCTTGGGAGGTGGCCGAATGCCGTCCTTGGATGAGGTCAGGCCACTGGCTGAGGTGCTGGCAGATAAGGGAGTCAGCGTCACGCTTTCTGGCCCGGACGGAAACATCATCAGCCTTGGCGCCGTGGACAGCCCCGCTCCGCAACGTCTGGTCACCCGCTCGCCGTATATCAAACTCGGGAAGCTCGGGGCACTCGTGCCGCTTGTCCGGCAGGGCAGGCGCAAAAGTGCGGCAGTCAAGCTGTTTCCGCCGTCGACCCCCTTGCCCTTGCTGCCCACGGTCCGGCGGAAGATCAACCGCCGGATTACCACCACCCATTACACCCGGGGCGGTGGCCGGCCGCGCCTCATCTTTGTCCAGGACGCAGCCGCATGGACGGGCCAGATTCCCAAGGAGGTTGCCCTCGCGGGGGAGAACACCACGATCGGAAGCAACCCCGGCTCCGACATCGTCCTGGAGGGGCTGGACGGGCTGCACGCCGAGATCAGGCACGATGAGCGGGATGAGTACGTGCTGGTACCCCATGGCGCGGTCAGCGGCAGCGTGGCCCAAAGCGGCCCTTCAGTCCTCCGGACCGGTGCGAGGCTGCAGATGGGGCAGTGGTGCCTGGCGTTCTTCAGGGAAGAATTCGCCGATCACGGCCGGCCGTACGGTGGACGCAGCGGTGGAGAACTGGCCTACGAGCGTCCGCAGTTCGATCCGAGGACCGGACGTGTGGAGCGGGACAGCTCCAGGGGTGTCACCTGAACCGACGGGCACGGACTACTCCGCTGTTTCCACGTCCTTGGCGTCCATGATGCGGTAGGCGTAGCCCTGCTCGGCCAGGAACCGCTGGCGCTTGGCGGCAAAGTCCTGGTCCAGGGTGTCCCGGGCCACCAGCGAATAAAAGCGTGCAGACCGGCCGTCCTTCTTGGGCCGCAACAGCCTGCCCAGCCGCTGGGCCTCCTCCTGGCGGGATCCAAAGGAACCGGACACCTGGATTGCCACCGAGGCCTCCGGAAGGTCGATGGAAAAATTTGCCACCTTTGAGACCACGAGCGTCTGGATCTCCCCGGCACGGAAGGCATCGAACAACTTCTGGCGCACTTTGACCGCGGTGTCGCCCTTGATGACAGGTGCCTGGAGGCGCTCGCCGAGTTCATCCAGCTGGTCGATGTATTGGCCGATGACCAGCAGCTGCTCGCCGGCATGCCTGGAAACCAGTTGCTCCACCACACGGGTTTTCGACTCAGAGGTGGCGCAGAGCCGGTACTTGTCCGCGTCCTCAGCCATGGCGTAGGCAACCCGTTCGTCCTTGGGCAGGTCAACCCGGACCTCCACGCAGTCCGCGGGCGCGATGTAACCCTGGGACTCGATGTCCTTCCATGGTGCGTCGTAGCGTTTGGGCCCTATCAGGCTGAACACCTCGCCCTCGCGGCCGTCTTCGCGGACCAGGGTCGCGGTCAGCCCAAGCCGGCGCCGGGCCTGGAGGTCTGCTGTCATCCGGAAGATCGGCGCCGGCAGGAGATGGACCTCGTCATAAATGATCAGGCCCCAGTCGTGGCCGTCCACCAGCTCCAGGTGCGGGTACAGGCCACCGCGCTTGGTGGTCAGCACCTGATAGGTCGCGATGGTCACCGGGCGGACTTCCTTGACAGCTCCGGAGTACTCGCCGATTTCATCCTCGGTAAGGGAAGTGCGCTTCAGCAGTTCGTCCTTCCACTGCCGGGCAGCCACAGTGTTGGTGACAAGGATCAGGGTGGTGGTGGAGCCGGTGGCCATGGCTGCAGCCCCCACCAGCGTCTTCCCGGCTCCGCAGGGCAGCACGACGACGCCACTGCCCCCGGACCAGAAGTTGTCGCTGGCCATCTGCTGGTACGGACGCAACTTCCAGCCGTCCTCGTTCAGCGCGATCAGGTGCGGGGTACCGTCCACGTACCCCGCCAGATCCTCTGCCGGCCAGCCGATCTTCAGCAGCAACTGCTTGAGCTGCCCCCGCTGGGAGGCGTGCACCACCACTGTTTCACCGTCAATCCGCGGCCCGAGCAGGGGCTGGATCTTCTTGGCCCGGATCACCTCCTCCAAGACCGGATAGTCGTCAGTCCGCATGACCAGGCCGTGCTGCGGGTCTTTTTCCAGGCGCAGCCGTCCGTACCGTGACATGGTTTCTTCAACGTCGATCAACAGCGAATGCGGCACCGGGAACCGGGAGTACTTCAGCAGCGTATCCAGCACCTTCTCCGCATCCAGACCCGCAGCGCGGGCGTTCCACAGCCCCAGCGGGGTCAACCGGTAGCTGTGCATATGCTCCGGCGCCCGTTCAAGCTCGGCGAAGGGCGCGATGGCGTGCCGGGCTTCAGTCGCCAGCTCATGGTCCACTTCCAGCAGGATGGTCTTATCGCTTTGGACAATCAACGGTCCGTCGTTCACGCGGGGGAGTCCTTCACTGGCGCAGTTCCTCTGCAGCCTCAATGTCGATGATGCGGTGGATGGACAGCACCCGTTCCGTCTCCTTCGCAGGATCGAACACCCGGACGCGGCCGCCGCTTACCGATAACGGAACAACGATCTCCAGATTGGCATTCCCAAGGCCGTCCACCACGTTCATGCTGATGCGCTGCTTGAGTCGGATGGCGCGCTGCAGGGCCTCAAGTCCCAGTTGCGTCCGCGCTTCGCCGCCGTGGTCTCCGGATCCTCCGTGGTCGCCCGGAACCCCGGGGTGTCCGACGGCGGAGCCCACCTTGCGAAGGACCGCAAGCTGGGCTTCCACCTCCTCAGCCCCGGGTGCCATCCGCGGGGCGGTGTACACAGGGCGGTTGGCGCCCGGTGGGGCCGGTGCAGTGCGGAGCCTGACCACGGGCCCGTTTGCGCCGTCTACTGAAGGGGAGAGGCCAAGGCTGCGGAGAACCTGGGCGGTTTCCCGCGGCGTAGCCGAGGAAACCAGGACGGTGGGGGCAATCCTCTCCAGGTTCAGGCGCGCTGCCTTCGGGCCGGAGAGAAGTTCCAGCAGGGCGCCCTCGTCCTCGCTGTGGACGAAGCTGGCTGCTGCCCCCACCCGCAGTCTTCCATGCCGGGAAGCCGTGTCCTCCACAAGGTACTCGAGCGGCTGCGGCACCGCCGTCGCGGAATGTTCACGGAGGAACTCCAGGATGGCGGCAGCGTCATACCCCGTGTCCAGTGCCCGCTTAATGGTGCCGGCCGAGAAACGGTAGATGGTGGCCGGTCCCTGGCCTTCGGCGTCAGCCATCACCAGCAGCTTCTCTGCCAGCCCGGGGGCCAGATAACCGGGGGCGACGGCGGTCAGGTCCGCCTGGAGCAGGACATGGCTCAAGGCTGCCGGCAGGTGCTCGCCGAGGATGGCAAGGGCGGCGTCAGGGTTGTCCTCCGCCAGCGCCCGTCCCAACTGGCTCAGCGCGCCGGACCCCACCAGGCCAAGGAGTTCGGCTTCGGCCAGCACTCCGCGGATCATCGAGCTGAAGCGCCGGGCCATCCGGGGCTGGGACCACTCCGCCCGCTGCAGGACTGCTGCTGCATCAAGCACCGGCGCCGTGTCGTCCGCGGAGCCTGCCTCCACGGTCAATTCGTCGAGAATCTCCAGGATGCGTTTGCGGACCAGCGGAGCGTCAGGGCGTTGTGCCTCCGCTGACAACGCGATGATTGTGCTTCCAGAAGCGGAGCGGTGCGCCGATGGCCCTCCCCGTGCTCCGTTGATGGGCTGCCCCACCAGGGAAGGCACGCGCTCGCTGGCCAGCCAGGCGTTGACCAGCCAGAGCCACTGTTCCTGCCGTGGCAGGACCAGCCATTCGAGCTGTGGCGGCTGGACCCAGGATGAGGAATCGACGTCGAGACGGATCAGGCCCGCAAGCGCCGCCAGTTCCAGCAGGAGGCCTGTCTGCTGCTGGTCGATCCGGAGCAGCTCGGCAAGCCGCCTCATTTCGCGCACACCCACGCCGCCGCTGCGCAGCGTGGCCAATGGTTGTTCCCGTACTGCATGGAGCAGGTCGCCCACCAGCCGCAGCGTCTCTGAAATTGCGCTGAGCGCCGCGTTCCTGCGGAGGGCCGCAGAGGTCCGGCCGAGCTCGGGGACGGGCGGCTGCAAGGTGAAGTCGTTGATGATGGCACCGCCGCGCAGTGAGAGCCCCACGCTGTGGGGCAGCTCCACGTGAGCCGCATCCAGCGGCACCAGCAGTCCGCGTGCCAGGAGCCAGTCCACAGGGCCGACGTCGGGCCCTTCCGTGGTGATTGAAGCCTTGCGTTGCGCCTGCGGGACCGCACCCATGGCCCAGTTGCGGAACCTGGCGAGCAGCGCCGTCGTCCGCTCCGGAGCCGTTGCCAGAAGGCTGTTAAGCGCCTCAGGAGAGGAAGTCCACTGCTGCAGCGCCAGTGCCGCCTCCATGGGAGTGGTGGCGGCATGGATGGCGACACCGCTTCGGTTCAGCTCAGAGACCAGTTGCACGGCGCGCTGCGCAAAGGCGGGCTGAAGGCGGACCAGCTCCGTATAGCTCCTGCCCAGCCCCGCGGGATAGAGCCCCACCACGTCTTTCAGGGAGCCCACGGGGAGGTAATGGCGCTGTTTTGCCACGGGGTCCGGTGTACCGTGCGGAGGGTCGGCGCGGTGCACCAGGGCAAGATCCTGCAGCGAATGCAGGATCCGGTCAACCGCGGCTGCCGAGGATCCCGGAATCATCCTCCGGAGTCCGGCGGCGGAAACGCTGTGCCCGGTGTCGGTGTTGGTGCACAGATGGAGGGTCTCGAGGACCTGCATCTGGGGCCGGTTGAGCCGTTCCAGCGCGCGCTGCACGCTGAGCCTGGCGCTTGCCCTCGCGGCGAGGGCGGAGAAGTCAGGAACAGCGGGAGAAATGAGGTCCGGCCGGGCGTCGAACAGTGCACGCAGTGAATCGTCGCTGCGTGCCTCCAGCTCCTTGCTTAACGCGCGAATGAGGGACATCAGTCCAACGTTACCGCCGGTCAGGCTTTCCTGCCCGGCGCCGGCCTGCAACACTGTCCAGAACCAGGAAAAGCATCAGCAGGAAGGCAAGCGGCAGGCCGTAAAGGGCCGAGTACGTGACCCACGCCGGAGCCACGGACCCGGCGAAGGCCAGGGTCATCACGGCGCCTACTGCCACCAGCGAGAGCACGGCAACAGCTGCGGCGAGGATCATCAGGGGACGCCGGTAGCGCGAGGGTGTCATGGACGCAACGCTACCGCTCCTTCAGTCTTCGGAGTGAACGCTGCCGCAGGGAGTATTGAAACCTTCGGCAGAGCCGTTGAAAGCAGGAATAGAGCGGCGGGCAGGATAACCTTGGGGTATAGACCAACACGGTCCGCAGCCGCCATACCCTGAACCCGCACAGCAATGCGGATGCGGTGACGGCCGGCCGTGTCAGAAGACGTCAGAACGAAGAAGGTTGATTACGTGCCTACCGGCAAGGTCAAGTGGTATGACAAGGACAAGGGCTTTGGGTTCCTCGCAGGAGAAGACGGCCAGGAGGTATTCCTGCCCAAATCGTCGCTGCCCGAGGGCGTAACAGAACTCAAAGCCGGCACCCGGGTTGAATTCGGTGTGGCTGACGGACGGAAGGGTGCCCAGGCCTTGGGCCTGCGCGTACTGGACAAGACGCCGTCGATAGCAAAGGCGAAGCGCCCCAGTGCCAAGGATCTCGCCCCGCTGGTGCAGGACCTGGTGACTGTGCTGGACAACCTGTCCGGAACCCTCTCCGCAGGCAAATACCCGGAAGGCAACAAGGGCAAGGCCATCGCCGCTGCCTTGCGTAAGGTTGCCGACGAGCTGGACGTTTAGGCCCTGATGAACCCGGAAGCTGATCAGCCGGCACCAGCCGTGCGGGAACAGGACAGCCCGACGGCGGGAGGTGCTGCTGCAGCCCCTGCAGGTGCGGGCGCGAAGGCTGCGTCCAAGCGAAACGCCGGTGTCCCGGTGTGGCGGACTGGGAAGCCTGATGCGTTCCTGGCTGCGGCCGTGGACACGGCCCGCGCCGCTGTTGAGGGCATCACCGCAGCCAACACCATCGGCCGCCACCTTGCCGCAAAGAGCGAGGGTGACCGGCTGGTGACGCACCTGTTTGAATCCAGGCTGCCGGGCTACCTGGGCTGGCAGTGGTACGCGGTATTGACCCGGAACTCGCGCTCGAAGGTGGTCACCGTCAACGAGCTCGGCCTGCTGCCGTCCGAAGATTCCATCCTTGCCCCGGATTGGGTGCCCTGGGCCGAACGGGTCCGGCCCGAGGATGAGCAGGACCCGGAACTGGAGCAGGTTCAGGCAGAGGAGCCGGACACCCGCAGTGACGAAGCTGAGGCTATCGAAGCCCCTGCCTCTGACGATGCCCCGGAGGGTGCCGGCATCCCTGCGGCAGCTGCTTCGGAGCCGGCGGTCCAGGCGGCCGATCCGGCTGCCCATGGGCAGCTTTCCGAAGACGGCACCGCCACCCCCTAAGACACAGCAAAAGGCGCCGCCCGGGAACAACCCGGGCGGCGCCGTCGTACTTTAAGGCTTGCTGCTTTATGGGCGCGTTCTGCAGAGGCCGAACTGCCGGTGCCTGCTACTTGCGCAGTTCGCCGATGACGAAGTCGATACTTGCCAGGAGGGCAGACACGTCTGCGGGCTCAATGGCTACGAACGTGGCGATGCGCAACTGGTTGCGGCCAAGCTTGCGGTACGGCTCGGTGTCCAGAATGCCATTGGCCCGCAATACCTTGGCCACCGCTGTGGCGTCCACTGATTCGTCGAAGTCGATCGTGGCGATGACGTTGGAGCGCTCATCCGGGTTCGTGACGAACGGGGTGGCGAATTCGGAGGCCTCGGCCCAGCTGTAAATGCGGCCGGCTGAATCAGCTGTACGTGATGCCGCAAAGTCCAGGCCGCCGTTCGCGTTCAGCCACTGCACCTGGGCATCGAGGGTGACCAGGGTGGACAGCGACGGAGTGTTGTAGGTCTGGTTCAAACGGGAGTTGTCAATGGCCGTCTGCAGGTCCAGGAAATCCGGGATCCAGCGGTCCGTCGACTTGATCCGGGCCGCGCGTTCCAGGGCGGCGGGGGAGAACAAGCCCAGCCAGAGGCCGCCATCGGAGGCAAAGTTCTTCTGCGGAGCGAAGTAGTAGACATCGCTTTCCGCTACATCCACATCCAGGCCGCCGGCGGCTGAGGTCGCGTCAATCAGCACCAGAGCGCCCTCATCTGCGCCAGCCACGCGCTTTACCGGGGCGGAAACGCCTGTGGATGTCTCGTTTTGGGGCCAGGCGTAGGCATCCACACCCGCTTCAGCCTGTGCGGCCGGCCGGGTGCCGGGCTCGGACTTGATGATGGAGGATGCATCAAGGAACGGCGCTTTGTTGGTGGCCGCCGCGAATTTGGACCCAAACTCGCCGAAGGAGAGGTGCTGGGCTTTCCGCTCGACAAGGCAGAAGCTGGCAACGTCCCAGAAGGCAGTGGAGCCGCCCACACCCAGGACCACTTCGTAGCCCTCCGGCGCGCGGAAGAACCGGCTGAGGCCTTCGCGTACCGATCCCACGAGATTCTTGACCGGAGCCTGCCGGTGGGAGGTGCCCAGGATGGTTTTCGAAGCCGCGGACAGAGCGTCGATCTGCTCCTGCCGGACCTTTGACGGGCCGGCGCCGAACCGTCCGTCCCGTGGCAGGAGGTCGGCGGGAATAGTGATGCTGTTTTCGCTCACAGGTGCTCCAATTTCGGCGTGGACGCGGCTTGGGGTCCGGACGGGTGGTGGTTGGCGGGCAGTCGGCGATGACTGCGGTTCCGGCCCTCCTCATTCTGCCTGAACAGCTGTGGGCGCGGGAACCGGGACCGTCATAGTCCAGACATTGAGACGCCCCTCTGTGACACCCCCAACTATTCGGACAAAGTCAAAATAGGCTAAGCTTGCCAGCGGACTACGTCGCGCGTCAGGCGATACGGTGGGACAACGCAAGGTACTGCGCTCGAGGAGCTGAGCTGGATGACGGATCTGATCGACACTACGGAGATGTACCTTCGGACCATCTTGGAGCTTGAGGAAGAAAACATCGTTGCCCTGCGCGCCCGGATCGCTGAACGACTTCGCCACTCAGGGCCCACGGTCTCCCAGACCATCGGCCGGATGGAGCGGGACGGCCTGGTCATTGTCTCCGGGGACCGTCATTTGGAGCTGACCGATACCGGCCGGAAGCGTGCCACGGAAGTGATGCGGAAACACCGGCTGGCGGAGCGGCTGCTGGCAGACGTGATTGGACTGGACTGGGCCTATGTCCATGACGAAGCCTGCCGCTGGGAGCATGTTATGAGCGAGCGGGTGGAGCGGCGCATTTACGAAATGCTCAACCACCCTACGGAGTCCCCGTACGGCAACCCCATCCCCGGCCTGGCTGCCCTTGGCGGCCAGAGTTCCCCACCCGTAGTTGACGGGGCCGTCAGCCTGCTTGAGGCCATGAAATCGTACGGGCCGGCGTCGAAGGTCACCGTAAGCCGCCTCGCGGAGCCGATCCAGGTTGAACCGGAACTGCTGGTCCAGCTTGACGAGGGGGGCATCAGGCCCGGGGCTCCCGTATCGCTGGAGAGGGTGGGAGACTACATCTCGGTCCGCGTGCCGGGTATCGAGGGCGCTTTGGAGCTGCCGCCGGAAGTGGCTGCCCACGTCTTTGTTGCGGTCCACTAAGGGCAAGCCGCGCTGCTTCGTACCCCACGGGGAGCAGTTACGCAAAGATAACGGAATTGTTACTTTGGGACTTAAGCCCCTATAGTTAAGCCTAAGCGTTGATACACAAGCGTTACCTGATCCGGAGCCGAGCTCTGCCAGCGGACCAGGCGTACGAGTCATTACTGGCAGAGGCGGGGGAACCACAAACGGCAGCCGGGGGACTGCCTTGGGGTGAAGTCCGTCAGCAGCAAGCCTCTTCCAGCGAAGGATCCTTCCGGGGACATCTCTGTGCCGAAAGCTTGCCACGGCGGACCGGGTCTTTGAACTCTCTGACCCGAATCCGACAGCTAACTTCGCAGGCTATCCAGAGAGGAACCCTTCTTGTCCATGCAGACCCCCAAGGGGCGCCGCCGTGCGGCGGTCCCCGCTTCAGCGCCGCGCGTTGTCGAGGTCCTCACCACGGAACGCCCCCGCGATCCGCAGCGTGATGCGCGCCGCCGTCGAGGTCCCTTCCGCCAGATCACCGAATTTGCAGCTGCAAGCGGAATTGGCCAGAAGGCCGGAATAGCCCTCGCTGCAACCGGCCTTGTGTTGACTGTGACAGTCCCGGCCACCAGCCCTGTCATGGCGACTGATGCTTCCGCCATGACCCCGGTGGCTGCATCGGCCGTCACACCCCAACCGCAGATCTCTGCTGAAGCCGGCGCCCAGATCGATTTCAGCCGCTCTGCCGTTGTGACCCAGGCGGACCCTGACGGCAAGCTGAAGCAATTGCTCAGTGCCCAGTCTGCCGGATCTGTGTCCCGCGCGGCCTCGGTTGGAAGCCTTGGGGCCCCGCTTGCGACGCTTTCCACGGCATCTTCCTTTGGGTACCGGGTCAGCCCCATTACCGGTGGTTCCGGCGACTTCCACCGCGGCCAGGATTACGTAGCCCAGTGCGGCACGTCAGTCCTTGCTGCCGCCACCGGCACGGTGACCTTTGCGGGCTGGCACCAGTACGGCGGTGGCAACCGCGTTGTGGTGGACCACGGCAACGGCCTGGAAACCACATACAACCACCTCTCGTCCTTCAGCGTGAAGGAAGGCCAGACGGTCTCCCGCGGGGATGTCCTGGCCATGAGCGGCACCACCGGCGCTTCCACTGGCTGCCACCTCCACTTCGAGGTGCAGGTCAACGGTGAAGTTGTCGATCCCACGGGCTGGCTCTAGTCAAATGAGGGCGTTCTCTCACATCTTCGTGACCGGTCGTGACCGGAATGTGACATTCTTCGAAAACTGCTGTACCGTCTAACTCGCGTCAACTTTTCCGAAGTTGACGCTCTTGTGCGGATTGCCTAACTCTGCCACCGCTCAAGGTCCGTTCGCATTTCATCGTCTGGCAGGGGCGGGGGAACCAATTTTGGTCTTTGCTTCAGCAAAGGCCTTGGGGTTAAGTCACAACGCTTCTCTGGAAGCAGTGTGGCCGGGTGACTCCCATCCGAATCCGACAGCTCACCTCGCAGGCATTGGGAGAGGCTACCTTCGTGTCTTCACGCCATATTTCTGCGCGCCACCGTGCGCAAACGGTTCGAACCAACCCTTTGGACGCCATGTCCAAGGCTGTTAGTGCCAATGCCGGGACCGTAGGTCGCCAGGCTGCCGTTATCGCTGCCGCTTCCGGCCTCATCCTGACCATGGGCCTGCCCGCCACGGCAGCGGACACCACCGCTGGTGTTTCCGCTTCCACTGAGTCCGGGTCCGCCCAGTCTGCCCTTGCGGTGACTGCAGCACCCACAGCTACCGTTTCGTTCGAGCGTCCCGTGGTGAAGACCACTGCGGCCCCGAAGCCGGCGCCGGTGCGGGCGCAGTCGACTGCCTCCGAGAGCCGGACAGCTGCCGGGGTGCGCACAGCATCCACCGCTGCCGCTGCCGCTCCCGAAGCTGCCGCTCCCGAAGCTGCAGCTGAGAAAGCGGCCGAACCCGTTGCCTCCGCAGCAACATCGGGTATTGCTGCCCTTGCCTACACCGGCATCGGCCGTCCCTACGTCTGGGGCGGCACCACTCCCAACGGCTGGGACTGCTCGGGCTTCACGCAGTGGGTCTACGCCCAGGCCGGCATCAGCATTCCCCGTGTCAACGCCTGGACGGCAATGACGCCCACCTCCACCCCGCAGCCGGGCGACCTGGTCATGCAGAACGGTGGCGCACACGTGGGAATCTACGTCGGTAACGGCATGATGATCAGCGCCCTCAACCCTTCCCAGGGCACGCTGCTTCACTCGGTGGCCGCCACCGGAAGCTCCGCTTTCTTCACCACCAACAAATAGTTCTTGGACCCCCGGGTCCAAGAACTATTTCTTTGTTTCGATCACGCTTTCCGCAATCACCACATCCCCGTTCGGGGCGTGCCGGCGTACCCCCAAGATGCCGGCGCGTCCAACACCTTGGTGCCCACAACGGCCTGAGGAATACGAAAGAGAGAACTGATGACTACTCGTGCTACCGCACGGCACCGCGCCGAGGTCACCAAAACCAACTCAATCGCAGTCATTGCCAAGGCTGTCGGCGACAACGCCGGTGGCGTAGGCCGCCAGGCAGCGGTTATCGCGGCTGCGTCCGGCCTGGTACTGGCCAGCGGCATTGCGGCCAACGCTGCCGACTCCAGCGTCCAGCGCGACTCGGCCCCCGCCTCCACCCTGGAGGTAGAGTCCTCGGTTGAGGCGCCCATCTCCGCGGCCTCCACCATCGCCATCACCTTTGAAAAGCCTGCGGTCACCACCACGCCGGCCCCTGTCATCGAAAAGCCCGCACCTGTGGAGGCTGAGGTTGAGGCCAAGGTTGAGGCCAAGCCCGCCGCTGCCGTGGCGCAGCCTGCTGCAGCTCCCAAGGTGACCGCCAAGGTTGCTGCTGCTTCGGCTCCCGCTGCCGCTCCTGCCGCTCCTGCCGCTCCTGCTGCTTCCGCCAGCGGCAAGGGTGCAGCCATCCTGTCCGCAGCGTACGCCCAGCTGGGTGTCATGCAGGACTGCACCATGCTGGTCACCAACTCGCTGGCTGCCGTGGGCATCAACTTCCACGACTGGCCCGCAGGATACCTCTCCCTGGGCCGCACGGTCAGCGCCGCCGAAGCACAGCCGGGCGACCTGATCTACTACGCCAACGGTGGCTCAGGCATGGCCCACATCGCTGTCTACGCGGGCAACGGCCAGGCGGTCCATGGCGGCTACAACGGAAACCAGACCGTTGTCTTCAGCGCCAACGTTGGTTCCGGCCCCGTTTTCATCCGCGTCAACTGATAGCAGCTTTAGCTGTCTCATCGGGATACAGAAGAACCCCTGCCTTGCGGCGGGGGTTCTTCTGTTATCTACGGCTGTGCCGGGCTGGCTTCGGGGTTGAGGGCCTGACACGGCAGTTTTGGGAATCAACAATTACCTGATAGTGGGCTTTTATGTTTACTCTTGTGATGTCGATCCATAGCCCGGACATGCCGAGGGCAGCCGGCCCTCGTGCCCCTGAACGGGTGCGGCCGTGAAGAGGTACGTGCATGCGCACTCTCGTTCTGAATGCTGGATATGAACCGCTGGCGGTCATCACGTTCCGCCGGGCGCTGGTCCTTGTGCTCACCGGGAAAGCCAGCGTGGTTGCTGAAGGCGACGATCCTGTAGTGGGACCGCAGGAGATATTGGGCCGCCCGTCCGTCATTCTCCTGAACCGCTACATTCGTCCCAGATATAACCAGGCTACGGCTGTCAGCCGCCGGGGGGTGCTGAGACGCGATGGCCACAGATGCGCGTACTGCGGAAAGGCAGCGCACACCATTGACCATGTCCACCCTAAATCCCGCGGGGGTGCTGATTCGTGGGAGAACCTGGTGGCAGCCTGCCTGCGCTGTAACAACGTCAAGGGCGACCACACCCCGTCGGAGATGGGGTGGAAACTGCGCTTCGTCCCGGAACCGCCCCATGGAACCATTTGGCAGATCAAGGAACTTGAAAAGCCTGCGCCTGCCTGGGATCCCTTCCTGCTGCCGGAGCGTGCTGCCTGACCCGTAAACTCCTGGTGCCCCCTTGGTATTCGTTCACTAGGCTGGGGGAGTGGAGCAGAACGGGTTTTCCTTTGACGCTGTGATCCTGGCGGGCGGCAGGTCCTCCCGCTTGGGCGGGGTTCCGAAACAGGACCTGGTGTTCCAGCATGCAACCCTCCTGGAGCGCGCGATTGCTGCCGCAACCGGTGCCTCCGGTGTGGTTGTGGTGGGCCCGGGGCCGGAAAACCCGGTTCCCGGTGTGCTCTGGTGCCGTGAGCAGCCCGCGTTTGCAGGTCCGGCAGCTGCAATTTCCGCGGGATTGGCCGCACTTGCCCGCCACGGTGGGAGTGCATCCGTATACACCTTGGTGCTGGCATGCGACATGCCGCTAGTCAAGGATGCTGTGGCGGCACTCAGGATCGCCTTGGCGTCCGGGGACGGAGATGGCGTAGTGGCGCGTTCCCATGACGGAAAGCTTCAGCCGCTGGCGGGGTTCTACCGCACGGCTGTGTTAACACGGTCTGCAGCGGAGCTGTCTTCGCGCGGGGCCTTAATCAACGGCTCTGTCCGCTCCCTCCTTGCTAGTCTGGACGTGCAGCCTGTCACCGTCCCCCCGGGTTCCACAGCAGACGTGGACACGTGGGATGACGCCGCCGGGCTAGGGGTTGCCCCCGGGTTTCAGGACACGGGCCAGGACCGGCGCAACCGCAGTTAACTTGGGAGGCAGTTCGTGAAAAGTCAGGATGAAACGCTGGAGGAGTGGTGCAGATCCCTGCTCCAGGCCTACGAACTTGAGGATGTCCAAGTGGACGTCAACGCTATCCTTGCCCTGGCAGGGGTGGCAGCCCATTCGGTGGTCCGGCCGGCTGCACCGCTGACCACGTTCATTGCCGGTTATGCCGCCGGCCTTGCTTCCGGCTCCGGCCGTGCCACGGACTCTGCTTCCATGGAATCCGCGCTGGCTGTGGCCCGTTCCCTGGCTTCCGACTACGATGCTGAAGCCGCCGGGACTCCCGGCGAATGACCAAGGAAGTCCAGGAAGGAACCGGCTCATCCGACGCTGGGCAGCCAAGGCACCTCGACCATACCTGGGATGAAGCCCGGAAGGCCGCCTTTGACGCTGCGCAGCCGATTCCCGCCGGCCCGGTTGCCTTGGACCTGGCTCTGGGCCGAAGACTGGAGCAGGACATAGTTGCCCTGCAAAACATGCCCCACTATGCGTCTTCGGCAATGGACGGCTGGGCGGTTAACGGCAGCGGACCGTGGATCCTCGTGGAGTCCGGAACGCCCCTTGCCCCGCACCAGGCAAGCCATATCGTAACGGGGGGCCTTATCCCGCCGGGCGGCAAGGCAATACTGCGCAGCGAAAGCGCCCGGTTGGACAAGGACGAGGACGGGCTGCCCATCCTGGTGACGGGCGGTACCGCGCGTCCGGGCGAGCCACGCACCGGCCAGCACATCAGGAAAGCAGGGGAGGAGGCCTTGGAAGGGGACATTCTTGTCAGGGCCGGCGTAGAGCTCAACCCCGCACACCTGGCACTGGCCGCCCTTGCCGGTTACGACGAACTTGTGGTGCAGGGAAAGCCGATGGTCCGGCTGCTGCTGACCGGGTCCGAGGTGGTTGGCCATGGGTTGCCTGTTCCCGGCCAGGTGCGCGACACTTTCGGCCCGCAACTGCCGGCCGTGGTGGGCATGCTCGGCGGAATCCCCGGGGGGCAGCAACGGATCGGCGATTCCTACGCTGATTGGCTGGGCGCGCTGGAGGACGTTGTCCCGGAGGTTCCGGGCGCACCGGACCTCCCGGCCGACGTCGTTATCACCACCGGCGGTACCGGAAAGTCCGGCACGGACCACCTGCGCCGGGCCGTCGCTGAACTCGGTGGCCGGCTGATCATTGACGGGGTGGCCATGCGTCCCGGACATCCCCTAGTCCTGGCTGAACTCCCGGACGGGCGGTTTGTGCTGGGGCTGCCGGGAAACCCGCTTGCCGCCATGATTGCGCTCTCTACAGTGGGGGGTCCGCTGCTCGCGGGGCTAGGGCACGGTGACCTCCCGGCGGTACAGGAGGTCCCCTGCGGAACCACCCTTGATCCTGAACCGGGCCGTACCCGCCTCATGCCGTTCCGCCTGCTGTACGGTATGGCCTCCCCGGCACAGCACACCGGGCCCGGCATGATGCGGGGACTGGCGTCCGCCGACGGGGTAATGGCTGTTCCGCCCCATGGTGTGAAGCTGGGTGAGCTGGTGCCCGCCGTCGCCCTTCCCTGGGGGCAGCCCGTCCCCGCACTGCCCGACCCCGCGGCCAAGCCGAAGACGCGGGCCGGCGGGCGGACCGGCAGGACAGCCGCAAAGCCCGCGGCTGCCGGCCCGGTGGACTGGAGTGCGCTCCTTGGCTGACAGGGACTGGGATAGCGGGCAGCGTTGGCATCCCCTCCGGGCGGTTGCGATGATGGAGATATGAACAGGAATGGTGGGCCATGGGACGAGTAACCCAGCGCCGCAAGGTGCACAAGTATGTGCTTGACGGCTCCCCCAAGGCCCTCGAGTTTCCGGTCCGGTACCGGGAAGATGTCCTGGCCGTGGAGGAGCCGCTGGAGATCCGGCTGGGGACATTGTCCTACTCCGTAACCATGCGCACTCCCGGGCATGACTTCGACCTGGTGGCCGGGTTCCTGGTATCCGAGGGTGTCATCTGGGATGCCGGGCAGCTCGTCTCGTTGCGTTTCTGCGCGGGGGAAGACGAAAACGGGATGCAGACCTTCAACGTCGTCGAGGCGCAGTTGCGGCCGGATGTGGAGGTCCCGTCCATGGGCCGGCACGTTTACACCTCCAGCTCATGCGGTATCTGCGGGACGGACTCCATCGAATCCGTCCGTAAATCCTCGCACTACAGCCCCGCAGCGGACTCCCTCAGTGTGTCCGCAGAGGTGCTCGCGTCACTGCCGGACATCCTTCGGGAGTCCCAGGACCTCTTCGACCACACTGGCGGTGTCCATGCCGCCGGGCTCTTCAAGATAGAAGACGACGGCGGCGTGCGGCTCCTGTGCCTCCGCGAGGACGTGGGCCGCCATAACGCCGTGGACAAAGTGGTGGGATGGGCCCTGAGGGAAAACATGCTGCCGCTGAGCGGGACAATTCTCCAAGTGTCGGGCCGGGCGTCTTTCGAATTGGTCCAGAAGGCTGCGCTGGCCGGGATCCCCGTCCTTGCTGCCGTCAGTGCGCCATCCAGCCTTGCCGTTGAACTGGCTGAGGCCAGCGGCCTGACGCTCGCGGGCTTCAGCAGGGGCACCAGCCTCAATGTTTATGCCGGTAACGGAAGGATTCGGGGACCGGTGGCAGCTGCGCCGCCGTCGTAAGTCAGCCTGTTCGCCTCGCTCGCGGACTCACCGTCGCAGGCCCCAAACCGTCCCCGGGAAACGCTTTCAAAGGGTTGGTTAAAGGGCTGCAAGCCGGTAGATTTGTCCATCGAATGGACACCAGGATCCAGTTCTCAAGCGCTAAGAAGGCCCACATTGCATGACGACCGCCGGATCACTGAAGTCCGCCTGCACCGGTTCGTGCGGGAGCGGATCGACCCCGCAGTCTACAGCCGCAGCCTTCCCCTCACCCTGAGCAGCTGGGACGTTCCGGATGAGCCGGTCCCCGCGCTCGAAGCAATGCGGCAGCATTTCCGGCCGCAGGAGCAGGGAGCCCTTTGGGGGAAACCATGGGGGACCAAGTGGCTCCGCCTCCAGGGGGAGGTCCCGGAATCGTGGGGCACCGAACCGGATACCACCGTGGAAGTACTCGTGGACCTGGGGTTCACCATCGAGGTACCGGGCTTTCAGTGTGAGGGCATTGCGTGGCGACCGGACGGCAGCATCATCAAAGCGGTCTCGCCCCGGAACCAGTACATCCCGCTGAAACTGCTGGGTGGTGGAATGGCGGTCGACTTTTATGTTGAGGCCGCCGCCAATCCTGACGTGGCGCAGGGATGGACTTTCGCTCCGACGCCCTACGGTGATAAGACAACGGCGGGGGAAGCACCGCAATACCGGCTGGGAAGTATCGCCATCGCCGAGCTGAACCAGACAGTCTGGGAACTCCGGCAGGACATTTGGACCCTGGGCGGCCTCATGGTGGAACTGCCCGTGGAGCTGCCGCGACGGCATGAGATCCTTCGGGCCCTGGAACGCATGATGGACCTCATGGACCCGGACGATGTGGCCGGGACCGCAGCGGCAGGACGCGAAGCGCTCGCCGAGGTCCTGGGACGGCCGGCCTACGCTTCTGCCCACCAGCTTGTGGCTACCGGCCACGCCCACATCGATTCCGCCTGGCTCTGGCCGGTGCGGGAGACCATCCGGAAGTGCGCCCGGACGTTTTCCAACGTGGTGGCGCTCATGGATGAGAACCCGCACTTTGTCTTCTCCTGCTCTTCGGCGCAGCAGCTGGCCTGGATCAAGGAGTCCTACCCCGAACTCTTCAGCCGCATCCGCGAGAAAATCCGCGGCGGCCAGTTTGTTCCGGTGGGCGGGATGTGGGTTGAATCAGACACCAACATGCCCGGCGGTGAGGCGATGGCCCGGCAGTTCGTGGAGGGCAAGGGCTTTTTCCTGGCAGAGTTCGGGATCGAGTGCAGGGAGGCCTGGCTGCCCGATTCGTTTGGATATTCCGCTGCGCTGCCGCAGATCGTCAAGTCCGCTGGCAGCCGCTGGTTCCTGACCCAAAAAATCTCCTGGAACCAGACCAACAAAATGCCGCACCACACGTTCAACTGGGAGGGGATCGACGGGACCCGGATTTTCACCCACTTCCCGCCTGTCGACACCTACAATTCCGAGCTGAGCGCGCGCGAACTTGCGCATGCCGAGCGGAATTACCGGGACCATGGGCGCGGCACAGTATCCCTGGTGCCTTTCGGCTACGGCGACGGCGGTGGCGGACCAACGCGGGAGATGCTGGCCGCCGCCTCACGCACCGCAGACCTCGAAGGCTCCCCGAAGGTCCGGATCGGTTCGGCAGAAAGCTTCTTCACCCAGGCCGAGGCCGATTACCCCGGCCTGCCCGTCTGGGTGGGGGAGATGTACCTTGAGCTTCACCGGGGGACCTACACCAGCCAGGCCAAGACGAAAAAAGGCAACCGGCGCAGTGAGCACCTGCTGCGGGAAGCGGAACTGTGGTGTACTACTGCAACTGTCCGCACCGGCGGGACCTTCGCCTACCCGGCTGCTGAGCTGAAGCGGCTCTGGCGGCTGGTGCTTCTGCAGCAGTTCCACGACATCCTTCCCGGCAGTTCCATTGCCTGGGTCCACCAGGACGCCGAGCGGAACTACCAGGCGATCAGTGATGCCCTCGAAGCCATCATCGGCCAGGCCGCCGCCGCGGCACTGGGCGGCGGTGACCGGACCTTCCTGCTGAACGCTGCCCCGCACGCCAGGGACGGCGTTCCCGCCCTGGCTGCCGCCGAGCCGGTTGCGCATGCCGGAGGAGTCCAGGCGGTGGCCCGCGGCGCCGGGTACATCCTGGACAACGGCGTTATCCGGGCTGTTGTGGATGCCGGCGGGCTGATTTCCTCGCTGGTGGATCACGCCAGCGGCCGGGAAGCCATCGCACCCGGCGAGCGGGGCAACCTGCTTGAACTGCACCGCGACACGCCCAATGAGTGGGACGCGTGGGACATCGACGAGTTCTACCGGCGCAACGTCACGCGAGTGACCCAGGCGGCTTCGCTGCGCCTGATCCGGGAAGGGTCAGACGCCGTCGTTATCGTGGAGCGGTTGGCGGGTGACTCGACCGTTATCCAGCGCATCAGCCTTGCCGCCGGCAGCCCGTCCCTCTCAATCACCACTTCCGTGGACTGGCAGGAACGCGAGAAGCTGCTGAAGCTGGGTTTCGCCCTGGACGTCAGGGCGGAGAGGTCGGCGGCAGAGACCCAGTTCGGCCACGTCTTCAGGCCCACCCACACAAATACCTCCTGGGAAACGGCAAAGTTCGAAATCTGTGCCCACCGGTGGATCCACGTGGCGGAGCCGGGCTATGGTGTGGCGATTTCCAACTCATCGACGTACGGTCACGACGTCGCGCGGACCATCAGGGATTCCGACGGCGGCACCACCACGACAGTGCGCCTCTCGCTGTTGCGTGCTCCCAAGTTCCCCGATCCTGAGGCCGACCGGGGGTTGCACGAGATGACGGTCAGCATCCGTCCGGGAGCCGGAATTGCCGAGGCAGTGGAGGAAGGTTACCGCACGAACCTTGCTCCCCGGCTGGTCCGCGGCGCTTCACCGGTGGAACCGCTCTTTTCCGTGACGAACCGTGCCTTGGTGATTGAAGCAGTAAAGCTCGCCGAGGACGGGTCCGGAGACGTGATTGTCAGGCTGTACGAGTCCTTGGGCCAACGCTCCGCGGGAAGGCTGAGCGTGAACTTTCCGGTCCACGGCATCGGCGCGGTGGACCTGCTTGAACGGCCCGTGGACGCGCCAGGCGTGAAAGCCGGCCCGGACGGAGCGGAGTTGGTGCTGCGGCCGTTCCAGTTGGTGACCCTGAGGTTTACCCGGTCGGTGAGTTTAGCCCTTAACTAGGCTGAGTGGGGGCGGTCCCCAACGGCCGCCACCACTCATCCCCCCAATAGGTGCAAAGGCCCCCGGAGCGGCCAACGTTCAAGAATTTATCCCCGTTCGTAAACGCCCTAGGCGCTCCACCTTCACACATTCATGATTGTTTCATATTCTAATGAATTTGTGAAAGCGGCTTTGTTACTTTCCGGTAGATGTCTTTTTCCTGGAGATTAACTTCCCGTTCCGCACTCTTGCCGCCCAGATGAGGGCGAGACCAACGACGAAACACAGCACTGCCGTGTAGTTGATAATGAACTCCACGCTGCCTAACACGGGCGGGATCAACGGAAACGTCAAGGTCAGGCCTGTGGCCACGGCCCCCAGTCCCAAAAACCCGGCAGCAAGCCGGACTAGAACAGGCAGCCGGCTGAGCACGGCGCGCACCATGGCCGGCAACAGAACCAGCGTGACGTAGGCAGGGAACGCCCGGCCCGCCGCCCCATAGTACTCAAGCAAGGCGGAATTCCAGGGGTCAGTACCTACGACGCCTGTGAGTCCGGCGGCGGACCCTGAGGTGTCCATCATGAAGAACAGTGCGGTCATCACCAGGGAAATGCCCAGGAGCACAGCCATGCCCGCCCTGCCCGTGATCAGCCGGTGCGCACCGTCCGCGCCGAAACCCCGGGTTATCCGGATCCCAACGAAATAGATGGCGGCGAAAATGATGAAGCGCAGCAGCAAATTGGCCAGGTTGATCCCGCCCAACGCCTGGTCGATGGCCGCATAGGGCGCCTCAATGCTCAGGAGGATGGCGACCGTCATGAGCCCGAAAATGTAAAACAGCGACCTGTTCTCTCCCCGGATTGCACTGGGCACCCGGGCCGCCGCAATGAGTCCGCAGGTGGCCAGCGTCGACCACTGAAGAATTTCGATCATCCCAGGTTCTCCCAGATCTTTTCCGTCTGCGCTTGGTCCTGTTCCTGGCGCCGCAGCACCTTGCCCAGTGCCTGCAGCCGGTCGCCGGCCAGTGCGGTGAGATCGCCGTCGGACAGGCTGTCCAGGGCGGCCTGCCGTGCTCCCGGGGGCCAGCCCGCCTCTTCTTCAGTGATGAGGCCTGTGGCCACCAGGCCGCCGGCGGGACCGACGCCGGCCGCCTGGGCCGTGGCCAGTGCCAGTTCGGGGGACAGCCGGTTGGCAGTCAGCTGCGCGGAATAGTTCTGGGGCGCCACCCCGGTAGTCGCGGAGACGCGGTGCCGCACTTCGCCGTCGTCGATTGCATCAACCCAGTTCTTCACCGAGGTGGCATGGGGAGGGGCGGAAAGCGGAGATGCCGTCATGCGGGAGGTTTCGGAGGCATCCAACGCGGGACGGGCCAGTACGGCACGCAGGAGGTCCGCTGTGGAGATCTGGCTTACCAGTTCGCAGCGCGTAGGCGGAGTCTGGGGTCCGCCCAGGTCCCGGTACGTCTCGAAGGTGGCCAGGGCCGCGAGGGGGTTGACGTGGTAGCCGCGGCTGACGCTGACCACGGTACTCACCGAGACTTTTCCTCGTACCAGTTGCTGGGCAAGGGTGGTCCGCTTGATCCCGGAGATCCTGCAAACGTCTGCCGTGCTGGCCTCCGGCGCAATATCGTGCAGCCAGCGCTGGAACGCCTTGGCGGGGAGGGTCATTAAGGGCTCTCTGCAGAACGGACAGTTGACTTGATTTTAGCTTGCCCTGCAGAAGCCAATTTTACCGGGGGTGGTGTTTCGACTATGCTTGATGGTCGAGCCCGTTGGTCCGTACACCCCCCAAGTCCGGACCAGCGGGTTCTTTCATGTCCTGCGGCCCGCGCGCCTTCCTTTCGGGTCATCCGCATGGCCGTGCCAGCCAGTTCAGGCAGGAAACCCGCTGCGAATGCAGTGGCGAAAGGATACAAAATGACTGCAACCCTCGTGGCCAAGGACGTCTCCGGCGGTCATGACCACCGGCAGCTCTTCTCCGGTCTTTCCCTGACCGTGGCCCCCGGAGATGTGGTTGGCGTGGTAGGCGCCAATGGAGCAGGAAAATCCACGCTGCTGCGGCTCCTCGCCGGCGTGGACCGGCCACAGGAAGGCTCGGTCAGCCTCGCTCCCGCCGACGCCTTTGTTGGCTGGCTTCCCCAGGAACACGAACGCGTATCGGGTGAAACCGTTGCAACGTACATTGCCCGGCGCACCGGCTGCGCCCAGGCCACCGCCGAGATGGAATCCACCGCTGAGGCGCTGGGTGCCGGCGCTCCCGGGGCTGATGATGCCTATGCGCTGGCTTTCGACAGGTGGATGGCCTCCGGTGCCGCCGACCTCGATGACCGGCTACCCGCTGTGCTGTCGGACCTTGGGCTGGAGACCGGCCCGGACGCAGCCATGACCGGCCTTTCCGGCGGGCAGGCCGCGCGGGTGGCCCTGGCGGCGCTGCTGCTGAGCCGGTTCGACGTCGTGCTGCTGGATGAGCCCACCAATGATCTTGACCTCGAAGGGCTCGCTAAGCTGGAGGACTTCGTCACCGGCCTTCGCGGCGGGGTTGTCCTCGTAAGCCATGACCGGGAGTTCCTTGCGCGCTGCGTCACCACGGTGGTGGAACTGGACCTGGCTCAGAATGCGGTTGCCGTTTACGACGGCGGATATGACGCCTTCCTGGAGGAACGTGCAGTGGCCCGCCGGCACGCGCGCGAAAAGTACGAAGACTTCGCCGCGACGAAGGCAGACCTGGTGTCCCGCGCGCGGACCCAGCGGGAATGGAGCTCCCAGGGCGTCCGGAACGCCATGAAAAAGAGCCCGGATAATGACAAGATCCGCCGCGCCGCCAGTGCGGAATCTTCCGAGAAGCAGGCCCAGAAGGTGCGGCAGATGGAGTCGCGGATTTCCCGGCTGGATGTGGTGGAGGAGCCGCGGAAGGAATGGCAGCTGCAGTTCTCCATTGGCAAGGCGCCGCGCTCCAGCTCGGTGGTGGCTACGCTCCGTGACGCCGTGGTCCGGCAGGGCGACTTCATCCTCGGCCCCGTCAACGCTCAGCTCAACGCCGGTGAGCGGATCGGCATCACCGGCCCCAACGGCGCCGGAAAGTCCACGCTGCTGCGCCTGCTTCTGGGGGTCACCGAACCGGACTCCGGCAGCGCCTCGATGGGCGCTTCGGTGGCCGTGGGCGAGATCGACCAGGCCCGGGGCTTGCTCGCGGGGCACCTGACCCTGGCGGACGCCGTGGAGGCGGTCCTGGTTGACTTGAACCCGGCCGAGGTCCGGACGCTCCTGGCAAAGTTCGGACTCAAGGCAGACCACACGTCCCGCACGGTCGAATCCTTGTCCCCCGGCGAGCGGACCCGGGCCGCGCTGGCACTTCTCCAGGCCCGCGGCGTTAACCTCCTGGTCCTGGATGAGCCCACCAACCACCTGGACCTTCCGGCCATCGAACAGCTTGAAGAGGCACTGGAAAGCTACGACGGCGCACTGCTGCTGGTCACCCATGACCGCAGGCTGCTGGAGAACGTGCGGCTGGATGTACGTTGGAATGTGGTTGACGGCGTCGTCACTGAAGTGCTGACCGCCAGCGCCCCGAAAGGCACCAAAAAATGAGTATGGACAGGGTTGCCTGGAGCTCCCTCTACAACATCACCCGCGCCTCCAACGGGTCCAAGCCGTTTTCCAAAGAGCTCCTCAAGCGCGTGTTCGGCTTCGCGCGGCCGCACCGCCGCCGGCTGATCGCCTTCGTGCTGCTGTCCATCGTGATGGCCGTCCTGGCGGTTGCGACACCGGTGCTCGCCGGCCAGGTGGTTGACGCGATCATCGCCAGGACGGACGCCGGAACGGTGATCTGGCTTGCAATACTGATCGCGGCCGTGGCCGTGGCCGAGGCGGGGCTGGGGCTTGTGACGCGCTGGCTCTCCTCCTCGATCGGCGAGGGCGTGATCCTGGACCTTCGCACCAAGGTGTTCGACCACGTGCAGAAGATGCCGATCGCCTTCTTCACCCGAACCCGTACCGGTGCCCTGGTCAGCCGGCTCAACAACGATGTGATCGGGGCGCAGTCTGCCTTCGCCGGCACGCTGTCCGGGGTGGTCAGCAACGTAGTGGCGCTGGCCCTCACGCTGGTGGTGATGCTGAACAAGTCCTGGCTGGTCACCGTGCTGGCCATGATCCTGCTGCCGATCTTCCTCATCCCCGCCCGCCAAATGGGTTCCAGGCTGGCCGAATTGCGACGCGAGGCCGCCGAGCACAACGCCACCATGGGCACGCAGATGACTGAGCGCTTTTCCGCCCCCGGCGCCACCCTGGTGAAGCTCTTCGGGCGCCCGGACGAGGAATCCCGTGAGTTCGCACTCCGGGCAGGACGGGTGCGGGACATCGGCGTCCGGACGGCGATGCTCCAGTTCACTTTCGTCACGGCCCTGACCCTGGTCTCCGCCCTGGCCCTGGCCTTGGTGTACGGCCTGGGCGGCTGGCTGGCCCTGGAAGGGCAACTGGCTGCGGGCGACGTCGTTGTGCTGGCCTTGCTGCTCACCCGGCTCTATGCCCCGCTCACAGCACTCTCCAACGCTCGGGTGGAAATCATGAGCGCCCTGGTCAGCTTCGAGCGCGTCTTCGAAATCCTTGACCTCAAGCCGCTCATCCGCCAGAAGCCCGATGCGGTGCAATCGCCGCGCGGCCCGCTCTCCGTCGAGTTCGACGACGTCCGGTTCTCCTACCCCTCTGCGGACAAGGTTTCGCTGGCGTCCCTGGAAGACGTCTCCACCCTGGACACCCGCGGCGGCGAGGAAGTCCTGCACGGCATCAGCTTCCGGGTGGAGCCCGGGCAGACGGTGGCGCTGGTGGGCTCCTCAGGCGCGGGCAAGTCAACCATCGCCCAGCTGTTGGCCCGGCTCTACGACGTCGATTCCGGCGCCGTCCGTTTCGGCGGTTCGCTTCCCGGCACGGGGGTGGATGTCCGCGACCTGACCTTCGACTCGATGCGGGAAACCCTGGGCATGGTCACCCAGGACGGCCACCTTTTCCACGAGAGCATCGCCTCGAACCTGCGCCTGGCCCGTCCGGACGCTACCGAGGGGCAGATGTGGGAGGCCATCCGGCAGGCGAGGCTGGAAGGCATGATCCGGTCCCTTCCGGACGGGCTGGACACCGTGGTGGGGGAGCGCGGGTACCGGCTTTCCGGCGGTGAACGCCAGCGGCTCACCATCGCGCGGCTGCTGATCGCCCAGCCGCGGGTGGTCATCCTCGATGAGGCAACGGCTGCGCTTGATTCCACCAATGAAGCCGCCGTACAGGCTGCCCTGGGCGCCGCGCTCGAGGGGCGCACCGCCGTCGTGATTGCACACCGCCTGTCCACCATCCGCGCCGCGGATGCCATCCTGGTGGTGGAGGACGGCCGGATCGTGGAACAGGGGACTCACACCGAGCTCCTGGCTGCCGAAGGACGGTACGCCGAGCTGTACCGCACCCAGTTCAACGAAGCCACCGCCGTTGCCCAGGAAGCCGTTCCCGAGCTCTAGCTGAAGTTGTCCCCGCTGCGGGGCCTGGCGAGCTCCGGGAGGATGTGGTCCGTCAGCAGCGGGGCAAGGTCCGGGGTGGGTTCGGCATCCAGCTCCAGCCAGCGGATTTCGTCGATCTCCGCGGACGGGTGGGCCTGCCAGGTACCGGGCGCCATAAAGACCGTAGCCTCGATGTCCGTGGCGGCCTCGTTGGCGGCGTCGGCAATCCAGACTCCCATCAGCTGCAGGGCACGCGGATCAAGGACGATGCCCACCTCTTCCGCCAGTTCCCGTGCTGCCGCCTGGACAGCTGTTTCCCCCGCCTCCGGCTTGCCGCCCGGGTGCATGAACATGCCGGTACCGCGCTTCCGCACGGTCAGGAGGCGGCCGGCGTCGTCGAAGACGCAGACGGCCGAGACCACAATGCGGTGTTTCATGCGGCAGAAACTTGGATGCGGAACAAGCGGGACGCCAGCAGCAGGTCCTTGCGCGGGCCCTGGACGTCCCAGGTGTAGCTGAACCTGTCCTCGCCCTCGAACGTATAGGCGACCCGGTAGGTGTCGGGGTCGCACCAGTGGCTGTCAAGGTTGGAGTCCGGGGCGAAGCTCATCCGGTGGAACGGTCGGCCGTCCGGGAAGAAGAAGTCCAGGGCGTCGGGACGCCCGGCGGTCCGCAGCAGGTACTGGCGGGAAGCGGGGCCGGTGAAGGACGGCCAACGCATGGTGCCTTCCTCTACGAAGGCCAGGCCGCCGTCGTCGGTAGGGACAAAACGCACGACGCCGGAAAAGGTTCCGCGGGTGCCTTCCGCACGGTCCAGCAGGTCCCGCTGGACCGTCCATTGCCCCGCCTCAGTGATGGGCGCAGGGGTGCTGGGTTGGCGGGCGCCCAGGAGGTAGGCGCGGAGCGCAAACCCGGGGGGAGGAAGATTCAAGTGCCCTCGATTGGAATCGAACCAACGACACCGGCTTTAGGAGAGCCGTGCTCTATCCACTGAGCTACGAGGGCATGCATCCGTCAGATTGGCGGGCCAGTCCGGCCGGACACGGATACAAGCATACAAGGTGCGGAGCCGTACTACGCTCAAGGCATGAGTTCAGCGCCGTCCACAGCCCGGTCTGTTGCTTTTATTCCGGACACCGACTCCACCCGCCAGTACATCGGCGCGTGGTCGGTCCTGAGCGTGCTGCAGTATTTTGCGGCTGAAGCGGCCGTGATCGGTGCCTGGGCAGGTCCGAAACCCTACGATGTGCGGACGGGCTATATCAGCGATCTCGGCGCGCTGAACTGCGGCATCTTTGACGGCCGCGAGGTGTGTTCCCCGCTGAACTGGCTGATGAACGCCTCGTTCGTGGTCCAGGGACTTGGCATGCTGCTGGGAGCCCTTCTCCTGAGTTCCGGGCTGTTGTGCGTGGCTGCCCTTGCGGATGTGCGGGTCCAACCGCGGCGGAAGCCGTGGCTGGCAGCCGTCTGGGTCCGGATCCTGACGGGGACCGCCGGGGCCGGGACTGTGATTGTGGGACTGGTGCCGGAGGACGCAGGTTCTGGCTGGCACTTCGCGGGCGCGGTGATGTACTTCCTTGCCGGTGCTGTTGCCCTGCTGGTCCTCGGCATCCTGTGGCTGCGCAAAACACCCATCGCCTGGTTCATCCTGGCCTGTGGTGCGGTATCCCTCGCCGCCCTGGCCGCCGGAGGTCTGACCGGTATGGATGTTCCCGAGCCCGGCACGCTCGAACGGCTTATGGGCTACCCCGTCACCGTGGGGATGGCCGCCGCGGGACTGGTCATTGCCCAGCGTGTCCACCGGCACCGCAAAGAGGCCCGGGCCCGGGCTGCGATCAGTTAGAGGCTTTGGGCTTGCGGGTGCCGAGAACAACAGCAGCGGCACCGGCCAGCAGGCTCAGGACCAAAAGTACCCAGCCGGCAACCGTGAGCCCGGACGCAAGGGCCACCTGGGCGGCGTCGGCAGCGTCGGAGGCCAGCACCCCGTCAATGGCGGCGTTGCCCCAGAGCCGGACCACCACAAAGAGCAGAGGCAGGGCCCAGAGCACCCAACGGAGCGACTTCCGGGCTACGTTCGTCCCGATCAGCAACAGCCAGGTAAAGCCGAAGATCAAGGGAAACAGGGTTCCCGCCGTTTTGTGCACGTAATTGAGCTGGCCACGGGCATCGTCGTCCATGGCTGCCTGGAGTTGGCCGATGTAAGCCGCATCGAAGCCACCGATGAGCGAATCCGGCATGGCCAGGCCGCCGGAGAGCTGCCGGAGCTGGTCCAGGGTCAGGAGGTGCAGGTACCAGAAGAGGAAAAGGCTGGCCACCACGCCCGCGATCAGGATGAGGTTGCTGTTGCTTTGGGCTTTCTCCGGGGTGCGGGCCGTTGTCGGGTTCACCACCGGAGGAAGGTGGTGCTGCGGTATCGCCGCCTTGGAGCCGTGCTTCTTGATCCGCTGGGCAGGTGTTTTGGCCATGGCTTCATTATCGCGCCCCATAAACTGAAACCATGACCACTGGCCGGCACAGCACTGTTGAACTTGACCCCTCTTTGGACGATTACCAGCTGGCAACAGCCCTGGTGCGGGAGGGCGGGCAGCTGGCGCTGCTCATGCGGATGGCAGGCCTGCAGTCGCAACAGAAGACCTCCATTTCGGACGTCGTGACGGCGGCTGACCATGCGGCCGAAGCCTATGTGCTCGAACAGCTGCAGCGATGCCGTCCTGAAGACGGCATTCTGGGCGAGGAAGGGGCTTCGGTGCAGGGCACAAGCGGCCGGACCTGGGTCATTGATCCCGTGGATGGCACCTACAACTTCCTGCACGGCTCCACCTACTGGTGCTCCGCCATCGCCCTGAAGGACCAGTCCGACGTGTTGCTAGGCGCAATCTTCCAGCCCGAGGAGGACAAGCTGTGGCTCGGCGGCGTGGCACACCCGGCAAGCCTGAACGGCGAACCGCTTACGGTTTTTCACGACAACAGGGGCGAGCGTAACGCAACCCCCGCTGCCCAGCTGGGAGCGGCAACGTACATCCACCCCAGCTGGCTGATGGACCCCATGTGTGCCATGCCCTGGCATGCGGCGGCCACGTCAGCTGCGGCGCTGCGGATGCTTGGCTCCGGTTCCTGCGATCTTGGCCGGGTTGCGGACGGCCAGCTCGGCTGCTGGTTCCAGCACAGCTGCCCTGAATGGGACTGGCTGCCCGGCAAAGCGATAGTCCGGGCGGCCGGCGGTGCGGTGGAGACCGTGCGCGTCAATGGCCTCGAATGGTTCATCGCGGGAGGCACGACGGCCGTACGTGAGCTGCGTGCGGCCCTTGAATCCGGTTCGGTGGCGTAGCCGATACTCGCAGCCCGGGGGTGCCCGGCTGCACCGGTTGTGAACGTCCTTAGCCAGCCATTACGGCACGGCCAACCACCTCCACCGCCGCAGCACGTGCCGGCCCCGTTGCAGAGGCAGCTGCAACACGAGTTCGCCCGCTGTGATCGGGCACTGTGCCGGGTGGTGGTGGTGCGGTGGAGTGGTAGGTGTGGCCGGTGGGGCTCCGGAGCTGCACGGTGTGCCGTGGTCGGGGGACGGTGTGGGTTGTCCAGCCGGGTGTTTCTTTGGTGTGGTTGCAGGCTTCGCAGAGGCCCTGGCCGTTGGTGCTGGTGGTGGGTCCGTGCTGGTGCCAGGGGATGATGTGGTCGTGGTGGCGGATGGGGGCGTCGCAGTAGGGGGTGCGGCAGGTGTCATCCCGTACTTGGAGGTAGCGGCGGAGCGCGGTGGGGAAGAGCCGGGCTTTGGAGTCCATGGCCAGCAGGTCGCCGGTGCCGGGGGCGGTGTAGAGCCGGCGGAGCCACGTGGTGAGCTCTCCGGTTTCGGGTTCCTGGTCCAGGACTGCTTTTCTGGCCCACT
>NZ_PJMB01000013.1 GCF_002892835.1 Arthrobacter sp. AFG7.2 | reverse complement strand
CGACGCTCTTCGATCTGGCCACATCAATAACATCCTGGCGGAACTCCGCCCCATAAGCCGTGGGCATGGTCAACATCCTTCCACGAGCACAAGCTCGCTAGGTCAAGGAGTCAACAAAACCGGGGGCAGTCCCCCTTGGCTCTTATCTCTTTAGGAGACAACGCCTTGGTCCGGACTCATGGTGAACCAATTGTCGGCCTGTTTGGTCGTGCCCTCGACCGGGCGCGCGTCAGGGAGGCAACCGCGGAAGTTAAGAGACCCAAGCCGGACAGGTAGCGCAGCTATACACGACCACAGTTGTGCCCAGCCGTCAGCGCTTGGCACCGGCTTTAGTAGGCCCCCTACAAAAAACCCGCAGGTGCACAGCAGTAACGTCGGCAGTACATTAGATTCCGCTTGTACAACCCCGACAGGACTGCCATGAGCAACACCGACACCGCCGTCAAGAACACGCACAACACGAGGCGCCGCCGTTGGAACGCCACCGACCTCGGCCTGATCGCCGTTTTCGCCGCCCTGGTGGCCGGCGCAGCCCTGGTGCCCGGCCTGGCGGTCAACGGCTTCGGCGTCCCCATCACCTTCCAGACCCTGGCCGTCATGCTCACCGGCCTGGTGCTCGGCCCGGGACGGGGCTTCGCCGCCGTCGGTCTCTACGTCCTGCTGGGCCTGGCCGGCCTTCCCATCTTCAGCCAGGGCCGCAGCGGCCTGAGCATCCTCGCCGGCCCCTCGGCCGGCTACATCATCGCCTTCCCCATTGCTGCCGGCATCGTCGGATGGCTGGCCACAGTCGTCATCCGGCGGACGGCCAAGACCCGGGCCCTGTGGTTTTTCCTGTCCGCCGCCGTCACCAGCGCGGTGGTGGTGCACTCCCTCGGCATCGCCGGCATCTCCCTCAATACCAAGGCAACCCTGGAGCAGGCTTTCCTGAGCGACCTGGTCTTCTACCCCGGCGATATGGTCAAGAACATCCTCGCCGCCGTCATCGCCGTCGCGCTCCACCGGGCGTTCCCGGACATCCTGGTGCGCCGCGTCCGGCGCAGCACCGCCCAGCCCGCGAAGGCCTGAGGTGCCGCCATGCCCGCCGTCGCGTTTGACCACGTAACAGTCGCCGTCGAAACGGACCACTCCCCGGGGTCCAAGGTCCTGCTTAGCGACGTCAGCCTCCGGCTGGAAGAGCCGCGCGTGGGCGTCATTGGCGCCAACGGCTCCGGCAAGTCCACGCTGCTGCGCCTGGTCAACGGACTCGTCCAGCCCAGCACAGGCAGCGTAACGGTCGACGGCGACCATACAGTCCGTGCCGTCCGAAAAGTACGGCGGAACGTCGGCTTTGTCTTCACCGATCCCCTGTCCCAGCTGGTGATGCCAACGGGCCGGGAGGACGTGGAACTCTCCCTTCGCCGCTCCGTAAAGAACAGCGCCGAGCGGCGCAAGGCAGCCGAGGCCGCCCTGGACCGGCTGGGGCTCCTGCACCTCGCGGACCAGAGCATCTACGAATTGTCCGGCGGGGAGCGGCAACTCATGGCCCTGGCCGCGGTGCTCGCCGTTAATCCAACCGTGCTGGTGCTCGACGAGCCCTCCACCCTGCTGGATCTCCGCAACCGCGAGCTCCTCCGCAGGACCCTGGCCGGGCTGGAGCAGCAGATCATTATGTCCACCCACGACCTTGAGCTGGCACTGGAGATGGACCGGGTGCTGGTCATTGACCAGGGCCAGGTGGTGTTCGACGGGGGTCCTGCTGCCGCCGTCGCCGCCTACCGGGCCCTCTGCATGGACGGCCTCCACGCCAGGGAGCGGCGATGAGGGGACACGGCTTCCTCCTGGCCAACTACGTGCCCGGCAACTCGCTGATCCACCGGACACCGCTGGCCCTGAAGTTCCTCCTGGTGTTCGGCTGCGGCCTGGCCTCCTTCATCATTGTTGACTGGCGCATCTCGCTGGGGATGTTGGGACTACTATCCGGCTTTTTCCTGCTCACCGGCGCCGGTTTGAAGAAGCTTTGGGGCGCAATCCGCCCACTCACCGCAGTGCTGCTGGTGATAGGACTCTTCCAGTGGTGGCAGCTGGGAGCACCCACCGCGGCGCGCATCGTCCTGAATATCCTCGTGTGCGTCGTCGCTGCTTCGCTACTGACCGCCACGACTCCGGTCCAAAAACTCCTGGATGGCGTGGTCAAGGCAGCCACCCCCTTCAGGAGACTTGGCGCCGACCCCGAGCGGTTCGCGCTGACCATCGGCATCATGCTGCGCAGCATCCCCTATATCGCCGGCACCTTCGCCGACGTGCGCGATTCGGCCCGCGCCAGGGGTCTTGAGCGCAATCCGCGGGCCCTGATCCTGCCGGTCTTCATCACCTCCGTGGCCTTCGCGCGCCAAACGGGAGAGGCGCTCGCCGCCCGCGGGCTGGGCGAACCGGAAGACTGAGCCCGGGAAGATCGCGCTAAAACCGCCGGTATTCCAGCAGGGCTGCGGTTCCCATGCCACCGGCGCTGCTGATCATGGCAAGCGCCCGGCTCCCCTGTCCTCCCGCCCGCCGTGCCTGGGCGAAGATCCGGGTTACCAGGACCGCCCCGGAGGCGCCGTACGCGTGGCCCAGTGCCAGCGCACCGCCGTCGAGGTTGGCCCGCTCAGCATCGACGCCCAGCCCGTCAAGGCAGGCAAGCGTCTGTGATGCGAAGGCCTCGTTGAATTCGACAAAATCCAGCTCATCCGCTGCCACCCCCGCGGCTGAGAGCACGTCCCGCGCTGCGGCAGCGGCACCAATACCCAGCAGTTCCGGATCCACGCCGGCCGTCCCGCTGCCCAGCACCAGCAACGCATCGGCGGCCCCCAACTCTTGCGCCCGCTGGAGGGACGTCATGACGACGGCGGATGCCGCGTCCGCGTCGAAGCAGGAGTTCCCGGCGGTGACAGTCCCCCCATTGACGAATGCGGGCGGGAACCGCGCCATGACCGCTGCTGTCAGCCCCGGCCTGGGGCCGTCATCCACAGCAACCGTCCCCGTATCCATAGGCAACGGGACCAGCTCGCCGTCGAACAGCCCGGCCTTAACTGAGGCAAGCGCCAGGCGGTGGCTGCGCAGGGCAAAGGCGTCCTGGCGTTCCCTGCTCACGCCGAACGTCCGCGCCACGTTTTCCGCGGCCACGCCCATGTCCGGGTCTCCAAAGCCGGCCGGCACAAACTGGGCCCGGGCGTAAAACTCCGGCCCGCCGTCGTCATTCCTGTGAGCACGCAGGGGCGCAGTGCTGGTGCTCTCCACTCCCCCGGCCAGGAACAGCGGGCTGCCGCCGGCCGCCACCAGCCGCGATGCCAGGACCACCGCGTCGAGGCCGGAGCCGCACTGGCGGTCCACCGTCACACCGGGAACGCTGATGGGCAGCCCGGCTTCCAGCAGCGCCAGGCGTGCCACGTTTCCGCCGCCACCCACGGCATTGCCGATCACAACATCTGTCACCGCCCCGGCTTCCACCCCCGTCCCGGCCAGCAGTTCCCGGAGCACGGGGGCCAGCAGTTCATGGGCGCGCAGGTTCCGCAACGCTCCGTTGGCGCGGCACACCGGCGTGCGACGGGCGGCAATGATGACAGGCTGCCGGTCCGGAGGGAGCAGTTCAGCTGTCAAGGCGGCGCGCCTTCGGATCGCGGGACATGATCCAGTCCGCGAGCATGCGTCGGCTGACCTTGCCGCGCTCCGTCATGGGCAGCTCGCCCAGCAGGTAGTACTGCAGCGGATGCTTGTCGCGGGCAAGAACGCCTTCGAGTCCGGCGCGGAGCTGGGCGGCCGTGACTGCCCCATGGGAGGGGACAACCCCGGCCACCACCCGCTCGCCCCGCAGGTCATCGGGGATGCCGGCAGCCACGACGGCGGAAACACCGGGCACGGCCGCAAGCGCCAGCTCAACTTCATGGGGATAGATGTTCCTGCCGGATGTGATGATCATGTCCGCACGGCGGCCCAGGATGTGCAGCTCCCCCGCCTCAAGGTAGCCCTGGTCCCCTACCGTGAACCAGCCGCCAAAGGATTTCAGTGCCTGCCCGTCATCGCCCCAGAGATAACCGTTGCTGACCATGCCGCTCCGGACACAGATATTTCCTGCCGCCCCGTCAGGCAAGGGCAGCCCCGAGTCGTCAAGGATCCGCACGTCCACACCCGGAAAGGCCCGCCCGATGCCGGTGCCGCCCAGGACCGCCAACTGGCTTGCAGGCAGCCCTGCGCCCGAGACGAAACTCAGCTCCGAGGCGCCGTAGTACTCGAAAACGGTCGCGTTTGGCGCCCAGCGGCGGGCTGCCTCAAGCGTCCTCGCGTCGAGCTTGGAGCCGGCACAGATGATGGTCCGGACTCCGGAGGCATCCACGCATCCGGTCAGGCCGCGCTCGCTGAGCATCCTCAGCATGGTGGGCACCAGCACCAGCCGGGTGACGCGGTCATGGGCGATGGCGGCATGGACATCACCGACGTCGAAGCTTCCAAGGGTCTGGAATTCCGAGCCCGCGTACAGGCATTCCGCCAGTGCGTAGAGGTTGAGGCTGGCGGCCAGCGGGCCCGGTGCCAGCGTGACATCGTCCTGGCGGAGGCGGAAGAACTCGATGGATGCTTTAAAGGATTCCTGCCATGAGCGCCGCGAACGGCTGAAGGCTTTGGGAACTGAGGTGGTGCCGGAGGTCAGGCCAATGAGGAAGGTGGACTCCGGGGCGCCGTCTTCCAGGCGATCGTCCGGGGACACGGTAGCGGGCATTGCGCATGTTTCCACCCGCCGCCGGATGTCCTCCTGCAGTTGGGCCGGCCAGGCCGGATCGAGGACGGCGCACTGCCGACCGCCAGCCACCGCTGCGGCGAACTTCGCTGCGAACTCCACGGAGTTGGCTTCACAGAGGGAGGTCACGGCCTTGCTGTGCGCTACCAGTGCCGCAGCGAAGTCACGGAGCTGCATCCACGTGAGGCGGCGCCCCGCAATCACGACGGCGGTGTCGTGCGGCCGTTCGTCGGCCCAGCGCTGGATGTGGTTGAGGAAAGGCATCGGATCAACTTTACCGGCCGCCACGGATTGAGCTCCGGGACCGCGGGTATTGTGACTTTATGAGTTTCAATGACAATGTGCAGCTGGACCCCTCGCAGGTCCAGGACCGGCGCGGCATGGGCCGTGGAGCAAAAGTGGGCGGCGGCATCGGCGGCGGCCTCATCCTGCTGATCGCCGCGCTGCTGGGCGTGAACCCGCAGTTGCTGGAGGGCCTGGCCGGCGGCGCCGGACAGGAGCCCCAGACCCAGGGCACCGCCGCGGCTGCCTGCAAGGCGGGCACGGATGCGGACGCCCGGGTGGACTGCCGCATCATTGGCACCGTCAACAGCCTGAACGCATTCTGGCCCGCGTACCTGCAGCAGTACAACGTGCAGTACCCCCAGCCCGAGACGGTAATCTTCGAGCAGGGTGTCAGCACGGGCTGCGGTACGGCCTCCAGCGCCGTTGGACCGTTCTATTGCCCCACCGACACCACCGCCTACTTCGATCCCGGCTTCTTCCAGGAACTCGTGGACCGGTTCGGCTCATCAGGCGGCCCGCTCGCCCAGGAGTATGTGGTGGCCCACGAGTTCGGACACCACATCCAGAACGTCCTGGGAAATCTGGACCAGGCCCAGCAGGATCCGCAGGGCCCTGAGTCCGGGGCCGTGCGCGTTGAACTCCAGGCTGACTGCTACGCCGGACTGTGGGCCAAGCATGCTTCCACCCAGCCTGGCCCTGACGGGCAGCCGTTCCTCGAGGCGCTCACGCAGCAGGACCTGAATGACGCATTGTCCGCCGCCTCCGCGGTGGGTGACGACCGGATCCAGGAAGCAGCCACCGGGCGGGTCTCCCCCGAGGCCTGGACCCACGGCTCCAGCGAACAGCGCCAGCGCTGGTTCTACACGGGCTACGAGACCGGCGACATCAACCGGTGCGACACCTTCTCCGCCCCTAACCTCTAACGCGGGCCCACGCTCCCGAGGGGCCCCAATCGAGCTTGCGAGATTGGGGCCCCTCGGGAGCGGGGAACGACGACGGCCGGTTACCTTCGAAGCGAAGGTAACCGGCCGTCGTCGTACTTTTACGTATGCCGGTGGGGACTTAGATGTTGAAGCCGAGGGCCCGCATCTGGTCCTTGCCGTCGTCGGTGATCCGTTCCGGACCCCAAGGCGGCATCCAGACCCAGTTCAGGCGCCAGTCGTCAACTACGCCGTCCAGGGCCGTGCCCACCTGCTCCTCGAGCACATCCGTGAGCGGGCACGCCGCTGTAGTCAGGGTCATGTCGATCAGCAGCGCGCCGTCGTCATCGGAGTACTTCAGGCCGTACAGCAGCCCGAGGTCCACGATATTGACGCCGAGCTCAGGGTCGATGACGTCCTTGAGCGCCTCTTCGACGTCCTCAAGGCTCGTGCGAGCCGCGTTGATTTCGGTCATGGCAAGTCCTTTACTAGGCCTGTGCTGCGGCGGGTGCCGCGATGGCGGCTGAACCGGCGCCCTTGGCGTAACGGTCGTAGCCTTCTTCTTCGAGGCGGTCGGCCAGCTCCGGGCCGCCTTCCTCAACAACCTGGCCGTCCACAAACACGTGGACGAAGTCCGGCTTGATGTAGCGCAGGATGCGGGTGTAGTGCGTGATGAGCAGCGTGCCCATCTGGCCTTCGGCGTGGGCGCGGTTGACGCCCTCGGAGACAACCTTCAGCGCGTCAACGTCCAGGCCGGAGTCAGTCTCATCCAGGATGGCGAACCGGGGCTTGAAGAGTTCCAGCTGGAGGATTTCCACGCGCTTCTTCTCACCGCCGGAGAAGCCTTCGTTGACGTTGCGCTGGGCGAAGTCGGCGTCGATGCGCAGCTGCTCCATGGCAGCCTTCACGTCCTTGGTCCACGTGCGCAGCTTGGGGGCTTCGCCGTCGATCGCGGTCTTGGCGGTGCGCAGGAAGTTGGTCATGCTGACGCCGGGAACCTCCACCGGGTACTGCATGGCCAGGAAGACGCCGGCGCGGGCGCGCTCGTCAACGCTCATCTCCAGGACGTCCTCGCCGTCCAGGGTGATGGAGCCGCTGGTGACGTTGTAGCGGGGGTGCCCTGCAATCGTGGAGGCCAGGGTGGACTTTCCGGAGCCGTTCGGGCCCATGATGGCGTGGGTTTCACCGGTCCGGATGGTCAGGCTGACGCCCTTCAGGATTTCCTTGGTGCCCTGCTCCGTCTCAATGCTGACGTGCAGGTCCTTGATCTCAAGAGTAGACATGTGTCTTGTTCTCCTCTGCACCGGGCGTGGCGGCCGCGGTGCGCTCTTTGTCTGGAAGTTGGTTCGTAATTCGGTGGTGCTAGCTGAAGTTGGGAGCCTCGGCGCCATTGAGGACGTGGGTGAAGTCCACGTAGACCTCGTCCCCGACGATCTCGACGGCGAACACCGGCACGGGATCGTAGGCGGGCAGCTGAAGCGGCTGGCCGCTGCGCAGGTCGAACTGGGAGCCGTGGCCCCAGCACTCGATGGCGCAGCCCTCCACCTCGCCCTCGGACAGGGAAATGTCCGCATGCGAGCAGGTGTCGCCAATCGCGTGGATCTCCCCCATGGAGTCCTTGACGATCGCCACAGGATAGTCGTCAATCAGGATCCGCAGCGCCTGCTTCACCTGAATTTCGTCCACCTTGCAGACAAGCTCGCCCTTTGGCTGGTCAGTCATCTGAAAACCGTGCTCCGTAGCTTCTAGTTGTCCGTCAGGGCGAGTTCGTGCTCAACAGCCTCGGTCAGCCGCTCCTCGATGGAGGGGACCTTGATCTGCTGGATGATCTCGTTCAGGAAGCCACGGACCACCAGGCGGCGGGCAACATCTTCAGGGATGCCGCGGGCCATGAGGTAGAACAGGTGCTCGTCATCCATCCGGCCGGTGGCGCTGGCGTGGCCGGCACCCTCGATCAGTCCGGTCTCGATTTCGAGGTTGGGCACCGAGTCAGCGCGGGCGCCGTCGGTCAGCAGCAGGTTGCGGTTGGCCTCGTAGGTGTCGGTTCCTTCAGCTTCCTTGCGGATCAGGACGTCACCAACCCAGACAGCGTGGGCGTTGCGGCCCTGCAGTGCGCCCTTGTACAGCACGTTGGACTTGCAGTTGGGAACGGCGTGGTCCACAAAGAGGCGCTGCTCCAGGTGCTGGCCGGCGTCGGCGAAGTACAGGCCGAACATTTCGGCCTCGCCGCCGGGGGCGGTGAAACGGGCCGACGGCGTAACGCGGACCAGGTCGCCGCCGAGGCTCACCATGACGTGCTTGAGCTTGGCGTCGCGGCCGATCTTCGCCTGCTGCGAGGAGGCGTGGACGGCGTCGTCGTTCCATTCCTGGAGCGTGATCACGGTCAGGCTGGCGCCGTCTTCCACAATGATCTCGACGTTCTCCGACACGACGGCGGAACCACGGTGGTTCAGCACCACAACGGCCTTGGAGAACTTCTCCGCAACAATCACGAGGTGCTGGGCTGCGGAGTCCAGGGACGTGCCCTCGATGTCAACCGAAACCTCATTCAAGGCTTCGAACTCTGACGGGATGGTGACAACCGTGGCGCCGGCGAAGTTCTCCCAGGCGTTGGCGGACACGCGGTCCTCCGGGATACCGGCGGTACCGATCCGCTTGTCGTCGCGTCCCACGCTCTCGACGGTGATTTCCTCCGGGCCGGTGACGACGACGGTGGGCGCCGCGCCGGACAGGACCTCGGAGTGCAGGCCGCGGAGGCGCTTCAGCGGGGTGAAGCGCCAGTCCTCCTCCATGCCGGTGAGCGGCTTGAAGTCAGCGAGCTTGTAGGAGGTGAGCCGGCCGGCGCGTGAGCTGTCCGGAACGCCGACACCGCCGCCATGGGAGTGGCTCTTGGCCGAAGCGCCGGCGAGCGGGGCCTTGGAGCCGGCCGCGTTGATGGGCGAAAGGCTCTCGCCTTCCTCGGTGAAGCCGTCGATGAACGGCTGGGCTGAGGGCGCGCCGATGCGTGCCTTTTCAGTAGTGATTTCAGTCATCGTTATCCGACGGACCCTTCCATCTGCAGTTCAATCAGGCGGTTCAGCTCAAGTGCGTACTCCATGGGGAGCTCGCGAGCAATCGGCTCGATGAAGCCGCGGACGATCATCGCCATGGCTTCGTCTTCGCGCATGCCGCGGGACATCAGGTAGAAGAGCTGTTCTTCGCTGACCCGGGAAACAGTTGCCTCGTGGCCCATTACAACGTCGTCCTCGCGGATGTCGATGTACGGGTAGGTGTCCGAGCGGCTGATCGTGTCAACGAGCAGCGCGTCACAGCGGACGGTGTTGGCGGAGTGCTTGGCGCCTTCACGGACCTGGACCAGGCCACGGTAGGCGGCACGGCCGCCGCCGCGGGCCACGGACTTGGAGATGATGGAGCTCTTGGTGTTCGGCGCAATGTGCACCATCTTGGAGCCGGTGTCCTGGTGCTGGCCCTCGCCGGCGAACGCGATGGACAGGGTCTCGCCCTTGGCGTGCTCGCCCACGAGGTAGACGGCCGGGTACTTCATGGTGACCTTGGAGCCGATGTTGCCATCAACCCATTCCATGGTGGCGCCCTCTTCGCAGATGGCACGCTTGGTCACCAGGTTGTATACGTTGTTGGACCAGTTCTGGATGGTGGTGTACCGGACGCGGGCGCCCTTCTTCACGATGATCTCCACCACGGCTGAGTGCAGCGAGTCCGAGGTGTAGATCGGGGCGGTGCAGCCCTCGATGTAGTGGACGTAGGAATCCTCGTCCGCAATGATCAGGGTCCGCTCGAACTGGCCCATGTTTTCCGTGTTGATGCGGAAGTATGCCTGCAGCGGGATGTCCACGTGGACGCCCTTGGGGACGTAGACGAAGGAGCCGCCGGACCAAACGGAAGTGTTCAGGGACGCGAACTTGTTGTCGCCCACCGGAATGACGGTGCCGAAGTACTCCTGGAAAATCTCCGGGTGCTCCTTCAGCGCGGTGTCGGTGTCCAGGAAGATGACACCCTGCCGCTCCAGGTCCTCACGCAGCTGGTGGTAGACAACCTCGGACTCGTACTGGGCGGCGACACCGGACACCAGGCGCTGCTTTTCGGCCTCCGGGATACCCAGCTTGTCGTAGGTGTTCTTGATGTCCTCAGGGAGGTCGTCCCAGGACGTGGCCTGCTTCTCCGTGGAACGGACGAAGTACTTGATGTTGTCGAAGTCGATGCCCGACAGGTCCGCACCCCAGGTGGGCATGGGCTTGCGGTCGAAGTACTTCAGGCCCTTGAGGCGGAGGTCGAGCATCCACTCGGGCTCGCTCTTCTTGGCCGAAATGTCCCGGACCACTTCTTCGTTGAGGCCGCGGCGTGCGTTGGCACCGACGTCGTTCTTGTCAGCCCATCCGTACTCGTAGTTGCCGATGCCGTGGAGCTCGGGATTCTTTTCCAGAATCTCCGAGATCACAGTGTTTTCGGCTACTGCTTTCTCTGATAGTTGGTCCGTCATCACGGCCTTTCTTGCTGATGGTTGTTTACTTCATTCAGGCTGGCGGGGGCTGCTGAAGGCGTTGTGGGCCCTGCGACAGACAGCCGGCCTGTGGGTATATGGGTGGTGCAGACGTGCCCGCCGCGGGCAAGGGTGGAAAGCCGGCGCACGTCCACGCCCACCAGCCGGGCTAAGACTTCGGTTTCCACGTCACAGAACACGGGGAACCGGGCGGCGAGCTGCTGGATGGGGCAGTGGCCCTGGCAGAGCTGCACGCTGGAAAGGGCTGCCGGCAGCGGGGCTTTCGCTTCAATGGAGGCAGCGGATGCCACGAAGTTGTCCCGGCTTAGCGCGTCGGCCAGCGCCTTGGCGCGGTCGGTGATGTCCGGGCCGGCTTGATCGATCTCCGGCGCATAGCGGCGTTCCATATCAGCGAAACGTTCCACGGCGAATGCCCGCACGGCATCCGGTCCGGCAACTTTCTGCAGCTGCTGGAGCGCCAGTGCGGCGATGTCCAGGTAGTCGTTGCCCAGGCTTGACTGGCCCTGCGAACTCAAAACGTACCGTCGGGCAGGGCGTCCTGCGCCGGCTCCGGACTTGGCTACCCGCTTGACTTCGATAACGCCGGCGCGGGACAGGTGATCCAGGTGCCGGCGGACGGCGGCCGGAGTGAATCCCAGCAGGTCGCCCAGTTCGGCGGCGCTGACAGGTCCGTGTTCCAGGACAGCCGACAGGACGCGGTCCCGGGTGCGCTCGTCGGCGTCGGCCACCGGCCCTGCGGGCACAGCACCCCGCTCCGCTGGAACAGCGGAGGCCCCGTGCCTTACGGCAGGCACAGCAGTAGCGTTGGTCATGGAATACACAACACAATAGTGTCGTAATTTAGTCCCGCGTTCCAGTAAGGCGAGGCTGACCTGACCCGCCACGTAGCGGACTGCCGGTAATACTACTTCCCGTAGAATACTGGGGTGCGATCGCCCCATTCCCCCGTTCTGTCCATCCATGGGCTCGTTAAAGATGTAGGCCCGCTTTCCAGCATGGACGGAAAGATGCTCCGGGTGGTGAGCGGCGTCTCACTCGTTGCCGAGCGCGGACAGGTCACCGCACTGCTGGGAGCCAACGGTGCAGGGAAAACCACCACTCTCGAATGTGCGCAGGGCCTGCAGAAGCGCAGCGGCGGGAGCATCTCGCTGCTCGGCCAGGATCCGGCAGCCGCCGGCGCGGAACTGCGTTCCCGGGTAGGTGTGATGCTTCAGGACGGCGGCCTCCCGCCGTCGGCCCGTCCCGTTCCTCTGCTGCGGCACATCGCCGGACTTTACGCACAGCCCTGGCCCGTGGAGGACCTTGTTGATCGGCTGGGCATCGGCTCCTTCAGCCGGACCACTGTCCGCCGTCTTTCTGGCGGACAAAAGCAGCGCCTGGCCCTGGCTGCCGCCCTGGTGGGCAGGCCGGAGGTCCTGTTCCTCGACGAACCCAGCGCAGGCCTGGACCCGCAGTCCCGCCAGCTCGTGTTCGAGCTGATCGGTGAACTCCGCGACGCCGGGATGGGCATCATCCTCACCACGCACCTGATGGACGACGCCCAGCGGCTGGCCGATTACGTCTACATCATCGACGGCGGCCGCAACGTTGCCGAGGGAACCGTCCAGGAACTGCTGCAGCGCGGGCCCGCCGTGGAGGCCGGCGCGGACCACGTGCGGACCCTCGCCTTCGATGCACAGCCGGGGCTGGACCTGTCCGGCGTGCTGCCCGCCGACGTTGCCGTCCTGGAGGAGCGGGCCGGAAGCTACACCGCTACCGGCGCCCTGACTCCCAGCCACCTTGCCGCACTGGCCGAGTGGTGGGCCGCGCACGACATCATGCCCGCCGCCATGACCCTGCAGGCGCGTAGCCTTGAAGACGTCTTTCTGGACATCTCGGGAAAGGACATCCGATGAACCGGTCCTCCGCGGGCGCCGCAGCCGCCGTGCCCGTCAGCCCGGGCGCTCCCGGCGGGCAGCAGCCCGCACCGCTGTTCCGGCGCATCCTGCTGCAGGGCAAGTACGAAGCGCTGGCGATGCTGCGCAACGGCGAGCAGCTGATCCTCGCAGTGGTGCTGCCGCTACTGGCCCTCGTCGGACTGACCGTGACACCATTCCTGGACGGTTTGGGGGCCAGCCGCATCGACGTGGCCGTGCCCGGCATCCTCGCGCTCTGTGCCATGTCCACAGCCTTCACCGGACAGGGCATTGCCACTGGCTTCGACCGGCGCTACGGGGTGCTCCGCTTTCTGTCCACCACTCCCCTGGGCCGGGGCGGCCTGATTGCCGGCAAGGTGCTGTCCGTCCTTGTGGTGCTCTGCCTGCAGGTTGCCGTGGTGGCGGCCGTTGGCTTGGCCCTTGGGTGGCAGCCGACGGCGGCCGGCTGGGTTCCGGGACTGCTCCTCCTCGCGCTGGGGGCGGCGGCCTTCACCGCCCTGGGTTTGCTGGTGGCCGGAACCGTCCGCCCGGAGGCGACCCTGGCCATCACCAACCTGCTCTGGATCCTCCTCGGGGCCCTCGGCGGGATCGTGATTCCTGCGGAGCGGCTGCCGGCCGCGGCCCAGCAGATCGTGGGGTTCCTGCCCTCCGGCGCCCTCGGCGAAGCCCTGCGGGATGCCTTCCTGCACGGTGCGGTGAATGGCGCCGCCACCCTCATACTGGTGCTCTGGACAATCCTTGCCGGGGCTGCAGCAATCCGTTGGTTCAAGTGGAATTGAGATACTCGTGAGCACCGCCTTCCGCCTTCCCCAGTTCGCCGGCCGCCTGGCGTCACGGCTGCCCCGCACCGTGGACAGGAGTGTCCGTCGCCTCGCCGTGGCATCCCTGATCGGGCAGACCCTCCTGGTGGTCACCGGTGGTGCGGTCCGGCTCACCTCCTCCGGCCTGGGCTGCCCCACCTGGCCGCGCTGCACGGACACGTCCCTGGTGAACACGCCCGAGATGGGCATCCACGGGTTCATCGAGTTCGGCAACCGCCTCCTCACCTTCGCCCTGGCCGCCGTCGCCGCCCTGATGCTGGCGTACCTGTGGAACCTTCGCAAAGAGCGCCGGGACCTTTTCCTGCTGGCACTGGGCCTGCTGGCCAGCATTCCCGCACAGGCCGTCATTGGCGGCATCACGGTCCTCACCAACCTGAACCCCTGGGTGGTTGGCCTCCATTTCCTGGTGTCCATGGCACTGGTGGTGTTCGCCACGCTGCTGGTGAATCGCGCGTTCGGGCGGACCGGCCGCTTCCGTACCGTTCCCCTCGCCGCCCTGCCGGGGGTCATGCGGCCGGTGACGGCCGCCGTCGCACTTTTTTCCGCCCTTGCCGTGATGCTTGGCGTGGTGGTGACCGGCGCCGGTCCCCATGCTGGTGATGCCGATGCCCCGCGGAACGGGCTGGACTGGGACCTGGTCTCGCACATCCACGCCGTGCCCGCGTACCTGGTGACGGCTGGGACCCTGGTGGCACTGGCACTGGTGGTTCTGCGCCGTATCAGCGGGCCCATCCGCGCAGCTGTCGTGGGTCTTCTAGGGGTCACCTTGCTGCAGGCCGTCATCGGTTTCACCCAGTATTACAACGGCGTCCCGGTCCTTTTGGTGGCCTCCCACATGCTGGGGGCCGCACTGCTCATGGCCGCTGCAACCAACGCCTGGGACATTGCCCGGTCAAGCCCGGTGAAATAGCTCCACGCTTCCAAACCACCCCTGAGCGCTCCGGTTCGACTATGAACCGGGGCGTTCGCCCTTTAACGACGCTCCATCAGTTTCTGCGCCCATGTGGCCAACCCTTGCTCACCTCCTGCCCCCATGGCAGACCCTTACTCACCTCCTGCGCCCCAATGGCAGATCCTTACTCACCTCCCGCGCCCCCACCGCAGACCCTCCATCACCTCCCGCGCCCCCACGCCCAACCCTCCATCACCTGCTTAAAGCAAAAACCCTCCCTCACCAACAGGTGAGGAAGGGATCCGCTGTTTGACGCCATATGTGAGCGAGCGTCTCAGGAAAACCCGCCGGACGTGAGTGAGCGCGCGGCCCTACCCTGCCATGACAGCCGGCCCGATGAACGGATCGACGGCCAGGGCGATGAACAGGAGAGTCAGGTAGCTGATGGAGCCGTGGAAGACCTTCATGGCCCGCTTGTCCGAGATGTCCTCCCGCTGTGCCCTGTTGTACAGCCCATGGGACTCATAAAGGAACCAGGCGCCCGCCAGGACTGCGGTCACGGTGTAGACCCAGCCGGCACCGCCGGCGGGAACCATCAGCAGGGAGCAGGCAACCATGGCCCAGGCGTAGAGGACAACCTGCACGGAGACCACCTTGGCCCCTGCGATGGCGCCGAGCATGGGGACCTTGGCGTTGCGGTAGTCCTCGCCATAGCGCATGGACAACGGCCAGTAGTGCGGCGGTGTCCACAGGAAGATCACCATGAAGAGGATGACGGCCGGCCACTCCACCGAGTTGGTGACGGCGGCCCAGGCGATGAGCACGGGGAAGCACCCGGCCGCACCGCCCCACACAATGTTCTGCGCTGTGCGGCGTTTGAGGATGATCGTGTAGATCACCACGTAGAAGAAGATGGCCCCCAGCCCCAGCCAGGCTGACAGCGGGTTGGCGCCGAACCATAGGATTGCGATGGCGGCGGCGCCCAGGAGCCAGGAGAACACCAGCGCTTCACGCGGGGTGACTTCACCGGTGACGAGGGGACGGTTCTCCGTGCGGTGCATCAGTTTGTCGATGTCGCGGTCGATGTAGCAATTGAACGCTCCGGCACTGCCGGCGGCGAAGGCGCCGCCCACCAGCGTGGCCAGGATGAGTCCGATCGAAGGGAACCCGCGCTCTGCATAAATCATGGTGGGCAGCGTGCTGACCAGGAGCAGTTCAATGACGCGGGGCTTGGTGAGGGCGAGATACGCCTTTGCCTTACGGGCAATCCCGGGACGCGAGGCCCTGGATGCGTTTAGCGGCATATCTGTTGTGCTCACGGTGGCAGTCACCCGTTCTGTTGGCAGTTCTGTCTGGCTGTCCAGTTTTGTCATACGGCCCCGCCCCGACCGGGCGCCCGCGGAACAGTGATCCACGCAACAGCGGGAGTCCGGGCGGCTGAAGCAGTTTCCCCAACCCGGCGCTGGCCTCCGAATATCATACCGCGCCGGCCCCCTCCCAACCGCCGGTCATTTGGTGCTGATGATCGCTGGCGCATCAATTCGAGCAGATTAACTCACCCTCACTTCGGGCGTATTCACATAAGGCGAAATTGCGTCCAAAACGTGAGATTTGAGCCACCCAGAGAATGGATTAGAGCTAAGCTGTCACCAGATCAGCACGCAGCAAGGAAGCAGGGGAAAACGCATTCCCAGCTGTCCGGCGGCTGAGTGAAAAGATCAACGTTTCGATGGTGAACGGCTGGTACACACCGCAGCGGGCGCCACACAGCGTGCCTTCACACGGATCCGGTGTGCCACCTGCCATCAGCACAGAGAGGGGCCCGGTTTTCGTGCCACATTTGGAAGAGCAAGAACTGTCCTGGACCGACTTGGACCAGCGCGCCGTGGACACTGTCCGCGTGCTGGCCGCGGACGCGGTGGAGAAGGTGGGCAACGGCCACCCTGGTACGGCGATGAGCCTGGCCCCGGCCGCGTACCTTCTTTTCCAGAAGCTGATGCGCCACGATCCCCGCAATCCGGAGTGGCTGGGCCGTGACCGTTTTGTCCTGTCCCCGGGCCACACCTCGCTCACCCTTTACATCCAGCTCTTCCTTTCCGGTTACGGCCTGGAGCTGAAGGACCTGGAAGCGCTGCGGACGTGGGGTTCGCTGACCCCGGGCCACCCCGAGTACAAGCACACCGCCGGCGTCGAGATCACCACCGGCCCGCTGGGCCAGGGCCTCGCGTCCTCAGTGGGCTTCGCGTACTCGCAGCGCCGGATGCGCGGCCTGTTCGACGCCGATGCTGCCGCCGGTGAGAGCCCGTTCGACCACACCATCTGGGTCATTGCGTCCGACGGCGACCTCCAGGAAGGCGTCACGGCTGAGGCTTCCTCGCTCGCCGGGCACCAGGAACTCGGCAACCTTGTTGTTGTCTACGACGAGAACCACATCTCCATCGAGGACGACACCGACATCGCCTTCACCGAAGATGTCCTGAAGCGCTACGAGGCCTACGGCTGGCACGTCCAGCGCGTGGACTGGACCAAGACCGGCGAATACAAGGAAGACGTCCAGGAGCTCTACTCCGCGCTCCTCGCGGCCAAGGCTGAAACGTCCAAGCCATCCATCGTGTCGCTGCGCACCATCATCGGCTACCCGGCACCGAAGAAGCAGAACACCGGCAAAATCCACGGCTCCGCCCTCGGTGCAGAAGAAGTCGCAGCACTGAAGGAAGTCCTGGGCTTTGACCCGGCCAAGTCCTTCGAGGTTGACCAGGACGTCCTGGCCCACGCCCGCGCCGTCGTGGACCGCGGCGCTGCCGCCCGCAAGGAATGGGAAGAGTCCTTCAATGCCTGGCAGGCAGCCAACCCTGAGGGCTCGGCCCTGCTGCAGCGGATTGAGGCCAAGGAACTTCCTGATGACGTCGACGGCGCCCTTCCGGTGTTCCCCGCGGGCAAGGACGTTTCCACCCGTGCAGCATCCGGCAAGGTCCTGAACGCCCTGGGCCCGGTCCTTCCCGAACTGTGGGGTGGATCTGCTGACCTCGCGGAATCAAACAACACCACCATTGAAGGTTCGCCGTCGTTCGTTCCTGCCTCCAAGCAGACCGATGCCTGGAAGGGCAACCCGTACGGACGGGTCCTCCACTTCGGTATCCGCGAGCACGCCGCAGCCTCCATCGTGAACGGCATCAGCCTGCACGGCCGCACCCGCGCGTTCTCGGGCACGTTCCTGATCTTCAGCGACTACCAGCGGCCCGCCATCCGCCTCGGCGCGCTGATGGGTGTCCCGTCCCTGTACGTCTGGACGCACGACTCCATCGGCCTGGGCGAAGACGGACCCACCCACCAGCCGGTGGAACAGCTCGCCTCGCTGCGCGCCATCGTGGGCCTGGACGTTGTCCGCCCCGGTGACGCGAATGAAGTGGCTGTGGCCTGGAAGACCATGCTCGAAAACCACTCCAACCCGGCCGGCATCGTCCTGACCCGCCAGAACATCCCCACCTGGGAACGCGGCGAGGGAGAGGCCGACGGCGACACCTTCGGTTCCGTAGCCGGCGTCGCCAAGGGCGGCTACGTGCTGGCCGAAGCTTCCAGTGACGGCGCCACCGTCCCGGCCGACGTCATCCTCATTGGCACCGGTTCCGAGGTCCAGCTGGCCGTCCAGGCCCGCGAAGCCCTGCAGGCCGAAGGCATCGCAGCCCGCGTTGTCTCGATGCCCTGCGTTGAATGGTTCAACAAGCAGGACGCCGCCTACCGCGAGTCCGTCCTGCCCGCCGCCGTCAAGGCCCGCGTGTCCGTCGAAGCAGGACTTGCCCTGGGCTGGAGGGAATTCGTCGGCGACGCCGGCCGTTCCATCAGCCTTGAGCACTACGGCGCTTCTGCTGACTACAAGCGGCTCTTCCAGGAGTTCGGCATCACCGCAGAAGCAGTTGCCGCGGCCGCCAAGGACTCCCTCGCAGGCCTCCAGGCCTAACAACCGATTTCCAGGAGATAAACACCATGACTACTCCCACCCAGCAGCTCTCCGACGCCGGAGTTTCCATCTGGCTCGATGACCTTTCCCGCGGACGCCTGGACACCGGCACGCTGGCCAAGCTCATCGAAGAGAAGAACGTGGTTGGTGTCACCACCAACCCGTCCATCTTCCACGCCGCGATCACCGCCGGCACCGACTACGATGCCACGATCGCAAAGCAGGCAGCAGCCGGCGCATCCGTCGAGGACACCATCTTCGAAATCACCACCACGGACGTCGCCGACGCCTGCGACCTGTTCGCACCCGTGGCAGCAGCCACCAACGGTGTTGACGGACGCGTTTCCATCGAAGTCGACCCGCGCCTTGCCTGGGACACCGCCGGCACCATCGCCGAGGCCAAGCACCTGTACAAGCGGGTCAACAAGGACAACGTCCTGATCAAGATCCCGGCAACCCTTGAGGGCCTCGAAGCGATCACCGCCACCCTGGCAGAGGGCATCAGCGTCAACGTGACCCTGATCTTCTCCCTGGAGCGCTACCGCGCGGTCATCAACGCCTTCCAGGGCGGTCTGGAGCAGGCCAAGGAAAACGGCCACGACCTGTCAAAGATCCACTCCGTGGCCTCGTTCTTCGTCTCCCGCGTTGACTCCGAGATCGACAAGCGCCTCGACGCCATCGGCACCGACGAGGCCAAGGCACTCAAGGGCAAGGCCGGCCTGGCCAACGCCCGCCTGGCCTACCAGGTCTACGAAGAGCTCTTCGCCACCGAACGCTGGGCCCTGCTCGCCGAAGCCGGCGCACTCCCCCAGCGTCCCCTGTGGGCCTCCACCGGCGTCAAGGACCCGGCCTACCCGGACACCCTCTACGTCACCGAACTCGTCGCCCCCGGCGTGGTCAACACCATGCCCGAAAAGACCCTGGACGCCACCTTCGACCACGGCGTGGTCACCGGCGACACGGTCACCGGCACCTATGCAGAAGCCAACGCCACCCTCGACGCCCTCGAGAAGCTCGGCATCTCGTACAACGAGGTCGTCGCACTCCTGGAGTCCGAAGGCCTGGACAAGTTCGTGGCCAGCTGGAAAGAACTCCTGGGCGACGTCGAAGGCGCCCTCGCCTCTGCACGGAAGGCCTCCTAACCCACAATGAGCACACTCAGCTACGAAGCCACAGGTGCCGCGCAGCAGGCACTGGACCAGCACCTCCCCGTCCTGGTGGAGGACCGCATTGCCACCCGCATCTTCGCAAAGGACCACACCCTGTGGGGTCCCGACGCCGAAGCAGAGTCGGCCATCCGGCTCGGCTGGGTTGAGGCGGCCACCGTCTCCCAGCCGCTGGTGAAGGAGATCCTGGAGCTCCGCGACGCCCTCCGTTCCGAGGGTGTTTCCCGGATCGCGCTCTGCGGCATGGGTGGATCCTCGCTGGCTCCCGAGGTCATTGCCGGCACCGCCGGCGTCGAGCTGACTGTGCTGGACAGCACGGACCCGGACCAGGTCCGTGCTGCCCTGGCGGACCGGCTGGCGGAGACGGCCATTGTGGTCTCCTCCAAGTCCGGTTCCACCGTGGAGACTGACTCCCAGCGACGGGTCTTCGAAAAAGCGTTCAACGACGCCGGTATCGACGCCACCAGCCGCATCATCATCGTCACGGACCCGGGCTCGCCCCTGGACAAAGCCTCCCGCGAGGCCGGCTACCGGGCCGTCTTCAACGCCGACCCCAACGTCGGCGGCCGTTTCTCGGCACTGACCGCGTTCGGGCTTGTTCCTTCGGGCCTGGCCGGCGTGGACATCCAGGCCTTCCTGGACGAAGCCGAGGAAGCAGCCGAAGTCCTCAACGATGACGCGCCGGAGAACATCGGCCTGGCGCTGGGAACCGCCCTGGGCGGAACCAGCCCGCTGCGCAACAAAATCGTGATCGCCGAGGACGGGTCCGGCATCGTTGGCTTCGCTGACTGGGCCGAGCAGCTCATCGCCGAGTCCACGGGCAAGCTGGGCACCGGCGTCCTGCCGGTGGTAGCCGGCCCCGGCTCACCGGAGGTCAGCACCGGTGCACCGGACGTCCTGGTGGTGCGGCTGGTAGCTGCCGATGCCGACGTCGAACTCGGGGAAAACGAAGTTGCCATCGCCGGCGGGCTGCCCGCCCAGATGATGGTCTGGGAGTTCGCCACTGCCGTGGCGGGACGCCTGCTCGGCATCAACCCCTTCGACCAGCCCGACGTCGAGGCCGCCAAGGTGGCCGCCCGCGGACTGCTGGACGCACAGCCCGAACCTACGCCGGCAAAGTTCGTTGATGGAGCCATCGAGGTGCGCGGCGGTGAGTGGCTGGGCGATGCCGCGACGGCAGAGGACGCAGTCAAGGCCCTGCTGGACACGCTGGCCAGCGACAGCTACCTCAGCGTCCAGGCCTACTTCGACCGGCTGGCGTTTGCGCAGCTTGAAGGCATCCGGGACGAGCTGGCCGCTGTTTCCGGGCGCCCCGTCACATTCGGCTGGGGCCCCCGGTTCCTGCACTCCACCGGGCAGTTCCACAAGGGTGGTCCGGCCATCGGCGTGTTCCTCCAGGTCACAGCTGCTTTCGCGGAGGACCTTGCCATTCCGGACCGTCCCTTCACGTTCGGGGAACTGATCGCCGCGCAGGCCGCAGGCGATGCCCAGGTCCTGGCTGACCACGGCCGTCCCGTGCTTCGCCTGCACCTCACTGACCGCACTGCCGGTGTGGCACAGTTGCAGGACATCATTGCTGCGCTGTCCGCCAGGTCAGCCTCCGTTACTGAAAGCTAAGGCACAAAAGCACCATGCCAGAAACTGAATATGGCAGGAGGTCCGCTGGTCGCGGGCGGAATCCGCTCCGCGACCCGCGGGACCGCCGCCTGAACCGGATCGCCGGTCCGTCATCACTGGTCCTCTTCGGAGTGACCGGTGACCTTGCCCGCAAGAAGCTCATGCCGGCGGTGTACGACCTCGCCAACCGCGGCCTCCTGCCGCCCAGCTTTGCCCTGGTGGGCTTTGCCCGGCGCCAGTGGGACAAAGAGGACTTCGCGGCTGAGGTGAAGGCTTCCGTGCAGGCCTACGCCCGTACTCCTTTTGATGAAGCGGTCTGGAACCAGCTCTCCGAGGGCATCCGCTTTGTGCAGGGCGAGTTCGACGACGACGACGCCTTTGAGCGTTTGGGTGAAGTCATCGATGAGCTTGACGAGCTGCGCGGCACCCGGGGGAACCACGCGTTCTACCTCTCCATCCCGCCGAAGGCCTTCGAGCAGGTCTGCCGGCAGCTCTCCAAGCATGGCCTCGCGCAGGCTGAGGGTGACAAGTGGCGCCGCGTCGTGATCGAGAAGCCATTCGGGCACGACCTCGAGTCAGCCCGGCAGCTGAACGACATTGTGGAATCGGTGTTCCCCCCGGACGCGGTGTTCCGGATCGACCACTACCTGGGCAAGGAAACGGTCCAGAACATCCTGGCGCTGCGATTCGCGAACCAGCTGTTCGAGCCGCTGTGGAACGCCAACTACGTGGACCACGTCCAGATCACCATGGCCGAGGACATTGGCACCGGCGGCCGGGCAGGCTATTACGACGGCGTGGGCGCGGCCCGCGACGTCATCCAGAACCACCTGCTGCAGCTGCTGGCGCTGACGGCAATGGAGGAGCCCATCTCCTTCAATGCCGACGATCTACGCGCGGAAAAGGAGAAAGTCCTCGCCGCCGTCAAGCTCCCCGACGACCTGTCCTCGCATTCCGCGCGCGGCCAGTTCACCGGCGGCTGGCAGGGCGGCGAACAGGTCCAGGGCTACCTGGAAGAGGATGGCATCCCTGCCAACTCCACCACCGAAACCTTCGCCGCCATCCGGGTGGACATCCACACGCGGCGCTGGTCCGGGGTCCCGTTCTACCTGCGTGCCGGCAAACGACTGGGCCGGCGGGTCACCGAAATTGCCGTGGTGTTCAAGCGGGCACCGAACCTGCTGTTCCGCGACCATGCCGAGGACGACTTCGGCCAGAACGCGGTAGTAATCCGGGTCCAACCGGACGAGGGCGTCACCATCCGGTTCGGTTCCAAAGTCCCCGGCACCCAAATGGAAGTCCGGGACGTCACCATGGACTTCGGCTACGGCCACTCCTTCACCGAATCCAGCCCCGAAGCCTACGAGCGGTTGATCCTGGACGTGCTCCTGGGCGAGCCGCCGCTGTTCCCGCGGCACGAGGAAGTTGAACTTTCCTGGAAGATCCTTGACCCGTTCGAGGAATACTGGGCGACCCTGGACGAACAGCCCGAGCCCTACGCTCCGGGATCCTGGGGCCCTGCCTCGGCAGACGAGCTGCTGGCGCGCGACGGACGAACCTGGAGAAGGCCATGATTGTAGACCTGCCGGACACCACCACCTCAAAGGTTTCCAAGAAGATCATGTCCCTGCGCGAGCAGGGCGGCGTGATTGCCCTCGGACGCGTGCTCACCCTGGTCGTGGTCACCAAGTCCGGGCTGGAGGAAGAAGCCATCGAGGCCGCCAACGAGGCCAGCCGCGAACACCCCTGCCGGATCATCGTCCTGGCCGACGCCGGGGCAGACGCTGCAGACAAGCTGGACGGCCAGATCCGGGTGGGCGGTGACGCCGGAGCATCGGAGGTAATCGTGCTGCGCGGCTATGGCCAGCTCTCCCACGAAAGCGAATCCCTCGTGGCCGCACTGCTGCTCCCCGATGCACCAATTGTGGCCTGGTGGCCGCACGGCGCCCCGGAAAACGCCTGCGAAACGTCCATCGGGAAAATCGCGCACCGCCGCATCACCGACTCCGCCAACGAACCGGATCCGCAGCGGGCGCTGGAGAACATCCGGTCCACCTACAAAGCCGGCGACACGGACCTGGCCTGGACCCGCCTGACCAACTGGCGGATCCAGCTCGCCGCCGTCCTGGACCAGGTGGATTCCTCTCCCGTCACGGCCGTCGCCGTCGAGGGAGCCTCCGATTCCCCCAGCACCATCCTCCTCGCAGCCTGGCTGACCCTCACCCTGGACGCACCGGTGACCATCGTCGCTGACCCGGCAGGCACGGGCATCCGCCGGGTCCGGCTGACCAGGCAGAGCGGTGACATCCAGCTCTTCCGGCCGGGGTTGTCCGTCGCCGAACTGACCCAGCCCGGCCAGCCCGCACAGCGGATATCGCTGCCGCGGCGCAGCCTGCGGGACTGCCTCGCCGAGGAACTCCGCCGCCTGGACCCGGACGAAGTGTTTGGGGAAGTGATTACTATTGGACTGCCACGTACCAATCTAAGGAGCGTCCGACCCAGTGAGCGTTGACCCAAGAGTAAGCATCCATCCTGATTCGTCGGTCCTGATGGCTGCCATCGCGGCCCGCCTGATCACCAAACTGGTCGACGTCCAGGACAAATTCGGTGAGGCCACCGTAGTGCTGACCGGGGGAACAGTGGGGATCGGAACGCTGAAAGCGGTCGCTGACTCTCCGGCCGCTCCCGCTGTGGATTGGTCGAAGGTCAACTTCTGGTGGGGCGACGAGAGGTTCCTTCCCGCCGCGGACCCCGACCGGAATACGGTGCAGGCCTACGAGGCGCTGCTGTCGCACATTCCGGTTGACCCCGGGCGGATCCACGAGCCCGGATCAGCTGATGATTTCGGGAGTCCCGAAGAGGCCGCGGAGGACTACGCCCGGCGCCTGAATGATGCTGCCTCCCTTGAGCACGCGGCCGACATGTCCGATGACCGGCCCGAAGAGCCGGCCGCCCTGCCACGGCTGGACGTTGTCCTGCTGGGCGTTGGCCCCGATGCGCATATCGCCTCGCTGTTTCCCGAGCAGGCCGGTGTCCGGGACAAGGAACGCATGGTGGTGGGTGTGCGCAACTCGCCCAAGCCGCCGCCGCTGCGGGTATCGCTGACGCTGCCGGCAATCAACACCGCCTCCGAAGTCTGGATGGTGGTGGCCGGCGAAGACAAGGCCGGCGCCGTGGGACTGGCCCTTGCGGGCGCCAACCCGGTGCAGGTCCCCGCTGCCGGGCCGCGGGGTACATCGAGGACCTTATGGCTCATCGATGAGAACGCTGCCTCACGGGTCCCGCAGCAGCTCGTCCGGAAGGACGCCGCGGGCGCGTAGTTTTTCCAGGGCTCCGGCCAGGACGTCTTCTGCGTCCTGGCCGGAGCGCCGTTCTTTAACGTACTCAAGATGCGTCTTGTAACCGTCATCCAGCCCCTCCGCTGCTGCGGCCCCCTCCCCCTCCCGGGATGCGGGCGCTCCACAGCGGCGGCAATCCCAGATCAGCGGAATCTGGTCCTCGGGGAGCTTGAGGAAAACCGGGCTGGTCTCATGGCCCTTGGCGCACCAGTAGGACACCCTGATACGGGGCAGCGCCTTTCCCTGGTCCTCTGTCTCGAAGCTGACACCCGTCCCCTCCGTGACACCTGCCCGGGTGCCGCGGAAACCTGACGCCGGATGAATCATCGGGACTCCTGCCTGGTTAAACAAAAACTGTGGCTGTCGGGAACCGACAGCCACAGTTTAGTTCGCAGACCGGCGCCGCGGCAGTATCCGGGCCGGACCTTTTGGTGAACGGGTCAGGAGTCTCCGCCGCCGCTGAACCGCATAATCAGGCCCAGCGCGATAATCACGACGCCCCAGGTCACGCCAAGGATCACCGTGAACCTGTTCAGGTTGCGTTCGGCAACGCCGGAGGAGCTGAGGCCGGAGCTCATGCCGCCGCCGAACATGTCCGACATCCCGCCGCCCCGTCCCTTGTGGAGGAGGATGAGCAGCGTCAGCAGGAGGCTGGTGATGCCCAGGAGGATCTGCAGAATGACATGAAGAACGTCCACGACGGCCTTTCAGGAAGTTGGAATTGCGGGAGTGTGCGCAGCGGGACGGACTAGTCCGTCACCAGGTGACTCTCGAACCTGACAATATTAGCAAACTCGGCAGGATCGAGGCTTGCACCGCCTACCAGGAGCCCGTCCACGTCGCGTTCCTTCAGGATGGCGGCCGCGTTGTTCGCCTTCACTGAACCGCCGTACAGCAGCCGGGTCTTCGCCGCCACATCTCCGCCGAACAGTGACTCAAGCTCGGCGCGGATGGCTGCACACATTTCCTGAGCGTCCTCAGGGCCTGCCACTTCACCGGTGCCGATAGCCCAAACGGGTTCGTAGGCCACGACGAGTTCGGCAGCCTGCTCGGGCGTCAGGCCGGCAACCCCGGCGCGCAACTGGTCCAGGGTGTGGTTGACATGTGTTCCCGCCTGGCGGATCTCCAGGCCCTCGCCGACGCACAGCACGGGGGTGAGGCCGTGCTTGAAGGCTGCCTTGACCTTGGCGTTGAGGACGTCGTCGGATTCGTTGTGGATGGTCCGGCGTTCGCTGTGCCCCACCAGCACGTACTTGCAGCCCAGCTTGCTCAGGAACTGGCCGGAGATGTCACCGGTGTAGGCGCCCGAATCGAACTGCGAAAGGTCCTGCCCGCCGTAGGCGACATCCAGGTCGTCACCTTGGACAAGGGTCTGGACGCCGCGGAGGTCCGTGAACGGCGGGAAGACGGCAACCTCAACCCGGCTGTAGTCATGCTTGGCGTCGGAGAGGGTCCAGGCCAGCTTCTGCAGGAGGGTGATGCCCTGCACGTGGTCCATGTTCATTTTCCAGTTGCCGGCAATAAAGGGCTTGCGGTCGAAAGCGCCGTTCGTTGACGTAGTCACGTATTCTCCAAACAAGTTCTTGATATGTGTTCGGCCGGCAGGCTGCCGCGGGGCAACCTGCCGGCCGGAGGACAAAAGAGCCAGGTACTGCTAGCGGTCCAGGACGCTGAGCCCCGGAAGCTCCTTGCCTTCGAGGTACTCCAGGCTGGCACCGCCACCGGTGGAAATGTGGCCGAACTGGTCGTCGGCAAACCCAAGCGTGCGGACTGCAGCGGCTGAGTCGCCTCCGCCCACCACGGTAAATGCTTCGGTTTCGGTCAGTGCCTGTGCAATGGCCCGGGTACCGGCGGAGAAGGCTTCGAACTCGAAAACCCCCATCGGGCCGTTCCAGAAGACTGTCCTGGCACTCTTGATCCGCTCAGCAAATGCGGCTGCCGAATCCGGTCCGATGTCCAGCCCGATGCCCTGGGCGCCGAAGCTGCTGCCTTCGATGTTGTCCGCGGGAACAGTTTCGTGGGCCGCGTCTGCGGCGAACTTTTCCGCCACCACGACGTCCGTGGGAACCACGAATTCAGTGCCGGCGTCCGCTGCGCGCTTGAGGTAGTCCTGGACTACGGGAATCTGGTCCTCCTCCAGCAGGCTGGAGGCCACCTTGTGACCGGCTGCGGCGAGGAAGGTGAAGAGCATTCCGCCACCCACCAGGATGGTGTCCGCCTTGCCCAGCAGGTTATCGATGACGGCGAGCTTGTCCGAAACCTTGGATCCGCCGAGCACCACCACGTAGGGACGCTGGGTGTCGGTGGTGAGCTTCCGGAGGACTTCCACCTCAGTGTGCACAAGGTCGCCGAGGTAGGACGGAAGCCGGGTGGCGACGTCGTACACGCTGGCGTGCTTGCGGTGCACTGCGCCGAAGGCGTCGTCCACGTAAGCGCCGTTGTCGCCAGTCAGCGCCACCAGCTCGTCAGCGAAGGCGCCGCGTTCGGCGTCGTCCTTGCTCGTTTCGCGGGGGTCGAAGCGGACGTTCTCCAGGACGAGCACTTCGCCATCCTGGAGGGATTCTGCTGCTTCCCTGGCGGCGGTACCGACCGTGTCACCGGCAAGGGTGACCTTGAAGCTGGCCAGTTCGGCCAGTCGGGCGACTGCGGGCCGAAGGGAGTACTTGTCCTCAGGGGCGCCCTTGGGGCGGCCGAGGTGGGCTGTTACCAGCACGCGGGCACCGGCGTCCGTGAGCTTCGCCAGCACTGGGAGTGAGGCCTTGATGCGGCCGTCGTCAGTGACTGTAAAGCCGTCGAGCGGCACATTCAGGTCGCTTCGAACCAGAATGTACCGCCCGCGGACACCTTCAGCGATGAGTTCGTTGAGGGTGTTGGATGTCATGTGTCTAACCCTAGCCCAGCTTGGCTGCAACAAGCTCCGTGAGGTCAACGAGGCGGTTGGAGTAGCCCCATTCGTTGTCATACCAGGAAACAACCTTGACCTGGTTTCCGATCACCTTGGTCAGGCCGGAGTCGAAGATGGACGAGGCCGGGTCACCGACGATGTCCGAGGAAACGATCGGCTCGTCCGTGTAGGTCAGGAAGCCCTGGAGCTCCTCGGACTCGGCAGCGCGCTTGAGGGCGGCGTTGACTTCCTCCACGGTGGTCTCGCGGGAGACGGTGACCGTCAGGTCGGTTGCGGAGCCGGTGGGAACGGGAACGCGGATGGCGTAGCCGTCGAGCTTGCCCTTGAGTTCCGGCAGGACCAGGCCGATGGCCTTGGCAGCTCCCGTGGACGTGGGCACCATGTTGATGGCGGCAGCGCGTGCACGGCGCAGGTCCTTGTGGGGGCCGTCCTGCAGGTTCTGGTCGGCGGTGTAGGCGTGGACGGTGGTCATGAGGCCGCGCTCGATGCCGAACTCGTCATTGACCACCTTGGCCAGCGGGCCGAGGCAGTTGGTGGTGCAGGAGGCGTTGGAAATGATGTGGTGCGTGGCGTTGTCGTACAGGTTGTGGTTGACGCCCATCACGATGGTGATGTCCTCGTCGGAGGCAGGAGCGGAAATCAGGACCTTCTTGGCGCCGGCGTCGATGTGCTTCCGGGCATCGGCGGCCTTGGTGAAGAAGCCGGTGGATTCGATCACGATGTCCACGCCCAGCTCACCCCAGGGAAGGTTGGCGGGATCCCGCTCGGCGAGCACCTTGATGACGGTGCCGTTGACGACGATGTTGCCGTCTTTGACCTCAATGGTTTCCTTCAGGCGACCGCCGACGGAGTCGTACTTGAAGAGGTGTGCGAGTGCTTCGGGGCTGGTGAGGTCGTTGACTGCAACGATCTCCAGGTCCGCGCCCTGAGCGAGTGCTGCGCGGAAGTAGTTGCGGCCAATACGGCCAAAGCCGTTGATACCAATACGGGTCGTCACTTTTTCAGTCTCCTTGGTGCTTTCTGAAGCACAACTAGTTGAGCGGGCTATCAAGCCAACTAACAGATCCCGCACGCCATTGGGCAGAGATGATTTACAAACGGAGGGCGACCAGCCTCATTGCTGAAGGCTAACCGCCTTCCGTGACCTATCTTACGTTTAACTGGGTCCGCCCCCGCAAGTGCGGGGTCGGACCGTCCACATCCCGGCCACTATAAGTCCGGTTTGTGAGGTTTGTTACATACTCCTGCGCTGTGCGCTGCTACGGAAGGGTGATGAGTCCCGTGGCGTTGGTGCGGGCAGCCTCGAAGCGCTTTGCAACGTCCGCCCAGTTAACGATGTTCCAGAACGCCTTGACGTAGTCCGCCTTCACGTTGACGTAGTCCAGGTAGAAGGCGTGCTCCCACATGTCCAGCATCAGCAGCGGGGTGGTGCCCAGCGCGGTGTTGCCCTGCTGGTCGTACAGCTGCTCGATGACCAGGTTCCCGCCGATGGGCTCGTAGGCCAGGAAGCCCCATCCGGAGCCCTGCAGGCCAAGTGCTGCTGCGGAGAACTGGGCGCGGAAGGCGTCGAAGGAGCCGAACGCGTCGTCGATGGCCGCCGCGAGCTCGCCTTCGGGCTTGTCGCCGCCGTCCGGGGAAAGGTTGTTCCAGAATACGGAGTGGTTGACGTGGCCGCCGGTGTGGAACGCGAGGTCCTTGGAGAGCCTGTTGATGTTGGCGAAGTCGCCCTTCTCACGTGCTTCAGCCAGCTGGGCCAGGGCGTTGTTGGCGCCGGCAACGTAGGTTGCGTGGTGCTTGCTGTGGTGCAGCTCCATGATCCGCGCGGAAATGTGCGGCTCCAGGGCGGCGTAGTCGTAGCTGAGTTCGGGCAATACGTACTCGGTCACAAAATCCTCCAATATCGTGGACATTCGGTCCGGTTGGTAACTCTCGGATTGTGCATCCGGGCGGCGCGCGCCCGGAATCTTTTTGATTCTATGGGGGCTGTTACTCGTCCAGCATTTCCGGTGTCACATTGGCGTCGGTCCCCGGGATGCCAAGGTCCAACGCGCGCTTGTCCGCCATGGCCAGCAGCCGGCGGATCCTGCCGGCGATCGCGTCCTTGGTCATCACCGGGTCCGCAAGGCGTCCCAGCTCATCCAGGCTGGCCTGCTTGTGCGCCACCCGCAACTCGCCGGCGTACTTCAGGTGGTCCGGAACGTCGTCCCCGAGGATTTCCAGGGCACGGTCCACACGCGCTCCCGCGGCCACGGCTGCCTGGGCAGAGCGGCGCAGGTTGGCGTCGTCGAAATTTGCCAGCCGGTTGGCGGTGGCGCGGACTTCCTTGCGCATCCGCCGTTCCTCCCAGACCATCAGGGCGTCATGGGCGCCCATCCGGGTGAGGAGGGCCGCGATGGTGTCGCCGTCCCGGATCACCACGCGGTCCACGCCGCGGACCTCACGGGCTTTCGCCTGGATGTCCAGGCGGCGTGCGGCGCCCACGAGCGCCAGCGCCGATTCGGGGCCGGGGCAGGTGACTTCGAGGGATGATGACCGGCCAGGTTCCGTCAGGGAGCCGTGCGCCAGGAAGGCGCCCCGCCATACGGCTTCGGCGTCAGCGGCAGAACCATTAACGACGGCGGACGGCAGCCCGCGGACGGGACGGCCGCGGCCGTCGAGCAGGCCGGTCTGGCGGGCCAGCGCCTCGCCGTCGCGCACGACACGAACGACGTAGCGGCTGGCGCGGCGCAGTCCCCCGGCAGAAACCACAATGATTTCACTTTGGTGTCCGTAGACTTCCGCGATGGCAGCCCGGAGGCGCCGTGCGGTGGAGGCAAGGTCCACTTCCGCTTCAATCACGATGCGGCCAGAGATGATGTGCAGCCCGCCCGCGAAGCGGAGCATGGCGGAAACTTCGGCCTTGCGCACTGATGACTTTTTGATGTCCAGACGGGACAGTTCTTCTTTGACCGATGCTGTCAGTGCCATGGCACCTTCCTAACTGTTCCCAAAAATGTCCTGGTACGCCGTCGCCAGACGCAGGGGGTCGTGGACGGGACGGCGGCCCGACGCCCCTACTTTACCCAAGACCACCTCGGCGCCGATCATCGCGGCGGCTTGCACGAACTCCTGCCGGTCCGGGACGGATGCGGGATCGGCCAGGACAACGTCGACGCTGAAGTCGGGAGCGTAGCGCCGCAGCACGTGGAGATGGTCCGCCGCAGTCATGCCGGATGTTTCCTTCGTATCCGTGGCCAGGTTCATGGTCAGGCAGCGCTTGGCCGGCGTCTGGCACAGCGCCTGCCGCATCTCAGGCAGCAGGAGGTGGGGCAGGACGGAGGTGTACCAGGAGCCCGGCCCAAGGATCACCCAGTCCGCGAGTTCGATGGCCGTCAGCGCTTCGACGCAGGCGGGCGCCGCTTCGGGCAGGAGCCGGACCTGCTCCAGGGAGCCGGCCACGGCGCACCGCGCCTGGCCGCGGATGGTGTGGACGGCGGAGCCGCCGTCGGGGGCGCTGACACGCACGTCCCCCTCAATGGTGAGCGGCACAGTGGACATGGGCAGCACCTGGCCGCGTGCTCCCAGCAGAGCGCCGGCCCACCTGAGCCCGGCGACGGCGTCGCCCAGCAGCTCCCACAGGGTGACAATGAGCAGGTTTCCCATGGCGTGGTCGTCGAGGGAGCCGCCCCGGCCGTTGCCGGGCCGGAAGCGGTGCTGCATCACGTCCCGCCACGTGCGTCCCCAGTCGGTGTCGTCACAGAGGGCGGACAAAGCCATCCGCAGGTCCCCGGGCGGAAGGACGCCGTACTCCTCGCGCAGCCGCCCGGACGAGCCGCCGTCGTCGGCCACCGTCACAACGGCCGTCAGGTCCGAGGTGAGCAGGCGCAGGGCGGACAAGGACGCGGAGAGGCCGTGCCCGCCGCCCAGGGCGACAATGTTGGGCCCTTTGTCCTGCTGGCCGGCCCCTGTCCCGGCAGGTGGAATCAAAGGCAGGGCGCCGGTGAAAACCGACATTACTCGCGGCCCAGATCCCGGTGCGTGGTGGTCACCGTGACTCTGGGAAACTGGGCAAGTTTCTTGGAAAGCTCGACGGCGACCGCAACTGAGCGGTGTTTCCCGCCTGTGCAGCCCACGGCGATGGTGGCGTAATGCTTGTTCTCGCGGCGGTAACCATCCAGGACAGGCTCCAGGGCCATGACATAGCGGTCAACGAAGTTCTTGACGCCCTCGGCTTCGAGGACGTAATCGCTGACGTCCTTGTCCAGTCCCGTGTGCGGACGCAGCTGCGGCACCCAGTGGGGGTTGGGGATGAAACGGACGTCCGCCACGTAGTTGGCGTCCACGGGAAGGCCGTACTTGAAGCCGAAGCTCATGACGTTCAGCCGCAGCGCCACAGGGCCCGTTTCGCTGAACAGCTCTGTGATGGCGGTCGCCAGGCCGTGGACGTTGTAGCCGGAGGTGTCCAGCACGACGTCGGAGCTGTCGCGCAGTTCCTGCAGCAGCTCACGTTCAGCAGCGATGCCGTCCAGGATGCGGCCGCCGCCCTGCAGCGGATGCGGCCGGCGCCCCTGCTCGAAGCGCCGGACCAGGACGTCGTCGCTGGCGTCGAGGAAAAGCACCCGGAAGGTGACGCCGCTGGAGGCCAGCGCGCCCAGCGCGGCACGGATGTCCGCGAAGAGTCCCTTGCTGCGCACGTCGATGACCACTGCCAGCCGGGGAATGGACTGCGGTGCATGGGAGACCAGGTCGGCGAGCGTTCCGAGCATCTGCGGGGGAAGGTTCTCCACGACGTACCAGCCGTGGTCCTCCAGGGCATCAGCGGCTGTACTGCGCCCTGCTCCGGACATCCCGGTGACCACCAGCAGCTCCGCTTCGAGGGGCTTGACAGGCTGCAGCCCGTCCTGCCCTGCTCCGGATTCCGCCGTCGTGTCTGCCATTAAGTCCGCCCCGTTTCCGTTGTTGTCCCGCAGGCCGCCGCGTTGGCGGAAACCCCGATCTTTACCCTAGCCAAGTTTCAGCGGACTCCGCTAAGTTTCGATGATTTCGCCGGTGGTCATATTGATGGCGGGCACTGCAGCCGATTCGGCTCCGTCCGGCGCAAAGTGGTTGACGATCGCGCCGGCCAGGGCAGGGCCGATGCCTTTCGCCTGGGACAGCTCTGCTGCAGAGGCAGCCTTGACGCCCCTAACGGAGCCGAAGTGGGCCAGGAGGGCCTTGCGCTTGGAGGCACCGAGCCCCGGCACCCCGTCCAGGGCGGAGACGGTCATCGCCTTCCCCCGCTTCTGCCGATGGAAGGAGATGGCGAACCGGTGTGCCTCGTCCCTGATGCGCTGCAGCAGGTACAGCCCCTGCGACGTCCTGGGGAGGATCACCGGGAAATCGCTGTCCGGCAGCCAGACTTCCTCCAGCCGCTTGGCCAGTCCCACCACGTACACGTCCTCGATGCCCAGGTCAGCCAAAGCGCGCGCTGCAGCGTTCACCTGGGGTTTGCCGCCGTCCACCACCACGAGGTTGGGCGGGTAGGCGAACTTGGCCCGCGGCGCCGGTGTAGTGGTATCCAGCGAAGAGACCTGTCCCTGCTCCGGGTCTTCGGGTGTGCCGGTGAGGGCCGCATCATCCACCTGCGCCGACTTGTCCTGCAGGTAGTGGCGGAACCGGCGGGTCAGGACATCGTGCATGGCCGCGGTATCGTCCGCCGCTGCAGGCCCGGTCACCGAGAACTTCCGGTAGTCCGACTTCTTGGGCAGGCCGTCCTCTACCACCACCATGGAGGCCACCACGTTGGTGCCCTGGACGTGCGAGACGTCGAAGCACTCGATGCGGAGCAGCGGCACGGGAAGGTCCAGCGCCTCCTGGAGCTCCTGGAGTGCCTGCGACCTGACGGTGAGGTCCCCGGCCCGGCGGGTCTTGTGCAGCTTCAGGGCGTGCTCGGCGTTCTCCCGCACGGTGGACATCAGGGCGGCTTTGTCCCCGCGCTGTGGCACCCGGATCTCAACCTTCGCCCCCCGCAGTCCGCCGAGCCACTGCGACAGCTCCTCAGCGTTGCTGGGGACAACGGGCACCAGGACCTCCCGCGGCAGCCGCCCATGGCTGTCGCCGTCCTCGCCGTAGACCTGCTGCAGGAGGTGCTCCACCAGGTCCGGGGTGGTTGAATCCTCGACTTTTTCGACCACCCACCCGCGCTGGCCGCGGATCCGGCCGCCGCGGACATGGAACACCTGGACGGCAGCTTCCAGTTCATCCTCGTGCAGGGCAAAGATGTCCGCGTCCGTCTCATCCGCCAGGACCACGGCGTTGCGCTCAAAGACCTTGCGCAGGGCCGTGATGTCATCGCGCACCCGGGCAGCGCGCTCGTAGTCCAGTTCGGCGACGGCTTCAGCCATCTGCTTTTCCAGCTTGGCGATGAATCGCTTGGCCTCCCCGCCCATGAAGGCGCAGAAGTCATCAGCGAGGGCCCGGTGGTCCTGGGGAGAGATCCGGCCCACGCACGGGGCGGCACACTTGTCGATGTAGCCCAGGAGGCAGGGCCGCCCGCTGGCTTCAGCGCGCTTGAACACCCCCGCACTGCAGCTGCGCACCGGGAAGACGCGGAGCAGGGTGTCCATGGTTTCGCGGATGGCACCGGCCGTGTAGGGGCCGAAGTAGCGGGTGCCCTTCCTTTTGTCGCCCCGCATTACCTGCACGCGCGGATACTTTTCGCCGAGGGTGACGGCCAGGTAGGGGTACGTTTTGTCATCCCGGAAGACGACGTTGAACCGTGGCTTGAATTCCTTGATCCACGTATATTCCAGCTGCAGCGACTCAAGCTCACTGCCTACCACAGTCCATTCAACGCTGCTGGCCGCGTGGACCATGGCGTAGGTCTTGGGCAGCAGTCCGGCGGGGTTGGCGAAGTAGGAGTTCAGGCGGGAACGCAGGCTTTTCGCCTTGCCCACGTAGATCACGCGGCCGTGCTGGTCGCGGAACCGGTACACCCCCGGGTTGGTGGGAATTTCTCCCGTCTTGGGCCTGTAACTTGCTGGATTTGCCACCTATACAGTCTACTGAGGCGCGCCGGGCAGCTTTGCCAGTCAGCCGCCTGCCGGAGTAACGCCAATAGCGAAAGGAACGGCAAGCGGGCTGCTATTCCGCCGTTTTGCTCTGGTTGTAGCTGGTGGACCGCTCCTGCCCGCTCAGTTCAGCGATGGCGTCCATGATCCGGTCCGTCACTTCCCGCCGTGCCGGCAGCGAGTGGTCCGGGCCCGTCTTGTCGAAGTACAGCGGCTCCCCCACCTTCATGGTGAAGTGCTGCGGCCGTACACCGCTCTCTCCCGCGCGCTGAAGGTTCTCCGTTCCGATCAGCCCCACCGGAATAACCGGCGCGCCCGTGGTCAGCGCGAGCCAGCCCACACCGGTGCGGCCGCGGTAGAGGATGCCGTCCCGGGACCGGGTGCCTTCCGGGTAGATTCCAATTCCCTTGCCCGATTCCAGGATGTCCAGCAGCGTCTTGAGCGCCTGGACGCTGGCCGCCTGCTCGCCCCGTTCCACCGGAATGGAGCCGACGGACTCGAAGAAGGCCTTCATGACCTTGCCCTTGGCTCCTCCCGTGGTGAAGTATTCGGCCTTGGCGAAGAATGCGACGGGGCGCGGCATCAGTGCCTGGACGATGACGCTGTCAAAAAAGGACAGGTGGTTGGGGGCCACAATGAACGGCCCGTCGGTCGGGACATTTTCAATGCCGACGACGGTAGGCCGGCAGGTCCCCGAGATCAGGCTGCGTGTGGTCCAGCGGACCGCCTCAAACATTGCCATCGTTAGTCACCTCACCCATGGCTGCCGCGTGAATGGCCTGCATCCGTCCAATGAGCTCGGCCAGGCCTTCGGCGGTTTCCACGACAGCCACCGCGCCTGCCTCTTCGAGCTCACCGTCAGGAGCAAAGCCCCAGGCCACTCCAATGCAGTCCAGGCCGTTTGCAATGGCGCCTGAAACGTCCTGAGCCCGGTCACCAACCATCACGGCATGCCGGGTGTCCAGGTCCTTCAAGGCAGCGGCGATGACCCCGGTCTTCCCGAGCGGGATGCCCGCCACGGCCGTCTCATCATCTGCGGATCCGTGGATGCCATGGAACAGCCCGTCGATCCCGTGGTGTTCCAGGACGGTGCGGGCCAGGCGCTGCGGTTTTTGGGTTGCAACCGCAACCGGAAGCCCGTCTTTCGCAAAGGTTTCCAGGAGGTCACGGACGCCCGGGTAGATCCGGCTCTGCGCGATACCGGTGGCCACGTAGTACTCGCGGTACAGCCGAATAACGTCATCCAGCAGCTCCGCAGGCACATTGGCCACATTCAGCAGGGCGTCACTGAGCTTGGGACCGATCATCGAGTGGAGCAGGTCCTGGCCGGGAACCGGCAGGTCCAGGGCCTGCAGGGCCCGGGAGATTCCGTCTGTTATCCCACCCGCCGGATCGACAAGAGTGCCGTCCAGGTCAAAGATCACGGGCACTGTTGTTTGAGTCACCGGGTTAGTTTCTCACGACACCACTCGTGCCTGAAACTCGCATACCCGCGGCGGAATATATCCGGGAAATTTTCCTTCCCTTACTCCAGGATTTCAGCGAGGAAGGCAGCAGTGTGGCTGGTGGTGGACTTGGCCACCTGCTCGGGCGTGCCGGTGGCCACGATCTGGCCGCCGCCGGATCCACCGTCGGGTCCAAGGTCAACGACCCAGTCGGCACTCTTGATGACGTCCAGGTTGTGTTCGATGGTGATCACGGTATTGCCTTTGTCCACCAGACCCTGCAGCACCATCAGCAGCTTGCGGATGTCCTCGAAGTGAAGCCCGGTGGTGGGCTCGTCCAGGACATAGACGCTGCGCCCGTTGGACCGCTTCTGGAGTTCCGCGGCCAGCTTGACGCGCTGCGCCTCGCCGCCGGACAACGTGGTTGCGGGCTGGCCCAGGCGGACGTAGCCCAAACCGACGTCCACCAGGGTGTTGAGGTGCCGGGCGATGGGCGAGAAGGCAGCGAAAAACTCGGCGCCCTCTTCGATGGGCATGTTCAGGACATCCGCGATGGTTTTGCCCTTGTAGTGGACTTCGAGCGTTTCCCTGTTGTAACGCGCCCCGTGGCATACCTCGCAGGGCACGTAGACGTCGGGCAGGAAGTTCATCTCGATCTTCAGCGTGCCGTCACCGGAGCAGGCCTCGCAGCGGCCACCCTTGACGTTGAAGGAGAACCGGCCAGGGAGGTAGCCGCGAACCTTCGCCTCGGTGGTTTCGGCGAAGAGTTTCCGGATGTTGTCAAAGACGCCTGTGTAGGTGGCCGGGTTGGAACGCGGAGTGCGGCCGATGGGGCTTTGGTCCACGTGCACAACCTTGTCCAGGTGCTCCAGGCCCTGGACTGCCTTGTGCCGCCCGGCTACCTGTTTGGCACCGTTGAGCTTGTTGGCCAGGACCTTGTACAGGATCTCATTCACCAGGGTGGACTTGCCGGAACCGCTCACACCGGTCACGGCAGTGAAGAGGCCCAGCGGGAACGCTGCATCCACGTTCACAAGGTTGTTTTCCCGCGCGCCCACAACCTTAAGCTCACGCTTCTTGTCGTATTTGCGGCGCTTGGCGGGCACGTCAATCTTCTTGCGGCCGGAGAGGTAATCGCCGGTCAATGAAGCCGTGTTCTCCAACAGTTCCTTGTAGGAACCGGAGTGGACCACCTGGCCGCCGTGCTCCCCCGCGCCCGGTCCGATGTCCACAATCCAGTCCGCGACATGGATGGTGTCCTCGTCGTGTTCGACGACGATGAGCGTGTTGCCCATGTCCCGGAGCCTGGTCAGGGTATCGATCAGGCGCCGGTTGTCACGCTGGTGCAGGCCAATGGACGGCTCGTCCAGGACGTAGAGGACACCCACCAGACCGGACCCGATCTGGGTGGCCAGCCGGATACGCTGTGCTTCGCCCCCGGAGAGCGTGGCGGAGGGACGTTCGAGGTTCAGGTACTCCAGGCCGACGTCGAGCAGGAAGGTCAGCCTGGCCTGGATCTCCTTAAGCACCTGGTGGGCGATCTGTGCTTCGCGTCCGGTCAGCACCAGGGTGTTCAGGAACTCCGCGCAGTCGCGCATGGGAAGGGCAGCAACCTCGGCAATTGACTTGCCATTGATCAGCACCGACAAGGACGCCGGGTTAAGCCGGGCACCGTTGCAGGCCGGGCAGGGAACCTGCCGCATGTACTCTTCGTAGCGGTCGCGGGCCCAGTCGGAGTCCGTCTCACCGTGCTTGCGGTGGACGTACTGGATCGCTCCTTCAAAGCCGGTGCTGTACTTGCGCTCCCGGCCAAAACGGTTGCGGTATTGAACCACCACCTTGTGGTCCTTGCCGTGCAGGACAGTCTGGCGAACATCCTTGCCCAGCTTCTCCCACGGGGTGTCCATCGAGAAGCCGAGTTCCTTGGCAAGGCCGTCAAGGAGCCTGTTCCAGTATTCCGTGGTGGCTGTTCCCATGGACCAGGGCGCGATGGCGCCGTCGGCCAGGGAAAGCTCCGGGTTGGGAACAATAAGTTCCTCGTCCACCTCCAGCTTTGTGCCGATGCCGCTGCAGGCCGCGCAGGCGCCGAAGGGATTGTTGAACGAGAAGGAGCGGGGCTCGATCTCGTCGATGGCAAGGGGGTGCTCGTTAGGGCAGGCCAGGTTTTCCGAGAATGCCCGCAGCCGCCCGGGATCGTCCGCATCAAGGTCCACGAACTCTGCCAGGACGCGGCCCTCGGCCAGGACCAGGGCGGTTTCGATGGAGTCCGTGAGCCGCTGGCTAATGCCTTCCTTGACCACCAGGCGGTCCACAACAACCTCAATGGTGTGCTTGTACTGTTTTCCGAGCTTGGGCGGATCACTCAGCTGCACCAGGTCTCCGTCGACCCGTGCGCGGGAGTAGCCCTTTGCCGTCAGTTCCTTGAACAGGTCGACGAACTCGCCCTTGCGGCCGCGCACAACGGGTGCCAGGACCTGGAAGCGCGTACCCTCCTCAAGCTCCAGCAGCTGATCAACGATCTGCTGGGGCGTCTGCTTGGCGACGGGTTCGCCACACACAGGGCAGTGCGGCCGCCCGACGCGGGCCCACAGCAGGCGCATGTAGTCGTAGATCTCGGTAATGGTGCCTACCGTGGACCGCGGGTTCTTGCTGGTGGATTTCTGGTCGATGGAGACCGCCGGAGACAGTCCCTCGATGAAATCGACGTCGGGCTTGTCCACCTGGCCGAGGAACTGGCGCGCATAGGCGGACAGGGATTCGACGTACCGCCGCTGGCCCTCCGCGAAGATGGTGTCGAACGCCAGGGATGACTTCCCGGATCCGGAGAGGCCGGTGAACACGATCATCGCGTCCCGGGGCAGGTCGAGATCGACGTTGCGAAGGTTGTGTTCCCGCGCGCCCTTGACGATGAGGCGGGAGAGGTCCGGGCGTTGTTGGGCAGCCGCAGGAGGTACGGTCAAAGCGGTGGAGGGGGCAGAAGTTTCTTCAGCTACGGCTTTAGGCACCCCATTATGCTAATCGAAAACTTCTTCGAACTTGCACGGTTCCGCCCTCAGGGAACATCGTAGGCGGCGGCCAGCAGCTTCACGGCCTCCGCGAAAGTGGCGCCCTGCGCTTTGGCCGCCGCGGCGTAGGCTGCGGCCGCGGCAGCGAGCCCGCCGAGGCGTTCATCGGCCGCGCACACCACGGTGCCGTTCCGGCCTCGGGTGGCAACGATTCCAGCAGCTTCGAGCTCCTTGTAGGCCCGGGCAACTGTATGCGGGGCAACGTCCAGGCCCTCGGCCAGTGCCCTCACTGCCGGGAGCCTCGTTCCCGGCGGCAGCGCGCCCTTGTCCACCAAATGGATGACGTGGAGCCGCAGCTGCTCGAACAGCGGCACGGAGCTGGCGTTGTTCGGCTTCCAGGCTCCCGGGAATCCGGCTGCCGGGGTCAAATGCCGGCCTCGAGCGCGTCCGTCCTGCCGGGGCGGGCGGAGAACTGTGCATTGTGAAGGCGGGCGTAGTAGCTGTTGGCAGCAAGCAGGCTGTGATGCGTGCCCTGTTCAACGATGCGTCCATGGTCCATGACCAAAATTAGATTAGCGTTGCGGATGGTGGACAAACGGTGGGCAATGACAAAACTGGTCCTGCCCTGCCGCAGGCGCTGCATTGCCTGGCGGATCAGGAGCTCGGTTCGTGAATCAACGGAGCTGGTGGCCTCGTCAAGAACCAGGATGGCCCGGGCCGCCAGCTGTGCCCTGGCTATGGTGAGGAGCTGCCGCTGGCCCTGGCTGAGTGGTTCACCACCGTCTTCCAGCACTGTGTCGTAACCGCCGGGCAGTGCCCTGACGAACCTGTCCACATAGCTGGCTTCAGCCGCTGCGATGATGGCGCTTTCCGTGGCGCCCGGCCTGCCGTAGGCAATGTTTTCCCTGATGGTTCCCGCGAAGAGCCAGGCGTCCTGGAGTACCACGCCGTATTGTTCCCGCACCCGGTCCCGGGACATTGCGGCAATGTTTGTTCCCCCCATGGTTATCCGCCCGGACCCTGGCTCGTAGAACCGCAGCAGGAGGTTTACCACGGTGGTCTTCCCTGCTCCCGTGTGCCCGACGATGGCAACCGTCTCCCCGGGCTCCACGGAGAAGGAGAGGTTATGCACTGCCGGGGCTGAGTCCGGGTAGCCGAAGGTGACGTCTTCAAAGGCAATCCGTCCGCCCGGCGGGGCCGCGCCGGCATCCGCCGGCGGTTCGGCCGGATCCTCCTCCGCGTCGAGGAGGGCGAACACACGCGCGGCGGACGCAACGCAGGACTGAATGAGGTTCAGCATGCCGCCGATTTGGCCGACGGGCTGGGTGAAGAGCCTGCTGAACTGGATAAAGGCCTGGATCCCGCCGATGGTCATTGCCCCGGCAATGACCTGGAGGGCACCAACCACTGCCACGGCAATGTAGTTGAGGTTTGACATCAGCACCATCAGGGGCTGCACCACGCCTGCCGAATACTGCGCTTTGGTGGCGGCACGCGCAAGCCGGTCATTGCTCCGCGCGAAGGTCTTCGCGGCCTGGGCCTGCTGCCCGAAGGCCTTGATGACCTCGTGGCCCGAGACGAACTCTTCCACATGCGCGTTCAGCTCGCCGGTCTCTGTCCACTGCCTCGCAAACTGGGCCTGGGACCGGCGGGCTACAAGCACGGTAATGAGGGTGGACAGTGGAACGGTAGCAATGGCGATTGCGGCGAGCAGGGGTGAGATCCACAGCATCATGGCCAGGGATCCGCACAGCATGAGGAAGGACATGATCAGCTGCGTCAGGAGCTGGTTCATGGCCTGGGCGATGTTGTCGATGTCGTTCGTTGCCCGGCTCAGGACATCACCCCTGGAGCGTTCGCGGAAATATGAGGCCGGCAGCCGGTGCAGCTTGTCTTCCACCGACGCACGCAGACCGTACATAAGACCTTGCACTGACCTGGCTGTGAGTGCTCCCTGGATCCAGTTGAACAGTGAGGCAAAGACGTACATCAGGGCAACCCCGGCGAGCAGCAGGCCAAGCCTGCCCTGGTCCAGGGCTCCCTGGAACATGCCATCCACCACCACGTCAGTGGCGTCGCCGAGGTATTTCGGCGCCGCGACATTGAGCCCCGCAAAGGTGCACGTGGCTGCTACGGCGCCGAGCATGAACCTCCTGAACGGCTGCAGCCGGCCCAGCAGCCTCCCTGCTGTGGGCCAGAACTTTTCGGTCGCTCCCGGAGCAACGGGCAGCGGCGTCATCCCGGGCCATCCAGTGCGAGCTGCGACTCTGCAATCTCCCGGTAGGTGGAAGAGCTCTTCAGCAGCTCGGGGTGCGTTCCCTGCGCCGCCAGCTGCCCGCCGTCGAGCACCAGGATCAGGTCAGCGCTTTCGACGGCGGAGATCCGCTCTGCCACCACTACCACCGTGGCAGTGGCAAGCTCTGCTGCCAAAGCGTGCCTCAACCGTGTGTCTGTGTCGTAGTCCAGCGCTGAGAAACTGTCGTCAAAAAGATAGAGCGGGCTCTTCCGCAACAGGGCCCGCGCAATGCACAGCCGCTGCCGCTGCCCGCCGGACAGGTTCGTCCCGCCCTGGCCGATGGGTGTGGCGAGTCCCAGCGGCAGGTCGCGCATAAACCGCATGGTCTGTGCCGTCTCCAGGGCAGTCCAGAGTTCTGCGTCCGGGGCATCCGGAGCGGCCATCCGAAGGTTCTGTGCGATGGTGCCCGAAAACAGATGGGAGTGCTGGGGAACGATCGACATGCCTGCCCGCAGGGTGTCCAGCGGAAGGTCCCTGATATTGACGCCATTGAGGCTGATGGTCCCCGTGGTGGAATCGAGGAAGCGTGGGATCAGGTTGAGCAGCGTGGACTTTCCACTTCCCGTGGAGCCGATGATGGCCGTTGTGGTGCCCGGTCCCGCGGTGAAGCTGATGTCCGCCAGGACCGGAGCTTCCGCCCCCGGATAGGAGAATCCCACCTGGCTGAATTTCAGAACACCGGCGGTGTCCGGCGGGACCCGCGGGCCGGAGCCGCGAACCGGGAGTACCGCCGGGGCTTCCTGCGGATCACGAACCGAGGGCTCAGTGGTGAGTACAGCGTCGATGCGCTCGGCGCAGACTGCTGCCCGCGGTGCGGTCATGAGGACGTACATCGCCATCATGATGGCGAGCAGGATCTGCAGGATGTAGGCGATGAAGGCGGCAAGGGCTCCAATGTTCATCAGGCCCGCCTGGATCCGGTGCCCGCCGAACCATACGACGGCCACGGAGGAGATGTTCACAACCAGCATGATCAGCGGCAGCATTCCTGCCACCAGCAGGGCAGATTGCAGATTGTTTGCTGTCAGGCTGCTGTTGGTCCGCGCAAAGCGCCGGACCTCGTGGTCCTGGCGGACAAAGGCCCGGATGACGTTGGCTCCGATGATCTGCTCGCGGAGGATGCCCCCTGCCCGGTCGAGGAGGTCCTGGCCCTCACGGTAGAGGGGGATGAGGCGCCTGACGATGCCGTACATGATCAGGAGCAGCAGCGGCACGATAACGATCACCACCGCGGAGAGCGCCACGTCCTGCTGCAGGGCAAGGACAATTCCGCCCAGGCCCATCGCCGGCCCCGCTACCAGCATGGTGAACACCAGCACTGCAAAGGCCTGGATCTGCTGCGTATCGTTGGTGGCGCGCGTGGTGAGGCTCTGGGTTCCGAAGGCAGCCACCTCCTGGGAGGACAGCGACTGGATTTTGGTAAAGATTTCCGCGCGAAGCTGGTGCCCGATCCGCATCGCCACCACAGCCGCCAGGTAGCCTGCCGCTATTGCGGCCGCTGCCTGGACGGCGGCCAAGGCGGCCATCATGATGCCCAGGCGGTTGATGACCGCCGTGTTCCCGGCCACGATGCCGTCGTCGATGATGGCGGCGTTCACGGTGGGCAGCATCAGGGTAGCGGCCGCCTGAAACAGCTGGAGAACAACGATGGCAGCGACGTGGCCTTTGTGGGCCCCCAGCAGCCGCCTCATTAATCCGGTCAGCAACGTACCTCCAGTAAGGTCAGTCAGCCGAGGGGGCAGCCGGCGGTAGCCTCTCCCCCTTCAGCCACCCCGTTATTGTAAGCCACGTCACTTTCGAAACTTGTCATATGCCGTGACCAGGTTGTCGAGTGCGTCAAGCCACAGCCTTTACCCATTCTTGCGGCCCACCGCAAAGATCCTGCGGAAAGGAAAGACGGTGCCATGAGCGGTGGGTGGGTAGGCGTCCCTCAGCGCCGCGGCGTAGTTGGCCTCAAAGTCGGAGCCTTCCTCAGGGGTAAGAACGGCCAGGACGGGCCGTAGCGCAGTGCCGCGGACCCACTCCAGAACAGCATCCCTGCCCGGAAGGACCTGCTGGTAGGTCGTCTCCCAGGCGTCCGCGGTGTACCCGGCGTCCAGCAGGATGTGGAGGTATTCCCCGGGCTCGGCCACGGACTCGCCCCCGCGCAGCACCCCGGCGAGCTGCGGTGCCCACCGATCCGAAGCCGCCAGCTCGCGCATCAGGACGTGGGACGGGGCGTTGAAGTTCCCCGGGACCTGCATTGCAAACCATGAGCCCGGACGGAGCGCCTCAAGCCAGGAACGCATCATCTCCTGGTGGCCGGGGACCCACTGTAGTGCGGCGTTGCTCACCACCACCCCGGTTTCCTGGGACGGCATCCATTCAGCGATGTCCATGCGGCCAAAGCGCAGGGAGGGTGTTCCCTCCGCAACTGCCTCTGCTCTTGCCAGCATCTCGGCCGAGGAATCAAGCCCGACAACGTCGGCCTCAGGCCACCGCTCCGCGAGGGTCGCGGTGAGGTTTCCCGGTCCGCACCCCAGGTCCACCACCTGCCCTGGCGAGTCCGCATGGACCCTGCCCGTCAGGTCGAAGAAAGGCCGGTCACGGTAGTCGCCGAACTGGACGTATTTTGACGGATCCCATTTCATGTCATTTGTCTCCAGGTTCTGGTTCTGCAGGTACGCGGAAGCCTAACCCGCAGGCGGCGATTTTCCCGGCGCGGCCGGGCACTAAGCTGGAAATCAATGAAACTCGTTGACCAGCTGACCGATTTGCCCGCTCCCGGCCTGCCCGCCGGCGTCGATCCCGATGACCTCTACACGCGGTTTGTCGAGTGGACGGAAAGCCGGGGGCTGGCCCTGTACCCGGCGCAGGACGAAGCCATCATGGAGCTGGCGACGGGGGCTAACGTCATTTTGGCCACGCCGACCGGGTCCGGAAAGTCACTCGTGGCCATCGCAGCCCACTTCCAGGCGATGGCCCAGGGCCAGCGGAGCTACTACACCGCGCCCATCAAGGCGCTGGTTTCCGAGAAATTCTTTGCCCTGTGTGACATTTTCGGCGCCGAAAACGTGGGAATGATCACCGGCGATTCCGGCGTCAACCAGGACGCTCCCATTATCTGCTGCACGGCCGAAATCCTGGCGAACACCGCACTCCGTGAGGGGGCGGCCGCGCAGCTGGGCACCGTCATCATGGACGAGTTCCATTTCTATTCAGACCCGCAGCGCGGCTGGGCCTGGCAGGTTCCCCTGCTTGAGCTCCCGCAGGCGCAGTTCCTGCTGATGTCCGCCACCCTCGGTGACGTCAGCAGGTTCGAGGAAGGCCTGACCGCACTGACCGGCCGCACCACCACCACGGTGAGCTCGGCAGAACGGCCCATTCCGCTGCATTACTACTACCACGAGACCCCCGTCCACGAGACGCTGGAGGAACTGCTTTCCACCAGGCAGGTTCCGGTCTATGTGGTCCACTTCAGCCAGATTGAAGCGATTGACCGCGCGCAGACCCTGATGAGCATCAACGTCTGCACCCGCGAGGAAAAGGACAAAATCGCCGAGCTGATCGCCAACTTCAGGTTTGCCGCCGGTTTCGGCAAGACGCTGAACCGGCTCGTGCGCCACGGCATCGGCGTGCACCACGCAGGCATGCTGCCCAAGTACCGGCGGCTGGTGGAACAGCTGGCACAGGCCGGGTTGCTCAAAGTCATCTGCGGCACCGACACGCTGGGGGTGGGAATCAATGTGCCCATCCGCACCGTCCTGCTGACTGCACTGAGCAAATACGACGGCGTCCGCACCCGCCTGCTCAACTCCCGGGAGTTCCACCAGATCGCGGGCCGGGCCGGCCGGGCGGGTTACGACACAGCGGGGACCGTTGTGGTCCAGGCGCCCGAGCACGTCACCGAGAACGTCAAGGCCATGGCCAAGGCAGTCGCCAAATTCGGCGACGACCAGAAAAAGCTGCGCCAGGTGGTCAAAAAGAAGCCGCCCGAAGGATTTGTCAGCTGGGGGGAGCCTACGTTCAAACGGCTGGTCGAATCCGTGCCGGACCCGCTGTCGTCAAGCTTCACCGTGACCCACGCCATGTTGATGAACCTGATGGAACGCCCCGGCGACCCCTTCACCGCAGCCCGGCGCCTGCTCACCGAGAACCACGAGCCCCGTTCCTCCCAGCTGCAGCTCATGAAAAAGGCACTGGGCATCTACCGGGAGTTGCTCGCGGCAGAAGTTGTGGAGCGGATCCCCGCGAACGAGCAGGGACGCGATGGCCGCACCGTCCGGCTGACCGTCCACCTCCAGCCGAACTTCGCACTGAACCAGCCGCTGTCCCCCTTCGCACTCGCCGCGCTGGAGCTCCTGGACCCGGACTCGCCGTCGTACGCCCTGGATGTGGTGTCGGTGATCGAGGCGACCCTGGAGAAGCCCCGCCAGATCCTCTCCGCGCAGATGAAGAAGGCCCGCGGCGAGGCGGTCGCCGCCATGAAGGCGGACGGCATCGACTACGACCAGCGGATGGCAATGCTGGACGAGGTGTCCTACCCCCAGCCCCTGGCCGAAATCCTCGGCGAGGCGTTCGAGGTGTACCGGAAAGCGGCACCCTGGGTAGGCGACTTCGAACTGGCGCCCAAGTCAGTGGTCCGGGACATGTACGAGCGCGCCATGAACTTTGGCGAGTTCGTCCAGTTTTACGGGCTGGCCCGGTCAGAGGGCATCGTCCTGCGCTACTTGGCGGATGCCTTCAAAGCGCTCCGGCAGACAGTTCCCCAGGACATGCTGCGCGAGGACCTGGAAGACCTGGTCGCCTGGCTCGGCGAACTGGTCCGGCAGGTGGACTCCAGCCTGCTGGACGAATGGGAGGAACTGGCATCCGGCCTGGCCCCGACGCCGCACGACGCACCGCCGCCTCCCCCGCCGTCGCTCACGTCCAACATCAGGGCTTTCCGGGTAATGCTCCGCAACGAGATGTTCCGGCGCGTGGAACTGTTCGCCGACGAGGACGCTGCAGCGCTCGGCGAACTCGACGGCGCGGCAGGCTGGAACGCGGACCGCTGGGAAGACGTGCTGGACGACTACTTCGACGAGCACGATGACATCGGAACCGGGCCGGACGCCCGCGGACCGGCCCTGCTCATCATCACGGAGGAGAAAGACCGGTGGAAGGTCCGGCAGATCTTCGACGATCCGGCGGCCAACCACGACTGGGGAATCTCCGCAGAGGTTGACCTTGCAGCATCGGACGAAACGGGAACCGCCGTCATCAGGGTGACTGACGTCAACCGGCTCTGACCGGTACCCGTTTCGGGCGGACCCGGACGGTAAGCTCGAATAATGAGTGTAATCCGCCCCGCAACCCCCCACGACGTTCCCGCAATCCTTCGGATGATCCACGAACTGGCGCACTACGAGAAGGAACCGGACGCCGTCCGGAACACCCCGGAAATGCTGCAGCACGTGCTCTTCGGGGACAACCCGCGCGTGTTCGCTGCCATGGCGGAAAACGAGGCAGGGGAAGTCCAGGGATTCGCTTTGTGGTTCCTGAACTATTCCACCTGGGAAGGCGTCCACGGCATCTACCTGGAGGACCTTTACGTCAGCCCGGAAGCCCGCGGCGAAGGACATGGGAAGGCCCTGCTCCAGCACCTGGCCGCCACCGCGGTGGAAAATGGATACGCCCGCGTGGAGTGGAGCGTCCTCGACTGGAACGAGCCGTCCATCAATTTCTATCGGAGCCTCGGCGCCCGGCCCATGGACGGTTGGTCCACTTTCCGGCTCACCGGCCAGGCCCTTGAACAGTTCGGCAGCGCAGTCCCGGCCGGCGCCAATGGCTAACGCAGGGATGTCCGCTATCTCCGGCTCCAGGATCCGTGCCAGGCATGAGGTCAGGGGGCGGCATGAATTCCGCGGCATGCGCACCGTGGAGCACCTATTTACCGTGCCGCTGGACCACACCGCTCCCGGCGGGGAGACGATCACCGTTTTTGCCCGTGAGTACGTCTCGGCCGCACACTCCAAGGAGGAAGCCGCGGAACTTCCCTGGCTGTTGTTCCTCCAGGGCGGCCCCGGGGGTCGCGGCAACAGGTTTGGATCACTGGGTGGCTGGAGCAAGGCGGCTGCCCGGGACTTCCGGATCCTCATGCTGGACCAGCGCGGCACCGGGCTCTCCTCGCCCATCGACCGCACCACGCTGCCGCTCCGTGGGTCAGCCCAGGACCAGGCTGCTTACCTGGAACACTTCCGTGCGGACTCCATCGTGGCCGACGCCGAGCTTGTCCGGGAGGCCCTCGGCTCCGGTCCGTGGACGGTGTACGGCCAGAGCTATGGCGGCTTCTGCGCCCTGACCTACCTGTCGTTTGCTCCGGACGGGCTGCAGGAAGTCCTGGTGACCGGCGGCCTTGCGCCCCTCGCCGGCCCGGCCGACGACGTCTACCGCGCCACGTTCCAGCGCGTGGCCGCCCGGAACGCCGAGTACTTCGGCTGGTACCCGGAGGACAGGGTCATGGTGGAACGGATTGCCCGCCATCTGCGGCACACTCCCGAGTTCCTGCCTGACAGCAGTCCGCTCACGGTGGAGCGCTTCCAGATGGTGGGCGCCTTCCTGGGCGGGAACACCCGCGTGGACAGCCTGCATTACCTGCTGGAGGATGCTTTCGTCTCGACGGGAGACGGGGTGCGGCTGTCGGACGCCTTCCTGGACCAGGTGCAGGGCATTGTCTCCAGGCGCTCCAACCCGCTTTATGCGCTGATGCATGAATCGATTTACGGCCAAGGGCAGGCGACGGACTGGGCGGCCTGGCGGGTGCTGGCGGAGTATCCGGAGTTCGGCCCGGACGCCGAGCCGCTCCTGCTGACGGGCGAGATGGTTTATCCCTGGTACTTCGAACAGGACCCTGCGCTTCAGCCCCTCAGGGACGTGGCCCACCTGCTCGCCGCCAAACAGGACTGGAAGCCGCTGTACGACGTCGGACAGCTGGCAGCCAACACTGTCCCGGTAGCCGCGGCTATCTACTCTGACGATATTTATGTGGACCGGCAGCTGTCCCTCGAGACAGCGTCCGCCGTCCGCGGGCTGCAGGTCTGGGAGTCCGGCGACTTCCACCACGATGGGATTTCCGACGACGGGGAAGGCATCTTTGCGCGGCTCCTGGGTATGGCGCGCTCAGGCCGCTGACTGCCGCCGCGCAGCCATGACGGTCAGGAACGCCGCAGCCAGGACGCACGCGCCTACAACGCCGCCGAGCAGATTAAGACCCAGGTAACCCAGCCAGCTGAGGACCACGCCGGACACTGCCCCGCCCACCGCACCGGCAGCACCCATGAGCATGTCGGAAACGCCCTGGACGGCCACCCTGGACTCCTGCGCTACGCTTTCGGCCAGCAGGGTGGATCCGGAAACAGTGGCCGCAGACCAGCCCAGGCCCAGGAGGACCAGGCCCACCGCGACGGCGGCGGTGGAGCCCTGGCCGAACCCGGCGACAGCGACCGAAACGAGCAGCAGGCCGAACCCGATCATGATGGTTTGGGCCCTGCCCGCCTTGTCCGTCAGCCAGCCCATCACGGGCGAGAGGGCGAACATCCCGGCGATGTGCAGGGAAATGGTGAAGCCGATAATCACCAGCACATCACCGGATGCTGTGTGCCCGGCATGGCCGGAGCCGGGCACCTCCAGGAGTTCCTGCAGGTGCAGGGGAGTCATGGACATCACACCCACCATGACGGCGTGCGCTCCGACGACGGCGGCCACCGCCAGGAGCGCCGGCCGGGAGCCGCGGATGGCACGCAGGCCGCGGACCAGCGTCCCGCCGTCGCGCTTTACTGTGGCGGGAGTGCCGGCCCCTGCATAGCCGTCCCCTCGCGGGGCCTGGCCTTCGTGCCGGGAGCCCTCGGGTGCTGCCGCCGCCTGACGGGAAGCAAGTTCCCTGGCCAGCAGCAGCGGATCCGGCCGAAGTCCGGCAAAAAGCACGGCGGCTGCCAGGAGGAGGCCGGCGCCGGAGATCACGAAGGGCCCCGCCACGGGCGGAAGGCCAAGGGCCTCCCCCACCACAGTTCCTGGCTGGATCAGGTTGGGCCCTGCCACAGCTCCGATAGTTACTGCCCAGACCACGGTGGACAGTGCCCTGCCGCGGTGTTCGGGGTCGGCAAGATCCACCGCGGCGAAGCGGGCTTGGAGGCTGGCCGCGCTGCCGACGCCGATCCCGGCGGCACCCAGCACCAGCAGGATGAAGAGTCCGGACACCACCGCAAGCACCATCAATACAGCGCCGGCCAAAGCGCAGGACAGGCCGGTTACCTGCCCGATCCGGCGCCCCCGGCGGTCTGCGAGCGAGGCAAGCGGCAGGGCAGCCAGCGCCGCGCCAAGGGTCATCACCGTGGCCACGGCACCCGCCCAGGCGCTTGACCCTGAGAGCTCCACCGCAAGGATCGACCCGATGGAAACCGTTGCGCCGGTTCCGATACCGCCGAAAACCTGGGCCGTCGCCAGCAGCGCCACTGTGCGCTTCTGCACGTGGCGCACGTCCTGTTCCGTAATCAGTGTCGGGCCCATGGAGTGAGCATAGTCCCCCCGCGCAGGCCGCTGCAGAGGCTGCTTAAAGGCCAACGATCCCGGCCGCAGGAGCGGGCGGGATCGTTGACAGGCAAGACCTGGGCGCGTTACTCGGCGTCGCTGTGGCTCTTCCGGACGTCCTCTTCGAGGCGGGGGTCCACGTGGGCTTCCTTGGCCTTGGAGCTGACCAGGCTGGCAACGACGGCGATGATGATGGTGCCGACGATGACTGCCAGGGACACAAAGGTGGGGATTTCGGGAGCCCATTCAATGTGCTGCCCGCCATTGATGAACGGAAGTTCGTTGACGTGCATCGCATGCAGCACCAGCTTGACGCCGATGAAGGCGAGGATGAAGGACAATGCGTGCTTCAGGTAGATCAGGCGGTTCATGAGGCCACCGAGCAGGAAGTACAGCTGGCGCAGGCCCATCAGGGCAAACAGGTTGGCTGTGAACACAATGAACGGGCTCTGGGTGAGGCCGAAGATTGCGGGGATGGAGTCGACTGCGAAGAGCAGGTCCGTGAGGCCGATGGTGATGAACACGATCAGCATCGGGGTGAAGACCTTCTTGCCGTCCACCGTAGTCCGCAGCTTGCCGCCGTCGAACTTCTCGGACATGGGGATGACCTTGCGGATCTTGGCGATGAGCGGGTTTTCCCGGTCTTCTTCGTCTTCGCCTTCGTCCTGGGCCTGCTTCCAGGCAGTCCACAGCAGGAACGCGCCGAAGATGTAGAACACCCAGCTGAACTGCTCAATCACGATGGCGCCGAGAAGGATGAAGATACCGCGCAGGATCAGTGCGATGATGATGCCCACCATCAGCACTTCCTGCTGGTATTTCCGGGGCACGGAGAAGCGGGCCATGATGATGATGAAGACAAACAGGTTGTCAATGCTGAGGCTGTATTCGGTCACCCAGCCGGCGACGAACTGGCCGCCGTATTCCGGGCCGGTAAAGGCGAACATGGCCCCTGCAAACACCAGGGCGAGGCTGACGTAAAACGCTACCCAGAGTCCGGCTTCCTTCATGGAAGGTTCATGGGGGCGCCGGACCACCAAGAGAAGGTCGATCAGGAGGATCAGGCCGAGGACGACAAGTGAGCCGACTTCGAACCACACGGGCAATTCGAGCACAGGGTAGCCTTTCGCAGGGTACAGAGATGCGGTGTAAGTCTCTCCGGCCTGCCTGTGCACTTGGTGCTGATGTGGCGGCCCGCTACGCCCGGCGGGGCAACCATGCCCTGCGTGTTGACGATCGTAGCGCTCGGGATACTCCCCTACGTGACCTTAACTCTACCCCAGGCAGCTGGCCTGCCTGTCCCTGGCGACTTTTGTGTCAGGCGTGGCCCGCCGCCTGCATCTGCCTCAGTTCCTTCTTCAGCTCGCTGACTTCGTCCCTGATCCTGGCTGCCACCTCGAACTGCAGCTCGGCAGCGGCACCGTGCATCTGCTCCGTCAGCTGTTCGATCAGTCCCACGAGGTCCTCCGCCGGTGCCGCGGCCAGTCCGTCCGAGCGCACCTGGGCCGCGCCCTTGGCCGCGGACTTCCGCTTGCCGCCCTTGGCCAGCCGGTTGTTGTTCAGCAGCTCCTGGGTGTCGGCGTCTTCCTTGGCCAGCTGGTCGGTGATGTCCGCGATCTTTTTCCGCAGCGGCTGCGGATCCACTCCGTGCTCGGTGTTGTAGGCCACCTGGATGGCACGGCGCCTGTTGGTCTCGTCGATGGCGTGCGCCATGGAGTCCGTAATACGGTCGGCGTACATGTGGACCTGCCCGGAAACGTTACGGGCAGCGCGGCCGATGGTCTGGATCAGGGACGTGGAGGAGCGCAGGAAGCCTTCCTTGTCGGCGTCCAGAATGCTGACAAGGGAAACTTCGGGCAGATCCAGCCCCTCACGGAGCAGGTTGATGCCCACCAGGACGTCGAACTTGCCCATCCGTAATTCGCGCAGCAGTTCAACGCGCCGCAGGGTGTCCACGTCGGAGTGGAGGTACTCCACCTTGATCCCGTGGCCCAGGAGGTAGTCGGTGAGGTCCTCCGCCATCCGTTTGGTCAGGGTAGTGACCAGGATGCGCTCGTTCTTTGCTGTGCGGGTCTTGATTTCGCCAAGCAGGTCATCGATCTGGCCCTTGGTGGGCTTGACCACCACCTCCGGATCGATGAGCCCGGTAGGCCGAATGATCTGCTGTACGAAACCGTCGGCCTTGCCCAGTTCGTACTTGCCGGGCGTCGCAGACAGGTAGACGGTCTGGCCGATGCGCTGGAGGAATTCGTCCCATTTGAGCGGCCTGTTGTCCATCGCGGAGGGCAGGCGGAAGCCGAAGTCCACCAGATTCCGCTTGCGGGACATATCGCCCTCGTACATCGCTCCGATTTGCGGGATTGTCACGTGGGATTCGTCCACCACCAGCAGGAAGTCGTCCGGGAAGTAGTCGAGCAGGCAGTGCGGGGCTGTTCCGGGGGCCCGGCCGTCGATGTGCGAGGAGTAGTTTTCGATGCCGTTGCAGAAGCCCATCTGCTGCATCATCTCAAGGTCATAGTTGGTCCGCATCCGGAGGCGCTGCGCTTCAACCAGCTTGTTCTGGCCTTCCAGCACCTTGAGCCGGTCGGCGAGCTCGTCCTCGATCCGCTTGATGGCCCTGGACATCCGCTCGGGCCCGGCCACGTAGTGGGAGGCGGGAAAGACGTACATTTCCTCTTCGTCCCGGATCACCTCGCCGGTCAACGGGTGGAGGGTGTGGATGTTCTCAATCTCGTCACCGAAGAATTCGATCCGGATGGCCAGTTCCTCGTACATCGGGATGATCTCCACGGTGTCCCCGCGGACCCGGAACGTGCCCCGGTGGAAGTCCATGTCGTTGCGCGCGTACTGCATGGAGACAAATTTCCGGAGGAGGTCGTCCCGGTTCATCTCCGCCCCCTTACGGAGCGTGACCATGCCTGCAATGTACTCTTCAGGCGTACCCAGGCCGTAGATGCAGGAAACCGTCGCCACCACGATCACGTCCCGGCGGGTCAGCAGGGCGTTGGTGGCGGAGTGGCGGAGCCGTTCCACTTCCTCGTTGATGGAGGAGTCCTTCTCGATGAAGGTGTCCGTCTGCGCCACGTACGCTTCGGGCTGGTAGTAGTCGTAGTAGGAGACGAAGTACTCGACGGCGTTGTTGGGCAGCAGCTCGCGGAACTCATTGGCCAGCTGCGCGGCGAGGGTTTTGTTCTGGACCATCACCAGGGTGGGCCGCTGCACCTGTTCGATCAGCCAGGCGGTGGTGGCGCTCTTGCCGGTACCGGTGGCGCCGAGCAGCACCACGTCCTTTTCGCCGTTCTTAATGCGCTCCGTCAGCTCGGCGATGGCAGCGGGCTGATCGCCCGCCGGCTTGAACTCGCTGATGACCTCGAAAGGTGCAACAACCCGGTTGATTTCCTGCGCAAGGCTCATGGTTCTAATCTACAACCGGGCACTGACACTGGGCGGCGGAGTCCGTTACAGGCGAACAAGCCTCCCGGCCGTGAAGCGGCTTCAGGAGGTGTACGACGGCGGTGCCCACCCTGTTGCGTCCGCCCAGGCGGACATTCGCGGCCACGCGACGTCGGTAAACCACGGCTCCTTGGCTTCCGTGTATGCCCTTGTGTCCGGAGAACCCGCGAACCGTCGCGCCAGTTCTGCCTTGTGCCCTGCGTAGAGCGTGAGCGCCGACGGATCGTCCCGGAGCCAGTCCCGGAACAGCAGGGCGTAGCGCCATCCGGCCGAGCCGGCCGGCCGGACATGCACGTTGACGGCCCGGCATGGGTCGGCGTTGGCGTGGAACCGCTTCAACCATTGGGCTGGATCAGGCGCATTGGGCTTCGGAGTGTCGGACTCCACCCCGCGTACCCCCGGAAAGCCGGCAGCGGCCAGGAGCGGCGCGAGCCTGGCTGCGGTTTCGAGGTCCGGCACTGCAACCTGCACGTCGATGACATCCTTGGCGGGCAGCCCTGGCACGGAGGTGGAGCCGATGTGGTCCACAGCCAGGATGAGCCAGGGCGCCGCCGTCGTCAGCCTTGCCGCGATCCTCGCCGCCTGCCGGGCCCAGTCCTGCCGGTGCGGGACCAGGACCGGGCCCCCGGTCCTGTCCGCGCGGACGCCCGAGGAGATGTTCCGGGCGAAGGGCACGAGCCGGCCGTCCCACAACCTGTCCACCTGCTCCTGCAACTGCTCAACGGTGCCGGAGTTGTCCAGGATCACATCAGCCGCAGCCAGCCGCTCCTCCCGGGCAGCCTGGGCCGCCATGCGGGAGCGCGCAGATTCCTCAGTCATCCCCCGGTGCTCCAGCATCCGCTGCACCCGCACGTCGTCAGGCGCATCCACCACCAGGACCAGGTGGAAGCCGCTGCCCTGCCCGGTTTCCACCAGCAAGGGAATGTCCTGCACCACCACGGCCTCCCGGGCGGCCGCAGCAACGATGGCCGCAGCGCGTAACCGTACCAGCGGATGGATAATGCCATTCAGCAGGGCAAGGCGCGCGGGGTCCCCAAAGACCAGGGCCCCGAGCTTGGGCCGGTCCAATCGGCCGTCAGCACCCAGCACGTCTCCCCCGAACTCAGCCACAACCCGCTGCAGGCCTTCCGTCCCGGGCTCAACCACCTCCCGCGACAGCGCGTCAGCATCCACCAGCACTGCCCCGCGTTCCCTCAGCCGCGAAGCGACGACTGACTTTCCCGAGGCGATTCCACCCGTCAACCCGATCTTCAGCACTCCACCACACTAGGGCCAAACACCCGCCCGCTGGAGTTTCCTACGGCAAAGATACCGACGGTGTGGCCGTTCCCTCTGCGCGGCTTCTGATTCCGCGCAGCATCCGCCGGGACATCATGAAGCTCACTACCTCCACTGCCTCGACCATGCATGGCGGCCACCATTGGCGGTAGGCGTACCGCTCCCGGACCAGCAACCGCGTGGTGCCGTCGGGCTGCGGCCGGAGTACGTACGCCCACGTGAAGTCGAACGGCCCTGGTGGGGCACCGGGCGGAACGCGGAGGACGAGTGCGCTGCCTTGGTCCACGAGGCCCACCTCCAGGTCCGCGGAAGCAGCCGGCGCCAAGTGAAAACGGTCGCCGGCTTTGATGTCCTGCCACTCCGGGTGGATACGGTCTGCGCTGTGAATGTCCAGGCCCATGAGGTTTTCCAGGAAGTCATAGCTGTATAGTCCGCCGCGGCCCTGACCCATCTGCGCCAGCCAGGGCCAGACGGCATGCGCCGGAGCTTCGATGGAAACTGCCCGTGTTGCCTGCAGGTCCGCAGCGCCCAGGAAGTCGTCGCCCGGCAACCCGCCGTCCACTTCGGCGTCGGTGGCACCCCAGCGCAAGTAGAACCGCCGCAGGAGGAACCCCAAGATCCCTGCCGCGGTGACCACTGCCGGCCCGGCAAGCTGTTTCACATTCCGTGACGAGATCATGGGGCAATTCTCCGGACGGCGTCGTCTCCTGTCACGGGCCCAAAGCCCCGATTCGCAGAGGAGCCCTGGGCGCGGGTGTACCCGCGCCCAGGCCAAGTATCTGGAGACGCGGACCGGAGAAGAACGTTCCGCACCGCACTAGACTGAACCGGTGCGGAACATGGCGGAAACCCCAGGGACCGGCCGCGGGGCGGAGAGCAGGACCACCAGCTACACCGCGTTGGCCCAGGGCCCGGGTTTCCGCCACGAACTTGAGATCAAGCGTTCCCGGTTCATTACCGTCCTGCGACGGGTTGAGACAGAGGACGCAGCACGGAGCCTCGTGGCCGAACTCCGCCGCGAATTCCACGACGCCCGGCACCACTGCTCGGCGTTCATCATCGGACCCGACCGGAGCATCCAGCGTTCCAGCGACGACGGCGAACCCTCCGGTACCGCCGGCATCCCCATGCTCGAGGCACTGGCCAAAAGGGAAACGACGCCCGGGGTGGCAGACCTCAGCGACGTGAGTGCCGTCGTCGTGCGCTACTTCGGCGGCGTCCTGCTCGGGGCGGGTGGACTGGTGCGGGCGTACTCGGAGTCCGTGTCCTCTGCGCTTTCCCTGGCCCCAATGGTGCGCCGCAGCAGGTTGCGGATCTGCTCAACAGAAGTGCCGCATGGTGCTGCCGGACGGCTGGAAAACGACCTGCGGGCCGCTGGATTCGTGATGGCGGAAACCAGCTACGCCGCCCGGCACACTGTCCTGCGGCTCGCCCTGCCGGACGAAGCCGGTGAAATTTCCGCCGCCGGAGAGCGCCTTCAGTCACTCACCGCGGGCAGTGCCCTGCTCCAGCCCGAAGGAACGGAGTGGGTGGATGTCCGGATTGGGTGACGTGTCCCTGGTGGACGTGGATGAAACAGTGCTGGAGCAGCTCCTGGAACTCGCCAAGCGCGATGCCTCCCCGGACGAGGTGGCGCCCCCTCTGGGCGGCCCGGGCTGGAACCTGGAGCGCACGGCATGGTTCTTCAGTTATCACCGCGCCGCCGCGCACGGCCTTGACGGAGATGCAGGCGAGAAGACGTGGGGCATTCTCGCCGGCGGCGTCCTTGCCGGTTCCATCCGGCTTCGCCGCGTTGAGTCCGGCGATGGCGTGGCTGTTGCCGACACCGGCATCTGGCTCGGCAGGAGCTTTCGGTCGCAAGGCATAGGAACCGCCGCGCTGCGGCTGGTCCTCCACGAGGCCCGCAAGGCAGGCATCGTCCAGGTGACTGCCCGGACCCTTACGGGAAACCTCGGCGCCCAGCGCGTCCTTGCCTCCGCCGGTGCAGTCCTGACGCCCGACGACGACGGGACAGTGAACGCCGTCGTCGTACTTTAAGTGCATGGTTCCCAGGATGGGCGGGGCGCCTCAGCTGCAAACGCAACAGACCCCCTGCCTTGCGGGCAGGGGGTCTGTTGCGTTGGCCCGGAAAGTCCGGGCCGGTGGCAATTAGTTGCCGGTCAGCTTCTCGCGCAGGGCGGCGAGGGCCTCGTCGGATGCAAGCGTACCTGCACCGGCGTTGGACTCAGCAGCCGGCTCCGAGGAGTAGCTGGTGGTGCCGGAATCACTGTCACCGGACGTTGCAGCTGCAGCGTCGTCAGCAGCGTGCTGGGCAACCTGCTTCTTGTGGGCTTCCCAGCGGGTCTGGGCGTCAGCGTACTGCTGCTCCCAGGCGGCGCGCTGGTTCTCGTAGCCTTCAAGCCACTCGTTGGACTCGGGATCGAAGCCCTCGGGGTACTTGTAGTTGCCCTCTTCGTCGTACTCTGCGGCCATGCCGTAGAGAGCCGGATCGAATTCGGTGCTGTCGGCGTCGACGCCCTCGTTGGCCTGCTTGAGGGACAGCGAGATGCGGCGGCGTTCCAGGTCGATGTCGATGACCTTGACGAACAGCTCGTCACCAACGGAGACAACCTGCTCTGCCAGCTCCACGTGGCGCACGGCCAGCTCGGAGATGTGGACCAGGCCTTCGATGCCGTCCTCGACGCGGACGAACGCACCGAACGGAACCAGCTTGGTGACCTTACCCGGAACAACCTGGCCGAGGGCGTGGGTGCGGGCGAAGGTCTGCCACGGATCTTCCTGCGTAGCCTTGAGCGACAGGGAAACGCGCTCGCGGTCCAGGTCCACCTCGAGAACCTCGACGGTGACTTCCTGGCCAACTTCGACAACCTCGGACGGGTGGTCGATGTGCTTCCAGGACAGCTCGGAAACGTGAACCAGGCCGTCTACGCCGCCCAGGTCCACGAAGGCACCGAAGTTGACGATGGAGGAAACGACGCCGGGACGGACCTGGCCCTTTTCCAGCTTGTTGAGGAAGGTGGAGCGGACCTCGGACTGGGTCTGCTCGAGCCATGCACGGCGGGAAAGGACCACGTTGTTGCGGTTCTTGTCCAGCTCGATGATCTTGGCTTCGATCTGCTGGCCGATGTACGGAGCCAGGTCGCGCACACGGCGCATCTCGACGAGGGATGCGGGCAGGAAGCCGCGCAGGCCGATGTCGAGGATAAGACCACCCTTGACGACCTCGATGACGGTACCGGTGACAACACCGTCTTCTTCCTTGACCTTCTCGATGTCGCCCCAGGCACGCTCGTACTGAGCGCGCTTCTTGGAGAGGATCAGGCGGCCTTCTTTGTCTTCCTTGGTGAGCACCAGGGCTTCGACCTGATCGCCAACGGAGACGACGTCTCCGGGATCAACGTCGTGCTTGATGGACAGCTCGCGGGAGGGGATGACACCTTCGGTCTTGTAACCGATGTCGAGCAGGACTTCATCGCGGTCGACCTTGACGACGGTACCTTCGACGAGGTCTCCGTCGTTGAAGTACTTGATGGTGGCGTCGACAGCTGCGAGGAAGTCCTCAGCGGTACCGATGTCGTTAATGGCGACTACGGGGGTACCGGGCTTCTCGGTGGAGGTGATGGTCATGTAGTAGGGGCTCCGTTGTGGATAGTTAGTTGATCAGGCGACCACCACTTCCGGGTACTGACCTGGAGGCGGGGCGCGGCGGATTGCCGGGTCATCCTGATTGCGTGGCGTTCACTGCACACCAGAGGCTGGCACACGTGACACACGCCCGTTTATTCTAGTCGCTGCCCGCAACATGGGTCAAAGCGGCCTGCGGCGGGTATGGCCAGCAGGGTTCAGCCCTTGATTCCCGGCCGGAGTTCGCGGATGCCGTCCCGTTCAAGCATCCAGGACACGGCAACGCCGAACACGAGCGACCAGAAGTAGGGGCCCAATCCCAGCATCGACGCGTCCGAGACGGCCACGGCAAAGGCAACCAACGGCCCCAGCGTCAGCGGGCCGCTGCTGATCCGCTTCACAGCCATTCCGAGCACGCCAATGACGGCCAGCCCTGCAATGGCAACCAACAGTTCCAGCGGCAGGATCTCTGCAGCGCCGGCAGCATAGGCGACCAAGGGCGTCATGGCGAGGAAGATGGCATAAGACAGCAGCACCGCGCGGTACCTGTACCGGTGCGGGCCGGCGTCGCTGCCCGCGACCATTGCCGTGGCCGGCAACGAGAGGGACAGTCCCGACGGTCCCAGGAAAGACGAAGCCATGGTGCCCACGCCGCTTACATAGTCCACCAGGTGGGCCGGCGGGTGGTAGTGCTCGCCGCGAAGAAAGATCAGGGACGGAACGTTGGACTGAAGAACGATCAGAACCACCATGACCGGAGTGGCCGTCAACGCCGCGTGCCAGGTGAAAGCAGGCGACGTAAGTAAGGGCGGAGCACCCCCGCCGCCGTCCCCGCCACCGAACCTGCCGAGGATTCCGGCAACAGCGATTCCCACCACCATGGCAAGGAAGACAGACGGCACACGGGCATCAAGATACTTTCGCCCCAGGACGTAGGCCAGGAAAGCGGCTCCAATAGCTGAGGGCTCTGCAGTCATTCCCGTGAAGATGCCGGCCACGAACGGCAGGGTGGAACCCGCCAGGAGGCCAACCACCACAGGCTCCGGAATAACGCGTGCCAGGTGGTCGGCCAGCCCCAGGGATGAGATGACCACCACTGCTGCGCCTGCCATCAAGGAGGCACCTGCCAGTTCCGCGAAAGGCAGCCTGCCCTGGAGCGAGACGATGAAGATCAGGACGAAGATATTGCCAGTGAGAAGCAGCGGCTGCCGGTAGATCAGCGTCAGGACCAGGCCCAGGACGCAGGGAACGGTGTAGATGGTCATAACCCAGGCTGTTACCTGGCCGTCCGCAAGGTTCAGCTGCCCGGCAGCGGAGAGCGGCACTGCGATCAAAGATGAGGCGAGGGTGACCAGGGCGAGGCTGATTCCAACGGACTGGGACCACTCCCGGAGCCGCTCCGCATCATTCCCGGAATCCACTGCCATGACGTCCGCCCGTTGTGGTCCTGGCAACTGGCCGGGGCCGCTGATTCAGCTGTCGGGCCCAACCCTACTCCCGCGGCCATCGATGCGGTATCACCGGCAGAGTCCGGTCAGAAGTGGGTGAGGCAGTGCGTTGCCCTCTCCACGGCGAACATCTGCCTGGCCAGCAGCGCTGAGCCGGGAGTGTTTTCCCGAATGCGTCCTGCAGCAGTCAGGGTGACCGGACACACGGCGCCCAGGTAGATCGAGGACAGTGCCGAGACATCGAGCGTCAGGTCCGCTTCCGCGGTTTCCGGCAGGCGTTCGACGACGGCGTTCCCGCCGTCCGTGCGAAGGGCGAAAGTCCCTGCAGTGAGGCCCAGCGGATCCGTAATTTCCAGGACAACCTGCCCGTCAGCAGGGTAGCCCCGGGCTTCGAGTGCCTTGCGGACGTCCAGGATGCGGAGCCACAACATGTCCCGGCTGTCTGACGAATCGATGCAGCGGGGGTCTGTGAGCGCCCAGGTCAGGGGGTCGTCCAGCGGCGCCTCGTCCCAGGAGACCCGCTCCACCAGGTCGATGGCGCCGAGGAACTGCCAGAGCTCCAGGTAGGCGTCATTGCCGGCGGCCACCAGGTCCACCACCTCCACGGTGTAAGGCTCCGTGTCCCAGCCCAGGAACTTGTAGGAGACGTACCCGTCGATGTCCCCGTGCGGACCGTAGTGGAGCGCCACCTTAATGGCCGGATCCTCTTTGCCGTCCCGGGCCAAGGAACCGGACGCGAGCTGCCGGTACCAGTCCTGCCTGCCGAGGGAACCGGGGGTAATCCTGTGAACGCGGTCAAAGACCACCGGCGCCAGCTCCAGCAGGGTTTTGGGATCGGCAATTTCCACACTGCCGGTGGGCTGGTGCCGCACGCTGAAACGGGCGGTGGTGTCCACCTTGACGGTGCGTTCGAAGCTGGCGACGCCGTAACCAAAGCGCCCGTAAATTGTCCCTTCCGAGGCGGTGAGGGCAGCCATGGCGACGCCGTCCTCCTTGGCGAGGCTGAGGTCCTCGCTCATCATCCGGCGCAGCAGGCCCCGCCTCCGGTGCGAAGTGCGTACCGTGACTGCGGTGACCATGTGTGACTCCAGGGTCCGGCCGAATCCGATGTTGAGGGTCTTGCGGAACGTCGCGAAGGTGGCCACCGGGACGTCGGCCGGCATTGAGGACGGGGCTACCGGGCCGGTCTGGTAGACGCCGGTGAGGACGCGGCCGTCAGCCTCGTAGGTGGCCAGTGCCTTCGCCACGTGGTCGGGTGTCCTGGTGGATTCGTGGAACCCAAAGGAGACGGCCCGGCTCCACGTTTCCGCCTCGGCATATCCATCGTTGCCTTCGGACACAGCGCTGAAGCGCCGGATTTCATACTTCCCATTCATGTCAGCCACGCACTGAGCCTAGCCAAGATTTGCGAGGTCTGGCATAAGCTGTGGGGCACCGGGGTGTGGCGCAGCTCACGGAGGGGGATTCCCGGCTTTGAATACATCACCTGCTACCTGAGCGAGGAAAGATGAAAGTTTCGCAAGCCGAACCCACGCCCGATGCTTCCCTGTTAAAGGTTTTGGGCAACTGGGACGCCCTGGCACTCGGATTTGGAGCCATGATTGGTTTTGGCTGGGTGGTCCTGACCGGTGGCTGGATAGCCTCGGCGGGCACCATGGGAGCCGTCCTGGCCATGATCACCGGCGGTGCCATCATGGGCGTCGTGGGCCTCACCTACGCCGAATTGACCGCAGCCATGCCCAAGGCCGGTGGAGAACACAACTTCCTGCTCCGCGGAATGGGTCCGCGCTGGTCGTTTATCGGGTCCTGGGCCATCACTGGCGGATACATCACGATCGTTGCCTTCGAGGCGGTCGCACTGCCGCGCACGGCGCAATACCTCTTCCCCAATCTCAGCCAGGTGCCGCTCTGGGAAGTCGCCGGCTACCAGGTGCACCTGACCTGGGCGTTGGTGGGAGCTGTCGCTGCGGTGGTGATCACGGGAATCAACATCCTGGGTGTGAAGCTTGCCGGCGTTGCCCAGACGTTCGTGGTGGTTTTCCTCCTGGTCATCGGCCTGATACTTGTCTTCGGCTCCTTTACGGGCGGCTCGGCGACGAACATGGAACCACTGTTCACGGGCGGCCTTACAGGCTACTTTGCAGTCCTGGTAGTGGTCCCGTTTCTTTTCGTCGGCTTCGACGTCATCCCCCAGTCCTCGGAAGAGGTGAACATCCCGGCACGGCAGATCGGCAGGCTCGTTGTGGTTGCCGTCCTCCTCGCGACCGTCTGGTACGTCATGACCGTGCTGACCACTTCTTCCGCAATGCCTGCGGGGGAGATAGCCCAGGCTGACATCGCCACCGCTGATGCGATGGGGGCTCTGTTCGGCAGCGACCTGATGGCTAGAATCCTGATCGCCGGCGGGATCGCAGGAATTCTGACCTCGTGGAATTCACTGCTTCTGGGGGCCTCGCGCCTCATGTTCTCGATGGCCCGTTCCGGCATGCTGCCCACCTGGTTCGCCAAGCTCCACCCCACCTACCGCACTCCGGTTAACGCGCTCCTGTTCATTGGCGTGCTGTCGTTCATTGCGCCGTTCTTCGGCGTATCGATGCTGGGCTGGCTCGTGGATTCCGGCGCACCCAGCATCGTCATTGCGTACATCCTGGTAGCCGTGGTGTTCGTCATCCTGCGCCGGAAGGAACCGCAGATGGACCGCCCGCTCCGCGTGGGCGGCCCGGGCAATGGAGGCCTCGTCATCGGCGTGGCCGCCGTGGTCCTTTGCCTTGGACTGTTGAGCCTGTACCTTCCCGGCATGCCCGCCGCGCTGACCCCACCCCCGTGGATACTTTTCGGGCTCTGGTGGATCCTGGGAGTGGTCCTCCTCTTCCGCATCCCCTCCGGCGTCGCTCCCGGCGCCGACGCTGAACACGAACTGCTGGAACGGCTGAGGCAGCGCCGGGAAGCACGCAGGAACGGCTGACCAAAAAGCTGCTGCTGGAAGGGGGCAACTGCCGTCACTGAGGGCGGGACGGAAATTTCCGTCCCGCCCTCGTTGCCCGCCTCGCGCCTGTTCCTAGTGCCCGGCGTCGTACCAGCTGGGACCGACGCCGATCTGGACTTCGAGCGGCACACTGAGGTCCGCCGCGGCTCCCATCTGCTCGGTCACCAGCTTCTCCACCGCTTCCCGCTCCCCCGCGGCGACCTCGAGGACCAGTTCGTCGTGGACCTGCAGGAGCATCCGCGATTTCAGCCCCTGTGCCTTCAGCTCGGAGTGGACTCCCAGCATGGCGCGCTTGATGATGTCCGCGGCGGAGCCCTGGATGGGGCTGTTCAGCGCAATGCGTTCAGCGTTTTCGCGCAGCTGCCTGTCGGTGCTGGTCAGGTCCGGCAGGTACCGGCGGCGTCCCTCGATCGTCGCCGTGTAGCCGTCCACACGGGCCTGGTCCACCACACCGCGGAGGTAGTCGCGGACGGCGCCGAACCGGTCGAAGTAGTCCTTCATGAGCGTGCGTGCCTCGTCCACGGAGATCTCCAGCTGCTTGGACAGGCCGAAGGAGGTCAGGCCATAAGCAAGGCCGTAGGACATCGCCTTCACCTTGGAACGCATGGCGCTGGTGACCTCTTCGGTGGGCACATGGAAGATGTTTGAGCCCACGAACCGGTGCAGGTCCTCGCCGTCCTTGTAGGCCTGGATCAGGCCCTGGTCACCGGAGAGGTGCGCCATGATGCGCATTTCGATCTGCGAGTAGTCTGCGGACAGCAGGCATTCGTAGCCCTCCCCCACCACGAAGATGCCGCGCACGCGCCGGCCTTCCTCGCTGCGGATGGGGATGTTCTGCAGGTTGGGGTTGTTGGAGGAAATCCGCCCCGTAGCTGCAACGTTCTGGGCGTAGGTGGTGTGGATGCGGCCGTCTTCAGCCACCGACTTCTTCAGGGATTCAAGCATCTGGCGCAGCTTGGCGGCCTCACGGTGCGCCATCAGCTGCACCAGGAACTCGTGCCCCGTTTTCTCCAGCAGGTTCTTCAGCGATGCGGCGTCCGTGGTGTAGCCGGACTTGATCTTCTTGGTCTTGGGCAGCTGGAGTTCCTCGAACAGGACGGTCTGCAGTTGCTTGGGCGAGCCCAGGTTGACCTCGTGGCCGATCGCGGCGAAGGCCTGTTCCTGCGCCTGGTCGATGACCCTGGCCAGGTCGGCGAGCTGATCGTCCATCCGGGCCATGTCAATTCCGATGCCGGCGAGTTCCATATCCGCCAGGACCCGGCTGACCGGCAGTTCCAGGGTGGACAGGAGCTCCTCGGCCCGGCGCTCCTTCAGTTCCCCTTCGAAGTAGCGGCTGAGGGCAAGTACGACGGCGGCCGCCTGGACCAGAGCATCGGCGGCGGCGTCATCCTCGCCGTCGAAGGAAAGCTCCAGCTGGCCTGCCTTGGCAGTAGCCGGGGAGATACCAACGTTGAGGTGGTGCTGGGCCAGCTCGGAAAGTTCATAGGTGCGCCGGTCCGGCTGGATGAGGTAGCCGGAGATGGAGGTGTCATCCACCACGCCTTCCAGCTCCAGGCCACGGGAGGTCAGGGCTTTCAGTGCGGCCTTGAACCCGTGCAGGACCTTTGGTGACTCGGGGTCACGCAACCAGCCTGCCAGGACGTTCTCTGCCCCGGCGTCCTGGCGGGACAGGTCGATGTACGCCGCAGCGCCGTCGCGCACGATGGCCAGTGCCGCGGCGTCCTCGCCGATGCGGCCCGGGATGAGGTCGACTGCGACGGCGGAACGCTGCCCTGCGCCGGCGGCGAGGAACGTGGAAAGTTCTGCGGCATCCGACGGGACGACGTACTCCGGTGTTTCGATGCTCTCACGCTCGGCAGCAGGGGTGTCCTCATCTCCGTACAGCGCGAAGAGCCGGTTGCGGATGGTCTTGAACTCGAGCTTGTCGAAAAGGTCCTCAAGCGCCGCCTGGTCCGGGCGGGGCTGGTACAGGTCGTCAAGGGTGACGGGAAGTTCGAGGTCCGTGTGGAGCTGGTTCAGCCGGCGGTTACGTTTGACGGCGTCGACGTTTTCCCGGAGCGCATCCCCCACTTTCCCGCCGATGGCATCCAGGTGTTCCAGGACACCTTCGAGGCCGCCGTAAAGGTTGATCCACTTGGCAGCCGTTTTGGGACCGACGCCTGGCACACCCGGCAGGTTGTCCGCGGTTTCGCCGACCAGTGCAGCGAGGTCCGAGTACCGGCCGGGGGTTACGAAGTACTTTGCCTCGATGGCGGCGGCATCCATGCGGGGAATGTCGCTGACGCCCTTCTTGGGGTAGAGCACAAAGACGTTGTCGGTAATGAGCTGGAACGCATCCCGGTCCCCGGAGACCAGCAGCACCTCATACCCGGCCTTTTCGCCCATGGCCGCGAGGGTGGCCAGGATGTCATCGGCCTCGTAGCCGGGCATCTTGATGGTCTTGATGCCCCAGGCGTCCATGACCTGACCGATAAGGTCGATCTGGTTGTTCATCTCCCGGGGAGTCTCGTTCCGGCCACCCTTGTACTCGCTGTATTCAGTCTTGCGGTGGGTGGACTCATCGGAAACGTCGAACGCCACGGCGATGTGCGTCGGCTGCTGCTCCTTAATGAGGTTGATCAGCATGGACGTAAATCCGTGAATGGCGTTGGTGTGCTGCCCGTTGGTGGTTGAAAACTTGTCCGCCGGGAGCGCAAAAAATGCACGGAAGGCCATGGAGTGGCCGTCCAGCACCAGAAGCCGCGGCTGGCCGGTCATGGGAACCACGGGGGCAACGGTTGCTGAAACCGATTTGCTGGCCTGAACCGAAACCTTGTCCTGACCTGCACCTTCCCCAGCGGCGGCGTCCTCAAGGGTTGCGGATCCCTGCGCGGCGTTCTCCTCCTGCAGGGTTTGGGACGGGAAAGGGGCCGGTTTGGTTGTTTCACTCACAGGTGCCAGCCTAGTTGCCATGATGGACAATTTCACGCCCGGCCCTTTCGCCGGGGAGCTTTCCGCCGCCGGGATCCCGGAGCATCTTCACGCCTGGCTCGGCCGGTTCGGGATCGGCGCCCTGGTGGTGAAAATGGGGATCCGGTTCCTGGAAATGAGCCCCGAACGAAGCGTTGCCACCATGCCGGTGGACGGCAATACGCAGGTAGCGGGCATCCTGCACGGCGGCGCTCACGTGGTGCTGGCCGAGACGCTGGGGTCGTTCGCCGCCGCTATGCACGCCGGGCCGGACCGCCACGCGGTGGGCATCGAGGTCAACGCCACGCATCACCGCTCGATCGCCACCGGCACAGTCACCGGGACCTGCACCGCGATCCACCTGGGCCGCACCTTGGCCACACATGAGATCGTGATGACGGATGAACAGGGCCGGCGGCTTTCCACGGCGCGCATCACCAACATGCTCAGGGACAACACACCCCCGCGGCAGGGGTAAGCGGGCAGGTCATAGACCCCCTAAAACCCAGCCGCGTTCCTGTCCGTGTTCCTGTCCGAGATAATGTCAGACCCTGCCGCCATGATGGGTTTATGGGGCAGGAAGCGGTAGCGAAGGCATACGAGGACATCAGGGCCGCCCTTGCTGTGCTCAACGCGGAGGTGGACGGGTGCGGTTCGGAGCCGTTTTCCGCTGCTGATCCTTTGGCTGCACTGGCCGATGGGACCCTGGACATTCTCGCCGGCGCCAAGGAGGCGGAAGCCGGGTTCGCAGGCCTAAAGGCCCGTGCTGCCGTGAAGTACGCGGACACCGCCCACGCCCTGGCGCCGGACATGCCGGTGCAGGCGCAGGAGATGGCTGTCGCCGCGGAGGTCGGGTGTGTGCTGGCCATCGGGCCACGGGCCGCAAGCGCGTTCCTGGCCGCGTCGCAGGCCCTGGACAAGACATTGCCGCTGACTCTCTCGGCCCTGCAGGCCGGGACAATCTCCTGGCATCACGCTCTGGCGATGGTGGACGAGGCAGCCACGCTCGACCCGGCCGGGGCTGCGGCCCTGGAGGCCCACTTCCTCGACCCGGACACGCCCAGGCCATCCACCGCCGCGCTGATCGGGGAAATGCCCGCACACAGGTTCAAGCACAAAGCCCGCACCTGGCGCGAACGACACCACGCCGAGTCCATTGAGAAACGCCACGCCAAGGGTGTGGCGGACCGGCGGGTGGAGTCCAGGCCGGACCAGGACGGCATGGCCTGGCTCTCTGCCTACCTCCCCGCTGACCAGGCACTGGCGGGCTGGAACCGGATCAACGCCCTCGCCCGGGCCGCACAAGGACCCGACGAGTCCCGCACCCTCACCCAAATTCGGGCCGACCACTTCGCCGCAGCGATCCTCACCAGCGGCATCAGTAGGGACAGCTCCAGTGACCGTGCAGGCCACAGCGCTGGGAACGGTGCCGGGAACGGCGAAGGTCTAAATACCGGCAACGGCGGCGGGGCGGGCAACGACGATACGGCGGGCGCAGGAACGGATCCCACCCCGTCATCGACGATCCGGGCGCAGGTCCTCGTCACCGTGCCGGTGTTCTCGCTGCTGGGCCTGACCGATGAGCCGGCCATGCTGGACGGGTTCGGCCCGATCCCGCCGTCAATGGCCCGCAAACTCATTACGGACGGAGCGGAGTCGTTCCACCGGGTCCTGGTCGACCCGCGGGACGGGGCGCCGCTGGAAATCGGCCGGACCAGCTACCGGGTCACCAAGGCCATGCGGAACTGGCTGCGTATGCGGGACGGTAAATGCCCCTTCCCCGGCTGCAGCAACCACTCCCTCGACAACGAAGCGGACCACCTCCTCGCCTGGCACAAAGGCGGGACCACCGGAATCAGCAACCTCGGACAGCCCTGCCCCAAACACCACAACCTCCGCCACACCACCGGCTGGAAACCAACCCCAGCCACCAAGGACCGATCGCCTGGCTGGACCTCTCCCACAGGCCGTCATTACAAAAGTGAACACCAGGACTGGGAACCACCCCACTGGCCCGACGAACTGACGCCGGAACTGAAGCGCCTCAACAGATCAACCGTTGGGTTTGCAGACTTCGCATATTTCGGATTGTCCCCGGGAGAAAAGGGCATTGCGCGGTTCCTGCACGCCCCACCCGCCTGAACGGGGACAGAAGCTGGAAGAGTTTCGAGGCCGGCAGTTGACGGGGACAAGATCATCGGCCACCACCTTAATCTTTGGCTGCGTCTTTGTTCAGCTACAAACCATTGCCCGCGCGTCCGCCCAGAAGGTACCGCAACTCAACGATTCCCCTGCCCATGGTGCGGGAGTTGACCAGCTCAAGCGCCGTCGGGCCTTCAACCGGAAGCAGGCGCTTGCCGTTTCCCAGCAGCACGGGGATCACGGACAGGATGAGGTCGTCCAGCAGGCCGGCTGTGGCGAACTGGGCCGCGAGGTTTCCGCCGCCCACCACCCACATATTTTTGCCGGCTGCGGCACGTTCGAAGTCCGCGACGAACTCGAGGACGTCCCCGCGGACGAACGTGATGTCAGCGCCTGGCGGAGCAGCATACTCATGCCGCGTGAAAACGTAGGAGGGTATCCCGGGGTAAGGCCAGTTGTCGGGCTCGTGTTCCATCAGCCACGCATAGGTTTCGCCGCCCATGATGATGCATCCAACGTCTGCCATGAACGACTCATAGCTTTCCTTGCCGCCCTCGAAACCGTCGAACTGCAGGAGCCAGCCCAGGTCATCAGTAAGGGTGGCAATAAAGCCGTCCAGGGACGCGGCGACGTAGTACTGGATGCGTGGCATGGGCCAAGCCTAGCCAACGGCACCGGCGCCTGCCAGAGCCCAGGGTCAGCTGGAGAAGTAGGGGATGATCAGGTAAAGCCCGAAGAGGACTGCCAGGCTGCAGAGGCCAAAGCAGATGTAGGCGAGGGACCGCTTGAGGCCGGGCGACGCCTGCTGGGCATCGCCCGCGATGGCAGTGAGCCTGACGCCGAGCGAGTAGAGAACCACCACTGTTACTGCGGCGGCCAGGGTGGCGCCGGCTACGGTCAGGAGTTCCAACCACTTCATCGCTGAGTCTCTTTCGGTGTGTTGGCGTCGGCGTCATTTTTTGCTTTGGCGTCTGCCTTGGCTTTGGCATGTGCGCGGGCACGGGCCATGGCCTTCTTCTTGGCGAAGCGGACGGCCTGGCCGGCTTCCTCCACCTCGATGGCGTTGTGGTGGCCGACGGCGGATTTACGTGAGTAGAAGAACATGAAGAGGACGGCAGCGGTACCGGCAACGGCCGCAATCAGGACGCCGATCACGCCAGTTTTTACCAGCAGGGCCGTCAGTGCTCCGACAATGCCCGCGGCAGGAAGGGTGAAGAGCCAGCCGAGGGCGATCTTGCCCACCATGCTCCATCTGACGCTGGTCCCCTTGCGGCCCATGCCGGACCCGATCACGGAGCCGGAGGCCACCTGGGTGGTGGACAGCGCAAAGCCGAGGTGCGAGGAGGCAAGGATTGCCGAGGCGGTGCTGGTTTCCGCTGCGAAGCCCTGGGCGGGCTTCACCTCGGTTAGGCCGGCACCCATGGTGCGGATGATGCGCCAGCCCCCGGCGTAGGTGCCGATGGCAATAGCGAAGGCACAGGCTGCGATAACCCAGAACTGGGGGCCGGAGCCCGGCTGCTGGGTACCGGCAGCAATCAGGACCAGCGTGATGATGCCCATGGTCTTCTGGGCATCGTTGGTGCCGTGGGCCAGCGCCACCAGGCTGGACGTGAAGATCTGGCCGGTGCGGAAACCGCCGCGCTTCTGGGTGAGCTTGCTGCCGGTCTCCGGATCGTGCCGGGACGTGAGGGCGTATGCGAGGCGCGTGCAGACGTAGGCCACGATGCCTGCGATCAGGGGGGCGAAGATCGCCGGGAGGATGACCTTCTGCATGAGGCCTTCAAGGTTGATCGAATTGAAGCCTATGCCGGCGATTGCGGCACCGATCAGTCCGCCGAACAGGGCGTGCGAGGAACTGGACGGCAAACCCTTGAGCCACGTGATCATGTTCCACAGGATGGCTCCCATCAGGCCGGCGAAGATGATGTCCGGCGTGATCTGGACTCCATCCGAGCCTTCCCGGATGATGCCGCCGGAAACCGTCTTGGCCACCTCTGTGGAAAGGAATGCACCCACGAGGTTCAGGATGGCCGCCAGGGTCACCGCTGTCTTCGGCTTGATGGCGCCGGTTGCGATGGGCGTGGCCATGGCATTCGCGGTGTCATGGAAGCCGTTCGTGAAGTCGAAAAAGAGTGCCAGTGCGATGACCAGCGCCACCATGAAGGTGATATCCACCTGTTGCCCAATCTGCAGAGTCGACGTTCAGCAGTTTCTTTCCCCCGGCTGTCTTGCACAGCATAATTCACCAGCTGTTCGCTTGGAATGACCTGTGGCGTTAACACAACCGGCATGAAACCTTATCGATCGTACGCGTCCCGGGCAGCAGGTCAAAACAACGGCTGCTCCAAAAAAGACCGCATCTGCCCGAGTTCCGCCGGGGAGATTCCCCGCCTCGGATCAGGAGACAGTGCCAGGAGCCGGCGGCCCAGGAACGTGACCCAGGCCTGGGCGTCCGCTTCGAACGCCAGCTGGTCATCAACCCGGACGACGGCGTCCGGGCTGGTGGTTTCCACGTCCTCCTGGATGGCACGAAGCTTCCACCACCCGGCTCCCGCGCCTGAGCGGGCCGCTGTCAGGAAGGGCCAGCGCTGCCCGTCCAGGTTGATGGCGGGGCACAAGTACTGTGGCGCCAGTTCTTCCCAGCTGGTGAGCCAGACACATCTCACCCCTGCCAGGGCGGCTATGCCGTTCAACCCGGCCACCAGTTCCCGCGCGTAGGCAACCGGCAGGAGCCCCGCATCAGAATACTGCCAGCCGGAGCCCCAGCCGCTGGTTCCTTCCGGCCCGAAAGGACAAATAACGCCGTCGACGTCGATATACAGCGTGCGGGTCATGGCGGGAGCAGCGTCGAAGGACTAGCCCCGCCGGAAATCCAACGGTTGCCGGCCCGTGCCAAGGCCCGGCGCCACCCGCTCCTCCAGGGCGGCAACCGTGGCATCGGGCAGGACGATCAAGCCATCAAGTTCGCGGCGTGCCCGCTTGTAGGCTGCCTGCCGCTCGGCCGGCGTGGCGGCGTGGTTTTCGGCGATCCTCAGCAGTTGCCGGGCAGTGGCCAGCCGTTCACGTTCCGGGCCGGTGAATTTGCTGTCCTTGATCCGGCGGGCTTCCCGTTCGGCCACCTCCAACGCCACCGCGAAACTGTTGACTGCCTCCCGGTATGCCTCCAGCCTCGACGGTGAGGTCATGTCCGTGACGGTGGCCGGGCGCTGGCCGTCCGCTTTTCTTTTTGCGCGGAGGAAGGCCACGGTGAGTGGTTCGCGGACATCGGTCATCAGGGGAAAGTCGATGAGCTTGCCCACATCGAGTTCGTAGTCCAGCCAGCGCCTGTTGACGTCGTCGTGGGTGGCCATGAGGGCTTCGACCTCCGCGGCGGAGGCGCGCTCAGACTCCCGGGACTGGTTCCTGAGCTTGTACAGCTCCACCCGCCGCTGGTGCCGCCGCTCACCGGCTTTGCGCAACGAGTTGGCCCAGTGCCCGGCAAAGGCAACCGCCGGGAAGACCAACCACCATTTGTCGTCAAGGAACTCGAAGAGGGACTCCACGCGTCAATCCTCGCACCGCCCCTCACCCTCCTCAAGGAGGCGCAGTCACAGGAAACGGAATCAGCCCTGGGGAGCTCCCGTTGCGTCCAGCGGGTTGTTGACGTTGACCAGCCACGCGACCCCGAAGCGATCGGTGCACATACCGAAAACGTCACCCCAGGGCGCCTGCTCCATGGGAACTGTCACCGTCCCGCCCTCGCCGCTGAGCTTCTCGTAGTAGCCGCGGAGTTCCGACTCGTCGTCGCCGCTGAGAGAGATGGAGATGGACGACCCCGGGGTGAACCCCATGCTGTTGGGCGTGTCGGCACCCATCAGGACCATCCCCTGGGTGGTGGTCAGCATGCCGTGCATGATCTTTTCCGCCTCAGCAGGATCGTCGCTGGCCTGGAACTCGCCAAAAGTACTCAGGGTGAGCTCACCCCCGAAGACGTCCTGGTAAAAGTTCATCGCCTCGCGGGCGTTGTCGCGGAAGCCGAGGTAGGGGTTGAGGGTGGTCGGCATGGTGGATCTCCTTGGAGTGGGGACGAAACATGATGGAACCAGACAACATCCTGCCTCAAAGGAAGGGCTGGTGGTAGGGGCACGGGAAGGGGGGTGGTGCACAAGCATCCGGCGGGGCCGTAGGCTCAGGGTCATGGCCAGATACTTTGACGTTCACCCCCAGGACCCCCAGCCGCGCGCCATCACCCAGGCGGTCAAAATAGTGCTCGACGGCGGGCTGATCGCCTATCCCACCGATTCCTGCTATGCCCTGGGCGCGCAGGTAGGCAACCGGGACGCCCTGGACCGGATCAGGAGCATCCGCCGACTGGACGACAAGCACCACTTCACGCTGGTCTGCCGGGATTTCGCGCAGTTGGGCCAGTTCGTAAATATCGGGAACGACGTTTTCCGCAGCATCAAAGCCGTCACGCCGGGTGGCTACACCTTCATCCTTCCGGCAACAAAAGAGGTGCCGAAGCGCCTGCTGCATCCAAAAAAGAAAACGGTGGGGGTGCGGATCCCGGACAACCGCGTGGTGCAGGCACTGCTGGCGGAACTGGGAGAGCCACTCCTTTCCAGCACCCTGCTGCTGCCTGACGAGGAGGACCCGCTGACCCAGGGGTGGGAGATCAAGGAGCGCCTGGAGCACCAGGTGGACGCCGTGATCGACGCCGGTGACTGCGGTTCGGAACCCACCACCGTGGTCGATTTCTCCAGCGGGAGCGCAGACGTAGTCCGGCGCGGGACGGGTGACCCTTCCCGCTTCGAGTAGGCCGCTAGTCCTGCTTCCGCGCCCTGCTGGGCTGCACCCGCGGCGGCTCCCCCGGCATCTTGGGGTAGTCCGGTGGGAAGGGCATCTCCTGGAGGCCGTCCTTGAGGTCCCGGTCCCACCACTCAAGCAGGATGTCAACGGTCCCCGGGTTGCTGTGCATGTCCGCCCAGGGGTCGCCCACGGTCTTCAGCCGGTCCGGCACGGTCAGGATGGTGAAGTTTTTCGGATCGGCGGTCTCCAGCTCATCCCAGGTGATGGGGCATGACACGGAAGCGTGCGGCAGCGCCCGAGGACTGTAGGCCCCTGCGATGGTGCGGTCGCGGTTGGCCTGGTTGAAGTCCAGGAAAATCTTCTTGCCCCGCTCTTCCTTCCACCAGGCAGTGGTGACTTTCTCCGGCATCCTGCGCTCCACTTCCCTGGCAGCAGCAATAACGGCGTGCCGCACATCAAGGAACTCACGGGTGGGCTCAATAGGCGCGTACACATGCAGTCCCCTGTTGCCGGAGGTCTTGATGAAGCAGCTGAGCCCGGCCTCCGCCAGGACCTCCTTGAGCACCAGCGCGGCCGGGACAGCGTCGTAGAAATCCGTGCCTGGCTGCGGATCCAGGTCAATGCGCAACTGGTCCGGGTTGTCCGTGTTCGCTGTCCGGGAAGGCCACGGGTGGAAAACGACCGTGTTCATCTGGACAGCCCAGATCGCCGCGGCCGGCTCGTCCAAGACCAGCATGGGGTGGGAACGCGCACTCGGGAAAACCACCTTCATGGTCCGGATGAACTCCGGGGTGCCCTTGGGCGGATTCTTCGAAAAGAACATCTCCCCGTCAACGTTGTCCTTGTACCGCTGCAGCGCCACCGGCCTGTCTCCGTTGGCAGTGATGAACGCCGCACCGACATCGGCGAAGTAACGTGCGAGGTCGAGTTTGGTAAGTCCCAGGTCGGGCCAGAGCACCCTGCTGGGGCTGGAGATGCGCATCTCGCGCTCGCCGTGGGGGCCTTGGACGGTAATGGTGGTCTGTTCGCTCGCCATGGGGACAACGTACACCCCCGCATGGAAGGGTCGGCCGATTTGAGCGGGAGCTCCGGCATGATGGAGGAATGTCCGCTTCAGAAACAGACTTCGATATCACGGTGGGTGACGGCGCCGTTTCCGCTGCCTACGCCCGGCCCGCCAGACCATCCGGCACGGTGGTGCTTGCCCATGGTGCCGGTGCAGGCATGGAACATCCTTTCCTGCGCGGGTTCACTGAAGGGCTGAATTCCCTGGGCTTTGCCACCCTGCGTTTCAACTTCCCCTACCGGGAGGCCGGGCGGAAATTTCCGGACCGGCCGCCGGCCGCGGTCGCCGCGTGGCGGGCAGCGACGGCGGCAGCGGCAGAGCGTGCGGCGGAGCATGGTGACCCCGGCCTCCTGTGGGCGGCAGGCAAGTCTTTCGGCGGACGTATGGCTTCGATGGCCTTGGCAGAGGGGATGGCAGCCGACGGCCTGGTGTACCTGGGATACCCCCTGCATCCGCCGGGAAAGCCCGACAAAGTGCGGGACGGGCATCTCTACGGAATCAGGGTGCCCATGCTGTTCCTGCAGGGCAGCCGGGACACGTTCGCCACACCCGCGCTCCTGGAAGACGTGGTCGCCAGGATTGGGCCTTCAGCCACCCTGCAGTGGGTGGAGGGCGGCGACCATTCCTTTGCGGTGGCCGGCGTGAAGCGTTCCGCCGCAGAGGTGGGCGCATCCCTGGCGGAACCGGTGGCCGCCTTCATCCGGACCTGCGGCTGAAACCCGCTTCCAGCCGGAAGAAGCGGCGGCCGTTCAGGCTGCTTCCTCGTGCCACCACCCTTCCCATGCCGCGGAGGTAAGCTGCCCCTCGGGAAATTCCGTCTGTCCGCTGCGCCCGCCGTGGGGCCGGCTGTCATCGCTCCGGCGGCCGTCAAGCAAGAGGTTAAGGCTGTTGAGGAGAAACATCTGTACGTCCTTCCATGTTCGTTGTCCGGACCACTTTGTCCATGTGGGAACGAGCCTAGGGGGCGCGTGTTTCAGGGCGTCGACAGGAAGTAACAGGTTTGTATCGAAGATCTCACGGAGGTGCCCCGAAGGGCGGGGCGGCGGTTACCGGGACTGCTGATTCCGCTGCTTGGTCCGTGCGGTGGCCTGCGCAGACCAGGGATCTTCCGGCCACGGGTGCCTCGGATAGCGGCCGCGCATTTCGGCGCGGACCCGGGCGTAGGGGCCGGACCAGAAGGACGTGAGATCGTCGGTGACCGCCAGCGGGCGCCTGGCCGGAGACAACAGGTGGAACAGTACGGGCACCCGTCCGTCAACCAGGCGGGGTGTCTCCGCCAGCCCGAAGCACTCCTGGAGTTTGACCGCCGCTACCGGCCGCGCCTCCTCATCGGCGCTGTCAGGATAGTCGATCCGCACCCTGGAACCGCTCGGTACGTCCAGCCATTCAGGTGCCAGCCCATCCATCACCGCCGCCTGCGGCCAGGGAAGCAGCCGCCGCAGGGGCCCGGCAAGATCCACAGCAGTAGCATCCTTGCCCGCCGCAATCACCTCAAGCTCGGGTCCCAGCCAGTCCTGCAGCCGTGCAAGGAGTCCGGCCTCCGACACATCCGGCCACGGCTCCCCCAGCTCGCGGCGCAGGAAGGCGAGCCGCCTGCGCAGGGCGTCTGCCGCCGTCGACCATTTGAGAACGGCGAGTCCTTCCTTCTGCAGCGCTGCTGCCACCGCTGTGCGGCCCTCTGCCGGGGTGGGGCGGACGGGAGTGGACGCGAGCACGATCGCTCCGAGCCGCCGGACCTTGCGGGCTGTGACGCGGCCCTGCGCGAAGGCCGCTTCAACACCCTCAACCAGGAGGTGGGAAGCGGCGGCAGCTGCGAGGTCGGCGGAGAGCGGCGCAGCAGCCCGGATCACGGCGCCGGTACCTGCCGAGTCCCTGCCTTCGGCCCGGGACACCTCCGCCACCGCCAGCCATCCATGTCCGGCCAGGCTGCTTCCGGCCGGCAGTCCCGCCCTGGTTCCGGAGGTCAGCAGGTACTGCTCCGGTCCGTCGCCGGGCACCCTTCGTGCCACCCGGTCCGGGAAGGCAAGGGCGACGACGGCGCCCGCCACCGCGGTGCCGTCAGCGAGTGCGGGAAGGGCGGGGGAATCTGCGAGCGGTCCGGCGTGCCGTGCCATGGCCTCGAGGCGCCGGCTCTCTTCCGCCCAGCGCCTGCCGGCGGGTCCGTTATCGCTGCGGAGCCGGGACAGGAGGCGTGGCAGGTCCGCACCTGGCGCGCGGGCGTCACCGGCCACAGCAGCCACCACCTCAGCGGCCGCCGGGAAGCCGGCCGCCGCTGCGCCATCGAGCAGGGCGCGCCCCAGCCTCGGATCGGCTGGGATAGCCGCCAGCGTCCTGCCGGCAGGGGTGGCCTGCCCATTACCTGCCACGGCGCCCAGCTCCCGCAGGACTTCAAGGGCATCGTCCATGGCCTGCTCCGGCGGCGCGTCCGGCAACGCGAGTCCGATGCCGCGAGGTGACCCCCAGCATGAGAGCAGCAGGGCGGCGCCGGTCAGGTCCGCCACACTGATCTCCGGGGTGGCGTGCGCCGGCGCCGCCCCGAAGGCCTGCTGGCTGTAGCAGCGGACCACCTTTCCTGGGCCCTGGCGCGCCGCGCGGCCGGCCCGCTGCTCCGCCGAAGCACGGGAGCTCGACACGGTGACCAGTCCATTCATCGCCCGCCCGGCGTCACGGCGGGGCTCACGCGCGAGGCCTGAATCGATAACCAGCCGCACGCCGGGCACTGTCAGCGAGGACTCGGCCAGATCTGTGGAGACGATGATCCGGGCGTTTTCCCCCGGCCGGCGCCCGGATACTGCCCGGTCCTGCTCGGCCGGGCCCGCCTGGCCATGGAGTTCCAGCACGTCGACTCCCTGACCCAGCCGGCTGCGAAGCCCTGCCGCCACCTGGGACACTTCCCTCGCGCCAGGGACGAAGACCAGGGCATCGGTCAGGTCATCTGCTGCCAAGGCGCTGCGGTGGGCGTCCGCGGCGGTTTCAGTGACAAACTCCAGGAAGGTGCGGGTCACTCCCCTGCCGTCGAGCCGCGGGCCGGGTGCAGGCCGCCACTCAGTCTCCAGCGGATGCAGCGCGGAGGGGCAGTCGATCACAGGAGCCGGCCCATCGCCGGCCCGGTCTCCCAGCAGTGCAGCGAACCGGGGTGCGTCCAGCGTGGCGGACATTGCGACGACGGTCAGGTCACCGCGCAGTTGGCGGACTTCGGCGAGCATCCCGAAAAGGAGGTCCGTTTCCAGGCCGCGTTCGTGGACTTCATCCAGAACCACTGCCCCTGCCCCGGGGAGATCCGGATCGGCCAGGAGGCGTCTGAGCAGGATCCCTGGCGTGACGAATTCAATGAGTGTTTCGCGGCCTGTCTGGCGTTCTCCCCGGACGGTGTACCCCACACGGCTGCCCAGCGCACTGCCGTCCAGGGCGGAAACGCGGCGGGCAGCGGCACGGGCAGCAACACGGCGCGGCTGCGTGACGATGACCCTGCGGGGCCGGCCTTCGCCGGGGCCGCCGGCGGCCTTTGCCAAAAGGTTGGCCTGGAGGATGGCCTGGAGCGGGGGAACCAGCGTGGTCTTGCCGGTTCCTGGAGGTGCCTGGACTACTGCCGTTCCCCCTGCCCTGCCTTCGCCCAGCGCATCGGCCAAGGCCTTGAGGGAGGCGGCAAAGGGCAGCCCGGCGCCGATGGCCTGGAGGTCAAAGGCCTCGCGACGGGGTGGCCATTGCCGACCGGCGGATGAAGTCATTCATCCATTTTGCCCTTGTCCCTATACCCCGCTGGACCTGGCGCCTGTTTGGACACCACCTTCAGGGCTTTCCCGGGCCTTTACCCTTGCTTTTGGCTTCCTGGGCGGCGGCCGGAAGTTCTTTTTCCTGCGGGGCGGATTCGGGTTCCAGGACAGGAGCTTCCGGGACAGGAGCGGCGGCCGCGGGGACCTGTGGCTGGAGCTGGACCTGCTGCGGCGCCGGGGCGGGTTCAGGCGCCGTGACGTTCACGGCGGGAGTTTCCATGACACTTACTGCTGCTTTTTCGTCAGCGGCCGCGGCTGCCTGGGCCGTAAGGCCGCGGCCAACATCGGACCGCACAGCTTCCAGCGCAGAACTGATGCCCCGGTAACGGGCTGCCGAAATCAACCCTTCACCAGCCGCCAGGTCGAGGTCTCGTGCCAGGGCCTCCAAGGCGTCGAGGGCCCCGTCCAACCTGTTCTCCGCGGCGGCCTGGCTGACGTTGAGCACGCGGATCTGGAAACCGCGAAGCGTTGCCGGGTCCGAGTCCGTACCGGTAAAACCCGAAGAAACGGTCACGGCGCCGGCAACAATGGCAGCCGTTGCCAGCAAAGCAGCCACCGCGCCCAATACCCTGTGCCTCCGGCGTCGTGATGGAGCCTCCGGCGCTTCTGCCGCCTGCGGAAGCTCAGGCGGCATGCCTGCCCCGCAACGGTACGACGGCGGCGGGCCTGGGGTACAAAACGGTCACCGGGGCGGGCGTTCCAGGGTCCACGCCGGGAACGGCGTCCACTTCCGGCACTGCGACAAGAGGTACAGCGGGAAGGGGTGCGGCTGCGGCGCGGGCGCCTGCATTCCGCAGCCCCCGGCGTGCGGCCCACCGGACAACGGCAGCCAGCAGCTGGCCAAGTCCGAGGCCCAGGAGCACGTGGCCGGCGAGGTACTGTCCGCCGTGGCCTGCCGCGCCGAACGGGGCACTGACGGCCAGGCCTGCCCCGGTAACAGCCACCAGGGACCAGATGCCACCTACTAGTGCACTCATGTGTTCAACCTGCTCCCGCCACGTCAATTAATCAGCAAGCTTACTACTAATGCTCAGCAAGCTTACTACCTGATCGTGGTGATGCAAGCGCAAGGCGGGCAGGCGGTGCGGCACAACAGTGGCCGGCAACGTGGTCTGGACACGAATAATCAGTAGGCTTAGCATTTGTTCATCGGTTAGCTCTTCGGAGCCGCCACATCTTCTGCGACCTCCCGAAGGGCCCGCCGAGCAGGCAGGCAGATCATCACGGAAGAAGGAGACGATCATGGCAACGGCACGGGACATCATGACCGGGGGCGCCGAATGCGTCGGCGAGAACGAAACCCTGGAAGCAGCCGCCCGCAAAATGAAGGAGCTCGACGTTGGGTCGCTTCCGATCTGCGGCGAGGACAACAGGCTGAAAGGAATGCTGACGGACCGGGACATTGTGGTCAAATGCCTGGCGGAAGGCGGGGATCCCCGCACCGTTACGGCCGGGGAGTTCGGTGAAGGAAAGCCCGTGACCATCGGTGCTGACGACTCGATTGAAGAGGCGATCCGCACCATGCAGGACCACCAGGTCCGCAGGCTCCCGGTCATCGACGGCCATGACCTGGTGGGCGTTGTGAGCCAGGCGGACATTGCCCGTAACTACCCGGAGGACCGGGTGGGCGAGCTCGTGGCCTTCATCTCATACTGACGCTGGAAACGTGCCCGTCCCGGACTGCTGAAGGATGGAGCAGGGCAGGCTGCCGCACCGCCGCAAGGCATGGCGGCAGCCTGCCCCTGAACAGGGAAGTTTCCACTTTTCTATTGCCGCAGGTCGAGGGCCATCAGGAGCCGCCGCACTGATCCGCCCAGGTTCCACTCAGTGGCCAGCCGTTCCAGCTCGGCACGCTCATCGGCGGACACGGGACCAAGGGCTGCGCCTGCCTCTTCGGGCGTCGGAAGCTCCAAATTCCGCACGAGCCTCACGACGGCCGGGGCAACGGAGAGGTAACCGGCGGCAGCGTCCAGCTTCGATTTAACAGGTGCGGACACTCCGCCCCCGGGCTGGCCGGCGGCCTCCAGCAGCCCCTTCAGGGTTCCGTATTTCAACAGCAGGGACGCCGCCGTTTTTTCACCGATTCCTGCAACTCCGGGCAGTCCATCCGACGCATCCCCGCGCAGTGTCGCATAGTCGGCGTACTGCTGGGGCAGCACCCGGTACTTGGCCACCACCGCTTCTTCGGTCATGACCTCAAGGTTCTTCATGCCGCGGGCGGTGTAGATCACGCGGACCTGGCGTTCGTCGTCGCAGACCTGGAAGAGGTCACGGTCGCCGGTCACTACGTCCACGGGAAGCCCGGCCTGGCTGGCATAGGTGCCCACAACGTCGTCGGCCTCATGGTCGGCGGCACCCACGATGGCGATGCCGGCAAGCCCAAGGACCCGGCGGATCATGGGAAGCTGCGCCTCCAGCGCATCCGGAACCACCTCAACGTCCGGTGCGCCGGTGACGGCTTCCGCCACCCGGTGGGCCTTGTAGGTGGGGAGCAGATCCACCCGCCACTGCGGCCGCCAGTCATCATCCCAGCATGCGATCAGGTGTGTCGCCTGGTAGTCCGTGGTAAGCCGCGCAATCATGTCCAGCAGGCCCCGGACAGCGTTGACCGGCGTGCCGTCAGCGCGCCGGATGGTGTCCGGCAGTCCGTAAAAGGCGCGGAAGTACAGCGAGGCAGTGTCCAGCAGCATGAGGCGGTCAGGCATACCTCGATCCTCACATGGATCAGGTCCGGTTCGCTGTAACGCCGCCGGCACCCAGGCGGGGCTGGTGTGCCGTCAGGAGGCCCAGTCGGCGTCGTCGAAGGCCCGTCCCCGGAAGTGCGCCCGCAGGTACTCCCCCACCACAGCAGCGCCAAGATCCCCCGTTTCGGGAGCGATCACCCGTCCGCCGACCCGCCGCACCATGCGCTGGACGAACCTTTCGAGGCTGGGATCGCGGCCGAGCCTGAAGAACGTTGCCTGGGTGCCGGAACGGCCCAGCCGGTCCAGCTCCGCGACGGTTACCCGGATGGTTTCCTGGTCGGGAGGCCAGCAGAACCAGGACTCACCTTCCGGCAGCAGGTGGGCGGTGGGTTCCCCGTCCGTCACCACCAGGAGGACCGGCTGCATGGACGGGTGCTTGCGGAAGAAACGCCCGGCCAGCAGCAGCCCGTGATGCAGGTTTGTTCCCTGCTCCCGCAGGGGCGGCAGGGCCGTGAGTTCGCCGATGTCCATGGCCTGGGCGTGCCGGCCGAACGTGATCAGTTCAAGCCTGTCGCCGCGGAAGCGGGTGGAGACGAGGTGGTGCAGGGCAAGGGCGGTGCGTTTCATCGGCACCCACCGTCCTTCGGCCGCCATGGAGAAGGACACGTCGACGAGGAGGACGACGGCGGCCTGGGTACGGGCCTCTGTCTCGCTTACTTCGATGTCGGCGGGCGTGAGACGCAAACCGTTGCCCGGGCTTCCGCCGCCGGCCGCGGTGCGGCTGATCGCGTTGGTCAGCGTGCGCGTCACGTCCCAGGGTTCCGCGTCCCCAAACTCCCACTGCCGGCTTGACCCCGTCTGTTCACCGGCGGCACCGGCCACCCGGGTATCGCGGCGCCCCTGCCGGCCTGACAGCTGCTTCGCCGTGTCCCGCAGCAGGGACTTCCCCAGCCTCCGCATCGCCTGCGGTGAGAGCCGGAGATCTCCATCCGTTCCTTTCCTTAGGTATCCGCCGTCCTGCATCGCCCGTTCAATCTCAGCCAGGGTGCGTGCGGTGACGGCGGCGTTCTGCCCCAGCTGGCGGGCCAGGGCATCCAGGTCCAGGTCGCCGAGGTTTGATCCGTTGTAGGACTGGGCCAGCTGTTCGGCGAGCTCATCCAGTTCGGCGATGTCCTGGAGCACACCGGTGCCGTCGCCCAGGCCCAGGCCTTCCTGGCCCTCGAACCGTTCCGAGCCGGTCCAGTCCTGGCCGGGCCGCAGGGCCCGCAGGCTGTCATCGAGCTGATCAAGCTGGGCCATCAGGTCCGGCGATCCGAACGCCTGGCCGGACAGCCGCATCAGCTCTTGCCGCTGCTCGGCGGACATGGAGTGAAGGAGCCGCTGGGCGGCAGCTGCCCGCTTGGCAAGCGCGTCAATCAGCTCCTCGACGGACTGCGGGTTCTCAGGGAAGAAGCTGCCGTGCCTGGCCATGAACTCCTGGAAGCCGGCATCGGTGTCCTCACCGCGGCGGTGCTTGTCCAGCAGCCCGTTCAGGTCGCGCAGCATCGCGCTGACGGCTTCGCGGTCCTCTTCCGTGGCCCCCTCGAGTGCCTGCTTCATGCCTGCGAACCGCTGGTCCAGGGCCTCGCGGCCCAGCAGGTCCTTGATCCGCTCGTAGGCTTCCCGGGCAACACCGGACTGCCAGTCGTAGGAGGCAAGGTCGTTGACCGCGGCGGCAGTGGACTGGGGCAGGTTCTGCAGCTGCATCTCCCGGAACGCCCGGTCGGTGTTGTTCATCAGGGCGTCACGGGCCAGCTGTTTGCGCTCCTCCAGCACCGCAGTGTCCAGGAGCTTCTTGACTTCGCTGAGGGTGCCGTCGAGCCGGTGCCGGCCCAGCAGGTCGTTCCGGCGCTGCTGGACGCTGCGGGCAAGATCGTCCAGGCCCTCCCGGCTCCGGCCGCCTCGGCGGAGGAACTCCTGCAGCGCATGGCGGGGCGAGTACCCTGCCATGACGTCCTCGGCGACGGCGTCCAGCGCCTCCGCCAGGTCGACCGGCGGGGCGAGCGGGTCCGGGCCGCCCCGGTACCGGCCGTACCTGGCGGAATGGTTATGGCTGTTCATGGTGCCGCCTGTCCCTCCGGTGAGCCGTCTGTGGCTCCACGCTGTGTGCCCTCAGCCGTAAACTGTCTCTTCGTCGTCGGACTCCTTGGAAATCCGCCGGGCGAGATAGAGGCCCTCCAGCGCAAGTTCAATGGCGGCAGCCCGCTGGCCTTCATTCTGCGCCCCCAGGCGGCCGCCGATCTCGTCGTAGAGGCCGGAGCCGTTGAGGGACGGCAGGTTGGCCAGGAACTCCCGGGCCGTGACGTGCTCTCCGGTGGTCACCGTGGTGTGGCCGTCGAGGGCCGCGACCAGCGGGCCCAGGTCGAGGCCCTGGTAGTGGGCCCGCACAGCTTCGGCAGTGGCCGTGCGCAGGAGGTGGTCCAGGACAGCCTGTTCACGCCCTTCCTCGCCGGATTCGAATTCAATCTTGCCGGTGAGGACTTCCACGGCGGTGTCCAGGTCCACGATCCGCGCCACTGCCTCCTCCTCGCCGCGCACGCTGGCCCGGCGGAGCGCCGCGGCGGCCACCGTCTCTGCGCCGGCGATGGCGAACCGCGCCGAGACCCCGGACGTCTGGTTGATCGCCGGGGACTGCCGGAGCGCACGGGTGTAACGGGCCAGGATTTCGAGGATGACCGGCGGGACATCGGCCACCAGCTGTCCCTCCTGCCGGATCACCGCCACCTCATCGTCGAGCTCAAGGGGATAGTGCGTGCGGATCTCCGCGCCGAAGCGGTCCTTCAGGGGCGTGATGATCCGGCCGCGGTTGGTGTAGTCCTCCGGGTTGGCTGACGCTACAACCAGCACGTCCAGGGGCAGCCGCAGCACGTAGCCCCGGATCTGGATGTCGCGCTCCTCCATCACGTTCAGCATGGACACCTGGATGCGTTCCGCCAGGTCCGGCAGCTCATTGATGGCGATGATGCCACGGTTGGACCGCGGAACCAGGCCATAGTGGATCGTTTCCGGGTCGCCAAGGCGGCGCCCTTCGGCCACGCGCATCGGATCGACGTCGCCAATGAGATCGGCGACGGAGGTGTCCGGCGTCGCGAGTTTTTCCACGTACCGCTCCGAGCGGTGGCGCCACGCCACCCGCAACCGGTCCCCCTCCGTCAGGACACGGGCGCGTGAGTGCTCAGTGATGGGTTCGAACGGATGCTCATTCAGCTCAGAGCCCTCGATGACCGGGGACCATTCGTCCAGGAGCCCGGCCAGGGTCCGGAGGAGGCGGGTCTTGCCCTGGCCCCGCTCACCGAGCAGGACGACGTCGTGCCCGGCGATCAGGGCACGCTCCAGCTGGGGAATCACTGTACGGCTGAAACCGTACATCCCAGGCCATGGATCCGTGCCGGCGGCGAGCGCGGCGAGCAGGTTCCCGCGGATTTCCTGGCGCAGGTCCTTGAGGACGTGCCCGGAGGCACGGAGTTCACCAACAGTGAAGATATCGGGACGATCAGTCACCCCTACACCGTAGCCCCGGAACAGCTGCCGAATCGAGGAATTTTTTCGATATCCACGTCCCCGGCCCCTTGCCGCGTTTACGCTGGATATCCATGACTGCATTGACGCCGTCGGCCCCGCCGACACCCCCGGTACAACCGGAACGCACACTCCTCCTCCTGGTACGCCATGGAGAGACGCCGACCACCGGCAAGGTGCTGCCCGGCCGCGCCCCGGGACTCCACCTGTCCGGGCGGGGCCAGGCCCAGGCGGATGCTGTTGCGGAACGCCTGGCGGGGCTCCCGGTCAGCGCCCTCTGCTCATCCCCGCTTGAGCGAGCCCTGGAAACGTCCGCACCCGCGGCAGCCCGGACCGGTATGCCCGTAGTGGAGGACGCCGGACTGCTCGAATGCGACTTCGGCGAGTGGACCGGGGCTGCGCTCGCCGACCTGACCGGACTGCCTCAGTGGCGCACCGTGCAGCAGACGCCGTCGTCGTTCCGTTTTCCGGGCGGGGAAAGCTTCACCGAGATGCAGGCGCGCATGGTGGGCGCCCTTGATGATCTCCGCGCCGCCCATGCCGGGGGCGTCGTTGTATGTTTTTCCCACGCCGACCCCATCAAAGCCGCAGTTGCCCATGCCTTGGGCACGCACCTGGACCTGTTCCAGCGGATTGTCATCAGCCCGGCGTCGGTCTCCGCCATCTCGTACGTGGACGGACAGGCGCCTTCGGTACTGATGGTGAACTCGACATCTGAGCCTTTGGCCGGGCTGGTGGCGAAGTGACGTCCGCCGGTGTGGGCACCAGTGCCAGCCACGCGCACAGGAACATCCGGTGTCCACGCGTGAGCTGATGCTGCTCACCGAAGGCCGGGTGGAGCTGCTGGCACGTATTCCGCGCAGCAGCAATGCGACCTTCCTCACCCGTGTCTCCTGCGGGCACGACTCGGCCTACGCTGTGTACAAACCGGAGTCGGGAGAACGGCCGCTGTCTGATTTCGAGCCGGGCCTGTACCGGCGGGAGCGCGCAGCCTACCTGCTCAGCGACCACCTGGCCTGGGACCTGGTGCCGTTGACCGTGACCCGCGAAGACGCTCCCCTGGGCGTCGGTTCACTGCAATGGTTTGTTGACTGCGACTTCGGCGAACACTACTTCACCTTGCATGCGGAAGCTCCCGAGACGTATGGCGTGCTGTCGCAGATCGCCCTGTTCGACGCCGTTACCAACAACACGGACCGCAAGAGCGGGCACGTGCTGCGGAGCCGGGACGGGCGCATCTGGGGCATCGACCACGGACTGTGCTTCTCCGCCGTGTTCAAGCTGCGCACGGTGATCTGGGACTTCGCCGCGGAACCAATCCCGCCGAATCTGCTCCAGGACAGCAGTCCCCTCGCGGAGGCCGTTCCTCCGGAGGTGGCCGGGCTGCTCGACGACGGCGAGGTGGCCGCGCTGCAGCGGCGGGTGCAGCGGCTGCTCCGCGAAGGCACGCTGCCCGTTGACCGCACGGGCATGCGCTACCCCTGGCCGCTCGTGTAGGGCCCACTGCGCCCGCCGGATGTGGCAGTTCGCGATTCCGGCTGCCCACTGCAGGCTTTTCGTATTCAGCCGGCGTCGGTGGGTGCCGCCCGGTCATCCACGTCGGCGGTGATCTGGTCGATGCGCTCAAGCGCTGCCGTGAGTTGCTCCACGGCAGCCCACAGTGCCGGGTGCTGTTCCCGGACCTGATCCAACGTGGCACCGGCGGACCTGATGGTGGCGAGGTCGAAACTGACGTTCGTGCGTGCCCCCGCCACCGCCGCCCTCAGTGCCCCGAATCCGACGACGACATCGGCAATGAGCGCCGGGTTGCCGTTGGACGCGAGCCAGCCAAGGTCATCAATGGCAGCAAGGGCCCGCTCACCCAGCACGGCCGACGCCTTGGCAGCCTCGACGGACGCCCGGTGTATCGCCGCATCCCGTTCCGGACCCTGGTCCAGCCGAAAGGCGGCGCCGAAAGCTTCGGAGGCGGCAGCGTCGTCGTCGGCCAACTTGAGGGCAGCCTCCCGCAGCCCGTGGGCTCGTGCATGCAGGAAAGCCAGTTCTGCTTTCTGGTGCTCCTTGGGTTCCGTATAGCCGGCGACCATTGACGCCAGGGACGCGGCAATGGCAAGCATTACCCCGGTTCCGGCCCCTCCGCCCGGCGATCCCTTGGACTCGGCCAAGGCGCGTGTCCACTCCTCAACCGTTGAGCTCTGGGTTGTCACATCATCAGGATCAGTCATGCCTATAAGTTTGCCCCGGTCCCGGGCATAAGGGGGTGTTGCCGGCACCGTCGGTGTGCCAGTATCGCCACTGAGCGCCGGTTGCGGTGTTCGCGCGGACAGGGAAGGAAAGCCATGAACAGCGTTACCTGTGACATCACCGTGTCCCTGGATGGATTTGTCGCCGGCCCGAACCAGAGCCGCTCCGCTCCCCTGGGTGAAGGCGGCGAGGACCTGCACCGGTGGATGTTCGAGGAGCCAGAGGCCAATGCGACAGCGATTGAGGGCATCCTTTCCTCCCGCGCCTACATCATGGGCCGGAACATGTTCGCCGGCCCCGGTCCCGGAACGTGGGCCGAGGACTGGCATGGGTGGTGGGGTGTAGACCCGCCGTACCACGCCCCCGTTTTTGTCCTCACTCACCATCCACGGCCTCCCCTTCAGATGGAGGGCGGCACCACGTTCACCTTTGTCAGTGACGGCATCCGGTCGGCGCTGGATCAGGCGCGGGAAGCTGCGGGCGGAGAGGACGTGGCGATAGCGGGCGGTGCAGAGACTGCACGACAGTACCTGGCGGCGGGGCTGATTGACGAGCTGCGGCTCCACATCGCCCCGGTGCTTCTGGGATCGGGCGAACGGCTTTTTGACGGCGTCGGGAACCTGAAGCTCGAACAGACGGAGGCAAGCGGTACCAGGTTGGTGACGCACCTGCGCTGCCGGGTGATCCGCTAAAGCGCTATGGTGCCGCGGGCGGCTGCGTCCCGGGTGGTGGAGCGGATACGGTAGAGGCTGGTGCTCGCGGTGATGTACAGGTCCTGCCCGTCCGGACCTCCAAAACAGAGGTTTGATACTTTTTCCGGCACCTCGATAGTGTCCAGGAGTTGGAAGGACGGGGAATAGACCCGGATTGAGTTCCCGGCAGACGTCCAGATCCTGCCTTGCACGTCCACCCGCAGGCCGTCGGCCGGGTGGCCTTCGCCGAGTTCGAGGGTGAGTCCGCTGGGGCTGCACACGCCGCCGCGCACATCGTAGGCGACGATCCTGAGCGGGACGCCGCGGTCCGGACCCGCCGTGTCCGTAACGTAGAGGACCGATTCGTCCGGCGAGAACGCCAGCCCGTTCGGATACACGAGGTCAGTAATCACAGCAGTGAGGCTGTCCGAGGCAGGCTCGAAACGGAAGACATAGCAGCCCCCGTACTCCTGCTCACCCTCATAGCCTTGATCGGTTCCCGGGAGGATCCCGTAGGGCGGATCCGTAAACCAGACACTGGAGTCGCGGGCAACCACAACGTCATTGGGTGAGTTCAGCCGCCGCCCCTGGAAGGAATCAACCAGCTCCGTCACAGTTCCCGCGTGGTCCCGCTCCACGCGGCGGCCACCGTGGCTGCATTGCACAACACTTCCGTCGGCGTCCAGGGTCCGGCCGTTGGTAAACCCGACCCCCACCGCGTAATCCTTGGTCACTCCGGTGGCCGCGTCGAACTCCATGATGCGGTTGTTGGGGATATCGCTCCAGCGCACCGTCTGCGACGACGGGACCCAAACCGGCCCTTCCGCCCACGCCGAGCCTGTGAACAGGCGCTCCAACGGTCCGCTTGTCAGTCCGTCACCCATGCAAGGCCTCCGGTATCGAGTTTGTGCAGCTCTGTGGCCCTGGCTGGCAGCGCAGGGCGTTTTCGTTAAGGAGAACGATAGCGCGAAGGGCCTCGAGCACCAGGAGTTGGAACTGGAGCGTTTACGCTTATTTGGGGTCTTGGTCAGTGGCGGCTCGGGTTGCGGTGCCCTGCAGGCGCGACCGGAGGGTTGCCGCACCTGGGCCGTGGAGCTGGTAAAGGTAAGACTCGCGGCCAGCCATACTCATCACCAGAGCGAGGGTCGGCCCGGTGACCAGAGGGCCGGTGCCCGCAGCGAAGCCCCCGTCGTCTGCGCGCACTTGCAGGCCGGCCACGTGGGTACGGCTGGCAACGGTAAAGTCGCGCCGTGCAAAAAATCCGGCAACGGGTGTCAGCGCCTCTATGCTCGGCGCGCGGGGAAGCCCCAGAGGCTGGCGGATGTCTTGGGCGTGCACGACGACCTCGCCAAGGTAGGCCGGGGTGTGTCCTGAGGGGGCCTTGGTGCTCCTGATGACGGCGCGGAAACGGTCGAGTGTTTCTTCTGGAGTCTTGCCGCGGTGCTCGGCCAGTCGGCGCTGGTTATGCACGTCGGGACGGAAACGTGCGCCGAGGATGCTGCGCAGCCACTGCCACTGATTCAGGCTGGCTGCGGCGGTAAGGTGAGCGACGACCTGCTCGACGTTCCATTGCCCGCACAGAGTGCGTTGCTGCCACTGCTCCGCGCTGAGGTTCGACAGGTCCTCTGCTAGAGCTTTGCGCTCGGCGTGTGCCAGCGCCCATAGGTGGTCGTTCTGCCATCCCGTCATATCGCTCAGGATACTTCTCATCGTTGACGCGATTCACGGGCAATACCTGTCAGACGGGATCGGCCGGGTCGATCTGATCAAGCGGAGTGACTGCCAGAGCGAGTTCGATGTGGGTATGTGCCAGGCCGTAACGGAGCTGATTGAAGTCAGGCACCAGGTCCTGATCCCGGCATGTTTTGGTGAGGTTTTCGATCGCAGCGGCATAAGCCACCATCGTGGGTTTGGCCGGTAGGTGAACGACAAGTTCCCGGCGATTCGAGCAGCTGTGGAGGGCATGGCTGGAGGGTAATGGGTGTGTGGCATCCTCGGGCCGGGAAAGGTCTACTGCGACGATCCAATCCGGGCCTTGAGGCATCACTATTTTTGCTTTGTCCTCGGGGGTTTGGAGTGCGTATCGGCACCAGGGCAATCCGGTGGTTTCCACGCCTGCGTCGACGAGCTCGCGTTGCAGCGCGTACGCTTCCGTGCGTATCCGCTGCGGCAGTGGGTCGTCCGGCTCAACTTCTTCCCCGGGTATTCGCCTCGTAATGGCTGTGCCTGGATCCCTGTCCCGGACATCGGCGATCGGCCATCCTTTGGCAAGTTGCCAGGCTTCCGCCATCGCACGATCTTCGTGGCTGCGTTGACGGTCGAGCATGGCCTGGTGCTCGCTGAGAACTCCAGGTAGTAGATCAGGGGCGTTCAGGATGACGCGAATGTCACGGATGCTTACCGCGGCCCGGCGCAGCGCCACGATCAGAAGAGCATGGTGTATTTGATCGAAGGTATACCCGCGGTACCCGGTGTTCTCGTCGACTTCGGCTGGAACCAACAGACCCTGAAGGTGGTAATAGCGCAAGGTCTGCGCGGACAGAGTGGACATCTGAGTGAAGTCCCCGATTGAGAGAACGGGTTGCTTGGTCATGCAATCAACGATGAAGCCTCTAGTAGGTACAAGGTCAAATTGGCAGCGCGTCCGAACCTAAAACCTCAGCGCTCGATGCTGCAGCTACCCAAAGTGCACTGCCCCGGTTTTTTCACTCCGGGTCTTAGGCCGCTGTGGGCGCGGTCCGGTTGGTTGTTCATGCGTGTCTGTTCATCGCATAGGAAGCGCTGCCTGATACGGAATTGAGCACCGCGGAGACCTCCCCATAGTGTTGCTCCTATGGAATCTCCAATTGAAGGCTACCTCGCACGGATTCATCGGGAGATTTCGGAACTGAAGGACGGAAAGCCGTACAGCACTATTCCGGCCATGGCGAACGTCAACCCTGACAACTTCGGGATCTGCCTCACAACAGTGGACGGGTATATCTACGAGATCGGGGACACCCGGGAAGAGTTCAGCATCCAGTCCATCTCTAAGCCCTTCACCTACGGTCTGGCACTGGCGGACCTTGGCCTGGACAAGGTGGACGAGAAGGTTGACGTCGAGCCTTCGGGGGATTCCTTCAACGAGATCTCCCTCGCCGAAGGGACAGGACGGCCGGCTAACGCAATGATCAACGCCGGTGCCCTCACCGCCACCTCTCTGATCAAAGCGTCGGGCGGCAACACCCGGATCAAGCGCATCGTCAACACGTACTCGGCTTTCGCAGGAAGAGAACTGTCCATTGACGAGGAGATCTTCGCCTCTGAGCTGGAGCATGGTCACCGGAACCGGGCATTGGCATACCTGTTGCGGTCCTTCAACATCATCGAGAATGACCCGGTGCCGGTCATCGAAGACTATTTCCGCCAGTGTTCCGTCCTGGTGAACTGTTTGGACCTCGCCCTCATGGCGGCAACCCTTGCCAACAGCGGCCGGAACCCCAGGACCGGGAAACAGGTGATGGAAATCTTGCCGGTGGAGCGGGTCCTCTCGGTCATGACCACCTGCGGAATGTACGACGACGCCGGATCCTGGATCAGTACCGTCGGGATGCCTGCGAAGAGTGGAGTCGGGGGCGGGACCATCTCCGTACTCCCCGGACAGGTGGGCTTGGCCGTCTATTCCCCGCCGCTCGACGAGCACGGCAGCAGCGTGCGCGGCATGGCAACGAGCCAGCGGCTTTCGCAGGATATGGAGCTCCATTTTGTCCGCGCGGCACGTGTCGGCAAGTCCGCAATTCGCTCGAGCTACGACATTTCGGCTGCTCCCTCGGGTATCCGGCGTAGTGACGAGGCTATGGATCTCCTCCGCGACCATGGTCACCGCGCCCGTGTAGTTGAGCTGAACGGCGACCTCCTTTTCGCCGGCACGGAATCGATGGTCCGGGAATTGAGCACTCTGAACGATGAGGTGGAACTCATCATCCTCGACTTGCGTCGTGTGGACGAGGTTGCCGACGTATCGATGCGCCTCCTTGCCGAGGTTCGTGAGAACCTCGTCGCTGACGGCCGGGAGCTGGTGCTGATAGATGCGGAAGGTACGCTCGCCGATGCTTTCCGGGACGTCGACCGTGCCGTCCCGACTTTTGACACACGGACGGCAGCTGTCGAATGGTGCGAGAACCGGCTCATCAAGGCCTACGGCACCGAACTGGATTTGCCGAGTCGGGTCACCATCTCGCAGTGCCCCGCCCTGAGTCCGCTCAGCGATGAGGACATCCAAAAGCTTGCCGACCGGATGGAAGACCGAACCTATAACGACGGCGATGTCATCCGCCGCATCGGTCAATCCTTTGGTGGGGTGTTCTTCATCCTGTCCGGCGGCGTCACCACGTCGGTGATCGGTCCCACCGGGCATCGGGTGAAACTGACTACGCTGAGCGCAGGGATGACCTTCGGAGAACTTGCGCTGGGCAGCGATGATCGGCAGGAAACCACGGTTAGGGCCACAGGGAAGGTCACCATCAAACTCCTCACAGCAGATGCGATATCGCGATTGGAGTCGGAGGATGAGCGGCTTGCGCTCGAATTGTGGAAAGCCCTGACCCGAGACGCCTACACCCGGGTGGACCTTTATCTCAGGGAAACGGCAGTACGGATCCGGGACTGATTCCTGTCACTATCGGCGCCGGGACGGGAGCATATTCATCACTACGGCATCGATCCACGCGCCGTCCCAGTCGCGGCCTGCCTCGGTTCGCTAGCTCGTGATAACGGGGGTGCTCGGCTTTCTCCGCCGGCCGCAAACCCTCTTGCGGCCGGGAACAGTGTCTTGAAAAGCTTTTGTTTTTCAAGACGCTGGGTTGTTGAACTAGTAAGATGCGTCGGCGACCATCTTCCTCCCCAAGCGGAAAAGAGGTTCGGTGATCTGTGGCGGGCCAAACGAAGAATCGGCTCTGGCTTATCCATGTACTCGGGTGATACACGTTGAGGGCTGCAGCACTCAGCCCGGACTCCAGAGAGGCACGAGACCATGCAGCCCGACTCACGGAGCATCCGCGGATCCATAGGACTGCATCGTGGATGGCCGTTCCTGATTGCCGTAACCCTCCTGCTATCAGCCTGTGACCCGCCGACTGAACCCGTCGAAGCTGCCCAAGTTGTCGGTGTCTGGGAAGCGGGAGGGCCAGGCGGGAGAACCGGGACTTTAGAATTGAAGAACGACGGTACTTTTGTGGGCGTAGACCTTCCGGATCGCGTCTTCTATCCCTCCACCTTTGACGGCAAGTACGGCGGCCCACCGGATTGGGGTACCTCGGATACCATCGCCGGCACCTGGACGACGGAATGGAACCCAGGGACCCAGTTGGCGTTTGTCATCATCAACATCGAAGGCAGAGGTGATGGAGACGAGATCAACGTCAAGGACGTCGGCAACCGGAAGTATCTGAGCTACTACTACACAGACCCCGACTCGGCAAAGTTCCTCGACCTACGAAGAGTAGCGCGGTAAGTAACACCACCGTCATCTCATCGACGCTCTGTTAACGTTCCTTGAAGCAGGCCGAGGAGGCACCAGATTGCCTCTGAGACTCCCGATCAATAAGCTGACGCGAGTATTGCCTTGATTGCGATGTCCTTGCCCTATTCCTGCCACTGATTCGAGCACAGTCCAGTTCCGAGGGGCGACGTAAGTCACCCTGCGGAGATCAACACAAGGAAGACCCCCATACCCGTTTGCAAAAACGTGGGTGATGATCGCAAGCCAAATGTTGCGGTAACGGGCCCATAAGTACGCGAGGAGCAGGCCGAACGAGCCTTGGACCACGATCGCTGCGGCAACCTCGACCCCCAAACCCAGGCTCGTCCGCGAGCCGACGTGCATCAGTGCGAACAGAAGTGTGGCCAGCACGATGCCGCCCCATCGGCCCAGCGACGCTTCGGCGCGTGTCTGTAGCCAGTACCGGTAGAAGATTTCTTCGCCAACTCCAGCCATAATGCTAACCCGCCGCCGCTGGGTACCAGCCAGCGCCCCTAAGGCGATCAGCGGGCGCGTGCCGAGTCGCCAGGTGGGTGTTTCCTTGGGATCAGAGGGTGCTGTTTATTTGCAGGAGTAGTCGTAATCGAGTCCGGCCGACACATACTGCGTCACTGTCACCGGGCTGCCAGGAGTCAGGCCAGGCAGGGAACAGTTCGACTTCGCTCCCCGCAGGGTCTTGGCACCTGCAAGCCAGCTCGGCAGCGCAGTAAGGGGGCTGCCGGATGGGACGGTACCGGCGATGGTTTTCCATTGAGAGCTAGTCGAGTAGATCCCGACACCGGCAGTGTTGTCCTTGAAGTACTTGACCATCCCTTCAAGGGTCGCCCGGTTCAGGGCTGTGCTGTTGTCTGCGCCGGTTTGCCAGCTATTGCCTGTTTCCACATCCAGCCACCAGAAATAGGTTTCGGGATTTGGCACGTTTCGGATATAGGCGTCGTCATAAGCCTTCGCGTAGCCGTAAATGTATGAGCATTCGAGGTTCACTGGGCCTTCAGGTTCGCCAGACGGCGCCCGGCAGTCCCCGTAGGGGTTTGGGACTTCTACGCCCCCCTCAAGGGGGTAGATGTCGGACGCCGGCCACCAGGAGCCCTCATGCCCCGGGTTGGCGGTGTTTACGTATAAAGCAACTGCGGGCTGGGAGGACCTCCCTGTAGCGCCAGCGGCCCAAATGAGTTGGTCTTCAAGGCAAGGGTTGGTGTTATTGGCCAGCCCGCCGGTTACGCCAACGATCGCGAATGCTTGCGGGGCGGGAAGGTCCTTGTTGCACTGGGGCCACGAAACGTCGTTGCCCAGACGGTCCTTATCTGAGCTTGGCGGAGTTGCTGACACCGGAGCCATTCCTGTGGCAGCCAGTCCAAGGACCACCAGGACCGTACATGCCGTCTTCATTCCGTAACGGACCCGTGCGCTGAAGTTTTTCATCGTTGTTTCCTCTGCGTCCTGCACGGTGGCGTCTGGCTGGTAGCTCAAGGTGGTAAGACTTTACGCTCGGCCGACAAGCGATGAAAGTACGCGGTGCCCCCTATTTCGGCCGCTAATATAAAAGGGGGGATGGTAGGACTAAGCCCTGGTTACACACCAGCAGAAGCTGCCGCGGTTCTGGCTGAACTGGGCGTGTCTGGTCTTGGCCTGCCCTTGTGCGCATGGGGAAGTGCTTCCCCAATGTGAGCGTGCATGACTTCTCCCACGGGACCACGACGACTCATCAATCATTAGAGGATGGCGCGGGCGCCCCTGCTAGCCTTGCGACGCCTTTGGGTTCAGCGGCCGTCACGTATAAGTGCACGTCGACGTGGTCACCCTTGAGCACGAATCGGATGAGACTGCCGGGTGGCAGGCCGGTGAAACATCACCCATACTGTACGCCGGGTCACCGTTGTACATCAGCTCCGCGATGGTCTTGAGGCCTTCAGGAGAACACGCTTCGTCGCCGATACCGTCCCTGAACCCCTGGCCGGGGTGGGCAACCAGCACACAGACGTGCCGTGACGAGACTTGCCGCCCCATACGCCGAGGCCCCGGAAGTCCTCGTTGCGCGCCAGCTCACCGGTATTAAGACCTGGCCAGTTGAGAGTACCGTGCGGGTCTTGCGGCCTTATCGGCGTCAGCCCGACCGACTTTAATGCGAGCACGTAGTGGGGTCTGAGCACGTCGTCCGGTGTGAGCACCGGAGGTCCCTGCGTAGCGGGCCCGGTCGGCAGCATTGTCGCCATCGAGGTGTCAGTCTCGATTTGAGTAGACCAAGGAGCAAGCTGCTGCGATATAAACGCGACGAGGGCCCCAATCAGGGCGAGGGCCGCCGCGCTGCCGCGGACCGTCAACCTGGGGCGTCGGCGCCACCACGGTGAGGTGGGGGCTTCAACAACGGAATCCGGCTCGCGTTGGGCGGCCTCCAATTGGGAGAGCCGGGCCATAGCCGCCGCATCCCCCGCAATGTCGGCACCCGGTTCGTACGCGCGTCGTTGGAGTCGCTCCAACTCGCTCATGTCCTCCTTATCCGCGCGGGCGACACCGGGAAAGATGGCACGGAACGAGGATAACGTCGCCAAAATCGGGGGTTCACTTGGCGATCACCTAGCGCATCAGCCGATCATTTGTTGGACTTGAACACGATCGAGTCGAGGACGCCGCGTGCCTCTGTCGTCAGCTCCGGATTGATGGGTGGCCGGTATTGGGCCATCCAGACCACAGCGCGCTGGCCGTTCAGGTCGACCACCCGGTAGGTTTCGCGTTCGGTCTGCGTCGAGTACCAGCGTGAGCATTGGTACGCAGATTCTGCGTGGATGCAGAACTTGCCCTCGTCGCAGGCTGCGATGTCTACATCACCCTCGACGGAGTGGTCGAACTCGAAGCCGGAGTAATCGCCTACCATGACCTCGACGGGAGGGGTGCTCGCCGTGGACGTCTGCGCCATCATCGCGTCAACGAAGGCCTTGGCCGGCGGGTCGACCTTGACGAGCGCCCCATGCCACGCGCATGGGTCCGTCGACACATAGGGGGCGGGCCACCAAGCCACAAAGACCGCCCCTTCACCCGGGTTATCCGGGTCGTCCTTGGTCAGGCCGTCGCCGTCGCCCGACCAGCCGTCCGGGACGGTGATCTCGAAATTCTCTGCGAAGCTGGTGACGAGGTAGCTGCCGGCGTTTAGGTTGCCGCTCTCCGGCAGCGGCGCGACCGTGGGAGCTTCCGTAGTTGCTGCGGGGGGCGGCGCTTCGGCGGTGGTGCATGCCGAGAGGCCCACGGACCCGAGTAGTCCAACTGACAGGATCGATGCAAAGGCTATAGCGCGGCGTAGCAGCACGGACATGGGGGCCTCCAACGGTTGTGATGCGCACGTTACGCCCGGGCGCTGGCGGCCACAAGGGGTAGATACTAAGGCCCTGAACCCGCACTCAGGAGCAACGGCAACCGGCCAAATTGGCTCGACGGAACCAGCTCCCAACGACGCCGGCTTAGTCACTAGGTGCGCCCGTTCAAACTGCTCCTGTGAAGCACACAGACCACTCGGGTTCCATGGAAAATCGTCAAGAGCCTGCCCCGTAACAACGACCCCAACCAGCGACCCAGCAACAGAGCCCTTCAGTTCTGGGCCGGATTATGGACGGTGTTCTGGGCTCTACTGGCCGGCGTGGGCCTTGCAGTTGGATACGTGTTCCTGAGCAACCTGATCTTCGGGCGACCATACGGCATTATGTCGTTCCTGTTCTTCGTGCTCGGATGCGCCATTGGACTGGGTTTGTACCTGCCCGAGCACTTCAGAACCGCCCGTAAAAAGCGTGAGGATTTTGTGAAGGCCGGCGGCGATCCTACGGGAATCACTCCCTGGATGTTCGGTGCCATGACAGGCCGCATCACCGAGGACGGTGTCTGGGCGTGGTTCACCCCGTCAGGTTCAAGCGGAGAGTCCAGCGCTATCTAGCCCCGTATCCGCTCTGGCGCTTGCCCACTTCGAAATCGCAGATGAATGTGCTGGACTGCCAAGCCAGTCGGCGGATGTTGAAAAAGAACTCCCCGCACAGCAGCACACCATCCGACTTGTGTCACCATGCGTGGAGCTCCTGGTATGCGGCCGCTAACCGCCCTGCTTTAGTCCGTGCAGACTTCCATGTCGCAATCCCCAGTAGAGGGCAACGACGGAAAAAGGGAACGCCACAGCTGCGGCAAGATGGCGGAACTGACTTGTCGGGTCCATCAAGGTGCTGCCGCCCACCAGGATCGCAGGGGCCGCTACCAAGGGCCGGATCCACTTTGGATGGCCAAAGATGGCGGAAATGCCCGCCGCTCCCAGGGACATCACCGAGCCGGCAAGGACGTAGAGCGCACCCACCCTTGGCTTCTCCTGCATGGCGGGTTCAGGGGCGTAAATGAAGAACGTGGTCCGCCACAGACCCATGACAATGAGAACGATCGATGCGGTGATAAGCAAGGCCCAGAGCGCCGTCCCCGGCCAGCGTCACAATCCCCCTCGTCCTAAGCTATTGCGCATCATGGCGTTTTTCTATGGCCAGCATCAGTACACGCACCAAGAAGGACGGTTCCAAGTCCTACATGGTGCGTTGGCGGGATCCGAAAACCCGGTCCAACCAAGGGCTCACAGTTGCCACTCTTGTCGAAGCTGAAACCCTGAAGAGGCTTTTAGATGCCAGCGGCCAGTCCTTCGAGATTGCGCAGCATGCCATCCTCTCCAACGAGAAGCGCACACCGACCGTTGCGGAGGTTATCCAGGAGCACATCGACCTGCTGATCCGGCTCGTGTACACACTTTTGGTGGTTTTGTACACACTCGACCGCCCAACAGGCCCTTTACCTGTGGAAACACTGTGCCCGAAGTGGGACTCGAACTGTCTTCCAGCCCTTGAAAACACCGGGAACCCGCAGAAAAATGCGGATTCCGAATCAGTACGAGTGCAGTACTACCCGATCCGAAGCTAAGACTGTGGACAATGTCCACACCCCGATTTCCGCCCGTCGAAGCCTTCAACCTACACCGCACCCCACCTGCATGAAAGCCGTGCGGTTCGCCGTTGTGCTGACAATCAATCCGAGGCCTTACCCGGGCCGGCGCCATCGGCCGGGGGGGCACGCCCGCAGGCACTAGCCCCCGCCTACAAAAAACCCGGCCGTCGTCCAATATCTCCACGGCGACTCCCCCGTCGGCAATCTCCTGAACGGTAACGCGAGGAGGCTTGCAGTAGTGCCGGCCTCGTATCAGCTGCTGCGCCGGGAGAAGGAGTTCGCCCCGACGGAAGAAGAGGCTGCGTTGCTGGGATGAGCATGGCTGCTCTTGGTTAAAAGAATCCGGCATTTGCTAGGTCGCTGTCGGTGCATCGGCTTAGGCTAAGCCGAAAAGGAGGTGACCCCATGCTGGCTCAGGACCCCAGGACAGGAACCGCTGGTCCTCATGAGGACTTGTGGAGGGCGATCGGCCTTCCCGGTGTCATGCGCGTCGCCAGCTACCTCACCGAAAACCTGGCTCCAGTCTACCGACTTATCGTCGACGTAATGCTCGAACACCAGCCGCAGTACCTCAGCGGCATCCCGCATGACCAGCTCGAAATCTTTATCCGCGAACGCCTCGTCCAGCATCTCATTGGCGATGACCAGACTCTCGCCGCTGTGCTCAGCCCGAACGCCCTCAACCTGGACAACCGTCTGGCGCAGCTCGCCGGCTGGGGTGTCATCCACACTTGGGAGGACAAGGTTCGGTCCGACGAGGACTTCACCCGGCACCGTGGCCGCTACCAGCTCTCCGAAGAAGCCGCCCATCTCCACCGAGCGGTCCGTTCTCTCGGCACCGAGAGCAGTTCCGCGATCGCGGCGACGCTGGCGCCACCGGTCATCGCGGCTCAGCTCGCCCAGATGCGGGCGACCATCGAGACGGACCCCGCCGCCGCAGCGGCTGCGTGGGGCGTGATCACCCCGACGATGCAGAATATGTCAGACGCCGCTACTGGCTGGCAGGCGCGCCTCGCGGCCGCTCTGTCTGGAAGCCCGGACGCGGACAAGATTGCTGCGCTAAATGACACTCTGTCCAGCTATGTGTCCATGTGGGGCGCCGGCATCGACATTTACTCCGCCGACATCAGCCGAGACGCCCGCGCGATTCTTTCGGTCCCCGACGTCGCGCTCCGGCACGTTGCGCTCCACATGGCAGGATCGGACGCCGCCGAGGAAGTGCTCATACAGTTCGCTACCGAGATCGTCGGCGTCGTGGGCCGCGTTCTGTCCTGGTTCGACGGCCCGACCAGCCAGGCGGGGTCGCTACGCCGACAGATGCGCGACACGATCGTGCCGATGGTGCGCGGCAAACGCGCCCTCGCTGCGGTCGGCGGGCACGTCTCGCGGCGCAGCGAGCTGCTCAACCTCGCCGAACGCCTCGACCGCTCCAGCGATGATGACGAGGCGTGGCACGTGTGGACCACCTACACTGGCCTGTTCTCCGCGCGCCACCTAGGCCCGTCCGCACCTCATCCGGGTCATGGCTCGGATGCGCTCTCCTTCTGGGAGGCCGACCCTGCGCCGGTCGAGGCCCGGCTACGTCGCCTGGGACCCCGGTCCGGCCGCAGCGGCCCGTCGCGGATGTATGACCGGACCGCTGGCAAGCAGGCCGCCCGGCAGGCGGCGATCAAGGCCGCCCGTGAAGAAACCCGTACTTGGGAGCGGCTGCTCGCTCTGTCCGGGAACCGGTTGTCGCAGTGGAACGACCTCAGCGGCAAGGTGGCCGAGCACCTGACTGAGTTCGTGATGGTTCTCGATTCCACGATCGCCGACATGCGCCGCAACGACGCTCATGAGCCTGCACCCGGGACGGTGGTCCTCGCCCGTACCGGTGACGGGCTGTGGGACCTTTCGGCGACAGTCCCGCCGGTCGGTACGCCCGATGCGGTCATCTGGCTGCCCGAGGGTCGGCTGGTCTACCGGGATTTGACAGTCAGCATTACCCGGGCGGTCGACGCACCCTCCCTCACCGGCGGCATCATCCCTGCCAGTAGCGGTAGCGGCGACACCGCCGGAGGCTCACATGGCGGCGAGCTCGTGGTGAGCGTGAACGGGACGAGGCGATGAACAGCGCGACTTATCGGGCACCTTCTGTCCCGGAATATGCTCCCGCCAGGCAGGCGGCTCCGTCGAGCGAGGAGGTTCAGGCACGGCAGACGTTCCTGCGGTTGCTGTGCCGGCCGCTGGTTACCGCCCACATCGACACACAGCTGTACCGCGACGTCCTACGCTACGCGAAGGAGATCGACGGCTACTGCAAGCGACTGGACTACCGGCGCACTCACTTGGGCGGCGCGATCCGGCTCGTCCGCAACCCGGTTCTCGGGGCGGTGACCGCCCCGCCTCGGCCACTGGATCTGCCCCCGAAGAGAGTGCTCACCCTCACCGCCCTGCTCGCGGCTGCGTGTGAGGAGGTCGAAGGAGGCGTCACGCTCGTGAAGCTCTCCGGGCTCGTCGCCGAGATCTCTTCCAGCGGCGAGCGCCGGATGACCCCGTACGACCCTGACCTGCTCGCCGAACGGCGCGCGCTGGTGAAGGCGGCCGCGCTCCTGGAGTTCTGGGGTGTACTGCGCAAGCGGACCACGTTGGTGACCGACGTGCAGGAGTGGGCCGAGGCCCGCACCGGCATCGGTGCCGGCTACGACGTGGACCGCGAGGCGCTCCTGCTCTTCGTCAGCCCGGACACGATCGCGCTCGCCGCGCATCAGCAAGCCCAGCTCGCTCAGCTACGCGGACCCCACCTAGTCGACGGGGCTGGGCCCGCCGCATCATCCCCGACGCCTGGTCCGTCGGCCGATGACGATTCGCCAGACGCGATCTGGGAATCGCAGCGGCAGGCGAGTCGCGTTGTCCGCCACCTTCGCACCCTGGTCGAGACCCCGGCCCTCCTGTACGCCGACCTTCCCGGTGACGAGGCCGAGCTCGCCCGAGGGCAGCGTGGCCTGCGCGCCGCCGACTTGATCGGTCTTATCGGCGGATCTGTCGAAGCGCGCGCCGAGGGTCTGGTGTGGATCAGCCGCGAGGACGAATGCCCCGCGACTGCCCTGTGGCCAACGGCGAAGACCGAGTCTTGGGCGGCCCTGATGGTCGCCGACAAGGCCGGCCGCGACGGGCGCCGCGACGACAAGGGGTTCGTTCACCTCGCCAGCGGCGAGGTCGGTGAAGTCCTGGAAGACCTCACCGAGTGGAAGGGGCACCTGTTCCGAGTCGACCTGCGCAACGACCCCGCCGAGCTCCGCTCTGCAGTAGAGGAAACCCTGCGGTGGCTCGGCCTGCTCCGCACAGAGGCCGACGGATCCTGGCACCTGACCCCTGTCACCGGCCGCTACCGCGACCCCGAACTTATCGAACCCGCGCCCGAACCTGACCAGGTTGCCCTGTTCGCCGGCCCCATCACCGACTACGCGGGCGACAAGGCCGGTTTGTCCGATCGAGCCACCCCTACCGTTTCCGAACCCTTCGGAGGGCACACATGACTAACGACAGCGCCAACAACACTTTCGACGGGCTGTCCTCGGGCTCGAGGAGCGGGTGATGGTTATGCCGCCAGATGGCACCCCTGTAATGCTTGATCTGGCCCTTGGCGACGATTCCCTGCGCGCGTGGCGGCACGCGGCCATTACCGGGGGCCTTCCTGAGCCAGGCCGAGAACGGTGGCAGCAGCTACGCGCCGGCGTGGTCAACTTGTGGGAGTTCGATGCAGCCGAATACTGGGCCGCAGACGGACGCGCCCAGTTTGTCGGTGGGAACGAGCAGGGCAAGTCGACGATGATGACAATGACGACCCTGACCATGCTTACCGGCGACCTCTCCCCGAGGTATGTCGACACGTTCGGGGAGTCGCACCGCACTTTCCGTTACTATCTTGAGCCGACCGACGACCCGAAAGACCGACGGCCGACCCGGGACCAACTGAATCGCGGCTGGACCTGGATCGAGTACGGCCGCCGAGGCGAGAACGGCCCCGAGTACTTCACCACGCTGCTATTCGTGCAGGCACGGCGTACGTCCCCAAATGTCACGAAGCACTGGATCACACATCGCGGACCTGAACGGGTCCGGGCCGGCCTGACGTTGGTGCGAGAGCAGGCAACAGTCCCGGCCCCTGACCTGCCTGCACTTCCGGGATTGACCCGACACCTGAACGGCCAGGAGTACATCAAGACGGTCGCCTCCGTCCTGTTTGGATTCCCCGACCCGCATCGCCTTCGAACGGTTGTGGAGCTGCTGAAGACGCTGCGTACTCCAAAGCTCGGGAACCGGCTGAACCCTTCTTGGGTCGTCGACCGAATCAGGGAGGCGCTTCCTCCGCTAGAGACCTCCGAGATCAACGAACTCGCCGACGGGTGGGACCAGCTCGGCCAGCTCGCCAAAGACCGTGACGACGCCCGCGAGGCACAGGAGGCGGTCACCGCCTACCTGCGTTCGACGTGGAACCCTTGGGCCGACGCAGTCCTGCGTCGTGCCGCCGACGACCTGGTCTCCGCGGTCACCGTCCTCGATGATGTCACGCGCGAACGCGGCCGCGCGGAGCAGATGGAAAAGAAAGCCCGAGAGGAGTGTGAGGCCGCCGAAGCCGCCGAACAACAGAACGACGCCGACCGCACGGCCACGACCAGCCGCCGCGACACTCTCCTCGCATCCCGGGCTTACCGCGCCGCCGCTGAAGCCGGCCGACAGGTCACCGACCTGGCCGAGCAGGCGAGGCGTGCCCGAGAGGACGAGCAAAACTGCGCCAATGCCGGCACCGCCGCCCGAGCAACGGCCCGACAGGCCGATGACGACCTCGAAGGGGCACAGGGCGACCTCAAGCGCACCGAGCAGGCCCTCGCCGCGCAGGTCGAACTGGCCGGGACCGCGGGCAGCGAGGCCGGCCTCCCGGACGCGGCCGCCTGGGCGGCGGCTCACGACAGCCAGCGGCTGCTGACCGCCATCGGACATCGGTCCGAACACGTCCGGCACGCCCGCAGCCTCTCTGGCAGGGCGAAGGAGGCGACCGACCGGCATGAGCGCGCGCTCGAGCTGCTCGCAGATGCCGAGAAGCGTGAGCGCCATCGCCGGATTGCGCATGAGTCTGCCGAGGGCAGCTACGAGTTCGCCGCCCAAGCGCTCTCCGACGAGCTCGAAGCTTGGGCCGCAACCGTGGGCCAGCACGAGCAGCCGACCGCACCGGCGGTACTGGTCCGTGAACGGTGGCTGACCGTGGTGCTCTCGGCGTGCCAGCAGCCCATGCCAGCGCAGACACTCGCGCGCCTGATCCGCGACGAGTGGCTGACCCCAGCGGTCGAGCCGGTTGCGGCCGCCGTCGTCACCTCCCGCAACGCCGCCGCCGCAGCCTCCGACCGCGCAGACGCACTGGACGGTGAGGCGGCGCGGGTCGAGGCCGAACCGGTCCCGGTTCCGGCTAACCCACACCTTTGGCTGCGACGCACCCGTCCCAGCTCGGGACCGGCCGGCGCACCGCTGTGGGAGCTGCTCGACCCGCTCCCCCACCTAGGCGACGCACAGCTCGCAGGCCTGGAGGCAGCACTCGCCGGCGCTGGCCTCCTCGACGTCTGGGTGACTCCCGACGGAGTGTGGGTCGCTGACCGCGACGGGCACGACCAAGTCCTCACCCTCGCCACCCTGTCCGATCACACCGACGGGAACCGGCTTCGGGCGGTCCTCGCAGTCGCCGACAAGGTCCACGAGGGGCAGCCGCTCGCCGCGCTCGCCGAGACCGCAGGACGGGTGCTCGACGGGGTCATCTGGCACGACGGCACCATTGCGGCCGTCGACTCAAGCGACGGAGCTCGTGGCGGAGCAAGTGGCGGAGCACGGGGGGCGGGCATCCACGTGGCCAGCGATGGCTCCTGGATGACGCCAACCACGACCGGACGCGCAGTCCCGTCCGCAGACGGAGCCAGCCTGCTCGGTGCGTCCGCCCGGGAAGCAGCTCTCGCTCGCCGGGTCGCCGCGCTACGCGAACAGGCACGCCACGAGCGCGAGACCGCCGCCGAGCACACCCGGAACTTCGAACGGCACCGGGCATTGGCTGAGCGGATGCACTCGCTCGCGCAGGCGGCACCCGACGACATCGCGCTCGTCGACGCCGCAAGGGCGCTTGCTTCCGCAGGCATCGAGCTCGATGCGGCGCAGCGCGACCGGCACGGCCGGAGCCAGACGGCCGAGACCACCGAGGCCGCGAAGGACCAGGCGCAGGCCAACCTGGTCGGGTACGCCGCCGACCACAACCTGGTCGTGACCCGGCTTTCGGAGACCGAGGCCGCACTCCACGAAGCGCGCCTCGAGGCTGACCGGCTCGGTGCCCGCGTCTTGGAGCTGGCGCGCGAGCAGCGCAACGTCGACGGAAAGCAGGCGCTCGCCTACCGGCTCGGTGCCGCCGCCGACGAAGCCGAACGCCTCGCGCTTGACGCCACGTCACGACGGGAGAACCTGGAGGTCGCATTACAGGCGGCTGAGGACGCGCTGGGGTCGACAGACCAAGAACTGCTTGCCAAAGCCGAACGGCTCGGTGCCCGAATCAAGGGGCTCGAGGAAGAACAGAAGGAGCTCAATGTCCGGATTCGGAACCTAAGTGGAGAGGTCGTCAAGGCCGTTGGCGCCCTCGAAGCCGTCGAGGGCAAGCGACGCGAGGCGGAGGACTCCCGCGCCGAGAAGCTCGCCGCTTGGTGGGTGCCGATTAACGCCGGTTTCGCCACCGCCCGAGGCATCGACGCAGGCGACGCGGCCCGGACGCTGACATCGGCAGTGAGCCAAGCCCGCGCTCTGCGCGCTGACCGACGTCCGCCGCGCGGCTGGCCCGACGCGACCGCCGGTCCCGCCGGCATCACGGAACGCGACCAGATCCTCAACCGACTCCGCGACCGGCTTTCCGGACAGGACCTCGTGGCCCTGAACAACACCCTGAACCGGACAGGTGGCCGCACAGCTGTCATTGAGCATGACGAGGACACCGGGCTGCCGAAGGTCCGGGTCATGGTCGACTCCTCCGGCACGTCGCTTGAGCCGGCCGTCGCTGTCCGGGCGCTGGAAGCAAAGGCCGCGGAACTCGGCGAGCTCCACGACGCGCAGATGCACGAGGTGATGCAGGAGCTGCTGTCCTCAACGTTTGTCGACCACCTCCGCGTGAAGGTGAAGGAGACCGAAAAGCTGATCAACGACGTCAACGTCGTACTCTCCAAGCACCCGACCGGCACGACCCGCACCGTCGTCCGACTGCAGCGCAAGGCGGTCCCAGAGCACGTCGGCGGTTACCACGTCCTCCAGCGCCTTATAACCGATGGCATCGACTCCCCCGCGGTTCAAGAGCAGGTTCAGGCCTTCCTCACCGGGCAGATCCGCGCCGCACAGGACGAAGGGCACGCGACCGGGCAGGACTGGAAGGATCTGCTGGTCGACAAGCTTGACTACCGCAACTGGTTCGCTGTTGTAACAGAGTGGCGGGTTTTGGCGAGTGCAAAGGAGGGGGCGTCACAGAAGTGGACTGAGCTCACCACCGCCCGGCACGGGCAGGATTCCGGCGGCGGCAAGGTGATGACAATGGTGCAGCCGCTGCTGGCCACGCTCGCGACCCTGTACCAGACCTCGCAGACTTCTCCACGGCCGCTCTGGCTTGACGAGGCGTTCGACGGTCTCGACCCAGGCAACGTCTCCAGCCTGCTTGGCATGCTGGTCGAGTTCGACTTCGACTTCATCCTCGCCGGACCGAAGACCCTGGTCGCGTCCCGGCAAGTGCCCTGCGCTGCCGTCTGGATGGTCAACCGGGCACCGGCGCCCCTTCCCGGTGTAGACCTGGGCCTGTGGCTGTTCGCCGGTGGGACCCAGGAGCGCATCCCAATGCCCGCGCACACTTGGCCAACCACCGACAGTCCAGCTGGCGGGACCAGCGGGCGCGAGTCCCACGGCGACGAGGATCTCCGGGAAGATATAGTCGACCCGCGTCGGGGTATTGGGCTATGGGAGTGAGCGCCGGAACGGTGCCGGATGCTTTGCTGCGTTGGGCTCGACGTCCTGGGTCAGCGGCGCTCTTAGCCGAGGTGCGCCAGAAGGTGGAGGGCGGCAAAACGGGAGACCGGACACAAGTCACGATCGGTGAGGAGCACCGTGACGATATAGGCCGGATTCTCGGTGTCGCATGGGAGCTCTCAGGCAAGCCGGTCACGCTACGAGTCCTTCGGGACGGGCTCGCCAAGGCGGGCGCCGACCTGGACACGTTGCTGACCGCGGTCGGTGGACCCCTGCGGGATAAGCCGGCCGAGCGCCGGCGGACCGCCGAGGTTAAGCAGCAGCTGCGTTCCGAGTTCACCGATCTGCTCTCCGACGTCGGCGTCCCTCGGCCGGTTGCGGAACTGGCCATTGCTCGCCGTTGGCTCGGTGCGGAGCCGCACGCGGTCGCCAGCGTCGTCGTCGCGGCCTGGTCCTCACTGCCGACCCAGCCAGGGAGCACGGGAGGCCAGCTGGGTAATGTCGGACTGGCGGAGTTCGCTGGACAGGAGCTGCTCAACCCACATGCGCTCGACCGGGACCAACCCGCAGGCCGCGCGGTCGCCCGTCTACTCGCAGCAACGTTCGCGTACCTCGATCACGGACCGGCGCGCGGCGATGTCGCCCGAGCAGTGGCAATCGAGGCGGTTGATAACCCGATGGCGGCTGCCGTCGATTCAGCCGCAGCGGTTCTCCGGGCTCAGTCGTGGCGTGCGACGTGGGCGCGCGCCGGTATCTCGTGTGACCAGGTGTCATCTACGGTCTTGGTGCTCAACGTGCCGCTCGAGAGCGCGAATCCTGCACTCAAGAAGGTCACGGCAGTGATGGGCGAGCCGGTTTGGCTGACCGCAAGAATGACCCTCGCGGGATGCCGTACCCCGGAAAACTGGACCGTGACCAGTGCCGAGCGCGCAGGCCGCCAGCCCAACGGTCTGGGGTCTGGCCAAGTGGTCGTGCGGGTCTGCGAGAACCCGTCGGTGATCGAGGCGGCAGCCACTCGGCTCGGAGTCTCCTGCCCGCCCCTCGTGTGCCTGTACGGACGCCCATCATCTGCTGCGTGGTCGGTGTTGTCCGCCATCGCGGCCGGGGGCGCCCGGATCCTTCTCAGTACCGACAGGGACGTTGCCGGCGAGCAAATCGCTGCGGAGGTGTCAGCAATAATTGGGCGGCGGTTTGGACCAGCACTCGTATCTCCTTGGCTCCCCTCCGAGAACGGAGTTTTCGAGGAGGAGCGATTGACGGCGCTGCTAGCTGACCTGACGAACGATGCGTCTGCTGGCTGGTAGAAATTGGCTGGATGGCGCCTCCTCAATCGAGTAGACGAGGCGATTCCTGTCAATTTTCAGGACGACCAGCGGGTTCAGGTTCAACGAACCTCAGCAGAGTGTTATGTCGCGAATGCACGGCGCTGTCCCGGAGAAATGGTTAATGGTTCTCGTGGATCGCGCGGCCGTCGTCGACCCGGTCTGCGTGCAGATCCGGTCGGATTCCTTGCCCACCGGCGATTTTCACCGAACATCCACCAAAAAATCCCCACATTGGTCGATAGGAGGCCCCTGTCGACGACGCCCACTGTGACCGGCCGCCCCCTGCGCCCCCTCAATCGGTTCTCGCAAGGGGATCGCATACGCTCGTCACGTGTATCGTCACGTAACTCACACACTGGCACCTATCTACGTTGATCACCGCATCGCACGCAATGTGCAACATTGACACCAGCCCTGTAGGTTGTCACCATGACCACCGACCCGGACAACCGTGACGCCGAGATCTTCACCGGAATCAAAGACCTGCCGGCGATCACGCCAGCCGGAACACGTACCGAGCTCCTTCATGCCGCACGGCGCGGTTTCGTGCGTATTCGCAAGGACTTCGTCCAACAGGAATCAGTGCCCCGTGGAGACACGGTACTGGCAAAGCTCGTAAACGGACACAAGGAACGCGCACTCGACGCCCTGCTGTCCATTCATGCACTTCAGCCAATCTTGGCCGACCCCCTGCCCTTGGCCGTCTGGGCCCGCCTCCTGAACTGCACTCCACGCTCTGCCGGGGCAGCGTTGAAGGTCCTGGAATCCATGGACCTCCTGGAACTCTCAGGCACCCGAGTCACACCGGAAATTTTCCTCAAACGCGAGAATGGTGACGGTAAGCCGTGGTCAGATGTCGCTGAAACCGACAGGGAAGGGCGGGGCTTCTTTACTATCCCTTTCGATTTCTGGACCACCGGCGCCATCGACTCACTGGGAATGCCGGGCAAGGCCATGTTCCTCATCCTGCTGAAGGAAACCCAGGACCCCAACGCCAAGCGGCGGACCTTCATCATGGCCAACGAACGCGCCCAGGAGTGGTACGGCATCAGTGAACGCACAGCAGAACGCGGGTACCAGCAGCTCAGGAAAGCACACCTCCTTCTGGAGAAGCCGCAGCTGGTGCCATCGGCCCGCCACCCGCTCGGACGCAGCGAACAGTGGCACCGGGCACTCAGCTACCCCTACAGCAGTGACCACCGCGAGGCACTGCGGCTCCTCGCACAAAATGCCGCCCAGGGCATCAACGCCACCTCAACCACCAAGGACCCGCAGTGACCGACGGTGAACACCCGCAGCCCTGGATCGTAGAGTCGTGGGTGGACAATTATGGCCGCAGCCCATTTGAAAAGTGGTACCTGAAACTGCACGAGTATGACCAGGCCATTGTGGACGCGACCATCGAGCATGTGCTGGAACCCCTAGGCATGGACATCTGTGAAACCGAGTGGGGGAAAGCCCTCGGTGAAGGACTCTACGAACTCCGCATACGAGCCTCCCTGAACGCAATCCTCAACCGGGGTGCAAGCGAAGATGACCATATTTCCGTGCCCGGAGGTGACAAAACAATCCTCCTCAGGATCTTCTGCACCTTCCACGGGCAACGGATCGTCCTGCTGTTCCAGGGCTACGATAAGGGCAAGGATCCCTCGGACAAACGGCAACAGAGCGAGATAAAGAAGGCACGAAAGCACCTGAAGGCCTGGAAGAAGGAGAAGTGAGCCTCCTTTGACACCAGTATGTGGTAACGCACATACTGGTATCTGAAGTCAATGCAAGGAGACACCATGCCGAGCCGCAGTTACAGTGATGTCGCAAAGAAGGCCCGCGTGAAATGGAGCCCCGAGGCTCATGAAATTGCCGCCGTGCTCGGGGAACAGCTGGATGCAGAAGTCAGCGACCAAATCGCCCTTGGCCATGACCTCACAGCTGCTCGAAGTTCCGCGCACCTCACACAGCCGCAACTTGCCGTCCTTTCAGGCATACAGCAGGCCGACATAAGCCGAATAGAGCGCGGCTTGGGCAATCCCACCCGTGATACGCTCCTGAAGCTGGCCGGGGCTTTGAACGCCCGCCTGACGTTTGTCCCAAAGCACCAGGACGAGGCCCCGCAAAGCTAAAGCCGATCCGCCTCGCAGGAATACCGCGTAGCGCCTTGGCCGGGCGCGGCTAGCCCCCAGCATGCCGTCGGCGAACAGCCGCTTCGAGCAGCGACCGTCCGGGGTCGTGGCTGCCGATGATGTGGATGCCGTCGAACCGGTGCTTCAGCGCGGGATTCACGTCGCATGCTCCCCCAGCCATGAATGTTAGTCAAGCTGAACACCAGATGGTGCGTGGAGCGTTGATCGTAGTCTTGACGTACGTTTCAACCGAGGCGAGCAGGTCAGCTTGCTGTTGGCTCAGCAGCGAGGCGCTCAGCCCAGTTGGACGATAACGATTTCCATCCTACGGCGGAGGACTTGGGCCTGAGCCTGAAGCAGAAGCAGTCCGGCGGCATATCCGACTTCGAATGGGCTTGTGCCCGTCCGCTGGTGCATTAGTTGGGCGCGCCGGGCGAGTTGCTTGAAGAACGGTCCGAGGTCGCTGCGCCGCCAGGCTACAGACTTCTCGGCCTGCCCGCAGACCTCGTAGAGGTCGGCTACACGTGCACCAGGCGTAGGACCGCCTGAATATTTACAGTGCACCAGACGCACGAGGAGCCCCTCGTCGTCCAGCCTCATAGCGACGACGTTCAGCAATCTCGCCCGGGCCATCGTCGTCGATGACGACATCCCAGCTTTCGGTTCCCTCGAGCAAGTTCCGAATTACGCGGTGTTGTATCGAGTTGTCGAGCTTTTTCTCAGTTTGCGATTCCACTTTGATGTCTGATCCTGCCCAGTCGACAACGACGAGGTTTCTGCGGTCGTAGGGGGCGCGGTCCCACTTCGGCCGGTAGAGAAGCCCGCCTTCAATCATGCGGTCATCTTCATCCGCGGTAGAGCCATAAAATGTTGCAACGACTGCTGGAATCCGCCGCCCGCGAAATGGCTCACTTTTCGACCATCGCTAACACCTCGATCAACGACAGCCCCGGCAACGCCATAAAGCAGATGTAAGTGTTGACACTGTCAACACCCTCTTTGGCACCCCAAACGCCCCGGCAGCGCTCCTGATCATCTGCGAAGAGCCGCGCCCCAAGCTCCGAAAGGAAAAGTGTGCGAGGTCATGCAGTGCCCACAACCCTGAACCATGAACAGGTGTTCGACAACCACGCCAACCAGATGCACTGGAACGAGGTACGGCACAAACCCCACCACAGCAGGCGGAGGACCACTAGCCAAGGTCCTGATCCCGTCTCCCCACACACCTGAATAGGCTCCGCGGCAGCCAGGCCACAGCCCGCGCACCTAGCGTCAGAGGGACGCCACCACAAGCCATGTCAACACGTTAAAGCAAAAACCCCTCTGACGAGGGGATATGCTGTGCCCGAGGTGGGACTCGAACTGCATTCAAGGCCTTACAAACACTGGGAACCCGCGGAAACATGCGGAATACCACGCAATCCGAGGCCTGTACCCTCCAATCCGAAGCCAAAAGTGTGGACAATGTACACACCCGATTTCGCCCCCGCCAAAGCGTTCAAGCCAGCGACCGCATCCCGCAATGGAGGGATGCGGTTCTTCATTGTCCTGACAGATTCGGATCGGCCCTTCAACAGACTTTTGCGATCGTAAAATCCGGCACCATTCCACTTTGTGGCCGCTCCGCATGCCGGGCCACCATGGCTGCAAGTGTTCTCAACCGGCCCGATGCTAATAAGTCATGCCGCGGAATCGTTTGGCGTCGATGGACTGGCATTAGGTCTATCGCTGCTTGTCATTCTGATACGTACCATGATCGCTGGGCGGGTCCTCTGCGCAACCAGGGCGCTATCGCGCCGACCCCGAACCGAAAACTTCTCCACACACATCGTGGAAGCAGTCCCCCGGATGAAGTTTTCGCCCCGTCGCCGGTTCCCCAAGTTGCACTCCGGCCCCTCAGCCCAGCGAGTGGTCCCCTACCAGAACGACGCCCACAACCAACAACCGCAGAAACCCACAGCAACACAAGGGTGAAGGGAAAACCGGGATCATGGAAAAGCTCACGATCACAACACCATCAGATCTACTCAGCTTCATCGGGCACAGGGACTGCCCCGGCTTTTGTTGACTCGGGGTCTTAGGCCGCTTTGAGCGCGGCCCGGTTGATTGTTTCATATTCGATGGGTGTGAGTTTTCCCAGCCG
>NZ_PJMB01000012.1 GCF_002892835.1 Arthrobacter sp. AFG7.2 | reverse complement strand
ACACGACGCTCTTCGATCCAAGCTCCAAGCTGCACGAACGCGCGCTTTCGAAGGAGTCGCAAGATCGCGACCTCCTCGTATAACTCGGCGGGAATTCCCGATCGGACTGACTCATCTAAGTGATGAGGGCTTATCAATATTCGCAATTGCCCGCCAAGCGCGCTTTTGAGAATCTCTATGCACTCGGTCCTGTATTTCGGTAGGACGGCTAAATAGAGGGCGTACCTAGGTGACTTTGACCCTACTGGCATGTAATTATCAGTTCTCTAAGTCGGAGGATGAGTTCGAGGGAAATCGGGCGCCGATAACTTGTGCATTCGGCTGACCGAAAACTGCGTTATCGGGAACAATAGTTCCGGCGGGCACTACGGTGTTAGGGGTTACAACTGCCGAAGTCCCAATCCTGGATCCGCCCAAGACTACACAGCGAGCCGTTATCCAAGCACCTGACGAGATATGGATCGGCCTGGTGATGAGGCTCATGTCTCTTCTAACAGCATGACTTCCAGTCGTTACAAATGTGTCCTGGGAAATCACGACGTCCGACCCCACAAAAACATCGTCCTGGTTATGCAGCCAGACGCCCTCTCCAATCCAACAGTGATCATCGATGTGAAGCTTCCACGGAAACTTCACTCTGGTACGAGGTCGAAAGATAACTCCATCTCCGATCTCTGCTCCGAAGAGCCTAAGCACGCCAACACGCAGCGAAGAGCTGATCTGCCAAGGGTTGTAGACAAACACTTGTTCCATCACGCCCCACAGGTACACCGTCGCGCGAGACCGATCCCAAGCTGCTCGTTCACCAGGGGCCGCTGACAACTCGACTACTCTCACGGTGCCCTCGCTCCCCTTTTCAGGTGAAGTCCGTTCCATTGTTACTCCCTTATCGGCTGCTTCCGCTCGGCCACTATTGTTGCATCTTGTGAACACACCACAACTCAAAATCGCGATACTTGGTTTGCACTACGCACCGGAACCTTCAGGTAATGCTCCCTACACCACTAGCCTGGCGGAGGGCCTGGCTGCACGGGGCCATAAAGTCCGTGTCATCACTGGATACCCTCACTACCCGGAATGGAAGGTAAGCGAAGAATTCAAGGGATGGTCCCGCAAGGAAGACATCGAAGGGGTTTCCATCACTCGACTTCGACATCACGTCCCGAGACGTCCAACTGCAGTGGGTCGGCTTCACATGGAGCTTAGCTTTGGTCTCAGGTTGCTATTTGCGAATTGGGGAAGGCCGGATGTCGTGCTCTTAGTCAGCCCTGCGCTTTTCTCCAGCGGGGTTGCTTTGTTACGCGCGAAGTGCGGCCGGAAACGGCCGGGCGTTTCGATCTGGGTTCAAGATCTTTACAGCCGGGGGATCGTAGAGACTGGTGGGCAACCAGGACTAGCGGCAAGATGTATGGCGCGGCTAGAGGGAATGATTCTTGGCTCCGCTCACGGAGTAGTGGCGATTCATGAGCGTTTCGCCCGATATATCTCGCGTGAACTGAATGTTTCTCCTGACGCTGTCCGTATCGTCCGCAACTGGACTCATCTGCCGCCTGCGGTGCCTACAAGCCGCACCGAAATTCGGCAGCGCCTCGGATGGCAAGAGAACGAAATCATCGCGTTGCATTGCGGCAACATGGGGAAGAAGCAGGGTCTCGAGAATGTAGTTGCTGCAGCCCGAATTGCGGAAGAGACCGGAAGTCGAGTGAAGTTCGTGCTAATGGGAGACGGTAATCAAAAGGAAGCCTTGGTGGCAGCCGGTAGAGGCCTCACTCATCTAACATTTGTTGACTCGTTGCCTCAAAGGGACTTTCAGGCCGCTCTCCAGTCTGCCGATGCTCTTCTGGTTAACGAGCTCCCTGGGGTCCGCGACATGTCTGTCCCGAGCAAGCTCACCTCCTACTTCACTTCTGGTGTTCCAGTAGTGGCAGCAACGGACGAGGGAAGCGTTACGGCAGAAGAGATAGCCTTGTCAGGTGCTGGCGTTCGGGTTGACGCAGGTAATCCCGCGGCCCTAGTTCTCGCGATAGACGCCCTTAGCCGGGACTCTGACCGCTCTAAGCAGCTAGCTGCAAACGGTAAGAGGTTCCAACAAGACACATTGTCCGAGGCAACAGCGATTGCCCACTATGATGATTTCATTACGAGTCTGGCGTTGTCGCGCGGCCGCTAGGCTATGCGACCTTTTAACTTCGCATACTGGGGGAACTTATGACCAAGCGCGCACTAATCACTGGCATCACAGGACAGGATGGGTCGTACCTTGCTGAACTTCTTTTAGGCAAAGGATACGAAGTCCACGGCCTTATTCGAAGAGCGTCGACCTTCAACACAGCCAGGGTCGATCACCTTTATGTTGATCCTCATGACCCCAAAGCAAAGCTCTTTCTTCATTACGGCGATCTAAGTGATGGAGCCAGAATGGTCACGCTCCTAGCGGACATTCGGCCACACGAGGTATACAATCTTGCGGCTCAATCTCACGTCCGCGTGTCATTCGATGAGCCCGAGCACACTGCGGACACCACTGGAGTCGGTACCATTCGGCTACTGGAAGCAGTGCGGATGTCCGGCATCGAAACACGGTTTTATCAAGCGTCCTCCTCTGAGATGTTCGGTGCGACGCCTCCTCCACAAAACGAAGAGACGCCGTTTTACCCGAGGTCGCCGTACGGTGCCGCCAAGGTTTATAGCTACTGGATAACGAAGAATTATCGAGAGGCCTACGGCATGTTTGCCGTCAATGGCGTTCTTTTCAACCATGAGTCACCTCGCCGAGGCGAGACCTTCGTCACGCGAAAGATTACTCGCGCAGTTGCCGCCATCAAAGCAGGCAAACAGGATCTCCTCTACATGGGTAACTTGGATGCCGTTCGCGACTGGGGCTACGCAGCCGAATATGTCGAAGGGATGTGGCGCATGCTTCAGGCCGACGAGCCCGAAGACTTTGTTCTTGCAACAGGAGGAAACTACACCGTCCGGGATTTCCTAGAGATCTCATTCGAGCACGTTGGCCTGAACTGGGAGAACCACGTCCGTTTCGATGAGCGATACCTTCGTCCCACCGAGGTAGACGCGCTGGTCGGCGATGCTTCAAAAGCACACGCGAAGCTGGGGTGGAAAGCTTCAGTCCACACCCCTGAGCTGGCGCGCATCATGGTTGATGCAGATATTGAAGCTCTGAAACATGCTGGCAGCAGCTGGATCGATAAAGTTGACCTCGAAAGCTGGAGGGGCTGACAAGTGGAAATTGATTTCGCGCCAGCCCCCTTGGAACGCTCCGCGCCCTTCTACGTGGCCGGTCACCGAGGCCTTGTCGGTTCCGCAATCTGGCGGAACTTGAAGTCGGAGGGCTTTACGAACATCATTGGGCGCTCTTCGTCCGAGCTCGATCTCAAGAACCGTGACGATGTTTTTGCTTTCTTTGAGAGCGCAAGGCCTCGCTACGTCGTCCTTGCCGCAGCGAAAGTTGGAGGTATTCTCGCCAACAACGCTTTCCCTGTTGATTTCCTAAGCGAGAACGTACAGATCCAAGTCAATGTCCTGGATGCCGCTCGGCAGTACGGAGTCGAGCGACTTCTTTTCTTGGGGTCATCTTGTATATATCCGAAATTCGCTGAACAACCCATTCGTGAAGACACTTTACTTACGGGGCATTTGGAGCCCACAAATGATGCCTATGCAATAGCAAAAATTGCTGGCATCATGCACGTGCAGGCTGTTCGGAGGCAATTCGGGCTTCCGTGGATTTCTGCTATGCCTACTAACTTGTACGGTCCAGGCGACAACTTTTCGCCGGAAGGTTCACACGTCTTGCCAGCACTTATTCGTCGTTATGACGAGGCTGCTTCGGCAGGCAGCCTGAGGGTTACCAATTGGGGATCGGGTTCACCTCGGCGAGAGTTCCTTCACGTTGACGACATGGCCTCCGCATGCCTTCATCTACTCGAGCATTATGATGGTTCCGCTCAAGTAAATGTGGGGACTGGCAACGACGTCACCATCAAGGAACTGGCTGAACTAGTTGCGAAGGCAGTTGGCTACGAAGGTGATGTGGCGTGGGACGCAACTAAACCCGATGGCACTCCCCAGAAGCTGCTGGATGTTTCCAAACTTACTGAGGCGGGATGGAAAGCATCCATCGGCTTATACGAAGGCATTGAGGGTACTGTTGCGTGGTATCGCAATAACGCCAACCACATCAGGTCTTAAGACTGTTTTGGTTGGGGGATGAGCGTGGTACTACAACAAAAAAAAGGCATTCTGTCAGTGCGGGACCCTGCTAATTGGCGGCATAAATACTCCAACAGGCTCAAACTAGTCGATGCTGGTGTTGTTGTCTGGGCTGTGGCTGGTGCCTACGGTGTAAGATTCGGATTCTCAGATCTCGACAACGGTCCCGCACGAGACGTGGATTACTTGCTGCTTTCGGCGGTACTCGTCGTTGCTTGGTGGTTAATGTTGGGCATTTGGGGCACTAGGGACGCAAAGGTCCTTGGCTCCGGGTCAGAAGAATACAAAAGGGTGCTTGCCGGCTCGGCATGGCTCTTCGGCTTTGTGGCGGTCATTTCGTATGCACTGCGGATCGATACTGCTCGAGGCTTCGTAGGACTGGCCTTTCCAGCAGGGGCTTTAGGTTTGTTAGCCGCCCGTTGGTTGGTTCGACAGCATCTCAGCCTTGAAAGAAGGCATGGCAAGAGTGTGCTGAGAGTGCTCATTCTTGGGGGGCCGCATTCAGCAGCGCACCTCGCAGATTCGCTCAAGAGTGCTCCTGCCGCCGGTTACTTTCCTATTGCGGCGCACCTGCCCGGTGCTTCAGACCATTTTTCGCACCTGCCCAGCTCAGCTGTTCCCGTAACAGGAACGCAAGAGGACTTTGACTCCATACTCAAGGTCATCCTCACGTCGGATGTAGATGCTGTTGCTGTCTCGGCTGGGGTCAATCTTCATCCAAAAGATCTGCGCAGGCTGGGTTGGGAACTGGCTGCTAGGGATATCGGTATGATTCTAGCCCCCGCACTGACAGACATTGCCGGTCCACGAATACACACTCAACCGGTAGCCGGCCTACCCCTTATACATGTATCTACACCCAAGCTGACAGGAGGTAAGAAGGTTGCCAAGAGGACATTCGACATAGCGGTTTCAGGTCTACTCGTGGCTCTGCTTACCCCTGTGTTTCTGATCCTCGCGGTGCTCGTCAAAATCACAGACCCGGGCCCTGTGTTCTACCAGCAGGAAAGGATTGGTTTGCGGGGTACGACCTTCAAAATGCTGAAGTTCCGGTCGATGAAGGTTAATGCTGATGCTGAACTCGCTAAACTCCTTGAAGCACAGGGTTCCAGCGACAAGCCGTTATTCAAAGTAGAAAATGATCCTCGCATCACCCCCCTAGGCCGTACTCTACGTAAGTATTCCCTAGACGAGCTTCCCCAACTCCTTAACGTATTGGGCGGCAGCATGAGTCTTGTGGGCCCACGACCTCAAAGGGCAGGGGAAGTTGCGCTGTATGACGATGCTGCCCATAGGCGTTTATACGTCAGCCCTGGTATGAGCGGACTCTGGCAGGTCAGCGGGCGGTCAAACCTAAGCTGGGAAGAAAGCATAAGGCTGGACCTTTACTATGTGGAGAATTGGTCTCTGATGGGCGACGTCGTCATACTCTTTAAAACTTTCAAGGCTGTATTTGCAAGCACCGGCGCGGTCTGACCAGGATCGGGTTGAACTTTAGCGGCTACGGCCGCAAATCCTGGTATAGGGGGAAGGCATAAATGCGCATTTCAGTAATAGGTTGTGGATACCTCGGAGCTGTCCATGCCGCCTGTATGGCCAAACTCGGTCACGAGGTAGTTGGCATAGACGTGGACCAACGAAAAGTCGCAGCTTTGTCTGCTGCCCAAGCTCCATTTTACGAGCCAGGACTTGAAGATCTACTAGAAGAAGTCCAATCAACAGGAAGGCTATCCTTTACAACTGACATGTCGACCGCTGCGGGGAGCAACGTGCACTTCATTTGTGTCGGAACTCCTCAAAAGAAGGGAGAGAACGGGGCTGACTTGTCATATGTCGATGCAGCATTGAACGGGCTCTTGCCTTATCTATCGCCCGGGGACGTTGTCGTCGGGAAGTCGACAGTTCCAGTAGGAACGGCATCTCGACTCGCACACGCAGTAGTAGACCAGGAACCAACAGCACACTTGGTTTGGAACCCTGAGTTCCTACGCGAAGGGCATGCTGTGTCCGACACTCTGAAACCAGACCGCTTCGTTTACGGAGTCTCTGGCGGGTCCGAGGAGCATGCTGCTGTCGCGGTTTTGGATGAAGTCTATGCGCTGCCACTCTCGACTGGAACACCTCGTTTGGTTACCGACCACCCGACAGCTGAACTTGTAAAAACGGCTGCTAATTCGTTCTTGGCGACCAAAATCTCTTTCATTAACGCTATGGCCGAACTGTGCGAAGCGTCAGGCGCCGATGTCACGCGTCTTGCGGACGCAATCGGCATGGATGACAGAATTGGTCGAAAGTTCTTGAACGCTGGCATTGGATTTGGAGGAGGATGCCTACCGAAAGACATCCGAGCATTCATGGCCCGTGCCGGCGAATTGGGAGCCGATCAAGCGCTGACATTCCTGAGAGAAGTCGACGCTATCAACATGCGTCGCAGAACGCGGGTAGTTGAGCTTACGCGCGAGTTGTGTGGTGGCTCCTTGCTTGGTCAGAGAATTACAGTTCTCGGCGCAGCCTTCAAGCCGGAAAGCGATGACGTCCGAGACTCGCCCGCATTGAGCATCGCAGCACAATTGCAACTTCAAGGGGCAGTAGTTACAGTAACTGATCCTGAAGCGCTGCCGAACGCCGCCCGTCGTTTCCCGGAACTGCATTATGAGCCGAGTACCGAGCTAGCGGTACAGAAGGCCGATGCATTGCTTCTTTTAACGGAATGGAACCAGTACCTCGCTCTGGATCCATACGATTTAGCGGGTTCTGTGGCTAACCCGCGCATTCTGGACGGCCGCAACGTTCTTGAACCCTTCAAATGGCGGGCTGCAGGTTGGATCTATAGGGGCATGGGCCGACCGTGAGCTCACGCGACTCACATAGGGAGCGCGACAAAGACTTCATGCCTGTCGGCTCCTGCAAGAGTAAGTGGCCACGTCGCCGGCTTCTTATTGTCTGCATCTCCACCGCCATCGCCGTCATTGCCGGCCTCGTTTGCGTTCTCTGGATTGCTGGGCGGGCATCTACTATTCGTACTGAACTTGAAGCAGCAACAAGGTTGCTTCCCGAAATTAAAGTAGAGCTGCAGGGGAACAATGCTCCACAAGCGGCGGTTATCGTTGAAGACGTTAAGGCACATACGGCTTTGGCCAAGGAAGCTGCCAGCGATCCTGTCTGGGTCATGACCTCTGTAGTTCCAGGCATCGGCCCTAACTTGAGCGCCGTCGGTGAAGTGGCTCGTTCAGCAGATGACGTAGCCACTCTCGCCCTAGCACCTCTGGCGGACGTTGCTCAGTCTCTGGAATGGGACAAGCTGCTACCCAGCAGCTCAGGCACAAATGTGGCTGCCCTTGCAGCGGCGTCACCTAGTGTCACGTCCGCCGCCCATGCTGTTCAGGCGTCCGCAGATCGCCTGCACCGGATAGACGAAAGCACGTTACTGCCGCAGGTACAAGAACCCCTCAGGCAAGCCCGTGAGCAACTACGCGAGGTAACCGGTGCGCTCAACGCCGCTGCAGATGCGTCGCGGGTTTTGCCCGCAATGCTAGGGGGAGAGGAGTCGCGGAGTTATCTGTTAATAATCCAAAACAATGCTGAAGTGCGGGCTTCTGGTGGGATCCCAGGCGCCCTCGCGGTGCTGAATCTTAACCAAGGCAAATTGACCCTGGGTGAACAAAGCAGCGCAAGCGATATTGGTGTTATGGTTCCGGTTGTTCCGGTGGACCGTTCCCAGCAACAGATCTATTCCGGTCGCCTTGGTAAGTTCATGCAGGACGTCAACCTGACCCCTGACTTTCCATCAGCTGCTCAAGCAGCTGAAGCTATGTGGGAACGAAAGACAGGCCAACAAGTGGACGGCGTGCTGTCCGTCGACCCCGTAGCTCTAAGCTACATCCTTCAAGCAACTGGTCCTGTCAAGTTGGATGAACCCGACGGTAACGTCATCGGAACGGCAGGTTTGCCAACGGAACTTACCAGCGAAAACCTTGTTCAAACTCTCCTTTCAGACGTCTACAGCCACATAGAGCAGCCTGACTTGCAGGACGCCTATTTTGCATCAGTAGCTGAAAGAGTTTTCGAGTCTTTAGCAGATGGCAGAAGTGAGCCGGCTACCCTGATCACTGGAATCACCCGCGGAACGAATGAAGGCCGCGTCTTGGTTTGGTCTGGGACCGCTAGGGAACAAGCCATTCTCGCGAACTACCCCGTCAGCGGATCCGTGGGGGGGCCAAGCGTCGCCCCCGCGGAATTTGGGGCATATTTTAACGACGGCACCGGCGCCAAGATGGACTACTACGTCAAGCGCACGGTACAGCTAATCAAGGAATGCCCGAGGGACGGCTACGAGCAAATTACTCTGCGGGTAACCAGCATTAACACTGCTCCGGCAGATGCTGCAACCTCCTTACCCACCTATGTGACGGGTGCCGGAAACTTCGGAGTTCCTCCGGGGTCAGTTCAGACCAACATCGTCGCCTATGGTCCTGTCCAAGCTCAGGTGGAAACGGCGAAACTGGATGGCCAGAAGACAGAGTTTGCGCCCTACTTTCACAGCAACAGACCTGTGGGCATCCTGGCCATCCGACTGGCTCCAGGCGAAAGCCGCACAGTTGACTTTACGTTTGGGAAGATCGTGCAGCACACCGAACCTAACGTGGTTGTCACGCCGACTGTTCAAGATGTAAAAGACGTGACATTGCCGACAGAAACAGTTCCTTGCGGCTAGATATGTGGACTGCCCGTTAACACTATGTAAACCGTCTTGATTGACATTGCTCACAACGCCGAGCAGATGGTACCTTTTCTTTGGGATCATTATCCGTAGTTCCGCACAGGTCTCGTGTGGAGAGGAAAACTTCCTCACAATCGGGTACATCAAAACTTAAACGTCTCCGGGGGGACACTCATGAAGAAAACTCTTGCCGCACTCGCGCTTGCTGGCTCCATCGCCCTTATCGGCTCGGCTCCTGCCGTTGCCAACACTTACCCTGCGCTTCCGCCGAACGCTGCTGTTTCTGACGGCGTTGTAGGCCCGGGCGAAAACTTCGTCTTCCGGGGCCAGGGCTTCCGCGCCGGCGAACCGCTCATCATCCGCGTTACGCCCGGCCAGCCGCCGGCAGCCTCAGGCGCCAACATCGCCGGTGGCCGCTCCGTAGCAGCACGCATTAGTGTTGTTGCCGAAGCCCAGACCCTTCAGGCTACCGCTGACGCTCAGGGTGCTGTTTCCCTGCCGATCGCTATCAGCGAGGCCGGCACCTACTCCATCACCGCCGAGGGCACCGAATCTGGCGTCGTCGTTGGTCCTGTCACGGTTACTGTTGCAGCTTCCCTGGCTAACGCCGGTGGCAACACCGCAGGTGCTCCGCTGGCCAACACCGGAACGGGTCTGGCCAACACCGGTGCCGACTCCGGCCTGGTCCTCTGGACCCTGGTGGGCGCGGGCGCACTGGCTGCCGGCGCAACCTCCGTAGTGGTTGTTCGCCGCCGCGCCAAGTCCGAGGTCGCTGCCTAACTGCACCACCAACAACCACCGAAGAAGGTGGGTGTCCTCCCGAAACGGAGAGCACCCACCTTCTTTGTTTAACCTTCCAAGAGATTAAGCCGCCAAAACGAGCGGCCGAGCTGTGGTATCAATATGAACTATGGGGAGACATTGGCGGCGCGCACCACGGCAGTACGACTTCTCCCTACCCCTCCCCAGCCCGCAGGTGCTCCGCTACGGGCTTCTGTTCCTACTCGCGGTTGCCGCCTTTAGTGTCGCTGCGCTAGCCCTTCTACGGACGACCTGAGGACTCCTTGAAGCTCCTCCACAATGTCCGGCTCTGGCGCTTGATCCTCATAGCCATGATGATTCCCCTGGCCCTCATCGCCTTCTGGCCCACCCCGGTGGACCAGCCCATCCAGGGCCTCCTGGCGCGCATCCTCCGGTTCCTTCACCGCAACGGAATACCCGACTGGTTCAGCTACAGATTTGTCGAGGCTTCCGCAAATGTAGCGCTCTTTATCCCCATCGGATTCATAAGCTCACTTGCTTTTCTCCAAAAACCCTGGTGGAGGATTGGCGCTTTTGGCCTGCTGATTTCCGGCTGCATTGAGCTGGGCCAACTTTTGTTTCTCAAAGACCGCTTTGCCAGCCCCGGGGACCTTGTCACAAATGCGTCAGGTGCTGTCATCGGCGCCCTCCTGGTTACGGCACTTCTTAAAAAACTGCAGGCCCGCCGCCGTCCGGCAGCGGACCTGTAAACAGGTTTCCAGCGTCGCCTAGTTGACGAAGCCCTTCATCCAGGTCTTCAGGTCCTCGCCGAACTCCACGCGCTCGGAAGCCAGCGTGATGACGGCCTTGAGGTAGCTCAGCTTGTCGCCGGTATCGAAGCGGCGGCCCTTGAAGACCACGCCGTACACACCGGAACCTTCGCCCTCGCCGGCGGCTAGGGTCTGCAGCGCATCCGTCAGCTGGATCTCGTTGCCGCGGCCAGGCTCCGTCTTCTCCAGGATGCCGAACACGGACGGGTGCAGGACGTAGCGGCCGATCACGGCAAGGTTGGACGGGGCCTCCCCCACGGCAGGCTTCTCCACCAGGCTGTTGACGCGGACGTAATCCTCGCCGTCGACCGCAGTGATGTCTGCGCAGCCGTACGCGCTGATCTGGGCCGGATCAACCTCGATGAGGGCGATCACCGAACCGCCGGACTTCTGCTGCACCTCCATCATGGTGGTGAGCAGGTCCTCGGCCTCGTCAATGAGGTCGTCACCCAGCAGCACAGCGAACGGCTCGTTGCCCACGTGCTGCGCAGCGCACAGCACCGCGTGGCCCAGGCCCTTGGCCTCGCCCTGACGGACATAGTGGATAGGGCCCAGCTCGGAGGCGTACTGCACCGACTCCAGCTTGTCCTTGTCCCCCTTGAGCTCCAGCGCGCGCTCCAGGCCGGGCTCGCGGTCAAAGTGGTCCTCCAGGGAACGCTTGTTGCGCCCCGTGATCATCAGCAGGTCTGTGAGGCCGGACTTTACGGCTTCCTCCACCACGTACTGGATGGCCGGCCGGTCTACCACCGGCAACATTTCCTTCGGCATTGCCTTGGTGGCGGGCAGGAAGCGAGTTCCCAATCCGGCAGCAGGAATGACGGCTTTGGTTATTGCTTTCCCCGTTGTCATAGCTGAACCTTACAAATTACGGGCCGGTAAAGGCAATTGAGATCGGCCTTCCGGGTGGCAACACGCTTAACCACCGAGGCTTCTGAAGTCTCGCATGACCTGTGGAATCGACTTCAGGAACCGGCCCCATCTTGCCCGGTGCTGCAACAGTTGGCCGCGGAGGGACATGTCCGCATAGATGTTGCCGCTGAGGAAGACTTCCGGTCTGGGGAATACCGCGCGCGACAGCATCTTTGGTTTGTCCGGCCACCTGGCTTGGACGATGGCAAGGAGCCGAGCGCTCCCAGGTTCCTTGCTCATAAGGCGGTTCCGCCATTCCACCGATGGTTGTGGCCACTCCAAGGCAGGTCCTTTGGAAAGGAGGTTCTCGAGGAAGGGGCGCATGGCGGCGAGAGACCCCGTAGCCGTAGTCATATCGAGGATGGCGGATAGGTGCGATTGCTGTTTGGTGAGCTCCGACAGGAACTCCAGCTCCTGCCGGCACGCCGGCAAATGGGCAGACCGGAGGGCATGCAGTGCCAAGATGAGGATTCCCAGCGCCTTTGACGGAACCCGCACTTTTTGTCCTGCCAGTTTAAGATCCTCCGTCCTCGCCCACATGACCTCAAAGCAGTCAGTGGCTGGACGTTCCATGCCGGGAAACCGGAAGTGGACATCTATGCAGCAAGGCCACTCAGGGTGATGGAGCGTAACCGAATGTTGGGGGAAGGTCCTGCTGTCCGGATCCGCGGGACGTGCCCGCCAGCCCCGCTCCCGCAGGCCCTGAAGAATGTGTTCCAAGTCGGACGGTGCTACGAAAACGTCCACGTCATTAGAGGATTTGGGCGCACGCAGCCCTTGGATAACACATGCCGGTCCCTTGATGAAGAAGGCCCGGATGCCCAAGTTCTCCGCCACACGCACGACCAGGGCATGGCCGAGGAGCACGCCCTCCGAGATGCTGAGCTGTGTCTGAACCGCAGTATCCGCCACGGAAACCACCTAGTCCTTAGCCCTGCGCCCGCCGGACACCACGTCCAGCAGGCCTTCGGCTTCGCTGTCCTGCCGCGTGCCGGCATGCGGTAGGCCGGCAGAAGGCGCCGCATTGGCCGCGGAGGTATACGTTCCGTAGTAGGAGTAGGCGTCTGTTCCGCGCGTTGGCAGGTAATTGAGGACTGCCCCCAGAATTCGCCCGTTGACCTTCTCAAGGTTTCCCAACGATTGTGCCAATTGCTCCTGGCTGGTCCTGCCCGTCCGGATGACCACAATGGCGCCGTCTGCGGCGCGGGAGAGGATGGCGGCATCCGTCACTGGAAGTAGAGGCGGGGCGTCGATCAGGACAATTGCTTCTTCGGCCAGGGCATCGAGCATGTTCTTCATGGCCCGGGACCCGAGCAGCTCGCTGGGGTTCGGCGGAATGCGGCCGGAGCCCAGGACTGAGAGGTTCGGCAGGGCGCCCCAGGGCTGGAGCACGTCCGCGAGCTCAGCGGTGCCGGTAAGGACGTCGGTGACACCAACTCCTGGGACAAGGTTGAAAACGTCTACAAGCGTTGGGCGGCGAAGGTCGCCGTCGACCACCACCACGTTTTCACCGGCTGCTGCCATGGTGACCGCAAGGTTGGCCGTGACAGTAGATTTTCCTTCTGCCTGCACTGAGCTAGTTACCACGATGATCCGGGGCGGCTGGTCCACATCAAGGAAGCTGAGGTTAGTGCGCAGCTCCCGGAGGGCCTCGGCCATCGCTCCGCCTGCGTCGTGCACCTGCGCTGCGGTACCGGCGTCCAGGACCGTGCTTTTCTCGTCCAGACGGTGGTCTACAGGGAGAGTGCCGATTACTGGGACCCCGAAAAGACGTTCAATTTCCGCGGCCTTGCGGATGCGCCGGTCAAGGTGCCTGCGGATCAGTGCATAGGCCACACCGAGGGCCAGGCCGACGAGTGCACCCAGCGCCAGGTTGAGCTTGACATTGGGTGAAGTGGGGCTCGTGGGCAGGACGGCCTTGCCAAGTGGGAGCACGCGGACAGCGGTGGCCGTTGGTGGCGTCCCAGGGTCAGCTGTTGCCGCGGTGCCGGGCTGAGCACCTGTTTCGGCTGGAGGAGCCGTTTCGATCGCTTCCACCTGAGCGGCGAGACCGTTGACCCAGGCACCAGCCACGCGCTGTGCGATGGCCGGGTCGCTCGACAGGGCGGTCACGCGAATTTCTGCGGTGTCTAGCGGGACCTTCACGCTGATGGTGTTGAGCAGGGCATCGGCAGTGGTTTTTAGCTCCAGGGAGGCGATGACCCGGTCCGCTACCAGCCGCGACTTTGCCACAGACTCGTAGTTCTTAACCTTGGCCTTGGCCAGGCTGTCCCCCGCGAGTGAGAGGCTCACGTTGTCCGAGCCGGGGGTCACCACAATGCCGCTGGAATCGGAGGAGTAGATCTTGGGCTGGAGGATTGTCCAGCCGCCCGCCGTCAAGGTGGCCAGCAGGGCGAAGGCGACAATTGCCTTCCAGTATATTCGGAGCATGCGAAGGTAATCCGTCAGGTCCAGTCCAGCGGGCGACTCCGCAGGGGTGGCTGTTGTGCTCATGGTGGTTCCTTCCACTCAAGTTCTTATTCCTGTCCCGGTCTTCGTTGCCGGGGTAGTGCTTCGAGTGGTGGTCCCCCACGCGATTGGTGCCTACTGGCGGCCCTTTTCCAGAACTGCTTTAGCGATGAGCTCGCCTATCCCAGAGGCGACGGCGTCCCGGTAGCCTTCCGGCCTGCCGTGCACCTTGGCGACTTCTTCAGTGAGCTGGTCCGGCCTGACCGGACTGGCGGAGGCTTCCCAGATGGCAGGGCCGATTCCGCTGAGCCTCACAATCTCGCTGTCCAGCATCACCAGCAGGTCATCCCCGATGGCGACAGCATCGTTCGCTGCCGCACGGCGGACCCAGCCGTCCGGCATGAGACGGGAATCGGCCTCTTGTGCTACCCGGGCCTCCCATTCGGGCTTTGCCTTAGGTTGCGTCTGGAACAACGGTTCCAGGGCTGCTGGGAGATCAGCGGCTTCTGAGTAGGTCACCTGCCAGACTCCCCCTACGCTGTCGATCAGGCGGCAGAGTGATTCCAGCGGCTGCTTGATTTCGGCCTGCGAGGACGTGTCCGGGATGAGGGCGAGCAGCGCATCGGCCAGCGGAACCCTCTCCAGTACCGGGGCCGCAAGACGGTCCTCTTGGACGCGGTTCAGCAGGACGATGGACTGGATGAAGGGGTTGGCCGGGGCTGGCAGGAGGCCGAGCGCGTCCGGCCCCACCTGGCGTTTGGGTTCACCGGGCCCCTGCTTCACAGACAGCGGCTTGGGGTACGGGAACACCGAGCCGCCCGCGCCGATGGCTACGGTTTCGTCTGTGACATACCCGTAAGTCCGGGCCAAGACTGAGGCCGCGGTGGTCTTGCCCGTGCCCGACTTTGCCACCAGTGCCACCACCGTCCCTGTTGCGGGGTCCGCCACTCCGCAGGCATGGAGCATTGTGAGATCGCCGGCCCTTGAAAGGATGGCGGCCACCGTCAGCCGGGAGGTGAGGTTCTCAGCCAGCTCCTCGAAGGAGGCGGCCTGGAGCAGGAATGTGCCGACGTCGGGCTTTGGTGACCGGTATGCGACGGAGGCACTGAAGGGTAGAGAGCCGGTTGATTCGTTGGGCAGTTGCGGAACCAGTGGCCCGGTGCTGCTGGAACACCTTGCCCATGCCGCGCTCATGGCCTGCCGCTGCTCCTCGGTGACCACACGGCCCCAGCGAACAATGAACTGCGTGCCCAGCACGTCCACACACAGCAGATCACTGCCGTTTAGCGGCTCCTCGAACTGGAGTGGCGCGCACGCCATTTGAACGTTCTTCATGATTCCCCCCGGACCTGAAGCTGTTAAAGCGAAGTGTTGTGTGCCGCCTCGATGAGTCGCTGCGCTTGGAGGCTGGCTAGGAAGCTTTCAACCTGGGCCTGCATCTCGCCGCTGGGGTCCTCGAAACCGGCCTCTAGCTCAGCGAGGATGGACTGCTCTGTTCGTTGCCCGTCGATCAGGTCCCAAATGACTGCTGCAGTGCCTTCCAGGACCACGGGCTGGGTGGAGTCCAAGTGGAGCAAAGCGACCCGCTTGGCTGGGTCGCTGCGGACTTCTGCGACCAGGCCCCCCTGTTTCCAGACCATTTAGTAGGCCACCGTCAGTGCGCCGGTCAATATTCGATCGGTGCCGTCCGGGAGCCTAAGGGTGATCGTCAACGTGTAATTAAAGGTCGTCTTGCTAGGCGACCCGTTGAGGCGTTGATACTGGAAAGTCATGGGGAAATTCAGATTTTGACCGCTGGTCATGCCGCCTGCGTAAACAAAGGTGGCGTTGTACTCAAAAGCGGCCGTATATGCCGGAGATGCGGGTGTCAGCGTGGCAGTGGACATGGACTGAATGCCTGCACCCGCGGTTACTGATCCGGTCGGCTTGATGTTGACTGTGCCCGTGATAACTCCTGTAAATGGAGCGCCCGCGTTCTGGATCTGGAAACCCGTGGGACCTGTTCCTGGCTGATTGGTGCCTGTACCCGTACCCGTTGAACTGAGGAACGTGATGGGCGAAGCCTGGCCTACCAATGCTGTGGTGGCACTAATCCCGGACGCCGCAGCGGCCGGAGCGGCGATGGCTGTTGCTATAACGGGCAGCGACCAGGCCACCCCCGCAACGACCCGGCGCCGGCTGACACCGTTCTCTTTGTTGTTGCCAGTTAACTTCGCGTTCAGAACCTCAGACAAGTGCGCCCCCGGGTAGGTTTTCAGCCGCCGCCCAGCCCTTGAAGACCGGCAACTGCTATGGCCGGGTTTTCCCGGCATCGCCTACTATCCCCAACGCGGCATAAGAATCCCGCAACCAACCTGCAAGGCACCGTCAAGATCAGAACAAGGTTATCGCAGAAACCGGTTTCACCTGCTGTTATATGTCAGCACGCGCGTTTTCTACTTAGTCGTAAGGTAATTTGTGTGTTCTCTTGGTTCAACCATCGAAGCCTGTGAACTTCGGCTCCCGCTTCTCCTGGAACGCCCGGAAACCCTCGGCATAATTGTCGGTCTTGCAGAGCCGCGCCTGTTCGGTGTTCTCCTCCTGCATGGCTTCCCACAGGCCCAGGCGCTGGTCCCGGATGTGCGCCACCAGCTCCTTGCTCGCCACGAAAGCACCGGTGGCCCCGGAAGCAACCCGGCCCACGATCCCGCGCGTGATTTCCAATAACGACTCCGCCGGCATGGCCCGGCTGAACATCCCCTGCGCCACCGCCTCGACCCCGGAGATCAGGTCCGCCGTGTAGATCAGGTCCAGCGTCCGGTGCATGCCCAGCCGCTCCGTGAAGTACCAGTGACCGCCCGAGTCCAGCGTGGCCCCCAGTTTGGCAAACGGCGAGCCGAACTTCGCGTTCTCCGCCACGTACACCACGTCCGTGGCCAGCAGCAACCCCAGCCCCACGCCCAGGCAGGCCCCGTGGGCGGCAGCGAACGTCGGGGCCGGGAAAGCCGCCATCTTCTTCAGCAGCGGCTCCACCAGCCCGCCCAGGTACGCGGCGGCGTCGTCGCTCTCCGGCGTCACGTTTTGAATGTCCCGGCCCGCGCAGAAGGCCCTACCCTCTCCCCTCAGCAGCAGCGCCCGCACCTCACCGCGTGAGGCGGCGGCAGCAGCGTCGTCGTACGCCTGGGCTAAATCCTTCAGCGCCTGCTCATCCAGCGAGTTCAGCTTGTGCGGGGCGTCCAGGACAATTTCGGCAACGCCGTTGTTGATGGAGAGCGAAATCATGGAACTCCTTCTGTTGAAAAGACTTAGACGTCGAAGTCGACGGTGACTTCCTTGCTGGTGGGATGGCTCTGGCAGGTCAGCACGTAGCCCTTGTCCAGCTCATCCTGCTCCAGCGCGTAGTTTTCGTCCATGGTTACGCTGCCGGTGACCACCTTGGCGCGGCAGGTGCCGCACACTCCCCCGGCACACGCGAACGGCACGTCCGGGCGGACCCGCAGCGCGGCGTTGAGGATGGACTCGCGGGCGTGGGTGGGACTGGCCACCTCGCCCTGCAGGCCGTCCAGCTTGAACGTGATCTTGTACGTCTCCTTGGACTCATCCACCAGCACGGGACGGCCGGCGTTGCCCTCCGGGCGGTCCGGCTTTCCGGAGGTGAACAGCTCGAACCGGACGTTCTCCGGCTTCACGCCGCGCTCGGCCAGGGTGTCCCGGCACAGCTGCACCAGCTCGAACGGCCCGCACAGGAACCACTCGTCCACATCGTCCGCGTGGATGGCGGTGCCCAGCAGCTGCTGCAGCTTCTCCGAATCGATCCGGCCGGAGAGCAGCGGCGCGATCCGCTGCTCGCGGGAGAGAACGTGGTGGATGGCCAGCCGCTGCGGGTACTTGTCCTTCAGGTCCGCGAGCTCCTCCAGGAACATCACGTCCATGGCGGCCTTGTTGGCGTAGATCAGGTCGAACCGGCACTCCGGGTTGGCGGCCAGCAGCGTTCGGGCGATCGCGATCACCGGGGTGATGCCGGAGCCGGCCGCGATGGCGACGAAGCTCGCTTCCCCCTGCGAGGCGACGTCCCCCGCCAGCTCCTCCGGGTTGTTCATCGAGTTCATCCGGTTCTGCTCCACGGCCTGGCCGTCGCGGCCGTGCTTGGACACAAACGCGCCCATGGGGCTCATGACGTCCAGGGTGTCCCCGGCCTTCAGCTCCGCGTTGGCCCAGGTGGAAAACAGCCCGCCCAGGTCCTTCTTGATGGCAACACGGATCTCACTGGTGCCATCCTCGAAGCTGCGCGGCTCGGCGCAGATGGAGTAGCTGCGGCGCACCTCCTGCAGCTCGCCGTCCTCATTGGGCAGCTTGGTGCGCAGCGCCACGTACTGGCCGGGCAGGTAGTCGAACTTGCCGGCGAGCTCCGCCGGGACGTGGAACGAGACTTCGATAGCATCGTCCGTGAGCCGGCGCACCTCCTTCACGGCCAGGGTGTGAAAGGACGGACGACGGCGGCCGGTGGCCTGCGCCTCCTCGGCGGCAGTCTGGCGGACAACAGGCATGGGGCTTCCTTACAGCACTTTGAAGTAGTCGAACGGTTCCTTGCAGTCCTGGCAGACGTACAGCGCCTTGCAGGAAGTGGAGCCGAAGCGGGTGAGTTCCTTGGTGTTCAGGCTGGCGCACTGCGGGCACTTCACGGCCATGGTCAGGCGGATGGGGCCGGCGTGCCGGGCCGCGTCCGACATTCCCGTGGGCGGGGCGATGCCGTACTCCTGCAGCTTCTGCTTGCCCGCGTCCGTCATCCAGTCCGTGCTCCAGGCCGGGGAGAGCACCAGGTCCACATCGACGCCGGTGTACCCCTCCTTGGTGAACGCGGTCTTCAGGTCATCGCGGATGGCGTCCATGGCCGGGCAGCCCGAGTACGTGGGCGTGATGGTGACGCTGACTTTTCCTGTTTCCGTGACCTCGACGTCCCGCAGGATTCCCAGGTCCGCGATGCTGAGCACCGGGATCTCCGGATCCACCACGGTGGCGGCGATGTCCCAGGCCGCCTGCTCCTGCGTTTTGTGCCGGGGCCGGGTCCTGGTTTCGAAGTCCGAGATGTACATGTCCATGACGGTCACCACTTCGCTCCGGGGTGCTCGCGGGCCAGGACCTGCATCTCGGCCAGGATGTAGCCCAGGTGTTCGGAGTGCCTGCCCTGCCGGCCGCCACCGGGGGCTGCGGGAACGTCCGGCACCTCGAGCTCGGCCTCAGTGAGGATTTCGCTTGTGAGCCGGTCGAACTCCTCCCTGAGCGAGGAAGGCGCGACGGCGATGCCCGCCTCAGCGAGGTGGCCCGTCAGGTGGTCATCGCGGAAGAGTTCCTCCACGTACGGCCACATCATCCGGAAGCCGTGGATCATGCGCTTCCGGGATTCCTCGGTGCCGCCGGCCAGGCGGAGGACCCACTGCGCGGCGTGGTCGCGGTGGTAGTCCACTTCCTTCACGGCCTTGGCGGCGATGGCGGCCAGGGTGGCGTCCTTGGATTCGGTGAGCCGGCTGTAGAGCAGGAACTGGTAGTAGCTCACCACGAACTGGCGGGCGATGGTGGCCGCGAAATCGCCGTTGGGCTGCTCGAACAGCTGCACCGAGCGGAACTCGTGCTCGCGCCGGAAGTAGGCGAGATCGTCCTCAGACTTGGCAGAGCCGTCGTCGTTCACCATGGCGCCGCCGGCGTAGCTGAGGAAGCTGCGGGCGTGGCCGAGCTGGTCCAGGGCGATGTTGCCCAGGGCGATGTCCTCCTCCAGCTCGGGGGCGCGGGAGATCCAGTGGCCCAGGCGCTGGGCGAGGATCAGGGCGTCGTCGCCGAGGCGCAGCGCGTACTCGGCGGTGTCCTCGGACGGCTTGGCCAGGCCGGTACGGACTTCGAGCGCGATGTCCTCGGGGCGGAGGGCGTTGCCGGGGGTGATGCGGGTGGCGCTGGCGTTGGAGTCGCCGCCTGCCACGCCGGTGGAGATGTCGCCGTGGCCTGTAGTGGTCTCGGTGTTTGATCCGGGGCTGCTCACAGGTGCTTCACTCCCTCGCTCTTGGTGTAGTACGTGGCGTGGCGGTAGTCCTTGCCTTGGGGCGATTCGAAGAACGCGCCCTTGGAGTCCGGATCGCTGGCCGCGATGGCGTCCGCCGGGACAACCCAGATGGACACGCCCTCGTTGCGGCGGGTGTAAAGGTCCCGGGCGTTGCGCAGGGCCATGGCGGCATCCGGTGCGTGCAGGGATCCGGCGTGCACGTGGCTCAGGCCGCGGCTGGACCGGACGAAGACCTCCCAGAGGCCCCAGCCGCCGCGGTCATGGTGCTCTTCCGGCGCCGGGGACGCCTTCGGGGCTTCGCGGTTGATCTCGGTGGCGGAGCTGGCGGGGGCTTCCGGGTTGCCGTGAGGGCTCATGCTGCGTATTCCTTCGTCTTCATTGACTGTTTTGCTGCGTAGGCGGCGGCTGCCTCGCGGACCCAGGCGCCGTCGTCGTGCGCTTCCCTGCGGCGCTCAAGGCGCTGGGAGTTGCAGGGGCCGCGGCCGGCCAGGACTTCCTGGAACTCGTGCCAGTCCAGCGGGCCGTGCTCCCACTTCTTCGTGTCCTCGTTATAGCGGACCTGGTCATCCGGGAGGGTGAGGCCCAGGACCCGGACCTGCTCCACCATCATCCCCACGAAGCGGCTGCGGAGCTCATCGTTGCTGAACCGCTTGATGTTCCAGGCCATGGACTGCTTGGAGTTGGGCGAATCGTCATCCGGCGGTCCGAACATCATCAGGGCCGGGGCGTACCAGCGGTTCACGGCGTCCTGGGCCATCTGCTTCTGCTGGGGGGTGCCGTTGGACAGTTCCAGGAGGATCTCGAAGCCCTGGCGCTGGTGGAACGACTCTTCCTTGCAGATGCGCACCATGGCGCGGCCGTAGGGGCCGTAGGAGGCGCGGCACAGCGGGACCTGGTTGCAGATGGCTGCGCCGTCCACCAGCCAGCCGATGGCGCCCATGTCCGCCCAGGTCAGCGCCGGGTAGTTGAAGATGGACGAGTAGCGGGCCTTGCCGGCGATCAGCGCGTCCGTCATCTCGTCCCGGTTCTGGCCCAGGGACTCGGCGGCGGAGTAGAGGTACAGCCCGTGGCCGGCCTCGTCCTGGACCTTGGCCATGAGGATGGCCTTGCGCTTCAGGCTGGGGGCGCGGGAGATCCAGTTGGCTTCCGGCTGCATCCCGATGATCTCGGAGTGCGCGTGCTGGGAAATCTGCCGCAGCAGGGTCTTGCGGTAGGCCGGCGGCATCCAGTCCTTCGGCTCAATGCGGGAATCCTCGGCGATGACGCGGTCGAAGTTGGCCTGGCCATCCGCCTCCCGCTGTTGCGCGGCCGCCTGTTCCTCCGGGGATAGCTCAGCTGGCACTGACTGCAAGTTCTGCGCTGCCATGGTTGCTCCTATGCAAAGACCTTCTGGGACGTGCGGAATTATTTACCGACCGTTCGTTCAGGATATGCGGAAGCGTACTGGGGCGTCAAGGTACGCCGGGCGGTTCCCCATGCCTGCCCGGGTCCCGCGCCCTGGTGCGCGCCGCCGTCGTACCTTCCCTGCGACTCGCCCGCTCCGTTTCGCTGCGCATATTCCCCTGCGCAGCCATATACCGGGCGCGTCATGGAATGTGGGGATCGAGGACGAAGCAGCGCGTCACGAATGGTTCTCCACATACCGGCCCCGGCCCCTCCCTCAGTGCTGCGCGCGGCTGGCACCGTTGGCCTATGCCGGATCTTCCACCGCTCCTGTTGGCCCGCGACCGCATCCTTCATGGGCTGACCCCGAACGAGCTGGCCGGACGGGTTAAGGCGGGCACCCTGGTCCGCGTCCGGCACGGCATCTACACCGACGGTGCCGCATGGCGGAAGCTGAAGCCCTGGGAGCAGTACCGCCTCCGCGTCCAGGCAGCTGCGGAAATGTTCGAGAAGCCCACCATCTTTTCCCGGCACTCAGCGGCCAGCGTGTGGGGCATTCCGACGGTCGGCCAGCACCAGCCGGTCCAGGCACTGACGTTAAAGAACGACGGCGGCCGCTCGCGTGCAGGAGTCAGCCGCCACTTCGCAGCGCCGGCGGGTTTGGAGGTGGTGAGCCGGGAAGGGCTGCTGGTCACCGGCCGCGTCCGCACCGTCCTGGACCTGGCTGCGTTTACGCCCTTCACCGAAGCTGTAGTACCGATGGACCACGTGCTTCGGCCGGACAGCGCCCGGAATCTGCCGGCCGTGACGAAGGCGGATCTGGAGGCCGGGATCGGTTCGAACTATTCCGCTGCTGCCGGCCGGAGGATCCGCGCGGTGCTTGAATTCGCCGATCCTGCTTCGGGCTCAGCCGGTGAATCCCTCAGCCGGGCCGTGATCCACCTGGCCGGCTTCGAAGCGCCGGTCCTCCAACAGGAGATTCGGGACCGGGACGGCCTGGTGGGCTACTCGGACTTTTACTGGAAGCAGTCCAGGGTGGCTGGCGAGTTCGACGGCGAGGAAAAGTACGTCAAGGCCGGGTTCCTTAATGGGCGGTCCGCATCCCAGGTGGTGGTCGCTGAAAAGAACCGCGAAAACCGGATCCGCTCCACGGGAGTGCACGTTGTGCGCTGGGACTGGGCCGACCTCATGCAGCCAGGGACGCTGGAACGAAAGCTGGCAGCGGCAGGCGTGGCCCGGCGTCGGACGCGTTCTGCCGTTTCCGACGCGCACATCCGATCATGACGCGCATGTTCCCTGGCGCGAGTGCTATTTCGGTGGCGACACGGAATATGCGCAGCGCGGGCTGTTGGCCCGGACGAGGCCTAATGCCCGGAATCTGCCGTACCGGACGCGGCCCATCCGTTCCTGGTGAGGGATTTCAAGGCCTGGGCCGAGAACTCGTCGGCCATGGCTGCGTCACGCACCCAGCTGGTGGCAAGCGCGGCCAGGAAGAGGTCCCGCCCCCGCACCTCGGCCCGCGCGGTGCCCTCTTTCTGGGCCGCCAGCAGGAACTCGTCGGTAGTGGTGATATACCCCTGGCAGGTCATGCCCAGCGGAGAGGTTTCCGTGGTGGTCGCCGTCCGCAGCGGTTCAGGCAACCCATCGAACGCTCCGGCCCAGCCGATTAGGGCATCAAGCCACTGTTCAAGCCTGCTGGCGGCACCTGCCGGTTCGGCACGAATGGCATCCCGCCGCTTCACGAGCTCCTCGTCGCGCGCGGTCAGCAGCGCGGCAAGCAACGCCTCCCTGTTGGGGAAGTGACGATACAAAGTCCCGGCGCCGACGCCGGCTTTTTTGGCGATCGCGTCCAGCGACCCTGAAACCCCGTGCTCGGAAAAGTATTGTGCCGCGGTATCGAGGATGTGGTCCCTGTTGCGCTGCGCGTCAGCCCGGGGGCCGCGGCCTTTGCCAGGTGCCGTTGTGGACATGATTCACCCTTACATTGACAAAACGGAGACATCCTCCGTATGGTTTTTTCCTAAGAGGAGACTATCTCCTTTTATCTCCAGTGTCATATGCCAGAGGCCGTGACCCGGAACTCCCTCCCCTTGATTTGCAGCCAAAGGATCTCCTCATGTCCCCTTCCCCTGACACTCGCATGCTCCTGGCATTGCAGGTAGCCAACGGCTATGGGGCCCAGCCCGGCGCATGGCGCATGCCCGGGGTGGATCCCTCAAGCTACGTCGATATGGATGTCCTGGTGCGGCACGCCCAGGCCGCCGAGCGGGGAAAAATCCAGCTGATTTTCCTCGCTGACACCCCTGTTCTCGATGTGGACCTGGAGCGCGAGGCACCCCATCACGCCATTGACCCCCTTGTGGTGCTCACGTCGATCGCCCGCGGGACGGAGCGGATCGGCCTCGTGGCCACGAGTTCGACGACGTTGAATGAGCCGTTCACCATCGCCCGGCAGTTCAAGGCACTGGATGTGGCCAGCCGCGGCCGTGCCGGCTGGAATGCGGTTCCCACCTCACATCCTGATGCGGCGGCCAATTATGGCATCACCCTGCCGCCACGGGAACAGAAGTACGAACGCGTGCACGAGGTGGTCCAGGTTGTCCAGGCACTCTGGGGAAGCTGGGGTATCGACGCCTGGGTCCGCGATGTCGAGGGCAAAAGGTTCGCCGACATGTCCCGAATCCAGCCAGTGAACCTGCGGGGCCGCCACGTGTCCTCAGCCGGACCGCTGCCCATTCCCCCGTCGGAGCAGGGACAGCCGGTGATTTTCCAGGCCGGCGGCGGCGCTCACGGCTTGGAGGTCGCTGCCCGCTACGCAAGCGGTGTGTACGCAAATCCCTTCACGATCGAAGAAGGACGGGCGCACAGGGATGCACTGCGGGCAGCCGCTGAACGGGCGGGCCGGAACCCGGACGAGGTGAAGCTCTTTGCGGGATTCATGCCCAGCGTGGCCTCGTCCCGGCGCGCTGCCCTTGACCGGCGGCAGAAGCTTGACGAGTCAGTCGATCTCAACCAGCGGGTCCGTTACCTGGGTGCGATGATCGGCCTGTCCCTCTCCCCGGATCAGCTCGATCAGCCCCTGACCACGCAGCAGCTTGCCTCTGCGCATCCCAGCACGGGTGACCCGCGGTCCCGCCGCGCGCTTGAGGTAGCGCGGGAGGGCTGGACACTGCGGGACGTACTGGCGCACGGCGTCATTGACTACCACCCCGTCGTGCCGGGTACCGCCGCTGACGTCGCGGACCACATGCAGGAATGGTTTGAAGCCGGCGCCTGCGACGGGTTCTCCCTGGCCATCGACGTCTACGCCGACGGGATCGACGCATTCGTGGACCAGGTCGTTCCGCTGCTGCAGGAACGGGGCCTGTTCCACCACGACTACGAGGGAACCACCCTCCGCGACCATCTCGGCGCCCCGGCACAATACGGCCCGGACCCGCGCCTTTCCTGATCTTTTCCTACCCACCCCTCACTTTTCGGAGAACGCACCACCATGGCCTTGAACGCCACAACTACACACCACCCCGGAAACCCCCGCGCCCACGAACGGCTGGCACCGGGGAACGCGCTCGTCATCGGCCTGCTGATGGTCTCGACCTTCCTCGTCCTCCTCAACGAGATGCTGCTAGGCGTAGCGCTACCCACCCTCATATCGAGCCTGGAGATCACCCCGTCAGCCGGGCAATGGCTGACCACGGGCTACCTGCTGACCCTGGCGGTGCTGATCCCGGCAACCGGATTCGTGATGCGCCGCTTCCACCTGCGGACAATCTATCTCAGCGCAATGGTGCTGTTCATCATCGGCACGGCCGTCGCGGCGGCAGCCCCGGGATTCGGCATCCTGCTCACCGGCCGCATCATCCAGGCCGCGGGAACGGCCGTGTTCGTGCCGCTGCTCATGACCACCGCGATGCGCCTTGTCCCCGAATCACGCCGCGGGTCCATCATGGCGATAGTCACCGCTGTCCCGGCCATCGCACCTGCCCTGGGCCCGGCCATCTCCGGGCTGGTGCTGTCCTACCTGCCCTGGCGTTGGCTTTTCATCCTCGTCCTGCCGATCGCCGTGGCCGCTCTTGTTCTCGGCGCAGCCAAGCTGAAAAACATCACAACACCGGAGCCGGTAACGCTTGATCTTGCCTCCCTCGCGCTATCCGCTGCCGGATTCGGCGCTCTGGTCTACGGACTGGCAAGCATCGGAGAATCTGTATCAGGACACGCCCCGGTGCCGCCTCATCTCCCCATCGCAGTAGGCGTTGCCGGTGTGGCTGCCTTCGTCTTCCGTCAGATCGCCCTGCGACGACGCGGCGACGCGCTGCTGGACATGCGGATCTTCCGCACCAAATCCTTCGTCATGCCCCTGGCCGTGATGCTCTTCATCGCCCTCAACGGGTTCGGCATCCTCATCATCCTTCCCCTGGTCCTCACCGGAGCCCTGGGATTGGGGACCATGGCCATCGGGCTCTTCCTGGTGCCCGGCGGAGCGGTCATCTCCTTGGTTTCCGCCCTTGGAGGACGGGCCTACGACCGCTTCGGACCGCGGCCCCTGGTGCTCCCCGGAGCGGTTGTCTGGACGGCGAGTATCTGGTTCCTCAGCACACTCAATGAGACCAGCGGCGTCTTCATCTACCTGGCGGCCTACCTCGTTATGTCCGCAGCCCAGGCCATGATGTGGGCTCCACTGACCACCTTGGCCCTGTCATCACTGCCGGCAGACCTCTACCCGCACGGCAGCGCCGCCTTCACCACAGCACAGCAGCTGGCAGGGGCGGCCGGGGGCGCCGTACTCGTCTCGGCCTACACCATCGGATCCAACTCACTGCGCGCCGGGGTTCTCAGCGTCACCGAGACGGTCTCCGCAGGACAAGCCGCCTTCACCACAGCCGGAATTCTCGCATTCGGTGCACTGCTCGGCGCGCTCTTCATCACCAAACACCGGAATCCACCCGAAAGCCCCACCTCGGATGCGGCGGACGAACTGCCCGCAACGGTCGTCGCCTAATGCCGGCGGAACTGGACGCGAAGGAGTTTAAGACCGTCTTCCGCCACCATGCTGCCGCCGTAGCCGTCGTGACGTTGATCGGCCCGTCTGGTCCCGTGGGATTCACCGCAACGTCAGTCACGTCCGTTTCTGCTGACCCGCCGGTGCTGGCCTTCTCGGTCAGCGCGTCGTCGTCGTCATGGCCGGCACTGGCCATCACGGACACTGTCGTGGTTAATTTCCTCGCCCACAACCAGGCCGACGTGGCCGCAAGGTTCGCGACTCCCGGCATTGACCGGTTCGCTGCCGGCGGCTGGTTCCCGCTCCCCACCGGTGAACCAGCGTTGGAGGACACCCGGGCCAACGTACGGGCCCGCATCCTTGACCGCGTTCCGGCCGGAAGCAGCTATATCCTCACACTGCAGGCCCTGGACTACAACTACCCCCAACCTGCAGCCGGGCCACTCCTCTATCTCAACGGAACCTACCACCGGCTGCCAGAGACCAAAGCACAAGTTCCACACCATCTCCACTGAAAGGCATCACATGAAAATCGGCATCCTTGGCGCCGGGTCAATCGGATCGGCCCTCGCCCGCAAGCTCAGCGCTGCAGGACACGACATCCAAATCGCCAACTCCCGGGGCCCGCACACCATCGATCCCGGGATTGTGGCCTCCGGCGCCCGGGCAGTCGAAGCCACCGACGTCATCACCGGTATCGAGGCCCTCGTCATCTCCGTGCCCCTCAGCAGCGTGCCTGCGATCAAGGCCCTCATCGCAGACCTGCCGGACGAGGTAGCCGTCATCGATACCTCAAACTACTACCCGCTCCGCGATGGGCAGATCCAGGCCCTCGACGACGGCCAGGTTGAAAGCGTATGGGTCACCGAACAGCTGGGCCGGCCCGTGGCAAAAGCGTGGAATGCCATCCTCGCCGGATCCCTCGAGACTAAGGGAACGGAAGCAGCGACGCCCGGCCGGGTGGCGATACCGGTGGCCGGCGACCGTGAGGTTGATAAGGCCGTGGCGATGACCCTGGTGGAAGCTACCGGTTTCGACGCGGTTGACGCCGGTAGCCTCGGCGACTCCTGGCGTCAGCAGCCCGGAGCCCCCGCCTACTGCACCGACCTCACCCGCCAGGAATTGGCGGCAGCACTTCGGGCCGCCCGAAAGGACCGGGTTCCCCAGCGCAGGGACGTTGCCATGGCTACGATCACGGAGAAGATCGAGGGCGGCGCGACCCTCACATCCGATGACCTCGTCGAACTCAACCGGAGCACCTACAACTGACCAAAACAGCCGGCTCCGGAGTTTCCGACAACAAGTCCTGACCACCAGGGCAGGGCGTCAGCCCTGGCGCGCCTTCATCCGGGGATTCTTCTTGTTGATGACGAACGTGCGGTCGAGCTCCATGCACTGCTGTCCCTGCCGGTGGGCCGGCAGATGTCCGCCGGGCTTGTTGGTGGACAGTGTCCGGCGGCACCGGCAGACTGGAGGACCAGGTACTCAGGATCGTCACCGGGAGAGGACCCGATGGAGCACCTCAGCCGCTTCGCGAATGAATTCGTTAGGGCGCTGAGGAACCTTCTGCCTATCGTTGCCGTGGTTGTGGTGTTCCAGCTGTTCGTCTTCCGCACGGTGCCCGATGATCCGCTGGAGCTGGTGGCCGGCCTTCTGATCGTGGCCGCCGGGATTGCGGTGTTCCTGCAGGGCCTGGACCTGAGCATATTTCCGGTAGGGAAGAACCTGGCCAACCAGTTCGTGCGGAGCGGCGCCCTGGGGTTGCTGCTGCCTTTCGGCTTCGCGATCGGCTTCGCCGCCTCAATCGCCGAACCCGCCGTCATCGCCGTCGCCCAGCAGGCCCAACTGGTGAGCGGGGGACGCATCAACGGGCTGGCCCTGCGCCTAGTCATCGCCGTCTCCGTGGGACTGGTCCTCGTCCTGGGCATCCTCAGGGTCCTGTGGGGCTGGCCCATTTACAGGCTGCTGATCGCCGGCTACGCGGTGGCGCTGACTCTCACGTTCATGGCACCTCCTGAAATCATCGGCCTGGCCTACGATTCCGGCGGCGTCACCACCAACATCGTGAGCGTGCCCCTCATCGCCGCCATCGGGCTGGGGCTGGCCAATTCGATCCGCGGGCGCAGCGTGCTGGCCGACGGGTTCGGCCTGGTGGCGCTGTGCGTGATGGTGCCCATGATCGGCGTGCAGCTGTACGGGACGTGGGTGTACTCCTTCGGCGGTGCCGGTGACATCCCTGCACAGGTCACTGAGGACGGGCCTTCCGACTGGGTCGTGGGGATGATCCTGGGGCTGGCATCTATGATCCGCGAAGTCCTGCCGATCGTGGGTGTGGTCCTGTTCTTCCAGTACGTTGCGTTGCGGCGCAGGCTCGCCCACCCCTTGCGGGTGGTGGTGGGCTTTGTCATGGTCCTGGTGGGCCTCTATGCCTTCGTTGTGGGCCTCAAGCTCGGGTTGTTCCCGCTCGGCACGCTGATGGCGGAACAACTGATTGAGCAGGGGGTCCCGGCGTTGATCCTGCTCTTCGCGGTGCTCATCGGTTTCGCCGTGACCATGGCCGAACCGGCCCTGGTGGCCATCGGCGAGCAGGCCGAGGACTCTTCCCCGGGGCGGATCAGCGCGACCACCATCCGGATCATTGTGGCGCTTGGGGTTGGCCTTGGCATCGGTTTCGGGGTCTACCGGATCCTGGTGGGCGGTCCGTTCCACTACTTCATAGCGGCGGCCTACGCGGTGGCGATGGTGCTGGTATTTTTTGCCCCCAGGTACATCATCGCCCTGGCCTTCGACCTCGGCGGAGTAACGACATCCGAGGTGACTGTACCCCTGGTGACGGCCCTGGGCATCGGCCTGGCGGCCGCTGTGGAGGGCCGGAATGTCCTGATCGACGGCTTCGGGCTGATCGCCTACGCCTCGATCTTCCCTGTCATAGCCGTCATGGTGTATGCCATGGTGATGGAGAGATTTCCCCGCCTAAGGAGGGAACCGGCATGAAGTTCACGGCAATCATTGTGATCGCACCCGATGACCTGGAAGACAAGGTCATCGATCGCGCCCAACGGGCAGGCGCCACCGGCGTGACAATCCTCCCGGGCAAGGGCATCGGGGGCGAAGCCAGGAAAACGTTCTTTGGCCTGACCTTCGAGGGCAGCCAGTCCGTGCTGCTGATGGTGGTTGGCCAGCACCTGAGCGCGCCGATCCTCAAGGAGCTGCATCAGGTCCTGGTCAGGGGCACCGAGTCCCGGGGCCTGGCGTTCGCCATCCCGATCGAGCACCTCACCGGGATCGAGATGCGCCAGGTGGTCAGGTTCGAAGAGCACCTGCGCCGCACCGAGACCTGAACCCAGGCCCCCGGAGGCCCCTGCTACGAGGAGGAACAATGCTCACCGTCAAAGACGTAATGGTCCCCGAGGTCGTCACGATCTCGCCCTACAGCACCCTTCGCGAAGCGCTGTCCATGATGAAGGAACGCCAGGTCAAGAGCCTGGTGGTGGAACGGCAGCACGCCCATGACGCCTACGGCATGCTCAGCTACAGGGAACTGCTGGACACCGTGGTGGCGCAGGAAGGCGACGTGGACCTGCTGAACGTCTACGACGCCGCCACGATCCCTGCGATCACAGTGAACGAAGACCTTTCGGTGCGCCAGGCGGCCGCCCTGATGAGCCGCTACCAGCTCAGCCGCCTGGTGGTGGTGGAGGGCAACCAGCTTGTGGGACTGCTGGCGATGAACGATATCCTTGCCCGGATGATGGAGGATTTGATCTGACGTGCTCAGGCCACGTCGATGAAAACCGGGTTGGCGTAGAACCACGTGTCTGACCAAGGATCGGCATCGCCGAGGTTGTTGCCGTGGCGCAAGGGCCCCGCGGGATCTACGGCAGTTCCGTAGTAGCCCGCACCGTGCCGGTTGCCGTCGCTGCCGCGGAGGCGGAAGTAGCAGGATTCCTGCACGTCCTTAAGCACGTGGCTGATGGTGAACGTACCGATGCGGCCGGACACGTCAATCTGCTTCCAGACGGTGGTTTCCGGAGCCCGCATCATGTCGCGGTCTGCCGCCGGGCCGGTCACCGGACCGCCAATGACATCCACGTGGGCCAGCTTGGGCAGGACGCCCGCGAAGTTGCGGTAGTCCGTCGTCGTAATGGTGATGGAAATTTCGACGTCGGCACCCCGCCTTACGTTGAGCCGGGAACCCAACGTGACGCCATTGCGCCCGTTGCCGTTGCCGCGCGCCTCACGCACCCGTACCTCCAGGCCCTGCAGCAGGTGTCCGTGGTCCACCCACATCCGTCCCTGCCGCATGGCATCCAGCACACCTGTGTAGGAACGCTCGGTGACGCCGGTGTGAAGGCGGCTGAACTGGCCGGGCCAGTAGTCGCTGCCGCCCTGCTTTTCGCCCGCGTCATACGGGTCCGGCCGCTTGCCGGTCACGGACCAGCGGTCGAATTCGTTGGGCAGGCTGAGGTAGGGCTCCTCGGCCGGGTAGGGACCGGTCTTCCAGGTGTCCTTCACCGTCAGGTGGTTGTCCGAGTTCGCGGTGATCCAGAACGGGAGCCCCTCGGCCAGCATGGAGTCCCACACGCCGCCGACGGTGGCGGTGGCCCAGTCGAATCCGCCGTACGGACGGAAGGCGTCCGCGGGATATCCCGGGAAGCTGAACTGGGTGGGGTTGTTGGTGTATTCACCGCGCTGGTCCCCCGCCCTTGCGAACTGGCTGACCCCGGAGCCCTGCGCTCCCGGGGCGCCTTCCATCCCGATCATCACCTCGCGGGCGGCATCGCGCCAGGCGCGCAGTTCGTGCGGCGAATCGATGCCCAAACGCAGGGGGTGGTTGGCGAGGGCCACGACGTCGTCGATATACCCGGAGCGGCGCTGTTCCGCCAGCCAGGCGATGGCTTCCACAGCTTTCCGTTCGAACGTTTCCACCTGCGCGGTTCCCGGGGCCGGCTTCTCCCATTGGTTCAGTTTGCCGTCCCAGACAAGTTCGAAGGTCCTCAGCAAGTTCACCTCGTTGGGTCCCGGAGCCACCAGGACGGAGGCGTGCTCGGCACCAGGGATGTACCATTCGAGCCCTTGGAAGATCAGCAGGTCCGGACGTGCAGCACGCTGGGCCTGGATCTCCTTGTTGGAGTTGACTGCGCCGCCGTTATTGGCGTGGCCGAAGTTGCTGTGCTCCGTCAGCGCCAGCCAGTCAACGCCATATGACGCAGCGGCATCCAGCTGCTGTTTGATCAGGTACTTGGCGTCGTGGCTGTACTGGGTATGAACGTGGTGGTCTCCCACGAGCCACGTCAGCTGCGGATCATTACCGCCGGGATTGGCCGCGGCCGGCCTTGCCATTGCGGCCGAAGCTGCCGTGCCAGCAGCCAGGATGCCTGCGGATTGCAGGATCCGCCGCCGGCTCAATCCCATGCTGTGCAGCTCGGCGTCAGCCAGGTCCCTGCTACGGCCGGCCGTCCTTGTTTCTTCATCTGCGGTGCACATTGCGTTCCCTTTTGTTGATTCCGATTCCCGGGAACAGTAGAAGGGCAGGGTGGCAGGAAGGTTAACGGTGCGGGAACGGTATACGGGGAACTGTGGAGCCGGGATGGCGCCGGGGTTGGCGATTTCCCACAGATACCACCACAGTAGAACTCATGGATTCTTTTACCGCGTCGCACGAAAGCGGGGTTCTGCGGCTGCAGTGGCGGTCGGGAGTTTTTGTCACTTACGAAACTGCAGTCCAGGCTGCCCGCACCCTTGAGGGACTCGCCGCCGGCCAGACCCTGCCCATTCTGGTGGATATCACCGGTGTAACCGGATTGAGCCCCGAAGCAAGGGCCGGGATGATCGCCTACCGCGGCTTCTCCGTGGTGGCACTCGTGGGTGACCACCCCATGGGCACCGTGCTCGGAGCGTTCGCGCGGCAGTCCCCCACTCCCTCCGCGTACTTCACCAACCAGCCGGACGCCCTTCAATGGCTCGCTGAGCAGGCCGGGCACGCCATGGCACCCGGCAGCGCCCCGCGGACGGGTGTTTAGGGCACGCTGTGGAAGATGGTCTTGAGGAAACCAGCGGCATCATCGAGCTTTCCGGGCAGGTCCTGTGCATGCGGTGGAATCCCGGTGCTGTGGTCAGGGAACGCGACGCGAAGGCCCTGATGCACCGCGCCACCGTCCTCAGTGCAGGACGGACCCTGCCGCTGCTGGTGGAAATGACCGGCATGACGTGGATCGACAGGCGAGCGCAGGAAGCCTTTGCCTCTTCGTGGCCGCTCGCCCGGGCGGCAATTGTCGGCACCTCCCCTGTGGACGAAGCCATTGCCGGCTTCTACATGGCACGGCACCACCCTGCCCACCCCACCCGGTTCTTCACGTCGAAGGATGAGGCGCTGGCATGGCTGTCCGAGGATCCGGCCCTGCCTTAGCCGCGAAGCAGCACATCCCCCCGGTTCCGGCAGCCATCAACGGATCCACCGCCCTTTTCCTCTCGAAACGTCCAGGCCTACGATGAAGTCCTCGCGGCCTTTTCGCAGGAAGAGCAGCCGGAGGCATAAGAGCTGACATCAGAAAGGACACTGGCACCATGGCAGAAACTCCGAACCCGATCCAGATCCAAAAGTTCCTTGGCGGCGTGGATTACCCCGCAACCCGCGAAGCATTGTTGTCCAGCGCAAAGGACTCCGGCGCTGACAGCAACGTGATGGAGGCCCTTGAGGCCATCCCGGACAAGGAGTACGACAGCCCCACGGCCGTCAGCTCAGCCGTTTCCGACAGCAACTGACCCGGCAGCCCTGAATCCGCCAGGACAGCTCCGCAACCCGGCTGCCCCGGCGGAAGCCCGCTCCAGCCACGGCACCGCAAGAGCCTGCCGTGGCTAGAGTGGAGGCTGACGGAAGGCAGTGACCATGACCGAAGAGACGGACACCGGCTTGGCCGGCACCATCCTGGCCGGGCGCTACCGGGTGGGCGAAGTGCTGGGCCACGGCGGGATGGGAAGCGTCTACCGGGGCACCGACCAGGTCCTGGACCGGGATGTGGCGCTGAAGATCTTCCGCGACGACGTCAGAGACCCCGAGGAACTCGCCCGGCAGCAGTCCGAAGCCCGGATGCTTGCGCAGCTGAACCACCACGGCCTGGTCACGCTCTTCGATACCGGGACCCTGCATCGAGGCCAGCGCGAGGTTCCCTTCCTGGTGATGGAGCTCGTTTCCGGAACCGACCTCCGGCGGCAGCTGGCAGCCGGCCCGCTGACGGGCAAAGAGGCAGCGCGGCTGGGAGCTGAGCTGGCCGAGGCCCTGCACTACATCCACCACCGCGGCGTTGTGCATCGCGACGTCAAGCCGGCCAACATCCTGCTGACCCGCTACGGGCCGGACGACCCGCTCAGGCCCAAACTCGCTGATTTTGGCATTGCAAGAATGCTCGACGGCGCCCGGCTCACCGCCACCAACATGGTCCCCGGAACAGCCGCCTACCTCAGCCCGGAGCAGGCACGCGGGGATACAGTGGGGCCGCCGGCGGACATCTACTCCCTGGGCCTGGTGCTGCTGGAGGCCCTCACCGGAACGGTGGCTTTCCCCGGACCGCCCCTGGAAGCCGCCGTGGCCCGGCTTTCCCGGAATCCAGTCATTCCTGATTCCCTGGGCCCCCAGTGGAAAGCACTGCTGGCCGGCATGACAGCGCGGGACCCGCAGGACAGGCCCGACGCCGGAAGCGTCGCCAGGACACTGGGTGCCGCCGCCGACTGGAGCCTCCCGGCCCGGGAAGCTGGTGAGGCACACACCTCCCTGATGCCGCCCAATCCGCCCACCCGGGTTTTGGCCGCAAGCACGGGCGGGACCCGGGTGGTTGGGAGTCCACAGGCACCACAGGCAACGCCGGCACCACAGGGACAGCCGGCACCGCAGGGATCGCAACTGCCCGCCCTTCCCGACAGCCAGGCAACCAACGCCACATCCTGGCAGCCCGCCCCAAGCATGCCGTCCCGTGATCCCGTCCCGCATAGGCCGGCGCGTGCCCCGGCCCGGGCACAGCCGAAACCTGCCCGACAGCGGACGCCGGCGAAACCGGGCCGAAGCCGCCGGCTGTGGCTCCTGGCCGCCGTCGCCGTCGTCGTCGTCGTCGTGCTGATCCTCGCCGGAGTCCTGCTGGCCTCCATGCAGCGGCCCTCGCCCGCGCCGGTGGATCCCGGTCCGGCCATCCCAGGACAGCTGGGCGAGCACTTCAAGGAACTGGAAGAAAGCGTCAGGCCATGAACCCGTCTCCCCTCCACAGGCTCCTGGCCGGAGTCCTGGCCGCGCTGCTGGGTACAGCACTGCTGGCCGGCTGCTCCGCTCCCCGTGACCTGGATGATGCCGTGGCCAGCCAACTCCAGACGCGCGTGGCTGCCGCAAAGCAACTGGCAACAGCCCAGGACTTCCCCGCAGCGCTCGCCGAGCTACAGCAGCTGAACCAGGAGGTGGCTGCGGCCTCGGACCAGGGCAAAGTGTCCCAGGAACGCAAAACGCGGATTGAAACCGCCATCAGCACCATCCGCGCCGAGCTGGAGGCAGCCGTGGCGCCCGCTCCCCAGCCTGCCCCGTCAGCGCCGTCAGCCCCGTCAGCCCCCGAGCCCAACCGCCCGCTGACGGAGGACGAGAGGAAGCAGCAGGAAGAGGCTGCCAAAGAAGCCGAAAAACAGCTCGAAGAGGCCCAGGAGGAAGCCGAAAAGCAGCGCGAGGAAGCCGAGAAGGACAAAGGAAAGGGCAAGGACTAAACCGTCCACCGCCACAAACACTGGCCCCGGCCCGTCCACGCGGAAACCTGGAGTGGCTACGTGTCACCCATGGACGGGTTCGCCGGTGATCCGGTGGTCTGCGTGGTTGATGGTCTCCTGGATCAGCCGGATCAGGTGCCCGTCACGCAGCGAGTAGATGACGTGCCGGCCGTCCTTGCGCGTATCCACCAGTCCACCCAGGCGCAGTTTGGCGAGGTGCTGGCTGACGACGGTCCGGGGAACGCTGGCAGCGGCCGTCAGTTCCGTGACGCTTTTGGGGCCCTGGGCAAGCTGCCAGAGCAGGTGCAGCCGGGTGGGCTCGGCCAGCATCCGCAGCGTACCGGCGGCCGTTTCGAGCAGCTCGGGGCCGGGCGCCACCGCGTGGACGAGTGAGGGTTCCTCAGCGCCGACGCGGCGAGGACTGCTGTGTTGGCTGCTCAACGGGCTGCTCCTCCAGTGCCGGCGGGCCTGCCGCCGCGCTGCTGTGCGGGGGCCAGGACAGGAAGGCTCCTGCGCTACCCAGTATTGCAAGGATTGTCAGCGCCAGCGCCGCCCAGCCAAGTCCGGCTGCCGCGCCCAGCCACCCGGCCAGCGGGTACGCCACGATGTAGCAGGCGTGCGAGAGCGAGAACTGCGCGGTAAAGACGTAGGGACGGGTTTCCTCGGTGGAGGCCTCCCGCAGCAGGCGCGACGACGGCGTCTGGATGGTGGAGTTGCCGGCGCCGAGGACGAACCACAGTCCCAGCAGCCACCACCAGCCTGCCCCGGGTTGGGCGAGGACGACGACGGCGGCGGTGCCGGCGAGCGCTGCGGGAACCAGGGCGGCGCCGGCCAGCATCACCGCACGGTCACCGAAACGCTCCAGCACCCGCGGCGCGGACAGTGCCACCAGCATGGAGCCGATCCCGAAGCAGGCCAAGGCCAGCGCCAGGTCGGTATCCGGGCGGCCGAGCACGTCACGGACGTAGACCACCGTGTTGACCAGCACCATCGCGGTGGGCGCGGCCACCACCACGTTCAGGGCCAGCAGGGACCGTAGCCGGGGAGTCCGCCAGAAGACCCGCGCGCCAAGGGTGGTCCGGTGCCACAGCGACGATGCCGGCGCGTCCGCGGCCTCCATCCGCGGCAGGACGGTAAGGGCGACCATCAGGGCTGAGAACACGAACCCCAGTACGGTCCCCAGGAACAGGTTGTTATAGGTAACCAGGGTCAGCAGCAGCGCGGCTGCGGCGGGGCTGGCCAGGGCCTCCATGTCGTAGGCCAGGCGGGACAGGGAAAGGGCCCGGGTGTAGTCCCGTTCGTCCTTCAGCACCGAGGGGATCAGCGACTGGAACGCCGGCGTGAAGGTGGCCGAGGCCGACTGCAGCAGGAAAATGACCACGTAGATCTGCCACGCCTCGGTGATGAACGGCAGGCACAGGGCCATGGCGGCGCGCACCAGGTCCGCAACGATCAGCACAGGCTTCTTCGGCAGCCGTGCCACCACGGCGTTGATGACCGGCGCGACCCCCACGTAGGCAACCATCTTAATCAGCAGGGCCGTGCCCAGCACCGCGCCTGCATTGCTGCCGGCCAGGTCGAAGGCGAGCAGGCCCAGCGCGACCGTCAGCAGGCCGGTACCCAGCAGCGCCACCACCTGCGCGGCGAACAGCCGCCGGTAGGTTGCGTTCCGCAAGACCGTGAGCATGGCCTCTCCTGTGCATAGGTGCATTGATGTGCACTTGTAAGCCTAAGGAGTCGCGCCCCGCCAGGCAACACCGGACGCCAGCAGGAACGGCGGCGCCAGCCCTGCCCCAGAAAGTCAGCGGGTCACTTCCTCCAGCAGCTCCAGCACGTGCCGGTACTCGGCCCCGGTTGCCCTGGTCATCCCCAACTCACAGGTGCGGTTGCAGGACGCGTGGGCGGTCGCTCCCATGTCCGCGACCTCCTCCCCCTGCTTCCGGGTGGCTGACTCGGTGAGCTCGGGGTGGAGCATGCCGCGGTCCCCCGCGAAGGCGCAGCAGCCCCAGTTCACGGGCACGTCCACCTTCTCCGCCACCGCACCGGCCACCGCATCCAGGGAGGCGTTGATTCCCATGCGGGTGGACGAGCAGGTGGGGTGCAGGGCCAGCGAATCCAGCTTTTTGTGGTCCGGGAGCTTGGGCAGGATGTGTTCTGCCGCGAAGTCCACAGCGTCCACAATCCGCAGCGGACGCTGCCCCACCAGGGGAACATCGGATTCCACCGCCTGGCGAAGCCCCTCTGTGCAGGAGGATGCGTCGCTGATGATGGCGAGTTCGCCGTCGCGGGTGGCTTCCCGGAGTGCGGCCAGGGTCTTCTCCTGCATGGTCGCCTGGCCGGCCACCATGCCTTTGGAGGACCAGGGGGTGCCGCAGCACAGCCCGTCGATGCCCTCCGGTACCAGCAGGGTGATACCCGCCCGTTCGCACAGCTGCTCGAAGCTGTACTGGACGCCGGGACCGGGCGAACCTGACTGGTCGGCACCTGCAGGGCCGAACATCGTCCCCACGCATGCAGGGAAGTACACGGCGTCCGGTGCCCGGTCCGGCGTCGGACGCTTCCGTACGGAACCGCCGCCCGGCAGCTCCGCGGAATACAGCGGGACGGTGTCCGTTCCAAGCACCGCCCGGGCCGCCTTGTTGGGCGGGACCAGCGCGGCGGCCGGCAGCTTGTTCACCACGGTGAGCGCCAGCGACGCGCCGCGGGTCACCCCTTCCCAGTGCTTGGCCGCGGCATTCCAGGCGCCGTTCGCCACTGGACCGGCGTCGGAGCGCCTGATCCGCTTGACCAGCAGTCCCGTGTTGATCTGCACGGGACAGGCCGTCTGGCACATGCCGTCCACGGCGCAGGTCTGTACGGATTCGTAGTCGTAGTCTTTTTCCAGCTGCTGTACCAGGTCCGTGTCCCCGGCCAGCCGCGCGGCCTCAATGGCGCGCAGGGTGACGATGCGCTGCCGCGGCGTCAGGGTGAGGTCCTTGCTGGGGCACACGGGCTCGCAGTAGCCGCAGGAAACGCAGCGTTCCACTTCTTCGGCCACCGGCGGCGCCGTCTTGATGTGCCGGAGGTGCGCCTCGGGGTCGTCGTCCAAAATGACGCCCGGGTTCAGGATCCCGCGCGGATCGAACAGCTCCTTGATCCTGCGCATGACGCCGTACAGCTCATCACCGTACTGCCGCCGCACGTAGGGCGCCATCACGCGTCCGGTGCCGTGCTCGGCCTTGAGCGAGCCGCCTTCGCCCAGGACCAGGTCCACCATGTCCTCGGTGAACGAGCTGTACCTCTCCAGCTCCTCGGCGGTGCTGAACCCGTCCGTGAGCATGAAGTGGACGTTGCCGTCCTTCGCGTGGCCGAAGATGACGCTGTTGCCGTAGCTGTACTTGTCGAACAGGCCGATCAGGTCCTGGCAGGTCCGGCCCAGCACGGGCACCGGCACCACAATGTCCTCCAGCAGGGCGGTGGTCCCCTGCGGCCGGGCACCCGCCACTGAGGCGTACAGGCCCTTGCGCAGGTGCCAGAGTCCGGCCCGTGCCTTGGCGTCACCCGTGAAGTGGGTTTCGGCCGACAGGCTGAGCTGCGGAAGGATGCTTTCGCCGCCGTGCTGCAGTTCCGCGAGCTGGCCCGGCCCTTCCGCCGAGTATTCAACCAGCAGCGCGGCATGGTCCCGCACCACCAGGTCGCGGACGACGGCGGGAGTCCCCTTCAGTGCCTGTCCCACCTTCAGGGACAGCGCGTCCATGAGTTCCACCGTGGCCGCGCCGGTTTCCACCAGCGCCGGCAGGGCCGCGTTGGCCGCCTGCAGGTCCGGGAACACCAGCAGTCCGGTGGCGGCGTGCTGCAGCCGCGGGATGGTGCGGAAGACGGCCTCGGCCACGAAGCCAAGGGTTCCCTCGCTGCCGACGATCAGGTGGGCCATGATGTCCACCGGGCTGCTGAAGTCCAGCAGTGTATTAAGGCCGTAGCCCATGGTGTTCTTCATAGAAAACTGCTGGCGGATCCTGCGCACCGAGTCGCCGTTCCCGCGCACCCTGTCCGCGAGCTGCGCCAGCCCCTGGTACAGCTCCGGTTCCAGGGTGCGCAGCCTGGTGTCCGCGTCGGGCGCCCCGGTGTCGATGACAGTCCCGGACGGGAGCACAACTGTCAGGGACTCGAGGGTGCGGTAGGCGTTGTCCACGGTGCCGCAGTTCATGCCGGACGAGTTGTTGGCCACCACCCCGCCGATGGTGCACGCGGCCTCGCTGGCCGGATCCGGGCCGAACTTCCGGCCGTAGGGTGCCAGCCGGGCGTTGAGTGCCCGCACGGTGACGCCGGGCTGCACCCGGACGCGCGCACCGCCGTCGAGCACTTCGACGTCCCGAAAGTTCCGCCGCACGTCCACCAGCACGCCGTCGGTGACGGCCTGCCCGCTGAGGCTGGTTCCGCCGGAGCGGAACGTCAGCGGGACGCCCTGGGCCGCGCTCGCGCGGAGCAGCCCGCCCACTTCGGCGGCGCTTCCCGCGGTGACCACGGCCTGCGGGATCAGCAGGAAGTGGGAGGCGTCGTGCGCGTTTGCGTGAAGGTCGATGGCCCGAGTTTTGACCTGGGCGGGATCGTTGACGGCGGCGCGGAGGCCTGCGAGGTCCAGGGGTGCCATATCAGGGGACCATCCAGCCCAGGACGGGGGTGGACTGCAGGAAGATCAGCACCGTGATGAGTGCAAGCAGGCCCAGGCTCCAGCCGATGAGTTTCCGGAACAGGGTCCCCTCGGCGCCGTCAAGGCCCACCGCGGCCGAGGCAACGGCCAGGTTCTGGAGCGACAGCATCTTGCCCATCACGCCTGCGGAGGAGTTGGAAGCTGCCATCAGCACGGGAGACAGTCCGGTCTGCTCGGCTGCGGTGGCCTGCATCTGCCCGAACAGCGAGTTGGAGGACGTGTCCGAGCCGGTCAGTGCCACGCCGATCCAGCCGATCAGCGGCGAGAGCAGGGCGAAGAAGCCGCCGGCGGAGGCCAGGGCGAAGCCCAGGGTGGTGGTCTGGCCGGAGAGGTTCATGACGAAGGACAGGCCGAGTACCGCGGTGACTGTGACGATGGTCCAGCGCAGCTGCACCACGGTGTCCCGGTAGATGCGCAGGCCCTGGGATGCGGTGATCTTGTAGAGCAGCATAGTGAGCAGGCCGGAGAACAGCAGCAGGGTGCCGGTGGCCTTGAGGTGGTCAAGCTTGAACTTGGTGGCCGCCACCGGCTTGCCGGCCGAATCCGTGATCTCCAGGCCGGGCCAGGCGAACGTGACGCTGCCAACCTGGGTCAGCCAGGCCTTGACGAACGGGATCTGGGCCACGGAGAACACCGCGATGATGATCAGGTACGGAGCGATCGCCATCCAGATCTGGCGCGCTTCCGGCCGGGAGTTGTCCGTGGGGATGGCGGGGTCGGCAGGCAGGACGCTGCCGCCGCTGCCGCGTGCCGCCGTCGTACCTTCCTGTGGTGCAGAGCCGCCGGTTCCGCCGGCGCTGACGACGGCGGGGACTGCGGCAGCCTCAACGGCACCTCCCATGCCCACGGTTTCCCTGGGCTGCCAGACTTTGAGCATCAACAGGACCGCAGCCACGGTGACGACGGCGGCGACGACGTCGGTGAGTTCCACGGCGAAGTAGTTGGAGGTGACGAACTGGGCCACGCCGAAGGCGGCTCCTGCCACGAGGGCGACGGGCCAGGTCTGCCGGACGCCGCGGCGGCCGTCCACGATGAAGACCAGCAGCAGCGGGACGATCAGGGCGATGAACGGCGTCTGCCGTCCGGCCATGGCGGACAGTTCGTTCAGCGGCAGGCCGGTGACGCCGTTGAGGGCGATGATGGGTGCGGCCATGGCGCCGAAGGCCACGGGGGCGGTGTTCGCGAGCAGCGAGACGATCGCGGACTTGAGCGGTTTCATGCCGGCGGCCATCAGCATGGCCGCGGAGATTGCCACGGGGGCGCCGAAGCCGGCCAGGGATTCCAGCAGGGCGCCGAAGCAGAACGCGATCAGGATCGCCAGAATGCGGAGGTCGTTGGAGATGGAGCGGATGGTGCGCCCCAGGACTTCGAACCACGGCGTGGCCACGGTGAGGCGGTAGATCCACAGCGCGTTCACCAGGATCCACAGGATGGGGAACAGCCCGTAGAACATCCCGGCTGCGGTGGCGCTCAGGGCCTGGTTGACCGGCATCTGCCAGCCGACGATGGCCAGCACCAGCGACAGGGCCAGGCCGGCCAGGGCAGCTATGGGCGCTTTGACCTTGAAGACGCCAAGGAGGACGAAGAGCAGGACGAGGGGAAGAGCCGCGCAAAGGGCTGAAATCAAGAGGGACCCGGCGATGGGGTCGAGGATCTGCTGAAACATGTGTCTCCAGATTGTGTTAGGCGTCACAACACCGTGGCGCCCTTCGATTGTCTAACAAGTACACATGTTGGTCAAGTATTGATGTTGTTCTTTCTGGCAAGATGAAGTAACTCGGAAAGTATCGTGGGAGGAACGCAGGTGCCCGGACGCATCGCAGCAGTCTCGATCGTGGAGGCCATTGCCGCAGATTTGCGCAGCCGCGTCTTCTCCGGCGAGCTTCGGTCCGGCGAGGCCCTGACGGAGACGGACGTCGCCTCCTCCTATGAGGTGGCCCGCCCCACCGCCAAGGCCTCGATTGAAAAGCTGGTGGCCGAAGGGCTGCTGGACAGGGGAACGCACAAGACAGCGCGTGTGGTGGATCTGGGGCCGGAGTCTGTCCGGGACATCTACCTGGCCAGGGCCTACCTGGAAAGCGAAGTACTCCGCCGGCTTGCCTCCGGCCGGACGGTGCCTGCCGCCGCGGTGCAGGCGAACAAGGACATCGCCGCCGTGAAGAGCGGTGCACCGCTGGACGTTGTGGAACCCGACATGCGGTTCCACACGAGTTTGATCGATGCGCTTGAAAATACCCGGATCAGCAAAATGTACCGATCCCTCGTCGGGGAAGTCCGCCTGTGCATGTCCCGCGTACAGTCGCTGCACCTCCTGGACACCGCCCTGATCCAGGCCGAGCACCAGAAGCTCCTGGAACTGATTGAGGCAGGCCGGGGCGAGGAAGCCGCAGAACTGCTGGACATCCACCTTGGCCGGGCCCGGGAACGGCTGGTGGCCGCCATGGGCGGGGAAGCGGGACCGGAAGCCAACGCGCCGTCGGATCTTACCGGCGGGTGGAGGGCTCCCGGCCTGGGCAATTAACTCACACAAGCCTTTAACGCGGCGGTCCGCCCTCCTTCCGGAGGGCGGACCGTTCGTTGAGGAACCAGCCCCGTGCGGGGTGGCTCTCAGCAGGGGCGACTCTTAGCGGCGGGTGCGGCTGTCGTCGTCGAGCTCGATGTTTTCCTTGCGGACCTCTTCGGTGACCGTGTGCTCGTCGCTGACAACGTCCTTGTCGAGGCGCACGCGCTCCACCGGGACGGCCTCCTTCTGCACCACCGGGCGCTCCTCATGGAGGACCACTTCGTGCTCTTCCTCGCTGATATCCGGACCGTCCAGGGCCGCACCGCGGTTGGCGTCCGTGATGGGCTCGCGCTCCAGGCGGATCTCTTCACGCTGGACCGGAACGGTCTTGGTGACGTTCTCGGTGACCACGTACTTGCGGAGCCGGGCGCGGCCGGTGGCTTCACGCTCGGTGCCCACATGGAGCTTCTCTTCCGAGCGGGTCATCGCGTCGTCGGTGGTGGGACCTGAGGTGTCGTGCCCAACCGTGCCGCGGGCATCCGTTTCAACGGTGGCGTGCCGGTCGGTGTCAACCGTCTCCCGGCCGGTGCCGGCAAAACCGTTGCCGGTGTGGCCGTTGCTGCCGCCGACACCGTAGTAGGTGTAAAGGCGGTCCTCCTCCTCCGGCTCCAGGTGGCCATCCGGGGCGACGCGCGGAGCGTCCTTGACCTTGTCCTTGGTGTGCGCCACGACGATGTCGTCACCGTCCTGGGTTGCGGAGTCAAGCGGTGCGAAGGACTCGTGGGTGCCGAAAAGGCCGGTCTTGACCGTGACCCAGGTGGGCTCACCGGTCTGGTCATCAACGTAAATCTGGCCGACGGAGCCGATCTTGCTTCCATCGGAACCGACGACGTTCCCACCGGCGGTGGTCAGTGCAGAAAGGTTCTCAGTGCTGATCATGTGTATCTCCTTCTGTTGCTGATTGTCTTGCCTGAGGGAAAATTTCAGAAGCGGTTCCGCGGCGGCCTGGTCTGCTGGCCGGCGCGGAGTTGCTTGGCCTTGCGGGCCTTTTGCACCTTGTTGATGATGGTGGGCAGAAAGAATAGGAACAGTCTTTTCACAGCTGGCGTCCTCCCCCCGGCATATCGGTGTACGGATCATCGAGGTCCCTCAGCGGCACCCCGCCTGCTTCGGTGCCGGAGTAGGCGGGCCGCGCCGGTTCCCCGTAAATGGTTTCGCCATAGGCGACGGGCTCCGCAACGGGCTCCCGGTATACCGGCACCCCGTTGCGTGAGGGATTGGCTGCTGCGGCCGGCGGCTGCTCCGGACGCGGCGGGATTGCCGCTTCGCCCTGCGGCGCCGGGGCGCCTGCCTGAAGACCGCGCACGAGGCGTCCGGCAAGGAGGCCAGCGCCGGCCGAGATCAGCAGGAAGGTGCCTGGCTTGCGGCGGGCGAAGCCCTGCACGTCAGTCAAAAGCATTCCGGCGTCCTTGCCTTCAATCCACGACGCAACCGCGGAGGCACGGTTCGCAGCCTCCCGGACCAGGTCACTGGCTACGCCCTGCTGCTCCGGCGCATCCGCCATGGCCTGCAGCTGGCTGGAGATGGTCCGGACGCCGTCCACAGCTTTCTGCTGTTGGGCGCCCGCCTGGCTGCCCACTCCTTGCTTCGCCTGGTGCAGAAGTGTCTTCGCTTCCGACTTCGCCTCGGAGGCTACATGTCCGACCTCATACTTGGCGGCCTGGGCCACACTTTGGGCTCCACCGGCCGCCTGCCCGGCGACTTTCGACGCTTCTTCCTTGGCCGTATCCTTCTTTGAGGCTGAACCCGCAGGTCCTGCCGAAAAATCCGTCGGTGCTGCGTTGCCGTACTGGTCGAGGGGGCTTCGGGCAGAAGCCTGGGGCAACTGATTGTCCGTCATCATCACTCGCTTTCGTTGGAAGGCAGCTGGTCTCGAAGAACCCAGGATGTGAAGATAGTAAGTAAGGTTACTAATAAGATACTAAGCACACTTGCTATCTATCGCGCAAGGCGTGTTCCCGGCCCCATCCGTCCCGCCATACGCTACGAACCACTTGCTGGACCATCAAAAACGCTCGACAGAAAGCAAAGGACGACCAATGGCTGACCTCACCGCATTTGCCCTGACCTGCTCCCTCACGCCCTCCCCCGCGCCGTCCAGCAGCGAACTCATGGCCCGCCACGTACTCGACGAACTGGCCACCCATGGCGTGGCCGGGACGTCCGTCCGGGTAGTGGACCACAACGTGATGCCCGGCGTGCAGGTGGACATGGGCGACGGCGACGCCTGGCCCGGAATCCGGGAGAAGATTCTCGCGGCGAACATTTTTGTCCTGGCCACCCCAATCTGGATGGGACATCCCAGCAGCATCAGCCAGCGGGTCCTCGAACGGCTCGACGCGGACCTCGCCGAAACCGACGACGCCGGCAGGCCCATCATGTACGGAAAGGTGGCGATCATCGCCGTCGTTGGCAACGAGGACGGCGCCCACAAAACCGTGGCGGACATGCAGCAGGGGCTGAACGACGTCGGATTCACCCTCCCTGCCCAGGGCGCCACCTACTGGGTGGGGGAAGCAATGCAGACCGTCGACTACAAAGACCTGGACAGCGTGCCCGAAAAGGTGGCCGCCACTACTGCCGGTGCCGCGCGCAACGCTGCGCACCTTGCCCGCCTCCTCACCGCCTCGCCCTACCCTGCGGGCTAAGACAGCCGGGCAGTCCCCCGCCTGTTGGTGCGCCGCAACCACTGTTGCGGCCGTTTCGGAGCGTAAACTGGAAATCCGCTACCGAAGCGGTCCGCGCCAGCACCCACCCCCGTCCGGGCCGTTGGTGTGGGTAAACAGCAGAGACGAGGCCATCGTGAGTCAGGACCGCAGCACCCGGCAGGACACCCGCGTGGCCGAGCACCTCCAGGACCTCGTCCTGCAGAGTTCCGATGTTGACGAGCTCCTTCACGAGCTGGCCGTTTTCTCTGCAGCCAGCTTGTCCGCCCACGATGATCTCCTCTGCGGCGTCACGCTGATGCGGCGCAAGAAGCCAACAACGGTTGCCATCAGCGATCCCCGCGTCCCCGCCTTGGACGAGCTGCAGTATGGCTACGGTGAAGGACCCTGCCTGACGACTGTCCGTGAGCAGATCACGGTCCACGTCCCGGACCTGGCGATGGAGGACCGGTGGCCCGACTACACCGCCTCGGCATCGGCGGAAGGAATCTGTTCGATCCTGTCCGTTCCCCTTCCGCTCGAAGGCGAGGCAAAGGCGGGGCTTAACCTTTATGCCACCCGCAGCCACGCCTTCAGCGGGGAGAACATCGAGAAGGCCGAAGCCTACGCCGCGGAAGCCTCAAAAGCCCTGCGCCTGGCCGTCCGGATCGCCCAGTTGGCCGAAGACCGTGCGAACCTGACCGCGGCGATGGAATCACGCACAGTGATCGACGTCGCAGTCGGGGCGATCATGGCCCAGAACCGCTGCAGCCAGGAATCCGCGATGAAGATCCTCCGGATCGCTTCCAGCACCCGCAACATCAAGCTCCGCGAGGTGGCGGCGGCGGTGGTCTCGTCGGTCTCCGCGGACCCGAAAGTCCTGACGCACTTCGACAGCTGAACAACCTTTCCTGTGCGTTGGCCCGCGCTTCGCCCGGGAATGTCCATCCTCCCGGGCTAGGCTGCGGGCATGGGACTCATCATCACACTGCTTGTTATCTGGCTTGTTCTTTCGATCCTGGGCTTCATCATTGAGGGCCTGTTGTGGCTGGCTGTCATCGGCCTGGTACTCTTCGTGGCCACGTCTGTCTGGGGCTGGCTGAAGCGGAACGCCCGGACCTGACCTGCGCTTTCGTTGGGCGGATCAGAGCCCCAGGAAGGACCGGATTTCTTCCGCCATCCGCCTGGACTGCGTCCAATGGAGATAGTGGTTGGCCTCAAGCAGGACAACCTGGTGGCGCTTCACATTCTTGAGCAGGTTCTGGGCTGATGCTGTTTTGGTGGCTGTCGAGTCCGACTTTTCATCGGCAACGAACGCCAGGACCGGCAGCTCGTCCGGGTAGGTGACTCCCCGCAGCGCCTCTGCATTGTTGGCTATCCGGGCTGTCTCATCGGCCACGGCCGGGCTGCCGAAGTTCCAGCTGTACATCAGGCGCATGCGGTGCAGCTCGTCCTCGGTGTAGGCGTCGCCATCCGGGTTGACCAAGCCCGGCGCAAGGAACGTCACGGCCCGCACCACCCCGGTGGCGGCGAGGGCGCGCTCCCAGCTAAAACCAGGTTCGGGCTCCGGAACTGGTTCATCCCCGGGCTTCGGAATGGTGGCATCGATGCCCACCACCGCGGACACTTCCGTGCGGTACCGGTTGGCATAGTCAAGCATGTAGAAGCCCGCGATGGAGTGCCCAGCCAGGACGTACGGCTGCCTGATCCCGAGCCTGGCCAGGACTTCGTGAAGTTCGGTACTGATATTTTCGTTGGTCCGCGGAGGCCCGGCCATGTCGCTGTAGCCGTACCCAAAGCCTTCAACAACCACCACCTCAAAACCGCCCAGCTCACGAATGAGCGGCATGAAGTCAAGAGCAGGGGCCGAGGTTCCCAGGCCACTGAGGAGCACAATCGGCTGGCCGGCGCGCCCGGTCCGGTACACGTTCAGCGAGCCGCCCGCCACCGCTATACGTTCCCCGTAGGCCGGAATAGTCGACTTCTCCGCCCGCTCCATCACCTGGTTGACCGCCGTCGACACCAGAATCAGCCCCAGCACAATCAACGCGGCAATCCCAATCCGCCGCAGACGGCGCCGGGACTTCTTACGGGGCCTGACCTCCGGGGCGTCCCGCGCCCCGGAGGCCCTGCTGCTGCGGAGGCTCACGGCGTCCGGGTCAGGCAGGCTTCGCGAAGGTTGCGGCACTCATGACTTCATAACCCACGAACGCCTCCCCGCCCTCCACCCACGCATCGTGGCCGGCTGGGATGGTGTAGGCATGGCCCGGGCTTATCGTCGCCTGCGTTTTGTCCTCCATGACCACCGTGAGTGTTCCGGCAGTGCAGATCCCCACATGGTTCACCTGGCAGGTGTCTGTGTTGACCACTGTTTTTACGGTCTCGGACCACCGCCAGCCCGGCTCAAAAGTGAACCTGGCCAGCGTTGCGTCACCCAGGGTGACCACATCCACCTGGGTCTTGGGCGGCCGGCGTTTTTCATCGGGTTCGTCAAAGGATTTTGCTTCAAGGGTTCTTACAGACACAGCGGTCATTTCCTTCTCCTGTCAAGGAGCGCATGGAACTATCGTCCGGAGCTTAGCCAGCTCCGGGGTGCGGTTGGCGGCGTGCGTCGGGAAAGGACACGCCAGTCAACACCGGCTCCCAGCGGTATCAGCGTGCGCGTGCCAACGCGCCCTGTCAAGACGTGGTGCGGGCCGCCGTCGTACCGTTCCTGCCCGGCGGCTTCGCGCCATGTTGGCGGCGCGCGCGGGTTCGCCGACGTGTCCCGGCCGGGTGGGGCAACCACCCCTGGGTAACTGGGCGGGAACGCACACCTGCCACCCGCATTCCAAGAGGCATGTGAGCTGCATTGCATCTGGCATACGGCGGGATCCGGCGGTGGTACGGTGGCGCCTATGCACCTGAAGGCCTACCAGCGGAGCCCTGAGCCGCGCCGCCGGAGGAGAAAGCCGCAGACTGTTTTGGCCGGCTACAGCCGCTCCCTCGCCGAATTGCAGGGGAGGCAGGCTTCCACCCTTAGAAAGGCAGCCGGCAGGCTGGTGCCCCGGCATCCGGCACAGCTGATCGCTCTGGGGTTCGTCCTGGCCATCGCGGTTGGCACGGCGCTCCTGATGCTGCCGGCCTCGGCAACTGGTTCGCGTGGTGCCTCCCTATTGGAGGCCCTGTTCACCGCAACGTCAGCAGTGTGCGTCACCGGACTGATCACGGTGGACACCCCCGTGTTCTGGACCGGGTTCGGGCACGCGGTCATCCTCGCGCTCATCCAGGTGGGCGGCTTTGGAGTGATGTCCTTCGGCGCGCTGCTGGGCGTGCTGACAGCCCGGCGGCTGGGGCTGCGCTCTCGGATGCTGGCGGCCACAGAGACCAAAAGCACCGGCTTCGGCGATGTGCGCCGCGTTTTGGTCGGCGTCCTCCTGATCACTGTCATCGTGGAGACCATCCTGACTGTGGTACTCATGCTCCGCTTCCTGCTGGGCTACGGCTATACCCCGGGCAAGGCACTCTGGCACGGGCTGTTCCATTCCGTGTCCGCTTTCAACAACGCCGGCTTTGCGCTGTATTCGGACAACCTGATGGGGTTCGTCAGCGATCCCTGGATCTGCCTGCCCATCGCGGGCGCCGTGATCATCGGGAGCCTGGGCTTTCCTGTCCTGTTCGAACTGCGCCGCCAGTACCGCCGGCCTGTCCACTGGAGCATGCACACCAAAATCGTCCTCGCGGGAAGTGCGGTACTGCTGGCCGGGGGAACCGCCTTCCTCACCGCCGCCGAATGGACCAATCCCGCCACCCTTGGCAGCCTTCCTCCCGGGGACCGCATCATGGGCGGGTTCTTCCAGTCCGTGATCACCCGTACCGCAGGGTTCAACAGCATCGACATTGCACAGATGCACCCGGTCTCCTGGATGGGCATGGACATCCTGATGTTCATCGGGGGCGGGCCGGCCGGAACTGCCGGCGGCCTGAAAATCACCACGTTTGCCGTGCTGTTCTTCATCCTGGCCGCTGAACTGCGGGGAGACACGGCAGTTAACATCTTTGGCAAACGACTTTCCCGGGCCGTGCACCGCCAGGCCATCACCGTGGTGCTCCTGGCCATCGCCCTGGTCACAGGTTCCACCATGTTCCTGATGCTGATCACTGACTTCGGGCAGGAAAGGATCCTCTTCGAGGTGGTGTCCGCCTTCGCCACAGTGGGGCTGTCCACCGGGATCACCGCCGGGATGCCGCCCGCCGGGCAGGTGGTCCTGATCCTGCTTATGTTCATCGGCCGGCTGGGCCCGGTGACCCTGGGAACGGCGCTGGCCCTCAGGACGCGCCCCATACTGTACGAATACCCGAAGGAAAGGCCCCTCATTGGCTAAGGACATGTTTTCCCGCAGGGGTGAGCGCGCGCCGCACCGCGACTCCGTTGCCGTTATTGGCCTGGGACGTTTCGGCGGTTCCCTTGCCCTCGAGCTGGAAGCGCAGGGGACGGAGGTCCTGGGCATCGACAGCAGCGAGGACATCGTGCAGTCCTACAATGGCCGGCTGGCCCACGTGGTCCGCGCCGACTCCACCAAGGAAGAAGTGCTCAGGCAGCTTTCCGTGCACGAGTTTGACCGGGCGGTGGTCGGCATCGGTTCCGACCTTGAGGCGAGCATCCTCACCACCTCCCGCCTGCTCACCTTCAAGCACCCCGAAATCTGGGCCAAGGCCATCAGCGAACCCCATGCGGAAATCCTGGAACAGCTCGGAGTGCAGCACGTCATCCGGCCGGAGCACGACATGGGCCGGCGGGTAGCGCACCTGGTCCGCGGATCAATCCTGGACTACGTGGAGTTCGAGGACGACTTCGTGATGGTCCGGACGCAGCCGCCCGCGGAGGCCCGGGACCGGCCCCTGGGCGTGCTGGGGCTTCGGGACAAGTACGGGATTACCGTCGTCGCAGTGAAACGGCCGGGCGGCTCCTGGCAGCACACCACTGCGCAGACGGTCCTCTACGACGACGACCAGATCATCGTCCAGGGCACAAAAGACCTGGCCGAGCGGTTCAGCACCCGCCCCTAGCCTGTGCCCCGCCGCTGGAACTAGCTTCCGGCGCCGAGCTTCCCGCCGAGGCGTTCGCGCATGGTGAGGCTGGCATCGTTGAGGCCGATGATCTTCACGTCCTTGCCATGGGCGCGGTACTTCTCGGTGATGGCGTCCAGGGCGGCGATGGTTGAGGCGTCCCAGAGGTGGCTGGCGTACATGTCGATCACCACGTGCTCCGGGTCCAGCGCGTATTCGAACTGGGTGTAGAGGTCGTTGGAGGAGGCGAAGAACAGCTCGCCGTTCACCGTATAAGTTGCGGTTTCGTGGCCTTCCACATTGTTCACAGTCCGCTCCACCGTGACAAAGTGCGCCACTCGGCGGGCGAACATCACCATAGCCACGAGCACCCCGACGCCGACGCCGATGGCCAGGTTATGGGTGGCGACGGTGACGATGACCGTGGCCACCATGACCAGGGTCTCGCTTTTGGGCATCATCTTCAGGGTGCGGGGGTGGATGCTGTGCCAGTCGAACGTGGCCCAGGAAACGAAGATCATCACAGCGACAAGGGCGGCCATCGGGATGACGGAAACGACGCCGCCCAGAACCACCACGAGGATGAGCAGGAAAACGCCGGCCAGGAAGGTGGAGATCCGGGTGCGGGCGCCGGAGGCCTTGACGTTGATCATGGTCTGGCCGATCATGGCGCAGCCGCCCATGCCGCCGGTGAACCCGGTGACGATGTTGGCCACGCCCTGGCCCCAGGCTTCGCGGGTCTTGTGGGAGCGGGTATCCGTGATGTCGTCCACGAGCTTGGCGGTCATCAGGGACTCCAGCAGTCCCACGAAGGCCATGGCCAGCGCGAACGGGAAGATGATCTGCAGCGTTTCGAGTGTGAACGGCACGTTGGGGATGAACAGGGACGGCAGCGAGTCAGGCAGCTCACCCTTGTCCCCCACCGTAGGGACCGCGATGGATGCCAGCACCGTGATGAGCGTGAGGGCCACAATTGCCACCAACGGGGCGGGAACCGCAGTGGTCAGCTTAGGCAGGCCGAACACGATCACGAGGGCCAGCGCCGCCAGCGGGTAGACGAGCCAGGGGACGCCGATCAGCTCCGGAACCTGTGACATGAAAATCAGGATGGCCAGGGCGTTGACGAAGCCCACCATCACCGAGCGCGGGATGAAGCGCATCAGCCTGGCCACCCCGGAGAGCCCCAGGACGATCTGGAAGATCCCGGCGAGGACGACGGCGGCGATCAGGTAATCCACGCCGTGGGACTTCACCAGCGGGGCAATGACCAGGGCAACTGCACCGGTGGCGGCCGAGATCATGGCTGGCCTGCCACCGACGAAGGCGATGGTGACCGCCATGGTGAACGAGGCGAAGAGCCCCAGGCGGGGATCGACGCCGGCTATGATCGAGAAGGCGATTGCCTCGGGAATCAGGGCCAGCGCGACCACCAGCCCGCCGAGCACTTCGGTCTTCAGCCGCCGCGGGGACTTCAGGGTTTGCCGGACAGACTGCAGCTGCTCAGGAGTATATGCGGGAGCATCCCCGGCGGTTTTGACGGCCATTGCTGGCTCCGTTCATGGTCAGGAAGACGCATCTGGGCGCCCTCGCTCTTTCGAAGAATGAAGGGGCGCAGCCTCGCGCCGGGATGCCGGGAGTCCGCTCAGGCGTCTCACCGACCGCACACAACTCTACCCTAACGTGATGGTAGGGTTGAACGCGGACATTACGGAGGCCCACGCATGACACCACGAACCGGCACATCCACCATGCACATTGGTGAGCTGGCGGAACGGACAGGTTTGTCCCTGCGGACCATCAGGCATTACGACGACGTGGGGCTGCTTCCAGCCACGGCCCGTACCGACGGCGGCTTCCGGGTCTATTCAGAGGACGATTTTGAGCGCCTGATGGTGATCAAGCAAATGAAGCCGCTGGGGTTCTCGCTCGAGGAGATGGCTGAGATCCTCGAGATTCTTTCCACTTCACCGGCGGGGCAGGACGACAACCAGGCCAAGCTGGCTGGGTTCCTGGAGAAAGCCGTCGCCGAACGCGCCAAAATGGCCCGCAACCTGGCCCAGGCGGACGAACTCATCGAACGACTGGGCCGTCAGCGCTGACAATTAAGCTGTTCACTTCCGGGCGGCTGGTGCCGGGCTGCCCTCGGCGCCCCCAATACCAGCGCCAAGGACACCCGGCCGCTGGAGGCAGCCCCTCTCAGGCCATCCGGTGATCGAACGAAAAACCGCACGCGCACCGGTACGTCAGCACACCGCCGTCGTACGTTTCTTCTTTTCCGCCCGGCAGGAGCGCAATCGCTCCGTTGACCAGTTGCATGGGCTCGCCGCAATGCATGTGCGTGGCCAGCATCCGCCGGAGCTCCGGATCTTCCCCACGTCCTGCAGTGGTGGCTCCCCGCAGCCGGGAAATTTGTTGACTCGTCATGGCTGGTTCTCCTTGCTCAGCCCAGCGAGGAGATGAGGTCGGCGCAAGCCTGCTCGCAACGGCGGCATGCTTCCGCGCACACCTCGCAGTGGCGGTGCATGGAGGCATGCTCCCCGCATTCATCCGCGCAGGACTTACACGCGGTGCGGCATGCTTCCAGCACCGCGCGGGTGATATTAGCGTCGTAGCCCGTGTGGCGGGAGAGTATTTTCCCCGTGGCCACGCAGATGTCAACGCAGTCAAGGTTGGTGCGGATGCACTTGGTAAGCTCCGCCACCATGTCTTCGCTCAGGCAGGCGTCAGCGCAAGCGGTGCAGGTCTGGGCGCACTCAAAGCACGCCTGGATGCATTCCGCGAGCTTGGCCTTGTCGAGGCTTCCCAGGTCCTTGGGGTAGGCGTCAAGCATGGACTGTACGTAGGTCATTGGTTTCTCTTTCCAGGTCTATTCAGCAGTGGATGCAGCGATACGGCTCGCTGTTCCTACGTTCTGCTGATGGAAAGATCCACCACCGTCAGCGACGGAAGCTCCGGCTCGGGCGGCAGGGCGCGGGCCCCCGTCCCGTCCCCGAGGTGGCGGTGGACCAGTACGGGAGGGTCCACTGCCCCGGTCCGCACCGGTGCCGGTTCACCCCGGGGAGCCTTGTTTCGTTCGCAGCAGTCCTGCTCCAGCTCGTCCGGCTCAGCAGAGGGAACGGCCTCATGGACAACGGCCTGGCTGTCACCGGGGACAAGGGCATACCGGCTCCCCGAGGTATACGAGGCAGCACCGGCAATGAGCAGGGCCAGGAGCAGCCACACGAAACCGCTTCGCAGCGAAACAGGGCCGCGAAGAATTCCAAGCGCAGGCAAACCCAGTATGGCCATCACCATTTCCTGTCAGGGACTTTTATTCAGCGTAGCTTCGGTTTCCTGTTCTGCAGGTCACATGAGTATTACTTTCGCGCACCTCCGGGAAGACTGGGGCTACTTCGGGGTCCTGCCCTGTTGCTGCCTGGTGCCGACGGAATCGGCCAGGTCCATCAAGCTTTTTCGTTCAGGGGCTGAATAGCCGGCGGAGGCAATGGCGTTGCGCATGCGGCCAAGGTGGTCCATGATCTCTGCCCGGCACTGGCCCTCCTGGTCACACCAATGAAGCTCGTGGAGGAGCCAAAGGAGCCGGGCAGCCACGGCAGCGTCCGCAGCCCCGTATTGCCGCGGCTGGTTCATGGCCATGTCAAGGAAGTCCTGGAGCCCGGGAAGGGAAAGCACCACCCTGACCCGCCCGTCGTCGTCGGCAAGGTGCTGGGAGCCGGGATCCCTCCCTGCCAGACGGCACAGGAGGACCGAAAGGTGCCCGATGACGTGCACTGCCGTGGTGGGGTCATTGATGCCCGGGGAGAGTGCCCGTGCGGCGACATCGATAAGCTGCCGGAACCCGAATTCGATGTCCTGGACTTTGGTGCGTTCAACACCGGTCTCCACAGCGGCATTGACATCGCGTGCCAGCTTCTCCCGGACCTCGGCTGTGAAGGATGCTCCGGGCGCCAGGGGCCAGGCGGTGGCAAACGGAACACCCTCCACCAGTGAACTGCCCGGTTCCCGGTCGATCTGAAGAACAGCACCGCAGTCCTTCGCCGCCTGTAGGAGGGCATCCTGGTTAAGCGAGGTCAGAAAACCCGAGGATGCGCAGGTGATGGGGAAGCTGCCAGGTCCCGGAAAGGGTTTGGGTCCCCGCCGGGGACGCTCCTCGGGAAAGACCCGGTCGATGGTGTCCTGGGTTTCCAGGTTGACCCTGCGCATCATGGTCTCCACCCGGATCTCCCGGGTGAGGTGGGCCAGGAAAAGCACCAGCCCGACGACGCTGGCCATGGCGAGCGCGTACGCCACTGTGACGGAAATTTCAGGTACGAAAGCGGTATTTCCGTTACCTTCCTCCCGGACACTTCGGAGGACCGTCAGCGCGAAGGCGAACGCTGCAAGGAACAGCGCGAGCGTTCCGTGGACAAAGCGGTCGGAGGTGAAGGTCCTCAACAGCCGCGGCGAGAACTGGCTGCTGGCCAGCTGCAGCGTCACCACCGTCAGGGAGAACGTCAGCGACGTCACGGTGATGAGGGACCCGGAAATGGCCTGCAGGACCGCGCGCGCAGCTTCCGGTCCACCGCTGAAGAGAAAGACTGTGACACCCTCCGGCAGCCGGCCGTCCACAGCCGAGTCCAGGGCGGGCAGTGCGACGCCGAGTACCACGGCGAGGGCAACTGCCACCACCGGCAGCGGCCACAGCTGGGTCCGCAGGGCGTCCATCCAGTGCGCACCGCGTCCGTTCATCTGCAGCCATCCCTTCCACCCGCCAGCCGGCGTGAAGCTGGCTGAACCGGAAATACTCAGCGTACTGTCAGTGACGGTACCCTGTCCCTGCCCCAAAGCGGCCCCAACAAAAGGAGCATGACGCTGATGTGGTTTGATTCCTGGGCTGAGATTCTCCGCGTCCTGATCATTGGCTCAGTTTCATGATTGAACCCGGCAGCAACATGAGCCCCGGCGCCTACTCTGCGGAGTCCACCAGCCTTCACCGCGCAGAACTGCTGGCCCGCCGTCTTGATAAGCCAATGGGGATCCTGGGCGTCATCTTCCTCTTTGTGGTCCTTGGCCAGCTGGTTGCATCGGAACCGGCAATGGTCAATTTCTTCACGGTAGTGGGCTGGCTCTTCTGGGCAGTCTTCGTGTCCGAATTCCTGCTGCGTGCCTACATCGCAGGGTTCAGCAAGGACTTTTGGCGGAAAAGCTGGTGGCAGGTGGTATTCCTCCTGGTGCCGTTCCTGCGGTTCTTCCGTGCCCTGCAGGCGCTTCGGCTGGTCCGCATCGCCAGGCTGGCGCGGTACGGCTCGATCCTCTCTGCAGGGGTCCGGGGCTCCCGTTCTGCCGGAAAGCTCCTGACCAGCAGGATCGGGTGGCTCACCGCCGTCACCGCCGTCGTCATTCTGGCATCCAGCCAGCTCCTCTATGCGACAGGAGAGCACAGCTCCTACGGAGATGCCCTCTTCGAATCCGCCATGGCCGCCGTCACCGGCAGCGGCATTACCGGCACCAACCTCTTCTCCCGGGTGATCCAGGTCCTTCTGGCCATCTACTCCGTGGCTGTTTTCGCCACCCTGGCGGGTACCTTGGGCGCCTACTTCCTGCGGCAGAAGGAATAACTGCGGCTACCGGGCCGACAGGTGTTCAAGCATGGCACCGGCAATCTCGTGGGGTGAGTCCTCCATGGGGATGTGCTTGCCTGCCACTTCAACCAGGTCACTGGCCGGCACTTCTGCAACGTAGCGCCGGGCAAAGCTGATCTTCTGGAAGTCATCGTCCCGCCCCCAGATGAGCCTGGTGGGCACCGCGGCCGCTTTCAGTGCAGGCAGCAGATCAAGGGTGTAACGGGAATCAGCGGCGCCGGCCATCGCCATCCAGGACCGGGCACGGTCTGGGCTTCGCCAGGGGAAGACATAGTCCTCTATCTCTTCCGTGCTGAGGGGACGTTCCACGGTCAGCTGCATGGTCTTGGTCCGGGCCGCGAGAAGCTCCTCGCTGCTCGTCCCTGCCCGGACGGCCGGGTCGCGGAACCGTTCCACTGCCGGCACCGGCCAGGAATCGAACATCACGGCGTTGACCAGCACCAGGCGGGTCACGCGTCCGGAGTACGCTGCCAGGTGCTGGGCTACTCCCCCGCCAATGTCGTGGGCGGCCACCGCAAAGGTCTCCAACCCCAACGCATCAGCTGCGTCCAGCACCACCTGCGCCAGTGCCGGGACGGCTGCTTCCTCAACGTCCAGCTGCCCTTCACTGTGACCGAACCCCGGAAAGTCCAGCGCCAGGCAGTGCAGCTCCGCGGCAAGCTGCGGCAGGACCGGCTTCCACACACGGCTCCAGAATGTGCCGTGCAGGAGCACCAGGGGCGGCGCATCCGGGCTCCCGGCTTCCAGGTAGGAGAGCTTTGTCCCCTTCACTTCCACGGTCTTTCGCACTACAGAATTTTCGGTCATCATCAGCTCCTTGATCTGGTGGGGCTTCCGGCACGCGCTCTGCCTCAGTTGGTACCGTACGTACCCTTCTGTGCGCAAAGATCGCGCTGACCGCATCATTGCCGCGCCTGCAGGGTAATAACGGCCAAGTAACTGCCGCCCGGAAACCCGTTGCATATCCATCACGTGCGTTGATTTCGGTTCCGGCGCCTGCCTACCGTGGAAATTGGGGGACGCAAAAAACCTGATCCCAGCGAATGATGAGGATCCCATGGCACTGTCGGACGAAGAGCGCAGACGCCTTGAAGTGCTCGAACAGGAATTGGCGTCCAGCGATCCGGAGCTGGTCCAAAAACTTCAGGTTGCTGAGCCCGGCAGGCACCGGAGAGAAGCAGCCGGAACTGTCCACGGGGTCCTGGCACTCATCGCCGCACTCGCCCTGGTCATCGTGGGTGTTGCGACGGAACTCATCATTGTGGGTGTCGCCGGCTTCCTGCTGATGATTGCCGGAGCGGACCGCCTCCTCAGGGGCGTCCACTTTAATGACGGGCCGCACTCGGGCCACCACGCCTAAAGGGACGGTGGAATCGGACCCTCAGCAGGCGGAGTAAGCATGACGCACTGACTAAAGGAGGACCGAAATGCATGTCCCATCAGGCGCCGGCTCACGAAGAGCGGCGAAAGCACTGTCCACGGCACTTTCCATACTTTTTCTGGCCGCGTGTTCGGGAGCACCTGACGAGGATATGTACGCCATCGCCAATGGCGTCGATGCGGAAGTGGGCGGCATTGAGGTCCGCAGCCTGCTGATAGTCTCGGCGGCCGAATCGGAACCGGGACGTCTGCTGGGAACGCTTTTCAACCGGTCGCAGGAAGCGGTGGAGGTGTCCCTCTCCGATGCTGATGACAAAGTCGCGGTAGTGGTTGAAGGCAATACCAATCACGGATTTGATACGAATCCGGCCATCCTCGACTCCGTCGGCGACATTCCCGGGTCCCGCGTGACAGTGACAATATCGGCGGGCGCGGAGACGGAGGAGCTCCAGGTCCCGGTCCTGGACGGAACCCTCGAGGCTTATCGTCCCTATCTGCCGTCGGTCCCGCCCTCTCGCTAGGACCCCACACACACGAAGGGTGCGGCTCCACCGGAGCCACACCCTTCATCCATAAAATCTGCCGGACCGGGAATCAGTCCTTCTTGAAAGCGTCCTTGACCTTCTCGCCGGCCTGCTTCAGATCGCCCTTGGCCTGGTCGCTTTGCCCTTCGGCCTTCAGGCTCTCGTCACCGGTCGCTTCGCCAGTGGCTTCCTTACCCTTGCCGCCAAGCTTCTCGGCAGCATTTCCAATCTTGTCGTCCAAACCCATGGTGTTTCTCCCTACGGTCGGCTCCCGCCGGCTCCGCCGGCGGCTTACCCTCTCATCGTAACCACAAAACACTAAGGCTGCTGACTATTGGGCAGGGTGCGTCCCTTTCCGGTGCTGCCTGCCTGGCCGCAGGTGGTACGCCGGCAATGCGGACAGCTCGGGTGCTCAGGCGCTGGTTGCGTCCTGCACCTCACCCACAAGTTCCTCAATAATGTCCTCGAGGAAGAGGACCCCCGTGGTGTTGCCCCTGGCGTCAAAGACCTTGGCGACGTGGGCACCCGTGCGGCGCATCGTGGCCAGCGCGTCCTCAAGCTCGCTGCCGCTGAATGCGGACGCCAGGCGCCGGATGCGCTTGGCCGGCACGGGCTGGGTGAACTTCTCCTGGCTGGTCAGGTCCATGACGTCCTTGAGGTGCAGGTAGCCGGAGGGCTCGTCGTCGTCATTGGTAAGGATGTAGCGGGAGAACCCGTGCGCGGCAACAGCCCGCTGGATGTCAGCCGGGGTGGCTGATTCCGGCAGCAGCACCATTTCGGAAATAGGCACCTCGACATCGGCCACGGTCTTGGCCGTGAACTCGAACGCTGCGCTCAGCGTTCCCGTGGTATCCGTCAGCATGCCGTCACGGGTGGACTGCTCCACGATGTTCGCCACCTCATCCAGGGTGTAGGCACTGGTGGCCTCGTCCTTCGGCTCCACCTTGAACAGGCGCAGGATGGAGTTGGCGATGCCGTTCAGCGTCCAGATCACCGGCTTGACCACCCGGGAGACCATCACCAGCGGCGGGGCCAGGATCAGGGCTGCACGGGTGGGGACCGAGAAGGAGATGTTCTTGGGAACCATCTCACCCAGGACCACGTGCAGGAACGTCACCAGCAGCAGCGCCGTAATAAACGCGATGATGCCGATCGCCTCGTAGGAGAGGGAGGTCAGGCCCAGCGGGATTTCCAGCAGGTGGTGGATGGCCGGTTCGGAGACGTTCAGGATCACCAGAGAACAGACGGTGATGCCCAGCTGGCTGGTGGCCAGCATCAGCGTGGCGTGCTCCATGGCCCACAGCGTGGTCTTGGCAGCCTTGCTGCCGGCCTCGGCCTTGGGCTCGATCTGGGAGCGGCGTGCCGAAATGACGGCGAACTCGGCACCGACGAAGAAGGCGTTGACCACCAGGAGCACCACCAGCCAGATAATGCCGGGAAGGTATTCACTCATGGGTCAGCTCCTGCGTCAGGTCATCAATGATGCGGTCGTGCGGGCTCTTCGGCGCCTCCTGCGACGCGTCCGGGGTGAAACGGATCCGCTCCACATGCGTGCCCAGGACGCGCTCCACCCGCAGCATCCCGCCGTCGATCCCTACTTCATCGCCCAGTTCCGGGATGCGGTCCAGCTGATCCGTGACGAAGCCCGCCAGAGTGTCGTATTCCTCGCCGTCCGGCACAGTAATTCCGGTCCTGTCCAGCAGCTCATCCGGCCGCAGCGACGCATCAAAGGTGATGGACCGTCCGGTCCGGACCACACCGGTGCGGGCACGGTCGTGTTCGTCCTCGAGCTCGCCGACGATCTCCTCCACCAGGTCCTCGAGCGTCACGATCCCGGCGGTACCGCCGTGCTCGTCCGAGACGATGGCCACCTGCAGTCCCTGCTTGCGCAGCAGGACCAGGAGTGAGTCAACGCTCATGGATTCCGGCACCCGCAGGGGCTCGATCATCAGCCCAGATGCGGTCACCCGGGACCGGTCCGCCAGGTCCACGGCGAAGGCCTGCTTGACGTGCAGAACGCCCAGCACGTCGTCGCGGTCCTCCCCGATGACGGGGAAACGGGAGTATCCGGTGGCCGTTGCCAGAGCCACAATGTCCTCGGCAGTGTCATCGGCGTTCACTGCCGTCATCCGTACGCGGGGCGTCATGACGTCCGCGGCGGAGTGCTCCGAAAACCGCAACGTGCGGTGCAGAAGCACGGCGTGATCCTGGTCAAGCACGCCTTCCAGGGCCGACCGGCGCACCAGTGAGCTCAGCTCCTCGGCGCTGCGGGCACCGGACAGCTCTTCCTTCGGCTCGATTCCAAAGGACCTGATGATCTTGTTCGCAGTGTTGTTGAACAGCAGGATCACGGGCTTGAACACCGTGGTGAAGAGGGCCTGGAAAGGGACCACGAACTTGGCCGTGGCCAGGGGAAGGGCCAGCGCGAAGTTCTTGGGAACGAGTTCACCGATCACCATAGAGAAGACGGTGGCAGTAAAAATGGCAACGACTGCGCCGATACCGGGAACGACAGCCTCGGGCAGGCCCATGGACAGCAGGGGGCCACGCAGCAGCGAGCTGATCGCCGGTTCAAAGGTGTAGCCGGTCAGCAAGGTGGTCAGGGTGATGCCAAGCTGCGCACTTGAGAGGTGCGTGGAGGTGATTTTCAGCGCCTTGATAGTGGGGTTCAGGCGCTTTTCCCCGCGGGCCTGGCGGGCTTCAAGATCGTTCCGGTCCAGATTAACCAGCGCAAACTCGGAAGCCACAAAAAAACCGGTACCCACCGTCAGGACGAGGCCGATACCGAGCATGATCCATTCATACATTCGGGCGCCCCTCTCCCGTGGTGGCCGGATAACCGGTCAAAAGGCGGAGGGGCTTGGGCATATGTGAAGGAGGGTCATCCATGATTGCACCATCCTACCGGCGCGGCCTTCTGCCCGCGGGGCCTGTACGCCCACAGCAGAGCGGCGCCGCTCAGGGCACCCACACCGTGCAGTTGACGGCGTCGGCCACCATCTCCTCCATGTCCCCGGTGCGGTGCAGGACCTCCAGCTGCCGCACGGCACCGGTTCCCACGCGCAGCAGATCGTCCACCAGTTCTTCCACCCGCTGCAGGTCGCCGATGTCTTCCAACACTTCCCGGAGGTGGTTGATCAGGGCATTGACGACGGCGAGCGCAGGGGCAGGACGGCTGGTCACCGGGTCCAGGAGTTCCCCGCGCAGTCCCCACCGGCCAGCCTTCCACGCCGCCAGCCTCAGCAGCGCCGAGGGGACGGCGACCGGCTCGATTCCCTCCCGCCATTCCCTCGCGGCGGTCTCCACAAGCCCCCGGGCGATTCCGACGAGGAGCACCGTGTTCTCCGGCCGGAGGCACACATCCGCGACCCTGAACTCCACCGTTGGATAGTGCCGGGAGAGCCGGGCATCGAAGTAGATCATGCCTTCGTCCAGGGCGACGCCGGTGCTCACCATGTCATGCACCAGCTGGTGGTAGGCGTCCGGGGAGCCGAGGATCTCCAACGGCCCCGCGGACGGCCACCGGTTCCAGACCTGGGACCGGTAACTGGCGTACCCGGTATCCTCGCCGTGCCAGAAGGGTGAGTTGGCGCTGAGGGCGACCAGAACCGGCAGCCAGATCCGGATCCGGTCCAGCACCGCCACGGCCTCCTCCGGCGACTCAACCGACACATGAATGTGGCAGCCGCAGGTGAGCTGCTCCCTTGCCGTCAGCCCGTACTCCTCCCTCATCGCCACAAAGCGCCGAAGCTGCACCGGATGCGGACGGGTGGGCAGCGGTGACGTTCCCAGCGCCGCAACCCGGACACCCACGTCCCGGGCCGCCCTGTCTGCGATGGCGCGTCCTGCAATGATGTCCGCCTCCAGTCCATCCATGGTGGAGTGCGGCGGCGTGACCACCTCGATCATTTCCTGCTGGAATTCCGCGGTGAGAACCGGCCCGGCTCCTGAATCCATTGGACGGACGTAGAAGGCCAGGAGCTCACCGGCCTTCGGTACCGCCTCCCCCGTCGCCGGATCCACCAGGAGGAGTTCCTCTTCGATTCCAAACGTCCGGAGGCCGCTGGCCGGGTACTGCGCGGCACCGGTGCCTTCATTGCCCGGGGTGGCCATCGCCGTCGTCCTTTGCGTAGTGCGTCTGTGCCAATTCTTCCCAGAGGCACGCCAGCGTCACCGCGCCGTCCAGCAGGACGTCCAGGCTGGCGCTTTCGTCGCTGTCATGCCAGTGGTCCTCCACCAGGCCCGTCCCGAAGAACAGGACCGGCGCGTGCAACGACCGGCTGAGCAGCGCGGCCGGCCCGCCGCCGGCGTTGCCCATCCGGCCCACCTTTTCCGCCTTGAACCCGGCGGCCATGGCACGTTCCAGCGCTGACACCGCCGGGTGGTCAGGGGTGCGGTATGGCTCCTGTGCCGTCGTCAGATCGGGCACTACCGAGTGCCCAAACGCATCCCCTATGGTCGTTTCCACCCAGCGCTGCAGCAGCCCGGCTACTTTCTCCACTCGCTGTCCCGGTACGGTCCGGAAGCTCAGGTCCGCCGTCGCCACTGCAGGCACGGCTGCACGGGACACCCCCAGGGGGTCGCCGGCAATGAGGGAGGTGACCTCGACGGCGGGACGCAGCCACAGCCGCTCCAGCACGGTGTACCCCTCTTCACCGGTGATGGCGCCGCTTTCGGACCGCGCCAGCCAGTCCTCGTCACTGAACGGAAGGTCCGCGAGCGCCTGCCGCAGGTCCCCGGGAAGCGGCTCCACACCGTCGTAAAATCCCGGAATGGCAATCCGCCCATGTGCGTCATGCAGGAGCGACAGCAGCCGGCCCAGTTCGATGGCCGGGTTGGGCGCGTTGCCCGAGACGGCGCCGCTGTGGACATCGCGCCCCGGCCCATACACCTCCAGGCTGGCGCTGAGCATCCCGCGCAGGCTCACGCAGAGTGCCGGATGGTCCTCGCGCCAGAGCAGGGTGTCGGAGAACAACACCAGGTCCGCCTGGAACCTTCCCGCCTGCTCCTCCAGCAGCTGGGCCAGGTGCGGGGAGCCGCCCTCTTCCTCCCCCTCGACGAGGTACTTCAGGTTGACGGCGGGGACGGCGGTGGAATCCCCTGGCACGCCAAAGCCGGACGAGCGCTGTTCCAGGTGCGCACGGATTGCCCACAAGTGGGCCAGGACCTGCCCTTTGGCGTCCGAACTGCCCCGCCCGTATAGCCTGCCGTCCCGCACCACGGGCTCGAACGGTGCGGTCTGGTCCCACTCCTGCGGCTTCGCCGCGCGGACATCGTGGTGGCTGTAGACCAGGACGGTGGCAGCGCCTGGCGCCTCGCACCATTCGGCGTACACCGCGTGGGACTCCCCGGTGGGAAGCACCTCCACCACCGGAAAGCCGGTTTCGCGGAAGGCAGCGGCTAGCCAGTTGGCCGAGCGGAGCAGGTCCTGGGTGTGCTCCGGATCCCCCAGCACGCCCGGCACCCGCACCCACTCGGCCAACTGCTTCTCCACCTCACCCCGGTGTGAGCGGACATAGGCGTGAAGGCCCGCGCCGGCGTCGTTTTCCCCGGCGTTTACGCCTACCGCGCCGCCGTTGCTGTTGCCGGGGGCGTGCAGGCCGGGGCCCTCGTGGCCCGGGCCGTCATGGCCCTCGAGTCCGTGATACTGCTCCACTGCTCACCGGGGCTGGGCAGGGTTGGTGGGATCGCCCTGTGACGGCGGGTTGATGGGAGGACCGGGAACGCTGGCCGTTTGCGGCGTGTCCGGCTGGCCGGTGTTCACTTCGGGCGTGCTGGGCGCCTGGGGGCCGCGGGGCACGGTGCCGCCCTGCAGGTCATGAAGCCTCTTCTCGAGGATCTGCATGATGGGCAGGCGGTTCCCGTGGGCCTTCTCGTACGTAATCAACTGCGCCATCTGCGCCTCATCCAGGCCGGAGATGCGGGACGGCAGGGTGCCCACGGGCAAGTGGTCGTAGTCGGGCAGCGGCAGTTCCTTGTGCAGGGGTACTTCGTTCATTGTTGTTCAGCTCCTTCATCCAGTGAGGTCAGCAGGTCGGCGCAGGCCTGTTCACAGCGCCGGCACGCCTCCGCGCAGACCTGGCAGTGGTCGTGCATGTCCGCGTGCTTATCGCACTCCTCCGCGCAGGCCCGGCAGGCAGCGCGGCAGGCTTCGAGCAACGCCCGGGTTACGGTGCCGTTGTAGCCGGCATGGCGGGACAGCACATTTCCGGTTGTTGCGCAGATGTCAGCGCAGTCCAGGTCCGTCCCGATGCAGGTGACCAGTTCCGCCACCATTTCCTCGCTGAGGCAGGCGTCGGCGCAGGCGGTGCAGGTCTGCGCGCACTCGAAACAGGCGGCGATGCATTCTGCCAGTTTGGCTTTGTTGAACTCATCGAGTCCTTTGGGGTGGGCGTCGATCATGGCCCGTATGTGTGTCATTCCGTTCTCCTTCCGTGACTGGCAGCGCTAGGCAGTGGCCTCGGCACCGGACGGTTCCGGCACCTGCAGGCCTGAAGCGAAGATGGACTCCGCCATCTGCGCCGCAATGGTGTCCCAGTGGTACTTCTTCAGCAGCTCGCGCGTCTTGGCCCGGGGCCCGCGCGAGGGATCCCGCAGGCCGAGGTTCCGGCACAGGGACGCGAACCCGGCGGCGTCGTCGCGCAGGTGCACCACCCCTGGGAAGTCAGCCACCACGTCCGGCACCCGCGTGGAAACCACCGGCAGGCCGGCCGCGAGGTACTCGAGAGTTTTGGTGGGGCTGATGGAGCGGGTGGCCTCATTCAGGGCAAAAGGCATAAGCGCTACATCCAGGCCGGTCATCGCATCCGGAAGGTCGGCGTAACAGGTGTACCCTTCGTAGCTGATGTTTGGTGCCTGCGGCAGGCTGGCCGGGTCAATCTTGGCCACCGGACCGTACATTTTGATGTCCCACTCAGGCAGCGCCTGTGCCAGGCCGGCGATCAGCTGCAGGTCCAGCCGCTCGTCAAGAACCCCCACGTATCCCGCAACCGGACGCTGCCCGGGAACGCGGGCCTCCGCCGTCGGAATCCGGTAATGCTCCGGCTCCACTCCGCTGGGGAAGAGCAGGGTGTCCGCGCGGCCCTGCCGCACCATGGACCGGTGGAGCGAACGGCCGCCGGCAAACACGACGTCGGCCCGGCGCAGTGCCTGCCGCTGCCTCACCACCAGCTCGGGCGGGGCGTCCTTGAACGCGGCGAGATCGTCCATCACGTCATAGACAAGCGTGGTGGGCTTGAGCGCGAGGGCGAGTTCCAAGGCCAGCGGGGTGTACATCCACACCACGCGTTCGCCCACGGGTTCGCCCACCAGTCCGGGAAGCTGGTCAATGTAGTCCGGCAGGACGTCGTCGAAAAATCCCACGTGGTGGCCCTGCTCAGGAATCTCCAGCCAAGCCCGGTTCAGACCGTCCACCCGGCTGGAATTCATCCGGTTCCCGCCGGTGAAATCAGGCGAGGGCGTGAGCGGCTCCTCCACGTACCAGGTGGAACAGCGGGAGCCCAGGCGGGACACGAGGTGCTGGGGACGCTGCCATACCCAGTCCCACCGGAGATGCGACAAGACGATCAGTTCACTCTGCATTGACTATCCTCAATTCCATTCGGGTCTGCGTGTTGGGCAGGCTGTTTCCCAGATCCGCGTCAGGGGCCTCCATCCAGTTCCAGTGGGACATCTGCGACTCGTAGCCGCGCAGCCAGGTGGCCACGGGCTCGCCGAGCGTGAAGGCCGGCAGGTCTTTCGACGGCGTGCCGGCGGCGGCTTTTGCATAGGATTCGGACATAACGGAGGGCTGCCGGGCCAATTCCTGGTCCAGCCAGTACACCCCCACCGGGTCGATGTGTCCGTCATTGCGGTACAGGAGGGTGTCCCAGTCCGTGGAGTCGATCACCGGGAACCAGCACAGTCCTTCGAGGGGCACGCCCATCTGCCGGGCCCGCTCACACTGTTCGAGGACGTACTTGAACCAGGTGGCACGGTCGGAAGTGCGGCCGCGGACGTTGGTTTCGGTCAGCAGGCACGGCAGCCGGTAACGGTCCCAGTACAGGTAGATCTGCTGGGCAAGGGGCAGCGGGTAGGGGGTGTTGGGCGCGCCGCCCTGGTCATCGAAGTGCCACTGGCAATGGGCGTAGTAGTCCAGTCCCAGCACGTCGATCCGGCCCGGCTCCAGGTCCTGCAGCGCCTCTCCCCCGGCTTCCCGGAGCATGTCACCCATGGGGCCCTGGGGGTCGTAACCCTTGCCCAGGAAGCTGTCCAGCACCAGGAACCGGCGTTCATTGGCCATGGTGGCGTACGCGCTGCCGCCCGCGCCGGCGCCGGTGTGGTGCTCGCAGGTGTCCACCCACACGTGCTTGGCGCCCGGCAGCATCTCGGCGTAGGCGCGGCTCGCTTCCGCGACGGCGGGCAGCACGTTCAGGATCTGGCCCACGAAGTTGTCCAGGCCTTTTTGGTAGGGCGGCCAGATGGCCTCGTGCCCGGTGAGGAACAGGGTAGAGAAGGGCTCGTTGAACAGCGTGTACTCCTCCACCCAGGGGTACCGCCGGGCGAACTCCCCGGTGTACCTCAGGTAGGCGGCGCTGAAGCGGGGGTCCGCGAATCCGCCTTCCAGCCACTGGGGGTAGCTGGTGTGGTGCACCAGGTCCACGATGGGCCGGAACCCATGGTCGCGGAGGTAGTTCAGCACCTTGTCCGTGTCAGCCCAGTTGAATACTCCCTGCTCGGATTCCACCCGGTGCCACCGCACCGGGTACCGGAGCCTCCGAACACCGGAACCGGCCAGCAGTTCGAGGTCCTTCTTCCAGTGCACGTCATGGGCAGTGGATTCAAAGATGTCCATATCGTGCCGGGGAAGGTACGTGCTCTCGAAGGCGCCAATGATGTCGATTCCGCTCATATGCCTGCCCCTTTCCGCTGCAGGGCCGGATCCTGGATGGCAGTGCGTCCGGGATTGCCGGCCAGGTGCTCATAAACGAGGTCCAGCAGCTCCGCGGCTCTCCGGTTCAGCCGCCGTGACTCGTCCAGGTCCCTGTCCAGCCGGACGATCTCGGCGCGAAGTTCGGCGATATCCGTTGCGGCTATGGCCAGCCGCAGGTTGACCTCTTCCAGCGGGTCACTCAGGGGCTCGTGCTCGTGGATGGCTTCGATCAGGGGATCATTCATGGCAGGGCCCTCACTTTCACTCGTTGGGTGGGAATGGCGCCGTTGTCCCGGCGCCCTGGTTGTGGTGGAACATCGTCTGCTGCCAGCCCCAGTTCTGCGAGGCTGGCCTTCAAGCCGGTGCCATCCATGGCCGCATAAAAGCGGCAGTCCGGAAATGGGGTTTTAGACCCGCCCACCTGGACTTCCAGGTAAGCCGCCGCATCCTGGCCCTGGATCCGCAAAAGCTGACGGATCAGCCCCAGCGTGTTTTCCCGGCCTTGCCAGTCGAGCGAGTTCAGCAGCAGCCGTGCGTACACATGCAGCGGACCTGCATCCTCCTTCACGAGTCCGGCCAGCGGGGCCGTCTCCCGAAGCGAGTTGAGGTTTACCCGGCGGAAGGCCAGGGACCCCGGGCCGGCCTGTTGCCCGCGCAGGTGCTCAATGGCGGGGCGGCTGTAGTCCACAGCCACCACATGATGCCCCTGCTCCGCGAAGTGCTTCGCGTCTGCACCGAGACCGCAGCCCAGCTCCAGGATCCGTGACCTTCGGGGCAGCTGGCGGGCCAGTTCCTCCGCCCAGTCCGACGGCGTGTGGCCGGGGCCGTGCCCGCCCTCACCCCGCAGCTGCGCCCGGTGGTGGTCCTCCCAGTTCTCCCGGTCCCAGTCGAGGCCGCCCAGCCACGTGTCATACCGGCGGCGTGCCGGCGGCGGCGTGACGAACCGGAACGCGGGATCAGGGGTCTGCCAGCCCGGACCATATATTGCGGCCAGCATGGCTTCCGGATCAGCCGGCGCGGGCAGCTTTCGGCCGTTGATGATCAGCGTCCGGAGCGGAAACACGGGCACTTTTTCACAGTGCTCGCGGGCATGGAACGTGCCGTGGAACCAACCCCCGGTAATGAAGTAGGTGAAGATATCCAGGTAGAACCGGTCCGTCCCGTCCGGGCCCGGAAAGAGCAGCTGAAGGTGCCCTGCTGAATGCCGGACGGTTTCGTAGCCCCGTGCGTGCAGTGCCCGCTCCAGTTCGAAGCCTTCCAGCACAATGTCCGACGGGTTCTCGTGCCTGCTGAGGTAGGCCAGGTCCACGTCGTCGTCGCCGGGCATGATCCGCCCGTCCCTAACCGGCCCCAGCAGGGTCCCGCCCGTGACGAACAATTCCTGGTCCCGGCTCCGCATCCACTTCACCAGCCTGCAGGCCTCGTCCAGCGCCTCGTCGATCAGGTACGCCCGCTGGCCTTCGAAGTTCCGCGCGATCCGCCCCCACTTGTTGATGATCTGGGGCATTCCGGTGCCCGGCTCCGCGAGCGAGAACTCGTCCGGTGAATCATCAAAGGCGACTGTCGCCGTCGGACATAACGGCCTTCCATCCTGCCGCACGCTGAGCCGGGCCCACCCGGACAGCCGGCCGGCCAGGGCCGGCGGCCAGTCGATGACGTACCCGGATCCGCGTTTGGCGGCCTCACCGGAATGGACACTCCAGATTGGCCTGTCCCCCAGCAGGATGGACAACGTGGTGCCGGCCGGTATGGGCGGTCCAACGAGGGTCAGCGAGTGCCTGTCGGCCCGGAGGCTGTGGGTGTGGGTGGGGGTCTCCACGTCCTGGCTCATGGCTGCGCCACCAGCTGCGGATCCTTCGCCGCGTCCGTGAAGGGGAGGCGGACGTCCACCACCTGGCCGGTCATGGCGGACGCCAGGACCTGCAGGCTGGCCCCGGCCACGGCCGCCGCGGGCAGCAGCGATCCTTCCTCCTCCACGCCGAACGCGCGGGTCCGCATCGGTGTGGCCGTCCGGCTGGGGCTGATGCAGTTCACCCGGATGCCGTCCGCGCTCCATTCATCCGCGAGCGCCTGCGTGAGGTTCACAATGGCGGCCTTGGTGGCGGAATAGACCGTGTAATTTGCCCTGCCCCGGGTGTAGGAGCTGGAGGCGAAGAGCGTCAGCGAACCCTTGCTCTCAGCCAGGTATTTCTGCGATTCCTGCGCAACGATGAACGCCGCCGTGAGGTTGACGTCCACATCGTGGTGCAGCTGCTCGTCTGTCAACTGGGCGAGCGGGCCCACGCTGAGGACACCCGCGGAGAGGATGACATGGTCCACGCGGCCGTACCTGGCAGCCGCTTCGGCGAGTGCCTGGGCCACGCACTGCCGGTCCTCCACGTAGGTGCCGTTGCCGGTGCGGCTCTGCCCCATCACCAGGACACCCTCGGCTTCCAGCTGCTGGACGAGTTCCAGGCCGATGCCCGAGCTGGCACCGAACACCAGGGCCGTTGAGCCGCGGAGGCCCGCAGTGCTACCGCCGGGAAGCGCTGTCTTGTGCCGGAGCTGGAACAGCTTGTCCGCGATGTGGATGTCGATGGGCTGGGTGATCTTGATGTTCGCCTCGTCCCCGTCCACCACAAAGATCGGGACGTCCGGGCAGTACTTGAGCACCACCGAACAGTCATCCGTGGCGGCGAAGTCCGGGTCCTGGACAGCCCGCTCGTACGCCTGCGCGATCACCGGCATCCGGAAGGCCTGCGGCGTCTGGCCCCTGCGCAGTTTTGCCCGCGGGGGCACCGCTTTGATGAAGTTGTCATCATCCACTTCGATGATGGTGTCGGCTGAGGGAATGGCGGTGTCGACGGCGGCGTAGACGTCCAGTGCGCGGATGCAGGCGCCGATGATGTCCCCGTCCAGCAGCGGGCGGACGGCGTCATGGAAGATGACGTTCGCGTCCTTGTTCCTGATGGCGGCCAGGGCCAGGCGGGACGTCTCGCTGCGGTCCGTTCCGCCGGGGAAGATTCCGGTGATCTTGGCTGGTCCGTTCCTGCGCAGGAGTTCCTCGGCTTTGGGTATGTAGCCGGGGGTCATCATGATGATGACCTCGTCCACCAGGTCGCAGGACTGAAAGAGCTCCACGGTGTGTTCCAGGCTGGTCCGTCCCGCGATGGGGACGAACTGTTTGGGGATGTCCAGGCCCATTCGCGCTCCGACGCCGCCCGCCAGGATGACGGCCGCGTTCCAGGTCCGGACGCCCCTGTCCGGTTGCTGGCCCTGGTCCTGCGGGTGCCGGTCCTGCGGGCGCGGGTCCCGTGGGTTCCGGTCCAGCGGGTCCCGGTCCTCAGGAGGCGGGTTATGCCGGCGGGACGTGCTCTGCGTGCTGTGGCGGCGCGCGTCAGTGCCGTGCGCTTCCGGGGGGAAAGACGGTGGTTGCTGTTCCATGGCTGGTCCTTTCGTTACTGGTGGGTGGCCGCTACCTGTGGCCGCTGAGGGTGCCTCCCGTGGGGTTGGTGGCTTCTTGGGGGATCTCGACGCCGGCTGCCTCGAGCCGGCGTCGGGTCTCTTCGGCGGTAACTGGTTCACCGAACGCGGGGTGGGCGCCGACCGGAACCACTGCCGAGACGAATGTCCTGTTGTGGATCCGGACCAGGTTGAAGGACCGTGCACCGTTCCGGGCCTGCATGGCGTCCGGGGGCAGGGCAAGGTCCTGGGTGTAGCTGGTGGCCGACGCCACTGACACCGGGATATTCGCAAAGATGGAGAAGGCGGAGTAGTGCGTGTGGCCGGACAGGATGCCGATCACGTCACTGCCCTCCAGTACCGCAGCCAGGCTCTCCTGGTTCCTCAGCTCGGACAGCACCCCGAGGTCCTGTACCGGAGGCACCGGCGGGTGGTGGATCACCAGGAGGGTGCCGTCGTCGGACGCTGTTTCAAGTTCCGCCGCCAGCCAGCGCAGCTGGTCCCCGCTGACCTCGCCGTGATGGAAGCCGGGCGTGGAGGAATCAAGCACCAGTACCCGCAGCCCGCCAAGGTTGTAGCGGCGGTCCACCGGCTTCGGCAGCGGCGCCTCGTCCAGCAGCAGGCTCTGGAAGCTCTCCCGCTCATCGTGGTTGCCCATGGCCCAGATGATGCGCGTGCCCATCCTGTGGGCGTAGGCGTCGCAGATGGCCCGCAACTGCCGGTACGCCTCCGGGCTTCCCTTGTCCGTCAGGTCACCGGAAAAAATGATGGCCTCCGGCCCAATGCCGCTGGCCTCGATGGCGTCGAGCACCTCCACCAGCCCCAGCTGGGGGTCGGTCTCCCCGTACAGCAGCCCTTCGGCAACGAAATGCGGGTCGCTGACATGGACCAGCACGTGCTGTGGAGACGCGTGCTCCGACTGGAAATACTGCATGAGAGCCTTTCAGCGGTTCCTTCCTGGCACTGCCCAGGAAGGAAGATATGCCGGCGGGCTCTGCTTGCCGCCAAGAGAATCAATAATAAGCACCCTTATGAATATCTGGGAAGCCTTTTCTTCATCGTGACGGCGGTGCGGCAGAGCAGCCGGGTGCGGCACGTGTCCGGCTCAAGCTGTACTTCCCCCTCCGGCACAGGTACATTCGAAGTGTGACGGGGCTCATCCCCCGGACCCTCCCGACCCCTCTGCACAGGCCGCAGGAGCAGCCGCTGTAGCCAACCGGCGGCACATGATGCAGAAGCGGAATGAGCCTCAAGTGGCAACCTCGCACTTCCAGCAGTTCCTCAATGAAGCAACTGTTTTCGACCCCTCCACCGACTCCACACTCGGACCTGATTGCCTCTACGGCCTGTACGTCAGCTGGGCCGAGCTCCGTGGAATACAGCCCAAGTCAGACCAGGCGTTCCGGGCAGGAATGCAGCGCTGCGGGGTGGATGTCCACGACATCCGGCTGCACATGACCGGGCCTGCGGCGGCCGCGTACATTGTCAGCAGCTATCCGGCCGTGGCCTGATGACACTGCAATCGGACGGCTACCGCGCCTGGCCGGACGGGCCAGTCCCGGCCAGGCGCCCCCGCCGCGACGCAGACACCGCTGACCTGCTGAGTGTGGGTGGACAATACATTCACTGCGGCGAGCCCATGACACGCGCCGGTACGGACCTGAGCTTCATCCACCGCCACGATGACAAGCAACTGCCGGAGGCCCTTGTGGTCTACCTTGCCACCCGCGTCCTGCACTGCCCGTGCGGGTTCCAAGTGGAGATCCCGGATCAGCCGTGAATTACACCACGGAGGGCATGGGCCAGCTCCCCCTTGATGAACTGACCATAACGATTGGGCGGATCCGGGGGCTCCTGCTGACGGAGGAGAAGGTGGACCGCGCCGTCCATCTTCTGGCCCAGGCCATCAAGGAATCCATGCCGGGGGCCGCAGGAACAGGCGTTTCGCTCCTGGACCGGGAAGGACGCCGCACGAGCAGCGGGTTTACTGATGGCTTGGTAAAGCAGGCGGACACCGCCCAGTACGAACTGGGTGAGGGCCCCTGCCTGACCGCCTGGGCAACTGAGCAGGTTGTCGTCATTGACGACGTCCACACGGACGAGCGGTGGCCTGCCTGGCGGACGGCAGTGGAGGCACTGCCCGTCCGCTCGGTGGTCAGCGCGCCACTGCTCGCCGGCAAGGATGCACTCGGTGCCTTGAAAATCTACTCTGCCGTGCCAGGGCAGTACGACGAAAGCACGGGCGCCACGCTGTCCCTCTTCGCAGGGACAGCGGCGACGCTCCTGGCCCACATCCAAGCCACAGAGGCGCCCCTGCGGATGACGGAGCAGCTCAAAGCGGCCCTGGCCAGCAGGGACACCATCAACCAGGCCTGCGGGGTGCTCATGGAACGCCAGGGCATCAGCCAGGACATGGCGATGCAGCAGATGATAAAAAACGCGCGGATGGCAGGCGTTCCCCTGGACGAGATCAGCGAAAATCTGATCACCAGGGTGCCGCCTGCGGAGAGGTGAGGGGCCTTGGGCTTCGATGCGCATGAACCGGAACAGCGCAGCCGGCTCTGCGATGCCTTGCATGCGGCTGATATCACCATTGGTGATCTTTGGCTCCGGTATTTCAGCATGAGCGGCTCGGCCGGTGAGTATGAAGTCCACGCGTACGTCCAGGGACTGATTTCCTTGCCCGCTACCCAGCGCGACCTGCTGGCCATGGCAGCGAACGAGATCATCGATGAGAAACCGCCGCTCCGCGCACCGTACTCGGACCAGTTCGGGCGTTCCGGCATTGAGGGTCCGGCTGATGAAGGGAGCGGGAACGTTGCAGGCCGTTCCCAGGGCGGCCACGGCGGAATGAACACGGGGGGCCCGGACGCAGAGGGCTGACATTCAGGGTGCCAGTCTGCCCTGTTCCAGCTGGCTACTGGGGGGTGGTTCCCTTCAGTGCCGGGCCGGTCAGCTGCTTCCACTGCCGGGGACACTGAACCACTTTGCGCTGCGTTTCACGCCCCGGTCCCTCTGACCGGGGTCAGGTTGCGCCGCGTCGCTTCACAGCGTGGGGAACGACGGCGTAGCGGCGGTTGTCCAGCACCGGCACCTGCCTGCGGACCCGGCTGAGCCGCTCCTGGCTGAGGTCCGTGATGATGAGTCCCGCCTCGTCACCGGCATTGGCCACCACCACCCCCGCCGGATCTACCGCCACGGAATACCCTGTGGCCAAAGGCCCGTTCTGGTTGGCGGCCAGGACGTAGGCAGTGTTCTCGATGGCCCTGGCCTTGAGCAGCGTGTTCCAGTGGTCCTCCTTGCCCGGTCCCCTGATCCACATGGCCGGAACCAGCAGGACGTCCGCCCCAGCGTCAACCGCGGTCCGGGCGCTCTCCGGGAACCGTAGGTCGTAGCAGGTGAACGCACCAAACCTGAAGCCGCCCAGGCTGAATACCAGCGGCTCCCCGGGGTTTCCGGCGGAGATTCCCTCGCTTTCCCGGTAACCGAATGCATCGTAGAGGTGGACTTTGCGGTAGCAGCCCAGCATCCCGCCGTGGCCGTCCAGCGCCACCAGCGTGTTGAACGGCAACCCGTCCGGGTTCTTCTCGTAGGTGCCTACCACCACGGCGATTCCATGTTTCCTGGCCAGGCCGGCGACGGCGGCCACGAAAGGCCCGTCCAGGTCCTCCGCTATGGCTGCGATGGCCTTCGACCCGTCGGCGGTGGCGTACAGGCTGGACTCGGGCAGGAGTACCAGCTCCGCGCCCGCCCGTGCCGCGGCCTCGATAAGCCGGCCTGCCGCCGTCGTATTTTCACCGCTGTCCACGCCCGCGGCGAACTGTCCAACTGCCACCCTCACGGTGGCCTCCTTTCCCACACGGCTGACTGGTTCCAGCCCTTGTTCCAGTTGCAGCACAACCACTTCCCTCAGCATCCTGCCCGCGCTACTGTGGGCACAAGCCTCCTGCCGCACCTCGGAGGCGTGGGCTCATGCAGTTGGGCCTCTGGAGCAATCCGGAGGGATCCTCAGTGGGTACAACACAACACTTTCCTAAATGGCGGAAGCCGGCGGCGCTGGCAGCCACCTTCGGGCTGTTGCTGGCTACAACGTCCTGCTCAGCGGAAGTCCAGCGCGGCTGGCTCCCTGGCGAGCGCGACACTACCGACAAAACGCCCCTTATCACCGACCTGTGGGTCAACTCCTGGATTGCCGCCCTCATCATCGGCGTGATCACCTGGGGCCTCATGATCTGGGTGATCGTGGCCTACCGCCGCAGGAAGAACACCGTCGGCTTTCCAGCACAAATGAGCTACAACCTGCCACTGGAAGTCTTCTACCTCTCGGTCCCCATCATGATTGTGGGCGTCCTTTTTGTATTCACTGACCGTGATCAGCGCGCCATCGATACCCGCTACCCGGACCCTGATGTGGTGATCGACGTCCGCGGCAAGCAGTGGTCCTGGGACTTCAACTACGTCAAGGAAGACGTCCACGAGGATCCAGGGCAGCAAGCCCACCTGGACGGCAACTGGGGTACTCCGGACCGGTTGCCCACCCTGTACCTGCCGGTGGACAAGAAAGTGGAAATCCGGGTGAACTCCCGCGATGTCCAGCATTCCTTCTGGGTGGTGGAGTTCCTCCAGAAGCGGGACATGTATCCGGGCGAAAACCAGTTTGACCCGTACATCAACATCACTCCCACCCGCACCGGTGAATTCACCGGCAAGTGCGCCGAGCTGTGCGGTGAATACCATTCCGAGATGCTCTTCAAGGTCCGGGTGGTGAGCCAGCAGGAGTACGACAGCCACATCAGCGAGCTCCGCTCCCGCGGGAACACCGGCATCCTCGGCGACGAATACGACCGCAACCCGGCACGCCCGGCACTGGAAGAGGCACAGCAAAGGACGGAACCGTAATGACCGCTACCCAGAACACGGGAATGACGTCGGCAACCGCTGCGCCGTCCACGGTCAGGCGGACCAAGGGAAGCATTGTGGTCAGCTGGATTACCTCCACCGACCACAAGACCATCGGGTATATGTACCTGATTTCCTCGTTTGTGTTCTTCATCCTGGCAGGCGTGATGGCATTGATCATCCGCGCGGAGCTGTTCGAGCCCGGCATGCAGATCCTGCAGACCAAGGAACAGTACAACCAACTGTTCACCATGCACGGCACCATGATGCTGCTCATGTTCGCCACCCCCCTGTTTGCGGGTTTCGCGAACGTGATCATGCCTCTGCAGATCGGTGCCCCGGATGTGGCTTTCCCGCGGTTGAACGCGCTGGCCTTCTGGTTTTTCCTCTTCGGCTCCACCATTGCGGTGTCCGGCTTCATCACCCCGCAGGGTGCCGCATCCTTTGGCTGGTTCGCCTACGCGCCGCTGTCCAACACCACCTTCACCCCCGGCGTGGGCGGGGACCTCTGGGTCTTCGGCCTGGCCTTGTCCGGCTTTGGCACCATTCTGGGCGCGGTCAACTTCATCACCACCATCATCTGCATGCGTGCCCCCGGATTGACCATGTGGCGGATGCCGATCTTCACGTGGAACATCCTCATCACTGCAATCCTGGTGCTGATGGCGTTCCCGCCGCTGGCCGCCGCCCTGTTCGCGCTGGGTGCCGACCGAAAGTTCGGTGCCCACATCTTCGATCCCGCCAACGGCGGTGCCATCCTCTGGCAGCACCTGTTCTGGTTCTTCGGCCACCCCGAGGTATACATCATCGCCCTGCCGTTTTTCGGCATCGTTTCGGAAATCTTCCCGGTCTTCAGCCGCAAACCGATCTTCGGGTACAAAGGCATTGTCTACGCCTCCATCGCCATCGCCGCCCTGTCTGTGACGGTCTGGGCACACCATATGTACGTTACCGGCGCAGTGTTCCTGCCGTTCTTCGCCTTTATGACCATGCTGATCGCAGTGCCCACGGGCGTGAAGTTCTTCAACTGGATCGGCACCATGTGGGGCGGTTCGCTCACCTTTGAAACGCCGATGCTGTGGAGCATGGGGTTCCTGGCAACGTTCCTCTTCGGCGGCCTGACCGGCATCATCCTGGCGTCGCCCCCGATGGACTTCCACGTCTCGGACACCTACTTCGTGGTGGCGCACTTCCATTACGTGGTGTTCGGCACCGTCGTGTTTGCGATGTTCGCCGGGTTCTACTTCTGGTGGCCCAAGTTCACCGGAACCATGCTGAACGAGCGCCTGGGCAAGATCCACTTCTGGCTCCTGTTCCTGGGCTTCCACGCAACGTTCCTGGTGCAGCACTGGCTGGGCGTCCTGGGCATGCCCCGCCGGTACGCTGACTACATGCCGGAGGACGCCTTCACCCCGATGAACCAGTTTTCAACGATCGGTTCCTACCTGCTGGGCGTCTCGATGATCCCGTTCCTCTGGAACGTCTACATCACGTGGCGGACCGGGAAAAAGGTCACCGTGGACGATCCGTGGGGCTTCGGCGCCTCACTGGAGTGGGCCACCTCCTGCCCGCCGCCCCGGCACAACTTCACCTCGCTCCCCCGGATCCGCTCCGAGCGGCCCGCACTGGACCTGCACCACCCCGAGCTCAGCGTGCGCCTGCACCCGCCGGCGCACGGCCCGGCAGCGGACGTCCTGGGTGCGGCAGACATCGGCGAACGCGACGTCCGCAGCCCGAACCCCAACGAGTAACGCGGCAACAGGCAACTACGACGGCGGCCCTCGTTCAGGCGGGGGCCGCCGTCGTGCTGCCCCCACACCTTTCCCGACACCGGAAAGACATTCCGACACGCAAATCCGCTGGCGCACCCGATATTGCGGGCGCGCCAGCGAATAGGCGGGTCGGAAACGAGTCTGCGCATCGGAGAAGAGCGCGCGCGTCGCAGGACGCACCCGGGGCTACTCCTTGTGCAGCTTGTCCTGGATGGTCCCGGCCATCTTCTCCATGGTGTTCGGCAGCTCGGTGGTGCCGTAGAAGCGGGAGTCCGGGTGTGTGGGCGGCGGCATTGGGACGCCGGAGTCCGGGTTCGCCACGTAGCTGAACTCGCCGAGGCCGTCAGGCGATGGACCCTTGGCCCACGAGCCTTCTGCCGCAGCCTGGCCGTCTGAGAAGTTCCGGTACTCGTACGCGACGTCCCGCATTTCTTTGTTGATGGGGAAGTTGCTGGGCACCGGGAAGTTCTCGTGGCCTTCTTCCTGCAGCTCCTTGGCCGCCGCGATCCACTGGTTCTGGTGCATGGTGTCCCTGGCCAGCAGGAAGGACAACATATCGCGGATGCCGTGATCGTCCGTCATGTGGTAGAGCCGCGCCACCTGCAGGCGGCCCTGCATCTCAGCGTTGGCGTTGGCCCAGAAGTCCGCGAGCATGTTGCCGCTGGCAGTAATGTAGCTGCCCTGCCAGGGGTTGCCGTTGCTGTCCACCGGGCGCACGCCGGCGCCGGCGACGATGGCCGACTGGACGTCGGTTCCGCCCACGATGGCTGCAACAGTCGGATCGGCCTGGACGGCGTCCTCAGTGATGCCCAGCGGCGCCTTCTCCAGCAGCTGGGCGATCATGGTGGCCAGCATCTCCACGTGGCCGAATTCCTCCGCGCCGATTCCGAAGAGCATGTCCCGGTATTTGCCGGGCATGTGGGCGTTCCAGGCCTGGAACGAGTACTGCATGGCCACGGTGATTTCGCCGTACTGGCCGCCGAGCACTTCCTGCAGTTTCCGGGCGTACACCGCGTCCGGCTTATCCGGGGTGGCCCTGTATTGAAGTTCCTGCTTGTGAAAGAAAACCATGAGTATGTCCTCTCGAGCTCACATTTGGATTTGTTCGAACCGATAGGTTCCGGCAGCCGATTTAATCAGCATGCTTACTATCCTGCGTCAGGTGCGCCGATTTTTCCAGACATTTGGCTACCCCGAAACAGAAGCCAGCCGCCCACAGCCAGGAGTACGCTGACAGCCAGGAATCCGAGATCCCACGCGAGTGGTCCGCCGAGATCGTCACGGACGTGGTGGATCTGCAACAGCTGATGGTTGACCAAACCTTCGATGATGTTGAAGACCCCCCAGCCGGCCAGGACCAGCCCCGTGTGGAACCGCCAGCTGGGAGACAGCCGGCCCTGCTGCCGGGCGCGGACGGCCAGGGCAGCGGCAGCAACCACCAGCACCCACATGGCACTGTGGAACAGGCCGTCCGCCAGGGTGTTCAGCTCCAGCCCCGGCACGGTCTTGCTACTGCCGCTTTCGGTATGGCTGAGCATGTGATGCCACTGCAGCAGCTGGTGCAGGACGATGCCGTCCACGAAACCCCCCACTCCCATCCCGAACAGGAAGGCGGGCGCCCGGGCTGCGCTGCGGGCCGCCTTCGCTGGCGGCGTTCGGGTTTCCCGTGACATCGCTCGCTCCCCCTTCTCCGGTGCACCTTTCACTGGGTTCCTACCCGCCGTCGGACGTTTTACCCGCTGAAGGCGCCTAAAGGTGCCTGAACCGCGGGGCCCTTGACCGCGCCCCCCGGAGGTGGAAGCCTGTGAAGCATTGCGGTGGAACCTCAAGCAAAGGGGTGGCTCCTGCACGGACAGGGCCCTCCCACTGCCAGCCAACATCTGAGGCGGCACCCCTTGAGAGCAATGGTTTACCGCGGCCCGTACAAAATCCGGGTCGAAGAAAAAGACATCCCCAGGATCGAGCACCCCAACGACGCGATCGTCAGAGTGACCACTGGAGCCATTTGCGGCTCTGACCTGCACCTCTACCACGGCATGATGCCGGACACGCGGGTGGGAATGACGTTCGGGCACGAGTTCGTGGGCGTGGTGCACGAGGTTGGTTCCTCGGTGCAGAACCTCGCCGTGGGCGACCGCGTGATGGTCCCGTTCAACGTGTACTGCGGCTCATGCTACTTCTGCTCCCGCGGCCTGTACTCGAACTGCCACAACGTGAACCCGAACGCGACGGCGGTGGGCGGCATCTACGGCTACTCCCACACCTGCGGAGGTTACGACGGCGGCCAGGCCGAGTTCGTCCGGGTCCCCTTTGCGGACGTGGGGCCATCGAAGATCCCGGACTGGATGGACGAAGAGGACGCGGTGCTCCTCACCGATGCCCTGCCCACCGGCTACTTCGGGGCCCAGCTCGGCGACATCGTGGAGGGCGACACGGTGGTGGTGTTCGGCGCCGGGCCCGTGGGGCTGTTCGCCGCGAAATCCGCCTGGCTGATGGGCGCCGGCCGGGTCATCGTGATCGACCACCTGGAGTACCGGCTCGAGAAGGCCCGGACTTTTGCCCATGCCGAGACGTACAACTTCGTGGAGTACGACGACATCGTGGGGCACCTGAAGAAAGCCACCGACTACCTGGGCGCCGACGTCGTGATTGATGCGGTGGGGGCAGAGGCGGACGGCAACTTCGTCCAGCACGTGACGGGTACCAAATTGAAGCTGCAGGGCGGTTCGCCGGTGGCGCTGAACTGGGCCATCGACGCTGTCCGCAAGGGCGGCACCGTGTCCGTGGTGGGTGCGTACGGGCCCATCTTCAGCGCCGTGAAGTTCGGGGACGCGGTGAACAAGGGCCTCACTCTGCGGATGAACCAGTGCCCGGTCAAACGGCAGTGGCCGCGCCTGTTCGAGCACATCCGGAACGGGTACCTCAAGCCCAGCGACATCGTGACGCACCGCATCCCGCTGGAACACATCTCGGAGGGCTACCACATGTTCTCCGCAAAACTTGATGAGTGCATCAAGCCGCTCATCATCTCCACCCCGGCCTGAAAGGAAGAGCACCATGGCTGACATAGCAACGCCTTACACCGCCGGCAAGCCCGCCTTGAAGGAGTCCTCCGAAGCCCTCCGCGCCCGCATTCCGGGCTGGGGTGTGGACCTCGACCCGGCGGACCGTCCGTCGTTTCCCCGCGAACAACCGGGGATCGAAACCGGCGCGCACTGGGACTTTCCGGAGCGCCAGCGGGAGGAGTGGCCGCGGGAGCGGTCCATTGAGCACGCCTTCCTCACCCCGGTTTTCGGCACGTCGACGCCGCCCAAGGGTGCCTCGGGCGCCATCCGGAAGTACGCCTATGCCAGGTTCAGCGAGGGACGGGCCGCCCATTGGCTGCTGCTGATTGCCGCTGACAGGGTGGATGCCTGGGAACAGCACCTCCGCTCCCTCGCCACCACGCGCCCCGACAATCCCGTCACCGAAACGGGCATCCTCAGCGAGCCTGCCCGGCATGGCCTGCGCTCACGGTTCGGCAGCAAGCGGGCCGACGTGAACCACCAGTGGATCGACCCGATTCTGGTCGGCGGGCCGTGGGTGGTGGCGGGACTCGGCGCGGCCGCTGCCATCCGGACCCTCAGCAGAGGACTGCAGTCCCGGGCGGGGGCGCGGAAATGACCCAGGCTGAACAGCGCCGGGCTGCTTTCACCACAGTGGCCGACGGCGTGCACAGGATTTCCGAGGCGTACGTCAATTTTTATCTGGTGGAAAGTCCGGATGGCCTGATCCTGGTGGATTCCGGGCTGCCCGCCTCCTGGAAAACCCTGGATGACTCCATACGGGGACTGGGGCACTCCGTGGACGACATCGCCGCCTTGGTCCTGACCCATGCCCACTTCGACCATCTGGGCCTGGCACACCGGCTGCACACGGAGTTTGGCGTGCCGGTCTGGGTGCACGGCGGTGACTCCTACATTGCCCGCCATCCCTACCGGTACCGGCATGAAAAGTCCCGCTTCGTTTTCGCGCTGGCGCACCCCGGCGGCCTCCCCGTCCTGGCGAGCATGACCAAAGCGGGTGCATTGCGGGTGCGCGGCGTGGACGAGCTGAAGCTGTTTCCCGCAGAAACCGGGAGCACGGCGCTTCCGGTGCCGGGTTCGCCGGAGGTGGTGTTTTCTCCCGGACATACTGCCGGCCACTGCGGGCTCTACCTGCGGGACCGGGACGTGCTGTTCAGCGGGGATGCCCTGGTGACGCTGGATCCGTATACCCGGCGCACCGGTCCGCGGATTGTGGCTGGGGCCGCCACCATGGACAGCCGCCAGAACCTGGACACCCTGACCCAGTTGGAACAGACCGGCGCTTCGCTGGTACTCCCGGGCCATGGCGAGCCCTGGACGGGCGGGATCGAGGAGGCAGTGGCGGCCGCCCGGCACCAGGCTGAATCCTGACCGCTCAGCCGGCCACCCGCCGTCGTACGTTGACCCTCCGCGTTTCGACGCGCCCATCCGCTGGCGACCCGCAGATTCCCTGCCGCAGCTGATATACCCGGTGCGACATGGAGCTTGCGCGTCGATCCTGCTGATGCGCGTCCCGGGCCGCCACGGGCATTCCCCGTCAGCCCCAAACGTCACAGGAAAAACACTGGATTGAAACATTTCAGCAACGTGTCCACGGCATGCTGGAGCTACGGGGATACAACAGCAGGAGGCGCATTATGGAGGCACAAAAAGTACTGACCGCACAGCTTCGGATCGGTGACCAGATCGAGGCGTGGCACAACGGCAAGCTGTTCCACCGGGGGCGGGTGACGGAGGTGGTTCCTGCCTTGGAACTGTTCTGGATCCTGGACGCGAGGACCGGCGCGAGGAAGCTTCTGGACCCGGAGGCGCTGGAGATCCGGCATGCGGAGGTACAGGCCAAGCCGCTGGCCACGGCGTAAGGCAGGTTTCCAGGGCCGGGGCTGACAAAGTAACCTCTGATACCGGAAGAACTCTTCAATGAAGGAGGCCCGGTTGAGCGAGGGACAGCCGCACGGCAGCACGGGGGACAGCGGAGAGCCGTGGATCCCGGATGAAAACGCAGGACTGCAGGAGATGGTCCTCACCAGCCGGGACGTCAACAGCTTTCTTCAGGAACTTGCCGTTCTCGCTTCCTCCACGCTGTCCACCACCGCAGGACCCCTGCACTGCGGCGTCACCGTGATCAGGCACCGGAAACCCACCGTGGCCGCGAGCAGTGATAAGCGCGCCCGGTCACTGGATGAGCTGCAGAACGGGTTCGACGACGGTCCTTGCCTCACTGCCCTGCGGCGGCACGAGACGGTCCTGGTCCAGGACACCAGGCAGGAACGGCGGTGGCCCGAATACATCGGGGAGGCAGCGGACCAGGGCATCGGCCTTATTCTGGCCATCCCGATGGAACTCGCGGGCGGAGCAGAGGCCGTGGTCAACCTGTATGCCGAAAGGCCCGGGAGCCTTTCCCCATCTGATATTGCGACAGCCCGGAACTTCGTGGCCAACGCTTCGAAGTCGCTGCAGCTGGCGCTACGGCTTGCCGCCCTGCGTGGGACCAGCGACGACCTCGCCGCTGCCATGAAGTCCCGAGCCATGATCGACATGGCAGTCGGCGTGATCATGGTGCAGAACCGCTGTACCCATGAAGAAGCCATCCACGAGCTGACCCGGTCCTCCAGCGACCGGAACAGGAAGCTGCGGGAGACCGCAGCTGCGGTGGTCGGGGCGATGAACGGCAGGGGCATTGCCAGGCAGAACGCCAGGACTGCGCTGGAGGGATAGTGCAGGGGCCAGCGTTCTGCCCTGCATAGAATGGACCCATTGCGGCACCGCTGCGGCAGTACGGGCTTGATCCGCCCGCAACCACCACTAAGGAGCACACCGTGATTGGATTCATCGTTGCCGGCCTCATCATCGGCGCCCTTGCCCGCCTCATCAAGCCGGGCAAGCAGAACCTCGGCCTGCTGGCCACCCTCCTGCTGGGCCTCGTGGGCTCGGTCATCGGCGGAGTGGTGGCGTCACTGCTGCGCACCGGCGACATCTTCGAGCTGAACTTCCTGGGCTTCATCGTGGCCGTTATCGCCTCGGTGCTGCTCGTGGGAACGGCTGAGGCCGTCGTGGGGCGCCGGCGGTCAGTGCGCCGCTAGGCGGACACTTCCACGGCCAACAACAAACGCGGGGTCACTCCCGGCCCGTCCGGATACGGAACGGGCGCGGAGTGACCCCGCGTTGGTGTATGGAGCCCTGCGCTCAGGTCCTGTCCTGGTACACGTCCGGAATGCCGTCCTGGTCCGCGTCCACGCGCTCGGCTTCTTCCTCTGCCCGGTAGTGCCGGTTCCTGGTCCTCAGCACCAGGGTGGCCAGCAGCGCCGCCAGCAAGGAGGCGGCAAGGATGCCCACCTTGGCGTGGTCATCGTGCAGGCTCCCCTGCCCGAAGCTGAGCTCGGCCACCAGCAGGGACACAGTGAAGCCGATGCCAGCCAGGAGGGCCACACCGAAGACATCAATCCACTTGAACGACTTGTCCAGCTCGGCCCGGCTCATTTTGGTCAGCAGCCAGGTGGTGCCCATGATACCGATCGGCTTGCCAAGGACCAGGCCGGCAATGATGCCCAGCGCCACCGGATCCACCAGGGCAGAACCCAGTCCCTCCCAGCCGCCAACGGCAACACCTGCGGAGAAGAAAGCAAAAATGGGGACGGCAATGCCTGCCGAGATGGGCCGGAACCGGTGCTCGAAGATTTCCGCCAGCCCCGGCCCTGCGTCGGGTCCGCCCGCCGCCTGGGAGCGGAGTACGGGAACGGCGAAGCCCAGCAGGACACCGGCCACCGTGGCGTGGATACCGGACGCATGGACCAGGGCCCAGGTGACGACGCCGATGGGCAGCAGGATCAGCCAGGCAGCCGGGGCTTTCAGGCCAAAGAAGTAACGGAACTTGTGGGCCAGGAAAGCGTAGAGCGCCAACGGGACAAGCGCCAGGAGCAGCGGCGTGACCTGAAGGTCGCTGGTGTAGAAGAAAGCGATGATGGTGATGGCGATGAGGTCATCCACCACTGCGAGGGTGAGCAAAAAGATGCGCAGCGCACTGGGCAGGTGGGAACCGATGATGGCCAGCACCGCCACTGCGAAGGCGATATCCGTGGCTGTGGGGATGGCCCAGCCGCGCAGGGTCTCCGGGCTGGCCAGGTTGATCACCACGTAAATGAGAGCGGGAACAATGACGCCGCCCGCGGCCGCGGCCACGGGGACAATCGATTTGTTGAGCTGGCGCAGGTCCCCGGCCACGAACTCGCGCTTGAGTTCCAGGCCCACCAGGAAGAAGAAGATGGCCAGCAGCCCATCAGCAGCCCACGCGCCCAGGCTGAGCTCCAGGTGCCAGGGTTCGTACCCCACCTTGAGGTCCCGAAGCGCGAAGTAGCTGTCCGAGGCCGGCGAATTGGCCCAGATCAGGGCGATCACAGCCGCAGCGACCAGGAGGGCGCCGCCCACAGTCTCCTTGCGGAGGATTTCGCCGATACGGAGCGACTCGGCGTAACTGCCCCGGCCGAAGATCGTGGAGCGCTGGGGGCTTGGTGGAGTGGTTTTGCTCATGAAGGCATCCTCACAATTAGGTTCGACAAAATTATGCCGACCAGACTTCCCGGCGCACCTTCGATCCATCCTACAGCCGGGCCTTCCTGCCGTTTGGCCCACACGCGGAAATGGCATTTTGTGGCCCAGTTAACATTTTTCCCATCCGTAACAGCAGTGGCTTCGAAGTACTCCTGTCCCTCATCTGGGACGAACGTCACGTGTATGAGGAGACTGCTTTCCGATGAACAAGACAATTCGCTTCCTTGCCGTACCTACCCTGGCTTTGGGCGCCCTCGCGCTTTCAGGCGCCCCCGCCATGGCCCATGACGGAGCCGACCACTACCAGTCCACCCTGGGCCAGATCAACGGCAGCTCGGCCTCCGGCAGCATCACTGTTGATGTCACGGGCAACCAGGCCCACGCTGTCCTGAAAGTCTCCGGGCTGGCCGCGACCTTCATGGACGCCCCGTACCCGCACGTCCAGCACATCCATGGCGGCGCCCAGGGCGTGTGCCCTGCCCCTTCGGCAGACAAGGACGGCGACCAGGTCATCTCCACCACCGAAGGTGCCCCGGGCTACGGCGGCATCGTCACCACCCTGTCCACCAGCGGTGACACCAGCCCCGCAGCAGGACTGGACCTCAAGGTCGCCGGCCAGGGAGCGGCCTACACGGTTGACCGTACGTTCGAATTGAACGCCGAAACCAAAGCTGCCCTGGAAGCAGGGACTGCCGTAGTTGTGGTTCATGGCCTTGACCCGGCAACGCTGAGCGCAGCAGGCCAGGCCGCCAAGAGCGATCTTGTCCCTGAACTTCCGCTGGCCGCCACCTCACCCGCCCTGTGCGGTACGTTGACTGCCGGGCAAATGAAGATGCCGGCAGGCGGCGCTGATACCGGCATCGCCACCGAAACCGGCACTGACACCGGCGCCCTCGCCCTCGGTGGTGGCCTGGCCCTCGTCGCCCTCGCCGGAGGCGCTTACGTTGTCCGCCGCCGCAGCGCCGGCGCAGCAGCCTAATTCCGGGCTGACTGGACCATCACTGTGACAACCATGAATTCCGGCCGCCGCGGGGGCCTCCGGGCCGCCACGGCGGCCGGGGTTCTGCTCCTGCTCACCCTGGCCGGCTGCGGCACCGAAAGTTCCGGAATGTCCGACGCCGGCACTCCACCTTCCGCTTCCGCCGCAGCTTCCGCGCCGCCCACCACGGCCGCAGCCAGTCCTCCGGTGCAGGCACCTGCAGGTCAGGCCGCCGCGCCTGCCACCGCAGGACCGGCAGTACTGGCCCGGTCCGAGCCGGTAACCCTGGAAATCCCGGTTATCGGCGTGCGGACCGACCTCCTCAAGCTTGGCCTGCGGGAAAACGGCTCCCTCGAAGTACCCGAGGACACCGGCAACGGTGCCCCGGCCAGCTGGTACAACGGCTCGCCCACCCCCGGCGAGCGCGGCCCCTCCGTCATGCTGGGCCACGTGAACTCACCCAACGGCCGCGGCGGCGTCTTCGCCGACCTCCGGAAACTCACCCCCGGTGCCGAGGTCAACGTAATCCGGGCCGACGGCAGCACCGCTGTGTTCACCGTTGACCGCGGAGCCCTGTACAGCAAGACCGAATTCCCCACGCTGGAGGTCTACGGCAACACAACGGGCTCCGAACTCCGGCTGATCACCTGTGACGGCTACGACCCCGCCACCGGGCTCTTTGACGACAACTACGTCATCTACGCGAAGCTCAAAGCCTGACCTGCTGACCAGCCTCACCCCCACGCCGAATAACCGGCCGCAGACCCGAACGCTCGCGCGGCCAGGACGGAAGAGCCATGACGCACCGCACCCCACAGCTGGCTTCGCTGGCACTTTCCACCCTGCTGCTCTCCGGCTGCGCTGCTGCGGCTGGGTCTGTGGGCCAGGCGCCGCCGTCGGGCGCCCCTTCCTCGTCTGCCACACAACCGGCAGCAGGGTCACAAGCGCCTTCATCCTCCGCCCAGGGCGGCCACGCCGGACACCATGGCGGCGGTACCCCTTCCCCGCGCATCGCCGGCAATGGGCCCAGTGAGGCCGCCAGGATGGTGTGCGGGGATCAGCCGATGGACAGGCTTACCGCCATCCTGGACCTCGATCAGGACCCGCACACGGTCAACAACTGGGCGGACAGCACGTTCACCTGCATTTACCACCTGGACGACGGCCCGCTGGAGATTTCCGTCCGGGAAGCACCGGATCAGGCAGCAGCGCTGACGTATTTTGATGCCATGCAGGCATTGGCCGTGGATGCTACGCCCATCAAGGGGCTCGCCAACCTCGGTTTTCCTGCCTACGAAACGGCGGACGGCTCGGCGGTTTTCCAGAAAGACAGCTTCGTGCTGCAGGTGGACGCATCAGACCTGCCGAACGCTCTCGGCCCGGACGCCATTACGCGGAACGCCCTCGCCTACCAGCTGTCCACCACCATCCTGGCCTGCTGGGTGGAGCACCACTAGACCGAGCCCCGGCGCCCAACGTCAGGAGCGGCCAGCACCTCCGCAGCAGCCCCTAGCCTGCACGGCTGCCCGGGACCGGAACCCCCCGGCCCTGCATCGCAATCGCTTTGACCGCCGACTCCAGGAACTCGCCCGCCTCCTCAGAGTTCGCCAGCTGCACCAGCTCCGCGGCAACAACCACCAGCTTGACGTTCCTGTGGCTGCTGGTGCTCACCAGCATCTGGAAGGCGTTCTCCGCCCCCATCTTCAACTGCCCCATCAGGATGCCGCGGGCCTGGTCAATCACCGCCCGGGTGGAGGTTGCCCCCTTCACGGCATCACGCGCCGTCTGTTCGGTTTCGCGCTGCAGCGTTGAGGTGAGGTCGATCATCACGCCTTCCAGCGCGGTGACCTTGCCGTCCTGGAGAATCGCGTCACCCGAGGTCAACACCCGCCGGGTCCGTCCCTGGGCGTCGATGATCCGGTGGTACATGCAGTAATAGCCGCCGCTCCGTGACACCTGCGCCACGATTTCCTCACAGCGCGGCCGGTCCTCCGGATGCTTGTGGGAAAACAGGAGGTCCATGGTGGGGACAACTTCGCCCCGCTGGTATCCGTGAACCTGGAACATGCCATCCGACCAGGAGATCTTCCAGGCCTCAAGATCCACGCGGTACGTGCCGGCCAGGCACTGGTTGTCCCCCAGGGCACTTGAATAGGTGTACGGGCCAGTCAGCTCTGTCACGGGCCACCTCCATGTAGCGTCCAACACGTCCCCCAGCACATTGGCGAGGTCTCGCACTCGTCCAATTATTCCCGGGCAGGTGCCTGCCTGGTAAGGGCCTATGGACCCTTCCAGAGAACAGCACGGCCGGGAACTCTTTGAGGCAGGGCTTGACGCAGATACCCCCTGGGGGTATATTCAGGGTGTTGTCAGTGAAGTGGTATGTCCCGGCCGGTGCCCTGCATCGCCATCACAGCCGTTCAACCCCAGCACCCTGCTTTTCCAGCGAGGAACCTTCACTAAGGAATGGACTGACATGTTTGATATCGAAAACCGGAACGCACTCCCCCTTGCCTCCGGCGCCGGCTGTAGCTGCTGCTCCCCCGAAGGACACGCGCAGAAGACCACTGCCGCCGTCGCAACGCCTGGTGCCGGCGCCGCCGCCCCGCGGACCTTCGACCTTGAAGGCCTCACCTGCGGGCATTGCGTCCAGACCGTCGAAAAGGCCGTCTCCGCCCTCGAAGGCGTCGAGTCGGCATCGGTTGATCTCGTGGCGGGCGGCCGTTCCGGCCTCACCGTTGCCGGCACCGTTACGGACGCGGCCGTCCGGCAGGCCGTCACCTCGGCCGGGTACTCCCTGGCTTCCAACTGACTTCCGCACCGGGGCTGCTGCCCCGAACGCGAACCCCTCCAAGGAGGAAAACATGCAGGACCACCAGCACATGCACCATCACGACGACGACGGCAACCCCTCAGGCGGCACCGTCACGGCAGCGGCGGCTGCCTCAGCCGGCGCCGGGCACGCCGGGCATCCGCACCAGGATCCGGCGCATCACGGTGACGAATCCACCGCCCGCCATAATGACGACCACGCGGTCCACACCCACGGGCAGCACGCCGGCCACAGCACCGCGATGTTCAAGAACAGGTTCTGGCTGACACTGGCTCTGTCCGTTCCCGTGGTCTATTTCAGCCCCATGGTGGGCCACCTCCTGGGCTACATGGCGCCCATGTTCCCCGGGTCAACCTGGATCCCGCCCGTCCTGGGCACGGTGATCTTCCTCTACGGCGGCCAGCCCTTCCTCAAGGGCGGCATGCAGGAGCTGAAAGACCGCCGGCCGGGCATGATGCTGCTGATTGCCATGGCGATCACGGTTGCGTTCGCCGCGTCCTGGGTCACCAGCCTGGGCCTCGGCGGCTTCGACCTGGACTTCTGGTGGGAGCTCGCCCTGCTGGTGGCCATCATGCTGCTGGGTCACTGGATCGAGATGCGGGCCCTGGGCTCGGCGCAAGGGGCCCTGGATGCCCTGGCCGCACTGCTGCCCGACGAAGCCGAACGCATCACGGACACCGGCACCGAAACTGTTCCGGTCTCCGAACTCCAGCCCGATGACCTGGTCCTGGTCCGCTCCGGCGCCCGCATGCCGGCCGACGGAACGGTAGTGGAAGGGCAGGCCGAGTTCGACGAGTCGATGATCACCGGCGAATCCAAAACCGTGGCGCGCGGCCCCGGCGACACCGTGGTGGCCGGAACCGTCGCCACGGACACCAGCGTCCGGGTCCGGGTCACGGCGGTGGGCGACGACACTGCCCTGGCAGGCATCCAGCGGCTCGTGGCCGAGGCACAGGCGTCATCCTCACGCGCCCAGGCCCTCGCCGACCGCGCCGCAGCCTTCCTGTTCTACTTCGCCGCCGGAGCCGGTGTGATCACCTTTATCGCCTGGACCCTGCTGGGCAGCATCCCGGAGGCCGTAACCCGGACCGTCACCGTCCTGGTCATCGCCTGCCCGCACGCCCTTGGCCTGGCCATCCCGCTGGTCATCGCCATCTCCACCGAGCAGGCCGCCCGCGCCGGTGTCCTGATCAAGAACCGGATGGCGCTGGAGCGGATGCGCACCATCGACGTGGTCCTCTTCGACAAGACCGGCACCCTGACCACAGGCGCACCTCAGCTGAAGGACGTAGCAGCAGCAGAAGGAGTGGACACCGACGAGCTGCTGGCCCTGGCTGCCGCCGTCGAGTCTGACAGCGAGCACCCTGTGGCCCGGGCCATCGTCCGCGCAGCCCGCGAGCGCAACCTGGACCTTCCGGCCGTCACGGAGTTCAGCTCCCTGACCGGCCGGGGCGTCCGGGCCAGCGTGGACGGACGCACCGTGCACGTGGGCGGGCCCGCGCTCCTGCGCGAGCTCGGTGCCGTCGAACCTTCCGCGCTGGCCCAGTCCACCCGGGCGTGGATGGACCGCGGCGCTGCCGTCCTGCATGTGATTGATGACGACGGCCGCGTGCTGGGGGCGGTCAGCCTGGAGGACGCAGTACGGGCCGAGTCCCGCCAGGCCGTGGCGGCCCTGCAGAACCGCGGCGTCAAGGTTGGCATGATCACCGGTGATGCCCGGCAGGTTGCCCAGTCGGTGGCGGTGGACCTGAACATCGACGAGGTGTTCGCCGAAGTGCTGCCGGCGGACAAGGACAAGAAGGTGGCTGAACTTCAGGCGCGGGGCCTGAAGGTGGCAATGGTGGGCGACGGCGTCAACGACTCACCCGCACTGGCCCGCGCCGAGGTGGGCATCGCGATCGGCGCCGGTACGGATGTGGCCATGGAGTCGGCCGGGGTGGTGCTGGCCGGAAATGATCCGCGTGCGGTGCTGTCCATGGTGGACTTGTCCCGTGCCAGCTACCGCAAGATGTGGCAGAACCTGGCGTGGGCCACCGGCTACAACATCCTGTCCGTGCCGCTGGCCGCAGGTGTCCTGGCGTTCGCCGGGGTGGCGCTCTCCCCCGCAGCCGCGGCGGTCCTGATGTCCGTGTCCACCATCGTGGTGGCTTTGAACGCTCAGCTGCTGCGGCGGGTGAAACTCAACCCGTCCGAGGTACGTTGAAACCACAGAGCCACAGGCAGTCCCGTGAAGGAGGGAGCAGCATGACCGCACGCGCCAGCGTCCTGCCGGCAGCTCTCCTCCGCGCGGGGCTGCTGGCTGCGGTCTTTGCCATCGTGGCCGGCATTTTTGGCATGCACGTCATGACCGCAGACCACTCCTCGCATGCCTCATCCGTTGCCCACGCCGGCGCCGCGCAGCAGGCGGGGGACGCCGCCGTCGGGCACTCCGGCGGGCACGACGCCGTCGGGCATTCCGATGGGCACGCTGCCGTCGGCCACCCAGCCTCCCCTGATGATGCAGGGGCCGCCACTGCGGCCTGGGAGTCCTGCAGCGCCGGATGCCCGGGGGCGCAGGAAGCCGGTTCGTCCTGCATCCCCTCCGCACAGGCCGGCTCGCTCGCCGTGATCCCGCCCCAGGCCGGCCCGGCCGTGCATCCCGGACCGGCGCCCGGTACCTCCGGCGCCGCCGGATACTCCTACTTCCCTTCAAGCCCAACGCCCTGCGAACTGTCCATCAGCCGGACGTAAACCGACTGCCCGCGTGGCCCCGCCACGCCCACATTTGGCCCAGTCAATTTTACTTTCCTGAAGGACTCCACAATGAACACGAAGATCAAAACCCTGACCGTCGCTGCTGCGCTGGCAGCCTCGATTGGCCTTGCCGGCTGCGCTGCCGATTCAGCCACCTCCGGCGGAAACACCATGCCCATGAACCACGGCAGCTCCGGCCCCATGTCCAGCATGATGCCGGACGCAAGCGCCGACCATAACCAGGCGGACATCATGTTCAACCAGATGATGATTCCCCACCACGCGCAGGCCGTCGAGATGAGCGACCTGATGCTCGCCAAGCAGGACATTCCCGCTGACGTCGCCGCCCTGGCCACCACAATCAAGGACGCCCAGGCCCCTGAGATTGAGACCATGACCGGCTGGCTCCAGGAGTGGAAGGTGCCCACCATGATGTCAGACCACACTGGCCACGGCATGGGCGGAATGGTGGATGCGGGCGGCATGCAGCAGCTCAAGGACGCCCAGGGAACCGAAGCCGTCCGGCTCTTCCTGGAGCACATGATCGGTCACCATGAAGGTGCGATCGACATGGCGCAGCAGGAGATCGGTGCCGGCAAGCACCCCGGGACCATCCAGCTCGCCCGGGACATCGTCACGTCCCAGGAGGCGGAAATCGCCCAGATGAAGGAGATGCTGGCCTCCCTCTAACGGCACCAGACGCTCTCTCAGATGATGCGCCAAACCGGCCGACGCTCTCCCAGATAATGCACCAAACCGGCCTACGCTCTCCCGCCTGCACTGCAGGCTGGAGGGCAGTCCGGGCGGCCTTCCGGGGTCGGTCAAGGCCAGCGGACGTGCTCCGGACGGATTCCGATGCCAATGAAGCGGGCGGTGATACGGCGCAGCAGTGGTGAGGAAAACCGGAGGACCATGACAAACCAGCGCGGTGCGACGCTGCTGCCCGTGGCGGCCCTGGCGATGGCTCTGTGCCCGTTGCGTTGGAGCAATTGCATGACTTTCACCGGCTTCTCGCGGCGACGCTGAACTCCTGCGAGCTTGCTGACCGGGGCGTCCCCGGCAGCCAGGTCCCTCGCAATAGCGTTGAACAGCGCAACGGCATCCTGGATGGCGAAGTTCACGCCCACACCGAACATAGGGGACATTGCATGGGCTGCGTCCCCAATGGCGATGAACCCAGGGCGGTACCAGCGGCGGAGCCGGTTGATTTGCACCGATAGAAGTTTGATCTGGTCCCAATCGGTCAGGGTTCCGACGACGGTGTGCAGAAATGGTGCCGCGTAGGTAATCCGGTCGCGAAGGGCGTCCAGCCCGGCCGCCCGAAGCTCGTCAAGGCCACCCTTCCGGATGACCATGCCCGACTGGTACCTGTCCCCCCGGTCGATGGTGAGGACCATCCCCCGGGACGAGATATAGCCCAGGGTTACCGGTGGAGGATCCGGTGGCTTGGGGAGCCCGAACCAGAGCACATCGATAGGCACGCCGAACTCGTCGGGAACCAAGCCGGCGGCGGTTCGCAGGATTGACGCGCGTCCGTCGGCAGCGACGGTGAGCGTCGCACGGATCTCACGTCCGCCGTCGGCCGCTATGGCCTTAATGCCCCGCACCTGGCCCTGCTCCACGATGAGCCCGGCGGCGTCCGTACTCATGAGCAGTTCGAAGTTGGGGTAGTTCGCCGCTTCCCTCGCCAGGAAGTCCAGGAAATCCCACTGCGGCGCGAAGACCAGGAAGTTGTCCGGAGCCGGGAGGGTCCGGAAGTCGGCGATGGTGAGGCGCTGGCCGTCGAAAACGGCATCCATGGTGGACAGCTTTGTCAGCGGCAGCTGCAGGAACTTTTCGCGAAGCCCAAGCTCGCCAAGCAGCGTCACGGTGGACGGATGCACGGTGTCGCCACGGAAGTCGCGAAAGAAGTCTGCGTGCTTCTCGAGGACCGTAACCTTGAGGCCGGCGCGTGCCAGCAAATACCCGAGCACCATCCCGCCCGGACCGCCGCCGGCAATCACGCAGTCACGCTCAACATGGTTCCCGGAAGGCATGGTTCCTCTTCTCGACGTCTGCGCCTGCTTCCATCGTGAAGGCAGAGCCGCTGGATTGGTAGTGATGGAGCGTCCGGGAAAAACCCACCGGAAGTGCGGGAGCGTCCCGGGATAAGCCGCCAAAGGTGAGAGAGCGTAAGGGGAAGGCCCGCAGAAAGTGCAGGAGCGTTGGGGTTGGGGTGGCCGCCGGCGGGATGATGCGTGTTAAGTTGAAATGCATGGACTCTCCGTCCGTACACCGGCTGGAAAGAGAAATTCCCCTTGGACACATCCGAACCAGTACGAATCCTGACCGTTTGCACCGGCAACATCTGCCGGTCGCCCGTGGCCGAGAGGCTGCTGCAGGCGGGCCTCGACCAGGCCGTGCCGGGCGGATTTGTGGTGGCCAGCGCCGGGACCCGCGCGCTGGTAGGCGAGCCCATGCAGCCGATATCGGCCGATATCGTGCGCACTTTTGGCGGAGACCCGGACAACTTCGCCGCCCGGCAGTTGACCCCTAAGATCCTGCGCGGGGTGGACCTGGTACTCACCATGACCTCCGCACACCGCGGCGAGGTGCTCCAGCTGGACCCTGCCTTCCTGAAGCGGACCTTCACCATCCGCGAGTTCGCCCGCATGCTCGACGTCCTGGACCAGGGCGCAGCCGGCCCGGAGCGAAGCACCCCTGAAGAGGCGTTCGACGACGGCGGCAGGCTGGCTGCCAACACGGCCTTTTGGAAGAGCCTGGCAGCGCGGGCTGCCGGTGTGCGGCATTTGTCCCTGCCGCCCAATTCCGCGGACAACGATATTATCGACCCCTACCGCAGGTCGCCCGAGGTGTACCGGCAAATGGAAGACGAACTGGCCCCGGCGATTGTGTCCATCCTTCGCCACGCACGCCTGAATGTGCCCGCCTGAACCAGGCTCCGCCGTCGTTATTAAATCTGTGGAACTCTCTGCGGTTTTTCTGCGGATTCCCCTGATGTAAACAATTTTTACCGGTGCTAATTTTCCCAAATGAGCACCCAGCTGAAGTATCCAGGCAACCAGCCGACGGACGCTCCCACGCCGGAGGAACGCCCCAGGCGCCATCCGTTACGCACAATTTTGTTGGTGCTCCTGGCGCTGGCAATCCTCATACCTGCCTCGGTAGGCGTCTATCTGTTGAACCTCGGGCAGGTGTACGACTCCAAAGTCACCACGATTGAAAACCCGTTCCCGCCCGAGTCCCTCCGGCCCCAGCGCGCGCAGGCGGGCAGTGTTCCGGGTGAGGCTGCTGGAGAAGCGGCAGGGGAGGCCGGAGGCGAAGCGGGCAGGGAAGCCGCCGGCGGCACCGACAGCGGACCCGGCGTCGGAACGGCCGAGGGCACCCGGAATGCCGCCGCCAGCGGAGCACTGAACATCCTGGTGATGGGCAGCGACAGCCGCGGCGCCACCAAGGAAGAAGCAGTGTCCGGCGGCAATTCCAACCAGCGCGCGGATACCCTGATGCTGGTCCACATCCCCGCGGACAGGTCCAAGATTTTCTCCGTCTCCCTGATGCGTGACCTGTGGATCGACATCCCGGGCAACGGCCAGGCCAAAATCAACGCAGCCCTTTCATACGGCGGCGTACCCCTGATGGTGCAGACGGTCGAATCCCTGTTCAATCAGCGGATTGACCATGTGGCCATGATCGACTTCGAGGGATTCGTGGGCATGACTGACGCCCTGGGCGGCGTGCAAGTGAACATCACGCAGCCGTTCGTGTCACCCCACAGCAACAAGAAATACGCCAAGGGCCCCGCCCTCCTGAACGGCAAGGGCGCCCTGGACTTCGTCCGTGAACGGTATGCGTACGCCGACGGCGACTACCAGCGCGTGCGCAACCAGCAGGCTTTCCTCAAGGCACTGACCGCCAAGAACCTCAGCCGGGACACGCTCCTCAATCCTGTGAAAGTCCATAACGTCATCAGCTCCATCGCCCCGTTCATCAGCGCGGACAAGGGCCTGGACGCCGCCACCCTCGCACGGCTGGGGCTGGAGCTCCGGGACGTCCGGGCCGATGACCTGAAAATGTTCACCATTCCCACTCTCGGCATTGGAACATCAGCGGACGGCCAGTCCATCGTGCGGCCGGACTACAACGCCATCGCAGGGATCTCCGCGGCACTGGCAGATGACAGTTTGGAAACGTTCGTAGCCAGCAGGAACCTTGCGGGCGGACACTGATCCCACCTACCCACACAGAGGTGAGATGCAATGACCACGCCTGGCGGTTCTGATCCTTCCGGTCCGGGAGAAACCGGTCCCGGCCCTGGAGGTCCCGGCCCCGGAGGTGCGGGTCCGTCCGGCGGCTCCGGAGCGGGTCCCCATGGTGAGAGCTGGGTGGCGCACGGCCGGCGGCGCTGGATCGCTGCGCTGCTGGCGCTCGTCCTGGTCGCGGCCGCCGTCGTCGCCGTGATCAGCCTCAACCGTCCGGGCACTGAGGCGCAGCCTGCTGCAACCCAGAGCGAAGCGCCATCCCCGTCGCCGTCGGAAACCCCTTCCGAGACGCCGCCTCCACCTCCACCCCCACCCCCGGCCCCCGCTCCCCCGCCGCCTCCGGAACCGATCCCGGAGCTGCCGCCGGCGCCGATGAACGTACTGGTTATCGGCAGCGACATGCGCGGGATCGCCAAGGATGCGGCAGCCCACACTGCCGCCACCGGCGAGCCAATGGACCACCGTTCGGACGCCCTGATGCTGGTTCATGTCCCCGCCGACCGGAGCACCCTGTACATCGTGTCCATCAACAGGGATACGTGGGTGGACATCCCCGGGTTCGGCGGCGGAAAGATCAACGCCGGGCTGCAGTACGGCGGCATCGACATGACCACCCAGACGGTGCAGCAGCTGTTCGGGATCACCATCGACCACACCCTGATGCTGGACTTCGGCGGCCTCAAGGTGCTGGTGGACGGATTGGGCGGGATCGATGTCAACGTGCCTTTTGCGTTCCAGTCCACGCACGACACCGGCCACATCTTCGGTCCCGGCGTCAACCACATGGACGGACAGGCGGCGCTGGAGTTCTCCCGCGAGCGGTATGCGTTCTCGGACGGCGACTTCCAGCGGGTGCGCAACCAGCAAATCCTGCTCAAGGCAATCCTGGCCCGGCTGACCGGAGGGGGCGCCCTGAATGATGTCAACGCCGTCCGCGGCCTGGTGGACTTCGCCTCCTGCTGCCTCACCGTCAACAAGGGCTTCGACCCCGTCCAGGCCGCTATATTGGCCTACAGCCTGCGGAACCTGGACACGAATGCCATCGGCACCATGACCCTGCCCACCGCCGGCTCCGGGTTCATTGCGGGCCAGTCCGTGCTGTTTCCGGACTACGGGTCCATCTTCGCCGTCGGGGCCGCCCTGCGGGAGGGCCGGATCGGCGAGTTCGCCAGGCCGTAGTTGACGGCACGCCTCTTGTCTGGCGACGCGCAGATTACCTGGCGCGAGCGAAATTTGCGGTGCGCCGCGGAATTTGCGCGTCATGACGCAACCTGCGCGTCGAAAACGGACCCGGGAACCCGCCCCCCTGATGTGCAGGCCGAACTCACCGGTAGCCACTCCCCGCAACTACCGCCCGCCGTCGGCCGTCGTCCGTTATTTTCCCCGCCCGGATGGGTACGCCGCTGGTAGTGTTCCTGCATTCGGCATGACACGCGGACGGGGTGGTTTCTTGAACGACGACGGGCTGACACAGGCAGTGCGGGAGGCCGGGGCGGTGGAGCTGCTGCTGATCCGGCACGGCGAGAGCGAAGGCAACGTGGCCGCCACCGAGGCGCGGCAGGCCGGGGCGGCCGTCATTGAGGTGCCTGCCCGGGATGCCGACGTGAACCTCTCCGACACCGGGCAGGAGCAAGCCAAGGCCCTGGGCGCAGCCCTGGCCAGGATCACCGAGGAGTTCCGGCCGGATGCCGTGGTCTCTTCGCCCTACGCGCGGGCCCTGCAGACAGCGGAGATCGCTGTCGAAACGGCCGGCTGGCCGGTCAAGGTGCGCACGGACGAACGTTTGCGTGACCGGGAACTCGGCATCCTGGACCGGCTCACCCGGCTGGGTGTGGAGCAGCGGTTCCCGGAGGAAGTGGAGCGCCGGGAGTGGCTGGGCAAGCTGTATTACCGGCCGCCCGGCGGGGAATCCTGGGCCGATGTTGCACTCCGCCTGCGTTCTGTCCTGGCTGAGCTGAACAACCTGGGCCAGGGGCACCGGGTGATGCTGGTCTGCCACGACGCGGTGATCATGCTGTTCCGGTACGTGCTGGAAGGTATGGCTGAGCGGGAGATCCTGGACCTGGCGGCGAGCACTTCAATCCTCAACGCGTCGCTGACCCGGTACGTCCGTCCGTCCGGCGAGGGCCCCTGGATCCTGGAGAGTTTCAACGTGGCGGACCATCTTGCCGAGCACGGCGTGACGGTTACCGAGCACGGCGGGGATACCAGTGTCCACCCCAAGTGATGCGGCATCGCCCACCCTGGTGACGCCGTCGCTGCTGCGCGACTGGCCGCTGCCTGCCCCCGGCGAGGACAAGTACTCCCGGGGATCGGTGCTGGTGATCGGCGGGGCCCGGGCCACTCCTGGCGCCGCCCTGCTGGCGGGTACCGCTGCCCTTCGCGCCGGCGCAGGAAAGCTCACCCTCGCGGTTGGGGAATCCGTCGCGGTCCAGCTGGGTGTGGCGCTGCCCGAGTGCGGCGCGATGGGACTGCCGGAGAACCCGGATGGGTCAGTTACCGGCGAAGGACTGCACCGGATCTCGTCGTACCTGGACCGCGCTGACACCCTCCTGATCGGTCCGGGCCTGGATGACCAGGACCTGGCGGAGGACCTGCTGCATGCCCTGCTTGAGCGGGAGACAGGCACTGGCCGTAAGGACGACGGCGGAGGTCCAGCCGTCGTCCTCGATGCCTATGCTTTGGGCGCCTTGGTCAACGTCGGCGATCAGTTTGAGCCGTGGAAAGGGCGCCTGATTCTCACGCCCAACACCAAGGAAGCTGAGATCCTGCTGGGCCGCGACCTGAAGGACCTGCCCGCGGATGTTGCGGAAATTGCTGACCGGTACCAGGCCGTGGTGAGCTGCCAGGGCCTCATCGCCCGCCCGTCGGGCACAGAAGCGCCGGAGGATTCCGAGCTGTGGAAGATCACCACCGGTTACGGCGGGCTGGGAACATCCGGGAGTGGCGACGTGCTCGCCGGTGCCATCGCGGGCCTGCGCGCCCGCGGAACCAGTGAAGCGCAGGCGGCATGCTGGGGAACGCACCTTCATGCTGCTGCCGCGGACCGTCTTGCAAGCACGCTCGGACCCCTGGGGTTCCTGGCGCGCGAACTTGCGGACGAACTGCCCGCGCTGATGCTGGAGCTCAATACCTGAAGCTGACAGGCGGATGGCCCCCGGATTAACCCGGGGGCCACCGTATCGGGAGGTTCAGGCATAGGCTGCCGGTGCGCACTCAGCGCTGTGGCGTGCATACTCGCGATCCGCCCAAAAGGCAGTCAGCAATTACTCAACCCGACGTCCCGATCCTCTGCTGAAACTAGGCGGCAATCTCCTGCTTTGCCCCCTTCGTCTCAATCTCGATCTTGCGCGGCTTGGCCTTCTCGGCCACAGGGATCCGCAGCGTCAGGACACCGGCGTCGTAACTTGCCTTCACGTTGTCCGTGTCCAGGGTGTCCCCGAGGATCAGCTGGCGGCTGAAGACGCCTAGCGGCCGTTCGGAGGCGATCAACTCGGTATCTGTGCCTGCCGGGTCAGGCCGTTCAGCCCGTACCGTCAGGACATTCCGTTCCACATCCAGATCCACTGAATCCGCTGAGACGCCGGGCAGATCAAAAGCGACAACAAACTCCTGGTCCTCCCGCCACGCGTCCATGGGCATCGCTGCCGGACGCGCTGCCGTGCCGAGGACCTGCTGGGCCAGCCTGTCCAGCTCGCGGAACGGATCGGTTCGCATCAACATGGCTTCCCTCCTCTTATGAGACGGTCCAACACTTCCCACCAGCCGATCTGTATTGGCTGATATAGATTTTTTAGCACCGCCAGAGCAGGTCTGCAAGGGGTTCAGCCACCTGATTTTGAAGATTTTTAGGCCCGTCCCGGATATGGCTGAGGGGCCCTTTCGCGGCGTGCGAAGGGGCCCCTCGGTCAATGGTGCATCAGCTCCGCGTGGGGTCCGGGCGGAGCGGTGCCGGGCCGGGGTCGGGTACCGGAAGGGGCCCCGGGGGCTGCGGTGTGGGGAACGGGTTGGGGCCGGGATGGCCGGGCTGGGCCGGATCAGGCTGATCCGGCCCAGGTTCAGGCGGGAACGGCTCGGGCTCGTGCACTGGCGGAATGGTCATAAACTTCCCCTCTCACGCTGGGCGGATGTGCCTTGGCGTGAACAGGATACGCCTGCCGCCTCAAGCCCACTAGGGCAGGGCGGCGGCACACTCCGCCGCGGTGGAGCCGATCCCCCCGTAGCGAACGCGCCCGCCCATTGTCCGGGGCGGTGGCTATATTGAAGGCATGACCCAGACTCCGCTGCAGGACTCCGCCACCACTGCCACTCCTACGCCGCCGGCAGCCAAGAAAATTCCCACCGAACGTGTCCACCATGGGGACACGTTCCTTGACAACTACGAATGGCTTCGGGACAAGGAGTCTGCCGAGGTAGTGGAGCACCTGAAGGCCGAGAACGCCTACCAGGAAGCGGTTACGGCGCACCAGGAGCCGCTGCGGGAGGCGATTTTCCAGGAGATCAAGGGCCGCACGCAGGAAACTGATCTCTCCGTGCCGCACCGCAAGGACGGCTGGTGGTACTTCAGCCGCTCCGCCGAGGGCAAGGAGTACGGCATCCAGTGCCGGGTCAGGGCCGCGGACACCGAGGACAAGATCGCTGACTGGACTCCGCCGGCAGTGCAGGCCGGCGTAGAAATTCCGGGCGAGGAAATCCTGCTGGACGGCAACGTGGAGGCCGAGGGCAAGCCGTTCTTCTCGGTGGGCGGTTCGGCCGTGACCGTGGACGGCAACCTTTATGCGTATGCGGTGGACAATTCGGGCGACGAACGCTTTACCCTCCGCATCAAGGACCTCCGCACCGGCGAAATGCTGCCCGATGTCATCGAGAACATCTTTTACGGGGTGGCCTTCTCCCCCGACGGCACCCGGATCTTCTACACAGTGGTGGACGATTCCTGGCGCCCGTACCAGGTGAAGGCCCACACCCTGGGCACACCGGTTGGTGAGGACGTGGTCGTTTACCAGGAGGACGATGCCGCCATGTGGCTGGGCTTCGAGCTCTCCTCCGACCGCCGCCATCTGGTGCTGGGCATCGGCTGCTCGGAGTACAGCGAGACCCGCCTGCTCCGCTTCGATGACCCCGCGCAGGAACTCATCACCGTCATCTCCCGCAACGAGCGGGTGCTGTACGAGGCCGAGCCGTTCCTGCTTGAGGGTGAGGAGCGCATCCTGCTCACCCACAACCGCGGTGCGATCAACTCCATGGTCTCTTTGGTGGAGCCGGCCGAGCTCGCCAAGCCGCTGTCCGCGCAGAACTGGATCACCGTCGTCGGGCATTCCGACGACGTCCGCATCAATGGCGCCGGCGTCACCTCCACACACCTGATCGTGTCCATCCGCAAGGACACCATTGAGCGCGTGCAGGTCATCGGTCTTGCCGGCCTGGGCACCCGGAGGCAGGAGGCACCGGTGGAGCCGGCCTTCGACGAGGAGCTCTACACCGCCGGTGTTGGCGGCTCTGATTACGAGGCACCGGTCATCCGGCTCGGCTACACGTCCTACTTCACGCCGTCACGCATCTACGACTTTCTCCTGCCCACGCCGGAGCGGCCCACGGGTGAGCTCCTGCTGCGCAAGGAAAGCCCGGTCCTGGGCGGCTATGACGGCAGCGACTATGTGGCAACGCGGGAATGGGCCACCGCCGCTGACGGGACCCGAATTCCACTCTCGGTACTGCGCCACAAAGCCGTGAAGCAGGATTCGACGGCGGCCGGCCTGGTCTACGGATACGGCTCCTACGAGATGAGCATGGATCCGGGCTTCGGCATCGCGCGGCTGTCGCTCCTGGACCGCGGCGTGGTGTTCGTGATCGCCCACATCCGCGGCGGCGGAGAGCTTGGCCGGCACTGGTACGAGAACGGCAAGAAGCTGGAGAAGAAGAATACCTTTACGGACTTCGTGGACGCCACTGACTGGCTGGCAGCCTCGGGCTGGGTGGACCCGGCCCGGATCGCCGCCCTGGGCGGTTCGGCCGGCGGCCTGCTGATGGGCGCGGTGGCCAACATGGCACCCGAGAAGTACGCCGCCATCGTGGCGCAGGTGCCGTTTGTGGACCCGCTGACCAGCATCCTCGATCCGGAGCTCCCACTGTCCGCTTTGGAATGGGAGGAGTGGGGCAACCCCATTACGGACCCCCGCGTGTACGAGTACATGAAGTCCTACGCCCCCTACGAGAACGTGCGGGAGGTGGCCTACCCCAGGATTGCCGCCGTGACGTCCTTCAATGACACGCGCGTCCTGTACGTGGAGCCGGCCAAGTGGGTGCAGGAACTGCGGAACAAGACCACCGGAACCGAGCCCATCGTCATGAAGATCGAGATGGACGGCGGCCACGGCGGTGCGTCCGGCCGCTACGTGCAGTGGCGGGAACGGGCGTGGGACTACGCCTTCATCGCGGATTCACTGGGTGCCACGGAACTCCTGCCGGGCGCGGGCCTGAAGTAGGACAACCCGTACGACGGCGGGCGCGTCCCGCCGTCGTACGGCCGCCTTGCCATCGGCAAAGGTGCCGGCGTCAGCCCTGCGGATGCTCGACAAGCCACTCGGCCAGGGTTTCAAGGTTGGCGCGCATGGTTCGTCCCTGCGCCCGTTCCACGAGCGGATCGGCCAGCTTGCCAAACACCCCGCCCAACCCGGACGCGGCGTCGATCCGCTGGGTGAGCCGGGTGCCGCCGTTCGCCGGTTCCAGCGTGAACGTTACTGTGAAATCCAGTTTTCCTTCGACGGAGCGGGACATCATGCGTCGTGGTCGATCGAACTCCGCGATCTCGACGGTCCAGTCGAACTGCCGGCCCATGATCTTGCTGGTCCCCCGCCCACGGGTTCCCACCGCCAGGGGCCCCTCCCCAATCTGTCCTGACGAGGTGACGGAGGAATCATAGACCGCGATGTTTTCAAACTTCGACAGGAAGTCAAAAACCTCCTGCGGCGGCCGGTCGATGACGACGCTTTCTTCTACAACAGGCACAGCATTCTCCTTTGAAGGGCACCTGGCGCCGGCCCGGCTCTGCCGGCGGAAAAGGCAGGCACAGCGACAGCTTGGACCGCAGCCCACTTCCTGTCAACGTCAGCGGGGCGTGGCTCCTTGCCCTGACCACAGCCTTTATTTCTCCATCCAATGGGGTATAACGCCGGTTTTTACTTAGGTGAGCCTCAGCTAATACCATCGTCGGATGACCACGCAGCTTGACTTCGCGCGGGTGCCCTTCGCTGCCGAACTTTCGAGCTACGGAGACAGGCCCGCCATCATCGCCGACGGACTGACCCTGACCTACCAGGAGCTGGCCGACCGCGTCGACACGTTTGCCCGGCATCTGGGCACCGACCGGCGGCTGGTGGCCCTTGCCGCGTCCAACGACGTCGAATCGCTGGTGGCGTACCTCGCAGCCCTGGTGTCCGGCCACCCTCTGATCCTCCTGCCGGAAGACAAGCCGGCGGCCCTGGAATCGCTCGTGGCCGCCTACGACCCCGACGTGGTGGTCCGTTCCGGCAACGGGCAGTGCATCCTGGACGAACGCAGACCAGGCACCAAGCACAACCTGCACCCGGACCTTGCGCTCCTCCTCAGCACGTCCGGGTCCACGGGCTCCCCGAAGCTGGTGCGGCTGTCCCACGCCAACCTGCAGGCGAACGCGGATTCCATTGCAACCTACCTGCAGATCACCCCGGACGACCGTGCCGCCACCACCTTGCCCATGTCCTACTGCTACGGGCTCTCGGTCATCAACAGCCACCTACTGCGCGGTGCCGGCCTGGTGCTGACCGGGTTGTCCGTGGTTGACCCATGCTTTTGGGAGTTGTTCCGGCGCGAGCGGGCCACAGCCTTCGCCGCAGTCCCCTATACCTTCGAGCTGCTGGAGCGCGTGGGCTTTGCGGACATGGACCTGCCGGACCTTCGCTATGTCACCCAGGCGGGCGGCCGGATGGCCCCCGATGCGGTGCAGCGCTACGCCGGGCTGGGCCGCCGCAACGGCTGGGACCTGTTCGTCATGTACGGCCAGACGGAGGCAACGGCGCGGATGGCCTACCTGCCGCCTGGCCTTGCCGCGGCCCACCCCGGCGCCATCGGCGTTCCTGTTCCCGGCGGGGTTTTCCGCATCGAACCGGTGCCCGGGCTGGCAGACGGCGAACTGGTATACACCGGGCCCAACGTCATGCTGGGCTACGCCGAAACCCCTGACGACCTGGCACTGGGCCGCACTGTCACCGAGCTCCGCACCGGAGACCTCGCCCGCAAGAACTCCGCCGGCCTCTATGAGGTGTGCGGGCGGCGCAACCGCTTCGTCAAGATCGTTGGACTGCGCGTGGACCTCGGCCAGGTGGAACGCCTCCTGGCGGACCTGGGCATAAAGGCCGCCAGCGCCGGAACGGACCAGGGACTCGTCGTCGCCATCGAGGGGAACCACGACACGCGGCTGCTCACCAAGGTCCTCGCCCAGGGCCTCGGGCTGCCGCGCGCCGCCGTCGACCTCCACGCCGTGGCGGAACTCCCCCGCCTGGCCACCGGCAAGCTGGACTATCCGGCCGTCGCGGCACTGTCCGCAGCCACCGAGCCCGCAACAGGCAACCGCGCCCCGCAGGCCGGCTCAACGGGGCCCGACACAGTACGGCGCATCTTTGAGGAGGCCCTGGAACAAGCGGAGATCGGCGACGACGATACGTTTGTTTCGCTCGGCGGCGATTCCCTGTCCTTCGTGGCCGCGTCAGTTCGGCTTGAGCAGGCGTTGGGGCACCTGCCGCCGGACTGGCACCTCATGCCTGTCAGGGACCTGGAGCCGCGGCCGGACGCCCTTACCGGCAAAGGCTGGTCGCGAAAACCGGCCCGGAAATGGGCTGCCCGCCTCCTTGCCCCGATGGACACCAGCATCGTCCTGCGGGCAGTGGGCATCTTCCTGATCGTCAGCACCCACGTCGGCCTGTTCAACTGGCAGGGCATGGCCCACGTGCTGATCGCGGCGGCCGGATTCAACTTTGCCCGCTTCCAGCTCTCCGGCGGGAGGCTCCCCCGGCTGCGCCGCCAGCTTGCCAGCACGGCACGCATCGCCGTGCCCAGCATGGTGTTTATCGCCTTCGCCTACCTGGCCACGGACCGGTACGGCCTGGTGAACATCGTGCTCCTGAACTCCCTCCTGGGAGAGGAGCAGGTGACAACCCAGTGGCATTTCTGGTTCATCGAAGTGATGGTCTACATCCTGCTGGCAATGACGGCGCTGCTGGCCGTCCCCTGGCTTCACCGCGCGGAGCGTGCGTTCCCGTTCACCTTCCCGCTGGTCCTGTTGGGCGCGGGACTGCTGACCCGGTACGAACTGGTGGAACCAGGGGTGCCTTACACCGTCCCCGCCCTGTGGCTTTTCGCTCTGGGCTGGGCAGTGGCACGCTCACGGAACCTCGCCCAGCGCAGTGCCGTCACAGTCCTTGCCGTCCTGACCGTGCCGGGGTTTTTCGAGGATCCCAACCGGGACCTCACCGTGATTGCCGGCATCCTGGCGCTCGCATGGCTTCCCACCCTTGCGGTACCCCGCGCCCTGAGCCGCGTGGCGGTCGTTCTGGCCAGCGCCTCACTGCACATCTACCTTGTCCACTGGCTGGTGTATCCACTGCTGGCCGGAGTCAGCCTTCCCCTGGCCGTGGCCGCCTCGCTGGCGGCAGGGGCGGCCTATTGGGCCCTGTGCACGGGGATTGTGCGGGCAGCCTCCCGCCGCCGGTCCACCAGGTGAGCGGACGACGGCGGCCGCGTCCCGCCGTCGTACCTCACCTGCCGTCCGCAGGCAGTACCCGGAAAAGCTAACGGTGCTTACTATTGTGGAGCACCCGATTTTTTCCCGGAGGCCGTGAAGGCCCGGACCCACCACAAGGAGCAGGCATGCCGCTACGCAAGGGAACGTCCGTGGAATGGAACACACCGCAGGGCAAGACCCACGGCAAGATCGTGGAAAAGAAAACCAGTGACTTTGAACTGGACGGGCACACCCACCGCGCCAGCGAGGATGAGCCGCAGTATGTGGTGGAGTCCGCCAAGACGGGTGCACGGGCCGCGCACAAGGCCTCTGCCCTCACGGAAAAGGGGTAGCGCGGTGGCCGCGCAGCATGAAGTGGTGATCATCGGCGGGGGCAATGCGGGCGTCTCCCTGGCTGGCCGGCTGGAGCGCTATGGCGTCAAGGACGTCGCGGTCATTGAACCCAAGGACCACCATTTCTTCCAGCCCCTGTTCTCGCACATCGCGGGCGGCCGTGCCCAGGCCACAGAGGCCGTCCGCTCGCAGGAGTCGGTGATGCCGAAAGGCGTGACGTGGATCCGGGACGCCGCGGCGGATGTGGATACGGACACAAACACGGTCACTTTGGCGTCAGGCTCAACAGTGTCGTACGGCCAGCTGGTGGTCTGCCCCGGCCTCCAGTACGACTGGGACGCCGTACCCGGCCTGGCGGAGGCGGTCCATTCGCAGCACGGGGCCTCGCACTACGAGTTCGACCTGGCGCCGAAGGCCTGGACCCTGCTGAGCGGCCTCACCTCCGGCACCGCCGTGTTCACCATGCCGGCAGGTCCCATTAAGTGCGGCGGGGCGAGCCAGAAACCGATGTACCTGGCCTGCGACTACTGGCGGGAGAAGGGCGTACTGGACAACATCCGCGTGGTGATGGTCCAGCCCTACCCCACGGTTTTCGGGGTACCCGAGATTGACCGGGAGCTGGACCGCAAAATTGCGGAGTACGGCATTGAACTGCGGACCAACAGCGAGCTGGTGGCCGTGGACTCCCCCAGCCAAAAGGCCACCATCCGCGACATCACCACCGGCACCGAGGAGAACCTGCACTACGACGTGCTGAATGCTGTTCCGCCGCAGTCCGCTCCGGACTGGCTCAAAGCCACGGATTTGCCGGCAGCCGGGGACGAGGGCGGCTTCGTGGAAGTTGACCGGCAGACGCTGCGGCACATCAGGTTCCACAATGTGTGGTCCCTGGGAGACGCCGCCGGAACCACCAACTCAAAATCCGGCGGCGCCCTGCGGAAGCAAACCATGGTCCTGGCCAAAAACCTGGTGGCCGCGCGGAAGGGTAAGCCGCTGCCCGCGAAGTACAACGGCTACTCCGTGTGCCCTTTCACGGTGTCCCGCGACACGGTGGTGTTCGCCGAGTTCGACGACCGGTACCGGCCCATGCCCACCATCCCGCGGGTGCCCACCTGGAATGAAAGCAAGCTGTCCTGGGTGGTGGACCGGGACATCTTCCCGCAGATCTACTGGAACCTGATCCTCAAGGGCCGGGCTTGACTGAGAGAGCGTCCCGGGAAAACCGCAATTAAGTGAGAGAGCGTCGCGGAAAACCCCACCGAAAGTGAGAGAGCGTCGGTTAGCCTGCCGGGGAGACGACGGCGGCAGTCGCCTCCGCGATCGCGCGTTCCTCGTCCGTGGGGATGACCAGGACAGGGATGGCGGACTGTGGCGTGGAAATGACCCGCGGCTCCCTGGACCGCTCAGCGTTCAGGCCGGCGTCGAGCTCTATTCCCAGGGCGCCGAGCCTGTCCGCCACCAGGGCACGGAACTGGTGCGAGTTCTCGCCGATTCCGGCCGTGAACACCAGCGCCTTCGCTCCGCCCACAGCCACGTGGTAACCGCCGATGTACTTGGCCAGCCGGTAGGACGTGACCGCGAGCGCTGTCGCGGCTTTGGCGTCGCCTGACTCCGCTGCCTCCACCACCGACCGCATGTCATTGTTGCCGGCCAGCCCCTTCAGCCCGGATTCCCGGTTCAGCATGGTGTCCAGGTCCTCCGGCGTCCAGCCTGCCCTGCCCAGGAAGACCAGGATGGAGGGGTCCAGGTCTCCGGAGCGCGTTCCCATCACCAGGCCTTCAAGCGGGGTGAAACCCATGGAGGTGTCCACCGAATGGCCGCCCCGGATAGCGGTGACTGAGGCGCCGTTGCCCAGGTGGGCGATCACGCCGTCGAACTCCTCCACGGGCAGGTCCAGCAGTGCCGCGGCGCGGCGCGTGACGTACTCGTGGGACGTGCCGTGGAAACCGTAGCGGCGGATGCCGTGGTTGGTGTACAGCTCGTCCGGGACGGCGTAGCGCCAGGCGTGCTCCGGCAGCGTGCGGTGGAAAGCGGTGTCGAAGACGGCCACCTGCGGCATGTCCGGCCACTTTTTGGTGATCGCGCGGATGCCCAGGACATTGGCCGGGTTGTGCAGCGGCGCCAGCGGGTTCAGCCGCTCGATGGCGCGGGTGATCTCGTTGTCGATCTGCACCGGCTCCGCGAAGCGCTCACCGCCATGCACCACCCGGTGGCCCACGGCGCCCAGCTCCAGGTCGCCAAGTTCCCGGTGGATGGCTGCGTCCACCAGCTCCAGGGCTTCTGCGTGGTCCCGAGGGCCCTCAATTTCACCGTCCCCGTCGCCGCCGTTGCCCATGCCGATTTTTTCGATCAGCCCCTCAGTCAGGACACTGCCGGCAGAAACGTCCCGGACCTGGTACTTGAGGGAGGACGAGCCGGAGTTGATGACGAGCACGAGCATGTGGGGGCCTCCTGAGCCTTGCTTCTGCGGTTCAAACCCCACTATAGGTTGGGCGTGGCAGGCTGCGGGATTCTTGCGGACCGGGGCGTGCTGCGCCTAGAGTCGGCGGACAGGCAGGACCCGCGCCCGAGAGGACACTTCCATGACGAACGAGCCCACTTCGATCGACGAGAACGACCCCACCAACACAGGATCCAGCAGCACCGCTCCGCTGGATCCGCAGGCGGATACAGATTCCGGCTCAGGCACCAAGGACCCCACCGGCGTCGAGGGTGCCAACCCCGCGCTGGACGACACCGGCAACCCCAAGGCCGCCGAAACCGGTGAGGCGCCGGAAGCTCCCGAAAACACCGAAGACCTGGACCTCACCCCGCAGGGCCTGTCCGACGAGGCGGCCAAGCAGGAGGACCCGGAAAGCCTGGCCAAACCGGACAACAGCTGACCCAAACCAAGGACGACGCCGGCACCCAAGCGGGTCCGGCGTCGTCCTTTGTTTCGGCAAGGCTGGCTAGGAAGCGGGTGCCTGGGCCTGGATGGCCGTAATGGCCACCGTATTGACGATGTCCTCCACGGTGCAGCCACGGGAGAGGTCGTTGACCGGTTTCCGCAACCCCTGCAGGACAGGCCCGACGGCCACCGCACCCGAGCTCTGCTGCACCGCCTTGTAGGTGTTATTGCCGGTGTTGAGGTCCGGGAAGATGAACACGGTGGCCTGCCCGGCTACCGAGGACCCCGGCATCTTGGACTCCGCGATGGAGGCGTCCACGGCGGCGTCGTACTGGATGGGACCTTCAACGGCGAGGTCCGGGCGGCGCTGGCGGACCAGTTCGGTGGCCTGCCGCACTTCATCAACGGCCTCCCCCGCGCCCGATCCGCCCGTTGAGTAGGACAGCATGGCCACCCGCGGTTCCACCCCGAACTGGACGGCGGTCTCCGCTGAGGCCAGGGCGATATCGGCCAGCTGCTCCACATTCGGGTCCGGGTTGACGGCACAGTCCCCGTACACCAGCACACGGTCCGGCATAAGCATCAGGAACACCGAGGATACAATCTTCACTCCCGGGCGCGTCTTCACGAACTCCAGCGCAGGACGGATGGTGTGCGCCGTGGTGTGGGCGGCACCGGAAACCATGCCGTCCACCACGCCCAGCTGGACCATCATGGTGCCGAAGTAGCTGACGTCCTGCATGATTTCCAGGGCCTTCGGCAGGTCCACACCTTTGTGCGCCCGAAGTTCCGCGTACTTCTCCGCGAACTTCAGCCGCAGGTCCGACGCGGCGGGGTCAACGACGGTGATCCCGGACAGGTCGATGCCGTTGGCGGCAGCCAGTTCCCGGACGTCCGATTCAGGTCCCAGCACGGTAAGGTCGCAGACGTCGCGGCGGTGCAGGATTTCCGCCGCCCGGAGGATGCGCACATCCGTCCCCTCGGGCAGCACCACGTGCCGGCGCTGCGAACGGGCCCGCTCAATGAGGTCATGCAGGAAGCGCAGCGGCGTCATCCGCTCGGTGCGGGGCAGGTGCAGCCGTTCCATCAGCTCTGTTTCATCCACCCGGCGGGACCACAGCCCCAGGGCGGAGGCCACCTTGCGGCGGTGCCCCGACCAGATTTCGCTCCGGACCTCCGAGACCCGTCGGGCCGTGGTGTACGTGTCCTCGCCCGCGGCGAACACGGGGAACGGGGCCTGGGCCAGGAGCGGGTAGATGTTGGCGTCCGGCGCCAGCCCGCCGGTGAGGATCAGGGCGGAGGCCACCGGGAATTCGGGCGAGAAGGACGCAGCCAGGCACGCCACCATCACATCCGCCCGGTCACCCGGGACAATCACCAGGGCGCCCTCATCGAGCACGTTCAGGAAGTTGCCCACGTTCATGGCCGCAACCTTGATGTCCTTCACGTCGCGCTCCATGTCCGGCCGCCCGGCAATCTGGCGGACACCCAGGGCAGCAGCCACTTCACCGGTGGTGGGCCGCGCTATCTCCTCCAGCTCGGGCAGGATGTACACCGGCCGCTTGGAGGCACCGGGCTTCACGGCGGCGGCAATGGCGTCCAGGTCCTCCGGGTCTGCCCGGTTCACCATGATGGCCAGCAGCGCACACCGTTCGGCGGCGAGTTCTTTCCTGGCTACCTCGACGGCGGCAACGGCCTCGGCCACTGTCCGCCCTTTGGCGCCCACGACGGCAACCACGGGCGTGGCTAGGTTGTTGGCCAGCCGGGCGTTGAGATCGAACTCGACGGCGGAGTCCTGGCCAACCAGGTCCGTCCCCTCCACGATCACCACATCGCAGTTCCGCGAGATCTCCGCGAAGATTTCCACGCAGCGGGCATCGATCTCGGCCCGGTTTCCTTCTGCAAGGAGCGACCGGACCTCTTCATAGGTCAGGCCGCCGCGGCACCGGTCGTCCTCCAGCGCGAACCGGGACTTCATCAGCGCCACCATGGGATCAGCCGCAGCGTCCGGGCCGTGGACCACGGGCTTGAAGAAGCCGATCCTGTCCGCATGACGGTGGAGGGTGTCCGCCAAACCCAGGGCCACGAGTGACTTGCCTGAGCCTGGAGTGGTTGCGCTGACATAGATGCCTTTGGCCATGGTCCGCCCTTTGTGTGCTGGTGCCGGTCCCTCCATCCTTGCACCTTCCCCGGCGGTTTCCGCAGGCATTCCACCGGCAGCCGGTGTGGTGATGGGCACGCGGGCTCTTGACACGGGACCCCTACATGGGATTACCTAATGAACATTCGGTAAATAAAGCTGGAGGCAATGACGCATGGCTGAAACCACCCTTTCGGGGCCCACACACCAGATACTGGAGAACGACTACGCCTCCGAGTGGATGGGAATCCAGGTCCTCGCCCTCAGCGACGGGCATGCAACCATCCGGATGACCCTCCGGCAGGAAATGCTCAACGGCTTCGGCATGGCCCACGGCGGAATGATCTTCGCCTTCGGTGACACCGCCTTCGCCCTCGCGTGCAACCCTGCCGTGCCGGCTCCCGGGGAGGAAAACAGCATCACTGTGGCCTCCGGCGTCGACATCAATTTCCTCAAACCTGCCTTCCGCGGCCAGGTGCTCACAGCGGTAGCGGACCGCCGCTCCAGCGCGGGCCGCAGCGGCCTGTACGACATCCAGATTTTCGCCGGGGATGGGCAGGCTTCCGAACCAGGCCAGCCCACCCCTGCCCAGCCCGGCGAGCTCGTTGCCGAGTTCCGCGGACGCAGCCGCACCATCCCCAAGAAGTAGGAAACAATGACCCTGCATGCCCCCGAAACCCCCGCCGCTGTTGCAGCAACCGACGCCGGGCTGGACCGCGAAGAGACCATTTCCCGGGACGAGCTTGAAGCCCTCCAGCTGAGCCGCCTCCAGCACACCGTTGCCTACGCGTACGAGCGTGTACCCCTGTACAAGCGCAAGTTCGACGACGCCGGCATCCACCCCAACGACCTGCGCGAGCTGGACGACCTGGGCAACTTCCCGTTCACCACCAAGGACGACCTGCGCGAGGAATACCCGTTCGGCATGTTCGCCGTCCCGCAGAACGAAGTGGCCCGCGTGCACGCCAGCTCGGGAACCACGGGGCGGCCAACGGTGGTGGGATACACCAAACAGGACCTCGCGGACTGGGCAAAGCTGGTGGCCCGCAGCTTCCGCGCCTCCGGCATCCGCCCCGGCATGAAGGTCCACAACGCCTACGGCTACGGCCTGTTCACCGGCGGGCTCGGTGCGCACGCCGGCGCTGAAGCCCTGGGCTGCACCGTGATTCCCATTTCCGGCGGGCAGACCGAGCGCCAGATCCAGCTGATCCAGGACTTCAAGCCGGACGCCATCCTGGCCACCCCCACGTACCTGCTGACCATCGCCGACGCCATGGCGCACATGGGCATCGACCCCGCCTCCACCTCATTGAAGTACGCCGTGCTGGGCGCCGAGCCGTGGACCGAGGAGATGCGGCACGAGCTCGAAGTCACCATGAACATCAAAGCCTGCGACATCTACGGACTGTCCGAGGTGATGGGCCCGGGCGTGGCCGGCGAAGCAGTGGAAACGCAGGACGGCAGCCACATCTGGGAGGACCACTTCCGCCCCGAGATCATCGATGCATTCAACCCCGAGGTGGGCAAGGAAAACGTCCTGCGCGACGGCGAGCACGGCGAACTCGTGTTCACCTCGCTCACCAAGGAAGCGCTGCCCATCATCCGGTACCGCACCAAGGACCTCACCCGGCTGCTCCCCGGCACGGCCCGCCCGGCACACCGCAGGATGGGACGCATCACCGGCCGCAGCGACGACATGATCATCCTCCGCGGGGTGAACGTTTTTCCGTCACAGATCGAGGAAATTGCCCTCCGAATCCCGGAGCTCAGCCCGCACTTCCAGCTGGAGCTCACCCGTCCCGAAGGCCAGCGGATGGACCAGATGACGGTGAAGATCGAGCGCCGGGAAACCGTCAGCATTGAGCAGGTTTCGACGGCGGCGCGCACCTTGAAGGAGCAGATCAAGATCCACGTGGGTTCTTCCTGCACTGTGGACGTGGTGGACCCCGGCTCGCTGGAGCGGTCCAACGGCAAGCTGCGCAGGATTTACGATATGCGGCCCAAGGCGTAGCAGCCCACGCCGAAAAACTCACAGGTGGCCGGGACCCACGCCCCGGCCACCTGTCATGTTTCCGCACCGCAGGGTCCAAGGTCCCCGAACATCAATAGCGTTAATTACCGAACGTTCATGAGAAAATGGCCGGTATGTCCAGCACAGATACACCCACCAAGCGCGGCCGCCCCGGATACGACCAGCAGTCGGTACTGCGCATCGCCGTCGACGTCTTCAACCGGCACGGTTACGACGCAACATCGATGGGCATCCTCGCGGACAACCTTGGCATCTCCAAGTCTGCCATCTACCACCATGTGCCCTCCAAGGGCGACCTCCTCAAACTCGCTTTGGACCATGCGCTGGGCGGCCTGGAGTCCATTCTGGAGGAGCCCGCCGCAACCTCAGGCGCAGCCGATGCGCGCCTCGAGTTCGTGCTCCGCCAAACGGTGGCGGTCCTGGTGGACCGGCTGCCGTTCGTTACGCTGCTCCTTCGCCTGCGCGGCAATACCGAAATTGAGCGGGACGCGCTGGAACGCCGCCGCACGTTCGACCACAAGGTGGCTGGCCTTATTTCCGCCGCCCGCGACGAAGGCTCCCTCCGCCAGGACATCGATCCGAGGACCGTCACCCGCCTGCTGTTCGGCATGATCAACTCGATCGTGGAGTGGTACAAGCCCGGCGGCTCGCTGTCACCGGAACGACTGGCCGACGACGTCATCACCATGGCCTTCGACGGCCTGCACTCCACGGAGCCCGCAGCAAAATACTAAGGCTGCTTGGTATTTTCGTGGTTCCGCGGCTACGGTGGTAGGACCAGCCCGAGGATCCGCAGGAGGCCGCGTATGAGCACCGCTACCAGCAACGAACCACCGCGTTCGCACCGGTTCCGCACGGCAGCGGGAGCCGCACTTTTGGGCGCTTCCGTGGTCCTCACCGCCTGCACGGGCTCCCCTCCGCCGGAACCCAACGGGTCCGCCGCCAGCGGTTCAACGTCCACTGCCACTGCCGCCAGCACCGCCGCAGCCCCCGCACCGGCCGCTGCAGCCGACATCCCCCAGCTCGTGGAGAACCTCGCACCGTCCGTGGTGACCATCTTCACCGAAGGCGGCCTGGGTAGCGGGGTGGTCTATTCCGAGGACGGCCTCGTCCTCACGAACGAACACGTGATCCGTGGCAACACCACCGTGGAGGTCGCCTTCGCTGACGGCCAGCGGGTGGAGGGAACGGTCAAGGCCACCGACCCCGTGACAGACCTGGCCCTGGTGCAGGCCGACCGCACCGGCCTGCCCAAACCCGTGTACCAGACCGACCTGCCGCGCGTCGGCGAAGGTGCCGTGGTGCTGGGCTCGCCGCTCGGCTTCGAAAACACGGCAACCGCCGGCATCATCTCCGGGTTGCACCGCTCCATTCCCGGCTCCGCCTCCAACAGCCTGTCGCTGGTGGACCTGATCCAGACCGATGCCCCCATCAGTCCGGGCAATTCGGGCGGGGCGGTCATCAACATGCGCGGCGAAATCATCGGCATCAGCGAGGCTTACATTCCTCCGTCTGCCGGCGCCGTTGCCCTCGGATTCGCAATTCCCGCCGCCACCGCAGTGGAGGTTGCCGAGGAACTCCTGGCCGACGGCACTGCCGAGCACGCGTACCTGGGCCTCACCCCGGGAGCACTGACGCCCCAGATCGCCGGCCAGCTGGGCATCGAGGCAAGCACCGGCGTCGTGGTCCTGGCAGTGGACGAGGACGGCCCCGCGGGACGCGCAGGCATCCGCCCCGGCGACGTCCTGGAGTCCATGGAAGGTGTGGAGCTGAACGCCCCCGAGAAGCTCCTGGCTGAACTCCGGAACCGCAACCCCGGCGATACCGTAGGCTTCAAGGTCAAGCGGCAGGACCAGAGCCTTGACCTCAAGGCGGACCTCATCGCCCGGCCCACAAGTAACACCCCCACAGGAAGGTAAGAACATGAGCCACCCCAAAGACGAAGCAGACGCCGGATACATCATTCCGGATCCCTCAAAGGTCCGCGAGGACATCCCCGGCGATGCCGGAGACGAGGCCAACGTGATCCGCTTCAGCGAAGAGCAGGCCCTGATCGAGGAACAGTCCCACGGCATCCGCCCGGACACCTACAGTGTCCCCTCCGGCGGGCCCACCATGACCGAAGCCAGGGGCAACATGGACCTTTCGGACCAGAGTGAAAGCGGGCACGGCACCGGCCCGGAGGATGACAGCAGCGACGACGGCCTGCATGGCGGCGCCGAGTCCTGACGCTTTAGCCGCAGAGGAAACAGCAGGGGCGCCCCGGACCAGTTCAGTCCGGGGCGCCCCTGCTGTTCGCCGAAGGGTTTTACTTCTCGACGAGGGTCAGGACGTCGTAGGTGGCCACGATCTCTTCGTTCTGGTTGGTGAGGACCGCGTCCCAGGCCACTTCGCCGTACTCGTCAGTTTCGCGCGGCGTGATCTTCTTGGCAGTGAGCGTCACGCGGATTGAGTCCCCGGCGGCAACGGGAGTGATGAACCGGAGGTTTTCCAGTCCGTAGTTGGCAAGGACCGGGCCCGGAGCAGGCTCCACGAACAGGCCGGCACCCCAGGCCAGCAGCAGGTATCCGTGGGCCACGATGCCCGGGAAGAACGGGTTGGCTTCCGCTGCCTCGTGGTTGGTGTGGGCGTAGAAGGTGTCGCCGGTGGAATGGGCGAAGGCGGTGATGTCCTCCAAAGTCACCTGGCGCAGGTCGGAGCGGACGGCGTCGCCGATGCGCAGTGTCTCCAGCGGCTTCCGGAACGGGTGGGTTCCCTCGGTGTCCACGGTGAAGTTGCGGTCGGCGCCGGGGTGCCAGACGCCCGTGACGGCCGTCAGCATGTTCGGGGAGCCCTGGATGGCGGTGCGCTGCATGTGGTGCATCACTGAACGGATCCCACCGAGCTCTTCCCCGCCGCCGGCGCGCCCGGGTCCGCCGTGGACCAGGTGCGGCACCGGCGAACCGTGCCCGGTGGAGGTGCGGGCGTCCTCACGGTTGAGCATCAGGACACGGCCGTGGTGCGCGGCAATACCGGTCACCAGTTCGCGCGCCACTGACGGATCGTTGGTGCAGACCGAGGCCACCAGGGAGCCGCCGCCGCGGGCGGCGAGGCGGACGGCGTCGGAAAGGTCCTTGTACCCGATCACAGACGAAACGGGACCGAATGCTTCCAGCGAGTGGACTTCCTCCGCTTCGGGATCCTGCCAATTCAGCAGGACGGGCGCCATGAACGCGCCGCCATCCACCACGCCGGTGGAACCGTCCGCAGACGTGACCGACGGCGTTTCGAGTGTTCCGTAAGCGAGCTCACCGCCGTTGTCGAGCATGGTCTGGACAGCGGCCCGGACATCCTCAAGCTGCTCCACTGAGGCCAGTGCTCCCATGGTGACGCCCTCCGCGCGCGGGTCACCGAGGACCACACGCTCCTGGATGCGCTTGCCGATGGCCGCGGATACGGCGGAAACCAGTTCCTGCGGCACGATGGCGCGGCGGATCGCGGTGCACTTCTGACCCGCCTTCGCCGTCATCTCGGTGACCACGGACTTGACGAAGGCATCGAATTCCGGAGTGCCTTCCACGGCGTCCGGCCCCAGGATGGCGGCGTTCAGCGAGTCCGTTTCGGAGGTGAAGCGGACACCGCCCTGGACCACATTGGGGTGCGATTTCAAGGACAGCGCAGTGGAAGCCGAGCCGGTGAAAGCTACCAGGTCACGGTAGTCCAGCACATCCAGCAGCCCGCGGACGGAGCCGGAGATCAGCTGCAGCGAGCCTTTGGGAAGGATGTTGGATTCAACAATGGCCTTCACCACGGCGGCGGCCACGTACCCGGTGGGGGTGGCGGGCTTGACGATGGTGGGAACACCGGCGAGGAACGCGGGGGCAAACTTCTCCAGCATGCCCCAGACGGGGAAGTTGAACGCGTTGATCTGCACGGCCACGCCCGGGATGCGGGTGTAGATGTGTTCACCGGCGAAGGACCCGTCCTTGGACAGCACTTCCATGGGGCCATCCACAACCACCTGGGAGTTGGGAAGCTCGCGGCGGCCCTTGGAGCCGAAGGTGAAAAGGACGCCGATGCCGCCGTCGATGTCAATCATCGAGTCAATCTTGGTGGCGCCGGTCTGGGCGGAGAAGGTGTAGAAGTGCTCCCGCCGGGCGTTCAGGTACTGGGCGAGCTCCTTGAGCTTGAGGGCGCGCTGGTGGAAGGTGAACTGGCCGAGCTCCAGCTGGCCGGTGGTGCGGCCGTAGTCCACGACGGCGCCCAGGTCCAGCCCCTCGGTGCTCACCTTGGCCAGGATCTCCCCCGTGCTGGCGTCCCTGACAGGAGTTGCGGACGATGCCGCTCCGGTGTCCGGAGTCCACCAGGAGTCCTGGATAAAGCTGGGCACTGTCTCCACGGTGTCGACCGTGCCCTGGGGAGCTGTGGCTGTGGTGGTCATCGTTGACGGGTCCTTCCAACAAAGGGGCAGACAGAAGCGGCCACAAGATTACTGACCGTCCGTTCGGTAATATATTTACCATACATGAATGTGCCCCGCTGCACACTAGAAGGCGGGTGCACACCGGAAGGCCGCCTACAGTAATGGGCAACGCGACAATGGCCGGCGCAAATGTGCCGGCGCGCCGAAGGAGAGCAGATGAGCACCCCACCGCCGAACGATACAGCCAGCGAAGAACACGACGGCAGCGACAAGGAGCTGTGGAAGATCACCCTTGGCGAACTGGACGAGAAGATGGGCGTGAAAATCCTCGAGGAGTCGGTGGAGCGTGTAGTCGCCACCATGCCTGTGGAGGGAAACCGGCAGTCTTTCGGCCTGCTGCACGGCGGGGCGTCGCTGGCCGTAGGCGAAGCCGTGGGTTCCTGGGCAGCGGTCATTCACGCGAGCACACTCGGGAAGACGGCGGTGGGGGTGGACGTGTCAGCCACCCACCACCGGTCCGCCCGGGAAGGGCAGATCACCATTACGGCCACGCCCATCCACCTCGGCGGCACGCTCACCACCCACGAGGTGCTCATCACCAACGAGGCGGGCCAGCGGCTTTGCACCCTGCGCATCACCAACCTGCTGATGCGGCGCCACAAAAGATGAGCCGTCTGGCCGGGTTGTTGAGCTTGTCCAAACCTCAGCGTCGGGTCCCAAGCGTCCGACGGCGGACCAGCGCCATCAGCACGGCACCGACCACAATTGCGGTTGCGGCGGTACCAGCCGCGGGGAGAAGCGCGGACGGGCCGGTGTAAGCCAGGTTGCCGGCATTCCTCCGGTCGCCGTTGCCTCCGGTATTGGCGGGGTCGGCAGGAGGGGTTTTGCCGGGCGGGGTCACGCCGACGGCGGGCGGGCCGTCCGCAGGCGGGCCGTCCGCGGAGGGCTGCGGAGCGGGGTCAAGGACGAACGATGCGGTGGCCGTTGCCGAGGAGAGTCCATCCATGGCCTGGATTACGGAAATCGTGTGGGCTCCGGGGGCCAGTCCGCCAGGGAAGGGAACCTGCCAGCTTCCGCCCGCAACCAGCTCCAGCGGAACCAGGGCAGGTGCCGCCGACCGGGAGCCGGCCTGGCCGCCTGATGTGAAGCCGGAGAGGGGCTTCCCGTCGATCGACACGGTCACGTCTGCCCCTTCGGCACCGCTGCCGGAAATGGTGTGCGGCAGGTTGTCCTGGCGGAAATGCTGCCCGTCATTGATGCTTGCAATGACCGGACGCGGAGGCGTTACCTGGACCGTTGCTGTGGCAACAGGACTGTTGGCCGTTCCCGGCGAGGACAGCACAGCGTTGGCCGTCACATTGCCGAAAGCTGCCGTACCTGCCACGCTGGCCGTCCATTGCCCGTCCAGGCCTACTGTTCCGGAGCCCGCCACGTCACCTGACACGGTCACGGTTGCACCCGGAGCGCCCGTGCCGGAAAGGGTGGTCAACTCCGTCAGGGGCTGACCCGCAGGAGCCGCGATGGTGGGGGCAGCCAGGGGTGCAGGCGCAACGTCTGCCGTCAGCGACGCGGCCCCGGAGCGGCTGGAGCCGTTCATCGTTTCAGCCTGGAAGGTCAACGGGCCAGCAGTCCACGGAGCGTTAAAGCTCCAATTGCCTGCTTTGTCGACGGGCACGTCAAAGGTTTCATGGCCGGGCAGGCTGATGCGGACGGCGGTACCCGAGGCAGAGGCCGGCTCCACGGGAACCTGTCCGGCGATGGCTTGGCCTGCCTGCACGCTTTCGCCAGGCGCGGGCGAAGTCAGTGCCGGTTTGTTGAGGAAGACTTCCAGCTGGTACCCGGGCAGCACCTCGAGTGCATCCTGCAGGGTGGCTGCCAGGGCGAAGTTCTGGGCCCCTCCGCTTTCTCCGGCGGAATGGATACCCACTGCGAAGTTTCCGCTGATCCAGGGGCCGCCGGAGTCGCCGCCGGCCGACTGCACATCCAAGGACACGAAGCCCCTGATGGCCCGTAGATCCTTTTTGTCTTGTGCATAGTTGGTCCCCTCAATGAGGTAAATCCCAACCTCGCTGATGGTGCCGCACGACCATCCCGTCCGCCAGCCGGAACGGCACACGTCCATGCCAATCACCGGGGCAGCCGCGCCGATGATTTTGACGTCAGGTCCCGGGGCAGTCTGGTTGCCCCATGTGGTAGCTGCGGGGAGCGGGTCCAGATCCGCGCGGAGGGCACCAATGACCGCGAGGTCCGTTCCTGCGTTCCCGGGGTCTGTGCCGTTACCGGGTTGCAGCACGGGGGTGTTGCCCGATCCGCCAAACTGGCTGAACTCGAAGCTGCCCAGCAAGCCTGCCCGCACTCCCTGGAGCAGCAGGTCAGCGGTCTTCGATGCCCCATCCTCGCCACAGTGCCCAGCGGTCAGGACGGCAGGCAGGCCCGCCGGAGTGAACGCGGAGAAACCAGTCGAACAAATCCACCCGCTGTCCGCTGCATAACCCACCCCGCCCGGGACATCGGCTTCCGGCTTCAAGGGGGCTCCCGGTGCCAGTTCGACGTTTGTGTACCTCGACACGAACTCGGACGCCGAGACCTTCCCGGTGCCCGTTTCTGTCGCCTCTGAACCAGTGACGGACAGAGCGGCCGCGCCTGCCGACTCCGGCGTGTTGACGCCCCCGGTCCTGATGACAAAACTCGAACCAGTGCTGACCACCGCCTGCAGGCCCGTGATACCGACGTCGCGCACGTAGGCGTGGAAAAGCTGTTCGGTGCTGGCAGCACGTTCGGACCCGGGCGCTGGGGATGCGGACGCTGTTGGTTCAGGCGCAGCTGGCGCTTCCAGCTCCAGTGGAAGGCCTGGAGCGCCGGCGGCGAGCGCGTGCATGGCTGCCTGCAGTTCGCCTCCAAAACCCGTCACGATGATTTTGTTGTTTTCCACCCGGATCCCCGTATAGCCAGGCACGGCGCGGAGCGCCGCTGCGGCAGCCTCTGCCCGGACACCCAGCTCCCCCGCCGCGTCGAACTGTTCCGGGGTGACGCCGAGGTCGCGCTGGACGGCATCCGCGAGACCAGTTGCGGAAACGCCGTAAGCTGCGGGCGCCGGGGCCTCCGTTCCCGGGCTTGCTATGGTGCTTGCGGCCGGACTGGTGGCCTCAGTTTCGCTATCGCTCCCCGCCGCCCAGGCGGGAACAGCCACGTAGGCGGACGCAGCCAGCACGCCGGTGGCAGCGCCAAACGAGAGCAAACGCCGCAGATTGCCGCCGTTCACCAGTCTGCCGGCGCTCATCGTGACACCCCGGTTCCGCAAAGGGACAGCACCGCGTCCAGCTCAGCAGGGCTGAGGCCGTGCCGCAGCAAGAAAGCACGGGTGTCCAGTTCCCGGACAAACTCCACAACTGCGAGTCCGCGCTGCTCGAGCAGAGGTGCCAGCTCGGCTTCTTCAACATAGCGTTCACGGTCGTGGGGCGGGCCGTGCGTACGGTAGCGCTCGTTGATGCCGCCGGCTGCGCGACGGTAGCTGTCGGCAATGTCTGCGTCCGGGGCCTCTGCAAGATCCTGGACCATCGCGGCCACCAGGCCGCTGCGGTCACGGCCTGCAGCACAGTGCAACAGCACGCCGCCCCGGGGCGAGGCGGCCGCCAACTCGCGGAAGACTCCCACCAGCTTGTCCGGGAACAGCCGCGCGTTCTCCGAATAGTGGGCAGGATCGTTGAGGTAGGGGCCGGTCAGTGCTGTGAAGCGGGGATCACCAGGTTCCTCCGTAGGCGCTGAAACGAGGACCATCCCGGACCACGCCGCCCCGCCCACCACGGGGTCGGTGTCCCGGCGCCGGGCCTCTGCAGGGTTTCGCAGATCAATCACTGTGCGGACGCCGTCGTCGTACATCTGCCGCCAGCCCGCCTCCGTGACCCATTCACGCCGGCCCATCCGGTAGACGTCGCCGGCCACGTGCCACGCGTTGACAGCACCATCCCAGTCCACGGAGCTGCGGGGTTTCTTCATCCGGACAGCTAATCACAGTGGCCACAGGAGTCGCACCCCTTACTTGGAGTACGGTGTTTGCTGTATGCCTTCTTCCGCCGTTCAAAGGGGAACCCTTATGGTCAACACAACAGTACGACGGCGCCACGCGGCTTTTGCTGCCGGCTTCGCGGCCCTCGCCATGGCGGCGGGGTTGGCTGCAGCGCCCGCCCAGGCGGCGGACAAGACCAAATACATCGCCCTCGGAGATTCCTTTGCCTCCGGGCAGGGCGCCGGGCCGTACCTGGATGATTGCTTCCGCAGCGAAAACGCGTATTCCGAGCTGGCTGACGAGTCCAAGGCGATCAAGCTCGTGGTTAACGCGGCCTGCAGCGGCAAGACCACCCAGGAGGTGGTGAGCGACCAGCTCCGTCAGTTGAACAAGAGCACCGAGCTCGTCACCATCACCGCCGGCGGCAACAACATCGGCTTCGGCGCCATCATCACCGCATGCGCCGCGGCACTTACGGGGGCCACCCCGGGCGAGGCCTGCAACACTGCCATTACCGGTGCAACGGCGAAGCTCCAGGGTGGACAGCTGTACAGCGAGCTGCTCTCGATGATCAGGAGCGTGCAGGCCGCAGCGCCCAATGCCAAGATCGTGCTCACCGGCTATCCCTACCTCCTCGATCCCATCGAAGCGGGCAGGACCGACCCGGCAGGGCAGTTCATCTACCAGGCGACGCAACTGTCTGACCTCCTTAACGGAAACATCCTGGCCGCGGCGGCTGCCGCCAATGCCGCCACTGAGGATGACCCCGACGTCCAGTTTGTTGATGTGCGGCCGGTTTTCCTCGGCCACGGCGCCTTATCGCCGGATCCATGGATCAACCTGATCCCTTCCGGTCCGGGCGAACCCGTTGATCCGGATAACTTCCACCCCAATGAGGCCGGCTACGAGGCGTACTTCGCGGCCCTGAGCGCCGCCGGCGCCTACTCGGTTTCCTAGCCGCGCCGGGCGAGCCTGTACTCCAGGCCCGCCCGGACCATGGGCCATTCGTGCTCCAGGATGGAGAACACCACGGTGTCCCGCAGGAGTCCATCGCGGGACCGCGAGTGGCTGCGGAGCACGCCGTCCTGCTTCGCCCCGAGCCGGGCAATGGCCTCCCGCGACTGATGGTTCAGCCAGTGGGTGCGGAACTCCACTGCCGGGCAGCCCAGAGTCTCAAACGCGTGCCGCAGCAGCAAAAGCTTGGAGTCCGGATTGGTCCCGGTTCCGCGGGCTGACGCCGCGTTCCAGGTGGAGCCGATCTCCACCCGGGGCGTACCGGCGTCGATATTCATGTAGGTGGTCATGCCAATGACCCTGCCGGGTCCGCCGGTGGCAGGATCCACGAGGCGCGTGGTGAACGGCAGCATGGACCCCTGCTCCTGAAGTGCCAGGCGCCGCTCTATCTCCGCGGCCATCCCTTCCGGCGACGGGACCGAGGTGTACCAGAGCCGCCAGAGTTCGCCGTCGCGTGCCGCGGCCACCAACCCGTCATGATGCTCTCCGGACAAGGGCTCGAGGGTTACATAACGGCCGGTAAGGGTAAGGGGTTCAAGGTAAGCCACTGCACCAGCCTAGGTGCAACCACCTGTGGCGGTTACGCTGGGAAAAGCACCAGGACGGCGAGATATAGGGAGTTATTGTGTCAGGAAGCAATCCGGACCCGGAAGAAGACAAGATTACTGGCCTGGAACCCGGAGGCGGCGTACCGCCGGGGGAAACTCCGCCGGGTGAAGCATCCACAACCACAACCCAGGGCCATGACGAGCACGGGACCAAGAAGAGCACGCAGTTCTTCTGGATTGGCATGATCGCGGTTGTGGTCCTGCTCTCGCTGCTCTACTTCATCGGCTACATCGTCGGATTCTTCGACTAGCCTGCGTTGCTGCTGGGCCAGTCAAAGAAGCCCTTGCCGGTCTTCCGCCCCAGTTCACCCCGGGCCACCTTGTCCCTGAGGATCTGGGGCGGGGCGAACCGCTCCCCCAGCGTCGAGTGCAGGTATTCGGCAATCCCGAGCCTGACGTCCAGCCCCACAATGTCTGTAGTCTTCAGCGGACCGGTGGGGTGCTTGTAGCCCAGCACCATGGCGGCGTCGATGTCACCGGCAGAGGCAACCCCTTCCTCCACCATGCGCATCGCCTCCAGCGCGATGGCCACGCCAAGGCGTGAGGACGCGAACCCCGGGGCATCATTGACGACGACGGCTGTCTTGCCGAGTGCCTCCACCCACCCCTTGGCCGCGGCAGCGAGTTCTGGTGACGTGTGTTCGCCGAGCACCACCTCAATGAGGGTTGAGGCCGGAACAGGGTTGAAGAAGTGGAGGCCCAGGAAGTTTTCGGGGCGCTTCAACTCCCGGGCCAGCCCGTTCACCGACAATGACGACGTGTTGGAGGCAAGGCAGCCGTCATCGGCCAGCCGCTCCTCGATGCCGCGCAGCGAGGTGACTTTCAGGTCCCAGTCCTCGGGGACGGCTTCCACCACCAGCTGCCGGTCCGCGAAAGCGTCGTAATCCACGCCAACAGTGAGCCGGGAGGCCATCTCGTCCAGGTTGGCGTCCGTCATGCCACGTTCGATGCTCTTGGCAGCGGCTGACTCCACCCGCTCCCGGGCCGCTTCCGCGGACTGGTCGTCGCGCTCCACGACCAGGACGTCAGCACCCTTGACCAGGAAGGCGTGGGCGATTCCGGCGCCCATGCGGCCGCCGCCCAGGACGCCTACCCGCGAGGGGAGCCCGGGGGAAAATTCGGGGATGCTCATCAGTTCTATTCTCCGGTCTCGGTAGTGGCCTTGGCGTCCGCGTTCCTGCCGGACTTCTTGTCCAGGAACTTCTGCATCCGGTCGAACTTGGCCTCGGATTCGAAAAGGATGCCCTGGGCCAGCTGGTCTATCAAGGGGTGCGCTTCCGCGGGGGCGTGGAACACGGACTTGGTGATCCGGACCGCCAGCGGGTCCTGGCGTCCGATCCTGTCCGCCAGGTTGTGCGCCGCGTCCATAAGAGCCGATGGTTCATGCATCTCTGTCATGAGGTTAACGGCCAGCGCCTCATCCGCCGTCAGGACCTGCCCCGCCAGGAGGATCTGTTTGGCCACCGGCTCCCCCACGAGCTCCTTCAGCCGCCAGCTGGCCCCGGCCGCTGCCAGGATTCCCAGTCCGGTTTCGGGGTTGCCAATGCGGACGCCCGGGGTCCCGATCCGGAAATCCGCCGCATAGGCCAGCTCCGCCCCGCCACCCAGGCAGTACCCGTCAAGCGCGGCAATGACCGGCATGGGCAGCTTGGCGATCCGGACAAAGATGGTGGAGTTGATGCCCTGCAGGGCATCGTCCCGGCGCCGCTCACGCAACTGGGCGATGTCCGCCCCGGACGCGAACACGCCGTCGACGCCGGCGATAATCAGCACCTTGGGGTTTTGTTCAAGCGCGGTACAGACCGTGTGCAGCTCGTCCACCATCTGCTGGTCGATCGCATTGCGCACCTCGGGCCGGTTCAACAGCACCACCACGCGGTCGCCGCGTTCCTCAACCAGGAGCGCGTGGAACTTCTCCGCTGCCAGGTCGACGGCGCCGGGCATCAGACCTTCTCCAGCAGCATCGCGGTACCCTGGCCCACACCGATGCACATGGTGGCGAGTCCCACCCTGGCGTCCTCACGCTCCATCCGCCCCAGGAGGGTGATGGCGATCCGCGCCCCGCTGGAACCCAGCGGGTGCCCCAGGGCGATAGCCCCGCCGTCGTTGTTTACGATGTCCTGCTCCAGGCCAAGGCGCCGGATGCAGGCGAGGGACTGCGTGGCAAAGGCTTCGTTAAGTTCGACGGCGCCAAGGTCACCGACGCTCAGGCCGCTCCGCTTGAGCACCTTCTGGGTTGCCGGCACCGGGCCGATGCCCATGATTTCCGGTTCACAGCCCGCCGAGGCGCCGTCGATGATGCGGGCCCGGGGAGTCAGCCCGAGCCTTTCGATGGCTGCTTCGGAGGCAACGATGATGGCCGATGCACCGTCGTTAAGGGACGACGAGTTGCCAGCCGTCACCACGGAGCCGCCGTGGGCCACCGGCTTCAGTCCGGCCAAAACATCCAGGGTGGTGTCCGCGCGGGGGCCTTCATCCGTGTCCACCACGGTTTCGGACTTGCGGGTCTTGACGGTGACGGGAACAATTTCGTCCTTGAACCGCCCGGCGGCAATCGCATCCAGCGCGCGCTGGTGGGACTGCACGGCGAAAGCATCGGCGTCGTCGCGGGAGATGTTGTCCACGCGGGCCACCTCCTCGGCAGTCTCCGGCATGGAGTACGTCATCTTGCCGTCCCGGGACAGCTCCCCGTGCTGGAAGTGCGGGTTGGTGAAGCGCCAGCCGATGGAGGTGTCAAAAATGTGCCCCGGCTTGGCGAAGGCGGTGGCGGGCTTCTCCTGGACCCAGGGCGCCCGGCTCATGGATTCCACACCGCCGGCGATGACAATGTCCGCAGCGCCGGCCTTGATCATGTGGCTGGCCTGGATGATGGCGCTGAGGCCGGATGAGCACAAGCGGTTGACGGTAATCCCGGGGATGTGGAGGGGCAGCCCGGCAAGGAGGGTGGCCATGCGGGCAACGTTGCGGTTCTCTTCACCGGCTCCGTTGGCGTTGCCCAGGATGACCTCATCGATGCTGTCCGCATCGAGGCCCGCCCTGTTCACGGCCTCGCGGAGCACCAGGGCTGCGAGGTCATCGGGGCGGACAGAGGAGAGCGCCCCGCCGTACTTGCCCACCGGCGTTCGTACTCCGCCAACCAGGAAAGCCTGCGGACCTGCGGTTGCAGCCATGGAAACACCCTTCACGCGATAAACGGCACTGTCATCGGCGCCCGGCACAGCGGATTCCTCCACTTACCGACCGTTCGTTCTGTAAATAGTACACGGGAGCGGTCCGTTAGGGATACAGCATCCGAAGGCTGGAAGGCTTAGAGGACAGTTAGCCCCAGGTGGGCTGCCAGAAGGGGCGCCAAAAGGCCCAGCTGGTACTCATCAATCACCACGCCACCCAGGCTGCCGAGGCCACTGATGTTGCGGAACTCTGAGCTGCGGAGATCAAAGTCCTTGAGTTTTGCCCCGCTGACATCCAGGGAACCGATGGTGCAGTTCTTCAGGGCCACCCGCGTTCCAGTGGCCGAGCCAAGGTCCAGCTCGTTGATGATGCAGTCGCTGATCAGGACATCGGCAAGCTTGGCGCCGCGGAGGTTGAGGAAGTCCAGCTTGCCGCCGTCGATGCGGACCGAGTGCCAGCCGCTCTCGTACAGCTCAGCCGAACCAAGCCGCGGGTTCCGCAACTCAACGTCCCGCCACGTGGACCGCGACGCTGTGAACACCGGCGCATACAGCTCGCCCAGGATGCAGTCCCGGAAGGTGGAGCCGCGGAGCTGGGTGTCGTTGAAGGACACTCCCTGGAACTCGCACTCTGCGAAGTCCGTGCCGCCCAGGTCCAGGCCGTTGGCCTCGAACCGGCTGTACCGGCCGCCGTCGTACCGTTCACCGCGGTGGAAGTCCGGCGCCGGCTGGTCCGTCAGATTTTCCAGCCGGACCGGCGCGGTGATTTTCGCAGCGCCGGCTTTGGGAGGGTGCGCAGCCACTACAGTGATTCCGCCTTGGCCGCTATTTCCGTCAGGTCCTTTGCCAGCGCTTTGCGGGTGGCAGCCATCCCCAGTTTCCCGAAGACGGCCATCATGATGCGGGTGGCGGCAGTCGGCTTCAGGACCTCCGCCCCGAACGTCACAGTGAGGTCCGTGCCACCGCCATCCGGGGCAAGGCTGAAACGCGTGCTGTAATCGGCTCCACCCTGGACGGCTTTGACGGTGGTGGCGCGCGGCGGGTCAGTCTGTGCCACCCACATTTCGACGGTTTCGGACCTGCCCATCATTTTGCGGGTTTCCTTCCAGCGGGTGCCCTCCCGGTAAGGGCCGTCCGTCAGCAGCTGGACCGATTCCACTCCTGACAGGGTGGCGGGTGAGCCGGGAATATCCGTAATGACGGACCAGACTTTGTCCGGCGAAGCATTGATGTGCTGGGTAAGGCTGATGCTGTGGTCCATGGCTTCGAGCCTATCCCCCGACTCCGGCAATCCACAGGATCCGGGCTTCACGACGGGGGTGAATTAGTAAGCATGCTTCGTGTTAGTGTGAAAATGCACTGTTTGATCATCGGAAACGAAAGGAGGCCACCACCATGGGCCTCGGAGACAAGATCAGTAACGCAGCGGAAGACATGGGCGGCAAGGCCAAGGAAGCAGCCGGCAATGCCACCAACAATGACCGGCTGAAGGCGGAAGGCCAGACCGACCAGGTCAAGGCTGACGCGAAGAAGGTCGGCGAAAGCGTCAAGGACGAGTTCAAGCGCGATTAGCCTCTTCCTGCGGCAGCCCGGCTGAACCGGGCTGTAACAGAGCGAAACGGCGGTGGATCCTCAGGGATCCGCCGCCGTTCTGTTGTGCCGCCAGGGCCAGCGATAAGGACCGGGCACCCTCACCATCCGCTGCGGGTGGGCGTGTGCCCCTGCCGGGAGTCTTCCGGCATCGCCATCTCGGCCCGCAGGCCAAGGAGCCGGACGGGGCGGCCCGGCTCCATCTTTGCCACCAGGTCCAGGGCATGGGCCAGCACCTCCGCGGGGTCGGCGGTCCGCGGGATTTTCCGGGCGTAGGTCTTGGTGAAGAAGGGTGCATAACGGACTTTCAGCGTCAGTCCGACAACAGGCCGTCCCTCGGCCGCGACGTCTGCCAGGACGTGGGCAGCCAACTCCCTCACGGCGTCGTCGATCTGCCCGGGTTCCGTCAGGTCCTGCTGGAAGGTTGTTTCCCGGCTGTGCCCGCGTGCCACCCAGGGGGTGTCGTCCACCGTCCGGGCGCCGTCCCCCCGCCCAAGCTGGGCATACCAAGGCCCCATTTTCGGGCCGAACTCCGGGACCAGCCCGTCTGGATCGGCAGCGGCAAGGTCCGCGACAGTTGTGATGCCCAGCGTGGCAAGACGGGCCGACACTTTCGTTCCCACGCCCCACAGCTCGATCGTCGGCCGGCTTCCCATCACCTCGAGCCAATTGGCTTCCGTTAGCCGGAAAACGCCGGCGGGCTTGCCGAACGTTGTTGCTACTTTGGCGCGGACCAGGGTGTCGCCGATGCCGACGCTGCAGTGCAGCCGGGTCTTTTCAAGCACGGCGTGCTGCAGGTCCCGGGCGAAGGACTCCGGATCTTCCGATTCCACACCAACAAACGCTTCATCCCAGCCGAGCACCTGGACCGTGGCGCCCGGCCGGGCGCGCAGCACTGACATCACTTCCCCGGAGGCAGCGAGATAGGCTTCCTGGTCCACGGGCAGGATGACGGCGTCAGGGACCTTCCGTGCGGCTATGCGCAGTGGCATTCCGGAGCCGACGCCGAACGCCCTGGCCTCATAGGAGGCCGTGGACACCACTGCGCGCTCGGCAGGATCGCCGCGGCCGCCAACGATCACCGCCCTGCCCGCGAGCTCGGGCCGGCGGAGCACTTCGACGGCTGCAATGAACTGGTCAAGGTCCACATGCAGCACCCACGGTTCGCCCACAAGCCCAGTTTGCCCCGCCCGGACGCTCCGCACCACCTTCCGGCCGGCCGCCGTCGTAATCGCCGAAACGGTGCCGGGTCGCTGGACCGCCGGTATATATCAAGCTGTTTGTGACAGCTGGTTGGTTTGTTTGTGGTTGATACCGGCGGCGGGCGGGACTCCGGGCGCTGCGGGTTTGGCACGGTACCG
>NZ_PJMB01000011.1 GCF_002892835.1 Arthrobacter sp. AFG7.2 | reverse complement strand
CGGGTTTGGCCCGATCCCGCCGTCCATGGCCCGCCAGCTGGTCGCGGACGGCGCCGATTCGTTCCACCGCGTGCTGGTGGACCCGCGTGACGGGGCGCCGCTGGAAATCGGCCGGACCAGCTACCGGGTCACCAAAGCCATGCGGAACTGGCTGCGAATGCGGGACGGTAAATGCCCGTTCCCCGGCTGCAGCAACCATTCCCTGGACAACGAAGCAGACCATCTCCTCGCCTGGCACAAAGGCGGGACCACCGGAATCAGCAACCTCGGGCAACCATGCCCGAGACATCATCGGCTCCGGCATACCAGCGGCTGGACACCAAGCCCCGCCACCAAGAACGAACCACCCGGGTGGATCTCACCCTCCGGGCGGCACTACAAAAGCGAACACCAGGACTGGGAACCACCCCACTGGCCAGGCTGGCTTGATTCTGAATGCATGGCTGGCGTCCACGAGCGGGTCGGCGGTTCACTAGGTCATGCGGCGATTTCAGAGGTGCTTGATGACGAGGATCCTCCCCTCGTTGACCTGCCGGAATTCGAGATTCCAGAGGACCCGGGAGTAGCGGAGTGCGACCTGCCTCAGGATCCGTTCGGCGAGTTCTACCTGATGCTGGCCTTGACCGGCCATGTCCTGTCCGAGCCACGGAGCTAGACACGATGCAGACGAAGGTGGGGCATCCGGACGTATGTCCCGGCCAAGGTCACATTCGTGGTGCGCCACGATCCCGCCGGTAGCGCGAGGTCATGAAGGGCTTGTATGAGGCCGCGGCCCCGTCTGCGGCAATCCGGTCGCCGAAATCAGTATCCTTGCGGTCATCCCGGCGTAGCTCGGCGACATCGACGAGGACACCGTCGGTAACGCTCAAGGTGTGACGGGTAGAGCCGGAACCGGTGTGGCGCTCCACTTGGAGGACCCCGTCGCGCCAGGTGCAGCGCGCCGGGCCCGCCGGGGCAGGAATCACACTGTCCACGTAGTACCAGAGAACATCCTGGCGGTCCGGATCAACAGTGAAGATGCCATGGCCTTCGAAGTGGCCACCGTCGGACTCCGTGTGCCGGTAGCTTTGCACCACCGCGGAGCCGCCGGCAACCAGGGTGAACGTCACTTCCGCGTCCACTGTCCGTTCCGGGCCCCAAGGACCGGGCTCCAGCCGTGTGGTTCCGCGCCAGCGGCCCAGCAGGTTCGCCAGTGCCGGGTGTTCACGGCCTGACCGGGGCTGGTCCATAACTCAGTACCCCTCACTGGAACCATGGCCGGCTCTCACGGGTTCATCCTAAGCCTGTGGCCCGGAAGTCAGAACCCGAAAGTTTCAGTCTCCTCGAAGGGCCCCACCACGGTGACAGTCCGGGGCGCTGCGGCGAGTTCGGCAGCCAGCTCCTGGACCTGTTCAGCGGTGACTGCCTTAATGAGGCGCAGTGTTTCGTCGATGTCCTGGTATTCGCCGGAGACGAGTTCGGCACGGCCCAACCGGGACATCCGGGAGCCTGTGTCCTCCAGGGCCAGGACAATCCCCCCGCCGAGCTGGCCCACGGCTTTGCGGAGCTCGTCCTCAGTGATGCCGTGCTCTGCCAGCTTGTCCAGCTCAATGGCCAGCAGGTCCAGCACTTGGCGTACCTTGGACGGAGTGCACCCTGCGTACATGCCGAAGTAGCCGGCATCCGCATACGAGGACGCAAAGGAGTACGTGGAGTAGACCAGGCCGCGCTTCTCGCGGATCTCCTGGAACAGCCGTGAGGACATACCCCCGCCCAGCACGGCGTTCAGGACACTCATCACGTAGCGCCGCTCATCCGTGGCAACGATGGTGGGGCAACCCATGATGATGTTTGCCTGCTCCACGGCGCGCCTTACGACGTGCAGCCCGGCGGTCCCCGTGATGAGGGCACGGTCGGTGGACCGGCGTTCCACCGGCGCGGCGTCGGACTCAAGTGACCAGCCAGCTGACTGTAGGGCGTCCACCACGAGCCCACAGACGACGTCGTGCTCCAGGCCGCCCGCTGCGGTGATCACCAGCTCGTCAGGGCGGTAATACCGCTGGTAATGCTCCCAGACGGAGTCCCGGGCAACGGCCCTGATGGCGTCGGGAGTGCCGCCGATGGGGCGGCCCAGGGGGTGGCTGCCGAGGACTGCTGACACGAAATGCTCGTGGGCGACGTCTGTGGGGTCATCGCTGTCCATGGCGATTTCCTCAAGGATGACGTCCCGTTCCTGCTCCATTTCAGCCGGATCAAGGACGGCGCCGGTGATCATGTCCGCGATCACGTCAATGGCCATGGGCAGGTCAGTATCCAGGACCCGGGCGAAGTAGCATGTGCTTTCCTTGGCCGTTGCAGCGTTGGATTCGCCCCCTACCTCGTCAAAGGCTGAGGCGATCTCCAGCGCTGTCCGGCGCTTCGTCCCCTTAAAGAGGAGGTGCTCCAGGAAGTGGGTGGACCCGTGCTGGCCTGGCGCCTCGTCCCGTGAACCCACGCCCACCCAGAAGCCGATGGTGGCCGACCGTTGCCCGGGCATTGCCTCGGTCAGCACCCGCACTCCTCCGGGCAGCACTGATCGCCGGACTTCGGAGCCGCCGTCGGAACCATGGACCAGGGTGTCGCCGGGGTGGTTCTGCTCAAGCGGCAGGGGTACAACAGTCATTGAGGCCTTTCAAAAGGGGCAGCCGGGATCTGGCAGCCATCGTAACAGCGGCGGGGCCGGTGGATCATCCACCGGCCCCGCCGTTCATGCTCAGTGCCGTACGGCGAAGATGCTAGACGTCAGCACCTTCAGCAGGTTCCGTGGTGTGGACGCGTTCGGTCTCAACCTCGGCGCCTTCTTCCTCGGCAACTACCGGGGCGAGCGAGAGCTTTCCACGGTCGTCAATCTTGGTGATTTCCACCTGGACCTTCTGGCCGACAGAAACAACATCATCGACGTTGTCCACGCGCTTGCCGTTGGCCAGCTTGCGCAGCTCGGAGATGTGCAGGAGGCCGTCCTTGCCCGGGGTCAGCGACACGAAGGCACCGAAGGTGGTGGTCTTGACGACCGTACCCAGGTAGCGCTCACCGATTTCCGGGACCTGCGGGTTGGCGATGGCGTTGATGGCGGAGCGTGCTGCGTCTGCGGCCGGACCGTTGGTGGCGCCAATGTAGACCGTGCCGTCGTCCTCGATGGAGATGTCGGCGCCGGTGTCTTCCTGGATCTGGTTGATCATCTTGCCCTTGGGGCCAATGACCTCGCCGATCTTGTCCACGGGGATCTTCACGGCGATGACGCGCGGTGCGAACTCGGAGAGCTCGTCCGGGGTGTCGATGGCCGAGTCCATGACCTCGAGGATGTGCAGGCGTGCTTCGCGGGCCTGCTTCAGGGCCGCTGCCAGCACCGAGGCGGGGATGCCGTCAAGCTTGGTGTCCAGCTGGATGGCCGTGACGAACTCGGAGGTACCGGCAACCTTGAAGTCCATGTCGCCGAAGGCGTCTTCCGCGCCAAGGATGTCAGTCAGTGCCGCATAGCGGGTCTGTCCGTCCACCTGGTCGGAGACCAGGCCCATGGCAATACCGGCGACGGCGGCCTTCAGGGGCACACCGGCGTTCAGCATGGACAGGGTCGAGGCGCAGACAGAACCCATCGACGTCGAACCGTTGGAGCTGAGCGCCTCGGATACCTGGCGGATGGCGTACGGGAACTCCTCGCGGGACGGCAGGACCGGCACGAGGGCCCGCTCTGCCAGGGCACCGTGGCCGATCTCGCGGCGCTTGGGCGAACCCACGCGGCCGGTTTCACCGGTGGAGTACGGCGGGAAGTTGTAGTTGTGCATGTAGCGCTTGGTCTTGACCGGCGACAGCGAGTCGATCTGTTGTTCCATCTTCAGCATATTCAGCGTGGTGACACCCATGATCTGGGTCTCGCCGCGCTCGAAGATGGCGGAGCCGTGGACGCGGGGCAGGACCTCAACCTCGGCGGTGAGCTGGCGGATGTCCGTCAGGCCGCGGCCGTCGATGCGGACCTGGTCCTTGAGGATGCGCTGGCGCACGACGTGCTTGGTGATCGAGCGGAATGCTGCGGACACTTCCTTGTCACGGCCTTCGAACTGCCCGGCCAGAGCGGCGGAAACTTCGTCCTTCAGGGCGTCCGAAGCGTCATTGCGCTCCTGCTTGTCCGCGATCTGGAAGACAGCAGCCAGCTTTTCAGCGGCAGCGGACTCAACAGCGGCGTACACGTCGTCCTCGTAGTCCAGGAAGACCGGGAACTCGACCGTCGGCTTCGCAGCGCGGGCGGCCAGGTCGGCCTGGGCGTCGCAGAGTGCCTTGATGAACGGCTTGGCAGCCTCGAGGCCCTCGGAGACAACCTCTTCGGTGGGGGCGGTGGCGCCCTGTTCCTTGATGAGGTTCCAGGAGTTGTCGGTCGCTTCGGCTTCGACCATCATGATGGCGACGTCGTCACCGGCAACGCGGCCGGCAACAACCATGTTGAAGACGGAGTTCTCCAGCTGGGAGTGCTTCGGGAAAGCAACCCACTGTGATCCGTTTTCGTCGGCGACCAGGGCAACGCGGACGCCGCCCATGGGGCCGGAGAACGGCAGGCCGGAAAGCTGCGTGGACATGGAGGAAGCGTTGATGGCCACCACGTCGTAGAGCTCGTCCGGGTTGATGGCCAGGACGGTGACCACGATCTGGACCTCGTTGCGCAGGCCCTTGATGAAGGCGGGGCGCAGCGGGCGGTCCATCAGGCGGCAGGCCAGGATGGCTTCAGTGGACGGGCGTCCTTCACGGCGGAAGAACGAACCCGGGATGCGGCCGGCTGCGTACATGCGCTCTTCGACGTCGACCGTCAGCGGGAAGAAGTCGAAGCCTTCACGCGGGTGCTTGCCGGCGGTGGTGGCGGACAGCAGCGCGGTGTCGTCGTCGATGTAGACCATCGCTGCGCCGGCTGCCTGCTTGGCAAGGCGGCCGGTTTCAAAGCGGATTACACGCTTGCCAAAGCGGCCATTGTCAATAACTGCTTCTGAGAACTGGATTTCGGGACCCTCCAAGAGAGTCACCTCCGTTTCTGTTTACGGAAGTCCAGCCGCATCAACCCGGCCAGCATCTGTCTACTGGCCCTGCACCCGGTCATCGATCGAGACCCACGGGCCGGGGCTTCAGTCAAAGAAGCCGTTCCCGGGGATCACTACCGAGGACCGCGAATGCGTGATGCGGTTGATCCTCCTGTTTAATTTTTCATGTGAAGAAGGCGGCCCGTTCCATGCTGGAATGGGCCGCCCGAGGTCCGACTAGCGGCGCAGGCCGAGGCGCTCGATGAGCGTACGGTAGCGGGCGATGTCAGTCTTCTTGAGGTAGCTCAGCATGCGCTTGCGACGACCAACCATGGCCAGCAGACCGCGCTGGGTGTGGTAATCGTGCTTGTGCTCCTTCATGTGCTCAGTCAGATCCTTGATCCGCTGGGTCAGGACAGCAACCTGGACCTCCGGTGAACCGGTGTCGCCTTCTCCGGTTGCGTACTCCTTGATGATGGACTGCTTTACAGCGGCGTCAAGTGCCACAATAACTCCTAGGGATGTGCCGTGAGGGCCCAGGTCAGTAATTCACTGCCGGGTCTGCCGCGCCAGCACTCCCGGAATACCGGGGCGCTCTGCGCAACAGGAACCAGCCGCCACGGACTGCAGCCGGATCCATCGTTCAGTTTACCGGCCTGAGCCCAATCTTGTCGAAACAGGGGAAAGCCGGTCCCGAACGGCCTCCATGCCCTGCAGGACCTCCCGGAAGCTTGTACTCAGCGGGGAGAGTCCCACGCGGATGCCATGCGGCGCGCGGAAGTCAGGAATCACGTCTCCGTCCCACAGCGCCTCCACCGTTGCCTTGGTGAAGTCGCTGTGGTCTACCGTGATGTGGCTGCCGCGCCTCGCGGGGTCGCGGGGCGTCGCAAGTTCCGCGCCGAGGGGAGCCAGCAGGGCATCAAAAACTTCCACCGCGAAAGCAGTCAGCTGTACCGACTTCTCCCGGATAGCCGCCATGGTGGCTTCCTCAATGAGGTCCAGGGTGCCCTGCATGGCGATCATGCCGAAGATGGCGGGGGTCCCGCTGAGGAATCCCCGGATGCCGGCTGCCGGCTCGTAGCCTGCTGCCATCTCAAAGGCATCCTTGCGTCCCATCCAGCCCCAGATCGGCTGGTTGAGCGAGGGCAGGTGCCGGTGGTTCACGTAGGCAAAAGCCGGCGATCCCGGCCCCCCGTTCAGGTACTTATAGGTGCAGCCCGCCGCGAAGTCAACGCCGGCGCCGTCGAGGTCCATCTCCACTGAACCGGCGGAATGGCACAGGTCCCACACCACCAGCGCGCCGGCGTCGTGCACCGCGGCCGTGATCGCGGGAAGGTCCGCCAGGTGGCCGGAGCGGTAGGCAATATGGCTGAGAAGTACGACGGCGGTGCGCGGCCCCACTGCATCGCGCACCTGCTCAGCGGTCACCCCGGCGGCCTGATCCGCCTGGATCCAGCGGAGGGTGAGGCCCTCCTCCAGTGCAATGCCTTCGACCAGGTAGCGGTCGGTGGGAAAGTTTTGCGTGTCCAGGACCAGCTCGTTGCGGTCCGGGTCAGCCGCCGCGGCGAGGGCGGCGCGGATCAGCTTGTACAGCACCACGGTGGTGGAGTCGGCAATGATTGTCTGGCCGGGGGCGGCGCCAAGAACTGCCCGCCCCAACTGGTCCCCGATACCCTGGGGCATGGCGAGCCAGCGTTCATCCCAGCCGCGGATGAGCCGGCCTCCCCACTCATCGCGGATAAAGGCAGCGACGTCCTCTGCTGTCCGCTTCAACGGCCGCCCCAGGGAGTTGCCGTCCAGGTAGGACAACGGGGTGTCTGTCCCAATGAAATGGTTGCGGTAACTGGCCAGTGCGTCCTGGTTATCCAGCTCTTCCGCGCGCTGCTCCAACACCGCCGCGGTGTCCTCTGTGGTTCCGGCGGTGGCATGACGTTGCGTGCTCATTGTCCGATCTCCGTCCTAACGGCGAACAGCTCCGGGAAAAAGGTGAGTTCGAGGGCTTTCTGCAGGAAGGCGGCGCCGCTGGAGCCGCCCGTCCCGGCCTTCATGCCGATGGTCCTTTGCACCGTGCGCAGGTGCCGGAAACGCCACAGCTGGAAGTTGTCCTCCAGGTCCACCAGCTCCTCGCAGGCCTCGTACGCACCCCAGTTTGCTGCGGCATTCTCGTAGATGTGCTTGAACAGCGGCACCAGTTCCGGGGTGTACTCGTGGGCCTGCGTCACGTCCCGCTGCAGGACGGAAGCGGGCACGTCGAAACCCTGGCGCGCGAGATACCCCAGGAACTCGTCGTAGATGCTGGGAGCGGCCAGCAGTTCCGCCAGCATGGCGTGCGCTGCGGGGTCGGACTCGAAGACCGGGAGCATTTTGCGGTTCTTGTTGCCCAGCACGAACTCAACCGCCCGGTACTGGCTCGACTGGAAGCCGGAGGAGTTGCCCAGGAAGCCGCGGAACTGGGAGTACTCAGTGGGGGTCAGCGTGGCCAGGACGGACCACTGCTCGGTCAGGGTTTTCTGGATGTGCTTGACCCGGGCGATGCCCTTGAGCGCGGAGCCCAGATCGTCCGTCCGCAGCCAGGCGGCCGCGCTGCGCAGTTCATGCAGCACTAGCTTCAGCCACAGCTCCGTGGTCTGGTGCTGGATGATGAAGAGAAGTTCGTCGTGGTGCTCAGGCTCACTGACCGGCTGCTGGGCGCTGAGGAGCGTGGGCAACTGCAGGTAGGATGCGTAGCTCATCCGCGAGCTGAAGTCGCGGACAATTCCCTTGTCCAGCTTCCGGGTGTTTTTCTCGACGGACACGGCACTGCCTTTCTTTGGTGGCGCCCCTAGCGCCTGGCCAGCAGCTCGTGTGCCTGGACGACGTCCAGGCGCATCTGCTCCACGAGTGCCTCCGGCCCACGGTAAGCGACCATGCCGCGCAGGCGGGCAACAAATTCCACAACCACTGTCTGGCCGTACAGATCGAAGTCCTCAACGTCCTCCTTGGGACGGTCGATCACGTGGGCTTCCACCTGGCGGCTGACGCCGTCGAACGTTGGGTTTGAGCCCACGGAAATGGCGGCCGGCCAGCGCGTGCCTGCCTGGTCCACCAGCCACCCGGCGTAAATGCCGTCAGCAGGAATCAGGCCGCTGGCGTCGCTGGACAGGTTGGCGGTGGGAAAGCCCAGGGCACGGCCGCGCGCGGCGCCATGGACTACCTCGCCGCGCATCCGGTGCGGGCGTCCCAGGACAGCGGCCGCGGTGGCAACGTCTCCCTCCTGCAGGGCTTCCCGCACCCAGGTGGAGGAGCAGCGGCGGTCCTTGCCGTCGTCCTCATGCAGCGGGTAGCCCTCCGACCCGAACTCGCTGATCACATGCACTTCGAACCCGAACTTGTCGCCGAGTGCCTTCATGGTGTCAAGGTCTCCCGAGTTGCCGCGGCCGAACCGGGCATCGTGGCCGATGACAACATGTCCGGCGTGCAGGCAGTCCACCAGGTACTGCTCCACAAATTCCTCGGGGGTGAGGCTGGCCAGGTCCAGCGAGTACTTCATGACCAGGACAGCGTCCAGGCCCAGCTCCCCCAGCGCTTCCAGCTTGTCCTGCAGCCCCATGATCAGCTCGGGGGCGGATTCGGGCCGGTGGACCAGCGCAGGGTGCGGATCGAAGGTGACGGCCACCGCTTTGGACCGGGTGATCCGGGCAGTGCGGATCAGCTCAGAGAGCACCTGCTGATGCCCGCGGTGCACGCCGTCGAAGTTTCCGATGGTGACAACAGATGGGCCGAAGTCCGCCGGGACCTCGGACGGATCGTTCCAGATGTAGACCATCACCCTCGCCTTAACCGCTTGCAAGTATCAACGTTCGGGCCCGTACCGGCCGCGGAACTCTATAAGATTACCTGCATTCGGGACCCCGCTCTGACGGAGGGAAAGCCCCGGTTCCGCTGCTACCGGTCAGCCGGCGCCGCCGGGCCATCGCCCGGCGGCGGTCCAGCGAACAGGCTGATCAGCCCGTCTACTTCCTGCGCCGCAGTTGCCGGATGCCGGAAGTGCTGATGGGGCCGGATGGTGTAGTGGGTCCTGCGTCCCACCCTGGCCCGCTGCAGGTATCCCGCGCCTTCAAGGTCCTTGAGGATCTGCAAGGCAGCCCGGGTGGTGATGCCCACCCGGGCTGCAATCTCTGCCACCCTGATGTCAGGGTCGCGTGCCACGGAGAGCAGGACATGCCCGTGGTTCGTGAGGAAGGTCCAGGCGGGCCGCTCGGGCCCGCCTGGACGTGGAGTTTCCCGGCCGTTGTCGCTGGAACTTTCGGCCGTCATGGATGCTCCCTTGCTTCGGTGTTACGAACGGTCGGACCTGCTCGGTTCGCGGCGGCGCCACACCGGTTCCAGCGCCGCCATGTCCTCCCCTGACGCGGTCCCGAACGGGGCATGCTCGGGCGCGGGGAGCGGCTGCCGTCCCTGGCCCCGCGTTGCCCAGAGACTTGCTGCCACGGACACGGAGAGGATCACCGCGATGACCGCCAGGGAAACCGGCGTGGGGATGTAGTAGATGTCAATCTTCAGGAACATCTTAATGCCCACCCAGATCAGGACGAGTGCCAGGCCGGTCTTCAGGTAGATGAACCGGTGGATGAGGTCCGCCAGGAGGAAGTACATGGCCCTCAGGCCCAGGATGGCGAACGCGTTGGCGGTGAACACCAGGAACACGTCATTGGTGACGGCGAAGATGGCGGGAATGGAGTCAACCGCGAAGATGATGTCCGTGACCTCGACGAGAACCAGGACTGCGAGGAGCGGGGTGGCCAGGAGGACGCCGCCGCGCCGGATCAGGAAACGCTGCCCGTGGAAATCATCGGTCATGGGTACGTGCCGGCGGAAGAGCTTCAGCGCGCGGGACTTCTCCGGGTCCAGCTGGTCGTTACGGTGCCGGATCATCCGGTAGCCGGTGATCAGCAGGAACGCGGCGAAGATATACAGTACCCAGCCCGCGCTCTCGATGATGGCGGCGCCTGCGGCGATGAAGATGCCCCGGAACACCAGGGCACCCAGGACACCGAAGAACAGGACGCGGTGCTGGTACTCCCGCGGCACCGCGAAATAGGTGAAGATGATGGCCCAGATAAAGACATTGTCCACGGCGAGGGACTTCTCGATCAGGTAGCCGGCAAAGTATTGCTGGCCAAACTCCGCACCGTAGACCTGCCACACCAGGACGCCAAAGCCAACACCGAAGGCGACCCAAACGCCGGACCAAAGTGCAGCTTCCCGCACCCCGATCACATGTGCTTTGCGGTGGGCAAAAAGGTCAACGGCAAGCATCAGGACGATAAACAGAAGGACGGCCAGCCAGGCCCATAGGGGAACGTTCATCAGGGGGAACCCGCTTCCAGTCAGATGTACCAACTGGAGGTCTTTCCCGGCGCCCGCGGCGCCTGCCCCGCCGGGCCGCTCAGGGGCGGCCGGATTGACGACGAGGCATTCGGGGGATACTCCCCTCCACACGAATTAGTGAACCATACTTCATGTGTTCCGGCAAGAGGCGGAAGCGGGGAAGATGCGGGAGGAAAATCCGGTCAGGCTGCAGCAGCCTTCGCTCCCGGGCGCCGGCGGTACAGCCACACGAGTCCCAGGATGGGCAGGAGCAGGGGGATGAACGCGTAGCCACGGCCGAAGAGCGACCAGACGGTCTCGTGCGGGAATGCCACGGGATCAAACACGCTAAGGGCCCCCACCACCAGCACACCGACCAGTTCAACCAGCACGGCAGCAACCGAAACCTTGAACCAGGTGCTGCCGGCTTTCGCCAGCGAGACGGTGGCCACCACGTACACGAGGGCGGCGAAGGCGGACAGCAGGTAGGCCAGCGGGGCTTCGGAGAATTTGGTGAGGATCTGGTATCCGGCACGTGCGGACGCCGAAATCGCAAAGACGGCGTAGACGGCGATGAGCAGCCGGCCGGGCCCGGTGTTCCGGCTGTTGGCGGGAGTGCTGCCGGCAGGGCCTTGTCCTGCTGCTGCGGTTGTCTGCCGGTCTTTCACGATGGGTGCTTCTTCCACTTCAGTACCAGATTTGGTTCATGCGTGCAGCCATCACCAGTGCGGTAACGCCTACGGCGGCCAGGACAAAGTTGCTCCACCTGGTCCGCTCCAGGATGGACCAGTAGACGGCGGCAGGCGGCAGGAGCATTGCCGTGACGAGGTAGCCCCAGAACTCCCAGGCCTCTCCCGCGATCGGCTCGCCGGATATTACCCGAATGACGGAGCCCACCAGGTAGACCAGAAGGGACACTTCCACTGCCGCAACGGACAGGATGGTGACGTCGTTCGGCGCCTTTTTGAGGATACCGGCTGCCAGGCAGACGGCTGTGGACAGCAGCCCGACCACCAGGATGATGTAGAAATAGGCGTCCACGGTCATCCCTCGCCGGAGGTCTGGACTGGGGCGCTGCCGTTGCCCGGCGCAAAGACGAGGACGGGTTTGGCGAAGCTGCCGGCATCGGCCAGCAGGGCCACGAGGCTTCCGTCCGGCGCGAAGGCGGCTGCGGGACGGTCTGCGGTGGCAGCGGCGGGACTGCCGGGGGCGGCGCCGGCAGCGATGCGCCGTCCGAAGGAGATCTCCGTGGTTTCCTCGGCGCTGAGCTCGCGGTTGGGCATCAGGGCCCGGGCGGCCTGCGACATTTCAAGGACGTTGAGCTCTTCGGCAAGTTGCTCGAGGGTCCTGGCCTGATCCAGGGAGTAGGGGCCCACGTGGGTCCTGCGGAGCGCGGTGAGGTGTCCGCCCACTCCCAGTGCAGTGCCCAGGTCCCGGGCGAGGGCACGGATGTACGTGCCGGAGGAGCATTCCACGGTGACATCCAGGTCCACCACATCCGCCTCTTCGTCCCGCCGGATGGCATGCACCTCAAACCGGTGGATGGTCACGGGGCGCGCGGCAAGCTTCACGTCCTCGCCGGACCTCACCCGCGCATAGGCGCGCTCGCCGTTGACCTTGATGGCGCTGACGCTGCTGGGCACCTGCTGGATGTCGCCTGTCAGGGCCGCGACGCCGTCGTAAATTGCCTGCCCGCTCACCGCGGACGTGCCGGCCGTGGCAGTGACCTCACCTTCGGCGTCGTCCGTGACGGTGGACTGGCCCAGGCGGATGGTGGCGGTGTAGGTCTTGGAGGTGCCCACGATGTAGGTGAGCAGGCGCGTGGCTTTGTTGATGCCGACCACCAGCACTCCGGTGGCCATGGGATCAAGGGTGCCGGCGTGCCCCACTTTCCGGGTACCTGCGAGGCGCCGCATCCGGCCAACCACATCATGGCTGGTCCATCCCTGCGGCTTGTCCACTATCACCAGTCCAGAAAGCACGCCTCCCAGTATATCGGCGCTGGTCCCGGCCCCTGCCCACGCACACGGCCGGACAGAGGCGCCAGCTTCAGCGCCAGCTAGGATGGCAGGCATGCCTGAGCTTGCCGCCCATGTCCGCGAGGTGCCCGTCAACCAGATCCGCGAGATTACCGAGGCTGCGTGGCGCACCCCGGGCGCCCTGGTGCTCAGCATCGGAGAGCCCGGGTTTCCACTCCCCCGGCACGTGCTGGAAGCAGCAATGGCGTGCCTGGACCGGGACGAGACCAACTACACGCCCAACGCCGGCCTTCCGGGGTTGCGGGAGGCTTTCGCGGCCCGATTCCGGGAGCAGCAGGGCATTGATGTTACCGCTGACCGGGTCTACGTGGTGGACGGTGCGCAGCAGGGCCTGCACTTCGCCATGAGCCTGCTGCTCTCCCCCGGCGACGAAATCCTGGTTCCCAACCCGGGCTACCCGACCTTTGCGATGACAGCCCGGCTCCTGAACGCTGTCCCGGTGGGTTATCCGCTCTACCCGGACCACGGCTTCCAGCCCAGGCCACTCGACCTCGAGGCGCTGGTCACGGACCGGACCCGGGTGCTGGTCCTGAACTCGCCTTCCAACCCGCTCGGCGCCGTGCTGAGCGAGGACCTGACCCGGGACCTGATGGACCTGGCCCGCCGGCATGATCTGTGGGTCATCTCCGATGAGTGCTACGAGGCCTTCACCTACGATGTGCCCCACGTCAGCCCCGCCCTGTTCGACGGCGATACGCCCGGTGACGCCCGGGTCTTTACCTCCCTCACCCTGTCCAAGACCTATGGGCTCACCGGGCTGCGGATCGGCGCCCTGGTCTGCCCGCCGGGAATCAAGCAGGAGATGGACAACGTGATGGAGTCGATAGTCTCCTGTGTCGCGTCACCGTCCCAGTACGCCGCGTTGGCCGCCCTGACGGGGCCGCAGGACTATGTGCAGCACGCGCACCGGCACTACCGGGCGAACCGGGACGCGGCGTCGGCTGTTCTCGACGCCAAGGGAATTCCCTACCTCAAGGCCCAGGGAGCCTTCTACTTGTGGGCCGATGTTTCCCACGCCAGTGGCGGCGACGTCCGCAGCTGGGCGCGCCGGTTCCTCGCAGACTCTGGCGTGGCGTTGGCACCGGGAACCGCTTTCGGTTCCATCGGTGAGGGCTGGGTCCGGGTTGCGCTGTGCGGAAAGCAGGATGACCTCGTCGAGGGCCTGGGCAGGCTGCCGGCGCGGGTTTAGCGACTGCCGGCCTTCCCGGACTTGACTGAGGGGTTAACTCAACAGGGCTAATTCAACAGTGTTAGCTTGCAGTTCCAGCCAGCGCGACGTCCAGCCATGAACGCAGAACCTCTGCCGAGGCTGCCCCGGCCTGGCGGGCGGCCACCTTGCCGTCAACAATCACCATCAACGTCGGAATCGCTTGGACCTCGAACCTCCGCGACAGGCCCGGGGCCTTGTCCACGTCCACTTTCACGAGCTTGATCCTGCCGGGCCGTTCCCTTGCCAGCTTGTCGAGGACCGGGCTGACCATCCGGCATGGGCCGCACCACACGGCCCAGAAATCCACGAGTACCGGAACGGGTGACTCCTCGGCGACGGCGGCGAAATCGGCATCGCCCGCCGCCACGATCCAGGGCAGGTCCGCCCTGCAGTTGCCGCAGCGCGGTCGTCCTGCCGCCTGCGCGGGAACCCTGTTGGTCTTCCCGCAGGCCGGACAGCTTGTGAGCGCAGGTTCCATCCCTAGTATTCCTTCCGGCCGGCAAAGACCCCCCACGCCTGGAACGGTGCGTCCGACGACGGAATGTCGCTCTGCTTGACGGGCAGCAGTTCCGGACGGGTTCCGGCGAAGTATTCGTAGAAGACGGCGTCGTCGAACCCTGCGGCGGCGGCCCCATGCCGGTCCGCCGCGAAGTAGACACGGTCGATCCTTGCCCATAACGCAGACGCCAGGCACAGGGGGCAAGGCTCGCAGCTTGCATAAAGAACCGCGCCCTGGAGGTCGTAGCTGGCCGTCGCCGCGGCAGCGGCCCGAATAGCCACCACTTCGGCATGGGCGGTGGGATCGTTGTCGCGGGTAACCCGGTTGACGCCTTCATGCACCCGTCCGTCCGCTGTCACCACCAGGGCGCCGAACGGCCCGCCTCCTTCAGTGACGTTCCTGGTGGCGAGTTCGACGGCCTGTTCGAGGTACTTGGCGGTGCGGTGTGTATCGTTCGGCTGGGTCATAGCTAGATCCTAGCCAAGGGCCAGGCGTTAGGGGATGGAAAGAGGGAGCTGATAGGGGGAAATCCCGGCGACAATCTTTCCAGGCAGGCATAATCTGGCGCCGGGGGGTTCCGAATGTACCGCCTCCCGCAAGGAGGTTCCTTATCCGGCCCGTCAGGGCGTCAACCCGGAGTACCCAATGAAGATTAAGTTTGCCGTCGTCGCATGCCTCGCTGCTGCGGCGACAGTTGTTCCTGCCGGGCCCGCGGCTGCAGTTTCCTCTCCGGAGCACTCGAAGCCGAGCATCCTGGCTGAAGGTTTGATCGCGCCTTTGAGCCTTACGGTCACTTACGATGAATCAGTCCTGGTGACCCAGAATTTCGCCGGTCTTCTCAGCCGCGTGAACGACGATGGAACCACTGCAACCCTCTACCAGGGCGCAGAGGGCTGGAGCGTCGGAGGCGTCGAAACCCGGCACGGCACCCGGTATTTCGTGGAGAATGCCGGCGCCGGGGAAGGCGACCCGGCCGCTCTCAAGGGGTATCTGAAGTCCATCGACCCGCAGGGAGAAGTGCATACCCTGGCTGACCTCGCCGGCCATGAACGGGACAAGAACCCTGACGGGGACCAGCACTACGGTTTTGGCCCCGATGTCCCGGATGCATGCCTCGCCGGGTGGCCTGCTTTCCCGCCGGCCCGGTACCAGGGCGGCCTGGACTCGAATCCCTATGGCGTGGCGATACGCGATGACAAGGCGTACGTTGCGGACGCGGGTGCCAACGCCATCCTGGAAGTGGACCTGGAAACAGGCGACGTTGACACGCTGGCCGTCCTGCCTCCCCGGCCGGCCGTGATTCCCGCCGGGATGAGGATCCCCGTGGATATGGAGGGGACCACCATGGAAGTTCCTGCCTGCGTGGTGGGACACGAATACGCCTTCGAACCCGTGCCCACGGACCTGGAATTCGGCCCGGACGGCCGGCTGTACGTCACGTCCCTTCCTGGCGGGCCGGAGGATCCTTCCCTGGGGGCCCGCGGGGCCGTCTTCCGTGTCAACCCATCCACGGGCAGCACCAAAGTGTGGGCGGAGGACATCCTGAGCCCGACTGGTCTTGCGATCGCTGAGGACGGCGACGTGTACGTCGCATCCCTGTTCGGCAACGAGATCATTGAGATCGATGATTCGAGCAGCCACCGGAAGCAGTTCCTCGCTATTGACGGGCCGGCGGCAGTGGAAATCCGCGGGTCGACGCTGTACGCCACGGCCGGCTTCAGTTTCGCTGATCCCACTCAAGGCCGGGTGGTCAAAGCCGGCCTCTAACTAGCAAAGGAAACAGTTTCCAGCGCAGCAAAAGGCCCGGACTGCCTACGCGGTCCGGGCCTTTTGGGGTGCTGACGGTTAGATGCGGCTGTTACTTGTGGCCGTCTTCGCCGAGGTTCTCGTCGTCGCTGAGGTCAAGGTCCTCTTCGTCGAAGTCGTCTTCGTCGATATCCACGTCCGCGGAGGCGTCACTCTTGTACGGATCGGCTTCGCCTGCGTGCTTGGCCTGGGCAGCCAGTGCGGCCACCTCAGCATCACGCTTCTTGGCTTCCCGCAGCAGCTCCTCAAGGTTGGAAGCAACCACGGGAATCTGGTCAGCCACGAATTCAAGGCTGGGAGTCAGCCGGACGGTAATGTTCCGGCCCACCTCCTGCCGAAGCACGCCCTTGGCCTTCTCGAGTCCCTTGGCAGCATCGGCCTGGACAGCCTGGTCACCAAACACGGTGTAGTAGACGGTGGCATGCTGCAAATCATTCGTCACCCGGGCATCAGTAACAGTAATGCCCTCCAGCCGAGGATCCTTAACCTTCCGGCCAAGGGCCTCAGCAACAACAACCTTAATCCGCTGCGCCAACTTGGCAGCACGTGCCGGATCAGCCATGAACAACTCCTATAAGAAGAAAAATTTGGGACGTACGACGGCGCGGGGACGGTTCGACTTTTACGTTGCCTTCACTGCCACGCGCCTTGGCGAGTCAGGGACGATGCCGGAGAGTTTTGGGGGCGCCCGGGAGTGGCATCGGGCCTACCGGAGCTGGGCGGCAGAGGATCGCAAGATCCTTTGCCGCCCAGCGTAGGGGCGGGGCGCCCCCAAAACTCGGAGGCGCCCCAACAACAGACAGACTAGACGCGCGGCTTCTCACGCATCTCGAAGGTCTCGATGATGTCGCCTTCGGTGATGTCGTTATACGAGCCAAGGCCGATACCACACTCGAAGTCCGTGCGGACCTCGGTGGCGTCGTCCTTGAAGCGCTTGAGCGTCTCAACGGTGAGGTTGTCACCGATGATTTTGCCGTCGCGGCTGATGCGCGCCTTGGTGTTACGGCGGATGATGCCCGAGCGGACGATCGAGCCTGCGATGTTTCCGAACTTGGAGGAGCGGAAGACTTCGCGGACTTCGGCGGTGCCAAGCTGGAATTCTTCGTATTCCGGCTTGAGCATGCCCTTGAGCGCCATCTCGATGTCATCGATTGCGGAGTAGATGACCGAGTAGAAGCGCATGTCCACGCCTTCGCGGTCTGCCAGTTCGGCAACGCGCTCGGCAGGCTTGACGTTGAAGCCGATGATAACGGCGCTGTCCACCGTTGCCAGGTTGACGTCGTTCTGCGTGATGGCACCAACACCGCGGTGGATGACGCGCAGCTGCACGCCTTCGCCGACGTCGATCTTGAGCAGGGCGTCCTCGAGGGCTTCCACGGCACCGGACACGTCACCCTTGAGGATGAGGTTGAGGGTGTCGATCTTGCCGTCGGCCACTGCCTGGTCAAAGTCTTCCAGGCTGATGCGCTTGCGGCGCTTGGCCAGGGCGGCGTTGCGGTCGGCTGCTTCACGCTTCTCGGCGATCTGGCGGGCGGTGCGCTCGTCAGCAGTCACGAAGAAGGTGTCGCCTGCACGCGGCACGTTGGACAGACCCAGCACCTGCACGGGGCGGGACGGGCCGGCCTCGGTCAGTGCGCTGCCGTCGTCGTCGAACATTGCGCGGACGCGGCCGTGGGCCGTGCCTGCAACGATCGTGTCACCGACGCGCAAGGTACCGGACTGCACCAGGACGGTGGCAACCGCACCGCGGCCCTTGTCCAGGTTGGCTTCGATCGCGATGCCGCGGGCGTCCTTGTTCGGGTTGGCGCGCATGTCCAGGGCAGCGTCTGCGGTCAGCAGGACAGCCTCGAGCAGCTCGTCGATGTTGAGGTTCTGGCGGGCAGAGACCTCTACGAACATGGTGTCGCCACCGTATTCTTCCGGAACCAGGCCGTACTCGGTCAGCTGGCCGCGGACCTTGTCCGGGTTGGCGCCTTCCTTGTCGATCTTGTTCACGGCCACGACGATCGGCACGTTGGCTGCCTGTGCGTGGTTGAGGGCTTCAACGGTCTGCGGCATCACGCCGTCGTCCGCTGCTACCACCAGGATGGCGATGTCGGTGACCTTCGCACCACGGGCACGCATGGCGGTGAACGCCTCGTGGCCCGGGGTGTCGATGAAGGTGATCTTCCGGTCCACGTCTTCATGGGTGTGCGTGACCTGGTAGGCACCGATGTGCTGCGTGATGCCGCCGTGCTCGCCCGCCATGACGTCGGACTTGCGGATGGCGTCGAGCAGGCGGGTTTTACCGTGGTCCACGTGGCCCATGACGGTGACAACTGGAGGACGTGCCTCGAGTTCTTCATCGCCTTCGGCTTCGAGCTCGGCGTCGAAGTCGATGTCGAAGCCGGAGAGCAGCTCGCGCTCCTCGTCTTCCGGGGACACAACCTGGAGCTTGTAGCCAAGCTCCTCGCCCAACAGGGCAAAGGTCTCTTCGTCCAGCGACTGCGTGGCCGTTGCCATTTCACCGAGGTGGAACAGCACGGTCACCAGTGCGGCGGGGTTTGCCTCGATCTTGTCGGCGAAGTCCGTGATGGACGATCCGCGGCGCAGGCGGATGACGGTGTTGCCGTCGCCGCGGGGTACGCTCACGCCACCCAGCGACGGGGCACTCATCTGCTCAAGTTCCTGGCGCTTTGCGCGCTTCGACTTGCGCTGCTTGCCACGGCCGGCGCCGCCCTTGCCGAAGGCACCCTGCGTGCCGCCGCGGCCGCGGCCGCCCTTGCCGAAGCCACCACCGGCGGGAGCACCGCCGCCGCCACCGGGACCACCGGTTCCGGGAGCGCCACCGGGGCGTCCGGGACCACGGCCGCCGGCGCCCGGACGTCCTGCACCAGCGGGTGCGGGACGTTCAGTGCGGTTGGGCATCATGCCGGGAGTAGGACGGTTTCCACCGGCGCCACCGGGGCGCGGTGCACCGGGGCGCGGGCCGCCGGCACCTGCTGCGGGACGGGGACCGCCCGCACCGGCTGCGGGACGCGGCCCACCGGGACGGGGACCACCGGCACCGGCTGCGGGACGAGGCCCACCGGGACGGTCGCCGTCGGTACGGCTTCCACCCGGGCGGGGCATGCCCTGGGAGGTGGCAAACGGGTTGTTGCCGGGACGGGGAGCACGCTCGCCGTCGCCGCCACGGCCGCGGGGCATGCCCTGGGACGTCGCGAAGGGGTTGTTGCCCGGACGGGGACCGCCGGGACGGGGTGCTGAACTGCCCTGGCCCGAGCCGCCGGAGCGGGTGGGTGCAGCCGGGGTTTCAGCCTTGGGGGCCGGCCGTGCGCCAGGCTTTGCGCCCGTTGAGGGAGCAGCCGGAGCAGCCGGAGCAGCGGGTGCCGGGGCAGCGGGGGCTGCAGGCGCGCTGGCTGCGGGGGCCGCCGGAGCAGCTGCCTGTGCCGGTGCTGCCGGAGCAGCGGGCGCAGCCGGAGCAGCGGGGACCTGGGCCTGGGGCTGCGGGGCCGGAGCCTTGGGTGCTGCCGGACCGGGGGCCGGCGAGGACGGACGCGCCTCTGCGGGAGCGGCTGCCTTGGGTGCAGCTGCCGGCGCTGCAGCCTTGGGGGCAGCGTCGGGGAAGGCGTTGCGCAGTTTCCGCACAACGGGGGCCTCAATGGTGGAAGAGGCAGAGCGAACGAATTCGCCCAGTTCCTGCAGTTTTGTCACTGCATCTTTGGAAGTAATACCGAGCTCTTTGGCGAGCTCGTGTACGCGGACCTTGGCCACATTTCTCCTGTCTCGGTCCGCACCGAGCCAGGCACGAACCGTCTACTTCTTACTGCGGGCCCAAGCCGCGATTGGTGCAGAAGGGCCCATTGCAGAGCGCAACAAAGTTGTCATCGTTGCGCACTCATCGGTGGGAACTCATCGGGTTTCCATCAGATTTCTGACCCGCTTTCAGGTTGGACGGTTGGTGTTGCAGTTGCCGGAACGCGTGCAACGTTCGGGCCCGACTTAATCCGGTGTTCGACGGCGGCGGTCCCGGTTGCGCCCCCCAGGGCACGTCCGAATGCTCGCCGCTTCACAGCCAGAGCCAGGCACGATTCGCTGGGGTGCAGCCATGCACCCCGGCCAGCCATCCGGCGTCGTTCATCCACCAGGACAGCGGTTGATCCACTGCCCTCGGCGACGAGCCGGAGTAACTCAGACCGCAACCCCTTCTTCCGGCATCCGATGCAGGTACGCTCCGGTTGATTCCCGCTTGCTTCTGGCACGGTCATCTTCCTGACGTTCATATCTGCTGGCCGGGGACGGCCTTCCTCCGCTGTGAACGGAATGGGGAACGCCCGGGGCGCACGGCTGCCGGCCGTTAGGCGCGGTCTTTACCATTCTAGCCCCTCCCGGCCTGTCTGCCCGAAACCAAGCAGGCGTTTTCAGGGCGGGAGGGCCTCGGGAACCTCTTAGTTGTCCCGGGCTGCGGCGGCGTCGGACACGATGTCAATCCGCCATCCGGTCAGCTTTGCCGCCAGCCGGGCGTTCTGGCCTTCTTTACCGATCGCCAGGGAGAGCTGGTAGTCCGGTACCACCACCCGGGCTGACCGGGTGGCTTCGTCGGTAATGGTGACGGAATTCACGCGCGAGGGCGAGAGCGCACTGGCAATAAACGTGGCCGGATTCTCGCTGTAGTCGACAATGTCGATCTTTTCGTCGTTAAGCTCGGTCATCACGGCGCGGACGCGGGAACCCATTTCGCCAATGCAGGCGCCCTTGGCGTTGATCCCGGCAGCGTTTGCCTTGACAGCGATCTTGGTGCGGTGGCCGGCTTCCCTGGCCAGCGCCACGATCTCGACGGAGCGGTCCGCGATCTCCGGGACCTCCAGTTCGAAGAGCTTGCGGACCAGGCCGGGGTGCGACCTCGAGAGCGTGACAGACGGGCCCTTGGAGCCGCGGTGGACATCAATGACCAAAGCACGCAGCCGGTTGCCGTGGATGTACTTCTCCCCCGGAACCTGCTCCGGCGGCGGCAGCAGAGCCTCCACGGAACCCAGGTTGACCTGGATCATGTGTGGGTTGTTGCCCTGCTGGATGGTGCCGGACACCAGTTCGCCTTCACGGCCCTTGAATTCGCCCAGGACGTTGTCGTCTTCAACGTCGCGCAGGCGCTGCAGGATGATCTGGCGTGCGGTGCTTGCGGCGATCCGGCCGAACCCCTCAGGGGTGTCTTCGAACTCGCCGATGGGGGCGCCGTCGTCGTCAATTTCCACGGCCCAGATGGTCACGTGGCCGCTTTTGCGGTCCAGCTCTGCACGGGCCTTTTCGAAGGCGCCGGGCGACTTGTGGTACGCCACCAGGAGCGCCTGCTCAATGGTGGGGATCAGGAGGTCCAGCGGGATTTCACGCTCACGCTCCAGAAGTCTCAGTGCGCTCATGTCAATATCCATCAGGCCTCCTCAGAAGGTCCATTGTGTTCAGGTTCCAGACCGTCCTCGTGGAGGTGGCTGAATTCGATCTCGACTTTTCCGTTGCGGATCCTGTCGAAAGGAAGTTTCATGGGTTCGCCCTGCTTTGGCTTCATGCCCTTTTTCACGGCAATCTCGGGCACCAGGGTGACCCCGCCGTCGTCCACGGACTTGATGCGGCCCGTGATGTTGTCACCCTGGACAACGTTGACCTTGACCATCCTGCCTTTGGCGCGGTGCCAGTGGCGGGGCTCCGTCAGCGGGCGGCCGACGCCGGGCGAGGAAACCTCAAGATCATAGGGACGCCCGTCGTCCCCGGGATCATTGTCCAGGACGTCGGAGAGGACCTTTGAGATGTCGGCAATGACGTCAAGGCTGACGCCGCCGGTTTCCTCCTGGGGCAGGTCTACGACGACGTGGACCACGCGGTGGGAACCGGCCACAATGGCCACGTCCTCCAGATAAAGGCGGTTCGCCTGGACCGCGGGTTCAAGGAGCGCGCGGAGCCGGGCAGCTTCCGGGTTGTGTGTGGGGACGGCGTCAGCCTTACCCGTTCCGGTATGGTCCGATGAAGCCGTGGCTTCTGCATTGCTCACGATGCCGCGCCGCCTCCCTATAGATGATGTTGTGTGTACTAGCGTAGCTATTTTACCGGTCCGGCGGGACGGCGATTGCCGACGCCGTGACACCATAGGCTCTTGTGAAAGATGACGTTCAGGAAAACCCCCGAATGCTGCGCTATTTCCGGTACGTCGTCATTTCCTTCACAGCCCTCCTTGTCCTCAGCCTCGGATTTGCGCTGATTCCTGCGGAGCGGCCGGGGCCCGGAGATCCGCCGTTTTCCGAACAGGCGCGTTTGGCCGCCTTGCAGGATGCACTGGATCTGCGGACCGCGGCGGTCCAGCTATCGGCTGAAGCCGCGGCGGGCGGCGCGGCAAACGCGGGGGCTGCCGAAGAGACTGTGACATTGCTGACCCTGCAGGCACGCGCCCTCCTTTCGCCGTCGGACTCCTCCTCCTTTCCAGGCGCATCAGCGTCCGCTTCTTCGCCGCCGGCCGGCTCCCAGGTGCCTTCGACGGCGGCCACGGAGGCACCTGCGGCAGTGCCCACCGGCGCCGGTCTCGCTGCTGCGTTGTCGGCCAGTGCTGCCCGGCGCCTCGCCGATGCGGCAGCAGCCGACGGCGGGATGGCCAGGCTGCTGGCAGGGGTCGGCACCGCGCAGCTGCTTGCGGCGGAAAGCCTTGCCGCAGCAAGCGGGGTTGCGGTGGCAACGCTCCCCCCCGCAGGCGCCGGGACCACGCAAGCCACAGGCAGTCCTGCACCAACAGCCGATCCCACGGCCTCCGCCTGCCCGCTCCAAGGTTCCGGGACCGCTCCTCCAAAGCAGGAAACAAAGGATGCGGAAACCGGGGCCGCGCTGGGCAACATGCTGGCGGCAGCTGTGGCGGCGGAGCAGCAACGCATCTACGCCTACCAGGCGGCACTCTCCCGGCTTGGACCCGATGATGCCCGGGCCGCCGCCACCTTCCTTGGGCAGCACGAGGAACTTGCTGCCGAAGCCGCGGTGCACTCCCGTGCCGCCTGTACTCCCCCGCCGGCGCAGCAGCCGGGCTTTGTGCTGGCTCCGGGATTCCTGGCCGCACCGGTTGACGGGCTGGGAAGCCTGGAACTGGCAGCGTTGCCCGCCTACGGGGACATCGTTGCCCAGGCTGAGGGCCACATGCGCACCTGGGCAATCGCCGCCCTTCAGTCAGGCGCACGGCGCGCTGTCCACTGGGGCAGCGCCCTGGGGCCTGTTCCCGGAGTCGTCCTTGACCAGGGCAAGCTCCCGGAACTTCCACCCGGTCCCACAGCCCGGCCAACTGGAAGCTGACAATCCGGCCGCTGCCGGTGCCGGTGGCCGCGCGTCGTTACTGCCGGAGGTGCTGGTCCGGCGGCGGTTCTGATGGTTTGCTGAAGGCATGGATGCACATGACGCGGCCGAACCTGCAGGAGCGGATGCCCAGAGTCCCGGGCTTCGCCGCCATATGGAGACCGAACCGCACGGCACGGATATTGCCCAGCGGCTGAACTGGCTGCGGGCCGGGGTCCTGGGCGCCAATGACGGCATCGTCTCCGTCGCGGCCATCGTGGTGGGTGTGGCAGGGGCCACCGCCGATTCCGGTCCCATCCTCGCCGCGGGGGCTGCCGGGCTGGTAGGCGGAGCGGTGTCCATGGCACTGGGTGAGTACGTTTCAGTGAGCAGCCAGAGCGACAGCCAGCGGGCTTTGATCGAGAAAGAGCGCCGGGAACTCGCCGAGGAGCCGGAAGAGGAACTGGCCGAACTCACCGCCATCTATCTCGCCAAGGGCCTTACCCCGGCAACAGCAGGCAAGGTTGCTGAAGAACTCACAGCCCACGATGCTCTGGCAGCACACCTCTCCGCCGAGCTCAACATAAACGAGACAGACATCGTGAGCCCCTGGCATGCAGCGTTCGCTTCGGCTGTGGCCTTTGTCATCGGCGCCATCCTCCCCATGCTGGCCATCCTCCTTCCGCCGCCGGACATTCGGGTCCCCTTGACGTTCGCTGCCGTTCTGGTGGCTCTTGCGCTGACGGGAGCACTCGGGGCGTGGATCGGCGGCGGGTCAAAGACCAAGGCCGCAGTGAGGGTGGTAGTGGGTGGCGCCCTGGCTCTCGCCGCCACCTTCAGCGTCGGCACCCTGCTGGGCGCCACGGGGGTGGTGTAGGGAACCCGCCGTCCGGGGGGACGCCTGGCAGAACAGGCAGCAGGGCCATTGCACCTAGGCTGGAACTGATGTTTCCCTCAACGGCAATACCTGTTCCGCCGGACCTCGCGGCGCGCTACACCCGGACTCCGGCAGGGCGGGCATGGCTGGCGTCCCTGCCCGCTATTGCCGGGGACCTGATGGCGTTGTGGCGGCTGGTGCCCGATCTCGCTCCCGGCGCCCTGCCCTGGAACGGCCACGGCGCCATGGTGGTTCCGGTGCTGCAGGAGGATGGCCTTCCCGCGGCCCTCAAAATCGCGTTCCCCCACGAGGAGGCGCGTGTTGAACGCCATGCGCTGGACCTGTGGGCCGGGCGGGGCGCCGTCGCCCTGCTGGCCTCGGATGCCGGTAGGTGCTCCATGCTCCTCGAAAGGCTCGACGGGACACGTTCCCTCGTGACCGCCCCTATGGATGAGGCCGCGGCTGTGTGGGGCGGACTGGTCCGGCAGTTAAGCCTCGTTCCCGATGACCGGCCCCAATGGCGGGAGTTCGATCACATCGCCGCGCGTGCCGAGCAATGGAGCGACGACCTGCCCGCGGATTGGGACCAGCTGGGACGCCCCTTTCCCCGGTGGCTGCTGGAAGCGGCCCTTGAGGTGTGCCAGACCCGGGGCGCGGTAGGGCGCCGCTCGGCACGTGACGTCCTGGTCCATACGGACCTGCACTATCTCAACATCCTTGCCGCGCCGGCCACTGGTGCCACAGCTGAAAGGCCGACGCCGGACGGTTACGCCGCCATTGATCCCCAGCCGATGATCGGCGAACCGGAGTTCGCCGTGGCGCCGCTGTTATGGAACCGCCTGCAGGACCTGCCGCTGAACCAGCCGGAATCCGGGCTGCGCCGGCGCTGCGCTGATTTCAGCACCGCTGCAGGGCTGGACCCTGAGGTTGCCCGGCAGTGGGCCCTGGCGCGGGAAGTGGCCAATGCGCTGTGGTATGCAGGGAACCCGGGCCATCGCGGAGACCTGGCACGGTCGCTGTGGGTGGCCAGCACCCTCGCCGGCCGCACCCTTGAGGGGCTGCCGCCGGCGCATGCCTTGCCGGAGCCCGGGCGGACGTACAGCGACGCAGGCTGAGCGAAGGGCCCTGCCCGGCGCTCCGGGGGCAGGATCAGATCCCGCGCACGCTGGAAAGTGCAGAACTGACCGCGTCCACTGCCGTGCGGACCTCATCCCCCGCAGTGTGCCAGTTGCTCACCGAGACCCGCAGGATATCCCGGTCCTGCCAGCGGGAGCCTGACATCCATACCTTGCCGTCCTTGATGATCTGCGCCGTCACAGCCCTGGTTGTCGCGTCGTCGCCGAACGCCACGCACACCTGGGTGTAGCCGACGTCGTTCAACACCTCCACGCCGTCGAGTCCGGAAAGGCCGGCGGCGATATCCGAAGCGGCCGCAGCCATCCCCCTCACCTGTGCCGCCACACCATCGCTGCCAAGGCTCTTCAGTGCCGCCCAAACCGGCACGCCGCGGGCGCGCCGGGAAAGTTCCGGGACTTTCTCGAACGGATCGCCGGGGCCCTCGGTGTCGTGCACGAGGAAACTGGTGTGCAAGCCCATGGCGGAACGGAGGGCGGAAGCGTCCCGGACGACTGCTATGCCGCAGTCGTAGGGCACGTTGAGTGTTTTATGAGCGTCTGTGCCCCAGGAATCGGCGTCCTCGCAGCCGCGCGTCAGGCCGCGCAGTTCCGGCACTGCAGCTGCCCACAGGCCGAACGCGCCGTCCACATGAACCCAGGCTCCATGCTTCCGGGCAACGCGGACGGCTTCGGGGAAGGGGTCAAAAGCACCGGAATGGAGGTTCCCCGCCTGCAGGCAGACCAATGCCGGCCCTGAACCTCCAGCCAGCGCCGCGTCCAGGGCATCCGGGATCAGGCGCCCCTGGCCATCGGCCGCCACGGCGACGGGCTTGCCCAAGCCCAGATAGCGCAGGCCCAGATCCACGCTGTCATGGCGTTCCCGCCCCACAAAACAGCGGATCCGAGGAGCCCCGAACAGCCCGTCGCGGTCCAGGTCCCAGCCTGCGTCGCTGAGAAGCCGCCACCTGGCGGCGGCCATCCCGGTGAAGTTGGCCATCGTGGCACCGGTCACGAAGCCGACGTCGGATCCCGCCGGCAGTCCAAGCAGCTCCAGGAGCCAGGTGCCGGCGCTCTCCTCGATGGCGGCCATGGCGGGAGTGGCATACCGCAGTCCGGCGTTCTGGTCCCAGGCGCTCACCAGCCAGTCCGAGGCCAGTGCGGCAGGCAACGTCCCCCCGATCACCCAACCGAAGAAGCGGCCGGAGGACATGGCCATGAGTCCTGGTTCGGCCGTTGCTGCCAGCAGGTCCACCACCTCCTCTGCGGGCATGCCGCCCCGTGGCAGCCGCCCGCCAAGGACCTCAGTAAGGTCATGGGCGGCCACTTCCGGCCGCACCGGCCGGCCGGGGAGGCTTTGGAGCCAGGCTGTTGAGTGGCGGGCCGCTGCTGCCAGGGCCTTGGCGTACTCCTCGCCGCCGTGTGACATACCTGCATGCTACGCCTGACCGTCTGCCGCCACGAGCCCTGGTTTCCGTACAGTGTCAGGGCGTTCGGGCGTCGTCAGGCGAAGTTTTCCTGCCAAACGTCGTAACCGAGCTTGATGATGAGCGCAGAAACCACCAGCAGGAAGACCACCCGGACAAAACGGCTCCCCTGCTTCACTGCCGTCCTGGCTCCGAGGTAGCCGCCGGCCATGTTCGCGACCCCCAGCAGCAGCCCCACGCCCCACAGGAGTGAGCCATGAGGCAGGAAAAACAGCAGCGCCCCGGCGTTGGTGGCCATGTTGACGATCTTGGCTTTCGCGCTGGCTTCGAGGAAGGCATACCCCATGGCCGAGACCAGGGCGATGACCAGGAAGGATCCTGTCCCCGGCCCGATCAGGCCGTCATAGAAACCAATGACGGCCCCAATCAGGCACGCCACCACGTAGTGCTTGTGCCCGTCGTGGCGAAGCGCCGTGATGCCCCCGACATCCGGCTTCAGGGCCGTAAAGAGCGCGACGGCGACCAGCGCCGTGACGATGATCGGCTTGAAGACACTGGCGGGCAGGTTTGCCGCAAGAACGGCGCCGCCGAAGCTGCCGGCCAGGGCAATCACGGCCATCGGCAGCGCCGTTTTCAGGTCCGGCCCAACCCGCCGGTAATAGGTCGCAGCGCTGGTGGCGGTGCCGAAGATGGACCCCATTTTGTTGGTGGCCAGGGCCTGGACGGGGGTGATCCCGGGGACCAGCAGCAGGGCGGGGAGCTGGATCAGCCCGCCCCCGCCCACCACTGCGTCAACCCACCCGGCGGCAAAACCGGCCAGCACGATCAAGAGGAGCGTTGCCAGCCCGAGGGATTCGAGTCCGAACTCCACCGTCGCGTCAGTTGCTGCGGACGGCGTTGACTACATAGTCAACAGCCTTGTCCACCGCCACGTTCTCGGCGTCGCCGCTGCGGCGGTCCTTGATCTCCACGACACCGTCCACCAGGCCGCGGCCGACGGCCAGGATGGTGGGAACGCCCACCAGCTCCGCGTCCCCGAACTTGACGCCGGGAGAGACCTTGGGCCGGTCGTCAAGGAGAACGTCAAGCCCGGCTGCTTCAAGATCGGCCGCCAGGCGCTCGGCGGTGGCAAAGATCTCTTCGCCCTTACCCACTGCCACCACATGGACATCAGCCGGAGCAACAGCCCGCGGCCAGACGAGGCCCCTGGCGTCGTGGTTCGACTCGGCCAGCGCTGCTACGGCGCGGGTGACCCCCACACCGTAGGAGCCCATAGTGACCGTAACCTGCTTGCCGTTCTGGTCCAGGACCTTCAGTTCCAGGGCTTCCGCGTACTTGCGGCCCAACTGGAAAATGTGTCCCATCTCGATGCCGCGGGCAGTCTCCAGCGGGCCGGAACCGTCCGGGGCAGGATCCCCTTCGCGGACTTCGGTGCACTCGATGATGCCGTCCCAGGTGAAGTCCCGCCCGGCCACCAGGCCGTAGACGTGCTTGCCGGCCTCGTTGGCGCCGGTGATCCAGGCCGAGCCGCGCACCACGCGGGGATCCACCAGGTACAGGAGCTTCGTTGAGCTTTCGGCCCCCAGCAGCGGCTCGTCAACAGACAGGCCGGGCCCAAGGTAGCCCTTGACGATGAGGGGCTGCTTCCTGAGGTCGTCGTCGTTGGCGGCCTCCAGGCCGATTTCGCCGCCAATGGGCAGGAACGCCCCGATGTTGGCCTCAACTCGTTTCAGGTCCACGCCGCGGTCGCCCGGAACGCCGATGACCACCAGCTGGCGTTCCCCGGTGGGCAGGGTGACGGCGAGCACTACATTTTTGAGTGTGTCAGCGGCAGTCCACGCGCCGCCGTCGGCCTCGCTCCTCGGTGCAAGTTCGTTGGACGCTGCCACCAGGGTGTCGATGGTGGGGGTGTCCGGGGTGTCCCGGACGACGGCGGACGGGGCACTGCTGAAGTCGGTCTCTGCCGGAACAACGGTGGTGACTGCCTCGACATTGGCTGCGTAGCCGCCCGCGGAACGCACGAAGGTGTCCTCGCCGATGTCCGTGGGGTGCAGGAACTCCTCGCTCCTGGACCCGCCCATGGCGCCGGCCGTCGCCGTGACGGGAATGACCTCCAAACCCAGGCGTTCGAAGATGCGCAGGTAGGCGCCGCGGTGGGCGGCGTAGCTGGCGTCCAGCCCGGCGTCGTCCACGTCGAAGGAGTAGGAGTCCTTCATGATGAATTCGCGGCCGCGCAGGAGGCCCGCGCGGGGACGCGCCTCATCGCGGTACTTGTTCTGGATCTGGTAGAGGCTCAACGGCAGGTCCTTGTAGGAGGAGTACAGGTCCTTGACCAGCAGCGTAAACATTTCCTCGTGGGTGGGGGCCAGCAGGTAGTCGGCGCCCTTGCGGTCCTGAAGCCTGAAGAGGCCCTCGCCGTATTCCGTCCAGCGGTTGGTGGCCTCGTACGGTTCGCGCGGGAGGAGGGCCGGGAAGTGGACTTCCTGCGCCCCGATGTTCGCCATTTCCTCGCGGATGATGGCTTCGACCTTGCGGAGGACGCTCAGTCCCAGCGGCAGCCAGGTGTAGATGCCCGGGGCGGCGCGGCGGATGTATCCCGCGCGGACCAGGAGCCGGTGGCTTGCCACCTCGGCATCGACGGGATCTTCACGCAGGGTGCGCAGGAACAGCTGGGACAGTCTTGTAACCACGGGTGGGTTTCCGTTTCTGGGGAGGTGCTGGAGCAACAGCAGGCCGGGCATTTCGTCTGGGTACTAATCTACCGGCTGGCGGAGCCATTGCCGGCGGCCGTTCCCTGATGCCGCTGCCCGGAGGACAGCACTCCGAAAGCAGTTGAGCCACGCCCGGACATGCAAAGCCCCTGGCCCCCCAAGAGGCTGGTCATCGCATCCGGGCGTGGCTCGACGCCGTTATCGCCTAAGTACTGGTGAGGACTGGTGAGACCGCCCACGCCACTCCAGCGCAGCTAGATCGAACCTATGTGATGCTGCGCACGTTGACAAGTGGCGGGCTAGAAAAGAACAGTCGCGAAGGTCCCTACCTGGCGGAATCCCACCCGCTCATAGGTGGCCCGCGCGCGGGTGTTGAAGCCGTTGACGTACAGGCTTGTGACGGGGGCAATCTTCCGCGCCTGCTCCACCACTGCAGCCATGTAGCCGGGGCTCAGCCCCTGTCCCCGGTAGGCCGGATTCATCCAGACGCCCTGGATCTGGGTGACGCCAGACGTGACGGCACCGAGTTCGGCCTTGAACACCACGTCCCGGGCTTCGTTCAGATGCACCAGGGAATGGCCCTGGCGGATCAGGCCTTCCACGCGGCGGCTGTAGAACTCCCTGCCCCCCAGGAAAGGTGAGTAGCCCACTTCCTCTTCAAACATGGCCGCGCATGCCGGCAGGATACGGTCAAAGTCTGCAAGGTTCCCCAAGCCCAGCCCCGGGTTGGGCTCCACGGACGGCGCCTGGTCAATCGTCATCAGAGGCTGGTCCGGCCGCACCTCATGTGCCCGGTGCCCCAGGTCAGTGAGCTCGGCATGCAGGGCCAGCACCGCAGCGGCCGGCCCGAAAGCTGACGCGTAGCGGCGTCCCGAGGTGTTGGCGGCGGCAGCCACCACGCCGGCAAAGGCTGGATCCAACTGGACGGGGACCAGATTGGCGCCGGCCCAGCACGCACCCGCCAGCACGCCGTCGTCGAACACTCCAAGCACTCCGGCGCCACCGCTGGTGGGAGCGGCGGTGCCGGCAGCCCGCAGGTGGGCGAGGATGAAGACGTTGGAGACCGGATCCTGCTGTGCGAGCAGCCGAAGGGCGGCGGTGTCGTCCCCGTCCAGGGTGCGGACGGAAATCCCGGGAGGAGCGGGGACGTCCTTACGAGACGCTAACCACGGGGCTACCCTTGACAGCATCTTCGCCATCGGCCTCCCCCATCTCTTCAGCGATACGCATGGCCTCTTCGATCAGTGTCTCAACAATTTGGCTCTCGGGGACAGTCTTGATGACTTCGCCCTTCACAAAGATCTGGCCCTTGCCGTTACCGGAGGCAACACCAAGGTCCGCTTCGCGGGCCTCACCGGGTCCGTTCACCACGCAGCCCATAACCGCCACGCGCAGCGGGATCTCCATGCCTTCCAGTCCGGCGGTGACCTGCTCGGCCAGCGTGTACACATCCACCTGGGCGCGGCCGCAGGAGGGGCAGGAAACGATTTCGAGCTTGCGCGGGCGCAGGTTGAGGGACTGCAGGATCTGGTTGCCCACCTTGATTTCCTCTACCGGCGGAGCCGAAAGGGAGACCCTGATCGTGTCGCCAATGCCCTTGGACAGGAGGGCGCCGAAGGCCGTGGCGGACTTGATGGTCCCCTGGAATGCCGGTCCCGCCTCCGTGACACCGAGGTGCAGGGGCCAGTCGCCTTTTTCTGCCAGCATCTCGTAGGCCGCCACCATGATGACGGGGTCGTTGTGCTTGACAGAGATTTTGAAGTCGTGGAAGCCGTGCTCTTCAAAGAGGGACGCCTCCCAGACCGCGGATTCCACCAGTGCTTCAGGTGTGGCTTTGCCGTACTTCTTCAGGATGCCGGGCTCGAGGGATCCGGCGTTGACGCCGATGCGGATGGACGTCCCGTGATCCCTGGCGGCTGCAGCGATTTCCTTGACCTGGTCATCAAACTTGCGGATGTTTCCCGGGTTTACCCGCACTGCGGCACAACCGGCTTCGATCGCCGCGAAGACGTACTTGGGCTGGAAGTGGATGTCCGCGATCACCGGAATCTGGGACTTCCGCGCGATGATGGGCAGCGCCTCGGCGTCGTCAGCGGAAGGGCAGGCCACGCGCACGATGTCACAGCCGGAAGCCGTCAGTTCGGCAATCTGCTGCAGGGTGGCGTTGATGTCCGTGGTGGGGGTGGTGGTCATGGACTGCACGCTGATGGGTGAGTCCGATCCCACTCCCACGGATCCAACTTTGATTTGCCGCGTCTTGCGGCGAGGGGCAAGAACGGGGGGCGGTGCTGAGGGCATTCCCAGGCTGACCGAGGTCACGAGGACTCCTAGAGATTGAAAAGGATTGTGAAGAGGCTACGCGGTGAGGCCCGCGAGCACGCCGATGATGGGTGACCACTCCGTGATACGGGTCCCGGCGATGACTCCGGCGGCGGCGAAGGGATCCTGCTTGAGGATCGAGTTGAGGGCAGCCTCGTCTGCTGTCTTGAAGATCAGGAGCGCTCCGGCGCCGTCACCGTATGGACCGCTCGCAAGGACGGCACCGTCCTCCGCAAGGCCCGCGAGCCATTCGCGGTGCGCTGGCCGGGCCCCGTTGCGGGCTTCGGTGGAATCGGCGGCATAAACGTACTCAACGGCAAAAACTGTCATACCGCTACCCTATCGCCCTGCCTGCCCCCGCACCCATCCGGCGGAAGGAAGAGCCCGTGCAGCCGGCGGGTTTGCACCCGAAGGCCTGCGCAGGCGGTCAGGCCATGAAGAGCACCTTGATGGCGGCAGCTGTCCCGGCCGCCCAGAGCATGGACGTCAGGGTTCCGATAATGAAGCGCTCAGCCGCCACAGGTGTTTCCTTAAGCTCCGCGAACCTGCCCAGACCCTTGATGGCCACGATGTAGGCAATGGCCACTGGCTGGCCGGTGAGGATGGCAAGGCAGACCCCCAGCCGCTCCAGGATCCCGATGATGGCACCGCCCCGAAGGATCCGCTGGGTGGGAACGGGCGGCGCGTGGCCTGCACCCCCCGACGACGGCGGCTCCGCAGCAGCGGTCAGCTCACCGTTGACGCTCTGGGCTTCGTCCCCCGCCGGCAGGTCCACGGTCACATCGGCAGAAGGATCTTCGGCCGCTCTTTTGGCCTCCGCCGCTGCCTTGGCGGCGTCGGCTTTGTCATCGATGGTCTTGGCCAGCCGGAACACCAGTGCGGTCACGGGCCACCCGGCGAATCCTGCCACCAGCAGTGCAACCGCGATCCAGACTGCGTTCACCGGGTTCCTTCCATCGGGGCGGCCAAAGAATGCGCGTACTCCAGGAGCATTGCCGCCGCCGGCCTTGCCGCCCATTCTTCCTGCCAGCCGGACCTGAGCAGGGCACGGCTCACCGATTGCTCCGATATTCCCAACTCCCGGGCCACCTGCTTCTGGGTCCCATGCCTGCCCTCGCCGTCGATTGCCCGCAGCCGGTCCACCACCCGCCATTGGGCCTCCGTGCGCTGTTGCACCAGGCGTCCGATCAGGCGGAGCACTGCCTCTGCGTTTGCACAGGCCACAACGCTTTCCTGCTGCTGAACGTCCCTTCCGCGGACCATAGTGCCGGATACCACCGACAGTGGCACCTGGCCTGCCGCTCCCTTGGCACGTTCCACGGCTTTTCGGGCCGCCACAAAACCGCTTCCGGAGCCTTCGCGCGGGCTGTCCCCCGGGAGAAGCCGGACCGCGCCGATCCCTATCCCCACATACCAGTGCCCGCTGCGGAGTGCGTGCAGTGCGATGTCCACCACCTCGTGGGGATGATCCACCACGCCTTGGAGTTCGTCCCCTACCGTCCGGTCAAAGGGCACTGGAGCCAGATCCCCCAGCGCGGCGGTCAGTTCCGGAACGCGGTCGATATCGGACCTGCTGCCCTGCTGGTCAATCGTGAGAACGTACATTCCCCAACCATACGCAGGTGATCCATCATAATCAATCATAAACGGCTGATAACTAATAATCAGCCAATGCGGGCTGATCGATCAGAAGCGTCAGCGGCCTCAGCCGAAAAGGTTCACCGGCTTCACAATGTCCGCATAGATAAGCAGCGCACTCATGCCCATCAGCAGCACTGCCACCACGTAGGTGACCGGCAGGAGCTTGGCAATGTCAAAGGCGCCCGGGTCCGGCTTGCCGAACAGCTTGGCCACCCGGCGCCTGGCGCCCTCGTAGAGGGCACCGGCAACGTGTCCGCCGTCCAGTGGCAGCAGCGGGATCAGATTGAAGACGGCGAGGGCGAAGTTCAGCCCGGCCAGCAGCCCGATCAGTGCGGCCAGCCGCGACTGCACCGGGATCTCTTCCATAGCGGCCACTTCCCCGGCCACCCGGCCTACCCCCACCACGCTGATGGGTCCGTTGGGGTCACGGGGTTCCTCGCTGAAGGCAGCCTTGGCCACGCCAACAACGCGTGCGGGCAGGTTGAACACCACCCCTGCCACCTGCCGGATGTTCTCGCCCGCCATGGGCAGGACGGACGACGCCGGCTGGGCCACCAGTTCGGTCCGGGAACCGATGCCCAGGAAGCCGACGTCCTGGTATAGGAGGGTGCCGGCGTCGTCAGTTTCCTGGCGCCCGTCAGCCCCGACAACCGGCCGCGCAGACAGCACCGGAGTTACGGTGGTGGACACCTGCGTGCCGTCCCGCTCCACGGTAATTCCTACCTCCCGCCCGGCGGAGGCCCGGATCCATTCCGTCAGCTGGTCCCAGCCGGTCACGGTCTTTCCATCAAAGGAGGTGATTTTGTCATTGGGCTTGAGGCCGGCCGCTGCGGCCGGCGTCAGCCGGCAGTCCGCGGAATCCGGGTCTACCGTCTCCCCCGCCGCAACCTGGCACTTGGAAACGTCGGAGATGGTGGTGGTGGCCGTGGCCACGCCGAAGCCCATCAGCAGCACGGCGGTGAGGAACACGCCAAGGACCATGTTCATGGCCGGCCCGCCCAGCATCACAATGACCTTCTTCCAGACAGGAAGCCGGTAGAACACCCGGTTTTCGTCGCCCGGCCCCACTTCCTCGTGCGCCATGGACCGGGCCTCGGTGGCCAGGGTCTGGAACATTCCGGTACTGGAGGGACGGACGGAACCATCGTCCTGATTGGGCGGGTACATACCGATCATGGACACGTAGCCGCCCAGCGGGATGGCCTTGACGCCGTACTCGGTCTCGCCCTTCCGCCGGGACCACAGCGTAGGGCCGAAGCCGATCATGTACTTGGTCACGCGGACCTTGAAGAGTTTGGCGGGCACGAGATGGCCCACTTCATGGAGCGCGATGGCGGCAGCGATGCCGACGGCCACAAAGACGACGCCGAGGATAAAGAGGAGAACGGGGGTCATGGAGGTGCTGCTGCTTCCTAGAGTCTGCTGACTGCTAAACGTTCGTGGGCGCGGGCACGTGCCCACCCCTCAGCATCCAGGACAGACTCCACGGTCAGCCCGGAGGAACCTGAGTGTTGGCTGAGGACGGCCTCGACGGTGTCCACGATGTCGGTAAACCTGATGCGTCCGGCGTGGAAGGCTGTCACGGCTTCCTCGTTGGCGGCGTTGAACACGGCGGGAAAAGTACTGCCCTGCCTCGCAGCGTCCTTGGCGAGGCCTACAGCGGGAAAAGCTTCGGTATCCAGCGGCTCAAACGTCCAGGTTGCGGCCTTGCTGAAGTCGCAGGCCGCCGCCGCCCCGGGCACCCTGTCCGGCCAGCCCAGCCCGAGCGCGATGGGAAGCCGCATGTCCGGCGGGGACGCCTGGGCAATGATGGACCCGTCCGTGAACTGCACCATCGAGTGCACCACGGACTGGGGATGCACCACCACGTCGATCCGGTCCAGCGGAATATCGAAAAGGAGGTGCGCCTCGATGACTTCCAGGCCTTTGTTGACCAGGGTGGCGGAATTCGTGGTGACCATGACACCCATATCCCAGGTGGGATGGGCCAGGGCCTCCTGTGGGGTTACCCCGTGCAACTCCTCCCTGCTCCTGCCCCGGAACGGACCGCCGGACGCGGTGAGGATGAGTTTTTCCACTTCAGCTGCCGAGCCCGAGCGCAGGCACTGGGCTATGGCGGAATGCTCGGAGTCCACGGGCACAATCTGGCCTTCACGTGCGGCTGCCTTGACCAGGGCTCCGCCAACAATCAGGGATTCCTTGTTGGCCAGGGCCAGGGTGGCGCCGGACTGCAAGGCCGCCAGCGTGGGGGCCAGTCCGATCGAACCGGTGATTCCGTTGAGCACCACGTCTGCCTCAACTGCGGCGATCCGGGTGGACGCGTCTTCTCCGGCGATGATCTCCGGCCGGTAGCCCGGTTTTCCCGCTGCGGCAGCAGCTTCGGCCACCAGTGATGCCAGCTTCCGGGGATCACCGCCGGCGATGCCAATAACGGCGGCTCCCGTGTGCACTGCCTGGCGGGCCAGGAGTTCCAGGTTCCCTCCGCCGGCGCTGAGGGCCACTACCTCGAAAAGGTGCGGGGCGCCGTCGACGACGTCAATCGCCTGGGTGCCGATGGAACCGGTGGATCCAAGGAGGACGATTCTGCGTGGCTGCATTGCTTAAGTATCCCGCACGTGCCGGGCTCAAAGCGTTCATGATTTTCCCAGGTGCGAGCCAGGCCGCAGGATAGGTGGCACGACGCCGGTCAACGCAGTTTCTGCCAGCGCCCCGCCCAGCGCCGGCGCCTGCTTGAAGAGGTTGTGCCCGGCAACGGCGCTGACATTGCCCGCTGACCAGATGCCGACTCCGTCATCACCCCAGGGCAGGCGCGTTACCCAGCAGTGGACATAGCCGGCCGGTTCGGGGTCCAGGCCGGGGAGTGCCCGCCGGACATAGGCGGATGCGCGGGCTGCAAGGGAATCCAAGGCAGCGGAGTCCGCGAGACTCCCGTCCTGCCGCACGGCGGTTGTTTCGCTCAGGCCAACGGCATAATGACGGTTGTCAGCCGAGGGCGCCGCATAGACGCCGGTTTCTCCGAACTCCCCGCTGCCGTCCTGGAATGTGGGCAGCGGAACACCCGCGTCCTGCCGCACCCGGAACGTCACGCGGGCATGCGCGGCGAGCTCAACGGGAATGTCCAGCCCCGCGCCCCTGGCCAGGGCCGCCGTGCCTCGCCCGGCGCACAGGACAACATGGTCGAACCGGTCCGCACTTGACCCGGCGCGGACTTCCGCGCCGCCCTCGGGGATGTGTTGGACAGCCAGCACGTGGTCCTGCACCAAAGCACCTTCAAGGCTCCGGGTCAATGCCTGGAACGCGGCACGCGTCCTGATGGCACCCCCGTTGGCGTCAAGCATCGCCTTGCCCCGGAAGCCCGCAAGGATCGGCAGCGCGGCGGCGAGTTCGGCAGGCGCGAGCAGGGCCACAGGGATGTCCGGCAGGCTGCTGAGGACGCGGAGCTTGCCTTCCACGCCGTCGCCAATGGCTACCGCTCCGGCCCCGGACACCAGTTCCACGCCGAATTCTTCCTCCCAGCCCCGCCAGAGGGCACGGCTCTCGCTCACGAACGCAGCGAGCCGGACGTCGTCGTGCGCATGCCTGAAGATCCTGGACTCACCGGCTGACTGCCCTGAACCCGGGGCCCCGGACTCGTAGACGGTTACGTCCGCGCCTGCCTTCCGGAGGGCATGGGCTGTGGACAGTCCGACGATTCCTGCACCTATTACCGCAACACGTGTCATGGTTCCAGCAAAGCATGTTTCGCCCTGGCGGAGTCGCAGTCCTCAGGCAGCAGCCAGCTCCAGCAGGCCCTTGGTGAGGGTGGCCACTGCTCCCAGGTAGGCGATGACGGTGACGATGCGGCGCGCAGCTGCAGGACGAACCCGGCCGGACAACAGGTCACCGGCCACGATTCCGGTGATCATCGCCGCCAGGATTGCCAGCCACTGCCAGCCTTCGAGTCCCGGGACGTGCCCGCCGGACAGCACGTACTTACTGATCAGCGAGGTAAAACCGGTGGTGATGAAGTACGGCTGAAGGGTGGCGCTGAAGCTCTTCTGCTCCCACCTGCTCGCAATGGCGTATGCGGTGATGGCGGGACCGCCAACACCGGCGGCGGCATTCATCAGTCCGCTGGTAAAGCCGAGGGATGCCATGGGGGCGGGTCCGCTGGCACGCCATGAGCTCCTGGTCAGCCGTTGGGAGGCCAGCAGGGCGATGATGAGCAGGACGCCAATGCAGATCTCCAGCGGGGCCTCCGGCACATTGCTCGCCAGCCAGGCCCCGGGCAGCACGCCGGCCAACGCGGCGAGGGCCAGCCCGAAGTACTTCTTCCAGGCCACGTGCCGCCAGACCCTGGAGAGGATAAGAAGCGAGGACGTGGCGCCGCAGAGGTTGATAATCATCACGCCGTCGAAAGGACCCAGCAGCACCACCAGTACCGGGGACACGAGCAGGCCGAAGCCCAGGCCTGCGACCCGCTGGGCGAGCGCGCCTGCAACGACGGCGATCAGCACCAGCACAAACATCCCTCGATCCTAGTGGCATCGCCGCCGACGCCGGGCGTAACGTGGACTGCGTGGACTGGCTCTCCTGGTTTGACGCGCCGGAATACGAATTCGCCCGGCAGGTGCTGCAGCGGGGTGTGGCGGCACTGTATTTCGTTGCGTTCCTGTCCTCGCTGAACCAGTTTCCGGCGCTGCTGGGTGAGCGTGGCCTGCTCCCGGTACCCGAATACCTTTCCGGTTTCAGCCGCCTGCGCCGGCCCACCCTGTTCCGCTGGCGGTACTCGGACCGGCTGCTGCGCTGGGTGTGCGCGGCAGGGCTCGTGGTGTCGGCGCTGCTCGTGGCCGGCATCCCCCAACAGGGACCGCCATGGGTCCCGCTCATTGCGTTCCTGGCCCTGTGGCTGCTGTACATGTCCATCGTGAATGTGGGGCAGACGTTCTATGGTTTCGGCTGGGAGATGCTGCTCCTGGAGGCCGGCTTCACAGTGGCTTTCCTGGGTTCGGACCAGACCGATCCGCCGCGGACCATCCTGCTCCTGATCGTGTGGCTGGTGTTCCGGCTCGAGTTCGGCGCTGGGATGATCAAGATTCGGGGCGGGCGCGAATGGCGTGACCTGACAGCCCTGAACTACCACCACGAGACCCAGCCCATGCCGGGACCGCTGAGCCGGCAGGCGCACCTGCTGCCAAAGCCCCTGCACAAAGTGGAGGTCCTGGGCAACCACTTCGCCCAGCTGGTGGTGCCCTTCTTCCTGTTTGCTCCCCAGCCGGTCGCCGGCATCGCCGCCGGCATTGTGATCGGCACCCAGTTGTGGCTTGTGGCCAGCGGCAACTTCGCCTGGTTGAACTGGATTGCCATCGTGCTGGCTTTTGCCGCGGTCAGCGACCCCGTTGCGCACGCCGTGCTGCCGGTGATCCCCCTGGACTGGCACGGCGCGTCCGGTGCAGCCCGGGAGACCCCGCTGTGGTGGCTCGCCATCACGCTGGCTGCCACCCTGCTGCTGGTGGTGCTCAGTTACTGGCCGCTGCGCAACCTGTTCTCCCGCCGCCAGCTGATGAATGCCAGCTTTAACCGCTGGCAGCTGGTCAACACCTATGGCGCGTTCGGCAGCGTCACCAAGCAGCGGATCGAGATTGTGGTGGAGGGAACCCTCGACGACGATCCGGACGACTCCTCCGACTGGCGGGAGTACGGTTTCAAGGGCAAGCCAGGCGATGTCCGCAGGCTCCCCCGGCAATGGGCCCCGTACCATCTGCGGCTGGACTGGCTGATGTGGTTCCTGCCGCTGCGGACCGTCCACGAGGAGTGGTTCTACGCCTTCCTCGGCAAGCTGCTGGAAGCGGACCGCCAGGTTCTGCGGCTCCTCCGCGATGACCCGTTCGACGGCGCCGCCCCGCGTTGGGTGCGCGTGCGCAGCTACCGGTACCGGTTTGCCACGCGCAAGGAATTCAGGGAGACCGGGGACCGCTGGGTACGGACCCTCCTGTATGAGCCGATCCCCCCGCTGTCACTGCGGCGGTCACCGGGCCGCCGGGGTTAGTACCGCTAGACGTGCTCCCCTGCCCGCCGGATGACGGCTTCCGCGTGTTTGAGGATGGGTCCGTCAACCATTTTCCCGTTGTACTGGAACACCCCCGCGCCGGCAGTTGCTGCGGCCTGCAGCAGAGCGGCGGCGGCTGCCACGTCTGCTTCCGAGGGAGCATAGGCGCCCCGCACCACGGCAGCCTGGCTGGGGTGGATGCAGGCTTTGGAACTGAAACCGGAGGCCACCGCGTCCGCGGCTTCCTCCGCCAGGCCCGTGAGGTCCGGGATGTTGGTGTAGACGGCATCCACTGCTTCCTTGCCGAGAGCCCGGGCGGCGAGCAGCACGGAGGAACGGGCGTGCAGTGCCACGGCCCGGTAGCCGCCGTCGTCCTTCCTGCTGGAGGTACCGCCGAGCGTTGCCAGCAGATCTTCTGCTCCCCACATCAGCCCCACGACGTTGGGAGCAGCGGCAATCGCGGGGGCGTTCAGCACTCCCAGCGCTGTCTCGCAGAGCGCGATCACCTGGTATCCCTCAAGGGCTTCCAGCTGCCGGGCTGACTCCGCCTTCGCCAGCATGACCGTGCGGTAGGGCGTGTGCGCCAGGCAGTGCAGGTCCTTCCCGAATTCCTCGGTCCCGGCCGGGTTGACCCTGATGATGGTCCTGCTGGGGTCCAGTTCAGGCTCGTCACCTGTGGTCCCGACCTGGGCCAGGATGGCACCGCGGGCACGCTGTTTGTCCGCCGGTGCCACCGCGTCCTCCAGGTCCAGGATGACGGCGTCGGCCCGGGCGGCTGCCTTCTGGTAGCGTTCGGGCCTGTCGGCAGGGCAGAACAGCAGGGCGGGGCCCATTACAAACGTCATACCGGCATTGTCTCCTGTCCGTTGCGGGGCTGACTCACATGAGCCTCCCGCGTCCACATCAGGCAGCTCCGGGTGGCCAGTGCCACCACGGCGCCGTCCTGGTTCCTGCCCGTGTGCTGCATGGTGACGACGCCCTGCCCCGGCCGGGAGCTTGAAAGGCGCTTCCCGCTGATGACCGTCTCCGTGTAGAGCGTGTCGCCATGGTAGAGCGGATGCGGGAACGACACATCAGTCAGGCCGAGCTGGGCGATGATCGTGCCCTGCGTGAGCTGGGAAACGGACTGGCCCACCATCGTGGCCAGGGTGAACATGGAATTCACCAGCCGCTGTCCGAAGGGCTGCCCGGCGCTCCAGGCCGCATCCAGGTGCAGGGCCTGCGTGTTCATGGTGAGTGTGGTGAACAGGACGTTGTCCGCTTCCGTCACCGTGCGGCCGGGGCGGTGGGCGTACACGGCTCCCTCCTCCAGCTCCTCGAAGTACAGCCCGCGCTGCTCGATGACGCGCCTGCCGCCGTCGTCCTGCCTGTCACCGCCGCTCATACGGTAAGTTCCCGGTCCTCTTCGAAAAGGTCCGCCCCCGTGGCGGCGGCAACGTCCTCCACCGAGACATTCGGTGCCAGTTCGCGCAGGACCAGCCGGGATGACGCGGAATCGTCCGCTACGACGTCGATGACGGCCAGGTCCGTGATGATCCGGTCCACACAGCCCTTGCCGGTCAGCGGCAGGGAGCACTCCTGCACGATCTTCGGATTTCCGTTGCGGTCCACGTGCTCCATCATCACGATCACCTTCTTGGCGCCGAACACCAGGTCCATGGCACCGCCCATGCCCTTGACCATCTTGCCCGGGATCATCCAGTTGGCCAGGTCACCGTTGGCGGCGACTTCCATGGCGCCCAGGACTGCCACGTCCACATGCCCGCCGCGGATCATGCCGAAGGAGGAGGCCGAGTCGAAGAACGCAGCCCCGTTGTTGACTGTCACCGTTTCCTTGCCGGCATTGATCAGGTCCGGATCAACGGCGTCCTCCGCAGGATACGGGCCGACGCCGAGGATTCCGTTCTCCGAGTGGAGCACCACTTCCACGCCGTCAGGGATGTAGTTGGGGATGAGCGTGGGCATGCCGATGCCAAGGTTGACGTACTGGCCGTTGCTGAGCTCCTGGGCCACCCGCGCGGCCAGTTCGTTACGGGTCCAGCCTTTGGCGATGGTTCCGTCGGCCTGCGCCTCGTGCTGCTGGGCCGCGCGGCGGTATTCCGGCCTGACGCCTTCGGGCCGGGGAGCGTAGGGGCTGTTGGGATCCATGGCTATGCTCCTGCCTTGCCGGCGTCAATACCGCGCGTTTCCTGTCCGGGCCGGGCCAGGGCCACGGTCCGCTTTTCAATGCGTTTCGCCGCATGCGGGGCGAGGACCACCCGCTGGACGAAAATGCCAGGGGTATGGATGTGTTCCGGGTCCAGCTCACCCGGCTCCACCAGTTCCTCCACCTCGGCAATGGTGATCCGCCCCGCCATGGCACAGAGCGGGTTGAAGTTCATGGCAGTGGCGTGGAACACCAGGTTCCCGTGGCGGTCACCTTTCCAGGCATGGACCAGGCCGAAATCCGGTGTCAACGACTCCTCCAGCACGTAGTCGACCCCAGCGAAGGAACGGACCTCCTTGGGGGCGGAGGCGATTGCGATGCCGCCGTGGGCGTCGTACTTCTGCGGCAGGCCGCCGTCGGACACCTGCGTGCCGACCCCCGCTTTGGTGTAGAACGCCGGTATGCCCGCACCGCCGGCGCGCAGCTTTTCGGCCAGTGTTCCCTGCGGGGTCAGCACCACCTCGAGTTCCCCGGCCAGGTACTGGCGGGCAAACTCCTTGTTTTCACCCACGTAGGAGCTGATGGTGCGGCGGATGCGGCCGTCGCGGAGCAGGATGCCCAGGCCCCAGTCGTCCACGCCGCAGTTGTTGCTGACAGTTTCGAGGTCCGATGTTCCTGCCCGGTGCAGGGCGTCAATGAGGGTGACCGGGATCCCGCAGAGTCCGAACCCGCCCACGGCCAGGGAAGCTCCGTCCGGGATATCCGCTACGGCTTCCTCAGCGCTGGCAACAACCTTGTCAATCATCTGTGATCCTCTCAGGCCGGCTTACAGTCCCCGTTACTACTACAGACCCAGTTCGCGGGCGATGAGCATCAGCTGGACCTCCGTGGTGCCTTCCCCCACTTCAAGGATCTTGGAGTCGCGGTAGTGGCGTGCCACGGTGAACTCGTTGATGAAGCCATAGCCGCCGAATACCTGGGTGGCATCCCGCGCGTTGTCCATGGCCGCCTCGCCTGCGACCATCTTAGCGATGGCCGCCTGGGTCTTGAACGGCTTTCCGGCGAGCATGCGGAACGCGGCGTCGTAGTAGGCAAGGCGGGCTGTGTGGGCCCGGGATTCCATGCGGGCGATCTTGAAGGAAATGGCCTGGTACTTGCCGATCTGGTGGCCGAAGGCGCTGCGTTCCTTGGCGTACTTCACCGAGAGGTCCACGCAGCCCTGGGCTGCGCCGGTGGCCAGGGCTGCAATGGCAATCCGGCCCTCATCCAGGATGGACAGGAAGTTGGCGTAACCGCGGCCTTCCACGCCCAGGAGGTTCGCCTCCGGGACGCGGACGTCCTTCAGGGTCAGGGGGTGGGTGTCCGACGCGTTCCAGCCCACCTTGTTGTACGGCTTTTCCGCCTTGAAACCGGGGGTGTCCGTGGGCACCAGGATGGTGGAAATCTCCTTCTGCTGTGTGCCGTCCCCGCGTTCCTTCTGGCCGGTGACGGCGGTGACGGTCACCAGCCGGGTGATGTCAGTTCCGGAGTTGGTAATGAACTCTTTGTTGCCGTTGATCACCCAGCTCCCGTCCTCGCGCTTGGCGTGGGTCTTGGTGCCGCCGGCGTCCGATCCTGCTTCCGGTTCAGTCAGTCCGAACCCCGCGAGCGCCTGGCCGGACGCCAGCACGGGCAGCCACTCCTGCTTCTGCGCGTCCGTGCCGAAGCGGTAGATGGGCATGGCTCCCAGGGAGACGCCGGCCTCGAGGGTGATGGCGACGGACTGGTCCACCCGGCCCAGCTGTTCCAGGGCGAGGGCCAGGGCGAAGTAGTCGCCACCCATCCCGCCGAACTCCTCGGGAAACGGCAGGCCGAACAGCCCCATGTCGGCCATCTGCTTGACCACCTCGTAGGGGAAGCTGTGTTCCTCATCGTGCTTGGCGGAGACCGGCGCCACCACCGTGTCCGCGAAGTCCCGGACGGTGTCGCTGAGGTCCTGGTACTCCTCGCTCAGTTCAAAACCTGCCATGTCTAGGCTCCTTCGCCGTTCGGTGATGCTGTGTCGTTGTTTATGGCTTGTGTGCCAGTGCCGGGACGGATGGTGGCCACCACCTGGTCCGCCTTCACCAGGTCTCCGGGGCGGATGGTGAGATGGACTGTGCCCTCCAGGGGCGCCAGCAGCTGGTGCTCCATCTTCATTGCCTCCACCGAGACGAGAAGCTGGCCGGCCGCCACGGTGTCGCCGTTGCTGACCGGAACAGCCACCACTGTTCCCGGCATGGGTGAACGCACGGCGGGATCTGTGGCGCCCTCTTCCCGCTGGAGAGCCGCGAGTACCCGCTCAAGGCGCGATTCCCGGGTAAGTACTTCCAGCCGGCAGGACCAGCCCCCGTTGCCCAGGAACAGTTCGGCAGGCACAGGATTCTCAGGTCCTGCCGGAGCCGGTCCGCACTGCCTCCTGATTAAGGCGTAGGTCGTGGCGTCGCCGTCAAGGGTGACCTCTGCGTGGTCACGCCGGGGGAACCGCAATGTGGCGATGCGCCGGGGTCCGCCGTCCACGGCAATTGTGACCGCCCCCTGCGTCACTAGTCCGAAGACCTGCACAGCCGCGACACCGCCGTCGGGCGTTCCCAGGCTGATGCGGAGCGGCGCCGGCGCCCCCAGGCGCCAGCCGTTCCTTGCCTGCCAGGGACCCGGCGGCAGGGGCCGATTGTCCGGCTCCCCAGCGGCGATGGTGAAGAGCGCAGCCGCCACAAGCTCGGCCTCCCCCGCCCGCCGGAAGGAGAGCCCGGGCAGTTTGCGTTCGATCAGCCCCGTCTCCAGCCGTCCTGCCCGGACATCGGAGTCGTTGATCAGCAGCCGCAGGTATTCCACATTCGTGTCCAGCCCCAGCGCGGTGTAGCCTGCGAGCGCCGCATCCAGGGTATCCAGGGCAGTTGCGCGGTCCTCCCCCCAGGCGATGACCTTGGAAATCATGGGGTCGTAGCTGGACGATACCTCCAGGCCTTCCACCAGGGATGAATCCACCCTCACCCTGCCGGCCGCCGTCCCGGGCAGTTCGTCCAGCAACAGCACCGTCCCGGTGGAGGGCAGGAAGTTTTTCTCCGGAACTTCCGCGTAGACCCGCGCTTCCACGGCATGGCCGTGAAGTTCGACGTCGGTCTGCCGGACCGTGAGTTCCTCACCGGCTGCGATGCGCACCTGCCACTCGACCAGGTCGATGCCGGTCACCATTTCGGTGACCGGGTGCTCCACCTGCAGCCTGGTATTCATCTCCATAAAGAAGAACTGGTCCGGCGCATCGTCAGAGACGAGGAATTCCACCGTCCCCGCCCCGCTGTAGTTCACGCTGCGGGCGGCGCTGCAGGCTGCTTCCCCGATGCGCGCGCGGATGCCGGCACCGTCCGGCAGGGCCTCAAGCAGCGGCGACGGCGCCTCTTCGATGACCTTCTGGTGCCGTCGCTGCAGCGAGCACTCACGCTCGCCCAGGTGGATAACGTTGCCGTGGTTGTCCGCGAGCACCTGCACTTCGATGTGCCGGGGGGCAGTCACCAGGCGTTCCAGGAACAGGGTGTCATCGCCGAAAGCGCTCGCAGCCACCCGCCGGGCGGTGGCCAGCGTGGCCTCAAGGTCCTCCGGGCGCCGGACCACGTGCATGCCCTTGCCGCCACCGCCCGCCGATGGCTTGATGAGCAGCGGGAATCCCACGTCCGCAGCCGCGGCGACCAGCTGCCCATCCGTCATTCCGGGCTCGGCCACGCCTGGCACCACAGGCACGCCGTAACCGGCCACGTGGTTCTTGGACCGGATCTTGTCCCCCATGATGTTCAGGGCCTCCACCCCGGGGCCGATAAACGCAATCCCTTCGTCCTCCAAAGCGCGGGCAAACTCAACGTTCTCGCTGAGGAAGCCGTAGCCCGGGTGCACGGCTTCCGCCCCGGTCCCGCGGCAGGCGTCGATCACCGCCCCGATCTTGAGGTAGCTCTCGGTTGCCGCGGCAGGGCCAATCCGCACTGCTGTGTCTGCTTCGCGCACGTGCCGGGCGCCGGCGTCGGCATCGCTGTACACGGCGACGGACCTGATGCCCAGGGTGCGGAGGGAGCGGATGACACGGCAGGCGATCTCTCCGCGGTTCGCCACCAGGACTGTGCTGAACCTCGGCCTGCCGGCCGTGGAGGTGCCGGTCAGGGAAGGGGTAGTCATGTGCATGCTCACATCCTGAAGAGGCCGAAGGAGGTTTCAGGCAGCGGGGTCCGGGACACCACGTCCAGCGCAAGGCCCAGGACTGTCCGGGTATCGGCGGGATCGATCACGCCGTCATCCCAAAGGCGGGCCGTGGAGTAGTACGGGCTGCCCTGGTCCTCGTACTGCTCGCGGATGGGAGCCTTGAACGCCTCCTCATCCTCCGTGGACCACTCCTGGCCTGCGGCGTCGTACTGGTCACGCTTGACGGTGGCCAGGACGCTGGAGGCCTGGTTGCCGCCCATCACCGAAATCCGGGCGGCCGGCCACATCCACAGGAAGCGGGGCGAATAGGCGCGCCCGCACATGGAGTAGTTGCCGGCGCCGAAGGAACCACCAATGATGACCGTGAGCTTGGGCACCCGGGCAGTGGCGACTGCGGTGACCATTTTGGCCCCGTTCTTGGCGATACCGCCCTGTTCCGAGTCCCTGCCCACCATGAAGCCGGAGATGTTCTGCAGGAAGATCAGCGGGATGCCGCGCTGATCGCAGAGTTCGATGAAGTGGGCACCTTTGAGGGACGACTCGCTGAACAGCACTCCGTTGTTGGCCACGATGCCCACAGGGTGGCCATGCAGCCTGGCGAACCCGGTCACCAGGGTGGTTCCGTACTCCTTCTTGAATTCGTGGAACCGGCTGCCGTCCACCAGCCGTGCGATCACCTCGTGGACGTCATAGGGGGCATTGACGTCCGTGGGCACGGCGCCGTACAGCTCGGCGGGCTCCGCGGCTGGTTCGACGGCGGCCTGGACCTGCCATGCGGGCGGCGCCGGAGGCGGGAGCGTGGAGACGATATCCCGGATGATCTGGAGGGCGTGCTCGTCGTTGTCGGCCAGGTGGTCTGTCACGCCGGAGACCCGTGAGTGCACGTCCCCGCCGCCCAGTTCCTCGGGAGTCACGATCTCGCCGATCGCGGCCTTCACCAGCGGCGGGCCGCCCAGGAAGATGGTGCCCTGGTTCCGGACGATCACCGTTTCGTCGCTCATGGCCGGGACATAGGCGCCGCCGGCGGTGCAGGATCCCATGACCGAGGCGATCTGGGGAATCTTTGCGGCCGAGAGGCGGGCCTGGTTATAGAAGATGCGGCCGAAGTGGTCCCTGTCCGGAAACACCTCGTCCTGCTTGGGCAGGAAGGCGCCGCCGGAGTCCACCAGGTAGATGCACGGCAGCCTGTTTTCGAGGGCTATCTCCTGCGCCCTCAGGTGCTTCTTCACCGTCATCGGATAGTAGGTGCCGCCCTTGACCGTGGCGTCATTGGAAATCACCAGCACGTGGCGCCCGTGGACCAGTCCGATGCCGGCAATGACGCCGGCGCCGGGTGCCTCGTCGTTGTACATCCCGTTGGCTGCCAGCGGCGCTATTTCAAGGAACGGGCTGCCGTCATCCAGCAGCTGATCGATGCGCTCGCGGGGCAGGAGCTTCCCCCTTGCGGCGTGCCGCTGCCTGGATTTCTCAGGCCCGCCCAGGGCAGCGTCTGCCAGCCGATTCCGAAGGTCCTCCGTCAGCGACAGCTGCGCTTCACGGTTCGCCAGGAAAGCCCCGCTGGCGGGGTCGATCCTGCTGGCAAGGGTCTCCATTGACGCATCCTGTTCCTGTTGCCGCCGGTGGCGTGTAAAGCCAACTCGGTTAGTGCCCAATAACTGAAATTCAGGTTAGTCTCGATTAACTGTGATGTCCAACACAGGAGCTGCCTTGCTAGACTCTCGGGGTCCGAGGAGGAATTGTGCCAAGCACTGACACCGCGCCGTCCGGCGGGCCCGCGTCAACCCTTCGCAGCAAGGCGAAGGAGAACCGCCGCCAGGCCCTGCTGTCTGCCGCCGCTTCGCTGTTCGCGCTGCACGGGTTCAACCGCGTCTCCCTGGAGGATCTTGGCGCTGCTGCTGGTGTCAGCGGCCCGGCTGTTTACCGTCACTTTCCCGGCAAACAGGCTGTCCTGGCGGACCTGCTGGTAACCGTCAGCCAGGAACTCCTGGAGGGCGGCCGGCAGGTGGTGGCAAGGAACGCCGATCCCCTGGCCGCCCTGCAGCGCCTGGTGGAGTTCCAGGTGGATTTTGCCCTGGTCAAACCGGACGTTATCCGGGTCCAGGACAGGGACTTCAGCAGTCTTTCCGAGCAGGACCAGGCGGCGGTACGGGCACTCCAGCGCAGTTATGTGGAGGTATGGGTGGACGTCCTCACCCGCCTCCACCCAGGGACGGACGCTTCCGAACTCCGGATGCGGGCGCACGCCACGTTCGGGCTCATCAACTCCACTCCCCACTCCGTCCGCAGCCACGGCCGGAAGATGGCATCGGGTACGGCCCGCCCCCTCCTTGAGGGAATGGCGCTCGCTGCCCTGCTGGCCGGCTCCCGGACCACGCCCTGAAGCCCGGAGTTTTTGTCCAGGGTATGAAAAACCGGGACCGCTCGGACCCGCGTACCTGGACAAAAACTCCAGCTGCTTAGACCATGGTCAGGACCATACCGGGATCGGCCAGGATGGCGCCCACGTCCGCAAGGAACCGTGAGCCCTGTTCGCCATCCACCAGCCTGTGGTCGAAGGACAGGCTGAGCGTCATGACCTGGCGTAAAGCAATCTCCCCCCGGTACTCCCACGGTGTCCTCCGCACAGCTCCCAGCGCCAGGATGGCCGCTTCCCCCGGATTGAGGATGGGGGTGCCGGCGTCAATACCGAAGACACCGATGTTGGTGATGGAAATTGTCCCGCCCGACAGGTCCCCGGGCGCGGTCCTGCCGGCACGGGCTGTTTCTGCGAGCGCCGCCAGAGCTTCCGCCAGCTGGACCAGGGACAGGCCATCCGCGTCCTTGATGTTGGGCACTGTCAGCCCCCTCGGTGTTGCTGCCGCTATGCCGAGGTTGACGTAGTTGTAGGCGACAATTTCCTGGTTCTCCCCGTCCCAGCGCGAGTTGAGGGCGGGACTGCGCCGCAGGGCAATAAGCACCGCCTTCGCCGCGAGCGTCAGCGGGGTCAGCTTGACGCCGGCGAACTCCCTGCTGTCCCGAAGCTTGGCCAGCAGCTCCATGGCGGGAGTGACGTCGACGGTGAGGAATTCGGTGGCATGCGGCGCGGTAAAGGCACTCTGCACCATCGCAGCGGCCGTGAACTTGCGGACGCCTTTGATGGGGGTCCGGGTTTCCCGCACCGAAGCGTCCTGGCGGGAACCAGGGACCGTCTGCCCTGGATCCGCTGGCTCCGTTCCTGCGGGCGCGGCCAACGGGTGAAGGAATTCCTGGACATCCTCGCGGGTGATCAGGCCCCGGGGTCCGGTCCCGTGGACTTCGGCCAGGTCCACGCCCAGGTCCCTGGCAAGCTTCCGGACAGGCGGAGTGGACCGGGGACGTTCGGTGGTGGTTTCGGCAGGCTTCGCCGCGGGCTTGGTTTCAGCAGGCCCCGCCACCGGTGGTGCGGCCTGGGCAGCATTGGTTTCCGCTGGCCGGCCCCCGGGAAGGTTCCGCTGGCGCCGGGCCGGCCGGCTGGTACTTTCGACGACGGCCCCGTAGCCCACCAGGTTTGGCTCCCTTTTCGGCGCATCAGCCACGCCCTGGCCCACGAGCTGCGCCGGCTCCCCCGCCCCGGCGGAAAGGTTGGCTGGTCCAGAAGCTGCCTGCCCGGCGTCGTCCGCCACCTCGAACGAGACGATCGGCTTGCCGACCTCCACAACGGTGCCCGGCTGTTCGTGGAGTTCCTTGATAACCCCGGCGAAAGGAGACGGAAGTTCCACCACTGCTTTGGCCGTTTCGACCTCCGCGATCACCTGGTTCAGGGTAACGGTATCCCCCACCCCTACCCTCCAGTTGAGGATCTCCGATTCGGTCAGTCCCTCGCCCAGGTCCGGCAGCCGGAATTCCTTGATCATGGTGCCGCTCATCCTTCCAGCCCGCTGAGTGAGTTCGGCCGGCCCAGGGCACGGTCCACGCCGTCCAGGATCCGGTCCAGGCCCGGCAGATGGTGCATTTCCAACTTTGAGTAAGGGTACGGAATGTCAAAACCGGTAACCCGGACAGGGGCGGCTTCCAGGTGGTAGAAGCACCGTTCGGTGATGCTGGCCGCCACTTCGGCGCCCAGGCCGCCCGACTGTCCGGCCTCGTGGGTAATGACCAGGCGGCCCGTCCTGCGGACGGAAGCCACCACCGTGTCGTAGTCCACCGGCGCCAGCGAGCGCAGGTCAATGACCTCGATGGAAATCCCCTCGTCACTGGCAGCCGCGGCCGCATCCAATGCTGTCTTGACCAGCGGGCCGTAAGCCACCAGGGTCACATCGGTGCCATGGGTGAGGACGCGCGCCTGGTCCATGGGTACAGCCGTGGCCGGGTCCAGGGCGTCGTCCACGTCCCCCTTGTCGTGGTAGCGCCGCTTGGGTTCGAAGTAGAGGACGGGGTCGTTGCAGGAGATGGCCTGCTGGATGACGGTGAAGGCGTCCTGGGGATTGGCGACGGTCACCACGCGAAGGCCGGAGGTGTGCGTGAAGTAGGCCTCCGGTGATTCCGAGTGGTGCTCGGGTGAGCCGATACCGCCTCCGAAGGGAACCCTGATGGTGATGGGCATGCTCACCGCTCCCCGGGTCCGGTAGTGCAGCTTGGCCACCTGGCTGACGATCTGGTCAAACGCCGGATAGATAAACCCGTCGAACTGGATCTCCACCACCGGGCGGTAGCCGCGGTAGGCGAGGCCGACGGCGGTGCCCACAATGGCCGATTCCGCCAGCGGCGTGTCCACCACCCGGTGTTTTCCGAAGTCCTTCTGCAGCCCGTCAGTCACCCGGAAAACACCGCCGAGGGCGCCGATGTCCTCACCCAGGAGGACCACCTTGGGATCGTTTTCGAGGGATTTCCGCAGCCCGGCATTGATCGCGCGGGCAAAGGTCATCTGGGTCATCAGCGTGCACCTTCTTCTGAAACGGCCCCTGCGGGATCACCGAAGGAGGCCAGGTAACGGGCATAGTGGTCCTGTTGCCGGTCCAGCCAGGAATTGGGGGTGCTGTAGACGTGCTTGAAGACGTCCAGCGGCTCAGGATCCGGCATGGTGGTGCAGCCGGTCCGCATCCCGCGGGCCACGGCGTCGGCCTTGTCCTTCACCTGCTGCTGCAGCCCGTCGGTCAGGAGCCCCTTCCGCTCCAGGAGGGCGGCGATGCGGCTGATGGGGTCCTTCGCCGCCCAGTCCTCAAGTTCGTTGGCGTCGCGGTACCGGGTGGGGTCATCCGCCGTCGTATGCGGACCCATTCGGTAGCTGACCGCCTCGATAAAGGTGGGACCGCCGCCCCGCCGTGCCCGGTCCAGGGCCACGCGGGTGGCTGCCATGACAGCCAGGACGTCGTTGCCGTCCACGCGCAGGCTGGGGATCCCGAACCCTGCGGCCCGGTCTGCCAGCTGGATGTGGGACTGGAGCCGGACGGGCTCGGAAATGGCCCAATGGTTGTTGGTGCAGAAAAACACCACGGGGACCTGGAAGCTTGCGGCGAAGACCATGGCCTCGTTGACGTCGCCCTCGCTGGTGGCACCGTCTCCGAAGTAGGTGACGGCAACGGAATCGGCGCCGTCGTTCTGGATGCCCATTGCATAGCCTGTGGCGTGGAGGGTCTGGGCACCGATGATGATCTGCGGCGTGGCCATGTTGATGGCGTACGGGTCCCAGCCAGAGGACGCATTGCCCCGCCACACGCGCACTATGTCCGTCAGGTCCACTCCCCGGCAGTACGCCACGCCGTTCTCGCGGTAGCTCGAGAAGACGAAGTCGTCAAGCCGGAGTGCGCGGCCTGAGCCGATCTGTGCGGCCTCCTGCCCCAGGAGCGGCGGCCACAACGCGAGTTCGCCCTGCCTCTGCAGGGCGGTTGCTTCGACGTCGATGCGCCGGATGACCGTCATGTCCTCAAAGAGGGAGCACAACTGCTCGTCGGTGATGTCCCGAACCCAATAGTCGAACTCCGGATGGCTGACCCGCTCCCCGGAAGGAGTAACCAGCTGGACCAGGTCCCGCCCCTGCCCATGGGGGTGCCGGGCGCTGTTGGGGGCGGCTGTTCCGCCCTGGCCCGTTTCGTCTATAGACACGATAGCCCGCAACCTTCTCACGTCGTTGACCCGCGGTTTCAGGACTTGTGGTCCGCCGGCCGCCGGCCGCCCGGGCGCCGTTGCCCCGGATAATGTGACCCTACTCACAATGCTCAGGAGGTACAACCACCGGCGCGATCACTGAGCAAAATGCTCCGCGGGACGGCCCGGGACCGTGCTAGCGTTGCGCATTATGCAAGCCCTGGATGGCACCGACACCCGCCTGCTCTCAGCCCTGGCCCAGGATCCCCGGAAGACAGTGGTGGCGCTCGCCCAAAAGCTCGGCCTGTCCCGTAACACCGTGCAGGCCCGCATGGCCCAGCTCGAGAAGAAACACGTCTTCCTGTCCTTCGAGCGGCGGATCAACCCGGCAGCTTTGGGCTACCCGCTGATGGCGTTCATCTCCGTCCATGTCCAGCAACAGCGGCTGGCCCGGCTGGCGAAGGAGCTTGCGGATATCCCCGAGATTCTTGAAGGCTACGGATTGACCGGTTCGGCCGACCTCCTGCTCCGGGTGGTGGCACTGGACGCTGAAGACCTGTTCCGGATCAATGGAAAAATCCTGGCGTGCGAAGGCGTGGACCGGACCGACACGGCGTTGGCCATGGGAGAGCTCATCCCCTTCCGCGTCCAGCCCCTGCTTGACCGCGGTTCCGGCCACGGCTAGAGCCGGCCACCTTTCCACGTTGACGGCGGGCAAGCGATGCGCGACGGCGGCGGGCAGGCTGAAAGCGCGACGGCGGCGGCCTCCGCTATAGGCTGGGTCCCAGTTAATTCCCGGGCCGGCAACGGTTCCCGTCCAGACGGTGCGACGCACCACGTATTCCGGAAAGGCTCCATCTTGGGCGCTCCTCAGGACCCTCATCAGCCCGGCCATCCAGGCCCGGCACATCAGCAGTTGTCCCGGCCGCCCCAATGGCAAAGCCCTGGCTCCGCCCCGTTTGGGCTTCCGGGACAGCCCCCGCCCAGGAGCAGGCGGAAGCTGTGGATTATTCTGGCCGGCGTCGGCGGCGTCCTGCTGCTGGTGGTCCTCGGCATCCTTATCCTGATCAACATCGTGGGCAGCGCCACCAACCAGGCACGGGGCCTGGCCGACGACTTCACCACGCTGGTCCTCGCCGGGGACAGCTCCAGGGCGTACGACGAATACCTTGACCCCGCCCTGCAGGAGCAGCTGTCCAAGGAGGCCTTCATTGCAGGTATCGAGAGCCTCGGCATGGATGAAAACTGCACGCCGGATTACAGCGACCTCAAGGTCAACACCGAGAACGGCATCAAGTCCGCGGACATAGCAGGGCTCATCACCTGCGAAGGCAAGGAAGTGGACCTCGCCTACCGTTTCCAGGGTACCGACGAACTGAAGATGACCAACATCAAACTGCGGCCCGCAGCCTAGGGGCAACACGGCACCCGGGCGCCGCCGCGGACACCAAAAGAGCCTCCGTACCGGGAAACTGATTTCCCGGTACGGAGGCTCTTCGCGTTGGTGGTGCCCGGTATTAGTGGTCGACGGCCTTCTCGGCGCCCACTCCGGTCAGGGAACGGACTTCCATTTCGGCCTGCTTGGCGGTGTCCTCGCGCTTCTTGTCGATCGTCGTTCCGAGCCAGCCCAGGAAGAAGGCCAGCGGGATGGAAACGATGCCCGGGTTGCTCAGCGGGAACAGTGCGAAGTTGGCGTCCTTGATCATCGATGTGGCTCCGCCGGAAACCACCGGCGAGAAGATGATCAGGATGATCGCGGAACCCAGGCCGCCGTACATGCTCCAGACCGCGCCCTGCGTGGTGAACTTCCGCCAGAACAGGGAGTAGACGATCGTGGGCAGGTTGGCGGAGGCGGCAACGGCGAAGGCGAGCGCCACGAGGAAGGCGACGTTCTGTCCGTTGGCGAGGATGCCGCCCAGGATGGCCAGGACGCCGATGACCACAACGGTGCGCCGGGCCACCTTGACCTCTGTGTCGGCGTCGGCCTTGCCCTTGGAGATGACGCTGGCGTAGATGTCGTGGGCGAAGGAGGCGGCAGCTGTAATGGTCAGGCCGGCAACAACGGCGAGGATGGTGGCGAATGCGACAGCCGAGATGAAGCCCAGCAGCAGCGGCCCGCCCAGGTAGAAGGCCAGCAGCGGGGCAGCGGAGTTCACGCCACCGGGTGCATTCTTGATGGTTTCGGCACCAACCAGTGCAGCGGCACCGTAGCCAAGCACCAGGGTGAAGAGGTAGAAGAGGCCGATCAGCCAGATGGACCACACCACGGACTTGCGTGCTTCCTTGGCGGTGGGGACCGTGTAGAAGCGCATGAGCACGTGCGGCAGTGCTGCGGTGCCCAGGACGAGGGCAAGGCCCAGTGACATGAAGTCGATCTTGGAGGTTTCCGTCTTACCGTACTGCAGGCCCGGATTCAGGACAGCCGGATTGTTGGCCGTCTCAACTGCGGCGCCCAGGAGGCTGGAGAGGTTGAAGCCGTAGATGGCCAGGACCCAGAGGGTCATGACGGCTGCACCGGCGATGAGCAGGATAGCCTTGATGATCTGCACCCAGGTGGTGCCCTTCATGCCGCCGATCAGGACGTACATGATCATCAGGGCGCCGACGACGATGATGACCAGGGCCTGTCCGCCCCAGTCGCTGATGCCCAGCAGCAGGGAGATCAGGCTGCCCGCGCCTGCCATCTGGGCCAGGAGGTAGAAGAAGCAGACGGCGAGGGTGGAGATGGCGGCGGCGATGCGGACGGGCCGCTGCTTCAGCCGGAAGGACAGCACGTCGGCCATGGTGAACTTGCCCGTGTTGCGCAGGAGCTCCGCAACGAGCAGCAGTGCCACGAGCCAGGCCACCAGGAAGCCGATGGAGTACATAAAGCCGTCATAGCCGTTGATGGCGATGGCGCCGGTGATGCCCAGGAATGAGGCCGCGGAGAGGTAGTCGCCTGCGATGGCGGTTCCGTTCTGGGAGCCCGTGAAGGAACGGCCCGCCGCATAGTAATCCGCGGCGGTCTTGTTGTTCCGGCTGGCGCGCAGCACGATCACCATGGTGACGGCCACGAAGATGCCGAAGATGCCCATGTTGAGCAGCGTGGTTTCTTTCAGTGCGGCAACGTCCACTGCTGTAGCGATAGTGATCATTTGGTGGCTCCGCCTACTCGGTTGCCGTGCTTATCGAATTCGTGGCCCTCGATCTCATCCCGGATCTCCTTGGCGATGGGGTCGAGCCGCTTGTTGGAGTAGTGGACGTACCAGCCGGTGATCGCGAACGTCGACACGAACTGGAGCAGGCCGAGGATCAGGCCCACGTTGATGTTGCCCCAGACCTTGGTGGACATGAAGTCCACGGCGTAGTCGGCGAGCAGGACGTATGCGAAGTACCAGAGCAGGAATGCGACTGCCATGGGGAAGACAAAGCTGCGGTGACGCTTGCGCAGTTCCTTGAACTGCGCCGTCGATTGGACCTGCTCGAAGTCCACGGACGCCGCTGCGTCCGGAGTGTGGGCATCGTTACCCATCGTTCCTCCTCGTTGAGACTTGCCTGAACACACCCAACGGCAGGCCCGGAAACGGGGTACCGCAAATGTGACTGCAATCACTCTGCTTGCTGCCGGCCACCAGTTTCCAGACCTTTCCCGCCCGTGGTCGCTCAACGGTCGGGATGCTGCGACAAACGGCAGCCGCGGTTACGCTGGGCACCATGCCGGACTCTCCCCTCCTGACTGCCGCGGCCGTGGCCGTCATCGCCATGGCCATCGCCGTCGTCGTCGGTGTGGGGCTCAAGGTGCTCCGCTCCTTCCGGGACCTTGGCACCGACGCCGAACGCGCCACGTACCACACCCTGCACGCCGCGTCGCAGGCAGGCCAGCACCTCCGCCGCGGCCTCAACCCCGCGGGAGCGGCCAAGGCCAGCCGGCAGCTGCGCACCCTCCTGGGCTGTGACGCACTGGCCGTCATGGACACCTCCGGCGTCCTGGCGTGGGACGGAGCACGCGAGGACCTGAAACCCCGGATGATGGACCTTGCTGCGGGCGTCCTGGCGAGCGGCCGGACAACTGTCCTTCCCGCTGGTGAAGCAGGGGCCGGCACGGACACCACTGGCGGACCGCTTGCAGCCGTGATCGCCCCCGTGCGCGCCGGCACCCGGGTAGTGGGCGCTGTCGCTGCCTTCGCGCCAACTGCCGGCGCAGGACTGGTCCGCGCCACCAGCGAAGTGGCTGACTGGGTCGCCGTGCAGGTGGAACTCGCGGAACTGGACGCCTCCCGCACCCAGCTGATGGAGGCCGAGGTGCGGGCCCTGCGCGCACAAATCAGTCCGCACTTCATTTACAACTCGCTCAACGCCATCGCGTCGTTCATCAACACCGACCCCGCCCGCGCCCGGGAGCTGGTGGTGGAATTCGCCGATTTCACCCGCTATTCCTTCCGGCGGCACGGCGACTTCACCACGCTCGCCGAGGAGCTCCGCTGCATCGACCGCTACCTGCTCCTGGAACGCGCCAGGTTCGGTGAACGCGTGCAGGTCAGCCTGCGGGTGGCGCCGGAGGTGCTCAGCACTGTGATCCCGTTCCTGAGCCTGCAGCCGCTGGTGGAGAATGCGGTGCGGCACGGGCTCGAAGCCAAGGAAGGTCCGGGGCACATCAGCATCACCGCCAACGACGCCGGCGCGTTCGCCGAGGTGACCATTGAGGACGACGGGGTGGGCATGGACCCGGCACAGCTCCAGTCGATGCTGGCCGGCCACACCGACGGTGAGCACGTGGGCCTGCGCAATGTCGATGCTCGACTGCGGCAGGTCTACGGCAACGACCACGGGCTGGTGATCGACACGGCCCCCGGAGAAGGAACCCTGATCACCATGCGCGTTCCCAAGTCCCAGCCGGGCCATGATGCCTGACCCGCGCCGGACCCGGTCGGGCAGCTCCGGCACGTTACCCGGGCGGCGGAAAGCTACCCTAGGAGCATGATTAACGTCCTCGTCGTCGACGATGAGCTGCCCGCCGTTGAGGAACTGGCATTCCTGCTGGGCAAGGACGAGCGCGTCGGCAGGATCCTTCGGGCCACCTCGGGCAGCGAAGCCCTGAAGGCGCTCGCGTCGGCCACGGTCGACGCGGTTTTCCTGGACATCCATATGCCTGCAGTGTCCGGCCTGGATATTGCCCGTGCCATTGCCGGCAACAGCCGCCCGCCCGCCGTCGTGTTCGTGACGGCGGACGAGGACCACGCCCTGGATGCTTTCGAACTCGCTGCGGTGGATTACCTCCTCAAACCGGTGCGGGCAGAACGCCTGGCCCGCTGCGTGGGACGCATCAGTGAACTGCGCGACGGCGGCGCCGCCCCGGAGATGATCACGGTGGACCAGGGCGGCACCACCAAGATGATCAGGCGCGACGACGTAACGTACGTCCAGGCCCAGGGAGACTATGCGCGGCTCCACACCGCCGAGGCCAGTTACCTGATCCGGGTTCCGCTTGCTGACCTTGAACAGCAGTGGGCGGATGCAGGCTTCATTCGGACCCACCGTTCCTACCTGGTGGCCCTCAAGCACGTTTCCTCGATGAAGCTGGCGGCGGACGGCCCCAGCGTCACGGTGGCGGGTGCCGGACTTCCCATCAGCCGGCGGCACCTCCCGACGGTACGGGAGAAGCTCGAGGCCACCCGGATCAGGCCGAACACGTGACCAGGGTGCGGGTGACGGCTCCGCGGACTGCCGCGCGGCCGGCGAAGGAGACGCGGGAGGCGGCGCAGGACTCAGAGGTGGGCCAGGTCTTCGTCAGGTCCCTGATCAGGTCCCAGCTGCGGCTGGCTTTGGTGGTGGCTGCGGGTTTCCTGCTGATCCTTGGCGCCTTCCCGCTGCTGCTGGCCGTTGTCCCTGGCCTGGCGGAAACCCGTGTTGCGGGCGTTCCGTTCGCCTGGCTCCTGCTGGGGGTGGGCATCTATCCGGTGATCGGGCTCAGCGCCTGGCTGTATATCCGGACGGCGGCCCGCAACGAGGCGCGCTACCGGGACCTGGCGGAGGACCAGTGATGGCGCAGTGAATCCGGGCGTGGCCCTGGCTGCCCTGGTCGGGGTCTCCGTCGCAACCGCAGTGATCGGTTTCTACGGCCTGCGGATTTCACGGACCACCGGCGATTTCTATGTCGCTTCCCGGACGGTCCGGCCGTGGTGGAATGCTTCGGCAATTGGCGGTGAGTACCTCTCCGCTGCCAGCTTCCTGGGTGTTGCCGGCCTGATCCTGCTGTCCGGGACGGATGCGCTGTGGTTTCCGGTCGGGTACACGGCGGGATACCTGATGCTGCTCCTCTTCGTGGCGGCGCCGCTGCGCCGGTCCGGGGCCTACACCATTCCTGACTTCACCGAGGCCAGGCTGGACTCGCGGCCGGTCCGCAAGGTCACGAGCCTGGTGGTGGTGCTGGTGGGCTGGCTGTACATCGTGCCGCAGCTCCACGGTGCTGCCCTCACCATCCGCATCACCACCGGACTGCCGTCCTGGGTGGGTTCGGTGGCTGTGGTGATCGTGGTGTGCCTCACCGTGGTGGCAGGCGGCATGCGTTCCATTACGTTCGTCCAGGCGTTCCAGTACTGGCTGAAGCTCACGGCGCTGGCCGTTCCCATCCTCTTCATCATCTTTGTCCTCGCCGGCAGCGGATCCGCGCCGCTGGCACCGCCGGCGGTTAATCCCACCGGTGTGGCCCCCGCCGGGCTCTACCAGAACGTGTCTCTCCTGGTGGCCCTCCTGTTCGGAACCCTGGGCCTGCCGCATGTGCTGGTGCGCTTCTACACCAACCCGGACGGGCAGTCGGCCCGCCGCACCACGCTGATCGTCCTGGGCCTGCTGTCCGTGTTCTACCTTTTCCCCACCGCTTACGGGCTGGTGGGACGGATGTTTGCTCCCGGCCTGGCGCGCGCCGGCCAGGCCGACGCCATGGTATTGCTGCTGCCCGGGGAACTGGTGGGCGGGACGGCCGGCGACCTGTTGTCCGCGCTGGTGGTCGCCGGGGCCTTCGCCGCGTTCCTGTCCACCACCTCGGGACTGGTGGTTTCCCTCGCCGGGGTTATCAGCCAGGACGTCCTGGGCGCAGGCGTTAACGGCTTTCGGCTGGCAGCCGTTATCTCCGCCGTCGTGCCGCTGGGTTTTGCCTTCATGACTGACTCATTCGCCCTCGCCGGGAGCGTGGGGCTGGTGTTCGCCTTCACGGCTTCCACCGTCTGCCCCGTGCTGCTGCTGGGCATCTGGTGGCGGGGCCTTACCGACGCCGGTGCCATCGCCGGCATGCTGACAGGCGGGGTCCTGTGCGGAGGGGCGATGATTGTTGGCGCCTTCGCCGGCGTCGCCACCACGCCCGGCTGGCTTGCCCAGCCGGCAGCATGGACAGTACCGGCTGCCTTCGCGGTGATGGTCATCGTGTCCCGCGCAACCGAGCAGCGGATCCCGAAAACGATGTCCAAGGTGATGACCCGCCTCCACACCCCCGAACGGCCGCTGGCCACCGAACGCTGAGGCGCAACCGGGGCAGCCCGGATCAGTCGATGGCGGCCATAAGCTCAACAACGCGGTCCAGGAAGGCGTCCACCTGGGCTTCCTCGTACCCGTCCTGCCCCACGGCGGGCCGGAAGGCCGCACGGCGGACGCTGTCGACGCTGAGCGGTTTGTCCTGCTCAAGGTAGGCAATCAGCTCGCGGCACAGCCGGTCGACGTCGGCCGTGTTGTAGCTGCGCACCTTCTTTTTTGCGGGACGGCGGAAGCGGTCGCCGTCGGGACGGTGCAGGCGGCCGCGAAGGATGCCGGACAGGTTTCCGATCTCGCGCAGCCAGGCTTCTTCACCACGGGCTGCGATCAGCTCATCCCGTTCCCGGCGGGCAAATGCGTCTTCCAGCCGGTCCAGGGCGGCGTCCACCACGTTTGCGGAGTAGCCGCCCTTGACCGGATCGAACGAGACGGCCCTGACGTCCGCACTGTTGACGGGTTCCGCCGCTGCCTCTGGGGTCTCCAATGACACGCGCGCACGCTGCAGAAACTGGTCCACCTGTTTGGCGTTGTAGCCATACTCACCGCGCTGTACGCGCTCAAAGGACGCAGGGATCTGCCGATGAATGTCCAATGCCACTTTGCTTCCTTCAATACTCTTCAGCCGTAGTGCTTCAGCACCAGCTTATGTGTGCCACGGGTTCCCTGCCGCTCCGGCAGGCGTTTGCGTCAGGCGCCCGCCACCAGTCCGTACAGGACAAACGCGGCAGGGGATGCAAACACGATCGAATCGAGCCTGTCCATCACACCGCCGTGCCCCGGCAGGATGCTGCTCATGTCCTTGATGCCCAATTCACGCTTGACCATGGATTCCGCCAGGTCCCCCGCTGTGGAAGCCGCTACCAGTCCAACTGCCAGCACCACGCCCACCCACCAGGGCTTGTCCAGCACAAAGAGGCAGGCAAGGACGCCAATGAGCATGGCCCCGCCGATGGACCCGGCGAATCCTTCCCATGACTTCTTGGGGCTGATCTTGGGAGCCATGGGATGTTTGCCCAGGGACGCCCCCACCAGGTATCCGAACGTGTCGTTGGAAACCACCAGCAGCAGCATTACGGCCACCTGCCAGGCACCGTGGGGAATTGTTCCTCCCGGCCACAGCCCCAGAGGTGTTGCACCGCCGGCAGCATGCAGCGGCAGCACTGCGAAACTGATGAAGAACGGCACCCAGCCAAGCGTGAAGACGCCGGCAAAGATGCTGTTGGCTGATCCTGCCGCACTTTCGATGGACCGCCACAGGAGCACGGCCACTGAGCTCAGCAGCATGGCCAACAGCTGGCTCTCGATACCTCCAAGGTAGGCGGCAAACGGTATGGCTACGGTACCGGTCATCACCGGCACAATGGGCATCCTTGTACCGTTCGCTTCCAGCGCGCGGTAGATCTCCCATACGCCGAAAACGGCGAAGGCCGTGGTTACCGCTACGAAGCCCAGCGGGAGCAGCAGCAGTCCGCCGAGGACGGCAAACAACATGGCCAGGCCCACCACCACTGCGGCCGGAAGATTCCTCCCGGCCTTCGGCGTCGGGTTGCCCCTGGGCTGCTTCCCCCGTACGCGCGTCCCGGGAACCGGGGCCTGATCTGCCTGGCCCATCAGACTTCGAGCAGCTCTGCTTCCTTGCGCTTGAGCAGCTCATCGATGCCGTCGACGTGGGCCTTGGTGAGGCTGTCCAGTTCCTTTTCCGCCCGGGTGCCTTCGTCTTCACCGGCTTCGCCGTCCTTGACCAGCCGGTCCAGGGTTTCCTTGGCCTTGCGCCGGATGTTGCGGATGGAGACCTTTGCGTCCTCGCCCTTGGTCTTGACGATCTTGACGTATTCCTTGCGGCGTTCCTTGGTCAGTTCCGGGATGGTGATCCGGATGACGTTGCCGTCGTTGGACGGGTTGGCGCCCACCTCGGAGTCGCTGAGCGCGCGCTCAATGTCGCGCAGCGCCGTCTTGTCGAAGGGGGTGATAAGGATGGTGCGCGCGTCCGGGATGGCGAACGACGCGAGCTGCTGCAGCGGAGTGGGTGACCCGTAGTACTCCACCAGGACCTTGTTGTAGAGGCCCGGGTTGGCACGTCCGGTGCGGACGGAAGCGAAGTCTTCCTTGGCTACCTCGACGGCCTTGTCCATCTTTTCTTCGGCTTCGAGCAAGGTTTCTTCGATCACGGTCTCTCCTGAGGATTATGGTGCGGTCCGGGGCGCCGGGTCCATGCACAAACGTGGTTCTTTGTTGCCGGCCCGCCCCTGCCGCCAGGGGCAGGGACGGAATGTCCTGAAATCATCCTAGCCGCAGCTAGGTGGTGACCAGCGTGCCCAGCTTTTCGCCGAGGATGGCCCGGGTGACGTTGCCTTCGCCTTCCATGCCGAAGACCACCATGGAAAGGTTGTTGTCCTTGCACATGGTCATGGCCGTCTGGTCCATGACGCGGATGTCGCGGCGGAGCGCGTCGTCGTAGCTCAGGGTTTCCAGCCGCTCGGCAGCGGGGTCTTTCTTGGGGTCGGCGGTGTAGACGGCGTCCACGCCGCTCTTGGCCATCAGGACGACGTCGGCATGGACTTCGAGGGCGCGCTGGGCGGCAACGGTGTCGGTGGAGAAGTACGGCAGGCCGGCGCCCGCACCGAAGATCACCACGCGGCCCTTTTCCATGTGGCGGATGGCGCGGCGGGGAATGTAGGCCTCGGCCACCTGCCCCATGGTGATGGCACTCTGGACACGGGTTTCCACACCGGCCTGTTCCAGGAAGTCCTGCAGCGCCAGGCAGTTCATTACCGTGCCGAGCATGCCCATGTAGTCAGCCCGCGAACGGTCCATGCCGCTCTGGGAAAGCTCCGCGCCGCGGAAGAAGTTGCCGCCGCCAACCACGATGGCCACCTCCACCTGGGGGACGGCTGCGGCGATCTGCTTGGCGACATCGCGGACAGTCTCCGGGTCAACGCCCAGCTTTCCGCCGCCGAAGACCTCGCCCGAAAGCTTCAGGAGGACGCGGCGTCGGCTTTTCTCTGGCTGGATTACAGTGTTGACGGCTTCCATGATGCCTTCCCGTTGGTGAACTCTCAAAAGGTTATCCTGCTGCGCGGCCAAAGGTCCTATTCCTGCCTGGTCCCGCGCATGCAAAAGGGGCGGCCACCAAAGTGGCCACCCCCTTGCAGTTTCGGCTAGGAGCCGACGCGGAAACGCGTGAACGCGGTTCCCTTGACACCGGCCTCGGTGAGGACCTGTGCCACGGACTTCTTGGCGTCCTTCGCGAATGCCTGGTCAACCAGGACCTCACCCTTGTAGAAGCCGGTCACGCGGCCTTCCACAATCTTGGTGAGTGCGGCTTCGGGCTTGCCCTCGGCCTTGGCGGTCTCTTCAGCGATGCGGCGCTCGGACTCAACCAGGTCGGACGGGACGTCCTCACGGGTCAGGTAGTTCGGGGCCATTGCAGCAATGTGTACTGCAACATCGTGGGCTGCGGTGGCAGCGGCTTCGCCTTCACCGTCAACGGCGAACAGTACGCCGACCTGGGCCGGAAGGTCCTTGGAGGTCTTGTGCAGGTAAGCGTCAACCGTTGCGCCCTCGACGCGGGAGATGCGGCGGACCACAACCTTTTCGCCCAGGATGGCGCCTTCTTCGACGACGACCTCGGAGAGAGGCTTGCCGTCAACATCGGTGGCGAGCAGGGTCTCGAGGTCGGCTGCGCCGGACTCGATGGCAACGGCCAGGACCCTGTCTGCCAGCTGGATGAACTTGTCAGCCTTGGCGACGAAGTCGGTCTCGCAGTTGACTTCGATCATGACGCCGACGCCGTTGCTGACCTTTGCGGCCACCAGGCCTTCAGCGGTGGAGCGGCCTTCGCGCTTGGTAGCACCCTTGAGGCCCTTGATGCGAATGATTTCGATGGCCTTCTCGGCGTCACCGTTAGCTTCGTCAAGAGCCTTCTTGACATCCATCATGCCGGCGCCGGTGCGCTCGCGCAGGGCCTTGATGTCCGCGGCAGTGTAGTTCGCCATGTGAACCCCTCTGTCTAGAAATTTGGTGTGGTGTACGGACTGACAGGACGGCAGCCCATGATGCGGGCCGCCATCCTGTCAGTAGCTCCGGCGCTGCAGGCAGCGCTGGAAAATCCGGATGTACTTGTGTTACTTGGCTTCTTCGGCGGGAGCAGCAGCTTCTTCTGCCGGGGCAGCATCAGCAGCGGCCGGGGCAGCAGCCTCTTCTGCCGGAGCAGCAGCAGCTTCTTCAGCCTTGCTGCCTTCGAGGAGTTCGCGCTCCCACTCAGCCAGCGGCTCTTCCGGAGCTTCGGTTGCACCGGTGCCACGGCTGTTGCGGGCGATGAGGCCCTCAGCAACGGCGTCGGCAACAACGCGGGTCAGGAGGTTCACGGAGCGGATGGCGTCGTCGTTGCCCGGGATCGGGAAGTCGACTTCGTCCGGATCGCAGTTGGTGTCCAGGATGGCCACAACCGGGATGTTCAGCTTCTTGGCCTCGTCAACGGCGAGGTGCTCCTTCTTGGTGTCCACGATCCAGAGCACAGAGGGCGCCTTGGTGAGGTTGCGGATACCGCCGAGGTTGGACTCGAGCTTGGTGAGTTCACGCTTGAGGAGCAGCAGCTCCTTCTTGGTGTACGCGGAGCCGGCGACGTCGTCGAAGTCGATCTCTTCGAGTTCCTTCATGCGCTGGATGCGCTTGGCGACCGTCTGGAAGTTGGTCAGCATACCGCCGAGCCAACGCTGGTTCACGTACGGCTGGCCAACGCGGGTTGCCTGCTCGGCAATTGCTTCCTGGGCCTGCTTCTTGGTGCCAACGAAGAGCACGGTGCCGCCGTGTGCAACGGTGGCCTTCACGAACTCGTAGGCACGGTCGATGTAGGACAGCGACTGCTGAAGGTCGATGATGTAGATGCCGTTGCGCTCGGTGAAGATGAAGCGCTTCATCTTCGGGTTCCAACGGCGGGTCTGGTGTCCAAAGTGGACGCCGCTGTCAAGCAGCTGGCGCATAGTTACGACGGGCATGCCGACGCTCCTTCCGGCAGGTCATTCATGAGAGAGCCCGGAGGCTTCTTACCCTGCCAATAGTTGACGGTTGAATAGCGTGGCCCAGGCTGGGCCGTGCTCCTGGCATCCATCATGCTTCTCATCAGGACCATGGTCCTGACCGCAAGAGGCCTGATCCTCCGCCTGCGAGGCCGGAGCGTCGCGTGCAGGAGGGCTGGATGCGCGTAGTCAGCCACCGCTCCCCCACACTCCTGAATGAGATGTGCCGACGCATTCCGGACAGGGGCATATGCCGTAGCAAAAACCACGGGGATATCCGCCGGACGGAAAGCATTGAGGGCGCAGCAAACTGCTCCATCAAGTGTACTACAGGCACCTGCGCCGGAAGGACAGCGGCGTTGGCACCTGCGACTTTTCCACATAGGTCCAGACGGACCTCCCGAGCCACTTTTTCCAGGGAGCATGCTGAGCAGATGAAACCCACACTTCTCCTGGCAGCCTTCCTGCTCCTGCCCGCGTCAGTGGCTTCAACCACGCAGCCGCTGCCCTACCTCCGCGTCCCTTCCGCCCCCGCAGCAATGACGACGGCGGCCCGGGCGGCGGGTGGTCAGATGGCTTCGCCCTCCTGGCAGTGGCCGCTTGCGCCCCGCCCGAAGGTGCTCCGGGATTTCGATCCCCCGCCAAAGCCCTGGCTCAGCGGTCATCGGGGTGTTGATCTGGGAGCAGCGGCCGACGGCGCACAGGTCACTTCTCCGGCGGCGGGCACCGTCAGCTTCGTCGGAGTCGTCGTGGACAGGCCGGTGATCACCATCGACCACGGCAATGGACTCCGGAGCAGTTTTGAACCGGTCAAGAGCTCCCTGGCTGCCGGCGCCCAGGTATCTGCAGGACAGGTAGTCGGCACGTCACTCCCGGGGCATTGCCCAGCCGCCTGCGTCCACTGGGGTGTCAGGCGCGGCGAGGACTACGTCAACCCGCTGCAGTTTGTGCTGGACCTGCGGCCATCCGTCCTGCTGCCCCTGTTCGGATAGGCGCCACCTGGGTCAGGAGACAGCTGCCCGGCGCCTGGCGTTCACACGGGGTTCACACGATGGCGGAGATTCCGGTGATGGCCCGGCCCGTCACCAGCGTGTTGATCTCGTGCGTTCCTTCGTAGGAATAGATGGCTTCTGCATCCGCGAAAATCTTCGCCATCCCGTAGTCCGTCACAATGCCATTGCCGCCCAGAAGGCTCCGGCCGATCGCCACGCTCTCGCGCATCCGCGCCGTGGTGAAGGCCTTGGCAAGGGCGGACTGCTCGTCTTTTGCCTCGCCGGCGTCCTCCAGTTGGGAGAGCCTGACCATCATGCCCATGGAGCTGACGGCGTTGCCCAGGATCTGGACCAGCTGGCTTTGCACCAGCTGGAAGGAGGCCAACGGCCGGCCGAACTGGTGGCGTTCCACCGCATAGCGCCGCGCAACGTCGAACGCTGCCAGCTGCTGGCCTACCGCCTGCCAGGCGACTCCGAGCCGGGTTACCTTCAATACCTTGTTGACGTCGCGGAAGCTGTTGGCGTTGGCGAGCTTAAAGAAGTCCGGCACCACCACGTTCTCCAGGGTGATGTCAGCGTTCTGGACTGTCCGGAGTGCGATCTTGTTCTCGATCCTGGCGGCGCTGAACCCCTCAAGGGAGGTGTCCACCAGGAAGCCTTTGACCTTATTGTCCGCGAGATCCCGGGCGTAAATCACCACCCAATCGGAAAACGTTGCATTTCCGATCCAGCGCTTGGCTCCGTTGAGGATCCAGGAGTCCCCGTCCCTCCGGGCCGTCGTGCGGGTTCCGCCGGCAACGTCAGATCCGCCCAGAGGCTCCGTCAGGCCAAAAGCGCCGATCTTCTTCATGCTGTAGATCTCCGGGAGCCAGGCATCCTTCTGCTCCTGTGAGGCGAGGGCTTCAATGGAACCGGTGAACAGCCCGTCATGGACACCCATAAAGGTGGCGATGGAAGCATCCGCCCGGGTTACCTCAGCGTGCATGAGGCCTGCGAACAGGTTGGAAAAGCCCTGCCGCCGAACCGGGCTGACGAGGTCGATGTCTGCGAGCTTTGGAATGAGGTCCATCGGGAATTCGCCACGGTTCCAGAAGTCCACAGCAATGGGCTGCACTTCCCGCGCCAGGAACTCCCTGACCTCGGCCAGCCGGTCCTGCTCCTTTCCGGTCAGCAGCTGCTCGAAGGCGAAGAAATCACCGTCAGCGTAGGGAAGGTCGTTGATGGCATGGGATGTGTTGGACATTGTTTCCTCACAACGATCAGGACAGTCGGCAGGGTCCCGGGTGGAACCACCGGACCCACTAAGTTACTGGTGAGTAACTTACCGCAACTCCATCCTTGCCGCAATGGCTGGCCAGGCAGTGCCCGGGCCGCAGTGGTTGCCCCTGCTGGATGAATCGTGCGGGGAAGTTCTGTAACGTCAAAGCGCAACGGAGCAACCACTGCACTTGGGGGAACTGACATGATTGATCCGCGCCGCGAGGCCGTCCTGATCCGGCGCCGTGACCAGTCAGGCGTTGAGGACAAGACCCCGGAAGTGCTGGAGTACAGGGTCGACGGGGACGCCGTCCACATCACTTTCCGGTCGGCCGGCGGACCCCGCACGTACAGATACTCGGCGAGGAACGTCACGGTCCTCCGCGACCCCGTCAGCACAAGCATTGACGACAGGACCTGCATCAGCCTCCGCGGCCGGGCGGTCCATGGGGTTACAGACCTGTTGTGCTTCCGCGGCCCTGCCGGAGCATGGTGGCGGGCTTTCTTCCCGGACAGCGATGGCGAAAGCTACCGGACATGCCGCGAGGAAGAAATCAGCATTGAACGAAGCCCTGCCCCCGGGACTGAAGCATCCGAGGTGCTGAACTACTGGCACAACGTGGTCTCGCATCTGTCCCAGGACGACCCACTGCGCCGGCCGTACGCGAACTTTCGCACGATCCCGCAGGAGAGCGTCCTCGATCTGTATCTTCGGGGCCATTCTCCTGACCCGGAACCGGAGCTGGACGAGTATATCTTCCCCTTCTCGTCAAACCTCAGCCAGCGGGAAGCCCTCAGAATGGGCCTGGCACACCGCATTTCAGTGATTGACGGGCCGCCCGGCACGGGAAAAACGCAGACGATACTCAACCTGGTGGCAAACATCATCCGATCACCCGGGAAAAGTGTCGCCATTGTGTCCTCCAACAACGCCGCTGTCGAAAACGTTCGGGACAAACTAGCCAAAGAGGGCTTCGGGCACGTCGTCGCGGACCTGAGGCGAAACGACCTGAAACGTGAATTCTTCGAGAAGAAACATGTCGGGAATATGGATATACAACGGAGGGCGGGAGCTTCACCGGTTGCCGCACCGGAGGCCGGCACGATTTCAAGCCTTGACGGCCAATTGCAGCAACTGCAATTCACGGCCCGGGAGCTGGCGAAGAAACGTCAGGAATTGGATGCCTTCAGGCTCGAACAGCGCCACTTCAGCCGCCATATCGCCCATCACGATCCGGCTCCGCTGCCGGCTTTGACCCTCCTGCAGGGGCCTTCCAGCCGGATCCTTGAGTTCCTGGCGGAGGCAGCATGCATTCCAGCAGACGAGCGCCCCCTGCGCCGGCTTTTCCGCCGGATCCGGAGCCGTTTCCGCTACGGATCAACCCGCGACCTGGATTCCGGTGACACGGACGTCGTCATGCGCCTTCAGGCTGCCTACTACGCCGCCAGGATCGCGGAATTGGAAAAGCAGATTGAGCAGGCCGCCGCCCATCTCGCCGGGAACGATTTTCCTGCTCTCGAAGACGAACTGCGGCAGCTCTCGCAGCAGTCCCTGAAGGCCGGCCTGTACCAGCGCTACGCCGGCCTCCGGCCGCAAAGCTACACCGACGGCTCCTACCTCCGGCAGTTCGCAGCATTTACCACGGGCTACCCAGTGGTCTTAAGCACATGCCATTCCCTGCGGCGGAGCGTCCCTTCCGGATACCTGTTCGATTACCTGATTATCGATGAGGCGTCCCAAGTGGACCTGTTGGCCGCGGGCCTTGCACTTTCCTGCGCCAGGAAGGTGATCGTCGTCGGGGACCTGCGGCAGCTTCAACACATCGCAGTCCAGGAAGCCGCCAGGCGTGCCGGACCAGCGCCGGCGCCCAGCTACGACTACGGCCGGCAGAACATACTGTCCTCCATCATCGAGCGCTTCGGTGCAGCTGTTCCCCGGACCATGCTTCGCGAGCACTACCGTTGCGACCCTGCAATCATCGAGTTCTGCAACAGGAAGTTTTACGGCGGGCAGCTCATTCCCTACACAGAGGGTGACCCGGAACGTTCCGCACTTGCAGTAGTACGAACAGCACCCGGAAACCACATGCGGCAACACCTGGGAGGAGGACGGACCAACCATCGCGAAGCCGACGTCATTGCGAAGGACGTACTTGAACGCTTCTGCTCAGGCACCCGTCACGAAGACATCGGCGTGGTCACGCCGTACCGCCGGCAAGTGGACAAGGTGGCGGAGGCCCTGCTCAACAGCATCCAGGCCGACACAGTCCACAAATTCCAGGGCCGGGAAAAAGAGGTCATCATCATGAGCACGGTCCTGGATGAGACCAGGGACGGGAACTCCGGCGTTGATTTCGTGGATAACCCGCAGATGGTGAACGTGGCGGTGTCCCGGGCTATCAAGCAGTTTGTCCTGGTGACCAACCACGAGATGATGCCTGCCAGCCGGCACCTCAGGGACCTGGTCGAGTTCATCCGCTACCACAATCCCGACGACGGCATCTCCGACAGCGGAGTCGTTTCAGTTTTCGATCTCCTCTACAGGGAATATTCAGCAGTCCTGCAACCCCTGGCCGAACGAATGCAGACACCGTCAGCATTCGCTTCGGAAAACATCATCTGGACAGTGCTGCTGGAGATACTTGCAGAGGAGCTGTTCAAGGACTTGGCTGTTGCCCGGGAAGTCCACATCCGTAACCTGCTGCCTGGCCTGTCCAGGCTCACCACTGCACAGGCAGCCTACGTGCGGAACGGTGCCAGGTTCGACTTCCTGGTCTACAGCCGCATCACCAACAGACCGTTCCTGGCCGTAGAGGTTGACGGATTTGCCTTCCATGAAAATGACGGAAGACAACAAGCCAGGGACAGCCTTAAAGACGAAATCTGCCGGGCACACGGCATCCGGCTGCTGCGGCTTCCGACCACCGGGAGTGGGGAGCCGCACCTGATTCGCCAGGAACTCCGGGCTGCGACAGGCCCGAAGGCACTGTGCTGACGGAGGTGGCCGAAACAGAAAAGTAGGGCTACTCGGACTTGAACCGAGGACCTTAGGATTATGAGTCCCGCGCTCTAACCAGCTGAGCTATAGCCCCTAGCGCCCGGAACCTCCGTGATCGGTGCACGGTGGCAGGGCAAAATTACTCTAGCAAACCACGGAAAGCGTTCAGACCACTTTGTCCTCGAAGCCCGCACCGCGGTAGAGGTCTTCAAAGGTCTGGAGGGTGCCCTCGATGCTGTGGGGTTCCACCATCTCCCGGCTCACCTGGCCCATGGCAGCGCGCAGGTCGGCAGGCAGCTCCAGGATCATGGTGATCTTCTTGGCAAGGTCATCGCTGTCATTGGGCGTGAACAGGTAGCCGTTTTCGCCGTCGCGCACCAGGTGCGGCAAGGCCATGGCGTCTGCCAGCACAACCGGGGTGGAAGCGGACATCGCTTCGAGGGTGACCAGCGACTGCAGTTCTGCCGTTCCGGGCATGCAGAACACGTCAGCCCGGATGTAGGCCTCCCGCAGTTCCTCGTCGCTGGCAAGGCCCAGGAACTTGACCCGGTCCGCCAGCCCGAGGCGGCGCACCAGCTCTTCGAGCGGGGAGCGCACCTCGCCGCCGCCAACGATCTCCAAATGCACATTGAGTTCGGGCGGAGTCTTGCTGATGGCTTCGATAAGCACATCCACGTGCTTTTCTTCGGCCAGGCGCCCGGCAAACATCACGGTGGGGTGCGGGTGCGGTTCGATCTGCTCTCCGGGCTGGAGTTCATAAGCGGCGGAGTCGATCCCGTTGGACAGCGGCAGAACTTTGCGCAGGAAGGCGTGCTGGTGCATCGCCTTGGCTGCCAGCGGCGTAGGAGTGGTCACCACGTTCGCCTTGCCCATGACTTTGCCCATGTCCTTCCAGGAAATCCGGCCGATGACGGCCTTGAACCACTCCGGAAACGGCAGGAACGGATTGAGGTTTTCCGGCATGAAGTGGTTCGTGGCCACAACCCGGATGCCGCGCTTCACGGCCTCGTACAGGACGTGTTCGCCAATCATGTAGTGGCTCTGGATATGCACCACGTCGGGTTTCACGCGGTCGAAGAGAAGGCTGATTTCCTTCTTGATTTCCCAGGGAAGGCAGATCCGGAAGTACTCGTGCGTGGGGACACCGTGCGAACGGAGCCGGTGGACAGTCCCTTCGGGACGGAACTCCGTAAAGCTCTTTCCGTTGTCCGCGCGGCAGGCCAACACATGGACATTGTGCCCCCGCCCGGTCATCCCCTTGGCCAGACGGTAGCCGAACTGGGCTGCTCCGTTGATGTGGGGCGGATACGTGTCCGCGGCGATCAGGATGGTCAGGGGTCGCTGGTCTGCGGGCGTGGTCACGTGGAGAGCTCCTGATGGTCACGGTGCGGACAGCAGTACTGGCAGCACGGTTGGCCTCTGGCGCCCTGGCGCCCGGCCTCGTGGTGAATCTTGCTTGCGGATTGCGGTGGACGTGTTGCTGTAACTAACGGGCCGCCCTGCCCACGGCTTTCCGGGCATCCTTCTTGCGCTTGGTTACCTCCGGATGGTGCCGGGAAAGGGCGATTACCCCAACGATAGCAAGGGAGGCGGCCGTTCCCATGGCAATGGCCATCACGGCGTGGACATCCGGGCGGAGTTCGCCGAGGATCACGATGCCGATGGCTATGCCCACCAGCGGATCAATGACGGTGAGCCCTGCGATCACAAGGTCCGGCGGACCCGAGGAGTAGGCGCTTTGGACAAACCACGAGCCGAGTCCGCCGGCAGCGATCAGGGCCACCACCGAATACCACTCCACGTTCAGCAGGAAAAGTCCGTTCGGGTCGAGCAGGTGCTTGCCGATGATCCTGGTGAGGACGGCCACGAACCCGAAGAGGACCCCGGCGCCCAGTATGTAGACGAAGGCGTTGATCCGGTGCCTGAACATGACGGCCAGTGTCCCGAAGACCCCGACGGCGACGGCCAGCAGCAGCACGATAGTGAGCTCATCGGAGAGGCTGACGTGGTGGTTTTCCTGCGTGACGTTGACTGCCAGGAGGACAAAGAGCGCGGAGCCCGTCACGCAGGCGGCTATCGCCACGACCGTTGCCCGGTTGATGGTGAGGTCCTGGTCCCTGGCATTGATGATGGTGGTGATCACCAGGGCAATGGCGCCAATGGGCTGGACGACCGTGAGCGGAGCGGACACGAGTGCCACGGCGTTCATGGCCATGCCGGCGCACAGCAGCAGGAGGCCGAACACCCACCGGGGGTTCCGAAGCAGGCGCAGGAAGTTGTTGGAACTGAGGGCCAGGCCACCCGTATCGGCCTTAACGGCGCTCCCCTGGCGTTGGGCACCAAGTGCCAGGCAGAAGGCGCCCAGCAGGGCAAGCACAACTGCCACCCAGACCATCAGGCGGTCCCGTCGTCGTGATGTGCCCGCATCCTGCCCTTCCGCAGAATGGCCCAGAAGTAGTTGTAGGCAGCGATCCAATGGCCAACCAGACCCAGGCCAAGCACTATCCACGCGGCGGTGAACAACTCATCGGAAAACGAAGTCTCCAGCCGTGAGAGGACAAGCATCGGCGTCCCCAGCAGCAGGAGGCCGGTGCGCACTTTGCCCACCACACTCACGGGAAGGTCCGGATGGCCCCGGAAGTAGGACAACGTCAGGGTCAGCAGTATGGCGTCCGGGATCACCAGCGCCGCCAGGTACAGCCAGTGGACGACGCCGGCGATCACCAGCGTGACAGCGACGGCTATCAGTGCCAGGCGGTCTGCGATCGGGTCCAGGACCCTGCCAAGTTTTGAGGTCTGGTCGAAGCGGCGGGCGATGTAGCCGTCAATCCAGTCGGTGCCGGCCATGACGGTGAGGACCACTACTCCGGCACCGTATTCCTTTTCGGCCAGGACAAGCCACATGAAGAGCGGCACGCCCATGAAGCGGACCACTGTGAGGAGGTTGGGAATGGTGAACACCAGGTCGTGGTGCACCTGGGGGCGTCCGGGACGGGATCCGGCACCAATGAACTTCACCCCGTCCCCCTTTCCTTCCTGCTGCCCCTGTGGGCGTTGCCGTTACGTGAATCCAGCTCCGGCCGTCGGACAGCCAGCCCCAGTCCTGCCTAATACGTCCGGAGGAGCTTCCGCGCCAGCACCAGGAAGACGGTGCCCGCTGCTATGAAGGCTGCCAGCGGCTTCCAGCGTTTTTCGAGGTCGGCAGAGCCGGACAGTTCTGCAAACTTTTGCCCTGCGGCGTCCCGGCCATGGCTGGCGAGGGCCTGGCCCTCACGCAGCTTCTCCCGGGTGGCGGCGAGAAGGTGCCTTCCCTGCGTCTTGACGTCCAGCTCGGTGCCGAGTTCGTCGCGGACTTCTGTGAGGTGATGGCGGCGCTGGTTGAGCCGGCGGGCCAGTTCCGGTTCGGAAGCGTGCGGGAATTCTTTGTCGTGCTCGGCCGCCTTCGCGGCCTTCTCAGCCTTGGCCTTTGCGGCGGCTTCGTCTTTCGCGGCCTTGGCTGCCTTGGCTTCCGGGCTCTGCGGGTCAAGGACTGCCGGGTTGAAGGCGGAGCCTTCCCTGGCGATTCCGATGTCGTGCCTGATGCCGCGGATGGTCTCCTCCGGCATGAGCGGCATGGCCTTCTTGAACTTCCGGGCGCCAATCAGGGCGCCGATAAGCGCTATCAGGAGGAATGCCGCGGAAACCAGGAGCGCCGCCAGCCAGGCGGGCATGATGGTGGCCAGTCCCATGATGGCGGCCACGATGAGGCCCACCACAAGGAACAGCAGGAAAACCAGTGCTACAGCGAAGAAGGCAGCGGCGACTCCAACCTGGATTCCCTTGCGTTTCAGCTCAATCTTCGCGAAGGCGATTTCGTCGTTGAGCTGGCGCGGCGCCAACCGGAAAAGGAGTTTTAGCGTCCTGGGCAGCGCAGTGATGCGCAATCCCTGGCTGGTACGCCCGCTGTGACGTCCGCTCATCGGTTCCGCCTTACTGGTTATGGGTCGAATCGGCTTCCTGTGCTGCAGGAAAGTGCAGCTGCACAGTCCCCGCACCAAAACTATCATTCAGGTTAAGGGCGAACTTCGGGGCTTGCCGCGCGACGTGCCCTACAACGCTGCAAATTTCCGCGGCGCCGGGCCTAGGATTGATCTCCGTGACCATCCCCAGCAATCCAGGCGACCTGTTGAGCCGCCGCCGGAAACTTCTGTACATCCTCCTCCTCGGCGCCCTGACGGCGTTGGGTCCGTTCACGATCGACCTTTACCTTCCCGCATTCCCGGCCCTTGAGGAGAGCCTTGGAGTCACGGAGGCCCAGGTGCAGCTGACCCTTGCCGGCACGACCGTCGGCTTTGCGGTCGGCCAGCTGGTAGTGGGCCCCTTCAGCGACAGGTTCGGCCGCCGGACCCCGCTCATCCTGGCCACTGCTGTACACATAGCAGCGTCAGTGGGTGCAGCCGTGTCCACTGACATCACCACCCTGGGCATTTTCCGCGTCCTGATGGGTGTGGGCGCGGCGGGCGGCGGCGTTGTGGCCATGGCCATGGTCCGGGACCTGTTCTCCGGTTATGCCATGGTCAAGATGTTTTCGCGCATGTCGCTGGTCAACGGGCTGGCTCCCATCCTGGCTCCCGTCATCGGCTCACAGCTGCTGCTGGTCATGGCGTGGCCGGGCATCTTCGTGTTCCTTGCCGCCTACGGCACCCTGGTGATCGTGGCCGCGCTGTTCCTGGTGCGTGAGACGCTGCCGCCCGAGAAGCGCCGGCAGAGCGGGATGACTGCCCGCCAGCGCTACCGGATCCTCTTCAGCGACAGGGTGTTTGTTGGACTGCTGCTGGTGGCGGGCCTGAACTTCGGTAGCCTGTTCACCTACCTGTCAGCTTCCCCGTTCCTGTTCCAGGATGTTTTCGGCTTCTCCCCGCAGGAGTACGGCCTGCTCTTCGGCATCAACTCCCTGGGCATCGTTGCCGGCATCCAGACTAGTTCCCGTCTCATCCGGCGGGTCCCGCCGCAGTGGATTCTCGCAGCGGCCACTGCCTGGATGCTCCTGATGGCTGCGCTGATCGTCGTGTTCGACGCGCTTGGGTTCGGCCTCTGGGGCGTGCTGGTTCCGTTGTGGTTCTACATCCTTGGCACGGGCTTCATGTTCCCCTGCGTGCAGGTCCTGGCCCTTGCCGGCCACTCCGGCCAGGCCGGCACAGCAGCCTCCCTGCTGGGGTTCTCGACCTTCATGATGGCCGGACTCATCTCCCCGGTGGTCGGCTGGCTGGGCATCACCAGCGCCGCGCCCATGGGCGCCGTGCAGGGCTCCTGCATCCTGCTGGCCATCGCCGCACTGTGGCTGGTGGTCCGGCCCCGCACCGTTCCGTCAATCCACTGACGCCGTGAAAACTGCCGGGCGTAAACCGCACCGCAACCGCCGGGGACTTTTCCTCGGTGCGGTGCTTGGCGCCGTCATCGGTTACTTCGCCGGCCGCGCCCTGGGCAATCCTGCAATGGGGATGATCCTGGGCATGGTGGCAGCCTCAGCGCTGCTCTACAGGGTGAATCCCGGCCCCTGGAACCGGCCGTGACCCTGCCGCACCGGGCTTGAGCCCGGTCCAAGGGCGGGTGTCCAGCATCTGCCGCCGGACGCCGCTCCCGGGATAAAATGGTGTACGTGCCCCGCTGGCAGGAACAACCGCAGCTTCCGGCCACATGGCAACGGTGCGATCACCGGATCCTGCCACTGTGGTGGGAGCGGTTATGTGCCCAGACCGGGGAGCAGTCGGCCGCGCTTTATGCAGCGGGGCTCTTCACGGAAGACCGCCGCCGTCCCATTGCCCAGTGGTACAACCCGGCCTTCAATGCTGCGCTGCTGGTTGCCCCGGAAACGTCCCCCGAGTGGCCAGTGCAGCGTTTCGGCATCTTCTATGCACCTCCTGACGCCGGAGTGGTGCGCGTCCACTCCGCTCCGCATGAGTGGAATCCGCGCCAGCCGCGCACGTCGCCCACGGAGAAGGAGGCATTCCTCGCAGCCATAGCTGAGGCGGAACGTTTCCTGCAGGTGGAGATGGACTTCGTCTGACAACGTGAAATCCCCGCTCCTCACAAGCGAGGAACGGGGATTTTCCGTGTTTGCTCCTCCTGCTGGACTTGAACCAGCAACCCTTCGATTAACAGTCGAATGCTCTGCCAATTGAGCTAAGGAGGAATGAAGCAGGTATGACATTAGCAAAGGTTTCGAGCCAAAGTGAAATCGGCGTCCCTGCGGGCTGCAACGGCGGGTTTCAGACATAAAAAATCCCCGTTCCGGAGGCCGGAACGGGGATTGTGCGCTCCTCCTGCTGGACTTGAACCAGCAACCCTTCGATTAACAGTCGAATGCTCTGCCAATTGAGCTAAGGAGGAATGAAGCGGGTATTAGCCTAGCAAATACCCGGGCTGGAAGCGAAATCGGCAGACGGTCCCGACCTTTCCGGCTCCTATGGACAGGAACGCGTCAGGCATCCGACCTCAGCGCCCGCCGTTCCATTTCCAGCATCATCAGTTCCCGGTTGAGCCGCTGGTAGGTTTCGGGATCAGCCGCGGGGTCAAGCCGCTGGAGCTGGCCCATCTTGTCCGCCTTGACCCGCGTGATCTGGAGCTCGAACAAACGTGACAGGATGTCCCGGCAATACTTCCGGACGGCTTCCTCGGTGCTGGCCGGCAACGGGACGACCGCCAGCTCGGAGACCAGTGGCCTGAGCGGTTCCGGAACCTCATGCATCACCTGCTCCACCCATCGGACCGGATCTGCGGTGAGCGCCGGATCCGTCGCCCGCATGGCATCGTGCACAGCCTGGAAGGCAGGGGTGACGAACCGCGCGGCTGAAAAGCGCTCCCAGATGCCCCCGCCAAGGAGTGACGGTTCCTGCAAGGCCACTTCCAGCGCCTGCCGCTCCATGGACGCTACCGGGTCGCGCGGATCGGGCCGGTGGTAGGACGGCACAGCTCCCGACGGCGGCCCTGCAGCGACGCCTGGGCCGCCGGGTGCGGCCGCCGGGGCGGTAGGCGCGGAAGCCCGGGGAGTCACGGCAGGAGCTCCTGCCTGGTCGCCGCGCTTGGCGGCGTTCTTGACTTCTGCCGTGACCAGCCGCAGGACTTCGTTGGGGTCGGGCATGCCCAGCCAGCCGGTCAGGGCCTGGCAGTAGCCGGTACGGGTGGAAGCGTCCCGGATGGCGGCCACCACCGGCACCGAGGCTTTGAGGCCTTGGACGCGTCCCTCCACCGTGTCCAGGTTGAACTGCTTCAGAGTGGTGCGGATGGCGAACTCGAACAGGGGCCGGCGGGACTGGACCAGGGCGTGCACAGCTTCGTCGCCCTTGCTTTGCCGAAGGTCGCAGGGATCCGCGCCGCTGGGCTCTACGGCCACGTACGTCTGGGCCGTGAAGCGCTGGTCCTCCTCAAAGGCCCGCAACGCGGCCTTCTGCCCGGCGGCGTCGCCGTCGAAGGTGAAGACCACCTCTCCCCCGGTTCCGTCATCGGACAGCAGGCGGCGGGCGATCTTGATGTGCTCGGTGCCGAACGCCGTGCCGCAGGTGGCAACCGCCGTCGTAATACCGGCCAGGTGGCACGCCATGACGTCCGTGTAGCCTTCCACCACCACCAGCTGCCGGTCCTTGGCGATGCTTCGCTTGGCAAGGTCGATCCCGTACAGCACCTGGGACTTCTTGTAGAGCGCAGTCTCGGGGGTGTTGAGGTATTTGGGGCCCTGGTCGTCCTCATAGAGTTTTCGGGCGCCGAAGCCGATAGTGTCCCCGGCGATGTCCTTGATGGGCCAGATGAGGCGGCCACGGAAGCGGTCGTAGATCCCGCGGTTACCCTCGGAAAACATGCCCGTGAGCTTCAGCTCGGCGTCGGTGAAGCCCCTGCCGCGCAGGTGCTTCAGGAGGGCGTCCCAGCCCTGCGGGGCATAGCCCACACCGAAGTGCTCGGCGGCAGCCCGGTCGAAGCCCCGGCCATGCAGGAAGGTCCTGCCCTCGGCGGCTCCGGGCGTCAGGAGCTGGGCCCGGAAGAATTCGTCCGCGATTTTGTGGGCGTCCAGCAACCGCTGGCGCCGTCCTACTTCCTCGCGGTTGGGGCCGGTCCCGCCGTCCTCGTACCGAAGCTCGTAGCCGATCCTGGCCGCCAGCTTCTCGACCGCCTCCTGGAAGGAGCTGTGGTCCTGTTTCTGGACGAAGGCAATGACATCGCCGTCCTCGCCACAGCCGAAGCAGTGGTAGCGGCCCACTTGCGGCCGGACGGTGAAGGAGGGGGAACGCTCATCGTGGAAGGGGCAGAGCCCCTTGAAGGTCCCCAGCCCGGCGCCCTTGAGCGTGACGTACCCGTCTACCACTTCCTTGATGTCCGTGCGCTGGCGTACTTCGTCAATATCTTCGCGTTTGATCAGCCCGGCCACAGAGTCATCCTAGCCTTGGCGTACGACGGCGATGGGCGCCTTATGGGATACCTCACCACGGCGTTCATCACCACAGGGACGGCAGGCTCCCTACCAGCCGTTCATACATGGCCAGCGCGGAACCGTCCGTCAGCGACGCCACCTGGTCTATCACCACGCGAAGGCGGGCACCGTCGTCGGGCGCCTCCCTCCAGTCTGCCGCGAACATCGGTTCCAGGTGCCGGTCGCCGGTGGCGCTCAGCGCCGTCACCAGGGCGTGGAGCACCTCCCGCTGGCGCTCATAGATGGGCTGGCGGTGCTCGGTGGTCATCACGAAGGTGGTGGCCAGCCCCTTCATGACCGCGATCTCCATGACGGTTTCGTCCGGAACCATGAGCTCGGCGTTGAAGCGCGTCAGGTTCTCCGGGCCGTACACGGCGCGGGTGGTTTCCAGCGCGCTCTGGCAGAACCGGCCGATCAGCTGGCTTGTCATGTTCTTCAGTGCGGCCATGGACTTGCGGCTGCCGTCAGCTTCACGCACCCACACGTCCGTGGCCTCAAGCCGGGCCAGGGCGGCGTCGATGGCGGCAGGATCGTTGTGCGGCAGGTACCACTGCCTGGCATAGCCCACCACCCGGGCTCGGTGGTCCGGGTTGTCCATCCAGCGCAGCTGGAAATGCCCGGCCACGATTGCGTCCTCGACATCATGCACGGAATAGGAGATGTCATCGGCGAGGTCCATCACCTGGGCTTCCAGGCAGGAGCGGCGTTCGGGGGCACCTTCCCTGATCCAGGTGAAGATCGGCAGGTCGTCCTCGTAGGCGCCGAACTTGCTGGTCCGCTGCCCGTGGATCACCGGGGCTTCCAGTGCCGACCACGGGTATTTTGCCGCCGCATCCAGGCTTGCCCGGGTGAGGTTCAGGCCTGCGGGGAGGCCGTCCGGCGTCAGCACCTTGGGTTCCAGCCGGGTCAGCAGCCGCAGGGTCTGGGCGTTGCCTTCGAACCCGCCAATGGCATGGGCCACTTCATTCAGTGCCGATTCCCCGTTGTGACCGAACGGCGGATGGCCAAGATCATGGCTCAGGCAGGCGGTATCCACCACATCCGGGTCGCAGCCGAGGGAGCGGCCCAGTTCCCGGCCCACCTGGGCCACTTCCAGGCTGTGGGTGAGGCGGGTACGGACGAAGTCGTCCGTATCCGGTGCCACTACCTGGGTCTTGGCGCCGAGCCGGCGAAGCGCTGAGGAGTGCAGCACCCGGGCGCGGTCCCGCTCAAAATCGGAGCGGTAGACGTTCTTGGGCGGCTCCTCCACCCAGCGGGCGGAATCATGGGTGTCATAGCCCGGCAGCACGGGCGCGGCAGTGCGCGTTTCAGCCACCGGAGACATCCAGTTCCGCCGCGGAGATGTCCCGCGACTGGTCGTCGTTGAGGGCCCGGGATTCGAGCCAGTCCTTGGGCAGCGCGGGCCGCTTGGGAGAGCCGGCGCGGCCGCGGGGGCCCTCGGCGTCACCGCCGGGGTAAGGAGATTCGGTGTCCAGCTCGTCCAGGGCTGCGCGCAGCTCCTCAAGGCTGTTCACCAACGCCATCCGGGTGCGGAGTTCGCCGCCCACCACGTAGCCCTTGAAGTACCAGGCGATGTGTTTACGGATTTCCCGCAGCGCCTTGCCTTCGTCGTCGAACGTTTCCACCATGAGTTCAGCGTGCCGGTAAACCCCCTGGGCCACCTGGCCGAGATTCGGCTTATGCCGGCGGTCGCTGCCTTCAAATGCCGCCTGCAGGTCCCCGAACAGCCAGGGCCGGCCCTGGCAGCCGCGGCCCACTACTACCCCGTCAACACCGGTTTCGCGGACCATCCGGACGGCGTCCTCCGCCGACCAGATATCGCCATTGCCCAGCACCGGGATGTCCGGCAGGGCCTCGCGGAGGCGGGCGATGGCGGACCAGTCAGCCTGCCCGGAGTAGAACTGCGCGGCAGTCCTGCCGTGGAGGGCGACGGCGGCGACGCCGGAATCGCGGGCAATGCGGCCGGCGTCGAGGTACGTGAGATGGTCGTCGTCGATGCCCTTGCGCATCTTGATGGTCAGCGGGACGTTGCCCTTTGACGCTTCCTTGACGGCGGTCTGCACGATCGAGGTGAAGAGGTCGATCTTCCAGGGCAGGGCGGAACCGCCGCCGCGCCGGGTGACCTTGGGCACGGGGCAGCCGAAGTTGAGGTCAATGTGGTCCGCGCGGTCCTCCTCCACCAGCATCCGCACGGCGCTGCCCACAGTTACGGGATCAACACCGTACAGCTGGACGGAGCGGACCTTTTCGTCCTCATCGTGGGAAATGATCCGCAGCGATTCGGGGGTACGCTCCACCAGCGCGCGGGAGGTGACCATCTCCGCAACGTACATCCCGCCGCCGTACTCACGGCACAAACGGCGGAAAGCGGAGTTGGTGATGCCGGCCATGGGTGCCAGGATCACGGGTGTGTCCACGGTGATGGGGCCCAGCTTCAGGGGCGGGAGTTCCAGCTTGGGGGCGGGAGGAGTTGCTGTAACAGTCACCTGTCCATTGTTGCAAAGCCGGGCAAATCGGCGTGCCCCCAGGTTGTCAGCGGCGGTCAGCCCTGCGCCCTCGCCTGGTGGGCGGTGCGTCGTCAGCTTCCCCGCCGGCAAGGCGTGCCCTCCGGGTGAGGGCGGCAGCAGCCAGCGAACCGGTATCCTCCACCCCTGGCTCCCCCGGGCTGGTGTCCTGTCCGCTGGTGCCCTGTGCGCTGGTGCCCTGTGCGGTGCTGCCCCCTGCTTGGGAGGCCCCGGGCGAAAGCCGCCGCCCGCCGTCGTCCGCGTCCGCCAACCGCCCGGAGGAACGCCGCCATGAACCCGTCCGGCCCTGGCTGCTTCCTTCTGCTTCGGCCGGCACCTGCGCGCCCGGGACACCTCCCGGAACACCCGTGGTGCCTGCCCGCAGGCCGGTGGCCTTGACCACCAGCACTGCGATCAGCGTGGTGACCGGAATTGCCAGAACCAGGCCAATGGAACCCACCAGGGTCCGGATAACTTCTTCGGACAGCTCCGCACTGGTGAGTGTGTCCGCGAGCGGCCGGTCGTACAGCATCACGATGATGAGGATGGGCAGGGCTGCACCCGCGTAGGCGAAGGCGATGGTGTAGACGGTGGAGGCGATGTGGTCGCGGCCAATGCGCATGGCTGAGGTGAACAGCTTCCGGGCGCTGCTGCCCGGCGCCAGCTCATACAGCTCCCACACGGCGGAGGACTGGGTGATGGTCACGTCGTTCAGGACGCCCAGTCCGGAGATGATGAGACCGCACAGGATGACGCCTGAAATGGAGATGTTTGCGGAAGTATTCACCAGGGTGGTTGCCTCGTGGTTTCCCACCCCGGCGAGATTCGCGGCGCCGGTTGCCCAGGCGGCCAGAAGCGCCGTAATCCCCAGCCCGAACATGGTGCCCAGGAGCGCGGTGGAGGTCCGCGCCGAGAAACCGTGGGCGAAGTACAGGACCCCGATCATGATCACCGTGGATCCCACCAGCGCCAGCAGGAGCGGCGGTTTGCCCTCCACCAGCCCGGGAAGCATGAAGCTGGCCAGCACGAAGTAGGCGCCCACCAGCCCGACCAGGGCGCGGAGGCCCCGCCAGCGGGCCACCGCGATCACCACCGCCGCGTACAGCAGTGCGAGCAGGACTATCGGCAGGGTCCGGACGAAGTCCACGAAGATGAAGGCGGGCGAACCCTGGGAAGCGGCTGCCCCTGGCGCGTTGGAGAGGTTCAGGTAACGGATCTGGTCTCCCGGCTTCACGCCGTGGGACTTTGCGACGTCCGGGTTGATGACAACCTTGACCGGGCTTCCGCCCTTGTCCGGTTCCGTGAAGGCAAAGCTGCAGTCGGACCCCTGCTGGCTTTGCTGGCCCTGGGCCTGGTCGCTTTGGCCTTCGCCGGCCTGGCCCTGCTGGTTCTGGCCCTGCTGGGCCACGCCCTGCATGCAGTTTTCCGTCACCACGCTTTGGATGGTGCCGGTGTCGAAAGTGACGCCGGGCGCGGCAGAGTAGGGGTTGGCCAGGGAGATGCCCTCCTTGCTGCCCGAGGGCCACAGCATTGCCATCCCCGCAAGGGTCAGCAGCGTCAATGGGATCAGCACCGCCGCGAGGATGCGGTTTGCTTTTCGCCGGGCTGCCATCGCTTGAGGCGTCGGCTCCGAATGACCTGTGGAAGCGTGGGAGTGACCGGACCCCATCAGCAGTAGAACCTCATGGATTGAACTCTACGTCCGGCACCTTAGGGTTGATAAATGGATCGTCGCGGGACGGGGAGGAACCAGGCATGGCCAACAGCAATAGTGGGGAAAACAGCGGATCGCGTCCATCGGAAGTGCCCGGCACTGGCGGAAAGGCGGTACTCAGCGTCCTTGATCCAGCGGTTCCCGCCCGGGGAGTTGCCCTGGTGCTGCACGGCGGCAAGTCGCAAAGCCGTGAACCGGTGGAGGCAAAGCACTTGAGCCCGGCACGGATGGTTCCGTTCGCCTGGCACCTGCACCGCGCCGGCCGGAAGCACGGGCTGGCTGTGTGGTCCCTGCGGAACAGTGTCAGGGGGTGGAACGGGGCGGACATGTCCCCTTTGCAGGACGCCCGCTGGGCCCTTGCCCAAATCCAGGAGAAGCACCCGGGAGTGCCGGTCTTCCTGGTGGGCCATTCCATGGGCGGGCTGACCGCCCTCTGCGCCGCGGACCACCCCGGCGTGGAGGCCGTCGTCGCCCTCGCTCCCTGGCTCAGCCCGGGAACTCCCGCCGCCGGCGTGGCCGGCCGCAAGGTGTTGATCGTCCACGGCACCACGGACAGGTGGACCAGCCCGTCTGCGTCGCTGCTGTTTGCGCACCGCGCTTCGGCAGACGCTGCCAGCATGCAGTACGTGGCGCTCAAAGGGGCAGGCCACTTTATGCTCCGCAAAATCAGGCTGTGGCAGACGCTCACGACAGGCTTCGTGATGAAGGCCTTCGCCGAGAGCAGCGGAACTGAGCTGCCGCTGCCCGCGGACTTCGCCCGGCTGCTCCCCGAATCAGCCGTCCAGGTGACGCTGTAGGAGCCTCGATGCCGTGGCGCCCCGCATCCAATGACTCTTTCTACCGGCTGTTGGTCCGCATTGGACTGTTACTCCGGTGGAGCTTCCGGATCCGGCTCATCACCAGCGGAGAGGAACACCTGCCGTCCGCGGTACAGCAGGAAAGCGCGTCCAGGGCTGCGGTTCCGGGCAGCGGGGCAGTTTTCGCCATCACGCACTTTGGCTACCTGGACTTTGCGGCTGCCGAACTCCTGCTGTGGAAGCATAGCCGCGCCCAGTTGAGGTTCCTGGTCCACCAGGGCGCAGCCGACCATTGGCTTGCGGGGCCGGCCATCAGTGCCACGGGGCAGGTGGTGGTGGGGTACACGGACCGCGGGCACGCGTACGATGCAGCGGTGGCAAAGCTGCGTGCCGGCGAGTACCTTGCGGTGTTCCCGGAAGCAGGAGTGAGCCGCAGTTTCACGGTCCGCGAATGCAAGACCGGGGCGGTCCGAATGGCGGCGGAAGCCGGGGTTCCGGTTATCCCTGTCTCTGTTTGGGGTGCCCACCGGATCCTGACCCGTGGCCACGGCTTCTCTCCTCGGAGGACCTGGCGGGCGCCCGTCCGGGTCCACATAGGTGAGCCGCTCACGTTCCCAACGGGCGTCAACGCCGGGAAGGCCACCGCTGAACTCCGCGCCCGGCTCCAGGACGGGGTGGAGCGGTGCATGTCCAGCCTCCCGCTGATTCCGGAACCGCGCGCCTGGTGGATGCCTGCAAAGGCGGGCGGCAACGCTCCGTCCGAACCTGAGCGGCAGGTACTCGACGCGCAGGACGCCGCCAGGGACCGCCGTCGCAATCCCCGCTGACACGAGGAAGCGCCAAATGCCGTTGTTCACTTCAACGGTCACCTGGCGCTAACCACGGGGGCGGGGCCGGATGCGGCGGACCGCGAGCCTAGTCCGAGACCACCAGGGTCTCCGCGCCCACCTGGCGTGCCTTGCCGCTTTCCAGCAGGGGCTCGACGGCGGCGCGCAGGGCTGTCATCGAATCGTCCAGTTCCAGCATCACGGGGTGCTGGTACGCGATCAGCGAGAGCATGTCGCGGACGGCTTCAGCGGCGTCATCCGCGGCGAGGCCGGGCTCGTGGCCGACGAACACGTCCGTGGGTGTTTCCGGCCCGGCATCGTCCTGGCCAGGTGCCGCATCCGGGTCCGCAGGCGCGGCATAGCTCACGGCGAAGGCCCGGATCCGGCCCTTCTTGCTGGGAGCAACGCCCGCCCCGAACGCCGACTCAGGCCGGGCGCGGAGGACGATGGCGCCGTGGGCGCCGGTCAGGTCGTCCAGGAACAGCTTCTGCACCTGGCCCACCGACAGCGCGCCCGGAGAGTCCCAGCCGTGGATGGCGGAGTAGTACCTGCCGACAACATCGGTCAGTTCCACGGAACCTGTTGCCAGGTCCATCACGACGTCGGAGCCAGCGTTTTCATCATTTGCCGGCCCACCGCCGTCGTCCGTGGTGGGAAAGACTGGAAGTTTCAGGGCACCGGGCTCAACGACCACCAGGCGGGAACGCTGGATGGGCTCCAGTTCGAAAGCCTCCGCAAAGGCGGCACCGGGGGTGCCCGGCTCCACCTTGGCGCGGAGCCTGGTGACGCCCGACGGCGAGTGTTCAGCTTCGCGGCGCAGCATGGCCAGGAGCGTGGCGCCGATACCGGAGCGCCGGTGGTCCCGCGCCACTTCGATGTACGCCCAGAGCCGCTCCGGATGCAGGGATGCCTCATAGACGACGCCGGCGGCGACGGGAATGCCGACGCCGTCGATGACGTCCTCCGCCACAATGCAGCGCCGCCACGGCGTGCCGTTGGTCCCGGCGGAAGACAACGTCAGGGCGCCGCGGAACTGCCGGGCCTGCTGCGTCTCGGGGCCGCCCCAGATTTCCAGCAGCGCCAGGTCGTCGCCCTCGCGCCACTCACGGTATTCGATGGCCATGGCTAGGCGCCGATCAGGCGGGCGGCCAGGTAGCCTTCCACCTTGTCCAGGGACACGCGTTCCTGGCTCATGGTGTCCCGCTCGCGGATGGTCACGGCCTGGTCCTCGAGGGTGTCGAAGTCCACGGTGATGCAGAAAGGTGTCCCGATTTCGTCCTGGCGGCGGTAGCGGCGGCCAATGGCGCCGGCGTCGTCAAAGTCGATGTTCCAGTTCCTGCGCAGCCGGGCGCCGAGGTCCTTGGCTTTCGGGGACAGGTCCTCGTTGCGGCTCAGCGGCAGCACTGCGGCCTTGACCGGGGCCAGGCGCGGATCCAGCTTCAGGACCGTGCGGACATCCACGCCGCCCTTGGCGTTGGGGGCCTCGTCCTCCGTGTAGGCGTCCACCAGGAACGCCATGAAGGAACGGGTCAGGCCTGCGGCGGGCTCGATCACGTACGGGGTGTAGCGCTCGTTGGTGGCCTGGTTGAAGTAGCTCAGGTCCGTGCCGGAGGCCTTGGCGTGCGTGGAGAGGTCAAAGTCGGTGCGGTTGGCGATGCCTTCCAGCTCGCCCCACTCGGAGCCCTGGAAACCGAAGCGGTACTCGATGTCCGTGGTGCCCTTGGAGTAGTGGCTGAGCTTTTCCTGCGGGTGCTCGAAGAAGCGCAGGTTCTCCTCGCGGATGCCCAGGCCGGTGTACCAGGCCATGCGTTCCTTCATCCAGTACTGGTGCCACTCTTCATCCGTGCCGGGCTCGACGAAGAATTCCATCTCCATCTGTTCGAACTCACGCGTGCGGAAGATGAAGTTGCCCGGCGTGATCTCGTTACGGAAGGACTTGCCGATCTGGCCGATGCCGAAGGGCGGCTTCTTCCGGGACGTGGTGAGGACGTTGCTGAAGTTCACGAAGATGCCCTGTGCCGTTTCCGGGCGGAGGTAGTGCAGGCCCTCTTCGCTGGCAACGGGGCCAAGGTAGGTCTTGAGCAGGCCGGAGAATTCCTGCGGCTCGGTCCACTGTCCGCGGGTGCCGCAGTTGGCGCAGGCAATATCCTTCAGCCCGTTCTCGGCGGGGCGGCCCTTCTTTTCCTCGTACTCTTCCTCAAGGTGGTCCGCGCGGTAGCGCTTATGGCAGGAGAGGCATTCCACCAGCGGGTCAGAGAAGACGTCGACGTGGCCGGAGGCTTCCCATACCTGGCGGGGCAGGATGACCGAGGAATCCAGGCCCACCACGTCCTCGCGGCCGCGGACCATGGACTGCCACCACTGGCGCTTGATGTTCTCCTTCAGTTCGGCACCAAGGGGCCCGTAGTCCCAGGCAGAGCGCGAACCTCCGTAGATCTCACCGGCCTGGAACACGAATCCCCTGCGCTTGGAGAGGGAGATGACCTGGTCGAGAACGGATTTTGCTGCCATGGGGGTAACTCCAATTTCTACAGGGCCGCTGGGTGCGGTCCGCGGTGTTCAGGCCCCGGGGCGCCGCAGGGGTAAGCCGTTGGCTGCCGGGAGGGGCGGATGAAGGTGGATGCAAAAAAGCTGCGTGTCCTAGCCTACCGGTGCCTGCCTGCCCGGAGTCATCTCCGGAGGGCGCCCCGCGGCCACGGCAGGGTGGCCAGGATGATGGCGGCGAGGGTCAGGACAGTGCCCAGGACCGTGGCCGGCGCCACGACGGTGCCCGGAGCCGGCAGGACAACGTCCAGGGCAAGCGACCCGAGCAGCTGTCCGGCAATCATGCCCAGGCCGGTGACCAGCACGCCCAGGCTGCGGACCAGCAGCGCGCCGAGACCGATGAACACGCATCCCATGGGGCCGCCGATGTAGTACCACCACTCTGCCGGCAGCGGGTTGCCTGGTCCGGCGACCGAGACCTTGACCGCGTAGGCACTCCACAGCACAACGGTTCCCGCGATGAAGTTCACCAGGGTGGCGGCGATCGGCGTGCCGTAGTGGACGGTGGCCGTTCCGTTCATGGCCTGCTGGAAGCTCATCAGGAAACCTGCCGCCACCGGCAGGAGGAGCGGAACCAGAAGGGCGGCCGGACCGCCGTCGGACTCTGCGCCTGATGTTCCCGTGAACCTGGGTGACACTGCCCAGGCGACGGCGGCGATGGTCAACACGCAGCCGATGACGCGAATGGCGGTGACGGGCTTGCGGCCGGCCGGCCCGATGCCCAGCCGGTCCACCAGCAGCCCACTGGCAGTCTGGCCGGTGACAGTCGCAACGGTGAAGAGTGCCACACCCAGGATGCCCACCGTGAAGGACTGGGCGAAGACAAAGAGCGCCCCAATGCCGCCGGCCAGGACATAGACGGGCGGGAACGCCCTGCTCCGGACTGCCGGCAGGATCCTTGCAAGTCCGGCCCGGCCCCGCGGCAGGACCAGTGAGATCAGGATCATCACGGCCAGGCCTGTGCTGAAGCTCACTACTGCAGCAGCGATGCCGTCATCGAGCCGGGTTCCGAGGGCCCCGTTGATACGGCCCTGGACGGGAATGGCAAGGCCCGCGCCCACCGCGAGTGGAAGGCCTGCTAACAGCGGCAGGCGGGGGCTGTGGGTCATTGAATCCACCTTACGTCAGGCATCATTGCTTCTATGAGCAATGTTGAAGAGATCACCATCCGCGACAGCATGATCCGCCTGGGCCAGCTCCTGAAGCTCGCCAACCTGGTGGAGGACGGGGTGGAGGCTGCGGAGCTCATCAAGAACGGGCTGGTCAAGGTCAACGGGGAGATCGACGACCGCCGCGGACGCCAGCTGCACAACGGGGACACCGTGACGGTCAACGGCCAGACCGTGAAGGTCGTCGCGCCCGCCGGCTGACGCGCCAGGAGGGACGGGTCGTCGTCGTCCGTCCTACTTCTTCAGCACTTCATGGGTGAGGAACTCGCCCACGTGCCCGATCTCCTGCTGGTTGATCCCGTGCCACATGCCGGTGTACAGCACTTTGGTGAGCTTGACGTGCTTGCGGAGCCAGGCCACGGTGAAGTCGATCTTGTCCGGAGTGATCACAGGGTCCTGCTGGTCCCGGCCCCAGAACATCGGCACCGTGCCATCCAGTTCGGAGTCCCTGAAACTGGGATCGTCACCGGCGTCCACCACAAAGCCTGAAAGTCCGACGACGGCGGCGAAGTCAGTGGGCCGCTGCCGCAGGAGCGTGGTGGCCATCGCCATCCCCATCGAGAAGCCCAGCAGGGACACCGACGGATGCCCCACCCTGATGGCATCGATCCACTCCAGCACGAAGGAGGACGCCGCTTTCACCCGCTCGAGCGAGTATTTAATGGACGCTGTGAGCGGGAACCAGGTGAAGCCGGGGCCCATGGCGATGGGTGCCCTGATGGACGCGACGGCGAAATCGCCCGGCAGCAGGTCTGCCAGGCTCAGCAGGTCCTGTTCGTTCGCGCCGTAGCCGTGCAGGAGCACCAGCAGCGGCTTGCCGTCGCGCTGGTCCTCCGGATGGGACCACAGGACTACAGGGGCAGGAAATACTTCGGCTTCAGTCATGGTTTCCATTCATATCAGTTACCCACAGGTAACAACCTACGTTGGCGTAGCCAGGGAAGCGAAAGGCAGGATAGGACCGTGAGTGACACAAGCGCCATCGAGACCCCGTCCATGACCGCCGGCTCCCACCCTTGGAGCCGGTATGTGGCCATGGGCGATTCCTTTACGGAGGGCATCGGTGACCCCGAGCCCTCAAGCCCGGGCGGATTCCGCGGCTGGGCAGACCGAGTGGCCGAGGAGCTGGGCCGGACCCAGCCCGACTTTGCCTACGCCAACCTCGCAGTCCGCGGGCGGCTGCTGCAGCAGATCGTGGACCAGCAGCTGGCGCCGTGCCTTGCGCTCAAGCCGGACCTTGTCACCCTCTCAGCCGGCGGCAATGACCTGCTGCGGCGGGGCGGCGATCCCGACGCCCTCGCCGAGAAGCTCGACTCGGTGGTCCAGATCCTCACCATGGGCGGCGCCACGGTGGTGCTTTTCAACGGCCCGGACACCGGGACGTCCGTGCTCGGCAGGATCCGCAGCAAGGTGGCCATCTACAACGAAAACCTGCGGACCGTCGCTGCCCGGCACGACGCCGTCATCGCGGATATGTGGTCCCTCCGCCAGCTCGGTGATCCGCAGATGTGGGACGAGGACCGGCTTCACTTCTCCCCCCTGGGCCACCACACGATCGCCGCCATGGTGCTGGATTCGCTGAATGTGGAACACACCCTGGAGCCCCTGCAGCCCAAGCCGTTTCCGGCCCGCAGCTGGCGGGAAGCGCGGTCGGGAGACCTGGTGTGGGCACGCCAGTACTTTGTGCCGTGGGTGCTGCGGCGGCTCCGCAACCAGTCATCCGGCGATGGCATTACAGCAAAACGTCCGACGCCGGGTCCTGTCTTTGGCCCCGGTGTCCCCTTGGGATCGGGCGAGGGTCCGGTGGGAACCCCCAGCGCTGCCCAGCGCTAGTTGATCCGCCGGGGTTAAGCTGGAAGGACACACACGAGAGGCGCAGCACCGTGAGCAATCTGTTTTTCTGGATCATCATCCTGTCATTCGTGATTCCGATGGCCATGCGGATGTACCGGAAGTCTGTGGCCCGCCGGAACCATGAGCAAAGCTTTTCGGGGCGGTATCCGGAACAGTTCCCCGGCGCCGGGCAGTTCCCTGGGTCGGCCAGCCCGCAGAACAAGCAGCCCCGCGACGGTTTCACGCAGCAGGACTACTTTGCCGGGGGCTTCCGCCAGATTGAGCAGCCGCAGCCCATCGACAACCCGCAGCCGCTGCCCTACCAGTACGGCCAGATGCCGCAGCCGCCAGTGCCCGGCCAGGATGACCGCGGCTTTCCGCAGTCCATGCCGTCCCAGCCTGCTCCGGAACAGCCTGCCGCCCCCGCCACTCCCCCGCCGCCGTCGGCCCCGCAGGGATTCCGTGCGCGCAAGCTCGCGGAACTGGACCAGCAGTACAGCAATGGCGAGCTGTCCGTCGAGGAGTACATGACCCGCCGCAGCGAGATCATGAACGGCTAAGCAGGCCGGCTGGAACAGAAAAGCGCTTCCGCTAAACCAGGAAGCCGGTCCGGAGCTGCCGGCCCAACTGTCCGATTTCGGTCAGGAACCCGTCGTGGCCGATCGGCGCTTCGATGACGTGGACGTCCACTTCTCCTGGAAGGGCCAGGGCGAGTTCGCGGGACTGCGAGGGGAAGTAGAGCCGGTCGGAGTCCACGGCCGCCACGAGGAACCGCGCGTTTGAACGGGCCAGCGTGTCCGGGAGGGTTCCCCGGCCCCGGCAGATGTCGTGGCTCATGAGGGCCTCGGTGATGGCGATGTAGCTGTTGGCATCAAACCTCTGGACCAGCTTGTTCCCCTGGTGGTCCAGGTAACTTTCCACCTGGTATCGCCCGCGGTTTCCAAGACTTTCGCCCTGCAGGGGTGACTCCGGAGCCTGGGGCGCGCGGCCGAACCGGCCTTCCAGTTCCGTTGCGGAGCGGTAGGTGATGTGGGCGATCCGCCGTGCCAGCGCCAGCCCGTCCTCGGGGAACGGGCCGCCGTAGTAGTCCCCACCCTTGAAATTCGGGTCCTGCCGGATCGCCAAGGTCTGCGCCTGGGCAAAGGCAATCTGCTCGGCGGTGCTGGCGGCGCCCACCGAGATGACAGCGCAGCGCTGCACCCTCTCCGGAAACGTAATGGCCCACTCCAGTGCCCGGGCTCCGCCCATGGAACCGCCCAGCACTGCAAACCAGCTGTCAATGCCCAGCTGGTCCGCCAGCCGGGCCTCCGCTACGGTGCTGTCCCGCAGCGTGACCAGGGGGAACCGGGAGCCCCAGGGGGCACCGTCCGGTGCCGGCGACGACGGTCCGGTGGAGCCGTAGCAGCCGCCCACGATATTGATGGACACCACAAAGAAGCGATCCGTGTCAACCGGCGCTCCCGGCCCTGCGAGCTGCTCCCACCAGCCCGGTTCGTCGGTGTCGCCCCGCGTCACGTGGGTGCTGCCGGTCAGGGCATGTTCGATCAGGATGGCGTTGCTGCCGTCCTGATTGAGGGTGCCCCAGGTTTCATAGGCCAGGGTGACGTCCGGCAGGTATCCGCCGGCTTCCAGCTGCAGCGCCCCAATGGAGGCATAGCGGACGATCCCGTGCTCGGGGACGGTGGTACGGGTGACGGTAACCGTCATGGCAAGACCTCTTCTACGCGCTTGCCCGCCGTCGTATGACCGGCAGGCCAGGTCTTCACCCGGGGCACCCCACCGCGGAAGGAGGGTTGCCGGCCAGCAAGCCGGGGCTGTCACTGGCACTCATGACCTTGTTCGAGTGTACGAAACAGGCCATGCCTGCCGCCAAGAGTGTGACTGGTTGTGACTTCCCCGGCTTGGTGCCGTGGCGCCTGCCCTAGGCTCCTGCGGCGTCCTTGGCGGCACGGAAGCCGGCCTCGAGGTCCGCCAGGATGTCGTCAATGTGTTCAATCCCCACGGACAGCCGGACCAGGCCGGGGGTCACACCGGCAACCAGCTGCTGCTCCGGGGAGAGCTGGCTGTGGGTTGTCGACGCCGGGTGGATGACGAGGGAACGCACGTCACCGATGTTGGCCACATGGGAGTGCAGCTCCAGCGCGTCCACGAAGCGCTTGCCCGCTTCCGCGCCCCCGGCGAGGTTGAACGACACGATGGCGCCGGTTCCTTTGGGGCCATACTTGCGGCCCCGCTCGAACCAGGGGCTGGAGGGCAGCCCCGCGTAGGCGACGGATTCGACGTCGTCACGCCCTTCCAGCCACTGCGCAACCTCCACGGCGTTGGCGACGTGCCGCTCCACGCGCAGGCTCAGCGTTTCGAGCCCCTGGGCGATCAGGAAGGCGTTGAACGGGGAAACGGCCGAGCCGAGGTCCCGGAGCAGCTGGACGCGTGCCTTCAAAATGTAGGAGAGGTTTGCGCCCAGGGCACCGTCGGCACCGAGATCCCGGGCGTACACCAACCCGTTGTAGGTAGGGTCCGGAGTATTGAAGCCCGGGAACTTCGCCGGGTCCTTGCCGAAGTCGAACTTGCCCGAGTCCACGATCACGCCGGCAATGGCGGAGCCATGGCCGCCCAGGTACTTGGTGGCCGAATGCAGGACGATGTCCGCTCCCCACTCCAGGGGCCGGATCAGGTAGGGGGTGGACAGCGTGTTATCCACGATCAGCGGCACACCGGCATCATGGGCCACCTGGGAAATGCCTTCAATGTCCAGGACGTCCTGGCGCGGGTTGGAGACCACTTCGCCGAAGAACAGCTTGGTGCTCGGCTGCACGGCTTCCCGCCACTGGTCCAGGTTGTCCGGGTCCGCCACGAAGGTTACGGAGATCCCGAACTTTTTCAGGGTGTGGGCGAAGAGGTTGTACGTACCGCCGTAAAGGCTGGGGCTTGCAACAATGTGGTCACCGGCCTCGGCGATGTTCAAGACGGCGAAGGTCTCGGCCGCCTGTCCTGAGCTCAGCAGCAGTGCTCCCAGGCCGCCTTCGAGGCTGGCGATCCGCTGTTCCACGGCTTCCTGGGTGGGGTTGCCGATGCGGGTATAAATAGGTGCCAGTTCAGCCAGGGCAAAACGGTTCGCAGCGCTCTCAGCGGTAGGGAAAACAAAGGACGTGGTCTGGTAGATAGGAAGTGCACGGGCGCCCGTGGCACTGTCCGGTTCCTGTCCTGCGTGGATCTGGCGGGTTTCGAAAGACCATCCGTTGGACAACTAAGGCTCCTTTGACATGGGCCCGGCATGCTGGAAGCACCGCGGGCCGCGCTTGCCGTCCGGCCGGTGCCGGACAACCAGGTCCTCACCCGGGGCACCCCACCGCGGATGGAGGGTTGCCGGCCAGCGAGCCGGGGCTTGGCGCTGGCGCTCATGACCTGAGCCCAGTGTAGGAACATCTGCAGGACAGCACAGGATTGTGACGAACATGTTCCCCTTAACTCCCCGGAGCGGAACCGTCGATTGATGCCGCGTCAGAACGGAATTCCCAGTAAGGCTACCCTTAGCTGAGAGCCCGATCACAAAGTGCCAAGATGTTGCCATGCGCATGGATCACGTCTCTTACGCCTGTGAACACGATGGCCTGGCTGCCACCACCGAACGTATTTCCTCTGCCCTCGGCGTTGAGGCAGTGAAGGGTGGAGTACACCCGCGGTTTGGAACCCGGAATATGATCATCCCGCTCGCGGGACATAAGTACCTGGAGGTCGTGGAGGTCCTGGACCACCCCGCTTCGGACAAGGCGCCCTTCGGCCAGGCAGTGCGTGCGCGTTCTGCCGCCGGCGGCGGATGGATGGGCTGGTGCGTCGAGGTGGACGACCTCGCCCCCTTCGAGGAGCGCCTTGGACGCTCAGCAGTCAACGGGAACCGCAAGTTCCCTGACGGCCGCGAGCTCGTCTGGAAGCAGATCGGAATCCTTGGTTTGATTGCAGACCCCCAGGTTCCCTACATGCTCAAGTGGGACGGCGATCCCTCCCTGCACCCGTCCAACGCCTACGAGAGCAACGTCAAGATGAGCTGCCTTACCATTGCCGGCTCGGCAGCCCGGGTCACCGAGTGGTTGGGTGAGCCGGTGGAGAAGCCCCTGGAAGACGTGGCTGTGGAGTGGGTGGCACCGCACGGAACCCCCGGAATCCTGTCAGTGACCTTCGAGACCGCCAACGGGGCTGTCACAATCTGACCCTCCTCTGTATGGCTTGGGGTCCCTCCCCAGGTACCGCCTTGGGCAGAAACTACAGACTGCCCGCATGAGCTTCGGCCGCCATCAGCAGGTGACAACGGCGTCACCCGCTGATGGCGGCCGAATTCGTCTCCGGCGGGTGCCAGTTTGCCGCTTATAGCGTGGCCCCCGCTTCCCGCGTCAATGTCAGACCCCCTTGCCATGATGAGGTTATGGGCAGCGAAGCGGTGGAGAAGGCGTTTGCGGACATCAGGGCCGCTCTTGCTGTGCTCAATGCTGAGGTGGACGGGTGTGGTGCGGAGCCGTTTTCCGCTGCCGATCCGTTGGCTGCACTGGCCGATGGGACCCTGGACATTCTCGCCGGAGCCACGGAGGCCGAAGCCGGGCTAGCAGGCCTAAAGGCCCGTGCTGCCGTGAAGTACGCGGACACAGCCCACGCCCTGGCGCCGGACATGCCGGTGCAGGCGCAGGAGATGGCCATCGCCGCCGAGGTCGGGTGTGTGCTGGCTATCGGGCCGCGGGCAGCAGGTTCATTCCTGGCCGCGTCGCAGGCCCTGGACAAGACCTTGCCGCTGACCCTCTCGGCCCTGCAGGCCGGAACAATCTCCTGGCAGCATGCCCTGGCCATGGCGGACGAGGCAGCCACCCTCGACCCGGCCGGAGCTGCGGCCCTGGAGGCCCACTTCCTGGACCCGGACACACCCAGACCGGCCACGGCGGCGACGATCGGGGAAATGCCCGCACACAGGTTCAAGCACAAAGCCCGCACCTGGCGCGAACGCCACCACGCCGAGTCCATTGAGAAACGCCACGCCAAGGGCGTAGCGGACCGGCGGGTCGAATGCAGGCCGGACCAGGACGGCATGGCCTGGCTCTCTGCTTACCTCCCCGCTGACCAGGCACTGGCGGGCTGGAACCGGCTCAACGCCCTCGCCCGGGCCGCACAAGGACCCGACGAGCCCCGCACCGTCACCCAGCTCCGGGCCGATGTATTCTCCTCAGCAATCCTCACCAGCGGCATCAGTCCAAGCTTCCATGCAGGCAGCACCAGTTCCAGCACCGGCGTCGACCACATCGCTGAGGCAGGAGCAACTGCAGGGCCCTCGTCGTCGATCCGGGCGCAAGTGCTCGTCACCGTGCCGGTCTTCTCGTTGATGGGCCTGACCGATGAGCCCGCCATGCTGGAAGGGTACGGCCCCATCCCGCCGTCCATGGCGAGGGACCTGGTCGCGAATGGTGCCGATTCGTTCCACCGTGTCCTGGTGGACCCGCGGGACGGGGCGCCACTGGAGATCGGCCGGACCAGTTACCGGGTCACCAAGGCCATGCGGAACTGGCTGCGTATGCGCGACGGTCAATGCCCCTTCCCCGGCTGCAGCAACCACTCCCTGGATAACGAAGCAGACCATCTCCTCGCCTGGCACAAAGGCGGGACCACCGGAATCAGCAACCTCGGGCAACCCTGCCCGAGACATCATCGGCTCCGGCATACCAGCGGCTGGACACCCACCCCGGCCACCAAAGACGAACCACCCGGCTGGACCTCACCCACCGGCCGCCACTACAAAAGCGAACACCAGGACTGGGAACCACCCCACTGGCCAGAGTGCACCCGCTCCTCGATGAATCCCAACGGCGCCTGGATGAATCTCGACTTGTCTGGCGACCCTGGCGAAACCAGTCGCGTTGGAAACGTACCATTTTCGGGACCGCCACCGGAGGAGCCCCTGAACGCCAACCTCCTGGAACCGGATGACATCCCGGTGGACGACTGCTTATGGGAGGACTTCTACGCTCTGCCCACCGGTGTTGCTCAAGACCTGGTGGAGCACTGGGATATGGCATGGACATAGCTTGCGGCTGTCTACTGGCTACTGCTTGCTGCCCGCCACTGTGTTCAGCGTGCGGGCGCCACTCCAAAGTATTGACCCTGTCAGCCCAGCCCCACGGCCTTTCCAAAGAGGCTAAATCCGACGAAGGCCACGATGTCGAGCAGGGCGTGGGCGATCACGAGGGGCATCACCCGCCGGGTCCTGGTGTACAGCCACGCGAAGACGATGCCCATCACCACGTTGCCTATGAAGGGGCCGAATCCTTGGTACAGGTGGTACGTTCCCCGGAGCAGCGAGCTCACCATGATGGACAACGGCACGCTCCAGCCGAATTTCCCGAAGCGGTCCAGCAGGTAACCCACCACGATGACTTCCTCCACCACGGCATGGCGCATCGCGGACAGGATCAACACGGGCACCGTCCACCAGTAGGCGTCCAGCGCACTCGGGATAATTGCGGTGGTGATTCCGAGGGCCCTGCCCGCTGCATAGAGGCCAAGGGACGGGATCCCGATCAGCGCTGCCAGCCCCAGTCCCTGGAGCAGGTCGGTGCCCGGCCTGGCGAAGTTGAACCCCAGTTTCCGGAAAGCTGAACCGGGGTTGCTGCCGTCGCCGGGGGCAGCCTGCCGCTGGTCCGTAAGGAAATAGATCACCAGCAGCACCGGCACCAGCGCGAAGATGATGTCCAGCAACTGGTACGTCAGGTCAAAGTATTCGCGGCTGCTTTGCGAGCGGTTGAGGGTGGACGTGCCTTCCGCCAGCGGCGCACGCGTCATCTTGTCCAGGAGCTGCACCACCGAGTACACGGCGGACTGGCCCAGGGACAGTCCCAGGACAATCCAGACTTCGAGCCTCAGTCGACGGCGGGAGGGAACCAGCATGCTCCCATCTTGCCTGCACTTTCTGGATCCGGCCTGATTGCCCCGCGGTGTCCCGTTGGCAGGGGGCAAGGGGCACCGGTCACCGGGCAAGGGGCCAGTCTGCAGGAAGCCAGCTGCGGGCTGAAGTGCCTCGATCGCGTGCAACAGCCAGCCCCGGGACCAGGAACAACTACGGTGCGGCGACTATGACTTCCGTACCGTTGGCCTCGAAAGCCGCTTTGTCCTGCGGCGATATTCCGGAATCCGTGATCAGCCGGGTGAAGTTGTACCCGTCCATTGTGGCGAAGGCGCGCACCCCGACCTTGGACGAATCCGCCAGAACGTAAGAGACGCGGGCCCTGCTGGCGAGCAGGGCGTTGACGGACGCTTCCCCCTCCCCCGTGTTGGTAGGCCCCACCTCGGGATCGATGCCGTTGACACCGATGAAGGCGATATCCAGCACCACCTTCTGCATGATGATGTCCGTATAGGGCCCCACCAGTTCATAGGACCGCGGGTTGAGGACGCCGCCGGTCACCATGACTTTGATGCTGGGCCGTACGGCCAACTGCCCGGCGATGTTGATGGCGTTGGTAACCACGGTGAGGGTGGGCTGGTTGGAAGGCGCGTTGAGATCCTCGCGGGTTGCCAGGATCTGCGCCAGCGCGGTGCTGGTGGTGCCGCCACAAAGCCCGATCACGGCCCCGGGGGCAATCAGCGCAGAGGCTGCCTGGGCGATCTGCTCCTTGGCCTCGGCGTGGTCATCGCGGTTGTACCGGCCCGGCAGGTCGTAGGCCAGGGCTCCGGTCGTGGCACCGCCACGGGTCCTCGTGAGCAGCCTGCGCTTGGCGAGGCTGTCCAGGTCCCGCCGGGCGGTGGCCGGGGAAACATTTAGGGTGCTGACAATCTCGTCGACCTCCACCTGCCCTGTCTTGGCCAGCAGGTCAAGGATTGCCGTCAGTCGGTCGGTGCGGGTCATGCTGGGCCTCCAAGTACTCCCGCCACAGCTTCGATGACGTTTTATGATCATAACAGAAGTCAAATGATCATAAAGCGTCATTTCCAGCCTGCGTTCAGCGGGCCCGCTTCCCTGCCCGCCATACAGCGTATGTCAGCGGCATCCCCGGGCGGTAAGCAAGGTGCGTCGCAGACGGTGCATTCAGCAGCTGAAGATCCGCCCGGTGCCCGACGGCGATAGAACCCACCGCGCGTTCGCCGTCGACGTCGCTTCCCTTGTCTTTGTGGAGTGCCAGGGCTCCGCCATACGTTGCCGCCCGGACAGCTTCATGGACACTCAGCCCCATCTGCAGGACGGCAGTGGTAACGCAGAATGCCATGGAGCTTGTGTAGGACGTGCCCGGGTTGCAGTTGGAGGCCAGCGCCACCTGCACGCCGGCATCAAGGAGTGCACGTGCGGGCGCGAGCGGCTGGCGGGTTGACAGGTCGCAGGCGGGCAGGCAGGTGGCGACGGTGCCCGGGCTGCCGGCTCCCGAAGCGGCATCCCAACCCGACCACGTTCCGGCCAGCGCGTTAACGTCCTTGTCCGCCAGGTAGTTGACGTGATCCACGCTCGCGGCCCCAAGTTCGACGGCGAGCTGCACACCCGGACCTTCGCCGAGCTGGTTGCCGTGGACACGCAGGCCCAGGCCTGCGTCGCGGCAGGCGAGCAGGACCCGCCGGGATTGCTCCGCGGTGAAGGTTCCTTCTTCACAAAAGACGTCGGCCCACTGCACGTAGGGCCGGACTGCGGCGAGCATCGGGCCGCACACGAGGTCGGTATACTCGTCCGCGTCCTGTCCGGCAGGAACCAGATGCGCCCCGAGGTACGTGACCTGGTCCGCGGCGGTGGAGGCGATGCGGGCGCTCCGCGTCTCATGTTCAACGTCCAGGCCGTAGCCGGTTTTCGTCTCGATGTAGGTGGTTCCCTGCGAGACGGCTTCGTCAACGCGGGACAGCGCCAGCCGGGTGAGGTCGAAATCGGACGTGGCACGGGTGGCGTTCATGGTGACGGCGATGCCTCCGGCCGCGTATGACTCCCCCGCCATCCGCGCCTCGAACTCCGCCGTCCGGTCGCCGGCGAAGACCAAGTGGGTATGGGAGTCCACCCAGCCGGGCAGCACAGCGCGGCCACCGGCGTCTACGGCGTCGTCAGCGGCCGGAGCATGGGAAGCGGCGCCGATCCACGAAATCCGCTCACCTTCGATCACCACAGCAGCGTCCTTGAGGACCCGGTGTTCCAGGTCCTGCGTCATCAGCTCGGAGATGTTGGTGATCAGGGTGCTCATACAGCCATTCTTCAGCGCCGCACAGACCATCGGGTGGCCGCCAATGCCTGAACTGTCCGGGATGCCGGAACATCGCCGGCCGCAGCACTGGAACCACTACTGCCTGCCAGGATCTGGGCAGCTGCGAGTTCTGCCATGGCTGAGGACGTCTGGAAGCCATAACCACCCTGGCCGGCGAGCCAGTAAAAGCCCGGGGCTTCGGCGTCGAAACCCGCCACCGGGACGCCGTCGGCCGCTTCGGTCCGCAACCCTGTCCAGGCGTTGCGCACTTCCCTGATCCCGAGCGTGGTCAGCTCGTTCAGCCTGCCCACCAGGCGCTCAATGTCGCCCGGCCGGGGACGGGCATCCTCCGGCCCGCTCGGCTCGGATTCGGACGGTGAGATCAGCACGTCGTCGTCGTCCCGCCGGAAATAAAACGTGTTGTCCGCTGCCGCCACCATGGGGCTTTGCGGCGGCAGGGGATGGTCGACGGCGGCAATCGCCGCAGTGCGCCGGTACGGCTGCAGCCCGAGCTTTTCCACCCCGCTGATCACCGCGAGTTCGTCCGCCCACGCTCCGGCAGCGTTGACCAGGACACCAGCCTGGAAGCCCTCTGTGCCGGCACCCACCTGCCAGCCGGAACCAAGGCGCTGGGCGGTGTGCACCTTGGCGCCGGTGATGATGTCCACACCGGCAGCCTCGGCGCGCTGCCGGTGGTCAGCCAGCAGCAGGGGCGCGTTGCAGCCGAAGGAACCTTCGTCCAGTCCCGCGGCCTGGAACGTGCCGGGGACCAGCGCCGGGCACAGCTCCAATGCCTCGGCAGGGGTAATGGAGCGCATGTGCCCGCTGGCTTCCGCTGCCACCGCCTCCTCGGAACCGATCAGCATGAAGCTGCGGGGCATGAGGATGGGTTCGGGCAGCCCGGCATCCCGGGCGGCGATCAGCTCAAGGGTCCGCACCGTTAGTTCCTGGACTACTGGCGGGCCGTAGCTGGGGATGAACTGGCGGGCCGAGCGGGATGACGTGTGGTACGCCAGCTCCTGCTCCGCTTCAACCAGCGCCACGCTGCACCTGCCCGCCAACTCGGACGCCAGGGACAGTCCGGCGATGCCGCCACCCACAATCAGGACATCGTACTGTGCTGCCATTTCTCCACCCTCGCAGACGTAGCTTCCAGTGTTACTTGTTCCTAGCCTGCCACCTCGGCACGGCTGGCGACGAACGCGCGTACACACGCTTCGACGTCGTCCGCTGAATGCGCAGCCGACAGCTGCACGCGGATCCGTGCGGCACCCCGTGGAACAACCGGGAAACTGAAGGCGGTGACGAAGACGCCGTGCTGCAACATCCGGTCCGCCACCTTGGCCGCGAGCACTGCGTCGCCGAACATCACCGGAACGATGGCATGCTCACCGGGCAGGAGGTCGAAGCCTTCCTCTGTCATCCTGCGCCGGAACAGGGCGGCGTTCTCGAAGAGCGCGCGCCGAAGCTCCGCGGAATTCTCTACCAGGTCCAGGGCTTTGATGGTGGCAGCGACGATGGCAGGCGCCACTGAGTTGGAGAAGAGGTATGGGCGGGCCCTTTGGCGGAGCATCGCCACCACCTCGCCGCGGCCGGACACATATCCCCCTGACGCTCCGCCCAGCGCTTTGCCAAACGTGCCGGTGTAGATGTCCACCCGGTCGGAAACGCCGGCGTGCTCAGGGGTCCCGGCTCCGGTGGCGCCCATGAAGCCGACAGCGTGGGAGTCGTCCACCATGACCAGGGCGTCGTGCTTTTCGGCGAGGTCGCAAATGGCCTCCAGCGGCGCCAGGTACCCGTCCATCGAGAACACGCCGTCCGTGACGATGATCTTGCGCCGGGCATCCTTCGCCTCGACAAGCTTCGCCTCAAGGTCCGCCATGTCCTGGTTGGCGTACCGGTACCGCTGCGCTTTGCACAACCGGATGCCGTCGATGATGGAGGCGTGGTTCAGCGCATCGGAGATGACGGCGTCCTCCGGCCCGAAGAGGGATTCAAAGACCCCGCCGTTGGCATCGAAGCAGCTGGAGAACAGGATGGTGTCCTCGGTGCCCAGGAACCGGGAAACGCGTGACTCAAGTTCCAGGTGCAGGTCCTGGGTGCCGCAGATGAACCGCACGCTGGCCATGCCGAAGCCGCGCTCGTCCATGGCCGACTTGGCCGCGTGGATGATCTCGGGGTGGTCCGCCAGGCCGAGGTAGTTGTTGGCGCAGAAGTTCAGAACGTCGGCGCCCTGCTGCCCGATCTGCCCGGCCTTGATGTGGCTGGACTGCGGGGAGCTGATGCTGCGTTCAGCTTTGAAAAGCCCCGCGCTCCGGATATCGTCCAGCTCGGTGCGCAACTGGTCCTTGATGGAGGTGTACATGGCGTTCCTTAGAGTTGGGTCCAGTCGAGGACAACTTTGCCACCTGTGCCGCTGCGGGCAAGGTCGAAGCCCTTTTCCCATTGGGCGGCAGGGAGCGTATCAGTGACTACGGCGGAAATCGCCGCGTGCAGCGCCGAGTTGGAGGACAGCATGGCGCTCATGGCGTACCAGGTTTCGTACATCTCGCGGCCGTAAATGCCCTTGAGCGTGAGCATGTGGGTGACCACCTTGCCCCAGTCGATGATGATGTCCTGGCTGGGCAGCCCCAGCATCGCGATCCGGCCGCCGTGGTTCATGTTGTCGATCATTTCCGGCAGCGCTCCGGGGTGCCCGGACATTTCCATTCCGATGTCGAAGCCCTCCCGCATGCCCAGGTCCCGCTGGGCATCCCGGACCCGGGTGGTGGACACATCGATGGCGAGGTCCGCACCCAGCTGCCGGGCAAGGTCCAGCCGCGGACGGGAGACGTCCGTGATGGCGATCTTGCGGGCGCCGGCGTGGCGGGCGACGGCGATGGCCATCAATCCGATAGGGCCGGCGCCAGTGATGAGCACGTCCTCCCCCACCAGCGGGAAGCTGAGGGCAGTGTGGACCGCATTGCCAAAGGGGTCGAAAATGGCTCCGAGTTCAGGAGTGACAGACGGATCGTGGTGGACCCAGACGTTCGTTTCCGGGATCACCACATACTCGGCGAACGCACCGTCACGCTGGACCCCCACACTGACGGTATGGATGCACATCTGCCGCCTGCCGGCCCGGCAGTTCCGGCAGATTCCGCAGACAACGTGGCCCTCGCCGGAAACCCGGTCGCCGACCTTGACGTCGCGGACGTCTTCTCCGGCCTCCACCACTTCGCCATAGAATTCGTGGCCAGGGATAAGGGGAGCTTCAATGATCCCCTGCGCCCAGGAATCCCAGGACTGGATGTGGAGGTCGGTGCCGCAGATGCCGGTGGTCAGGACCCGGATTTTCACGTCCGCGGGGCCGGCCACCGGCTCGGGGCGGTCCAGCAGCTCGAAGCCCGCCTGTTGGCCGGCCTTGTATAAAGCCTTCATCGGCTTCCTCACTCTTTGTGCGTCGTCGGCAGGTGCTGCCCTCCTCATTACAGCGAGGAAGAAGCTTTAGCACAACAGCTAAATTCTCAATCGACGATGTAGTTGATCCTAATGCGTAGACTGGCGGGATGGAGATCCACCAGCTAGAAATTCTTCGCGAACTCGGTGCGCTCGGAAGCGTCAAGGCGGTGGCCGATACCCTCATGGTCACCCCGTCCGCCGTCTCCCAGCAACTGGCCCTGCTGCAGCGGAAAGTGGAGGTGCCGCTCACCCGCAAGGAGGGCCGCAACCTGGTGCTCACCGAGGCCGGCCAGGTGCTGGCCGACGCGGGGGCCGCCGTCGTCAGCGCCATGGCGGATGCCAGGGATGCGATCGGGAACTACCACGGTTCTGCTGCCGGCAGCGTGAGCCTGTGCGGGTTCCACAGTGCCGGGCAGGCAGTGTTCGCTCCCCTCGCCCGGATCCTCGATGCGCCGGGTCAACCGCGGATCGGGCTCTCGGATGAGGACGTGGCCCAGCAGGACTTCCCCGCCCTGACTGCGCGCTACGACCTGGTCCTGGCACACCGGATGGACCACAGCCCGCGGTGGCCCGCGGAGCGGGTGACGGTGATTCCATTGGCCCACGAGCCGCTGGACGTGGCTTTGCCTGCGGGCCATCCCCTCGCCGGGAAAGCGGCCGTGACGGCGGACGACGTCGGCGGCGAGGCGTGGGTGACCAGCCACACCGGCTACTCCCCTTCGGATGTGCTGTCCGCCGTCGCAGCCGTCTCCAGCCGGGAGCCGAACATTGTGCACCGGATCAACGACTACTCCACGGTGGCGGCCCTGGTTGCCACGGGCGGCGTGGTTGGCCTGCTCCCGAGATACACCGCCGGGCCGGTGCTGAATCCCGGGATTGTGCTGCGGCCGCTCGAAGGAATCAACACCCGGCGCCGGATCGACCTGCTGGCCAGGCCTGAAAACCTGAAGCGCCGGTCGGTGACGGTCGTCGCCGAAGCGCTGCAGGGCATCATGGCAGGGCTCGTGGATCAGGGCTGAGCCGGCGCGGGCAACCGCTACTTGGAGTGTCCTTTTCCGAAGCCCTTGCCGTTGCCGCGGCCCAGCCCGAGCCCCGGACCGTCACCGGCGCCTTCGATAATCCGTTCCGCGGTCACGGTGTCCCCGTTCTTCACCCCGGCGATCCGGACGTTGTCGCCCACGGCGATGTCGCTGATGGTTCCGTCCGAGGGCTTAAGCCGTTTGCCGTCGTCGTCCTTGCGCTCTGATGTATCCGCTGACTGGGAAGGCGCCTGCGTTACCTTTGTTTCCGCATCGACGGTGTAGGCCTGCGAGTAGCCGTCCTCGCTCCTGACGGTGATGGCCTTGTCACTGACTGCCTCCACCGTGCCGCGCTGGTTCAGCTGGGTCTCGAAGGTGCCGTCAGCTTTTTTTGCCACGCTCTCGCTGTGCACCTGCTGCGCGCGCTGCGACTTGTCAGGCCTGGCGGGCTTCTCCTGCTTGTCCTGCCTGTTCTCCTGCGCCCTCTCGGACGGGAAGGGCGACGGCGGGTCATCCGCCGACAACGCGAACGCCGCCCCGGTTCCGGTTAAGGTGAGCGCCACCACCCCTGCGAGCAGGGCTTTGCGTATCCGTGGCTGGTCCTTCAATGGCATCGCGGCCCCCTCGCGTGGCTGGCCGGGACCGCACTGTGCCAGCGGGTCCCGTGCGCTCAAGTGTAGGGCCGCGGTACGCCGCTGAACATAAGTACTTTTCGGCGCCAAACACCTGAGTACATTACGCGGACCGGGCAGCAGCTGATGCCGGTATTAACGCGCACAACGGCATCAGCTGCTACCCGGCTGGAGGGGATATCTAGGCGGTGACGCCCAGCTTCTCCAGGATCAGTTCCTTGACGCGGCCGGCATCGGCCTGGCCGCGGGTGGCCTTCATGACTCCGCCCACGATGGCGCCGACAGCCTGGACCTTGCCGCCGCGGATCTTGTCCGCCACGCCGGGCTGCGCGGCCAGCGCGGCATCAATGGCCTCGAGCAGCGGCCCGTCGTCGGAGACCACGGCCAGGCCGCGCTTCTCCACGATGTCCGCGGGCGTGCCTTCGCCGGCCAGGACGCCGTCCAGTACCTCGGTGGCCATCTTGTTGTTGATCCTGCCCTCTTCCACCATGCGCGCAAGCTCCACGATGGTGGCAGGCTGGACGCCCAGCTGGCCGGGGTCGACGTCGGCGTTCTTGGCACGGCCCACGATCTCGCCCATCCACCACTTGCGGGCCACGGAAGCTGAGGCACCGGCGGCGATGGTCTCCTCGATTTCGTCCATGACGCCGGCGTTGACCACGTCGCGGAATTCGAGGTCCGAGTAGCCCCAGTCGGCCTGCAGGCGCTTGCGGCGGGCGGCCGGCGGCTCGGGCAGGGTGGCGCGCAGTTCCTCGACCCATTCACGCGAGGCGACCACGGGAACCAGGTCCGGTTCCGGGAAGTAGCGGTAGTCGTCGGCGTCGGACTTGGGCCGGCCCGAGGTGGTGGTGCGGGTGTCCTCGTGCCAGTGGCGGGTTTCCTGGACCACCGGGTTGCCCGCGTCCAGGACGGCGGCATGGCGCTGGATCTCGTAACGGACGGCGTGTTCGACGGCGCGCAGCGAGTTCACGTTCTTGGTTTCGGACCGGATGCCGAACCGTTCACGGCCGTGCGGACGGAGCGACACGTTCGCGTCGCAGCGCACGTTTCCGCGTTCCATCCGGGCATCGGAGACGCCGAGGTTCTTGACGATCTCCCGGACCGCCGCAACGTAGGCCTTGGCCAGTTCGGGCGCCCGGGAGCCTGCTCCCTCAATGGGCTTGGTGACAATTTCCACGAGCGGGACGCCAGCGCGGTTGTAGTCCACCAGGGAGAAGTCGGCGCCGTGGATGCGGCCGGTGGCGCCACCCATGTGGGTCAGCTTTCCGGCGTCCTCCTCCATGTGGGCGCGCTCGATCTCCACCCGGAACACGGTGCCGTCGGACAGTTCGACATCCAGGTAGCCGTCGTACGCGATGGGTTCGTCGTACTGGGAGGTCTGGAAGTTCTTGGGCGTGTCCGGGTAGAAGTAGTTCTTCCGGGCGAAGCGGCAGCTCTCGGCGATCTTGCAGTTGAGGGCCAGGCCGATTTTGATGGAGGACTCCACCGCAGTCTTGTTCACCACGGGCAGGACGCCGGGCATGCCGAGGTCCACCTCGTTGACGTTGGTGTTGGGCTCGTCGCCGAAGACGTTGGGGGCGGAGGAGAACATCTTGGTCTTGGTGTTGAGCTCCACGTGGACCTCGAACCCCAGGACGGGGTCGTACTTCTCCATGGCTTCTTCGAAGCTCAGGATTGCCTCGGTGTTCATTAGTTTGCCTCCTGGGTTTCGAGGGCCGGCGAGCCCGCAAGTTCGGGTGCCTGTGCCAGCAGCGGGCCGCCCCACTTGGCCTCAAGCAGCGACTCCAGCACGGCGCCCACGCGGTACAGGCGGGCGTCCTCGCGGGCCGGGGCCAGCAGCTGGATGCCCACGGGGAGTCCGTCCTCGTCCGCCAGGCCGCCGGGCAGGGACAGCCCGGGAACCCCGGCCAGGTTGGCCGGGATGGTGGCGACATCGTTGAGGTACATGGCCAGCGGATCGTCCAGTTTCTCGCCGAGCTTGAAGGCCGTGGTGGGGGCCGTGGGCGAGATCAGGACATCGGCTACGGTGAAGGCTGCGTCGAAGTCGCGCTGCACCAGTGTGCGGACCTTCTGGGCCGAGCCGTAGTAGGCGTCGTAGTAGCCGGCGGACAGAGCGTAGGTGCCCAGGATGATGCGGCGCTTGACCTCATCACCAAAGCCGGCGGCGCGGGTGGCACCCATGACGCGTTCAATGGTCATGGGTCCGTCCTCGGGGAGGACGCGCAGGCCGTACCGGACGCCGTCGAACTTTGCGAGGTTGGAGGACGCCTCGGAGGGCATGATCAGGTAGTAGGCGCCCAGGGCGTACTGGAAGTTGGGGCAGGAGACCTCAACGATTTCCGCGCCCGCCTCCTTGAGCAACTCCAGGGAGTCGTGGAAGCGGTTCTCGACGCCGGCCTGGTAGCCCTCGCCGTGCAGCTCCTTGATGATGCCGATCCGCATGCCTTCGACGTTGCCCGTTTTGGCGGCGGCGACGAGGTCGGCCAGCAGGTCCGGCAGCGAGGTGGAGTCACGGGGATCGTGCCCGCCGATGACCTGGTGCAGCAGTGCGGAGTCCAGCACGGTCCGCGTTACCGGCCCGATCTGGTCCAGCGAGGAGGCCATGGCGATGGCGCCATAGCGGGACACACTTCCGTAGGTGGGCTTCACGCCAACGGTTCCTGTGACGGCGCCGGGCTGGCGGATGGATCCACCAGTGTCCGTACCCAGGGCCAGGGGTGCTTCGAAAGCGGCGACGGCGGCAGCGGACCCGCCGCCGGAACCGCCGGGGATCCGGTCCAGGTCCCAGGGGTTGCGGGTGGGGCCGTACGCCGAGTGCTCGGTGGAGGAGCCCATGGCGAATTCGTCCAGGTTGGTCTTGCCGAGGATGGGCATTTTCGCGGCGCGCAGGCGCTCCACGACGGTGGCGTCGTACGGGCTGTGCCAGCCTTCGAGGATTTTCGAGCCTGCCGTGGTGGGCTGGCCGACGGTGACAATGAGGTCCTTGACGGCGATGGGCACGCCGGCCAGGACATGCAGGGATTCAGCCTCGGAACCGCCGGCGGCACGGATGGCATCCACCTCGGCGGCGACAGCGAGCGCTTCCTCGGCGTTGACGTGCAGGAACGCGTTGACGCCGCGTTCACCGCCGTCCACCTCGGCGATCCGGTCCAGGTACGCCTGGGTGGCCTCGACGGAAGTGACCTCGCCGGCGGCCAGCTTTTCGGCCAGCTGCGCGGCGGAGAGGCGGATCAGTTCGTGTGAGTCAGTCATGTTCTATGCCTCATCCAGGATTGCCGGGACCTTGAAACGGTTCTCATCGGAATCCGGCGCACCGGACAGCGCCTGGTCCGCAGTAAATGTGTGGCCCACTACGTCCTCGCGGAACACGTTGGTCAGCGGGATGGGGTGTGAGGTGGCCGGGACGTCGTCACCGGCGGCCTGACTGACGGATTTGACTGAGTCAACAATGACCGCGAGTTCTCCGGCCATCCTGTCCAGCTCTTGGTCACTCATCTCAATGTGAGCGAGCCGCGCGAGATGCGCAACGTCGTCACGGTTGATCGCAGCCATGGATCTCCCCTGCAAAGTTCGAATTGATTTCCGATCCATTCTAGTGGGGAAACAATGATGCCCGTCTGACATCCCCCAGCGGGCGTCAGACGGGCACCTTGATACCGGGTCCCGCCAACGCGTGGCAGGAGACCGGCAGCAACAGACTAGCCGATTCCGATGGCTCCGGACAGCATGCCGATTCCCAGCATGACCAGCGATACTACGGCGCTGCGCCACAGGACTTTCTTGTGGTGGTCCCCGAGGTCCACCTTGGCCAGCGATACCAGGAGCAGGATGGCCGGAACAAGGGGGCTCTGCATGTGGAAGGGCTGGCCGGTGATGGAGGCGCGGGCCATCTCTGCTGCGCTGATCCCGTAGTGGCCGGCCGTCTCGCTGAGGACCGGGAGCACGCCGAAGTAGAAGGCGTCATTGCTCATGAAGAACGTCATGGGGATGCTCAGCACGCCGGTGATGACGGCCATGAACGGGCCCATGGAGGTGGGGATGATCTGTACCAGCCAGGCGGACATTGCTTCCACCATGCCGGTGCCGGTGAGGACGCCCGTCAGGACTGCGGCGGCCATGACCATGCTGACGACGGCGACGACGGAGGGGGCGTGGGCCACAATCTGCGCGGCCTGGTCCTTGACGTTGGGGAAGTTCACCAGCAGGGCAATGGCGGAACCCACCATGAAAACGTACGGCAGGGGCACCAGGTCGGCGATCAGCATGCCCATGACGGCCACGGTGAGGCCCAGGTTGAACCACTGCAGCTTGGGACGCAGCGTCTTGCGGTTGGGGTCCAGGGCGGTGTCAGCCATGGCAGTGTCGTGCTCGTCCACCAGGTCCTCGGTCCGTTCCAGGACAGCAACGGACGAGCCTCCGGCGGCGGGGCCTCCGGCGCCGGGGGTGCGTGTTCCCTTGCGTCCACCGCGGGTGCCTGCACCGCCGGCGGGAGCGCCGCCGTCGAACGCCTCAGCGGTGTCCGGTACTCCCCAGATTTCCGGCTGGGTGGCGCGGAGGCGGTTGCGTTCCTGCAGGCCGAGCAGCCAGGCGAAGACGAAGACGACGGCGATGCCCGCCAGGAGTGAGGGAAGCATCGGGACAAAGACGTCGTTGACGTCGATGTTCAGCGCGGTGGCTGCGCGTGCGGTGGGGCCGCCCCACGGCACGATGTTCATGGTGCCGTTGGCCAGGCCGGCCACGCAGGTGAGGACCACGGGGCTCATCTTCAGGCGGAGGTAGATGGGCAGCATGGCAGCGGTGGTCAGGATGAAGGTGGTGGAGCCGTCACCGTCCAGGGAAACGGCGGCCGCGAGGATGGCGGTACCCAGCACTACCTTGGCGGGGTCGTTGCCCAGCTTGCGGAGGATGAACCGGACCAGCGGGTCAAAGAGCCCCACGTCGATCATCAGGCCGAAGTAGATGATGGCGAACATCAGCAGGGCTGCTGTTGAGGTCATGGCCTTCATGGACTCCATGACCATGTCGCCGATGCCAAGGCCGGCACCGGCAAAGAGTCCAAAGACTGTTGGGACGATGATCAGCGCCAGCACTGGCGTCAACTTCTTCGTCATGATCAGCACCATGAATACCGCGATCATTGCGAATCCAAGTAATACCAGCACGGCCGGCTCCTTCTTTGTGAACAGCGGCACAGCGGTGTGACGCGTGCTACAGACTGTAGGGTGGCGGCCGTCACGGCCGTGCCTTTGGCTCAATTGATTGGCATACTGCTTATTGGGAGCATTTTGCTCATTGTGCTCACAGGGCTCAATGGTCTTGGGGGCAGCGGTGCAATCCCGGTACCGCATCCGAACACCCGCCGTGCGCCGTCGAGCCATTCCGTCGTCGAACAGCCCGTCGATTTCCCCATCGAGGAGGATCATGCAGCAGTCCGCGCGCCGCCGGCCGTTGCCGTTCTCCACCCAGACCCTCCTCCTCCAGTTGTCCGTGGTGCTGCTCGTGGTCCTCTTCAGTACGGCGGTCCACGCCTGGCTGACGTACGACAGGGTGGGCAGCGAGGCAGAGAACCAGGCGCTGACCCTGGCCCGGACGGTGGCTTCGGACGCCTCGGTGCGGGCCGATGTGCTGGCCATCAGCCGGCAGCCGGGCACTCCCCCGCCATCGCAGCTCGCCGCCGGCCCGCTGATGGAAGCCGCGGAAGCGGCCCGTACCCGAACCGGGGCGCTGTTTGTGGTGATCACGGACGAGACGGGCCTCCGGCTGGCGCATCCGGACCCGGAGCGGCTGGGCGAAAAGGTCAGCACTGATCCGTCGGAAGCCCTGGCCGGCCGGGAAGTCACCACCCGGAACACCGGAACGCTGGGACCTTCCGCCGGGGCCAAGGTTCCCGTGTACGCGCCGGACAGCAGCGCTGTGGTGGGCGAGGTGAGCGTCGGCTATTCGATGGAAACGGTGGGACAGAGCCTCGCCCGCGACATCGGACCGGTGGCGGTGACGGCGGCCGGCGCCCTGCTGGCCGGAGTGCTGGGATCGTTCCTGTTGCGCCGACGGCTGCAGCGGCTGACCCTTGGTTTGGAACCGGAGGAGATCAGCACGCTGGTCCACGACCAGGTGGCCGTGCTCCAGGGCGTGGACGACGGCGTTATCGGCGTTTCGGCCGACGGCCGGATCAGTGTGTTCAACTCCGCAGCGCAACGGCTGCTGGGGTTGCCGGACCTGGCCGGCAGCCGCTGGGAGGATGCGCCGGTGCCGGAGCAGCTGAAGGCCCTGACCCGGCCGGGAGCGCCCGGGGCCAGCCATGACGGCCCGGAGGCAGTGGAGCTGGTGGCCGGCGGGCGGGTCCTGGTGGTGAACGCACGCAAGGCCCTGCACCGGCGGGAGGACCTGGGCTGGGTGGTGATGCTGCGGGACCGGACAGAACTGCAGCAGCTCACCCGGCAGCTGGACGCGGTGGGAACCATGTCCACCGCGCTGCGCGCCCAGCGCCACGAATTCGCCAACCAGCTGCACACCATCGCAGGATTCATGAGTATTGGGCAGCACCAGCAGGCCCGGGAGTACCTTGCCAGGCTGGCGGCTACCGGGCCGCTGAAATTCCCGGTGGACCAGGCCGAGCTGCTGCAGGACCCGTATCTGCAGGCCTTCGTGGGCGCGAAGGGGGTGGAGGCGGACGAGCGGGGCGTGGCGCTGCGCATTGGTCCGGAAACCCTGGTCCGCGGGCAGGTGGCGGAAACCCAGGACGTCACCACCGTGCTGGGAAACCTGATCGACAATGCGGTCAACGCCGCGGTGTCCGGATCCTCCACGGACCGCTGGGTGGAGCTGGAGGTGCTGGACGAACCGCACGACGACGGCGGCACGCTGCACATCGTCGTCGCCGACTCCGGTGACGGGCTGGCAGAAGGGACAGACCCGGAGGCCATCTTCGCAGAAGGTTTCAGCACCGCGTCCGGCCCGCGGTCAAGGAACGGCAGCGGCGGCCAGGGGTTTGGCCTGGCCCTGGCCCGCCAGCTGGCACGGCGGCGCGGCGGGGACGTCAAACTGCTGGATGCGGGGACCCCGGGTGGACCCGGCGCTGTCTTCATGGCCACCCTGCCGCGGACCACGGCGGGAACAGCCGGCAGGAACGTTACGGGGACAACCGGAAAGGACACCCATGCCTGAAGATTTTCGGGTGCTGATCGTAGATGACGACTTCCATGTGGCCAAGCTGCACGCAGCCTACGTGGATTCGGTGGCAGGGTTCCTGGCACTGGCGCCGGTGGGCACCGCATCACTGGCGCTGCAGTCCATCCACAGCCTGCGCCCTGACCTGGTGCTGCTGGATGTCTACCTGCCGGACGCCTCCGGCCTGGACCTGCTCCAGCAGCTGGATGTGGACACCGTTATGCTCACAGCCGCGTCGGACGCCGCGTCCGTCCGGGCAGCTTTCCGACGCGGTGCGCTCGGCTACCTGCTGAAGCCGTTTTCGTCAGAGGCCCTGTCGCAGCAACTGCGTTCGTACGCCCGGTACCGGCGCCTGCTGGCGCAGCCCGGGGCGCTGGACCAGGACGCGGTGGAGCGTGCCAAGCGGACCCTGATCCCGGGCGATGTGGCGCCATCGTCCAAACCGCGGTCGGCCACCGAAGCTGCGGTGCTGGAATCGCTGGTTCCCGGTGAGCAGTACTCCGCAGCGGAGGTGGCGGCCCGGGTGGGGGTTTCCCGCGCGACAGCGCAGCGGTACCTGTCCTCCCTGGCGGACGACGGTGCGGTGGACATCCAGTTGCGGTACGGCTCGACGGGCAGGCCCGAGCACCGCTACGGCCTGCCCGCCACGCCCTAAAGCTGCGGAGCCTGGCTGTTGCCCTTCTGCGCCACGAGCTCGATTTCCACGAGCATCTTTGGGTCCAGGAACGGCAGCACATGCACCAGGGACAGCGTGGGGCGGATGTCACCGAAGACTTCGCCGTGGGCACGGCCGGCCTCTTCCCACTGGCTGATGTCCGTCAGGTACAGCTTGGACTGGACGACGTCCTCGAAGCCGAAGCCGGCTTCGGCGAGGACTTTGCCGAGTTTCTGCAGGATGTACTGCGTCTGGCTGTAGAAGTCTTCGCCCACAATTCCGTCGTCGCCACTGGCTGCGGTAGCCGAGATGTACAGCGTATTGTCCACCTGGACGGCGCGGGAGTAGCCGAGGGTCTGTTCCCAGACGGAGCCGGTGCCGAAGGTTTTGCGCATGGTGGGCCTTTCACTGCTGAATGGGGTCGGCACCACTGTAGGGCTGCTACACGTCGAGCCGGTAAACCAGCAGCTTTATGTCAGTTCCGGGGACCAGCCAGTCGCGCTCCGGGACCCGGCTGAAGCCGGTTTTGTCATAGAGGCCGCGGGCACTTTCCCAGGTGCTCCCGGTAGTCAGCGACACGGCACTGACCCCTTCCAGCGCCCTGGCATGTTCAAGGATGGCTGCCATCATGGCCTTGCCTGCACCGCTGCGCTGCACGGCCGGATCCACCACCAGCATGCGGAACTCCAGCTCATCAGCAAGGGCGATGTCCGCGTACGGCTCCCCTGCGCGGGCCAGCGTGACCGAGCCGACCACTTCACCGTCCCGCTCGGCTACCCAGATGGTCGCATGCCCTGCCCGCAGGGCAACGTCCTGGACCTTGCGCATGTAGGGGTGGTCGGCGTCGTCGAAGTAGCCCGCCGCGAGGTACGAATCACGCGTGATGCGGGCGACGGCGTCGTAGTCACTTTCGACGGCGGCACGAACGGTTATCTGGGGTTGCACGCATCAATGGTAGTGGTACTGCCCGGTAACATGCGGCGAAAGGGCAGGTTCCGTGATCGAACTATCAGTCTGGAGCCAAGTCAGAGCGGGAATTTGCCCGAAAGCTCCAGTCCGCCGGCGCACGTCCAGGCGTTTAGGCGTTCCTCGTCGGTTGGGCCGCCGTCCAGCGGACTGGCCAGGCGGGGCCGCCGGACCCAGCAGCCGGTTTCTTCAGCGATGAGGGCACCCGCAGAGAAGTCGTGCTCGTTCAGACCGCGTTCCCCGTACGCGTCATGCGTGCCGTCAGCTACCAGGCACAGGTCCAGGGCAGCGGATCCCAGGCGCCGGACGTCGGCGAAGCCGTCCAGCAGTTCGGCCAGGAAGGCGGCCTGTTCGGCACGGACTGCTGGATCGTAGTTGAACCCCGTGGCCAGGATCTGCCCCTTCCGGCCCGGAACGGGACCCTCCAGCCGGATTGTCCTGCCGCCTTCCTCCAGCCATGCGCCCTGGCCGCGGGCGGCGTAGTAGACGCGGCCCAGTGCAGGGGCGTTGACGACGCCGGCCAGCCAGACGCCGTCGGCATCCGCCACTGCCACCGAGGTGGCGTAGTAGACGATGTTCCTGATGAAGTTGGTGGTGCCATCCAGCGGATCGATGGACCAGCGGTACCCGGTGGGTTGCTCCGGCGTGGTGGTTCCGTGCTCCTCACCGGTGATGGCGTCCCCCGGCCGGGCCGCTGCGATGACATCGCGGACAGCATGCTCGGCCGCGACGTCGAAGGCTGTGACCCAGTCACCGGCGTCACCTTTGTTGCTTGCCTGGAGCGCCTCGGCGTTCCGCCCGGCCAGCACCCCGGCACCTGCCGCCGCTGCGGCCTTGGCCACCTCCAGGAGTCCGGTCGGGCTGGTCATGAGGTTGCCTCCGCATCAACAGGTTCTTCATCGGCTGCTCCTGCCGCCGCGTCCGCACCACCCGCACTGCCCGCGCCGCCCTCCAGTGCTGCCGGTCCGCCGTCGAGCAGCATGCGGAAACCGTCCTCGTCCAGCACGGGGACGCCCAGTTGCTCGGCCTTGTCCAGTTTGGTGCCGGCGCTTTCGCCGGCCACCAGGTAGCTGGTGTTTTTGGAGACGGAACCGGCTGCTTTCCCGCCCCGGATGAGGATGGCCTCCTTCGCCTCGTCCCGGCTGAAGTTCGGCAGGGAGCCCGTGACCACGATGGTGAGTCCCTCGAGCGTGCGCGGCGTGGACTCGTCGCGCTCGTCCGCCATCCGGACTCCGGCCGCTGCCCAGCGGTCCACGATCTCCCGGTGCCAGTCCTCCGTGAACCATTCCTTCAGTGCCGCGGCGATAGTGGGGCCCACGCCATCCACGTGTGCCAGGTCTTCCTCTGAAGCCTGGCGGATGCCGTCCATGGTGCCGAAAGCCGTAGCGAGTGCCCGGGACGCGCGCGGTCCGACGTGCCGGATGGACAGGGCCACCAGTACCCGCCACAGCGGCTGGGCCTTGGCCTTCTCCAGCTCCTTGAAGAGCTTTTCAGTTGTGGCCGTGGGCTTTGACGGGGACTTCGCCGTCCCCTTGCTGTAGAAGTAGGGCACCAGTTCGTACTCACCGGTGGGGACTCCCTTGGTCCGCTTTTCCCGCCGGATGCGGACGCCGGCCAGGTCCTCCGGGGTGAGGTCGAAAAGCGCAGCCTCCGAGGTCAGCGGCGGAACTTCCGGTTCTGCCGGCTGGGTCAGGGCAATGGCAGCTTCCCAGCCGAGCGCTTCTATATCGAAGGCACCCCGGCCGGCAAGGTGGAACACGCGCTCACGCAGTTGGGACGGGCAGGACTTCGCATTGGGGCAGCGGATGTCCACGTCGCCCTCCTTGGCCGGAGCGAGCGGCGTGCCGCAGGAGGGGCATTCGGTGGGCATTACGAAGTCCCGGACCGGAGGATCCTGCTGGTCGCGGAGGGCAAGGACCGGCCCCACGATCTCGGGAATGACGTCCCCGGCCTTGCGCAGGATGACGATGTCGCCAATCTTCACGCCCTTGGCCTTGACCACGTCCTGGTTATGCAGGGTGGCCATTTCCACTGTTGAGCCGGCTACCTTGACCGGTTCCATCATCCCGTAGGGCGTGACGCGGCCTGTGCGGCCCACGTTGACCTGGATGTCCAGCAGTTTGGTGTGGACTTCCTGCGGCGGATATTTGTAGGCGACAGCCCACCGCGGCACCCTGGTGGTGTAGCCCAGTGCCCGCTGGGTGGCGAAGTCGTCCACCTTGATGACGATGCCGTCGATCTCGTGCAGCAGCTTGTGGCGTTTGTCCCCGTACCGCTTGATGAAGTCCAGGACTTCCTCGAGACTTCCCAGCACCTCGGAATAGGGGCTGACGGGCAGGCCCCATTCCTTCAGCAGATCATACGTTTCGGACTGGCTGCGCGCCTGGAGCCCTTCGCGGGCGCCGATACCGTGGACGAACATTTTGAGCGGGCGCTTGGCTGTTTCGGCAGGGTCCTTCTGCCGGAGCGAACCCGCTGCCGCGTTGCGGGGGTTTGCCAGGGGTGCCTTGCCGGCTTCGATCAGGGCTTCGTTGAACTCGGCGAAGGCCTCTGACGGGATGAACACCTCACCGCGGATTTCCATTTCGGCCGGAAACCCCTCGCCGTGGAGCTGCTGCGGGATCTCCTTGATGGTCAACACGTTATGGGTGATGTCTTCACCGGTGGTGCCATCGCCGCGGGTGGCCGCACGCACCAGCTTCCCGTCGCGGTACAGCAGGTTCACGGCCAGGCCGTCGATCTTGAGCTCGGTCAGCCAGGCAGCGGCGGGCGCGCCGTCCCCCAGCTTGCCGATGCCGGCTTCGGCCTTCCTGAGCCAGGCTTCCAGTTCCTCCAGGGAGAAGACGTCCTCGAGGCTGTACATCCGCTGGAGGTGTTCCACAGCGGCGAACGCCGCGGAAACTTCCCCGCCCACCTCCTGGGTGGGCGAGTCATTCGAGACGAGTTCGGGGTGCAACGCCTCGATCTCCTCCAGGCGGCGGAAGAGTTCATCGAACTCAGCGTCGGGGACCAGCGGGGCGTCTTCCTGGTAATACGCGAACCGGTACTTCCTGACGAGGTCCACCAGGTTCTCGTATTCCTCGCGGACAGCTTCAGCGGGAACCACTTCAGGCCTTTTCTGCGTCCCATTGCCGGACTGTTCCGCGTCATCGTGTGTCCGGGTCGGTGACATCGAGGCGGTCTTTTCTGCGGGGCCTGGTCCTTTACTCACAGACCTATCTTGCCTCACGGCCCGGCAGTGTGCCCGGAGGCGGCCCTTGCCCCACCAGCAAGGCAGATGCCCGCCCGGCGCGGTGCCGGGCGGGCAGGCGCGTCAGTCCCTGTTTTCGGGAGGCAGCGCCACTTGGATCTTCCGCGCTTTACCGCGTCCCACCACATAACCGCGGCCCGGGATGAAGTCCGGGCTGACGCGGCCCAGGGAGGTGTTGAGCAGGCTGTCCCCTTCGATGTCGCCCGGATTGAGCAGCAGTCCGCGGCGGCCGGATTTGAACGGTTGCGCAAGGGACCATGCAGAGGACCAGGTGGACGTTTCGGACTCCCCCACCACCCATTGGTCGGCCTTGATGGATGCGGTCACCAGCTGCGCAACGCCCGATTCCGCCAAGGTGTCGGTGAACTCGGTGAGGCCTTCGATGAAGATGGCCAACGCCCCCGGATTTCCGGATGAGTGTTCAACCAGGTCCTCAACAACCTCGGCAAGATCGTCTGCGCCCACCACTGAGCGGTTCCAGAGCGGGAGGGAGGCGACGGCGGAGCGGCGGGCCCCGATGTAGATTAGCTCGGTGTCGGGATTGGACCGCCGCAATGCATAGGCGAGCGTCACCAGGGCCACGGTGCGGCCTGCGCCCGGTGGGCCTGCCAGGAGCAGGGGGCCCCTGGCCAGGATCTCGGCGGGCAGCAGCGTTTCGTCGTCCACGCCGATCACCGGAAGTCCTTGGCCGCCTGCAGGCAGGACATCGAGGTCCACCTGCTCCGGGAGCCTTTCGACTCCCGGGGCGGCGTCCAGCCCCTGGCGCAGCATGGCTTCGCTGAGCTTGTGCACCTCGCGGGCCTGCAGCGCCAGGTTGGAGTTCCCGCCGAGGACCGCCAGTTGGACTTCGAGCCCGTCCAGCAGGCCGCGTCCGGGAGGCGAGGCAGAGGTAAGGACGTCCCGCGGCACGTCCATGGAAATGTAATCGTCCTCGGACGAGAGCCGCAGGACCAGGCGGCGCTGGATGGAAGCCAGCAGTGATGCCGGCACCGCATTGGGCCTGTCCCCGGTGACCACCAGGTGAATGCCAAGGGTGCGGCCGTCTGTGGCCAGCTGGAGGAAGATGTCCCACAGGGCTGACAGTTTGCTGTGTTCGTATGCCTCCCGGAACGCGGACATGCCGTCCACCAGCACAAAGATGCGTTTTTCATCAGGCCTGTTGGCCAGCTTGCGGTACTCGACGATGGTGGCGGCGCGGACCTCGGCGAACTTGGCCGAGCGCTGCTCAGCGATGTCCCTCAGCAGGCGCAGGAGCCGCCCCACGCGTTCAACGTCGTCGCCATTGATGATTTCCCCGACGTGCGGAAGCTCTTCCAGCATGCTCAGCCCGGCCGAGCCGCAGTCGATCCCGTAGACGTGGACCGGCCCGCCTCTCGGGGTGATGGCTGCCGCAATGGCGATGCCGCGCAGTGCCGCTGACTTTCCGGAGCCGCCGGTGCCGTAGATGGCCATGTTGCCGTCCTGGTCCGGTTCGTAGAACACGGTTGGCTGCGCCTGCCGCGCGGGGTCGTCGGCAACGCCCAGGAGGAGCTGTTCGTCCGTGCGCGGGTTGGGCAGCCTCGAAAAGTCGTAGGTCTTGGCCAGTTCGTCCAGCCAGGGTTTGCGCGGGGCGCTGATGGACAGGGACTCCGCGGCCCGGACGATCGTGGCTGTCATCCGGGCAATGTCGTTGGGACCTGCAGGCTCTGCCGCTTCGGGTTTTTCCGGCGCCGGTGCTTCCCAGCTGGGCCCGGAGCCGAAGGCCATTTCCACGACGTCGATCTGCGGCCGCTGCGGTTTCTCCGTGGTCCAGCCGCCTGCGTAGCCGGTCTGGAAGCCCTGGATGCGGCCGGGCCCGGTCTTCGCGGCGCCGCGGCCGGGGATGGCCGGGTCGAAGTAGGCCGCGTCGGGCACCCCCAGGATGTCAGTGGCGTCGTCCTCATCAGCCATCCGCAGTGCCACCCGGAGGTTGGTGTTGGCCCGCAGGCTGTCCTTGATGACGCCTGCCGGACGCTGGGTGGCCAGGATGAGGTGCAGGCCCAGCGACCGGCCGCGCGCTGCCACGTCCACCACGCCGTCCACGAACTCGGGCACCTCGTTGGCCAGCGCAGCAAACTCGTCCACGACGATCACCAGGTACGGCGGTGCGTCCGGGTCGGCTTCGCGCTGGAGGGCCAGCAGGTCCTTGGCCTTCTTCCTGTTGAGCAGGTGTTCGCGGTAGTGGAGTTCAGCGCGCAGCGAGGTGAGGGCACGCCGGACTAGGTGTGGCGAAAGGTCGGTCACCAGGCCCACGGTGTGGGGAAGGTTGATGCAGTCGGCGAAGGCCGCGCCGCCTTTGTAGTCCACGAACAGGAAGCTGACGCGGTCAGGACTGTAGGCGGCGGCCATTCCCATCACCCAGGACTGCAGGAATTCGGATTTGCCGGCACCGGTGGTGCCGCCCACCAGGGCGTGCGGGCCCTCATTTTTCAGGTCGAGGTACAGCGGCTCGATGCCTTTGGAACCCACCAGGGCGCGGAGGGTTCCGTTGTCCTTGCGGTTGGCAACGGCGCCGGCGTGCACGGAGTTGTTTTCCGTCCAGCGTTCAGCCACGGACTGGGGATTGTCCAGGAAGTCCTTGCCGATCAGTGTGGCGTAGGAGACGGCCCGCGGAAGGTCGGAATCGTCGTTGACGGGCTTGCCCACATCCATGACCGGCGCCAGCATCCGCGCCAGCTGGGCGGCCAGCTCCGCATCAACGCTTTCGCAGCTGACCGGGTAGGTGTGCCTGCCCAGCCGGACCTGGCCGGTCGTGGTGCCATGGTCCCCGTCCACCACCATGAAGTCCCGGCAGGCTGCGGGAAGCGACTGGATGTCGGTGGCAACCCAGATGACGTGGACGCCGGAGTCGGGCCCGCGCTCCGCAAGCCTCGTGAGCCGCCCGCGGTCCACCGGCGCATCGTCCTCAACGATCACCAGCACAGCCGGCAGCACTGGCGCCTCCACCTGATGCTTGGCAGGGTCCACCTCCGGCCGCAGGTCCGGGCCGGACCGTTTGGCTACGGCCTCCCGGGCGTCGAGCAGGTCTTCAAGCCGGGCCAGCAGGGAGGAGCCGCCGGCCGAACCGGCCGCCAAATGGTCACCGGCGAGAGGGCTGTGCCCCGAACCGACGTGCGGAAGCCACTGCAGCCAGTTCCACCGTTCCCGGGACTGGGCTGAGGTGATGGCTGCGAGGACCACCTCCGCGGGTGAGTGCAGCCCCACCAGCTGCAGGACCATGCCGCGGGCGACATCGTCCACCAGGCCACGGGCACCGGCGACGCCGAGGGAACCGGAGGACCGCAGTTGCGAGACCACGGGAACGCCCTCGATGTCGCTGAACTGCTTCAGGCAGTCCTGGATTTCCCGGGCGTACTGCACCTCGGTGTCATTGTTTTGCGGTTCCTCCAGCCGGACCCTTGAGGGTGAGGTCCCCAGGCCGAACCTGAGTCCCAGGAACCCCTGGTGCTCAGGACGGTGTGTCCACAGCAGCGGGCCGAGTTTGTAGATGGCATCAACAGTGTCGCTGACCGATGGTGCTTCCTGCAGCCGGACGGCCCGTTCCACCTGCTGGAGTTCGGTGAGGTCCTGGCGGAAGGCGGCCATGGAGGCGCGGAAGTGCTTGAGCTGTTCCTTCTGCTGGCGCCGGCTGCGCATCTTCTGGTCCACGTAGTGGCCCAGGATGAAAAGCGGCATCATCAGCATGAACAGCACCGAGAGCGGGTTGCTGGTCACCGCGAAGATCACTGCACCCATCAGGAGCGGGGCGATCATCATGATGAACGGGAACGGATTGTCCTCTGGCCGCTTTGGCCCGGCCGGTACTACGCGCTTGGGTTCCTCGAAGCGGGGAACCACGCGCGGTGACCGGTTGAAGTTCACCAGGGGCGACGTCGGTGCTGCCGCGTGGTTGTGCCCCAGCGGCACCACCGTCACGGTGGTGTCGCCCAGGGTCACCGTGTCCGAGGAATTAAGTGTCGCCCGGGTGACGGGGAGCCCGTCCATCAACAGTCCGTTGGCGGAGTTGGTGTCCACGATTTCGACGCCGTCACCCACGGTGATGCGGGCATGCCGTTTGGAGGTCAGGGGGTCCGAGAGGCGGATGTCCACGTCCCGGTCCCGGCCGATGTAGCTGGTGCCGGTAGGCAGGGAAAACTCGCGGCCGGCGTCGGGTCCTGACAGGACGCGGAGGGTGGCGGCTGCCGGACCGCGGGCGGCACCGGGCACGTCGAACTGGGTGCTCACCTGCGCCAGGGACACCACCGACCCAGGCCGGAGGCCGGACTCAAGGAGGTTGTCTGTCCGGGTGAGCAAGTTTCCGCTCAGGCCGGCACCCACGAACGCCTCCTCGATCCGCAGCGAGAGGTTCTCCGGCGCGGGCGTGCCTTTGCGGGCGGGGTCTGCGGTCCACAGCACGGCGGCGGTATCGGCCACCGTGGCCAGGCCGTCCACCGTAACGGCCAGGTCCTTGGACTCTGCAGGGTCCCGGCGGAGCGTTAGCCGGATCCTCATCCTTCGTCCACGCCCCTCATCTTTTCCAGCAGGTACAGGTCATCCGGCGTCACCAGGTGCGAGGTGACAGCGTGCTCCACAAGCCGGGCGCGGCGGTTCGTGGCGAGTTTGCCGCCGCCCCCACGCAGCCCCACCACACCCACACGGTCGAGCTTGTCGCACACATTGTCCAGCTTCCGGTTGAATCGGGTCAGGGCCCATCCCAGGGTTTTGGCCGCCGCGGCTGAGGACGGGATGGCACTGAAGCCCGTCCCCTCCCGCCGGAGCATGGGCTCGGCGAGCGCCACGATGAGTGCCTTCTGGGAGTCGGTGAAGACGACAGGGCCGATGGTGGTGTCCCCGTTGCTGTCCCCCTCGCGCGCCTCCTGCCGGAACGACGGGGTCTTCAGGTGCACGGCAAACTCATAGGTGGTAGGCCCCGCGGTGAAGATGATGTTGGTGTGGCTGAAGACCAGTGGAATCCGGGCGCCGGGCGAGAGCCAGGCCTGCATCCCGCCGGAAGCGTCGGCCACCGTGGCCGAGAGCATACTGCCCACGTTGCTGAGCCACCAGATCCCGTCGTAGCGGGCCACCTGCAGGAACTGCCGGTGCAGGTAGGGGTTGTCATCAACTTCAAGGTCGCCTTCGCGGCCGATGTTGAAGACGTCCTCGTCCGATGGCTCGTACCATTCACCACAGAAATCTATTGCTAGATCCCCCATTTTCCGTGCCTCCTCGTGGGCAGAACTGTACGTACCGTCATCGTGCTGTTGCTTGTTGTGCTCTTGCTGAAGAAATTCCGCGGCTCAGGGGCCGGTGCAGGCGATGGAGCTTTCCTCCATGGGGGAAAACGCACCGTCGGAGCGGACAATCATCACCTGGATGCAGGTCTCTCCCGACGGATTGGCCGTCACCCTGACCGGCGGCTGGTCGACGGACTGGTACTCCCCGCCACCCCCGATGGTATACACCCGCCACTTGTAGGTGTCCCCCGCTTTGGGCTGCGGGTTCACCCAGGTGAAGGACGCATTGCCGTCCCCGGCTGCGGTTCCGGTGAGCCCTTCCACGTCCGGCACCGTGCCGTTGTCCAGGGCATCGGCCGGCGGCTTGCTGGCCTGCTGCGTTTCCACGGCCTTGGGTGTGTCCGGCGACGCGTTCGCCACCACCAGGCCCACCACCGCGGTCAGGGCCAGCAGGGTGCCGCCCGAGAGCGCGAGCCAAAGATTGCGTTTACCGTGGTCAGCGGCCGGACCTGGTGCCGCCGGCTCTTCCACCCGTGCCGGCCTGTGAACGGTAGTATCCGCCGTGTCAGCGCCCCCGCGATGGGAGCTCCCGGCCAGTGTGGCGTCGTCGCGGCCTGCCGGAGCGCCTGTGGCTGAACCGCGCAGGACGGTGGCGTGCGCCCACTCCTGCGGCTGTGGCTGTGGCTGCGCCGGCGGGACAGGTGCCGGCATCGGCAGGGAGGGCGCGGCTGCTGCCGTCGGGGTAAGCCGTGACGGCGGACCACCCTTTGCCGGGCCCTTCCCGCCGGTGTCCTGCGGCCGGGTGCGCGCCGGAAAAGTGGGCGCGCTTCCCGTCCGTTCCGGATCGATTGCTGCGATGCTCCGGACCCTGGTCTCCTCGAAGCCGTCGTCCGGCCGGTTGTCCTCCTGGTGCGGTTCTTCCAGCACTTCGAAGGGCGTCACGGACAGATTGAGCTCGGCCTGGATGCGCTGCAGGGCCAGGGCAAAGGCGTGCGCGGAGGAGTAGCGGGCCCGCGGCGACTTCGCCATCGCCGTGGAGAGGGCCAGTTCCAGCGACTCGGGTACGTCCGCACGGCCAAGGCGCGGCAGCGGACTGTTGCTGATCCGGTTAATCAGCTCACGCGGGGAGTTGTCCGCACCCGGCATGACAAAGGGCGACCGTCCGGCCAGGAGGGTGTACAGCGTGGCACCGAGTGCCCACACGTCCACCAGGACCCCGTCGACGGCTCCGTCAGTGAATTGTTCCGGCGGGGACCAGGGAATGGACATGCCCGAATCGTCATCCGGATCCCCGGCCAGGGTGCCGGAGATACCGAAGTCGGTGAGGGCCGGGCGGTTATAGTCCGTGACCAGGATGTTGGCAGGTTTGATGTCCCGGTGGGCGATGCCGGCACGGTGGGCGGTTTCGACGGCGGAGGCCACCTGGATGCCGACGGCCAGGACTTCATCCACGCTGAAGCGCTGCCGGCGGTACCGGACATCGAGGCTGGGCCTGGAGCAGTACTCCATGGCCAGGTAGGAGTGCCCGTCATCGGTTACTTCGGCTTCGAAGATGGTGACGATGTACGGGTGCGAGGACAGCTGCGCCATCAGGTTGGCCTCGGACTCGAAGCGCCGCCGGGCACCCTCTGTCTTCAGGTCTGACAGCAGCACCTTGACCGCGACTTTCCGGCGCGGCCTGTCCTGTTCGTAAAGGTAGACGTCGGAGAAACCGCCGGAGCCAAGCAGGCTGATATAGGTGAACCCCTGGATGCGGGGCGGCGGCGCCACAGGCCGTTTGGAACTCAAGGAATCTCCTCAAAACGCAACGAGATGTTGTCGCCCAGTTCGGCGATGTCCCCATCCAGCAGGATGGCCATCTCGTTCTGCGCCAGGCGGCGGGGCTGCTGGCCTTCGCGCACCAGGACAGTGCCGTTGGTGGCCTTGAGGTCACACAGCATCACGTGCCAGCCCTCCAGCCTGACCTCCACATGGGACCGCGAGATGTCCCCTTCGGGGCTCGGCACCTGGACCAGCCGGGGCATGACGCCGCCCTGGACCCGGGACACGGACGGCTGCCGTCCGATGATCAGGGACTGGTCAAGGTCCAGCAGCTCTCCGGTGGACAGGCGCGCCCGTCCCAATCTGGGCCGGCTCACCTGGACGGCATCCGGGAGCAGTGCGGCGCCACAGGCGGAGCACTGCGAGCGGGTGGGAGGGTTCGGATGGCCCTGGCTGCAGACGCGGGCAAGGACTGTCGGGCCTGCGGACGCGTCTTCTGCGACCGTCGGCAGGGGCCGTCCGGCCGAAGCGGCGAGGCTGCTCTTCATGACCGTCTGGCCGTCATGGTCGTCGTCGAAAGCGGCTCGCTCAACAGGAGGCGCGGGGACAGCGGCCGGCACCGGCGCCAGCGGAGGGGCCAATGGAGGCGCGGCCAGTGGAGGGACCGATGGAGCCTCCACTGGTGCCGTGGCCTGTGCGGGTGCGGTGGCCTGTCCGGGTGCCGCGCCTGCCGCCTTCTTCCACGGAACGGAATCAATGAGCCCCCCGGCAGGGGCAGCGTGGATGGGAGCCGGTGTGGACAGCGCGGGCACGGACGGCGCGGGCGCGGACGGAGTGTAATCCTGCGCGCCCGTCGGCCCGTGCGGTGTTTCCGGGTCGCCCTGGTCCGGGGCTGGTACAGCAGGCGGTGCTGCCACCTCCGGCGCTACCAGGGCAGCCCCGGTGTTGCGCCCGTCCCCGGAGTCGTCCCGGGAGCTGTCCTCGCCGTCGTCACGCACAGCTGCGTCCTCGATGCTCCGCATGACCGTGCGCTCCCACAGGTGGTCATAGGAGCTGGTCTGGTCGCTGTCGGCCGTCATCGTTTCGGGCTGAACGGGATCGGCCGGCTGTGCTGCCGGCGCCAGGGAATCTCCCGGCACCGGATCGGGCGCAGTGTTTTCGCCCACGGGCCCGGGCCCCACCCCGGGAGCAGGCTCTTCCACCTGCTCGACGTCGTCCTCAGCCGGCGCGTCGCCCTCAGGCACGCCTTCACTCTCGGGAACGCCGTCATCCTGGAGGTCGTCGTCGAGCACCCCAAGAACCGTCTCCACCGAGGCTTCGTCCTCCGGGGCCATGGTCAGTCCCACAGCATCGTCGGCAGCAGGCGGGGCGTCCCGGACGTCGGCGATTCCTGCCGGGTCCACCACCACAGCGGCCTGCGGGACCGGGGCAGGTGCCAGCTCCGGCTGGCCGGGTCCCAGCGCGAGCGCCAGGGACTGCAGCAGGACGACCCCTTCGCCCAAAGGAAGTTCCGGCTGGCCTGCGGAACCGGCGCGCGGGATGCTGAGCCTGCACCCGCCCGGCAGGGCAAACCGGCGCTCATTCCACGTGGTCACGTCCCGCCCGTCAAGTTCCACCCGGCCGTCCGGCAGGTCCACCGCAAGGTCGAGGTCACCGCGCAGGAAGACCCGCAAGGGCCCGGCGAAATCGAGGATGCCGAATGAGGGGATCCGGGTGAGTGAGCCTCCCGAGCTGGAGGTGACGGCGTGGAGGATCTCGTGGACTTCGGGGCTGCTTCCCAGCAGGTCCCACAGCGCACCCGCCGTGCCTGGCGGGGTGTCCGGGCCAAGGAGGACGGCTGTGCGCCCGCGGAGGATGCCCAGCCAGGTTCCCGGAACATACCTAGTGCCGGTCATGGTGGGGTTCCCCGCTCTCGTGCTCCGCAGCCTCGCCACTTTGCCCCGGCAAGGGCTGCGTTGCGGACTGTGCCGCCTGGGACCTGGGCAGCGTGTCTTCGTGTCCCGCGTCCGGGTCGTGTCGCGGCGCAGTGGTGGCAGCACCGGCGTCGTTCAGGACGTTCCTGGCATCCACCACGATCACTGTGATGTTGTCGCTTCCCCCGCTTCGCAGCGCGGCCTGGATCAGGGCGTCGGCCGCATCCTGGGGGTGTCCCACCGTGCTGAGGACGCGGAGGATGTGCTCGTCCGTCAGTTCGCCGGTGAGGCCGTCCGAACAAACCAGGACACGGTCTCCTTCCTCCACGGGCAGCAACCAGTAGTCGGCCTCGGTCTCATCCCCTGTGCCCAGCGCCCGCGTGACGACGTGCCGGCGGGGATGGACGGTGGCCTCTTGTGCGGTAATCTCCCCCGCGTCCACGAGTTCCTGCACCTCGGAGTGGTCCACGCTGATCTGCTCAAACCGCCCCTGGCTGAGGCGGTAGGTGCGGGAATCACCGATGTTCATGACAAGCCAGTACGGCATGCCCATCTGCTCCACCACCACGGCCCCGGTCAGGGTGGTCCCGGCGCGCGCGCCCGTGGCCTCGCGGATGGAGTTGTCGGCCTGCAGCAGGTACTGCTGCAGGACGGCGGCCGTCACGCTCCGTTCGCCCGTGGCGAGCTGTGGGATGGCAGCCAGGGCACGGACGCACATTCCGCTGGCCACTTCACCTGCTTCATGGCCGCCCATCCCGTCCGCCACGGCGAACACGGGGTCGGAAGCGATGTAGGAATCCTCATTCAACTCCCTGCGGAGTCCCCGGTCTGTCCCGTAGCCGCAGCTCAGGCTGAGGCCCGGCTGCACGGTGGAGGGAACGCTGGCGGGCTCTTGGTTCATGCCTGTCCTAGGTAAAAGGTCCGGTCTCCGAAGTGGACACTCGATCCCGGGGTAACAAAAGTGGGGACGCCTGGTGCAAGGGGTGTCCTGGCACCGTTGGGGGTGGTGACGGCGCTGCCGTTGGTGGAGTTCCGGTCGGTCACCCAGATGCCGGGGCCGTCGGTGAGCAGGTGGAGGTGGGTTTTGGAGATGGAGCGGCCTGGATCGTCGACGGCGAGCAGCTGCGCATGCTGTTCGCCGGCCTGCCCCACCGGGTTGCGGCCCACCAGGACGCTGCGGTCCAGCTGGAAGTCGCGGCCGTCGTCAAGCCGGATGCGGAGGACAGCGACAGGCGCCGGCCCGCCTGCCCCCGGGCGCACCTGGGTGCGTTCGACGTCGTCGTCCACATGGTGCCGGGGGCCCTGCCCGCCGTGGACCGGCAGGGAGGGAACAGCGGGAGCAGAAGCTGCCGGCGGCGCGAAGGAGGCCGGCGCGGCGTGGGGCATTGCCTGCAAAGGCGACGGCTGCACGGGAGCGGGCCTGCCGGCGGCCGCCGCTGTGCCCGGGACCGGGGACAGCACCTGCTGCACCGGCGGAAGATCCAGCGGCGCGAAGCTGTACGGCCCCTGGATGCCGCCGGTGCTGATGGGATCCCGTCCCGTCTTCACGTCGAAGACGAGGACCTTCGCAGCCTTGTCGTGCCAGCCCCGCAGGCCGCCGTTCTTGTCCCAGCTGTTGGACACGACCACCAGTACTGCCCAGGTGGCGCCGGCCAGCACCAGGGGCCCGAGGATGAAGAGGGCTGGCTGGAACCATTTGAAGACCACCACGAGGATGGCAGCCAGGAGCGCCAGGATAATGCCGGCGCCGGTGATCAGTCCGCGGAGGAACACAGCACCGGCACCAGGAGCATAACCGTCGTTGTCCGCGCTGCGGATGCCCATCAGCAGGTTTCCCGGGGTCTTCCCCGTCCTGGCTTCGATCCCCATGACAACGAACAGGTACACCGCCGTCAGGGCCAAACCGGCGCCGCCGAACAGCACCACCGACGCCGTGTCATAGGTGATGAACTGGCCGCTCCGGGTGCGCGTGATCCCGGCAAAACCTATGGTGAACGCCACCACCAGCACTGCCAGTGGCGGCAGCCAGTCAATGACGGCAGCGCCAAGCCGCTTGCCGGCCGTGGCCGGAACAAGCTCAAGGTTCGTTGCCATTCCCGTTCCTCCCCCTGGGACGGCCCCCGACTGCGCGGTGAAACCGCCGGCGCTCCCCCGCCCGGTGCCTGCGTTTGCTGACCCCGCGGCAGAAGGTGCCGGGGATCTTTGTACTACCGGGATAGTACCGGGAATCCCCGTTCCGTGGGCAGCCGGAGCTTCCGCCTGCAGTTCGCAGCCTGCAGCCCCGCCGGGGTAAAGGTTCCGGCGGCTGCGGGCAGCCCGGTTGGCCAGTGGCGCTCCGCACGAGGTGCAGAAGGCTGCCCCGGCCCGGATGTTCTGCCGGCAGCGGGGGCAGGTCTGAAGGTCCGCCGTCACGGCGCTTCAGGTCCGCGCTTGGGCGTTTCCGGCGTTGGAGCCGCCTGGGAGCTGGTTCCGTCGGACCCGTTTCCGGCGGTTCCCGGACGACGGCGGGCGGCAAAGTTTGGTGCCTTAAGGGCCGGAAGTGCCAGGGGGCCGCGCGCTGCGAGGGTTTTGCGCGCGTCGGCCAGCAGCGACCTGGGCGAGAATTTCGCTTGCTGCCGCCGCCAGAAACCGGCCGTCGAGGTCATCTCCTTAAGGGAGCTGTCCACGATTGTCCAGTACTCACGGACCTCGTCCTCGCTGGGCTGGCCTGCACCGAAGATGGAGGCATCAGCGCGCCGGGCCAGCAGTGTGGTGGTGCTGCCCGCGGCCGGGAACGCATCGGCCAGGACTGCGGCACTCTCGCGGCGGGTGGCCCGGGTGTCCACGGCGGCTCCCATATCCGTGGCAAGGCTGACCACTTCGCTCCAGCCGCCGCCCACGCGCTGCGCCGGATGGCCCTGGCTGAACCGGGACTTCCGCCGTCGTGATTTAAGCAGGGCAATCAGCAGAAGCGGCAGCACAAGGATGCCCAGCGGGATCAGCGCCATGCCCAGGGCGCCCAGCAGCGCACCCCAGAAGAGCCAGGGGTTGTTCTTCTTCTGGTCCGCGTCCAGCGCATCCGGTGACGAGTCCGGGGGAAGGTCCGCCGGTTCCTGCGGCGGGGGCGGCGGCTGCAGGACCTGCGGCTTGGGTTTCGACTTGTTCTCCGGGTCCGGCGGGATGGGAATGTTGTCCTTGGGCGGTGTCGGGTCGAAGCTCACCCAGCCCACCCGTTCAAAAGCCACTTCCACCCAGGCGTGGACGTCCTTGCCGGTAATCCTCACCTCGCCTGCGCCGTTTTCCGGGCTGGTGGGCTCAGGGTAAAAACCCATCACCACACGGGACGGGATACCCAGGTGGCGGAGCATCAGGGACATGGCCACGGCATACTGCTCATCGTCGCCGAGCATCTGCTTGGCCGTCAGGAGGTTCCTGATGCGGGCGGAACCGTGGCCGGAGACGCTGGGCAGCTGGCCCTCGCTGACCAGCCCGTTGCTGAACGCGCCGGTTTTCTGGAAATGGGCTTCGATCTGCCGGACCCGGTCGATCGCCGTCGGCGCATCTGCGGAAAGGTCATTGGCCTGCGACCCCACCACCGGGGGCACTTCCACGGCGTCCGGAAGCGAGAGCTTCGCGAAGTCGTACTGCGTCAGCTGCCCGTGTTCCAGCTTCACGGGATCCGAAACCTGGACCCTGTAGGAATCGCCGCGGGACAGGCCGCTGGTGGTGACTGCGGTGTCGGTGCCGGAATTGAAGTACAAGCCCGATGCCGCGGCTGATGCGGTGTCGTCGAAGCTCAACCCCGTGGTCTTGCGGCCCCCGGGAACGAAGAAACCCTGGTAGTCCTCGATGGTGATATTAACCGCGTAGTCATTGGTCGGAACAACCCCGGAGGTGTCAGCCAGGGTGTTGATCGACTCAGTGTCCCCCACTTTGCTGAAGTTGCCGGAGCCGTTGGGGTCCATGGTGTAGTTGGTTCCGTTGAAGGCATCCAGTGCCCCCAGCCGTACCCGCCCATCGCGGGGCAGGCCCTTGACCACGAACAGCGTGTCGTCCTTCTTGTCCTTGACCAGGGTCCGGAAACTGGCCAGCGGAGTGATGTAGTCCTTCGGGTCGAACGGCGGGACCACGACGTTCCGGAGGACCTTCCGCTCATTGCCCGCGGTGACCAGCGGGGCGGAAAGCGCGGTAACCGCCACGCTGGCGGCAATGACGCCGGCGGCCAGACCCAGCCGGCGGAGCCTCGCCCGCTGTGCAGTGGCGGAATCCGTCTGCGGGTTGTTGACCGAGACCATGCGCGTGGAATTTTTCCGGAGGGCATCGCGGCGGAAGGTGGCCCAGGCGATGCCCAAAACGGTGAGGCCGATGCCGCGTTCCAAGGTGAGGAAGGCGGCATTGGTGCTGAACGCGATGCCCGTAACGAACAGGACCAGCACCGGCAACAGCGGGAAGTAGGGGCTCCTCAGGCGCCAGGTCAGGATGGCGGCCACGAGCGCCGTGATCATGGAGCTCAGGAAGGGCACGATCAGCACGCCGCCGGCTGTGCCGACGGGAACGCCAACCGTCAGCATGTCCTTCCACGCGAAGACAATGCCCAGCAGGAGGGTGCGGAGCGAGTCCAGGGTGGGGACGAAGCCGGCGATGGCGGCGTCAGGCACCGCCAGCAGCGTGCCGAAGACCAGGTAGGCGCCCAGGGCAAGGGCGGTGGTGATGAGCAGCCCCAGCCGCAGGTGGGCGTTCACGGCACCGAGGGCCAGGCCCAGGATGATCCCGCCGAAGCCGGACAGCAGGTAGTAGGGGTCGCCGCCGAAGCTGAGGCCAAACCCCAGCAGGCCCAGCCCCAGCAATACCGTCAGGGCACCGGCGTCGAGGATGAAATGCCAGAGCGGCTGGCCGTCGGCAAAGGCTGAATCGGGCTGGTGCCGCGAAGCGCTCCGGGTGGTGCGCGGCGCTGTGGTTCGCTGCCGTGCTGAGCGGGGGCGAAGGCCGTCGGTGGAGGTCATGCTGCGGCCTTTCTCAGGACGATGGCCAGGTCATTCAGGTCACCGAGCGTCAGGACCGTGAGGTCTCCGATGTTCGCCCGGGTGGGCGGGGCACCGGCGTCGACGCGGACGGCGAGGCTGCGGACTCCCGGCGGGACGGAAGCGGAGGCGGAGCGCAGCTGCGTGGCGGTCACGTTGCTGCCCACCACGAAAAAGACTACGGAGGCGTTGGGGACGGTGTCGGCAAGGGTCCGGGCGAGGTCGACGGCGGTCCGGCGCATCGGGGCTCCGATGATGCGCGTCATGTCGTCGAGCATGTTCCGGCCGGTTTCGCAGCGGAGCGGGCCTTTTTGGGTGAGGACGTCCAGCTCGCGCTGCTCCCGGATGGCCTGCCGGCCGATGGACGCGGCTGCGGAGATGGCCATTTCGAACTCGGCTTCGGAGGCGTATTCATCAGTGTTGATGGACAGCGAGATGGCCAGGTGGGCGCGGCGGGTTTCCTCGAACTGGCGCACCATAAGCTTGTTGGTCCGCGCCGTGGTTTTCCAGTGGATGTGCCGCCGGTCATCCCCCGGGACGTAGTCCCGCAGTGCGTGAAAGGAGACGTCGGCACTGGAAAGGTCTGTGGTGGGCATGCCTTCCAGGTCCCGGATGAAGCCTGCCGCCGAACCCGCCAGGGCCACTGTGCGGGGATGGACGAACAAGTCTTCCGGTTCCGTCCACAGGACCTGCCGGCGCAAGAGGTGCAGCGGGTCTGCCCGGACTGACCTGACGGGCCCGACGACGATCACGGCCCGGCGCGCCGTGGGAATGGTGAAGAGATCCTCGTGGACCTGTTGCGGCTTCATGCGCGGCAGGTGGAACACCGCGGTGACGTTGCCCACCGGAAGCTCGAGGGCTGCCGGCAACAGCGGCCTGGCTGAGGTGTTGGATACGGCGATGCTGCCAACAGCGCTGTCCCCCACTGCCACCCGCGTCCGGGCAAGATCGAGGACCACGCCGTAGGATGAACGGCCCAGGACGAAGGCGACCGCAATCGCGAACATGACGAACGCCGCAATGGCTGCGGCCTTAGCCTCCTGCCAGCCAAACGCCTGCCCCGTTGTCCAGAGCAGGATAGAGGCTGCGAGCACGGACCACCCCAGGACGCTGACCACGGACAGCACGGGCCAGGCGTGCTTCATCCAGGCCTCACGGATGGTTCGCCAGGCGGGCGCAGACACCATGGCTGCGGTGTTCCTTGCCTCCGCCCACACTGCTGAGGGGTGCAGGGCGCCTTGACTGCCGTTCCTGGGGAAAGGTTGCTTCAGACGCTCCGTGAGCCGGGTCAACGGGGTGCCGCTGGACATATGTGTGCCTTCGTTGGTGCTTGGGAAGTGGTGGGTTTGGCCGGGGCCGTCAGGCGTTGGTGCGCTGCTGCGGGGCGGCGACGTCCGCCAGGATCCGTGTCAGCACCGCTTCGGGCGTGGCTCCGGAGAACTCCGCTTCGGGATCCATCACAAAGCGGTGGGTCCATACGACGGAGGCCAGTTCCTTGATGTCGTCCGGGAGGACGAAGTTTCGCCCCTGCCCGGCCGCCCAGACCTTTGCTGCCCGGACCATGGCCAACGCACCACGCACCGACACGCCAAGGCGGGTTTCAGGGGCACTGCGGGTCTCTTCACACAGCCTGGAGATGTATTCCAGCACGGCGGTGTCCACGTGCACGGTGGCCGCGAGGTCCGCCATGTCCGCCACCGCCTGGGTGGTGATGACGGCCGAGAGTTCCTGGGACCGGTCCTTCAGGTTGGAGCCGCCCAGCAGCCGGACGGTGGAGGCGTGGTCCGGGTAGCCGATGGAAGTCTTGATCAGGAAGCGGTCCAACTGCGCCTCGGGCAGGCGGTAGGTCCCGGCCTGTTCGATGGGGTTCTGCGTGGCCATGACCATGAACGGCCGCCCTGCCTCATAGGTGACGCCGTCCACTGTGACTCTGGACTCCTCCATGACTTCCAGCAGGGCAGACTGAGTCTTCGGCGAGGCACGGTTGATTTCGTCGGCAAGGACGATGTTGTTGAAGATCGGGCCCTTGTGGAACTCGAACTTCTGCGTCTTCTGGTCATAGATGGTCACACCGGTGACGTCCGAGGGCAGCAGGTCAGGGGTGAACTGGATGCGGTTGTTCGAGCCCTGCACGGTGGCCGCAAGCGCCCGGGCCAGGGAGGTCTTGCCGGTGCCGGGGGCGTCCTCGAACAGCACGTGGCCCTCGGCCAGCATCGCGGTGAAGGTGAGCCGGATGACGTGCTCCTTGCCCAGCACCGCCTGCCCCACGTTGGCAACGAGCTTCTCAAAGGTGTCGGCAAACCAGGCGGCCTGCTCGGTGGTCATGGTCATAGGGTGCTCTTTCTCTTGGTGCGTAAGTGTGCTGGTGCTGCAGCTGATGAAGGGTTATCGCCGGGGCATGCCGTTGGGCGGGTTGCAGCCCAGTGAGACGGTGTCGCACCTGGCGTAGTTGCCAGCCGCTTCCCCGGTGGAGAGGCGGTACCAGATTCCACTGGGATTGTTCGAGGTCTTGTACCAGACCACGTAGGAATCTGCCTCGGCAACCCGTCCCGCGTTGAACCAGATGCCGGGACTGACGCACTGGTCCGGGTTGGTGTTCCGGTAGCTGTCAGTTCCATACCGCGGCTCGGTGCAGGTTCGCACCGGGGCAGTGACCTTCCACGAGTCCGGGACCGGGGGCGGCGGTTCCGCCCCGCTGCGGGACGTATCACTGCCAATTCGCCCTTTCTGGCCACCGCTGATGGCACGGACCTCTAGTTTGTGGGTCTCGCTGAACCCAACACTCTTGGAGAAGGACCGTTGCTGGGTGTCCTGCCACGGTCCGTTGTCCAGGCTGTACTGGTAGCCCGTCACCGCCCGGCCGTTGCCGTTCGGCTCGTTCCACGTCCACGACACTGTCTCGTCCCCCACGCCGCTGCTCTTGCTGCCGTTGACGTCCGGCGCAAAGGCCAGGCCGTAAGGATTGACGGAGTTCGACGCCGGGCTGGCATCGCCGGCAGTTGCGCTGCGGGTCGATACGGCCCAGACCACAACGGCGGTCGGGGTGCCGTTGGCCGCCGGAACAGGTCCGCCGCCTGCCGGAATCGTGCCGCTGCCGCCGCCCGAGGTGAGGCTGTATCTGTAGGTGATTTCGGTGGCTGCCGACCCGTTACGCTGGGCATCGTTCAGCGGAGTGAACCTGACGTCGATCCTTCCACCATCGCCGCCGGTGTCCATCAGGGTTGCTGTCGGTTGGCTCACCATGCCGGGCTTACCCACGGCACGGACAGCAGCGGACTGCGCGCTGGTGCCGGAAGTGCCCGCCTTGTTGGTGGCCGACACAGTGAACGTATAGCCCGCTTCGGAGTTGTCCACGGTGACGTTCTGCGACGTGCCGGCCACCTGCTGGCTGGACACCACAGCGCCGCCCCGGAGGGTGGTCAGCGTGTAGGCCGAGACGGCGTCGCCGTTGTTGTTGGGCGCGGCCCATGTGACTTTCAGCTGGCTTTGGGAACCAACCGACCCTCCATCTGCGGCCGTGGGGGCCGTAGGAGTCGCCGGCACGCCGGCGGGCACCTCAGCTGCTGAGTAAGGGCTCCATTCGGACGGTTCCTTGGCGTCGTTGCGGGCCAGGACCCGGACTTTGTAGGAGACGCCGTTCTGCAGTCCCTTCCAGACATAGCTGACAGCGGTCAGGTTCTGGATTTGGGCGTTTTGTCCCGCCGGAGGGGGTGAAATCTCCAGGTCGTAGGACTTCACTGGCGAGCCTTTGCTTGCAGGTGCGGACCAGTTGATGGACAGCTCCTTGTCGCCGAACTTCATCGACGGCGCCAGCGGAGTATCGGGTTTCACGTCGGGACGTACCTCGGCAGAGGCCGGTGACCGGTCGGACTCGCCAAACTCGTTGGTGGCCGTGACCTGGAAGTAGTACTTGGTGTTGTTGACCAGGCCGTTGAGTGTACAGGTGTTGGCCGGGCAGTCCTGCTGGAACCCGCCGTCGCCGTACACGGTGTACTTGGTGATGGCCGAGCCGCGGTCAGCGGGTGCCGACCAGTTCAGGAGCGCCGTCTGGTCCCCCACGCTCTGTGCCTGCGGGGTGGTGGGAGCCTGTGGCTTGTCCTTGACGGTAAGGCGGACCCGGGCAGTTGCCTGGCGTGAGGGCTCCTCCGTCTTGTCCGCCACGGTGTAGGACACAACCATGGTCCCGGTGAACCCCGGCGCGGGCGTCACGGTGATGGAGTCGCCGTTCACGTCCACGTTGCCGCTGCCCGTTTCGGTTGCGGCAGCAGTGATCTTCAGCGCCGTCTCCGGGAAGGGGTTGGCATCGTTGGCCAGCACATTGACTGTCACGGGTTTGCCGGCGGCAACGTTGTCCTGCACGTCATCATTAGCCACTGGCTTGGGACGGTTCGAGGCCGTGACCTTCAGCTGGTAGGTGGCAGTGGCTTCGAGCCCGCGGGGGTCCTTTGCCTTGACCTGCACGGCGGCGGTGGTCCCTGAGCCGCTTGAGTCGGCGGCGGAGACCCTCAGGGTGTTGCCGTCCAGGCTGGTGTTGAAGCCGGCAGGCGATCCGCCCACCAGTTCGTACTTCATCTTCCCGACGTCGTCCCCGTCCGGGTCCGAGATCAGCTTGCCCAGGTCAATAGCGGCGGAGTCACCCTTGGGCACCTCCACGGTGGCGCCGAGCAGCTCCGGTGGGTTGTTCCTGTCGGGGTTCGGCAGGACCTTTGTCCGGATGCTCAGGGTGGACTTGAGGCCTTCCGGATCGTCCGGGCCGCTGCCGTCCGTGACCTCGAAGGTGAGCGAGCCGGGACCCACGTAATCCGTGCCTGCCGTGTACTTCAGGCCTGTGCCGTCACCGATGACGGGATCACCGCCGTCGGCGCCAATGAGCTTGATGCGGTCGTTCTGGGTGAGCCGGGGTGAGCGGCCCTCACGGACCTTGATCCACTCGTTCAGATCAACGTCCACGGACTGCCCGGCGACGACCTCGAGGACTTCGTCCTTGGCCAGGGTGGGCATCTGCTGGCCGAGGCCCGGTACCCAGATCACCGCCGTCGACTGCTGGCCGTCAACATCCTCGACGGTGTAGGGGATGAGCTGGGGTTGCTCTGCCAGATCCACGATCATCGTTCCGTCAGCGCCCGGGCGGGCGGTGGTGGCCTCGGTGCTGATTTTGAGGTTTTCCCCTACGCCGTCAGGGTCCTCATCGTTCTTCAGGACGGGGACGTCAACGGCGGTCTTCCCCATGGTCTGGGCGGACGTCACCCTGTCGTCACGGGCGATGGGCGCCCTGAGGGGCACCTCGTCGTCCACCATCACCCGGATGGTGGCCTGGGCGGAGGCGTCACGGTCGTCCGCGATGGTGTAGCGGACGTTGACGGTTCCGGCTTCTGCCGGTGCCTGCAGGATAATCCGGCCGCTGGTTTTGCTCACGGTAGCCTGCAGCGCGGGGTCGGCTTCGATGCCGTCGCTGAGGATGCGGATGAGGTCGCCGTCGGGGTCCGTGTCATTTCCGGTTGCGTCGACGGCGATCTGCCGGCCCGGCCGGACCCTTACTTCGTCATCCACGGGCGTGGGCTTCTGGTTGATTTCACCGCGCGGTGCGATGCCCACGGTGACTGTGCCGGTGTTGACGGCGCCCTGCCGGTCCACCACTTTGTAGCGGAAAGTGTCAGTTCCGGCGCCGTCGCCGGCGGCGGTGAAATCGATGAAGTTGCTGCCGACGGTGGCCGTTCCCATTGCAGGCGTACTGTCGATCCCGGTCAGCTGCACCGAGTCGCCGTCGGGGTCGGTGCCGTCCAGCGGGACGGGAATCCGGACCGTGCCGGCGGCCACCACGCGGGCCGTGAGGTTGCGCGGTTGCGGGCGAGAGTTCTCGGCCCCTTCGAGCGGCAGGATGTGGATGGTCACTGCGGCGGCGCTCTTCTGACCCTGCGGGTCCACGGCGTTGTAAATGGCCCGGACTGTCTTGGGCTGGCTGCCGGCGATAAAGCGGAGGGTGTTCTCGGAGACGAAGCTCTTCCCGTCCAGGGGATCCACGCCTTGAGGCAGGACCGGATCCACTGCGAGCTCCTGGCCCTGCGGGTGCGTGTCGTTTTCCAGCACCGGGATGGTGACGACGTCGTTGACGCGGACGTTGACCTCGTCCGGTTTGGGCTGGGGTGCTTCCACGACGGCAGGGGCGGGGACGGGGACCACGGAGACGCTGCCCGTGGCCGACTTCTTCCCGTTGGACATGGTGTATTCGAAGAGGATCGGGTCCTTGGTGCCCAGGATGTCGGTGATGCGCAGGACGCTGTGGTTGATCACGCTGACGGACGCCGTCGCGTTCTCCGGCAGCTTCACGGACTGCAGGACCAGGACGCCGCCGGAGGGGTCGGAGTCGTTGGCCAGCGGGTCCAGCAGCACGCTTCCACCGGTGGGCATGAGTGCCACGTCATGAACGGCGACCGGGTCGCCGGCCTCATCTCCGGATTCCACGTCAACGCGGATCAGCCCCTGGCTGCTTTGCGGGCCGTTGCTGGCGATGTAGGTCAAGTAGACCGGGCCGGGGGTGGTGCTTCGGAAAGTGAACGTTCCGCCGTCGGTCACGGGACCGAGTTCAGCGGGACCGTTGGCTTCCACCTGGGCCAGGCGGAGGGCGCCACCGTTGGGATCGACGTCGTTCTTCAGCGGCGAGATGACAAGGTCCTGGCCCACTACGGCGGTGACATGGTCAGCATTGATCACCGGTGCAAGGGCTCCCGGCGGCTGGACGTTGACCAAGACTCTTCCGGTGACAGTGTCCCTGCCGTCCCAGATGGTGACGTCCACGTTCTTCTTGCCCGCGGTCGCGCCGGAGTCCTGGAAGGTGAGGAGCCCATCGCGCCGGACCTTCACCTGGTCCTGCTCGTTGTCCGCCTTCGCGTCGAGGAGGACCAGGTCGTCGCCGTCCGGATCGATCCAGTCCGTGAGGATATTCTGGCTGACCGTCTTGCCCTGTTCCACGAGCATGGTGGTGTTGTCGCCGCGCTTGAACTGGGGCGGCTTGTTATCATCGGGCGCAACGACGCTCAGGGTGACCTGCCCGCTTGCGGAGAGGCCGCGGCCGTCCGACGCGCTGTAGCTGAACGTTTCGGTCCCGGGTTTCGCGTCTGCCGGTACGGAGACCTGGAAGGCGGTGCCGCCGTAGATCTTTTCCAGGCTGCCGGACCGGGGTCCGGAATCTCCGACTGCGGCGGTGAGCACGTCGCCGTCAGGGTCCGAATCGTTGTCCAGTACGCTGAGGATGGTGGTGCGTCCGGGACGTACGCCGACGGCGTCGGGCTTGGTTTCCGGCTGCCGGTTGGGTTTGGTGCGGTCCGGCAGGACGTTGATGGTGTTGTTGTCCGCGGATTCCTGGTCCTGCTCGTCGGACTCGTTCTTGGGCGGCACAACGTCGTCCCAGTTGTTGACCAGCTGCATGTTCTGGTTCACCAGCCACACGTTGCCGGAATTCACATCATTGAGGACCACCAGGTCCCGGTTCACCCGGAAAACATAGTCACTCCCCGATC
>NZ_PJMB01000010.1 GCF_002892835.1 Arthrobacter sp. AFG7.2 | reverse complement strand
GAGGGCGAACACCGGCACGGTGACGAGCACCTGCGCCCGGATCGTCGACGACGGGGTGGGATCCGTTCCTGCGCCCGTCCCGTCGGTACTACCCGCCCCGACGCCGCTTCCCGCCCCGTCGCCGTTGCCGCCATAGCCGTTACCCGCCCGGTTGCCGGAGCTGGTCCCTGCATGGACGCCGGAACTGTTACCACTCCCGCGACTGGTACCGCCATTGGTGCCGCTGGTGAGGATCGCTGAGGCGAATGTGTCGGCCCGGAGTTGGGTGAGGGTGCGGGGCTCGTCGGGTCCTTGTGCGGCCCGGGCGAGGGCGTTGAGGCGGTTCCAGCCTGCCAGTGCCTGGTCAGCGGGGAGGTAGGCAGAGAGCCAGGCCATGCCGTCCTGGTCCGGCCTGCATTCGACGCGCCGATCTGCCAAGCCCTTGGCGTGGCGTTTCTCAATGGACTCGGCGTGGTGGCGTTCGCGCCAGGTGCGGGCTTTGTGCTTGAACCTGTGTGCGGGCATTTCCCCGATCAGGGCTGCCGCGGCTGGCCTGGGCGTGCCCGGGTCCAGGAAGTGGGCTTCCAGGGCCGCGGCTCCGGCCGGGTCGAGGGTGGCTGCCTCGTCCGCCATGGCCAGGGCGTGCTGCCAAGAGATCGTCCCGGCCCGGAGGGCCGAAAGGGTCAATGGCAAGCGCCTGTCCAGGGCATGGGATGCGGCCAGGAACGCGGTTGCGGCCCGTGGCCCGATGGCCAGCACTGACCCGACCTCGGCGGCGACAGCCATCTCCTGCGCCCGCGCCGGCATGTCCGGCGCCAGGGCTTGGGCTATGTCGGCGTACTTCACGGCAGCACGGGCTTTCAAGCCTGCGAGCCCGGCTTCGGCCTCCTTGGCGCCGGCGAGAATGTCCAGGGTCCCATCGGCCAGTGCAGCCAAAGGATCAGCAGCGGAAAACGGCTCCGAACCACACCCGTCCACCTCAGCATTGAGCACAGCAAGGGCGGCCTTGATGTCCGCAAACGCCTTCTCCACCGCTTCGCTGCCCATAACTCCATCATGGCAAGGGGGTGTGACATTTACCGGGGACGGTTGGCAGGGCCGTTGCGCGGTACATGTACATGGCTGCCGTTGGCGTCAGGGGCAGCCGCATGGCCAAGGCCTCACATGTTGCATAAGCTGTAGGAAGGCCCGGAACTACAACGTTGGAGAAGAGATGCATCCGCCCAAGGCTGTCGAAGATATCGCCGTCATGCGCTCTACAACCACGTCCGCTGTCCCAGTCCCTGGAACGGCGGGCACTCCGGAAACCCAAGCCGCCAAAAAGCCGGCCACGACCGGCGCTTTCCGGTTAATCACTCCCCTGCGCCCGGATGCGTTCGCCACCCCCTACCGAGACCCCGTCTGGGACGGTCCCACTGATCCCATCCTGGTTCCTGACCACCGGACCGGCGAGTGGGTGCTGTTCTATACCCAGCGCCGGGCCACGGCGGCCGGGCTCTCCGGTGTGGAGTGGGTGCACGGCACCGCCATCGGTATTGCCCGCTCCGCGGACGGCGGAACCACCTGGAACTATGAAGGCACAGTGGACGGTCTGGTGTCGCCGGACACTGAACTGCCGGCAACCCTCTGGGCGCCCGACGTCGTACGGATCGGCGATGAATGGCTGATGTACCTGACCGTCCTGGGCGGAGTGCGGGAGGACTGGACCGGAAGCGCGGCTATCGTGCAGCTGGCCAGCAAGGACCTGGTGACATGGGAGTACCTCGGCACCATTGACCTCGACTCGCCGAGGGTGATTGATGCCGCCGTCGCACCTTGCGGGGACGGCCGGTACCGCCTCTGGTACAAGGACGAGGCCCGTGGCTCGAACACGCACAGCGCGGTGAGCGATACACCCCGGGACCCCTCGTCCTGGACCCCGGAAGGTGTCATCATCCCCGGCCGTCCGCATGAGGGGCCCAAGGTGTTTCGGCTGGAGGGAACCTACTGGATGATCGTGGATGAATGGCGGGGCCAGGCGGTCTACCGCTCCAACGACGCGGCGGGCAACTGGGTCCGGCAGGAGCACCTGGGCGGGCTGATCCTCACGCACCCGGAGTCCTTGGACGGGAGGCCCGTCGTCGGACGCCACGCTGACGTGGTTCCGCTGGAACCGCAGGAGGACGGCAGCGAACGCGCCCTGCTGGTCTATTTCACGCATCCCTACTGGGGCGGCGAGGACATCGACACCATGGAGCCGGACCCCAAGACACACCTGAGCCATATCCGCGCTGCCACACTGGAGGTCAGGGCCGGAAACCTGGTCTGCATCGAACACTAAGCACGGCACCTGCACACTAGGACCGCCAGGCACCCGGCGCCGCCCCTGCATCGTCAGCACCGCAGGCACTATCCGCGCTGCGGCGACCCCAGTTCCACCGGATCCTCGTCCGTCAGGTAGGCAAGCTCGGAGTGGGCTGCGAGGTCGATGCCGCGCATCTCGTCCTCGGGCTTGATGCGCAGCCCAACGGTCTTGTCGAGGATCTTCGCCAGGACCCAGGTGATGCCGAACGAATAGGCCAGGACCGTGACGGTGGCCAGGGCCTGGATACCGAGCTGTTCAACACCGCCGCCATAGAACAAGCCGCTAACGGCGTTTGGTGCGGCGTCGGTAGCAAAGAGGCCAATGAGCAAAGTGCCCAGGATTCCGCCCACCAGGTGGACGCCGACAACATCGAGTGAATCGTCGAATCCCAGGCGGAACTTCAGTTCGATGGCCAGCGAGCACACCGCCCCGGCGATAGCGCCGATGGCCACCGCGCCGAGGGGGCTCACGGCACCACAGGCAGGGGTGATGGCCACGAGGGCGGAGATCAGGCCGGACGCGGCCCCCATGCTGCTGGTGGCGCCACGGCGGAGCCGCTCCACCAGTGCCCATGCCAGGAGTCCTGCCGAGGCAGCTACTGCGGTATTGAGGAACACTACCGACGCTGAATGGCCGGCGGACAAAGCAGAGCCTGCATTGAAGCCGAACCAGCCCACCCAGAGCAGCCCGGCGCCGATGAGGACCAGCGGCCGGCTGTGCGGCTTGGCATGTTCCACCTTGGGCCAGCCGGAGCTTTTACCCAGGACCAGGGCGAGGGCCAGGGCGGCTGCGCCGGCGTTCATGTGTACTGCGGTGCCGCCGGCGAAGTCGATGGCTTTGATGCCGCTGGCAATCCAGCCTCCGGCCACGCTGCCGTCAGCGGAGGAAAAGGCGAACACCCAGTGGGCGACGGGGAAATAGACGATGGTGGCCCAGATACCGGAGAACAGCATCCAGGCCCCGAACTTCATGCGGCCGGCTGCAGCGCCGGCCACCAGCGCCGTGGTGACGCAGGCGAAAAACAGCTGGAAGGCGGCGAACAGGATGACCGGGATGGACGCTTCTTCATCGGCGGCCAGCAGTTGCCCCATGCCGGGGAACTCGGTGATGTCACCGATCAGCCCCAACCCGCCCACTGAGTTGCCAAAGGCAAGTGAGTACCCGAACAGTGCCCACAGAACGGCCACCAGGCTGGCGCCGCCGAAGCACATCATCATCATGTTGAGAATGCGGCGCGACCCAACCATGCCCCCGTAAAAGAGGGCCAGGGCGGGGATCATCATGCAGACCAGCGCTGAACTGGCCAAAATCCAAGCAACATTTCCCGAGTCCATGGGAAACCCCTTTCGTGAGGCGAGAAGAGAACGGAAACCGCCAGCTGGAGCCACTCGGAAGGAGGGACACGGGGGCAGTACCGCGTTGAACGGCGGGCAGTTGTTGCCACCTGGATCCAACTGTAGGGCGGGCATTCCGAGCTGGGTTTCCAGCCGGTTAAATGGTCGTTTCCGTCCTCCACCCGTGAGTTTCAGCTGTCCCACTGAGCGCAGGAGCAGGCAGGCGGCGACGTGTTTGGGGCGTCCTGCACGCTCGTCTCCACCGTGATCAGCCACGACCAACCGTGAACGAGCGTGTTCGATCATCTTGTTCAAGGCCCGGCCCGACCATAGTCTCGCTGTGCCCGGTCTCCCCGACGCATTGCCGGGACCAGCAACGCACCCGAGAGGTATAACGATGACGTTTTCCGTCCTACGAACACAAAGGCCGGTGGCGGCTTTGGCAGCAGCGGTCACGGCAGCAGCGGGCCTGGTGCTGCTGCCGGCAACCCCGGCCGCAGCGGCAGAAGCCACGCCTGTATCCATCACGCCCAACCCGGCCAGCCGCGGAGAGGCCTTCCAGGGCTGGGGAACCAGCCTGGTCTGGTTCGCCAACGCAACTGCCGGCTACTCTCCTGAACTGCGCGAGGAGCTCTACCAGAAAGTATTTGGTGAGGACGGCCTAAACCTCAACATCGCCCGCTACAACGTGGGCGGAGGGAATGCCTCGGATGTCCGGGACTACCTTAATGACGGCAGCGCGGTGGAGGGCTGGTGGAAGCCGGTGACAGAACCTCCGGCTGGCACAGCCCCATCAAACCTTTACAACCCCGACGGTTCCGTGGACCCGGCCCAGGCCAACAAGCTTGCGTTCCTCCAGCAGTGGAACCCCGATGATCCGGCATCGTACAACCCGGACGCGGACCAAAACCAGCGTTGGTGGGTCGAGCGGCTGGCGGCGGACCAGCAGATCACCCATTGGGAGGCCTTCAGCAACTCCCCGCCCTGGTTCATGACAAAGAGCGGCTACGTCTCGGGACAGGTAAATCCGGCCAAGGGCGAAAACCTGCTGCCCGAAGCGGAAGGCAAGTTCGCCGCCTACATGAAGCATGCCGTCGAACTCCTGGAAACAGGCAGCGGCATCACGGTGGACACGATCGACCCCTTCAACGAGCCAAACTCCGGGTACTGGGGCACTGACATAGACCGGGCCACCGGTAAACCGCCCACCGGCTACACGCAGAAGCAGGAAGGCGCCCTCATCCACCCTGCGGCGCAGGACCGCGTCACCAAGCTTCTCGCTGCCGAACTGGCCAAGGACGGCACCAGCACGGACGCCGTCATCTCCGCGATGGACGAGACCGATCCCGCCAGGTTCATGACCAACTGGCACGGTTACAGCCAGCAGGCCAAGGACGCTGTTGCCCAGCTCAACGTGCACACCTACGGCACGAACGACCGCCGGCGGGTCCGGGACCTGGCCAAGTCCACCGACAAACCCCTCTGGATGAGCGAAGTGGGCGGCTTCTGGACCGGCAACCCGGCACTCGGAGATTCCACCAGCGGGTGGGACCGCTCCAACATCACCAACGGCCTGGGCATCGCCGGGCGCATGGTGAATGACCTCCGCGAGCTGGAACCCGATGCCTGGGTTTTCTGGCAGCCCGTGGAGGACACTTACAAGCAGGAAAAAGCCGACAAGGGCTGGGGCTCCATTTACATCGACTTCGACTGCAACTATGAAGGCCGGGAAGGCTTCTCCAACCGTCGGGTCAATGATGGGGCCAGCCCCGAGAACGCCAAGTGCAAAGTCCTGACCAACCAGAAATACAACACCACCAGGAACTTCACCCACTACATCAAACCCGGCGACTTCCTGATCCAGAATGACAACGCCAAGACCGCCAGCGCCGTGGACGCAGACGGCAACGGTGCCACGCTGGTGCACTTCAATGACACCCCGGCGCCGGAGAAGGTCACCATCGACCTCAGCCGCTTCGGCACCATTGCCCCCGGCGCTACCGTCACCCCGGTGGTCACCACCAAGTCTCCGCTGGAGGACATCGAACGGAACGCGCTCGTCAAAGGCACGCCGGTCGCCGTCGACACCGCGGCAAAGTCAGCGACGCTTGAGGTGCCTGCAGCATCCGTAGTGACGTTCGTCGTCGACGGCGTCAGCGGAGTGGCAGCTGATGCCGCACCGGTGAAGGACGGCCACACCTACCACCTGACCGGTGACGCCAGCGGCAAATACCTCACCGCCCGCGGTGACGGCAGCGCAGCAATCCAGGACCTCGGCACGACGACGGCGGAGGTCACCTCCCAGCTGTGGACTTTCACCGCGGTTGGTGGTGAGGAGTTTGCCCACGACCGCCGCTGGGTGGTGACCAGCAAGGATGGACGCGTCCTGACGGGCAGCGGCGGCGTGACAGCCGCAAGCCAGTCGGGCGCAGCAATAGTGAAAACCATGACCCTCGACGAGGCCAAGGAGACGCCGTCGGCGCAGTGGATCCTGACCACCGAGAACGGCAAGCAGTGGTCCCTGGTCAATGCGGCAGCAGCCATCGCCCTGCAGGTCACGGGCAACCAGACCGCTGAAGGTACGGGCGTCTCGCTCGCTTCCTCCACCGGAACCACGGCAACGGCCACCGGCAGCACGCACCAGTCGTGGAGCTTCACTGACCTCGCAAACCTGAAGCTGACCGGCACCAGGGCCGTGGAACTCAGCACCCCCGTTGGGGTAGCACCAGTCCTTCCCGCCACCGTCACTCCCCTCTACGCCAAGGGCGACGGGCGTCCGGTCGCCGTCCAGTGGCAGGCCGTGGATCCCGCGGTCTGGAACAAACGTGGAACGGTAACCATCACCGGAAGCGGTACTGACGTGTACGGCCAGACCTTCAGTGACGCCAAGGCCACGGTGACAGTCGGAAAATACACCGCAACCGACCCTGTCTCCGCAACGGTCGGAGTGGGCGCGACGCCCGCCGAGGTACAGGCTGCGGCGCCAGCCGCTGTCCCCGGCCAGGTGGGCACCTCAACCGCCAGGAACGACCTGGCCGTCACCTGGGACTGGAGCACGCTCGACCCGGCAACCCTCCAGACCCCCGGAACCGCTACCGTCCGCGGCAAAGCCGACACGGGCATCGACGGCGGCAAACCACTCGATGCGCTGCTCACCGTCCTGGTGGTGGACCGGGTGGCCAGCAGCAACATCTGCAGGGATGATCCCGCAACCACCGTCACGGCTAGCTACACGGAGGGCTCCTATGTGGCCAGGAACACCTGCGACGGCAACGCCTCCACCCGCTGGTCGAACTGGGTCAGCGGTGGCCGCAGCGCGGACAGCCTGACCTACGGCTTCAGCCGTGACTACATGGTGGACTCAGTGACGGTCACGCTTGCCGAGAAGGCACCGCAAAACCTGAAAGTCCAGTACCAGGACGGGTCCGGCGCCTGGCAGGACACCAGTGCGGGAACCGTCTCCGGGCTCACCACCAGCGCACCCGCCAAGGTGTCCTTCGACGCGGTGACCACCCGCGGCATCCGCGTAGTGCTGGCAACCCCCGGCTCCTACACGAAGGTGGCGGAGGTGGCCATCGCCGGTACGCGCCTTGCCGATGCCGGTGTGGCTGACCTTGGCCGGCTGCTCGTGGACCAGAAATCAGTAGTGGGCTTCGCAGCCGGAACCAGCGGCTACACCGTGCTGACGGCCTCAGCGGCTGTCCCCGCCGTCGCAGCCTATCCACTGGACACCAATGCGAAGGTGACTGTTGTCCAGGCTGCTGCGGAGAACCCCGCTGCGGCGGTAACGGTCACGGCCCCGGACGGAACGGTTCGCGAGTACACCCTCACGTTCGTCACGGGGAAGACTGCCTGCTCCAACGGCGGCTGGGCGGCGAATATCGAACCCGGCTTCCGCACTGAAGGAGAATGCGTCAGCTACTTCGCAGCCAGGTAGGAGCTGGCAAACCGCGGCGCCCGTTGAGGGGTGCACGCAGGGACGGCCGGTGCAGCATCAGCCATGGGGGCGGGTGCTGCACCGGCCGTTTTCGCCTGCAGCTATGCTGGGAAAACCCGGCCCGGGACGCTCCGGGATGGCAGGACATGGGGCAGGCAGCAACCAAAGGAAGCAACCGTTGAACAACGAGCAGTCCATGGAAGAAGCGGCAGCAGCGCACCAGGCAGCAGGACAACCGGCCAGCGAACTGAGGGTGGGCGTCGTCGGCATCGGCTGGGCGGGCCAGCAGCACCTCAAGGCGTACGAGGCGCTGGACGGCGTGCGCATCGTGTCGCTGGCCGGGATGGAACAGGAACTCCGCGACTCATTGCAGGCGGAGTACTCCATCCCCAATGCCTTCGCGGACTGGAAGGACATGCTGGACCACGGTGGAGTGGACGCGATCAGCGTGGCCGTGCCTACCTTCCTGCACGCGCCCATCGCCGTCGCCGCCCTGGAGCGGGGAATCCATGTGCTGAGCGAAAAACCCATCGCACGCAACGCCGCCGAAGGCCAGGCCATGGTGGACGCGGCGCGCAAGGCTGGCCGGGTCCTGGACGTCGCCTTCAACCACCGCCGGCGCGGTGATATCAAGGCACTGAAGCAAGTCATCGACGACGGCGGGCTGGGGCGGCCCTACTACGCCAAGGCATCCTGGCTGCGCCGCTCCGGCATCCCCACACTGGGCAGCTGGTTCACTAACCCGGAGCTTGCCGGCGGCGGACCGCTGGCTGACATCGGCGTCCATGCCCTGGACTACGCCCTGCACCTCCTGGGCGAGCCAAAGGTGGTGGCCGTCTCCGCAGCCACCCATTCCGAGCTGGGCCCGCAGGGTCGCGGCGGTGGAAGCGCCTACTCTGCCCTCGCCTCCAGCCACGCGTTCGAAGTGGAGGACTTCGCCTCGGCATTCCTCCGGCTGGAGGGCGGCGGAACGTTGCTCATCGAGGCGAGCTGGGCCACCTACCGGGAAACCGACGACCTCCTGGACTTCACCGTCTACGGAACCGACGGTGGCGCCGAACTCAAGGTCCAGGGTGCCCCCTTCCCACCGGTGGGCCAGCTGCGGGTGTTCACCGACAAGGAGGGCGAATCGGCGGATTATGTGCCGCCGGTACTCCCTGGCCGCGCCCATGACGCAGTGGTGGAAGATTTTGTGACAGCCGTCCGCGGCGGCGCGCAGGTCTGGGGTGGGCATGACGGCTCCCTGGCGCTCTACCGGGCACAGATTATCGACGCGTGCTACCAGTCGGCGCGCGAGCAAAGGGAGGTTCGTCTCTAATGAACGGCAAGCTGAAGATCCGGGTCTGGAACGAGGGTGTCCACGAGGCCATCAACGAGCCCTCGCACATTGGTGAGATCTACCCTGACGGCATCCACGGCGCCATCGCCGCAGGGCTCCGCTCTTACTACCCCGAAGCAGAGATCACGACGGCGGTCCTGGCCACCGACGACGAACACGGCCTTGACGAGGAGGTTCTTGCCGAGACGGACGTCCTGCTCTGGTGGGGACACATGGCCCACCACGAGGTGAGCGACGCCGTCGTCGAACGCGTCCACCGCCACGTACTGGGCGGGATGGGCCTGATCGTCCTCCACTCGGGGCACTTCGCGAAGGTGTTCACCAAGCTGCTGGGCACCACCTGCTCACTCGCGTGGCGGAACGACGGCGAGCGCGAGCTCGTGTGGACCGTAAAGCCGTCACACCCAATTGCCGACGGCGTGGACAGCCCCATCGTGATCCCCGAGCAGGAGATGTACGGGGAACTGTTCGACATCCCGGACCCGGACGACCTGATCTTCATCAGTTCCTTTGCCGGGGGCGAAGTGTTCCGTTCCGGCGTCACCTTCACCCGGGGCAAGGGCCGCATCTTCTACTTCAGCCCCGGCGACCAGGAGTACCCGGTGTACCACCACCCGCAGATCCAGCGGGTCCTCGCCAACGGCGTGAAGTGGGCCGCGCAGCCTGAGCTGCACCGGTCGGCTCCGGAAGTGACCAACCCTGCCCGCGGCTGGTTCGAGGAAGCATAGCTTTTTGTTCCAGGTACGCGGACTCCGGACTTCGAGTCGGCTTACCTGGATAAAAACTGCACTGCCTCTTCGAGGCTGATGACGGTTCCGTCAGGGAATTCGAGCCCTTCCCCGGGGACATGGCGGACGGTGGCTGCCGCGTCCGTGTTCCCCTGGCCTGCGAGGACGACGACGGCGGCATAGTCGCCGTCACGTGCCGCATCTGAGGTGCCAACCCAGGGAATTGCCAAGCTGTCCCCCATCGGATGCGGTGCGTCCCGCTGCCAGGTTCCGGCGTCGTCAAGGAGCGTGCCGAAGCCGGCAAGGGGGCGGACCTCAGAAACCAGCCCGGATGAAACGTCCACGGGCCAGCCGCCGATCCTAAGCCCGCCGGCTTTGGAAGCTCCCGCACCGCGCACCCTGACCAGCCGCAGCTCAACCGTGCCCCGCGTCAGGCTCACCACCGTCACTTCAGGCCCCGGCGTGGCCGTGCCGCTCGCTCCGCTGCCATGGTCGGGTCCGGAGTCGGGATCCACGGCGATCCAGTTGACGGTGCTGCGCGAGGCACCCGCCAGCACGCCGCCGAGGTCCTTGTGCCCAAGATAGGTAAAGCCGGTCCGGTGGGTGGCCTTTCCTTCGTTGTCCAGCAGGACGACGGCGTTGTCCAGGGACTCCGGTTCCAGGTCCGGGAAGGTGGCGGTGGAGTAACCCAGGCGGGCATAGAGCGGCGAGTCCGCCACCTTCGTGCCTGGGTTCGCATGGTCCGTTCCGTGGTTACGGATCCGGACCACGCCATCGGCCATCGTCCCGTCCACCTGCCAGCCCGGAGCCTGGATGAGCCGCCGAGTGTCCCCGGTTTCCACGGGCAGGGGCTCCTCAACGGCCGTCCAGACGCGGTGGTCCGCCGGCAGCGCGAGGCCCATCATGCCTTTAGCCGCCCAGTACGGTGAGCCGGCCCCGGAGTAGGACTGTTTCATGCCGGGGAACTCGCCGTGGAAACCGATGGAGAGCAACCCGTTATCCGTAATGGCCCCGCCTTTGACGAAGTAGTCCAGGATCCCCGACGCCGCCCGCCGCGTGACGCCCGCGCTGAGGCGGGTGTGGCCGGAAAGTTCTCCAACCCAGAAAGGAGCGGCAGCCGCAAAGCGGTAAATGAGGCTGCGACCCTGGATCAGCGGAGCGCCGTTGGCCCCCACCAGGTGCACAGCGTCATCCAGGAAGTCGGCCAGCCTTTCGCCGTCGAGTTTTGCCCGCGCCGTCACCCGCGGGTCCGCCGGTGCCATCAGCTCCCACAACTGGGGGTAGACCTGGAAGGCCCAGCCCACATAGTGGTCATAGGCGCGTTCGGGCCCGTCCGCAAACCAGCCATGGCCCCGGTACAGGGAGTCGTGAACGGCCAGGCCTGCATCAATGTCCTCGTCCGAGTACCTGCCGCCCACGGAGGCCAGGAAGGTCTCGACAACAATCTGGAACCATACCCAGTTGATGGGCGGGTACTCCCCGCCGATGACCGTTTCGAACCACCCGATGAGTTGCTCCTGGACCCGCTGCGGCAGCTTGTCCCACAGGACGTCCCGGGTCAGGGCGAGGCCAACGGCCAGGGACGCCGCCTCCACTTTCGCCTGGCCGAGCTCGCCGGGTGTGGGCCACCGGTCCGGGTTCGCAGGGTCGGTACCCGCGTCCAGGCCCTTGGCGTACCAGTCAGCGATCCAGCCCGTGCCGTCGGGGTCTCCTGCCATCCGGAAGGACGCCAGCAGGAACGTGCGGGCGAAGGCCTCCAGCGAATCACTCCGCGGACCGTACGCGCTGTTGGCGCCGGGCAGGTGCAGGTTCGCGTGGTCCTCCGTGGCATACCGGTGCGCGGAGCGCAAGAGGTAGTCGGCGTAGGCACACCAGTGCTCACGGGTCAGACCCGTGTACGGCGAGAGCTGCAGGTCGAGCGGAGGCAGGGCCAGGGAAACGGGAGGAGCTGTGACGGGCATGGATTCCTCAGGTATCAGGGATGGTCACGAGTATCAGGGGTAGTCAAGGGTCAGGAAATCAGCCAGGCAATGGCGTTGCGAAGCAGCCGGCGGTGCTCCGGCGAGTCATAGGAGGCGGCGTCATGGCCCAAGGCGTCGTAGAAGGTCCGCCCGGAAGGGGCCGTCCCCTGGGGAAGCCGCTCCAGGGACCACATCACGGGGTGCTCAACATCTTCGTGGGAGTGGGTGGCGTGGATGGTGATGCCCGGTGCAGTACGGAGCCAGCTGTACCGTTCATCAGGCAGGGTAAAGTTTTCCACTCCCTCCACGATGGGCCCGGAAGCAGGCCGCACGTGGATGGCCGCCGGCCCGTACTCCGGGTGCATGGACTGTCCGCGGATCCAGCGGCCGCCGAGTCCGTCCTCCCATTCCGGGAGGTCGGTGAAGCTGGTGGAGCTGACATGGCTCACCAGCAGGGGGCGTTCCGATGCCAGCCAGCGCGCCAGCCCGGCGGCGGCGTGCGGGGTACCGGGCGACGGCCGCCCATCACGGGGCAGGCCCACATTCACCGCCAAAAGATCCGGCAGGCCGGGGGCAGCCATTTCCCCCAGTTGCTCCAGGGCGCCGTCCACATCAGCGGCGATCCCGACGTCGAACCCCGCCTCCTGCAGCATGGCTTCCAGCGCTGCGGACGTCCCGGCGAACGGATGCCACGGGTCCGCGTAGCGCCCCACACCGCTCAGCAGCAGGGCTTTCGGTCCGACTGCGGGGCTTCCATCCACCGGCGCGGCCGTCACAGCGAGTCCTGCAGCGCAGCGGCGGCCGGAATCCGCGGTGCACCCACGGAGGACTCCCGAAGGATCAATTCCGGGTTGAGCTCAATCCGGTGCACAGGCCGCATCCGGCCCTCCGCAAGCCGTGCTGCCATGAGCTGCACCGCCACCTTGCCCACGTATTGCTTGGGCGGCCGGACCGCTGATATCGCTGGCTCGGCAAGGTAAGCCACCTCGTCGTCGTACCCCACGATCGCGATGTCGCCGGGCACCTGCAGGCCCTTGTCCACGCAGTGCTGCACGAACGCCACCGCCTGGGTGTCGGAGTGGACCAGCATCGCCGTCGTTCCCGTTTGCCGGCACAGCTCCAGGACGTGGTCAAAGTGTGTGTCCCGCCCGCCGTTCACGTGCTTTGCCGAATCTTCATGCACGGAGCCCTCCGCGGGAATCTTCAGGGCCCCCAGCGCCTGCCGCCACCCGCGCACCACATGCGGGCTGGTGGGGCTTGCCGAATCGGTGAGGCAGCCTATCCGCCGGTGACCCTCCTGCCAGAGGTGCCGCACGGCCATGCCCGCACCGAAGGCGTGGTCTGTCGCCACCCACTCCAGCCGGTGTGCCGGGACCTCAGTGGGCGAGCGCCGCTCGGCGAGCACCACTGGTATGGGCAGCGCGTTAAGCCAGCGCAGGAGCTCCTGGCCATGCCCGCCGGTCATATCCGGAGCCACAATCAGCCCGTCGATGTTCTGCGTGTCGAGCAGGGCCTGGACCTGCCGCCGGTTGTCTGCGGCGTCATAGGCGGAACCGCGCACCAGGATGCGAAGGTTTTGCTGTTCGGCCTCGGCCCGTGCGCCGCTGATGACTTGCGGCCAGTAATAGTCCAGCGACGGCACCACCATGCCGATGGAGTAGCTGTGGTGCGGCGGCCGGCCGGCCGCAGCGGAACGGTCGAGCGGGCTGGGCAGGGTTGCGCCGCCGTGCACTCTCGATACCAGCCCCTCATCCGCCAGGAGATTGACGTCCCGGCGGATCGTTAACTCACTCACGCCAAGTTTTGCTGCGATGCCGCGGACAGTGATGGCTCCGTGGGCGCGGAGCTCCTCCATCAGCCGTTCCCGGCGCTGCAGGGAGAACAGGGATTTCCCTGCGGGTTCGGATGGTTGTTCCGGGCTCATGGCGCTACCTCCGCGGTAAGGGTGAAAGCCCCGGCGGCGCGGGACTCTTGTGTTGCAGGCAGGCGGAACCGCAGCCGGGTCAGTTTTTCTCCCCAGACGCCTGCCAGGAGGGGGCAATCCAGCGGCCACTCGTCCACGAGTACGACGACGGCAGAAGGGTCCCAGCGCAGGGCAAGCCCCCTGCTTCCGCCTTCGCCGGGAATCCCGGCGGGACGGATAGTCACTGTCCCTGGCCCGATGCTGATGGTGCCGGCCGCCAGGTAGGTAATGTCGACGTCGGCCGTTGCGTTGTCCGGCGGGACCGGAAGGTCCCAGCGGTCGGCGATGACGGCTTTCCGGGCTTCACGGTCCAGGGATGAGCTGCGGATCCACTGGTCCGGACGCAGCCCGTAGGCCGCACCGAGAGCGAGTTCCAGCTTGGGATCGTCAGCTGACGGTTCCCTGAGCACCTCCGCCGCGAATTTCCTGCCAGTACCTTGCTCCAGGCCGAACGGGGCGGGAACGCTGTGCCATGAGCTTTGCATGGCGCGAATCGCGTAGCGGTCCGGCCCGAATGTCTTGGCGGTATACGTGGGCTGCCCGGCGTCGACCAGCAAGGGCACCCCGTCCACGGCGACGACCACGGAGCCGACGTCCCGGTGGTTGTGGTGTTCGCCGTTGTGCCCGCCCTTGGCGGCCAGGAGCAGGCCCCGGGCGCTGCCGGCGGCCTCACGGGCCATCATGATCTGGACAGAGGGAAGAAAGGTGGAGGAAGTAAGCGGCGGGGCGGGCCGGGTTTCCTCCGCCCTTTCCTCCCGGCGCAGCAGCGCGTGGAGAACTCTTCCGAGTCCTGCTGCCGCATCAATCCGGGAGGCTCCCATTGCCGCTGCGTGACGGGCCGCATCCAGGTCGCCAAGGCGCTCTGCCCAGCCCTGGAGCATGTCCCAGGGCAGGGCTGCGGCTGCCTGCGCAGGACCATCGGCCACGTTCAGGAACCAGTTGCCGCCGATGTGCATCCGGTGCGGATAGGCCACGAGTTCGCGAACCACCGGGAGGTTGGCGTCGAGCTGTCCCCCGGTGGCTTCCTCAAGCAGAGCGAGCCCCCTCAGGGCCAGCCCGGCACCGTTCCACCAGTACGCGAAGCCCTCATCCACGGCGCCGTCCTCAGGAAGGGAGGCGAGGAAACGGTCCAGGCCCTCGATGCACCGGGAGATGGTCTGCGCCTGCGTTTCGGGATCGTCCACCAGAAAGAGTGCCGCGGCGATGAGGTTGGAGTGGATCCAAGGGTTCCAGTTGTGCACGTCTCCGTCCAGCCCCAGCCAGTGCCAGTCCATCCGTTGCAGGAAGGGCTCGACCACGCGCTGCAAAGCTTCTTCCCGGATCCTGCGGCGAAGGCCCGGGGCCCTGCTGTCCAGCTGTTCTCCCAGGACGTGGTCAAGCCAGGCCAGCTGCGCGGCGACCTCCCCCGCACCGAGATCCAGGTACGGCCGGTTGCGGTCCGGCACCACTTCGCCGCTGCGGCTGAAGACGTCGTCATGCGCGGCCCAGCTCCAGGAGCTCTGCTCGCAGAGGAGGTAGGCGCCGTCGATCACCTCATCCAGCCATGCAGCTGCTTCGGTGCCTGGCCCGGCAACTGGCCCGCCGCCGTCGTCGGACATCAAAACCATGGCCACTGCCCGGGTGAGCCTTTGCTGCCGCGCGCCCACCAGCCCTTCGTAGGCGGTGCGGTTCCCGTCGCGGAAATACCGGGCGTAGTGGGACACGAGCGGCTGCGGCCACGGCGTCCCCCGCTCTTCGCCTGCCTGCTTCCTCAACGGCCCAAGGGCAGCTTTCCCCACGGAACGCCAGCGGGAATCGCCGGGACGGGGCATCCGAAGCCGCGCCCCTGCCCCCGTCAGGAGCCCGGACAGTCCGGAAGCTGTAGCCGCTGTTCCCCAGGCAGCGGCCAAAGTCGTGGCAGCTGCGGACGGTGGGGCACTGCCGAAGGGGGGCGTCATGGGGACTTCCTCAGATGTTCGAGCATGAACGTGTCGGATCGATAAAGATCAGCATGGATGAACTGTCTTGTTCATGAGTATCTACTGATTGTTAGATGTGATGCAAGGCATAGACAACGTGCTACCGAGGACACACCACAACCGGAAAGGAGGTGTCGCGTGCCACTGAAACCCAAGGCGCTGCTGGTCATGAACCGCGGAACGTTCGCGGATCAGTTCGACTCGTCACGGCTTGAGCGCCTCACGGGCCTCGTGGACCTGGGCCGGGAGCCCTGGACCGATTCGCTCGACGTCACCAGACACCCTGAGCTGACTGACCGGCTGGCCGGGGTGGAAATCCTGCTGACCAGTTGGGGCGTTCCCCGCCTGGATGCTGCCGTGCTGGCACGCATGCCAAAGCTGCGGGCCGTGTTCCACTGCGCCGGTACTGTGCGGAGCTTTGTCAGCCAGGAACTGTGGGACCGGGGCATCCTGGTGACCAACGGCGCGGATGCCAATGCCATTCCCGTGGCCGAGTTCACCTTCGCCTCCATCGTGCTGGCAGGCAAGAAAGCCCATGTTCTCTCCAACGACGCCAGGACGTTCCGCGAGGACTGGAGCTACAGCACCCGTCGCGGGGAGCTTGGCAACATCGGGCGGACCATCGGCGTCATCGGCTTTTCCCGCATTGGGCGAAGGGTGGTGCACCTGGTCCAGCAGCTGCAGGACGTCACGTGCCTGGTCAGCGATCCCTACGCAGACGCCTCTGCCGTGGCAGCAGCCGGCGGGCGCCTGGTCCCCCTTGCGGAGCTGCTCCCGGCTTCGGACGTCGTCACGGTCCACGCTCCGGCCCTGCCCGAGACGAGGCACATGATTGGCGCCCCCGAGCTGCGGGCGATGAAGGACCACGCAACCCTGATCAACACTGCCCGCGGTTCACTGGTGGACACCGCTGCACTGGAAGCCGAGTGCGCCACGGGGCGCATCACGGCCTTGCTGGATGTCACTGAACCCGAACCCCTGCCCGCGGATTCCGTGCTGTACGACCTCCCCAACGTGATCATCACTCCGCACATCGCCGGTTCGCTGGGAACGGAAACCCGGAGGATGTCCGACGCCGCTTTGGACGACCTGGAACGGTACCTCACCGGCCGGGAACTCCTCGCCCAGGTGCTCCACGAAGACCTCTCACTGAGCGCCTGACCACAGTACAACCACCGCCATTACGGCAAACTTGTAACCCTACAAAGGAGAACGCAATGAAGCGCACAACCCTCGCTGCCATCGCCCTGGCCGTCACCGCCGGGCTTGGCCTGACCGGTTGCGCGGGTGCCGCAGGCCCTGCCGAGCCCCAAAGCCAGGAGGGCAAGACCCGCCTGACGGTTTCCGTCTGGAACTACGAAGGCACACCCGAGTTCAAGGCCCTGTTCGACAGTTACGAGGCCGCCAACCCCAGTGTGGACATCGAGCCGGTAGACATCCTCGCTGATGACTACCCGCAGAAGGTCACCACCATGCTCGCCGGCGGCGACACCACCGACGTCCTCACCATGAAGAATGTCATCGACTACGCCCGGTACGCCAACAATGGCCAGCTGCAGGAAATCAACAGCGTGGTGGACACCGTTGGCAAGGACAACCTCGCCGGCATTGACGCCTTCGACATTGACGGCAAGTACTTCGCAGCCCCCTACCGGCAGGACTTCTGGCTGCTGTACTACAACAAGGACCTCTTCAAGGCCGCCGGAATCGAAGACCCCAAGGACCTGACCTGGGAGAAGTACACGGAGATCGCCAAGAAGCTCAGCTCAGAAGCGGAGGGCAAGAAGGTCTACGGTACCTACCACCACATCTGGCGCTCCACGGTTCAGGCCATCGCAGCAGCCCAGAACAACGCAGACCAGAACAGCGGCGAGTACAGCTTCATGCAGGACCAGTACAACACCACCCTGGACCTGCAGAAGAGCGGCGCCACCTTGGACTTCGGAACGGCCAAGAGCCAGAAGACCAGCTACCGCACCATGTTTGAAACGGGCCAGGCGGCCATGATGCCCATGGGCACCTGGTACATCGCCGGCATCCTGCAGGCCAAGAAGGACGGCAAATCCAACGTGAACTGGGGCCTGGCTCCCCTGCCGCAGAAGAAAGCGGACGGCAAGGTCACCACGTTCGGCTCCCCTACGGCCTTCGCGGTCAACAAAAACGCCGTGCACTCCGATGAAGCCAGGAAGTTCATCGAATGGGCAGCCGGCGAGGAAGGCGCCAAGGCAATCTCCAAGATCGGTGTTGTCCCTGCCCTGCAGAACGAGTCCGTCACCGCTGAGTACTTCAAGCTGGATGGCCTGCCCACCGACGAACTGTCCAAGAAGGCCTTTATCCCGGATGAGACAGCCCTCGAAATGCCGGTGAGCGATAAGTCGGCAGCTACGGACAAAATCCTTAACCAGGAACATGACCTGATCATGGTCGGCGAGCGCTCTGTCACCGACGGCGTCACTGAAATGGGCAAGCGCGTCAAGAGCGAAGTCCTGGGCAAGTAAGCCAGGCAGCAGCCCTTCCCCGGGCCGGCGTCCCCAGCGGGCGACGCCGGCCCGGAACCCAGAACTTTCCGATCCTGAATTGGAGGAACGCCCCGGCTTCCGGGAGCGGGTCATCATGACTACTGAAACACTCGAGCCGGCTGCCGCCCCGGCGTTGCCCCAGCACAGCAGGGGCAACCGCAAGCAGGCGCGGCGCAATACCCTGATCGGCTGGACTTTCATCCTGCCGAACTTCCTGGGCTTCCTGGCCTTCACGCTTATCCCCGTGATCGCAGCCTTCGCCCTTTCCTTCATGGAATGGACCTCGTTCACGGCGCCGCGCTGGGTTGGGCTTGAGAACTTCCAGCGCATGTTCCAGAGCGACACGTTCTGGGTGGCCCTGCGCAACACCGTGGTTTACGCTCTGGGCCACGTGCCGCTCACCATGGCGCTGGCCCTGCTCCTGGCCATGCTGCTGAACCGCAAGCTCAAGGGCATCGGCTTCTTCCGGGTGGCCATCTTCTTCCCTTACATCACCTCCCTGGTGGCCGTCGCCGTCGTCTGGAACATGCTTTTCAGCCCCGACAGCGGCCCCATTAACCAGTTCCTGAACTCGATCGGCATCGCCGAGACTCCCGGCTGGACCTCCAGCTCCGACTGGGCCATGCCCGCCGTCATCATCACCAGCGTCTGGCGGGACATGGGCTACTACATGGTCCTGTACCTGGCCGGCCTGCAGGCCATTCCGGGCGAACTCTATGAAGCGGCAGAAGTGGACGGTGCCAGCCCCTGGCAGCGCTTCTGGAATGTCACCATCCCGTCCCTGCGGCCCACCACGTTCTTCGTGGTGGTCATGCTCACCGTGTCCAGCTTCAAGGTCTTCGACCTCATCGTGGTCATGACCAACGGCGGGCCCGGCCGCTCCACCACAGTGCTGTCCCAGCTCATCTACCAGGAAGGCATCGGCGAAGGGAAGTTCGGCTACTCGTCCGCCATCTCGCTGGTGCTGTTCCTCATCGTGCTGACGGTCACCGTCCTGCAGTTCAAGATCCAACAGCGGAGGGAACGCTGATGACCAACATGGCCGAAGATCTCAAGGCCGAGGCACCCTTCGCAGGCGCCGGCTTGGCGCCCAGCCCGGAGGACCGCCGTCGTACGCAGGAGAGACGCTCACCGCGCGCACAGAAGAAGCGCACCGCCGACCTCGTCATCTATGGTGTTCTTGCGGTACTGGTGGTGGCACTCATGGTGCCGTTCATCTGGATGGTCTCCTCCTCGCTGAAGGAAAACAACCAGGTCCTCACGGTGCCCATCCAGTGGATCCCCAGTGAGTTCGTGTGGAGCAACTACAGCGATATCTGGAACCGGATTCCGATGATGGGGTACCTGCAGAACTCGCTGTACCTGGCCGTGATCATCACCTGCCTGCAGGTCCTGACCGGGTCGCTGGCAGCCTATGGCTTTTCCAAGGTCCGCTTTCCGGGCCGTGACGTCCTCTTCCTGGCCTACATCGGCACTATTGCCGTGCCGTGGCAGGCGTACATGGTGCCGCAGTACATCATGATGCAGAACCTGGGCCTGACCAACAGCTTCAACGCCCTGATCCTGCTCCAGGCGTTCGGCGCGTTCGGAGTGTTCCTGATGCGGCAGTACTACATGACCATCCCCGATGAACTGTGCGAGGCGGCCCGCATCGACGGCCTGAGCGAGTACGGCATCTGGGCGCGGGTCATCCTGCCGCTGTCCAAACCGGCCCTGGCGAGCCTGGCGCTCCTGACGTTCGTAAACACCTGGAACGACTACATGGGCCCGTTCATCTACCTCACCAGCAACCGGCTCTGGACCGTCCAGCTGGGGCTTCGCTCCTTCGTGGGCCAGTTCGACGCCGAATACGCCATGATCATGACCGGCTCCGTGATCTCAGTGATCCCTATCCTCCTCATCTTCCTGGTAGGTCAGCGCTACTTCATCCAGGGCATCGCCACGAGCGGCATGAAGGGATGACCTCCGTGGCACGGCACCCGGCACGGCGGCGCGGCCTCGCGGGGCACATTCCCAGCCCGGGCTTTGAGACGTTCGGCAGCATCTTCGGGTTCATCTACACCTTCCTGGCCGGGAACGTGCTCCTGGCGCTGGCCAACGCTCCGCTGGTGCTGTGCTTGGCCCTCGTGGCAGACCCCGTCGCCGCCTGGCCGTTCTTCCTTGCGCTTTCCGTCACCGTGCCGCCGTCGCTCGCCGGGCTGTTCGCCGCCTTCAAGGGGCTGAACGACGACGGCAGTGCGGTCAAGCCGGTTGTTTCCTTCCTGCGGGGCTACCGGAACGCCTTCCGGCGGTCAGCCCCGCTGGGGCTGGCCGCCGTGGCCGTGCTGCTCTTCCTCGGCGTGGACCTGGTGATCGTCCGGTCCATGCCGGCGGCGGCGGTGCTGGTTCCCGTGATAGTGGTGGCCGCAGCCGTCACGGTGAGCGTTGCGGTGTTGGCGATTGCCGGCGTCGTACTCCTGCCTGACGCAGGGTTCAGGAGCCTGCTCAAAGCTTCTCTGTACCTGTGTGTCCAGCGCTGGTACCTCACCCTGGCACTGCTGGTGCTGCTGGGCATCATCGTCTCGGCAGCACTGGTCCAGCCTGTGCTCGGTGTTGCCCTGGCACCGGCCCCGCTGCTGTTCGTCGTCTGGAGCAACGCGGCCTATGCCTTCCACGCCGCGCTGCGGACTCCCTAGCTGCGGATTTCCCCATAGCCCCCGTGGAATCCAGCGGGTACAACTGAGAGATGACCACCTCAGCGCTGGTGCTAGGCCCCATGATGCGGTACGTGGATGAGACCTCCGCGAGCATCTGGGTGGAAACCCGGGACGCAAGCCGGGTGACAGTCAGTGCCGGGGGCAAGCAGTGGGACGCCCGGACCTTCGCCGTCCACAGCCACCACTATGCGCTGGTGGAAGTGGACGGGCTGGAGCCCGGCAGTTCCTCCCCTTACACCGTGGACATTGATGGGGCGCAGGTGTGGCCGGAGGCAGGCGCCACCTTGCCGCCTCCGCTGATCCCGACGCTCAAACCCGGCAAGCCCCTGCGCCTGGCCTACGGTTCGTGCCGGACCAGTGTGCCGCACGATGCCTCCGGAAACCGGAGCCATGGAGTGGATGCGCTGCGTGCCTACGCCCTGGAAATGAGTTCCGGCGGTGGGGAGCCCTGGCCGGACCTGGTGGCGTTCCTTGGGGACCAGGTGTACGCCGATTCCACCAGTGAGCAGATGCAGGAATTCATCAAGGCCCGGCGGGACATGACAGAGCCTCCCGGCGAGGAACTCAAGGACTTCGAGGAGTACGCACACCTGTACTTCCTGGCGTGGTCCGATCCAACCAACAGGTGGCTGCTTTCCACGCTGCCCACAGCCATGATTTTTGACGACCACGACATCCGGGACGACTGGAACGCCTCCCTGAGCTGGCGCGAGTCGATTCAGGACGCCGAATGGTGGCATGGTCGGATAGTGGCGGGGCTGGCGTCCTACTGGGTGTACCAGCACCTGGGAAACCTGTCCCCGCAGGACCGCGCCGGGGATCCCATCTGGCAGAAGATTGCCGCCCACCGGGGCAGCGACGAACTGGACCTCAGCGGGGAGCTGGACAAGTTCGCTGAACGCGCCGACCGGGACCCGGAGTCCTACCGGTGGAGCTACTGCCGGGACGTCGGCGATGTCCGGTTGATCGTGGCCGACTCACGGGCAGCCCGGAACCTGCAACCGGACCGCCGGGCGCTGCTTGATGATGCAGAGATGGCCTGGCTGGATGCCCGGATGCAGGGAGGTTTCCGCCATCTGCTGGTGGCAACGTCCCTGCCGTTCCTGCTGCCGATGGGCCTGCACCACCTCGAGGCCTGGGACGAGGCAGTCTCCGAGGGCGCCTGGGGTAAACGTGCCGCCCGGGCAGGGGAAAAACTTCGGCAGGCAGCCGACCTGGAGCATTGGGCTGCCTTCCAGGACAGTTTCCGGAAGGTGGCCGGCATGGCTGCAGAGGTCGCGGACGGACTTCGTGGGACCGCACCGGAATCCGTCACCTTCCTGTCCGGCGACGTCCACTTCTCCTATGTCTCCGAAGTGAAAAGGGCGGCCGGCAGCCGGATCATCCAGGCGGTCTGCTCCCCCATCCGCAATCCGCTTCCGCGGGTACTGCGTTCCTTCGGGGCGGTGATGTCCTATGCCCTGGCCGCGCCCGTGGGAGCACTCATTGCCCGGTCAGCCAAGGTCGCGGACCCGCCGTTCCGCTGGTCCGGCATCAAGGGTCCCTGGTTCGACAACAACCTTGCCTGCCTGGAAGTGGTGCCGGAGGGGCTGAAGCTGTGGTGGCAACGGGGCGTAGTGGATGGCGGTGACCACCTCCATCCCCGGCTGGAACGGGTGGCGGACATAACTGTCGCTCCCCGGAGGACGCCGGCCAAAGCTGCCGCGCGGCGCCCCTCCGCCAGGCGCGCCTAGGCCAGGCTCCCTGAACCAAGCCCCTGGATCAGGCTCCCTGGATCAGGCGGCGCTAGATCAGGCCCTGGGCCAGCATCGCGTCCGCCACCTTCACGAACCCGCCGATGTTGGCCCCGAGCACGTAGTTGCCCGGGTCGCCGTACTCGTCGGCGGTGGACGCGCAACGGTCGTGGATGCCCACCATGATCTCGGTGAGCCGCTCCTCGGTGTGTTCGAAGGACCACGAGTCGCGGCTGGCGTTCTGCTGCATTTCCAGAGCCGAGGTTGCTACCCCGCCGGCATTTGCCGCCTTGCCCGGCCCGAAAAGCACCCCGGCGTCCTGGAACACTGACACGGCTTCGCGGGTGGAAGGCATGTTGGCCCCTTCGCCGATCGCCAGGAGGCCGTTCCGCACCAGCCGCGCGGCAGCGTCGCCGTCGAGCTCGTTCTGCGTGGCGCAGGGCAGTGCCACCGTGGCGTCGACATCCCACACAGAGCCGCCCTCCACGTAGGAGACGCCAGTGCGGCGCTCGGCGTAATCCTTCAGGCGGCCGCGTTCGACTTCCTTGATTTCACGAAGAAGGCCGACGTCGATGCCCGCCTCATCCACCACATAGCCGGAGGAATCTGAACAGGCCACGGCCGTGGCTCCCAGGGCCTGGGCTTTGGCGATCGCATTGATGGCAACGTTGCCGGAGCCCGAAACCACGACGCGCTGGCCGTCGAAGGATGTGCCGCGGGTCTTCAGCATTTCCTCGGTGAAGATGACCGTTCCGAAGCCCGTGGCTTCCGGGCGGACCAGTGATCCGCCCCAGGAAATGCCCTTGCCGGTGAGGACGCCGGATTCGTAGCGGTTGGTGATGCGCTTGTACTGCCCGAAAAGGTAGCCGATTTCGCGGCCGCCGACGCCTATGTCACCAGCCGGGACATCCGTGTATTCACCGATGTGGCGGTACAGCTCCGTCATGAAGGACTGGCAGAACCGCATCACTTCGGCATCGCTGCGCCCGCGCGGATCGAAGTCCGAGCCACCCTTTCCGCCGCCGATGGGCATGCCGGTCAGGGCATTCTTGAAGATCTGCTCGAAACCGAGGAACTTGACGATGCCCAGGTAGACCGAGGGGTGGAAACGCAGGCCGCCCTTGTATGGACCCAGGGCTGAGTTGAATTCCACCCGGAACCCGCGGTTGATTTGCACCCGGCCCTGGTCGTCGGTCCAGGGAACGCGAAAAATGATCTGCCGCTCCGGTTCGCAGAGCCGCTCCAGGATGGCCGCTTCAAGGAACTCCGGGTGCCTGTCGTGGACGGGCCCCAGGCTTTCGAAGACCTCCACTACTGCCTGGTGGAACTCGGTTTCACCAGGGTTCCTGGCGAAGACTGTATCCCTGATGGCCTCCAGGCGTGCATCCATGAACTTATTCCTAACCGTGGGGGGAACGCGGGACGGCCACAAAGAGGCAGCCTCGTCCCGGCAGGTTTGGTTTTCAATTTATCGGATTACGACCGGACGCTGTTAGGTGAGCCACCCGGGCCCGGATAATCTCCGTAATGTGACAAAGAAAATCCACCACGCAATAAAGCTGACTCCCGGTTTTTCCGGCACCGGGATGCCCTGATGGCGTATGTCTGTCTCCTCCTGTCCGGCGCCGCACTGCTGGTTAACGGTCTCGCCACCCTGGGGCACCTGCCCCGCCGCGACGCCGGTGTACTGAGCCTGGTGGTGGGAGCCATCCAGCTGGCACTCGGCGCCGCCTTCCTGTCCCTGGACGGTACCGCCGGCACAGCGCAGACGGCCGCAGGAATCTTCCTGTTCGGGCTGACCTATGCCTACTCGGGCCTGGACGCGCTGATGAACCTCGGGTCCAAAGGCCTGGGGTGGTTCTGCGGGATGGTTGCCTTTGTCGCAGTACTGCTTGCCGCGGCCTGGCTCGCCGCCGATCCTTTGCTCGCCGTGCTGTGGCTGGGATGGGCTGTGCTTTGGGGCCTGATGTTCGCCTCATTGGCCCTGGGCCGGGCCCGGCTGGACCCGGTCATTGGCTGGGCCCTGGTGCTGGCAAGCCAGGTGACCGCTACGGTTCCCGGCTTCCTCGGCCTGGCGGGAGCGTGGCCCCGCGGGCAGGACATCGAATGGCTGGCTGCGCTTGTTCTGGCCCTGCTTTTTGTCGCAGCGCTCCTGCTGGCCAGGCGTGGGGCCCCTGCCCCGCTCGGGAGTGCAGCCCCTGCCCCGCTGCACCTGCCAAAACCTTGATCCGCCGCACACCGCCGGGCGCCATGGCATACTGCCGTAACCAGTCCCTGCCGGATCCGCCGGCTGGCGGTCGGAAGGGGTTTTTCCATGCAGGAGTTCGTCGGGGTGGACGAAACGGTGCGCCGGCACGTCCTTGAGTCTCTTGCACGGACAGATGTCACCGTCGGGCCTGAGTTCGAACGGAGGTTCGACGCCCATTTCCCGGACCTGCACCGGCTCTTCCGCACACTGTACGAATCGCGGCAGGACTGGGTGGAGCAGCTCACGGCACTGGTGGTCCAGAGTGCACGCTCGTGGGAGGAACGTCCCGCTGACCTGAAGGTTCTCGACGCCGGGCGGGAAGCGGACAGCGGCTGGTTCATGTCCAACACCATGCTGGGCGGCGTCTGTTATGTGGACAGGTACGCGGACAACCTGGACGGGCTCCGCGCCAGCATCCCTTACTTCAAGGAACTGGGCCTGACCTACCTGCACCTCATGCCGCTGTTCCTGGCACCCGAACCGCATTCGGACGGCGGCTACGCGGTCTCAAGCTACCGGGACGTCAATCCAAAGCTGGGAACCATGGAGCAGCTCCGTGACCTCGCAGCCGAATTCCGCGGCCACGGCATCAGCCTGGTAGTGGACTTCATCTTCAACCACACCTCCGACGAACACGAGTGGGCGCGCAAGGCGGCCGCCGGAGATCCTGAATACAGCGATTACTACTGGATCTTCCCGGACCGGACCATGCCGGACGCGTATGAACAGAACGTGCGGGAAATCTTCCCCGAGAACCACCCCGGGTCCTTCATCCGGATGGAGGACGGCCGCTGGGTCTGGGCCACGTTCCACACCTATCAGTGGGACCTGAACTACGCCAACCCGGACGTCTTCCGCGCAATGGCCGGGGAGATGCTGTTCCTGGCCAACCAGGGCGTGGACATACTGCGCATGGATGCAGTGGCCTTCATCTGGAAGCAGCTGGGCACCCCCTGCGAGAACCTGCCCGAGGCCCATATCCTCCTTCAGGCGTTCAATGCCGTGTGCCGGCTCGCCGCTCCCTCACTGCTGTTCAAGTCCGAGGCCATCGTCCATCCGGACGAGGTGGCACTCTACATCGACCCCGCCGAATGCCAGCTTTCCTACAACCCGCTGCAAATGGCCCTGATCTGGGAAACGCTGGCCACACGCGACGTCGCACTCCTGGCCCAGGCACTGGAACGGCGGCACAACATCCCGGCCGGCACCTCGTGGGTGAACTACGTCCGCAGCCACGACGATATCGGCTGGACATTCGCGGATGAGGACGCGGCAGAACTGGGCATCAACGGTTTCGACCACCGCCGCTTCCTGAACTCCTTCTACGTCAACCGTTTCCCCGGCAGCTTTGCCCGCGGCGTGCCGTTCCAGGACAACCCCAAGACCGGGGACTGCCGGATCTCAGGGACGACGGCGTCGCTGTGCGGCATGGAGGTTGACCCGGCAGAGGCTGTGGAGAGGATCCTGCTGGCGCACTCGGTTGCCTTCAGCACCGGCGGGATTCCCCTGCTGTACCTCGGCGACGAAGTTGGCCAGGTCAATGACTACGGCTACGCCAAGGAGGAAGGGCACGACGCCGACAGCCGCTGGGTGCACCGGCCCCACTATCCGGCCGGGCAGTACGCGCGGCGGCACGAGGCTTCGACGCCGGAAGGTGCTGTGTACGCCGGCCTGAAAAGGATGATCGAGGTGCGTTCGGCCACCCCCGGGCTTGCGGGCACCACGCTGATCCCGTTCGACACCCGCAACAGCGGTGTCCTGGCGTACCAGCGACCCGCCGGCGCAGCTGCCGGGGGCGAAACCCGCGTCCTGGCCCTGGCAAACTTCAGCGACTCGCCGCAGTCCCTGCCCGCGGAAACCTTCGGCGGATTCCTGCCCGCCGCCGTCGACCTTCTCTCCGAAGCCGCGGTCCAGTTCGACGAGGGCGTCATGCTCCTCCCCCGCCAATATCTCTGGTTGCTTGTCACTCCCCGGTGATTGATTGGGTCCATCCGCTCCCGGCGTGAAACCATACGGAACATGGCCCAGAAGATTGCGTACCAGGGTGAGCCCGGCGCCAACTCCAATATCGCGTGCAAGCAGATGTTCCCCGACATGGAAAGCGTGCCCTGCGCCAGCTTCGAGGACGCTTTTGAACTCGTCTCAAGCGGCGAGGCGGAGTTGGCCATGATCCCCATCGAAAACTCCATCGCAGGCCGGGTGGCGGACATCCACATCCTGCTTCCCCAGTCCAACCTGCAGATCGTGGGCGAGTTCTTCCTGCCCATCCACTTCGACCTGCTGGGCATCCCGGGCAGCACCATCGAGGATGCCACCGAAGTGCACAGCCACATCCATGCCCTGGGCCAATGCCGCCGGCTGATCCGTGACCACGGACTGAAGCCGGTAATCGCCGGTGACACCGCCGGCTCCGCCCGCGAAGTCAGCGAATGGAACGATCCCCGCAAGCTCTCCCTCGCGCCCCCGCTCGCAGCGCAAATCTACGGCCTCGAAGTCCTGGCGTCACGGGTGGAGGACGATCCCTCCAACACCACCCGCTTCGTGGTCCTTGCCCGGGAAAAGGAGCTGCCGGCCAAGGATGAGCTTTCCGGACCGGCTGTCACGAGCTTTGTGTTCCGCGTCCGCAACGTCCCCTCCGCCCTGTACAAAGCGCTGGGCGGTTTTGCCACCAACGGCGTGAACATGACGCGGCTGGAAAGCTACATGGTGGGCAACGAATTCGCTGCCACCATGTTCATGGCCGACGTCGAAGGCCACCCCGAGGACCTGCCCCTCAAGCTGGCACTTGAGGAGCTGGACTTCTTCACCACCGAGGTGCGGATCCTCGGTGTGTATGCTGCCGCCGACTACAGGACTGGTCAGACGGTCAGCGTCTGACCCGCCGGGTGGCGCTTGAGCAACGGGCCGAAGAACTCCGCCAGCTCGCCGGTTGCCGTCAGCGGCAGGACGTTTGCCACGTACTGATCCGGGCGCACCACCACCACCACGCCGCCGCGGTCCAGGCCGCGGAGTTCAAAAATGTCAGCGTTGGGGTCGGTGGCGTAGACCTTCTCGTAGTCCGTGAGCTTGAAAGGGCCCACCTGCGGCTTGAAAACCGCCGGGACGGCGTTGATGTCAAGATCGGTGTGGGGCTGCTGGTAGATCACCTTGACGTCGAACCAGGCATCAGGATCAGCGTCCGACGGCGTCGCGGCCAGCGGTGATTCCGGCGAGTTCGCGAGCCATGCGGCAAACTTGCCCGTGCCCGATTCCGCCTGCTCCCCGGCCACCGGAGCCGGCTGGTCAGCGAACACATAGATCCTCCACCGGCCGTCGGCCGTGGCGTGATGGCCGAGGTGGATCGGGTTGGTGTCGCCCACGCGCACCACGGGGGCGGATTTGAAGCGCTTGCCCACCGGGAAGCCGGTGGCGAGCTCCTGGTGGTCGGAGCTGCCGACCACGATCGAGGGAGTGTACTGGGTCATGAAGCCGGCCGGGAACTCGGCGGTGCTGACGTAAAAGTCCTCAAGATCCGAGGGGTTGGCGAATTCCTCGGGCTTCTTGGCCATCATCGTGGACCACTCTTTGTCGAAGTCGATGAGGTTCTTCGCCACCACCTGGCGCTCTTCGGAGTAGGTGGCCAGCAGGCTTTCCGGGCTGCGTCCTTCGAGCACGTGCCCGAGTTTCCAGGCCAGGTTGAAGCCGTCCTGCATGGAGACGTTCATGCCCTGACCGGCCTTGGCACTGTGGGTGTGGCAGGCATCGCCGGTGATGAACACGCGGGGCGTCCTGGTGCCGCGCTGCTCCGGGAGAACGTCGTCGAACCTGTCCGTCAGGCGGTGGCCCACCTCGTACACGCTGTGCCACGCCACGTTGCGGACGTCCAGGGTGTAGGGATGGAGGATCTCGTTGGCCTTGTGGATGATCTCATCGATGGTGGTGCTGCGGACCGCACCTTTGTTGTTGGGGTCCACTTCGCCGAGGTCCACGTACATCCGGAACAGGAATCCGCCCTCGCGGGGAATGAGCAGGATGCTCCCCTTTTCAGCCTGGATGGCGCATTTGGTCCGGATGTCCGGAAAGTCGGTGACGGCCAGGACATCCATGACGCCCCAGGCGTGGTTGGCGGCGTCGCCCGCCAGGTGGCAGCCGATCGCATCGCGGACCTTGCTCCGGGCACCGTCAGCACCGATGACGTACTTTGCCCGGACCACCCGGTCGTTCCCCTCGTGGGGACCGGAGGTGTGGCCAAGAGTCACCGTGACGGGATACTCCCCCTCGCCCGTGACCTCAAGGCCACGGAACTCGTAGCCGTAGTCGGGGGTCATGCGCGTCGGAGAATTGGCCGCGACCTCGGCGAAGTAGTCCAGCACCCGTGCCTGGTTGACGATCAGGTGCGGAAACTCGCTGATTCCCATCTCGTCATCCACCGCGCGGGCGCTGCGCACAATGCGGGAGTGGTCCGCCGGGTCAGGCTTCCAGAACGCCATTTCCGTGATCCGGTACGCCTCTGCGATGATCCGCTCGGCGAACCCGAAAGCCTGGAAAGTCTCGACGCTGCGGGCCTGGATGCCATCCGCCTGGCCAATGGGGAGGCGCCCTGACCGGCGTTCAACAATGCGGGTGGTGACGTTCGGGAACTGCGAAAGCTGTGCGGCAGCGAGCATTCCGGCAGGCCCGGTGCCCACGATGAGGACATCGACCTCGGCGGGGAGATCAGCAGGGCGGTTGATGCCGACGCCGGCAGCGGGCTTGACGCGCGGGTCTCCGGAGACGTAGCCGTGGTGGTGAAACTGCACGGGATTCCTCACTTCGTTGTGTGGTTGCTTCGGCCGTTTCTGTTCGATAATAGAATTCCAGTTTCCATATTAGAAAGCTGCGGCACAGCACCACAGTACGCCACCTGTGACAGGGACTACAAGGGCGGGAATAGTCGCAGCCGGGCAGCTGCCGGCCTAAACAAAAACCGCGCCGGGCGCAGCTTGCGGCTGCAACCGGCGCGGCATCCTGCCGCTCCACCCGTTCAGGCGAGGGACAGGAAGAGCTTCTCCAGGTCTTTCTTGTCCATCGTTGCGTCTTTTTGGACGATGCACTGCTCAAGGCCCGTGGCGATGATGGCGAATCCTGCCCGGTCCAGTGCCTTGGAGACGGCGGCGAGCTGGGTCACGACGTCCTTGCAGTCCCGGCCTTCTTCCAGCATGCGGGTGACAGCGGACAGCTGGCCCTGGGCGCGCTTCAGGCGGTTGATGACTGGGGTCAGTTCTGAGGGATTGAGTTCCACGGGTTTCTCCAAAGGTCGGGGGCTTACACCCATTCTATACCCCACGGGGTGTTTTGACTACCCCCGGGGGTATCTGCAATACTCGGTGGGGTATCCACCCGACCCCTTCCGAGAGGCCAATCATGACTTCCCCTTCCACGGCAACCACCGTCACCGCCCTTGCTCCTGAAACCCTCCAGTCCTGGTTCAAAGAGCATCAGGACCTCGTGGTGCTCGATGTCCGCTCCGCCGCAGAGTTCGAGTCCATGCACATCCGCGGCTCCTACAACGTGCCGCTGCCGCTGCTGTCCGAGCACACCGACGAGCTCGCCGCCCGTCTCGGCTCCCGCGTAGTCCTGGTCTGCCAGTCCGGCGTGCGCGCCGAGCAGGCCCGCCAGCGCCTTGCCAAGGCCGGAATCGACACCGCCTACGTCCTGACCGGCGGCGCACCCGGCTTCGCCGCCGCCGGCGGGGACGTCGTCAAGGGCAAGGACCGCTGGGACCTGGAGCGCCAGGTCCGCCTCGCCGCAGGGTCCCTCGTGGTCCTGGGCCTGGCCGGCGGCAAGTTCGTCTCCCCGAAGATCCGGACCCTTGCCGGGGTCATCGGCACAGGCCTGACCTTCTCCGCAGCCACCAACACCTGCGCCATGGGCAAGGCCATCTCGGCCATGCCGTGGAACAAGGCCGCCCAGGAACCCACCCGCGAAAGCGCCATCCTCGCCCTTCCCGTGGCCACCGAGGTGAATGACGAGGCCAAGGCCTCATGACCCTCACCCTGCTCCTGGTTCTCGCCCTGTCGGTAGTCATCGGACTCTCGCTCGGCGTCCTGGGCGGCGGCGGATCGATCCTGACCGTGCCGATCCTGGTCTATGTGGCCGGGTTTGAGGCCAAGGAAGCCATCGCTGCTTCCCTGTTCGTCGTCGGCGTCACCTCCGCGGTCAGCGTGATCAGCCACGCCCGCGGCGGCAGGGTGATGTGGCGCACCGGCCTGATCTTCGGCGCCGCCGGCATGGCCGGCGCGTTCGTCGGGGGCCTGCTGGGCGGGCACATCCCCGGCCAGATCCTGCTGGTCGCCTTTGCCGTCATGATGGTGGCCACCTCCGTGGCCATGCTCCGCGGCCGGAAAAAGAAGAACGACGACGGCGCCGCGCCGGTCAAACACGAACTGCCCCTGGGCAGGGTCCTGCTTGACGGTGCCGTGGTCGGGCTCATCACCGGCCTGGTGGGCGCCGGCGGCGGATTCCTCGTGGTCCCGGCCCTGGCACTGCTGGGCGGGTTGCCCATGTCCGTTGCCGTAGGCACCTCCCTGGTGGTCATCGCCATGAAGTCCTTCGCCGGGCTCGCCGGTTACCTCACCACCGTCCAGCTCGACTGGGGCATAACCCTAGGCGTCACGGCAGCGGCCATCGCAGGCTCGCTCGCCGGCTCCAAGCTTGCAGGCCGGATCCCGGAAGCTGTCCTGCGGAAGGCCTTCGGCTGGTTCGTCCTGGCCATGGGAACCTTCGTCCTGATCCAGCAGGCACCGGCAGACCTGCGGTGGTTCATCGCCGCCGGAATCGCAGCCCTCACCGCAGCCACCGCAGGCATCTGCTGGTTCTTCATCAGCTCCTGCCCCCTGCGCAACCGCACCAGCGGCCGCCGCAGCAAAATTCCCTCACCCGCCTGAACCAACAACGCCAGCCAAGGAGAACACCATGGGCCTCATCAACTTCCTGAAAAAAGCCTTCAGCAAGCCCTACACTACGGTTTCAGTAGCTGAGGCCAAGGACCTCCTGTCCTCGGGCGCCGCGCTGATCGATGTCCGCTCCGCCCAGGAATGGCGCTCAGGACGGGCACCCCAGGCCAAGCACATCCCGCTGGACCGGCTGCAGGCCGGCACTGCCGGTATCAACAGGAACAAGCCCGTGATCGCTGTCTGTGCATCCGGGGTCCGCTCCGCCTCAGCAGCACGGCTCCTCGCCTCCCAGGGCTACCAGGCCTACTCCCTGCGCGGCGGCATGGGCGCCTGGCGTGCAGCCGGTGAACCCGTCCGCTAACTGCACCCACTATTTCGAAGGAGAATCCAATGGCTGAAATCACCATCACCGAAGCTGAACAGCGGCGCACCACCGCCCGCATCCTCGATGTCCGCGAGGACTTCGAGGTCGCGGAAGGCATGATCCCCGGCGCCCTGCACATCCCCATGGGCCAGCTGCAGGCACGCCTCTCCGAACTGGACCCCGCAGTCCCCGTCATCGCCGTCTGCCGCAGCGGCAACCGCTCATCCCGTGTGGCGGACGCCCTCAACGGAGTCGGCTTCACAGCGGACACGATGGGTGGCGGCATGATCGCCTGGACCCGCGCCGGCCTCCCCACCACCTGACCCTCCCCTCCCCGCAAACACGACCACGCACACGCACCAAAGACAACCCCCGAAAGGAACGAAAGACGATGGCAACCATCGACCTCACCGAACAGAGCTTCGCCCAGACCCTGGAGAGCAACGCGATCGTCTTCGTTGACTTCTGGGCAGCATGGTGCGGCCCGTGCCGCATGTTCGCCCCCACCTACGGGAAGGCCGCAGAACGCCACCCGGACATCACCTTCGCCCAGGTGGACACCGAAGCGGAACAGGCCCTTGCCGCAGCAGCAAACATCACCTCCATCCCCACCCTGATGGCCTTCAAGGACAAGACCCTGGTCTTCTCCCAGCCGGGAGCCCTCAACGCCACCGGCCTCGAAGAAGTCATCCAGGCCGTCAAAAACCTGGATATGGACAAACTCCGCGCTGAGGCAGTCCAGCAGCCCGCCTGACACCTGCACGGATTCGCTGCGGATATCCCTCGTTGCTGGATACCCCCCGGGGTATTACACTTGAAGCAAGACCTCCCTACAACACCTACTCCACGAAGGAGAGCACCAGATGCTTATCGAGCGCATTTACGATGAAGACCTCGCCCAGGCCAGCTACCTGATTGGCTGCCAGGCCAACGGCACCGCGGTTGTTGTCGACGGCCGCCGCGACATCGCGGTCTACCAGGAACTGGCTGAAAAGAACGGCATGAAGATCATCGCCGTCACCGAAACCCACATCCACGCCGACTACCTTTCCGGCACCCGCGAACTGGCCGCCGCCACCGGCGCGAAGATCTACGTGTCCGGCGAGGGCGGACCGGACTGGCAGTACGAGTTCGACGGCGAACGCCTTTACGACGGTGACAAGATCACCATCGGCAACATCAGCATCCAGGCCGTCCACACCCCGGGGCACACCCCCGAGCACCTGTCCTTCCTGGTCACCGACGGCGCGTTCAGCGACCAGCCCGGCTACCTGCTCTCCGGTGACTTCGTCTTCTCCGGCGACCTGGGCCGCCCGGACCTGCTGGACGAGGCAGCCGGCGGCATCGACACCCGCTTCGAAGGCGCCAAGCAGCTCTTCGCCAGCCTGCGGGACAAGTTCCTGACCCTCCCGGACTACGTCCAGGTCCACCCGGCGCACGGCGCCGGCAGCGCCTGCGGCAAGGCCCTCGGTGCCATCCCGTCCTCCACGGTCGGTTACGAGCGGCTCTACTCCTGGTGGGGCCCCTACCTCGCCGCCAACGACGAGCAGGGCTTCATCGACGAACTCCTCGACGGCCAGCCCGACGCGCACGCCTACTTCGGCCGAATGAAGCGCGAAAACCGTGAAGGCCCCGCCATCATGGGCGAACGCACCCCGCTGCCCGAGCTCGCACCCGACATCGTCGCAGCAGGCCTGGCAGAGGACACCCTGACCTTCATCGACACCCGCCCCAACAGCGAAGTCCATGAAGGCACCGTTGCCCGTTCCCTGAACGTGCCGGCAGGCAAGTCCGTTGCCAGCTATGGCGCCTGGGTCGTGAACCCCGAGACCGACAAGAACCCGCTGGTACTGCTCGCAGCAGACCAGGAACAGGCCATGGACATGTGGGACCACCTGGTCCGGGTCGGCATCGACAACGTCGCCGGCTACGTCACCAGCATCGAAGGGCTCCCCCTGACCACCCCGAAGCTGATCCAGCCGGAAGAGCTGCAGGGTTTTGACGCGGCCATGGTCGTGGACGTCCGCAACCGGAGCGAACACATCGCCGGGAACATCCCCGGCTCGTACCAGCTCAGCGGCGGCCGGGTCATGTGGCACCTGGACAAGCTCCCCACGGACGGCACCATCGTGACCTACTGCCAGTCCGGCGTACGGAACTCCGTGGCAGCCAGCGCCCTGCGCCGGGCCGGGTACGACGTCGTCGAACTCGACGGCAGCTACGCCGCCTGGGACGCCTTCCAGCAGACCCGACAGAACGCCGTCTCAGCAAAGTAAACCCCTCAGACCGCCCGGGCAGACCCCCCTCCTGCCCGGGCCCGCCCGGACGCGTCCCCCACGCGTCCGGGCACCTTTATGTCCCCGGAACGAAAGCGAGCATCCCGGAATGGCCGGAACAAAGGCGGAAAGGACACTGGACTCCGCCGGTGTCGTGCTGGGCCTGCGGCAGAACCTGGCGCAGTTCATGCTGCTGGTGACAGTGAACGCCCTGGTGGGCGGCACCCTGGGCCAGGAGCGCACCGTGCTGCCACTGCTGGCGGACCAAGTCTTTGGCGTGGGCCAGTACACGGCCGCCCTGACGTACATCGCGGCGTTCGGGCTGGCCAAAGCTGCCACCAACTACTTCGCCGGCACCTTCTCGGACCGCTACGGCCGCAAACCCGTCCTGGTCGCCGGCTGGCTCATCGCCCTCCCGGTCCCGCTCCTGCTGATTGCTGGCGATTCCTGGGGCCTGATTGTGGCCGCCAACGTCGTCCTGGGCATCAGCCAGGGCCTGACCTGGTCCACCACCGTCATGATGAAAATGGACCTTGTGGGCCCCGAACGCCGCGGCCTGGCCATGGGACTCAACGAAGCCGCCGGCTACCTCGGCGTTGCCGGCGCGGCGCTGGCCACCGGCTACATCGCCTCAACCTACGGACTGCGTCCAGGGCCCTTCCTCCTCGGCGCAGCCTTCATCGCCATCGGCCTCGGACTCTCAGTCCTGACCATCCGGGAAACCCACCACCATGCCAAAACCGAAGCCGCCACCCATGTCCCGATCCACGCCGGCAGCCATGCAGGGCTGAGCAACCGCGACGTCTTCACCCTGACCAGCTTCCGCGACAAATCCCTCTCCTCCGTCAGCCAGGCCGGTCTGGTCAACAACCTCAACGACAGCCTGGCCTGGGGCCTGTTCCCCGTCCTGTTCGCCGCAGCAGGGCTCAGCATCGAACGCATCGGCATCCTCGCCGCGGTCTACCCGGCCGTCTGGGGCGCCGGGCAAATGATCACCGGCCCGCTCTCGGACCGGATCGGCCGCAAACCGCTCATCGCCGGCGGCATGCTCGTCCAGGCCGCGGCCCTGGCCATGGTCGCAGTCGGACAGCATTTCCACACCTGGCTCGCTGCCGTCATCCTGCTCGGCGCCGGCACAGCCATGGTCTACCCCACGCTCCTCGCGGCAATCGGCGACGTCGCCCACCCGCTTTGGCGGGCACGTTCCGTGGGGATTTACCGCCTGTGGCGGGACGGCGGCTTCGCTGTCGGAGCCCTGCTTTCCGGGGTGCTGGCCGACGCTTACGGCATTCCCGCGGCTGTGCTTGTGATTGCTGCCATCACCGCATCGTCCGGGATGCTGGTGGCCGTGCGGATGCGCCGAAGTGATCATCACCGGCGCGCCTGAATTCAGCGCAGTTCAACCCGAGGCGTCGTCACAGCGCGGAGAGAATCCCGGCGACGTCGTCCAAAGCGCCGGGCACCAGGGAGTAGTAGGCCCACGTGCCGCGCTTTTCCCGGTGCAGGATCCCGGCTTCGACCAGGATCTTCAGGTGGTGGGAAACGGTGGGCTGTCCAAGGTCCAGCGGCTCCGTCAAATCACAAACGCAGGATTCCCCGGACTCCTCCGCCTTGACGATGGAGAGCAGCCGCAGGCGGTTGGGATCAGCCAGGGCCTTGAAAACCAGGGCCTTCCGCTGGGCCTCTTCGACGCTTAGTGCCGGCTTGCTGGAGGGAACGCAGCACGATGCGTCGACGGCGGGGCCGGCAGTCTGCAGGAGGTTCATGACACCCATTATGCACATAGATTGACATCCATCGATATAGCTGGCAATACTTCCTATATCGACTTTCATCAATCTTTTACTGAGCCGCCCAGGAGACCCGTGAGCACCCGGACCGAGACACTGCCCGCCCAAGGGGAAGAGGCCGTCGTCGGCAAACTCTCAACCCTGGACCGCTTCCTCCCCGTGTGGATCATCGCCGCAATGGCACTCGGCCTCCTGCTCGGAAACGTGGTGCCCGGCCTCAACACCGCACTGGAAGCGGTCAAAGTGGGCGAAGTGTCGCTGCCCATCGCCGTCGGCCTGCTGGTGATGATGTACCCGGTCCTGGCCAAGGTCCGCTACGACCAGGCCCACAGGGTGATTGCAGACAGGAAGCTCATGATCTCCTCCCTGGTGATCAACTGGCTCCTGGCCCCGGCCTTCATGTTCGTCCTGGCCTGGCTGTTCCTGGCGGACCTTCCCGAGTACCGGACCGGCCTGATCATCGTGGGCCTGGCCCGCTGCATCGCCATGGTGATGATCTGGAACGACCTCGCCTGCGGGGACAGGGAGTCCGCCGCCGTCCTGGTGGCCATTAACTCCGTCTTCCAGGTGGTGGCCTTCGGCGCACTGGGCTGGTTCTACCTGCAGCTGCTGCCGTCGTGGCTGGGCCTCCCCACCACCAGCGCGGATTTCTCCTTCTGGGCCATCACGCTTTCGGTGCTGATCTTCCTGGGCATCCCGTTGCTGGCCGGCTTCCTCACCCGCACCCTCGGCGAAAAAGCCAGGGGCCGCGACTGGTACGAAGGCGCGTTCCTTCCCAAGCTCGGACCGTGGGCGCTCTACGGCCTGCTGTTCACCATCACCCTCCTCTTCGCCCTGCAGGGGGAGACCATCACCGCCCGCCCGCTGGACGTTGCCCGGATCGCGCTTCCACTGCTGGTCTACTTCGTGGTGGTCTTCGGCGCAGGAATGCTGACCGGCAAGTGGCTGGGCTTGGGATACGCCAAAACCACCACCTTGGCGTTCACCGCGGCGGGCAACAACTTCGAACTGGCCATTGCTGTGGCGATTGGCACCTTCGGCGTCACGTCCGGCCAGGCCCTTGCCGGCGTCGTCGGCCCCTTGATTGAAGTGCCGGCACTTGTTGCACTTGTATACGCCGCACTATGGGCGCGCAAGCGCTTCTTCACCCCAACTGCCGTTTCCCTCTGACCGTCCACTGGAGAACACCATGACCACCGAAACCGCCAAGAAGCCATCCGTCCTGTTTGTCTGCGTCCACAACGCCGGACGGTCCCAGATGGCCGCGGCCTTCCTCACCAGCCTTTCCAAGGGTGCCATCGAGGTGCGCTCCGCCGGCTCCCAGCCCGCCAACCATATCAATCCGTCCGCCGTGGAAGCGATGGCCGAGGTAGGCATCGATATGTCAGCGGAGGTTCCCAAGGTCCTCACCACGGAGGCAGTCAAGGAATCAGATGTCGTCATCACCATGGGCTGCGGCGACGAGTGCCCGTACTTTCCGGGCAAACGCTACGAGGACTGGGTCCTGGAAGACCCGGCCGGCAAGGGCGTGGAGTCAGTCCGCCCCATCCGCGACGAGATCAGGGTCCGCATTGAGGACCTGATCGCGTCTCTGACCCCCGCCGTCAAGTAACTTCCCAAGAGCACCAGGAGACTCCCATGAGCGAGACAGTGAACGCAGAGACAGGGAACACAGACACCGTGAACACCGAACAGCTGATCATCATCGGTTCCGGCCCTGCCGGCTACACCGCCGCCATCTACGCTGCCCGCGCCGGCCTGAAGCCGCTGGTCCTGGCGGGTTCGGTCACCGCGGGCGGTGCCCTGATGAACACCACCGAAGTGGAGAACTTCCCCGGGTTCCCGGGCGGCATCCAGGGCCCGGAGCTCATGGACGGGCTGCAGGAACAGGCAGAAAAGTTTGGCGCCCAGGTAGTGTTCGACGACGTCACGGAGGTGACGCTGACAGGGCACCTTAAGCGGGTGGTCACCGGCGGCGGCGACGTGCACGAAGCCCCTGCCGTTATCCTGGCCACTGGCTCGGCCTACAAGGAACTTGGCCTTCCCGAGGAGAAAAAGCTCAGCGGCCACGGCGTTTCCTGGTGCGCCACCTGCGACGGGTTCTTCTTCCGCGAGCAGGACATCATCGTCGTCGGCGGCGGCGATTCGGCCATGGAGGAAGCGATGTTCCTGACCCGCTTCGGCAAGTCCGTCACCGTCGTCGTGCGTAAGGGCGAACTTCGCGCCTCCCGCATCATGGCGCAGCGTGCCAAGGACAATCCCAAGATCAGCTTCGCGTGGAACTCAGCCATCACCGCCATCCACGGGGACGGCAAGGTCACTGGCGTCACGCTCACGGACACCCGCAGCGGGGAGACCCGCGAGCAGTCCGCCACCGGCATCTTCGTCGCGATCGGCCATGTGCCCCGCACCGAACTGGTGGCCGGGCAGGTGGACCTCGACGAGGAGGGGTACATCAAGGTGGACTCCCCCACCACGGTCACCAACCTCTCGGGCGTCTTTGCCTGCGGGGACGCCGTGGACCACCGCTACCGGCAGGCCATCACCGCCGCCGGCACCGGCTGCGCCGCAGCGCTCGACGCCGAACGCTACCTCGCGGCCCTCGAGGACGCGGACAGCATCGCCACCGCACTGGTGGAAGAACCAACCCACGCCTAGAAACACTGCCAGGGGAGGGGGTGAGCTGAATGGGTACAGGATGCTGCGACGATTCCGGTTGCTGCGACGACGGTTCCTGCACTGACCAAGACTGCTGCTAATCACACCCCCCTCCCCCAACCAGGCAGCAGCAAGTGTCACAACAGCCTCTACTGCACCTGGTTGGGCCACACGAGCGGCCAGCCCTACGGATGAAAGCAGGACCCCATGGACGCAGCACAGATCCTTCCAGCATCTGACCTTCCCGTTGCCGTCATCGGCGCCGGCCCCGTTGGCCTGGCTGCCGCGGCGCACCTGCTGGAGCGCGGCCTTGAGCCGCTCATCTTCGAGTCAGGTACGACGGCGGGCGCGGCCATTGACCAATGGCGGCACATCCGGCTGTTTTCCCCTTGGCGGTTCAACCTAGATGCGGCGGCGGTCCGCCTGCTGGAGCGCAGCGGCTGGGAAGGCCCCCGGCCCACTGCGCTGCCGTACGGCGGGGAAATCGTGGACAGCTATCTCGCACCGCTGGCCGCATTGCCCCCAATAGCTTCCCGGCTGCACACGGGCGCCCGCGTCGTCGCCGTCACCCGTGAGGGGCTGGACAAGACCCATACCCGCAACCGGGACACCACACCCTTCATCGTCCGGGTCCTGCATGAGGACGGAGAAACCCGGGGCCATACCGTCGCCGCGGTTATTGATGCCTCCGGTACCTGGTCCCGCCGCAACCCCCTGGGCACCTCCGGCCTTCCCGCCATCGGCGAAGAACGCGCGGCCGCGCGGATCTCGCGGCCTCTGCCGGACGTCACAGGCCGGGACCGGGCGGCCTTCGCAGGACGCCGTGCCCTGGTGGTGGGGGCGGGCCACTCTGCGGCGAACACGCTCATCAGCCTCGCCGGGCTCACCAGGGAAGAACCTGATACCCGCGTCCTATGGGCTGTCCGCGGCGCCTCGGCGGAGAAAGTCTACGGCGGCGGTGACGCCGACGGACTGCCTGCCCGCGGCCAGCTGGGCGGCCGCGTCCGGCGGCTCGTGGAAGCAGGAAAAATCGAGCTCCACACCGGCTTCGGCATCCGCTCATTGAAGACCCTCGACACCCATGTCACAGTCGAAGCCGCCGATGGCCGCACCCTTGATGCCGACGTTGTAGTCCCCTGCACCGGCTTCCGTCCCGACCTGGACATCCTGCGCGAGCTCCGGCTGGAGCTTGATCCCACCGTCGAAGCTCCCCGTGAGCTCGGCCCGCTGATCGACCCGGAGTTCCACTCCTGCGGCACCGTCCCGCCGCACGGCGCCAGGCTGCTGGCCCACCCGGACAGGAACTTCTACATCGTGGGCATGAAGTCCTACGGCAGAGCGCCCACCTTCCTCCTGGCCACCGGGTATGAACAGGTCCGCTCCGTGGTGGCAGCCCTCGCGGGTGACCGCGAAGCAGCTGACGCCGTGCAGCTGGAACTCCCCGAAACCGGCGTCTGCTCCACCGATGCCGGCACCAGCTGCGACGTCCCCGGAGAAGCAACCGCAGCCGAGCCGGACCCAGGCTGCTGCACAGCCCCCGAACCGATGCTGGTGGGCTTTCCCACCGGCCTCTCACACGGCCGCTCCGGCAGCAACTAGGTCAATACCCTGGGCCCAAAGCGTCTACCCCATGGCGGGCGCGGTGGAGGTCCCGCCGGCGAACCGGCGGCGCGCCCAGCGGGCGAGTTTCCTGCCTTTGCCCTTCCACCAGTTGTCCTCGTCCTTGTCGTGGTGCAGCCGGAAGATGATGGCGACCAGCACGAACATACCCATCACCACGTCGATCCAGGACCAGAGCACCAAAGCGATAAGCACCGTCACTCCGTTGGCAATGATCGACGGAACCGCAAGCGTCCGGAACACCGTGCTGGCCAGGTATCGCCGGTGGGACCGCGGGACGGACAGCGCGCGCACCATGTCGAAGCAGACGCACACCACCACTATCGTCTGTCCCAGTGCCAGCATCACTTGGCCGGGAATAGAGCCGCTGAAGGCTGCCACCGACTCCATCCCCGGACTCACCGGTCCCCCTCAGCGGCAGGGCTGTAAAACGTGAAAGCACACATGGAAAACCCCCGGAAACCTTGGAACCACTGCTGCTGATCCAGCAGTGGTTCCATTGAAGTTTCCGGGGGCTCCGGGGGCACGAGTAGTGAGTACTCTATTTCCCGCCGGCACGCGGCGGTGGTACTTATTTTCCGATGGCGCGCGGCCGCCACAGCACCAGGGCCTGTGACCGCGGACGCGGACGCTGGCCCCGTGCCAGGCTCACCACATCACCGGCTGCGCCCGCTGCGAAGATCCGCGCGTCCAGGGGCTGCCGGCGCCGTGCCAGTTCCTCGGTCAGCTCAGAGACCCGGCTTTGCAGGGCGGCCACCTGGTTTTCAAGCTCCAGGATCCGCTTGATCCCTTCCAGCGACACTCCCTCCTGCGACAGCCGCTGGACTTCACGGAGCATGTTGATGTCCCGCTGCGAGTAGCGGCGGGATTTGCCGGGAGCCCGGCTGGGCGAAACGATGCCCAGCCGGTCGTACTGCCGGAGCGTCTGGGGGTGCATGTCCGCTAGCTCAGCCGCAACCGATATCACGAAGATCGGCTGGTCAGCACTGACGTCCACAGCACACCTCCCTGTTACAACCGGGCCTTGGCGGCCAGGCCCTCACGGACATCGGCTCCAGCCGTGGCCTCGGCAAACGCCTTGACCGCGGCTTCGGCGTCCTTGTTCAAGTTCTTGGGAACGGCGACGTCAATGGTCACCAGCAGGTCGCCGGTCCCCTTGGACGTTTTCACGCCTTTGCCCTTGACCCGCAACGTCCGGCCCGACGGCGTACCGGCCGGAACACGGACCCGCACCTTGTCGCCGTCGATGGTGGGCACCTCGATGTCTGCCCCCATAGCAGCTTCGGGGAAGGTGACGGGGACGTGGATGCGGAGGTTGTCGCCGTCGCGCGTGTAAAACGCGTGCGGCTGGACCGACACGGACACCACCAGGTCACCGTTGCCGGCGGCACCCGGCTGGCCCTTGCCGCGCACGCGGACCTTCTGCCCGTCCTTGATGCCGGCAGGCACCCGGACGTCGATCACTTCGCCGCTGGGCTCACGCAGGCCGATGGTGGTGCCGCGGATCGCGCCGGCGAAGGAAATGCTGGTGGACGCTGTGCGGTCCGCGCCCTTCTGCGGGGTCCGCTGGAAGCCGCTCTGGCCGAAGCCACCGCCGAAGAGGTCGGCGAACTCCGGCGGGATGCCGCCTGCGGAGGGGTTGAATCCCCCTGCATGCCGCCCGGTGTTGCCGGTGAACAGGCCGCCGAACATATCCTCGAAGCCGGCATTGCCGCCACCCGCGCCGCCGGGTGCAAACCTGGCGCCACCGCCCATGGCCCGGATAGCGTCGTACTGCTGGCGCTCATCAGGGTCCGAAAGCACGGAATAGGCCTCGGAGATGTCCTTGAACTTCTTCTCCGAAGCGGTGTCCCCCGAGTTCGTGTCAGGGTGGTGCTGCCGTGCAAGCTTCCGGTAGGCCTTCTTGATATCGGCGTCGGAAGCGTCCTTGGCAACACCAAGGATCTTGTAAAAGTCCTTGTCCACCCAATCCTGGCTAGCCAATGGCGTTTCCTTTCTTGTTCAAACCTAAGTGCTCGGCGCGGTTTCGCTCCGCTGGATAGGGGGCCGTGCCCGCTCCGCGGTGCCCGCCACGCCGCGGCCCCCTATCCAGCTGCGCGCGGTGCGGTCATCTCACCTTAGGCGAGACGAGCGCTGAGCGACGGACGGATAAGGGGGCCCGGGAGTGGCATCGGGCCTATCGGAGCTGGGTGGCGAAGGATCGTAGATCTTCGCCACCCAGCGTAGGGGCGGGGCCCCCTTATCCGTTCGGCGCGGTCCCAACGAGGGCGTAGCGCCGGAAGTACCCCGACTAAGCCGGAACCGCCACGATGACCTGGGCGGCCCGAAGGACGCGGTCGCCTGACTTGTAGCCGGAGCGGAGGACCTGGCTGACGGTGTCAACCTCGATGTCCTCGCCGGGCTGCTGGATCAGGGCTTCGTGGATTGTTGGATCGAATCCCACGCCTGTCTCGTTGATCCGGACCAGGCCGTAGGTCTTCAGCGCGTTCTCCAGTTTGGTGGCGATCGCGGCGAAGGGTCCGTCGGTGAGGTCGCCGTGCTGCCGTGCGGCGTCGACATCGTCCAGGACCGGGAGCAGGGAGTTCAGGACGCCAATGACGGCCATCTCCCCTGCCACGGCGCGGTCGCGTTCAACGCGCTTGCGGTAGTTGACGTACTCGGCCTGCAGGCGGAGGAGGTCGTTCCTCAGCTCGGCAGCCTCAGCATTGGCTGAACCTGACGCAGCCCCCTGGGCAACCGATTCCGCAGCCGGCACCTCAACGCCGTTGAGGATCTCCTCTGCCTGGGCCAGCGCATCGCCGTCGGAATCCTGAGATTCCGAAGCCGATGCATGGCTGTCCCCTTCGTGGTGACGGGCCTGGCCTGTCACCGGGTCAACCTTGCGGTTGTCCCGGATGACCGGTTCCTGGTGGCCGTTGCCCTGCCGCTCCTGGTCTGTGGAAGTGTGCTCTTCCTCGTTACCGTGATGGGGCATGGCTACTTCTTCGCTTCGTCTTCGTCGATGATCTCGGCGTCCACGATGTCTTCATCGGCCTTGGAACCTGCCGGGCCTTCAGTGCCTTCAGCGCCTGCAGCGCCGGTGGCACCGTCCGGGGATCCGGCCTGGGCGTAGATGGCCTCACCCAGCTTGCCCTGGGAAGCCTGCAGCTTCTCGAAGGCAGCCTTGACAGCGGCGTCATCGGTGCCTTCGAGCGCCTTCTTGAGGTCGTCGACGTCGGCCTGCACCTCGGTCTTGACCTCTTCAGGCAGCTTGTCGGCGTTGTCCGCGATGAGCTTGTCCACGGAGTAGGCGAGCTGCTCGGCCGTGTTGCGGGTGTCGGTTGCCTCGCGGCGGGCCTTGTCCTCCGCTGCGTGCTCCTCGGCGTCCCGGACCATGCGGTCAATGTCTTCCTTGGAGAGGCTGGAGCCGCCCGTGATGGTCATGGACTGTTCCTTGCCGGTGCCCTTGTCCTTGGCGGACACGTGGACGATGCCGTTGGCGTCGATGTCGAAGGTGACCTCGACCTGCGGGACGCCGCGCGGAGCCGGAGCAATACCGGTCAGCTCGAACGTGCCCAGCGGCTTGTTGTCCCGGGTGAACTCGCGCTCGCCCTGGAAGACCTGGATGGCCACGGACGGCTGGTTGTCGTCAGCGGTGGTGAAGGTTTCGGACCGCTTGGTGGGGATGGCGGTGTTGCGCTCGATCAGGTGCGTCATCACGCCGCCCTTGGTTTCGATGCCGAGGGACAGCGGGGTGACGTCGATCAGGAGGACGTCCTTGCGCTCACCCTTCAGCACGCCGGCCTGCAGGGCTGCACCAACGGCCACAACCTCATCCGGGTTTACGCCCTTGTTGGGCTCCTTGCCGCCTGCCAGTTCCTTGACCAGCTCGGAAACGGCGGGCATACGGGTGGAACCGCCGACGAGGACGATGTGGTCGATGTCGGAAAGCTTGATGCCGGCTTCCTTGATGACATCGTGGAACGGCTTCTTGGTGCGCTCAAGCAGGTCCTTGGTGAGGTCCTGGAACTTGGCGCGGGTCAGCTGCTCGTCCAGGTGGACCGGGCCGTCGGGGGTGACGGACAGGTACTGGAGGGAGACGTTGGTGCTGGTGGAGGAAGACAGTTCCTTCTTGGCCTGCTCGGCTGCTTCGCGGAGGCGCTGGAGGGCGATCTTGTCCTTGGACAGGTCGATGCCCTTGACCTTGAGCTGGTTGAGCAGGTAGTCAACAACGCGCTGGTCCCAGTCGTCGCCGCCGAGGCGGTTGTCACCGGCGGTGGCGCGGACCTGGATGGTGGAGAAGTTGTCTTCATCCTTGCCGACTTCGAGGAGCGAGACGTCGAAGGTGCCGCCGCCGAGGTCGAAGACCAGGATGAGTTCGTCTTCCTTGCCCTTGTCCAGGCCGTAGGCCAGGGCTGCCGCGGTGGGCTCGTTGACGATGCGCAGGACGTTCAGGCCTGCGATCTCGCCGGCTTCCTTGGTGGCCTGGCGCTCGGCGTCGTTGAAGTACGCCGGGACGGTGATGACAGCGTCGGTGACCTTTTCACCCAGGTAGGACTCGGCGTCGTTCTTCAGCTTCATGAGCGTACGCGCGGAGATTTCCTGGGCGGTGTACTTCTTGTCGTCGATGGCGACGGTCCAGGGGGTGCCCATGTGGCGCTTGACGGACGCGATGGTGCGGTCAATGTTGTTGACGGCCTGGCGCTTGGCAATCTCGCCCACCAGGACTTCGCCGGACTTGGAGAATGCAACGACGGACGGCGTGGTGCGGCCACCCTCGGCGTTGGCAATAACGGTGGGCTCGCCACCTTCGAGAACGGAGACGACGGAGTTGGTGGTTCCGAGGTCGATACCTACTGCACGTGACATATGTTGCTTCCTTCTTTCCTTGGAAACTGGTTGGCGCCCGCTATTGAGCGTTCTGCACTCAACTTTACTCAGCACGCCAATGATGTCAACACGGAGTTGAGCGAAGTACGCTCAACTTTGCGCCGCACGTACGGAGCGTTGGCTGTTCTGGCCAGCATTCGCGCGGTGACGGGGGCTTAAACGCGGACGACGGCGGGTTCTCCGTTTCGCTATTGGAGAACCCGCCGTCGTACTGCTTGTGATGTCCTGCTACCTCTCGCTGTCCCGGCGCCCGTGCAGCGGACCGCGCTCCTCGGCGGTCGTATTCACCTGCCTGTCCGTCAGGCCTTCCCGGATGGCATCCGTTTCCCGGCCGGCTGTACCGGCACTGCCGTAGTCGCCGTCCTCATACTCGCCGTCCTCAAGGTTCCCGGCGGGCTCTCCCACGGTGCCTGCATCGCCATAGTCACCGTCAACGTACTGCCCGCCCTCGCCCTCCAGGCCGGGGGCTGTACTGCCCCGACGGGGCTCCTCGCCAGGCACTTCCGGATTCTCGGTCATGGTGCATCTCTCCTTTGAGTTCCGCGTCCATGCGGGCGCAGTGGCAGTCTATCGAGCCGGCGTTTCCACCAACAGGGCCTCAGCCTGCCCCGGGCGCTGCTCCACGTCCTGCCGTCCCAGCTTGCTGGGCCACCAGATGCGGGGGCCGATGTCGTATGCCAGGGCCGGCACCAGCAGCGAGCGCACCAGGACTGTATCGAGCAGCACGCCGAAGGCGACGATGAAGGCCAACTGCACCAGGAACATGATGGGGATAACCCCCAGCGCGGCGAACGTCGCCGCCAGCACCACCCCGGCGGACGTGATCACGCCGCCGGTGACGCCCAGACCCCGGAGGATGCCGGGACGGGTGCCGTGCTTCAGGGATTCCTCCCGGACCCGGCTCATCAGGAAGATGTTGTAGTCCACGCCCAATGCCACCAGGAACACGAAACCGAACAGTGGAACGGTGGCATCAGCCCCCGGGAAGCCAAAGATGTTATTGAACACGAAGGCCGAGACGCCCATGGCTGCCGCGTAGGAGAGGACCACGGAGAGCACCAGCAGCACCGGCGCCAGGACGGAGCGGAGCAGCAGCATCAGGATGAAAAGGATGACCACAAGGACCACCGGGATGATGATCACCAGGTCGCGCTGGGCCGTGGTGTTGGTGTCCAGTGCCGTGGCGGTCACACCGCCCACGAGGGCTTCCTGGTCAACGGTCTTGACGTCGTCGCGGAGCGCCTTGACTGCCTCCTCGGCCTCGAGGGAATCCGCGGCAAAGTTCAGCGTGGCGTTGATCAGCACCTTGCCCTCGCGGACATCAGGTGCGCTGGGAGCTCCGGGGGCTCCGGTGATGGGGACACTGCCCTGCGCAAGCAGATAAGCCTCGCCCACGCCGTCGGCCGCTTTCACGACGTCCAGCACCTCCTGCGCCTTGCCCTGCTCCGCAACCACGACGGCGGGGCTGCCGCTGCCGGCGTCAAAGTGGCGCGCCAGGGCGTCCTGCCCGTCCACCGCGTTGGACGCCGTGAGGATGACGTCTGTTTGCGGGACGCCGTTGGCTTTGAGCTGCAGGACACCGGCGGACGCTGCCACCAACAGCAGGACCGAAGCGATCCACACTGCACGGGGCCTCCGGGCGACCAGGGAGCCGGTGGCGCGCCACAGTCCCTTCTGCCCCTCCAGCCCGGTCACCAGTTCGGGCTCACGTTCATCCGCAGGAACCAGCTTGGGGACGAAGGGCCAGAAGGCCGCCCGACCAAGGAGCCCCATCAGCGCCGGAAGCAGGGTAAGGGCTGCAAACAGGGAGCAAAGGATGCCCGCCGCTGCCACCGGGCCAAGGGCCTTGTTCGAGTTCAGGTCGGAGAACAGCAGGCACAGCAGGGCGATGATGACGGTGGCGCCGGAGGCCAGGATCGGCTCGAAGGACGCTTTCCACGCCGTCAGCACAGCGGCCGTGCGGTTTGTGGTGTGGGTCAGCGCCTCGCGGAACCGTGCCACGTAGAGCAGGGCGTAGTCCGTGGCGGCGCCGATCACCAGGATGGAAAGGATGCCCTGGCTCTGGCCGTTCAGCTGGATCCACTCGGCCTTCGCCATGCCGAATACCAGCAGGATGGCTGCGCACAGGGCGAAGACGGACGTCAGGAGCACCATGATGGGCAGCAGGATGGAGCGGTAGACGATCAGGAGGATGATAAATACTGCCGCCAGAGCCACCAGCAGCAGGATCCCGTCGATGCCTGCGAAGGCGGCAGTAAGGTCGGCCGCAAGTCCCGCCGGGCCGGTGACATAGGTCCGCATGCCCTCAGGGGCTGCCTCTGCCACGGTGTCCCGCAGTTCCTGTACGGCTTCCTTGATCTCGGCCGATTCGCTGATGGGCGCGATGAACTGGACCGCCTTGCCATCCTCGGAAGGAATGGGTCCGATCACCGCGCTGCCCAGCTGCAGCTCTTCAATCCCGCCCCGCAGGCCCGCCACTTCCCCCAGTTGGGCCGGCGTGAAGGCTTCATCGCTTTCGATCACTATGACGCCCGGAACCTCATCGGAATCCCGGAACTTCGCCTGCCAATCCTGGGCTGCGGTGGCCTCGGCACCGGCCGGAAGGAAGGACGCCTGGTCGTTGGAGGAAACTTCTTCGAGCCGGCCGAAGGTAGGTCCTCCAATGCCGGCCAGTGCCAGCCAGATCAGGACGAGGGTGGCGGGGACCAGCCAGCGCAGCCAGAACGGGACGCGTTCCTTAGGTGCGGATTTGTGTTTCATGAGTGCCTTCCGGACGACGGGGCCGAGTAGTATTGGTTCCATAGTAGAGTATCTCCATCATAGAGATAAGCGGCAGGCTAGCTTTGTCATTGGGGCCCGCACCGGCAGGTCTTGGTGCTGAAGTAATATCCGTCAGTACGGTAAACGCGCAGGGCGGTGGATCCGCCCGGAGATCAGGAGGTGGACGTGGCGAGGAACGATGAGCCCGCAGCGCACGGCCTGCCTCCCGGACCGCCTCCCCTGGTCCGGCTGCTGCAGGAGTTCACACTCGAGGCCAACCGGTACGTGGATACAGCCGGCGGCCGGAAGGACATGCACCGCACGGACCTCAACGCCCTGGCTGTGATCATGCGCCATACAGCGAAGGGAAATGTCGTGACGCCCGGGCTCCTGCGGAAGGAACTCAACCTGAGCTCGCCCGCCACCACTGCCCTGATCGACCGGCTGGACCAGTCCGGGCATGTGACCAGGGAAAGGCACAGCTCTGACCGCCGGCAGGTCCAGCTCAGGATGACACCCAAGGCTTTTAATGACGGCGGCGCAATCTTCGCCCCGCTGGCGCGCCGGATGGGCACTGCCATGGCCGATTTCTCGGCTGAGGAGCTGGAGACTGTTACCCGCTTCATGACCGCCATGGTGGAAGCTACCGTGGCGGCGCGGGAAGAGTCATCGCTGGGCCAGCCAGGCACCCCCGCCTCCGCTGCCGCACCCGCCTGACCTGCCTCAAGCACAGTGGCAGTGAGTGCAGCCAAACAGGCTTCCCGCAAGGTTGGATCTGACGCACTTGGGGGTAGCGTTTGGTTATGAGTGCGCAGCAGCCTGAAGACGACGTTTACACGCACGGCCATCACGAATCGGTGGTCCGCGCCCACGCTGCCCGGACGGCCGAAAACTCGGCTGCGTTCGTCCTGCCGCACCTCACGCCCGGCGCCGGCGTGCTGGACGTCGGCTGCGGCCCCGGGACCATCACGTGCGACTTCGCCATGCTGGTGGCGCCCGGAAAGGTGACCGGCCTGGACCGGTCGCCGGACATCATTGCCCAGGCGAAAGCCCTCGGGGTGGAACGCCAAGTTCACAACGTCGAGTTCGTCGCAGGCAACATCTATGACCTGGACTTTAAGGACGGGACGTTCGACGTCGTCCACGCCCACCAGGTCCTGCAACACCTCACGGATCCGGTGGAGGCGCTGCGGGAGATGCGGCGCGTTGCCAAGCCGGGCGGCATTGTTGCCGTGCGCGACGCCGACTTCCACGGCATGAGCTGGTACCCCGCCATTCCCGAACTCGATGAGTGGATGGAGCTGTACCAGCGGATCGCGCGCCGGAACGGGGCAGAACCCGACGCCGGGCGGCGGCTGGTCAGCTGGGCCCAGGCAGCCGGCTTCACCGACGTCGCGCCCACCAGCAGCAACTGGCTCTACGCCACCGGCCAGCAGCGCCGCTGGCAGGCCCGCGTCTGGGGTGAACGGGTGCTGCACTCGGCCTTCGCGGAACAGGCACTGGAGTACGGCTTCGCCAACCCGGCGGACCTGGCACGGATCTCCGCCGGCTGGCACCGCTGGGGATCCACGGACGACGGCTGGTTCCTGATCCCGAACGGCGAGGTCATCGCCCGCGCGTAAGGGACCGTGGCCTGGTGAGGACAGGGCCCGCGTAGGATTGTAAGGTGCAATTTTCCCTTTGGCTGGCCCTTGCCGGCGCCGGTGCGCTGATCAGCTTCACCCCCGGCGCCGGAGCCATCAACACCATGAGCAACTCCCTCAACGCCGGATTCCGCCGCTCCATCTGGGGGATCCTCGGGCAACAGGCAGCGCTCGTGATCCACATAGTGATCGTCGCACTGGGCGTCGGGGTGCTGGTGGCCAGTTCCCCTGTCGCGTTCAACGTGATCCGCTACGCCGGCGCTGCGTATCTGGTGTACCTGGGCATCAGGCAGTTCCTGAGCAAACCGGACCTTGAAGAGCAGCAGGCGGTGGCGCTCCGGAACGAGCCGGCCTGGTCCATCTTCCGCCGCGGGCTGTGGGTCAATCTGCTGAACCCGAAGGCCATCGTCTTTTTCCTGGCGTTCATGCCGCAGTTCATCCGGCCCGAACACCCCCTGCTGGCCCAGTACGCCGTCCTCACTGGCACCATCGTGGCCATCGACATCCTGGTGATGTGGTTCTTCTTCGCCGCGGCGGCCAGGTCCTTTCAACGGTTCACCCACACGGAACGGGGCCAGCTGGTCCTCGGAAAAGTCTTTGGGGTGCTCTTCATCGCGGTTGGAATCCTGCTCGCCGTCATGCACTGAGCCGCCACTGCGGCACGGCAAGCCAATCATGACTGCACTGAAACTCTTCTTTACAAAACATGTCAACATTTGTGAGTCCGCCCTAGCCAAGCGCGATGTTAGCGCCCATGCTTAGTCCATGAACTCAACGCCGAGCCCATACCGCGTCATCGCCGTCTGCACCGAGAACATCTGCCGGTCCCCCATGGCCGAGCTCATGCTGAGGGCGGCGCTGGAACGGGAAGGGCTGGACGGCCTGGCCGATGTGGATTCCGCCGGAACCACGGGTTATGAGGCCGGCAGGCCCATCGACCCCAGGGCGGCCCGCCGCCTGGCAGCGACGCAGCTCACGTCCGGGCAGCACATCGCGCGCGAGTGGGTCGGCGAATGGTTCCGGGAACGTGACCTGATCCTTGCCCTGGACATCGACCACTACGCCTGGCTGACCGAAGCGGCCCCGGACCAGGAATCCCTGGACAAAATACGTATGCTCCGCAGCTTCGATCCGGCGATGGCGGGGCGGGACCCACTGGACCAGGGCATCGAAGACCCCTGGTACGGCGGGCACGCGGACTTCGACGCCGTCTGGCACCAGATCCACGCCGCCCTGCCGGGAGTCGTTGACCACATCAAGGCGGCGGTCCTGAACAACGCACAGCTTCAGCGCCAGGCCTACTGAAACGGTACGCTCTACTGCATGAGCCCAGCCCCCGTCATCATCGCCATTGACGGACGCTCCGGCGCTGGGAAGACCACTCTCGCCGTCGAACTTGCAGCCCGCCTGCGGGCCCACCACAAAGTGTCCCTGTTCCACCTCGAGGACATCTACCCCGGCTGGAACGGGTTAGCTGCCGGCATCGAACGGTACGTTTCCACGGTCCTCGCGCCCCTGAGCCGCGGGGAAGCAGCAACCTGGGTCAGCTGGGATTGGGAAAGGCATTACGACGGCGATGCCCGGGTGACGCTGCCCGCAGAGATCGTCATCGTGGAGGGTGTCGGGGCGGCTGCGGCCGAGGCCGGCCCCCTCCTGAGCGCGGTCATCTGGGCTGAGTCACCGGACGACGTGCGCCGCACGCGCGCACTTGAGCGCGACGGCGCAACCTATGAACCCTATTGGGACCAGTGGGCGGCGCAGGAGGACGAGTGGCTTGGGCGCGACGACGTGCCCCGCCACGCCGACGTCCGGGTACGAAACCTGGCTGACGGTTCCGCCCCCGCCGACATTCTGCAGGTCCTCCCCTACCTTCCGGCGCTGGCGCCCGCACTTGCCCCTGAGTTGTCCTCGCGCCGCGGCCTGCGCCTCCGTGCAGAACGACTCGGGGCCCATCCCGACGCTTCCGCGCTGTTCCGTTCCCTCTACGGCAACTCCGCCAAGGCCGTATGGCTGGACTCTTCCAACGCGGGCACTGCCGACAGCCGCGCCGGGCACGAGGGCCCCGGGAACATTGCACCCGGCGCTGCTGCACGCAGCCGCTTCAGCATTATGGCGGACGACGGCGGCATGCTCGGCCAGTCGGTAACCCACAGTTCCGGCCGGAGCCAGGTCAGCGCAGGCTGTGCAACCGCCACCGTGGAGGGAGCCTTCTTCCGCTGGCTGGGCACGGTGTGGGGCCCAGCAGCGGTTGACGTCCCCGAAGGCTATCCCGGCGAGTTTGTACTGGGTTGGCTGGGATACCTGGGCTACGAACTCAAACGCGAAACCGGCGGAACGGATGTTTCCTCGCCCACGCCGGACGCTGCCCTGATCTTTGCCTGCAGGGCCGTCGTCCTGGACCATGAAGACGGCTCCGTGTGGATCCTGGCACTCGACGCCCCCGATGCCGCTGACTGGCTTGCCCAGGCAAAGGCAGCAGTGGCAGCTGCGGGACAACCAGCGCAGGACGGCGGCAGCACCGGCGTCGTTCTTCCTGCGGCCACTGCCTTCCGCAGCCGGGACACCCGCGCGGAATATCAGGCGAAGATCGCCGCCGCGCAGCACGAGATTGCGGAGGGGAACTCCTACGAGGTCTGCCTGACCACCACCCTGGCTGCTGCCGTTCCGGCCGACTCGCTGGATTCCTGGGACGCCTACCTGGCGCTGCGCCGCAGGAACCCCGCCCCCTTTGCGAGTTACTTGAAGCTCGGCGGGGTCACCGTTGCCAGCACCTCGCCCGAGAGGTTCCTGAAGATAGGGTCCGACGGCGGCATGCGCGCTGAGCCGATCAAGGGCACCCGCCGCCGGGCTTCAGAGCCTGGAGAGGACGCGCAGCTGCGGGAGGACCTGGCCACGTCCCTGAAGGACCGGGCCGAGAACATCATGATCGTGGACCTGCTGCGCAATGACCTCAGCCACTTTGCGGTGCCCGGATCGGTCACTGTGAGCCGGCTGTGTGCCATTGAAAGCTACGCAACGGTGCACCAGATGGTGAGCACCATTGATGCCCGGCTCCTCCCGGGAACTTCACGGGCCGAAGCCGTCGCGGCCTGCTTTCCCGCCGGGTCGATGACCGGTGCGCCCAAGATCAGCACGATGGCCATCCTTGACCGGCTGGAAGGGGCGGCACGCGGGATCTACTCCGGCGCCGTCGGATATTTTTCCCTGAACGGGGCAACGGACCTCGCCGTGGCCATCCGCACGCTGGTGATCCGTACGGAAGGCGACGGCACGGCTGGGTTGTCCCTCGGCGTCGGGGGTGCCATCACGGCGGATTCCGTGCAGGACGAGGAATACGAGGAGATCAGGACCAAGGCCTTCGGCGTCCTCTCAACGCTGGGCGCGGAATTCCCGGAAGGCTAGCCCAACCGGCAGTTCGCTCAGCCCCGCCGGGCAGGGCGGTCGAACTTCCACCCTTCGGCCTTGAGCCGGGGAATGACCTGGTCAACGGCTTCCACGGTCTGGGTTCTGTCGCCGCCGCCGTCATGGAGGAGCACCACACCGCCGGGCCGGATGCCTTCGAGGATCCGGCGGACCAGTTCCTGGGTTCCCGGCGGCTCCCAGTCACTGACAGTCAGCTGCCAGCCGAGTGGCTGCATGCCGAGTCGGGCAGCTACTTCCGGCGTCTGCCCCCAGCTTCCGTACGGGGCCCGGAAGTAGTCGATTTTCGCGTCCGGCACGGCCTCCCGGATGACGGCGTTCGTTTCCAGCAGGTCTGCTTCGATGGCCTCGGCGCCCCAGGCACCCATATTGTCGTGGTGCATGGTGTGGTTGCACAGCAGATGCCCGGCGGCGGCGATCTGCCGCACAATGTCCGGATGCTGTTTCACATGGTCACCCCACAGGCAGAATGCAGCCTTGACGTGGTGCTTTTCCAGGACTGCCAGCAGTTGGGGAGTGCTCACCGGATCCGGCCCATCGTCAAAGGTCAGGCTGACGTATTTGCCGTCGTGGCGGGTCGAGTCGACGATCGCGGGGGTTGCCGTATCCGCCTGGGCTGAGGTTGCACCGGCAGGGCCGGCGGGAACAGAGGCACCAAGAGCGAGGACTGCCGCGGCGAGCGGCAGGACTGCCTTACCCAGGGAAACCGGGCGGTGAATGGGGAGCTTCATTGCTTTCCTTTCGCTGAACCATGGGTCACGCTCCCACCGGAGGCCCGCCGTCCCGATGCATTGTCCGTGTACTGGCAGGCATTTGGGTAGGTGGTGGACCAGAAGAAGCCGCAGAGGGCTCGTGAATACCATGAACTTCCGGTAATTTCCGGAACATTGTTAGCGTAGGTACTCCCGGAAGCGTCGTCAAGGGTTGCGCTTGAAAAGGATGGCGCTGCTCAGGGGTATGCCGGCGGAGCGGTACTCTCCCTGACCACCAGCCGGGTGGACAATTCAACCCGGGGGCTCTCCGGTCCCTCACCCTGGAGCATCCGCAGTATGGTACGGGCAGCGAGCTTGCCCATTTCGGCGAGCGGCTGCCGGACGGTGGTAAGGGGAGGCGATGCCCAGCGGGCTTCCGGGAGGTCGTCGAACCCTACGACGCTGACATCCTCGGGCACCCGCAGGCCCTTTTGACGTACCGCTTCATACACCCCGAGCGCCATCTGGTCACTCGCCGCAAAGACGGCAGAGGGCGGCTCGGGCAGCTCAAGGAGCCTGCAGCCTGCACGGAAGCCGGACTGGTAGTCGAAGCCTCCCTCCACGACCATGTCTGGATCGAAGGCAATGCCGGCCGCGTCGAGGCCGGCCCTGTAGCCATCCAGCCGTGCCCTGCTGCACCACAGGCCAGGCGTGCCAGCGACGAATCCGATGCGGCGGTGCCCCGCCGCGGTCAGATGTTCTGTGGCGCCCACCGCTCCTGTCCAGTTGGTGGCGCCGATGGTGGGCACGTCCAGGTCCGGCACGCCGGCGGGGTCGACAACGACGGCAGGCACCTGCAGGCGCTGAAGTTCTGCCCGCAGGAACGAATCAAGATCAGTGGTCACCAGGATGGCCCCGTCGCTCGCCCGGGCGCTGACATTGTCCAGCCACTGCCGCGTGGATGAAGGGCTCGTGTGGCGGTGGATTGCGGACACCACGGTGGAGACCCCCGCTTCATTGGCAGCTTCCTCGACGCCGCGGATGATCTCCACCGCCCATGGACTGTCAAGGTCGTTGAAGACGAGATCAATCAGGCCGGACCGCGCTTCGGGACGTACCCCGCGGCGCTGGTAGCCGTAGTCCCGGAGCAGTGTTTCCACGCGTTCCCGGGTTCGGGGGGCAACATCACCGCGGCCGTTGAGCACACGGGAAACAGTCGGCACGGATACTCCTGCCTCAGCGGCAATGGTCGAAATCGTGACTGCCGGGCGGTGACTCTCCTGCACGCATTCCTCCTGGTCCGCTGCAAGTATAGGCCTTCCCGCCGCAGGCGCAGATCCGAGTTTCGCTAAAACCCTTGACGTGCTTACTGAAATCTTCGTAACCTACAACCACTCAACTTCCGGAAGCTTCCGGAAGTTGTTCGACCGGCATTGACCGGTTTATCCAGTACCTCAAAGGAGAGCTCTTCATGAAGGTTGCCCACCTAGTCGCCGCTGCTGTGCTGGCGTCGACCTTTGTCCTCCCAATGGCTCTGCCCGCCACGGCAGGTTCCGAGGACAAACCGCAGCCCCCAGGTCTCGCAAAGCAGGACACCCTGCGCTGGGCCGCCCCCAAGGATGTCCGCATCGGCACTGCAGTTGCCGGCGGCGGTCACCACGAAACCATGCCTTACGCCAACCCCTTTACGTCTGACGCCGAGTACCGCGAGGTCCTGGCTGCCGAGTTCAGCTCTGTCTCGCCGGAGAACCAGGCAAAGTGGGAGTTCATCCACCCCGCTCGGGACCAGTACCGCTTCGCCGAGATGGATGCCATCGTGGACTTCGCCCAGCAGAACGGGCAGGTGGTCCGCGGCCACACACTGTTCTGGCACAGCCAGAACCCTGCCTGGCTGGAGCAGGGCAACTTCAGCAAGGAGGAACTTCGCTCCATCCTGAAGGACCACATCACCACTGTGGTGGGGCGCTACGCCGGCAAGATCCAGCAGTGGGACGTCGCCAACGAGATCTTCAACGGTGACGGAACCCTCCGCACCACGGATAACATCTGGATCCGTGAACTGGGTCCGGAGATCATCGCCGACGCCTTCCGCTGGACCCACGAAGCAGATCCGAACGCGAAGCTGTTCTTCAACGATTACGGCGTGGAAAGCATCAACGCCAAGAGCACTGCCTACGTGGATCTCATCTCCCGGCTGCTGGCCGAGGGAGTCAAGGTGGATGGTTTCGCTGTACAGGGCCATCTGAGCACCCGCTATGGCTTCCCCGGCGACCTGCAGGCCAACCTTCAGCGCTTCGAGGACCTCGGCCTGGAAACAGCCGTCACGGAGATCGATGTCCGCATGGACATCCCCGCCGGGACCAAGCCGACCAGCGAGCAGCTGGCCAAGTAGGCCAGTTACTACCAGCGGGCCCTGGAAGCCTGCCTGAACATTGAGGGCTGCAAATCCTTCACCATCTGGGGATTCAACGACAAGTACTCCTGGGTGCCTGTCTTCTTTACCGGCGAGGGCGAGGCCACGGTGATGTGGGAGGACTACACCCGCAAGCCGTCGTACTACGCCCTGCAGTCCACCCTGGCAGCGGCAACCCCGGGCGGAGAACACCGCTACGGCCACCACCCCGCCTACCAGCGGTAGCCACCGACCCCAAGTAAATGCTGCAGTACTGCTGACAAAAGCGGCCCGGAACACAGGTTCCGGGCCGCTTTTGTCCTTTGGCCTGGCGTTCCTTTCGGGGCGGCCGGATCAGCTGGCAGGCGGTGCCGTGCTTTGGCGAACAACGAGCGATGTTGCCAGGTCCAGTCGCAGGTTCTGGGGCCGTTCGCCTTCCCGCAGGCGCAGCACCATCCGGGCAGCCTCTTCCGCCATCTCTATAAGGGGCTGATGGACAGTAGTCAGGGCGGGACTGGACCACCGCGCCACCTGCAGGTCATCGTATCCCACGATCGACAACTGCTCCGGAACAGACAAACCCAGCTGCCGGGCAGCGTCGAGCACTCCAAGGGCCTGCAGGTCACTGCCGGCGAAGATCGCAGTAGGCCTTTCCTTCATCGACAGCAGTTCCATAGCATGTTTTCGTCCGCCGTCCACATGGAAGTCGCCGTACCTGATCAGGGACCGGTCGATCCGGATGCCCGCCGTATTCAGGGCTGAGCTGTAGCCGTCGATGCGCGCCAGCGAACACATCATGTCCTCCGGGCCGGAGATCGCGGCGATGCGTTTGTGGCCCAGCTCGATGAGGTGCCGTGTTGCCATCATGCCTCCTGCCCAGTTGGCAGAGCCTACCGAGGGGACGTCAGGAGCAGGGTCGCCGGCAGGATCGATGATGGCGAAGGGTATGGAGCGGGCGTCCAGTTGCTGCCGGTACTCCAGCGGCAGGTCGGAGAAGACAAGGACCACCCCGGCGGGTCGTCGGGCTATTACGCCTTCAACCCAGTCCGTGCCCGGCGCATGCCTGGTGCCACTCTCAGTGAGGACCACGCTCATGCCGTTGGCTTTGGCCACGTTTTCGACACCCCGGATGATTTCCAGCGCCCAGGCGCTTTCGAGTTCCGGGAAGACAAGCTCGAGAAGTGCTGACCTGGAAGACGCCTTCCTCCTTTTGTACCCGTGCTCCTCCAACAGCTCCTCAACTTTCGCCCGCGTTTTGCGCGAAACGTCGGAACGACCGTTCAGCACTTTAGAGATTGTTGAGAGGGATACACCCGCCTCTTCCGCCAGTTGGGCCAGAGTCACACGCGCTTCAGGAGGGGAGACAGGGCTAGTCATGAGCATCATCATAGCGATAGTTTCGGGAATTATGTCGCTTTTTCGCGCAACTCTTGCGTGGTGGAATTGCCGCCTCTAGACTGTGATGCATCAAACAACTTTCGGTCTTAGCATCGAAACTTTCGAGAGGCGTTCAAGGATGAACCAGCATGGATGGCTAGCCCGCAGCCTTGCCGGCGGCGCGGCTTTGGCCCTCGGCCTGACCATGGCCGGGTGCTCTGGAGGGTCCGGCGCAGCAAGCCGGCCGGAGAATGAAATACATGTCGCTGTGTACGGCGATGCCGGCAACACCGTTGAGCAGAAAATGATCGACACTTTCAACGCAACCTCAGACGTCAAGGTTGTCCTGGACAAGATTCCGGGCGCTGAGTACCAGTCCAAACTGCAGACGATCATCGATACGCCCACGGCCCCCGATATCTTCTTCAACTGGGGCGGCGGCAGTATCAAGAACTTCGTGGAGGCTGATCTCGTGCTTCCGCTCGATGACTTCATCAAGGAAGATCCGCAGCTCAAGGATGCCTTCCTCCCGTCCGTCTTCGAGACTGCCGTCATTGACGACAAGGCTTACGGCATCCCCATGCGCGGCACCCAGCCCGTGATGCTCTTCAACAACTCAAAGGTCCTCGCGGATGCGGGTATCGCCAACCCTCCCGAAACCTGGGACGAGTTGCTGGACGACGTAAAGATCCTCAAGGACAAGGGCATCACGCCCATTGCCCTCGGCGGCGCTGACCGCTGGCCCACCCTAATGTGGGTCGAGTACGTCTACGACCGTGTTGCAGGTGAAGGCCTGTTCCAAAAGGCCCTTGAGGGCGACACCAGCGTCTGGGAGTCCGAGGAGAGCCGCAAGGCCCTGGGGATGCTCAGGGAACTGGTTGACGCCGGAGCGTTTGGCACCAACTTCGATTCCGTAAAGTTCACCGACGGCGGCTCGCCCGCCCTTCTTGCCAGCGGCAAGGCAGGCTTTGAGCTGATGGGCTCGTGGGAGTACGCCACTCAACAGAGCAGCGACCCGCAGTTCGCTGCCGAGGTCCTGGGCTACAGTGAGTTCCCCAAAATTGAAGGCGGACTCGGTGACGAGGACAACCTGGTGGGCAACACCAACAACTTTTACTCAATCCACAAGAACACGCGCTACCCGGAAGCCGCCCGCGACTTCCTGAAGCTCATGTACTCGGACCAGTTCGTTCAGGAACAGGTTGGCATTGGAAACCTGCCCACCACCACGAACACGGAGAAGTTCCTGGACAACGCCGCCGATCCCGAATACGCCAAGTACCAGTTCAACCTGGTGAAGGAAGCCCCGTCCTTCCAGCTCTCCTGGGACCAGGCATACCCGCCGGAAGCAACTGTCACCATCCACACCGCCGTCGCCCAGTTCTTCAGCGGACAGATCGACGAAGCCGGCTTCATCAAGGCCATGCAGAGCCTTTAGGGAATCACCATGACCACCACGCTTGCACCACGCAGGCGCCCGGCACGGCCGGGCGGCACCAATGAGGTCCGCCCTGCCGGCCGGGGCGGCTCCTCCGTGGGCCGCCCCGGCTTTGTCTGGGCCCTCCCTGCCAGCATATTCTTCGCGCTTTTTGCGCTCGTCCCGCTCCTCGCGGTGGCAGTGCTCTCCTTCACCAGCTGGAGCGGCCTGGGCGACCCGAAGTTCGTCGGGCTCAAGAACTGGGAAGCCCTCTTTGATGACCCTGTCATGCTCCAGAGCCTGTGGCTCAGCCTCTTGTTCATTGTGCTCGGCATCGTCACGCAGACGCCGCTCAGCATCCTGCTCGGCGTCTGGGCAGCCGGCAACCAGAGGAACCGGGCCATCCTGAGCGCCATCTACTTTGTTCCGCTCCTGCTCTCCTCGGCTGCCATTTCCGTCCTGTGGCGGGCGCTGCTGGACCCCAACTTCGGAATTCCCGGCCAGCTGTCCTGGCTGTTCGGAGATGGCAACGTCCTCGGCACGCAGACCGGTGCCATCGCGGTGCTGATCTTCGTGGGCATGTGGCAGTTCACTCCCTTCCATACCCTGATCTACCAGGGCGCCGCCCGCCAGATTCCGTCCGTCCTGTACCAGGCTGCCTCGATCGACGGCGCAGGCACCGTGCGGCAGTTTTTCAGCATCACCCTGCCGCAGCTGAAGAACAGCATCGTCACCTCCGTGATCCTCATGGTGGTCGGCGGCCTGACCACCTTTGAAACTGTCCTCATCCTGACGAACGGCGGCCCGGGAACCAGCACCACCATTACCGCCTTCCACATGTACCAGGAAGCCTTCCGGCGGTTCGACTTCGGCACCGGCAGTGCCATCGCACTGGTTCTCGTCGTCATCTCCACCGCCATCTCCTTTGCTGTGGTCCGCCTCTCGGGTTACGACAAGATGCGCAGTTCCCTGGAGGGGCTCTAAATGAAAACACGTCCGAATTACCTCGCCGGCATCGGAGCCTTCATGTGGCTGGCCATCGTAGCGGTTCCGCTCTACGTGATGCTGTCCGCGACGTTCCAGACCCGCGCCGAGTTCGGCGACAACGGGCCGCTTTCCCTGCCTGCCAGCTTCACCCTCCAGAACTACGTGGACGCGGTCAGCAGCGGATTTGGCCTGTACTTCCTGAACACCGTCATCGTCACGGCCGGCGTCGTGGGCATTGTCCTGCTCCTTGTGCCGCCGTTGAGCTACGCCATTGTCCGGAGCCAGAGCCGCGCCGCGTCAGCCATCTTCCGGCTCTTCCTGCTTGGCCTCGCAATTCCCGCCCAGGCTGTCATCGTCCCCGTCTTCTACCTCATCAACACGGTGGGCCTTTACGACAACCTGCTGGGCGTCATCCTCCCCACCGCAGCCTTTGCCCTGCCGATCTGCACCATCATCCTCAGCGGAACCATGCGGGACATTACACCCGAGCTTTATGAGGCCATGGCGATGGATGGCGCGACCCCAGCGCGCGCCTTCCTGCGCCTGGTACTGCCGCTGTCCAAGGGCGGCCTGTCCACCATCGCGGTGTTCTCGGCGCTCCAGGCCTGGAACGGCTTCCTTTTCCCGCTGATCCTGACGCAGTCCGAATCCACCCGGGTGGTCACGCTTGGCCTCTTCAACTTCCAGACCCAGTTCGGCATCAACATCCCCGGCCTGCTGGCCGCGGTGACCTTGTCCATGGTGCCGGTACTCCTCGTCTACCTCTTCGCGCGCCGCGCGCTTGTCCAGGGCCTCATGGGCGCTGGCGGAAAGTAACAATGTCCGAAACAACAACCCACCCCGCCCCCTGGCGGGACGTCACAGCCACCCCGCAGGAACGCGCCGACAGCCTGATAGCGGCCATGACCCTCCGGGAAAAGACTGCCCAGCTCTTCGGCGTCTGGGTCGGCGCCTCCACCGAAGGCGGCGAAGTCGCCCCGCACCAGAATGAGATGAACCCTCCGGTCGACCTGGACGAGATCCTTCCGCATGGCCTCGGACAACTCACCAGGCCCTTCGGTACGGCGCCTGTGGATCCGGCACTCGGCGCCCTGTCGCTCCAGCGGACCCAGCAACGCATCACCGCCGCCAACCGCTTCGGCATCCCCGCACTGGTCCATGAAGAATGCCTTGCCGGGTTCGCGGCCTGGCAGGCAACTGCCTATCCAGTGCCCCTTGCCTGGGGAGCCACATTTAACCCGGAGCTCATCCGCACCATGTCCGCTGCCATCGGTGCGGACATGCGCTCCGTTGGCGTGCACCAGGGGCTAGCCCCGGTCCTCGATGTTGTCCGCGATGCCCGCTGGGGCCGGGTGGAGGAAACCATCGGTGAGGATCCGTACCTCATCGGAACGCTGGCCACTGCCTATATCCAGGGGCTGGAAAGCAGCGGCATCATCGCCACGCTGAAGCACTTTGTGGGCTACTCGGCGTCCAAGGCCGGGCGGAACCTGGCTCCGGTCTCCGTCGGTGCCCGGGAACAGGCCGACGTCCTGCTGCCACCCTTCGAGATGGCAGTCCGCGAATCCGGTGTCCGCTCTGTGATGCATGCGTACACGGACATGGACGGCGTTCCCACCGCCGCCGACGCATCCCTGCTCACCGGGCTCCTCCGGGACACCTGGGGTTTCTCGGGCACAGTGGTGGCTGACTACTTCGGCATCGCCTTCCTGAAGAACCTGCATGGTGTCGCGGGATCCCTCGGGGAAGCTGCAGCCGCCGCACTGTCCGCGGGCGTCGACGTCGAACTTCCCACCGTGCACGCTTTCGGCGAGCACCTGATCACCGAAATTGAGTCCGGCCGCCTCTCCGTGAGCATGGTAGACCGCGCCCTGCACCGCGTACTGGTGCAAAAAATTGAACTGGGCCTGCTGGATGCGGACTGGTCAGCGGTTCCACCGGCCCTGGAAAACGCCAACCTGGAGGACGCTGAAGGTCTGGAGGGAAGCATCACGCTGGACAGCGACGCAAACCGCAAGATCGCGGCGCGCGTTGCGGAGGAATCAATCGTCCTGGCCGGCAACAACGGCATCCTGCCGCTGCGCACCCCCGGCCGCATCGCCGTCGTCGGACCCAACGGGGACAACACGCAGGCGTTCCTCGGCTGCTACTCCTTTCCAGCCCACGTGGGCGGGCAACACCCGGACGTTCCGGTGGGCATTCAACTGCCCACCGTGGCGCAGGCCCTGCGGGCCGAATTCCCGGATAGTGCCATCTCCGTCACCGCCGGATGCTCCGTTGACGGCGCTTCCACGGAGGGATTTGACGACGCCGTTGCTGCCGCCGCCGACGCGGACGTCGTCGTCGCGGTGTTGGGTGACCGTGCCGGCCTCTTCGGCCGGGGCACCAGCGGCGAAGGCTGCGACGCGGAATCCCTGGTGCTTCCGGGCGTCCAGCAGCAACTGCTGGACCTGCTGATCGGCACCGGCAAGCCCGTGGTGCTGGTCCTCCTCACGGGCCGCCCCTACGCCGTGGGTTCCGCCGTCGAGAATGCGGCAGCGATCGTGCAAGCGTTCTTCCCCGGCGAGGAAGGCGGTCCTGCTGTGGCGGGAATCCTCAGCGGCCGCGTCAACCCCAGCGGGCGGCTGCCTGTAAGCATCCCGGCCCGACCGGGGGCGCAGCCCTCCACCTACCTGGCGTCGCGCCTGGCTAAAGCCAGCAGCGTCTCCAACATCGATCCTGCCGCGGCCTTCCCGTTCGGCCACGGGCTCAGCTACACCACTTTTGAATGGAGTGGCCTGAGCCTGGACGGGCCGGCCGCCATTTCCGTGGACGGCGAAGCCAAGGCAAGCATCACGGTCACCAACACGGGCGGGCGGGCTGGAACGGAACTGGTGCAGCTGTATCTCCACGATCCGGTGGCATCAGTTGTCCGCCCGGAACTGAGGCTTGTGGGATATGCCCGCGTCCCCCTGGAACCGGGGGCCTCGGCACGCGTGGCCTTCACGGTTCCGGCCGACGTCGCCTCCTTCACGGGACGCGACGGACAACGGATCGTCGAGCCCGGCGACCTTCAGCTCGGTTTCGGTGCCTCCAGCGGAGACATCCGGCTGACGGCTGCTGTCACCCTGGCCGGCGAAACCCGATCCGTGGACCACACGCGTCGGCTGCACTGCAGCGTCGAGGTCACGCCGGCCACGTGACATACCGGCCGGGGCGCTCTTCCCGCGCCCCGGCAGGGGTATCCTCGTGACAAAGGGTGGTGCCGGCCACTTCACAGTTGAGCCCAGTGACCACATGCCTTACGGGCAGACCTGGGAATCCGTGAAACACCCGAACCAGCCAGCTGAACCGCTCAAGCCACGCGGCGGGCCGATCCTCAGTGCTTCCACACAGTAAGGTATTGCCGCGTGACGGACACACACCCCACAATTTCCAGCCCCCAGGCACCCCGCAGCAGCATCAAGTATGTGCTGATGCTGGGTGCCCTGGCCGCGCTTCCGGCCGTGACGACAGACATGTACCTGCCATCGCTGCCTGCCGTGGTGGAGGATCTTGAAACCACCCGGGCCGCGGCCCAGCTGACGCTGTCCGGAACCCTCCTCGGCGGCGGGATAGGCCAGCTGGTCATCGGCCCGTTCTCGGACCGGTTCGGCCGGCGGCTGCCGCTGGTCATCGGCATCTCCCTGCACGTGGTGATCTCGCTGCTCTGCTCCATCACGCCCAACATCGAAACGTTGACCGGGTTGCGCGTCCTGCAGGGTTTCTTCAATGCTGCCGCGGCGGTAGTGGCAATCGCCGTCATCCGGGACCGCTTCACTGGCTCCGAAGCAGCCCGACTGCTGTCCCGCCTGATGCTGGTAATCGGCGTCGCTCCCCTCTTTGCGCCCACCGTGGGCCAGGCCGTGGCGGGACTCTGGCACTGGCGTGCCGTCTTCTACGTCCTGGCACTCATCGGCGTTGTCCTGGTGGCCATCGTGGGGAAGTACATGCCCGAAACCCTGCCGCCGGAGAGTCGCAGCCCTGGCCGGCCCAGGCATGTTGCCGGTGCCTACTGGCTGCTCCTGCGGGACAAACACTTCATGGCACTGGCCGTCATACCGGGGCTCGGACTGGCCCTGATCATGAGCTACGTGGTGGGTTCCCCCTTCGTTTTCCAAAACGAGTACGGCTTCACCGAGCAGCAGTTCGCCCTCGCCTTCGCCTTCAACGGTGCGGCGCTGGTACTCTCGGCGCAGCTCAATGCCGCCCTGGTCCGGAAGTTTCCGCCGGTCCGCCTCCTGCGCGCTGCCGTCCTTGTCCAACTGGCCCTTGCCCTACTGCTGCTGGCGGCTGTGGCCACAGGCACTGGCGGTGTGGGGGGGCTGATGGCAGGGCTCTGGCTCGTGCTGGGTGCGCAGGGAATGATTCCGGCCAACGCCTCTGTCCTTGCCCTCCATAACTTCGGCCATATGGCCGGAACCGCCGCAGCGGTCATCGGAGCCCTGCAGTCGGGGGTGGCAGGCCTCGTAAGCCCCTTGGTGGGGCTGCTGGGCGGAAGCGCCCTGTCGATGGTCAGCGTTATGATCGGCAGCTGTGTGCTGACAGTGGCGGTCCTTGCTGCCGGCACCTCCGCGTACCGTCCAGGCGGCCGGCCGGAACATGCCAACCGCGGCGATGACGAACGCGTGGCCGCCGACGAGTAGCCGGACGGCAGGCAGCGCTGCTACTGGACCGTTGCGGTCAGCCTTGCCACGTTGTCCACGTACCGCGCTGCCAGAGGCCGATTGACCCAGTCCGTCAGTTTCAGCTCGTGTGAAATGTCCCGGTACGTGTCCTCAACCGCCCGCATCTTGGTGACGATGTCCTCGCCCAGCAGCATCACGGACACCTCCATATTGAGGGAAAAGGAGCGCATGTCCATGTTGCTGGAGCCCAGGACCGCGACCTCGTCGTCAATGGTGAAGTGCTTGGCGTGGAGCACGAACGGGGCCTTGTACAGGTAGATCCGGACTCCGGCTTCCAGCAGCGCCTCGTAGTAGGAACGCTGGGCGTGGTGGACCAGGAACTGGTCGCCCTTTTCGGACACGAACAGTTCCACATCCACGCCGCGCTGCGCGGCGGTGGTGATGGCGTAAAGCAGCGAATCGTCCGGGACGAAGTACGGGCTGCAGATCGAGATCCGGTGCTGCGCCGAGTAGATGAGCGTGTTGAAGAGCCGCAAATTGTTCTCGGTGATGAAGCCGGGTCCGCTCGGGACCACCTGCGCCGTGACATTTCCGGGATTCGGGTCCGACGGCAGCTGCAGCTGGTGCTCCAGCGATTCATCGGTTTCGCTCAGCCAGTCCGTGGCGAAGACAACGTTCAGGGTGGTGACGATCGGCCCGCGCAGGCACGCCATCAGCTCCACCCATTCCCGGCCTGCCTTGCGGTGCCGGGGGTTGTTGTAGGAGGGCTCGATCAGGTTCTGCGAGCCGGTAAAGGCGATTTCGCCGTCGATCACCATGATTTTGCGGTGGTTGCGCAGGTCCGGCCGGCGCCACTGCCCGTGGATGGGCAGGAGTGGGAGCATGCGTTTCCACTGGATTTTGCCCGCGCGGAGGCGTTTGAGGAGCTTCCGGTAACCCTGGACACGCAGGGTTCCGATGTGGTCGAACAGCACGCGGACTTCCACGCCGCGCTCGGCTGCTTCCTCGAGGGCAGTGAGCAGTTCATCAGTGATGTGGTCCGTGCTCATGATGTAAAACTCGGCGTTGACGAACTTCCTGGCCTTCCGGACCGCCGCGGTCATCTCGAAGATGGAGTCCGGATACCCGGGGATCAGGTCCACGGAGTTGCCGTCCACCATGGGCAGGGACCCGAGCCTGCGGTTCAGCTCGGCTGCGGACTTGACCCACTCCGGTCCCGGATAACTGCTCTCGACGGCGGAGAGCGACGACGTTCCGGCCCGTACCCGTTCGTTCACCTGCTGCTGCTGCTCCCGGCGGCGGCTGGACAGCTTGAAGTTGCCGAAGAGCAGGAACAGGATGATGCCCACGAACGGGACGAAGAAGATGCCCAGCAGCCATGCCATCGCGGTGGTGGGCCGCCTGTTCCCCGGAATGATTCCCAGGGCCAATATCCTGATGATGAGGTCGGCGACGCCCAGCAGCACCACAACCCACGCAGGTGCGGTGCCGGCAAGCGAAAATGGCCACAACACGTAAATAAACCCCCGAAGGATGGGCTCCCGGCGGACCGTTTCCTGCCAGGGCACTCTGCCCAGCTTATCCGTGCGGCGCCGCACTAAGCTGGAGCCATGACCTCTCCAGCTCCCGTGGTTCTTGTTTTCCTCGATACCGCCTTCCCGGAGGGCCGGACCGCCGATGCCTCCAAGCCCCAGCTCCTGGTGACTGACCAGGGCGCCACCCGCGGGGACGGCATCTTCGAAACCATGCTGGCCACAGGCGGCACGGTGCGGAAGATCCAGGCCCACCTGGACCGCCTCGCCGGCTCCGCAGAGGCACTCGACCTGGAGATCCCGAGCGGGGAGGCGTGGCGCCGTGCCATCGCAGCAGCACTTGGCGGGCACCGGTCCCAGCATCCTCCCGCAGATGCGTCCGGCGAGGAGCTGGTGGTCAAGCTGGTGGTGACCCGTGGCGTGGAGGGCGCTTCTTCTCCCACAGCCTGGGTTCAGGTGTCCGCGGCCGGCACGCTTGCACGGCACCAGCGGGAGACAGGCCTCGACGTCATCCTCCTGGACCGGGGCTATGACAGTGACGTTGCCGAGCGCGCCCCCTGGCTGCTGCTCGGGGCGAAGACCCTCTCCTATGCGGTGAACATGGCAGCGCTCCGCCACGCGCGCAAACAGGGCGCCGACGACGTCATCTTTATTTCCTCCGACGGGCGCGTGCTTGAAGGCCCCACCTCCACCGTGCTGCTCGCCCATGTTGAAACGTCCGACGACGGCACTGCAGTCAAGCGCCTCATCACCCCTCAGCTGGACAGTGGAATCCTCCCGGGCACCTCGCAGGGGGCGCTGTTCACGGCGGCAAAAGCGGCGGGCTGGGAACTGGGCTACGGGCCGCTTGAGCCACAGGACCTGCTGGATGCCGACGCTGTCTGGCTGATCTCGAGTGTCCGCCTGCTGGCACCGGTCAACCATATCGATGGCAAGGCGATCGGCACTCCGTCGTTGCAGAAAGAACTCACCGCTGAGCTGAACGGGTTGTTCTCCGGCATCCAGTAAAAGGACCTGCGTTTTGCTGCGTCCGGACCTAGGTTCCTTGGGTGCAGTGGCCGTAAGGTGTGGTTCATGGACTCGCAGACGCAGCCGAATGACAACCTGACCTTTGACGAATGCTGGGAACTTCTGGAGAACGACGCTGTCGGCCGCCTTGCGCTGGTGGTTGATGGCCACCCCGAGATCTTCCCGATCAACTACGTCGTGCACCGCCGAAGCATCGCGTTCCGCACCGCCGGGGTAACCAAGTTGTGGAGTGCCCTGTCGGAGAGGCCTGCGGCGTTGGAGATCGATGGCTATGATCCCAGCAGCGAAGAGGCCTGGAGCGTGGTGCTGCGCGGCGATACCGAGGTCATCCAGGACCAGGGGGACAAGGACGCCGTGGACAGCCTCGGACTCGAGCCGTGGCAGCCGGGAGAAAAGGCGAACTACATCCGCCTGTCGGCCCGCGCGCTCACGGGCCGCCGGTTCAAGGTAAACCGCCCGGATGTCTGGGCCACGCGGGCACAGGACAAGCGCCGGGCTTCCTTCGAATAGCCACGTCACCCGTGCTCCGGCTGACGGTTTCGGGCCGCCAGGTTGAGGGTCCGATTAGTCCGTTGGGTTTGCGCCGGTAAGGGAAAGCTGGGTTTCAAGCCCGGACAGCAGGATGGTGATGCCCTGGTCCAGTTCTGCCGAGCCATCGTATTCAGCCAGCGCAGGGGCCAGCGCACGGAGCCGGGGAAACTCCTTGGCCGGCAGCCGGTGCAGTCCCAGCCGCAGCAGGACTTCGTTTTCCTCCGGGTCCACCACGAATTCCTGGAGCTCGTTCAGGATATGGCCGTACAGGAAACCGTAGTACGCACGGTAAACGTGGAGGGCTCCGGCGGGGCTGAACCCTGCGCCAATAAGCAGGGACAGGATCTGTTCAAGGGGACGCAAGGTACCCAGCGGTCTTAGCCCCAGGGGGGTCGAGAGCGGCCGTGTCACCAGCAGCGGAACCACGTTGGGGTGCTCCAGCGCCAGGCTCCGCAGATTGTGCGCGATGAGGCGCAACTGTGCTTTCCAGTCAGGATCATCAGGCTCGATGGGGAGTTCGTTGAGGACCAGTTCGGAGACGCCGTCCAGCAACGCAGCACGGTTCTCGGCGTAGCGGTAGAGGCTCATCGGGTCACGGCCCAGCTCCTGGCCCAGGCGGCGCATGGTCAGCGCGTCCAGGCCCTCCTCGTCAACCACTTCGAGCGCTTTGGTCAGCACAAGTTCCCTGCTGAGCGGAGCCTTTCGAGCGGTCCCGCCTGCGGCGGAGGTCTTCGGGGAGCCCATGATTTCCGTCCTGTTGGCTGTTGCCCGGCCAAGCGTTCCTGTGAGTAAATCCACACGCTTGCCGGATAGGTAGTCTACGGGTAAAGTCTACAACGTAGATGCGGCAACAACCCCGCCCGTAGCCCGTCGATTTTAGCGGACTTCATCAACACTCCGTTGCCCCGTGCAGGGCAACGAGGGTTAGCTGCTGTAGCCGAACGGCGGCACCACCGCACTTAGCGAAGGGAAGCCGTCATGGCGCATTCGCAGTTCGATCTATTCCTCAACGAAGCCACCTACCTCGACCAAGCCTCGGATTCCACGCTCGAGCGCGACCGCCTGTATGGCCTGTACACCAGCTGGTGCTTTATCAACCAGCAAAAGCCGGGACCGGAATCCGCTTTTTGGTCGGCCATGAACGCCCGCATCGCACCCGGTCACAACGGCCTGCGCATGAAGGGCCCGGCTGCCGCCGACTACATCCTGGCCAGCTACCCGGGACTCGTATAGTCTTCCGGACGACGGAAAAACGGCGTGGACCGCTGCCTTACCGGCACGCGGTCCACGCCGTTTCTGTATGTGCGGAAACTACCTGCCTCCGGACGCCGGATACGCTGCGTCCACCTCCACCTCCACCAGCCAGCCGTTGACTGGCAGGTTCTCAATTTCCAGCGCAAAGCGAGACGGCCGGGCGGTGGTCTTCACGAACGGTTCGGCAGACGCAGCCGAGCCCAGGGGAACCTTGATGGGTGAGCCGTCCGAGAGGCTGGTGTTCGCAAAGTACTGTCTGTACGCGCGGTTCCACCCGTCAAAGTCGGCCTTTTCTGCACCGGCAGGATTCTGCAGGAAAACGCGCATGGTGATGACGTCGTCGTAATCCAGCCCTGCCTGCGCCAAATTCTCGCCAATCCGGCGGAGAACGTTGATGCCCTGGGCTTCTGTGATGGTGACGCCGGGCGTCAGGACTCCTCCTGGAAACACTTCGGTATCAACGTAGCGCTGCTCGCTGCCCGCCGGCGCGGCAGTATTGAGGGCGGCAGGCCCCAGCCCGCTGGTCTTGTAGATAGGCGTGTTCGCGCCGATGGCCACCCCGCTGGCGATCATCGGATTGTCCTGGCCGGCGGGAAGGTTGGACACCGTGGTGCCGGGCTTGGGGTCTGTGAGGTCCTTGAACACCGCAGGAGCGGCGAAAGATGCAGTTGCAGTGAGGGTAACGCCGGCAACACCGGCTGCGATCAGGGAAAGGCGGCGACGGAGCATGGAGTACTTTCTGGTTGCGGCTTGCGTTCCGGTGGGATAAGGCGTGCTTGTCATCCGGCCACCATTGCGGCGGCGCGGGTGTGCAGGGCGGTGACGGCAACCCGGGCGGACGTCATGGCGCCGTGCTGCCAGGCAATGGCATGGCTGAGGTGGTCACCGGCAAAGTAGATGTTGCCGGAAGGCTCAAGAAGCTTGGCGTATTTCGCATCGGTCTGGGACGGCCAGCCCACCCAGGCGCCTTCCGAGAACGCGGTGCTTCCCCAGTCCACCGAGAACGACGCCGCCACGTCCTTCCGGTATACGTCGCCATGAATCCGGGCTCCTTGGTCAAGGGCCCGGCTGAGCCGCTTTTCGGGGCTGAGTTCCTTGTAGGCACGTGCGCTGGCGCCGGTATTGTAGTAGCCCACCATGGTGCCACGCTGCCCGTGGAACCCGGTGGAGGGGTACCACATATTGCCGAGGTCGATGTTGGTGTTGGTGATACCGCCGTAAATCCGGTGGTCCTCTTCCCACCAGCGACGGGAGTACTCGATGCCAATCTTGCCGGCGTCGCTGGGGGTGGCGAATTTGAGGGCGTCCAGCACGTCTGTGGGAAGGTTTCCGGGGATCTTGGCTGCAATGTGCGGGGGCAGCGTGCAGACGGCGAAGTCTGCTTCGATCCTCTTGGTTTGGCCACCGGGGTTGGTGTAATCGACCGAAACACCGCCAGCGGTATTGTTCATCGACAGGACCTGGGCGCCGTACACGAACTTGTCCTTGCCGATGGCTGCTTCAAATGCATATGGAATGCGGTCCATGCCTCCCACGGGCTGGAACATCATCATGGCCTGGTCCCAGCCGAACTCGAAGGAGAAGTAGTTCCCCACGCCGCTGGCGAATACATCGGTCAGTGCGTCGGGCGCCAGCGGTGTTCCCGCTTCCATGCCTGCTCCGGGGTGTACGGAGTAGCCCTTACGGCCTGTGCCGGTGTACTTGAAGCTCGCAGCGGCGTCCCCCGGGACCTTGCCGCCGATCGCGCCAAAATTGCGCAGGAAGGAGATCAGGTTCTCTTTGTCGGCGGCGCTCATGTAACTGTCCAGAGCGCCCTGGTCCGTAGCTTTGGCAAGCAGTTCGGAGACGTACCCGTAAACATCGGCCTTAGCAGCGCGGTGCCGAATGGGGGTATTGGAAAGCTTGCTGCTGCCTTCACGGAAGAGGTAGCCGTCGGCGTTCTGGTTGGTGAAGGGCTCGATGGCCACCCCCAGTTCCTTGCAGTAGTCCATGGTGATGTGGTGCTGCGGAATGCGGCCGGGGCCTGCGTTCATGTACTGGTCTTTCGAGAACGTGGCCCGCTGCGTAACTCCCCGCAGGTCCGTTTCTTCGGTTCCCCCGCGCACGGTCCAGTTGCGTCCGCCCGGCCGCATCCGCGCCTCAAGAATCGTGACTTTGTAGCCAGCCTTACCCAGCTCATAGGCAGTGGTCAGGCCGGCTATGCCGCCACCAAGAACTACTACGCTTTTGCCGTTGCCGCGCAGGTCATCCGCCCGGGGCGCAGCATAGGCAGGCGCTGCTGTATCAGGAGCCAGGCCCATCGCGGCCATGGTCTCGTACATCACCCCGGCTCCCCCCACCATGCCCACGTAGCGGAGGAAATTCCTGCGAGTCGCATCTGTCATTTTTTCCCTTTCACCGGAGTGTTACGAGGTGAGCGTAGGGGTGAAATGTTTCGTCAAATGCTGTGACAGTGTCCGTGCTGTACCATTCTTATTTCCGTGGAGTAAACGCTGCTTCGGAGCCGCTCTCTGAAGGAGTCCCGTTCTTGACTGGCAGCAGCACGTATTTGAGGGAAGGACTTTGCATCCGCCCGCTGACGGAGGGGGATGCGGGCGCACTCGCAGAGGCATACCAGCGGAATCGCGGGCACCTCGCACCCTGGGAACCACACCGCGACGACAGCTTCTTCACTCCGGAGCACCAGCTCGAGCTCATCCGTGGCAAGCGTGCGCTGCACGCTGCCGGCTCCGAGCTTCCGTGGATTGTGGTGGAGCAAAAGGACGACGCCGCCGGCACGCCGGGGAGCGGCACCGGCGGTGAGCATGTGGTGGGGGCCGTCACGCTGACGGGAATTGTCCGTGGCCCCTTCCTCAGCGCCAACCTGGGCTACTGGGTGGACCACGGCCTCACGAGACAAGGAATCGGCACAGCAGCCGTCCGCTTTGCAGCCGGCTACGCGCGTGATGGACTCGGTCTCCACCGCATCCAGGCAGCAACGCTGCTCCATAACAAACCGTCCCGGCAAATCCTGCAGCGGGCCGGGTTCCAGGAGATCGGGGTGGCCCCGAAGTACCTGCAGATCGCCGGGCAGTGGCAGGACCACCTGCTCCACCAACTGATCCTGCCTCAGCCGTAATTTCCAGACCGGCAGGACTACCGGGGCCGCTAAGGAATCAGGTTGGGATGATGCGGAACAGGAACCGTGTCCGCACCATCACCCAGAGGAGCCCCAGCACCACGATGTAGGCCAGCGTGTTGATGAGGACATCTCCCTGCTGGAGCACCGGGATATTGGCCACCACGGCGATGAGCACCACGTGCATGATGAAGACGTAGAGGGTGGCACGGCCCAAAGGAACAAGGAACCAGCCGAGGGCCCGCTGCACCGGCCTCCAGTACGCAGTGAGGAAGGCATAGGCTGCCACCACCAGGACCAGGACGTTGAGTAACCGGCCGGGGGCAAGATAGGTGCGTCCAAAGAGCAGGTCGTACATGGTCCGGTACAGGGTATCCGGGATGATCGCCAGGCGGACGTCGAACCCGTTGGCCAGGTACGGGTTTCCCCAGGACAGGAATGCGAACGCGAAGGCCGCAGCAGTACAGGCCGCCACCACCCAGGGGTGTGCCGAAAGCCAGGCGACAATGCTGCGCCGGTGGAATCCGGCCACCAGGCCGATGATGAACAGCACCTGCCACACCAGCAAGGGGAAGGAATCCTCGAACTGCGACGGCAGGAGTCGGAAGCGCGTCACCGTACCCACGGCATACAGGGCAAGTGTTGCCGCCAGCACCCACACGGCTTTGCCGCGGTTGAGGGCGGCCAGGATGAGCGGGCTGGCCAGCAGCAGCACCACGTAGAGGCCCATCACGTTGAACTGCCACGGCCCAAACTGCAGCAGCAGGATGGCGGGCAGGACCTGCGCCGGGACAGGGAACTGGAACAGTGTTTCCATCCCGGCATACAGATCGTAGGTGCGGCCGGCCCCGTCGTGCCCTGCCCCGCCGGTGCCCTGGTCACTGAAAGTGGTGAGTGCTTCTGTCCGGAAAACTGGCAGCAGTGACATAAGGAAGACACCCACCAGCACCACGAGCGCCGTCAGGTAGAGCTTCCCCGCCCGCCGCGAGGTCAGGTCCACCACGGTGCCCAGATCCTCCTTGGCCCGGGGTCTATAGACCATGCCAACCACCAGGCCGGAGAACAGGACAAACAGCTCGGCACCAGAAACAAAGCCCACCGCTTCCTGGGTCAGGAGCTGGAAGAGCGACACCATGCCGAGGTGGTTCACCACCACAAAGACGATGGCCAGGCCCCGCAGCAGGTCCACCCGTGAGTCCCTGCTGGAGGGATCGCTGTACGCCCATGCCGATACCGCGCCCAGTCTGGCCGGGATGCGCCACAGCGCCACCAGCAGGATGATGAGCGCCGCCCCCACGGCCCAGGCCCCCGCGCCGGACAGGGTATTGGACCTGCTCAACCCGTTCCCGGCGCTGATGTCCGTGACGGGCCCGGTCACCACAGGCGAGGCCTGCAGCCGGGCCAGAGCCGCGTCGGCAATGGTGGAGTTTCCCGTCAGCCGCCAGTCGATGCTTGCAACCCCGGTGTCGCGGGTGCTGGTGCGCTCGTCCCAGACCACTGCCCCGGTAAGGGCGAAGCCAGCTGACCCGGCAGTACCGAGCACCTGGTCCCACCACGAATTCTTGATGTCGGCTTCCGATCCGCCACCGGAGGCCGGACTGTAAAAAGCAGCCGTCTGCAGCAGAAAGGGTTTGTCACGCCCGTCCGCATACGTGCCGTAAAAGTTTTCCCCACCCGAGGAGGTCAGCATTTCCTGCAGTTCACCCGACCGAGGGACCGTATTGACTGCTGCGCCTCCAGCAGTGTCGTCATGGTAGGCCGTCAGCCCAACCCAGTCCACGGCGTCGTCGCCCGGATAGAAGGGTTCGTAGGCAGCATCTGAACCCGTCCAGGCGCCGTCGCCGTTGGTATCCAGCAGGGCGAAGCCTTCGCTTCCGGGCGCCGGCGCATTCCGGTTCCGGTCAAAGGGATAGTCCTTACCCAGGTAGGGTTCCCACACCATCAGGTAACGGCCGCTGGCATCGGCACTCCGAAAGGCCGCCGTCATTGCCTGGAACGCCGAACGGTAGGCAGCCGGCTGTTGGCCCCAGTCCACCCAGCTGGCGTTCATGTCCGGGGCAAAGCGAATGAGCAGCTTCCCGTCGAAGTTCCCGGCCAGCCGCCGCACATCCTCGGCGAAGTCTGCAGCTGCTGCAGCAGAAACCTCTGCCAGGGGAACAGTGGGCCTGACCGTCAGCATCGCATGGGCGCCCTGACCGGCGGACTGTTCCAGGAATCCCCGGATGTCGTTCTCTTCCGAGGCGCGGGAAGGGAACGCCATGTCGTGCCCGAAGATTGCCGGGGACGCCCCGAGCCGTTCAGAAAAACCGGCAGCGGTATCCTCGCCCCATTCAAGGACTGCCCCGAGCAGCGGCTTGCCTTCCTCTGGAAAACTGCTGGCAGCCTGCGCCGGCGCTGCGGGTCCAACGGCGGACAGGACCGCGATCAGCAGTGTGGCGAGGAAAGCAAACATCCGGCCGGGCACAGGGGTGCCGCTTCGGACGGGACGTTTGGGCGCGGCGGCAGATGGCGTACTGATGAAGACCCCCAGGGACTGATGCTCCAGTGACGGGGCGGCGCCCCGAAAGAAACTTTATCCGGCTGGGGTGCAGCGGCCTGCACACCTGACGTCGACGCGCCCGCCGCGGAGCCGCCGTCGTACGTTGAATGAAGGTGAGGCCGACGGGCCCGCCGCTGCACCCGCTCAGTTACGCAACATGACGACGACGGCGGTGCGGGGCCGGGCGTCAGGTGTTACGTTTTTGGGGAGTAATGAGTACCGGCGCCAAGCCCTGACTGGCCGGTCGGCAACCCTCCTTCCGCGGCGGGGTGCCTCAGGTGAACACTCGGCATATCGACCCATTCGAGTTGCAAGCGTGAGAGAAGGAGATCCGTCGTGTCTGACGCACCTGCCCCTGAAGAAAAACTGTCCTACCGCCTCATCAGCGGATCGGACAACCGCGAATTCTGCGAACGGATCTCGAACGCCTTGGCCGAGGGGTACGTGCTGCATGGCAGCCCCGCCGCAACCTTCAACGGCACCAGCGTCATCGTGGCGCAGGCCGTGGTCCTGCCGGCAGCCATTGCGTCAGCGGATGCCGCCGTCGCCTACGCTGTTGACGATCTCGAGTCCGCGGGCGAGGACCTTGACTTCGACGGCGAGGGCCACGCATGAGCTACGCCGGAGACCTGACGCCCCAGGAGGCCTGGGAAAAGCTGGAACAGGGCGCCGTCCTGGTGGACGTCCGGACCGAAGGCGAGTGGGCGCACATCGGGATTCCCGATACCAAAGCCACGGACAACGATCCCCTCTTCATCCAGTGGTCCTTCCCGGGCGGTATTCCGAACCCCGACTTCATCATTGACCTGAACCAGCAGGCTCCGGAGGACCGTTCAACCGAACTGGTGTTCCTGTGCCGCTCAGGCCAGCGGTCCATTGCCGCGGCGATAGCTGCAACGCAGGCGGGCTTCACCTCCTACAACGTCCTTGAGGGCTTCGAGGGCGAGCCGGACCGCTTCGGCGAACGCACGGTCAACGGCTGGAAGAACCGCGGCCTGCCCACCAACCTGGGAAAGAACTAAGTGACCTTCAACGAAGACGCCGCCGGCTGGAGCCCCGACACGCAGGCTGTTCGCGGCGGGCTGGACCGCACCAACTTCCAGGAAACCAGCGAAGCCATCTTCCTGAACTCCGGGTTCGTGTACGAATCCGCTGCTGCTGCCGAACGCGCCTTCACGGGCGAGGACGAGCGCTTTGTCTACTCCCGGTACGGCAATCCCTCCGTGGCCACCTTCCAGGAACGGCTCCGCCTCCTCGAGGGAACTGAGGCATGCTTTGCGACGGCGTCCGGCATGTCCGCGGTATTCACGGCTTTGGGTGCCCTGCTGGCAGCCGGCGACCGTGTGGTTGCAGCACGCTCGCTGTTCGGATCCTGCTTTGTGATCCTCAACGAGATCCTGCCGCGGTGGGGCGTGGAAACGGTCTTCGTGGACGGACCCGACCTGGAGCAGTGGCGCGCAGCACTCTCCGAGCCCACCACAGCCGTCTTCTTTGAATCGCCGTCAAACCCGATGCAGGAGATCGTGGACATCGCCGCAGTCAGCGAACTTGCGCATGCCGCGGGGGCAACTGTCGTCGTCGACAATGTGTTTGCCACTCCCCTGCTGCAGCGCTGCGGGCAGTTTGGCGCGGACGTCATTGTCTACTCCGGCACCAAGCACATCGACGGCCAGGGCAGGGTGCTTGGCGGCGCCATCCTGGGCACGAAGGAGTTCATCGACGGCCCCGTAAAGCAGCTGATGCGCCACACCGGCCCGGCGTTGTCCGCTTTCAACGCCTGGGTTCTGACCAAGGGCCTGGAGACCATGGCGCTGCGCGTGAACCACTCCTCGGCCACCGCCCTGCGGCTCGCCGAGTGGCTGGAGCAGCAGCCTGCCGTGAGCTGGGTGAAGTACCCGCTCCTGAAGTCGCACCCGCAGTATGAGCTGGCCGCAAAGCAGATGAGCGCCGGCGGGACCGTCCTTACCTTGGAGCTTGCGACGACGGGTGGCCGCTCAGGCAAGGAAGCCGCCTTTGCGCTGCTGGACGGTTTGAGAATCATCGACATCTCCAACAACCTCGGAGACGCCAAGTCCCTCATCACGCACCCGGCCACCACCACGCACCGTGCGATGGGTCCGGAGGGACGGGCAGCCATCGGCTTGAGCGACGGCGTGGTGCGGCTTTCGGTGGGCCTTGAGGACGCGGACGATCTGATTGGTGACCTGGAACAGGCGCTCAAGCAGATCTAGCGTGTCTCTTCTCAGGAGTCCGCTGCGATCCGGACCTGGACCACGTCACCGGCCATAATCCCGGCCTTGTCCCGGACAGCCTTCTTGACCGGCAACAGGTATGAGTTCGTTTTGTTGTCTGCAAAGAGCGAGGTCTGCCACGAGTGGCCGGCAACTTCTGCGGTGACTTTCACGGAACCAAAGGCTCTGCTCGCGGCAGCATTTTGCTCCCGTACATCGTCCGCGATGTCCTCGGGCAGGGTCAGGAAATGCCAGCCCGCTTCACCCGGGTACAGCCACAGTTCCGCTTTGAAGGAATACGACGCCGTCACGGGCTGAGTATGGCAGGTTCGGGTCCGTCGGATAAGGGCCCTGCGATTCTTGCAGCCTCCAAGCGTTGCCGTCAGAATGTCAGACCCCCGTTAGAGGATGTTTCTATGGGAAGCGGCGCGGGGACTGCAGTGGCGATGGAGGGCATTCATGCCTCGGTCGACGCCCTGGAGGCGCTGTTCCTTGAGGAAGTTTCCCTGGACGCGGCGGCCGCTGCCGGCGCCGGCGTCGATGTGCTGCAGCGCGCGTACGAGGTCCGCCTGGAACGGTTGGGGCGGATCAAGCAGATGGAAGCCCAGCTTGCCGCGCTCAAAGCCCGGGACACGGCCGAGGCCGTCGAACTGCAGCACGCCATGACCCCACCCAACGCGCCCCTGCATGAACGAACCTACGCCGAAATGTCAGCGGTGGAGGAAATCGCCGGCGCGCTGACCGTAAGCTCCCCAGCTGCCGGGACGCTCACCACCCAGTCCCGCCGGCTCCGCTCCCTGCCGCTGGTACTGGACGCCCTGTCTGCCGGAATAATCTCCTGGCAGCACGCCAAAATCCTCGCCGACGAAACCGACGGCCTTGACCCCGCCGGGGCCGCCGCCCTGGTCGACCATTTCCTGGACCCCGATGCGACCAACCCGGCGCGCGGCGCCGCGGCCGGTGAGCTCGTCCCCTCCCGGTTCCGCGCCAAGGTCCGTACCTGGAGGGAACGCCACCACCCTGAATCCCTCGAGCAACGCCACGCCAAGGGCGTAGCCGATCGGCGCATGGAATACGCCAAGGACCGCGACGGCATGGCCTGGCTCTCGCTCTACCTGCCCGGCGATACCGCAAACGCCATCTGGAACCGCACCACCGCCCTCGCCCGCGGCCTCCAAGGCCCCCACGAGCCCCGAACACTCACTCAACTTCGGCCCGACATCGCCGCCAGCCTCCTGCTCGCCGCCCCTGCGGGCACTGCCCGGAACGCGAACACCCCCGATGAAGAGACGGCAGACGAGACAACCAGGCACAACACAATGGGGGACAACACAATGAGGGACAACGCGGGCATCGGCACGGTCCCGACGCCCAAGGCCGACGTGCTGGTCACCGTCCCGGTGTTCGCCCTGCTCGGAGCCACGGACGAACCCGCCCTCTTGGACGGCCATGGCCCGATCCCGGCGTCCATGGCACGTAACCTCGTCGCTGGCGGGGCTACCTCGTTCTACCGCGTCCTGGTCGACCCCCGAGACGGCGCACCACTGGAAATCGGCCGGACCAGCTACCGGCTTACCAAAGCGATGAAGCAGGCCCTGCGCGTGCGTGACAGCAAATGCAGCTTTCCAGGCTGCAACAACCACTCGCTCGACAACGACACCGACCACCTCACCGCCTGGCACCATGGCGGCACAACCGGCATCAGCAACCTGGCCCAGCTCTGCCCCAAACACCATCACCTCAAACACGCCAGCGGCTGGACACCAACCGCGGCAACCCGGAATGAACCACCAGGCTGGACCTCACCCACCGGACGTCACTACAAAGCCGAACACCACGACTGGGAACCACCCCAATGGCCCCAGGGAATCTACCGTCGCCTGGAAGGCTGGCCGGATGAGGCGGGTATTTCCCCACCTGACGACCCCGTTTGGGACAGCTTCTACGCCGTGCCCCCGGTTCTGCCTCCGGACCCGTTCCCTGAGTGGCACCTTTGGTTGGACAAGGCCCTCTCCGTCCCTTAACTTTCGTATTCGCTAGGACTGCCGGACCCGCAGGAGGTCCGGGGCCGCGTCCACGTCGGACAGGTCCGGGGCGCCCCGCATGGTGATGTTGACTGCGTGGCTGACCACGGCACCGAAGCCCAAATCATCAGGCCGGGATGCCGCCAGGACCCTGTCACGTACCCGGCGCTGCTCGGCTGCCCCTGTCCCGCGGGCAATAATGTCCTCCACCCCTTGCCGCACGACTGCCAGCTCTCCCTGCTCGTCCAGCACCGGGGCCAGATAGTCCACCAGCGATCGCACCACATCCGCGGCCCGCGCGGGCCTGAACGTGCCGAAATCGAGGATCTCCCCACGCAGGCCACTGCTGCTTGCCTGCCAGGAAGCCATGCGCAGCAGCACGGTGGGCACCGGCGCCGGGTCCACCCCGTCTTTCCATTCCCGGCTGCCGGACTCCACGAGTGCGCGCACCAGGAGTGCGATGATTGCGGCATCCTCGGCGCGGAGGCAAACATCGGCCACACGGACTTCCACGGTGGGGTGGTTCCGGGATAGCCGTGCGTCGAAGTAGAGCATCCCCTCGTCCAGCATCACCCCACTGTCCAGCAAACGGGTGACCACCCGGCGGTACGCCGGATAGGTCCCGTAAATGCCCGCCGGTCCCGCGGTGGGCCACCGGTTCCACGCCTGCGTCCGGTAGCTCTCGAAGCCTGTCTGCAGCCCGTTCCAGAACGGCGAGTTTGCGCTCAAGGCAGTCAGCACGGCCAGCTTGTCCCGAATCCGATCCAGGACGGCTACACCCTCCTCCGGCGACGCCACATACGTATGGACATGGAAGCCGCACGTGAGCTGCTCCTGCGCCGTCAGGCCAAAGCGCTCCAGCATCCGGGCATACCGGGGGTCCGGCGTCGTATGGCTGGTGGAAGCGAGCGGCGAGGTGGCAAGCGCAGCTACCCTGGCACCGTTCTTTCGGGCGGCCCGGTCAGCAAGCGTCCGGCCGGCCCGGATCTGGGCCAGCAGCTCGCCGTGCTCCAGGCAAGGCCGTGTCTGGGTCTCGATCTGCTCAAGCTTAAGCTCGGCACTCAAGCCCATCTCGTCGTCGTCGTAAACGGTTTTGTCTTCGGTGGCCAGGGAACGTGGATCGGGAGCGTCGTCCGCTGCCATCCTGTGCCCGGACAGCAGCGCATCGGCCAGGGCAAGCGGCTCCCCCGACTCCGGATCTACAATCAGGAGCTCTTCCTCTACGCCGAATGTACGCATAGTGCCATTCTGCGCCAGGGAGGAAGTTTTTGGCGGTGCACCCCGCGTGGATGACGAACCGTGAAAGGTCAGTCCTGGAAGTACTCCACTTTCGCACCGATGGCGTTCAGCCGCTCCGCCAGGTCCTCATACCCGCGCTCAATGACGTAGATGTTCCGCAGCTCGGACACTCCCCGGGCGGCAAGCATCGCCAACAGCAGGCAGGCTGCCGGGCGAAGCGCCGGGGGGCAGCCAACTTCGGCAGCACGCCATTTTGTTGGTCCATTGACATAAATGCGGTGCGGGTCCAGCAGCTGCACCTGGGCACCAAGCCGGTTCAGCTCCGTGAGGTAGATGGCCCTGTTTTCGTAGACCCAGTCATGGATCATGGTCTGGCCCTGGGCGTTCGCTGCAATGACCGCAAAGAAGGGCAGGTTGTCGATATTGAGACCGGGGAACGGCATCGGGTGGATCTTGTCCTCAGGAGCACGCAGCTCTGAAGGCTTCGTGGTCACGTCCACCAGGCGCGTCCGGCCGTTCCGGGCCATGTATTCGCCGGATATCTCCAACTGCTGGCCCATCTGCCCCAAGGTGGCGAGCTCAATTTCCATGAATTCGATGGGCACGCGGCGGATGGTCACCTCGGAGTTGGTGACAATGCCCGCGGTGATGAGGCTCATGGCCTCGATGGGATCTTCCGACGGAAAGTACTCGATCTCGGCGTCGATGGACAGGCGGCCGGTGATTTTCAGGGTAGTGGTGCCTACGCCCTCAATATCCACTCCCAGCATCTGCAGGTAAAAGCAGAGGTCCTGCACCATATAGTTGGGGCTGGCATTCCGGATGATGGTTGTTCCCTCGCGATGGGCCGCCGCCATGATGGCGTTCTCGGTGACGGTATCTCCCCGTTCACTCAGGACGAATGAGCGGTCGCGGGCATCTGCGGACGGGGCCTGAACTGCGTAAAAGCCGGCCGTTGCTTCCACCGACAGTCCAAACTGCCGCAATGCCTGCATGTGGGGTTCCACCGTCCGGGTCCCAAGATCACAGCCACCTGCATACGGAAGCCGGTACTCCTCCGACTCATCCAGCAACGGACCCAGGAGCATGATCACGCTGCGGGTACGGCGGGCAGCATCAACATCCATCGCTTCCAGGTCAAGCACCGCCGGCCGGCGAAGCTGCAGGTCAGTGTCGTTCAACCAGATGCACTCCACGCCGATGCTGGTCAGGACCTCGACAATCCTGTTGACCTCCTCGATCCGGGCCAGGCGGCGAAGAATGGTGGTACCCCGGTTGATGAGGCTGGCGCACAGCAATGCCACCCCGGCGTTCTTGCTGCTGTTGACATCCACGGAACCTGAAAGGGTATGTCCACCCTCAACCCGCAGGTGGGTCATCTGCGGCTTGCCCACATTGACGATGCTCCTGCCAAAGATCGTTTCCAGGCGCTGAATCATCTTGAGGCTCAAATTCTGTTTGCCCTGCTCCATCCGGGCCACGGCACTCTGGCTCGTTCCGAGCTCGGCGGCCAACTGCCCCTGGGTCCAGCCCTTCTCGCCCCGGGCATCCCTCAACATGGCGGCAACGTGCTCAGCAGTCTCTTGCGTCATGACAAGATTTATATCATAAATGAGCTACTGCGCGGGAAAACTCGTCAATCACTGGTATTCAGGGAGAACGCTTACCCACTACATGCGATAGAAGTGCCCCTTCTTGCCTTGCCGTAACGAGCAAAGAGCGGGAGACTGGTAAGCATCTCCTGGTCCAGCGGCAACGGAGGCAGTATGCGCCGGACACCACCGAACAAGTCATTGCCCGCTCCAACCACACGAACCGTACGGAACATCGTGGGTCTGGTTATCGCCGCCCTGCTCTTTATCCCCGCTTCCCCTGCCAACGCGGCGCCCTCACCCGGGGAGGGACAGCAGTCGCTTCTCGGCAACGACATCTCCTGGCCGCAGTGCAATGCCAGTTTTCCTGAGGAGCAGGCATTTGCGATTGTGGGAGTTAACAACGGCCTGGCCAATACCACCAATCCCTGCCTGCTCGAGCAGCTCACGTGGGCAGAAGATTCCGCAGGACACCCGGACCAGCCCACTGTCTCCCTCTACGTCAATACAGCGAATCCCGGCGCCGCAGGCTCCTGGTGGCCGGAAGACGACGAATATCCGGCTGGCAAGGCAGTCCACAACCCGTACGGCCCTTGCAAGGCCGGGGACTACGGGAAGGCCTGCGCCTATATGTACGGCTACGCCAAGGCGCATGACGACGCCTACCTCCGCGGCATCAGCAACCCTTCCGCCTACTTCTGGTGGCTGGATGTGGAAACCGAAAATACCTGGTCGAGCACCGATAGGGACGCCAATCGGACGGTGCTGGAAGGCATGACGGACTTTTTCCACAGCATCGGAGCCCAGGTGGGCATCTATTCAGCCCGCCGGCAATGGGACCGGATTGTGGGGACTGTCAACACCTCGAGCAACCTCTACTCCCTGCCGAGCTGGCTGGCTGGATCTCTCAACGCTTCCGGGGCAGCCAGGGCCTGTTCACATCCGCCCCTGACCGCCGGCGGCAGGGTTGCTCTGACCCAGTTTGTGTCGAGGGGATTCGACTACAACTATTCCTGCGCTTAAGGCCGCGCAGGGCCAGGTGCGCAAAATCGGCTGCGCAGGCGTCAGCTCCCCAGCCACACCATGTTCCAGGTCCCGAGGGAAACTGCTGCAAGGACAGCCGTCCCAGCCATCACCACACCGCCCGAGAGCACCCAGATATCCAGCGGGCGGAAGGTTGATTCACGGGCCCATGTCCGGCGCCCTCCGCCGAAGCCGCGGGCCTCCATGGTCACCGCAAGCCTGGAAGCACGCCGGATTGCCTGCACCAGCAGTCCGAAGCTTTGGCCCAGCGTCGCCTTAATCCGTTGGGCCGCGCTGCCGCGGGAGCCCACTCCCCTGGCCCGGCGGGCCATGCCGATGGTTTGCCATTCCTCGGCCATCAGGCCCACCAGCCGCATGGCAGCGAGGGTGCTTAGCACAAACCGGTGCGGAAGGCGCGCCTTCTGCGCCAGCGCATCGGCCAGGTCCGTGGGATCCGTACAGCTCATCAGCAGTACCGCCGGCAGGGCAATCGCCAGTCCGCGCAGCATGAACCCGGCGCCCAGCTCCAGCGAGCCTTCGCTCATGGTCCAGATGCCGACGTCGATCAGCGTCCTTCCGCTGTCCGGAGCCAGGATGGAGGTGCTCCAGCCTCCCACCGCGGCTGCGAGGATCAGCGGCCAGCCGCGCTGCCACAGCAGAGTCAGGGTCAGGCCCGCCAGCGGAAACAGCAGGAACTCGAAGGCCAGCGCCACCGACGCGGACACCCAGTCAATGGAAAGCGCCAGCACCGCGGTGATGAGGAAGACCGCGGCAAACTTGCTCAGTGGATTCGCGCGGGTCAGCAGGGCCTGGTTGCCGCGAAGATTCAGCTCCTGCCTCATCGTGCCACCGGTTCCGCCGCAGCCATCCGGAACTCCGTTCCTCCCAGGGCGGCCGTGAACTCAGCATCGTGGGTCACAGACACAACGGCGGTGCCGGCGTCCAGCAACTCCGAAAGGAACGAGGCCAGCTCTGCCCACGTGTTGGCGTCCTGGCCAAATGTCGGCTCGTCCAGGACCAGGACCTGGGGATGCGCCGCCAGTACTGTGGCCACGGAGAGCCGCCGCTTTTCCCCGCCGGAGAGGGTGTAGGGGTTCGCGTCCACCAGGTGGGTGAGCCGCAGCCGCTCCAGGAGTTCGTCCACGCGCTCCTCGCCGTGGCCAAGGTGCCGGGGGCCGAACAGCAGTTCGTCCAGCACCTTCCCGGTGACGAACTGGTGCTCAGGCTCCTGGAATACGGTGCCGATTCGCTCAATCAGCTGCTCGGCTTTCCACCCATAGGGGTCTATTCCGGCACCGCGGCTGAGGTCCAGGGTGGCTGATACCTTCCCTGCTACGGGTTCCAGGAGCCCGGCCAGGGTCAGGGCAAAGGTGGACTTTCCCACTCCGTTGGGGCCCGTGATGGCAAGCGCCTGCCCGGCCCGGACCTGGGCGGAAATACCCGCCTGCACGGGCACCGGGGGAACCTTCCGGAAGCCCCTTCGCCGCGCACGTTCACGGGAGACCGCAAGGTTTTCCGCCGCGAGCAGGAGGCTGCCTGCGCCGGCAGCAGCCTCCTGCCCCCGCAGCCTGGTGTCCGGGACAAAGCCGGGCACCCAGACGCCGGCGGCAATCAGCATTGTGCGCGCCTCCGCCAGCACCTGGTCCGGCGGCCCGTCAAGCAGCACCGCTTCCTCCGTGGCGCTCCCCGGCTGGAGCACCACGATCCGGTCCACCACGTCTTTCCACACGGCCACCCGGTGCTCCACCACCACCAGCGTTGCCCCGGTTTTATCGAGGCAGCGCACCACGGCGTCGCGGACTTCCAGCACGCCGGCGGGGTCCAGGTTGGCGGTCGGCTCGTCAAGCAGGATCAGTCCCGGACGCATCGCCAGTATTCCTGCGAGCGCCAGGCGTTGTTTTTGCCCGCCGGACAGGGCCGCCGTCGGATGGTCCAGCGGCAGGTGGGAAAGTCCGACGTCGTTCAGCGCCTCGTGCACGCGGGCCCAGATCTCTTCCCGTGGCACGGCGAGGTTCTCGGCGCCGAAGGCGACGTCGTCACCAACCCGGGAGAGAACCACCTGGGTCTCCGGGTCCTGCTGCATCAGTCCGGCCCGGCCGCGCTGTTCGCGGGGCGGGGCGCCGTCAACCAGCAGCGAACCCGACTCATCGGAATCGCCCGCTTCGCCGTCGTCGTTCATGTCCCCCAGAACCCCTGCCAGGGCATGGAGGAGCGTCGATTTGCCGGCACCCGACGGTCCCAGGAGGAGCACCCGCTCCCCCGGGCGGATATCCAGGTCCAGGGAGCGGACAGCGGGCTTGGCACGCCCGGCGTGCTGCCAGCCCCAGCCCTGGGCTGAGACGGCAGCCGGACGCACCGCAACGGAGGCGCCGCAGCTTAACGAGGTCATCAGGAGAAGACTGGCTCCGTTGCCGCCTTGCGCGACGCGAAGGCACTCAGGACACCCGTCCTGGCCAGGCCGCGGGTGGCAATCCAGGACAGTCCCCCTGCGATCACGGCGCCCGAAATGGCGGTGAAGACGATGTACGCCAGCTTGTCCCCGCCGGAGTAGGCGATGTTCCAGCCCCACGGTGCAAAGGAGTCGTTCAGGCCGCAGAACAAACCGGCCGCGGCGCCCGCGAGCAGCGCTACGGGCAGGTTGAACTTCCGGTACACGAAGATCGCGAAAATAATCTCGGCACCGAGGCCCTGGACGAAGCCGGAGAACAGCACGGAGGCGCCATACTGCGAACCCATGAACAGCTCGCCGGTGGCGGCAACGGTTTCGCAAAACAGCGCGGCGCCGGGCTTGCGGATGATGAGCATGCCCAGCACGGCCGGGATCATCCAGCCGCCGGCCAGCAGGCCGGTCAGGGGCGGGTAGACGGCGTTCATGGGCGCGGAGACGGCTGCGGCTCCCTGGGACCAGGCCCAGAAGATGACACCGCCGGCGATGGCGATGAGCGCCGCCACCACAATGTCCACGACGCGCCAGGACCTGCGGGCGGGCTTCTTGATTGCTGTTGTTGCCATGTGATCCTCCTGAGGAACAGGAGGGGAAAGTGGACGCGCCTGCCGGAGCTGCTGCCCCTGCGCGCGCACTTCGAGAACTCGACTCCCTTGCGCCGGTACTAACCGGATCAGGTTCGAGGGTCTGCGGCTGTCCGCACTCTCAGCGCCCACCTGCGGTCCCTGGCAAAGCCAGTGATGCCCGACGGCGGCGCTCCCCTGTCGTTGAATGATTCTGTAGGTAAATAATCGCCCTGGTGGGCGTGGCCCAGTTTACCGCAGGAGGGGTAGATTGTGGGCCATGACTGCCAACCCACCAGATGTGACCGCGTACGATCCCGATTCCGATGCCGCCCAGCCGGAGGGGTCCTTGGAAGCATCCATTGCCCGGGTCGAGGCGGAGATCCGGGAGCTGCAGTTTCCGGGCTTCTCCCCTGACGACGCCCTGAACCTGGGGCTGCTCCTCGTCGAGCTGGGCAAGGAGCGCGGTTTGCCGATTGCCATCGACATCACCAAAGGCGAGCAGGTCCTCTTCCATGTTGCCCTGCCGGGAGCAACACCGGACAACGGGCACTGGATCCGGGCCAAGCAGCGGACTGCCGCCCGGTACGAGGTTCCCTCGCTCCTGGTGGGCCTGCGGGGCCGGCTGCGCGGCGGACGCATCGAGAACCACGGCTGGTTCGATGAGTCCCGCTATGCGGCGCACGGCGGCTCGTTCCCGGTCTACGTCGCAGGGGTGGGTGCCGTAGCAACGGTTACCGTATCCGGGCTTCCCCAGGTGCAGGACCACGACCTCGTGGTCGAGGCCCTGCGGGACATCCTCAGCTCCGCCGGAACAGACTGACGGCCCGGCCTGGTTTCAGCGGCTCCTCCCGCTATGGACACCCGAGATCGGCCGGGGGTACATTCGAGGCGAATGGCGGGAATTCCATCCGGGAGGGCGTCGTGACTGGTCCAACAATGGAAAACCAGGTCCGGGCGGCGCTGGACAAAGCCTGGGAAGAAATGATTTTCATCGGCCCGGACCACCCCTACTATCCGTTGCTCGCCGAGCTGGTATCCGCCGTCGGGAAGTCCTGGCAGCAAGGGTATGACCATGGCCGCCATGGCGGCCAGCACGTTAATCCCTATGTGTGGAACAGCCAGGGAGGCTAGCGGCTGTGCGCAGCTTCGGGGTTGAGGAAGAGTTTCTGCTGGTGGATGCCCGGACCGGAAACCACGCCCCGGTGGCTGGCGATCTCCTTCAGGCAGCACCTTCCGCCGGGACAGCTTCCGCGAAGGCAATGGCCAAGAGTGCGCGCGGCAGCCGCAGGACAAGCCTCACTGCGGAGGTCCAGCGTGAGCAGGTGGAAGCCGTGTCGGCACCCTTCACCAACCTGCAGGACCTTGACTCGGCCCTGAGGGCCGGACGTGCTGAAGCTGATCGGCAGGCCTCTGCGCTGGGTGCCCGTGCCGTTGCCCTGGGCACCTCGCCCCTGGACGTCCTGCCCCACACCCAGGGCCAGGCGCGCTATCTTGCGATGGAGGAGCGGTTCGGCCTGATCCTGCGGGAGCAGCTGATGTGCGGCTTCCATATCCACGTCTCGATCAACTCCGACGAGGAAGGCGTAGCCGTCCTGGACCGGATCCGCGTCTGGCTTCCCATGCTCATCGCCCTGGCTGCCAACTCTCCGTACTGGCATGGGCAGGACACCGGCTACGCGAGCTTCCGGTACCAGGTATGGCGGCGCTGGCCGACTGCCGGGCCCACGGAAATCTTCGGCTCGGCCGCCGCCTACCGGAACCTCATCGACATGCTGCTCTCCTGCAATGTCCTACTGGACCGGGCCATGATCTATTTCGATGCCCGCCTCTCAGCAACGTACCCAACAGTGGAGGTGCGCGTCCCTGACGTCTGCCTCAAGCCGGAACACGCAACGGCCGTCGCGGCCATTGTCCGCGCCCTGGTGGAAACGGCGGCGGGTGATTGGGCCGCAGGAATAGTTCCTCCTCCCGTTCCGGTGGAGATGATCCGGCTCGCTTCCTGGCGGGCCAGCAGGTTTGGGATCGACGACGACTTGATCCATCCCGTCCTGAACCGCCCCCTGCCGGCGGAGGAGTGCGTGGGTGCCCTGCTGGCCCACATCGGCCCTGCCCTGGAGAAAGCCGGGGATGCAAGGGTAGTGGAGGCGGCAGTGCGCCAGATCCTGACGGAGGGCACGGGCGCCCGGCTGCAGCGCCTGGCTTTCTCCCGTTCCCGCAAACTCCGCGACGTCATCATGTACGCCGCGGAAACCACCACCAGCGGCTGTTGACCCGGGCAGTTAGACTGCGGGCGGGGTGTAACCCGATGGCCATGAGATACAAAGTCTACTTAGCAATTATTAGTAATCATGCTTACTATGTTGTTTCCAGCGTTTGAGGAGTACGACATATGGGAGCCAGCATCCGCCTGACAGGCGCCCGAACAGGCCTTCAGAAAGCTGCCCTCTGGACGGGTGGCCTTTTCTGTCTGGTGGGCATCCTGGGATTCGTTCCCGGCATCACCTCCGGCTACCATTCCCTGGACCCGGCCGGCCACGAGTCGGGAGCCCTGCTGCTCGGGATCTTCCAGGTATCCGTGCTCCATAACGCGGTCCACCTGCTCTTTGGGATTGCAGGCGTCCTGACGTCCCGCTCCCACCCGCAGGCCAGGAGCTTCTTCATATACGGCGGCGTCATCTACCTGGTCCTCTGGTTGTACGGACTCCTGGTGGGCGACGCCACCCCCGCGAACTTCCTCCCTGCAAACCAGGCGGACAACTGGCTGCACCTGGTCCTTGGCCTGGCCATGATCACTTTGGCCATCATGCTGGCCCGGGGTCCCGCCCCAGCCGCCGGTACATCCGGCCATGCCGGCAGGACCACCAGCCCCTCAGCGTCCGGCACCCGCAGACGCTGACATTTTCACCCATCCCGTCCTCAACGCAGAGTGAGCGGAACCGGCACAAACGCCAGACCTGAAGGAGCATCATGAAAATCCCAGAACCCCGGGGCCCTATCAGCACGGCCCTGTTCGGCGTTCTTCCGGAAGAACCCGGCACCGCTGGCAACACCCTCCAAGCGCTGCACCGGATGATCAGCACCCGCCTGGCCGCCACCCCGGACATCATCGAGGACGACGACCTTCAGCTGACGCTCTTTTGCCTCTACGAGCTCCACTACTCGGGCCTTGAAGGCGTCAGTGACGACTGGGAGTGGGCGCCGGGACTGATCCAGGTACGCCACCTCTTGGAGGGACCCTTTGAAGCTGCCCTCCGCCAGGCTGCGGCAGAAGCAGCGGGAGAGGTGGAGCTTCCCGCAGGAGCAGGCGCCACCAGCGACGCAGTGGCAGATGTCCTGTTCGGCCTGGCAGGCCGGGACACCGGCCCCAGCCTCTCCCGGTTCGTTGCCAAGAAGGCCAGCATGGACCAGCTCAAGGAATTCCTGATCCACAAGTCCATTTACCAGTTGAAGGAAGCGGATCCGCACACTTTTGCCATCCCGCGGCTCTCCGGACGGCCGAAAGCAGCCCTGGTGGAAATACAGGCGGACGAGTATGGCGGCGGACGGCCGGAGCGGATGCACAGCGCTCTTTTCGCACGCACGATGAGGGGCCTCGGCATGGCCGACGAATACGGGGCCTATGTGGACGCCGTTCCCGCCCTCTCCCTCGCCGCTGTGAACATGATGTCGCTGTTCGGCCTGAACCGCCGGTTGCGGGGAGCCATCACCGGACACCTCGCCATGTACGAAATGACGTCATCCCAGCCCAACAGGCTGTACGGCAACGGCTTCCGCCGGCACGGTTTCGACGCCGGCGTTACCCACTACTTCGATGAGCACGTGGAAGCCGACGCTGTCCACGAGCAGATCGCAGGCCGGGACCTGGCGGGAGGCCTGGTGGAGGCTGAACCCCACCTGCTCGCGGACGTACTGTTCGGCGCCACGGCGGTCATGGCAGTGGATGGCAGATTGTCCGCCCATATCCTCCAATCCTGGGAAAACGGCAAGAGCTCGCTCAGGGCGGCAGTGCCGGCAGCGGCATGAGCACGCCGGCCGTGAGCCGCGCGGCGGAGTACATCCTGCCCCTCCGCTGGACGGATGGTGCGGATCTGCCGGACCTTGTTGCATACCTCGGCCGCCTCACGGAATGGATTCCTGTCACTGTGGTGGACGGTTCAGCGCCCGCTGCGTTCGAGCGCCATCGCAGTGTGTTTCCGCCTGCCGTCCGTCATATTCCGCCCGGGCCCTTCAGCAGCGCGGGTGCCGGCAATGGCAAGGTGGCCGGGGTGATGACGGGGGTGCGGGCCTCGACGGCGGCCCTGCTGGTTATTGCGGACGACGACGTGCGCTACACGCGCGAGTCCCTTGCCGCCGTCGTCCGACACCTCGACTCGGCGGAGGTGGTGCGGCCGCAAAACTACTACGACCCCCTGCCGTGGCACGCTCGGTGGGATACGGCGAGGACCCTCATCAACCGTGCCTGGTCTGCGGACTTTCCCGGGACGCTGGCGCTGCGGCGGAGTGCGCTGCTGGCAACGGGCGGGTACGACGGGGTCCTCTTTGAAAACCTTGAGCTGATCCGGACCATCAAGGCTGCAGGAGGCCGGGAGAAGGTGATCCCGGATCTCTTTGTGGCCCGCAGGCCACCCAACGCCCGCCATTTCCTGAAGCAGCGCGTCCGCCAGGCCTACGACGATTTCGCCCAGCCGCGGAGGCTGGCCGCCGAGCTGGCATTGCTGCCGGCCGTCCTCGCCGCGGCGTGCCTGCCCGCACGGTACCGCGGGCCCGCTTTCCTTGGGCTGGCAGCGGCGCCGGCGGTTGCCGCAGAAATCGGACGACGGCGGCACCAGGGAACAGCCGTCTTCCCGTTCAGGGCCGCGTGGTTTGCCCCGCTGTGGACCGTGGAGCGCGCCGTCTGCATCTGGATCGCCCTCGGCTTCAGGCTGACCGGCGGCGTACCGTACGCAGGAACGAGGCTGAAGACAGCAGCCCACAGTGAGGCCGTGCTCCAGCGGCGGCACCGTGGCAAGCTTGCCGCACAGCGCAATCAACATTTATGGACTTCCATCAGTAACCCAGAGCAGGAGCAGAGATGAACCAGGAACCGGCCGAGAGCTCCATTGTGGTGTGCCCCGACGGGCCGCTGATTGTGCGGGGTGACTTTGAGATTGTTACACCGTCCGGGGAGCCGGTGCCCCGTGAACGCAAAACCGTGGCCCTGTGCCGGTGCGGAGCGTCGGCCATCAAGCCCTATTGCGACGGCACGCACAAGATGATCAAGTTCCGCACGGAACCTCCGGCAAGCTGAGCAAGAGACCCGCCAAAGGCCAGATAGGCTAGGTACAGCCCGTTTTCCGCCCGCAAGGAGTACTAGGAATGAACCTTTTCATCAAGCTGCTCGGCACCGGCGTGAGCCTCGGTGCAGGCTTCGTCGGCACCAAGCTGGTCAACACCATCTGGGAAAAGTCCACCGGACGGAAGCCGCCTACCGGCAGGGACGAGGACGTCCCCACGAGCCTGCAGTCCGCGCTGACATTCGCCCTGATCTCGGCCTCGGTCAGCACCATCATCCAGGTCCTTGCCAACCGTGGGACCCAGCGCGCCATCACCCGCTTCGCCAAGACCCAGGACATCGTCTAGCAGCAGCAGGCTGCCTTTCAGCCGTCGCCAGAACCGTCCTCACGGGCGGCTTTGGCGGCGGCTTTCTGCACTACGGCATCCAGCTCATCGGAGGTCAGGAGCTCGCGGTGCAGGTGCTTGGTGCGGTAGCCCGCGCGGCCCACCATATGCGCGGAGACCGGCGCGGTGAGCAGCTGGAAGATCCAGGCCACAAACAGCACGGGCCACACCCACCAGGTCCGCATCTGCAGCCCGATGGAAGCCAGGAGCAGGAACAGCCCCAGCACCTGCGGCTTGGTGGCTGCGTGCATACGGCTCAGAAGGTCGGGGAAACGCAGCAGGCCGATGGCTGCGCCCAGTGACATGGTGGCCCCAACAATCATGAACACCGCGGACAGCATGTCAACCCAGGCATCCAGGCCGGTTGCATCAGGACTCATGGGGTTCCCTCCGGTCAGCCACGAACCTGGCCACCGTCACGGACCCGATAAAGCCAATGATCGAGATGGCCACCACCAGCATCAGGTTGTTCAAGTGCCTGTTGACGGCCATGTCCACACACAGCGCCCCGCCGAGGATGGCCAGCAGGACATCGGTGGCCAGCACCCGGTCCAGCAGTGACGGGCCGCGGGAGATCCTGACAATCGCGCCGGCGGCAGCGAGTGAGAAGATCACGGCAGTAACAGCCAAAACGATCTGCATCATGCGGCCGCCTCCATTCGTACAGCTTCGAGCTCTTCCCTGGTGCCCATGATCCTGATCAGCCCCGCTTCGATGGACCGCACCTCGTCTTTCAGGTTCTGGACTTCCTCCGGGGAGCTGATGTTGAGCGCGTGCAGGTACAGGGTGGATGTTGACCGGTCCACCTCAACCACCAGCGAACCCGGAATCAGCGAGATGACGTGCCCTGTGGCGGTCACCAGCAGGTCCTGGTGGCTGCGAAGCGTGACTGCGACGACGGCGTTGGTCACCTTGGGGCCCTTCGTAATGGCCAGGAACAGGAGCTGCGCGCTGGCAACCACCACCTTGGCCAGGAAAACGAGCGCGAAGGGAACCGCGTAGAGGATGTTGAAGCGGCCGCTCAATTCCACCGGCGGAAGGTAGAACAGCCGTGCAACGGCAACTGACAGCAGCGCTCCGAAGAGAAGGTTGCCCGGGCTGAAGTCCTGCCACAGGGCACCCCACACAACGACGAGCCACACCAGGAGCGGCAGCTCCTGGCGCAGGGAAATGCGTCGGCGGCTCATTTTCCTCCTCCTGCAGTCACGATCAGCGGAACCTCGGTGTCCTCACCCAGGACTGCCTGGATGTACGAGGACCTGTCCAGCATGTCCTGCGCGGCCTGGTCCGAGACCGTGAACAGCGGCCCGGCAAAGACGGTCAGCGCCACGCCCAGGACCACCAGCCCCACGGTGGAACCCACCATGGTGCGCGGCAGCAAGGTCACGGTGTTCGCTTTGGCTCCGGGCCCGGTGGCCCGCCCGGCAGGGGGTGCCAGCAGCACGGGATCCGGATGTTCGGCGTCGGAGGGCCTGCGCCAGAAGGCGCGGTTCCAGACCCTGGCCACCGCAAGCAGTGTCAGCAGGCTGGTCACCACGCCGCCGATCACCAGGGCGTACGCCAGCGGTGTTCCCAGCTCAACGCCGGCCTGCATAAGACCCACCTTCCCCAGGAAACCGGAGAACGGCGGGATCCCGGCCAGGTTCATGGCGGGCACGAAGAACAGCAGTGCCAGCAGCGGCGAGAGCTTGGCCAGGCCGCCCAGCCGGTCCACCGAGGAGCTGCCGCCCCGGCGTTCAATCAGGCCGGTCACCAGGAAGAGGCTGGTCTGGATGGTGATGTGGTGAGCCACGTAGAACACGGCGGCCCCGAGTCCTGCAACGGAGGACATCGCCAGGCCGAACACCATGTAGCCAATGTGGCTGACAAGGGTGAAGGAGAGCAGACGTTTTATGTCGCTTTGCGCCAGGGCGCCCAAAATTCCCACCACCATGGTCAGCAGCGCCGCCACCATCAACGGCGTGTTCAACGAGTCCCCGGGGAACAGCAGCGTCTCGGTCCGCACCATGGCATAGACGCCCACTTTGGTGAGCAGGCCCGCGAACACCGCAGTGACCGGGGCAGGTGCGGTGGGGTAGGAGTCCGGCAGCCAGAAGGACAGGGGGAAGACGGCGGCCTTGATGCCGAACGCCACCAGCAGCATGACGTGCAGGAGAGTCCTGGTACCTTGGTCCAGCTCACCGAGCTTGATGGCCAGGTCCGCCATGGTGATCGTTCCGGTTGCCCCGTACACCATGGCGATGGAGATCAGGAACAGCACGGAGGACACTACGGACACCACCACGTACGTGACGCCTGCGCGGATGCGGGGCCCGGTGCCGCCCAGCGTCATCAGCACGTAGCTTGCCGTCAGCAGGATCTCGAAACCCACGTACAGGTTGAAGAGATCCCCGGACAGGAAGGCATTGGAGACTCCGGCCACCAGGATCAGATACGTGGGGTGGAAGATCGAGACCGGCGCATCCTGGTCGCCGTCGGCCATTCCCTGGCCGGTGGCGTACACCAGGACGGCAAGGCTCACTGCCGAGGAGACCACCAGCATCAGGGAGGAGAACTGGTCCACCACCAGCACGATGCCCCAGGGCGGCAGCCAGCCGCCGATGGTGACAGCAACCGTGCCGCCATCCCAGACGGAGGCCAGCAGGACACACTCAAGCAGGAGTGTGAGGGACAGCAATGCAATGCTGACGGCGCGCTGGGCGCGGGTGTGCCGGATGAGCAGGAAGGTCAGGGCGGCGCCCAGGATGGGGAGTAAGACGGCGAGCGGGGCGAGGCTTGCGAGGTTCATTGTCCGCCTCCTTCCGGCCCGGGGGCCACATTGGTGGAGCCGGGTTTTTCTTCCGCAGCGGCCTGCTCGGCGCTGATTTCACGTCCGCCGGCCATGAGTGTTGCCCCGCCGGTGCCGTGTCCGCCCTCCGGGCTTGCTTCCCCGCCGGCCGTCGCGGAGCCGCCGCCGCTGCGGTGGGCCGGATGGTTGGAGACGCTGTAGCCGTCGGTCCCCAGCATGGTGAGCGGGAACTCCGAGGTTTCAGCGGGGATCTCGGCGTCGTCCTCCGCGTCGAAGCTCGGCGTTTCAGCAACCCGGAGGTCTTCCACGTCATCCTGGATCTCGTCGCGTCGCGCCAGCACCCAGGTGCGGTAGATGATGCCGAGCATAAAGGAAGTAACCGCAAAGGAGATGACGATGGACGTCAGGATCAACGCCTGCGGAAGAGGGTCGCTGTAATCCTGGGCGGCAACGTCCTTTGAGTACAGCGGCGCCAGTCCGGCGTAGCCGCCGGTGGCCAGGATCAGCAGGTTGGTGGCGTTGGCCAGGAGCATCAGGCCCAGCAGTACGCGGGTCAGGCTGCGCTCGAGGACCAGGTAAATGCCGCAGGCATACAGCGCTCCCATGACGAGGAGGAGGGTCAGGTTTACACTCATGCTTGGCCCTTTCCGGTGGTCTCGGCAGCAACGCCTTCGGGCTCTTGCCCTGGTGCGGAAGCTCCGGAGGGTGTGTTCCCGGCGGAATCCGGCTCCTCCAGGGCCCCGTCGCCGTGGCGGGCGACGGACCGGTTTTCGACGTGTTCGTCGATTTCGGCGCCAAGGCTCCGCAGGACGTCCAGCACCAGGCCCACCACCACGATGTACACGCCGATATCGAAAATGGTGGAGGTGACGAACTTGATGTCGCCGAACACCGGCAGCCATAGCTCGATGATGGCGGTCTGGAAGACCTGGCCGCCCAGAAGCAGCGGCACTGCCCCGGACGCCGCAGCCACGGCCAGCCCGATCCCCAGCAGCGCTCCTGCGCTCACCGGTGTGGCTTCGCGGAGTTCGAAGCGGCCGCCGGCCAGGTACCGGATGGTCAGGGCGAGGCCGGCTGTCAGGCCGCCGGCAAAGCCGCCGCCTGGCAGGTTGTGTCCGGCCAGCAGCAGGTACAGCGAGAACATGATCATGGAGTGGAAGATCAGCCGCGTGACCACCTCGAAAATGATGGACCGGCGCTCGGGGGCAAGGGTGCGGCCCGCCACGATCCATGCATCGCGTGCAGAGGCAGCAAACTTTCGGCTGACAGCGAGGGCCGCAGCGTCGCGGGTACCAGGGTCGACGCCCCGGCGGCGGCCCACAGTTCCCTCAGCAACAGTGGCGGAGTTCAGGATCTTGTCGCCGCGTCCACGGACGAAGATCAGGCTCGCCACACCGGTGGCGGCCAGCGCCAGGACAGTGATCTCACCGAAGGTGTCCCAGGCGCGGATGTCCACGAGGGTCACGTTGACGATGTTAAGCCCCCCGCCGCCCTCATAGGCGAGGCGGGGAAACTCCAGCGAAACAGGCGTTGCAATCCGTGCCCCCATGGCATAAATCGCAGCGAAGACCATGGTGACGCCGAATCCCAAACCAATGATCACGCGGACCACACGGTACTTGCCGCCCGTGCGGTCGCGGAGTTCCGGCGGCAGGCTGCGCATCGCCAGCACGAAAGCCACCAGGATGATGGTTTCCACCAGCATCTGCGTCAGGGCCAGGTCCGGGGCGCCCTGCAGCGCGAACATCAGCGCGATGCCGTACCCGGTGACGGAAACCATCAGGACCGCCAGGAACCGCTTATTGGCCTTGACCGCTGCGAGGGCGCCGATCACGATCCCGGCGCCCACCACGAGCTGGAGCGGGGAACCCGGGTCTATGAGGTAGATGCCGTCCGGGAGCGGCTTGCCGGCTACCAGGATGGCGGACAGCGGCAGGACAAAGGCGACGCTGAGGATGACCGCCAAGTAGTAGTACAGGGAGCCGCGCTGCGTGCGGCCGGTGATCCACACCGCTGCGTCGTCCAGCCCGCCGATGGTGTACTGGTACGCCTTGTCCCCGTCCACCCATGGCGGCACCAGGGACTGCGCCCGCGAGACCGCGTCGCGGCCAAAGTACATCGCCAGGCCCAGCACGAACGTGAGGGCCGTCAGGCCCAGTGCCGGCGTGAAACCATGCCACAACGCGAGGTGGCCGGCCTGGTCAGCGGCCGATCCGGCGTCGGGAGCGGTGGAGGCGAACAATGCGGCGTACGGCTGGATCCACGAATCGACTGGAACCGGCCACAGCCCGTAGATGACCGTCAGGAGGCTGAGGACCGCCGGCGCCGCCAGGAACGAAGGCCTGATTGCTTTGAACGGCGTGGTCTCCACGCCTGGCTTGACGGCAAAAGCACCCCACATAAAGCGCGCGCTGTAGGCGAAGGTGAGGACGGAGCCCAGGACCAGCCCGGCAAGGACCACCATTCCCCAGACCCCGGCGTCGGGATCGCCCGCGTGGTGGACAAAAGCCTCCAGCACAGATTCCTTGGCCACGAAGCCGCCCAACAGGGGAACTCCTGCCATTGATGCCGCGCCAATGCCGGCCACCACGCCCAGCGCCCGGGAGGAACGGAAAACCCCGGACAGCTTGCGTACATCGCGCGTTCCGGATTGGTGGTCGATGATCCCCACCACCAGGAAGAGGGTGGCCTTGAAGAGTCCGTGGGCCAGGAGCATCGCCAGCCCCGCGAGCGCCGCGTCGGGGGTACTAAGGCCCACCACCATGGTCAGGAAGCCCAGCTGGCTGACGGTACCGTAGGCGAGGATGAGCTTGATGTCTGTCTGGCGCAAGGCCCGGTAGCCGCCCACCAGCATGGTGGCCAGGCCCAGTCCCAGCACTACGGGCTGCCAGTAGGCCGTCTCCGAAAAGCCGGGAGCGAGCCGGGCAACCAGGTAGATGCCGGCTTTGACCATGGCTGCGGCGTGCAGGTAAGCGCTGACGGGGGTCGGCGCGGCCATGGCGCCGGGGAGCCAGAAGTGGAAGGGCACCAGGGCGGACTTGGTGATGGCGCCCACCAGTATAAGGACGACGGCGGCTCCCACCATCGAAGCGGAGGCTCCGCCGGCGAGGGCCGGCGCCTGCTCCAGGATGCTGGAAATCCGGTAGGTGCCGGCAGCCTGGCCGAGCATGATCAGGCCCACCAGCATGGCCAGTCCGCCTGCCGTGGTGACCATCAGCGCCTGCAGAGCGGACCGGCGCGCAGCCAGCCTGGTGCGGGCGAAACCTATCAGGAGGTAGGACAGGATTGTGGTGAGTTCCCAGAAGATGAACAGCAGCAGCAGGTCATCCGCCACCACCAGCCCAAACATCGCCCCGGCAAAGGCCAGCAGTTGGGCACCGAACCCGCCAAGGTCCTGGTCATCTTTCTTGAAGTACCTGGCACAGTAGACCAGGACCAGTGAGCCGACGCCCAGCACCAGCAGGGACATGACCCAGGCCAGGGCATCCATACGGAAAGCAAGCTCGAGTTTGAGCCCGGGAATCCACGGGACTGTTTCGCTGACGGAGCCGGCCCCCGAGTAGATCGGGCCATGCTGCAGCAGCAGCCAGGCAAAGGACGCAGCAGGAACAGCCGCCAGTGCATAGAACGCGTTGCGGCCCCAGGCCCTGAACAGGAAAGGCGCCAGGACAGCCACCGAAAAGAGCACGGCAAGGACTGTTATCACTGGTATCTCCGCAACGTCAGGGATTCGATTGTCAAAGTTGGAGCAGGCGGTTTATTCGTTAGGTCCGGGAGGATCCAGTTTATCAAGGCTTGGGCGCCCGCCTCTCCGCTTAACCCGCAACACCGCACGCAAATCCGGTCCTCCCGGGGGTTCCCTCCGCCTCATGTTCGCGCTGGGCGGATACGATGCACCATATGAACAGCGCCAGCGCTTTAGGGGCAACGCCGCCGTCCTCGGACCTGGAAGCCGGGACCCGGGGCACCAGCAAGGGCCGCATCCTGGCCTGGGCGTCATGGGACTGGGGATCGGCGGCTTTCAACGCGGTCATGACCACGTTCGTCTTCACCGTGTACCTCACTTCCAACGCCTTCGGCGGCGAAGACCGGGCCTCGGCGGTCCTGGGAACTGCCCTGGCCATTGCCGGCCTGACGATTGCCCTGCTGGCACCGGTCACCGGTCAGCGCTCCGACGCAGGCGGCCGCCGCAAGCTGTGGCTGGGAGTCAACACGGCCGCCGTCGCCCTCCTGACCGCTTTGTGCTTCTTCGTGTTCCCGCAGCCGGAATTCCTGCTGCTTGGGGTGTCCCTGATAGCCCTGGGCAATGTGTTTTTCGAGTTCGCCGGCGTCAACTACAACGCCATGCTCGCCCAGATATCCACGCCGCAAAACATTGGCAGGGTCAGCGGATTCGGCTGGGGGGCGGGCTACCTTGGCGGCATCGTCGCCCTGCTGATCGTTCTGCAGCTGTTCGTCCAGCCGAGCTTCGACTGGTTCGGTTCGTCCACGCAGGAGAGCCTGAACATCCGGCTGGTGGCGGTCTTTTCCGCCCTCTGGTTCTTCATCTTCGCCCTCCCGGTACTGTTCGCCGTCCCCGAGCTTCCGCGTTCCAGCCAGGCGAAGCGGCTTGGCTTCCTGGCAAGTTACGGGCTGTTGATACGGCGGATCAAGGCCATCTACGCCACCAGTCCGCACACCATCTACTTCCTGCTGGCCAGCGCCATTTTCCGTGACGGCCTGGCTGCAGTCTTTACCTTCGGCGGAATCATCGCGGCAGGGACCTTTGGCTTTGAGCTGCCCCAGGTGATTTTCTTCGCCATTTTCGGCAACGTTGTGGCAGCTGTCGGTGCCGTGGCCGGCGGGTTCCTGGACGACCGGATCGGCCCCAAGCGCGTGATTATCGGCTCGCTGGCGGGCCTCCTCATCGCCGGCACGTTCATCCTGGTGCTCGGCAACGGCGACTACGTTTTCCTGGGCCTCGCCTGGGCCGGCAGCACCACGTTCTGGGTGTTCGGGCTCTTCCTCTGCCTGTTCGTGGGACCTGCGCAGTCCTCATCGCGCGCCTACCTGGCAAGACTGGCCCCGCACGGCGAGTCAGGTGAACTGTTCGGCCTCTACGCCACCACCGGCCGCGCCGTCAGCTTCCTGGCACCGGCGCTCTTCACCCTGAGCATCACCGTCGCTGCCCAGTTCGTTGCACCAGGCGAGGCACAGCGCTGGGGCATCCTGGGCATCATGGTGGTACTCCTCGCCGGGCTGCTGGTCCTGCTGCCGGTGAAGTCACCGGACAAGGCACCCATCGCAGTGGTTCCTTCCGCCTGACAACGGGCAGCGTGCTGCGTTTGCCCCAAGTGCTGCTGCGTCTCCCCCAGGTGCTGCTGCATCTTTCCCAAGTGCTGGAGCGCATGGGGCGGAAGGTGCCGCAGCAGTCCGCTGACACTCTTGACGCCCTCATGTTATCGATCACATAATAGTGATCGATAACATGAAAGCTTTCAATGACGAGGAGCACCCGACCATGGATCAGGCCCACCACCGCCCGCGTGCAGGAATTATCGGTACTGGCGGCATTGCCCATGCCCACGCAGAGGCCTTGAGGCTGGCCGGGGCCGAGCTGGTCGTGGCGGTAGATATTGACCAGGACAGGGCAGTAGCCTTCGCGGACAAGATGGGCTTCGCCCACACCGCCTCCAGCGTGGCTGCTGCCGCGGAACTGCAGCTTGACCTCGTTGCCGTCTGCACACCGCCGTCGTCGCATGCACCCCTGGCCCTTGAAGCGCTGGCGCTCGGCATGAACGTCGTACTGGAGAAACCACCGGCCCTGTCCCTGCGCCAACTGCAGGAGCTCCAGGAGGCGGAACAGATCACGGGCAAGCGGGTGAGCTGCATCTTCCAGCACCGTTTCGGCACGGGCGCCCGCCGGCTGGCGGACCTGCAGGAGTCCGGCGCCCTGGGCAACCCGTTGACCGGTTTCTGCAACACGCTGTGGTTCCGGAACCAGGAGTACTTTGACGTTCCGTGGCGCGGCCAATGGGACGTCGAGGGCGGCGGGCCCACTATGGGGCACGGAATCCACCAGTTCGATCTGCTTCTCCACCTCTGGGGCCCGTGGCAGGAAGTTACTGCGTTCGCAGGAAAACTTGCCCGCCGGACGGAAACCGAGGACGTTTCAACCGCCATCGTGCGGTTTGAATCCGGCGCGCTGAGTACGGTCATCAACTCCGTCATCTCACCCCGCGAAACCTCCCAGTTGCGGTTCGACTACGAGAACGCAACTGTGGAACTGGAACACCTTTATGGCTATGACGACTCCAACTGGCGCTTCACCCCGGCACCCGGCCAGGAACATCTGGCGGATGCATGGACGGACGGGGCAGCCGGTACAGCCAGCGGCCACTCCGCCCAGTATGAGCAAATCATCGAGGCCGTCCGCTCCGGGGCAGTGCCTCCTGTCACCTTGGCCGAGGCCTACCCCACCATGGAACTGGCGGCAGCAATTTACGCATCCGCCATCACCGGCAAGACGGTGCGCCGCGGCGGGATCACCGAAGAAGACCCGTTCTTTGACCGTGCCGACGGCCGGCTGGAACCCTGGAAACTGGAAGAGAGCAACGCATGAGCGCCACTGCCGGAACAACTGCTGCCAAAGCCCCCACACACCAGCTGACGTGGACGGACGATGGCGCCGCCGTCGTCGTCTCCCTTGACGGCGTGGACGTGCTCACCTATACCTACGCCGCGGACGACCCACAGGCGGAGTCACCCCGGCCGTACTTCCATCCCGTCCGCACCCGGAGCGGGGACCTGGTCAGCGCCTACCGTCCGCACGACCATGTGTGGCACAAGGGCATCGCCTGGTCCCTCCCGCACCTTGGCCCCGACAACTTCTGGGGCGGGCCCAGCTACCGTCGCGGCCAGGACTACCAGTGGCTTCCCAACAACGGTGCCATGCGGCACCAGGAGCGGGTGCAGGCAGCGGACGACGGCGCCACCTTCCGTTTCGCGCACAGGCTTCAGTGGGTGACCCAGCAGGGGTCGCTCGTGGTTGAGGAGGACCGGTCCTTCCAGGTGGTGCCGGGAGCGGATTCCAGCTACACCCTGGTGTTTGCGACAGCCATGACCAATGTTTCCGGGGAGGACATCCACATCGGCTCGCCCACCACCGAGGGGCGCGAGAACGCCGGGTACGGTGGCTTGTTCTGGCGCGGCCCCCGGTCCTTCGCCGGGGGAACCATCATGGGTCCCGGCGGTGCCACCGGCGAGGAGCTGCGCGGCAAGCGTGCCCCCTGGCTTTCCTTCGTGGGGCAGCATGACGAAACCTGCCGCTTCTCAACAGTGGTCATGGTTGATGATCCTGCCAGCGGGCACCAGGAGCCGGAGTGGTTCGCCCGGTCTGAACCGTTCGCATGCATGGGCCCTGCCCCGTTCTTCAGCGAGGAAGTCCTGTTCCGGCCGGGGTCCACCATTCGCTTCCGGTACGGCGTCGTGATTGCGGATGGCACGTCTGACGAAGCCAGGGCAGAAGCACTGGCAACCGCCGGCCGCGAGGCACTGGCCCAGGTGCCGTCGTCGCCGGCAGGACCACGAACGGCCAGCCAGTGAACGCACGGGGAATCCAGCCGCCTCCAATTCCGGGTTTCCCCGGCGGCACTGCAGTCACCGGGCTGCGCGTCTATGACTGGGAATCCGCTGACGGCCTGTGCGGCGGTTCCCCGCATCTGCATACGGTGTCGTCTGAGGCCTACCTGGTCTCCGGTGGAACCGGCCAGGTGCACACCATGTCGATGGCCGGGATCGAGGAACACCAGCTGGCCGCGGGTTCGCTGGTGTGGTTCAGCCCGGGTACCGTGCACCGGCTGGTGAACACGGACGGGCTCACGCTCCACGTGATCATGTCCAACGCCGGCCTGCCGGAAGCCGGCGACGCCGTCCTGACCTTTCCGGACCGCATCCTTCAGCACCCGGAACTGTATGCGGAGCATGCCGTCCTGCCGCAGGACGCGGACGAAACAGTCCTGGCGGCGGCGGCACGGAGGCGGCGGGACCTCGCCCTGGAAGGATACGCCGAGCTGCATACATCTCTGCTGCAGGAGGGACCAAGGGCACTGGAGGCCTTCCATCGCGCAGCTGCCCGCCTGGTCCGGCCGCGGGTCGGCCGCTGGAAGGAGCTGTGGGCAGCAAACGTCGAAAGCCAGGTGAAGGCGACGGAGGAGGCGCTCGAGCAACTTGCCAACGGCTCCGCCGCCCCCCTGGCTGGTGCAGCCGTCGCCAGGGCCGAACAGCGCGCAGGCGAAGGGTTTGGAATGTGCGGGCGCCTCACCAGGTGGGAGGATTCAAGGCTGTGACGGAAGGCCCGGCCCCCGCACGGACGTCGGCCCGCGCAGCCACCATTTACGAGGTGGCCCGGTTGGCGGGGGTCTCGCACCAGACCGTCTCGCGGTACATGGCGGACCGGTCAAAGCTGAGGGCTGCCACCTCCGAAAAGGTGGAACGTGCCATGGCCGAACTGAAGTACACCCCCAACCTCACGGCCCGCTCACTCCGGACCAAGGGCACCTACCGGCTCCTGGCCCTGGTACCGGGTTCCTCCCCGTACTTTCCGTCCCGGATGCTGAGTGGAGCTGCCACCACAGCACAGGCAGCCGGCTACCAGCTGGACGTCGTCGCATTGGAGGGCACCGGTCCGGAGCGGACGGAACGGCTCCGGCGGATCCTGGACGGCGGCCCGTTTGCGGGGGCATTGTCCTTCGTGCCCATTTCCGGTCCGGATCTCCTGCAGGCGCAGGAGCGCATTCCAGTTGTTGTAGCCGGCGACTATGACGATCAGATGCGCGGCCAGGGAAGGATCTCCGACGGCTCTGCGGCCCGGGCCATCGTCGCCCACATTGCCGCCCTTGGCCATCACCGCATTGCCCATATAGCGGGACCCCAGGAATGGCCTGCGGCCCGGAACCGCCTGGCCGTCTACCGCAGGGCAGTGCAGGAGGCCGGCCTGGAGGACTGCGGGTCAGCGGAAGCGGACTGGAGCGCAGCCTCGGGCTATGCAGCCGCGAATGCCCTGCTCACCGGCCCGTCCTTCACGGCCATATTTGCCGCCAACGACCAGTTGGCCATCGGCGCCATCCGCGCCCTTCACGATCGCGGTTTAAGGGTTCCTGCCGATGTCAGCGTCGTGGGGTGGGATGACCACCCCGAGTCCGCCTTCCTTATCCCGTCGCTGACCACCGTCCACATGGACCTGGAGGCCCAGGGCAGCCGCAGCATGGAGCAGCTTCTTGTTGCGCTGAAGCCCGGGGGAACGCCCTTGCCGGAGCCTGGCCCCACGGGCATGCGGCTGGTCCTGCGCGAATCGTCCGGAGCAGCACCCATTCCGGCCGCAACAGGGGCAGGGCAGACTAGTCTGGAACCATGAACGTGGATGAGACGAACCTGCCCGGTTTGGGCCGGCGCAAGGATTTCATAACAGCCTCAGGCCGCCGGATCGGCGTTGTGGAACTGCGTGAGGGCCAGACGGAACTCATAGTGTCGGCCTGGGACGATCCCGATACCTGCCAGGCCTCGATCCCCCTCACCAGCGAGGAGGCGGCCACCCTCGGCAATCTCCTGGGCGGGCAACACCTGGCCATGAAACTGACGGAAGAGCATAAGGACGTACCGGGAATCGTCACCCGCCAGTTTTCCATAGCACCGGGGTCCCCGTTCCAAAACCAGCCCATGGGCAAGGCCTGCATCCGCACACGGTGCGGCGTCTCCATCGTCGCCATCATGCGGGAAGGTGAGGTGCTCCCGTCGCCGGGTCCCGACGTCGTCCTTCACACCGGCGACCTTCTGGTGGCGGTGGGTACCCAGGAGGGCCTGGACGCGGCGGCCCATATCCTGCGTAACGGATAAACGGGGTGGACCCGTTGGCCCTGACCCTCATCGAATTGGGGGCCGTTGTGTTCTGCCTTGGCCTGTTGGCCAGGCTGGCCGGACGGATCGGAATGTCACCCATCCCGCTCTACCTCCTGGGCGGGCTCGCCTTCGGTGCCGGCGGCATCGTCAAGCTCGAGGGCATGCACGAGTTTGCGCACCTCTCCGGTGAAATCGGCGTTATCCTGCTGCTTCTTATGCTCGGACTGGAATATACGGCAGCGGAGCTTTTCACGGGCCTGCGGCGGTCCTGGCAGGCCGGGGTCCTGGACCTGGTCCTGAACTTCCTGCCGGGCGCTGCCCTTGCCTACCTGCTGGGCTGGGGCGGCGTGGGCGCGATGGTGATGGGCGGCGTCACCTACATCTCCTCATCGGGCATCGCAGCCAAGGTCATTACGGACTTGGGCCGGCTGGGTAACCGGGAAACGCCGGTGGTGCTGTCCATCCTGGTGTTCGAGGACCTGGCCATGGCGATTTATCTTCCCGTGCTGACCACAATCCTCGCCGGCGTCAGCTTCCTCGGCGGCCTCACCAGCGTGGGCATCGCGCTGGCGGTAGTGAGCGTGGTCCTGATGGTGGCCCTGCGGCACGGGCACCACGTGTCCAAGGCCGTCCACAGCGAAAACTCGGAAGTGTTCCTCCTGAATGTGCTCGGCGCTGCACTGCTGGTGGCCGGCGTAGCCTCGGCCATGCAGGTTTCGGCGGCGGTGGGCGCGTTCCTGCTCGGCATTGCAATTTCAGGGGCCACCGCCCACAACGCCACCCGCATCCTTGAGCCGCTGCGGGACCTGTTCGCAGCCATCTTCTTTGTGGCGTTCGGCCTGAATACAGATCCTTCATCAATTCCGCCGGTGCTGGGCTGGGCCCTGGTGCTGGCCGTAATCACCGCCGGCACCAAGATGGTCACCGGCATTTGGGCAGCGAAACGAGTGGGCATTGCCCGGCCGGGCCGGCTGCGTGCCGGCGCCACCCTCATAGCCCGCGGCGAATTCTCCATCGTCATCGCGGGGCTTGCGGTCGCCTCCGGCGCGGTGACAGCCGAACTGGCAGCCCTCGCAACCGCGTACGTCCTGCTCATGGCTGTCGTGGGTCCGCTGGCGGCCCGGTTTGTGGAGCCTCTGCTCAAGGCAGTACTGCCGCCTTCAGGCGTGATTGCCAAGGTCTAACCGCCGGCTCAGCGTCAACAGGCGGGCTGCTGCCGCCCCTAGATCCGGGTGCGGTGGAAGTTGAGGTGGCTGCGGCTGGCAGTCGGACCGCGCTGGCCCTGGTAGCGGTTGCCGTACTCGCCAGAGCCGTACGGATGCTCCGCAGAGGATGACAGCCTGAAGAAACAAAGCTGGCCGATCTTCATGCCCGGCCACAGCTTAATGGGCAGGGTGGCCATATTGGAGAGTTCCAGGGTGACGTGGCCGGAAAAGCCGGGGTCGATAAAGCCTGCGGTGGAGTGCGTCAGGAGGCCCAGCCGGCCCAGGGAGGATTTGCCCTCAAGGCGGGCCGCGATGTCGTCCGGCAGTGTGACCGTTTCGTACGTGGACCCCAGGACGAACTCCCCCGGGTGCAGGATGAACGGCTCGTCCTGCTCCACTTCCACAAGGCGGGTAAGCTCCGGCTGTTCCTCCGCCGGGTCGATGTGCGCGTACTTGTGGTTATCGAAGAGACGGAAGAACTTGTCGATCCGGACATCCACGGAGGACGGCTGAACCATCGCCGGATCGTACGGCTCAAGAACGATCCGCTGGGAGTCTATTTCGGCACGAATATCGCGGTCAGAGATCAGCACCGTCCCAAATTACCGTATGGCCAATCCTGATCGGTTATCCACAGCAACATTCTTTCGTTGTTGCTGAAGTCTTCTGGGGCTAATGTTGCAGCAGTGATTCAGGCGCCGGATGGTCTCCCGGATGGCCCAACAGAGCTGGGGATGTTGTGAATAGATTGGTCGCGCCCTCTTTTATTGGCGTGCTCGTGGCTTTAGCGCTGGTCTCCTCGTCGGCGGGCACGCCCCCCGTGCCGGCTGCAGGGGTGCCGGTCAGTGTGCGGGGGCAAGGCAGCGTCACCCTGGGCCCTTCGTCCGTGACTGACGGCGGGATCTCCCCGTCCGGCGCGGAGTCCGGCACGTCCGCGCTCACGCCCGCCGTGGAACCTGATATCCGGCCGGCTTCGCCCACGCAACCGTTGGCAGCCGAACCCCTGGCACCTGCACCCGCAACCGTCCCCCCAGCTGAAACCGTCCCTGCGCCCACAGCGGCACCCGGACCGGCCCCCACAACTGCACCATCAGTTGAGGCCACAGCACCCGCTCCCGTTGCGCCGGCTCCGGAGCCGGCACCGGACGTTCCCTCCATCCCCCCTCTCTGGGCACCGGATGAGGAACTGGCTTCTCCATCAGCCCCGCGTACCGCCGCTCCGGAATCACTGCCCCCCGTTGCCTCCTCTGAGGCCCTGATTTCGCAAAGCAACGCCGCGGCGGTCCTGACTGTGTTCAACAGGATTAACGAATACCGGAGCTCCAAGGGCCTGAAACCGGTGAAATACAACGCCACGGTGGCTGGCCTGGCACAGGATTGGTCGGACAACATCGCATCCCGCGAGGTCATTGAGCACCGCGCAAGTTTCTGGACTGACCCCCGGGCACTTAGCCCGAACAACGGCGCCGGCGAAGTCATTGCCATCCGCACGGACCGGGACGCCGCACTGCTGGTGGAATGGTGGAAAGGATCCCCCGGCCATAACGCCATGCTCCTCGACCCGCGCTTCAACGTCATGGGTGCCGGGATCAGCTACACGGACCGGACGTACCAGATCTGGGGCGTTGTAAACTTCTTCGGCTACACCACCCTTCCCGCCGGCACTACCGACTCCCCCGGCGGCACTGGGCCCGGCACCGCCTTCCCGGCGCCGGCCCCGACGATGTGCAGCGCTCCGGGCCGGCATATGCCGCCCACGCTGGACCTCTCCGCCGCAGCCATCAAGGGTCCCGGAGATGTTGTGACCGTCGACTCCTCCGGCCAGCTCCTGGCCCGGGCGGCCATCGGGTCCCGCACCTTTGCCGCGGCACGGGTGATCGGTTCAGGCTTTGCGGGCGCGAAAGAAGTGTTCACCACCGATTGGGACCGCGACGGCGCTTTTGACCTCGTGACGCAATGGACCAGCGGCAACCTGACCCTGCACCGCGGCCTTGCCGCCGGCGGGTTCCAGTCGCCCGTCACACTCGGAAGCGGAGGTTGGGAAACACTCACCCTGGCCGTCGGCGGATGGTGCGCCAACAACAGGCTCCCGCAGATCCTTGCCTTGGATGGAGCCGGCAGCCTCTACCTGTATCCCAACAAGGGCACGGGCGATTTGTCCGCACGTGGGTTTGTAGGCTCCGTAGGCGCGGCCCGGAAGATTTCCATGGTTGATTACGACGCCGATGGGTTCCAGGACGTCCTGGCGCTGCGGACCGACGGCTCAGTCCAGCTCCATCGCGGCTGGGGCACCATCACATTGCGGGCTGAAGCACGCGCCACGGTTGCCACCGGCTGGGGTGACGTTACGGGCATCAGGCCGCTCCGGGATGTCACCGGCCTGAACTCCACGGGACTGGCGCTGCGACGGGCGTCGGATGTGGTGCAGTACTGGGACCTGACCTCCGGAAGCCTCATGGCGCCGTCGGCCATTCCCGGGCCTTGGTCGGGGCAGCGGCTGGCACACTAACAGGCGCTGCCGGCAAACCCGGCCGCTGGAGCAACAGTGCTAAAGGGCCGGCTGGAGCTCCAGGACGTCCCTCAACCGCTCGATCTGGACCACGTCGGAGCAGACGCTCCGCTGCAGCATCGTATTCAGGAATCCCAGCTTGTGCAGGAACCCGAACCGGCCCTCAGGCCGGGCGTGGAGGGCAAAACGGACGCGGGTTCCGGCGGGTTCGGAGCTGAGGTAGTAGCCTCCGGCACGCTGGCCCAGCCCGGAGGTGACCTGGAACTGGATTTCGGCGCCGGGCCGGGCCTGGGTGATTTCCAGCTCCGCAGGAATGCTGAGCCCCGAGCGGCCGGCCACCATTTTCCGGTACAGAGCGCCTTTGGATGCGGAGGCGCCGTGCAGCAGTTTGACGCTCCGCACGGTGTCGCGCCAGTCCGGAAGATTGGTGGCATCGAGCAGATACAGATACACGGCCATGGCGTCGCGCCGGATGAGGACCTCGTGCTCTGCAAATGCCATCGGGATCTTTCTGTGGTTGACGTCAGGCTGCCGCAGTGGCTGCGTCCCCCGGCATCGCAGCCACCCGGTTTAGGTTAGCCAGCGCTCTCTGCGCCCGCCTAGCCAGAGCCGGGGACGTTATTGAAGAGTTACTGGATGACGCGGCCCGGCCCGGACACACGGAGCCCGGGCGGTTCCTGGACGGTGCACGCAGACATCTGCGCTAAGCTATGTTCTGCCCCTCCACAGCGGGGCACTGCGGCTGTAGCTCAATGGTAGAGCGCTAGCTTCCCAAGCTTGATACGCGGGTTCGATTCCCGTCAGCCGCTCCACGCCTGCAGCGGGACAACCAGGCACCCGGAGGCCGTTAGGTGCCTGCGTGTATGGTCAGAGGTCAGGAACCTCTTCGGTTCCGCTACAGGAGCAACTCATGGCTGACAAGTCCCCGCGTCAAGCAGCATCCAAAAAATCCGGCAAGTCCATCAAGGAAAAGCGCGCAGACAAAAAGGCCGCTTCCGCGCCGGCCAGCTCACTGGACACAACATCCAGCAAGGCCGCCAAAAAGAAGTGACGGGCGCCGGAGAAGAAATTGACCCTGGGCGTTCTGGCCTCCACGCGTAAGCCCGACGAGCGCCGGCTCCCCATCCATCCGCTGCACTTCGAGCGCATCGCGCCCGAAGTCCGCCGGCAGATCATTGTGGAGAACGGCTACGGCGAGCGCTTCGGCGTCCCGGACTCGCATCTTTCCGCCCTGGTGGGCAGGATGGCGGGCCGGGCCGAACTTCTGGCGGAGGCCGACGTCGTCCTCCTGCCGAAGCCGCAACCCGAGGATCTGGCCGAGCTGCGCGACGGCCAGGTCCTGTGGGGCTGGCCGCACTGCGTCCAGGACCGCGCCATCACCCAGCTGGCCATCGACAAGAAGCTGACGCTCATCGCCTTCGAGGCCATGAACCACTGGGCCAGCGACGGCGGCTTCGGCCTGCACGTCTTCCACAAGAACAATGAACTGGCAGGGTACTGCTCAGTCCTGCATGCGCTCGCGCTGACCGGGTCCACCGGTGTTTACGGGCGTCGGCTGAGCGCTGTAGTCATCGGTTTCGGCGCTACAGCCCGCGGCGCCGTGACCGCACTGAACGCGCATGGCGTCCACGACGTCCAGGTGCTGACCAACCGCGGCGTCGCCGCCGTCGGAGCCCCCATTCATTCGGTCACCATCGTCCAGTTTGATCACGACGACGAAGCGCCCTTCCTGAGCCAGGTCATCACCGAGCGGGGCCGGGTGCCGCTGGCGCCGTTCCTGGCCGAGAGCGACATCGTGGTCAACTGCACCCTGCAGGATCCCAACAGCCCGCTGACGTACCTGCAGACCGAGGATCTGGCGGCCTTCACACCGGGAAGCCTGATCGTGGACGTCTCCTGCGACGAGGGCATGGGCTTCAGCTGGGCAAGGTCCACTACGTTCGCGGATCCGATGTTCAGCGTCGGTGACCATATCAACTACTACGCGGTGGACCACAGCCCGTCCTACCTCTGGAACTCCTCCACGTGGGAGATCAGCCAGGCCCTGCTTCCATTCCTGGAAACAGTCATCAATGGCCCGGAGGCGTGGGCCGGGAACGACACCATCACCCGGGCCATCGAGATTCGCGACGGCGTAGTCTGCAACAAGGATGTCCTGGAGTTCCAGAAGCGCGAAGAGGCGTATCCGCATGCGGTGCTGTAGTACCTGACCTTGGGCTACGCGGCGGCCCGCCGGACGATCCGTACGGGCTGCCGCCGGTCCTTGAAATCCACCCGCAGCAACAGTGAACCCTTGCGCGCAAGGATCACCGCAACCGTAAGGGCTGCGAGCGCAGGCACGCCGCCGGACACCAGGAGGGCTGTGTGCGGTCCGGCATGTTCTGCGATCCAGCCGAGCATGGGCCCGCCAATTGCCTGCCCGCCGATCAGCACCATGATGTAGAGGCTCATTACCCTGCCCCTGATGCCCATGTTGGAACTGATCTGGACCAGCTGGTTGGACCCTGTCAGGAACATGAGGCACCAGAATCCGGACAGCACCATCACGGCGCCGAACACCAGCATGGACGGCGCCAGCGCGGCCAGGCACAGCATGGCCCCGTACATTCCGGCGCAGAACACCACCGAGCGCAGCCGGAGCTGCCGGCGCCTCGTTGACGCCACCGCACCGGCGAGTGCACCAAGTGCCACGAGGGCGTTCAGGAGGCCGTAACCCCCGGCACCGATATGGAACACGTGGTCCGCGAAGGCGGCAAGCACCACGGGCAGCCCCATGGCAAAAACAGCGATGAAGCCTGCCATCAGCCATGGCCAGTAGATGGTGGGTTTGCTCAGTGCGTAGCGCAGTCCTTCCCGCAGCATCCCCTTGCTCTTGGGGGTGGGCGCACTCAGTAACAACTGGACCTTGCGCAGGATGAACAGCATGGCCACGGTGGTACAGCATGCGAAAGCATTGCCGGCAAACGCCCACCCCGCCCCTACTGCCGTCAGCATCCATCCCGCCAGCGCCGGCCCGATCAAACCGCCCAGCTGAAACGTGGTGGAGTTGACGCTGATGGCGTTGCGCAGGTATTTCGGGCCCACGAGCTCGTTGACGAACACCTGCCGGGCCGGCTGGTCAAGCACGGTCACCAAACCGAGCACAAAGGCGATCAGGTAGACGTGCCAGACCTCAACAGTCCCCGTCAGTGCAAGAATCGCGAGCGCGGCGGCCAGGACGGCAGCCATACTTTGGCACAGGATCAGGATCTTCCGTTTGGCGAACCTGTCCGCCACCATGCCGCCCCACGGCCCCAGCAGAAGCGAAGGCAGGAACTGTAGTGCAACGGTGATTCCCACGGCAGTAACGGAGCCGGAAAGTTGCAGGACCATCCAGTCCTGGGCGATGCGCTGCATCCAGATGGCGATGACGGCAATGAAGTGGCCAATCGCGAAGATGCGGAAGTTGGGAACGCTCAGCGAGATGAACGTGTGTTTCCAGGGCAGGCGTTCGCTGACGACGGCGATGGGCTGGGTTTGGTTGTCCGGGGGCTGGGAGCCTGCAGTATCGACGACGGGTTGGGTAGCGGTTGCCGATGACGGCGGTGGGGGTGCCACAGGTATGTCCTCACAGTGCGTACGATCCGGGATGTGCTTAACGCTAGGCTGGGGCACGGGATTATGGAGACGTATCATCCCTATAACTCGTATTGCAGACTGCAATGCCGCGTTGTCCGAACTGATGCCCCACGGAGTCCAGAGTGTTTGAACCAGCCCAGTTGCGCTCCTTCCTCGCCGTCGCAGAAACGCTCAGCTTCACCAAGGCGGCAGAGCGGCTGGGCCTGGCGCAGCCCACCGTGAGCCAGCATGTCCGGAAACTGGAGGCGGCAGCCAGGAGGGTCCTGGTCAGCAGGGATACACGGGATGTCCGGCTTACGGACAACGGGGACGCCATGGCCGGGTTCGCCCGGAACATCCTGGCTGCGCACGATTCCGCTTCCCGTTACTTCTCCGGTTCAGCAATGCGCGGAAGGCTGCGGTTCGGTACTGCCGATGATCTGGCCATCACTGGCCTGCCGCGGATCCTGCGGGAGTTCCGGCAGATCTATCCGCAGATCAACCTGGAACTGACGGTGGGCCAAAGCGACCAGCTGTACCGAAAGCTCAATGCGGGCCAGCTGGACCTGGTGTTCGTGAAATGGGTGGCCGGGGCCAAGGACGGAACGGTGGTCCAGCACGATTCGTTTTCCTGGGTGGGGCTGGAGCAGACAATGCTGGACCCGGCGGCGCCCGTTCCGCTGATCGCCTACCCCTCCCCCAGCCTGAGCCGGAAACTGGCCATTGATGCCCTCGAGTCCCATGGCAGGACCTGGCGGATCACCTGCACCACCCGGCAAATCAGTGGTGTGCTGGCGGCCGTGCGGGCGGGCATCGGCGTGGCGGTCATGCCGACGTCGCTCGTCCCGGAAGACCTGAAAATCATCACAAGGCGGTTCGACCTGCCCGCGGTGGGCGACGTGGACTTCACCCTGATCCGCAACCCGCTGGCAAACGCGGAGGTCATTGACGCGCTCACACAGTCCATCGTCGGCAGGACAATCAACCGCGAAGCATAACGCCGGAGCTGGGAAGTTTTGGGGAAGCCATACCGATGCTTCCATTGATTGCAGAAGGTTGCATCCCCTATGCTGACTTTCTAGGGTCAAGCAGCTGGCCGGGTTCTCAAACACGAGCATTCCTGCATGCCAGGATTCCGCGCTCGGGACAGGCAGCCAATGACGACAGCCAGGAACACCCATTTCAGCCCGGCCCACGCGCGCCCGCACAACACTGCGCGGCCGCCGGCCACCCGCCGCTCCACCCTCGGCTCCGGGATCGCAACAACCGATACCGGCTACGTGGGCAAACCTACCTGCGACACGTGCCGCACTGACGAATTCGTATACCTGGAGTCCTATATCCCGCCGACATACCGGCGCGACGGTTCCGTTGCTTCCTTGGGCGAAGTCGCTTACACGTGCACCCGTTGCGAGGACTTCTCCGCGCACAGCGTCCCGGCAACCTGGACACCACCCGGGTGGTATCTGGGCTGACGCCGGGGAAAACCAGCACGCAGCAGTAAGGCCGGGCGGCCACCGGAAAGGTGGCCGCCCGGCCTTACTGCTGTATGTGCCCTCCGGAAGGGCTCCGCTGCTAGTCAGTGCCTGCTAAATCAAGGCGTCCGAGAGGTGGTTCGGCGTGCCGAAGCGGTGGGCGGTGATGCTGACGGCCTGTTCGTGCAGGAACGGCAGCAGCTCCACGCGTCCGGCTTCGGTGACCTGGTGGGCGTAGACCGCCAGGTCCGGCCGGCCGCCCGTTGCTTCGGCAAGCGCGGTGGCGTCGCCGCCGATGAGGCGGATGCGTGCCCCGGACAGCTTGCCCGCGGAGGCGAGCCGGTTAGCGGAAGCCAGCCAATCGGCGTCGGACTCCACCGTCACGTCGATGTCCAGTGCGGTGAGCACGGGGCGCAGCTGGGCGGGAAGTTCGACCGCGGTGGACACCGTCAATTCCGAGCCGGCCAGGACGCCGGCTGCCACGGTCCGGACAAGGTCTGCCAGCGGCGCGCCCCCGGAGAGACGGATGGTCACCGGAAGGCTGCGGTAGCGGAAGATATTGCGTTCCGCGCTCAGGTCGGAGACATCCTTTGCCGTGCCGAACTCGCCTGCCCAGGCTTCGGCGTCGGACGCCAGGGCGCGCTGAACGGATTCCAGCTCAGCAGGCTCCAGGGCGGCGCCGGCTGCGTTGATAATGCGGCGGACGCCCGGGTGGGTGACGGCAGTTGTTGCCGTGCTGCGGCTGGAGGTCCAGTCGCCCAGGCCGGCGAGGTAGTTGGGTCCGCCTGCCTTGGTGCCGGCGCCCACCGCTGACTTCTTCCAGCCGCCGAACGGCTGGCGCTGCACGATGGCACCGGTGATGCCGCGGTTGACATAGAGGTTGCCGGCCTGGATGGAGTCCAGCCAGATGCCAAGCTCGTCCGAATTCAGCGAGTGCAGGCCGGCGGTGAGGCCGTATTCGATCTGGTTCTGGATGGCGATGGCTTCCTCAAGGGTGTCTGCGGTCATCACGCCCAGGACCGGGCCGAAGAATTCGGTCAGGTGGAAGTAGGAACCGCGCTTGACGCCGTAGCGTACGCCCGGGCTCCAGAGCTTTCCGGTGTTGTCCAGCTTCTTCGGTTCAACGGCCCAGTTTTCGCCGTCGCCCAGGGTGGTGAGGGCGTTCAGGAGCTTGCCGTTGGCGGGCTCGATGATGGGTCCCATCTGGCTGGTGGGATCCTCCGGGTAGCCCACTTTCAGGGAGGTGACGGCGTCGATCAGCTGGTTGTGGAACCGTTTGGACTTTGCCACGGAGCCCACCAGGATCACCAGTGAGGCGGCGGAGCACTTCTGGCCCGCGTGGCCGAACGCGGAGTAGGCCACGTCCTTGGCTGCCAGGTCCAGGTCGGCGCTGGGGGTGACGATGATGGCGTTCTTGCCGCTGGTTTCGGCAAGGAGCGGCAGGTCCTTGCGGAAGGACCGGAACAGTTCCGCGGTTTCGTAGCCGCCGGTGAGGATCACGCGGTCCACGGCCGGGTGCGAGATCAGCTGCTTGCCGAGCTCCCGCTCACCGAGCTGCACCATGGTGAGGACGTCGCGGGGCACGCCGGCTTCCCAAAGGGCTTCGATCATCACGGCGCCGCTGCGGGCGGCCTGCTTGGCAGGCTTGATCACGACGGCGGAGCCGGCGGCGAGTGCCGCGAGGGTGGACCCTGCGGGGATGGCGACCGGGAAGTTCCATGGCGGAGTGACCACGGTGAGCTTGGCGGGAACGAACGCGGCGCCGTCGACCTTGTCCAGCTTGCGGGCGGACTCCGCGTAGTAGTGGGCAAAGTCCACTGCTTCGCTGACCTCGGGGTCACCCTGGTCGATGGTCTTGCCGGTCTCGCTGGCCATGACCTCGAGCAGGTCCGCACGGCGGGCCTCCAGGACGTCGCCGGCGCGGTGCAGGATCTCGGCGCGCTCGTCACCGGAGAGCTCACCCCAGGCCTTCCCCTTGTCCAGGGCGGTTTCGATCGCCTTGTTGAGCGTCGCCTCATCGTTGATGAAGGCGGCTTTCACGGAGGCGTTGCCCAGAGTGGAGGACGGGACGCGCTTCAGGATGGCGCGGCCCCAGTCGCGGTTGGCGGGCAGTGACGGGTCGGTGTCCGCGGTGTTCTCGAAGCCCTCATGGGGCATCGGTACCGGTTGCAGGTTGCGGTTCTGCTGCCGGTTGGCCGCCGGAACGCTGTTGTCCAGTGCCGCGAGCGACGCGAGGAAGCGCTGCTTTTCACGCTCGAACAACACCTCGTTCTCGCTCAGCTCGAACACTGCCGACATGAAGTTGTCCTGGCTGGCGCCCTCTTCGAGGCGTCGGATCAGGTAGGCGATGGCGACGTCGAACTCGGCCGGGTGCACCACCGGGGTGTAGAGCAGCAGGGATCCGACGTCCTTCTTGACGGCTTCAGCCTGGCCCTGGGCCATGCCCAGCAGCATTTCGAATTCGATCCCGGACTCAACGCCGCGCTGCTTGGCCAGGAGCCAGGCGAAGGCGATGTCGAACAGGTTGTGGCCGGCCACGCCAATCCGGATGTTCTGGATGCGGTCCGGGTGCAGGGAGTAGTTGATGACGCTCTTGTAGCTGGTGTCCGAATCCTGCTTGCTGCCCCAGGTGGCCAGCGGCCAGTCGTGCAGGGAGGCCTCCACCTGCTCCATCGGCAGGTTGGCGCCCTTAACGACGCGTACTTTAATGGCGGCACCGCCCTTGGCGCGGCGTTCGGCGGCCCAGTCCTGCAGGCGGATCATGGCGGACAGGGCGTCCGGGAGGTAAGCCTGCAGCACGATGCCGGCCTCGAGGTCCTTGAACTCCGGCTTGTCGAGGATCCTGGTGAAGACCGCGATGGTCATGTCCAGGTCCTTGTACTCCTCCATGTCCAGGTTGATGAACTTGGCCTTCCCGCCAGTGGAACTGCCCGGCTTGGCGAAGGAGTTGGCGAGCTGGAACAGCGGGGTGAGCTTTTCGACGACGTGCTCAACGGCTTCATCGAAGGCCCAGGCGGAGTGCGGGGCGACGGTGGAGGACACTTTGATGGAGACGTAGTCGACGTCGGGGCGCGCCAGGAGGGTGTGCGTGCCCTCGAGCCGGCGGGAAGCTTCATGCTCGCCGAGGACGGCTTCGCCAAGGAGGTTGACGTTGAGTTTGACCCCGTCCTTGCGGATCTTGGCGATGGCCGGGCCGAGCTTGGCGTCGGTGGCGTCAACGATGAGGTGTCCCACCATTTCCCGCAGGACCTTGCGGGCGATGGGGATGACCACCTGAGGCAGGACCGGGGCCATGGTGCCGCCCAGCTGCACGGCGCTGCGCATGTACCAGGGCAGGAAGGCGGGCACCTTGGGAGCGAGCGCGGCGAGGTTGCGGGCGGCAACATTCAGGTCCTCGGGCCGGACCACGCCGTCCACGAAGCCTACTGTGAATTCCAGGCCGTTGGGATCCTTCAGGACACCGGCCAGCTGCTGGGCCGAGGCGTCCACGGGGACCTTCGAGGCCTCGGTCAGCCAGTGGCGGACCAGTGCCACGGCTTCGTTCGCCAGCGCCTTGGCCTGGGGTACGTCGACGTCGACATTCCTGGCTGCAGTTTCGGTGGCAACTGCCGGTTCCATTGCAATGTGGGTCATGGCTTTCCCGTTCTTTCCTGGGGTTACAAGGAGGTCTTATCCACCAGTATGAGCTTCCAATCACGTAAGATAAAGCGATCTTTTCTAAGCAATACAGGTTAGGAAAGATGAAGAATTGGCGGCAGTCCCGTCGCGCCGCTCCCCCACCCACGCTCCCTCACTTATGGCCCCAAATTTCGGCACTTCCTCTCCCTTGATGCCGGAAAAACACAGACGCTCTATCACCTCCACGGGAAGGTGATAGAGCGTCCGGGCTTAAGCGGCAATAAGCGATCGAGCGTCGCGACAAAAGGCGCAGGAAGTGCGGGAAGGTCAGCTGACCGGCCGGTGCATCTCCACGATCTCCTCGTGCCGCGGGCTGTTGGGATTCATCAGCGAGTTCTTCTTGCCATAGAAGAAGTAGATGGCCAGGCCCACCAGCAGCCAGACGCCAAAGCGCGCCCAGGTCTCCCAGTGCAGCTGGAACATCAGGAACGCCGACGCCAGAACACCGAACGCCGGGATGAACGGCATGAACGGCAGGCGGAACGTCCGGGGTGCATCCGGCTTCTTGTAGCGGAACACGATCACCGAGAAGCAGACGACGACGAACGCGGCCAGGATGCCGATGTTCGTCAGGTCAGCAACGGCCTTGATGGGGAACACTCCGGCCAGCAGGGCGGATGCCACGCCGGCGATCCATGTAACGCGCTGGGGAGTGCCGTGCCGGTCCGTCTTGGAGAACCAGCCCGGCAGCAGCCCGTCACGGCTCATGGAGAACCAGACACGGGTTACACCCAGCAGGAAGGTCAGCATGACGGTAAGGATGGACAACACGGCAAACACCGAGATGATGGTGGCGATCACCGGCAGCCCCACACCCGTAAAGGCGGAAGCGAAGCCGGCCGTGGGGTCGATGTCCTTGTAGTTCTGCATGCCGGTCAGCACCAGGGTGGCAGCGACGTAGAGGAGCATGGCAATGATCAGCGAGAGGATGATGGCCTTGGGCATGTGCTTCTTGCCGTCCTTGGCCTCCTCGGCCGCAGTGCTCATGGCGTCGTAGCCGAATACGGCGAAGAAGACGGTGGCGGCACCTGCAAGGACAGGGCCAAAGCCACTGGGCATGAACGGGTTGTAGTTGTTGGTGTCGATGTAGAAGACGCCCAGCCCGATGATGAAGAGGATCAGGATGACCTTGATGGCCACGGCCACGAGTTCAAAGCGGCCAAAGGCCTTGGTGCCGCGGGAGAGGATCCAGGTCACGATGAGACAGACCACGATGGCGGGGATGTTCACGATTCCGCCCCGGCCCTCATCAGCCGTGGAGGTCATCCAGATGGGCATGTTGATGCCGATTCCGGAGAGGAAGGCATCGAAGTAGCCGGAGATGCCAATGGCCACTACGGCCACAATGGCGATGTATTCGAGGAGCAGGTCCCAGCCGATAAACCAGCCGATGATCTCACCCAGCGCCACATATCCATAGGTGTAGGCCGAGCCCGCGCGGGGAATCATGCCCGCAAACTCGGCGTAGGACAAAGCTGCGGCGGCGGAGGCAAGCCCTGCCACCAGGAAGGAGATCAGCACCGCGGGCCCCACCCCGGGTGCGCTCTCGCTGCCGGCGGCGACCAGCCCCGCGAGGGAGAAGATGCCGACGCCGATGATGCCGCCCACGCCGATAGCCGTAAGCTGCCAAAGCCCGAGTGACTTAAAGAGGCCACTGTGTTTGTTCTCTTCTTCAATGTCGTCAATCGGCTTGCGCCGCATGATCGACTGGCTCATATCTCTAGTGCTCATCAGGAACTCCTGCTTGGGGTGCGACCCCATCACGGCACGAAGAATCTCTTGTGACGGGGGTAACTCGGTCCCAACAGTATGCAAGGGGGCTTGCGTTAGATAAAGTGACTACTTCTAACCTATATTCGTTAGTTTCGGTAAGGATTTCCTCATGCTTGACGTCCGCCGCCTGCGCCTGCTCCGGGAATTAAGCATCCGGGGGACGCTTGCCGAGGTGGCCGAGGCACTGCAGTACAGCCCGTCGTCGGTCTCCCAGCAGCTGGCCCTGCTGGAAAAGGAAGTGGGCGTGGAGCTGCTCCGGAAAACCGGGCGGCGGGTCCAGCTGACCCCCCAGGCCGAAGTGCTGGTGGCGCACACTGCAAGCCTGCTCGAGACCATGGAACAGGCTGAAGCGGACCTGGCAGCCTCGCTAACCACTGTGACCGGCACCGTACGGATCGCGGTTTTCCAGTCGGCCGCGCTGGCCCTCATGCCGGAAACCCTCACGCGCATGGCGGGAGCGTATCCGGAGGTCCGGATCGAGATGATTCAGCGCGAACCGGAAACCGCCCTGCACGAGACGTGGGCGAGGGACTTCGACCTTGTCATTGCGGAGCAGTACCCGGGCCACGCCGCGCCACGCTATCCGGAACTGGACAGGATCAAGCTGACCACCGATGCCATCAGGCTTGCCGTTCCGCCGGCGTCCGACGGCGGTCCCGCCATTTCCTCCATCGAGGACACTGCAGAACTGGCGTGGGTTATGGAGCCAAGGGGTGCCGCGTCCAGGCACTGGGCGGAACAGGCCTGCCGGAGCGCCGGGTTCGAACCGGATGTCCGTTATGAAACAGCCGATCTGCAGGCCCAGATCAGGCTCATCGAGTCAGGCAACGCGGTGGCGCTGATGCCGGACCTGGTATGGACGGGACGCGGCACTACCGCCCAGTTGCTGGACCTGCCGGGCAAGCCACGCCGGACTGTTTTCACGTCGGTCCGCCGCTCCAGCGCCCGGCGGCCGGCCATCCTTGCTGCGCGGGAGACCCTCACGGCCACGGCCGCTTCGGTGGCGGGGCCGGCTGAGTGAGCGGAGGCTTTCGCTGCACTGTTCCTTGCGTCACTGCGCGCAACGACGCCCGCGGCTAGACTTAGGCCGTTATGAATCGAACAATGTTCAAGTCCAAAATCCACCGGGCAACCGTCACGCACGCCGACCTGCACTACGTAGGCTCCGTCACCGTTGACCTGGACCTGCTCGAGGCTGCCGACATCCTGCCCGGTGAGCTCGTCTCCATTGTGGACGTCACCAACGGCGCCCGGCTTGAGACATACACCATTGCCGGCGAGCGCGGCTCGGGCGTCATCGGCATCAACGGCGCGGCTGCCCACCTGATGCAGGAAAACGACATTGTCATTCTGATTACCTACGCGCAGATGACCACGGAAGAAGCCAGGGCCTACGAGCCCAAGGTGGTCCACGTGGACGAAAACAACCGTGTGGTCCAGCTGGGCAATGACCCGGCCGAGGGCATCACCCCGGGTTTGCTGCGCCCCCCTTTCGCGCTTAACAACGCCGCACTCTGACCGGAGCGTGAGCCCCGGTCACCTGTTCCGCTGCGTCCTGCGAGCCCTCCCTTGCTAGGCGTGTTGGCGGGCTTCTTCGTGGTGTGGTGCATCATCCTGGTGGGCTGGTTCGTCGGCCGGCAAAACATCCTGGGTGAGAATGCCAGGCAGGTACTGAGCTCCCTGACGTTCTTTGTGGCCAGCCCGGCACTGCTGTTCGAGACCCTCAGCAAGGCCCGCCTCGCCGAAGTCTTCGCGGCCCCCCTGCTGGTGGCGGCTGTGTCCGCCGTCGCCACCGCCGTGGTCTTTTTCATCATTGCCAGGTTCTGGCTGAAGCGTTCCCTGCCGAGTCGCTGATGTCCTCGATGGCGGCGTCGCTGGTCAACTCGGCCAACCTTGGCATCCCCATCTCCGTCTACGTCCTGGGCGACGCCAGCTATGTGGCGCCGCTGCTGATCTTCCAGCTGGCTTTCTTCACGCCGATGTTCCTGATGATCCTGGACTCGAGCACCAGCAAGCACCGCACCACGCCGCTGAATTTCCTGGTGATGATTCTGCGGAACCCCATGATCGTCGGTTCCGCGCTGGGCCTGTTGGTGGCGGGTACGGGGTGGCAGGTTCCGGCGCTGGTCATGGAACCCATCCACCTGATCGGCGGGGCGGCCATTCCTGCGATGCTGATCGCCTTTGGCATGAGCCTTAACGGCTCGCGGCCGCTCCAGGCGTCCGAGGCCCGGCGGGTTGACACCCTGCTCGCCAGCGGATTCAAACTCGTCGTCCAGCCGGCCCTTGCTTACCTTTTTGCCCGTTTCGCCCTGGGCCTGGAGGGCCACATCCTGTTCGCCGTCGTCGTGACCTCCGCCCTGCCCACCGCGCAGAATGTCTTTGTGGCGGCCAGCCGTTACAACACCGGCCTCACCGTGGCCAAGGACACCGTACTGATTACTACTGTTGTGGCTGTGCCGGCGATGATCGGTGTGGCGCTGCTGCTGACCTGACCCGAGCCTGGAGGGCTGATGAATACTGTTCTGGACACTGTGGTGATCGGCGGCGGGGCGATGGGTTCGGCCGCCGCCTGGGCGTTGGCGCGCCGCGGCCGGCAGGTGACGCTGGTGGAGCAGTTCGGGCCCGGGCACACCATCGGGGCCTCGCACGGCACCACGCGCAACCTCAACCCGGGTTACCACCAGCCCGAGTACGTGGCCATGCTGGCTGAGGGGCTGTCCCTGTGGGATGAGCTTGAGCAGGAAAGCGGCGAGCAGCTGCTGGCGCGCACAGGAGTGGTCAACCATGGTCCGGAACCGCGTTTTGCCGATGTTGCCGCCGCGCTGGCACAGGCGGGCATCCGCGCCGAATTTATTCATCCGGCAGAGGCTGCGGAGCGGTGGCGCGGCATCCGCTTCGACCAGAAGGTGCTCCACCTGCCCGACGGCGGCCAGCTCAACCCGGACGCCGCACTGCCTGCCATGCAGCGGCTTGCCGTGGTTCGCGGTGCGGACATCCGGCACCACACCAGAGTGGTGGACTTCCAGGTAATGGACGACGGCGTGCGGCTGGCTTTGGAGTCCGCTGCCGGTACGGACGTAGTCACTGCAGCCCAGGTGGTTGTCACGGCGGGCGGCTGGACGGAGAAACTCCTCGGAGGCGCGTTCAACAGTCGCGGACTGCGGATTCCCAGGCTTCGCGTCACCCAGGAGCAGCCGGCGCACTTCCGGGTGGCGGATCCGGGAGCGCAATGGCCCGGCTTCAACCACTACCCGGGCACAGGCGCGGAGTACAAGGGTTGGTACTCTCCGGTGTACGGGATGCAGACCCCGGGCGAGGGGATCAAGGCCGGCTGGCACGGAGTGGGACCTGTGGTGGATCCGGACCGGCGCTCCTTCCAGCCGGAACCGGTGCAGCTCGCCGCCCTGCAGGAGTACGCCCGGACCTGGCTGCCCGGCGTGGACGCGGACTCCTTCGAGGCGGTCAGCTGCACCTACACCACCACCCCGGACGAGGACTTCATCCTGGACCGCATCGGGCCGGTGGTGATCGGTGCCGGATTCTCCGGCCACGGATTCAAGTTCACGCCGGTCATCGGCAGGATCCTCGCAGATTTGGCGACAGGCACCCGCGATGCTCCGGAAATCTTCCGCGCAGGCCGCTGACCGGCCGGCTGCTCACACCGGCAGCCAGGCGCATTAGCGCGAGCTATCCTCCGCTTCGGTGAGGACCGGCTCCCCGCTACCGTCGCCGTCGTCGTTCCCGGCGCTTGCTTTACCGGCGCGGACCGCCGGCATGGCCAGCACCGCCGCCACCGTGAGCAGGCCTGCCACCAGCGCAGCCATGAAGACGGCGCCGGAAGCGGCCACGACGGCCGTGCCGTTGCTGCCGCCGCCGGGAGTACTGGAGTAGATGGCGTTGGCCACGGCGCCGAAGACGGCCACGCCCAAAGCGCTGCCGATGGACCGGGCGAACATGTTGGTGCTGGTGACCACGCCCCGCTCATTCCAGGAGACGCTGGACTGTGCCGCGATCAGCGTGGGTGTCGCAACCAGGCCCAGGCCCAGTCCGACGACGAAGCAGCTGACGGCGACCAGCCCCACACTGGGTGCAGCTGCCGTGAGTGCAAGGACTGCGAGGCCCGCAACGGTGATGGAGATCCCGATGAGCCCAGTGGCCTTAAATCCGATCCGCAGGTAGAGCCGGCCCGCCTGCGAGGCGCTGATCGGCCAGCCGAGCGTGAGTGCGGCCAGGGCCAAACCGGCAACCAGCGGTGAGCTGGACAGCGCCCCTTCCAGGAACGTGGGCACGTAGGAGGTCAGCCCGATCATCACGGCCCCGACGCCGAAGGACACCAGGGCTGTGGTGCCGAGAAGCCGCCGCGATACCACCCAGGACGGCAGGACGGGCTCGGCCGCGCGGCGCTCCACCAGCAGGAACAGGGCCAGCAGCACCGCGCCCACCGTGAAGATGCTGATACTCACGGGCGAATCCCACGCCCACCCCTGGCCGCCCTGGAGTGCACCAAGGATCAGCAGGCCAAGTGAGCCCGCCAGCAGGGCCGCGCCGGCGTAATCCACCTTGTGCTTGGCGCGGTCCACGTCCTCGTGCAGGGTGCGGACCAGCATCCAGCCTGCCAGCAGACACAGCGGGATGTTGACCAGGAAGATTCCGCGCCAGAAGCCCAGCGCGGCGAAAATGCCGCCGAGGCTTGGCCCCACCACGGAGGAGACAGCCCAGACGCTGGCGAGGTAGCCCTGCACCTTGGCGCGCTCCTCCAGGGAGTAGATGTCACCGGCAATGGTGATGGATACAGGCAATACGGCACCGGCCCCGAGTCCCTGCAGGGCCCGGAATGCGATCAGGGCGGGCATGCTCCAGGCGACACCGCAGAGGACGGATCCGAGCAGGAACAGTCCGATGCCCGCCAGGATGATGGGTTTGCGGCCCACCATGTCGGAGAGTTTGCCGTAGATGGGCACGGAGACGGCCTGGGCCAGGAGGTAGGCCGAGAAGAGCCAGGGGAAGGATTCGAACCCGCCGATGTCCCGGACGATTGACGGGACGGCGGTGGCCACGATGGTGGAATCGATGGCCACCAGCCCGGTGGACAGCATCAGGGCAATGAGGATCGGGCCCCGTTTGGACCGGAAGCCTACGCCCTCGCCTGCGGCTCGCATGTCAGACCCGTACCAGTCCGGCCGCCTGGGCCAGAAGTTCCACGGAGCGCAGCCGTGCGTCAGTGCCGGTGCTCTGGTGCGCCACGATGAGTTCGTCGGCGTTGGCGTGCCGGCCGAATTCCTCCAGGTAGTCCATCACGACGTCGGGCGTTCCCACTGCGGAGTAGGTCATCATCTGCGAGACGTGCTGGCCCTGGGGGGAGTCGAGGATCATGTCCGCCTCGTCGTCGGTGAATTCGCGGCCGCCGCCGAAGAACAGGGACACCCTGGCGCGCTTGGTGGCCTGCATCATGGCCTGCGCTTCCGACGCGGAATCAGCGGCGATGACGTTGACGCCGGCAATGACGTGGGGGGCTTCCAGCTGAGCCGAGGGCTTGAACTCCCGGCGGTAGAGGGCCACCGCGTCCTGCAGGGCATTGGGCGCGAAGTGCGAGGCGAAGGCGTACGGCAGCCCCAGCTGGGCGGCCAGCCGGGCGCCGAACAGGGAGGAGCCCAGGATGTACAGCGGCACGTTGGTGCCCTTGCCGGGGGTGGCTTCCACTCCCTGGATGCGCGTGGGGCCAGTGAGGTAGCCCTGGAGTTCCAGCACATCCTGCGGGAAACTGTCCGCGGACATCGGGTCACGGCGCAGCGCGCGCATGGTGTTCTGGTCGCTGCCCGGCGCGCGGCCCAGGCCCAGGTCGATGCGGTCCGGGTGCAGGGTCTCCAGGGTGCCGAACTGCTCGGCGATGGTCAGCGGCGAGTGGTTGGGCAGCATCACGCCGCCGGCGCCGAGCCGGATGCTTTCTGTCTGCGCGGCCACATGGGCGATGAGGACGCTTGTGGCAGAGGACGCAATGGAGGACATGTTGTGGTGCTCGGCGTACCACACGCGCCGGTACCCCAGCTTCTCGGCGCTCTGTGCCATGGCAACGCTTCCCGCGAAGCTCTCCGCCGCCGTCTGGCCCTTGCCGATGGTTGCCAGGTCAAGGATGGAGAGGGGAAGAGTCACGTCGGGTGCCGGCCTTTCAAAGCTGTTCAGGAAGTTTCAGCCCGCCGGATCACGGCAGGCACTTGATGCATAACCACGGCGGGAGCCTGCTTATTTCAGCCCGGGCCGGAATACTCAGCAGACTTATGATGTTGCCGCCCCTATGAGCCCGAATACGAACCAGTTGGAATTGTCCGCAACGATTGACCTGAAGGATCTGGGAACCGTTCATCGGCTCGGTTTCGGTGCCATGCGCATTGTGGGCGATGGTGTCTGGGGTGAGCCGGCGGACCGCGGTGCCGCGATCCAGGTGGTGCGCCGCGCCGTCGAACTCGGGGTGGACTTCATCGATACCGCCGATTCCTACGGCCCCAACATCAGCGAGGAAATCCTGGCTGAGGCGCTGCACCCGTACAAGGACGGGCTGAAGATCGCCACGAAAGTAGGCTTCACCCGCACCGGCCCGAACCAGTGGATCCCCGTGGGCCGGCCGGAGTACCTGCGCCAGCAGACCGAGCTGAGCCTGCGGAAGCTCAAGGTGGACACCTTGGACCTGCTCCAGCTCCACCGGATCGATCCCAAAGTGGATGCCGCAGAGCAGTTCGGCGTCCTCCGCGAGCTGCAGGACGAAGGTAAGGTCCGGGCGCTGGGCCTCTCGCAGGTCAGCGTGGAGGAGCTCGAGGCTGCCGGGAAGCATTTCACGGTGTCCACGGTCCAGAACCGGTACAACCTGACAGACCGCAGCTCTGAGGACGTCCTGCGCTACTCGGAGGAAAACGGCATCGGCTTCATTCCCTGGGCTCCCATTTCGGCGGGCGAACTCGCCCGGCCGGGCGGGCCGCTGGACGAGGCCGCCAAGCGTCTTGGGGCCACCACCTCCCAGGTGGCGCTGGCCTGGCTGCTGCGCCGTTCCCCCGTGATGATGCCGATCCCCGGCACCGGTTCCGTGAAGCACCTGGAAGAAAACCTGGCCGCGGCAACAATTTCCCTTGACGACGAGACCTACGCTGAGCTTGAAGCAGCCGGCGAGTAGAGAACTACGAACAGGAGCAAACCCATGGCAAACATTCTGATGGTTGTATCCGCAGCCGACTCCCTCACCATGAAGGACGGCAGTGAGCACCCCACGGGGTTCTGGGCCGAAGAACTGGTGGTGGCGCACCAGACCCTGCTCGACGCCGGCCACACCGTGCACGTCGCGACACCTGGCGGGGCGAAGCCCACTGTGGACCAGGTCAGCCTGGCCGCTGAGTCGGCCGGTGGCGAGGACCGGGCGAAAGGCTTCCAGGACTACCTCGCGTCCATCGATGGCGAGCTCTCGCAGCCGCTGGTGCTGGCCGACGTCGACCCTTCCGCCTACGACGCCGTGGTGATGCCCGGCGGCCACGGTCCGATGGCAGACCTGTACAAGGACGCGGACCTGGGCCGGCTCCTGGCGGCGGCGGACAAGGACGGCAAGGCCATCGCCCCCTTCTGCCACGGCCCGGCCGGGCTGCTCAGCGCAACGGACGACGACGGCGCGTTCGTTTTCGCCGGACGCCGCCTCACCGTGTTCACCAACGAGGAAGAGCTGGGCGGCGGCACGGGCGAGAACACGCCGTGGCTGGTGGAGGACGCGCTGAGGGACAAGGGTGCCGTTATCGAGAACGCCGCCGCCTGGACATCCCACGTGGTCCGTGACGGCAACCTGATTACCGGGCAGAATCCGCAGTCCAGCGAGGACGTGGCCAAGGAAGTGATTAAGGCGCTGGGCTGATTCGCCTCCCAACCCCTGTAAACGGAGAGGCCCGGCCGCAATGGCCGGGCCTCTCCACTGTGGCGCACGCCTTTGGGCGCCAGCACTCAAGCCACCCGCCGAAATCAGGCGGCGCAGCCCCCGTTCTTGATGCGTGGATCGATCGCGGACATCTGCGTCTGGATCTCGGCCAGCTGCGCCTGAAGGCTGGCAACTATATCTTTTTGCGTCTTGATAGCTGGCTGGTTTGAGCCCTTTTTCGCCTGAAGATCCGCCAGTTTCGTTTGGGCGGCTACGAGTTGCGAGTCAGCAGCAATAAGCTGCAGCTGTAGTTCTTCCAGTTTCACTTCCGCCGCGTTGATGTCGCCGTTGAGCTGGTTGAGCTGGGCCAGGAGCGGCGCCACACGGTTTTGCAGGTCAAGGATCGCAGCCTCCTTGGCGGTGACCTGCGTGTTGAGGTCGGTGATCCGGGTTACCAGGCCGTCTCCGAGCAGGCTGAGGGCATCGATCTCCGCCGTCTTGTCGGTCACCGCGGCGCTGGCCGTATCAAGCGTCGACTGTAGTTCCTTGAGCTGGTCCTGCAGGGTGGAGATTTCCGATGTCTTGGTTTCCACCGCGGTGTTGGCTGCAGTTAGTGCTTCCTCCGCCTGGGTCAGCAGGGCCGCCTTGATGTCCAGATCGGCCTGCTGGTCCGCGATGTCTTGTGTGGCCTGCTCCAGGTTGTCTTTAAGGCCAGGAAGGGCTGACTCGAGGTTGGCAACCAGTGCCTGTTGGGCCGTCACTGCGTCAGCAGCTGCCTTGGACGCTTGCTCTAATGACGGAAGCTCGCTTTGCAGGTTGCTCAGCTCAGTCTGCTTGCCCTCAACAGCGGCATAGGCGTCCGTGGCCGCTGCCTGCAGGCCCAGCACCTGGTCTTTCAAAGCACCAATGTCCGCCTGCTTTTCGGTGACCGCCGCATTAGCGGCATCGAGCGCTGCCTGGAATGGCGCGGTGTTCTTTTGCAAGCTGCTGCTTTCCTGCTGCTTGCTGAACAGTTGGGTGTTCAAGCTGTCAACCTGTGTTTGCAGCGTCTTCAGGTCGCCCTGGAGCCCGGAGATGGTCGCGTTCTTGTCGGTGATCTGGCCATTGACGGTGACCAGCTGTGCACGGAGCAGGGGGAGCTGTTGCTCCGCCTCCTTCTTCAGTCCGTCCCGGTTGTCCTTCACTGCTTCGTAGCGCTTTATTTCGGCTTCCAGAAAAGTCTTCCTGTCCTGCAGTGCCTGCAACTCGTCTTGGGCCTTTTGCAGGTCGGCTTGCTTCGCAACAACGGCCGCGTTTGCAGCGGCAGTCTGGCCCTTCAGGTCGGCAATCGACGCGTTGGCGGCCTCGATCCTGGCAGCGTTGTCGGTGACAGCCTTCGCTGCTGCTGTAGCAGTGGCCTGGAGGGTCACCAGATCCGCCTGGGCTGTCTTAGTCTCGGTGTTCTTGGCTTCGACGGCTTCCTTTGCCAGGGAGGCCGTAGATTCTAGTGCCGCGAGCTGGGTTTCGGCAGCAGCAATCTGGTCCTTCTGAGCCTTGACCTCGGCGTCGGCGGCGGCGGCATTACGTTGCAGCCCGTACAGAGTCTGGTTGGCGACGTCGACTAAAGCCTGCTGGTCATCCAGTTCTGCTGCCGCGGCGATTCCAGCTGCCTGAAGTACCTTCAGCTGGTTTTCGGCGTCGGTGGCTGCTTGCTGAGCAGCCGCTACGTCCCCGGCCGCCTGCTGCGCCCGGGTGGTCAGGGCTGCCAGTTGGTCCTTGGCTGCTTGGATTTCGGCGTCTTTGGCAGCAACGGCGGAGGCTGCCTGGTCCGCTGTCTGCTCCAGCGGAACAAGGTCGGCCTTGGCGGTCTTAAGGGACTGGGTGTTGGCGGCCTGCCGTGCCTCAAGGTCAGCAAGCGTACTCTTCAGAGCCGCGGATTCAGATTCCGCCGTTGCCAGTTCCCCCTGCAGCGGCGTCAGCTTACTGGCGATTTCCTCCTGCTGGCTCTGCAGAGCTGCAATGCCAGCTTTGGCAGCGGCTACGGTACCCGCTGCGTCCTCCTGCTCAGAGGTCAGCCTTTCCAGCTCAGCCTGCGCTGCGTCCATGTCAATGGCTATTTGTGTCTCCTGGGCTTCAAGATCAGCCACGGACTTGGCAACTTTGGCCTCCTGCAACGTCAACTCATTTGCCTTCGCCTGGAGACTCTCCCTCTCCGCCTGCAGTACAGCGATCGCTTCCGCGTTCCTCTTCGCGGCCGCCTTCAGCAGGTTCTCCTGGACGGCCCCCCGGTGGGCCAGCTGGTTGACCACGCCGTTGCAGATGGAGGAGTTGGTCGTGGTTCCGGCGGCAGCCGCCGGCTGGACCAGCACAAGGCTGGTGGCCAGCAGGCCGGGCAGGACGACGGCCGCCGCGAGACGGCGTGCGAGGACGGGTTTGGACGCTGATGCGCGCATTTAAGCTCCTGTGAGACCTGAAGAGCGACCCCCTGGCCGCTGACTCTGCTAACCGTATGGGGCAGTGCACAGTGAGCACACGCGTAATCCCCCACCTGTCTTCGCTCCTTAAGTACTCGTTTTCTCACACGGCGCTGGACGGGCACTACTTGGATTTGGCCGCGCACCGGTTCCTTATGTGACCGCCGCGGTCGCCCTGTTAACGGCCGTTACCCCCTGTATCTCCGGATTGCGGCGGTCTTTGATTCGCCCTCGTGGGCTGCCGGATCGTTGCTGCAACGCATCCCGTCCGTTGCATCCGCTACCGGACAACAAGACCTGATCGGTAGTGAAGTGGACATCGTCCGGTGGCCTGGGCCGACTGGCACCTGGGCATTGAGTCCGCGAAGTAAGAGGCCGTCCTCTCCAACGTCACCGTCACCAAGGCCCGCAAACCGCTTGGAGCATCGGCCGCATGCCCGCTGACCAGGAATGGCACCGCCCTTCCTACGACTGAAGCCCCACCGGGACCGCAGGAACTAAAACGGCGGCGGTTCCGGCAGCTTCCCTGGATCAGGCCCTGGATGAAATTCCATCGGCTCGCTGATGAGGACGCTACCGAATGGCGACTTCCATTCGAGATTGCCGGATCCAGGCAACTGCCTGTACTTCCAGGCCCCTATGGACTTGAGCGCGTGGTGTCTTCGGCACAGCATTGCAAGGTTGCCGGCGTCGGTAGTCCCGCCATCCTGCCACTCAACGGTATGGTCGGGTTCGCAAACAGAGGCCGGGCGGGTACAGCCCGGAAACCGGCACGTGCCGTCACGGCTGTGCAGGTACCGTAGCAATGCCTTCGGCGGACGGTAAGCCGTCCGGCCCACCCCAAGGGCCTTGCCGGTGGTGCAGTCAGTGAAAAGCCGCTGCCAGTTGGGCGCAAGTGCCGCCAGCTGCCGGGCCGTGGAAGCGTCGATGGGCCCGTAACCGGCAAGTTCCGCGGAGTCCAGTGTTGCTTCGCTTCCTGTGCCGCGCCCGAGTGCCAGGCCTATAGGAATGGTCACTACCACCTCAGCCCGGAACGCCCCGAACTCTAACTCCTCAGTTCCCCCGAGGAGACGGTAGGCCAGCGCATCCGCCCGGAACTCCGGAAGCGAGATGGAGCCGGACCGGACACCGTCCCCAACAATGGCGCCCGACTCATGACTACGTTCCGAAACCCTGGCTTTGGCCAGCAGTGCGTCGTGGTCGAGCCCGTTGAAAATGGCCAGGCCAACCTCTGCCGGGAGGTGCGCGGTGAGGGTGCACATCCCGTCCGGCTCGGGTGAGAACCACACCCCGCGTTCGCGGTGGGCGGCTGCTTTCCGGGCCGCGAGACTCTCTGGGTGGAGTCGCTCACGCAGCCTGCGCAGGCAGCTGCGCAGTTCGACGGCGGTGCGGCGCCTGCCGTGGCGGGTCCGTGTCCTTTGCAGGGCCACCCGCGAGAACTTTTCAGCGTGCACGGCAGGCAGGAAGCGCGCCTGTTCGAGGATGATCCGTGCGTGCCCGTTGGAAATGTGCCCTCCTTCAACCGCTTCAAGAACTTCCCACTGCGACGTGGTCAATTCTGCGGCTTCATTCAAGGAGCGTGCGGCTGAACCTTCAGAGACAGCGCAGGCGGTAGCCACCTCTGTGACGGCGAGCGCATGGGCCTCGTCCCCGCCAAAACGCACGGGCTGCTCGTCCCTCCTCGCCGGGGTCTCTTCGCCAACGGCCTCTTCGACCCGGGCCAGGGCACGCGTTTTCATCGCCGTCCCCCATGCAATGAGCCGGTCAGCTGATGCCACGAGCCGAAGAGCTTGGTCAGCCGAGAGGAAGGAAGGGAGCGGAAAGCTCACAGTCCCGACCAGAAGTGGATCCTCAGCCGCGAAGGTGACAGCAGGAACCCAGGCATCATCAGCCGCCGGGGCCGTTTGATACGGCATGCGCTGCCCTCCTTGTCGACGCCTGGCTTTCCTTTTCCGGATGTTTTCAGCCTAAGTGCAGGGTCTGACAAAAAGCCCTGCAGGAATCTCCCCGGGTCCAGGCCGGATCAGTCCTACAGATGTTGCTCCCACACCGTCAGCTGCAGCTGCACAGCCCAGCGGAGGGCTCGACGACGGCGGCACCGTCCTCGCCGTCGTCGGCCTTTCCACCGCAGAGGCAGTTCATCAGGCGCGCACCGCCGCCGCGGTCTTGCCCGGTTTGTGATGACTGAATTGGAAGCCCTGGCCGCACGCCGCGGATACACGCGGGTCTACCTCACCACAGGTCCCCGTCAGCCCGAGGCCAGGCACCTTTACCTCACGACCGGCTACCAGCCGCAGTTCGACCTGCATGCCGACCCGGAAACGTTGAAGTTCCTGCCCTTCACCAAGGAGCTGACTCAAGGCCAATAGCAGGACGGCATACCCGCCCCGGATGGTGCCGCCGCTAAGCTAGCGCCATGGCCAACAAAACCACAGCAGAGAAGCTTGCCACCCTCCAGAAGGGCTACACGCTGGAAGGCGCCACCATAGAGCTCGGCGCCGCCATCATTGACGGCGAGCTCCACAAGGAAGCTCAGGTGCGGCTGCCGCTTTCCATGATGAACCGGCACGGGCTGGTGGCGGGTGCCACCGGCACGGGCAAGACCGTCACGCTGCACATGATGGCCGAGCAGCTCTCCACAGCCGGGGTGCCGGTCTTCCTGGCGGATATCAAAGGCGACCTTTCCGGCCTGGCCACCGCCGCCGTCGGCAATGAAAAGCTCGCTGCCCGTACCGAAGGCATCGGGCAGGCGTGGCAGGGCAGGACATTCCCGGTGGAGTTCCTGGCGCTGGGCGGGGACGGCAACGGCGTCCCCGTCAGGGCAACGGTGTCCTCCTTCGGCCCCATCCTGCTCTCGCGCATCATGGAACTGAATGACACGCAGGAATCGAGCCTGCAGCTGGTCTTCTACTTTGCGGACAAGAACGGCCTGGAGCTCATTGACCTGAAGGACCTCCGGGCGGTGATCCAGTTCCTCACCTCGGCCGAAGGCAAGGACCAGCTTGAGGAACTGGGCGGGCTGTCCAAGGCTACGGCCGGCGTGATCCTGCGGGAACTGGTCAGCCTGGAGGCCCAGGGCCTGGAGAAGTTCTTCGGCGAACCCGAGTTCGATACGGCCGAACTGCTGCGGACAGCCCCGGACGGCCGCGGCGTGATCAGCTGCCTGGAGCTCCCCACCCTGCAGACCAAGCCCATGCTGTTTTCGACCTTCCTGATGTGGCTGCTGGCCGACCTTTTCGAAGACCTGCCCGAGGCCGGGGACCTGGACAAACCCAAGCTGGTGTTCTTCCTGGACGAGGCCCACCTCCTGTTCAATGACGCCTCCAAGGCCTTCCTGGAGGCCATCACCACCACAGTCCGGCTCATCCGCTCCAAAGGCGTGGGAATCTTCTTCGTCACCCAGACCCCCAAGGACGTCCCGGCTGAGGTCCTGGGCCAGCTGGCCAACCGGGTACAGCATGCCCTCCGCGCATTCACGCCTGAGGACGCGAAGGCCCTCAAGGCCACGGTGTCCACGTTCCCGATGAGCGATTATGACCTCGAAGAGACGCTGACCTCTGCGGGCATTGGCGAAGCGGTTGTCACCGTCATGAACGAGAAAGGTGCCCCCACACCCGTGGCGCTGACCCGGCTCCGCGCCCCCGAATCAGTCATGGGCCCCAGCGAGGAAGCCCTGGTCCGAAGCACCGTTGCAGCATCCGCCCTGCTCGTGAAGTACGGAACTGCAGTGGACAACCCATCTGCCTTCGAAAAACTGTCCGGGAAGGCTGCGGCACCCACCGGCCCCGCCGCAACCGGCGGACGGGCTGCTCCCGGTGGAAACGGTTCGGGCACGGAGGGTGCTGGCAGCGAGGACATCGACGCCGAGGCGCGCAGGATCGAGGAGGAAATCCTCGGACGCCCCAGCAGCAGGCCCGCGCCTTCCCCGGATGCCAGGCGCCGTACCCCGGCGGAAGACTCCCCCGCGTCCCGTACCGGTCGGGGAGACTCGATGACAGGGGACCTTGGCGGAGTGCTCGGCGGCGCCCTGGGCGGCGGACTGAAGAGCATGGCCAGGTCCATTGGCACCCAGCTCGGACGGGAACTGCTGCGGGGAGTATTCGGCACGTCGTCCCGGCGGCGGCGCCGGTGACAGGTACCGCCTCCGGCTGACTCAACTGCCGCCGTCGGACGCATGGCAGGTAACGTATGGAAAGTGCAGATGAGTCAAGCGTTGGTGAGGATCGCGGCCGGATGGCTGCTGGGACTCATGCTTGCCATCGCCGGCGCCATCGTTGCCGTGAACCTGGTGAACAACTCGCTGGCCAGTCCGCAGCAGCCCGTACGCGAATATCTGGACGCCCTTCAGAGCGGCGACGGCGGCAAAGCACTCGGGCTGCTCCGGGCGAGTGTGCCGCCCGGAAACGCCGCCATGCTCGACGGTACAGCCCTGCAGACGGCAACGTCCCGCTTCGGCAACGTGGAGATTGGCGGAGCTGAGGAACGCCCCGACAACCAGGTCATGGTTCCCCTGGAGTACACCATTGACGGCAGCAGGCTCCGCACCGAGTTCCTCCTGGAGAAGACCGGAACGGAGTGGATTTTCTTCAACACCTGGGCTTTCGTTCCGGCCAGGCTGCCCACGGTGGACATCACGGTGGTCAATGCCAGTGAGGCCATGGTCAACGGCGTGCCCGTCAACATGCCCAACGGCCGGAACTCTTTCGCGGTGTTCTACCCCGGCGAATACGAGGCGGCCGTGACAGGGCAATACTTCTCGGCTGCCCCCACCCGCGCAACAGTGACCCAACGGGACGCTCCTGTGGCGCCCCTTAACCTCCTGACCCAGGCCACGGACGACCTGAAGAAGGACGTGTCCGCGAAGGTCAGGGAATTCCTGGACGGCTGCGCGGCCGTTGCGGCCAAGGAGCAGAAACTCCAGCCCGACTGCCCGTTCTACTACGCCAGCAACAACAGGGTGCAGGACGGCAGCATCAAATGGACCGTGACCGAGTACCCCAACGTGTCCATTGAGCCCTTCGACGGGCGCTGGGTGGTGGCCCCGCTTGACGGCAAGGCCAAGGTGGAAGCCCTGCAACAGAACCTGTTTACCGGCGCCTGGTATCCCCTGAGCGAGGAAGTCGACTTCAGCTTCACCACCCGACTGGACGTCACCGGTGACACTGTCAAGGTCACTCCGGTCCTGAGCTTCTAGGGCCGGATTGCAGCCAAAGTGCGAGAGCACAAAAGGCTGCCGCCCGTGACGTTGAGAGTCACGGGCGGCAGCCTTTCACTGCGTACGACGGCGGCGCGTCAGTCCATGCCGCGAAGGTCCAGGACCAGCTCGGTATCGCCGTCGCCCTGCAGCACCACGGGGATGCCCCAGTCCTGCTGGTAGAGGTGGCAGGCAGCGTGATCGGGGATCTCGCCGTCCTCGGTCTCGGGACCATCGCACGCGGCAGCGCGGGCGGTTATGTGCAGGATGCCGTCGGGCACATCGGGTGACAGCTCGAGGGTCCGCAGCAGGCCCACCGACGTTCCGCCGCCGGCCACCAGCAGCTCCGGCGGCGTGGAGGAGATCTTCAGCTGGGTGGGATCGCCCCAGCGGTCATCCAGCTTCTGCCCGGTGGGGGCGGTGAAACGGACAGTCAGTTGCAGGGGGCCGGGCGCCACGGGGCTCTTCGGCCGGTGCGTCTGGACTGCGCCCTCGTCCACCTGCTGCGCTTCCTTGGGGATGGGAACGTACACCAGCTGGTGCTGGTTGGCCTCCACCACCACCAGGAGGGGCTCGGAACCGGCGGACTGCGTGTGGTCAACAATCACGTCCGACGGCTCCAGCAGGCCGCGCGCCAACGTGGAAACCGTGCCGGAGACGGGGTCATAGCGGCGGACGGCACCGTTGTAGGTATCTGCGATCGCCACCGAACCGTCCGGCAGGACGGTGACCCCCAGCGGGTGCTGAAGCCGGGCGTCCGCAGCAGCGCCGTCACGGAAGCCGAAATCGAACAGTCCCTTGCCGACGGCGGATTCCACGGTGACCGTGCCGTCGTCGTCAATGGCCAGTTTGCGGATGGCGGAGGTTTCGGAGTCAGCAACCCAGATGTTGCCGTCCCCGTCTTCGGCCAGGCCGGATGGCTGCGCGAACCAGGCCTCGTGCGGGGCGCCGTCCAGCAGGCCCTCCAATCCGTTGCCGGCCAGAATGGCAACGGCACCTGAAACCGGATCGAAGCTGAAGATCTGGTGCACACCCGCCATGGCCACCACCACGGCGTTCAGCTTCCGTGACCAGACGACGTCCCACGGCGAACTCAGGGCGACGTCCAGCGGGTGCCCGCCGAGCTGCCCGGTAAATCCTGCAGCGTCCTCATCCACCCGCGCCGGTCCGGCTTCAAGGAGCCTCTGGACGCCGCTGCCGGCCAGGGTGGAGGCTTTGCCATCCGTGAGGGACAGGCCGCGAAGCCGGTGGTTGACGGAGTCGGCAATAACGACGTCGTAACCCGCCTTGGCTGCCACGTCTTCCGGCAGCAGGACCAGGCCCTGGGGCTCGTTGAACTGTGCCACCGCGGCATCACCGGCCGCCGGGCCATCGGCGTGGCCCTTGACGCCGGAGCCGAAAGTGCCCAGCACAGTCTGGAAGTCGGTGCCCAGTTCCACCAGCCGGTGGTGGCCGGTATCGGTGACCAGCCAGGAACCCTTGCCGGCAGCACCGTCCGCTGCGGCACCTGCCGCCGAGCCGCCGTCGGACGGTCCCCCTGCGGTGGAACCGCGGCCGGGCGGGAGGAAGAGTGCTTTGCCGGGGAAGCGCAGGGTGCCGGAGGTGGGCTCGGGTGCGACGTAGGGGCCGGAACCGCGGTGCAGGGTCCCCTTGGCCTCGTGTTCGGCAATAAGCTCCGGAATCAGCACGGCCAGGCCGTCAGCATGGCCTTCACCCGAGAGGTGCGCCACGATGTAGCCTTCAGGGTCGATGACCACCAGGGTGGGCCAGGCACGGGCGGTGTAGGCCTTCCAGGTCTCCAGCTCCGGGTCGTCCAGGACGGGGTGGTGGATCTCGTAGCGCTCCACGGCCGCGGCCAGCGCCACCGGATCGGCTTCGTGCTCGAACTTGGGCGAGTGGACGCCCACGGTGACCAGGACGTCCGAGTACTGTTCCTCAAGCGGCCGCAGTTCGTCAAGGACATGCAGGCAGTTGATGCAGCAGAAGGTCCAGAAGTCCAGCAGCACAATCTTGCCGCGGAGGGCTTCCAGGTCCAGTGATTTGCCGCCGGTATTCAACCAGTTACGGCCCACCAGTTCGGAGGCGCGGACCCGGAGGTGGGTGCGTACGGTTTCGCTCATCAGCGTCCTTCCAGCTTGTTTCGTTCAGCCACCTTGGCATCGCGTTCAGCCAATTTGGCAAACATATCGTTGTAAGCGGTGAGATCGGCGTCGTTATTCCTGTCCGCCGCCCGGTCCACGCGTTTCGTCTCCCGCTGGTCCGACCGGGACCACATGATGGCGACGCCGATGGCCACCAGCAGGGTGGGCACCTCACCGATGCCCCAGGCAACCGCACCGCCGGTCTGCTGGTCCACGAGGGCAGACGGTCCCCATTCCCTGCCCAGGTTGCCGAAGTAGTCAGCTGCCAGGAGGTTGGTTCCGCCCATGATGGCGACACCGAAGAAGGCGTGGAAGCCCATGGTGGCAAGGAGCAGGAGGAGCCGCATAGGGTAGGGAGCCCTGCGCGGAAGCGGGTCGGTGCCGATCATGGTCAGCACAAAGATGTATCCGGTGAGCAGGAAGTGCAGAATCATCAGCTCATGGCCCACGTGCTCACGCATCGCGAAGCCAAACAGGTCCGAGTAGTAGAACAGCACAATCGAGCCGGCGAAGTTGGCGGCCGCAAAGAGCGGGTGGGTCACCAGCTGCGAGAACTTGGAGTGGATAAACACCAGCAGCCACTCGCGCGCTCCCCGGGAGCCGTCCCCCCGGGCCGGCAGCGCGCGCAGGGCGAGCGTCACAGGAGCACCCAGGACCAGGAAGATCGGGGCCACCATGGTCAGTGCCATGTGGTCCACCATGTGTGCCGAGAACAGCACGCGGCCATAGACCGACGGCGGTCCGGACGTGATGTAGGTGAGCACCAGAAGGCCGATCACCCAGTTGACGGACCTGAACCACTGCCATTTGTCCCCGCGCTGGCGGACCCTTGCCACGCCCAGGAAATAGGAAACGAGCCCGAAGAGGGCCACCGCGATCCAGATCCAGTCCAGGCGCCACTCGGTCAACCACCGCTCGGGGGTCAGTTCCGGAGGGAGTTCGTAGCCGGTGAGGATGAAGGCGGGCGACGCGTCGGGGGCAAAGCTGGTGGGCTCGGGCGGCGCGGAACGGCCCAGGGCGACGGCGACACCGGAGGTTGCGCCCATCACCAGGAACTCAGCCAGGACCAGCTGCCAGAGGACCCTTCGTGAGGACATGGTGGAGCCGTTACGGCCGAGCTGCGGGATCACCCATTGACGGTGCATGAAGCCGATGCCGCCCAGGACCAGGGTGGCGGCGGACTTGGCCAGGATCAGCTGGCCGTACGACGAGCCGAAGAGGTCGCCCCAGTTGGTGATCCTGATGCTGGCATTGATGATGCCGGAGGCGAACACGAGCACGAAGGCAAAACCCGCCAGGGACGAGAACCTGCGAAGTGTCGGTTCGGTGATGTCACCGGCCGCAGCGGCTCTGGGTCCCGTCAGGACTCCGGAGAGCAGTGCCAGCATGATGATGCCGCCCACCCAGGTGCTGACGCCTACGAGGTGCAGCCCGAGGGAGTTGATGGCGCCCTCGTGGTCAGAAGAACTTGAGGAGTGGCCGATCAGTGCGGTGGGTACCAATCCAATGAGTGCCAGGATCAGGGTCAGGGCCAGACCGCCGAGGGACCGTACGCCGAACAGGGCCGTTGTCACGACGGCCGCGATGATCGTGACGGCCAGCCAGGCCCGCCCCGTCTCAATCTCCGTCATGAAAAAGACCAGGGCCTGGGTGAACTCGGCATCACCCGAGATCGCCTGCCCCGCAACATCAGAGTAGGTAAGGACCAGTACTGCGATGGCAGAGAGGGTCCACGCAGCACCTGCCGCGGACGCCACGGCCAGGGCGCGGCTGAAGGCAGGATGCTCCGGACCCTCGCTGCCGGCGGCCTCCCTGTCCCTTTTGCGGGGTCCGGCGCTTTTGGGAAGAATTCCGACGGCGAAGATCAGGCCGCCGATGACGGTAGCCAGCGAGACATTGTGGATGGCCTTGCTGGCAGGCAAGCCCCAACGCACAAGCGCTCCCGGGTCAGAGACGGCCCGGGCGCCGGCAGCACCGGAGAATATCAGTGCCGCTGCCAGGCCGAGGAACAGTGCAGCCAGGCCGGCCAGCTGCCAGCCCAGGGGGATTCCGAGAGCGCTGCCGTTCCTGCCCGGAACACCATTGCCCTGCGCTCCCTTAACGGGAACGGACTGGTGCTGGGTGGAACGTGGTTTTGCGGCAGAAGACACCATTCCATTGTCCGCTACGCCTGCCCGGGCCGCGAATCGGCCTTAAAGGCAAAAGGAGCGGCAACCTGATGGTTGCCGCTCCTTTTCCGCGCCGGCGCCCATTCGATGACGGTGCCGGGGAGGAAGAAGCTTACTTCTTGTTGGAGACTGCAGCCTTCAGCTTGGAGCCGGCGGTCAGCTTGACGCTGTGGCCTGCCGCGATCTGGATGGTCTCACCCGTCTGGGGGTTGCGGCCGGTGCGTGCTGCACGGTCGGTGCGCTCGACGGCGAGCCAGCCCGGGATGGTGATCTTCTCGCCCGCGGCGACAGAAGTCTCGAAAACCTCGAACAGTGCGTCGAGGACGGAGTTGACGGCTGCCTGGCTGGTGCCGGCCTTGCCTGCTACCTCTGCAACAAGTTCACTACGGTTCTTAGCCATTTATGTCCTCCTGGACGGTCATGATTCTGGAGCCTGCACACGGCATGCGCACAAGCCACTGTTCGAAAACTTACCAGCTTGGGCACCCGAGGTCCGCAAATTCCGCGTGTTTCCGCCAGTTTTTGAGGTTAATCACCGGCTTTCGGCGGTTTACAGCCCCGGATTGCGCCAGAAGCGGAAGCCCCACCGCCGCTGCGGGTTCCGGCGTGAGGGGCCGTCCGTCTTGGAGGGGTGTTCGACGGCGGTGCTGGCGCGGGTGGTCGTGCCAGGTTGCAGTCTTGGCGCGGGTGGTGGTGGCGGGCTTCACCGTGTGGGCGGGTGTTGGGTGTGGTGGTGGGTGTTAAATGTGGGAGGCCCCAACCGTGTGGTTGGGGCCTCGACCTAATGGTTGTCCGGCGGTGACCTACTCTCCCACACCCTCCCGGGTG